>CAVZWN010000001.1:0-275000 GCA_963779055.1 uncultured Gammaproteobacteria bacterium
GGGCGTAGACGTGGTTGGCGCAGGTTCGGTGCCTTTTGAACCTCTTGTAAAATTTGACCTTCTTGCAACGGTGGGGATCTGGTTGGGAGTCGCTGAGATGAATTCGTAACTGAGTGGAGGAATCGCCTCAACAATACGAATCAGTTGGACAAAATTGTGGCCGTCATTAGACGCGCCACCACCGGTCAATCCCGCTGCAGTTTCTTCGAGCAGCTGGTCGAGGCTGCTGCCTGTGGCGATGGCCTGGGTGATTTCGGTTAACTCGCCCACGCGCGGAAGCAGTGCTGCATTTTTTGCATCGGCGCTTTCGCTGTCGAATACGCTGCTATCCAGGGTCAGCGTTTCCTTTTCACGCAGCAGAAAGGTCGGCCCCTGATCGAAGGCCAGTTCGACTTTGCTTCCTTCCCTGGTGATGATCACTTCGCCTTCATACACGGCATCACCGAGCTTGAGCTGGCGCTGTGAGCCGTCGGAACTGCGCGCAAAGGCCTGGCCTTCGAGGAGGGCGACTTTGCCGACGATGTTGGTTTGCTGTGCCATGATAAAAATTCCGTGCGAAATGAATGATGGTCGCTACTTTAGTGCGATTATCCCAGGATAGGTATTGGACTGAGGTACAACCCGGCGAATGGGCCGTCAGGCAGGTGTTTGGCCGTTGACGCGGAGAGCGATTTGCAGGCGGTCGCGAAGGTTGAGTTTTTCCAGAATGGCGCCGACGTGCGCTTTTACGGTGCGCTCTGTTATGCCTAGCTCACGTGCGATTTCCTTGTTGCTGGCACCGCGGGCAATGTGATGGGCGGTTTCACGTTCGCGTTCGGTCAGATCTTCTTCCCAGCCATGATTTTCTGTCTGATCCTGTCGTGAATGACCCGTGCTGTCGACGCAATGACGCGCTGCATCAGCGATTCGCCAATCCACAGGCCGCCCTGCTGAACTACGCTGGCGACCTGCTGCAGTACTGCCGGATCTGCATGGGTGTTGCAGTAGCCACGGGCATTTGTGCTGAATGCAGCTAATGCCTGCTCGTCACTCGGATGGTCGCTCAGTACGACACATGCCACGGGTACCCAGATGTTTGCGGATGATCTCCATCTCCTGTGTGACTGGCTCCCCGGCAGCGATGCGTAACCAGGCAATGTCACATTTTCTGTTATGGAGTGCATTGCCCGTTTTGCTTCCTGTGGCATTTGGAAATGCTTCTAGCCAGCGCGGTAATATTTCGCCATCGGATGAAATAAAGAGACTTTGGGTTTCCATGCTTGTCTTTATCAACGCTCGGTCAATGCGGCCTGTTTGGCTTTGATGACCGGCTTCAGCAGGTAGGAGAGAATGCTTTTCTGGCCCGTGATAATGTCTACTTCAGCCACCATCCCTGGAATGACGGGAAGATTCTCTCCCAATCTGGATTTGAGGGTGCGCACACGTACGATATAGAAAGTGTTGCCACGCTCGTCTGTCAGTGAATCTGCTCCAATATGTTCCAGCGTGGCTTCCAGTCCACCATAGACGGAAAAGTCATAGGCGGTGAATTTGACCAGCGCTCTCTGTCCGGGACGAAGGAAGGCGATGTCCTTGGGCATGACCTTGGCTTCGAGCAGCAGGTTGTCTTCCAGCGGGACGATTTCAACCGCATCTTTTCCGGGCTGAATCACGCCACCCACGGTGTTGACCAGAAGGCGCTTGACGGTGCCTCGAACCGGTGAGCGCAAGTCTGAATGCTTGACTCTGTCTGCCAGGCCAACACTGCTTTCGGACAGGGCGTTGAGCTTGGCCATGGTTTCGGAAAGTTCGGTGCCCTGCTCCTTGCGAAATGCGAGTTCGACTTCCTGAATTTTGCGTGTGGCCTCGGCGATGGCCGCATGGATGCGAGCTATCTGGCTGGCTGCCATGTCGCGTTCGCCGCGGAAGCGCGTCACATCGCGTTCCAGACGCAGGAGTTCCACCACGGAAATGGCACCGGTTTTGAGCAGCGGTTTGGTGGCGGTAAGTTCCTTGAACGTGAGTTCATAGGCCTGTGATGCCTGCTCGTGGCGCGCACGTGCTTCCGCGAGCTCCTGCTGGCGCTGTGCGACTTGCTGGCGGGCGATCGAGATCTGGGCTTCCAGATTGGAAGTGGCGGTTTCGTATAGCCGTTGTTCTTCCTCAACCGTCCGGGGATCTTCCTTGAGGCTTTCCTCCGGGGGGATAAATGGCTTGCCTTCGGTCAGCGCGCGCTGGCGTGCCGCCTTGGCCAGGAGGGAAGAATACTGGGACTGGCTTTCTCGCACGGTGGAGACGAAGCGGGTGGCATCGATGCTGAGTAGCAAGTCGCCCGGGTTGACGATCTGGCCTTCGCGCACCTTGATCTCGGATACGATGCCGCCATCCAGGCTTTGCAATACCTGCAACTGCTGGGAGGGCACAACTTTGCCTTCGCCGCGGGTGATCTCATCCACCTGGGCCAGGGCTGCCCACATAGTGAAGATCAGAAACACCACGGCCAGGCTGCGGATCAGGACCCGGGCGCGTAGCGGTTCCTGCTGGACGATGTAGTAGTCGGCATCGGCGACGAAATCCGGCTCTGGCAGATCCGGGTCGGTTTTCCACGAGCTGAGCCAGCGATCCATATCCGGCTGGACCTTGAGGCGGATGTATTCCAGCACGGCCCGGATGCCTTTTGCTGCTGAGATCAGGCGCTTTTTCATGAAACGCTCCCGACGCGTCCGGATTGCAGATCGCTGATTACTTTGTCACGCGGGCCATCTGCTACGATGCGTCCTTCATCGATGACGATGATGCGGGTCGCCAGGTCAAGCAGGCTGTTGCGGTGCGTGACGATGATCAGGGTCTTGTTCTGCGCAAAAGCGCGCAGCCGCTCCTTGAATTGCGATTCGGAGGTGAAGTCCATCGAACTGGTGGGCTCGTCCAGCAACATGATCGGCGGGTCGAGCAGCGCGGCGCGAGCAATGGCGACCCCCTGGCGCTGACCACCGGAAAGTGATTCGCCGCGTTCCCCGATAGTCATATCGAATCCCTGGGGGTGGCGGTTAACGAATTCGGACAGTCCACCGACATCGGCTGCGGCAATAATGGTACGGTCATCGGCATAGGGTGCGCCGATGGCGATGTTTTCGCGCAAAGAGCCATAGAGCAGGATAGTGTCCTGTTCGACGTAACCAATGTTGCGGCGCACATCGGCAGGGTCGAGCTGGCGCAGATCCACCCCGTCGATCCGGACCGTGCCTTTGCTCGGGGGGTAGAGACCCAGCATCAGTTTTTGCAGGGTTGTCTTGCCGGATCCGACACGCCCGATCACGACGGTATGCTCACCGGGCCTGATTTTGAACGACACGCCGCGTAGTGCGGGTTCGCTGTGGCCGGGGTAGGTGAACTGCACGTTACTGAATTCGATTTCTCCATGGATTTCAGGGCGATGAATGAAGGTGGTTTCTTCAGAGCGTTCTGTCGCCTGCGACATGGTCTGTTCCAGCGACTTGAGTGCGGTTTCGGCATTCTGGAACTGCAACAGCAGGCCGACGATCTGCCCCAGTGGTGCCATGGCGCGAGAGGCCAGCATGGTGCAGGCAATCAGGCCGCCCATGGTGAGCATGCCGGCATGAATCAGGTACACCCCGCCCACAATCACGCTCATGTTCACGAGTTGTTGCAAAGTCATGACGCCATTGATGGCAGAGGATGAGAGCAGACGCATCTGGGCGTTCATGCGCGCGAGGAAGGCAGCGGTCTTCTCCCATTTTGCCTGCATCACGCCTTCGGCACCGTGGGCCTTGATGGTCTCGAGTGCGGTCAGGCTTTCTACCAAGGTGGCATTACGCAATGCAGCGGAACGGAAAGTGCTCTCGGATAGTTCGTGCATTTTGTGCTGAATGACATAACTGTAAATTACCACCGCAATGACGCCCAGTATCGGGATAAAGACCAGCGGCCAGGATATCCATGCCAGGACGAGAAAGAATAGCAGGGCGAAGGGCAGGTCGATCAGCGCAGTCACGGTGGCAGAAGCGATGAAATCCCTTACCGACTCAAAGGACCTCAGCGTGGCTGCGTAGGAGCCGACGGAGGCGGGACGATTGCTCAGGCGCATGCCCAGCACCTGTTCCATGATCAGCTTGGAGAGCCTGAGGTCGATGCGAACACTGGCAAGATCAATAAAGTGACCACGCAACAGCCGCAACACATAATCGATCCCTAGCACCAACACCAGTCCGGCAGCCAGCATCCACAAGGTCTCGACGGCGAAGTTGGGTACCACGCGGTCATATACATTCATGGTGAAAAGTGGCATGGCCAGCGCAAACAGGTTGATCAGCATGGCTGCTGCCAGAATGTCGCGGTAAACCGGCAGCTGTTCGAGAAAAGCGCCCCAAAACCAGTGTTTTTGCGGCAGGCTGCCTATTTCCGGGGTGCGCTGGTCAAAGCGGAAATGGGGGCGTGCAAAGATGGCGATGTCGGTGTAGCGGGCAGCCAGTTCCTCGCGCGGCAGGGTGACCGAGCCTTGAGAAGTGTCCGGGAACAGTAAGCGTGCGGTTTGACCTGCATCATCCCACCCCAATAGCAGGCAGGCCTCATTCCCGTTTAGCAGAAGAATCACGGGGAGTAGCGCTGGGTCGATTTTTTCAAGTTTTCTGCGCACTACCTTGCTGGAAAAGCCGGCACGTGCCGCCGGGCGAGCAAAGAGGGAAGGCGTGAGGCCTTCTTTTGGCAGGGGCAGGCCTGCCGACAAGGCAGCCCTTGTGCTGGGGCGGCCATGGATGCGCGTGAGCTCAACCAGGCAGTCAAGCAGGGGGTCAGGGTGTAGCAAGTCTTCATGCAGCCCCTCACCGAGATGGTTTTTGCCGGTTGTGGGCTGGTCTGGAGATGTCATGAGAAGTCCTTGGTTTCGATCTCGAGCCGGTCCTGGCTTGATCTTCTGGTGATTTTCAAGTCCAGAAGAGCAAATGTCCAGCAAGGACCAACGGCTTTGCCGGTAAAAATGCAATGCAGGAATGACACAAGATCGAAAAAACTCCTGTGGCAGCACCACAAGGTGCTGCCAGAAAATGAAGTTGGCGGTTGGCTATGGCTGGGGTACGGGCGCAGAAGTTTCCCGGATGATGCGCCACTTTCCATCGTTCTGTCGCCATTCCAGGGTTTTTGATACCACATCCGAGTAAGTTGGCGAGCGATAATTCTGGCGGAAAGTGGTGGTCGCGTGGCGCGGATCATGCACTACTGTTTTGATATTGCTGATATCAAGTGCTATCTCACTGGTGCGAGCAATGATTTCCTTTCTCTGCGCTGCCCAGGTGTCACGACTGACGCCCGTTGCCGGTATGAAATTGGGGGCGTAAGCATCCAGATAGTTCTGTGTGTTGCGGCTGGACCAGGCCGCAGCCCAGTCCTTAAGAGCCTGCCCCGGCTGGCTTTCGGGCGCAAGAGTGAGCGGCGTGGCTGAAACCGGTATGGTCGTTTCTTTCTGCAATTCCATTGCACGCGCATTCAGCAATTCCTTGTTGACCGTATATGTATTTACGGCATCGGGCGGGCATTGTGCGGGGGCATCCTCTGCAGCGGCCCATTGGTCAAGAGCCGCAGTTTGAGTGTTGGCGGCAGCGGAAATGCCGAGTGCAGGGAGGATCCGGCCCATTCCGGCATGGGTGCGCACATAGGCGATGGCTAAGTCATGCTCGGCATTGATATAAGCACGCTTGGCCTGGAATAGTTCATTTTCCGTATCGAGAAGATCAAGCAGGGTGCGCTGGCCGATGTCGAACTGGTCGCGGTAAGCGTCACGTGCCTTTTCAATGGAAAGCTGGTGTTGTTCCAGATAATCCAACTGTTCATGGAGTTTGCGCACGTCGTTATAGGCAATGGCGAGTGTCTGGCGTACATCGCGGCAGGTCTTGTCGCGGAGGTTTCTGGCCGAATCCGCCTGCTCCACATACTGGCGGCTGCGCGCCTGGTCAGAAAGGCCATTAAACAGGTTCCAGTTGAGTACCACTTCAGCTATATCGTTGCGGTGATCTCCCGTGTAGCCGTTGAGGTCCTTGCCTGTCATGGTGCTCAGGCGCAGATCAATATGTGGCTGGTATGCTGCGCGGCGGGCTTGAGAAGCAGACATCGCGGCGCGGACATTTTCGATCGCTGCGCGCAACGCAGGGTTGCCGGTTTGTGCTGCCTTGTGTGCTGCCTCTGCGCTGGCCGGTATCCCTTCGGGCAGCCTGGTAATGCTTTCCATCCCGGCAGGGGGCGTGTTGCCGGTAATGCGCTGAAATCGGGTGCTGACATCATGCAGGTTCGAGGATTCGGTCAGCAGGTTTGACTCGGCAAGTGCCAGGCGGCCCGCCGCCTGTTCCAGGTCAACACGGCGTCCAACGCCAGCTTGCACCCTGTTTTGAATCTGTTCGGATATCGAACGGTGCATCACGTAGTTATCTTCTGCGCGGGTCGTCAATTCGCGGTAGCGCAGTACATCAAAATAGGCCCGAGCGGCTTCCAGCGCAGTGGTGTCGATGCTGTCCTGCAGCTCAAGCGCCCGAACCAGGCGTGCGTGCCCAAGCCGCTGGACATCGTTGCTGGTGGCAAAGCCATCGTACAGCATCTGTGTCAGGGTAAGAGCGGCAGAGTTGCGCGTGTAATCACGTTGAATCAATGGATCATTCCGGTTCTCTCGGCCGACACCTGCCGATAGGTCGACGCGGGGTAAAAACCCACCTGAAGCCGCATTGCGCTCATCCTCAGCGGCTTTGAAAATATGCCAGCGCGACAGCACTTCCGGATTGTTCAGAATCGCGTTTTGCGTCACATCCTTCAGCGTAACTGGCTGTGCAAGACTTAAAGAGGGGAGCAGTGCCAGGCCAGCGCACCAGATAGAAAGTTTTATTTTCATGTTCATATTGATTTTCTTATTCAAGGCTTATTGCAGAATAATTGTTGCTGTTTTTTTGTGACGTTAGCATAGCATTTAATGTGCATTTAGACCAAATCAAGGAATGCGGTCTGGTCAAAGTGTGGCTGGCCAGCCAGGGTCAGCTACGCTTTGTTTGCCGATATGTAGCGGCCAGAGTTCTGACTGGCTGCTGCTTCATGTGTCATGCCATATTCCTTGTAATACTTTTACACAGCAGGTTAGATGGGATTATCGTACCTGCTGGATAAGCATGTGCTGAACAAGCCGCTTCAGCCCTGAGTTAATTTAACTGGGCCGGGTTTGTGTTGCGCGTTGGGCAGTTGCAGCGCCAGGCTGTTTTTTTCCGCCATGGCCTGCTCGGTCAGCGCGAAACCTCGCAGGCTGCCTGCAGCATCATGAAACAGGGCGCGCATGCCCTGCTGCATGGTTTCCACTTTCCATTCGCCTTCCGTGCCGGGCGCTGGCGGACAGACCGTGACCGGGCAGGCCGGTGTCTTGATGACCACCGGCATCACCGGGTAACTCAATTCGGCTTCCGCACCGGCGAGCACTTTTGCCAGCGTGCGTGCCTGCTGCATCAGCGGCATGACATACAGCAATACCATGCCTTGCGCTTCGGCGCAGTCGCCAATGGCATAGATGTCCGGAGCGCTGGTTTTGAGCTGGTTGTCGACCACGATGCCGCGCTTGACGGCGATGCCTGCCGCTGCGGCCAGAGCGGTGCGTGAACGCAGGCCGATGGCAGAAAGCACGATATCCGCATCCATGCCAGAGCCATCGGAAAGCCGGAGGCGCAAGGCATTACCCGCCCGCTCAACGGCTTCTGCCTTGACGCCGAAGTGCCAGTTCACGCCCTGTTGGCACAGAGCATCCTGCAGTTTCAGGCTGACTTCGGCTGGCAACAGCGCACCTAGCGGGCGTGTGCCGGGATCGATGACGTCAATGCTGAAACCGCCTGCCAGCAGGTCGTTGGCAAATTCACAGCCGATCAGTCCTCCGCCGAGGATGGCGACGCGTTTCTTGCCTTCCAGCGCGGTGCGGAAGCGGGCGTAATCGTCGAGGTTGTTGACCGACATGACCGCATCAGCGCCATCGCCCAGCAGCGGCAGGCGGATCGGGTCGGCGCCCTGTGCCAGTACCAGGCGGGAATAGGCGATTTCCTGACCGTTTGCGCTGATGCAGTGGCGCTCCGGGTGGATGGCGCTGATTCCGGTGTGCGCATGAATCCCGGCATTCAGTTCCTGCGCCATCTGTTCAGCCGTTTTTGTAGCCAGTTTTTCGGCTGATTTGCCTCCGGCAATGGCATTGGAGAGCATGGGCTTGGAATAGAATCCGCCGTCATCGGTGGTGAATATGTGCAGTGGCGTGATGCTGTCGAGCTTGCGCCATTCCCGCGCCAGCGTGAAGCCGGCCAGACCACTGCCGATGATGATGAGGGGGGGCATGCTTTTTCCTTGTGGCGAGGGAGAAAACTCTCCGCTACCATCCATCAGGCGATCTGAACCATTTCGAAATCGGCCTTGCTCACGCCGCAGTCCGGGCATGCCCAGCTATCCGGGATATCTTCCCAGCGCGTTCCGGCGGCAATGCCTTCATCCGGTGCGCCAGCGGTTTCATCGTAAATCCAGCCACATACGACACATTGGAATTTCTTCATGTTTTGCTCCCTGGCCATTTTCTTTGGGTTGATTCCAAACTGCTGATTTAAGGCCGATGACCCAATATTGCAAGTGTAATCCTGATAAATATCAGGATTACACTGTGGCCGGAGAACTTACATCGTGATCAGATGCGTGCGCAAGCGATTAGTTTTCTTGCGGGGGAAGGTCCAGCACGGAGACGCATGGCAGGCCAGCACCCATTACTGCCTGACGCACGGCGGCGATGGCATCAGGCCGGGGATAGCGCTTGCGCCATGCCAGGGCAACCCGGCGGCTGGGCATGGGGGCGCTGAACGGGCGATAGGCCAGCAGGCTGTTTTCATTCGTGGCCGCACTGATCGCAGTGCAGGGCAGCACTGTGATGCCGGCGCCACTGGCCACCATGTGGCGGATGGTTTCGAGTGAGCTGCCTTCGAGGGTTTTCTGTATGCTGCCGGGCGCGGCATTGGAGCGATTGAGCGCGGAGCAGGCCTGCAATATCTGATCGCGAAAGCAATGCCCCTGGCCCAGCAGAAGCAGGCTTTCGTGTTCAAGCTCGGCGCTGCTGATGGTTTTTTTCTCGCACCAGGGATGGTCTGATGGCAAAGCTACGCGGAAGGGTTCGTCGTAAAGCGCCTGCGTGATGAAGCCGGGTTCGTCAAATGGCAACGCGATAATGATGACATCCAGATCACCCTGTTTCAGCCGCTCGTTGAGGCGGGCAGTAAAGTTTTCCTCAATGTGCAGCGGCATCTTCGGTGCAAGCTGGTGCAGTGCCGGAATCAACTGCGGCAGCAGATAGGGGGCGATGGTGTAGATGGCGCCGAGGCGTAAAGGACCCACCAGCTGGTCTTGTCCCTGCTGGGCGATGGATTTGACAGTGCTGGCTTCTTCCAGCACCCGTTGTGCCTGCGCCACCACTTGTTCACCGATGGGGGTCATGGTGATTTCGCTTGTTCCGCGTTCGAAAAGCGTGACGCCCAGTTCCTCCTCGAGCTTGCGGATCGCCACGCTCAGCGTGGGCTGGCTGACAAAACAGGCTTCCGCTGCGCGGCCAAAATGACGGGCGCTGGAGAGGGCGGCGATATAGCGCAGTTCGGTAAGAGTCATGGCAGGATTTTATCCTAAACCGCCAGGCGGGTTTGCATTGCTGTAAAAAGTGGGCGTATACTCAAACTGCTTGTTTGAAAAGCGGAGGTTGTTATGAATGTAAACTTGAATACGAGTACGGCGCTGGCTTCAGCGGCTGGACAGGTCACTGGTAACGATGCCGGGACTTCCGTGCTGAAAAAGGCCTTGGATAGTGCGTCGCAGAATGCCATGCAACTGATCAACGCCGTTCCCAAGACCGAAAAAACGGCCACGAATCTTCCGCCCAACCTGGGCCAGAACATTAACACTACTGCCTGATCCCGGCTGGAGCAGGGCGTTCTCCCTGCCCTGTTCAATTCCCTGATTTAATCCTTTGCGCCGGCATGGCCGTGGCGTAGTGCATTGATGGCTATCCACGCCAGCAGGCTTACTGCCGCGATGAGCGCTGTCCAAAGCAGCCATGGGTTGCGATCGCTCCATGGTGCTGAGCTGACGTAGTCCCGGTTAAGTTCTTCCTTTCCCACCGCGGAAACTGGCACAGATTTCCATTGAACATCCTTCGATATTTGCGCCAGTTCGTAATGCGCCGTTGTGGCGCGCGGGTTGCCGTAAAACAGACGGTAGCTCTGTCCTGCCCCGGGCCTGAACGCCAGGTGTCGCGGAGTGGCCAGCATCTGTGCCTGCAGACCGGGCAGCGCCGGGTCGTTGCGGTTGATCACGCTGAATCGCCAGAATCTGGCATGCGTCTCGGGAAAGCTGATTTCCAGCGCGGTACGCTGTTTTTCGTCATTGCCGGCGGGATGGCGGTAGATGTGCCCGTGCGCGATGTTGCGCCAGTTCTTGCCGTCTTGGCTGGCGCTGATTCTGATCCCGCGGTGAAATTCGGCCTGGCTGGAGGCAAAGCGAAATGCGGAAATGGGTGGCAGCATCTGGCCCAGATCGGCTTGCCATACGGTTTCCTGTTCCGCTTGCCGGGCAGCAATCTGAAATTCGACAACCAGCGGAATTCGTTCGGCCTCGATCCGGACTTCATGGGTGATACGGGCACCAGTGGCCAGCAGCGCCTTCTCGCCCTGCAGAAAGCGCAGACGCAGCCAGCGCGAGCGGGTCAGGGGGTAATTCAGTATCTCGCCCTTGTCCTGCCTGTCATTGCCGAAGCGGTAAAACGGTGCTTTTTCCTGCACGACGCGCCAGTTGATGCGGTCATCGCTGGCGGATATTTCCGTCCAGGTAAAAAAATCCTTCTGGTCGCTGGTGATTTCAACCGCGTTATGTGGCGCGCCTTCGCTTCCGGTATCGATTACTGCCTGACTGTGCTGGCCAGGACTGAATCCGGTATCGCCGACAGGAACGTTGCGCCAGGTGCGCTGGCACTGTTCCTGTTGCGCATGCAGCAAATAGGGGATTTCTGTGCCGCTTTCGTCGCTCAGGCGCAAGTCGGCAAGACTGCCTTGTGCCGGGCCATAAATTTCGGATGGCAGGGTAATGCTCGTCCATTCCGCCGGGGCGGCAGGTGTTTGAACAGAACGAAAGTACTGCCAGTGCTGCCAGCTGCCTGGAAGCCCGGCGGCCTCTGCCGCCAGGGGCAAAAGCAGCAGGAACAGCCAGCGCATCATGGTTCCGCTCCCGGTTTTTCAGCTGTGCTTTTCCCTGTGTTCTGGCGCCGCTGGTAAAAAAAGGAAACCACCAGCAATGCCGTGCCCAGGGCAAAGAAGGAGGCGATGCGATAGGCCTTGTCGAGCAGGGAGAGGTCGTACAGGAAGACCTTGCCTACCAGCAGGCCGAACAGCGCCAGCGCCTGCCAGCGCAGTGCGGGGATGTTGCGCCGCACGCCAACAAGGATCAGAACCGTGGCATAGGCTGCCCAGAACAGGGACAGGGCGAGCATTTGTGCCAGCCCGGCACGCTGTCCGGTGCTGAACACATCCCACAATTCCAGCGAGAGGCCCCACACGGCAAAAATATTCGTGGCCACACCCACCATGCCAAATCCGGCACGCTCGTTGCTGGAAAGTGTTTCGTTCGCCCTGAAAGCCCATGTGGCTGCAATACCCAGACAGGCGACCAGAACGGCAAAAGTGGCGAAGCGTGCATTGAAGAGAAAGGCTCCGCCATCCGGCAGGTCGAAGATCAGGTTGAATGCAGCGAGTGCAAACAGAATCAGGCTGGCGCCGCGCAAACTGGCGCTGCCGCTTCTGAATCCGCTGCCAGCCAGCGCTGCGCCCTCGATTGCCCAGGCAATGGCGATCCATTCTCCTTCCAGTTGCACCGGAATGACCAGCGTGGCGGAGGTCAGGGCGATTGCGGCAAAAGGCAGGCGCGAGGGTGAAGGCGGGACAAGGCGCATCATGCCGAGATAGGCGGCGGAAACGGCCAGCAGGGCAATGACCATGTAGGTGCGATGCGGGTCGTAGAGCAGATCACCCAGCGCAATCAGGTAAAAGCCTGCATTCAGGAGCAGCAGCAGGATCTGCAACTCGGTGAGGCGGCTGCCGCGGCGTGCCTGAAGTATGGAAAGGGCGGAGAACTGGGCAAAGAACAGGGTCAGGAATGCGAGTGTCGGCAGCAGGTGGGTGGCGTCGCGATAGAATTGTCCATGCCAGCCGAAGTAATAGCCGATCGTGGCGAGCAGCGCCAGTGGCGGCAGCAGATCCCAGTCGCGGCGGCGGGCGAGAAACAGCAGGCCCATGTTCAGCACGGCGAGGTAGCTGAAGAGCTGGACTTGCGCGTCCACTCCGCTGCTGAGCAGGGCCGGAGTGAGGAAGCCGCCTGCCAGCGCCAGCAGGGCGATGCGCTGTGAATCCCTGCCCAGCGCCAGCCCCATCAGGGCGGCCGTCGTGATGACCATGCCGCCGAATGCCGCCCAGGACGGAACGAGATGATAAAGCTGGTGGGATGCGTAGAGCGAAAGATACAGCACGCCCGCGCCCAGCCCGGCGATGCCGTCGGAAAAATAGCTGTAGCCGCGTTTGAGCAGGGTCTGACTGAACACGATCAGCGCGCTGCCAGACAGCAGGCCGATGACGACGCGGCCTGCCGGGCCGATCCAGTCGTTGTCGAAGGCAAATTTGAGAAAAAACGATCCTGCCAAGAGGAGCGTGATGATGCCGATACGGTTGAGCCAGTGGCCGGCGATCAGGGATTCCAGATCGATGCTGGACAGGGGTTTCTTTACGGGGCTGGTTTGAGGTGCGGGAGCCGCATTGACGGCGCTAATCACTGGCCTGATAACGGGCGCCGTGTTTTCGGCGAGGGGCGCTGATTCAACCGGTGCCAGCCCGGATGGTGATCTTTTTAACTGCGCGATCTCATCTTCCAGCGTGGATATGCGTAAATTCAGGGCGTTGTTGCGTTCGCGCTGGGCTTTTTCCATCTTGCCCAGCCGCAGATAGGCGGAAATGCCCAGCAGCGGGGCGATCAGGAAGAAAAGTGCGAGCGCAGCATAAGCCAGAAATTCCATGCCGCAACGCTATCATGCTTTGTGGCTGGCGCAAATAGGCTGCCAGAAATGTTGGTGGCTAAGGTCCTGATGCAGTAAAGGACAAAGCCGGAAGAGGAATGAAGTGCTGCCGCCGCTTCGTCTTATGGCAGGACTTCGGCTTCTTCGCCTTCCTTTTTCTCCGGCTTGATGAACTGTTCGCGTGAAACGCCCAGCCACAGCACGATCGGGCTGGCGACCAGCACCGAGGAGTAAATGCCGAACAGGATGCCGATTGTCAGTGCCAGGGCAAAGTAGTGCAGCGCCTCTCCGCCGAAAAACAGCATGGCCAGCACCATCAGCTGGGTGCTGAAGTGGGTGATGATGGTGCGCGACATGGTGCGGGTGATGGCGTTGTCGATCACTTCAGGCACGCTGGCCTTGCGCATCTTGCGGAAGTTTTCACGGATCCGATCGAACACCACCACCGATTCGTTCACCGAGTAGCCCAGGATCGCCAGTACCGCAGCCAGCACGGTGAGGGAAAAGTCCCACTGGAAAAAGGCGAAGAAGCCCAGGATGATCACGATGTCGTGCATGTTGGCGATAATGGCAGCCACGGCAAAGCGCCATTCGAAGCGGATGGCAAGATAGGCCATGATGCCGAAGCACACTACCAGCAGGGCCAGGGCGCCGCTTTCATAGAGTTCCTTGCCGACCTGCGGGCCGACGAATTCGACGCGCTGCAATTTGACGCTGGCGTCCGCTGCTGTGAGTGCCTGGAAAACCTGATCAGAAAGCTTCGCGCTGCTGAGCTCGGGTTTGGCCGGCAGGCGGATCAGGACGTCGCGCGAGGTGCCGAAGGTTTGTACCGCGGCGTCCTTGAGGCCCATTTTTTCCAGCGTGTCGCGGATTTTTGGCACTTCCGCAGGTTGCGGGTAGGTGATTTCCATCACGGTGCCGCCGGTGAAGTCCACGCCCAGATTGAGGCCCTTGAAGCCGAGCGCGGCCACTGCCAGGATGAAAGTTACCAGGGAGATCAGCGTGGTCACCCGTGCATAGCTCATGAACGGGATGTCGCGTTTAATGTTAAAAAATTCCAGCATGTTGAATCCTTGTCTTAGACCGTCTTAACCACGGAGAACACGGAGATGGTTGTTGCCTGGTTTTCTCCGTGAACTCCGTGTTCTCCGTGGTTCAAAAATCAAATCGAAATCTTCTCCAGCCTTGCCTTGCGGCCATAGCTGAAATTGACGAGGCTGCGTGACACGACCACCGCGCTGAAAATCGAGGTCAGGATGCCGAGGCACAATACCACCGCAAAACCCCGCACCGGACCGGAGCCGAGCCAGAACAGGGCCACACCGGCGATGAAGGTGGTGATGTTGGAGTCCAGAATGGTATCGAAGGCGCGTTCGTAGCCTGCATAGATGGCCGACTGAGGCGAGTTGCCGTTGCGCAGTTCCTCGCGGATACGCTCGTTGATCAGCACGTTGGCGTCGATCGCCATGCCGATGGTGAGCGCGATCGCCGCCATGCCGGGCAGGGTCAGGGTGGCCTGCAGGAGGGACAGCAGGGCGATCAGGAACAGCAGGTTGGCGCTCAGTGCAATGGTGGAGATTGTGCCGAAGAAGCGGTAGTAGATGATCATGAATACGGCAATGGCGATGAAGCCGTAGATGTTCGAATTGAAACCTTTGGAGATGTTCTCCGCACCCATGCTGGGGCCGACGGTGCGTTCCTCGATGATTTCCATCGGTGCCGCCAGGGCGCCGGCGCGCAGCAGCAGGGAAACATCGTTGGCTTCCTGAGTGGTCATGGCGCCGCTGATCTGTACCCGTCCGCCGCCGATTTCTTCGCGGATCACCGGCGCGGTAATGACTTCTGCCTGACCTTTTTCGATCAGCAGGATGGCCATGCGCTTGCCCACGTTCTCGCGCGTGGTGTCGCGGAAGATGCGCGCGCCACGACCGTCGAGGGAGATGTGTACCACCGGTTCGCTGGTTTGCTGATCGAAGCCGGGTGCGGCGTCGCTGATGTATTCGCCGGTCAGTACCACCTGCTTTTTGACCAGCATGGGCGAGCCTTTGCGCTCATGATACAGCTCGGTGCCGAAGGGAACCTGGCCCTGGAGCGCGGCGTTGACGTCGTGCTCCTCGTCCACCATGCGGATTTCCAGGGTCGCGGTGCGGCCCAGGATTTCCTTGGCCTTGGCGGTGTCCTGTACGCCGGGCAGTTGCACCACGATGCGATCTGCACCTTGCTGCTGGATGATGGGTTCGGCCACGCCGAGTTCGTTGACGCGGTTGCGCAGGGTGGTGATGTTCTGCTGCAGGGCGAATTCCTGGCTGCGCTTTTGCGCCTGAGGACTCAGGCTGGCGATGATTCTGAATTCGCCGCCTTCTTCGGTTTCCTTCAGAACCAGGTCGGGCATGTTCTTGAGCAGTTCGTTGGCTGCCTTGCCGCGTGTTTCGGCATCGCGGAATTTGACCTGGATGGTCTGGTCAGGCTGGCGACTGATGCCAGCGTAGGCAATCTTTTTCTCGCGCAGCGCGCTGCGGATGTCGCCGGTGTAGCGCTCCATGGTTTTGACCAGGGCGGCTTTCATGTCCACTTCGAGCAGGAAGTGCACGCCGCCGCGCAGGTCCAGGCCGAGATACATGGGCAGCGCGCCCATGGCAGAGAGCCAGGTGGGTGAACTGGAAATCAGGTTGAGTGCGACCACGTAGTTGTTGCCCAGGCTGTTTTGCAGCAAATCCTTGGCTTTCAGCTGGGTGTCGGTATCTGCAAAACGAACCCTGATGCTCGATGCGTCCAGCGTGGTTCCCTGAGATGCAATCTTGTTCTGGCTCAGGGCCTCTTCCACTTTTTGCAGCGTGGATGTATCTACCTTGACTGTGGAACGGGCAGATGAGATCTGGACTGCCGGCATTTCACCGAAGAAATTGGGCAGGGTGTAGAGAAGTCCCAGCAGCAGCGTGACTGCGACCAGGATGTTTTTCCACATGGGGTAGCGGTTCATGGATCAGGTTCCGTGAGGGGTAAGGGGTTAGGGGTGAGGCGGACGGGTTTGCTCACCCCTCACGCCTCACCCCTCACGCTTCAGATGCTTTTGATTGTGCCTTTGGGGAGCAGGGTGGTGATGGCTGCTTTCTGAACATTGACCACCACGTTGTCGGCGATTTCCACGCTGACATAGTTCTCGCCAACTTTGACGACCTTGCCCAGGTTTCCGCCTGCGGTGATGACTTCATCGCCCTTTTGCAGCGCGTCGATCATGTTCTTCTGCTCCTTGGCGCGCTTCATCTGGGGGCGAATCAGCATGAAGTAGAACAGTACGAAAATCACGATCAGAGGTATGAACTGCATCATGCCTCCGGTGGGGTCCTGGGCGGGGGCGGCATTGGCGAAAGCGTTGCTGATGAACACGGTCAATCTCCATAATTGTTAAAACAAAATAGGCGCAATTCTATCACGGTGTGGCGCGTGCTTGCCTGAACTCCTTTACGAATTCGTCAAAGCGCTGTTCTTCGATGGACTTGCGGATGCCCTGCATCAGTTCCTGGTAGTAATGCAGGTTGTGGATGGTGTTGAGACGGGCACCGAGGATTTCGCCCAGGCGGTACAGGTGATGCAGATAGGCGCGGGTGAAGTTGCGGCAGGTGTAACAGCTGCACTGCTCGTCCAGCGGGCCGGTGTCGAGGCGGTATTGCGCGTTCCTGATCTTGACCGTGCCGAAGCGGGTGAACAGCCAGCCGTTGCGCGCATTGCGCGTGGGCATGACGCAGTCGAACATGTCCACGCCCTGGCTCACGGCGTCCACAAGGTCTTCCGGCGTGCCTACACCCATCAGGTAGCGTGGCTTGTTGGCCGGCATCTTTGGCGCGGTATGTTTGAGGATGCGCAGCATATCCTCCTTGGGTTCGCCCACCGAAAGCCCGCCGATGGCATAGCCGTCGAAGCCGATGTTGACCAGTTCGCGCAGGGATTCGTCGCGCAGCGGTTCATGCATGCCGCCCTGCACGATGCCGAACAGCGCATTGGGATTGC
This sequence comes from uncultured Gammaproteobacteria bacterium, assembly GCA_963779055.1. Taxonomy (GTDB): domain Bacteria; phylum Pseudomonadota; class Gammaproteobacteria; order Burkholderiales; family Sulfuricellaceae; genus Sulfurimicrobium. Next base: position 17,090 of record CAVZWN010000001.1, read on the forward strand.
CTTCGTGGGCCTTTTTCGAGCGCTCCGCCCAGCGCAGCGAGAGGCGCATGGACTCGGCCGCCTGGTGGAAATCAGCAGGGTAGGGCGTGCATTCGTCGAAAATCATCACGATGTCGGAGTTCAGCACCTTCTGGATGCGCATCGACTCTTCCGGGGTGAGGAAGCAGCGGTCACCGTTCACCGGCGACTGGAATGCCACACCTTCTTCCGTGATCTTGCGCAACTCGCCCAGGCTGAATACCTGGAAGCCGCCGCTGTCGGTAAGAATCGGGCCGTCCCAGTTCATGAAGCGATGCAGGCCACCGTGGGCCGCAATCACCTCCAGTCCCGGCCGCAGCCACAGGTGGAAGGTGTTGCCGAGCACGATATGGGCGCCGATGTCTTTCAACTCGAGCGGCGACATCGCCTTGACCGTGCCATAGGTGCCGACCGGCATGAAGGCCGGAGTTTCCACTGTCCCGTGGGCCAGCGTCAGGGTGCCGCGGCGGGCAAGGCCGCTGGTCTGGTGCAGATCGAATTTCATGCTGAAAACCTTTGATTTTGAACCACGGAGGACACGGAGTGCACGGAGAAAGGCAAAACCACTTTTCCTCCGCATCCTCCGTGGTTAATTGTTTTTCCTGGATTCATGGCTTTCTTTCTAGGAGCATGGCGTCGCCATAGCTGAAAAAGCGGTAGCGCTGTTCAACTGCATGGGCGATAGGCGCGGCGGATATTATCCATGCCGGCGAAGGCAGACACCAGCATCAGCAGGGTGGACTTGGGCAGGTGGAAGTTGGTAAGCAGGCGCTCCACCACGCGGAACTGATAGCCGGGCGTGATGAAAATGCTGGTTTCACCGTAACCGGCCTGCAGGGTTTCGCCTGCTGCAGCGGATTCGAGCGCGCGCAGTGAGGTGGTGCCTACTGCCATGATGCGTCCGCCTTCGCTTCTGGCGCGGAGAATCGCGTCCACGGTTTCCTGTGGCACCTGGTAGCACTCGCTGTGCATGGTGTGATCGGCGATATTCTCCACCCGCATCGGCTGGAAAGTGCCCGCGCCGACGTGCAGCGTGACATAGGCGATATGCACGCCCATGGCTTCCAGTTCGGCCAGCATCGCTTCGTCGAAATGCAGCCCGGCAGTGGGCGCGGCGACCGCGCCGGGCTGGCTGGCATAGACCGTCTGGTAGCGCGTTTCGTCCACTGCATCCGGCGCGTGGGTGATATAGGGCGGCAGGGGCAGGCTGCCGTGGCGCTCCAGCAAGTCCAGCACGGCTTCGTCGCCGGCAAACTGCAGGCGGTAAAGCGCGCCTTCCTTCTCCAGTACTTTGGCGGCCAGACAGTTTTCCAGCAGCAGCGAAGATCCAGGCTGCGGGCTATGGCTGGCGCGGATGTGGGCCAGGACATGGTGCTCGTCGAGCACGCGTTCCACCAGTACCTCGATCTTGCCACCGCTTTCCTTGATGCCAAAGAGGCGTGCCTTGATCACCCGGGTGTTGTTGAATACCAGCAGATCACCCGCTTTGAGATAGGCGGGGAGGTGCCGGAAAAAGTCGTCATGCACCGCATTGGCTGGCGCGTTCACATGTAGCAGGCGGCTCTGGCGCCGCTGTTCGGCTGGAAACTGGGCAATCAGTTCATCGGGCAGCGTGAAGTCAAAATCCGCCACAGTGAGCAGTGATGAATCGCCTTGTTTGTTCGAAGCAGGCATTGGGCTAGAATTCAGTTAATTTCAAAAAAACGGTTCGGGGTTGAGGATGATGAAAAAATCGACTGGCTTGATTCTGCTACTGCTGCTTGCCGCCTGTGACATCAATCAGCCCAAGGCGCCCAAGCTGGAAGGCCAGTGGCAGTGCCGCAACGGCATCACGATCACATTCAGCGGCCAGCAGGATTATACGACTTCAAGCGCCGCAGGCGAATCCGCCGGAGTGTATAAGTTTACAGCGGGAGAAAACAATTATCACGGCATCGAGTGGAATCCCGGCGTCAAGGACGCCGAAGCGCCGCTGCCGCCGAACTTTCGCTATTTCGAGACGGACAGGCTGATCCGCCTGTTCTTCTATACGCATAACGTGGACGAGGCTGTGCCGTGTGAGCGGGGGCGTTAATTACGTCAGGCACCAGGATATATGCGCCCGATCTTTCTGACAGTCATATTGCTCTCGCTAAGCAACGTGTTTATGACGTTTGCCTGGTACGCGCACCTCAAGGAGCTGAACCAGAAGCCGTGGGTGTTGGCCGCGTTGCTTAGCTGGGGCATCGCGTTTTTTGAGTACATGTTTCAGGTCCCGGCAAATCGGATCGGTTACACGATGCTCTCGGTTGCCCAGCTCAAGATCCTGCAGGAGGCAATCACTCTCACGGTTTTTGTACCGTTTGCCTTCCTGTATCTGAAGGAGCCGCTCAAGCTGGATTATCTGTGGGCTGCACTGTGCATACTTGGTGCGGTGTACTTCATCTTCCGCAGCCGGTGGGCAGGTGTTTAGCTCGATAGATACGCCAATCCCCGGTTCAGCAGAGTTGTGTGTGCCGGTGCTGCCCTGACGTGGATCAAGCTGTGTAGAGGCCGCTATGCCACGTGTTTTCCGATGCGTTCGACCAGCGCATTCAGGAATTCGAACGGCTCGACGCCTTGCTCTTTCAGTTGTTCATATTGCTTGCTGGGCAACTGGAGCGTGCATAGCATGTCGCCCACGTGCACCGTGAGAACGTTGTAGGATTCCTGCCTGATCGTTCCTTGCTTGATACCGAGTTCTGCATGGATGTTGGAGATCGCAGTTTGCATCTGATGCCTCCTTGCCGTTTTATATTTTTTTGCTCGTTGCCATCATGATGATGATGTCCTTCTTTCCGGGCAATGGGGGGCATTGCCCATAAACGGGCAGTAGAGTTATGTAAAGAAGGCGCTCTGCCCCTGCCGGAATCCTTTCTGAAGCAGGTATTCACGGCTCCGGGATTCGAGTTTTCCGCAGGTAATAATTAACCAGATGGCGGTGATATTTGTAACAATATGGTTTTGAAGCCGCACCGCTCAAGACAATATCGATATGTCGTCCCTGCATGAAATCCTGTCCGCCGTCCGTTCCGCAAAGCTTGCGGACTTCGATGCGTGGCGCGGGCGGCTGGTGGTCTGGACTGCGGCAGCGACTGCTGGCTTTGTCGTGGTGCTGTTTACCTGGGCTACAGAATATGCCATCACCTTCTTTTTCTCGCTGCAAAAAGCACACTGGTGGCTGCCGCTCATTCTGACTCCGGCGGGTGGCATGCTGATTGTCTGGCTGACCAGCCGATGGTTTTCAGGTGCGGGCGGAAGCGGTATCCCGCAAACGATTGCCGCACTGCAGGAAGGCGAGAGAGATAGCACGCATCCTTCGCTTGTTTCGCTCAAACTGGCTTTCGGGAAAATCGTGCTGGGTGTTGGCGCGCTGGCGGCAGGGTTCTCCGCCGGCAGGGAAGGGCCTTCAGTCCAGATCGGGGCCAGTGTGATGCACGCTTTTCGCCGTTTTCTGCCGGCGGGTTTCTCCGTTCACCCCAAGCATCTGATTCTGGCCGGTGGTGCTGCCGGGATCTCTGCCGCCTTCAATACGCCCCTGGCAGGCATCGTGTTTGCCATCGAAGAACTGGGGCGCCGCTACGAGCAAAAGACCAACGGCGTGGTGATCACCGCAATCGTGTTGTCTGGTCTGGTGTCGATTTCCCTGCAAGGCAATTACACTTATTTTGGTCATATCACCGTAGGCAAAATCGACAAGGATATCTTTGCACAAGTGATTGTCTGCGGGCTGGTGTGCGGTGTGCTGGGCGGGGTATTCAGCCGCACGCTCGTGGATTCGTCCGGTCCGTGGAAGGGGCGGCTCGGTCAGTTGCGCGATCTTCACCCGCTGTGGTGGGCCGGATTCTGCGGCCTGATGGTGGCGATGCTGGGCGCCGTCAGCGGGGGGGCTGCGCACGGCTCAGGCTACCTGATTACCCGCGATATGCTCGATGGAAGCATTACGGAAACATGGCAGTATGCGCCCATCAAATACCTCGCCACGATTTTTACCTATCTTAGCGGCGTGCCGGGCGGGATATTTGCGCCATCGCTCTCCATCGGCGCCGGGATCGGTCATGGCCTTTTGCCATTATTCGGCGACCCGCAAGTGGCTGCGGCGATAGGCGCGCTTTGCATGGCCGGATTCCTGGCTGCGGTGACGCAGGCGCCTATTACTTCCTTCATTATTGTCATGGAGATGATCGATGGCCATGAAATGGTGATCAGCCTGATGGCGGTTGCCCTGATTGCGGCCATCATCTCCAGAATATTCAGCCCGCCGCTTTATGCCGCGCTTGCGAAGGCCCAGTTATCCCGGCTTGCAGGTTCCCGTCAGGAATGAATGCCGCGCGCCTGTGCGCAAAATGTGCGGAGCGTCGTCAGATACAACCCCCACAACTGCCACAGCGCCAGTCGTGGGGGTTGATGGCCTGGTAGAACCAGCGCATGTGCGCTTCGTCGGCAGGGATGTCGTTGGCGGTAAAAAAATCGACCAGCCATTCGGCTTTTTTGATTATCCAGTCGTCCTCCGTCAGGCCTTCGGCCAGATCCTCGTCATCGGGAAAGATATAGCTGAATATGCCGAAGCTGCCCATGTCCTTTTCGCGCTGGTCGGGGTCGAGTTCGAGCAACCGCCCCAGATAGCGGATTTCCCATTGGCCCAGGCACAGGTTGTTCCCGGTAATGGTCCAGCGAGCGGTGAATGGATTGGCCATGGCGCACATTATACCCATTGCCGGGCTCTGTTTTTGGTGTTTGGGAAGCGGCCATCAATCCCTGTGTAATCCACATCTCTCGCGCACTGAAACCGAGCGCACGCCATGTCCTCGGTTCCTCTGGATATAATGGGCAACTTTTTTGCAACACACGAAAACCTGATATGACCCGAGAACACCTTTTTTTACGCGAATTACGCAAGCTCTTCGATCTGCGCGGGGACATGGACGAACCGGGCGACATCGAGGCGAGCATCCGCCAGGGCGTCAAAACCCGTGGAACCAACCTGTGGATTCTGATGTTCGCCATTCTGGTGGCATCCATCGGCCTTAACGTCAACTCTACCGCTGTCATTATCGGCGCCATGCTGATTTCTCCCCTGATGGGCCCCATCATGGGGATCGGTTACGGCGCAGGGGTGGATGATTTTCAGCTGATACGGCAATCGGCGCGTAGCCTGGGCGTATTCATCTTCCTCAGCCTGCTGACTTCAACACTTTATTTCCTGCTGACGCCGCTGACACAGGCGCAGTCAGAGTTGCTGGCGCGAACTGCGCCCAACCTGTGGGATGTCCTGATCGCGCTGTTTGGTGGAATGGCCGGGATCATCGGCGTGACGCGCCGGGAGAAAAGCACGGTCATTCCCGGTGTCGCCATTGCGACCGCCCTGATGCCGCCGCTGTGTACCGCCGGTTATGGCATTGCCACAGGGCAGCCCATGTTCTTTTTTGGCGCGTTTTATCTCTTCACCATCAATGCCGTTTACATTGCCTTGTCGGCGCTGCTGTTTACCCGTCTGCTACGCCTGCCGCGCCACAGCTTTCCTTCGCCCGCCAGCCAGAAGCAGGCGCAGTGGATTATCACCGCAGCCATCATGCTGACCATTGTCCCCAGTGTTTATCTGGCCTTCCAGTTCGTGCAGCACGAGGTTTTCAAAACGGATGCGAACCGTTACCTGGAATCGATGGCGCATACCGAAAGGAATTTATTTATCCTGGCAAAAGAGATCGACCCGATCGATCAGAAAATCACCCTGACCATTGCCGGTAAAGGCCCGGACAAAGCCACGCTGGAACGGCTCAATGCCCAGCTTGGGCAACATAAACTGGGCGCTGCGAAACTGGTCGTGCATACCCTGCAGCAGGACGATGGAATGGACCTGAGCCTGGTAAAAACCGAAATGCAACAGGACCTTTACCGTAACAGCCTGCACTTGCTGGAAACCAAGAATGCCAAAATTCAGCAACTGGAAGAGGTTGTCCGTAACGAAAGGGATGCGCAAAAAAAGCTGACAGATCAATTTGGCGAATATGATCAGGTTCGTGAAGAGTTGCGGGCCCAATATCCGGAACTGGAAAATGTGCTGATTACCCATGGCAAAAACATGCCCGGGACCCATGCGGCTTCGGACGTGGAAGCTGCCGGCCCGGATACCCTGATTGTTTATCTGGAAGCTAAAAGGACGATCCGCAATTCGACGAAAAATCGTATCCAGAACTGGCTGAAAACCCGTTTCAGGCTGGAGCATGTTTATGTGGTCAGCAAGCAGGTTTAGATAAATGTATACAGTCTGCTTCATTTGGCGGCAGAAGGGCGCTGTCAACTGGCGCCGCTACTTGCCGAAAAGGGTGTTTTGGTTGATAATCGCCGCTCTCTATCAGCCGGGATGGCGGAACTGGTAGACGCACGGGACTCAAAATCCCGCGCTAGCAATAGCGTGCCGGTTCGATTCCGGCTCCCGGCACCAAATAAAAAGGGCAGCTTGTTTCCAGGCTGCCCTTTTCTATTTCGCTGACCAGGTCCTTCAGGCAGCCTGCACCGGAATTTCCCTGCGCTTGTCCACGATGCGGTTATGCGCATCCACATACACCAGTTCGGGCTGGAATTTCTGCAGTTCAAGCTCGTTGTAAACGGCGTAAGTTGCAATGATGATCATGTCGCCCGGGTTGGCCTTGTGCGCAGCAGCGCCATTGATCGAGATCACGCCGGAGTCGCGCTGGGCGCGAATGGCGTAGGTGGTGAAACGCTCGCCATTGGTGATGTTGTAGATCTCGATCTGCTGATATTCACGAATGTCGGCGGCTTCCAGCAAGGTCTCGTCGATCGCGCAGGAGCCTTCGTAGTGAAGCTCGGAGTGAGTCACCGTGACGCGATGCAGTTTCGATTTGAGCATGGTTCGTTGCATGAAGCTCCCCCCTTAAAACAGGGACAAAGGGCGATTATTATAATCTGCACCGGGTGGTAATACAAATCAGGGGCGTCCGGCGCGCTCAAAATCCCGGCGCAAACGCTGGCTAGTTTGCGCTACTCCGGGCGCTGCCCGCCGCAGATCGCATAACCGGGCGGATGGTGGCCAACCGGTGAAAGCCGGTTTTGCCGGACCCGGTTCCTGACAGACCGGTCAGCGGTAGATCTGGCCGCCATGCCTGATCCAGCCGTCGGCATGGCGCCCGGCGGGATCATGATGGGTCCAGTGAATCACGCCGCCCTTGGCATTCCATTCATATTCGCCGTAGAAGCTGACCAGATCGCCTGTTTTGATCGTGTCGATTCTGGGCGCAAGATCGATATTGTGCGCCACCAGCAGGGTTTGACCTGACCCCAGCCGGATGAGGAAGCGCTGATGCCTGCTGCCATCCAGGTCGTCCGGCAGGATCTTGCTGACCGTGCCTTGCCCCTCGATCTGGAGATTGCTCTGACGCGCCTCGAAAGCTTTGGCCAGTGTTGCGTCGCTGGCCTGGCTGGCATGGATTTCAGGGGTTACGGCTGAAAGGCTGCTGTTCCGGGGCGGGTGGGGTGGGGCCGGGAAATGCTGCCAGCCTGCGATGCCGAACCCGGCGAGCAGAAGCAGGATGATGATAGTCCGGGATTTACTGCTCCTGCCGGTTGGCCCGGCAGCAGGGCTCGTGGTGAATTTTACGTTCTGGGCGCGGAAGCCTTTTTTTTCATCCTTGACCAGTTCATAGGTCACCAGCGCACCCTCTACCGGGCGTTGCTGACCCTGATCCAGAGCGCTGATATGAAAAAAAACATGCTCCCCGCCGCCATTCGGCACGATGAAGCCGAAACCGCGCGGGTCTTTCCAGCTGCTAATTTTTCCTTGATGGCGCATGGGCTTGGATGCCGTGATCGTCGATGGCAGTGAAGAGAAACGCTAAGCCAGCCTGCGCCACAGCAGTAGCGGCAGCCTGATTAAAAAGCCGAAAAACAGGCGGGTATGCATCCAGGTCAGCAAAATATTGTCGCGCAGGTAGTTGAAGTGCGAGACGCCGCCTTCCTCAGGGCGCAGGTATCTGACCGGGGAGTCGAGGTTAAGCGGCCGGATGCCGCGCCAGCAAAGGCGCACAACCACTTCGGTATCAAAGTCGAAACGCCGCATCCAGGGGCTGTTTTTCATCACATCGTGAAGAGGTTTTGCCGGGTAAACGCGAAATCCGAACAGTGAGTCGCCCACGCCCTGCCACAAGGTCTCCAGGTTGGTCCACCAGTTGGAGATCTTGCGTCCGCGCACCCGCAGGGCCGGCGCGCTGGCGTCGAAGACGGGGCGGCCCAGCACCACCGCATCGGGATTCTGCTGCGAAAGAGACATGAATTGCGGAATCATGCCGGCAGGGTGCTGTCCGTCGGCATCCATGGCCAGGGCATGGGTAAAACCTGCTTCAATTGCGGCGCGCAGGCCGTGCAGGATGGCGCTGCCCTTGCCCTGGTTGTGTGGCAGGACAAATACCTTCAGGCCGGGGTCGCTTTCTGCCATCTCTATGAGGCCTTGGTCCGTCCCGTCATTGCTGCCATCGACCACAACCCAGACCGGCTCCCAGTACTGGCGAGCCTCGCGCACGGTCGTGTAAACGGTTTCCCCGGTGTTGTAGCTGGGAATGAGGACGAGATGAGTGGAAGAGGCCGGCATTATTTGCTGTCGCCAGCCATGGGCAGATGCTGGATTTCGGGTTGCTGGCGGAAATACTGCTCCAGGTCAGAGACAAAAACCTGGACGTCGCCAGTGACTTCAAAACGTTCGCCTAGACGGATGCGGTAATAGAGCGGGAAATCCGGTTTCTTGAAGAGGGGCCAGCCCTTGCCGAGGAAGGCGCTGTTGGTTTCAATGAAAACAGTCTGGACCGGAGTCCCGGACTTTTTGGCGATCAGTCCGAAGCCAGCCTTGAATTCGTTGACCGGCGGTGCGGTGGTGCGGGTGCCTTCGGGAAACACCAGCAACTGGTTGCCCTCGCGCATCGCCTTGGCCGCGAGGCGCACCATGTTGGTGACCGAGTCGTTGCGGATATAGCCTGCCAGGCGCGCGCCGCCTCCCAGCAGCAGGTTATCCCAGATGCTGGCTTTCATGATGCAGACAATGCGGGGCAGGCGCGAGGCGATCAGCACCACGTCGATCATGGAGGGATGGTTGGGTGCAATGACCAGGGAGGGCTGATCGCGCAGGATATCCAGCGCTTCCAGGTCCAGCTTGACGATGCCGCTGAGCTTGAGGATGGACAGATAGAAGCGGAAACTGGCCATGATCGCGAATTGACCGATCGGCATAGCCTTCTTTTTCGGCAGGACAGGGCCCAGAACCGATGCGATCAGGCTCCAGATCAGGCAGATCAGCGCAAACAGGAAGAGTCCGGCATACAGGACAAAAAGCTCATAGGGCAACCTGAGCCACTTGCCAGCCTGACTGGATTTGACAGGTTTGGGCGTGCCAGGCGATAAATCCTGCCCCTCTTCCGGGCGCATTGCGGGAGCTTCGAGAGGGGGCAGGCGGTCTTGCATTGTCATAATTACTCAAATTATAACCATGAACAGCAGGGCTTTCATGTATAAAATGTGACAATGTGCCGCAAGATTGAAGGCGACGCTGAATTAGCCCGGATGTTTCATAAATTTAGTCAAGCTCCTGTAGGAGCGTTTTTATGAAACATCCGGGTTAGGATGGTGATTTAAAAATAAAACGCTGGTTTTGCCCTCGCTGCGGCATGGGGCAAAACAGTGTTTCAGGCGTCAAAAATGCTTGCTTACTGGTTACGCGCTCCCCTGATGAAAATTTCCTTTGCCCTGCATGCAGGTGCGCTGGGGGCTGTCGCTGTGCGCCCGGATAGCTGGCCCTGGGCGCTGGGGGCGCTTGCCGCCAATCATGCGTGCCTGACTGCCGCCGGTTTATGGCCGCGCAGCACCCTGCTTGGGCCAAACTGGGTGCGCTTGCCGGAGAGCGCGGCGCGGCGCGGTGAAATCGCCATTACCATCGATGATGGCCCGGACCCCGAAGTCACGCCGCGGGTGCTGGATCTTCTTGATGTCTATGGCGTGCAAGCCAGTTTTTTCTGCATCGGCGAGCGGGCGATGCGGCATCCTGGTCTGTGCCGCGAAATCGTGAGGCGCGGCCACACGGTGGAAAATCACAGCCAGCATCACCTGCATTATTTTTCCCTGCTCGGCCCCAGGCGCATGGGGGAAGAGTTGCAGGCGGCGCAGGACACTTTTGCGAGTATCACAGGAGAGGCGCCACGCTTCTTCCGGGCTCCCGCCGGTTTGCGCAGTCCATTTCTGGACCCGGTTCTGGCGCGGCTGGACTTGCAGCTGGCGAGCTGGACGCGGCGTGCTTTTGATACCCGCAATGGCGATCCGGATTCGGTCAGCGGCAAGCTGCTGCATCAACTAGGCGGGGGCGATATCCTGCTGCTGCATGATGGCCATGCGGCACGGACGGCATCGGGCGAACCCGTGATTCTTGAGGCTCTGCCGCGTGTGCTTGAGGCCGCCAGATCTGCCGGATTGCGCCCCGTGACCCTGAGGTCGGTACTGACATGAGCGATGCATTCGTCCGCGTCCTGGTTGACGAAGCGGCCCGGCCCTACAAATCCATAGGGCGTTATGCCTGGCATTTCGCGCGCAACAAGCTGGGGTTTGATCCGGCATTCTCGACGCTGCTGGAGAAAGGCCTGATCGCGGATGGCCGGGTGCTGGATATCGGCTCCGGGCAGGGTTTGCTCTCGGCCTGGCTGGTTGCCGCCCGGCAGTTGTTTGAGCGCGGAATCTGGCAGCCCGGCTGGCCCTCCCCGCCGCGTCTCGATGCCATGCGTGGGATCGAGCTGGTGCAGCGCGACCTGGAATGGGCGCAGGCAGCGCTGGGCGGGCATGCGGAGTTTGTGCAGGGCGACATGTGCCAGGCTGACTTTGGCCGCGCCGACACCGTGGTGATTCTCGATGTCCTGCATTATGTGAAGCCCGAGCTGCAGGACGAAGTGCTGCGCCGGGTTCGCTCTGCGCTGGCGCCGGGCGGCAGGCTGCTGCTGAGAATCGGCGATGCGGATGGCGGGTTCCCGTTCCGGATCAGCAAGCTCGTCGATCAACTGGTGTTTTTTGCCCGCTCCGGCAGCTTTTGCACGCTGCATTGCCGTTCGCTCAGGCACTGGAAGGAGGCGCTGGCAGCGCTGGGCTTCTCCGTCGAAGTGCTGCCGATACGTCAGGATTCGGTTTTTGCCAGCGTGCTGCTGTCGGCCCGGCTGCTGTAGGGCGGCTTACACCGCCGCTTTTTCTGCCGCCGGGACCTGGGCGAGTTTGACCTGTTTGGGTTGGATGCGCAGCTCGGGACCCAGCAGCGGTTCGAGGTCCTGAGGTTGCCGGGCATGGAGCGGGAAGTTCTTGCGCTGGGCTTCCAGTTCCGCCTGGTTGGCGCTGAAATAACGCATTGCCTGAATCACGCGCGGCAGGTTCCTGACCAGATGCCACAGGCTCCAGCGATGCTCCCATAGCCTTTTTGCGAAGCGGCGACGGTAGCGCTTGCTATCGTAGAAGCGCCGCACATGCCAGTTGTAGAGCGCGTCCATTTCCTCGCGTGAAGAAAATCCTTCCGGCTTGTAGACGAAATTGAGGCAGTTCATCAGCCGCCAGTCCTCGTTGAAGTCACCGGACAGGCCGCTTTTGCATTCGTCCCAGATGGGGGCGCCGTAGAGCGGGCTGAATTTGGTCATGTTCATCTCGTCGAGATCGAGCGAGAGGATGAAATCGCTGGTGATTTTTACGGTTTCCGGCGTTTCGCCCGGCATGCCGAAAATGAACAGGCCCTTGGCGCGCAGGTCTGCGGCGTGAATCTGCTCGACCGTCTTCTTGACCGCCTCGAGCGTGACGCCGGCCTTGTGGCGTTCCATCATTTCCGGGTCGGCGGATTCGATGCCCATGGAGACCATCATGGCCCCGGCCTTTTTGAGCATCACCAGCATTTCGTCCGAGGTGTGGCCGGTGCGGATGGCGCAGTTGAAGTGCATGCCGAGCGGCTTTTCGATCAGCAACTGGCACAGCTCGGTGACGCGTTTTTTCTGGGCGGTGAAGAGATCGTCGTAGAAGTTGATGTGGTAGACGCCGAAATGGTCGCGCAGATGCTTCATGTGATCATAGATGTACTGCGCGGAGTTGTACTTGTAGAGACGCTCGAAAACGGTGCGGTCGCAGAATGAGCAGGTGTAGGGGCAGCCGCGCGAGGTGACCATGGTACCTCCCCAGCGCTTCTCGTATGAAAACAGGGGGAGGTGGTAGCCTGCGGGAAATCCCTTCAGCTTTTCATAGGCAGGGAAGGGCAACTCGTCCAGGTTGAGGATGCGGGCGCGCCGCGGATTGGAGATGTTGCGTCCATCATCGTCGCGGTAGACCAGATTGGGGATTTCGCCCGGCGCCTTGCCGCTGGCCAAGTCCAGCATGGAGCCCTCGCCCTCGCCGATGACCAGGTAGTCGATTTCCGGAAAGTGGTCGAGCAGCGGCGCGCCGATCGAGGAAACATGGACGTTGCCATAGACGATCCTGATATCCGGGCGTTTGTTCTTGAGGCAACGGCTGATCTCGACCGCATCCATGAACGCAGAAGTGGTGACGGAAAACCCCACGATCTCCGGATGGGTCGCCAGAATGGCTTCGGCATTGGCCTCGATACCGAGCGGGGCGTGCGGGCCGAGGCAATCATGCACTGCAGTGGGATGACCATGCTTCTCGAGCCAGGCTGCCAGGGTGAGAATGCCGATGGGCACCATGCGGTTGGCCAGTACCGAGAAATCAGGCTGGCCGGGGACGAAATTAAATCCGGCGGGATGGACGAGGGTGATGCGCATGATGGATGGCGCTTTAAATGATATTCAAGGCCGCAATGTTTCCGCTGTTTCATGCGGGTGTCAAGTTTTAGTGCGGACGTGTTTCCGTTCAGGACAGGGCGTGTGTTTTTGCGTGGCGCCCGCTGAAAAACGGGGGTGAGGAGCGGTCATCAGCATGCCAGGCAGGGTGATTCAAACCGTTAGAAAAAAATGGGCTTTATGCGATAATCTGCGCCATGGACGCTCAAATTGACTCTCTCCCTGGTATCAATCCCGCGATGTATCCAAAATTGGCTGTTTCTGCAAATCCCATGGCTGCCCCGGCTTCTTCCATTACCCTTCCTGAAGCGGGCCGTATTCAGGCCTGGTATCTTGAGCCAGAGGCGGCCCAACACCTCCTGGAAACGCATCCCGGCCAGATTCTGGGCGTGGTTTGCCACGGCATTGATGCCCCCTTTGTTCCTGCGCAAATCCCTGTCGCGCGGGTTGAAATGCCGCAGCTTGGATCGCAGCCCCTGCTGGAGATCTGGACTGTGGGTGATCACGTCCGCAGCGGCCGGAGCGGCAATATTCACTGGGCGCGCACCGCGGATTTTCTCTTTGGCTGTTACCGCCAGCCGCCCCATGAAAGCCTGGAAAGCGTGACCTATCAGGCTTACCAGGAAGTTTTTTCCCTGTTGCAAAGCGAGGCGGTGCCGAACCTGCTGCGCGTGTGGAATTATTTTGCCGCCATCAATGCCGATGAAGCGGATGGCGTGGAACGCTACAAACATTTTTGCATCGGGCGCCATGACGCCTTTGCGCGCTTTGACCGGCTTCAGTCCGAGGATATTCCTGCTGCCAGCGCCGTGGGCAGCCATGGCGGCCAGTTCGTGCTGTATTTCATCGCGGCCACGCAGCCTGGCACGGCGGTGGAAAATGACCGCCAGGTCAGTGCCTACGATTACCCGCCCCAGTATGGCCCACGCAGCCCGCTGTTCTCCCGCGCCACCCAGATTTCCTGGCTGAAAGACCCGCAACTCTTTATTTCCGGCACCGCCAGCATTGTCGGCCATGCTTCGACCTGTCTGGGCGACGTGGCCCAGCAGACAAGCGAGACCCTGAAAAATATCAGCCGGGTGCTCGGCCAGGCATTTCCTGAACAGAGCCACGAGAGTTTTTCCCAGCTCCGCTCTCTCAAGGTCTACATTCGGCATGCCGGCGATTTTCCACTGATCCGGCCGATTATCGAAGATTCAATTGGGAAGGCCATTCCATGCCTGTATCTCCTCGCAGATATCTGCCGCAGCGAACTGCTGCTGGAAATCGAAGCCATTGCCGGGCATGCATGAAATGGTGGCTATAGCGGCGCTCATTCACCCTGGACCTTTCCAGGCGGATGATGATTTCAGACAATTAGACTGATCCGTCAGCAAGGTCTCTTCCCCCCCAATAAGAACATTCATGCTTGAAATGCTCATCATTTTCATGGGTTCCGCTGCCATGTTCTATGTCTCACGGGGAGCGCTGAGCAATCCGGATTCGCATGGCTTTTACCGTTTTTTTGCCTGGGAATCCATTTTGGGTTTGATTGCGCTTAACTTTTCAGTAGAGGCGGCAAATTCCCTGGAGCCGCATCAGCTAATTTCAGCATTCTTGCGCGTGATTTCCCTTGGGTTGGTCATTCATGCCGTGATTTTGCTGGTAAAGCGGGGTAAGCCAACACCGGCGCGGGCGGATAGCGTATTGCTTGCTTTTGAACAAACTTCGTCATTGGTAACGAGTGGCGCGTTCAAATACATTCGCCACCCAATGTATGCCTCCTTGCTTGCCTTGGCCTGGGGCGAGTTTTTCAGGCAGGTTTCGTGGTTGGGATTTTTATTGGTGCTGGCGGCGAGTGTTTTTCTGTATTTGACGTCGAAAAGAGACGAAGAAGAATGCCTGGCGTATTTTGGCTCTGAATATCAGTGTTATATGCAGAGGACAAAACGCTTTATCCCATTCCTGTTTTAGCCGGCATCCTGTCGTTGACGGAATAAATTAGCGTTAAAGCGCCCTGATCAAGCCATCGCGCCATTAATCGAAATCACCTGTCCGGAAATGTAGGCGGCTTTCTCGGAAGCCAGAAAACTTACCAGGTCCGCGACTTCTTCGGCCCTGCCGGCGCGCTTCATCGGCACCAGGCTATGGATGGTTTCCGCAGGGAAGGCCGCCTTGATCATCGGGCTTTCGATGATGCCGGGCGCGACGGCATTGACGGTGACGCCGCGCGAGGCGACTTCCTGCGCCAGGGATTTGGTGGCGCCGATCAGCCCGGCCTTGGCGGCGGCATAGTTGGCCTGGCCGCGGTTGCCCATCACCCCGGCAATCGATGACATGTTGATGATGCGGCCCCAGCGGGTGCGCAGCATGGGCAGCAGCAGGGGCTGGGTAACGTTGAAAAAGCCGTTGAGCGAAACATCGATCACGCTGTGCCACTGCTCCTGGCTCATGCCCGCAAGGATGCCGTCTTTATGGATGCCGGCGTTGTTGACCAGCACCTGGACCGGGCCATCCTGCAGCAATATTTCCAGCGCCGCGTTGCTGGCAGCGGCGTCAATCACATCGAAGCACACTGCCACGGCGCTGCCGCCGCTGGCGCATATCTCGGCAGCCAGATCTTGCGCGGCCTCTGGGCGCGAGTTGGCGTGGATGAGGACGTGCAGGCCGTCCGCCGCCAGCGCCCGGCAAACCGCAGCGCCGATGGCGCCGCTGCCGCCGGTAACCAGTGCCCGTTTCATAGCGTTTCTCCCTTTTGCAGAAATACTGCCGCGCGGCCTGTCATCAGCTCGCGCCCGGCGGCGGATACGCGCAGCTCATAGAGCGAGTGGTTATCGTCGGCCAGTTGTTTGACGGCTTCAATCTCCAGCGGTTCTGGAATGTCGTCCAGGCGTTGCACATGCAGCCTGACGTCGCGCACGCTGCCGATGAAGCCGATCCTGGGTTTGGCGCCGTCCTGTGCGGCCAGGCCGCCGTGCACCGCCATTGCCTGGGCAGCGTATTCGATGGCGCAATGCGCAGGCAACTGGCCGTTGTGGCGCAGCGGATTGGCTGGGTCACAGTGGTTGATGGCGCGGCAGGTAATGCGCTCCGCATCCCATGCCGTCACTTCGTGCAGCAGGCACATGGCGTCGGTGTGGGGCACCCGCTGGCACAATTCCGCTTTGGTCATTTTCATTTGTAAAATCTTTAGTTTGTAACCACGGAGGACACGGAGAGCACGGAGAAAGACGATCTCGAGCCCATAGTGACCCCGCCAACAGGAGAATGCCAAACAACATGCAGTTTTTTGTTTTTACTCCGTGATTTCCGTGAACTCCGTGGGTAATGTTTTTTAGGTTTTCTGTGGATTCTTGACTTCGACAATAAGGCTGTTGGCGCCGTAATTCAGGCAGAGATGCGATTCCTGCCGGGTGGCGATGGCCTGCAATAAAGGCAGGGCGCGGGCGGCAGGGTTGCCGCAGCGCAAGGCTTCGAGTTCCACGCGGTCCATGGCCGTGTCTGTCTGTTCAGCGCCGAGGCTGATTTGCAGGCGCGCCATGTCCGTCGCCGTGGCTTCCGGCGTCAGCAGCAGGGCGGCGGCAAAAGGCGCGGTAATCGTGCGAACTTCATTGAGCGGCGAGGGAAAAGGCAGGTCGAACACCACCAGCAGCACCGGGACTTTTTCCGCTGCCACCTGCACGGCGGCTTCCAGCAGGCCGGCAGCGAAGGAGGCGTCGAAGGCGGCCAGGCTGTTGGCGGGTGTGCGCGCGCCGGTGGCGATGTTCCAGTAGCCCGCTGCCGCGTTGTGCACCGAGTTGTGAAAGCGCGTCGGCGAGACTTCATGTTCGGACTGGGCGAGGGATTCCAGGATATGGTGCAGGTTCTCGCCGTCGGCGTCGGAGGAGGCGAACACCACCGCTGCTTGCGCGGGCGGGAAACCGGCTTGCGTCACGGCCTCCTGTGCCACCTGCAGGGCATAGCGCGTGGTCTGTCCGCAACGTCTCCGCTCCGCCGGGGGCAGGATCGCCGCCACCGGTTTCGGGAGGGCATCGTCAAGCGGCGCTTCGCCGCACAGGACGGCACGCGCGGCAGTCCAGTCAGCCATGCCGGGGCCGCACAGGCCGATGCCTGCAATATGAACGGTAATCATGCGGACACTCCGAAAATCAGGCTGCAATTGTTGCCGCCGAAAGCCGAATGAATTGCTCATGACATGACGCAAGGGGCGGGAGGCCGCCTCCAGCTGGATCGAGCTGCCCAGTTCCGGGTCGAGGGTGCGGGTGTTGCAGGCGCCCGGGATCAGCCCGTTTTCCAGGCAGATGCAGGCAATGGCCGCTTCCACCGCGCCCGCCGCCCCCAGGGTGTGGCCGGTGGCGCCCTTGGTGGAACTGCATGGCGTGCCGTTGCCGAACACGCGCTGCATGCCCTGGTCTTCAGCGCTGTCGTTGCTGCGGCTGGAAGTGCCGTGCATGTTGATGTAATCGATTTCTCCCGCCTGCAGCTGCGCGGCATCAAGCGCCCGCTGCATTGCCAGCGCCGCGCCCAGGCCCTCGGGGTGGGGGGTGGACATGTGATAGGCGTCGCTGCTTTCGCCGTAGCCCAGCAGCGCCAGGACGTCGCCCTCCTTTTCCAGGAGGAAAAATCCTGCGCCTTCGCCGATGGAAATGCCCTTGCGATCCTGGCCGCAGGGGCGGCAGGGCTCGGGCGAAACCAGTTGCAGCGAGTTGAAGCCGTACAGGGTCATGGCGCACAGCGAATCCACCCCGCCCACCACTGCCGCATCGCACAGGCCGGTCTGCATGAGCCGGGCGGCGCTGGCGAAGACCTTGGCGCTGGAAGAACAGGCGGTGGAAATGACGAAAGCCGGGCCGTTCAGGCCCAGATATTGGCAGGTGAATTCGGCCACGGAATTCATGCTTTGCGTGGCGGCAAAATCAAAATCCGGCGGCAGCGCGCCGCTGGCCGGGTCGCGGCGGCGGTAGGCGTGCTCCGTTTCCTGGATGCCCGAGGTGCTGGTGCCGAGGACCACCGCGATACGCCGGGCGCCATATTTCTCGCGCGCCGCAGCAACGGCCTCCGCAAAGCCATCCTGCGCCAGCGCCAGTTGCGCCAGGCGGTTGTTGCGGCACTCGAAGCGCGCAAGATGCGCGGGTAGCGAGACCGCTTCCACGCCCTCCACGCGGCCGATGAAGGTGTCCAGCGGGGCATCAGCGAAATCGTTGGGCCGCAGGCCGCTCCTGTTTTCCAGCAGAGCGGCGTGCGTCACCGCCTTGCCGCGGCCAAGCGCGCTGGTCAGGGTGTAATGGGTGATAAACAGGGGAGTCATGGCTTATTCTATTTTCAAAACGGGGCGTTCTGCCCACATCGCGGCAAATAATAATGAAAAAACCGCGCCCAGCGCCACCGTGCCGCCGATGGCCTGCAATACCGGGGCGGAGGAGAATGCCAGGGCGCCGAACGCGCTGACCGTGCTGGCCATGCACACCAGCACGCCGAACAGGGCGCGCCGCCGCTCCGTTTCGTCAGGGGCAGGAAGGTTGATGAACAGGCCGTAGTTGAGGCCGGTGCCCAGCACCAGCAGCAGCGATACGACATGGAACAGCGACAGTTTGATCCCCAGGCCGGCCAGCACGGCCGCAGTGGCCAGGAGGGCCGCGCTGACCGGCAGCATCACCGAGAATACCGCACGGAAATTGCGCAGGCCGAAACCCAGCACAGCGACGATGGCCGCCACGCCGAATATCGAATACAGCAGCGACTGGTCGCGGTACTGCATGATCATGCGGTTGGACTCACCCTTGATGTCCAGCAGGAAAGCGCCTTCGCTGGGCAGGCTGGCCATGAAGGCGGCGAGCGCGGCATCGTCCCTGACCTCGCGCAGGGAAATCAGTGCTACCCAGCCCGTGCCGCGTTTGACCAGCATGCCTTGCGCCAGCGAGCCCAGGGGCGTGCCGCGCCAGTCCTCGGGTTGCAGCAGGGGAAGCTGGCGGGAGTGCTCCACGTCGCTCAGGAAGGGTTCGAACACATCGGGCTTGAAGGGTGTCGCCGCAAGCGCAGCTTGCAGGTCACGCCGCAAGGTATCTGCTGCGGGCAGGGCGGCCTGGCGCGCGGCCTGGGTCCTTTCGCTCGGGATGACGCGTGCGGCGAAGTCGAATCCGGCGATGATGCCCTGCTGCACCAGCGTTTCCAGCGCGGGCGCGAGCTGCTCGCTGTGTTCCAGGGCAGACTGCCTGGAGTCGCCCGGCACGGCGATCAGGTAACGCACGTCCGGCGCGCCGAGTTCATTGCGCAGGCTTTGATCCAGCGCCTGGAGCGGTTGCGGAATCGGGCTCAGGTTGGCGAGATCATTCTCCCACAGCGTTTTCCCCTGTGTTGCCAGGTAAGCCGCAGCGCACAGCAGCACCGTCAGGGGCACCCAGCGGAGCCGGGTCAGAGCCGTCGTGCCGCGCGCCAGCAGGGTCTGTATTGATGTTCTTTCCGCGATTTCGAAACGGGCGGGGGCGATTTCAGGAATGACAAAGCGGGTCATCAGCCCCGCCGTGAGCACCCCGGCGAGGGAAAACATGCCCAGTTGCGACAGGCCGGAGAAGCCGGAGAGCAGCATGGTGAGGCTGCCGAAGACCGTGGTCAGTACCGCCAGGCGCAAGGTGGGCCAGATGCGCTGCAGCGTCTGGCGCAGCGATTCCTGTGGCGCGCGCTGGGTGAACAGGTAGGTGGGATAATCCACCGCCTCGCCGATCAGGGTGGCCCCGAAGCCCAGGGTGATGCCGTGCACGGTGCCGTAACTCAGGCTCACCGCGGCAATGCCGGCCAGCGCCCCGCTCGCCACCGGCAGCATGCCGAGCACCAGCAGGCGCGGCGATCCGTAGGCCAGCAGCAAAATTGCCGCCACCAGTGCGGTGGCCAGCATGCTCAGACGCCAGGCATCGTTGTGTATCAGGTTGCGCGACTGCACGGCAAAAATGCTCGGCCCGCTCATCAGCAGCCTGATCTCCGGGCTGGTCCGGGCCGCGGCAGCAATCCGGCGCACGTCGTCACCGACGATTTGCTGAGCGTCGATGTCGAAGGCGGGAGCCCGGGTTTCGGCCAGCAGCAATGCGCGTTTACCGTCGGATGAAAACCATACCCCGTCCTCTACGCCCGGTCCGCTACCCGGGCTGCCCCAGCTTTCGAGCAGCGTGAGCATTTCGCCCGTGGGATCGGCGGGCAGCAGTTGCTTGACCATGGCGCCGGCCGGCGAGGCCAGCAGCTGCAGGCTGTCCTCCAGGGAGCGTTGCAGCCCGTTCGCGCCAAAATGGGCGCTATCCGTTGCGGGGCTGAGCAGGTAGCGGTATTGCATCAGCCGTTCGCGTTCCGCCGGGCTGAGCGCCTGTTCGCCATTGCGCACATAGCTGAAATGGCCGCTGGATTCGAGTGCGCGGGCCAGCGCCTTGCTGGTGCGGGCCAGTTCGCTGCTCTCCGCGTTTTCCAGCGCCAGCATCACAATGCGTGAAGTCACGCCGTCGCGCAGCTGGTCGACCATGAGCTGCTGCACCGGCGAGGCGCTGTCGGGCAGGAAGGCGCCCATGTCGGTGCTGAAACGGGTATGCGACGCTACGATCCAGATGCAGAAAGTCAGCGAAGCGAGCCATACGATGAGCGGCCAGCGCTTCAATTTATTTCCTCGCGCAGGGTCATGAGGCTGCGGTCGCCTCCGGCCTCCTCGATTTCCACCGTGGATAGCCGGGTGTTGCTGCCGCTGATGCGGATCACACGGATGAACTGCGCCATGTCACTGTCCGAAGGCAGCAGCACGAGGGTCCATTGCCGTTCGTCGCCATCAAGGCGCACCTTGTAAAAACGTTGCAGGGTTTTGGCGTCGCCGTTGAGGGTGGCGCGCATGCTCTCGATAAACCCCCAGACCGCCGGGTAATCCCGCAGCGCCATGGTGTGTTTCTTGTTTGCCGCCGGTTTTTCCCAGGTCATGCGATCCCCGTCCACGGTGAGGATTTCCTCGAATGGCGTTTGCACGCGTTTTTCCAGGAATGCCGGTTTTTTATAGCGCAGCGTGCCGCTTGATTTGAGCGGCTCCCTGAGCAGTGCCGAGGTCTTGGTTTCGGTGTAGCGCGATTGACCGGCAGGGCGCTCGGCCAGTGCCTTGAGCAGGGTATCGGCAGTCCACTCGGCATGGGCGGCGCCTGCCCAGGCAAGCAGTGTGGCTGTCATTGCGAGGAGCCGCAGGCGACGCGGCAATCTCGCTGTCATTCGCGCGACGCAGAACGAGATTGCTTCGTTGCGCTCGCAGTGACCGGGGTTAATGCGTTTGCCAGTAATCATAGAAGTTGAACCAGTTGTAGGGGGCCATGCGGCAATAATGCTCGAGACGCGAGGCGTACTGTTGCAGATAGCCGTGAATGGCCTCGCGGCGCCGTGCGCGGGGGGCGTCGATGCTTTCCGCCAGGAGCTCGAAGTGCACGTCGTAGCGCCGTCCGCCGCGATACAGGCCGAGACACAGCAGCACGGGGGCATGCATGATGCTGGCAAAGGCCAGCGGGCCGTCCGGCAAGGCGGCGTCAGCGCCGAAAAACTGGCAGGGCAGGGTCCTGTCGCCGGGTCTGGCGCGGTCGCTGAGCATGCCGATGATGCCGCCGGCGTCGATCACCTCCCTGGCGCGCAGCAGGCCATCCGGAGAACCCATGGCAATGATGGAGCTGGCCATTTCCGGGTTGAGGCCGTTGATGATGGCGTTCATCTTGTGCGCATTGTCAGTGTGCATCAGCATGGCAAACGGAACCTTGCCGAATTGCACCGCCAGCGTGCGCAGCACTTCGAAGCTGCCAAGGTGCGCGCCCAGCA
The DNA here is from genome assembly GCA_963779055.1 of uncultured Gammaproteobacteria bacterium. Lineage (GTDB taxonomy): Bacteria > Pseudomonadota > Gammaproteobacteria > Burkholderiales > Sulfuricellaceae > Sulfurimicrobium. Next base: position 38,734 of record CAVZWN010000001.1, read on the forward strand.
GCACGCAGCCCTGTCCGCGTTGCAGGTAGGCTTGCAGCGACTCGATCCCGTGCACCTCGATGTTGAAGTCAGCATGGCGGCCGGAGAGAAAATACAGCCGGTCGAGAATGGTGGCGGAAAAGCAGAAATAGTGGCGGTACACATCCAGCCAGCCAGGTTCGCGGTCCAGGGCGCGGCGCAGGTAGAGGCGCGAAGCCGGCCGCGCAGCAGCGGAGAACAGCAGGAAATACAGGCTGACCGGCACCAGCAGCAGGCGCCCTGCCGGGCGGCCGATGTTGAGGGCAATCCAGGTGATCAGGCGCATCAGCAGCAGGCTGCCGCGCTCCTGCTGTCCCAGCCAGTTGCGGCTCACGCCTGGTCCGCCGGGGTAAAGCGCACGCTGCCCTGCGCGATGGTGTTTGCCGCTGTGCGGCACACGAACCGGGCGGACTGCGCCGTGGTGATTTCCACCTCTACCTGGAACGGCACGCCGGGCAGGAGCGGCGCAAGAAACTTGACGCTGGGCCAGCCGGCGCAATGCAGTGGCGTGCCGGCCTGGCGGCAGACCGCTTCCCACACCTGGCTCAACAGCACCACGCCCGGCACGATGGGGTTGCCGGGGAAATGGCCGGGCAGCGCCGGGTGGTCTGCCGGGATGGTTTGCCACGGGTTCAGGTCAGCCATGCTGCATCTCCTCAAGCAGGGCAATGAGGGTGCTGCGCGGCAGCTTGCCGGTAGGGGTGCGCGGCAGGCTATTGACCTTGTACACGGGCCGCGGCAGGAATGCCGTATCGATTTTTTGCCGCAGCGCGGCGAGGATTTCGCCCTCGTGCAGCCCCGGAGCGACCACCAAAGCGATCAGGCGCGGCGCCGTGCCGGGAATGTCGTCAGGAACGAAAAAAATCCCGTCCTGCACCCCGGGGATCTGGCTGAGCTGGCGGTTGAGGTCTCCCAGCGAGGCGCGTTTCCCGGCAATGTTGACGAGATCGGCCTTGCGGCTCAGCAGACGGAACCGCGTGCCGCCTGCAGCGGGTTCGATGACGTCTTGCAGTGCCGTGGGGATGCCGATATGTCCGCCTTGCACCCAGGCCTGGCCCTCGTTGTCGCAGGTGACAGTGACCCCATCCATGGTTTGCCAGTACTCGTCCTGCACCGTGCGGCGCGTGGCGATGGCGCCCGATTCCGTGCAGCCGTAGAGTTCCATGACGGTCGTGCCGAAGGCGTCTTCAGTGCGTTGCGCCAGTTCGGCGGACAAGGGGGCGGCAGCGGAAATGACCATGGCGAGGGGGGGCAGGCGCGTGTTTTCTTCCAGGCAAATGCGCAAATGCAGCGGTGTGGTGATCAGCGTGCGCGGTGCGGGCAGTTCCGCCAGCGCCTGCTGGATGTCCGCAGCAAACAGGGGCTGGCCGGCATGCAGCGTTCCGCCGTTGTGGAGCGGCAGCATCAGGGTGGATTCAAGGCCGTACATATGCTGCGGCGGGACCGTGCCGAGAAAGTACTGGCCGGCTTCGATGCCGAGGCTCCGTGCTTCCAGCTGAGCCTGCCTGACCAGCCCGCCCCAGGTCTTGGGATGGGGCTGCGGTTCGCCCGTGCTGCCCGAGGTGAAAGCGATGGCGGCGATATGCCCGGCTGCTATGGCGGGTATGGCGCCAGGTTCGGGATCATGGGCGCCGCTACCGGGCAGGGGCAGATCAGGGAAGGAGACGATGTTCATCTCTTCCAGCACCAGGGCTTTGTCGCTCACGCCATAGGCCTGCGGGTGGCGGGCATGCAGCCGCCTCAGGGTGCCGGGGGCATGGTTGGGCGGCAACAGGTTGGTCTGGCCGCGCAGCAGGGCGGCGCAGAAGGTGAGCAGGAAGTGGTAGCGGTCAGTGCAGAGGTTGAAAACGAAGGGGCGCTCCGGCAGCTTTCCGGACAGGTGTTCGATGTCATGCAGAAATCTTGCCATGGTAATGGCCTGCCGGTTGTGCCAGGCGATCGGCTGGGCAGGGGTTCTATGCAGGAAAAGCGGCAGGCGGGTCATCGCGGTCTGCTGGCTCATTTGCGCGGCATGCCATGCAGCATCATGAGCAGCATGACGGCGAGGGGATTGGGGTGCGAATACTGGCTGAAATGGTGCTTGCGGAAAAGATATTCGCCAATCATGAGACAGGGGACCAGCACCGGCGTTAACGAGGCCGCTTGTGGAAGGTTTGCATACTGGACCAGCACCCAGGTGAGCGCCGCGCAGCCCAGCAGGAAAAATGCCCATACCGCCGTCAGCCGCCGCGTATAGCCGGTCATTTCGTCAGGCAGCCCGCCTTCCTGGTAGGCGCGCGCGATCCGCGTAATCAGGGGCTCCCCCCTGAACAGGCTGATTCCAAACGTGAAAGCCACCAGCAGGGTGACGAGCACGGGCGGGAACCAGGTCACGAATGCTTTCCATTGCGGAGGGGAGAATTCGATCAGCTTGGCGAGCCCCCAGCCCAGTGCGGCGATCAGGAGGATGCGCAGGGCAAGACGCATGGATTATTTCACGCGGTTTTTTTCAATATGCCGGGCCAGGCTGCGCAAGGACGAGAAGGTGCTTGCGTTGTCCGGATCGTCTGATTTGAGCTGAAAACCGTATTTTTTGGACACGGCGAGCGAGATTTCGAGCATGTCGATGGAATCCAGGCCCAGCCCCTCCTGGTACAGAGGCTGCTCCGTTTCGATTTCATCCGGGGCTATTTCAAGGTTGAGCGCTTCCACGATGAGGGCTGCGACTTCCTGCTCGAAGGGGGTTTGCTTGTCTGGCATGACGGTTATCTTGGGGGTTGAATTGGACGAAATTATATCATCAACGGCTAAATGGACATCTGTATCAGCTTTCGAAAACTTCGGGGCGGATCATCCTGCGGCGGCGGAAATGGGCACGAATGCTTTGCGGCAATGTGGTGAGGGTGCGCATGTAGTAGATCAGCTTGAACAGATTCATCCGCAGGCGCGCCTGCGGGTTGTCATGCACGTCGCCGGCCAGGATGGCGATGACAGCCGATTCAATGCCAAAGGTATTGCGCGGATTCATCAGCAGTTCGCGCATGACCGGCGTGGTCATGCGGAAAATCAGCCAGGTGAATCCCTTCAGTCCCTTGAGCACGGATTGTTCGAAACGCTGCAGGTGGCTGGACATGCGCAGCGGGTCGCGCAGGCTGGCATCCACGGCATCGGCACCAAGGAAGGCGCTCTTCATGGCGAGCAGGACGCCGGAGGAAAATATCGGGTCGACGAAGGCAAAGGCATCGCCCAGCATCAGGTAACGCTCGCCGCTCATCCTGCTGGAAAGATAGCTGTAGTTTCCGGTGGCGGTGACCGGGCGGATGAGTTTTGCATCTTTCATGCGCATGGCAAGCGGCGGGCAGGTGGCGACTGTGTCGTGGAAAAAATCGTCCAGACCGCTTTTGCGCGTCTTGAGGAAATACGGCCAGCACACCATGCCCACGCTGGTGATGCCGTTCTGCAGCGGAATCAGCCAGAACCAGCCGTGGTCGAACCAGAACAGGGAGATGTTGCCCTCATCCGTTCCGGGGAGCCGCTCGACACCCTCGAAATGGCCATAAATTGCCGCGCTGGCATGTTTGGGGTGCGGCTGCTTGCAGCCCATGCGGTTGGCGAGGAAGGTGTCGCGTCCCGATGCGTCGATCAGGAAGCGCGCCTGCCAGCGGCTTTCACCCGCCACGCCCTGGGTGGTCACGTGTACGCTTTCCGGGTCGCTGAAATCCACCTCCGTCACCCTGGTTTCCTCTTGTACCTGCGCCCCTTTGGCGCGGCAATTGTCGAGCAGGATCTGGTCGAGCTCTGCGCGGTGGACCTCGTAGGAATAGGGATAGCGCTGGTTCATGGCCTGCGAGAAATAAAACGACTGCTTCTTGCCGTGGTACATGGAATCGAATTGCGCTGCGTTTTTCACCATGCCGATGCGGGCCACTTCATCCAGGACCCCCAGTTGCTCGAACAGGCTGTTGTTTACCGGCAGCAGCGACTCGCCAATGTGGAAGCGCGGAAACTTGTCCTTTTCGATAACCACGACCCGGTAGCCCTTCTGCGCCAGCAGGGTTGCAGCGGTGGAACCGGCGGGTCCGCCGCCAATCACCAGCACGTCGCAAGCCTGGCGGGTGGATGCTTGTTCGCTCATCGTATTTCCTGTGCGGATTTGAGTTTTAGTTGTGGCAGCCACAGCCGCAATGCCGGTGCCGTTACCAGCGTGCTGACCACGGCCATGATGACCAGCATGGTGAACACACTGGCCGGGATCACGCCCAGATCATACCCGACATTGATGACAACCAGTTCCATCAGGGCGCGGGTGTTCATCATCACGGCGATGATGCGCGACTCTGCCGCCGGGCGTCCGGCCCAGCGCGCGCCGAGATAGCAGCCGCCGAATTTTCCCAGCGTGGCGGCAGCCAGGATCGCCAGGCACCATTGCCATAATGCCAGGCTGTCGAGTGCGCCGATATTGGTACGCAGGCCGGTGTAGGTGAAGAAGATCGGCAGGAAGAATACCGTCACAAAATCAGCGATTTTGTTCTTCCAGGCGGCCACGAAGTCGTGTTCGTCGTGCAGCAGCACACCCAGCATGAAGCCGCCGAATATGGCGAAAATGCCCAGCATGTAAGTCGTCATCGCCGACAGGAAAATCACCGCCAGCAGGATTGCCAGCAGGCTTTGCGGCAGGTTGTCGGAATGTGAGGCGAAGCGCCCCAGCAAGCGGCGCAGCATGGGGCGCAGCACCCACCAGCAGAACGTCGAGTAGAGCGCCAGCAGGCCCAGGTTGAGCAGCATGCCGGAGAATGAAAACGCCGAAAGCGTGAGGGCAGTCACGGCGGCCAGGGTGATCCAGCCGGCTACGTCGTTGATCGCTGCTGAGGTGATGGTGATGACACCCATGGGCGTACGCGTCAGATCGAACTCCATCATGATGCGCCCCAGGATGGGAACGGCGGTAATGGATAAGGCGGTGGCCAGGAACAGGCTGTAGCCGAACGGATTTACTGATGGCGCCAGGGAGGCATGGGAAAGATGCCCGATGGCCAGGCCCAGCAGAAACGGTACCAGCAGGCCGAATGCAGACACCAGCAGCACGGCGCGGCTGTTTTCCCGCTCCCTTAAATGGGAGAAATCGAAATCCAGCCCGATCTGGAACATCAGCAGGATCAGAGCCAATCTGGCTCATGATCGTCACCGGAGCGGAGGAAACGGAATGAAACACGTACTGGAACGCATCCGGCGCCAGTGCGCCGAACAGGCTCGGCCCGAGCAGCAGGCCGACGACGATTTCACCCACCACGCGGGCCTGCCCCAGGCGCAATGCCAGCGAACCGCCGAGGCGCGCCGCCAGCAGGATCAAAGCCAGTTGCATGAGCGTGAAAAACAGCAGGTTTTCTGCTGCATGCACGGAAGCGGCGGCGGAGGCTGTTGCGGACATCAAGGCTCGGGAATTTGCAGTTGGAAACAACAGGGGTGGCAAGCTACCCCTGCGAGTGGTCTTGCTGTTTTTATTTAATTACGGTAGCCACTCTCGTTCGCATTGTGGATGATCCAGATCAGGTTCCCGCCGGTAAAGTTGCCGATCGATCCACCCGCAAAAATCAGGCGCCCCTGGCTCTTGTAAGTCATTTCATAACGGTGGCGGTCGCTTCCGAAATAAAACGGAATCCAGGCCTTGCCCGTCATGTAAGCGCCGCTGTCCGTGGGCTGCCCGATGAGATCGGTGACCTGTTTCATGGACATGCCTATTCCCAGTTTGCCAAACTTGCTTTTTGGCGCCGGTTTTCCGGTGATCTCGCCTTCGGAGTCGCCCAGTCCCTTGACTTTCTTGCCATATCCGGACTCCACCTTGGTTGAATCCACGACCTCGCCCCGTTCGTTCATGCCGGGCGGGATTTTTGACTGGGTTTGTGCCGGGGCTGTCGTGGCGTTATTGCTGGCTTGAGTGGACTGGCCTCCGCCGGTTGTGACGCAGCCACCGATAGCTAGCGATAAAACGAGCGTTGAAAGCAATGCTGGTAATAAGGAAAAACGATTCATAAACCCCTCTCTATCTATATTGACCGGTTGTTGTTAATGGAAGTGCTGGACAAAGATGGCTGAAATACAGGAAAACAGATATTCGCCAGGGTATTCCGGGGATGCCGGCTATTGAAATGGCATAGGCATCCCGGCAGGGGATTATTGGGTAATAGGAGCCGCAGGTCAAGATATCCCTGCGGCGCGGTATGAGGGGGTTTCTGAGCCATGATTCACTGCTCCGGGGTTTGTCAGCGGCCAGCTACTCCAGTAGGATGCACGAGCATGTCAGCGTCCAACCGGGCAGCCATGCTCTTCACCCCTAATTTCGAGTAATTAAAACAATGACCAATTCCAATCCTGCCGATGACCATGTGGTGCATGCGCCTCACCCCCCGCTCACCGAATATTATGACGCGGAAGCGGACAGGCGCGGCTGGGTACATCAGATATTCAACAAGACGGCCGTTGACTATGACCGCATGGAAAGGATTCTTGGTCTCGGCACGGGGTCCTGGTACCGCCGCCAGGCGCTGCTGCGGGCTGGTTTGAGGCCCGGCATGCAGATGCTGGACGTGGGGGTCGGCACCGGCCTGGTTGCGCGCCAGGCAGTGGATATCCTGGGCGACCCGCGCAGCGTGACAGGCGTTGATCCCAGTCCTGGCATGCTGCAAAGCGCCCAGCTTCCGGATGGCGTCGAACTGGTCGAGGGAAGAGCCGAGGAGATTCCCTTTCCGGATAACAGCTTCGACTTTCTCAGCATGGGCTATGCCCTGCGCCACATTTCCGATCTTTCTGTGGCGTTTGCCGAATTTCACCGCGTCCTGAAGCCGGGAGGGAGAGTCTGTGTGCTCGAAATCACTCGCCCGGAAGGCCGCATCCGCACGGCTCTGATGAAAGCCTATTTCCGCAACCTGGTGCCGGCCCTGGCCAAACTGACAGCGCGGGACAAGGATACATCCCTGCTATGGCGCTACTACTGGGACACCATCGAAGCCTGCGCCGCGCCGCAGGAAGTGATGCATACGCTGGAGAATGTCGGCTTCTCCAACGTCGGCCGCCATCTCGAGCTGGGCATCTTTTCGGAATACACCGCGGACAAGGTGGTTTAGGAAAATGATTCAAGCATGAACTTGCCGGCCGCTGATTCCAGATCAACGCCCGGCAAGTGTTTCCAGATTGTCGATCAGCCGTGTCGTGCCCAGGCGGGCGGCGCCCAGCACCACCAGTGAAGTGTCTCCGGCTTGTGCGGGCTGCAGGGTGTTGGCGTTGCGCAGCGAAATGTAGTCCACCTGCCAGCCGTGGCTGGCAAGGTCGGCTGAGGCTGTGTTTTCCAGCACGGTGAAATCGTGCCGTCCCGAGGCCACGGCTTCCCTGATTGCAAGCAGATTGCGGTAGAGGCGGGGCGCTTCAGCACGTTCCTGCGGGTTCAGATAGCCGTTGCGCGAGGAGAGGGCGAGGCCGTCTGCGGCGCGACTGGTTTCGCAGGCGACGATTTCCAGTGGCAGGTCGAACTCGCGCACCATGCCGCGGATGATGTGCAGCTGCTGGTAATCTTTCTTGCCAAACACAGCGCAGGCGGGCTGGACGATGTTGAACAGCTTCAGCACGATGGTGGCGACGCCACGGAAATGGCCAGGGCGGAAAGCGCCACACAGTTCGCTGGCGATGGGCGGCGGCTCGACCTGGAATTGCTGCGGCGCGGGGAACAGTTCCAGCGCGCCGGGGGTAAAGACGATGTCGGCACCGGCGGCCTGGAGCTTGCGGCAGTCTGCTTCCAGCGTGCGCGGGTATTTATCCAGATCCTCTCCAGCGCCAAATTGCAGCGGATTGACGAAAATACTCACCACCACACAGCGGCCATGCCGCCGCGCCTCTTCCACCAGGGCGATATGCCCCTCGTGCAGGTTGCCCATGGTCGGCACGAAGACCACCGGCTGGCGGCCCAGCAAGGATTCTCGCAGAACTGAAATGGTGGAGATGATTTCCATGAATTCTAAAACCTCATTTGAAAACCACGGAGTTCACGGAGAACACGAAGGAAAGCGGTCTTGGTGTATTTGTGGCATCGCTCAACGGTGAAGGCCAACAACATGCACCCATAGTTTTACTTCGTGTTCTCCGTGGTTAATAAGGTTTTTTTGGGTTAAAAACAGTGTTCAGGCGCAGGAAATGCGCCGCTTTTGACCTCGCGCACGAATGCCTGCACTGCGGCCTGGATGCTGTCTGCGCCGGGCATGAAGTTTTTTGCGAATTTCGGGGTTTTGCCGGGGTAGATGCCGAGGATGTCGTGCAGCACCAGTACCTGGCCTGCGCAATCCGGGCCCGCGCCGATGCCGATGGTGGGAATGGCTGTTTTTGTGCTGATTTCCTTGCCTACGGCCGATGGCATGGCTTCCAGCACCAGCAGGCCTGCTCCGGCTTCCTGCAGTGCCCGGGCATCCTGCAGCAGGCGCTCGGCTGCCGCGCCGCCGCGGCCTTGAACGCGGTAGCCGCCGAGCTGGTGCACCGACTGGGGCGTGAGCCCGATGTGGCCGCACACCGGGATGCCGCGGGCGGTGAGGAAGGCAACGGTTTCTGCCATGAACTGCCCACCTTCGAGCTTGACCATGTGAGCGCCTGCCGCCATCAGCTGGGTGGCACTGCGCAGGGCCTGCTGCGGGCTTTCCTGATAGCTGCCGAAGGGCAGGTCGGCGACGATCAGGGCTTTCTGTGTGCCACTGGCGACGCAGCGGGTGTGGTAAACCATGTGCTCCAGCGTCACACCAAGCGTGGTTTCAGCGCCCTGAAGCGTCATGCCGAGAGAGTCGCCCACCAGCAGGACATCCACGCCCGCTGTTTCGAGCAGGGCTGCAAAACTGGCGTCGTAGCAGGTCAGGGCAGCAATCCTGTCGCCCTTGCCGGGCATCTGTTGCAGGGTGTGCAGTGTCGTTTTCAATTCGTTGGTCCTTGCTTAAGCACGGAAGGCGGTGAGGGGTGTGGCGAACATCAAAAGCTGGCTCCGAACCCGGTTTTCCCCCTCACCCCTCACTCCTGACCCCTCACGTATTCTAGTCCGCCCGGTTGAAAAATTCCCGCCCGCCGCGCATGCCGCCAATCTTTTCCAGCAGCAGGTCGAAATCCTTCGGCTCGCTGGAAAAATTGAAATTTTCACTGTTCACGATCAGCAGCGGCGAGGCTTCGTAGTGATGGAAGAACTGGCTATAGCCTTCGGTCAGCCGGGTCAGGTAGTTTAGCGTGATGGTCTGCTCGTAGTCTATTTTGCGCTGCATGATGCGCTCCATCAGTCTTTCCACCGGGGTCTGGAGGTAGATCACCAGGTCGGGCCGGGGTGCCTGCGGTTGAAGGTGGCGGTAGATTTCGCGGTACAGCTTGAATTCATCGTCACTCAGGTTGAGTTTTGCGAATAGCGGGTCCTTGTCGAGCAGAAAATCGGTGACTGTGCCATGCTGAAACAGGTCGTTCTGCGCCAGTTCGCGCATCTGTTCCGCGCGCTGGAACAGGAAAAACAGCTGGGTGGGCAGGGCGTGGCGCTCAGGGTCGTGGTAGAACCGGGCAAGAAAGGGGTTTGCGTTCGCATCCTCGAGCAGCAGGCGGGTATGCATGCGTTCCGAGAGCAGCCGCGCCAGTGTGGTTTTGCCTGCGCCGATGGGGCCTTCGACCACGATGAAGCGATATTTCTCCGCCAGCATGCTCTATCCGGCTGCCTGCAGTTTCAGGATGGAAGGGGCTGGCATGGGCTGACTTTCCGGAATGCGTTCCAGTACCTGGTCAGCGCATCTGGCGAGGCACTCCGTTGCGGTGCCGTATCCCGGAATGACGCAGCCGGGCGCGATTTCTGCCAGCGGCATGAGCACGAAGGCGCGTTCGTGCATGCGCGGATGCGGCAGCGTCAGGCCATGTTCGTGGTATATCAGTCCGTCATACAGCAGGAGGTCGAGATCCAGCGTGCGCGGGGCATTCAGAAATTCGCGAATTCGACCGCGTCGGTGTTCGATTTCCAGCAGCATTTCGAGCAGGATGCGCGGTTCGAGGCGGGTTTCGATTTCCGCCACGGCGTTGATGAAATCCGGCTGGTCTGAATAGCCCCAGGGGGCGCTGCGATACAGTGAGGAACACGCGATCAGGCGCGTGCCGGGAAGCGCGTCCAGTTCACCAAAGGCATGGCTGACCTGGGCGGCTGGGTCGTCCAGGTTGCTGCCGAGGGCGACGAAGGCGCGGATGGCATGGGTATTCATGCGGGCTCAGTCTTCTGCCGCAAGGTCTGTCGTTTCGGCAGAACTGTCTGCATTTCTCGGTTTGCGCCGGCGGCGGCGCTTTTTCGGGCCGGTATCGGGTTGCAGCATTCCGGCGCGCTGCGCATCACCGCCATGCTGGAAGGTCTCCCACCAGCGGCCCAGTTCCATGTCCAGTTCGCCGCTTTCGCAGCGCAGCAGCAGGAAGTCGTAGCCGGCGCGGAAGCGTGGATGGGCCAGCAGGGCAAATGCCCGCTTGCCGGAGCGCTGCGTAAAGCGCGGCTGCAGGCCCCAGATTTCCTTCATGTTGGTGGTGTAGCGGCGCGGGATGGCGAGCATTTCGACCTGGGTCTGAATCACCTGCTCCATGGCCTGATAGAGTGCCGGAACCGGACGCTCGCCAGCGGCTTCGAGCTTCTGCGAAATCGCCAGCACTTCATGCCACAGCAGGGCGGCGAACAGGAAGGCGGGGGAAACCGGCTTGTCTTCCTTGATGCGTAAATCGGTCTGGTGCAGCGCCAGGGTGACGAAACGTTCTCCCATGGGTTGCTCCAGAATGACATCCAGCAGCGGCAGCACGCCGTGATGCAGGCCTTCGGCGCGGAGCTGTTTGAGGCTGCGCTGGGCATGGCCGGAGAACAGGAGCTTGAGGATTTCATCGAACAGGCGCGAGGGCGGCACGTCTTCGAGCAGGTTTCCCAGCTGGGAGATCGGCGCGCGGGTGGCGGGGTCGAGCTGGAATTCCAGCTTGGCGGCAAAGCGCGCGGCGCGCAGCATGCGCACCGGGTCCTCCTGATAGCGGGTGCGCGGGTCGCCGATCATGCGCAGCACGCCGTCTTTCAGGTCCTTATAGCCGTCGATGTAGTCCCGGATTTCGCCGCTGGACGGGTCGTAGAACAGGGCGTTGACGGTGAAGTCGCGGCGCAGGGCATCCTCGACCTGGCTGCCGAAAACGTTGTCGCGCAGGATGCGGCCGTTTTCATTGGTGGCATGGCGGGCTTTTTTGAAATCCGCTTCGTCGTCGTCCTCTGCGCTTGCTGCCGGACCGCGGAAGGTCGATACCTCGATAGTCTCGGGTCCGCACATGACATGCACCAGGCGGAAACGGCGGCCGATGATGCGCGAGCGCCGGAACAGATCGCGCACCTGCTCCGGGGTGGCATCGGTGGCGACATCGTAATCCTTGGGCGTTTTGCCCAGCAGCAGGTCGCGCACCGCGCCGCCGACCACGAAAGCGGCATAGCCCGCATGCTGGAGTTCGGCCGTAACCTTGATGGCGCATGGGCTGATCTGGTTGTGGCGAATGCCGTGCTTTTTTTCCGGGATGATCCTGGGCTGGATGTGCTGCGCAGCTTTGTTGGGGCTGGCTTTGCTGAAAACTTTACGAATGAGTTTACGTATCATGTATTTAAGGTGTTTATCGGCTTACGGAAAGGCGGGCGCTGCGATTATACACCCAGGTGGCCTGATGGTTAATGTGAAACTCGCGAAGCAGGTCTGCGTCTTGTTTTTTTTGCCTCCTAACCCCTCCCGGCCTCCCCTTCGACTACGCTCAGGTCAGGCCAGGCCTTGTCAGGGGAGGAGCAGGCTGAGCGCAACTCATCCCCCCTGAAGTGGGTCAAGCAGGCAATCCGCCTAGCGGATGCTCGCACAAGGGGGGATTGAGGGGGGTTAGGCCAGATCGGCACTTAGCCAGTGCTGGTCTTCCACATTGACCGGCTTGCTGAAATAGTAACCCTGGCCATAATCCACGCCCATTTTTACCAGCAAGGCGATGGTTTCCTCGTCCTCGATATGTTCGGCGATGGTGTGCGCGCCGATAATATGGGCAAGTTCGCGGATCTGCTCGACAATCTTCACATCTTCCTGATTTTCTTTCAGCTTCAGCACAAAGCTGCCATCGATCTTGACGAATTCCGGGCGCAATGCCCGCAGGTAACTGTAGGTAGAGTAGCCGACGCCAAAGTCGTCCAGTGCGACATTGCAACTGCCGGCGCGAATGTCCTCAAACAACTGGATGAACTCCCTGGACATCTCGACTGTTTCGCGCTCGGTGAATTCGAGCGTGATGGAACGGTTTTGCGCCACTGGGGAATTGAGCAGGTCGCGCAGTTGCTGGGCAAATTCCGGGGCGTAGAAGGAACTCAGGCTGATGTTGACAAAGAGGTGCACGTTCTTGGGAACCATTTTCAGGGCCTGGCCGATCACGAACAGGTCCATTTCGCGGATCAGGCCGAGATCTTCAGCGATGGGAATGAAATCATCCGCCGACACGAAGGCATCGCCGCGCCGCATGCGCGTCAGGACCTCGTAAGCAAATACTTTGCGTGTCCTGAGATCGACGATGGGCTGCATGAAAGGCAGGATCATGCCGGCGGAAATGGCGTTCCGCACCTCGAAGCCCTGCGAGAAGATATCCATGATGGCCTCGCCGCGCTCCCTGGTCAGGGTGTCGACGCGGTTGCGCCCGCTTTTCTTGGCATGATAGAGCGCCACGTCGGCCGCGCGCACCAGATCCTGCGGTGTTTTGCCGTGCACCGGCGCGATGGCGATGCCGATCGAGGTCTGTACGGTGAGATGACCGACCGGAAGGGGGATGACGATGTGGTTGATGTCTTCATGGATCAGGCGCCCGATTTTCTCCACTTCCGCTTCGTTCACGTTCTGCAGCATCAGCGCAAATTCGTCACCGGCAATGCGGGCGATTGCGCCGCCCTGGTGTTTGTTGGCAAGCAGCGAGTTTGCCACGGTGCGCAAAACTTCATCTCCGACCGGGTGGCCATAGGTATCGTTGATGAATTTGAAACCGTCTATATCCACGATCACCAGCGCCAGCGAATGGCCCTTGTGCAGGTTTACGTGGAGCAGGTTTTCCAGCTGTTTGTCAAAGTGGCGGCGGTTATAGACGCCGGTGAGCGGGTCGGTGATGGTGAGGCGGTAGAGGTCCTGTTCGTGCTGGTGTTGCAATTCCTGCAGGCGCAGTGTTTCGGTGATGTCTTCCAGGGTGCTGATCAGGCCAATGACCGCGCCCGACTCATCATATTGCAGCGAGGAGCTTACCTGCATCCATATGGACCGGCCATCCTGGGCGCGCACTTCGAGCTGCAATTCGGAAAGTGGCATATGCTCCAGCCGGCCGGTTTCGAAATAGGCGATCTGCCTGGGCTGCACCAGAAATTCCGCAAAGGGGCGCTGCAGCGTGGTTTCGATGGCGTAGCCGGTGAGCGCTTCCCAGGCCGGGTTGAGGAAGGTGATGAGGCCATTCTGGTCGACTTCCAGCAGCACCTCCTGCATGTTGTCCACCAGATTGCGCAGCTTGAGTTCATTTTCCGCCAGTTGCGTGCGCGTTTTTTCCAGTTCACGAATCTGGCGCTTCATGGTTTTGGCGCTTTCGATGAAGGCGTCGGAGAGATTCCGGACTTCATCGCTGGCATTGGCTTCCGTCGCCAGCATGGTTTTTTCCCAGTTGCCTTGCGAAACTTCGCGGGCCATGGCGGCAAGCGGCGTGAGCGGCGCCATGACCGATCTCACCAGCAGCTGGATCGCGATCAGATCGACGCCGAGCAGCAGCATGAAAAGATAGGAAACGTCGTTGAGCAGGCTGCGGATTTTTTCGTTGAGTAGCTCGTTGGAAAGCTCGATGGTGATCAGTCCCACTGAACCCTGCTCCGATTTGAGTTCGGCGCTGATTTTCGGGTGGGGTTCGGCGGCCTTGAACCAGCCGGCCACGGGGTGCAGTTCGCCGCTTTGCTTGGCCTGCTGGAACAGGACATTGCCATCGCGGTCCTTGACCGTGATGCCGGCCACGGCACGATCGCCGAGCATGGTGCCGAGGTAGTCAGGGATGCCGGCCATGTCATGCCGGACGAGGTGTGAAACGGCAGGGGCCGTGATGCCGATCATCTTGTGTCCCAGCACCTGGCGGCTGGTGATTTCGTTACCTACCTGCTGTATCAGCAGGTAGGCGGCAAACAGGCCGACCACGACCATCTGCAGCATTGCGATCGCGAGCATGATGCGTTTGTGCAGCGTGCGCGGCTGGAAGAGTTTCATCTTATGACCCGTTGTGAATCCGGGTAAGGGAGTGGCCAGATGTTTTTGGGCATGTTGCGGCTATTCTAAGGTGGGCAGGAAATAATTTCCATTACTTGTTTTGAGTTCCTGAAAGCCGCACTGGTAAAGGGCTTCCATATTTTTCCTGGAAATCATGCAGGCGCTTTCGCCGCTCAGAATTTTGCCGTCGTCATGGAGCAGCATTGCATGGCTGCAAAACTGGCTGGCCCAGAAGAGTTCGTGCAGCACCATGACAACGGTTTTCTGCTGGCTGCGTGCAAGTTCGCGCAGCAGCTTCATTATCGCGAGCTGATGCGGCAGATCAAGGTGTTGCAGCGGTTCGTCAAGAAACAGGATGCCGGTTTCCTGGGCGAGCAGTTGTGCGATGCGCACACGCTGGCGTTCGCCGCCGGAGAGTGTGGCGAAGGATTGTGCCTGCGCCTGGAGCATGCCGGTTTGGCTCAGTGCCTGGCGTGCGGCCTGGAGATCGCGGTCGTCCGGCTGCCAGCTTCCGGCATGCGGAAACCGCCCCAGCAGCACATAGTCCAGCACCGGCCCGGAAAAGGAGCTGCTTTCTTCCTGCAACAGCACGCCGCAGCGCTGTGCCAGGGTTCTGCGCGGGATGCCGGCCAGTGGGGTTTTGTCGAGCAAAATGCTGCCCGAGGCGGGTTTCGAGAGGCCGCACAGGGCGTGGATCAGGGTGGTTTTGCCGCTGCCATTTTTGCCGAGGATGGCCCAGCACTGGCCCGAATCAAGCGTCAGCGTCAGGTCCTGACACAGCACTTTGCCCGGAACCGCCAGATGCAGGTTTTGAATCTGCAACATCAGCGTTTCCTCGACAGCAGGAACAACAGCAGGGGAACGCCGGTCAGGGCAGTCAGCACGCCGACCGGGAGCTGCTGCGGTGCAACAAGGGTGCGCGCCAGAGTGTCGGCCAGGGTGAGGAAGCTGCCTCCCAGCAGGATGGCGCCGGGAATCAGCCAGCGGTGGCTATCCATGCCCAGCAGGCGCAGCAGGTGGGGGATGACCAGTCCGACAAAGCCGATGCTGCCGGCTTCCAGCACCGCCGCCGTAGTGGCCACGGCGGCAATGAGGTAAATGGCGGCCTGGACAGGCAGCACCGCGATGCCCAGCGATTTTGCCTTGAGTTCGCCGATGGCCAGCACATCCAGATGGCGGGCCAAAAAAATGCTGGCAGTCCCGGTGAGCAGCAACACGGCCCAGGTCGACCCGGGCGACTGGGCATAGGACAGGTCGCCCATGAGCCAGTACAGCATGCCGTGGATGCCGGCGCTGGGGGCAATACTGAGCAGCAGGCTGATCAGCGCGCCGAACCCGGCGGACAGGGCGATGCCGGTAAGCAGCAGGTGATGGATATCCCAGGCGTGGCGGCGGAAGCTCAGCATTGGCACCAGCAGCAGCGCGAGCAGCGCGCCGCCGAGCGCGGAGAATTTGATGGCGGCAGCCAGGCCCAGCAGCATCGCAGTCAGTGCGCCTGCCGCGGCGCCACCGGAAACGCCCAGCAGGTAGGGGTCGGCCAGCGGGTTGCGCAGCAATACCTGCAGCAACACACCTGACAGTGCCAGCAGGGCGCCGCAGGCAAAGGCGCTGGCAGCGCGCGGCAGGCGCAGTTGCCAGAAAATTTCCTGTTGTGCCGTGCTGCCGTGCAGGAGTTGTGCCAGGGAAAGATCTGTGCTGCCACTCAGTAGCGCGCTCAGGATGCTGATGGGCGCCAGCAGCAGGAGCCCGAAAAACAGGAGGCGCGGGTGGCGCATCAGCGCAGGCTGATCACCGGCCAGCCGTTTTCCTCTGCGTGCGCTTTGAGCGTCGGGTCGGGGTCGACCGCGACCGGCTTGCTGACGCGCTGCAACAGCGGCAGATCGTTGAGAGAGTCGCTGTAGAACCAGCTTTCGCTGACGTCTTTCCAGCGTATGCCGCGGCTGGCCAGCCAGTCGTCGAGTCGGGTGATCTTGCCTTCGCGGAAGGAGGGCGTGCCGCTGACCTTGCCGCTGAATTCGCCCATGATTTTTTCAGGCTCGGTGGCGATCAGGTGTTCCACGCCGAATTCACGAGCGATGGGGGCGGTGACGAAGCTGTTGGTGGCAGTAACGATGGCGACCAGATCGGCTTCCTGCAGATGTTTGTTTACCAGTTCCCGGCCCTTGGCGGTGACGATGGGCAGGATTTTGCGCCGCATGAAGTCCTGGTGCCAGAGGTCGAGCTGGCTGCGTGGATGGCGTGCCAGCGGCTTGAGCTGGAAATCGAGAAATTCGTGGATGTCGAGCGTGCCGGCCTTGTACTGGTCGTAGAACGCCTGATTGCGCGCCTCGTAGATTTCCTGGTCGAGCACGCCCTGTTCGATCAGGAACTGGGCCCATTCGAAATCGCTGTCCCCGGCGAGCAGGGTGTTGTCCAGATCGAAAAGCGCCAAACGCAAGATTTTTCTCCCCTTGAAATATGGCCTCGAAGTATAGCGTAAAATCATGTCATGAATTTCCCCGACGGCCTGCTCCCTTCCTCCTGGCAATGGCTGGCGCACCTGCTCTTTTTCGGGGTGCTGGTCTGGTCCGTGCGTGCGGCACCCTGGAGTCGCCTGCGCGACAATGAACAGCTGCATCTTTTTCTGGGCCTGTGCGTGGCCCTGATGCTGTTGTGGAGCATCAAGACCGGTATCCGGCCGGGGCTGAATTTCCATCTGCTCGGCGCCACGGTCTTCACGCTCATGTTCGGGCCCTGGCTGGCAATCATCGGCTTGAGCGTGGTGCTGCTGGGGGTGACTTTTTATGGCCTGAGCGGCTGGGAAAGCTTTTCCGTCAACGCCCTGTTGATGGGCGTGCTGCCTGTGACCCTGAGCTATTCCATTTTCCGGCTGGCAGACAGCAGGCTGCCTAACCATTTTTTTGTCTATATCTTTATCAATGCCTTTGTTGGTGCGGCTTTTTCCATGGCATTCACCGGCCTGGCCGCAACCGGGGTGCTGGCCCTGGCAGGCACTTATACGGTCGATTATCTGACCAGCAATTACCTGCCTTACTTCCTGCTCATGGGCTGGTCGGAGGCCCTGCTCAGCGGCATGATGCTCACTTTGCTGGTGGTGTACCGGCCGCAATGGGTGGCGACATTTGACGATGCGCGCTATATCCGCAACAAATAACCGCTTTGCGGGCATGCATTTACAAAAGACAGTGTTTGGCGCTCTGAATGGACTTTCTCTCAACGCTCAGTGAATTGGCACGGATGTTGCGTTAGCCTGTGCATCAAATACTGTTGAGGAAATTTCCATGCTGAACTGGCTCACCGAAAGGGCATCGCCTTTCAAACACAATCCACAGACCAAACTTCCCGGCGCGACCGTAGCGGCCACCGGGCTTGAGGAGGATATGGGGTATTCGCCCTACCGTCCCGACCAGGGCATCGTAGTGCAGGAGTTGAGCATGGAGGAGTTCGTCAGGGTTTACAAACAGGGGTGACGGAATTTCGACGGATGTGGCGGATTTTGCTTTGCCCTGCCGCGTGTTATCTTTCGGGTTCATAAAACACACGGGTTAAGCATGCTGAAACAAATGATGGTTGCTGCGATCCTGATGCTATCGCTGAATGGTGCGCAGGCTGCGGGAAGCAAGGGCTTGCCCCCGGTCGTGATCTACGGGCCGGATCCCTGCCTGGCCTGCATGGAATGGGCTTATCACCTGATAGAGAACGGTTTTTCCGTGACTTTCAAGGCCAGGTCCAACATGGCGGCGCTCAAGCGCCGGCTGGGTGTTCCGCCGAAGGCAGAGTCTGTCCTGACTGCGAAGGTGGGGCGCTATTTTATCGAGGGGCATGTCCCGGCTGAGGACATCAAGCAGTTGCTCAAGGAAAAACCGAAGGCGCGGGGACTTGCCGTGCCCGGCTTGCCACTCGGCGCGCCTGGCTTCGAAGGGGGGTCCACCTGCGAGGCCGGCTGCACGATTGTGGATTCCGCCAGTTCGGAGCGCGAATCCCAGCGGGAGCTGTACGACACGCTGCTGGTGGCGCCCAACGGCACAACCAGCGTCTACGCAAGACATTGAGGGATTCGTGAGCGGTGAGCGGTATAACCGCTCACCGCTCACCGCTTACTTCTCACCCGTTTTCCTTAAACGCCAGAAACTCCTCAAACATGGCCTTGGCCCACTGGACATCCTCTCCCCTCGGGTTCGGGTCGTGGATTTGCCGGGTGTTTTGCACGATGAGCCCGTCGCCGCGAAATTTGTAGCGGGATTCGACGCGGGTCATTTCCAGCGGTTCTATCCGGGTAAATACATAGCAGGTGCTGTCCGGGAGGAGTTTTTCCGGCGTAACGCCCCTGGCGCGGGCGGCGATTTCGTGGGCGGCGATGCGCCCCTGGCGGCTGGCCATCTGCCCGGTCTTGGGATAATGGCCGAAAAGCGGGGAGGCCTTGTCTATCATGTCGCCGATCAGGAATACGTTGCTGTCGCCCTTCGCATGCAGGTGAACCGGATCCTGATCGGCCCAGCCGGTGAGCTTCCCTTCGCTGTCCCTGGCGATGAAATCCGCTTTCCACGCCAGTTCGCCCGCTTGCTGCGGTGCCATGAGAATGGCGTCGTCGAAGCGGAAATCATCGACCTCGGTGGAGATTTTTTTGTTGAAGGGATCAACGGATTTCACCCTGGTTTCGGACAGATAGACGATCTGGTCCGGATACTGTTCGCTGAAAATCCGGCTGAAACCCAGCACGTGCGAATTGGGGTCGAGGACGATGAGCTTGCCCTTGATCTTGCGTGACTTGAGCAGCGAACCAATCATGCATGCCCGTTCGTAGGGCGACGGCGGACAGCGGTAAGGCATGGGCGGCAGGGTCATGACGAGATCGCCGCCCTTGAAAGTGTCGAGTTTTTCCTTGAGCGCCTGCTGTTCGCTGCCGGGGATGTAGGCGCAGGGAAAGTGCTTCAGGGTATGCCCGGCGGCGCGCTGGTTATTGCCGTACCAGGCCTCATAGTCGTAACGGATGCCGGTAGCGAGAATCAGCCAGTCGTAATCCAGCCCCCCCAGAGGCGTAATGACGCGGCGCTTGTCCCGGTCGATATCCGAGACTTCGGCCTGGATGAAAGTGTAGCCATAGGCGCTGGCGGCGGCCCGGTAGTCATGGGCGAGATATTTGTCGTCCGCCAGGCCGGTCAGCCACTTGTTGCTCATGGGCAGGGACCAGAACGACGGGTTCTTCTCCAGCAGTACCACTTCCAGTCCGGGCGCCAGATCGCGCAGGTGACGGGCGGCGCTCAGCCCACCCCAGCCGCCGCCGACGATGACCACCCGCCGGTTTTTGGAGCGCGGCAGGAGCAGTTGCGATGCCGCACCGATCAGGGGCGCTGCCTGTGCCGGAAGAGACGCGCACAGGGCGATGGATGCGGCAAGAAAGTCGCGGCGGCTGAATGGCATCGGGGCGGATTAATCGATCAATTTCGTGATGTCGTTGTTATCCACCTGCATGCAATTTTCACCTGCCTTGCAGTTTTTCAGCATCCACAGGGAAATGAGCCCGATGACATCGTCGGCACGGGATTTTCGTGCCATGGCAACCGGCGTGCGTCCGCCCGTCGAAACGGCGTTGACGTCCGCGCCTGCTTCCAGCAGCAGTTTCGAATGCACGAACTTGTTCGAGTAGGCGGCCATATGCAGCGGCGTGTTCCCGTCCATGTCCTTGGCGTTGACGTCCGCCCCCGCTTCCAGCAGCGCTTTCAATGGCCCGGTGTCGGGATTGGTTGCTGCCATGTGCAGCGGCGTGCTGCCGAGGCCGGTGCGCGCGTCCCGCATCGCGGGGTTGGCCTTGATGATCCGGGTGATTTCCTCACCTTTGCCCATCCTTGCAACATCGTGGATGATCTGATCGTTCTGGCCGAGCGCTTCCTGCGCCTGCGCGGCAGGCGTCAGCGTGAAAGCAAGTGCTGCGGCCAGCCATCCTGCCCATGCGTAAATTCCGGATTTCACTTTGAGGTTCTCCCGATCAACAGAAAATGGTCTGTGCCTGGCTGTTTAAGATTCAGGCAGAAGAGCGCCTGCCTGAACCGGGTTTTTGCAGGCCAGCCGGGTGCAAGACTATTGAATTCTGTTCCGTGATGCAAGCCCGTGGCTTCCAGAGGGCGCGCTAAAAAACTCGAGCAACAAAAAGGCTTCCAGCCCCGCGTTGTCTTCAGTGCGTGCAGACATGACGATCGTGCGGCCAAGGCGCTGCGATTCCCAATTGAAATCGCCTTTGTAATAGCGGCGGATCAGCTCGATCATGCTGCGCACGGTTGCACGCTCCACATCGCCACCGGGCCCGGCGTCCACTTCGATCCATTCACGCCGGGAATTGCTTGAGTTCGCTGTCCAGCCGCGAAATGAAAATTTCGCTGTCCGGACACCCATGCTGGTAATTTCAAACACGCCGTTCGTGCCCTGCGGCTGGAGGTTACGCCTGATGTTCGCCATCCGGGCTTCATCAGCCGAAGGCCCTCGTTCAAGTGCCGTTGCTTCTGCGTTTGCGCGTGCGGCAGATTGTTCTGCGGCAAGGCGGCGCGTCCTGGCAGCATTGACGTAGGACATCATATCGGTGGGCGGGGGAGCGGCCATGGAAGGTTCTGGACCGGGGCTTGGTGCAGGTTCTGGCATCGTGGGAGCGCTTTCCGCCACGCGGGCGCGGGTTGGCACATCCGTGCGGGATTTGCTTCTGGGCTTGCTTTTCCTGGGAGGCGCCTTGGGCTGAATGTCAGGGGTTTTTTTCTCTGACGCGGCTTCAGGCAATTCCACGAAGCTTGCTTGTATGGGTGCAGGCGCGGATACCTCGCCTTCGGGAGAACTCAGGAATGCGCCAAATTTCCAGACGATCACCAGCCAGAGGATTGTCGCCAGCGGTATTGGCCACCACAGACGGATTTCCCTGGAAGGTAAAACGGACAGGCTTGCCGCCTCACTCATGTTTTACCGCAATCAGAAAATTCCGGGCACCGGCTGCGCGCGCCTGCAACATGGCCTGCACCACGATGCCCTGCGGTGCGGCGTTATCCGCCGAGACGATGACGCTGGTCTGCGCCTCATTCAGCAGCGGCGCGAGCGTGGCTGCCAGGGTTTGCAGCGTCACCGGGGTCCGGTTGATCAGGATTTGGCTGTCGGCGGTCAGGGTCAGGGTGACCGGCGTATCCGTCTTGAGTTTTTCGGCTTTACCCTGGGGCAGATTCACCTGCAGCGAATCGAGATTCTGCATCGCCAGCGAGGACAGCATGAAGGTCGCCAGCAGGAAAAACATCACGTCGATCATCGGGATGATTTCGATGCGCCCCTTGCGGGACGCCCTGGATTTACGCA
Organism: uncultured Gammaproteobacteria bacterium; assembly: GCA_963779055.1. Lineage (GTDB taxonomy): Bacteria > Pseudomonadota > Gammaproteobacteria > Burkholderiales > Sulfuricellaceae > Sulfurimicrobium. The sequence continues at coordinate 60,354 of CAVZWN010000001.1, forward strand.
GCTTCATGGGTCTCACCCTGCTGATCGAGGCGGATGTGATCGATCAGGCGCGTGCCGAGGCGTTCCATTTCGTCCATCGTCTGGGATTGCACGCGGGAGAAGTAGTTGAACCCGAACAGGGCGACCAGCGCGATCAGCAGGCCGACTGCTGTTGCAATCAGCGCCTGGGCCACGCCTCCCGTCACTCCGGTGGGGTTCACGATTCCGCTGCCGCCGATGATCTTGAAGGCATCCATCATGCCGCCGATGGTTCCCATCAGACCGAGCAGGGGAGCGGCCGTGACGATGGTTTCCAGCACCCACAACCTGCGAGCAAGGGAGGTTTCGATCAGCTGGGCTTCGTCCGCCGCGCGGGATTCGGTCCACCATGCGGGATGGCTGCCGATTGGCGATGACCACCTCGAAAAAGCGCCTGAAATAATGGCGCTCATGCAGGCCGTAGAGCCTTTTCTCCAGCTCATCCCAGGCGAAGCCGTAGGTTTCGACCAGCCTGAGCAGGTTGAGCGGCAGGCGGGCATAACGCCAGTAGATGAACGCCTTCTCCAGCATGATGGCCAGGGCGAGAATTGCCAGTAAGGACAGGGGCAGGATAATCATCCCGCCGAGTTTTATGGCGATCCAGGTTTCATGTAGGTCTTGCATACTGCTCTCCAAATGTCTCTTTATCAGATGTTTGTACTGCTTGAACGCACGTCGCCGATGCCACGCAGAAAAATGGGAAATACCAGTTTCCCCTCGGCAAGCATTGATTTTCGTACTTCGATGATGGACACCCGCATCACCAGGCCCTGAATGATGCCAGTGAACATGACGGCGGCGCCATGCTCGTCCAGGTCCGGGCGAACCAGATTTTGCGCCTTGGCCTGAGCAAGAAGACCGGTCACTTTGGCCTCATAATCCGTCAGGATGCTGCGAATCAGTTCCTTGATCCTGGGGTTCTTCTTCAGGAGCTGGTCAGTAAACACCAGCTTCGGAATGGCCGGCACCTTGTCGACAAAAGCCAGGTGAGCAAAAAACATCTTTTCCAGGGAATCGAGCGGGTCCTTGCCCTGATCTGCCGCCATATCCAGCACGCTCATCAGGCGGCCGCGTACCCAATGGATGACGCCCAGCCAGATCATGTCCTTGGTGGGAAAATGACGGAAAATCGCGCCCTGGGTGATGCCTACCGCATCCGCCATATCCTGCGTGGTCACGTTATCCACCCCCTGTTCGCCAGCAAGATCCACCGCGGCCCGGATGATTTCCTCCTGGCGCTCTTCCGCCGATAGCCGTTGCCTGTGTTCGCTCATTTTCTGCTTTCCTTGATCAATATTCATTGTGCTTAAAATTTTCAGGCACGGAGGCCATTCAGGTATTGCTGCCAGACCTTGCGCCCTTCCTGCAGCAGGACTTCAGCCTCTCCCCATGCAATTGCCCGCATCGCCAGCCCCTGTGTCAGATAGGTAAACAGTTTTGCAGCCGCCATCGGGTCAAGGCCGGGCCGGACCGCTTCATCCCTGCGCGCCAGGCTGAGCAAAAGCGCCAGGTTGGCTTCGTAATCTTCCAGCAATTTGCCGATCCGGCGGCGCAGCGCCGTGCCGCTTCCGGGTATCGAGATCGCTTCCAGCAGCAGTGGCGGCAGCGATGGATGCGAAACCAGAAACGCAACATGCAGTTGAAAGATATCTTCCAGCACTTCCAGCGGCGGCTTGCTGCGCAGCGCCGCATGTTCAACCTGCGCCATCAGGTGATGCGCGGTCCACTGGAAAATGCCTGAGGAAAGCGATTCGCAATCCGGGAATATCCGCCTCACTTCATCCTCGCTGATTCCGCTGCGCAGGGCCAGCGCTTGTGCGCCGATCTGATCGAGGCGTTTCCCTTTTGCCAGCGCAATTGCGGCTGCGATGATTTTTTCCCTGCTTTCGGTTTCTCCCATGGCTGAGTGCCTCCTCGCGGTAGCCCGTTCGTCAGTTGCGCTGCAAGTCATTCAGCAGCCTTTGATAATCGGCCGATTCATTGATCAACACGGGTCCCAGCGCGCGCAGCTGATCCACGGTTTCTGCGGGCAAGGTGTACGAAGTCGGAATCCCGCGAAAGAAATTACGCTCGGCGGGGTCCCTGATCGCATCGAATGTTACTTCGACCAGATAAAAATCAAATCCTGTTTTCACCCCATCGGCTTGCTGATCCTCGTTCTGCTCGCGCATCTGCCTGGCCCAGCCTTCAAAATTTGCCTTGAGAAGTTCGGTAGTTTCGAATGAATAGCGGTTGATCGGGATGTCCTTGATGGCCCTGAATACCTGGGTGACTGTCGGCACTTCTTCGCTGCGGTCCAGGGACAGGTCCGGGGCCGTCTCGGCGTTGACGATAATCAGCACCGCCCGGTTAAACCGGCCAAGGCGCATGGCGCGGGTGAGGTTCAGCGGGCCGTCGCCGGGGGCCACCCGGTCCAGCATCCCGCGCAGGCCGATATTGTCGGTGATGCCGCCGTCCAGCAGATGCAGATATGGCCTTGATCCGGAGTCGAGATAAGAGTTTACCTCGGCAGCCTTGTATATCTGTCTCGATGTTGCTCCGTGGGTTTTTCCACCAACTTGCTCCGGCCCGTGGTAATCGCATTTGCCGCCGTAGTTCCTGACGGTCAGCGGGCTGAACAGGATGGGCACGGCGCTCGAAGCTGCCACCGCACGTGCCAGCGGAAACGAGGAAAGATCGGAGCAAAGCAGGTCGAACTGATCCTGGGTGAATTCAAAGCGCGTACCCAGCGACATATCGCTGGCGTTGATCATCACGAAAGGCCGCCGCCCCTGTTTGACCAGATCGCCATAACTGCCATGATGAAAAATCTCCTCGTCAAGATATTCGGCTACCAGGTCTATCCTGCCGAATTTTGGCGACGAGGCGCGCACCAGATTGACCGGCGCAAGCATCTTGCGGGTGAGTTCGCCCTGAACATCGCGTTTCAGAAACTGGCGCTCGAAGTCGCTGAAAATCCGATCCCCGTAGAGGGCATAGTAGGCGGAAGTAAAACTGCCGCCGGACACGGAAGAAATGATGTCGACTTCATCGAGCAGGCGCTGCCGCTTTTCTTCACGGATGATTTCCGTGTGGGCGAGGTGCTCCAGCACGCCATAAGCCAGGGCAGCAGCGCGGGTGCCGCCTCCCGAGAAGGTGACAACCACCAGCATGTGGTCCGAATTATCCGGGCTGGCGAGGTTGGTGAAACGATAGCCATAGGCCGGGTCATGCCGGGCCAGCGGCTGATTCGGCGGGTAATGCGCGCAGCCCGCAAACAACAGGGCGACGGACAGCAGCAGCCATGGCCGGAAACCCGGCCTGTGTCCTGCCATTCCGGCAGCTTGTCTCCTCGGCCCGGCTCGCATTTTCTCAACCCGGAAGCGTGGCACGCCGCTGTTCGAGCGCAGCCAGCAGCTTGTCGAACGGGGCGATGAATTTTTTCACTCCATCGGCCTCAAGCTCGTCGCTCACCTGTTCGAGGTTGATGCCCAGGCTTGCAAGTTGTGCCGGCAGCTCACGCGCCGCTTCCAGGCCTTCTTCCAGGCGCGGTGCCGGGTGGCCGTGGTCGCGGTATGCCGCCAGTGTATCGGGCGGCAGCGTATTGACCGTGTCCGGACCAATCAGCGCCTCAACATACTTCACATCGCTATAGTCCGGGTCTTTGGTGCCGGTGCTGGCCCACAACAGCCGCTGACTGCGCGCGCCTTGTGCCGCCAGCAACTGCCAGCGCGGCGCGGCCATCCATTGCTTGTAATGCTGATAGGCGAGACGTGCGCTCGCGATCGCTGCCGCACCGCGCAAACCATGGGGCCGCGCATCGGCGCCTGACGGAGGCAGGGCGTCAAGACGCTGATCCACGAGCGTATCGATGCGGCTCAGAAAAAAACTGGCCACCGATGCGACATGATCGAGCGGCGCGCCAGTGGCGGCGCGCTGTTCCAGCCCGCGCATGAAAGCATCGGCCACTTCACGGTAGCGCTGCACGCCAAACAGCAGGGTGACATTCACATTCACGCCGGCGGCAATCAGCGACTGAATTGCAGGCAGGCCGGCACGCGTGCCTGGCACCTTGATCATGATGTTCGGACGGGCGAGGTGTGCCCATAACGCGTGTGCTTCGTTAACCGTGGCATCGCAGTCATGCGCAAAATGCGGAGAAACCTCGATGCTCACAAAGCCATCGCGCCCCCCTGATTTGTTGTACACCGGCAGCAGCAGATCCGCGGCATGAGCTACATCCTCGCGGGTCAGTGTGTCGTAGAGATCGCGCGCACTCGCGCCGGTGCGGACCTGTCTCGCAATCGCTTCATCATAGTCATGGCGCCCGATAATCGCCTTTTCGAAAATTGCGGGATTGGACGTCATCCCGGCGAGGCCGTCGACCTCGATCATGCGTTCAATTTCGCCGTTGTCGAGCATGCCGCGTTGAATATAGTCGAGCCAGATACTTTGACCGAGGGTGTGCAGCTTCAACAATGAATTGCCTGTCATCACGTTCTCCTTCGAGTTGATTTTGCTACCGCTATCGGCAGAGTAAACCACGGGTTCATGATGTTTTCCCCAGTCCGGCATACCCGGCCCCGCCTTTTTATTTCGTCACGCATGGCTTCGTCCCCACTGCCATTCCCGCACCTCGGGCATGTCCTCGCCGTGGCGGGTGATGTACTGCCGGTGCTCGATGCGTTTGTCGTGCATCGCCTGCTTGAGGTGCGCGGCCCGGTAGCCGAGCGCCGGAACGCGATCGATCACGTCCGCCACCAGATGAAAGCGGTCGAGATCGTTGCGCACCACCATGTCGAACGGCGTGGTGGTCGCGCCTTCTTCCTTGTAGCCGCGCACGTGCAGGTTCCTGTGGTTGGTTCGCCGGTAGGACAGGCGATGGATCAGCCACGGATAACCGTGATAGGCGAAGATGATCGGCTTGTCAGGGGTGAACAGGGTGTCGAAATCCCTGTCCGACAGCCCGTGCGGATGCTCTTCCTTGGGCTGCAAGGTCATCAGGTCCACCACGTTGATGAAGCGGATTTTCAGATCGGGGGCGTGCTCGCGCAGAATATCGATGGCCGCCAGCATTTCCAGCGTGGGCACGTCACCCGCCGCCGCCAGCACCACATCCGGCTCGACGCCCGAATCGCTGCTCGCCCATTCCCAGATGCCGACGCCTGCGGCACAGTGCCGGGTGGCGGCCGCCATATCCAGCCACTGATGCTGCGACTGCTTGCCGGCAACGATGACATTCACCAGATCCCGGCTCCTCAGGCACTGGTCGGTGACGCAAAGCAGGGTGTTGGCATCCGGCGGCAGATACACCCGGACGATATCGGCCTTCTTGTTGACCACGTGATCGATGAAACCCGGATCCTGATGCGAAAAACCGTTGTGGTCCTGGCGCCAGACATGCGAGGTCAGCAGGATGTTGAGCGAAGCGATAGGGCGGCGCCATGGAATTTCGCGGCACACCTTGAGCCACTTGGCATGCTGGTTGAACATCGAGTCGACGATGTGGATGAACGCCTCATAGCATGAAAACAATCCGTGGCGGCCGGTCAGCAGATAGCCTTCGAGCCAGCCCTGACAGGTATGTTCGCTGAGTATTTCCATCACCCGGCCGTCGGGCGCGAGATGGTCATCCTCCGCGAGGCGCCCGGCCACCCATGCCCGGTCGGTCACCTCGAACAGCGCGCCAAGGCGGTTCGATGCGGTCTCGTCGGGCCCCATGACGCGGAAATTGCCCGCTTCGAGATTGGATTTCATGACATCGCGCAGGTACAGGCCCATGACGCGGGTCGCCTCGCCCTCCACCGCGCCGGGCGCGGGCACATCAAGCGCATAATCGCGAAAGTCCGGCAGCCTGAGGTCCTTGAGCAGCAGGCCGCCGTTGGCATGCGGGTTGGCACCCATGCGCCGCGCGCCTTGCGGCGCCAGCCCGGCAAGCTCCGCGTTCAGCGCGCCGCTTTCCTCAAACAGTTCCTCAGGCCGGTAGCTCTTCATCCACTGCTCGAGCAGCCTGAGATGCTCCGGGTTGGCCATCGCGCCGAAGGGCACCTGGTGGGATCGCCACGAGCCCTCGGTCTGCTTGCCGTCGACCTCCTTGGGCCCGGTCCAGCCCTTGGGGCTGCGCAGGACGATCATCGGCCAGACCGGGCGCGTCTTGAATCCGTGGACGCGCGCATCCTGCTGGATGGCCTGAATCTCGGCAATGGCCGTATCCAGAACTGCGGCCATCTGCTGGTGCATCAGCGCCGGGTCCGACCCCTCCACGAAATACGGCTTGTAGCCGTAGCCAACCAGCAGGCTCTCCAGCTCGGCGTGCGGGATACGCGCGAGCAGCGTGGGATTGGCGATCTTGTAACCATTGAGATGCAGAATCGGCAGCACCACGCCATCACGCACCGGATTGAGAAACTTGTTGGAATGCCACGCCGCCGCCAGCGGCCCGGTCTCGGCCTCGCCATCACCGACCACACAGGCCGCGATCAGGTCCGGGTTGTCAAACACCGCACCGTAGGCATGCGATAACGCGTAGCCCAGTTCGCCGCCCTCATGGATCGAGCCGGGCGTCTCCGGTGCCACGTGGCTCGGCACGCCGCCGGGGAACGAAAACTGCCGGAACAGTTTTTTCATGCCCTCGGCGTTCTGCGAAATATTCGGATACACCTCGCTGTAGGTGCCTTCCAGCCAGGTGTTGGCGACCAGGCCCGGTCCGCCGTGGCCTGGCCCGGCGATGTAAATCATGTTGAGGTCGTGCGCCCTGATCACGCGGTTGAGATGCACATAAATGAAATTAAGCCCCGGCGTCGTGCCCCAGTGACCGAGCAGGCGCGGCTTGATGTGTTCGAACCTGAGCGGCGACTTGAGCAGCGGATTATCCAGCAGGTAAATCTGGCCCACCGACAGATAGTTGGCCGCACGCCAGTAGGCATTCATCCTGCCCAGCTCGGCCGCAGACAGCGGGCCGTCCGCTGGAGTTTGCTGCTGATTTCTTATTTCCGGATTCATTCTTGTACTCCTTTCGAAATGCGCTTTAATGGCGGGTGATTACCGCCAGCGCCTCCTGTGCCAGGATGTATTGTTCGTCCACGGGGATCACCCAGACCTCGATTTTGCTGTCAGGGTGGCTGATTCGACCCGCTTTCCCCACAGTCGTTTCATTTGCGCCGTCATCCAGGCGCACTCCGGCCCATTCCATGGATTTCAATACCGCCGCGCGTACTTCCGGCGCGTGCTCGCCCACGCCGCCGCCGAATACGATGCTTTCAGCACCGCCCAGCACCGCCAGGTAGGCGCCGATATACTTGCGCGCACGATAGGCATAGAGCGCGACGGCAAGACGCGCATGCGGATCGTCCGAGCGCAGCAACACGCGCATGTCTCCACTGATACCGGACAGGCCCAGCAATCCGGATTCGGCGCTCAGCACGCGATCGACATCCTCAGGTGACCAGTGCTCCATGCGCTGCAAAAAGCTGATCATCCCCGGATCGACATCGCCGGAGCGGGTGGCCATGACCAAGCCTTCCAGCGGCGAAAACCCCATGGAAGTATCCTTCGGGACGCCACCTTCACTTGCCGTGACGGAACAGCCGGCACCAAGTTGCAGCGAGATGATCCTGGCATCCTGAGCCTGGCCCGGATGCAATGCCTGCCAGCGTTGCCACATTGCCCTATGCGCCAGGCCGTGGAACCCGTAACGCCGGATCTCATGCCGGTCCGCCAAGGCACGGGGAATGGCATAGGTTCTCGCCTCCTCGGGCAGGTTCGCGTAGAACGCCGTATCGAATACCCCGACCTGCGGCGTGCCATCGCCAAACAGCGAACGCGCGGCACCGATCCAGCGCAGCGCCACTGGATTGTGCAATGGCGCAATCGGCGCAAGGCGCGAGATCTCGCGCTCCGCCGCCTCATCCAGCAGGCAGGATTGCACCAGCCGCTGACCACCGTGTACCACGCGATGCGCGACCGCTGCCACGCTGCCAGGCACATTCGCCTGCACGAATCGGCGCAGTATTTCAGTCGCATCCTCGTTTGCTGTTGCATGGTGTTCGTTTGCCAGTGCCGACAGCGCCCGCCGCTCGTCGCAAGCAAACGCTGCCAGCCGCACGGATGAGCTTCCAGTGTTGACTGTGACTATGGTGCGGTTCATGTATTCGTGATCAGTCATCGCAGTCTCCATAGGGCGCCTGGCGCATTTTCAGGGCTTCACCCGGTCGTAAACCAGCCGATAGGAAACCGGCTGCTTTTCCGCCAGGTTGGCAGCCGTCACAATCAAGAGCTGGCCTGTCTGGGCATCAAGCTGGTAATTCTGAACCAGCTTTGCACTGCCGAACATTGTGGTCTCGACGACCAGCGTGGCACCCTCCCAGCCTGCGACGGCTACCCGCTGCTGCAAGCCGCCACTGGCGGAAACACTGGCGCCGCGAAAGTCGGTGAAGAGGCGCTGACGCTGATCGTTTTCGTCGCTGATCAGCAGCATCGGATCCTCATGCACGATATTGAGCTTTTCCGGCGTAGCCATCAGTGCGTTCAGCTCCCGGGATGGTATCTCGCCACGCCCGCCCGCTCCGCCCGATGGCCCGTGGCCCTGGCGTCCGCCACCCATGCCACCGCCCATGCCTCCGCCCATACCACCGCCCATACCACCGCCTTTTCCGCCGCCACGCCCCTGCTGTCCGCCCCCTTTGGCCTGCTGCATCGCCTTCATGGCTTCCCTGGCCTTTTCCTGGGGATCGTCGCTGGCTTTGGCATTGAGTGCCCAGTGACCGGAAAAATCCGCTCTGGGTTGCGCTGCCGCCCCGAGTGTTGGCTGATCCCCGGGTGAGGCCTGTGACAGGCCGGCGCAACCGGCCATTGCCAGGCCCATCCAGAGCATCGTGCTGAAACGGCTATTTTTCATTACCGGCTTCCTTCCGGCACGGCCTGCTGCCTGCGCAATATCCCGCGCCAGGCAATGGTCGCGATCGTGACCCACACCAGCGTGCGCAGGCTCATGGCAGCTACCGTGCGCGGCTCGAAGGCGCCGCCGAGAACCACGTGCACGCCAAAGGCCGCGAAGGTGAACGCTGTTGCTGCGGCAATGCCTGCAGCCAGCCATACCGCCCAGCGCTGTTGCAGCCACAGGCCGGCACCGGCGAGGACATAGGCGAAACCGGCCGAGAAATTGAACCACAGCACAAACGGCACATAATTGCCGGCCGCCGTGCGCGCCGCTTCGCCGCCGAACAGGATGGTGCCGCCTTCCTTGATGGTCAGCAGGCCGAAAGCAACTGCGACCAGGGAAATGATCCAGACGATGATGCTGCGTTGAGGTGTTGAGGTGTTCATGGAATGACTCCTGTGCTGTTGATGTGAATGCCGATCACTGGGCGGCGTCTTTCTTGCCGTAAAAATGTTCCACGAAGGGTTTGCGGAATTCGCTGTGGCAGTTGTAGCAACCGGTCTGGAGCTTCTGGAAGGCAAGGATCACGCCCTGGCCGTCCCTGGCCTTTGCCGCCCTGCCGACCGCCTGCGCCTGCTCGTGGGTTTCTCCGTCATATTCCTTGTACTTGTTCATGTTGGTGCCGACGAAGCCCAGGATGCGCAGTTTTTCTCCAAACGGCGGCTTGGGATGATCGGCGATCAGGGGCGCGGTTTTTTCCACCAGTTCCCAGTCTCCGCGGGAAATCCCGTCGGTGATGGCCTGCATGTTCTTGCCCAGGTCTTTCATGATTTTCTGCAGGGCAAGCGGCTCGGCAGCATATGCGCCGCTTGCCGCGAACAGCAGGCAGGAAGAAGCGAGGAGATTGAAGATCCTGTTGCGGGATTGTTTCATGTCAGACCATCCTTTTTTTGAATCGAAGCGAGCTAACCAGTAAAAGTGCCGTACCCAGCACCGCCAGGGCGGCGAACTGGGGCCACAGGATTTCCCAGCCGCTGCCCTTGAGAAAAATGTCCCGGATGATGACCAGGAAGTAGCGCAGCGGGTTGAGATAGGTGAGCCACTGGGCCGGTTCCGGCATGTTCGCGATCGGGAACATGAAGCCGGACAGCAGCACCGCGGGCAGATAAAAGAAAAACGACGACATCAGCGCCTGTTGCTGGGTCTGGGAAATGGTGGAAATGAACAGCCCGATGCCGATGGTGGACATCAGGTACAGCCCGGCGCCGAACAGCAGCAGCCCCAGGCTGCCGTGGATCGGCACGTGAAACCAGTTGATACCGATGGCGGTGACCACCAGCACGTCGATGAAGCTGATCAGCACGAAGGGCAGCGTCTTGCCGAGGATCAGCTCGAAGGGGCGGATCGGCGTCACCATCAGCTGCTCCATGGTACCGATTTCGCGCTCGCGCACGATGGCCATGGCGGTGAGCAGCAGGGAGATCAGCAGCACCACCACGGCGATCACGCCGGGAACGTTGAAATAGCGGCTTTTCAGGTCGGGGTTGAACCAGGCGCGCGAACGCAGTTCGATGGGGTTGGCCGGCGGCTGCGCCAGCTGGGTCAACTCGACCGGGGCAGGGCGTGCCCGGGAGAATTCCTGGGTGATGCGCTGGGCATAATCCATCGCCACCGTGCCGGTGTTGGAATCGGTGCCGTCGACGATGGTCTGGATCACCGCCTGCCGGCCCGAGCGCAGGTCATCGGCAAAGCCGCGGTTGATCTGGATGCCGATGGTGGCCTTGCCGCGGTCGAGCAGTTCGCCCAGTTTTTCAGGGTGGCTGGTATTTTCCACCACGGTGAAATAGCCGGAGGCCGTGAAGCGCTCGATCAGCGCGCGGCTCTGCGGGCTCTTGTCGAGATCGCAGACCGCAGTCCTGATGTGGTCCACGTCGGTGGTCACGGCATAGCCGAACATGATCAGCTGGATCACCGGCATGACGAAGATCAGCGCTTTCATGCGCGGGTCGCGCAGCACCTGGATGAATTCCTTCACCAGCATGCGGTAGATTCTTTCCCACATAATGCCTCCGTCAGGCCAGTTTTTTGCGGAACTTGCGCAAGGCGACAGCGAACACCACCATGGCAAACATTCCGAGGAAAATCAGGTCGTCCGCCACGAAAGCAGGCGGGCTGGCCTTGAGAAAAATATTCTTCAGCACTTCAACGAAATAGCGCGCCTGCACCACGTGGGTGACCACTTGCAGGAAGCGCGGCATGTTGTCGATGGAGTAGAGAAAACCGGAGAGCAGGAAAGCCGGCAGAAAAGTGACGACCATTGCCAGCTGGCTTGCCACCAGCTGCGACTTGGCGATGGTGGAGACCAGGATGCCGAGACTCAGCCCGCCCACCAGGAACATTGCGGTGACGCCGAGCAGGAAGATGAAGCTGCCGCGCAGCGGCACATCGAACACCCATACCCCCATCGCCACCGAGAACAGCACGTCCAGCACGCCGATCACGAAATACGGCGCCATCTTGCCGAGGAACAGCTCGATCGGCTGCACCGGCGTGGCGATCAGCTGTTCCATGGTGCCGCTCTCCCATTCGCGCGACACGGTGAGCGAGGTGAGCAGGGCGGTGATTACCGTCATGATCACCGCGATCAGGCCGGGAATGATGAACCAGCGGCTTTTCAGCTCGGGGTTGTACCAGACCCGCAGGCGGTTATCCACGGCCAGCTCGATTTTGCTGCCCAGTTGTGCCGTGCTGAAGCGGTTGGTGATGGCCTCGGCATAGCCCATGGCGATGGTTGCGGTGTTGGCGTCGGAGCCGTCGGCCAGTAGCTGCACTTTCGTGCTGCGGCCCTGCTCCAGGTCGCGTGCGAAGTGCCGCGGAATCACCAGCGCCAGGTGTGCCTTGCCCCGGTCGAGCTGGGCGCGTACTTCGGCATGGCTTTGTGCGGCGGCCACCACGCTAAAGTAGCTGGAGGCCGGGAAGCCTTCCAGGTATTGGCGGCTGGCGGCGCTCTGGTCCTGATCATAAACCACCAGGTTGAGCGTCTTGATGTCCATGGTGATGGCGTAGCCGAACAGGATCAGCAGAATCAGCGGCATCAGGAACGCCATCGCCAGCGAGCGCGGGTCACGGATGATGTGGATGAATTCCTTTTTCACCAGCGCCCACAGGCGGATGCGGGAAAAACGCGGTGTCGTCATGCTTTCTCTCCCTGTGCGCGCTGCCGGTCGTCCTGTTCGATCAGGGAAACGAATACGTCCTCCAGCGAAGGCGTGACCTGCCGGATGACCTGTACTGCGAAGCCCTGCTGCGCGAGAAAATTATTCAGCGCCGGGATCGCCGCAGCCGCATTGCTGACCACCGCATGCAGGGCATCGCCGAACAGGGCTACATCCTGCACCAGATCCGAGTCTTCCAGCCGTTCCAGCGCATCAAAGGGGCGGTCAATACGAATTTCAAGAATATCCTCTGGAATCAGCGTCTTGACTTCTGCCGGCTTGCCCTTGGCGATCATCCGGCCGCGGTAGATCAGCGCCAGTTCGTCGCAGTATTCCGCCTCCTCCATGTAGTGGGTGGTGACGAACACCGTGGTGCCGCGATGCGACATCTGCGCGATCAGGTCCCAGAACTGGCGCCGCGACAGCGGGTCCACGCCCGAGGTGGGCTCGTCCAGGAACAGGATCGGCGGCTCGTGCAGTACCGCGCAGCCCAAAGCCAGGCGCTGTTTCCAGCCACCGGCCAGCGAGCCGGTCAGGTTGCGCCGCTTGTCGGCCAGCCCCGCCATCTCCAGTACCCAGTCCTTGCGTTCCTTGCGTTTGGCCCTGGGCACGTTGTAGATGCCGGCGTAGAAGTCGATGTTCTCTTCCACGGTGAGGTCGTCGTAGAGCGAGAATTTCTGCGACATGTAACCGATATGGCGCTTGATGGTCTCGGATTCGCTCATGACATCAAAGCCCGCCACCCGGCCCGCGCCCGAACTCGGCAGCAGCAGGCCGCACAGCATGCGGATGGTGGTGGACTTGCCCGCGCCGTTGGGGCCGAGAAAACCGAACACCTGACCTTTTTCAACCGTGAGCGAGACGCGGTCGACGGCGACAAAATCGCCGAACACCCGAGTCAGGTCGCGCACTTCGACGGCGTAATCCGTGTTCATGCCTGCGCCTCCGCGTCATCCCGGGTCACCTGGTGAATGAACACGTCTTCCAGCGTCGGGGTGATGATCTTTTCCGCCCGCACGGCGATCCCGGCCTCCTGCAATACCGTCCTGGCCTGTTCCGCCTCGCTCTCGTCAGCGGCATACAGGTGCAGCAGGCCGCCGAACAGGCTGATGCGGTTCCAGCCCAGCTTTTCGGCAAGGATTTCCCGGGCGGCGCGCGGACGCTCGGTTTCCAGCTCCAGCAGCAGGCCAGGAATCCCTTCCTTGAGTTTCTGCGGCGTGTCGCACTGGATCAGGCGGCCGCGGTGCATCAGGCCGACGCGCGTGCAGCGTTCGGCTTCGTCGAGGTAGGCGGTGGAGACGAAGATCGTCACCCCTTCCTTGAGCATGGCGTAGAGAATGCGCCAGAAATCGCGCCGCGATACCGGGTCGACGCCGTTGGTGGGTTCATCGAGAAACAGGATCTCCGGCTTGTGGATCAGGGCGCAGGCCAGCCCCAGCTTCTGCTTCATGCCGCCCGAGAGATTGCGCGCCAGGCGCTTCCGGAACGGCGTCAAATAGGAAAAGCCGAGCAGGCGCTCTTCCAGCGGCTCGCGCTCGCGCCGCGGCACTTCGTACAGGTCGGCATAGAAGCGCAGGTTCTCTTCCACCGTGAGGTCGCCATAGAGGCCGAAGCGTTGCGACATGTAGCTGATGCGCGACTTGATCTGCTCCTCGCCGCCCTGGATGGGAAAGCCCGCCACCGTTGCCGAGCCTTCGCTGGCCGCGAGAATGCCGGTCAGGAGGCGCATGGTGGTGGTCTTGCCTGCGCCGTCCGGCCCCACCAGGCCGAAGATTTCCCCGCGCCGCACTTCCAGGTCGAGCCCGCGCACCGCCCACATGTCACCGAAAGTGCGCCCCAGCCCGCTGGCCTGGATGGCGATATCGCTCATGACAGCGCTCCCTGCGCCGCGAAAAGCGCTTCACGTGCCGGACTCTGGCTGATCACCGCCACGATTTCCGGATCGAAGTGGCTGCCTGCGACTTTGACAATGCTACTCAGCGCCTGCTGCGCTTTTACCTCGTCGCGGTAGCTGCGTTTGCTGGTCATGGCGTCGAATGCGTCCGCCACGGCAATGATGCGTGCCGCGAGGGGGATGGCGGTTCCGCGCAGCCCGTCGGGGTAGCCGCTGCCGTCGTAGCGTTCATGATGATGGCGCACTGCGGTGGCGTGGCGGCGCAGCAGCGGGATGGCGCGGAGAATGTCCGCACCGGCGGCAGGATGCTTCTGCACTTCGGCAAATTCCTCGATCGTGAGGCGGCCAGGTTTTGTCAGAATGCGGTCGGGAATCCCGATCTTGCCCAGATCGTGCAGCAGCGCTGCCTCGCCGATATGGGTCACTTCGGTTTCGGGCAGGTCCATGGCGCGGGCGATGAAACGGGCGTAGTGCGCCACCCGGCGTCCATGGCCACCGGTATAGGCATCCCTGAGGGCGAGGGCGCTGTCATAGGCCAGCAGCACGGCTTCGTATCCCCGGTGCTTTTCTTCCATCAGGCCGGCCACCCTGCGCCGGCTGCTGCGCAGCACCATGGCCCATAGCAACATGCTCAGCAGCAGGTAAATGATGCCGCGCACCAGCAGGGGCATGAATCCATAGCGATCAGCCATGTCCAGGTGAAAGGCCGCCATCTCGCCGGCCACCACGACCACGGCGATGGAAAGCATGTTAATCAGCAGGGCGCCGCGGTCGCGCTGTTCGAGGCGCTCCAGCGCAAGCCGGTCCTGCTCGAAAAGTCTGGCTGCGAGAATCACCGGGCAGCCCCGTCCCCGCTGGCGATATCCACGTCTGCCGGCATGCCGGGCTTGAGCGTGCCGTCACGGTTATCCAGCAGCACATTCACCGCGAACACCAGCTTTACCCGTTCTTCCTGGGTTTGCACGTTCTTGGGCGTGAATTCGGCCTGGGACGAAACGTAGCTCACCCGGCCCGCGAATTCGCGTCCCGGATAGGTGTCGATCCTGACCGTTGCGGCGGCGCCCAGGCGCACCTTGCCGATCAGGTTTTCCGGGATATAGACGCGCACCCAGGGCCGGGAAATATCGGTGACCGTCACCACCGGGCGGCCCGCGCCCAGCGTTTCGCCCACTTCTGCATGGGTACGGGTGATCACGCCTTCCACCGTGCTTCTGACCTGCAAATCCTCCCACGCCACGCGGGCGGCGGCTGCCGCTGCCTGCGCTTCGCCGAGCTGCGCCCGCGCCGCATTGACGAGTTCGGGCCGGTAGCCGCTTTGCAGCAGCTTGAGCCGTGCCTGCGCGGCGCGATGCTGCTCGCCTGCCACGGCGGCGGCTGTGCGATCCTTGTCGCGCCGCTGCTGGCTGACCGCGCCACCGGTGAAGAGCGCTTCGGAGCGCCGGGTCTCTTCATTCAGATTGTCCAGACTGGCCCGGGCCAGGTCAGCCTGGGCTTTTGCCTCGGCGATTTCCTGCGGACGGAAGCCCTGCTCCAGGTCTCTGAGGCGCGCCTGGGCGGCCTGCACGGCGGACTCGGCCTGCTGCAGCCGGGCGGCCGCCTCGCGGTCGTCGAGCGCCGCCAGCAGTTCACCCGGTTTGACATGGCTGCCTTCCTCGACCGGACGCTTGCCCAGAATCCCCGGCATGCGGAAAGCTGCGGCGATTTCGGTTGCATCCACCGTGCCCGAGGCGGTGACCTTGCTGCCGTCCGGCTTCGCCTGCCAGGGCGCAAATTTCGACAGCACCGCCGCGCCAATACCGACGGCCAGTATGCCGGCGATGACTATTTTCTTGTTCATGAATTTGCTCCTTGCCTGTTCGAGTACGCCAGATTAATGCTTCCTGCGATCGCAGAGCGGGGCGGCACTGCAACGTCCCCACTCCGCTCAGCCGGGTTGCCGTTGGTGCCGGTTTCGCAAAAATGCCACGAGAGGTACTGCGCGAGTGTGCGGGCCTCCAGGCTGGATACAGCGCCAGGGCTTGCGGTCTCCTCCGGCAGCGGCTGGCCGGAAACTGCCGGGCGCGAGTTCGCCGGTGGCGCGCAGCAGACGCGCCTGGCTTACGGTGATGTCGTATCCGGCCTGAAGGCGGTTGGCCGAGGCGGACCACAAGGCGGTTTCCGCGCCGAGCAGGTCGGTGATGGTGTTTTCGCCGCTGTGGTAGCGCAGGGTTTCGATGCGCAGCGCTTCGGTGGCCTCTGCCTCTCCCTGGGTGGCGGCTTCCAGCCGGGCCTGCGCTTCGGACAGGGCGCCGAATGCCTGCTCGATTTCTGTCGCAATCCGGTTGCGGACATCTTCCTGTTGCAAGGCATTTTGCCTTTGTTCCAGGCTGGCTTGCTCCAGCTTGCGCTTGCGGATATCGCCATCAAACAGCGGCAAGGACAATTGCACGCCCATCTGCCAGTCGTCGTAAGTTTTCCAGGTCCCTCCGGCGCTTTCTTGCGCCTTTGCCACCAGATTGATCTGCGGCATGCGGTCGCCGCGGGCGATGGCGACTTTTTCCTGCGCCGCTTTGCCCATGGCGTCCAGCCGGAGAATATCCGGGCGCTGTTGCAATCCATGGTGCATGGCTTCTTCTGCAGAAACGGGCAGAACCGGCGAAGTCGCGCTCAACCCGGACAGGACCGGCGCCACTCCGTTTTCTCCCAGCAGGGAAGCCAGCAAGGACAGCGCATCTTTCTCGCCCCGCACGACAGACACCCTGTCGTAGCGCGCCTGGGAGAGCTGGGTTCGCAGGCGGATCAGCTCCAGCCGCGCGGCCCGTCCCTGCTGGATGCGCAGGTCAATATTTTTTTCCTCGTGCTGTAGTGCCTTGATGCGTGCGTCCAGCACTTTGCCGAGTTCACTGAAATGCAGCGCCTTGGTATAGGTGGCGACAACATTGAACAGCAGATCCTGTCCGCCGGCACGCAGCGCCTGGACGGAAACTTCCCGGTTGTGCCCGGCCAGTGCCTCGCCGGCCACCAGCTTGCCGCCGCTGTAGAGCGGCAGGCTCAGCGCCAGCCCGAGCGTGGAAATGTCCGTGTCCATGGGCGGAAAAACGCCCGCTTCCCGGATCGGGGTGACGAAGGTGGGATAGGCGTAGCGGGTATAGGCGGCGTTCAGGTCGACCTTCGGCAGATGCTGGCTGCGGGCGATATCCTGCTCCAGTGCCTGCTTGTCGATCTCGATTTGCTGGCTTCTGATGGCCGGGTTGGATTGCGCGGCCCGTTCCATCGCTTCCCAGAGGGATAGGGCGTCATTTGCAAAGGCCGCATTCCCCGTGGGGAGAAGCAGCCCTAACAGCAGTAGCTGAGACATGGGTTTCTTCATAATAACCATCCTGAATGTTGCGCCCCTGATCATAAGTAAGTAATCAGTCACTAATCTATATTATTTATTAACTGGATGTCAATGTTATATATTGATATTTAATTATTTTTACAAAGTTAGATTTATATATAGTAAGTGTTCAAATACCAAATCTGATTTGCCATGAACGCTGATGAGGGTGTCGGCATAGAAAACGGGAGGCGGCGCGATCACCGGGCGAGCCAGCATGCGCCGAAATGGGATTAGCCATTTCAAAGCCTGATTTCCGGCGCGGCGCCGAGGTGCCTGCAGGGATGGAGTCAGGCTACCCTCTGCCGAACTGCCAGGAAGTTTGACAGAAATTGCCGTAAATCCGTGTTACGCCATGTAAATCAGGGTAAAGATGATCCGGTTGGCTCTGAGGATTATCCTCAGCTTGTGCCCGGTCATCGGTTCAATCTTCCCTGTAGGCGAACATGGGGCGGGTGAACAAAAAGAGGTTCTAACTTACTCGTGCCGCAGCGCTTCTATCGGGTCCAGGCGGGCTGCCCGCTGAGCCGGGAAGTAGCCGAAAATCACCCCGATGGCAGCCGAGAACAGGAACGACAGCAGGTTGATGCCAGGGTTGAAGAGGAAGGGCACCTGCATCAGTTGCGCCAGCCCGATCGAAGCCACCGTGGCCAGTGCGACGCCGACCAGGCCGCCGAAGGAGGACAGCACCACCGCCTCGATGAGGAACTGCAGCAACACTTCCCGCTCCAGTGCGCCGATGGCGAGGCGGATGCCGATTTCGCGCGTGCGCTCGGTCACCGACACCAGCATGATGTTCATGATGCCGATGCCGCCCACCAGCAGGCTCACCGCCGCCACGGCGCCGAGCAGGGTCGTCATGATGCGGATGGTGCCGGACAGGGTTTCCGCGATCTGCTTGGTGTCGAGGACGTTGAAATCGTCTTCCTCGTTATCCGAAATCTTGCGCCGCTCGCGCATCAGCAGGTTGATCTGCTCGATCACCCTGGCGTTGGATGCGCTGGGTTTCACCGAGACCATCAGGGTGCTCACATCCTGGCTGCCGGTCAGCCTTCGCTGCACCGTGCGCAGGGGCATGATCACCGTGTCGTCCTGATCCATGCCCATCGCACCCTGGCCTTTCGATGCCAGCAGGCCGATGATTTCGCAGGAGAACTGCTTGATGCGGATCTCGTTGCCGAGCGGGTTCTGGTTGCCGAACATCTCGCGCCGCACGGTTTCGCCGATCACGCATACCGATTTCCCGGCGCGCTCTTCGGCTTCGCTGAACACCCGCCCGGCGGCCAGTTTCCAGTTGCCGGTCTGGAAGTAGGCATTGGTGCTGCCGTTGATGGTAGTGGACCAGTTTCTGGCGCCGAAAACCACGGTCACGCTGCGGTTGACCGTCGGTGCAACGGCATCCAGGCCGCTGATCTGGGCGCGGATGGCCTCGGCGTCGGCGATCTTGAAGCTGGGGGCGCCGGCGGAATCCCGCCCCGGGCCGAGGCGCTTGCCTGGGCGCACCAGCAGCAGGTTGCTGCCGAGGCTGGATATCTGGTCCGACACCACCTTGGTGGCGCCGTTGCCCAGGGTCACCATGGTGATCACTGCGCTGACGCCGATGACGATGCCGAGAATGGTGAGGAAAGAGCGCATCAGGTTGCGGCGGATTTCGCGCAGGGCCAGCAGGAGGGTGTTCCAGATCATCTTGAGAAGCCTCAGTTAGCCACAGAGAAACAGAGTTCACAGAGTTCACAGAGTTCACAGAGGAAAACAATGAGTTGGTGTAAACATGGCCTTCACCCATCAGGCGAACTATAAAAATAGGCAAAACCCGCTTCGGCAAGCGCAGCGCAGCGCGCTTCATCTCTGTGTCCTCTGTGATCTCTGTGGCTTGAATTGCGGTTCTTAGGGTCATTGGGTTTGCCCCCCGTTGCGGGTGTCGCTGTCCACCAGGCCGTCCACGAAGTGCACGATGCGCTGGGCGTATTGGGCCATTTCCGGTTCGTGGGTCACCATCAGGATGGTGATGCCCTGGTCGCGGTTGAGGGCGGCCAGCAATTCCATGATCTCGCGGCTGGTTTTGCTGTCCAGGTTGCCGGTGGGCTCATCCGCCAGCAGGACCGTGGGCCGGGTGACGATGGCGCGGGCCACGGCGACCCGCTGCTGCTGGCCGCCGGAAAGCTCCGCCTGGGTATGGTGCTCCCAGCCATTCAGGCCAACGGAGGCCAGCGCAGCACGCGCCGCCGCGTGGCGCGCCGCTGCGCTTTCGCCGCGATAGAGCAGGGGCAGTTCGACGTTCTCCTGGGCCGAGGTGCGCGCCAGCAGGTTGAAGCCCTGAAACACGAAACCCAGGTAATTGCGGCGCAGCAGGGCGCGCTGGTTGCGGCTCAGTTGCTCCACATGGACGCCGCGAAAGCGGTAGGTGCCGCTGCTGGGGGTGTCGAGGCAGCCGAGGATATTCATCGCGGTGGATTTGCCCGACCCGCTCGGGCCCATGATGGCGACGAACTCGCCTTCCCGGATCATGAGATCGATACCGCTCAGGGCCTGAAAAGCGACGTTTCCCTGGCCGTAGGTCTTGGTGATGGCGCTCAGTTCGATCAGCGGCGGCGGAGTATTGTCGCCACTCATTTCGGCGCGGCCACGCTTTCGGTGATGACCTGCATGCCTGCTTGCAGTTCGCCGCCGGTCACTTCGGTCTGGCGCCCGTTGCTCACCCCCACGGTCACCGGTACGGCCACGGGTTGGCCTTCGCGCAGCAGCCACACCTGTTGCGAGCCGCCTTTGCTGGCGGCGCTGGCCGGTTTCGACGAAGTGCTGCGGGGTGGCTTGGGCAGCAGGCTGGAAACGAAACTTTCATTCTTTTTGCGCCTTGCGCCATTTTATTTCTCCTCGGATAAAAATTGTTATTTTGTATGCGCTCATTTATAGAACAAGTGTTGTGTTGGAAGAATTGTTTAGAGACGATGATGCAAATTTTACGCGCAGGATTAACTGTGAAGAGTTGCAGCACGTATGGATGATGACACGGCACGTGCAGTTGAGTGTGAACTGCAGTGGAAGCGTCATTGCCGATGGTGAGAGTAGTTGGTGCTGGGTGATGCTGCTGCTATGGAATTGCCACCAGGTGCCGGATGAGCGACTGGGGTGCAGCGGCCGCGATGCCGCCGATCTGGTGCGATGCTTCGGCGTCGGTGTCTTGAACAAGGGTGCGTTGATCCGCTGCTGCCCGGTCCATGCGCTGGCCGGGGCGCATCTGCAGCAGATTGGTGCCCAGGCCGAGATCTGGGTCTGCACGGCAGGGTCGCGCCGTTGCCCACGGTGATCATGGTGATGACGGCGCTGACGCCGATCACGATGCCCAGAATGGTGAGGAAGGAGCGCATCAGGTTGCGCCGAATCGACCGCAGCGCCAGCAGCAAGGTGTTGAGCCACATGGTCAGATGCCTTCAGCCGCGGGGGTGCTGGCTCGGCAACTCGACCGGGTTCAAGTTGCGCTCGTCGCTGGCGATCACGCCGTCGACGAAGTGCACGATGCGCCGTGCGTAGGCAGCCATGTCAGGCTCGTGCGTGACCATCAGCACGGTGATGCCCTGATCGGCATTGAGATGCGCGAGCAGTTCCATGATCTCCTTGCTGCGGACGCTGTCGAGGTTGCCGGTGGGCTCGTCGGCGAGCAGCACGGCCGGCTCGGTGACGATGGCGCGCGCGATCGGCCACGCGCTGCTGCTGGCCGCCCGAGAGCTCGGCCGGCGTGTGGTGTTCCCAGCCCTTCAGCCCGACGGCATCGAGCGCGCGCGCGGCCATGGCATGTCGCTTGGCGGCGGGTTCACCGCGATAGATCAGCGGCAGCTCGACGTTCTCCAGCGCGGACGTGCGCGCCAGCAGGTTGAAGCCCTGGAAGACGAAGCCGAGGTAGCGACGCGCAGGAGGGCACGCTCGTCGCGGCTGAGCGACTGCACCTGGACGCCCTTGTATTCGTAGGTGCCGCTGGTCGGCGTGTCGAGGCAGCCCAGGATGTTCATCGCGGTGGACTTGCCCGATCCGCTGGGGCCCATGATGGCGACGAAGTCGCCCTGTTCGATGTCGAGATCGATGCCCTTGAGCGCCTGGAACGCCGTGCTGCCGCTGCCGTAGACCTTGGTGATGCCGCGCAGGCGGATCAGCGGTGTCCGCGCTGCCGGTCGCGCGCTCGTTCACGATGCGCCGCCCGTGCTGCGCTGTCGGTGATGACCTCCATGCCGGGCTTGAGTTGGTCGCCGCTGACCTCGGTCAGGCGGCCATCGCTGATACCCGGTCTGCACCGTCACGGCCACTGCCTGGCCGTCGCGCAGCACCCAGATCTGGCGCGCGCCGGGACTTGCTTTCGACGCCGGCACTTTAGCTCGGCTGCTGCTCGGCGGCGCGGCATCATGCTGGACACGATACTGCCGCCCGAGACTTGCCGGATGCCGTTGCGCGGCTGGGGTGAAGCGCAGCGCGGCATTCGGCACCAGCAGCACGTTCTCGCGCTCGTTGCGACGTGGTGACCGGCTGTCATGCCGGGACGCAGGCTGAGATCGTCGTTGGACACCTTGAGGATGGTCTTGTAGGACACCACGCCGTCCTTGGTCTGCGAGCCGTAGCCGACACGGGTGATGCTCGCCGGATATTTTCGCCCGGCGTAGGCGTCCACGTTGAAGGTGGCGGACTGGCCTTCATGCACCTGGCCCACGTCGGCTTCGTCCACGTCCACCTGGAGTTCCATCTGCGCCAGGTTTTCGGCCAGGGTGAACAGGACCGGCGCCTGCAGCGATGCGGCGACGGTCTGCCCCGGCTCCACCTTGCGCGCCAGCACGACACCGTCGATCGGGCGAGCGGATCGAGGCCTTGGCCAGGTTGGTCTGGTCGGATTTGAGCGTGGCACGCGCCTGCGTGACGGCGGCGCGGGCACTCGCCTCGTTGGCGATGGCCCGGTCCAGGGTGGCCTGCGCAGTATCGAGTTCGGCCTTGCGACGGCACCTTGCCGCCGGAGAGTTCGGCTACCTGGCGCAGCCGTGCCAGGTTGGCGCGGGATTCCTCGACGGTCGCCCGCATCTGTTCCACCTGGGCTTCGGCCGAGGCCAGCGCGGCTTCGGATTTGGCGACCTGGTCGTTCAGCTTGGAAAGGTCGAGCCGGGCCAGGAGCTGGCCTTTCTGTACCCGGTCGTTGTCGTCGACCAGCACCGCTTCGATGGTGCCGGAAAGCTCGCTGCCCACGTCCACCTGGTTGGTCGGCTGCAGATTGCCGGTGGCCGATACCGTGACGGTAAGATTGCCGCGCAGCACTTCCTCGCTGAGATACTGGGGCGCGGAGGCGGCATTGCGGGAGCGTAAGTAAAGTGCTCCACTTGCCACGATCAGGGTCAGGCTGACAATCAGCCAGAGCCGGCCGGAAAGACCGAGGAAGCGGGATGATTTTTCTGCCGCGACGATTCGGGCCAGCGGGTCTTTCTTATCTGCGGGAGCGTCGCTCATGAGGTGCCGCCTTGCTGAGTAAATGGATTTTCGCCACCTGCAGCGGGCTGCCAGCCGCCGCCGAGGGCCTTGTAAAGACGGATCAGGGCGGAAATGCTTTCCGCTTCCGTGGTTTTCAGACTGTCCTGAACCGTGAGCAGGGTGCGCTCGGTGTCGAGCACTTTCTGGAAATCAATAATCCCGGTTGAATAGCGCTGGTGCGCCATGAGCACGGCGTTATGCGCCGCATCCGCGGCCTCACGCAGGGCCTGTTCGCGCCTGCGGCTGCTGGCGTGGGAAACCAGCGCGTTTTCCACCTCTTCCAGGGCGCTGAGCACGGTTTTTTCATAGTTGACCAGGGCCTGCTCCTGGACCGCGTTCTGAATTTCAATGCGTTGCCGGATGCGGCCGCCGTCGAACAGGGTGGCAGCGACGCTGCCGAGCAGGGAGCGGGTGAGACTATCACCGCCGCCCAGCGCGCCGAAACTGAATGCCTCCCAGCCAATGGAGCCGCTCAGTTTGAAGCCGGGATAAAGGGCGGCCGTCGCTTCGCCGATGCGGGCGGTTTCCGCTGCCAGCTTGCGTTCGGCGACGCGCACATCGGGTCGCTGGCGCAGCGTGTCGGCGGGGATGCCGATGGCCACGTGCTCGGGCGCCGCCGGAATCGGTGCGGGCTTTGCCAGCTTGTCGTGCAGCGCGCCCGGCGCCTGGCCAAGAAGGATGGCCAGGCGGTGTTCCGCCTGGGCCAGGCTGGATTCCAGGCTGGGGATCTGGGCGCGCGTCTGCTCCTTGTTGGTGCGTGCCTGTTCCACGTCCAGTGAGCTCGTCAGGCCAGCTTCAGCACGCCAGCCGGTCAGCTCCAGGGTTTCGGACTGGCTGGCCAGATTGTCCCGGGCAATGGCAAGCCGCGCCTGGAAGGCGCGCAATTCCACGTAGTTGAGCGCCACTTCCGCCAGCAGTGAAACCCGGGTGTTGTGCAGGCTGGCTTCGCTGCCTTCCAGGTCGGCCTGGGCAGCCTCCACCGCGCGCCGGGTACCGCCGAAAATGTCCGGCTCCCAGCTGGCGTCGAAACCCGCGCTATACAGATCGCGCGTCAGGCCGCTGCCGGTTTCGGCACTGCTCTTGCTGCGGATTTCGGAAGCAGAAGCGCTGACGGACGGGAACTGGTTTGCACCTGCGAGACCACGCCGGGCCCGTGCCTCGCGTAGCCTGGCCTGAGCGCTGCGAAGATCGGGGCTGGCCTTGAGCGATTGTTCGATGAGTTCGGAAAGCAGGGGGTCGTGCAGTTGCTGCCACCATTGCGACAGATCTTGCGCCGCAGCGGCTTTCACCGGGGCATTCGACCAGTTTTCCGCGACGGCAAGGCCGGGCCTGACATAATCAGGCCCGACTGTGGCACAGCCGCTCAGCACGGCGAGAATCATCACTGGCAGGGTAAAGCCCCGGATTTTTTTCATGGCTGCTTTTTGGCTTGTTAGGCTGAATATAGGCAATTACGGCCTGTTCATCCGCTGTGGCCGCATTTTGTGCTCTGCCATGTTTTTGCGCTGCTCCG
This sequence comes from uncultured Gammaproteobacteria bacterium, assembly GCA_963779055.1. Lineage (GTDB taxonomy): Bacteria > Pseudomonadota > Gammaproteobacteria > Burkholderiales > Sulfuricellaceae > Sulfurimicrobium. The sequence continues at coordinate 84,708 of CAVZWN010000001.1, forward strand.
GCGTCAGCAGCTGGAAAATCTGATGGCTGGTGCTGGCGTGCATCTGTGCCATCCTGGCCATGGCCTGAGCGTTGGCTTCCGCGAGCGTCTTCGCTTTTGCCTCGCTGTATTCATCCGACAGGCCGAGCTGACGCAATTCCATTTGTGACTTGCGGACAGCCTTGTCCAGATCGCGCATGGCGGGTGCCTGGGTATGCATCAGGTCGAAAATCTGGTCGCGTTGGGTTTCGCTCAGATTCAGGTCGCGCAGGAACGGTGGCAGATGATTCCCGCCGGGCATGCCGCGTTCGCCCATCATCTGTATCGGGCTGTCGCATCCGTTTGGACCGTCCATCTTGGGGCGGGCATCGGCGGAGAGGGGAAGGCCAAGCGCGATACTGCTGGCAATGAAGAAATGGGTGAGTGTACGTTTATTCATTTCAGACTCCTGGTTAAATTGGATCATGGACAGGCTGGGGCTGTGCCTTGACCTGTTGAATGACAGTTTGACCGAAGCATCCGTAAATCGGGGTTAGCGCCTTGTAAAAGTGAGTAAAGCGGGTTTGAACTCTCGCATTCTTAATGATCATCCAGCCTCTCAGCCCCCGCCGCCCAATGCCTTGTAAAGCTGGGCAGCGGCGGTGAGCCATGCGCGCCGGGTCTGGACCGTGGCTTGCTGGGCGGAAAAGGATTCGCGCTGTGCATCCAGCACCTCGAGGTGGCTGGTGATGCCTGCCTGGTAGCGGGCTTCGGCCAGGCGCAGGCGCTCGTTCTGGGCTTTTTCCGCCGCCTGCTGGGCGCGCAGTTGTTCGGCAAGGCGAGTGCGGGCGGCGAGCAGGTCGGCCACTTCGCGGAAGGCCTGCTGGATGGTCTTTTCGTATTCGGCTACGGCGATGACCTTGCGCGCCTCGGCGAGATCGACCCCGGAAGCGCTGCGGCCCGCATCGAACAGCGGCAGGCGCAGCGCGGGCTGGAAATTCCAGCTTTCGCTGCCGCCGCCGAATAGCCCGGACAGGGCGCTGCTGGCCGTGCCCAGACCGGCAGTCAGGGAAATGCGCGGCAGAAAGGCGGCGCGCGCGGCACCGATGTTGGCATTGGCGGCGATCAGCCTTTTTTCCGCGGCCAGCACATCGGGACGCTGCAGCAGGACTTCCGCAGGCAGGTCCGCGGCCAGGTCGGCAACGATGCCCTGATCCGTGAGGGTGCGCCCTTCGGGCAGGCTGGCCGGTTGCTGGCCGGCGAGCAGCGCCAGCGCATTGGCGGCGGCGGCCTGCTGGCGTTGCAGGCTGGCGAGTTCCGCGCGCACCGATTGCAGGGCGCCATCCGCCTGCAGGAAATCGAGCTCGCCAGCCAGGCCGACATCGCGCCGGCGGGCGATCATGGTGCGGGTTTCCTCGCGGCTTCTGACTGTTTCACGTGCAAGCTGCGTGCGTTCATCCAGTTCCAGCAGGGTGAAATAGGCGTTGGCGACCTCGGACACCAGCGACAGGCGCAGCGCGCGCCGGGCTTCCTCGCTGGCGAGATAGCTGGCCAGTGCCGCCTCGTTCAGGCTCTTCACCCGGCCCCAGAAATCCAGTTCGAAGGAAAGCAGGGAAAGTCCGATATCGTAGCGGCGGCTGGTAACGGCCTGTCCGCTGGAAGAGAGGTCGCCCGGCGTGCGCGCGGCCTGACCGCTGGCAGCGGCATCGATATTGGGGAGACGGTCGGCACGGGTGATGCCATGGAGTGCGCGGGCTTCCTCGACGCGCGCGGCGGCGATTTTCATGTCGCGGTTGTGATCGAGTGCGCTTGCGATCAGGGCTTGCAGTTTCTGATCGGGGAAATAGGCGCGCCATTCGGTTGCGCCTGCCTGGCGCGCGCCTTCCGGCTGGGCGGTTTGCGGCCATTGCGAGGCTACCGGCAGATCGGGTCGCTGGTAGTCGGGCATCAGGGAACAGCCAGCCAGCGCGGTGGAGAAGACAATGAAACTAATGATGCCTTTCATTCCGCACCGGGCGTCAACCCCTCCCAGCCTCCCAACCCCTCCCATCCTCCCCTTGTCAGGGGAGGGGCAGATCGGGGAGGGGCAGAATGCTTCCCCCCTGATAAGGGGGGATTGAGGGGGGTTAGAACGCCGTGTGCGTTTCCCGATAATCGCTAGCTTACGCATGATCGTTCTCCTCGTGACGGCGGGGATGGCCGGGGAAGATTTTCCGCACCACGACGAAAAACACCGGAACCAGGAAGATGGCCAGGAAGGTCGCCGCAATCATGCCGCCGATCACGCCGGTGCCGATGGCATGGCGGCTGTTGGCGCCGGCGCCGGTCGAGATCGCCAGCGGCAGCACGCCCAGGATGAAGGCGAAGGAGGTCATCAGGATCGGCCTGAAACGCAGGCGGCAGGCTTCCACCGTGGCCTCGGCCAGGCTCATGCCTTGCTCCTGCAGGTCGCGCGCGAATTCGATGATCAGAATGGCGTTCTTGCTGGAAAGGCCGATGATGGCGATGAGGCCGACCTTGAAATAGACGTCGTTGGGCAGTTCGCGCAAGGTCACCGCCAGCGTGGCGCCGAAGATGCCCAGCGGCACCGCCAGAAGCACGGCGAAGGGAATCGACCAGCTTTCATACAGCGCGGCCAGCGCGAGGAATACCACCAGCAGCGAGAGCGCGAACAGGAAGGGCGCCTGGCTGCCGGAAAGCTTCTCCTCGAACGAGGTGCCGGCCCACTCGAAGCCGAAGCCCGCCGGCAGTTCCTTGGCGACGCCTTCCATGGTCTGCATCGCTTCGCCGGTGCTGTGGCCGGGTGCCGGCATGCCGGCGATTTTCATGGCGGGGACACCGTTGAAGCGGTCGAGCTTGGGCGAGCCGATGATCCAGCGCGGGGTGACCAGCTCGGACAGTGGCACCATGCCGCCGGCCTTGTTCCGGACCGCCAGGCGCAGGAGTTTCTCTGGCGTGGTGCGCAGATCCGCCTCGGCCTGCATCTGCACCCGCAGGATCCGGCCCTGACGCTCGAAGTCGTTGATGTAGGCCACGCCCAGGGTGGATTGCAGGGTTTCGTTGAGATCGGCGATGGAAACGCCCAGGGTTTCAGCCTTGCGCCGGTCGATATCGAGCAGGAGCTGCGGACCGGCCTCCTGGCCTTCCGGCCGCACCCCGGCCAGGTTCGGGTTCTGCCCGGCCATGCCCAGCGCCATGTTGCGCGCTTCCAGCAGTTTGTCGCGGCCGATGCCGGCGCGGTCCTGCAGGCGGAAGTCGAAGCCGCCGGTGGAGGCAAGTTCCGGAATGGGCGGCGGATTGACTGCGAAGATCATGGCCTGCTTGATCTGGAACAGCGCCATGTTGGCGCGCTGCACCATGGCCGTGGAGGAATGCTCCGGCCCCTTGCGCTCGTCCCACTCCTTGAGCCGCACGAAAGCGAGGGCGGCGTTCTGTCCGCGCCCGAAGAAGGAGAAGCCGACCACGCCGATGACCTTGGCCACTTCCGGCTGCTTGAGGTAATACTGCTCGACCTGTTTCAGCACCTCGATGGTACGTTCCTGCGAGGCGCCCGGCGGCAGTTGCACCATGTTGATGAAATAGCCCTGGTCTTCGTCGGGCAGGAAACTGCCGGGCAGGTGCATGAACAGCCAGCCGGTGGCGCCGATAATGGCGGCGTAAAGCACCAGGTAGCGCCCGGTTTTCTTGATCGCGCGTGCCACCCAGGACTGGTAGCCCAGCGTGGTGCGCTCGAAGAAGCGGTTGAACCAGCCGAAGAAACCGCGGGTCGGCTGGCCCTTGCCCGGTTCGTGCCTGAGCAATGTGGCGCACAGGGCTGGTGTCAGCGTCAGCGCCATGAGGGCCGAGAACAGCATGGTGAGGATCAGGGTGACGGCAAACTGGCGGTAGATCACGCCCACCGAGCCGCCGAAGAAGATCATCGGCGCGAACACCGCGGTCAGCACCAGGGTGATGCCGATGATGGCGTTGAAAATCTGGTCCATCGCCTTGCGCGCGGCTTCCCGAGGCGCCAGTCCTTCCGAGCGCATGATGCGCTCCACCGCCTCCACCACCACGATGGCGTCGTCCACCACGATGCCGATGGCCAGCACCATGGCGAACAGGGTGAGCACGTTGATCGAGTAGCCGAAGACGTACAGCCCGGCCATGGCGCCGGTCAGGGCGACCGGCACGACGATGGTGGGAATCAGCGTGGCGCGGAAATTCTCCAGGAACAGGAACATCACCAGGAACACCAGCACCACGGCCTCCGCCAGGGTGATCAGCACTTCCTGGATGGAAATGTCGACGAAGCGCGAGGTGTCGTAAGGCACGTCCCAGCTTACGCCCTTGGGAAAGTAGGGTTCCATCTCGGCCATCTTGGCGCGCACCGCCTTGACCACATCGAGTGCGTTGCCGTTGGGCGCCACGCGGATGGCAATGGCGGCGGTCGGCTGGCCGTTGAGGCGGGCGAAGATGTTGTAGTCCTGCGAGCCGAGTTCCACCCGGGCGACGTCTTTCACCCGCACGGCGGAGCCGTCCGGCTGGGTGCGGATCAGGATGTTGCCGAATTCTTCCGGGGTCGACAGGCGGCTGCGCGTGACGATCACCGCGTTCATCTGCTGCCCGGCCGCTGCCGGCGCCTGGCCCAGTTCGCCGGTGGCGAGCTCGACGTTCTGGGCGCGCACGGCGCGGGTGATGTCGCCGGGCGAGAGGTTGTAGGCATGCAGTTTTTCCGGCTGGAGCCAGAGGCGCATCGAGTACTCGGTGCCGAACAGCAGCGCCTCGCCCACGCCCTTCACGCGCCGCAGCGGGTCGAGCACGCTGGCGGCGGCGAAGCTGCCAAGATCGACGGCCTTGAGACTGTTGTCCGGAGAATGCAGGGCGACGAACATCACGTAGTTGCGCGACGGCTTGGTCACCGTGACGCCCATGCGGCGCACATCATCAGGCAGGCGGGCTTCGACGCGCTTGTAGCGGTTCTGCGCTTCCACCGAGGCGATGTCGATGTTGGTGCCGGGCTCGAAAGTCAGGGTGACCGTGCCGGTGCCCAGTTCCGAAGCCGACTCCATGTAGAGCAGGCGTTCGATGCCGTTCATTTCCTGCTCGATCAGGGCGGTGACCGTTTCCTCGATCACCTTGGCCGATGCGCCCGGGTAAACGATGTTGAAAGCGATGGAAGGGGGCGCGACCGCAGGGTATTGCGACAGCGGCAGGCCCCTGATGGAGAGGACGCCGGCGAGTATGATCACCAGGGCGATCACCCAGGCGAATACCGGCCGGTCGATAAAGAATTTTGCAAACATGATTTGTTTTTAAAACCTTAGTTTGAAACCACGGAGGGCACGGAGTACACGGAGAAAAGCGTTAATTATTCCACCCGGCGGGCGAGTGTCAAAAAATGCGCAATCCATAGTGTTTGCTCTGTGTTCTCCGTGAACTCCGTGGTTAATTGGATTTTTCAGATTTACCCGCTTTTTTGTCACCGGCCGGCGGCTGCGCGGCAGGAGGCGCGTCCGGATTCCACGCCACGGGCTTGACCAGCGTGCCGGGGCGGGCTTTCTGCAGGCCGTTGACGATCACCTGCTCGCCGCCTTTCAGGCCTTCGGCAATGATGAAATCGCTGCCGCTCATGCCGCTGGTTTTCACCGGCCTGGGCGCTACCTTGCCTTCGTTATCCACGATCATCACCAGCTGGCCCTGCGGGCCCGGCTGCACGGCACGCTGGGGCACCCGCAGGGCCTGGTCCTGCAGCGCTTCCGGGAAGCGGATGCGAACAAAGGCGCCGGGCAGCAGTTCGTGTCCGGGGTTGGGGAACACGGCGCGCAGGGAAACGCTGCCGGTGGCCGGGTCTATGGCCAGGTCCGAGAACATCAGCTTGCCCGGCTGCGGGTAGATGCTGCCGTCTTCCAGAATCATTTCCACGCCTGCCTGTTCAACCGCCTTGAGCCTGCCCGCCTTCACGGCCTGCCGGAGGCGCAACAGGTCGCTGCCGGGCTGGGTGAAATTGGCATAGATCGGGTCGATCTGCTCGATGGTGGCGAGATGGGTTGCATCGGCCCTGCTTACCAGTGCCCCTTCGGTCACCAGTGCGCGGCCGATGCGGCCGGAAATCGATGCCGGCACGGCGGTATTTTCCTGGTCGATGCGGGCGCGCGTCAGCGCCACTTCGGCCTGTTTCACTTTGGCCTCGGCCAGATCGACTTCCTGCTGGCTCACCGCCTTGATGGCCAGCAGCGGCCGGTAGCGTTCCAGTGTCAGGCGTGCGACGTCCAGGTCCGCTCTGGCCGCATCGAACGAAGCCTGGTAGTTGCGCGGGTCGATGCGGAACAGGGTGGCCCCCGCCTTGACGTCGGAGCCTTCATCGAACAGGCGTTTTTCCAGGATGCCGTCCACCTGCGCCCGTACCTGGGCGGTACGGAAAGCCTGCAAGCGTCCCGGAAGCTCCTTGGTCAGAGTGGCCGAACCTGGCGTGACGGTGATGACATCGACTTCCGGCGGCGGCATGGCGCCGCCCGGGCCGCCAGGGCCCCCAGCGGGTTTCTGGCCATTGCCGCAGCCTGCAAGCGCGGCGATCAGCAGAAGCAACAGCGGGATATTTCGGTTCATGATCGGTTCCTTCTGAAATAGGCTCTTAGTGATTTGTGGCGTAGGCACGCATGAAACAGTCGATGATTTGCCCGATCCGGGCTTCTTCCTGTACTTCGGGCAAGCTGTCCTGGCCGCTGATGCAGCGGAATTGGTCGAGGTTGATGAGCATGCCCAGCAGCATTTCTGCGGCAAAGCGCGGATCATCCTGGCGTAATCGCCCTGCAGCCATGGCGCGGCCGAGAAACTCCGCCAGCCGGGCCGCGGTCTGTTCCGGGCCCTTGGCGAAATAGGCCTGCGCCAGCGCCGGGAAACGCGCGGCTTCAGCCATCAGGGTGCGGAACATGGCCACCCCCTCTGCACCATGCACCCTCTGGCGGAAAGTCGTGCCGAAGCGGATGAGGGTGGCGCGCACGTCGCCGGTCTGGCCGTCGAGCGAAACCACGATGGCATCCGAAGCCAGGCTGGCCGACTCGCTGAACAGTTCGTCCTTGCTGGGAAAGTGGTTGTAGAGCGTTTGCTTGGCCACCCCGGCACGGGCGGCGATGCCCTCCACGCTGGCCCTGTAGCCTTCCTGCATGAAGGCTTCCCTGGCTGCCTGAATCAGGCGGGTACGGGTTTCGGTGAGGCTGGTTTCCGCTGGCTGGGACATGGGTCTTCTGTTGCTCTGAATGGGTGGACTGGACAGTCTAGTCCACCGAATTGCCGAAATCAACCATCCTGATTGGATGGGTAATCATGGCCGGTTCAGTCTGACCCCTCATGCTTTGACTGGCGTAAAAAAAGGCCGGTCATTACCGGCCCTTCCCTGGTGGACAGCAGCTTTAAGCCGAAACGGACAGGGTTCCTGTCGAAGCACTCTGGCCCGTATCTCCATAGGTTCTCACCAGTTGCATGATTTTCATCATCACCTGTTCCTCACTGTTTGCGCTGCCGGATGCCGCCGAATCTGACTGGCTGGCCTGATTGTAGGCCATGGCTTCCTGTGCGCTGACTTTTCCGTCGCCATTCGTGTCTGCCGTATCGAAGTTGTTGACCAGATTGGTCAGGGCGCTGCTGGTTGAGTCTGTTTCATTCGCCATGCTGGTGAGCTGATCCTTGCTAAGGCCGCCCATGCCGCCCATGCCGCCCATGCCGCCCATGCCACCCATGCCACCCATGCCACCCATGCCACCCATGCCACCCATGCCACCCATGCCACCTTTTCCGCTCGTGCGCATGCTGTTGAACTGGCTGTCCAGTTGTTCGGTGAGCTTGGTCAGGCTGTCGGACATCTCCTGTTTGGTGATTTTGCCGTCGCCGTCGCCATCCAGTTGTTTGAAGACCTCGTCAACGCTGGCGCCGCCTGGTTTTCCGGAGCCCTGCATCTGGTCGAATGCGGATTGAAGGTCGCTTTTCTCGATGTAGCCCTGATTCTTGCTGTCCAGTTTCGAGAACAGGCTGCTTGCCATTTGCGATGGATCGGGCCGTTGCATCATGGAAGCAACCGAATTATTGCCAATGCTGTTTACCATTATTTACTCCTTTGCTTTGCGGGTTGTGAAAATTGCGCAGTGTGCTGTGAGTTGCCTGACAACGCCTGCGTAATGCTTCCATGCAATATGTCGGCCAGATTAGCTCAGACTTGGCGGTGGTTTGTGTTAAGCGAAGTAAAGTTATGTTAAGAATTATCCTAAAAAAGGAATTGGCCACGGAGTTCACGGAGAACACGGAGTAAAAACAAGTGATTGCACATCGTTTGGCATTCACCTGTTGGGTGTGATTATAAAAGGCCTAAGATCGCCTTTCTCCGTGCCCTCCGTGTTCTCCGTGGTTTCGAATTAAGGTTTTAAGGATTATTCGGATTTACAGACCGGACTTGCTGAAATGCTTGCCTGGAGCAGTTTGATCCGAGATGTCTGTCTGTGCTGGGGCGCGTTCCGGCAATTATTGCCGCTGCGTTACGACCAAGGCTGATGGCGTAAATTAATGTAAATCCGGGTGCCGGGCACTGTCCCTGATGGTGGTGCTTCGCTATCATCGTCCAATTCTGTTCAAGCTGGCGCATATTGCAATGTCCAAGGTTCTGCTGGTAGATGATGATGTCGAACTGGTCGAGATGCTCAAGGAATACCTGGAGCTGGAAGGGTTCGGCGTGACCGCGGTTCACGATGGCGAGGCGGGTGTATCCGAGGCCTTGTCCGGCCAGTACGCGATTGCGGTGCTGGACGTGATGATGCCGGGCCTGAGCGGTATCGAAGTCCTGCGGCGTATTCGCATGAAAAGCGCCCTGCCGGTGATCATGCTCACCGCCAGGGGCGACGATACGGATCGCATCGTCGGCCTTGAGCTTGGCGCCGATGATTATGTGCCCAAGCCTTGCACGCCGCGGGAGCTGACGGCCCGCATTCGCGCCATCCTGCGGCGCATCCAGGGGGCTCAGACTGAAAACGAGCCCGTCATGCTGGCTGTCGGGGCATTGAGCATGTGGCCGGGCCAGCGCCGCGCCGAGTGGGAGGGAAAAATGCTGGATTTGACCAGCACCGAATTCAACCTGCTGGAAGTGCTGGCCCGCGAGGCCGGCCGGCCGGTCAGCAAAAATGTTCTGTCGGAACAGGGGCTTGGCCGGCCACTGGCGCGTTTCGACCGCAGCATCGACGTGCATCTGAGCAGCATCCGCCACAAGCTCGGCACGCTGGCGGACGGCCGCTCCTGCATCCAGACCGTGTACCGTCTGGGTTACCAGCTCATCAGGGAGTAATCAGGATGGGACGGCTATTCTGGAAGTTCTTCTTTTTTATCTGGCTGGCACAGTTGTCGGCCATTCTGGCGACCAGTACCACGTTCTGGCTGGCACACCGTGCCCAGGACGAAACCATGGCAGGGATGATGCAGAATCCGCCCGCAAGCCCGGAGCGCGGGTCGGATGCCAGATCTCATCCTCCCGGCAAGCTACTTCGTCCGATGGGCCTCCTCGTCCCGGGTACCCCTTTGTGCCGGTCGTGCCGCTCATCGCAACCCTGATCGCCAGCCTGATTTTTGCAGCTTTGCTGGCCTGGTATTTTTCGAAACCGATCCGCAGCCTGCGCTCGGCCTTTGAAAGCATGGTCGGCGGCAACCTGGAAGTTCGTCTTGGCCCCTCCATGGGCGAACGCCGCGATGAACTGGCTGATCTCGGCCGCAATTTCGACCGCATGGCCAGCCACTTGAGCGACTTGATCGACAGTCAACGGCGCTTGCTGCACGACGTTTCGCATGAATTGCGCTCACCCCTGGCCAGGCTGCAGGCGGCGATTGGCCTGATGCGGCAACAGCCGGAGAAGCTGGAATCTATCCCTGGAACGCATCGAGCGAGAAAGTGTGCGCATGGACAAACTGGTGGGGGAATTGCTGACACTTTCCAGGCTGGAAGCCGGGGTGATGGGTGGGGTTGAAGAAGAGATCAACATGGACGAACTGGTTTCCGATGTGATCTCTGATGCCCGCTTTGAAGCAGAAACGAGCGGGCGCAAGGTCGATTTTTCAGGGTGTGGCGAAACCTGTGTCAGAGGGCGAGCCGAATTACTGCATCGTGCGCTGGAGAATGTGGTCCGAAATGCACTGAGGCATACCCCCGAAGGCGGCAAGGTGGAGGTGGTCGCTCATCTGGATGCTGGCGGAAACAACTTTCAGTTGTCCATTCTCGATCAGGGCCCAGGCGTTCCAGAAAATGAGCTGAGTGCGATCTTCGAGCCATTTTTTCGCGGCGGAGGATGCACAATTCACGAATGGGCACGGTCTCGGGCTGGCGATTGCGCGGCGCGTCGTGGAGGCCCATGACGGGGCGGTACGCGCGTCCAATCGTGCCGGCGGCGGCTTGTGCGTCGAATTCGTGCTGCCTGTCGAACGGGCGGGCAAGTAGTTAGTCACGTTGAATTTTTGTGAAACACATCGTCGACCTTCAAACCCCTCCCGGCCTCCCAACCCCTCCCATCCTCCCCTTGTCAGGGGAGGGGAAGATCGGGGAGGAGGCTGCGCTTCCCCCTGAAGCGGGTCAAGCAGGCAATCTGCACAGCGGATGCTCGCACAAGGGGGACTGAGGGGGTTAAAAGCATCCGTGTATTTTTTGTTGACTGGCTCCTAGACCTCGGTTCGTATCCCAAATACATAGCGTACTGCGATCTTGCTAGAATGCGGCTTTTTGCTGCCTTCTTCATCGAGCGCCTTGAATATGGTCCTGCGCGGCCCGTACCGTCCTGATTTTCTTCTCAACGAAACTCTCCCGGATATTCTCGAAGCCACTGCTCAACGCCTGCCTGATAAGGCCGCGCTGATTTTTGGCGAGCATGCCCTCAGCTATGCCGAACTGAATGCCCTGGCCGACCGGGTGGCGAGCGCCCTGATCGATCAGGGGGTGCAGAGCGGGCAGCGGCTTGGCCTGTGGCTGCCGCGCGGGCTGGATCTGCTCGTTGCCCAGGCGGGCATCGCCAAGGCGGGCGCGGCCTGGCTGCCGTTCGATGCGGATACGCCGACGGCCAGGATCGCAACTTGCCTCGAAGATGCAGCGAGTCCGGGCCTGCTGAGTTGCCGTGCGTTGCTGCCGCTGCTGGAAGACTTCGCCTGGCCGGTGTGGGTGCTGGAGGACCTGCTGGAAGTGGTGCCGGACGGGGAGGAGCTTGCGCGGCGGGACGCGGACTTCACGCCGGACTGCCCGGCCTATGTGATTTACACCTCTGGTTCCACCGGCAAGCCCAAGGGAATTGAGGTGAGCCAGCGCAGCATCGCGCACTTCCTGCGCAGCGAGAACGCCGTGCTGGGCGTGCGCGCCGAGGACCGGGTCTATCAGGGTTTCTCGGTGGCTTTCGACATGTCCTTCGAGGAAATCTGGATTGCCTACCTGGTCGGGGCCACGCTGTGGCTGGCGCCGCGCCATGTGGTGGGCGATCCGCATGCGCTGCCGGAGGTGCTGGAAGAAAACAAAATTAGCGTGCTGCATGCCGTGCCCACGCTCCTCGCGCTGTTTCCGCGCGACGTGGCGGGGCTGCGGCTGATCAACCTGGGCGGCGAGATGTGCCCGCAGGCGCTGGTCGAGCGCTGGGCCACGCCACAGCGGCAACTCTTCAACACCTACGGCCCGACCGAGGCCACGGTGTCGGCCAGTCTGGCCGAACTGCATCGCGGCGAGCCGGTGACCATCGGCAAGCCGCTGCCCAATTACGGCCTGCTGGTGGTGGATGCCGAGCTCCAACACCTGCCGCCGGGCGAGACCGGAGAGCTGTGCATCATCGGCCCCGGCGTGGCGCAGGGCTACCTGGGCCGCCCCGAGCTGACAGCCGAGAAGTTCGTTCCCAACCCCTATGCCGAGGGCGAGCACGAAGCCCGCTTGTACCGCACCGGCGATCTGGCGCGCATCGATGAATTTGGCAACGTCCAGTGCCTGGGCCGGGTGGACGACCAGGTCAAGATCCGCGGCTTCCGCGTCGAGCTGGGCGAGATCGAGGCCGTGCTGGCGCAGGAGCCCGGCGTGGGCACGGCGGCGGTGGTGATCCGGGAGGTGGGTGGCGTGGAGCAACTGGCCGCCTACTATGTCGCGGAGGCGGGTGCCGCGCCGAAGGCGGCGGAGCTGCGCAAATCCCTCGCCGCCCAGTTGCCGCCCTACATGGTGCCGGCGCGCTTCGAGGCGGTGCAGGTGCTGCCGCGCCTGACCTCGGGCAAGATCGACCGCAAGGCGCTGCGGGTGTTGCCGCTGAGCGACACCGGCCCAGCCGCCGAGGGTGAATCCGACCTCCCCGAAGGCGACGCGGAGGAAGCCCTGTTCGAGGCCCTGGGGCATCTTTTTCCAGGCCAGCCGCTGTTGCGCAGTGCGGATTTCTTTGCCGATCTCGGCGGGCATTCCCTGCTCGCGGCACGGCTCATTTCGCTGCTGCGCGCGGATGCGCGTTTTGCCAGCGTCACGGTGCACGACATCTACTGCGAACGCAGCATTGGCAAAATCGCCGCGGTGCTGGCGCAAAAAGAGGTGGCCATGCCAGCCGAGGCCGTCGCCCCGGAAATCGTGACCACGCCCCGGCTGCGCCGCGTGCTGTGCAGCCTGGCGCAGGCCGCCACGCTGCCGCCGCTGGTGTGCCTGCGGATGGCGCAATGGCTTTCGCCCTTCTTCACCTATCACTATTTCACCGGCGAAGAAGACGACAACATGTGGGCCGGCATCCTCGCCGCGCTGCTGGTCTACCTGCTGGCCAGCATCGGCAGCTTCCTCTTTGCCATCGCCGCCAAGTGGCTGGTGATCGGGCGGGCGAGGGCGGGGTGTTATCCGCTGTGGGGGGTGATGTATTTCCGCTGGTGGCTGGCGGACCGGATTTCGGAAGTGCCGCCGCGCCACCTGCTCTCCGGCTCGTCGCTCAATGCGATGTACCTGCGCGCGCTGGGCGCGAAGATCGGTAAGGATGCGATCATCGGTGCCCTGTCCATCCGCGCGCCCGATCTGCTGACCATCGGCGATGGCGTCTCGATTGGCGCCTCGGTGAACCTGGAGAACGCCCGCGTCGAGCGCGGCGAGCTGATCCTCGGCCCGATCCACATCGGCGATGAGGCCGTGGTGGATTCCTACGCGGTCATGGAAGGCAATACCGCGCTTGGGAAGCATGCCCAGCTTGGCGGGCTGTCCGCGCTGGCGGCGGGGCAGCAGGTGCCAGCGGGCGAGGTGTGGGATGGCTCGCCCGCGCGCTTCTCCAGGGCGGTGGACATCGCCAGCCGCAAGCCGCGCGTGGCGGTTTCGAGCAGTCGCGCGGCGTGGGAGACCCTGTTCTATTTCCTTGGCGCCAGTATGGTGGCCGTCGTCTTCTTCCTGCCGGTGTTTCCGAGCTTCATCCTGATCGACTGGCTGGATGCGCGCTGGCTGAAAGAAGTGAATGCGCTTCGCTCACCCGTGAGCGCATTCCTCACCTATCTGCTGCTGTCGATACCCGCCAGCGCGGTACTGGTGCTGGCCACCGTGCTGGCTTCGGCGGGCTTCCGCTGGCTGGTGTTGCCACGTCTCAAGAGCGGTTCCTGGCCGGTGCATAGCAAAGTGTATTTCAGCAAATGGCTCGGCAACCAGATCCAGGAAGCCAGCCTGTTCGTCCTGCACGGACTGTATGCCACGGTGTACGCACCCTGGTGGTACCGCCTGCTCGGCGCCCGCGTCGGGCGCGGCACCGAGATTTCCACCGCGCTGGGGGTGGTGCCGGACATGCTCACCATCGGCGCCGATAGCTTCGTGGCGGATGGCGTGATGCTCGGCGACGAGCGCATCGAGGGCGGCTGGATGCACTTGCGCCCCACCGTCATCGGTGATCGCAGTTTCCTCGGCAACGGCGCTTTCGTGCCGGACGGCAGCGTGCTGCCCGACGACGTGCTGATCGGCGTGCAATCCAAGGTGCCGGAAAACGCGCGCATGCATCCCGGCGATACCTGGGTCGGCAACCCGCCCATCATCCTGCCGGCGCGCGAGCAGTTCGCGGGTTTCGACCCGTCCCTCACCTTCAACCCCAGCCTGTTGCGGCGCCTGAGCCGAGGTCTGGTCGAAGGGGTGCGCATCGTGATGCCGATGTCGGTGGTGATCGCAGTGGGCTATCTTACCGTGGCGCTGGTGATGCCGCTGGCAGGCGCCGGGCGTTTTGTCGATACCGCACTGGCGCTGGCGCTCGCGGGATTTCTCTACGGCATGGGGTCGTTCCTCTTCGTGGTGCTGGTCAAGTGGCTGACCGTCGGCCGCTACCGGCCATGCTCGGTGCCGATGTGGACGCCCTTCGTATGGGCGAGCGAGGCGGTGACCAATCTCTACGAATCCATCGCCGTGCCCAACTTCGTGGATTTCCTGCGCGGCACCCCGATGCTGCCGCCCTGCCTGCGCCTGCTCGGCTGCAAGACCGGCAAGGGCGTTTACATGGACACCACTTTCATCACCGAATTCGATTGCGTGAACATCGGCGACTACGCCGAACTCAACGGCTGGTGCGGCCCGCAAACCCACCTGTTCGAGGACCGCATCATGAAAATCGGCAGCGTGCATATCGGGCGCGGCGTCACCATCGGGCCGCGCAGCATCATCCTCTACAGCGCCCGCGTCGGCGATGGCGCTTCGCTCGGGCCTTTGACCCTGGTGCTGAAGGGCGAGGATATCCCGCCCGGATCGCGCTGGACCGGGTCGCCGGCGGAGCCATGGGTGAACTGAGACCGTTGATCTGGCCGGACAAACCAGCGGAGTTTGATCATCATGGGTTGGCACTGGTGCTGCTTGCACTGCCCGGGAATACAATCCGGGCAGACGCCCGTCGTTTCGCGAGGCAGGTATTGCGGGAGGCAATCGGCGGCCTGCTTGAACTTCCCACCGAGGCCGTGCCGCTGGCTGAAGGGCCGCACGGCCCCGTGCTGGAAGGTGCCGCGCGAGATATCCATATCAGCCTGAGTTATGCCGGAAACTGGGCCTTGATCGGCTTGGCCAAGGGGCGCGCGCTGGGCGTGGACATGGTGCGGATCGAAAGCTTGCCAGAAATCGAGGCGCTGGCCCGGCTTTATCTTCCCGCTGCAAGCTGCCATGCCGTGCTCGTTGCGCCAGCCGGGATGAGGGATGAACGCTTCGCGCAGGCCTGGGCGGAGATGGAGGCCGGCAGCAAATGCCTGGGTCTGCCGCTGACGGAGATCGGTTCGGAACGGGAGCGGATCCTGGAAGGCTGTGAATTGGTGGCTTGCGGGCAGGTCGAGGGCTACCGAGTCGCTGTTGCTGTCTGAACGGGCACGGTGCTAATCCTCCCCCTCAATCCACCCTTGTCAGGAGGCTGCTTGCCCTTCCCCGATCTGCCCCTCCCCTGACAAGGGGAGGATGGGAGGGGTTGGAAGGTTTAGATCGTGGGTAGCCGGGGCGTGGTTCTCAGGCTGATGACGCCGCTCAAAACAATCAGGGCAATCGCCAGCCAGCTGCTGAGCGGCAGAATCTCCTGCCACAGCAGAATGCCCCACAGGCTGGCGAAGATCACCGTGCTATAGGCCAGGCTGCCGACGACCAGGGTTTTGCCGGTGCGGTAGGCACGGGTCATGGCAAGCTGGGCCAGGGTGGCGGTGGTGCCCAGGCCGGCGAGAATGGAAAAAGCCATGCAGGCGTGATGGCATGGAAAGTGTGGAACGCCATCCAGATACCGCCGCACCGAGCGTCGAGACCAGGGTGAAATAGAACACTACGCGCCATTCCGGCTCACCCACGCATGCCCAGTTGTCTGACGTTGAGATAGGCAATGCCGGCGAAGAAAGCCGGATGCCAGCCCCATCAGCCCTGCCGTGATCTGGTCGGCATGCAGGGTGGGGCGCAGCAGCAATACCACGCCGGCGAAGCCCACGATGGTGGCGAGGATCAGCAGCAGGCCGGATTTTTCCTTGAGGATGAGCACGGTGAACAGGGCGAGGAACAGCGGCGAGGTGTAGTTGAGCGTGATGGCGGTGGCCAGGGGCAGGGCGCTGATGGCGTAAAAGAACAGCATCAGTGCGAAGAAACCCGACAAGCCGCGCCACAGGTGCATTTTCCAGCAGGCTGTGGCGATTGGAAGTCCCTGTACCCGGATGATGAGGTAAATCACCACCAGCCCGAACAGGGAACGGTAAAACACCAGCTCGGCGCTGGAAAAATACTGCGCCCCGAGTTTGACGAACACCCCCATGATGCTGAACAGGATGCCGGCGACGATCATCCAGGAAGAGGTCATGCCTATAGGACGATGCGCATGGACAGATCGACGGCCTGGATGTCCTTGGTCAGGCTGCCGATGGAGATGCGGTCCACGCCGGTTTCGGCGATGGCGCGCACGCTCTCCATGGTGATGCCGCCGGAGGCTTCGAGCAGGGCGCGCTTTGCCGTGGTGATGACTGCCTGCCGCAGGTCGGCGAGGCTGAAGTTGTCGAGCAGGATGAGTTTTGCGCCAGCCGACAGGGCCTGTTCGAGTTCGTCCAGACTTTCCACTTCGATCTGCACTGAAACGCCGGGCGGCGCGGCACGCTGGGCCTGCGCCAGAACAGCAGCGATGCCGCCTGCGGCGAGGATATGGTTTTCCTTGATCAGGATGCCGTCGAACAGTCCGGTGCGCTGATTCTCCCCGCCGCCGGTCCGGACCGCGTATTTCTGCGCCAGCCTCAGGCCGGGCAGGGTCTTGCGCGTGTCCATGATCACCGCGCCGGTGCCCTTGATGGCATCCACATAATGGCGCGTGGCGGTGGCGGTGGCGGAGAGCGTCTGCAGGAAATTCAGCGCGGGCCGTTCGGCGGAGAGCAGGGCGCGGGCATTGCCCGTGATTTCGCACAGGGTCTGGTTGGGGGCGAGCAGCTCGCCTTCCCGCGCCAGCCATTGGATTCCGGCTTGCGGGTCGAGCTGATGAAAGCACGCCTCGAACCAGGGAATGCCGCACAGCACGGCGGTCTCGCGGCAGATCACCGTCGCCCGGGCACTGGCGCGGTCAGGGATTAGGGAGGCGGTCAGGTCGCCTGTGCCGACATCCTCGGCCAGGGCGGTTGCGACGTTTCTTGCGATTTCTGCTGCCAACACCATTGTTATTGCCTGTGAATGCCAATTCGGAAAGCGGATTGTACCCAAGGATAAAGATCGGATGTTGGGTGTAATTTCCTGAACGGATCGTCTGGATCAGGTCCGGTATTGTGAATTTTAGTTATCAGTGTGCTTTTTTTCCGTTCGGGTCAGAACCAGATATTCCCGGTGCAGGGTTACCAGTACCCAGATCCAGATGACGCACCCCCCCAGGGTCACCCAGCCAAGGTCCGCCACGCCGTCGCCCACCAGTGACTGGTGGCTGAGGGCAATGATGATCAGGGATCCCATGGCCTTGAACAGGCGGTATCCAAACATGTCAATCCAGGCTTTTGCCTGGTACATGAGCAGGGACTCGACCGGGATGTAGAGCAGTTCCTTGGCCGCGCGGTTGATGGAGTAGGACAGGCCGCGGTCGCTGATTTTCATGATGGCGGCGGGGATGAGGGTTGGCTGGAACATGAAGCCGCCGGTTGACAGGGCCAGAACCACGGGTTGCACCAGCAGTCCGGCGAGCACCCCCAGGTAGTTGAGCGCCAGAGGGGTGAGTATCAGGTTCACGGCGATGGATACCCCGCTCAGGATGCTGAAGAAGATGGAGAGCGCGGCGGTGCGGGCCTCTCGCTCCGGGTAGGTGGTCTCGATGATGTGCAGGAACTGGTATTCCACCAGAGGGGAGATGCCCTGGGCCAGTAGCAGGGCGGCCGCGATGAGTACCAGATAGCGGTTTCCGGTGATGAGGCGCCAGCTGCTCGCTTTCGGCACTGAAGCCACAGGTGGCGTGCCTTCCTCCGCCCGGTACAGCAGCCCCCATCGCTCCATGCCCCAGGTAAGGCCGAAGATGACGCCGACGAAAGCGGCAGCCACCAGCATGAGATCGGGGGTCTGCAAAGGGGTATAGCGGATCAGCAGCGCAGCCAGGATGCTGCCGAAGACGCCGCCCACCAGCCCGCCGGTGCCAACGAAGCCATACCAGCGCCGGCCTTCTGCCGTATGGTAGCTGCCGTTGGCGAGGCTCCAGAACTGCTCCGCCAGCACGACGCCGAAAATGTCCACGAAGATGTAGAAGGCTACCGCCACCCAGGGCGCATGAGTGGTAGCCAGTACCCTGAAAGCGACAAGGGCGCTGGCGAAAATCAGACAGCTCAGCAGCACGACGCGCACCCGCCCGAAGCGCTCAAGAATCTTCCGGTACACTGCAATGGTGACCAGTAATGCGACTGCGGAGCCGATCCACACATACGGGAGAGAGTCGGCGCCGAGGGCCTCGATGAGCAGGGACCGGCTGGCCGGTTTCAGCTGGTAGAGGGCGGTAATGATGAGAAAAAAGTCCAGCGAGAACACCAGCGATCTCAGGAGTGTTCCATGAGAAAGGGCTGATTCATGGGAACTTTTTTGCGGGTCGCTTGTCATACCCAACTGTTTGCCCCGTGGGTGCAGTGAGGACTCGATTCTCCATCCCTCGTGGTGTTTACCGGTTTCATGCCGCATACTAGCAACCTGAACGCAGGAGGCCCGAAAATTTGTTTATCAAAAAACTGATCCTCAGCTTTGCCCTGATTCTGATTTCCATATCCACCCACGCCGAACAGTCTTATCCGGCGCTCGACCGTTCCTTCGACGATCGCCTGCAATCCCTGCTCGAGAGCAAGCTGGAAAGCCTCGGCCTCGGAGGTGCGATACGCGACCGGCGCCTGTCGGTGGCCCTGGCTGACATCACCGATCTCGATCACCCCCGTTTTGCCGCGCTCAATCCCGACCACATGGTCTATGCCGCGAGCCTGCCCAAGATCGCCATTCTCCTCGGCGCCTTCACGCGCATCGAGGCGGGCGACATGCAGCTCGACGCGGCTACCCGCGATACCCTCACCCGGATGATCCGTGTTTCCTCCAACACTGCTGCCAGCGATATGCTGGAGCGGGTGGGGATGCGCTACCTGGCTGGCGTGCTGCAGTCTCCCCGCTATGAGCTTTACGACCCCAAACGCAACGGCGGCCTCTGGGTCGGCCGGCCCTACGGCAAGGGCGGCGAAACCCTGCGCGACCCCATGCACAACCTCTCGCACGGGGCGACGGCCCTGCAGGTGGCCCGTTTCTACTACATGCTGGAGACCGGGCGGCTGGTTTCGCCCGCGCTTACCGCTGAGATGAAAGCCATTCTCGGCGACCCCGGCGTGCATCACAAATTCGTCAAGGGCCTGGAGGCCGAACGCCCGAGTTCGCAGATCTTCCGCAAATCCGGCAGCTGGCGGAACTGGCATGCCGACAGCGCCATCGTCGAACGTGACGGGCGCCGCTACATCGCCGTGGCCCTGGCGGAAGATCCCCAGGGTGGCGAGTGGCTGCGCCGCCTGATCGTCAGGCTGGACGAAGCCGTGTTCGACACCGCTCCGCGCAAGCTGGCGCTTCTCCATTAGCCGCTGCAGGCGGGTGCCCAGGGTCTGGTGGGCGACCGCCGAGTTCTTTCCCAGCACGTTCGAGTTGATCACCACCATGTAATGCAGCCGGTGCTTGCCCGCCGGGTGCTCGACGATGGCCACCGAATTCAGCAGATTTTCCACGTTGCCCTGGTATTTGCGGCACACGAAGCCCGGCTCCGGCCTGCAGCGGTACAGCGAGCCGGACTTGAAGTACACGGCGGCATCGTTGAGGGCAGGCGAGGAGGCATAGCGGATGCGCCTCTGGGTCATGTACAGGAGGCGCTTGATCTCCCGGCTGGACCAGGCATCCACGATTCGCCCTTCCTCCAGCGCCAGCAGCCAGCGCATCAGTTCCTGCGGCGTGGCCCTGCTGCTTGTCCCGGGCACCCTGGCCTTGCCGGTGCGGGTGAAAAAACCGCCTTGCTGCAATGCCTGCGGGTCCAGGCCGTTGCGCTCGATACCGCCCTGCAACACCCGCCCCAGCAGTGCCGACAGCTCTTTTTTCGGGTTTGAACGGAAGAAGGCGTCGATCTGCGCCTCTTTCACCGGGTAGTCGCGGCCCAGTCCGGCAAGCAGCAGGGTTTCGCGCATGACCATGGAAGCAGCGGCGTTCGAGCTTGCCGACATCATCCAGTCGAGGAAAGTCCACAGGCTCGCCGCGTCTCCCTGGCGCAAGGGTCCGGTGGGTAAGCTGGCTGCCATTCCAGAAGGGGACGACGTGGCTGTCGCTGACAATGAAACTGTCGGCCACCACCCGCGTTTCCCGCAGGATCCGTTCACGCGCTGCGATATCGCCGGGGTAGAGGTCGGCGAGCACCTGGAACAGGGCCGTGGCCACCACCAGCTTGCCCACGCTGCCCGGGTTGAAACGGACATCCGCGCGGTGCTCGGCGTAGACCGGCCGCGCCGGGTCGCTGAGGTCCAGCACGGCCACGGCGTAGCGGTCGGCCTCTTCGCCCAGCAGGTCGGCGATCTGGCGGCTGAACGCCGGGTCGGGTGGCGGCAGTGCAAGCCGGGTGCCGGTGAGCCGCAGGTCCACCTGATTCAGCGCCAGTTGCCCTCCCGGTGGTTGCACCCGGGCGCGGGCCTTGCCCTCCTGCGCCAGCCGGTAGCCTTCGAGCCGGGCGATGCCGGTGTAGGCTTCGCCGTCCAGCGGGTAGGGCAGGGCAAGGCCGGGCAGCAGCAGGCATATCAGCAGCAGTCCGCGCATTACCTTTCCTCCTGCAGGTTGATCACACGCCCCGTATGGGTGCGCAGCGGTGCGTCCAGTTCAAGAAGGAAACGGTCGCGGCGCGCCTCCCGGCTTTGCAGGTAGGGGCGGATCTGGAACAGGGCGAGACGGCCCGCCACAAAGCCGAATTCCACGTCGGCCGGAACGATCTTTCCTGTCTCGTCCCGCTGGGGGAAGCGGTCCGGCAGTTCCCGGCCCAGCTGCCGCAATTGCTCGATTTCGGCTGGCGCCAGCACCGGCTGGCCCGAAACAGGCCGTTTTTCCAGCCCGCCGCCTGCGGTGAGAACGTGCCGGGAGGCAGCGCTGGCCTCGGCCAGCAGCCTCACCTCTCCTGTTCCGGCAGAGACGAGAAGCTCCTCCGCTGCCTGCCCGGAAACGGCCCCGCCCACGCCCTCATTCGAGGCAATCGTATAAGCGCCGGGGCTGCCACTCTCCAGGTCCTGGGTCACCATCACCCCCGACTTTTCCGCTGGCACCGAACGCTGCAGCAGAACCGAAACATAGACGTGCTCGGGCGCTTCCATGCGCATTTGCCGCCAGGCGAAGGCGCGCTCGGAAAAGGGTGAGGCCCATACCTGCAGGATGGATTCCATCACGTGCTCGAGGCCGGTCACATTGGGTACGGTAAGGTTGAGCCCCGCGCCGCTAAATCCTGGCAGATCCTCCACATTGGTATCGCTGCGCACGAAGACGGCATAGCTGCCGTCCGGGCCGAAGCGCTCCTGCATGGCCTTGCCCAGTGCCGCGCGAAACGCAGTTCCCGGCTCGGCCGTCACGATCCAGGCGCGCAGGCGTTCCCGCAGCTTTCTGGCCTCGGTTTCCTGCTGTTGTCGGCAGGCAAGCTGCTGATACGGCGGTATTCGGCGCGCATCCACGCATAGGCGCTCATGCCTGTTCCCGGCATGGGCTGTTCGAGAAAAACGCGATAGGCGCCGAAGGGAATCACCAGCCCGTCGGCCACCGCTTCCGGGTAGTGGTGTTTCAGTTCGCCCAGCCTGGCTGCCTTCGGACCGGCGATCCGCCCGGTATCAACCGCCCGGACGTTGCCAAGGGGGATGGGGTCGCGGCGCGCGAGATCCAGTTTGTCGAAATCCGGGTGGATGCGTGCCGGTGCCTGGCTTTCCCGGATAAAAACGTCTTCCCAGCGTGGGCCGTCCTCGGCGATCAGCACCCGGCCTCCCGGACTCACGGCCATGACCACGGGCCGCCCCGCCATTGCGCGCAGGCGCGGCACCAGCGTGGCATCCACCACCACGTTGGGGATGCCGAGGTTGCTGGCGAGGAGCTGCACATGGGAGAGGATGTTGCCGGCTTCCAGGGTGAGGATGCCCGCTACGGGCGGGAGGTTCGCTGTGGTTTCGGGCAGCAGGTAGATGCCGTCCGGCCGGGGATCGGAGGCATCCAGGCGCAGGATGCCCCGCGCCAGGCCCGGATTGAGGGCGCGCAGCCCTATCCCCACTGGCTGGCCGAAAACCTCGTGTTCGATTCCGGC
This sequence comes from uncultured Gammaproteobacteria bacterium, assembly GCA_963779055.1. GTDB lineage: Bacteria > Pseudomonadota > Gammaproteobacteria > Burkholderiales > Sulfuricellaceae > Sulfurimicrobium. Next base: position 106,904 of record CAVZWN010000001.1, read on the forward strand.
CAGGCTGTTGGCCTCCTGCAGAAGGTCGTCCAGCAAGGCCGAATAGACCAGGAGCGGGCTGGCACGCAGGCGGTCGGGCACGAACTGGCTCGCCAGGGGTTCGATGCGGGCGAGCTTCGTCACCGCCTCGCCAAAGTGGAAGCCAAGTTCTCGCCCGGCCCAGGCGGGCACCCGCGCCAGGTAGCCGAGTTCCGCGCGGTAGTGTTCCAGGGGAAGGCTCGGCACCGCCAGCCGGCCGAGTGCTTCCTGAATCGCCTGACGTTCCCGGGGGGTGAGCAGACCCGCGCCGTACAGGGCCTCTGCCACACTGCCCAGCAGGGTGAGCCGTTCGGCACGGCTGGTCCGGGACAGGTCATCAAGCAGCCCCATGCCCGTGGCGAAGCTGTCGGCCTCGATATCCAGGCTGAGCCTCGCCGCCGCCACGCGCAGCTTGGGCGGCAGTTCCGGCAGGGTTTTTCGCAGATCCGCCATAAGCGCTGCGCTGGCGGCAAGGTGCTGTGCTGGCGGCAGCGGGTTCGCCAGCGCTTCGGTAAAGCGCTGCAGACGGCTGGCGAGGGGATGTTTGCCGAGGCGCCCGGCCAGTGTCTGCGCTGGCCGGGCGATATCGCGGCGGGCGAAGAGCGCCTCGATGGCCTGGGCGAGCTGTTCGAACTCGGGCTCGCTGCGCCCATGCTGGCGGGCATAGCCACGTACCCGGCCGGCGTCGGCTGCCTCGGGATGGGTGTGGAGTTTGTTGCGCAGCGGTACGAAGCCGGCATCCAGGGTAACGAGGCTGGAAGAAAGCTCGCGGAAACGCGCCGCCGTCGCGCCGTTCCACGTCTGAGGCAGCAGCAGCGCTGTCTGGCGCAACAGCAGAAAATCCCGTTCCCCCTGCTGGCGGGCGGCCAGGCCGGCCAGGATGGCCTCTGCAGCGGCGATCTCGTCCTCTACCTGGAAAGCGCCCCGGTAATAGCGTGCCCGCCGCAGGATCCAGCCGTTGTCCGCCGCCACCAGATAACGTTCCAGCAGGATGGCTTTCAGCGCGGGCAATCCCGGCTCGGAGGCCAGCACAGCGGGATCGGTGGCGGCCAGAATATTGCCCACCAGAAAGCCGGCTTCCCGGAGGGCGCGGGCGCGTTCCCCGAGCCTGCCGTGCTGGATGCCGCCGCCATGGGGCGTGCAGGCATAAGCTTGGGGGGGGAGTATTGCGCCGTCCTTGCAGAACCAGTAAATCCCGTCGAAAGGGCCTCTGGGGTCTGTCTTCATCGCGGCGATCCAGCGGGCCATTTCCCCGGTACCGGCAAGAACAGTCGGGGCAGCGAAAGGCGTCAAGGCAAGGAAAAGGGCGATCAGCAAACCCCTGGCTGCTGTGTGGGCTGCGAATGGGCGTGTACGGATGCGTCTTTGGTGGTTCATGCCTGCTCCGCCAGAGGGGCTGCCAGCGGGCAGCACGGGGCTGAAATCACTGGAAGCATGGATGCTGTTGCCAGACTTCGCAGTGCAGATGGCGTCAGGAAGTGCCGGTCCTGGGCGACCCATTCCACGTCTGATTGATCTCTACTGGCCGGGGTCAATGAACCCAGTATATGCGCAATACCGCTACTGGAAAACCCACTCTTGACGAAGGGTTCGCGAGTGCAGGTTGAGCCCGGAAGCCGGGTCAGGCCCGGACTGGGAGATGGCTGAATCCGCTGTCAGATGATTGAAGCTGCAAGCTTACCTGGCGGGCAGCAGTTCGCTGATGGCCTTGACGTACACCGGCTCATCCCATTCCGCCCCGCCCTGCAGAGTTTGACGGATGTTGCCCTTGGGATCGAGCAGGAAAGTCGAAGGTGCGACGAATACCTTCCAGGCGCCCACGCCATCGCCTTCCTCGTCCATCAGCACGGTGAAGTTGATATTCATTTTTTTGACGAACTCGCTGACATCCTTGCTGGTTTCACCCATGTTTACAGCCAGGATGACAAAAGGCTTGCCGGCCATTTTCTTTTCCAGGCGTTGCATGGCGGGCATTTCCTTGAGGCAGGGCGGGCACCAGGTAGCCCAGAACTGCACCATGACCACCTTGCCGCGATAATCTTCCAGTTTGTGGGTTTTGCCGCTGATGTCTTTCAGGGCCAGCGGAGGCGTTGCGCCTCCTTTCCAGTCCTTGAGTTCGCTGGCTTGGGCGGATGACAGCAGGAAAAGACAAAACAGGCCAAAAAGCAATTTTTTCATGGTTTGATTTCCAGTTGTTTGAGCGCATCCAGCACCAGCTCAGGCAATTTTTCCGCCATGGCGTTTTCCGCTGGCGTGGCGTCGGGGCGGACATAGAAGTGGCTGCGCACCTTGGGCAGAATGCTGCTGCTGACTTTTGTGCCGCCGCGTGCAAATTCCACCTTGAGATGCTCCAGCCACCAGCGGCCTGGTGACAATTGGCCCTGGTAGATGAAAAGCGGCAGGCGGGTCTGGGCAACGATGGGGTGGTATTGCGCTTCCACGCCGGGTGCAGGCGCGACGGAATAGAGGTCAGGGTAGAACAGCAGCGCGCCCGCGAGCGCGTTCCTGTCCTGCTCCGTCACGCCGTCCTGCCAGGCCTTGGCGCCGCGCAGGATCGGGGTGGCGCCATGGGCGGCAGTAACAAGTACGATTTTCTTGCCGCTGAGTTTGATTGCGTGGGTGATGATTTCCCTGATTTCCTCCGGCGGAAGCTGCTCCAGGCTGCTTGGCAGGATGGGCAGGAAATGCGCGTCGAGCATATCCGGAAACCAGGTTTCATAGCCGTGGGACGCAAGCTCCCCGGCGGTGCGCGCTTCGTTGCTGCTATGCCCTTCGTCGCATACGAACCACAGCAGCAGCGTGTTGCCCTGAGCGGGGTAAGTGCGCAAGTTGACTTCCGTGCCGCCGGAAAGGCTCAGAGACGGCGGTGGAGCGGCAAGTGCCGGGCCAAGAGAGAGTAGCGACGCCAGTACAAGCGCGTAAAGCCGGAAAAAAAACAAAGCCGGATTCCGTGTTGGATATGGATTGGTCGAGTTTAACCCAAAGCAGGTGGGGCTGTAATGGCACGAATGGACTATGGCCGTGCAGTGCCTGCTCACGCAGGTGCTGCCATGTTGCTTGAAATTCCTCTGACCCTCCCCCAAGTAGGGGTTAGTTCAATAACGGGGACAATGCCATGCGTTTCGACAAACTCACCACCAAATTCCAGCAGGCCATCAGCGATGCGCAGAGCCTGGCTGTCGGTCTGGATAACCAGTTCATCGAGCCGCAGCATCTGCTGCTGGCCCTGCTCGAGCAGGACGACGGCGGTGCCGGGTCGCTCTTGCAGCGTGCCGGTGCCAATGCCGGCGGACTGAAGGCCGCGCTGCAGCAAGCCATGGAGCGCCTGCCCAAGGTGGAAGGGCATGGCGGCGAGGTGAGCATTTCGCGCGATCTCAACAACCTGCTCAATCTGACCGACAAGGATGCGATGAAACGCGGCGACCAGTTCATCGCCAGCGAACTGTTCCTGCTGGCGGCGGCGCAGGACAAGGGCGAGACCGGGCGCCTGCTGCGCGAGAACGGCGTGGACAAGGCCCATCTGGAACAGGCCATCAATGCGGTACGCGGAGGTGAAAACGTGCAAAGCCAGGAAGCGGAAGGCCAGCGCGAGGCGCTGAAAAAATACACCCTCGACCTTACCGAACGCGCCCGCATGGGCAAGCTCGACCCGGTGATCGGGCGTGACGACGAGATCCGCCGCGCGATTCAGGTCTTGCAGCGCCGCACCAAGAACAACCCGGTGCTGATCGGCGAGCCGGGCGTGGGCAAGACCGCCATCGTGGAAGGCCTGGCGCAGCGCATCATCAACGAGGAAGTGCCGGAAACCCTGAAGGGCAAGAAGGTGCTGGTGCTGGACATGGCCGGGCTGCTGGCCGGGGCCAAGTACCGCGGTGAATTCGAGGAACGCCTGAAAGCCGTGCTCAAGGAAGTGGGGCAGGACGAAGGCCGCATCATCCTGTTCATCGACGAGCTGCACACCATGGTCGGCGCCGGCAAGGCGGAAGGCGCGATGGATGCCGGCAACATGCTCAAGCCCGCCCTGGCGCGCGGCGAGTTGCACTGCATCGGCGCGACCACGCTGGACGAATACCGCAAGTACGTCGAGAAGGATGCCGCGCTGGAGCGCCGCTTCCAGAAAGTGCTGGTGAACGAGCCGAGCGTGGAAGACACCATCGCCATCCTGCGCGGCTTGCAGGAGAAATACGAACTGCACCACGGCGTGGACATCACCGACCCGGCCATCATCGCGGCGGCGGAACTGTCGCACCGCTACATCACCGACCGCTTTCTGCCCGACAAGGCCATCGATCTGATCGACGAGGCGGCTTCGCGCATTCGCATGGAAATCGACTCCAAGCCCGAGGTGATGGACAAGCTCGACCGCCGCCTGATCCAGCTCAAGATCGAGCGCGAGGCGGTGAAGAAGGAGAAGGACGAGGCTTCGAAAAAACGCCTGGCCCTGCTCGACGAGGAAATCGTCAAGCTGCAGCGCGAATACAACGACCTGGAAGAAGTCTGGAAGGCCGAGAAAGCCCAGGTGCAGGGCAGTCAGCACATCAAGGAAGAGCTCGACCGGCTCAAGATCGAGATGGAGGCCGCCAAGCGCAAGGGCGACTGGCAGCAAGTTTCCGAGATGCAGTACGGCAAGATTCCGCAACTCGAAGCGCAACTGAAACACGCGGATACGGCGGGCGAAGAAGAAGCCAAGACCCACTGGCTGCTGCGCACCGAAGTGGGTGCGGAAGAAATCGCCGAAGTCGTGTCGCGCGCCACCGGGATTCCGGTTTCCAAGATGATGGAAGGCGAGCGCGACAAGCTGCTGCAGATGGAAGGCAAGCTGCACGAGCGCGTGGTGGGGCAGGACGAGGCGGTGCGCCTGGTGGCCGATGCCATCCGCCGCTCGCGTGCCGGACTGGGCGACCCCAACCGGCCCTATGGTTCCTTCCTGTTCCTCGGCCCCACCGGCGTGGGCAAGACCGAGCTGTGCAAGGCGCTGGCCGGATTCCTGTTCGACTCGGAAGATCACCTGATCCGCATCGACATGAGCGAATTCATGGAGAAGCACAGCGTCTCGCGCCTGATCGGCGCGCCGCCCGGCTATGTGGGCTACGAGGAGGGCGGCTATCTGACCGAAGCGGTGCGCCGCAAGCCTTATTCCGTCATCCTGCTCGACGAGGTGGAGAAGGCGCATCCCGGACGTGTTCAACGTGCTGCTGCAAGTGCTGGACGACGGCCGCATGACCGATGGCCAGGGCCGCACGGTGGACTTCAAGAACACCGTGATCGTGATGACCTCCAACCTCGGCTCGCAGAACATCCAGGCCATGGCGGGCGAGCCCTACGACGTCATCAAGGCCTCGGTGATGGAGGATGTGAAGACCTATTTCCGCCCCGAGTTCATCAACCGCATCGACGAAGTGGTGGTGTTCCACGCCCTGGGCGAGACGCACATCAAGTCCATCGCGCGCATCCAGTTGCAGTATCTGGACAAGCGCCTGGCGCAGATGGAGATGAAGCTGGAAGTCAGCGAGGCGGCGCTGTCCGAACTGGCAAGCGCAGGTTTCGACCCGGTGTTCGGCGCCCGTCCGTTGAAGCGTGCGATCCAGTCCCATCTGGAAAATGCGCTGGCGAAGGAAATTCTGGCCGGGCATTTTGCAGCCAAGGACACGATCCGGGTGGATTGCCAGGATGGCGTGTTCAGTTTCGTGAAGGCCTGATGGCGATGACCTCGAAAGCCGGGCGCTGTCGCGCCCGGTTTTTTTATGTTCAAACCCAAGGGTTATAATGTTTCAATGAAACAGACTCAAGGTGTTCTGGAACTAGCCAACCGGGGGCGCGGTTTAACTGCCTTTACGCCCGAGGTGACGCGCTGGATTGCTGCTTCGGGTATTGCCGACGGACTGCTGACGCTGTTTGTGCAGCATACTTCCGCCAGCCTGCTGATCCAGGAAAATTACGATCCCGATGTGCAGGCTGATCTGGAGCGTTTTTTTGCCCGGCTGGTGAAGGATGGCGATCCGCTGTTCGCGCACAGTCTGGAAGGTCCGGACGATATGCCGGCGCACGTGCGCGCTGCGCTGACCCAGACCCATCTTTCCATCCCGGTACGGCAGGGCGCGATGATGTTGGGTAGCTGGCAGGGTATCTACTTGTATGAACATCGTCATCAGCCGCAGCAGCGCCGGGTGGTGATACACCTGATAGGGGAGTGAATTTGCCGACTAGAAAGTTTGTGCTGCGTTTCCTGCTTGCTGCGCTGGGTGTTCTGAGTGTTGATGTTGCTCTGGCGGCAGCACTGAAAGACGTGAATGCCGTGCCCCATCTCAGTAACAGCGGCCGCGAGGGCTACCAGGCTTTTTTGCAGGCCGACCGGCACCGGGCTTTTGCGATTGCGCCGGGCGGGGCATGGGCCTGGAAGAGCAGCGAAGCCACGGCGGAGATCGCTTCCGAAGGCGCATTGCAGATCTGCCAGCAGAGTACGGCTCAAACCTGCGTGCCCTATGCGCTGGACGATCAGGTGGTGTTAAACGAAAAATACTGGAATACCCTGTGGCGACCGTACAAAAACCGGGCAGCGGCGGCCAAAGCTGTCACAGGCAAAGCGCGCGGCGAGCGATTTTTCGATCTGGCGATCAAGTCGCCATCCGGCAAGGCCATGAAGCTCTCGGATATGCGTGGCAAGGTCCTGCTGGTGCATTTCTGGGGAACCTGGTGCCCGCCGTGCCGCAACGAAATGCCCGAGCTGCAAAAATTGCACCAGGCTTTGGGCGGGGCGTCCGATATCCAGCTGGTGTTATTGCAGATGCGCGAAGACTACGGCACGGCGAGCCTGTGGATGGATGTCCAGGGCTTCAAGCTGCCGCTATTCGATTCCGGCGTGGTGGATGCGGGGTCGGACACCCTGACCCTGGCCGGCGGCAAGCAGATCCGCGACCGCGAGCTGGCCCGGGTGTTTCCCACCACCTATGTGCTGGACAAGCACGGCTTGGTGGTGTTTTCCCATGTCGGGCCGGTGTCAGGCTGGCTGCAATATCTGCCGTTTTTGCATGATGCGGCAGCGAATTCGGGGAAATAAGGCTTAAACCTAAAAACCTCAGTTCAAGCCACAGAGAACACAGAGATAGCACGGCACTCATGAATGTTCTCCGCGCACCCATTGGGTGAGTCACCAAAACCCTATAACCCGTCGATATTCCTCTGTGAACTCTGTGTTCTCTGTGGCCAACAGCTTTTTCTAGGTTAAAACGTAGCCATACACTGGCGAGTCATTTTAAGCTGCTAAAAGCAGTTGAACCGCAGAGACGCAAAGACGCAGGGGAAATATGATGCGTTTTCTTTGCGTCTCTGCGGTGAATGAACTATGGCTTTAAGGTTTATTTCGACTCGGCTGCCAGCGTCCGGAGTTCCGGCGTCAGATGCGGCGCGATTGCCTGCAGCAGTTGCCCGAAGACTTTCGGGTTGCCGGCGATGATGTTGCCGCTTTTGAGATAATTCTCGTTGCCTTCGAAGTCGCCCACCAGTCCGCCTGCTTCCTGCACCAGCAGACAGCCTGCCGCGATATCCCAGGGCTTCAGGCCGATTTCGAAGAAGCCATCGAAGCGCCCTGCGGCGGTATAGGCCAGGTCAAGCGCAGCCGAGCCCGGACGGCGCAGGCCGGCGGTTTTCTGGATGAGATCGCGGAACATGCCCATGTAGGCGTCGATATGATCAAAGTTAGTGTACGGGAAGCCGGTGCCGATCAGCGCGTTCTTGAGATAAATTTCCTTGCTGACGCGCAGGCGGCGGTCGTTGAGGTAGGCTCCGCGCCCTTTGGTGGCCATGAACAGGTCGTTGCGGGCCGGGTCGTAGATGACCGCCTGACTCAGTACGCCCTTGTGGAGCAGGGCGATGGAAACCGCATACTGCGGAAAGCCGTGGAGAAAATTGGTGGTGCCGTCGAGCGGGTCGATGATCCACTGGTATTCGGATTCGCCGCGAACACCGCTCTCTTCTGCTAGAATTTCGTGGTTCGGGTAGGCTTCCAGCAGGATATCAATAATCGCGTTTTCCGCTGCGCGATCCACTTCGCTGACAAAATCATTGTGGTTTTTGCGTGTGACGGTCAGTTTGTCGATGTCGAGAGAGGCGCGGTTGATGATGTTGCCGGCGCGGCGCGCGGCCTTGACCGCGATGGTGAGCATTGGATGCATAGTGGTTTCGATGACTTTAATGAACAGAAATTTGACGCTATTTTACATGGGAAAGACCAGTTTTGAGTAACTCCGTGCTGGACAACATTCGTGTCGTGCTGAGTCACCCCAGCCACCCCGGCAATATTGGCGCGGCGGCGCGGGCCATGAAGACCATGGGACTGCACCAACTTTTTCTGGTGAACCCCAAGCAATTTCCGGATGCAATGGCTGATGCCATGGCCTCCGGCGCGAATGACGTGTTGCAGAATGCCGTGATCTGCACCAGCCTGGAGCAGGCCTTGCAGGGCGCGGTGCTGGTGGTGGGGTTGACAGCGCGGCACCGCGACTTGTCGCATGCCATGTTGACGCTGCGGGACGCTGCGCCGCAGATTATGGTCAAAGCCACGCATGCGCCAGTGGCACTGGTCTTTGGCACGGAAATGTCGGGCCTTTCCAATGCCGAGCTGGAAAAATGCCAGCTGCTGATTACCATTCCGGTCAATCCCGAATATAGCTCACTCAATCTGGCTGCTGCGGTACAAGTGGTGAGTTATGAGTTGCGCACCTGCGGCATTGTGACGGAGTCCATATCTAAAGACTTCCCCCCCGCCCCTTTCGAGGATGTGGAGCGGTTCTATGAGCATCTGGAGAGCGCTCTGGTTGAGATAGATTTTCTTGATCCTCTGGACCCCCGGCGCCTGATGACGAGATTGCGGCGCCTGTTTTCCCGAGCCGGGATGGAAAAGGAAGAGGTAAATATACTGCGGGGGATTTTGACGAAGGCCTGTCGAGGGCGGATTCCCAAGTAAATAGTTGACTAAATCACTTGGTTATAGAATAATGCGATCATTGTATCCTGTTAGACATAATGTTCAAACATTTACGTGAAGATATTGCAGTGGTGTTCGAGCGCGACCCCGCTGCCCGTTCCCGCTGGGAGGTGCTGACCGCCTACCCCGGCGTGCATGCCGTTCTGATTCATCGCCTGACGCATCGTCTGTGGGGGTGGAGGCTTTTCTGGCTGGCGCGTTTTACTTCCCATTTTGCACGCTGGATCACCGGCATCGAAATTCATCCCGGCGCCAGGATTGGGCGGCGCGTGTTTATCGATCATGGCATGGGGGTGGTGATCGGTGAAACGGCAGAACTGGGTGATGACGTTACTTTGTATCACGGCGTCACGCTGGGCGGAACTTCGTGGAAAAAAGGCAAGCGCCACCCCACGCTTGGCAAGGGGGTGGTCATTGGCGCCGGAGCCAAGGTACTGGGGCCTATACTTATCGGTGACGGTGCCAAGATCGGATCCAATGCTGTGGTAGTCAAGGATGTGCCGGCAGGCGCCACGGCGGTAGGCATCCCGGCGCGGATTCTGGATGGCGACCAGGCCGAAAAGCGGGAAAATCAGGCCACGAAAATGGGGTTTTCGGCCTATGCCATCAGCGAGGACATGAATGACCCCATGGTCAAGGCGGTACACAGCCTGCTCGATCATACGGTGGTTACCGATCACCGCATCCAGCAGATACTGGATCATCTGAGTCGTCTGGGGGTGGAAATCAGCGATGCTGAAAAGTCTGCGGAAAAATTCGATGTCAATTACCTGAATAAAATAGTTGACTAAAACGCTTGGGTTTAATATAGTAACCGCAAGATGCACCCATCACTAAGAGGCTCAACATGCGTTTGACCACCAAAGGACGTTTTGCGGTAACGGCAATGATCGATCTGGCCATGCGCCATGGCGAAGGGCCGGTGACGCTGGCCGGTATCAGCGACCGGCAGCGGATTTCCCTGTCATATCTGGAGCAGTTGTTCGGCAAGCTGCGGCGCTACGGTCTGGTTGACAGCGTGCGTGGTCCGGGTGGCGGTTATTGTCTGGCCAGGGAGCTGGATGGGATTTCCGTTGCGGACATCATTCAGGCGGTGGATGAACCGATCGATGCCACCAAGTGCGGTGGTTTGGGAAATTGCCATGACGATCTTCCCTGCATGACACATGATCTGTGGACCAATCTCAATGTGCGGATTTTTGATTATCTGCAGTCCGTGAACCTGGCCCAACTGGTTGCTTCGCAAAACGGGAGCAAGCATTCGGCGCATCTGGACAAACGTTTCAAGCATGGAGAGGCAAGTCTTCTGGCTGGATAATGGTTCAGGTTTATTTTGATCACAATGCCACTACACCGCTCGATGAGGGCGTGCTGGCAGCGATGATGCCCTGGATGCAGGGGCAGTTCGGCAACCCATCCAGCCGCCATGGCTTTGGCCGCATGGCGCGCCAGGCGGTTGAAGAAGCCCGGGAGAAGGTGGCGATTGCAGCAGGAGCGCATCCCTCGCAGGTGATTTTTACCAGCGGTGGGACCGAGGCCAATAATCTGGCCATTCGCGGCATGGCGGCGGCCTTGTTTCCGTCCCAGGTGGTGTGGGGCAGTACCGAGCATCCTTGCGTGGCCAAGACATGCCAGAGCCTGAAAACTCAGGGCTGGACCTTGCGCCCGCTGGCGGTGGATCATGCCGGCCGGTTTGATATGGACGATGTGGCCCTGGCATTGCAGACGGCGACCGGCCTGGTTAGCGTGATGCTGGTCAATAACGAGACAGGAGTGCTGCAGGACGTGGCCGAAGTGGCCCAGCAGGCGCGTGCGGCTGGCGCCTGGGTACACACCGATGCGGTGCAGGCGCTGGGCAAGGTCAGGCTGGATTTTGCGGCGCTCGGCGTACATGCCATGAGCCTGTCGTCGCACAAGGTTTACGGGCCGAAAGGTGTCGGAGCGCTGGTTCTGGACAAGCGTGTCGACCTGGTGCCCCAGATGACCGGAGGCGGCCACGAAAAAGGCTTGCGTGCCGGTACCGAGAATGTGCCGGGTATTGTCGGATTTGCTGCCGCCTGCGAAGGGGCGCTCGATCGCATGGAGCAGGATGCCGGGCGATTTGAACGGATGAGAAACGAACTGGAAGCGGGTGTCTCCTTTCTGGGCGGCGAGATGTTCGGTTCGAGCGCGCAGCGTCTGGCAAATACCAGCTATTTCGCTTTTCCCGGCATCGAAGGGGAAACCCTGCTGATGGCGCTGGACCGGGCGGGATTTGCAGTGGCAAGCGGTTCGGCCTGCGCCAGCGGCAGCACGGAGCCGAGCCCCGTATTGCAGGCCATGGGCGTCGAGCCGGAGCTGGCCAAGGGCGCGATCCGGGTGAGCCTGGGGCGTGGCAACAGCATGCAGCAGATTGAAGAATTTATCAGGGTACTGCGGGTGGAACTGGAGCGCCTGCGAAACCTGTCAGCCGTAGCAGTCATGTGATTTTTTGGAGAGTGTTATGAAGTTGCCGATTTATCTGGATTATTCTGCGACCACGCCGGTGGACCCCCGCGTGGCGGAACAAATGATCCCCTATCTGACCGAGAAATTCGGCAATCCTGCGAGCCGCTCGCACGCTTTCGGCTGGGAAGCCGACGAGGCGGTGGAGAATGCCCGCAAGCAGGTGGCCGCGCTGGTCAATGCAGACCCCAAGGAGATCGTCTGGACTTCCGGTGCGACCGAATCCAACAACCTCGCCATCAAGGGCGCGGCACATTTCTACTCGGGCAAGGGCAAGCATCTCATCACTGTCGCTACCGAGCACAAGGCGGTACTGGATACCTGTCGCGAACTGGAGCGCCAGGGCTACGAGGTGACTTATCTGGTCCCTGAACCCAATGGCCTGCTGGATCTGGATAAATTTACCGCGGCGATCCGTCCCGACACGATTCTGGCTTCGGTGATGTACGTCAACAACGAAATCGGCGTGATCCAGGATATTCCCGCATTGGGCGAAATCTGCCGCAGCAAGGGTGTGATCTTCCACGTGGACTCCGCCCAAGCCAGCGGCAAGGTGGTGATCGATCTGGCCAAGCTGAAAGTGGACCTGATGTCCTTTTCCGCCCACAAGATCTACGGCCCCAAGGGCATCGGCGCCCTGTATGTGCGCCGCAAGCCGCGCATCCGCCTTGAAGCGCAGATGCATGGCGGCGGCCACGAACGCGGCATGCGCTCCGGTACGCTGGCGACGCACCAGATCGTCGGCATGGGCGAAGCATTCCGTCTCGCCAAAGAAGAAATGGCAGCGGAAAGCGAGCGCATGCGCATGCTGCGCGACCGTCTTTACAATGGCCTCAAGGAAATCGAAGAGGTGTACGTGAACGGCGACATGGAAAACCGTGTGCCGCACAATCTCAATATCAGCTTCAGTTTCGTCGAGGGCGAATCGCTCATCATGGCGATCAAGGATCTCGCGGTATCGAGCGGTTCTGCCTGTACTTCCGCCAGTCTTGAGCCTTCCTATGTGCTGAAGTCGCTGGGGCACAGCGACGAACTGGCGCACAGTTCGATCCGCTTCTCCATCGGACGTTTCACCACCGAGGAAGAAATCGACTACGCGATCCAACTGCTCAAGAACAAGATCGGCAAGCTGCGTGAGCTGTCCCCGCTGTGGGAAATGTTCAAGGACGGCATCGATCTGAATACCGTGCAGTGGGCGGCACATTAAATTATTTGGTGATGAGTGATGGGTAATGAGTAATGGTTTGTCTCTCATCACCCTTTACCCATCACTCATCACAGGAGAATTGTCATGGCATATAGCGAAAAAGTTCTGGATCACTACGAAAACCCGCGCAACGTCGGCTCTTTCGGCAAGGAAGAAGATGGCGTGGCGACCGGCATGGTGGGCGCGCCTGCCTGCGGCGATGTGATGAAATTGCAGATCCGGGTCAACAAGGACGGCGTGATTGAGGACGCCAAATTCAAGACCTACGGCTGCGGTTCGGCCATCGCATCGAGTTCCCTGGTGACCGAGTGGGTCAAGGGCAAGACGCTGGATCAGGCGCTGGATATCAAGAACACCCAGATCGCCGAGGAACTGGCGCTGCCGCCGGTGAAGATTCACTGTTCGATTCTGGCTGAAGACGCGATCAAGGCTGCCGTGGCTGACTACAAGGCCAAACATGGCGAAAATGTCGAGGCCAATGCCTGCAAGGGAGCTTGCTGATATGGGTATTACAATGACTGAACAGGCTGCCAAACATGTCAGCAATTTCCTTACCAAACGCGGCAAGGGTGTTGGCCTGCGCCTCGGTGTGCGCACTTCGGGTTGCTCCGGCATGGCCTATACGATCGAATTCGCTGACGAAATCGGTGCGGATGATGTCCAGTTCGACAGCCACGGCGTTAAAGTGCTGATCGACGCCAAGAGCCTGCCTTATCTGGACGGCACCGAACTGGATTACACGCGCGAAGGGCTGAACGAGGGATTCAAGTTCAACAATCCCAACGTCAAGAACGCTTGCGGTTGTGGTGAGAGCTTCAACGTATAAACCTGATGCACTTCGACTTCAGCAAAAATCATTTCGAACTGTTTGGGTTGACACCGGCTTTCCACATTGACGTGGATCGTCTGGATCAGGCTTACCGCGAAATCCAGACGCTGGTGCATCCCGACAAGTTCACGCATCTGGGTGATCAGGACAAGCGCCTGTCGATGCAGTGGGCAACCCATGCCAACGAAGCTTACCAGACCCTGAAAAAACCGCTGTCCCGCGCCCGCTACCTGCTGCACCTGCATGGTGTGGACACGCAGGAGGAAAGCAATACTGCCATGCCGGCGGAATTCCTCATGGCCCAGATGGAGTGGCGCGAAGCCATCATGGAAGCGAAGGAAGCGCAGGATGTCCCGGACATGGAACAATTGCACAAACGGCTTCGTGTCGAGATGCGCGAGCAGCATGAGGAACTGGGACGGCTGCTGGATGAAAAGGCCGATTACCAGGAAGCGTCCGGACTGGTGCGCAAGCTGAAATTCATGGAAAAGCTGGGCGATGAAATCGATAGCGCCCTGGAGTTGATGGAAGCTTAACCCCCCTCAGTCCCCCCTTGTCAGGGGGGAAGCCGCTTTTCTCCTCCCCTGACAAGGGGAGGATGGGAGGGGTTAGGAGGTCGGGAGGGGTTGGGGTCTGTTTTATAAGGAGTTTCATGGCATTACTGCAAATCGCTGAACCTGGCATGAGCGCCGCACCCCACCAGCATCGGCTGGCGGTGGGCATTGATCTGGGGACCACCAATTCCTTGGTCGCCACGGTGCGCAGTGCGCTTGCCGTGGTGCTGAACGATGAAAATGGCCGCTCGCTACTGCCTTCGGTGGTGCGTTATCACGCCGATGGCGTGGATGTCGGCTGTCACGCGCAGCAAAAGCAGGCGACGGACCCGCAAAATACCATCGTGTCAGTGAAACGTTTCATGGGGCGCGGCCTGACAGACATTGCCGATGCGGCCCACATGCCCTACCGCTTTGTAGACCAGCCCGGCATGGTGCAGATCAGCACGGTTGGCGGGGTGAAAAGCCCGGTGGAGGTTTCGGCGGAAATTCTCAAGGTCTTGCGCCAGCGCGCAGAAAAGTCTCTCGGCGGCGAACTGGTCGGTGCAGTCATCACCGTGCCTGCCTACTTCGACGATGCCCAGCGTCAGGCCACCAAGGACGCGGCCCGGCTGGCCGGCATCAACGTGCTGCGACTGCTCAACGAACCCACCGCCGCCGCTGTGGCCTATGGCCTCGACAACGGCGCAGAGGGCGTGTACGCCGTATTCGATCTGGGGGGCGGCACCTTCGATATCTCCATCCTCAAGCTTTCCCGTGGCGTATTCGAGGTGCTCGCCACTAATGGCGATTCCGCGCTGGGCGGGGATGATTTCGACCATCGCATTTATTGCTGGATACTCGAACAGGCCGGTTTGTCCGGACTGAGCCATCAGGATACGCGCCTGTTGCAGAGCCACGCGCGGGCTGCCAAGGAAGTCCTCACCGAACACGAGGAAGCGACGATCACAGCCGTGCTTTCCACGGGCGAGATGGTGAATCTGACCTTGAATACGGAAATATTTACCGGCATTACCCGGAGTCTGGTCAGCAAGACCCTGGCGCCGACCCGCAAGGCACTGCGCGATGCCGGCTTGTCCGTCGAAGAGGTCAAGGGTGTGGTCATGGTTGGCGGTTCCACCCGCATGCCGATCATCCAGCATGCCGTGGGCGAGTTTTTTGCTCAGGAGCCGCTCAACAATCTCGATCCGGACAAGGTGGTGGCACTGGGCGCTGCGATTCAGGCCAACGTGCTGGCAGGCAACCGGAGCGAGGATGACTGGCTGCTGCTGGATGTGATTCCCCTGTCGCTGGGCCTGGAAACCATGGGCGGCCTGGTGGAGAAAGTCATTCCGCGCAATTCCACCATCCCCGCCGCGCGCGCCCAGGAATTTACGACTTACAAGGACGGCCAGACCGCCATGAGCATCCACGTGGTGCAGGGCGAACGCGAACTGGTGAGCGACTGCCGTTCCCTGGCGAAGTTTGAATTACGCGGTATTCCGCCCATGGTGGCCGGCGCGGCACGTATCCGCGTCACCTTCCAGGTCGATGCCGATGGCCTGCTTTCGGTCACTGGCGCGCGAGCAGAGCACCGGCGTCGAATCCTCGGTCACGGTCAAGCCTTCCTATGGTCTCTCCGACGAACAGATCACCTTGATGCTGCAGGCGTCGCAAGCGTATGCCAAGGACGATATGCTGGCTCGCGCGTTGCAGGAAGCCCGGGTGGAAGGCGGTCGCCTGATCGAGGCGGTGGAAGCCGCACTGCATGAGGATGGCCATCTGCTCATGGATGGCGAGAGTGACAAGATTGCCGCCGGAATTGAACAATTGCGTGCCGCCATTGCCGGCGAGGATCACCGCCGCGTGACCCAGGCGCTGGAAGCCCTGAATCACGCCACCGAGCCCTTTGCCGCACGGCGCATGGACGCCAGCGTCAACAAGGCCCTGACCGGGCAAAAGCTGGAAGAACTGGAATCCTGAATGTGATAACCACGGAGCGCACGGAGAATGCTTTTTGCTGTTTTCTACTCCGTGATCTCCGTGCGCTCCGTGGTAATAAATGAAAACGAGAACCTAACATGCCCCAACTGATCGTATTGCCCCATGTCGAACTGTGCCCGGAAGGTGCGGTGCTCGAAGCCAAACCCGGCGTATCCATCTGCGACACGCTGCTCGAGAACGGCATCGAAATCGAGCACGCCTGCGAGAAATCCTGTGCCTGCACCACCTGCCACGTGATCGTGCGCGAGGGTCTGGATTCCCTCAACGAGGCCGAGGAGCTGGAAGAGGACATGCTCGACAAGGCCTGGGGCCTGGAACCCAATTCCCGCCTCTCCTGCCAGACCATCGTGGACGCTCAGGATCTGGTGATCGAGATTCCCAAGTACACCATCAACATGGTCAAGGAAGGACATCACTAAATGCTCTGGACCGACGTACACCAGATTGCCGAGGCGCTGTACGACAGCCAGCCCGATACCGACCCCCAATACGTGCGCTTTACTGATTTGCACCGGTGGGTGACGGAACTGGACGGATTCAGCGACGACCCCAACCGCTCCAGCGAAAAGATTCTCGAAGCCATCCAGATGGCATGGATAGACGAAGCGGAATAATCACCAAGGCGGCGCTTCCGCTCCGCCTCTCAGCCCACAGGGAAGCGTCCATTTCAGCCGGTTTCCTGCCATGTTAAACTTCCGCCCAGAAGAGGGTGGAAATGGCTGAAGACAGCGATCTCGAACGTACAGAACCCGCGTCGGCGCGGCGAATAGAGCAGGCAAGGGAGAAGGGGCAGGTCGCGCGCTCGCGCGAGTTGACCACGGTCGCCATCCTGCTCGCTGCGGGCGGCAGCCTGATCTTCATGGGCGGCGGTCTGATGGAGCATCTGCGCGCCCTGATGCGAAATTCCCTGACAATGGATCGGGCCGTTATTTTCAATCCCGAGCAGATGCTGCAGCAACTGCACCTGCACGCGCTGGATATCCTGCTGGCCATTCTGCCTTTTCTGGGGCTGATGATCGTCGTCGCAGTGGCTTCTTCCGTGGCGATTTCCGGCTGGCTCTTTTCGACACAATCCCTGGTGCCGGATTTTGGCCGCCTCAGCCCCTTGAAAGGCGTCAAGCGCATCATTTCCTGGTCCGGCATCGTGGAAATGTTCAAGGCGATTGGCAAGTCAGCGCTGATTGGCGGCGTTGCCCTGTGGATCGTATGGCAAAATGTGGATGGCGTGGTATCGCTGGTGTCTGAGCCGCTTGATTCGGGCCTTCCTCATCTGGCTCGCATGATTGGCTTCACTTTTATGGCGGCGTCCGCATCCATGCTGCTGATTGTTGCGATCGATGTTCCTTTCCAGTTGTGGAATCATGCCAAGCAGTTGCGCATGACCAAGGAAGAGGTGCGGCAGGAATCCAAGGAAACCGAGGGCGATCCGCATGTCAAGGCGCGTATCCGCCAGCTCCAGCGTGAAGCGGCGCGGCGTCGCATGATGTCCGAAGTGCCCAAGGCCGATGTGATCGTCACCAACCCGACTCACTACGCAGTGGCCTTGCGCTATCAGGAAGGCAAGATGGGTGCGCCGCAGGTGGTGGCCAAGGGGGCGGCGCTGCTGGCGCAACGCATCCGCGAGCTGGGCGAGGAAAACCGGGTGCCGATTCTGGAGTCGCCGCCGCTGGCCCGCGCCCTCTACCGGCATGCGGAACTGGGGGAGGAAATCCCCGCCAAGCTGTATACTGCGGTAGCGGAAGTGCTGGCTTATGTATACCAGCTGCGCCGCTATCGAACCTATGGCGGCACCGCTCCGGAAACGCCACGTGAATTGCCCGTGCCGCCAGAACTGGATTTTGTAAGGGAAGCAGTTTGATTCAATCAGAGGTGACTAAATGAATGCAAGGGTGGATGCGCCGCCCCTGCACAACCGCCGTGGCCTGAAAGGCCTGGTGGGGCCGGTTCTCATCATCCTGATTCTGGCGATGATGGTCCTGCCGTTGCCGCCGTTCCTGCTCGATCTGCTGTTCACATTCAATATCGCGCTCGCCATGATGGTGATGCTGGTCAGCCTGTATACCCAGAAACCGCTGGAATTCGCGGTGTTTCCCACTGTTCTGCTGGTGACCACCTTGCTGCGCCTTTCCCTCAACGTGGCTTCGACCCGGGTGGTGCTGATGGAGGGGCATACCGGACCGGATGCCGCAGGCAAGGTAATCGAGGCGTTCGGGCATTTCCTGGTAGGCGGCAATTACACCGTAGGCATTATCGTGTTCATGATCCTGGTGATCATCAATTTCGTGGTGATTACCAAGGGCGCAGGAAGGATTGCCGAGGTCAGCGCGCGCTTTACCCTGGATGCCATGCCCGGCAAGCAGATGGCCATCGACGCTGATCTCAATGCGGGCCTGATCGGTGAGGATGAGGCGCGTAAGCGCCGCACCGAAATTTCCCAGGAAGCGGATTTTTTCGGCTCCATGGATGGCGCCAGCAAGTTCGTGCGCGGCGATGCCATCGCCGGCATCCTGATCCTGTTCATCAATATCATCGGCGGTCTGCTGGTGGGCATCTTCCAGCATAATCTGGATGTTGCCACTGCGGCCAACAACTATACCTTGCTTGCCATTGGCGATGGTCTGGTGGCACAGATCCCGGCGCTGATCATTTCCACCGCCGCCGGTATGGTGGTCAGCCGCGTGGCGACAGACGAGGATGTGGGGCAGCAGTTGCTCGGCCAGCTCTTCAACAAGCCAACCGTGTTGTACATTACTGCTTCGATTCTGGCTTTGCTGGGGGTGATTCCCGGCATGCCCCATGTCGCTTTTTTCTTACTGGCCGGCATGCTGGCAGGCGGCGCTTACTATCTGGAGC
The DNA here is from genome assembly GCA_963779055.1 of uncultured Gammaproteobacteria bacterium. Taxonomy (GTDB): domain Bacteria; phylum Pseudomonadota; class Gammaproteobacteria; order Burkholderiales; family Sulfuricellaceae; genus Sulfurimicrobium. The sequence goes on from CAVZWN010000001.1 coordinate 125,815, forward strand.
AAAAGGCCAGTGCGCCTGAATTGCAAATGGCGCCGCCACCGGAAGCTGTGCAGCCTCCAGAAATGCAGGAAGTGAGCTGGAACGACGTGATGCCGGTGGATGCGCTCGGGCTGGAGGTGGGTTACCGCCTGATTCCGCTGGTGGACCGGGCCCAGGATGGTGAACTGCTGCGCCGGATTCGCGGCATCCGCAAGAAGTTCGCACAGGATATGGGCTTTCTGGTGCCGCCGGTGCATATCCGCGATAACCTTGAGTTGCGCCCCAATGCCTATCGCATCAGCCTGAAAGGCGTCGAGATCGGGCAGGGCGAGGCCTATGCCGGCATGTATCTGGCGATCAATCCCGGCCGGGTGCTGGGAACGCTGCCGGGAACACAGACTACCGATCCGGCATTCGGCTTGCCTGCGGTGTGGATCGAAGCCAACCAGCGCGATCAGGCCCAGACTTTCGGCTACACCGTAGTGGATTCCAGCACGGTGGTGGCGACCCATCTTTCCAATATTATCCAGACGCATTCTCCCGAACTGCTGGGGCGTGAGGAGACGCAGCAGCTGCTGGATCACCTCGCCAAGGAATCACCCAAGCTGGTGGAAGAACTGGTGCCCAAGCTGCTGCCTCTCGGCGTGGTGCAGAAAGTCCTGCAGAATCTGCTGGACGAAGGGGTGCATATCCGCGATATGCGCACCATTATCGATACGCTATCCGATCACGCTGCCCGCACCCAGGATACTGCCGACCTGACGGCAGCGGTTCGCGTTGCGCTGGGGCGTGCTATCATGCAGCAAATTTACCCGGGAGCCGCAGAGTTGCAGGTGATGACCCTCGAACCCGAACTCGAACAGATCATGATGCATGCTGCCCAGGGCATGAGCGAAGGTTTGGGACTGGAGCCCGGCCTGGCAGAAAATCTGGTGCAGCAAACCGCCCGGGCGGTGCAGCAGCAGGAACAGATGGGTCTGCCGGCGGTCCTGCTGGTGCCGGCAGCGCTACGGCCGCTGCTATCCCGTTTTCTGCGTCGTGTGGCGCCCCAGCTTAAAGTGGTTTCCCACTCTGAAATTCCCGATTCCAGAAATATTCGCGTGACCGCCGTGCTTGGGGCCAGAGCATGAATGTAAAAAAATTCCGCGCTGCCAATACGCGTGATGCCTTGCGTCAGGTCAGAGATGCCCTGGGTGCGGATGCCATCATTCTTTCCAACCGTTCAGTGGACGGCATGATCGAAATCATGGCTGTGGCTAACATGGATGTGGCTTCTCTTGCTACGCCGGCACTGGCTGCCGCGCCGGTGATCAGCCAGCCGCACAAGCCGCAAAACCAGCCTCCGCGCCAGGAACTGCCCGCAAACACCACCAGCCAGGAGCCGCGCCCGGTCAAAAGGGAAGATATCAGTGTGCTGCAGCGCATCCGTCAGGAGGCCATGCTGGACTCGGTTTCTCCCGCGGCACCCAGGCAGCCTGCGCCGCCGCCTGCCCCCAATCCCATGGATGGTGTGGTACAGGAAATGATGCATGAAATCCGCTCTCTGCGCGGCATGCTGGAGGGGCAGCTGGCCGGTCTGGCATGGGGCGAGTTGCAGCGCAGCGACCCGGTCAAGGTGGAAGTGCTGCGCCATATGCTGGCAGTGGGGTTCAGCCCTGCGCTGTCGCGCCAGTTGCTGGAAAAATTGCCGCCCGGCGGTGATTTCAATCGTGGCATGAAATGGGTCAAGGCCGCGCTTATCCATAATCTGCGCGTGGTGAAGGATGGCGACGACATCATCGACCGCGGCGGGGTGTATGCCCTGGTCGGTCCAACCGGTGTCGGCAAGACCACGACCGTGGCCAAGCTCGCGGCACGTTGCCGGCTCAAGCATGGCGCCAACAAGCTGGCGCTGCTGACGACTGACAGCTACCGGATCGGCGCGCACGAGCAGTTGCGGATTTATGGAAAAATTCTCGGTGTGCCGGTGTATGCGGTCAAGGATGAGGCCGATTTGCAGTTTACGCTGGCCGATTTGCAGAACAAGCATCTGGTGTTGGTCGATACCGTGGGTATGAGCCAGCGCGACCGGCGTCTGGAAGAACAGATGGCTATGCTGACCAGTGGCGGCCACAGTGTCAAACGCCTGCTTCTGATCGGCGCCAATGCCCAGGGCAGTACGCTGGAGGATGTGGTTCGCGCCTATAAAGGCTCGGGAGTGGATGGCTGCATCCTGACCAAGGTGGATGAAGCCATCAGCTTCGGTGGGGCGCTCGATGTCATTATCCGTCACCAGTTACCCCTGCATTACATCACCAACGGCCAGCGCGTTCCGGAAGACCTGCATCTGGCAAAGGCGGCTTACCTGGTGGACAGGGCATTCCGTCCATCCGAAACGCATGCTTCGTTTAATCTGGAGGACGGGGAGTTTCCTCTCTTGATGGCTGGCGTCAGCGATAACGGTGTTTCAGGTTCGGGGGCGCTGCGTGGCTGAGGCAGTGCAGGATCAGGCCGCGGGATTGCGCCGCCTGCTGTCCGGCGATTTTGTGCGCATTGTGACGCTGACCAGCGGCAGGCGCAGCGTGGGTAAAACAACGGCCCTGATCAATCTGGCGGCTGCGCTGGCAAAGCGCGGCAAGCAAGTGATGGTGCTGGATGAGCATCAGGGCGCACAGAGCGTGGCCGGTATGCTGGGCCTTACCCCCTGTTATGACCTTGGCCATGTCGTGAAGCGCGAATGCAGTCTGGAGCAGGTCATGCTGTCCGGTCCGGACGGCATCATGGTGGTCCCCGCTGGCAAAGGCGTACAGTCTCTTGCCAGCCTGGAAGCTGAAGAGCAGGCGTCGCTGGCGCATGCTTTCGGACAGCTTTCGCAGCCGGTCGATGTTGTTCTGGTCGATGCCGTGGCGGGCGTGGCAAGCCATGTCCTGCCGCTCAGCCTGGCGGCACAGGAACTGGTGCTGGTGGTAGACCCGCAACCAGCCTCGATGACCGATGCGTATGCCCTGATCAAGGTGCTTAATCAGGGCTTCGCCCGGCGCAGTTTTCATATTATTGTGAACCGTGTTTCCGGTCCTGAAGAGGGTGAAGCTGTGTTCAGGAATGTGGCTGCAGTGGCGAGCCGTTTCCTCAAGGTGAAGCTGGATTACATGGGTTGCATATTGCGCGATGAGAAGTTGCACCGCGCCACCCAGCTGGGCCGCTCGGTCGTGGATGCATTTCCCGCGACAGCGGCAGCGCAGACGTTTCGCGATCTGGCTGAAGAGGTGGATCAGTGGCCTCATTCCGATGGTGAAGAAGGGCAGCTGGAGGCCTTCATGCAGCGCCTGATCCAGTCCAGTCGCGCCACGGCGGGGGGGGCCGCCCGGCAAGGGCGGATTTGAGATTCAGTATGTACCAGGCAAACGGCAAGCTGCAGAGCAACGAGCAATATGTCGCGCAGTATGCGCCGCTGGTCAAGCGCATTGCGCACCATCTGGCGGCGAAGCTGCCGTCCAGCGTGCAGGTGGATGATCTGATCCAGGCGGGGCTGATCGGCTTGCTGGATGCGGTTGGGCATTATGATCCCACCCAGGGCGCGCAGTTTGAAACCTATGCCAGCCAGCGTATTCGCGGGGCCATGCTGGACGAGTTGCGCGAGGCCGACTGGGCGCCGCGTTCGGCACGCAAAAGCATGCGCGTCATCGAGTCGGCAGTCAGCAAGCTGGAACAAAAGCTGGGCCGTGCCCCAGGCGAGCAGGAACTGGCCAGGGAACTGCAAGTGCCGCTGGAGGAGTACCAGCAGATGCTGCTGGAGGCGCGTGGCCACCAACTGGTGCACTATGAGGATTTCCGGTCCGAAGGCGAGGGCGACTACTTCGAGCGTCATGCGGCTGACGAACGCCCCGAGCCTCTGGAGCAGATCGCGGACGGAGGTTTCCGTGCCGCGCTGGTAGAGGCAATCAAGTTGCTTCCGGAAAGAGAACAGTTGATGATGAGCCTGTATTACGAAGAGGAGTTGAATTTGAAGGAAATTGGTGCAGTGCTGGGAGTGACTGAATCCCGTGTCAGCCAGCTCCATAGCCAGGCTGTGGCCCGCCTGCGCGGGCGGCTCAAGGACTGGCTGGCCCACTGATGCGTGGCGGCGTGGATCTGATCAGTATTGCCGGCCTGTTACTGGGTTTGGTGGCTATTGTCGGTGGACAGATTCTGGAAGGGGGGCATATTGGCTCCCTGATCCAGGTGACGGCCTTTTTCATCGTGATTGGCGGCACCATGGGCGCAGTCATGCTGCAAAGTTCGTTGCCGGTTTTCCTGAACGGGGTGAGGCTGCTCAAGTGGGTGTTTGTCCCGCCTCAGGTACATCCCTCTCCGCTGATCGAAGAGATTCTCCACTGGAGCAGCATCGCCCGCAAAGGGGGCTTGCTGGCGCTGGAGCCGCTGATTGACGACCTGTCTGATCCATTCAAGCGTAAAGGCCTGCAGATGCTGGTTGACGGTGCGGAGCCAGATAAAATTCGCGAAGCCCTGGAAGTGGAAATCAATACCTATGAGGAGCATCAGCGCCAGGCTGCGAAAATATGGGAGTCGGCGGGCGGATATGCGCCTACTATCGGTATTCTGGGCGCGGTAATGGGGCTGATTCACGTGATGGAAAATCTGTCTGATCCTTCCAAGCTGGGTAGCGGGATCGCCGTGGCATTTGTCGCCACCATCTATGGCGTGGGCTCGGCCAATTTGCTGTTCCTTCCCATTGCCAACAAGCTCAAGGTGCTGATTGGCCAGCAGGTCACGTTGCGGGAATTGCTGATCGAGGGGCTGGGGTCGATCGCCAACGGTGAAAACCCCCGCATTATTGAAACCAAGCTTCAAGGTTATATTGTGTAGCAAGGCATGGCGCGCAAAAAAAAACCTGAAGAACACGAAAATCATGAACGCTGGCTGGTTTCCTATGCCGATTTCATCACCCTGCTGTTTGCCTTTTTTGTCGTGATGTATGCCATTTCCTCTCTCAACGAGGGGAAATATCGTGTTCTCAGCGATTCACTCGTCGATGCTTTCAAGCGCGCCCCCACGAGCCAGGATGTAGTGCGTATGAAGACTGAAGCGCCCACGCTTTCCCCAAGCGGGAAGCCCAATGTGATTGCTCAGAAAATTCCGCTCAGAAGCGATCCGGTGCAGGAGGTCAAACGCAAGAAGCAGGAAGAGAAAATGAAAGGGATCGCCAGCGATATTCTCAAGGTGATGGAGCCGCTGGTGAAGGAAGGTCAGGTGCGAGTCACTCAGGGTCCGCTTGGCGTATCGATCGAGATCAATGCCAGCGTGCTTTTTGCGCCTGGCCAGGCATTGCTGGAAAAACAATCCACTCAGGTGCTGAGCGCAGTGGCGCAGGTGGTGGCAATGGTGCCCAATGCGGTGCAGATTGAGGGGCACACGGACAATATTCCGATTGCCACGCCGGCTTATCCTTCCAACTGGGAACTTTCGACTGCGCGTGCCAGCAGTGTGGTGCGCCTGTTCATTGAAAATGGCGTCGATCCGGCGCGCCTGATGGCCGTTGGCTATGCTGACCAGCGTCCGGTCGAGCCTAATGATGCGAACGATGGCAGGACGCGCAACCGGCGCGTGACGGTCATGATAGAACCGGATGTCAAGGTGTCCACTACCGTGTTGCAGTAGCTCTCTGTAGCTGTCAGGCCTTGTCCAGGCGACGCCCGCTTGCCGCGCCGCTGATCTGGCCGTTGGGGCCATACAGGCTGGCACTTGGATTGGCGGCGCTCTGGAGCACAGAAAGGGTTTGCTGGTTATGGCGCAGACGGGTATCAATCAGGATGCCATTACTGCGGTTGATCTGGTCAACTTCACGAGCCAGTTCCAGCAACTTGCTCCACATGTCGCGTGTGGCGGGGGGTGCATTGATGGTATCAAGGAAAGTGGCTATGCCGGAGGCGCTGTTTTCACAGCTGGCGGCGGTGATGAGCCGAATACGCTGAGTGCTGAGTTCTGCAAGCTTCTCGATCAGTTCGGATTTGCGGGCTGCCAGCTGCAACAACTGATCCACATCGCCTTTGATCAGGACGCCCTGTTCCTGTTGCAGCAACTGCTGGAAATCCCCGAAGCCGTTGAGTTCTGCCTTGATCAGGCTGGCGAAAGCGGTATCCGGGCTCGGGTTCAAGTCAGGCCCGGTGGTTCGTCAGCAGTTCATTGACCGAATTCAGCAGGCCATCGGCAATTTTTTCTGGATTGATTTTGAAACGTCCCTCGGAAATGGCCTGTTTGATGGCTTCCACTTTTACGCTGTCCATCGGCGGGCTTTCACTTGTGCCGCCGCTCAAAGCCTGAAGCTGATCCGATGAGGTCAGATTGACCCTGGCCGCGTTATCGGTTTTTGTGCTTTCCGGCGCATCTGCGGGCTTGTTGCGCGTGACTTTGCTCTCTCCGCCGGGAGTGGCAACGGTCTTGCTGATTGAACTGTCTATTTTCACGATATTTCCTTTGCGCTGATTCTGTTTTTCAGTGCGATCCTGTCATATGACATAGCGGCATGAGTGAAAAAAACTTTAGCTGCATCCGGGGAGATTTTTCGCACAGTATAGCCAAAGACGCCTTATTACTGAAATCCCGTTCAGAAAGGGACTTCCACGATGCCGCCCTCGCGCGCGGTGCCCTTGATGATCTGCCCCGAGCCGCTGCGTACGGAAACGATCTGACCTGCCGCCGCATTGGTCAGTGCTTTGCCCTCCGCGTTGACCTGGAAGCCTTGGCCGCGGGCAAGTATTTTTACGCTCTGGCCCTGCTGGATCACATAGGGCGCGCGCAACATGTCAATTCGCAACGGGTATCCGGCCGCTACGCTGATGGTGGCGGTTTTTCCCAATGCCTGTTTTGGGTCGGTGATGACGCCGGAGGCGAACTGGGTAATATCTTCGCTTCTCAGCATGATGTCCGCTTCAGTAATGGTTTGGCCGGAGCTGAACGGGCGCGCGGCAAACACGATTTCACTGGTGACACTGACGCTGACCGGGATGTATACCGTCCAGGGCGAAGGGACGCTGCAGCGTGCGCCAATGCTGCTGTTGCCCCATAGACGGGTACCGGTGGGGATGAAAAAATCCATGGACTGGCAGGCCGCCAGACGCAGACGGGGGTCGAGCGGCGCGGCACTGACGGATACTGCGCCGGGCTGTGCTGCGCTTTGCTGCCGGGCAAACTGGATGGCGCCATTCCGGACGGTCTCGAGATCCTGCCACTGGGTGCTGGCAGGCACTGGAAAAGACAGAAACAGGAGCAGAAAAAAAGGCAGGGTGCGTGTCAACATGCTTTGATTGTAACTGAAAAAGTGGGGGTGCTATACTGCTCCGGCGAATCCCCCTACGGCCTAAAACTGACATGCCCGCCTTTACAAATCCCACCGATATTGCCCGTGAAACCCTGAAAGCGCTGGCGGTGCGACGGATCGCTCCAAACCCGGAAAATTACCAGACTATCTATAACGAAATTGCCGGCATACAACCTCCGGCGCCCCAGGCCAAAAACGCCCAGGTGCAGCAAAAAGCGGAAGCTGGAGGCAATGCCAACTGGGCCGAGCTGATCCGCGAGCTGATCCGCCAGTGGGATCTCAAGCAAAGCGGTGTGACCACCTCGCGGAAAAAAGAGGGGCTGGGGCGGGTGTTGAGCAATTTTGCCAAAGACTCCGCGGTGTTGCATACCAAGTTGCAGGCGCTGGTGGGGTCTTGGGGAGAAAAGGCTGCGCCTGCAGGTGTGCCGGTGGATGGAATTGAGCCAGACGAAAATGTACAGGGTGGTCCGGCCGCTGCAATAACGCCGGAAGGTGTGGCTGGAGTGGATATTTCGCTGGCGGATGTGCCCGGGGCGTTGCGGGAAATGCTGGCGCAAACGATACAGACCGGCGTGGCGCCGCGCCTGTCCCAGTTCCCCGATCTGCATGATGAGGCCCTCCTGCTGGCTCAGCAGGCGCGTGAAGCGCGTGACGCGCTGGCGATCCAGGGGGTGGCGAAAAAAATCAAGCAGTTCTGGCTCAAGCTGGAATTGCGCAACGATTCCGATGCCCTGGTGCTGGATGGACTGGTCCGCTTGCTGAAACTGCTGGTCGACAATATCAGCGAACTGCTGCTCGATGATAAATGGCTGTCCGGCCAGATTGCCGTGGTGCAGGACATTATTTCCCAGCCCCTGGATAGCCGCGTGCTGTATGACGCGGAGCGCAGTTTCAAGGAGGTGATTTTCAAGCAGGGCAACCTGAAGCATAGCCTGCTTGAAGCCAGAACCGCCATCAAGAACATGATGGCGACCTTCATTGATCGCATGTCCGAAATGTCTGCCAGCACCGGTGAATACCACGACAAGATCGGATCATATGCTGCGGAGATCAGCAAGACCGAGGATATCAACCAGCTAAACCGGATTCTTGGTGACTTGATGAAAGATACCCGGGGAATGCAGCTAGACATGATGCGCTCCCGCGATGAACTGGCGCTGGCGCACAAGCAGGTCAAGGATGCCGAAGAAAAGATTCGTCTGCTCGAAGTGGAGCTGGATCAGGTCAGCGAACTGGTACACGAAGATCATTTGACCGGCACGCTCAACCGGCGTGGGATGGAAGACGCTTTTGGCCGCGAGCTGTCGCGCGCAGACCGTCTCAAAGCATCAATGTGCGTTTCGCTGATGGATATCGACCACTTCAAGCGCCTGAACGACACTTATGGCCATGACGCTGGTGATGAGGCGCTGGTGCATCTGGTGCAGGTGACCAGGGAAGCGCTGCGGCCAACAGATGTCATCGCCCGTTTTGGCGGCGAGGAGTTTGTGATCATTCTGCCGGACACCGGCATGGACGAGGCGGTCAAGGTGATGACCCGGGTTCAGCGCCATCTCACCAAGAATTTTTTCATGCACGACAATCAGCGCGTGCTGATCACCTTCAGTGCCGGCGTGGCACTGAGAGGTACCGGCGAGGGCGCCGAGTCCATGATCTCCCGCGCCGACAAGGCGCTCTATCAGGCCAAAGAGGCGGGGCGCAACCGGGTGATTCCTGCCGGCTGAGCCTGTTGCCGTTGCGGCAATAATTGCCGCTTTCAAACCCCTCCCAGCCTCCCCTTGTCAGGGGAGGAGCGCCACTTCGCCGCGCAGCAAAGAAATATCGCCACTTCCCGCCGTGTCCTGTAAAGAGGGTGCTGTCGGCTCTCTCCTCCCCTGACAAGGGGAGGCTGGGAGGGGTTTTCTGGTGAGAAGAAGCAGCACCATCATGGGGTGTCTCATTCTGGCACGCTCCGTGCTTATCTGTTGCCACAGGTGGAATTATTGAGGTTGTGGCGATGCTAAGCAGGATAGACGAAGAAGTCGGTTTCATGAGCAAGGCGCTCAATCTGCACGCGCACCGCCAGCAATTGCTGGCCGGTAATATCGCCAATGCCGATACGCCGGGCTACAAGGCAGTCGATATCAACTTCTCCCAGGCGTTGAAGGCCGCTGTCGGCTCCAGCCAGCCAGCGGGTCTGAATGCAACGGCGCCCGGCCATCTGCAGCCGCAGGGCAGCAGCCCTTTTGGCGCCAAGACGCTTTACCGCCAGCCGGCCCAGCCCAGCATTGACGGCAACACCGTGGATATGGACGTGGAGCGTACCCAGTTCATCGATAACGCCATCCGTTACCAGTTTGCCCTGGATCGGGTCAGCGGCAAATTCAAGACCCTTGATCTCGCCTTGAAAGGACAATAATCATGTCCCTGTTTAATCTGTTCGATATTTCCGGTTCTGCCATGACGGCGCAATCACAGCGCCTCAACGTGGTGGCGAGTAACCTGGCTAACGCAGATAGTGCTACCAGTTCCACCGGGCAGCCCTATCGTGCCAAGCAGGTTGTATTCAGCGCTACCCCGCTGGGCGGCAACAACGGCGCGGCATCTGGGGTGCGCGTGACCAAAGTGATTGATGATCCGGCCCCGATGAAGCTGATGTATGACCCCAAGAACCCCCTTGCCGATGCCAAGGGCTACGTCACCATGCCCAACGTCAACGCGGTGGAAGAAATGGTAAACATGATTTCAGCTTCGCGCTCCTACCAGAGCAACGCGGATGTGATGAATACGGCAAAAACCCTGTTGCAGAAAACCCTGCAGCTGGGCCAATAAGGAGATGACAGCATGACTACGGTAAGTGAAATATCGAATTCGGTAACCACCACGGCCACGACACAGACGTCCGCAAAGGAATCAGAAGACCGCTTCCTCAAGCTGCTGGTGACACAGATGCAGAATCAGGATCCCCTGAACCCTATGGATAATGCCGAAATTACTTCGCAGATGGCGCAACTTTCCACGGTGACAGAGCTAGGCAAACTCAATGATGCGGTAAGCGCAATGTCAGCTTCATTCATGGCGGGGCAGTCTCTCCAGGCGGCGGCTCTGGTGGGGCATGGCGTGATGATAGAAGGCAACCGGCTGGAGCTCAATAATGGCTCTGCTTACGGTGGTGTGGACCTGGCGCAGGCGGCTGACAAGTTGACCGTCATGATCAAGGACGCCTCCGGTAAGGTAATTCATACCGCTGACCTCGGGCCGCAAGATGCCGCAGGCAGCGTGGCTTTTCAGTGGGATGGCTCGATGGATGGAGGGGGTGTGGCGCCCAGTGGTGCCTATACCTTCGAAGTGGCGGCTGAACTGGGTGGAAATAAAGTCGATACGACTGCGCTGTCGGTGGGAATGGTCGGCAGCGTGTCTCTGGGTGCACAGGGGGCTACATTGAACGTGGCCGGATTCGGGCCGATTGCCTTGTCTCAAGTTAAACAGATTCTGTAAGGAGAAATATCATGGGTTTTCAAACGGGACTAAGCGGCCTCAATGCAGCAGCCAAGAACCTGGATGTGATCGGCAATAACGTGGCGAATAGCGGAACCGTGGGTTTTAAATCCGGGCAGGCGCAGTTTTCCGATGTTTTTGCCGCCTCTCTGACCGGCGGCGGCGCCAGCCAGATCGGTATCGGCACCAAGCTGGCAACCGTGGCTCAGCAGTTCACCCAGGGCAATATAACGGCGACCAACAACTCTCTGGATGTGGCAATTAACGGCAAGGGGTTTTTTGTCCTGAGCAACAACGGGGCGGCAACCTACACCCGTAACGGCCAGTTTCAGCTCGACATGAATGGGAGCATCGTGACCAGCGGTGGTTTGAATGTGCAAGGTTATAGTGTGGATCCGTTGACCGGGGCCGTTACTGGCGCCTTGGGCGATCTGGTTATTTCGACGGCCAGCCAGCCGCCCCAGATAACGGGAGGGACCTTGCAGACGTTTACCGGCGGTACCGGGATCAATATGGTGATGAATCTTGACTCACGCTCGACTGTTCCCGTTTCTGCGGTATTTAGCCCTTCCGACCCCACAAGTTATACCAGATCGACGTCATTGCAGGTTTATGACAGCCTGGGTAATGCGCATACGCTGACGCAGTATTTTGTGGCCACCACGACGCCTGGAACCTGGGATCTGCATGCAACCATAGATGGAAATACGCCAGTAACATTTCCAGCGTTACCGGCACCAGCGACAACAACAACAGTGCCGCTGACCTTCAATACATCAGGACAGTTGACAGCAGCCATGCCTATGCAGATGACGATTGATTTAAATGCTGCTGCACTCGCAAATGGGACAACTAATAATGCCAGTCAGTACATAAGATCTAATCTCGATTTTACCGGCAGCTCGCAATTTGGCAGCCCTTTCGGCGTCACCTCTGCCGCCCAGGACGGGTATGCGGCAGGCGAGCTGGCCGGATTTAATATTGGCCAGGACGGCGTCGTGCAGGGGCGCTACACCAACGGGCAGACCCGGACGCTTGGCCAGCTCGCGCTGGCTAATTTCGCCAACCCACAAGGTCTGCAGCCGTTGGGAGATAACCAGTGGTCGGAAAGTCCGAATTCCGGTGCGGCGCTGCTGGGTCAGCCAGGGGCTGCGGGCCTGGGAATGCTGCAATCTTCGGCGACGGAAGACTCCAATGTTGATCTGACCCAGGAACTGGTGAATATGATCGTGGCGCAGCGTGCCTATCAGGCGAATGCACAGACCATTAAAACGCAGGATGCGATTCAGCAAACGCTGATGAACCTGAGGTAAGACGGGTGAAGAGTGAAGCCGCTGCGCTGTGAAATGTGAAGGGTGTATAGAGAATGGTGATTTTCCGTTTCACGTTTCACAACCAAGGCGCAGCCGAGTGGCTTCACGTTTCACATAAGAGGGAATTCGTATGGATAGACTGATCTACATTGCCATGACAGGCGCCAAACACGCGATGTGGCAGCAGGCTTCCACAGCGCACAATCTGGCCAACGTCACGACCACCGGCTATCGCGCTGAAAGCAATGCCTTCCGCGCCCTGCCGGTGTATGGCGAGGGTGCCAAAACTCGGGCTTTCGTGGTTGATTCCACAACCGGAACGGACTTTACTCCGGGCGTCATCCAGAGTACTGGCCGCGAACTGGATGTGGCGGTGCAGGGCAAGGGCTGGATTGCCGTACAGGCGCCCGATGGCAGCGAGGCTTACACTCGCAGCGGCAGCTTTCAGATCAGTCCCGAACGGCGTGCTGCAGACCCGCAATGGCCTGAATGTGACGGGCGATGGCGGCCCGATCGCCATTCCTCCCGACAACGACATTACCGTGGCCAAGGATGGTACGGTTTCTGCCATTCCGACTGGCCAGACGCTGACTTCCGTGACGGCGCTGGGCCGCATCAAGCTGGTCAACCCGGTGGAGAAAGATCTGGTGAAGGGCGAGGATGGCCTGTTCCGGCTCAGGAGCGGGCAGCCAGCCCAGGCTGATGTGAATGTCATGCTGGCGCCGAATTCGCTGGAGAGCAGCAATGTCAGCATGGTGGAATCGATGGTGAATATGATCACCCATGCGCGCAGTTTTGAATTGCAGACCAAGCTGCTGCAGAAAGCCGAGGGCAATGATGCCAAGGCTGCCCAGCTTTTGAATTTGACTGCTTAAATGAGGGTTAGAACATGATTCGTTCTTTGTGGATAGCCAAGACTGGCCTCGAATCGCAGCAGATCCAGATGGATGTGGTGTCGAACAATCTGGCCAACGTCAGCACCAATGGATTCAAGCGCAGCCGTGCGGTATTCGAGGATCTGCTTTATCAAAACCTGCGTCAGGCGGGGGCGCAATCCTCGCAGCAGACACAGGTGCCTTCCGGGCTGCAAATCGGTACCGGTGTGCGCCCGGTCGCCACTGAACGCATTCATATGCAGGGCAACCTGCAGCGGACCGAAAACTCACTCGATGTGGCGATCAACGGCAAGGGATTTTTGCAGATTCTGATGCCGGATGGCAGCACTGCCTACACGCGCGATGGCGCTTTCCAGGTTGATAGCCAGGGGCAGATGGTGACTGCCAGCGGATATCCTTTGCAGCCGGCATTGACCATCCCGTCTGATGCGCTGAGTGTGACCATCGGCCGGGACGGTACGGTTTCTGTCCTGCAGGCGGGTAATGCTGCCCCCACCCAGGTGGGGAGCATCCAGCTTGCCAGCTTCATCAACCCGGCCGGCTTGCAGAGCGAAGGCGAGAATCTTTACAAGGAAACCGCAGCGTCTGGTTCTCCATCGGCAAATACGCCCGGAACCAACGGTCTCGGCGTGTTGAATCAGTTCTACGTTGAAACATCCAACGTCAACGTGGTGGAAGAAATGGTGAATATGATTCAGACGCAACGCGCTTATGAGATCAATTCCAAAGCCATCACGGTATCCGATCAGATGTTGCAGCGCCTGACGCAGATCTGACAGGGGGTGGTCATGCTTAACAGGTTGATAATGATTGTAATGGCTGCAACTGCGCTGGCAGCTTGCACCACGGTGCCTCCGGTCGCAATACATCAGCCAATGACCGCGCGGCCAGCGCCTGCGGCGGAAGCGCCGGGCGGCAACGGGTCGATCTATCAGGCCGGATACACCAACCGCTCCCTGTTCGAGGACCGCCGCGCGCGCAATGTCGGGGATACCCTGATCATTACCATCAACGAGAAAATTTCCGCCAGCAAAAAATCCAGCACTTCGGCGGACCGGAATGGCAGCAGCAGCATGGATGTGCCTCTTCTCGGCGGCTTGTCTGCCGCAAATATCCTGAGGACCCCGCTTTCCGGCAGTTCGGACAGTACTTTTGAAGGCAAGGGCGACAGCAGCGCCAATAACGCCTTTACCGGCACTATCGCCGTGACCGTGATCGAAGTGCTGCCCAACGGCAATCTGCTGGTGAGCGGCGAGAAACAGATGAATATCAATCAGGGCGGTGAGTTCGTGCGCTTCTCCGGGGTGGTCAATCCGATGAATGTCAGCGCTGCCAATAGCGTGTCTTCGACCCAGGTGGCGGATGCGCGCATGGAGTACAAAGGCACCGGTTACATCGATGAAGCGCAGACCATGGGCTGGCTGGCGCGCTTCTTTCTTTCTGTGCTGCCATTCTGAGCTGGCTAAGGGGTAATGAGCGATGAGTAAAGTATGGAAATATGCGGCAGCCCTGGCTTTTCTGTTTGCCGGCACGGGTGCGGCTCACGCCGAACGCATCAAGGATCTGGCCTCGGTTCAGGGGGTGCGCACCAACCAGCTGGCAGGCTACGGGCTGGTAGTGGGGCTGGATGGCAGCGGTGACCAGACTACGCAGACGCCGTTTACGGTGCAGAGCATCATCAATATGCTGGGGCAGATGGGTGTGAACCTGCCGCCTTCCAGCCTGCAGCTGAAAAACGTCGCGGCGGTGATGGTGACCGCCAACCTGCCCGCATTTGCAAGGCCCGGTCAGAATATCGATGTAACCGTCTCTTCGCTCGGTAACGCCAAGAGCCTGCGTGGCGGCACGCTGATCATGACACCGCTGAAAGGCGCGGATGGGCAGGTGTATGCCATTTCGCAGGGTAATGTGCTGGTGGGCGGCGTGGGGGCTTCCGCGGGGGGCAGCAGCGCACAGGTCAATCATCTGGCAGTCGGGCGAATTCCGGCAGGTGCCACTGTCGAGCGCGCGGTGAATACGCAGTTGGGGCAGGGCGATTTTATCAATCTTGATCTGAATACGGGTGACTTCACGACGGCCAACCGGGTGGTGCAGGCCATTAACGGCCGCTTTGGCGCGGGAACGGCGAGTGCCAGCGATGCGCGGCAGATCCGCGTGGCCGCGCCGCGCGATAACAATCAGCGCGTGGCCTTCCTGTCCCAGGTTGAAAACCTGCCGGTCACGGCAGGCAATGGTGCAGCCAGGGTTATCGTGAATGCGCGTACGGGTTCCGTGGTGATGAACCAGAACGTGGAGGTCGATAACTGTGCGGTTGCCCACGGTAATCTGGCAGTCACGATCACCAGCGATACCCAGGTGAGCCAGCCCAATCCTCTGTCGCAGGGCGAAACTGTGGTGACACAGAATGCGCAGATTGATATTTCGGCGCAGAAAGGCGGCCTGGTGGCATTGCAGGCCAGCCCGTCACTGGGTGAAGTGGTGAAGGCGCTGAACGCGGTGGGCGCCTCTCCGCAGGATCTGCTGGCCATCCTCCAGGCCATGAAGGCGGCAGGCGCGCTGCGGGCTGAGTTGGAAATAATTTAAACCCGGATTATCCATAGGATTTTGGACGTTAACAAAATCAATAGATTGTAGGTCGGGCTTCAACCCGACATCTCGGGCTGAAGCCCGACCTACGATCTAATGGATTATTTGGGTTAAAGTTGTTGCTTTGCTTGTCCCGCTGGCGGGAATGGCCGGCGGGACAAGCAAGTCAAAACCCTGGCGCAATCCATGCCAGGGCTGGCATGAAATCTGCTAGATCACTGGTTATGATCTCTTCCGTTTCCGATATTACCTCCCGGCTGGCTCTCGATGCTCAAAGCGTCGGCCAGCTGCGGCTCCAGGCCAGGACCGATCCCGTTGCGGGCGCGCGTGCTGCGGCGCAGCAGTTCGAGGCGCTGTTCCTGAATATGATGCTGAAAAGCATGCGTGAAGCCACGCCACAGGAGGGGTTGTTCGATAATTCCAATACCCAGCTCTACACCAGCATGCTGGATTCGCAGTTATCCCAGAGCCTGAGCAAAGGCAGGGGCATCGGTCTGGCGGATATGCTGGTAAGGCAGATGCAAATGCAGGGCGTGATTCCAAAGGATGCCCAGGCAGATACGGGAAAAACGCTAAGCGGCAACCTGGAGCGGCAGCTTTTGCCGGTTGCGGTGACCAGGCCGCTTCACGCAGGCAAATCGCCACTGGAGCAGACTTTGTCCGAGCCTGGGGTGCCTGATGTTTTACCGGTAGATGACGGCAAGGCCGGTTTTTCCAGTCCCACCGATTTTGTGAATGCGCTTTGGCCGCATGCCGCCGAATCTGCCCAGACCCTTGGCGTTCCGGCGCATTTTCTGCTGGGGCAGGCCGCCCTGGAAAGCGGCTGGGGCAAGCGGGAAATTCGCGATGCGCTGGGTAATAACAGTCATAACCTTTTTGGCATCAAGGCAGGTAAAGGCTGGACTGGAGCGGTAGTGGAGGCGCAGACGACAGAGTACGTCAATGGCGTGGCTCAGAAGAAGGTGGAACAGTTCCGCGCCTACGATTCCTACGCCGATTCCTTCAGGGACTATGCCGGGCTGCTCAAAAATAGCCCACGCTATGCATCCTTGTTCGGCCAAGAGCTTGATGCCTCAGCTTTTGCGCGTGGCTTGCAGCGGGCTGGGTATGCTACAGACCCAATGTATGCAGACAAGCTGATGCGCGTGATCAATAGCGGCACCCTGCGCCAGGCGATTTCTTAAAGTATTGCGTTTTTTTGCCGCTATATCAGGCAGAGGGAATTTATATGAGCGGAATTTTCGGGATTGCGATGACAAGCTTGCGGGCGGCCCAGGTAGGGCTGTCCACGACAGGCCATAATATCGCCAATGCAAGTACAGAAGGCTTCCATCGCCAGGAGATCGTGCAGAGTTCCAATACGCCGCTTTCCACCGGTGCGGGGTTTGTCGGGCAGGGCGTCAATGTCGATACGGTCAAGCGCGTCTATAGCCTGTTCCTGGACCGGCAGGTTCAGACGGCGCAAACCCAGAGTGCTTATCTGGATGTGTATTCCGCCCAGATTAATCAACTCGACAATATGCTGGCTGATCCCAGTTCAGGTCTGTCACCCGCGCTGCACGATTTTTTCAATGGCGTAAACGACGTCGCTGCCAATCCGGCTTCGGCCCCTTCGCGGCAAAGCATGATCAGTTCGGCCGAAGTGCTGGTAAATCGCTTAAATACGCTGGATGGGCGTATTCGGGAAATTCGCGATGGCGTCAATTCCCAGGTTGTATCCAGTACCAGCGTCATCACTTCATACGCCAAACAAATTGCCGAACTCAATACCCGCATCGTCCTTGCCGATGCGGGTGGCAATGGACAGCCTCCAAACGACCTTCTTGATCAGAGGGATCAGCTGATCGCTGACCTCAACAAGGAAATCAACGTTAGTGTGGTGAAGCAGAGCGACGGTGCCTATAACGTCTTCATGGGCCAGGGGCAGGCTCTGGTGATTGGTCAGCAATCGTTTTCCCTGACGGCGCGCCCCTCGGCGGATGATCCGTCGCGGATGGATGTGGCGTATGAAGCCAACGGCTCGACCCAGTTTCTGCCGCAGGATAGCCTGAACGGCGGTAACTTGGGTGGTTTGCTGAAATTCCGCAGTGAAACCCTCGATGTGACCCAGAATGAGCTGGGGCGGGTTGCGATCGGCCTGGCGCAAACCTTCAATGACCAGCATCGCCTGGGGCAGGACCTGAATGGGGATCTCGGGGGGGATTTCTTCAGCGTGCCTACGCCCAAGGTGGTGCCGAATACCTCCAATACTGCGGGAGCGAGTGCTGCAGTTACGATCAGTACCGTTGGTGGATTGACTGCCAGTGATTACCGCTTGAAGTACGATGGGGTGACGACAAGTTGGAGCCTTATTGATGTAACGAAAAATCAAGCTGTTGCCATGACCGGTACCGGCACAGTCGCCGACCCTTTTGTGGCTGACGGTATAAGTATCGTGGTTACTGCCCCTACTGTTCCAGCGAACAATGCGAGTTTTCTGATCCAGCCAACCCGGAGCGGTGCCAGTGATATAAGCGTAGCGATCCGCGATACAGCAAAGATCGCTGCTGCTGCGCCTATTATTGCAGAGGCGGATATCAATAACACGGGTTCAGGGACAATCAGCGCGGGCAGTGTGACGAGTGTCGCCAATCTACCTCTTCCTGCAGACGTGACTCTAACTTATAGCAGTGCACCCAGTCCCGGTCAGTTTACAGTGGCCGGTGCCGTACCTGCGGTGGCGCCCATTCCATATTCTGAAGGCAGTCCAATCAGTTTTAATGGCATCAGCTTTGCCATCTCTGGTTCGCCTGCAGATGGAGATGCGTTCACCATTTCCCGCAATGTCGACGGTGTTTCTGACAACCGTAATGCGCTGCTGCTGGCGGGTTTGCAGACCAAATCGACCTTGGCCGGCGGTACCGCCACCTATCAGAGCGCTTACAGTCAGATTGTCAGTTCGATCGGGGTCAGGGCGCGTGATATTAATGTCATGGGGAAAGCCCAGGCCAGCCTGGTCACCCAATCCCAACAGGCGCAACAGTCCATGTCAGGCGTCAATCTCGACGAGGAAGCGGCCAATCTGTTGCGTTACCAGCAGGCATACCAGGCATCCGGAAAGATGATGGAAATTGCCACCACCCTGTTTGATACTTTGCTTAGCCTAGGCCGGTAAGGAGAAAATCCATGCGAGTCAGTACGAACACTATTTATGATCTGGGTGTTGCCAGTATTCAGCAGCAGAACTCGGCACTGGTCAAGACCCAGCAACAGGTTGCTACTGGCCGCCGCATTCTTACGCCACAGGATGATCCCGTGGCGGCAGCCAGGGTCCTGGAGGTTTCCCAGGCGAAGGCGATGAACCAGCAGTACGATGTGAATACGAATTCGGCAACCAGTGCATTATCGTTGGAAGAAGGGGTGCTGCAAAGTGTCGATAATCTGATTCTGGATGTTAAGGAAGCTATTGGCACTGCTGGCGGTCCCTTGATGTCAAAGGCCTCTTTGAGCGCCCTGGCAACCAACTTGCGCGCGCGCAATCAGGAATTGTTGGGGCTTGCCAACAGCACGGATGGTAACGGGCAATATATGTTTTCTGGTTACAAGGGCTCGATTCAGCCTTTTTCTCAGAATGCACTTGGTGTGACCTATAGCGGCGATCAGGGGCAACGACTGATGCAGATCAGCCCCTCGCGCCAGATCGCAGTCAGCGATTCCGGTTCCGATGTATTCATGCAGATCAAGAATGGCAACGGCACTTTCGTGACTGAAGCAGGTGCAGCTAATACTGGTACCGGCCTGGTCAGTGCAGGGTCTGCAACCACTGCTTACGACGGTAACAACTATCAGGTAAGTTTTACTAGCGCGCACGGCCTATGAGCATTCTGGATGCCGCTAGTAACGTGGTGGGTTCGGGCACGTATACCAGCGGGAGCACAATTACGGTTGGTGGAGGTCAGTTCGAAATTACGGGTGCGCCTGCAGCTGGGGATTCCTTTACCCTTCAGCCCAGCACCAACGTAAGCTTGTTCAAAACCATCAATGACCTGGCAGATGCTTTGGACAGCGCGACCGGGCCAAGCGCTGCCCTGACGAATAGTCTGACAACAGCATCTTCAAATATGGAAAATGCGCTTCAGCGGGTTCTGACGGTACATGCTTCGGTTGGATTGCGAATGCAGGAAGTTGATTCAATCAAAAGTGCGGGGCAGGATACCGCATTGCAGTATGACCAGACACTTTCCGTCTTGCAGGATCTGGATTACACCAAGGCCCTCACCGATCTGGAGATGCAGAAGGTCGGTCTGGAAGCGGCCCAGAAATCCTTTCTGAAAATTCAGGGACTGTCGCTGTTCAATTACATTTAACCCAAATAATCCATTAGTAGACCGTAGGTCGGCTTCAGCCCGAGATGTCGGGTTGAAACCCGACCGGCAAGTTCAAACATCAAATGGCCGTATCAATAGTGCTTAAGCCTCGTCGGCGTTACCCAGCGCGGTGATGTTGAAGCCGCCGTCCACATAAGTGATTTCGCCGGTCATGCCGCTGGCGAGGTCGCTGCACATGAATGCCGCCACATTGCCCACTTCATCGATGGTGACATTGCGCCGTAGCGGAGCATGTTTTTCATTGTAGCTCAGCAGTTTGCCGAAATCAGCGATGCCGCTGGCAGCCAGGGTCTTGATCGGGCCGGCGGAGATGGCGTTGACGCGAATACCCTTGGGGCCCAGGCTGGTGCACATGTAGCGCACGTTGGCTTCGAGGCTGGCCTTGGCCAGGCCCATTACGTTGTAGTGCGGCACATAACGCTCGGCGCCCAGGTAGGAGAGTGTCAGCAGCGCGGCGTTGCGGCCTTCCATCATGGGCAGGCCGGCCTTGGCCAGGGCAACGAAGCTGTAGGAGCTGATGTCATGCGCGATCTGGAAATATTCGCGCGTCACCGCATCCACGTAATCGCCAGCCAGTGCCTGCTTTGGCACGAAGGCGATGGAATGCACGATGCCGTCGAGGCCGTCCCAGCGTTTGCCCAGTTCGGTGAACAGGTTGGTGATTTCTTCGTCGCTGGCAACGTCGCAGGGCAGAATGATGTCGCTGCCGAATTCCTTGGCCAGGTCAGTTACGCGGTCCTTGATCTTGTCGTTCTGGTAAGTGAAGGCCAGTTCAGCGCCCTCGCGCCGCATCGCCTTGGCGATGCCGTAGGAAATGGAGCGGTTGCTGATCAGACCGGTAATCAGAATTTTTTTGTTGCTCAGAAATCCCATGCTCGATTCCTCAAAGTGTTTTTTTGAATGGCGTGAATTATAACCCAATTTGAATCAGGGTGATGCGGGTTGGCTGGTTTGAAGCCTTTACGCTACACTTCCTCGGCAATGAAAATATTGACGCGCAATCTGCTGGTTTTTCTCCTCTTGCTGACGGCTTGCCGGGGCGTTGTGGCTGCGCCTTCACTTGCTTTGGGCTATGCGCCAAAATATCCGCCAGGTTTCATGCATTTCGATTATGTCAGCCCGGATGCGCCGAAGCGTGGCAGCCTCGCGCTCTCTGTCATGGGCAACTTTGACAGCCTCAATCCTTTCCTGCTCAAGGGGATCGCTGCGGCAGGGATCACCGATCTGGTGTTCGAAACCCTGATGGAACAGTCACTGGACGAACCTTTCAGCCAGTACGGTTTGCTGGCAAACGATGTCGAGCTGGCCAGTGACCGGCTTTCCGTTACCTACCGCCTCAATCCCCAGGCCCGTTTTTCCGATGGCTCGCCGGTGCAGGCGGAAGATGTGAAATTTTCTTTCGATATGCTGAAGAGCGAACTGGCCCATCCGCAATACCGCTTTTACTGGGCGGACATCAAACGGGCTGTGGTGTTGGATGCGCGCACGGTGCGTTTCGAATTCGCCCGGGTCAATCCCGAGTTGCATCTGCTGACCGGGCAGATGCCTGTTTTTTCCCGCAAGTGGGGTGGTGGCAAGCCATTCGACAAAATGGTCATGGATAAGCCCCTGGGTAGCGGGCCCTACCAGGTGGAAGAGGTTCATCTCGGCAAAAAAATCACTTTCCGGCGCAATCCCGCCTATTGGGCGGGGGATCTCAATTCCCGGCGCGGCATGTTCAATTACGACAGGGTAAACTTCCTTTATTACAAGGATGAGACAGTACAGCTGGAAGCTTTCAAGGCTGGGGAATTCGATTTTGTCGCGGTATACAATTCCAAGCAGTGGGCGCGCGATTACCGCGGCTCGAAATTCAACCGCGGGCTGATCAAGAAGACCGAGCTCGCCCATCACAATAACGCCGGCATGCAGGGTTTCGTGTTCAATACGCGGCGCGAGGTTTTCAGGGACAAGCGGGTGCGCAAGGCCATCGGGCTGGCGCTGGATTTCGAATGGTCGAACCGGAACCTGTTCTACAATCAGTATCAGCGCTGCAACAGCTTTTTCAGCAACAGCGAGCTGGCTTCTTCCGGGCTGCCGCAAGGGGACGAACTGAAACTGCTGGAGCCATTCCGCTCCCGGTTGCCAGCAGAGGTATTTACCCGTGAGTGGCAGCCGCCTTCCACCAAATCGCCAGGCTCTCTGCGCGCCAATCTGCGCCAGGCCAAGGCCTTGCTGGCGGAAGCAGGCTGGAACTACAAGGATGGCGCCCTGCGCAACGCCAAAGGCCAGCCCTTCGAATTCGAGCTGTTGCTGGCGCAGAAAGGTTTCGAGCGCATCTCCAGTCCCTTCGAGCGCAATCTGGCCAAGTTGGGGATTCATTTGAACTATCGCACCGTGGACGTGGCGTTGTATCAGCGCCGCCTCGATACTTTCGATTTCGACATGACCGTGTATTCCTTCGGCCAGTCGCAGTCGCCCGGCAACGAGCAGATGAATATGTGGCACTCCAGCGCGGCCGACCGCGAAGGGTCGAACAACGTCATCGGCATCAAGGATCCGGTGGTGGATGCGCTGGTGGAAAAGATCATCTACGCGCCTGACCGCAAGGCCCTGGTCACGGCGACCCATGCGCTGGACCGGGTGCTGCTCAACGGCGAATATCTGGTGCCCAACTGGTTTGTAGCCACCCACCGCATCGCCTACTGGGACAAGTTCGGTTTTCCTGCAACATTGCCGCTGTATTTCCAGGCTACGGAGTGGATGCTGCGCTTTGGCTGGAGTCGCCAGTAATGTGGGCCTACATCCTCAAGCGACTGCTGCTGATGATCCCCACCCTGTTCGGGGTGATGCTGATTACTTTCGTGGTGACCCAGTTCGTTCCGGGCGGACCGGTCGAGCAGCTGATTCACCAGATCAAGGGGCAGGGGGCGGGCGGGGAGGCGAGCGGGGCGACCACGACGCTGTATCGTGGCGACCGCGGGCTGGACAAGGAGCGCATCGAGAGTCTCAAGGCCTTGTATGGTTTCGACAAGCCGGCGCATGAGCGCTTCTTCGACATGATGAAAAACTATGCGACTTTTGACCTCGGCGAGAGTTATTTTCATCACAAATCGGTGATGCAGCTGGTGGTTTCCAAGCTGCCGGTTTCCATCAGTCTGGGGGTGTGGACGTTTTTCATCGTCTATCTCACCTGCATTCCCCTCGGGGTCGCCAAGGCGGTGCGCGATGGCTCTGCCTTCGACGTGATCTCCAGTACCGTGATCCTGGTAGGTTATGCCATTCCCGGTTTTGTGCTGGGCATCCTGCTGCTGGTGCTGTTCGGCGGCGGCAGCTTCTGGGATGTGTTCCCGCTGCGCGGGCTGGTGTCGGACAACTGGGCCACGCTGCCCTGGCATGCCAAGATCCTTGATTACCTGTGGCACATGGTGTTGCCGATTACGGCATCGGTGGTGGGGAGTTTCGCGGTGATGACCATGCTGACCAAGAATTCCTTCATCGAGGAAATCCGCAAGCAATACGTGCTGACAGCGCGCGCCAAGGGCCTCTCCGAGAATACGGTGCTCTACAAGCATGTGTTCCGCAATGCCGTGATCCCCCTGGTGACCGGGTTTCCGGCGGCATTTATCGGCGCTTTCTTTACCGGCAGTCTGCTCATCGAGACTATTTTTTCGCTCGACGGACTGGGCCTGCTGTCCTATGAATCGGTGCTGAAGCGGGATTACCCGGTGGTGCTGGGCACCCTGTATCTCTATACCCTGCTGGGGCTGGTGGCCAAACTGCTGTCGGACCTGAGCTATGTGCTGATCGATCCGCGTATCCAGTTTGAGAGTGTGGACCGATGACGAAGGCGCTCTCTCCTTCAGGGCGCGCCTGGCTGCGCTTCAAATCCAATCGCAGGGGCTATGTCAGCCTGTGGCTGTTTGCGGTCCTGTTTATCCTCAGCCTGTTTGCCGAAATTCTTTCCAACGACAAGCCGCTGCTGGTGGCTTATCAGGGAGAGTATTACTTCCCGATCGTAAAGAACTACCCGGAAACGGTTTTTGGCGGGGATTTCGCCAGCGAGACTGATTACAACGACCCCTTCATTGTGGAACGCATCACTGCCGGGGAAAACTGGGCCTGGTTCCCCTTGAACCGCTACAGCTTCAACAGCATCAATTACTTCGCCGAATCGCCCAACCCGGCGGCGCCATCCGGGCAGAATCTGCTTGGCACCGATGACCGCGGCCGCGACGTGCTGGCGCGGCTGATCTACGGCTTCCGCATATCGGTGCTGTTCGCCATGGCGTTGACGATCGTTGGCACCCTGGTGGGAATTCTTGCCGGCGCGCTTCAGGGCTATTTCGGCGGACGCTTCGACTTGCTGTTCCAGCGCTTTGTCGAGGTCTGGGGGTCAATGCCGGAGCTGTACCTGCTGATTATTTTTTCCGCTATTTTCCAGCCCAGTATCACGCTGTTGCTGATCCTGCTTTCCCTGTTCGGCTGGATGGGGCTGGCGGACTATGTGCGCGCCGAGTTCCTGCGCGGCCGCAACATGGATTACGTGAAAGCGGCGCGCGCGCTGGGGGTCTCCAATCGCGCCATCATGCTGCGTCACCTGGTGCCCAACAGCATGACGCCAGTTATCACCTTCCTGCCATTCCGCATTTCCGGCGCCATTCTGGCGCTTACCAGCCTGGATTTTCTCGGCCTCGGCGTGCCGCCTTCCACGCCCAGCCTGGGAGAGCTGCTGGCGCAGGGCAAGGACAATATCGAAGCATGGTGGCTTTCCCTCACCACATTCGGCGTGCTGGTCGGAACGTTGGTGCTGCTGATCTTCATCGGCGAAGCGCTGCGCGAAGCGATGGATACTAGGCGTGGGTGATGGGTAATGGGTAATGGGTAATGGGTAATGGGTAATGGGTATGAGGGGTGAGGGGTGAGGGGTTGGGAATGGAAAACGGGAAGGCAGGCTTGAGCGGGGAGGGGTGCGTGGCGGTGGGCAAGCATTGCCCATCACCCATTACCCGTCACCCTTTGCTCGAAATCAATCGCCTGTCGGTATCATTCGGGCGACCAGGGCAGTACATCGATGCCGTGCAGGAAGCGAGCTTCGCTATCCATGCCGGTGAAAAACTGGCGCTGGTCGGCGAGTCCGGCTCCGGCAAGTCGGTGACTGCGCTCTCCATCCTGCAATTGCATGACCCGCGCCAGGTGAATTATCCGAACGGCTCGATCCGCTTTCAGGAACGCGAGCTGATGGGCCTCGCTGAGGGTGAGCTGAGAAAGATCCGCGGGCGCGATATCGCCATGATTTTCCAGGAACCGATGACCTCGCTCAACCCGCTGTATTCCATCGGTGAGCAGTTGATGGAACCCCTGCTTGCTCATGAGAACATGAGCAAGCCTGCGGCCCGGAAGCGCATGCTCGAGCTGCTCGCCCGCACCGGCATACCCGAGCCGGAAAAGCGTTTTGACGATTTTCCCCACATGCTGTCCGGCGGGCAGCGCCAGCGCGTCATGATTGCCATGGCGCTGGCCTGCAGCCCGAAACTGCTGATTGCCGACGAGCCCACTACGGCGCTGGATGTGACCATACAGGCGCAGATACTGGAACTGCTGGAGGATTTGCAGAAAGAATTCTCCATGGCGGTGCTGCTGATCACACACGACCTTAATCTGGTGCGGCGCTTCGCCGACCGTATCTGCGTGATGCAGCAGGGGAAAATCGTCGAACAGGCGCCCGTGGCAGATTTGTTCGCTGCGCCGCAGCATCCCTATACCCGGCATCTGCTGCAAAGCCAGCCGCAGCGGCTGGTAACCCCGGAAGAAGTTCAGGCCCTGGAAACCAGTCCGGCTGTGCTTGAGGCCAGTGGCGTCAGCTGCGTATTTTCGACCAAATCAGGTTTTTTCCGGCGCAAGGTCAGCTCGGTGCGGGCCGTGGATGATGCCAGCCTGTATTTGCGCAGTGGAGAGACGCTGGGCATCGTGGGTGAATCGGGGTCTGGGAAAACCACCCTCGGCATGTGCCTGCTGCGGCTGCAGGAGTGTTCAGGCAACATCCATTTCAATGGCGCTGATCTGACCGCCCTCAGCCAGCGCCAGTTACGGCCGTTGCGGCGGGATTTTCAGATTGTCTTCCAGGACCCTTATTCTTCGCTTTCTCCGCGCCTGACGGTGGAACAGATCGTGGGCGAGGGGCTGGGGATTCACTTTCCCCGGCTCGACAGGAAGCAGCGCCGTGAACGCATCCTGGCCATCATGGAGGAGGTCGGACTGGAAGAATCGATGCTGTGGCGCTACCCGCACGAGTTTTCCGGCGGGCAGCGCCAGCGTGTCGCGATTGCGCGAGTGGCGGTGCTGGAACCCAAGCTGATCCTGCTGGACGAGCCCACCAGCGCACTGGATGTGTCCGTACAGAAGCAGGTGCTGGACCTGCTGCGCGGCCTGCAGCAGCGGCATGGCATGAGTTATCTGTTTATCACCCATGATTTGCGCGTGATTCGCGCAATGGCGCATCGCATGATCGTGATGCAGTCCGGAAAGGTGGTGGAGGCGGGTGAGACAGAGGCGCTGTTCGAAGCGCCGCAGCAGGAATATACGCGCGCCTTGCTGCGCGCTTCGCTGATCTGATTAACCTTCGCGGTCGTAAACCATCAGGGTGTTGCCGGGCCGCAGGTTGTTGCTGGCGGGAATATTGTTCCAGCGCTGCAGGTCGTTCACTGCGACATCGAAGCGGCGCGCTATGCTGAATACGGTATCGCCGCGCTTGACGACATAGCGAGTGTGTTTGCTTTTCGGGGCGGTATTTTTTGCTACCTTGAGCGTTTTTGCCAGTTCAGGTGTGTTTCTGGCAATTCGCGACTTCTGCGCGCTGCTCGCGAGCACTGTCAGCTTCTGGCCGCGTGCCAGATTGTTGGACTTGAGGCCGTTGCTGGATTTCAGCTCGGCAGGGGTCATCCCGTAGCGTTTGGCAATATTGAGTACCGTGTCGCCGCGCGCCACGACATGCGTGATATTGCGGCCCGCTGCGGCAGAATCGTTGCCCGGGTGGTCAGGCTGTGGGATATGTGCCAGCAGGGCGGGTGCGTTGCCGGACTTGCCGACGGGTACCAGCAGGGTCTGTGCGGCAACCTGCTTTTTGCGGCCGCTGATGGCGTTGATTTCCTTCAGGCGTGCCAGGGAGATGCCGAAACGCTGTGCGATCGCGGCCAATTTTTCCCCGCGCCGGGGCGTGTAGGTCTGCCATGAGGATAGCGGACGCTCATAGTTTTCCAGATTGAGCGAGAAACTGCTGACCTTGTCCACGGGCAGCAGCAGGGTGGGCTTGCCTATGCCGGCAACCAGGGGTTTGTTGTAGGCCGGGTTGAGGGCGACGAACTCATCCAGAGGAACTTCGGCAAGGCGCGCTGCCACGGCGACATCCATGTGCTGCTGGAGTTTTACCTTGGCAAAATAAGGGCTGTTGGGGATGGCGTTGAGTGCCAGACCATAGGCGGCCGGGTTCATGACGATATTTTTGACTGCGATCAGCTTGGGCACGTAATTGCGTGTTTCGGGCGGCATGCGCAGGCTGAGGTAGTCGGTGGGTTCGCCAGCGGCCTGGTTTTTTGCAATGGCGCGGCCTACCGAGCCTTCACCCCAGTTATAGGCGGCCAGCGCCAGCTCCCAGTTGCCGAACATATCGTACAGCTTTTGCAGGTAGTCGAGCGCTGCGTTGGTGGCGGCGAGGATATCGCGGCGGCCATCGTAGAGCAGGTTCTGGTCGAGGCCGAAATGCTTGCCGGTGGAGGGGATGAACTGCCAGATGCCGGAGGCGTGGCTGGTGGAATAGGCCTTGGGGTTGTAAGCGCTTTCGATGATGGGCAGGAGCGCGATTTCGGTCGGCATGCCGCGCTTCTCGACTTCTTCCACGATGTGAAACAGGTAGCGCTGGCTGCGCTCCACCGTGCGCTGCACATAATCCGGCCGGTTGGCATACCAGGCTTCGTGCTCCTGGACCAGGGGGCTGTTGAGCTCGGCCAGTGCAAAGCCGACTCGAATGCGCTCCCATACATCCTTGGGCTCGTTGTTCAGGGATTCAAGCTGGACCGGGAGGACGTTGGAACTGATTTTCTCCGAGGGGCGGAGGTTAAGCAGTCCTTCTGTGGTCTCAATTTTTTCTGTCGGGTTCTGCTCGTCCAGCGGTGCGACAAGATTTGCCTTGAACGTAGAACCGTTCTCTTTTGCGCCTGTTGTGCCAGACATGCTGGCGCATCCTGACATGCCGACGAAAACAAAAAGGAAGAGAACGGAGAAAGGAAGTGCTCGAAGTCGCATGCGTCGAGGGCTTTTTGTTGGTGAAAAAACCCATGAATCTTAACGAATTTCATCGGTTTTAACAAGGAAAAACAGTTTAGTCCAATTTGTCTTTCCATTGCCGGATGGCGGCAAATATGCTGGCGGGAGTACTCAGCGGACGGCCTGCAAACCGGCTTGCCGCTTCGATAAGATGAGGGTCATCCCAGCGCAGGAAGGGATTGGTGCTTTTTTCCAGGGCAATGGTCGAAGGCAGGGTAGGCAATCCTTGTACGCGGGTTTTCTGTTCCCTTACTGCTCTCTCTTGCAGGGCGGTGTTGCCGGGATCTGCGATCCGGGCAAAGCGGATATTGGCCAGGGTATATTCGTGAGCGCAATAAACCCTTGTTTCATCAGGTAGTGCGACAAGTTTGGCCAGAGACGATTGCATCTGTTCCGGCGTGCCTTCAAACACGCGCCCGCAGCCACAGGCAAACAGGGCATCGCCACAAAACAGGGAATGTATCCCATAATATGCGACGTGGCCCAAGGTGTGGCCGGGCACGTCAATGACATGAAATGCAGCATCCAGTTCGGGAAGTGAGACAATGTCGTTTTCAGCCACGGGTTGCGTGGTCGCAGTGATTTTTTCACGCCGTGGTCCATACACCGGGCAGTTGAAGTGTCGTCTCAGTTCTTCGGCGCCACCGCAATGGTCGCCATGATGGTGGGTGATGAGAATGGCGGCCAGTCTGAGGTTATGCTGGTGCAGATATTCCATGACGGGATCGGCATCGCCAGGGTCCACCACTGCGGCTACTGTCTGATTGCGGATCAGCCAGATGTAATTGTCTTCAAATGCGGGGATGGGAATTATTTCAATCATGAGCTTGTCTTTGGCTGGAAAGGTAGAGGGTTTGATAGTGAATAAATCAGGGATACGTTGCCCCATATTCGGGATGGATGCAAGGTGCGAAGCGCAGTGAACGCTTATTTCATTCGCAAGCTTTTCTCTGCCGCAGACGCCCGGACATACGGTGGTTCTCCGGGCGTATGACGGATTTATTTATTCCCCCGCCTTCAATGTCAGGCCTTGATGAAAAGGCGTGGTTCGAAACGCCGCTCGGACAATATTTGTTGCAGCGCGAGCAGGCTTACCACGATCAGGCAGCAGCCAATATTTTTGGCTTCAATGCGCTTCAGCTCGGGCTGCTGGACCATGACCTGCTGCGCACCAGCCGCATTCCTGCACGCTTTCGGATTGGCGCCGGGACGGACGTGGCTTTGAGGATGGAGCCGGAACAGCTGCCTGTGGCCAGCCAGGCGGTTGATTTGCTGCTGTTGCCCCATGTGCTGGAATTCAGCGCCCATCCGCACCAGATATTGCGTGAGGCTGAGCGTGTGCTGATGCCGGAAGGAAGCCTGATTATCAGTGGCTACAATCCGTTCAGCCTGTGGGGCTTGTGGCGCATGCTGCCCTATAACCGGCGCGCTTATCCCTGGTGTGGCCGTTTTATCAGCCTGCCCCGTCTCAAGGACTGGCTGGCCCTGCTCGGATTTGAGGTGGTCGGGGGGCGGATGTGCTGTTACACGCCCCCTTTACGGCAGGAACGATGGCTTGCCCGGTTCCGCTTCATGGAAGACGCAGGGGATCGCTGGTGGGCCCTGGCTGGCGGGGTTTATTTTATCCATGCAAGAAAGCGGGTGCAGGGGATGCGCCTGATTATGCCGGACCGGCATGAGGCCAGATCTGCGCGCAAGGGGCTGGCGCCAGTGGCACAAAAAACACTCAGCCAATAAATAAAGTGACATAAATGACCAATAAAAGCAGTGAGCAGAAGCAGGCGCAAGTTGATATTTCTCACCAGAATCAGGGTTTGCCTGATGCCGTCGACATGATTGAGATTTATACTGACGGGGCGTGCAAGGGAAATCCGGGGCGTGGCGGGTGGGGTGCCCTGCTGCGTTTCCGCGACCGGGAGCGGGAGTTGTTTGGCGGCGAGCCGCATACCACCAACAACCGCATGGAGCTGCTGGCAGTGATCAGGGCGCTGGAAGCCTTGAGCCGCCCCAGCAAGGCGCGCGTGCATACCGATTCACAGTATGTCCAGAAAGGCATCAGCGAATGGATACACAGCTGGAAGCGGCGTGGCTGGAAAACGGCAGACAACAAGCCGGTCAAGAATGTGGATTTGTGGCAGGAACTGGACCGTCTGGCGGTGCAGCACCAGCTGGAATGGATCTGGGTGAAGGGCCATGCCGGCCACGAAGAGAATGAGCGTGCCGATCAATTGGCAAACCGGGGTGTCGAATCTGTTAATGCGGCAGGTTGATTGAATGCAATATGGATGAAGAATTTTGCGCCAGATAATTCTAGATACTGAAACCACAGGGCTGGAAACCAGCCTCGGCCACCGCATTATTGAAATCGCGGCGGTTGAGATGGTGAACCGCCAGCTGACCAGCAACCATTTTCACCAGTACCTCAACCCCGGGCGGGAAATTGATCCGGGCGCGCAGCAGGTGCATGGCATCAGCCTGGATTTTCTTCAGGACAAGCCATTGTTTCGCGATATCGTCAGGGATTTCCTGAGCTACGTGGAGGGCGGCGAACTGATCATTCACAACGCCCCCTTTGACGTAGGCTTCCTCAACTACGAGCTTGGCCTGCTCGGGATGGAGCCGATCCAGCACTATTGCCCGGTCATTACCGATACCCTGAAGATGGCCAAACAGTTGCGCCCGGGACAGAAAAACAACCTCGATGCTCTGTGCCGCAACTACCAGATCGACAACTCCCGGCGCACCTTGCACGGCGCGCTGGTGGATACCGAACTGCTGGCAGAAGTGTATCTCGCCATGACACGTGGTCAGGAGAGCCTGATGATCGAGACTGCGCCGGTTTCGCAATCGAAGAATGCAGCCCGTGTGCAGCGCGAACGTCTGAAACTAAGTGTCCTGCAGGCCGGAGAGGAGGAGCTGGCAGCGCATGCTGCCTATCTGGAGGACCTGGAAAAATCGAGCCGTGGTCTTTGTGTTTGGAAGTCAATGACGCAGGGTGGCTAAGCTGCGGCTGTTTCCCCTGATTTTACGCATGCTGCTGCTTGCCGGCCTGAGCTGGGCCAGCGTGCTTTTTGCGGCACCGGCAAATATTGCCATTTTGCTGAGCGATGAATCCGGCCCCTATCGGGAAACGGCCAGCAGCTTGCGCTCGATATTGGGGCAGAGCGGCGCAAAGGCCGCAGTCAGTATTTATTCCCCGTCTGAAAAAAAGCCCGATTTCCTCAGTGAAAAGCCGGACCTGATCGTTGCCGTCGGGGTGGGCGCCGCGCAGGAACTGGCAGCGAAAAATCTTCCCATCCCGGTTCTGTCGGTTCTGATCCCGCGCCAGTCCTTTGATAAAATCGCCCGGCAACGCGATCACAAGTTTTTTTCCGCAATATTTCTTGACCAGCCACTGGCGCGCCAGATGGAATTGATTCGCTTGGCAACACCAGAACGCGGGCGGGTTGGTGTCGTGCTCGGCCCCGATTCCGCAGGCGCATTAAAACCACTGCAAATGGCAGCCATTGAAGCAAAACTGGAACTGGCCGCTGAAAAAATCGCTACCGCAGAAGAATTGCTCCCCGCGCTGCAAAGGGTGCTGGCAGATAGCGACGTGATGCTGGCGGTGCCTGACCCGCTGGTATTCAACAGAGGCACGGTGCAAAGCTTGTTGCTGGCGACTTATCGTTTCCAGGACCCGGTCTTTGGTTTTTCTCATGCCTATGTCAGGGCTGGGGCGCTGGCTTCCGTTTATACCACCCCAGAGCAGGCCGGATGGCAGGCTGGAGAGCTTGTCTTGCGTGTTATGGGGAGCCGGCCGGTATTGCTGCCTCCTCCCGAGTATCCAAGATATTTCTCTGTCAGCGTCAATTATCAGGTGGCACGCTCTCTGGGCCTGAGTGTTGCGGATGAGGCCGAACTGCTCAAGAAGCTGAAGCGGGCACCGGAGGCGCAATGAAACACTGGAGTATCAAGAAACGTGTGCTTTTTCTGGCGCTGATGCCAGCAGCGGGCCTTGCCTTGCTGCTGGCCGTGTATTTTGTTTCCTCCGAGATTCGAAGTCTGGAAACTTCCCTGCATGAGCGCGGACTGGCCATTGTTCGCCAGCTGGCGCCTGCTAGCGAATTCGGGGTGTTTTCCGGCAATCGCGATATCCTGCAGAAGCTGGCAGACTCAGCCATGCAGGAAATAGATGTCACGGCGGTAACCATTACCAATATGGATGGGGCAATTCTCGCTTCTCGCGGAAAATCCATGGGGCCGCCAGTATTGACCGATCATCGGGCGGGCCTCTACCTCGCGATGGTCGAGCAGGGCGATGCGCTGAACTTCAGTGCGCCGGTGCTCCAGAGCCAGACGGAAGTGGATGATTTTGCGCTCGGTGGCGGTGTGCATGCGGGGGCCTTGCCCAAGGGAAAAATACTGGGCCGGGTGAATCTTGAGCTGTCTACTGCCAGTACCCAGGATCACAAAAGCGCACTGATTCTGAATGGCTTGCTGATTTCATTGCTGGGTTTGCTGTCGAGCGCCCTGCTGGCGGTGCGCATGAGCCGCGATGTGACCGAACCCGTGAGTCGGCTGGCAGGCGCTGTTGAACTGATTGGCCAGGGAAGGCTGGACGTGCGTGTCAGCGAGAATTCCGGGGGTGAACTGCATACCCTCGAATGTGGTGTGAATTCCATGGCAGTTTCGCTGCAGATGGCGCAGGAGCGGATGCAGGAACGCATTGACGAGGCCACCGAGCGGCTCTCCTACCAGGCATCACATGATGCGCTGACCGGGCTGGTTAACCGGCGTGAATTCGAGCGCCGGCTGGAAAGAGCGCTTGCAGCAGCGCGAGACAATCGGCAGGTGTATGCGCTGTGTTATCTGGATCTCGATCAGTTCAAGATTGTCAACGATACCTGTGGCCATGTGGCGGGTGATGAACTGCTGCGGCAGTTGACCGTGTTGCTGCAGGGCAAGGTGCGCGACACCGATACCCTGGCACGATTGGGGGGCGACGAGTTCGGGGTGCTGCTCGATAACTGCCCGTTGCAACAGGCCGAAATCGTTGCCGATCTCTTGCGCCAGACGGTCAAGGATTTTCATTTTGTATGGAAGGAAAAGGCTTTTGTCATCGGGGTCAGCATCGGTCTGGTACCCATCAATCAGGATACGGGGTCGCTTGACTTCGTGCTCAGTTGTGCCGATGCCGCGTGCTATGCAGCGAAGGATAAGGGGCGGAACCGTGTGCACCTGTATCGCGCTGAGGATGGGGAACTGGCGCAGCGCCAGGGAGAAATGAACTGGGTGGCGCGTATTACTCATGCCATCGAAGAAAATCGTTTCCGGCTCTATTACCAGACCATCATGCCGCTTCAGAATGATGCCCATGAGGGCAAACATTTCGAAATTCTGCTGCGCCTGATTGATGATGATGGCCAGATCGTTCCCCCCATGGCATTCATTCCCGCAGCGGAACGCTATAACCTCATGCCTGCGATCGACCGCTGGGTGGTGAGTTCAGCATTTGGCCTGTACTGGAAGCTTTTTCCTGAATGCGATAAGGGGCAGGAGCGGCCGTGCCATACCTGCACGGTAAATCTGTCTGGGCCTTCGCTGTGTGACGAATATTTCCTCGAATTCATCAAGCGCCAGTTTGCGCTGTACAAAGTTCCATACAAACATATCTGTTTCGAAATTACCGAGACTGCCGCAATTACCAACCTCTCCAAAGCGGTTGATTTCATCAGGGAATTGCGTTCCTGCGGTTGCCGTTTCTCGCTGGATGATTTTGGCAGCGGCCTCTCATCCTTCTCTTACCTCAAGAACATGCAGGTGGATTACCTGAAAATTGACGGCTCGTTTGTGCGGGATATGGTGGATGACCCAATGGATGAGGCGATGGTTTCTTCCATCAATCAGGTCGGCCATGTGATCGGTCTGAAGACCATTGCGGAATTTGTCGAGAGCGAGGCTGTACTGGCGAGGCTGCGTGAAATGGGTGTGGACTTCGCACAGGGTTATTGCATAGAGCAGCCCAAGCCGCTGGAAGATCTGATTGCTTCGCAGCGCATGCGCTCCGCAATAATGCGCCAGGAGCCGGTGACCAGTTGAGCGCGATACAGCCAATACAGAAGATGGCCGCCATCTTCTGGTCATGGGCGGCCACAGGGCTAGTAGCCCAGCGCGCGTGCACCCTGATAAAACGCAAAGCTTAACAGCCATGCCAGTCCTAGCGGCCAGGCCAGTGCCAGTGCCGTGTAGGCGTTGCTCCTGGACTCATTCCTGAGCGTTGCCAGGGTGGAAAGGCAGGGCGTGTAAATCAGGGTGAAGAGCATGAAGCTATAAGCCTGCACCCAGTCCAGCTGATGTGCCATGGTGCTCATCAGCGCTGTGCCTTCAAGGCCGTAGATGACCGCCAGAGAACCAATCACGATTTCCTTGGCGACGAAGCCGAAAAGCAGCGCAATCGCCAGTTGCTGGTTGATGCCGAGCGGGTCGAGGACGGGAGAAAGAAACTGGCCGATCATGCCGGCCCAGGTGTCGCTGCCAGCCGGGGTGGCGTCGAGCGGAAAATGGGTCAAGACCCATACCAGTACCACGCCGATAATGATGAATTTGCTGGCGCGGCTGAGGAAGTGCCGGACTTCATGCCAGCCGCGCAGCACGATCTGGCGCCAGGTGGGGAGACGGTAGGGCGGCAGTTCGAGGATAAAAGGCTCGACGTTGCTGTAACGTTGCTTGAACACCAGGGCCGTCACGAGCGCGGCGGCAAAGCTGAACAGGTACAGGCTGAACAGCACCAGGGGCGCATGTGCCGGGGCGAACAGCGCCGTGGTGATGAAGACGAACACCTGCAGGCGGGCCGAACAGAGCGAGAAGGGAATCACCAGCATGGTCAGGAGGCGCAGGCTGCGCGAGCGCATCACTCGCGTGCCCATCAGGGCCGGCACGTTGCAGCCGAAACCCATCAGCATCATGACGAAGCTGCGTCCATCCAGCCCCATTTTGGCCATCAGGGCATCCATCAGGAAAGCAGCGCGGGACAGGTAACCGCTGTCTTCCACCAGCGCCATGAAAAGGAAGAACAATACGATGATGGGGACAAAGGCGGCCACCGTGCCGACACCGTTGTAGATGCCGTCCAGCAATAGACCCTGCACCGGAGCGGGCAGGTTGAGCAGCAGGTGTTCCAGTATCTCGCCGCGGAACAGTCCCAGTGCCCAGGCAACGCCGTCCTGGAGCGGCTTGCCAAGAATGAAGATGGCCTGGAACAGCACATACATGACGCCAAAGAACAAAGGCAGCCCCAGCCATGGGTGCAGCAGCAAGGCGTCCAGCCGGGTGGTCAGGTTGTCCGTCATCTGGGTCGGCACCTGCACAGCGTGTTTGAGCACGCTTTCCATCTTGGCTTCGATCTGGTTTTCGAGCTTCAGCTTGTCACGGATTTCCTGGATGCTGACGGGCTGGCTGGTCTGGATTGCGCTGGAGATGGCCTGGTAGGCATGTTCGTAACCACTGCCATATTTGGCGGAGAGCAGCACGACCGGCATTTCCAGCGCCTGGGACATTTTTTCGACATCGACGGTAACGCCGAATTTTCTGGCCTCATCCGACATGTTGAGCAAAAGCACAGACGGCAGGCCGAGTTGCCTGATCTCCAGTGCCAGACTTAGCTGGCGCTCAATCTGGGTGGTGTTGAGAACGATCAGGACCTGATCTACCGGGTTGTTTTCCAGAAAATGCCGTACCACCAGTTCGTCATCCGAAAAGCCGTGGATGTCGTACACGCCGGGCAAGTCGATGATTTCCACCATGGCACCGCCGAGCAGCACCTTTGCGCTCATCAGTTCCACAGTGATGCCGGGCCAGTTGCCGACCCGTGCCGATGCGCCAGTCAGGCGGTTAAAGAAGGTGGATTTGCCGGTATTCGGCATCCCCAGCAGTGCAACACGCTTCATTGCGGGATGCTGGCGGGGGTGACATCTATGCGCTGTGCATCAACGCGCCGCAACATGATATCGGTGGTGCCGATCCTGACATGCAGGGGGCCGGCAAATTTCGCCCGCCGTACCAGTTCGATATTTTTTCCGATGCGGAAGCCCATTGCGGCGAGGCGGTGATAGAGGGCTTCGTCGGTGTGGAGTGCGGCAATCACAGCGAATTCGCCAGGTTTGAGGGTGGATAGACTGACCGTAGTCATGGGGTTCAATTTTGCAAATAGGAATTGTTCTTGATTGTGACATAGGCGGCCCGTTTTGCAAAGCTTCAATGGCGCTTTTCCATGTTGTCAGACGGGTTTTTATCCGGGCCGGAAGAAGTCAATTGGACTTGCCAAGTGTACTGGTTTGCAGTAAACCTATACCCATGCCGCTTAAAAATCTTCTTTTCCTGTTTTCACTGTTCCTGTTTGTCCAGTTGCTTTTCTGGACCCAGCCGGTGGCGGACGCGACTTCCTTTTCAGAGCGTTCCGATGTGCGGCAGTTCGTGGCTGAAATGGTCAGCAAGCACGGGTTCGATGCCGCTGCGCTGAATGATCTTTTTGCCCAGGTGACACTGCGTCCCCGAGTGGCAAAAACCATGACTGACAAGGTGGCAAAGCCGCCTTCATGGTCCCGTTATCGTGCCAATTTCGTAAATCCGTGGCGCATTGATCGCGGTGTCAGTTTCTGGAACGAGAATGAGGCAGCGCTGACCCGTGCCCGTCAGGTTTACGGTGTGCCCGAGGAGGTGATCGTGGCGATCATCGGTGTGGAAACCCGTTACGGCACTTACCCTCTGTCTCACCCCGTGCTCGATACGCTGGCTACGCTGGCATTTGATTATCCCCGCCGCGCCGAATTTTTCCGCGGTGAACTGGAGCAATACCTGCTGCTGACGCGGGAGGAGGGCAAGGACCCCCTCTCAATTCGTGGTTCGTTTGCCGGTGCGATGGGGATTCCCCAGTTCATGCCCAGCAGCTACCGGACCTATGCGGTGGATTTCGATGGCGACGGATCGCGCGACTTGTGGAGCAATTCCAGCGATGCGATTGGCAGTGTCGCCAATTACCTCAAGGCCCACGGCTGGGAAGCCGGCCTGCCGGTGGTGGTGCGCGCTTCGCTGCAGCAGGACGCAGCCGCCAGCGATCTTCTCGGCGGAGGGCTGAAGCCGCTGCATAGCATGGCGCAACTGCGTGCCCAGGGCGTTGTGGCTGCAGAGCCTTTGGCGCCGGAGACGCAGGTTGCCCTGCTTGCTGTGGAGATCGATGATGACCAGGAATACTGGCTCGGGTTGAACAATTTTTATGTGATCACACGCTACAACCGCAATCTGTTCTACGCGCTTTCGGTCTATCAGCTGAGCCGGGAGATCCGGCTGGCGCGCCTGTATTCTCAAAACTAAGGATAATCCCATGGCTTTCAATGCGCACGTTCATGGCTGGGGTTCGCTTGCCCTGTTGCTTGCAGTGCAGGTGCAGGCAGCCCCTGCGCCCGAGAAGTTGAGTACGCTCAAGGAGCAGCAGCAGGTGGCGGTCACCATCTATAACGAGAATCTTGCCCTGGTCAAGGATCAGCGCCGTGTGGCAGTGGACAAGGGAATGAACCGTCTGGCCTGGCGCGACGTAAGTGCGCGCATCATGCCGGAAACGGCCTTGCTGCGCAGCCTGACGGGTAGTGGCGGGATTGTCCTGCTGGAGCAGAATTTCGATTTCGATCTGCTGACGCCGCAGAAACTGCTGGATAAATATGTCGGCCAGAATGTGACGGTGATCCGCACCAACCCGGCGACCGGCGCGGAAAGCAGCGAGACGGCCACGGTGCTCAGCACCAATAACGGCGTGGTGCTGAAATTCGCGGATCGCATCGAAACTGGCCTGCCGGGCCGCCTGGCATTCCGGTCTGTGCCAGACAATCTGCGCGACCGCCCGACGCTGGTGATCAGCTTTCAGGCGCCTGCGTCTGATGAGCGCCCCATGGAGTTGAGCTATCTCACCGGGGGCCTTTCCTGGCGGGCGGATTATGTGGCCGAGTTGAGCCCCGCGGACGAGCGGCTTGATCTGAGCGGCTGGGTCACGCTGACCAATATCAGCGGAAGCAGCTATCCCAATGCAAAACTGCAGCTCGTGGCAGGCGATGTGAACCGGGTGCGTCAAGAAATGAATTTTGCCCGGGATGGCCGCCTCATGAAGTCGGCGTCCATGGCCGCACCGGCCATGGCGGAAGAAAGCCTGTTCGAGTATCACCTCTATTCGCTGGAGCGCCCCACCACCATCGCCGAGCAGCAAACCAAGCAGGTGGCCCTGCTGTCTGCGAGCGGTGTTGCCGTGCACAAGGAATTGCTGCTGCAAGGCAGTGACTACTACTACCGCAGCAGCTATGGCGATCTTGGGCAGAAAATGAAAGTGGGCGTTTTCGTTGAATTCGAGAACAAGGGTGGCGGCCTGGGCGTGCCTTTACCCAAGGGCGTGATCCGGGTCTACAAAAAGGACTCTGCCGGGAATGCCCAGTTCGTGGGCGAAGACCGCATCGACCATACGCCGCGTGGCGAGAAGGTGCGGCTCAAGCTAGGAGAGGCTTTCGATGTCACGGCGGACAAGAAACAGACCGGCTTCCAGAAGCTCAGTGGCTCTAGCCGCTATAACGCCATTTTCGAAAGCGCCTACCGGATTGAATTGAAGAACGCCAAGGATGAAGCGGTGACGGTGAAAGTGATGGAGCCGGTGCCAGGAGACTGGGAAATGCTGTCTGAGAGCCATCCCCACCGCAAGCCGGCGAGCAACACGGCGGTCTGGCAGGTGCAGGTGCCGGCACGCGGCAAGACCGTGCTGGATTACCGGGTACGGGTGAAGCTGTAGGTTTTTGGCAAGATTCTAAGCATGCCTGAATTTCTTGAAGTGATTGATCAAGCCGTTGGTGGAAGCATCAAAGCGGGTTGCCGGTTTGTCGTTACCCAGCTCGGGCAGGATGTTGCTGGCCAGTTGCTTGCCCAGCTCCACGCCCCACTGGTCGAATGAGTTGAGATTCCAGATGATGCCCTGCACGAACACCTTGTGTTCGTAGAGCGCGATCAGCGAGCCCAGGGTATGTGGCGTCATTTTTCGCATCAGGATGGAATTGGTCGGCTTGTTGCCGGGGAAGACCTTGTGCGGCAGCAATTGTTCCAGTTTTTTGCCGCCAACACCGGCCCGCTCTAATTCTTCGCGTGCTTCGTCTTCGGTCTTTCCCTGCATCAGCGCCTGCGTCTGGGCGAAGAAATTGGCCAGCAGAATGCGGTGGTGGTCGCCGATGGGATTGTGGCTGTCGATGGGGGCCAGAAAGTCTGCCGGGATCAGTTTGCTGCCCTGATGGATGAGCTGGTAGAAGGCGTGCTGGCCGTTGGTGCCGGGTTCGCCCCAGATCACCGGCCCGGTCTGGTAATCCACAGCCTTTGAGTTGCGTGAAACGCGCTTGCCGTTGCTTTCCATGTCCAGTTGCTGCAGGTAGGCCGGAAGGCGGTGCAGGTACTGGTCGTAGGGCAGGACAGCATGGCTCTGGGCGGCAAAGAAATTGTTGTACCAGATACCCAGCAGGCCAAGAATGACCGGCATGTTCTGCTCGAACGGAGCATTGCGGAAATGCTCGTCCATCTCGAATGCGCCTTCCAGCAATGCCTCGAAATGATCCATGCCGAGATACAGCGCGATCGGCAGGCCGATGGCGGACCACAGTGAATAGCGGCCACCCACCCAGTCCCAGAATTCGAACATGTTGGCGGTGTCGATGCCGAATTTGGCGACTTCGCTGGCGTTGGTCGAAACGGCGACGAAATGCCGCGCAACGGTTGCTTCATCCCTGGCGGTACGCAAAAACCATGCGCGTGCGGAACGTGCGTTGGTCAGGGTTTCCTGGGTGGTGAAGGTCTTGGAGGCGATGACGAATAGCGTGGTTTCGGGATCAAGTCGCTTGAGCGTTTCGGTCAGGTGCGTGCCGTCAACGTTGGATACGAAATGGACATTGAGGCCCGGTTTTTCATAGTGCCTGAGGGCCTCGGTTACCATCACCGGGCCAAGATCGGAACCGCCGATGCCGATGTTGACGATGTCGGTGATGGCTTTGCCGGAGTAACCCAGCCACTGGCCGCTGCGCACCTGTTCCGAGAATACGCGCATGTGCGCCAGAACACGCCTCACATCGGGCATGACATCGTTGCCATCCACGCTGACCGGTTTGCCGGAGCGGTTGCGCAGCGCCGTATGCAGGACGGCGCGGCCTTCGGTGAAATTGATGGCCTCGCCCGAGAACATTTTCTCGATCCACTGGTTCAGGCCGGTTTCCCTCGCCAGTTGCATGAGCAGGGCGAGGGTTTCATCGGTGATCAGGTTCTTGGAATAATCGAGCAGGATGTTGCCCTGATCGAGCGAGAATCTGGCAAAGCGCTGCGAATCCTGCTGAAACAGGTCGCGCATGTGCAGTGCGGCAATTTTTTTCTGGTGCAGTTTTAAAGCTTGCCAGCTAGGGAGACGGGTGAGGGCGGAC
The DNA here is from genome assembly GCA_963779055.1 of uncultured Gammaproteobacteria bacterium. Lineage (GTDB taxonomy): Bacteria > Pseudomonadota > Gammaproteobacteria > Burkholderiales > Sulfuricellaceae > Sulfurimicrobium. The sequence goes on from CAVZWN010000001.1 coordinate 166,495, forward strand.
ATGATTTCGAACTCTTAAAGCTATATTGCCGGGCTTAAAATAATTCCTGAAAGGGGCGGTATGGTAATCACCAGGGACTGCTCGAATCCCATCCATGGCTGGTTCTGGGCTTCCAGCCCGACACCGTTGCCGGCATTGCTGCCGCCATAGTAAGTGGAATCGCTGTTGAATATTTCATGGTACAGCGCATTCCGGGGCACGCCGATGCGGTAGCCCTGGCGCGGTACCGGAGTGAAATTGAGGACTACGACGACTACGCTGCCATCCAGACCCCAGCGCAGGAAGGACAGGATGGAGTGGTCGGCGTCATGGCAATCCACCCAGGAAAATCCGGAAACATCAAAATCCTGTTGATGCAGCGCCGGCGTGTCACGATAGAGGCGGTTGAGATCGCGGCTAAGGTCCTTTACCCCTTTGTGCCAGTGGTATTGCAGCAAGCCCCAGTCGATCTCTCCGCCGACCCGCCATTCGCGCCCCTGGCCGATCTCGTTGCCCATGAAGTTGAGTTTTTTGCCGGGATAGGCCATCTGGTAGGTGAGGAGCAGGCGCAGGTTGGCGAATTTCTGCCAGGTGTCGCCGGGCATTTTATCCAGCAGAGAACCTTTGCCATGCACGACTTCATCGTGCGAGAAAGGCAGCATGAAATTTTCGGTGTAGGCATAAAGCTGGCCGAAGGTCAGCTCGTTGTGATGGAAGCGGCGGTGCACTGGTTCGTGCAGCATGTAGCGCAGGGTGTCGTTCATCCAGCCCATGTTCCATTTCATGGAAAAACCCAGCCCGCCAAGATAGACCGGCCTGGAGACCATGGGCCAGGAGGTGGATTCCTCGGCAAAGGTCAGTGCACCATGGAAATTGTCATGCACCATGATGTTGAGACTGCGCAGGAATTCGATGGCATCCAGGTTTTCGCGTCCGCCGAATTTGTTGGGAATCCACTCGTCCGCCTTGCGCGAATAGTCGAGGTAGAGCATGGATGCCACGGCATCGACACGCAGGCCGTCGAGGTGAAATTCGGAAAGCCAGTAATGGGCGCTGGAAAGCAGAAAACTCTGCACTTCATGGCGGCCGTAATTGAAAATGTGGGTGCCCCAGTCTTGGTGATAGCCGAGGCGCGGGTCTTCGTGTTCATACAGGGCGGTGCCGTCGAAGCGCGCCAGTGCCCAGCTGTCCTGCGGAAAATGCGCCGGCACCCAGTCGAGGATGACGCCGATATTCGCCTGGTGGCAGGCATCCACGAAGAAGCGGAAATCATCCGGCGTGCCGAAGCGCGAGGTGGGGGCGAAATAGCCTGTGGCCTGGTAGCCCCAGGATTCGTCCAGCGGGTGCTCGGATACGGGCATGAGCTCGATATGGGTGTAGCCCATGTCGATGATGTAGGGCACCAGGTGTTCTGCCAGCTCGTGCCAGTTGTAGAAACGGCCGTCCGGATGGCGCTTCCACGACCCGGCGTGAATCTCGTAGACATTGAATGGCGCGTGCAGCCAGTCGAGTTCCTGGCGCTGTTTCATCCATGTCTGATCGCCCCATACGTGCTGGGTGGGGGTGGGCACCTTGGCGGCAGTGCCGGGACGCAACTCGAATTCCTGGCCGTAGGGATCGGCTTTTGTCAGGATTTGTCCGCTGTGCCGGTTGCGGATTTCGAACTTGTACAGGCTGCCAGCGGGAAGTTCTGGAATGAATAGCTCCCAGACGCCGCTTGAACCCAGGCTGCGCATGGGATGGGCTCGCCCGTCCCAGCTATTGAAATCGCCAACGACGCTGACTCGCTCGGCATTGGGCGCCCATACGGCAAAGCGAATGCCGTCAATTCCCAGAAGGCAGGCATGTTGCGCGCCGAGAATGCGGTATCCCTGATGCAGACGGCCCGCGCCCAGGAGGTAGATGTCCATTTCGCTGATCTGCTGCGGGAAGGCGTAAGGGTCGAAAAACTCCTGATGCCCTTTGTCGCGCAATACTCTCAGGCGGTAGGGAACCTCCGGTTTTTTATCGCCATGCCAGAAAAAAACACCATCCGGGTGAATTTTTTCCAGTAACAGCCACTTGCCATCGTGGTGGATTTCAACCTGTTGCTCGAATGGAAGAAAGATCCGTACCGACCAGGCATTTTCTTCTTCATGCAAACCCAGAAATGCGAATGGATCGTGGTGCCGGGCTTTGAGCAAGGCCTTCAGATTTGTGTTGACTTTGGCGCTGATGTTGGGTTTCATGGGGGAGAGCCGTTTCGGCAAGATAATACAAGAAGAATATGCCAGAAGGTATCTTTAGGCAAACGCAGGCGCCGCTCAAGGGGGTATAATTCATTTACCATATATCTCAAGTTAAGGGAGAGTTCCTTGTATTCGTCCACTACTCCTCGTTTCATCAGTCTTCTGACCAAAAACACGGTAGCGCTGATTCTTGCTGGCGGCCGGGGTAGCCGCCTCAAGGCGCTTACCGACTGGCGTGCGAAACCGGCGGTCCCCTTCGGCGGCAAGTTCCGGATTATCGATTTTCCGCTTTCCAACTGCGTCAATTCAGGTATTCGCCGTATCGGCGTTGTCACCCAGTACAAGGCGCATAGCCTGTTGCAGCACCTGCACCGTGGCTGGAGCTTCCTGCGCGGCGAGTTCAACGAATTCGTCGAGTTGTTGCCGGCCCAGCAGCGCATTCAGGAATCATGGTACAAGGGCACTGCGGATGCGGTGTTTCAGAATCTCGATATCCTGCGGGGCTATAAGTCGGAATATATGCTGATCCTGGCTGGCGATCATATCTACAAGCAGGATTATGGCGAAATGCTGGCTTTCCACTCCGCTCATGCAGCGGATCTGACCGTGGCCTGCATGGAGGTTTCGCGCGAGGAAGCATCGGCTTTTGGCGTCATCACCGTGGACGATCAGCAGCGCGTGGTGAAATTTACCGAGAAACCCGATCATCCGGATGAAATTCCGGGCAAGCCTGGCAGGGTCCTGGTCAGCATGGGGATTTATGTGTTCAATACGGCTTTCCTGTTCGAACAACTGATCCGTGACGCCGATGATTCACACTCCAGCCATGATTTTGGCAAGGATATTATCCCTTACCTGGTCGGCCGTTACCGGGTATATGCCCATCCGTTCGAGGACAGCTGTGTCGGCCTGCAGAATGGCGAGCCCTACTGGCGCGATGTGGGGACGATCGATGCCTATTGGGAAGCCAATATGGAAATGACCAAGATCACGCCTTTCCTGAACCTCTACGACAAGGAATGGCCGATCTGGACCTACCAGGAGCAATTGCCGCCAGCCAAGTTCGTGTTCGATGACGAAAGCCGGCGTGGATACGCGGTGGATTCCCTGGTGTCCGGCGGTTGCATTATCAGTGGCGCTACGGTGCGCCGCTCACTGCTTTTTTCGAGCGTCAGCGTCCACAGTTACGCCGATATAGAAGATTCTGTCGTTCTTCCCAATGTGGAGATCGGTCGTCATGTCACTCTCAGGAAGGTCGTCCTGGACAAGGGCTGTAGCATTCCCGATGGCATGAAGATCGGGATTGACCCAGTGGAAGATGCCAAGCGTTTTTATGTCACTGAAAAAGGCGTGACCCTGGTCACGCCCGAGATGCTCGGACAAGAGGTCCATCAGGTCCGCTAAATCTTTTTCTCTCGTATTTTATTTTCCCTGAGTTATTAAGCCCCCCGCCACCTGCTGGCGGGGGTGCGGGTTTTTATCGCTTATGAGCATCCCCAAAAAAACTGAAGCTGGTTTTATGCTGGCACATGCACCAGCCGGATTACCGTCATCATGTCACGGGCGAGTTCGCCTTGCCGTGGACCTATCTTCACGCCATCAAGGACTATACCGACATGGCCTATCACCTGGAGCAGACGCCAGGTGCGCGGGCAGTGGTGAACTTTGTCCCCATCCTGCTTGAGCAGCTGGAAGATTACAGCGACCAGTTTCGCAGCGGAAAGCTGCGTGACCCGCTGTTGCGCCTGCTTGCGGCCAGGGATCTGGAACATGTGACACTGGAGCAGCGCAAGCTGATTCTGGAAAGCTGTTTTCGCAGCAATCACAGCAAGATGGTTGAACCCTATCCCGCCTACAAGCGCTTGTACGACTTGTTCAAGATGCACGAAGCTCAGGAGATGGAGCACTTCCATTATCTGTCCGGCCAGTATCTGGCCGATCTGCTGGTCTGGTATCACCTTGCCTGGATGGGTGAGAGCGTGCGCCGCGAGAACGAACTGCTGGTGGCCATGATGTCCAAGGGATGCATGTTCACTTTCAAGGAGCGCCAGCAACTGGTGGCCCTGATCGGCGAACTGATTCAGGGCATTATTCCACGTTACCGGAAACTGGCCGAAGACGGACAGGTAGAGCTTTCCAGCACACCTTATTACCACCCCATTGCGCCACTTCTGCTGGATTTGAACAGTGCCAGCGAAAGCGTGCCCGGCATTACTCTACCCGTGTCGCATGCCTACCCCGGTGGCGCCCAGCGGCTGGCTTTCCACGTGTCTGAAGCCTTTGCGAAACACGAGCATTATTTCGGTCAGCGCCCGGCTGGCATGTGGCCTGCTGAAGGGGGCGTTTCTCAGGCGGCTGCATTATTGATGGCGAAGAACGGATGCCGCTGGATAGCGACTGGACAAGCCGTTCTGAGCAATAGCCTGAAGCAGGCAAATCAGGAAGAGGTCCTGGAAAGCCCGGCCAATTATCTCTACCGCCCATACCGCATAGCAGATGGCGAGCATGAAATTGCCTGTTTTTTCCGCGATGATCAATTGTCTGACAAGATCGGTTTCGAGTATGCGAAATGGTTCGGCCGCGATGCCGTGCTCGATTTTACCCAAACCCTGGAAGATATCTGGCACCACAGCCAGGGATATGAGAATCCGGTGGTCAGCATCATTCTGGATGGAGAGAACGCATGGGAGTATTACCCCTACAACGGCTACTATTTCCTCTCCGAAATGTACGAAATGTTGCAGGACCATCCTCACATCGAGTTGACCACTTTCCGCGATTACCTGGATGACTGCGCTGACCGGCATGCGACTGAGCCGCCCCATGACAATCACTGCGCGGAAAGCCGGGATCTGCCGTACCTGGTAGCGGGGAGCTGGGTCTATGGCGATTTTACGACCTGGATTGGCTGTCCGGAAAAAAACCATGCCTGGGATTTGCTGTGCAAGGCCAAGCAAAGTTATGATCTCGTCATGGCAAGTGGGCGCCTGGGTGCTGAGCAGCAGGAAAAAGCTTCCCGCCAGCTCGCTGTATGTGAAGGGTCGGACTGGTTCTGGTGGTTCGGCGACTATAACCCGGGTGACAGCGTCAGGAGTTTCGACAAGCTGTACCGGGAAAATCTGGCCGACCTGTATCGCATGCTGTTGCTGGAGCCGCCTCAGGAACTTGACGTGCCCCTCAGTCAGGGGGGCGGTCATGCGGAGGCCGGCGGAACCATGAGGCGCGGCTCCTGAGCGGACCTTCATTCAGGCATAACTTAAATTAAGAGAATTTCGGAATCATGACAAAATCGGTTGCACTCCTGCTTGGTGTTCACGCTCATCAGCCCGTGGGCAATTTCCCCGAAGTGCTGCAGGATGCCCACGCGCGCTGCTATGGGCCTTTCATCCGTACCCTCTACCGTTACCCGGATTTTCCTTTCGCACTGCATTTTTCCGGCTGGTTGCTGGATTACCTGCTGCAGCACTATCCGGAAGATATGGCGATGCTGAAAGAAATGGTGCAGCGCGGTCAGGTGGAGCTGGTTGGCGCGGGTGAAACAGAGCCGGTTCTGGCGGTCATTCCCAATCGCGACCGTATTGGCCAGGTCGTGACTCTGTCAGACAAGCTGGAAAAGAAATTTGGCCAGCGTCCGCAAGGCGCCTGGCTGACCGAGCGGGTGTGGGAGGCCACGGTCGTTCCGGCCCTTGCAGATGCCGGGATACGTTACGTTACAGTCGATGACTACCATTTTCTGTGCACCGGTAAAGAAGCATCGGAACTCAACGGCTTCTATACCACCGAGGAAGATGGCCGCCGTCTGGATCTGTTCCCGATTTCGGAAGCACTGCGCTACCGCTTCCCGTTCTCTCCTGCGCACGAGGCCGTTCAGTATCTGGAAAGCCTGGCCGGGGAAGGGCAGGAGGCGGCGGTCTATTTCGATGATATCGAGAAATTCGGCATCTGGCCGGAAACCTACGAGTGGGTGTATGAAAAAGGCTGGCTCGAAGACTTTATCCGTGGCGTACTGGCTTCGCCGTTGATCCGGCCCATGAAATTCAGCGATTATCATGCCGAGGCGCATACGCACGGCATCGTTTATCTGCCGACAACCTCCTACATCGAAATGAACGAGTGGACTTTGCCGGCGCAGGCTGCCAATGCCTACGCTGACCTGGTCCAGGAGGCCAAATCAAAAGGCCTGTTCGATCGCGATAAGGCATTTTTGCGCGGCGGTATGTGGAAAAACTTCATCACCCGCTATCCTGAATCGAACTGGATGCACAAACGCATGCTGCAATTGTCGCAGCGTTACCATGCCTTGCCGGAGCGCAAGAAAACCAGCGAGATGCTGGATTTGCTCTACCAGTCTCAGGCCAACGATGCCTATTGGCACGGGCTGTTCGGCGGCCTGTATCTGCCGCATTTGCGACGTGCGGTCTACAACGCCATCGTGGCGCTGGAGGCAATGCTGGACAAGATAGCCGCACGTCCTCCAATGATGATGGAAGATCTGGATTTCGATGGCAGGGATGAGGTCTTTATCCACAACGAAGAGATTCAGGCGGTAGCCCGTCAGGATGGCAGCGCTGCAATGTGCGAACTGGATGCATACCTCCTGAAGCATAATTTTGGCGATACGCTGGCGCGCCAGTCCGAGCATTACTACCGCAAGATGCATCTTGATCATGACCCGCAGCATACCGGGGAGGGGATCGCCAACCCGCATGAGCGGGTCAGCTTCAAGCATCATATTGCGCCCGCTGATCTGGTGCTGGATGATGTTCCGCGCATGTTATTCCTCGACGGTCTGGGCGATGGCGAAGCCGTGACGCCCTTGCGCAGCTACATTCTGCGCCCGGTCGATGATCGCACCTCGCATGCGACTTTCAGTTGCGAGCAGGGCAAGATGCTGATCGATAAGCGGATTTCCATCTCCGGCAACCGTTTGCGCGTGAGCTATCGGTTCAACGGAGAAATGCGGGGGCAGTTCCAGACTGAAATCAATCTGGCCATGCCAAGCTGCGATGGTCCGGCAGGGCGTTTTGTCTTCAACGACCAGGTTCCTGGCGGATTCGGCCAGGCCTTGCAGTTTGAAAATGCAAAAAAACTGGATTTGCAGGACGAGGTGCTGGGTGGAGCCCTTTCTCTGCACCTCAGCAAGCCGGCCCTGATTCAAAGCCGGCCCCATTTTTCCGTATCCCAGTCCGAAGCGGGATTCGAAAAAATCATGCAGGCGGTGACGCTGACGCTGATCTGGCCGCTTGCCTCCGGGACCAGGGAACTGAGCGTGGATATTGATGTGCGCAAGCTTGGTGCCTGATCTCGCCCGGGCTACAATCCCACTCTTTCAAAATTTATTAAAGTTGATGCTCCATGACTGAAGAAAAAGTTGCCAGGAACAAGGTCGTCTATGTGACCTATTCGATCATCGATCAGTCGGGGAATGTTTTTGAACAGTCCGACGTGCCGGTAGGGTATGTGCATGGCGGCAACAGCCCCCTGTTCGAGAAAATTGAAAAAACGCTGGATGGTCACCGGGTCGGGGATCAGGTTGAGGTTTCACTCAATCCGTCCGAGGGTTTCGGCCCGCACGATCCCAACCTGACGTTCACGGATGATATCGAAAATGTGCCTCATGAATTCCGTCGCATCGGCGCGGAAGTTGAGTTGCAGAATGAGCAGGGCGAGAGCATGATGTTCCGCGTCAGCCGGATTGCAGATGGCAAGCTCACGGTAGATGCCAATCATGCACTCGCGGGCCAGACCGTCAAATTCGTAGTGAATGTGGCCAATATTCGTGATGCCAGTATGGACGAGATCGTCAATGGCCTTCCGTTCGACCAGAGCCAGTCGCTGCATTGACAGCTATTGCCTTAATAGGGGAACCTAGATTGTCTAGTCAGTTAAAACTGGATATCCTGTGACCCAAAACCTGCACAAGGAATAGTTTCATGGCTTTCATCGCATTCTATATCGTTGCCATCGCGATTCTGGTCGCGCATTTCACCGGCTGGCTGGCGCGTCATAACGTGGAATGGCTGGTACTGGTACTGGCCGCGGCAGTCTTTCCGGCCGTTATTTTCCTCTGATTCTTTGGGATGGCCGAATACCAGCCTATCCCCTGCGCTCAGCACGAGCGCCTGGAATTCAGTGTTTTACGTAAAATTCCCCTGCAAATTGAATATCATCATGGCTCTGAAAAAATCAGCCAGATCGTGATGCCGCTTGACGTAGCGACACGCAGTGGTGCGGAGTGGTTGAAGTTCAGCGTAGCGGATACGGGCGAAGTCGTTGAAATCCGGCTCGACAGTATTATTTCCATTGCCGGGTAGCTGGCTTCCTGGACGTTCTGGCCTCCGGTCTGCGATAAAGCACGAATACCGTGGGGCGTTTGTCGCAATCGGGTAACTTTCTCTTCCATTCCGCGATGCTTTTTGTGCTGATGGACTCGCTTGCCAGAGTCAGGTCCGTGGCGATACACAGCTCTGTTTCGCTTGCACAGGTGGCAACCAGGTCCTGCAACATTTGCTGGTTGCGGTAGGGTGTTTCGATAAAAATCTGGGTCTGATTCAGGCGCAGCGAAAGCTGTTCGATTTCCTGGATTCTCTTTACCCGCTCGGATTTTTCTGCCGGCAGATAACCCAGAAATGCAAAACTCTGGCCATTCAGGCCCGAACCCATCAGTGCCAGCAGAATGGAGGATGGCCCTACCAGCGGGACGACACGGATGTTGCGTGCATGGGCGAGGCGCACCAGGGTGGCGCCGGGGTCAGCAACCGCTGGGCACCCGGCCTCGGATAACAGGCCGACATCTTCTCCATCGAGCAGTGGTTGCAGCAGGCTTTCCAGTTCGTCCGGTCGCGTATGCTCGTCCAGGGTGGACATGCGGATTTCCTGCAGGGCAACGGCCGTGCCGGTCTGCTTCAGGAACTGGCGTGCGGTTTTGGGATGTTCGGTGACGAAGGTGCGCAGCGAAGCCGCCAGTCGCCTGGCCTGTTCGGGAAGGATGGCCGAGAGATCGCTGCCATCGCCGAGGGTGGTCGGAATCAGATATAAAGTGCCCAGGCTCATGGCTTGACTCAGATAATCGCGAATTCTTCGTTGTTGAGCATGTCGATCAGGGCAATCAGTGGCAGCCCGATCAGCGCATTGGGGTCTTCGCCTTCCATTCGTGCGATCAGGGCGATGCCCAGCCCCTCGGATTTGGCGCTACCGGCGCAGTTGTATGGCTGCTCCTTGACGAGGTAATGCTCGATCTGGGCGTCGCTCAGGTCACGGAAGCTGACGGTGAATGGGACCAGACGGTTCTGTACGCCGCCGGTCTGGCTGTTGTAGAGGCAGAGTGCGGTATTGAAAACGACCTTTTTGCCACGCATGCGACGCAGCTGGAGGGTGGCGTTTTCGTGGGTATGAGGCTTGCCGAGCTGCTCGCCATCGAGGGTGGCGACCTGATCCGAGCCAATGATCAGGGCATTCGGAAAGTGCGTCCCCGCCACCCGTGCCTTGGCCTCGGCCAGACGTGTGGCAGTTTCAACGGCGGTTTCGTCCGCCAGCGGCGTTTCGTCGAGTTCTGGCGCGAAGGTGGCGAACGGGACCTGCAGGCGGTTCAGCAGTTCGCGCCGGTAGGGCGAGGTGGATGCGAGTACGAGTTCCATCATTCGGGCTGGATCTCGATCAGGGCTTCATCGGGGGTAACACTGTCCCCTTTTGCTACGAAAACGGCCACGACCGTGCCGCCGATCGGCGCCTGCACCTCGTTTTCCATTTTCATGGCTTCGATTACCAGCACCGGGTCACCAGCTTTGACTGTGGCGCCTTTTTGCGCCAGCACCTCGACGATGGTGCCGGGCATCGCTGTGGTGACATGACCCGGGCGGGTGGGGCGCGGACGTTTACCTGATGCGGATTTTTTCTCGCCACCCGATTCCCGGGTCTTGGTGCCGCCGGTCGCGCCCCCGGACGGGCCGCCGTAAACTTCTATTTCGCTCAAGGCTTCCACCAGCACTTCTTCCGGCACGCCATCGACGGAAACGTAGAAGGGGCGTGTGTCTGCGCCGTGCTGACCCGATCCGGTGACGTGAATGTGATAGGTTTCACCGTGCAGGGTGACATTGAACTCATTGGCTGCATAGATAGGGCCGCAAGCCATATTGGTGTCGGGCGGTAACAGCTGTTCTGGCTTCAGTGCACCTGCGGCGCGTTCCTGCAGGAAGTTGCGCCCCAGTTCGGGGAACATGGCATAGGTCAGGACGTCTTCTTCGCTCTTGGCCAGACTTTCGATCTCCCCGCGCAGCTTATCCATTTCATCCGGCAGAAGATCGGCCGGGCGGCAGGTGATGACTTCCTGGTTGCCGATGGCGATGCTGCGCACTTCCGAGTTGACGCTTCCCGGCGCTTTGCCATAGCGGCCCTGCAGGTAGTTTTTGACCTCGGTGGTGACCGACTTGTAGCGTTCGCCGGTCAGTACGTTGAGCACCGATTGCGTGCCGACGATCTGCGAGGTGGGGGTGACCAGTGGCGGAAAGCCGAGGTCTTCGCGCACGCGGGGGATCTCCGCCAGCACTTCATCCATGCGGTTGAGCGCGTCCTGTTCCTTCAGCTGGTTGGAAAGGTTGGAAATCATGCCGCCCGGCACCTGGTTGACCAGCACGCGCGTGTCCACGCCGGTGAAGTCGCTCTCGTACTGCCAGTATTGCTTGCGCACTTCGCGGAAATAGGCGGTGATTTCCTGCAAGGCACCCAGATCCAGGCCGGTGTCGAATTCCGTGCCGGCCAGCGCGGCAACCACGCTTTCGGTGGAGGGGTGGCTGGCGCCTTCGCCAAAGGACGAGTTGCAGGTATCGAGAATGGTGGCGCCGTTTTCAACCGCCTTGAGAAAACACATGGCTGACAGGCCGGAGGTGGCGTGGCTGTGCAGATGGATCGGGAGGGAAATGGCGGATTTCAGTGCTTTGACCAGTTCGCCCGTGTGATATGGCGTCAGCAGACCGGCCATGTCCTTGATCGCCAGCGTTTCGCAGCCCAGTGCTTCCAGTTCCCTGGCCATCTGGACGAAATAGGGAATGTCATGCACCGGGCTGGTGGTGTAGCAGATGGTCCCTTCGGCTGACTTTCCGGCCTTTTTTACGGCCTCGATGGAAACCTGCATGTTGCGCAGGTCGTTCATGGCATCGAAGACGCGGAACACGTCCACGCCGTTGTCGGCGGATTTTTGTACGAAGGCGCGTACCACGTCGTCGGAATAGTGGCGGTAGCCGAGCAGGTTCTGTCCACGCAGCAGCATCTGGATGCGGGTGTTGGGCAGCGCCTTGCGCAGGCTCTTGAGGCGATCCCATGGGTCTTCGCGCAGGAAACGCACGCAGGCGTCGAACGTGGCACCGCCCCAGGCTTCGAGCGACCAGAACCCGATGTTGTCGAGTTTCTTGCAGACCGGCAGCATGTCCTTGGTGCGCATGCGGGTCGCGATCAGGGACTGGTGACCGTCACGTAAAACGAGTTCGCTGATGAAAACTTTAGCCATGCTCTATATCCTAAATTTTGGATTTCACGGTGTGCTACAGGCCCATATGGGCCGCAATTGCCGCTGAAATGGCGGCAGCAAGCGCATCCCGGGGCGGGCGCACAGAATAATTGACCAGTTCGGGGTGTGTTTCGACAAAGCTGGTATCAAACCGGGCGCCGCGGAATTCCGGATGTTGCAGAATTTCCTGATAATACGGAATGGTCGTTTTTACGCCGTACACCACCATGTCGTTGAGTGCGCGCTGGCCGCGTGCCACCACGCCATCCCAGGTCAGGTTCCATACGGTCAGTTTCGCGCACATGGAGTCGTAATAGGGCGGGATGACATAGCCCGAGTACATGGCTGCATCGGTGCGCACGCCGGGACCGCCTGGTGCGTAATAGCGCGTGATACGTCCGAAGCTCGGCAGGAAGCCGTTCTTCGGGTCTTCTGCGTTGATGCGGAATTCCATGGCAAAGCCCCGGTAATTCACGTCACTCTGCTTGTATTGCAAAGGCAGGCCGCTGGCGATGCGGATCTGTTCCTGCACGATGTCGATGCCGGTAATGGTTTCCGTAACCGTGTGTTCCACCTGCAGCCGGGTATTCATTTCCATGAAGTAGAAGGTGTCGTCAGAGTCGAGCAGAAATTCCACTGTGCCTGCATTGACATAGCCGACGGCTTTCGCTGCATTAACGGCCAGATTGCCGATATGGCGACGCTGGCTTTCGCTGATCTGCGGTGAAGGCGCGATCTCGATCAGCTTCTGGTTGCGGCGCTGAATCGAGCAGTCCCGCTCGAACAGGTGAATGACATCGCCAAAGCTGTCGCCCATCACCTGAACCTCGATATGGCGCGGGTTGACCACGCATTTTTCGAGAAAAACTTCCGGTTTGCCAAAGGCCTTGGTGGCTTCGGACACCACCCGGTCATAATTCTTGAGCAGTTCATCTTCGCTGTTGCAGCGCCGGATGCCACGTCCGCCGCCGCCGTTGGTGGCTTTGAGCATGACTGGGTAGCCGATCTGGCTGGCCAGCTGGCGAGCTTCCTCCACATTGCCCAGATTGCCTTCGCTGCCGGGTACCACGGGTACGCCGGCTTCGATCATGGCCTTGCGGGCCTGAATCTTGTCGCCCATCTGGTGAATGACTTTGGAAGACGGGCCGATGAAGGCGATGCCGCGCTTGGCACAGATTTCGGCCAGTACGGGGTTTTCGGAGAGGAATCCATAGCCGGGATGAAGCGCGTCGCAGCCGGCAGCGACGGCCAGATTGACGATATTGTGTGCGTTAAGATAGCCGATGACCGGGTCGGAACCGATGTTGTAGGCTTCGTCCGCTTTTTTGACATGCAGCGCGTGGCGGTCGGCATCGGTATATATCGCCACCGATTTGATGCCCATTTCGGAACAGGCACGCACGATGCGGACGGCTATTTCACCACGGTTGGCAATTAGGATTTTTTTGATCACGTGACAACCCGAATCTCAATTTGATTTTTGCTGATTCCCGTTACCAGCTGGCCGGTAACAATTGTGAACAGCAGGTGGCGGCGCTTTGGCTGAAAACTGGCTCAAAAAATACCCGGCCGGAACAATCCGGCTTGGTTGACAGTAGCGCATCCCTTGATATTTATCGAGACAGCCTCTAAAAGCTAAAATCCTTAAAAAGGCTTTTTGACACAAAAGACGAAAAATTATATCATGCGCGGCTTATGTCTGAACAGGCTGTGATCGATAACCTTGACTTCGCCCGGAATGGGCGGGTGATGCGCGGAGAAGCGCAACTGGCCGGATTTTCCCGATTGCGGGAATCTTTGCTGTCCAGCCAGGGGGTTCTGAATTATACCCTGTCAGGGAAGGGTGGCGCAAAAGGCGAGCCTCTTCTGGTTTGCAGTGTCGAGGGCAAGCTTGTTTTGCAGTGCCAGCGCTGTCTTGAAGCACTGGAGTATCCGCTTCATATTGAGTCACAATTGCGGCTGGTGCAGGGCGCTACGCAGTTTGATGATCTTGATGATGGCGATGAAGGTGTAGATTCGATACCGGTCAGTGCCGAGATGAATGTGCTGGCGCTGATTGAAGATGAGATTTTGTTGAGTTTGCCGATTTCGCCGCTGCATCCTCCGGAGCTATGCTCAGGGAAGGGTGGCGAGGGGCCGGCAAGTGAAAAAAGAAACAACCCATTTGGTGCCTTGGCGGCACTGAAGGTTAAATGATTATCCAAGGAGTTTGAAATGGCCGTTCAGCAGAATAAAAAATCCCCATCCAAGCGTGGCATGCGCCGCGCACATGATTTTCTGACCAACCCGCCGCTGGCCGTTGAGCCTGTCACGGGTGAGGCACATCTGCGCCACCATGTTAGCCCGAGCGGATTTTACCGTGGGCGCAAGGTTACGCGCGCCAAGGGCGAATAAGTAGTTTATCCCATCTGCGACCGGGCTCCTCCGGTTGCTTACAGCTGATTAGCTGTTCTTATGGATATTACCGTTGCGATTGACGCCATGGGCGGCGACCATGGCGCGCATGTCACCGTGCCCGCCGCGCTGGAAATCCTGCGCCGCGACTCGGACGTCAACATCGTTCTGGTTGGCCTGACGGAAGCCATCGAGCATGAGCTGCGCGCCTGCCGTGCAGCGGTCGGCCCGCGCCTGCGCATTCACCATGCCAGCGAAGTGGTGACCATGGACGATCCGCCCGCACAGGCGTTGCGCGGCAAGAAAGATTCCTCCATGCGCGTCGCAATCAATCTGGTCAAGAACGGCGAGGCCAACGCCTGCGTTTCTGCCGGTAACACCGGCGCCCTGATGGCGATTTCCCGCTTTGTTCTGAAGACCCTGCCCGGCATTGACCGCCCCGCTATCGCCAGCATGCTGCCCAGCCTCAAGGGGCATGTGCATGTACTCGATCTGGGCGCCAATGTGGACTGCACTGCCGAACATCTGCTGCAGTTCGGCATCATGGGCGCGATGCTGGCATCGGCTCTGGAGCACAAGGAAAATCCTACGGTCGGCCTGTTGAATATCGGCGAAGAAGATATCAAGGGCAACGATGTGGTGAAACGGGCGGGTGAACTGCTGCGTAACAGCCACCTCAACTTCTATGGCAACGTGGAAGGCGACGATATCTACAAAGGTACGACCGATGTGGTGGTGTGCGATGGTTTCGTCGGCAATGTGGCGCTGAAAACATCCGAAGGACTGGCCCAGATGATGGGCAAGTTCCTGCGCCAGGAATTCCAGCGCAATCTGTTTACCCGGTTGCTGGGGCTGCTTGCCATGCCGGTGCTGGGCGCCTTCAAGAAGCGCATGGATCACCGCCGTTACAATGGCGCAAGCCTGCTGGGTTTGCGCGGTATCGTGGTGAAAAGCCACGGCTCGGCAGACAGTTTTGCCTACCAGTTCGCCATCGAAACCGCCGTGGAAGAAGTGCGCAACGGTGTGCTGCGGCGGATTACCGAACAAACTTCGTTGTTACATCAAGAACAAGGAGCAGTCTGAATGTTTTCCCGGATCACCGGTACCGGCAGCTATCTGCCCAAAAAGGTGCTGAGCAATCAGGATCTGGAACGCATGGTGGATACTTCGCATGACTGGATTTTCAGCCGCACCGGCATCAATCAGCGCCACATTGCCGCAGACGACGAATCCACCAGCGATCTGGCGCTGCATGCCAGCCGGCGTGCCATCGAGGCGGCGGGCATCGACCCGCAGCAGATCGACCTGATTATTGTCGGAACGACGACGCCGGACCAGGTTTTCCCCAGTACCGCCTGCCTGTTGCAGAATAAGCTGGGCATCAGGAGCGGCGGGCCAGCATTTGATATTCAGGCCGTGTGCAGCGGCTTTGTCTATGCCCTTTCCACTGCCGATCAGTTCATCCGCAGCGGGCAGAGCAAGTGCGCTCTGGTAGTCGGTGCGGAAACCATGTCGCGCATCGTGGACTGGACGGATCGCAACACCTGCGTGCTGTTCGGCGATGGCGCCGGGGCGGTGATTCTTCAGGCGAGCGAAACGGAAGGCATTATTTCCACCCATCTGCATGCGGATGGCGCCTATAAAGACCTGCTGTCGGTGGACGGCGGTGGCTGCGGCGTGAAGCGGGAAGGTGACCCGCGCGTGGTCATGGACGGCAGTGCGGTATTCAAGTTCGCCGTGGGCGTGCTGGATTCCATCGTGGAAGAAACCCTCAGCGCCAATGGCATGCAGAAATCGGACATCGACTGGCTGGTGCCGCATCAGGCCAATATCCGGATTATCCAGGCCACTGCAAAGAAACTCGGCTTGCCCATGGAACGTGTGGTGCTGACCGTAGACCGTCACGGCAATACTTCGGCCGCCTCGATTCCTCTGGCGCTGGATGCCGCCGTGCGCGAGGGCAAAATCAAGCCGGGCGAGACCATCCTGATGGAAGGCGTCGGCGGCGGTTTTACCTGGGGATCGGCACTGGTGCGCTGGTGATTTTTAACGAGGATTGATGATGAAATTAGCATTCGTTTTTCCCGGTCAGGGATCACAGTCGGTGGGGATGATGCAGGGCTTCGAAGCGCTGCCAGTGGTACGCAAGACTTTTGAAGAAGCGGGCGATATTCTTAAACTGGATTTGTGGCAGATGGTAAGCGCAGGTCCGGTAGAAGTAATCAATCAGACCATCAATACCCAGCCTGTGATGCTGACCGCCGGAGTGGCGGTATATCGTGCCTGGCAGGAAATGGGCGGCAGTCAGCCGGCATTCATGGCAGGCCACAGCCTGGGTGAATACTCCGCACTGGTGGCTGCCGGTGCACTTTCGTTCGCCGATGCGCTGCCGCTGGTGCGCTACCGCGCAGAAGTGATGCAGGAGGCGGTGGCCGAAGGCGTGGGCGGCATGGCGGCAATTCTGGGCCTCGATGATGATACCGTGCGTGCAGTCTGTGCTGAAGCGGCCCAGGGCGAAGTAGTGGAAGCCGTCAATTTTAACTCTCCTGGCCAGGTGGTCATTGCAGGCAGCAAGGCCGCCGTCGAGCGCGGCATGGAACTGGCCAAGGCCAAAGGTGCCAAACGTGCGCTGCCTCTGCCGGTTTCGGTGCCTTCGCATTGCAGCCTGATGAAACCGGCTGCGGAGAAGCTGGCAATATATCTGCAGACTGTTTCCATGCAAATGCCCCAGGTGCCGGTACTGCATAACGCCGATGTCAAAAGCTACAGCAGCGCGGCAGAAATCAAGGATGCGCTGGTGCGCCAGCTTTACATGCCGGTGCGCTGGGTCGAGACGGTGCAGGCGCTGGCTGCCGCCGGTGTGACGCATGTAGCCGAGTGTGGTCCAGGCAAGGTGCTGGCCGGGCTGAACAAGCGTATTGTTTCGGAACTGCAGGGGCTGGCGCTGACCGATGCGGCAGCGCTGGAACAAGCCAAGTCAATCTGAGAGGAGTCATCATGATGGAAGGGCAAGTCGCGCTGGTCACGGGCGCCAGCCGGGGTATCGGGCAGGCGGTGGCACTGGATCTGGGACGCAAGGGTGCAACCGTGATCGGTACTGCAACCAGTGCCAGCGGTGCAGAAAAAATTACAGCCTACCTGAAAGAGGCAGGCATCAAGGGCGCAGGCTTTGCGCTGGACGTGAATAACAAGGATCAGGTTGCTGTCGTGCTGGATGCGATCCAGAAGCAGTTCGGCGAGATTGCCATCCTGGTCAACAATGCCGGTATCACCCGCGACAACCTGCTGATGCGCATGAAAGAAGACGAGTGGGACGCGATCATGGAGACCAATCTGAAATCGGTCTTCCGCATGAGCCAGGCGGTGTTGCGCGCCATGATGAAAGCGCGCTACGGCCGGATCATCAGCATCGCATCCGTGGTCGGCACCATGGGCAATGCGGGCCAGACCAACTATGCCGCCGCCAAGGCGGGCATCATCGGCTTCTCCAAGTCGCTGGCGCGCGAGGTGGGCAGCCGCAACATCACGGTGAATTGCGTGGCGCCCGGCTTCATTGACACCGACATGACGCGTGCCCTGTCCGAAGAGCAGCGCAATGGCCTGCTGGCGCACATTCCGCTGGGACGGCTCGGCCAGGTTGAAGATATTGCCGCTGCCGTGAGCTTTCTGGCATCGCCTCAGGCGGGCTATGTCACGGGTACGACGCTGCACGTCAATGGCGGCATGTACATGGATTGACGCGGCTTTTCACGCCATTGGTATGACGGGTAAAGTCTGCTAAAATACTGCGAATTTTTTGCTAGAACCAACATCAACACAAAGGAAATAAAGATGAGCGACATCGAACTGCGCGTTAAGAAAATTGTGGCCGAGCAACTGGGCGTGAACGAAGCTGAAGTCAAGATCGATTCTTCCTTCGTTGACGATCTGGGTGCCGACTCCCTCGACACCGTGGAACTGGTGATGGCACTGGAAGAAGAGTTCGACTGCGAAATCCCTGACGAAGAAGCTGAAAAGATTACCACCGTGAAACAGGCTGTTGATTACATCAACGCCCATCCCAAGTAATTTCCTGATTTAACCCGGTAACGGAGTCACTTTGACTAAACGCAGAGTAGTCATCACCGGCCTGGGAGCGGTATCCCCGGTCGGCATCGGTGTCGGCGAGACATGGGCCAATATCGTCGCTGGCAAATCCGGTATTACCCGGATTACCCGCTTCGATGCATCCGCTTTCGCTTCCCAGGTTGCCGGAGAAGTAAAGAATTTCGACGTCACCCAGTTTCTTTCCGCCAAGGAAGCGCGCCGCATGGATATTTTTATCCATTACGGCATGGTGGCGGGCATGGAGGCGTTCAAGGACTGCGGCCTGGAAGTCACACCGGAAAATGCCGAGCGTATCGGGGTCAATATCGGTTCGGGCATCGGCGGCCTGCCGATGATCGAGGACACGCACAACACTTATCTGGAAGGCGGGCCGCGCAAAATTTCGCCGTTCTTCATTCCGGGTACGATCATCAACATGATTTCGGGCAACCTGTCGATCATGTTTGGGCTGAAAGGCCCGAATATCGCCGTGGTGACAGCCTGTACGACGGGCCTGCACGCGATTGGTATCAGTGCGCGCACCATCGCTTATGGCGACGCCGATGTGATGGTTTGCGGCGGTGCCGAATCGACGGTCTCGCCTCTGGCAGTCGGCGGCTTCGCTTCCGCCAAGGCATTGTCCTCGCGCAACGATGATCCCGCCACGGCAAGCCGTCCCTGGGACAAGGGGCGGGATGGTTTCGTGCTGGGCGAGGGTGCCGGCGTGCTGGTGCTGGAAGAGTATGAGCATGCCAAGGCCCGCGGCGCCAAGATTTACGCGGAGCTGGCGGGTTTCGGCATGAGCGGCGATGCTTACCACATGACGGCGCCCGACACCGATGGTCCACGGCGTTCCATGGTCAACGCCCTGCGGGATGCCGGGGTCAATCCGGACGAGGTGAATTACGTCAATGCCCACGGCACTTCCACGCCGCTGGGCGACAAGAACGAAACCGAAGCCATCAAACTGGCTTTTGGCGATGCGGCGCACAAACTGGTGGTCAATTCCACCAAGTCCATGACCGGCCACCTGCTGGGTGGCGCAGGCGGTCTGGAGTCGGTGCTGACCGTGCTTGCCGTGCATAACCAGATTTCCCCGCCGACCATCAACATCTTCGAGCAGGACCCCGAGTGTGATCTGGATTACTGCGCCAATACGGCACGGGACATGAAGATCGACGTGGCGCTGAAAAATAACTTCGGCTTTGGCGGCACCAACGGTTCGCTGGTGTTCCGGCGCGTTTAACCTTTCTTTCTGGCGCTAAGCGTGCCGGCTATTGAATTAACCGGCACGTTGCCTGATCTCCTTGCGCTGCATGAGCTGAACCGGCAGCGCTACCCCTATCTGTTGCAAAGTCTCGGCGGCACCGGCCGCTGGGATATTCTGTTCGCTTTTCCGCAGCAGCATTATTCCGCTCTACACCGGCGACTCTGCCGAGGATTTTCTTTTGTCCCTGGATCACCTGTGGGACGAAGCTTCAGCTCAGAGCTGAGCCGGACCCATCAGCAGCGCATCTGCCATTTCGCGGCGGCTGGTTCCTGTTTTGCGGATATGAATTGCTGCAGGCGATAGAACCGTCTGTCAGCGTCAGCCCTGCAAGCGATGGCTTTCCACTGGCCTGGCTGAGCCGTATCCCCGCCGCTGTGCTGGTGGATCGTGAAAAAAATCAGGGCTGGTGGGTGTCGGAGCCGGGTTGTGAAAATCTGTGGCCGCAATTTCAGCATGACCTTTCCCGCGCAGTTCCTTTTCAGCCTGTGCCCATCACAGTGAGCGATATGCTCGAGGAAGCCCCTGAGCAATTCCTGCAGGGGGTATCCAGAATCAAACGCTATATCCGGGATGGGGACGTGTTTCAGGTCAATCTGGCGCGGCGCTGGGAGGCCCGTCTGGAACAGGGCGATGCGTCAGACCTGTATGCTGTTCTGCGTGAACGCAATCCGGCGCCGTTTGCCGGGCTCGCGGATTTCGGCGACTGCCGGATCATCAGTTCCTCGCCGGAGCGGCTGGCACGTGTGCGCGGGGATGATATCGAAACCCGCCCGATTGCCGGGACGCATCCCCGCGCTTCTTCCGCGGAAGAGGATACGCGGTTGCGCCAGGCGCTGATCTCCAGCACCAAGGAACGTGCCGAGCACATCATGCTGGTGGATCTGGAGCGCAACGACCTGGGGCGCATCTGCCAGCCGGGCAGCGTGCAGGTGGACGATCTGATGGCGGTGCACAGCTATGCTCACGTCCATCACATCGAATCCAGCGTGCGCGGGCGGCTTCGTTCCGGCACGACGCCAGGGCAGGTGCTGCGCGCCCTGTTTCCGGGCGGAACCATTACCGGCTGCCCCAAGGTCAGAACCATGCAGATCATCGCCGAACTGGAAGCCAGTCCCCGTCAGGCTTACACCGGCAGCATGGGCTATGTGAATCACGACGGCAGCATGGATCTGAATATTCTCATCCGCACTTTCATGCTGAATGGAAAGCAACTCAGTTTCAAGGCCGGGGCAGGCATCGTTGCGGACTCCGAGCCGGAACGCGAACTGGCGGAAACACGGGCCAAGGCGAAGGGCCTGTTGCGGGCTCTGGATGCCTCGTTATAGCGATTTATCCAGCCACACCCCGATACCCTGGGCGTTGAGCTCGAAGTCCATTCCCAGCAGCCTGCTGATCTCTTCCAGCGGCAGATTGCAGCCATGGGATTGCAGCGCCTGCAGCATGATTTCCTCCACGCCTGTCTTGAGTCGCTCATGGCGATGTTCCTTTGTGCCTCGCAGGCGGTTTCCCAATGCCACATAAGCGTCCAGCATGCGGTGCAGATCGGCTGCCAGCCGCTCAAGCTGGGTGATGCGGCTGTAGTGGGTGAGGTAGATGCAGGATGGCTGCAGGGCCATGATGCGATCAATCGAGGCATGCGCCGCTTGAGGCTCGAACTGCACCGGCGTGCAGGTGGGGAAGATGAATTCGCGCCCATCCACGTCGAATTCCCGGTAGGAAATACCGAAGGTGTCGCCGCTGAACACTGAACGGCTGCGCTCGTCCCAGACACAGAAATGGTGCCGCGCATGGCCGGGCGTATCGAGGAATCGCAGCTTGCGGCCATTGAAATCGAGCTCGAAATTGTCCGGCGCTTCGATGACGCGTGCAGCTGCTACCGGAATGATTTCTCCATAGGTCTTGCCTGACCGCAGCTTCCCCATACACCGCCGAAGCGCCTGCCACCAGTTTTGACGGATCGATCATGTGACGCGCCCCGCGTGGATGCACCACCAGCCGGGCGTTGGGGAACTGCTGCAGCATCAGCCCTGCGGCCCCGGCGTGATCCAGATGAACATGGGTGACGATCACATAAGTTACGTCCTGTGACGAGAGCCCCTTGCTGTGCAGCACCTCCAGCACATAAGGCAGGGAATCATGGGTGCCGGTGTCGATGATGGCAGCCTGACCCCCTTCCTCGAGTAGGTGAACGGCGGCCAGCCCTGGACGCACGAAATGTGAATCGATGGCGGTGATGCCGTGATCGAAATCCAGAGGCTGAGCGTTCATCAGGATGTTCCGTGAATAGATCTGATTTATGAAGCTAGCAAAAGGAGCTGCGCCTGTCCAGACGGTGTTGACCTTGTAGATGCTGCGGTGCAAAGTGGCTGCATTATTGTCCAGAAAGAAAACAGCATGGCAAACATTCAGGCTCTTACCCATCCACAGGTGCAGGATCGCGAAGCGCTGCTCGAATTTGCCGAAGCCCTGGCCGACCGGGCGCCGAATATCGAGCGAGATATGGCGCGTCTGGCGCAGGCGCCGACCGACCGGGTGGTAATCGCCGACATCTTCCGCGCCATGCACAACATCAAGGGCGATGCTGCCATGTGCAAGGTGGAGATGGCAGCGATGATCGCCCACCCGATCGAATCGCTGCTCACGCGCCTGCGCTCCGGGGAGCTGCGCTATTCAAAAATGATGGGCGAGGCCATCCTGCTGGCCGTGGACCGGCTGGAGCTGGCAACCGAGGCGCTGGTGGCACGTAAACCGCTGGGCCATCTGAAGCTGGTCGAGCTGGTGGAAGGCCTGGATAAATTGTGTCAGGTGCAGCAGTCTGAGCTGGACCGTCTCGCGGCGCAGGTGATTCAGGCTGTGACCGGATTTCGTCCTCAGGGAACACGGAAGACAGCCGTTGAGCAGCCGTCAGTGCCGTTTGTGGCACAGGATCAGGTCACCCCGGATCTGCAGTTTTTTCGCTCCATTGCCTTGCAGCTCGAGGCGCGCTCGCCTTTGTACCAGGGGCGCACCCGGCGCATCCTGGAGCTGGCACTTGAAACCAACCGGGCCGCAGGGCTGACGGTAGATACAACGCAACTGGAGGCTGCCATTTACATGCACGATGCCGGGATGATGTTTCTGCCTGAACCTCTCTGGCTCAGAACGGGCAAGCTCAGTGAGGAAGAGCGGCGTGTGCTGCACACGCATTGTGGATTCGGTTCAGGTATCCTGGCCCGCATGCCAGGCTGGCAGTCAGCCGCCGAAATGGTCATGCAACATCATGAAATGCCTGATGGGGCGGGCTATCCGAATGCGATCCGGGACGATAAAATTTGTGCTGGCGCCAAAATCCTGGCTATCGTGGATGCTTTCGAGGCCGTGACCCTCAAACATAGCGAACGCGGCCACAAAATTTCAATCTTGCGGGCCATTGCCGAAGTGAATGCCTGCGACAAGCAGTTTGCCCCGGAGTGGATTGAGCCCTTCAATACCGTAATTCGACGTATGCTGGAACAGCCATAACATGACCATTATCAGGCAGGACGATTTCATCGCCAGTATCGCGGATGCACTGCAATACATCTCCTATTACCATCCGCTCGATTATATTCAGGCGCTTGGCAAGGCCTATGAGCGGGAGCAGTCGTCTGCTGCGCGCGACGCCATTGCTCAGATTCTCACCAATTCGCGCATGAGTGCGGAAGGCCATCGTCCCATCTGTCAGGACACGGGTATCGTGGTGGCCTTTATCAAGGTGGGTATGGACGTGCGCTGGGAAGCCGACATGGGCGTCAGCGACATGGTGAATGAAGGCGTGCGCCGCGCCTACAGCAACCCGGACAACATCCTGCGCGCCTCAGTGGTGGCCGACCCGGCAGGGACGCGCAGGAACACGCGCGACAACACCCCGGCGGTGATCCACTACGAGATCGTTCCCGGCGACAAGGTGGAAATCACCCTCGCTGCCAAGGGTGGCGGCTCGGAGAATAAATCCAAATTTACTATCCTCAATCCCTCGGACAGCCTGGTCGACTGGGTGCTGAAAACCGTCCCCACCATGGGCGCAGGCTGGTGTCCGCCGGGGATACTGGGCATCGGCCTCGGCGGCACGGCGGAAAAGGCCATGCTGCTGGCCAAGGAAGCCCTCATGGAGCCGGTGGACATGCACGAACTGCTGGCGCGCGGAGCCAATAACCGGGTGGAGGAACTGCGCCTGGAACTGTATGAAAAGGTCAACGCGCTGGGCATCGGCGCACAGGGGCTGGGCGGGCTCACTACCGTGGTGGATGTGAAGATCAGGGACTATCCGACCCATGCTGCCGGCCTGCCGGTGGCGATGATTCCCAATTGCGCCGCCACCCGCCATGTTCACTTCACCCTTGATGGCAGCGGCCCGGCAGTGCTGGTTCCGCCTGATCTCGCCGCCTGGCCGAAGGTGGAATGGCAGCCCGCGCCCGAGGCGCGCCGCGTTAATCTCGATGCCATCACGCGTGAGGAGATCGCCACCTGGAAACCGGGTGAAAACCTGCTGCTATCGGGCAAGTTGCTGACTGGGCGCGATGCAGCCCACAAGCGCATCGCCGATCTCTTTGCCAAGGGAGAAGGGCTGCCGCCCGGCGTGGATTTCAGCAACCGCTTCATCTATTATGTCGGCCCGGTCGACCCGGTGCGTGGCGAGGTGGTCGGCCCCGCCGGTCCCACCACGGCGACGCGCATGGACAAGTTCACCGGCATGATGCTGGAAAAAACTGGCCTGATCGGCATGATCGGCAAAGCCGAGCGCGGGCCGGAGGCGATCGAGAGTATCAGGCGACATAAGGCGGTGTATCTCATGGCTGTCGGCGGCGCAGCCTACCTGGTGGCCAAGGCGATCCGGTCAGCCAGAGTGATTGCCTTCGAGGACCTGGGCATGGAAGCGATCTACGAATTCGTGGTGCAGGACATGCCGGTCACGGTGGCGGTGGATGCGGGCGGTACTTCGGTGCATGTCACCGGCCCGGCGGAATGGCGGGGCAGGATAGGCAAGATCCCGGTCGTGCCGGGTTGAAAATGGGGAAGAGGTAGATCACTAGTGGATGCAAGAATGATGCATATGAATCTGTTGTCAGTCATGAACCGTTTCCGGTGGCAGAAAATCCTGCTGCGCGCAGGCATCACTTTGCTGGTGCTCTGGGCTTTTGCTTTTTTTGCGCTGCCGCCGCTGGTCAAGCATTTCGTGGCCAAAGCCCTGGGCGAGAAATTTCACCGCACGGTGGCGATTCAGGAGGTGAGCATCAACCCGCTCAACCTGTCGCTGCGGGTCAAGGGTTTCTCCATGCTGGAGCAGGGCGCGACCATACCCTTTTTTGCCATTGAAGAACTGTATGCCAACCTGGAATCGGTTTCCCTGTTGAAGGGCGCGCCGGTGTTGCATGCCGTCCAGGTCAAGTCGCCCTATTTCAGAATCGTGCGCCGCCAGGATGCCTCCTATAACGTGGACGATATCCTGGCCGAGTTGCTCAAGCCCTCGGAAGACCCGCCGTCCAGGTATTCCATCAACAATATCCATCTCCAGGGCGGCAAGGTCGAGTTCGATGACCAGCCCAAACAGGCCCGGCACACGGTTTCGGATATCCAGCTCAGCATTCCCTTCCTCTCCAATCTGGCCTATCAGGCAGAGATTTATGTCCAGCCGGATTTTTCAGCCAAGGTGAATGGTTCATCGCTGCATCTGTCAGGCAAGATGAAGCCCTTCGGCATGAACCGGGAAAGCAGGGTTGCGCTGGAGCTCGCCAATCTCGACGTGGCGCGTTATTTCGAATATATCCCGCTACAGCAGAAGATCGACGTGTCCTCGGCTTTTATGGATGCCAGGCTCGAAGTGACTTTTTCCCAGCCGCCGGAGCAGCCGCCTGCCATCACCCTGGCCGGCACGGCCGCGTTGCGCGATGCCGTGGTGATGCAGGGCAAGGAGCGCCCGCTGGTACGTTTTTCGCGGCTTGATGTGGAGCTGCTGTCGGCGGATCTGTCGCACAAGAAAATCCACCTGAAAAGCCTCAGCCTGAAACAGCCTGAGCTGCAACTGGCCCTGAGCCCGGGACATGAAGCGGCTGCAAGCGCCGGGGAGATCAGACTGACTGGCAGCGAGCTGGATTATGCGGGTGCTGTGCCTGTATTGCAGCAGTCCGCGCTGGAGGTGAGTGACCTGCGCATGCAGCGTGCAGGTGAGAAAGCGGCTTTTGTCGAAATTGGCGCGATTACGCTCCGGGATATCGCACTCGATATGGGCAAGCGCAGCGTGGCGCTGGGTGAGTTGTCCAGCGCTGGCGGCAGGGTTCAGCTTGTCCGCGGCAAGAACGGCGCAGTGGATCTGGTCGAAATGTTCGGTGCCGGACCTGACCAGGCTGCTGCCAAAGAAGCGCCCCAGGCACCGGCCCCGTTCCAGTTCGAAGTGCGGAAACTCTCCCTGACCGGATATGGGGTCCGGTTCGCGGATCATGCCAAAAACGAGACCGTTAACCTGAACGCGGAGAATATTGCCCTGGACGCCGAGAATCTTGGCAACCAGAAAGACCGCAAGGGCAAGCTGGCGCTGGCGCTTAACCTCGACAAGAACAGCGCGCTTTCGGCTTCAGGCGAGCTCGGTGTCAACCCGCTTTCCACGCGTCTGACGCTGGACCTCAAGGGCATCAAGCTGAAGCCCTTCCAGCCGTACTTCACTGACCAGCTCAACATTATCATCACCGACGGCGCCGTATCCGCCAGAGGCGAGCTCACGGTGGCGGACGAGGGCAAGGAAGCGCCCAGGGTCACGTTTGCGGGTGACGCCAGCGTGGACCGGTTGGCCACTATCAACAAGGAGGCGGAAGAGGATTTTCTGAAATGGAACAGCCTGCGTTTCAGGCGCCTCAATGTCGCTACGCAGCCGCTCCGGATTGATATTGCCGAAACCGCGCTGGCGGATTTCTACTCGCTGCTGATCATTCATCCTGACGGCAGCCTGAATCTGCAACAGATCGTGAAAGAGCAAAAACCGGCGCAAGACACAGCCGGAAACACGGCACCGCCCAAACCTGCCGTTGCGGAAGCGGAAAAGCCGCGCATCACGATCGCGAAACTCAGCCTGAAAAACGGCCAGGTGGATTTTTCCGACCATTTCATCCAGCCCAATTACTCGGCCCATCTGACCGGCTTGGGGGGCGATGTCAAGGGACTCTCGTCAGACACCCGCAGCCTGGCCGAAGTGGCGCTCAAGGGCAGGGTGGATAATCAGGGACGGCTGGATATCAGCGGTACGATCAATCCTTTGTCTGGCAATCTGGCGCTCGACCTGCTGGCCGTGCTGAACGATTTTGAGCTTTCCTCCCTGACGCCGTATTCTTCCAAGTACGCGGGCTATGGCATCCAGAAGGGCAAGCTGTCCTTCGATGTGAAATACAAGGTCGAGAACCGCAAGCTGACGGCAGAAAATCACCTCCTCCTCAATCAGCTGACTTTTGGCGAAAAGGTGGAAAGCCCCGATGCCACCCAGCTCCCGGTGATGCTGGCGGTGGCGCTACTCAAGGACCGCAACGGCAACATCGACATCAGCCTGCCGATTTCCGGCTCGCTGGACGACCCCCAGTTCAGCGTCGGAGGCATTATTGTCAAGGTGATCGTGAATCTCATTGTGAAAGCGGTGACGGCTCCTTTTGCCCTCATCGGCAGCCTGTTCAATGGGGGCGAGGAACTGGCCTATCTGGAATTCGACTATGGCAAGGCCGAGATTCCAGCCTCTGGGGCGGCAAAGCTCGAAAACCTTGCCAAGGCGCTGCATGACCGTCCCGGCCTCAAGATCGAAATCGCAGGTCAGGTGGACCCCGGGCTGGACAGTGAAGGGCTGAAGCGCGTCATGCTCGAACGCAAGGTGAAGACCCAGAAATTCAATGAACTGCAGGGCAAGGGGAGCGATGTTGCGTCGCTTGACCAGGTCAAGGTTGAAGCGGCGGAATACGCAAAGTACCTGGCCAGAGCCTACAGGCAGGAAAAAATCCCCAACAAACCGCGCAACGTGGTCGGCTTCGCCAAAGACCTGCCGGCGAAGGAAATGGAAAAACTGATGCTTGACCATTTCAAGGTAAGCGATGATGACCTGCGCGAGCTGATCAATCACCGCGCCCTGGAAGCCAAGGAATACCTGATCAACGAAGGCCAGGTGGAACCCGAGCGTGTATTCATTGTGACTGCCCAGGCGGAAAAATCCGGGCAGGACAAAGAAGCGGACAAAGGGAAACGCAGCCGGGTGAATTTCGCGCTGGGCGCGCGATAAGCTATTTATTAAGCATCACTGGAACGCAATTCCCTCCTCGCCGAGGGTGAAGCTGCCGCCGCTGCGTTGTGTGTCGACGCGATAAATTTTTCCGCCGATTTCCACCTGAACGCCGCCGAATACGGTTTTTTCCACTATCACCCTGGCATCCATGGAAAGCACGAGCTCGAGTTCGAACTGCTCTTTTTCCTCCTGCAGGGTTTCTATATCCAGCATCAGGGCCATCTGGGTATTCTCCGCCTTGCTCAGAATGCCAGCAGGTATGCGCTCCGGGTGAGCGGCGATAAAGTCCAGCAGTTTGACGACTTCGATCATTTCCGTGGCTTTTTTATCCAGAAACTGGTTCGTGCGCTTCAGTTTGTCGTGCAGATAAGGGTTGGAACCCACCATTACGCGTGTCTTGACCCCGGCAGGTGAGCCGATCGTTGCTGCCTGTACCAGCAGGGTGGCTTCGCTCAGACCGCCAATGATGCGCCCCATGCCGGATCCCGGTTTGCCGACCATGATCTGGTTGACCGCAGCCAGTTCGCTTTGCATCACCAGATTCGCCACCAGTATGCTGTCGTCGGTCTCAACGCTGGCGTTTTCGATGAAATGGGCCGAGCAGGAGCCTTTGCAGCGTATGCGGGCAATGCCGGATTTCTGTTTTTCGTCCGGGTGATCATGAACCTCGTTGTGGCCGATGATGCCGCCCTTGACGATGATGTCGCCCCCGGCGTCGAGCGTGGCCGCTTCGACCGTGCCGTCGACATGAATATCACCTGTGGCGCGAATGCTCATGCCGGCATGCACGTCGCCAGTGATGTGGACCGTGCCGTCGAAATCCAGGTTGCCGGTGGACAGGTCGACCGTCTTCAGCATGACCGTCGGCTCCACGGTCATGCCGTGGCTGACTTCCACCGGCTGACCTGGAATCTCCGCAATCAGGAAGGCAGGGTCTTCCGGATCGGCTATGGCGCCCTTGAGTTGGGTCGAGTACATGGCTTCCTTGCCGGGCTTGGCCGGAATGACTTGCCCCAGCACGTTTTCCCCGGCTTCTCCCGGCGTCGGCGGGTGTTTCTGCATCAGCCGCTCACCCTGATGCACTGAGACGATCCCCCCCAGGTCGCGGTAATCAGCAATGTCATTCTCATCGAGATGGGGGTGGCGATCCTTGACCATGGCGATCAGGCATTCCAGACGGCCGTCTTCGCCATGTGCCGCCTCGCGTCCCTGGGCGATCAGGGTTCGGTCTGCCGCGCCATTCTCCAATACCCGCCCGATTTCTTCAGCCAGGATGCCAGCCGTGATGCCCTTGTCAGACAGTGCCCGATCAATCTGTTCCCGGGTGATGGCCGCGCCGCCGCAGGGCGGTGTCACGGTGAGCCAGGCGGCCATTTTGTCTGCTGCGACCTCAATGGCGGCACTGGCATCGCGCACTTCGCCGATCTCCAGGCTGAATGGTTCGCTGGCGGTGGAGATTTGCTTGAGAAGTTGAGCCAGCACCGGCTCAAAAAGGAAAAGCTGCGCATAACCCGCGGCAGCAATCTTTTGCTGCAGCCAGTCCTGGTCGATTGGTGTCAGGTTTTCTGCCGGTGTAAAATTCACCAGCAGCTTGCGCTGGTCTTCTGATGCAGAAAGCGATAAAGCCTGATCCCGTATGTCCTGTGCTTCATCCATCTGTCACTCCCCCGTTTCCTGAAGGGTATCAGGTTTTTATTATATCGGCCGTCTATTCGGCGGCATGACTGATGTGCGCAGAATGAAGGTAAAATTCGCCTTCATCAAGAGCAAATCAGAGGGCGGATAATGGGAATTCTGGTAAACATCGTCACGGCAGACGAGGACGAAGCTGAGGCAGTCGGTCAGTCGCAGCACCCCGTCGTCGAGTGGAGCGGCATCGAGGCCAGGGATATCGACACGGCAAAAATAGTCACGCTGCATTGCCTCCTGACTGGCGACGGGCTGGAAGATGCTTTCTATGCCTACGAACCGGTTTATGTGGCTGGCGATGACGGCCCGGTTGTTCTCAGGATGCCGGATGAAGTGATGGAGAAACTTGCTGGCCTCGAAGAAGACGCACTTGAAAGTGTAGGAGAGGAACTGGCCGCCACCGAGGAATTCGAAATGAGCGGGTGGCCCGCCCGGGAGGTTCAGTCACTGGTGGAAGAACTCTCCGAACTCGCCCGGCTTGCCGATTCGCAGGGGCAGGTCATGTTCGTGTGGATGCACCCGCTGCTGACCTGACACATTCCGCGCAACCTCCTCCAGGGGAGAACCAACGCTCCTCCCCTGCCTGCCCCTCCCCTGACAAGGGGAGGCTGGGAGGGGTTGGGAGGCTGGGAGGGGTTTACTTGACCCGCATTCCCGGTTGCGCACCTTCATCCGGGCTGAGAATGAAGAGGCCCGGCGTTTCGCCGGAAGCAGCCAGCACCATGCCTTCCGACAGGCCGAATTTCATCTTGCGCGGGGCCAGGTTGGCGACCATCACGGTCATGCGGCCAATCAGCTTTTCCGGATCGTAGGCGGACTTGATCCCGGCGAACACGTTGCGGGTCTTGCCTTCGCCGATATCCAGCGTGAGCTGCAGCAGTTTATCCGCACCTTCGACATGCTCCGCATTGACGATTCTGGCAATGCGCAGGTCGATCTTGCTGAAATCGTCGATGCTGATTGTTTCGGCGATGGGCGCGATGGCGTGTTGCTGGTGTTCTGCGTGGCGGGTCTCGGAATGCGATTCGGTCATGGGTTTCAGGCTTTCCTGGTTGGCGGCGACCATGGCTTCGACCAGCTTGGGGTCGAGGCGGGTTGCCAGGTGTTGATAGGGGTTGATCGTGTGCCGGCAGTACTGTTGAGGTCGTCCCAGGTGAAGTCGCTGATCCATGCCAGAACAGCTCTCGCGCTACACGGGAAGTCAGCGCAGGCAACACCGGGCTTAGACAGGATCGAGAGCACGTAGAAGCCGTGCAGCGCGCGTGAACAGATGTCGTGCAGCTGCTGCACGTTGAGCCTCGTCCTTGGCCAGTGTCCAGGGGGCGGTGGCGGCAATGTACGCCATTGATGTTATCGGCGAGCGCCATGATGTCGCGCAGTGCGCGGGCATAGTCGCGAGATTCAAAAGCATTCTGCGATCTCGTTTGTCCGCTGCTGACTTGCACCGTCGAGTCAGCGACTTGGCAGTCGGTGAATCGCCAGCTTGCCATCGAAGAACTTGGTGAGGAACCCGGCGCAGCGGCTCGCAATATTGACGTATTTCCCGATCAGATCGCTGTTCACCTTCGCCACGAAATCCTCAAGGTTCAGGTCGATGTCTTCCATCGTAGCCGTTGAGCTTGGCGGCGTAGTAGTAGCGCAGGTATTCGGTGTTCTTGATGTGGTCGATGTAGCTCTTCGCGGTGATGAAGGTGCCGCGCGACTTGCTCATCTTCTCGCCGTTGACGGTCAGGAATCCGTGCGCGAACAGTTTGGTCGGGGTGCGGAAACCGGCGTGTTGCAGCATCGCGGGCCAGAACAGGGCGTGGAAGTAGAGGATGTCCTTGCCGATGAAATGGTACAGCTCGGTTTCGGAGCCTTGCTTCCAGTATTCGTCGAAATCGAGGCCGTTCTTCGCGCACAGTTGCTTGAAGCTGCCCATATAGCCGACGGGCGCATCCAGCCAGACATAAAAATATTTACCCGGCGCATCGGGAATTTCGAAGCCGAAGTAAGGCGCATCGCGCGAGATGTCCCAGTCGGTCAGCTTGTTCTCGCCTTCGCTGCCCAGCCATTCCTGCATCTTGTTGGCGGCCTCGATTTGCAACGAACCGCCGCGTGTCCATTGGCGCAGGAATTGCTGGCAGGTGTCGGCGGAGAGCTTGAAGAAGTAATGGTCGGAGTTGCGCAGTTCCGGCCTGGCGCCGGACACGGCGGAGAACGGCTCGATCAGGTCGGTGGGCGCATAGGCTGCGCCGCAGACTTCGCAGTTGTCGCCGTACTGGTCTTTGGCATGGCACTTGGGGCATTCGCCCTTGATGAAACGATCCGGCAGGAACATGTTTTTGACCGGGTCGTAGAATTGCTCGATGGAACGCACCTCGATCAGGTCGTTCTTTTTAAGGGTGCGGTAGATGTCCTGCGCGCATGCCTTGTTCTCGTCCGAGTTGGTCGAGCCGTAGTTGTCGAAAGCCACATGGAATGCGGCGAAATCGTCGAAATGCTCCTGCCATACCCGCGCGATCAGCTGTTCCGGGGTGATGCCTTCCTTTTCCGCGCGCAGCATGATGGGCGTGCCGTGGGTGTCATCGGCGCAGACGTAGAAACATTGCGTGCCCGCTTGCATTTTATGAAACCGTACCCAGATATCGGTCTGTATGTATTCCACCAGGTGCCCGAGGTGGATGCTGCCGTTGGCATAGGGCAGGGCGGACGTGACCAGGATTTTGCGTGTCATGGGAAGCTCGGAACGGAAAAATGAAATTGTAGCAAAGTCGGCTGCCGACAGGTTTGCTAAGCTAGTAGGCGCACCGATTTTTATTGTTTAAACTGCGCTATTTTATCAGTAGCCCGAATTAATTAGGAGCAAGCATGGCTGTTTCAGAACTGCAGGTGCAAACCGCGCTGAAGGAATTGATCGATCCCCATACCAACAAGGATTACATGTCCAGCAAGTCCGCCAAGAGCATCAAGGTGGACGGCAACAACGTGAGCGTGGACATCGTCCTCGGCTACCCGGCCAAGGGTGTGATGGGTGATATCCAGAAACTGGTGACGGACAAGCTGAAAACCATTTCCGGCGTAGGCGACGTGACGGTCAACATGAGCCAGAAAATCGTTTCGCATGCCGTGCAGAAAGGCGTGAAACTGATTTCCGGCGTGAAGAACGTGATCGCAGTGGCTTCCGGCAAGGGCGGCGTGGGCAAATCCACCACTGCAGTCAACCTGGCGCTGGCACTGGCGGCTGAAGGCGCCACCGTCGGCATCATGGATGCTGATATCTATGGCCCATCCCAGCCCACCATGCTGGGTATTACCGGCCGCCCTGATTCCGCTGACGGGCAGAGCATGGAACCCATGATGGGCCACGGCATTCAGGCCATGTCCATCGGCTTCCTGGTCGACGTGGAGCAGCCCATGGTATGGCGCGGCCCGATGGTGACCCAGGCGCTGGAACAGTTGCTCAACGATACCAAGTGGAAAGACCTCGACTACCTGGTCGTCGACCTGCCACCGGGCACCGGCGATATCCAGCTCACCCTGGCACAGCGCGTACCGGTGACCGGCGCCGTGATCGTCACCACGCCGCAGGACATCGCCCTGATCGACGCCCGCAAGGGACTGAAGATGTTCGAGAAGGTGGGCATTCCCATCCTCGGCATCGTGGAAAACATGAGCCTGCACATCTGCTCCAACTGCGGCCACGAAGAGCGCATCTTCGGCACCGGCGGCGGCGAGAAAATGTGTAAGGACTACGAAGTGGAATTCCTCGGCTCCCTGCCGCTGGATATCCGCATCCGCGAGGAAACCGACTCCGGCAATCCGACCGTGGCAGCCGAGCCGGATTCGCGCATTTCCATGATCTACCGCGACATCGCCCGGAAAGTGGCGATCCGTGTGGCAGAGCAGGCGCAGGATTTCAGTGCGCGCTTCCCGAGCATCGTGATCCAGAACACCTGACCCGGTAATCTGCTCATATAAAAACCTCTCCATAGCGATATGGAGAGGTTTTTTTTGTTCCGGTGATATGATAACTCCTGATATTTATTGGGTTTCTGATTCTTGAACTCGTCTTCTGGCGGATCCAGTGTGATTTCCTTCCTGCGCCGCTACGGTGGAGTGCTTGCGATTGTCTGCGCGGGCTGTCTGCTGACTTTTCTGACCGTACGTGGCGAAATCCGGCATAGTGACGAGCAGTTGCGCGTTCAACTGGACTGGCGGGCGGTTAACGAGGCTATTCGCTTTCAGCACAGCCTGAAGCGTGCCACTGAGGTGGTGGATTCGGTTGCCAGCTTTTTTGCAGCTTCCGCGCAGGTTAGTGCTGATGAGTTCCATTTTTTTTCGCGCGGAGCCCTGCGCAACCATCCTGAATTTCAGGCGCTGCAATGGTTGCCGCGCGTCACCGCGGCATCAAGGCCACGCTTCGAAAGCGAGATGGCAAACATCCGTCCGGATGGGCACATCAGGGAAGTTCAAGCCGATGGCCAGTTGGTAAAGGCCGGTGAACGCGAAGAATATTTCCCCGTTCTTTACACTGAGCCACTTGCCGGTAACGAGGTGATACTGGGCTTCGATGCTGCTTCCCGGCCATCCGGCCGGTTGGCGCTGGAGCAGGCCATCAGCGACGACGTCACGGCTATTTCGTCACAGATCACGCTGGCGCAGGATGGCAGCCGTCGCGCTGTCCTGGTGTATCGTCCCGTCTATCAACGCAATCAGCCGCTCGAAACGCGCGAGCAACGCCGTGATGCCCTGATCGGGCTAGGTGCGGGTGTGCT
Organism: uncultured Gammaproteobacteria bacterium; assembly: GCA_963779055.1. Taxonomy (GTDB): domain Bacteria; phylum Pseudomonadota; class Gammaproteobacteria; order Burkholderiales; family Sulfuricellaceae; genus Sulfurimicrobium. The sequence goes on from CAVZWN010000001.1 coordinate 200,669, forward strand.
GCGCATCGATCAGGTACTGGCTGCGGCCTTGCAGGATGCACCCCCCACCGGGCTGGATATCCATATTCTTGATGTCTCCGCTGATGGCGGGGAGCAACTGCTGCATCACCATGTTTCCCGCGCCCGCCGCACCGGCGAGCGTCCACCTTCATTAGGCGAAGCTCGTGCAGGGCTGCACCGGGAGGTGGCTGTTAACGTGCCGGGCGGCCGGCAATGGCTGATGGTGTTTAACCCGGCTCCTGCCTTGTATAAGGAATTTGGTAATCCTTCGTATATTTCGACCCTGCTCGGTGGCCTGTTGCTGACCGGTCTGCTCAGCATTTACTTGCTGCGCAGCATTCAGTATGCAGAGCAGATGGATATCGCCCAGCGCAGTTCAAGACTCGGCAGCTGGCAATTCAATGCCATAACGAAAAAGGTCGTCTGGTCGGATCAGGAATATCGCTGTCTTGGTTTTGAGCCCGGCGGTTGTGTTCCGGGCTACGATACCTTTCTCGCCGCCGTGTATCCTCAGGACCGTGTGCCCTTAGAAGACCATCATCGCGATCTCATGGCAGGTAAACGCGATGACCTGGATGTGTTCCTGCGTGTGATTCATCCCGATGGTAGCGAGCATGTCGTGCATGAGCGCGCCCGGGCAATCCGGAATTCACGCGGCAAGTTAATGAGCATTTCAGGCACGACACAGGATGTCACCGAGCTAAAGCGGCAGGAAGAACGGCTGCGGCTTTCTGCGCGGCTGATGGAAAGTACGCAGGAAGCGATGGTTATTACCGACCCGCAAGGCACGATTATCGATGTCAATCCGGCCTTTTGCGCGATTACTGGCTATACCGCAGAAGATGTGGTCGGAGAAAATCCACGGCTGTGGAAGTCACAGCACCATGATGCTGAATTTTACCGGGCCATGTGGGCCTCGCTCGGCAAGGACAACTTCTGGCGCGGAGAAATATGGAACCGGCGCAAGAGCGGCGAAGTATTCCCGAGCTGGCAGACCATCAGTGTGGTGCGTGATGATGTGGGTCGCATCACGCATTATGTGTCCGTATTCTCGGATATCAGCAGCCTGGTGCAGTCGCGTGAGAAGCTCGCGCACCAGGCCTACCACGACCCCTTGACCGGCCTGCCGAACCGTCTGCTGTTTCAGGATCGCCTGACCCACGCTCTGACCCGTGCCGCGCGCGATGGCGGTCAGGTGGCCGTGCTGTTCCTTGACCTTGACCGCTTCAAGCACGTTAATGACAGCCTTGGTCATCCCGCCGGTGATGAATTGTTGCGTGCAGTTGCGCGGCGCCTGAGCGAGGCAGGGCGCAAGGAAGATACCGTGGCGCGTACCGGTGGCGACGAATTCATCATGTTGATGGAGGAATTGCGCGATCCGCAGGATGCCGCTCACCTTGCGGACAAGCTTCTGCACGTACTGTCCGAACCCTATGTCATCCAGGGCCATGATCTCTACGTCACCAGCAGCATCGGTATCAGCCTTTATCCGCGCGATGGAGAGGACGCGGAGGTTCTGGTGCGCAATGCCGATGCTGCGATGTACCGGGCAAAATCCACCGGGCGCAAGACTTACGCCTTCTATACTCAGGACCTGACGGCCAAAGCGACCGAACGCCTGCAGATTGAATCCGATCTGCGCCGCGCGCTGGAGCGGCATGAGCTGACCGTGTATTACCAGCCGCAGATCGATCTGGCAAAAGGCCGCTGCATTGGCGCCGAGGCACTGGTGCGCTGGCAGCACCCCACCCTGGGTTTTTTGCCGCCTGACCGCTTCATTCCAGTCGCCGAGGATACCGGATTGATCATCGAGCTTGGCGAGCAGGTGCTGCGTGAGGCCTGCCTTCAGGCACGCCGCTGGCTCGATGCGGGTGTCGAGCTGAATACCGTCGGCGTCAACGTGGCCGGCCCGCAGTTACAGCGCAGCGACTTTGTGGCCACGGTGCGCCGGATCTTGGACGAAACTGGTTTGCCGCCGGAACATCTCGAGCTCGAAATGACGGAAACCTTCGTGATGGAAAATGTCGGCACGACTTTCGATGTGCTGAACGAACTGCGTGCGCTCGGCGTCTCTCTGTCTATCGACGATTTCGGCACCGGCTATTCCTCGCTGGCTTACCTGAAGCGCCTGCCCATGGACCGGCTCAAACTGGACCGTTCCTTCATCAAGGATTTGCCGGGTGACGAGGAGGATGCCGCCATTACCCGGGCAGTGATCGCCTTGTCTGGCAGCCTTGGCTTGCGTCTGGTTGTCGAGGGCGCCGAGACAGAAGCACAGGTGCGCTTTCTGGGTGATCTCGGCTGTCGCGAGATACAGGGCTATTACTTCGGCCGGCCGGTACCGGCTGCCGAGTTTGTCTGGTGCACGGATCTGGATCGTGTTTGAGAAGGGCGCAGGCTAGGCGGAAAAATTCTGGCTGTTAAGCTATACTTCGCCAATATTTTTCTCCTCAGGGATAAGTCGATGAGCATCAAATCGGACAAATGGATCCGCAGGATGGCGGAGCAGACTGGCATGATCGAGCCTTTCGAGGCGGGTCAGGTGCGCGAGGTTGACGGACGCAAGATCGTTTCCTACGGGACATCCAGCTACGGCTACGATATTCGCTGTTCCAACGAATTCAAGCTGTTCACCAATATCAACAGCACCATCGTCGATCCGAAGAATTTCGACCCCAACTCCTTCGTCGAGGTGCATGCGGATTACTGCATCATCCCGCCCAATTCCTTTGCCCTGGCGCGCACGGTCGAGTATTTCCGCATTCCGCGCAACGTGCTCACCATCTGCCTGGGTAAATCGACGTATGCCCGCTGCGGCATCATCGTCAATGTCACGCCTTTCGAGCCGGAGTGGGAAGGCTACGTGACGCTGGAATTTTCCAACACCACGCCCCTGCCGGCAAAGATCTACGCCAACGAGGGCGTGGCCCAGGTCCTGTTCTTCGAGTCCGACGAAGTGTGCGAAACCTCGTACAAGGACCGTGGCGGCAAGTATCAGGGCCAGGTCGGCGTGACCTTGCCCAAGATCTGAGCTTCGGCTGCCGCGCGCTACTGAAGCGGTTCTCTGCGGCAGATCATGCCCGCCGCGACAGTCTCGTTGCTGAATTCATCGATCACGATGAAGCCGCCGCTGGCGCGGTTGTCCTCGTAGGCATCGCAGGCCAGCGGGCTGAACAGCCTGAATGATGCCCGGCCGATTTCATTCATGTGCAATGCGTCTGGCGTGGCGGCTTTCTCCAGTGTGTGGATATCCACCTTGTAATCAATTTTCTCGATCGTTGCCCTGACGCTGCGGGTGGCGTGCTTGATGAAATAATTGCGTTCCGGTGACAGGGGTGTTTCGCCCATCCAGCACAGCATGGCGTCGAAATTTCTGACCACCTGCGGCGCGGCATCCCGGTGCGCGATCATGTCGCCGCGGGCAATGTCGATCTCGTCTGTCAGAGCCAGTGTGACGGAATAAGGGGCCACGGCTTCTTCCAGATCGCCGTCGTAGGTGACGATTTCCCGGATTCTGGATGTTCGTCCCGAGGGCAAAACCACGATTTCGTCCCCGACCTTTACGCTGCCCGATTCAATGCGCCCCATGTAGCCGCGGAAATCGTGCAATTCCGGCGTTTGCGGGCGGCTCACCCACTGCACCGGGAAGCGGAACGCCTTATGCTCGCGGCGGCATTTCACCTCTACATTTTCCAGCGTTTCGAGCAGGGTTTTGCCTTGGTACCACGGCATATTGGCCCCGCGCTGGACGACCATGTCCCCGTCCAGTGCCGAGATCGGGATGAAGCGGGCTTCGCTGTGGGCGATTTCCAGTTTTTCGAAGAACGCGGCGAATTCCTGCTTGATTTCTTCAAAGCGCTGTTCCGAATAATCCACCAGATCCATCTTGTTGACCGCAACCACGATATGGGGGGTGCCCAGCAAGGACGCGATGTAGGCATGGCGCCGTGACTGGGGCAACAGGCCCTTGCGCGCGTCCACCAGCACGATGGCGAGGTGGGCGGTGCTGGCGCCGGTCACCATGTTGCGGGTGTACTGCTCATGGCCGGGCGTATCGGCAATGATGAAACGGCGTCTGGGTGTGGCGAAGTAGCGGTAGGCGACGTCGATGGTAATCCCCTGTTCGCGCTCCGCCGCCAGGCCGTCGGTGAGCAGGGCCAGATCGACCCCCTGGCCGCCCTTGCGTTCGTTGAATTGTTTCGCCGCTTCGAGCTGGTCCTCGAAAATGCCTTTGCTGTCCACCAGCAGGCGGCCGATCAGCGTGGATTTGCCGTCGTCCACGCTGCCCGCGGTGGAAAAGCGCAGCAACTCGGTTTCTCGTTTGAAAATATTTTCGATCATGTTCATGTGTCAGTTCCTTAAGCGGGCTCAGGTCAGAAATAACCTTCTTTTTTCTTGTCCTCCATGGAGTTCGCTCCATGGTCGATGATTCGCGTCTCGCGCTCGCTGCGGCTGCAGGCAGCGGTTTCCGCCACGATCTCGTCGATTGTGGCGGCGCTGGATTCGACCGCCCCGGTGCAGGGCGAGCAGCCCAGCGTGCGGAAGCGGCTCATCACCGCTTCGGGCGCTTCCCCCTCGCGCAGTTCGCCTGCGGATTCTGCCGGGATCAGCAGATTGCCGCGCCGCACCATCATGCGCTCCCTGGCGAAGTACAGCGGCACGATGGGGATGTCTTCGGTGCGGATGTATTGCCAGATATCCATTTCGGTCCAGTTGGATAAAGGGAATACCCGGATCGACTGGCCTTCGTGGATGCGGCAGTTGTAAATATCCCACAGCTCGGGGCGCTGGCTTTTGGGGTCCCACTGGCCGAATTCATCGCGGAAGGAAAATATCCGTTCCTTGGCGCGCGATTTTTCCTCGTCGCGGCGCGCGCCGCCCAGCGCGGCATCGAAGCCGTAACGGTTCAGTGCCTGCAGCAAGGTCGCTGTCTTGAGCTGGCCGCAGCAGCGTGCCACGCCCACCTTGTGCGGATGGGTTCCCAGTGAGATGGCCATCTCGTTGCGGTGGACAATCAGGCGCGCGCCGATTTCCCTGGTGTGGCGGTCGCGGAATTCGATCATTTCGCGGAACTTGTAACCGGTGTCCACATGCAGCAGAAGAAATGGCAGCGGGCCTGGATAAAAGGCCTTGCGCGCCAGATGCAGCATCACGCTGGAATCCTTGCCGACGGAATACATCATCACCGGGTTGCGGAACTCCGCCACCACTTCGCGCATGATGTGGATCGCTTCGGATTCCAGCACCTTGAGATGCTCCGGCTGGAAATGCGCCCTGCCCGCAGGGGCGTGGTGCGCCAGCCTGTCTTGCGGCGCGGCTTCTGCCACGATTTCATGTGCGGTTCTCATGCGACCTCCTTGCGTTTGTGCAATCCGCATTCCTTGCTCTCCGGGTCTTCCCACCACCAGCGTCCGGCACGGATATCCTGCCCTGCCGCAACGGCGCGTGTGCAGGGGGCGCAGCCAATGCTGGGGTAGCTCCGGTCGTGCAGCATGTTGTAGGGCACGTTGAATTCCCGGATGTAGGACCAGACGTCGATCTGCGTCCATTCAATCAGCGGGTTGAATTTATGCAGGCCATTGTCTGCATCCCATTCTGCTGCGCCCAGGTGCTGGCGCGTCGGCGCCTGTTCGCGCCTCAGGCCGGTCACCCAGGCCTGCTTGCCTTGCAGCGCGCGCTGCAGGGGTTCTACCTTACGGATCTGGCAGCAGCGCTTGCGCAGCTCGGCGCTGTCATAAAAGGCATTGACGCCGTGCTCGGTGACGAATGCTTCCAGGGCGTGCCGGTCAGGGAAATACACTTGCACCCTGGTGCCGTAGTATTTGGGTATCTGCTTCATCAGATCGTAAGTTTCCTGTGGCAGCCGTCCGGTATCGAGGCTGAAAATACCGATGGATGGGGCATACTTCGAGATCAGGTCGGTCAGTACCATATCTTCCGCACCCAGGCTGTTGGCGAAGACCGCCGGGGCGTGCTTGTTTTCGATCTCGTTCAGCAGCGCGATGGCATGCCTGATTTTTAGTTCCAGACTCATTTTTCATGTCTCCTTAAGTTATTAACCTAAAAACCTCAGTTCAAGCCACAGAGCACACGGAGAACACAGAGATAACACGGCACTCATGAATGTTCTCCGCGCACACATTGAAGTCACCAACACGTCGTAACCTGTTGATTTCCTCTGTGAACTCTGTGTTCTCTGTGGCCAACAGCTTTTTCTGGGTTTAACGGCTGGCCGCCACCAAGATATTTTTCTCTTCCGGTTGCAGCTTGCTGCCCGGTTGCAGCAGCACCACCTGCGCGCTGGCAGCTACTTGCGGCAGCATGCCGCTCAGATCCAGTTGGCGGTCCTGCGCGAGGCTGTATTTGCCTGCTTCTGCCGTCCAGGCGTCCAGATCGGCAAACAGCCCCGGCAGCGCCTTGTCGTCAGGCGTCCTGGCGAGGCGCGCAAACGCTGCGGCCAGCTCCGCATATTTGTCAGCCATGCCGGGATGCCCAGGCACCGCGGTCCGCACCTGGGCAGGCAGATTTTCTGCATCGCCTGTCGCCGGGAACAGCAGCGCTTTGGCGACCAGTCCGGCAATCGCTTCGGCGCAGGCCAGCGCTTCCCCAAATTCGCGCTGCATGTAATAGGCATTGCGATAGCGGCGTTCGTTGGCTGCTTCGAAATAAAGCGGCGCAACCGATGCCTTGGCAGGGGCGCCGCACTCGCCGCCGCCCAGGGAAAGCACACGGAATTCCGTGCTGTCGCCATGGTCGCGCCGGAGCGACTCCGCTTCGTGCTCGAAAACGCTGCTCAGGTCGGTCAGCAAATCCCTGAAATAGCCAGGCGCCTGCCTCCGCGTCCAATGAAAGAAGTTTTCCTGCTCATGGCGATTCGCGGCGTAGTGTTCCTGTACCCGTTCAATCGCAGCTTCGATACGGGCGGACGGAACGGATGGTCCTTTCAGGGCCAGGCCGGTACCATCGCTGCCATCGCCGCCGAAATACAGCTGGTAATGGGGAATCAGCTTGCCGAACAGGCGCTTGCCTTCGCCATAGATGCCGATGTCGCCGGTTTCCGGCTGCGCGCAGCCGTTGTGGCAGCCTGAAACGCGCAGGCGCAGGTTGTTTTCTCCGCCGTTCAGCTTGGGCGCGAGCTTCATCGAGGCGGTAATTCCCAGGCGGCAGGTGGAGGCGCCGGGGCAGGCAACGATGTTGTCGCCGCGCCTGGGCAGGGCGAGCTTGAGCCTGGCCAGGCCGCTGTTGACTGCGGACAGGGCGGATTCGGGCACATTGAGCAGCATCAGGTTCTGGTCCTGGGTGGTGCGGATGTCGTCCAGCCCCAGACTTTCTGCCAGCTCGGCGATGCCCCGCAATGCGGCCGCGCTCAGCTCCCCCTGCGGAATCGTGACCGGGTAGACGTACAAGCCCGGCTGTTTTTGTTTGTAGAGCCGCCTCGGTGCGCCTGTTCCGGGCGCATCGCCGTTCTTGCCATTGATCCAGCGCCCCTGCGGGTGGATCTGGCCTGCCAGCGCGACGCGGGTGCGCTCCAGTTCTTCGCGGTATTTCTCGACAAATCCTTCCGGACCAAAGCGATCCACCAGAAACTTGCTGCGCGAGCGGGCGCGCTTGCTGCCGTCGGAGTGGCGGTTGTGCAAGGCAATCGCGGCTTCCAGCACCGGCAGCAAGTCCTTTTCAGCAACAAATGGTTCGACCACCAGCGCTTCGCGCGGCTTGTGGCCGAGTCCGCCGCCCGCCAGCACCTTGAAACCGAGTTCGCCGTCCTCGCGCCGCACCGCGATCACCCCGATGTCGTGGATCAGGCCCTGGGCGCAATCCGCTTCGCAACCGGAAAAGCTGATCTTGAATTTGCGCGGCATGCTCTGGGTGGCGGGATGACGCAGGAAATGGCGCGCCACGCCCTGCACGAACGGCTTGACGTCCACATGCTCGCGCCAGCAGACGCCTGCCAGCGGGCATGAGGTGATATTGCGTACCGTGTTGTTGCATGCCTCGCGCGTGGTCAGGCCATCCTGCGCCAGACGGCGCAGCGCCTGCGGCGTATCCGCCAGCGGCACGAAATGAACCTGGATGTCCTGGCGGGTGGTGATGTGGGCGAAGCCGTGTCCGGAATGCTGTTCGACCACGTCGGCAATCGCTTTCAGCTGCTTGGGCAGAATCCGCCCGCCGGGCAGCTTGACGCGCACCATGTGCACCCCGGCCTGCCGCTGGCCATAAAGCCCCAGTTGCAGGCGCACCCCCTGAAAGCGGTCGGCGTCCATTTCGCCTGCCTGGAAATCCTTCAGCGATTGCTCGTAGCGGGTAATTTCATCTTCGTTTGCCCAGTTGTGGGTCGTGGTGGTCATCATGCTCTCCTTGAATGGGTTGGATATTTGAATTCGTTTACCACACCAGCCTGCCGCCGATCAGGATCAGCATGCCGGCCAGCAGCGGCCTCATTACGTGTTCCGGGATGCGTATGCCCAGGTGGCTGCCTATGTAGATGCCCGGTAGCGAACCCAGTATCAGGCTCAGCAGCAAGACCGCATCCACCGTGCCGAGATAAAGATGCCCCAGGCCTGCAACGGCGGTCAGCGGAACGGCGTGGGCGAGATTGGTGCCAACGGTCTGCAGTGCGGACAGGCGCGGGTACAGATAGACCAGGGCAACCGCACCCAGTGTCCCGACGCCAACCGATGTGAGGGTCACGATGACGCCCAGTACAGCGCCGGCTGTGATGGTGGCGGAGTCACCCCATTTCGCGTTGCGGCCGGTCTGGTTTGCATGGCTGCGCCGTCGCGCGAAATGAACCAGCCGTTCCTTGAACAGCAGAACCAGGGCCGTCAGAATCAGCACCACGCCCAATGTGGCGACAATGGCCGTTTCGAAATGGCGGGTGCTCACGGCGAAAGCTTTAAGCAGCCCGATGCTCACCACGGACGTGGGTACGCTGCCGAGCGCCAGCAGGCCGGCGATTTTCCAGTCCACGCTGCCATTTTTTCCATGGATCCACACGCCGCCCGATTTTGTGATGGCGGCGTGGAGCAGGTTGGTTCCAACGGCTACGGACGGCGCAATTCCAAAAAGCAGCACAAGAAGCGGAGTCATCAGCGAGCCGCCGCCCATGCCGGTGAGGCCAACAATAAAGCCTCCACCCAGGCCGGCCACTGTGTACATCCAGTCCATGATGTTCCCTGTAGTAATCGTTTAACTGGGAGCCATGCTAGCAACATGCATATAGATTGAAAAAGAATAAAAAGTTAATATGTAATAACTAAAAGTAATAAGGAGATAAGGCGTTATGAAACTGCAACAACTGCGTTATTTGCTGGAGGTGTCACGCCAGGGACTGAATGTCTCCGCGGCGGCGGAAGCGCTTTTTACTTCCCAGCCGGGGATCAGCAAGCAGATCCGGCTGCTGGAAGATGAACTTGGCGTGGAGGTATTCGTGCGCAGCGGCAAGCGGGTGACAGGCGTGACCCCGCCCGGACGAATCATTCTGGAAATAGCGGAACGTATGCTGCGCGATGCGGATAACCTGAAGCAGGCGGGTCAGGAGTTCAGCAACAAGGATGTTGGCAGCCTCTCCATCGCCACCACCCACACCCAGGCGCGTTATGCGCTGCCGGAGGTGGTCCGGGCATTTATCCGGCGTTATCCCCTGGTTCGCCTAAGCCTGCATCAGGGCAATCCGACCCAGGTGGCGCAAATGGTCATCAATGGCGAGGCAGATATTGCTATCGCCACGGAGTCCATCGACAGGTACAAGGAACTGGTTACCCTGCCCTGCCATCAATGGAACCGCAGCGTGATTGTCCCGCCCGGACACCCCCTGCTGGAACAGCAGCCGCTGAGCCTGAGCGCGATTGCGCAGTACCCCTTGATAACCTACGACTTCGCCTTTGCGGGGCGCTCCAAGATCAACAAGGCATTCGAGGCGCGCGGGCTGACGCCCAATATCGTCCTGACGGCACTGGATTCGGATGTGATCAAAACCTATGTGGAACTGGGTCTGGGCGTGGGCATCGTGGCCAGGATGGCGTTTGACCCGGAACGGGATACTCGCTTGCGGGAAATGGATGCCAGCCACCTGTTTGATTTCAGCATCACCAAGATCGGCCTGCGTCGCGGCGTTTACCTGCGCGGTTACGAATATGATTTCATCGAGCTGTTTGCGCCCCATATTTCCCGCAAAACCGTGGAAACGGCCATCAATGCCCAGAATTCAACCGGGATGATGCCCCTGCATGAAATCTGAGAAAACGCTGATTTGCCCGCCACCGCTGGCGTTCCGGCCTTTTATGCAAAACCCCGGCTCAGTGTTAATAAAAAATAATTATGACGTCATTAATTTTTATGAAAGAATATGCCCGGTTTTGAATTTTAGGTGTTCACGCCGCAAGGACTGGCAAGTTCCTGGGCGTTGAGGAGTTACGGGGCTGTTCAGGTGGCGTCTTCATCCGGGGCAATCAGTGGTCGCCATGAACCAGGCGGCTCAGCTTTCGATTGCTGGTTATGGGGATGAACGCCTTTGCCGCAATGCTCTTCGCCGATTGAAACAACAATTAAAAAAAACAGGTGGAGGTGACGGTGTCATTAATCAGGAATTTGCATGTGCTCCTGCTATGCGTCTTGCTGTGGCCAGCTGCGGGCGCTCAGGCAGGCATCAGCGGGTCGAAGCACGATTTGAGTATTAACCCCAGCGTTCAGTTGTGTGTCCACTGTCACACGCCTCATAACGCCAGCACCCAGGAAGGGCTTGATAACACGCCCCTGTGGAACAGGAAAATCACCAATCTAGATGCATTTACTCCCTACACCAGTTCGACCATGACGGAGGTTTGCCCGAGTCTGCCCAGCGGAATTTCGCTTTTATGCCTGAGCTGCCATGACGGCACGGGCGGTGGCGCAGTACACAGCGGAGATCAGCACAACCCCATTTCTCCGCCAAAATCTGCAGCGGGGGGCACTGGCAGTGACATCTATGGCGCAGCGTGTCTCAAGTGCCACACCGGCACCTATAACGGCATTTACTCGAAAGCGCTGTCGGTCATGGCGGGGCCGGACTTGAGCAACGACCACCCGATTTCCATGTCATACCCGGTTGGAAACGCGAATTTCCAGACTCCGCCTGATGCGACAAGGGGCTGGGGGGACGTGAGGCTGTACGCAGGGAAAGTGGAATGTCCAACTTGCCATAACGTGCATGATCCGAGCCTTGCGCCTTTCCTGCGCGTGACCAACAGCGGCAGCACCTTGTGCCTGAGATGCCACAACAAATAGAAAATTCCCAGTAAACAGCGGGTCAGCGATGGGGGCGCGCTGACTGAAAATGATCATGCGCGGGTAAAAATCTTGCTTATGATTTGGACTGAGTTTAATATTCACGCCATGACTTCTGGCCGCAACCGTTTTATTGTGCTGTTTTTTCTTGCGCTGCTGCAGTGCTTCGCGCCACTGCTCCATGCGCACGCGCATGGCATTTCGGTTGAAGGCAAAGTTCACATGCATGGCGAGGGCAAGGCGAATGCGCATACCTCTCCTGTCCATGAACAGTCCGGGCTCCCGTCCTTCACAGCTGACCGCGATGAGGCTCCGGTTATTGCCATGGCGCACGAGTTTCGCCATGAAATAATCATCGCATTATCCGATGCCCCGCAACCGGCTGTCACGATTTCACCTCTTGAATTTTCTCCTGCCCGGCCGTGCCGTGCCGAGGATGGCTGCCTTTTGCCTTCCCGGGGGCATTGCGCCTATCTGTTTCCTTTCTCCCAGGCGCCTCCTTCAGCCCTGATTTAATTTCCAGGTTTTAAGCTCTGGTTCGTATTTGCAGCCATAGCCGTATTGGTCATCTAATCTAAATTTTTCCCGCAAGCTCGTTCCGGGGAAGGAGTCCGTATGCAATTGAAGCGTTTTATTGTCGCCCTGAACCTCTGCTGGGCAGGGCTGGCTGTCGCCGGCAATGATGTTCCCGTGACTGCAAAGCAATCTCAGGCACTGGGTATCGAGACTGCGGCCCTGGTTTCGTCTTCGGTACTTGCAGGCAACGCACTGCCAGCCCAGGTGGTGATTCCCAATCAGCAGATGCGTGTCATCAGCGCGCCGCTGCCCGGCATGGTCGAAAGTCTTGCTGTGGCCGTCAACCAGGCGGTCAGGAAAGGGCAGGTGCTGGCGCGCATCCAGAGCCCCGGTCTGGCTGAATTGCAGCGCGATTATTTGCAGGCGGCACTGCAATCGCAACTGGCGCAGAATTCATTGAGCCGTGATGAGAAGTTGTTCAAGGACGGCATTGTGGCTGAAAGCCGCTATCTCGCGACCCGCAACAGCGCGCTGACTTCGGCGGCTGCCGCCAGCGAGAAGAAACAGGCACTGCGTCTGGCAGGCATGGGCGATGCGGCGATACAGAAACTGCAGTCCGGCCAGTCGGTTGGCAGTGCGCTGGATGTGGTTTCCCCCATCGAAGGGGTCGTCATGGAACAGATGCTTGCACCGGGACAGCGTGTAGAAATCGCGGCGCCGCTGTTCAAGGTGGCCCGGCTTTCTCCGCTGTGGCTCGAAATCCAGGTGCCGCTTTCCCAGGTAAGCGCCCTGCAGGCGGGAGCCTCGGCGCGTGTGCCGGCTTTGCAGGCCAGCGGCAAGGTGATTTCCATCGGGCGGGGGATTGCAGAAGCGAATCAGACCGTCATGGTGCGTGCTGAAATCAACGATGGCGCGGCCAATCTGCGCCCCGGCCAATATGTCGAAGCCGTGCTGGGTATGGCCTCGGGAGCGAAGCAGTGGACAGTAGCCAATGGCGCCCTGATGCGCGACGGGAAGCAGACCTATGTCTTTGTGCAGACCCCCTCCGGTTACCGCCTGCAGGCGGTGCAGGTGCTGTCGCAAACCGTATCTTCGGTAACCATCGGGGGCGATTTCAAGGGCGACGAGAAAGTGGTGACCAAGGGCACGGTAGCGCTCAAGGCAGCTTGGCAAGGACTTGGCGAAGGAGGTGAATAATGCTCACCCGCCTGATTGAATTAGCACTGACCCAGCGGCTGGCGGTTGTCATCACCACCCTGGCTTTGATTGGTGCCGGTGCCTTTGCGTTCAAGCAGTTGCCGATCGATGCTTTCCCCGATGTGGCTTCGACCCAGGTCAAGGTTATCGTCAAGGCGCCGGGCATGACGCCGGAAGAAGTGGAATCACGTATTGTGGCGCCGATCGAGGTCGAACTGCTGGGTATCCCGAACAAGAAGATTCTGCGCTCGGTGTCAAAGTACGCGCTTACCGATATCACCATTGATTTCGAAGATGGCACCGACATCTACTGGGCGCGCAACCAGGTCACGGAGCGTCTTACCGGCGTGATGAAAGACTTGCCCTCGGGCGTCAGCGGCGGCCTTGCGCCGATCACTACTCCGCTGGGCGAGATGCTGATGTTCACCATCGAAGGCGGTGATCTTTCCCCGCTGGAGCGGCGTTCTCTGCTGGACTGGGTAATCCGCCCGGCCTTGCGTACCCTGCCTGGTGTGGCGGATGTCAACGCCCTGGGCGGGCTGGTGCGGAGCTTCGAGGTAATGCCTGACAACGCGGCATTGCAGGCGCGCGGGGTTTCGCTCGAACAATTGCAGAAGGTGCTCGAAACCAACAACCGCAACGACGGAGCTGGCCGCCTCAAGGACGGCGAGGAAGTGCTGCTGGTTCGCAGTGAGGGGGCGATTAAAACCCTTGACGATCTGCGCGCCATCGTCATTACCAGCCGGGAGGGTCAGGTGGTGCGGGTGGGTGACGTGGCCACGGTTCGTATCGGCCACCTGAGCCGTTATGGCACTGTGACCAAGGACGGCAAGGGCGAGGCGGTGCAGGGGCTGGTGCTGGGCCTGCGTGGCGCTAATGCGCAAACGGTGGTTGAGGGCGTCAAGGCTCGCCTGAAGGAAATCGAGCCCTCGTTCCCGCCGGGCGTCAAGACCGAGATATTCTATGACCGTGGCAGTCTCGTGGAGCGCGCCGTCGGCACGGTTTCCAAGGCGCTGCTGGAAGCGATCGTGCTGGTGGTGATCCTGCTGTTGCTGTTTCTCGGCAATCTGCGCGCCGCCATTGTGGTGGCGGTGACTTTGCCGCTGGCGGCCCTGTTTACCTTCATCCTGATGCGCCAGTTCGGCATGTCGGCCAATCTGATGAGTCTGGGCGGCCTGGCGATTGCCATCGGCATGCTGGTGGACGCAGCCGTGGTGGTGGTGGAAAACGTTGTTTCACATCTTGCCCATGATCGCAGCGCAAAAAATATTCCGCACCTGCACGTGATTTACCGGGCAGTCAAGGAAGTGGTGAAGCCGGTGGCCTCGGGCGTGGTGATCATCATCGTCGTATTCCTGCCGCTGCTGACCCTGCAGGGGCTGGAGGGCAAGCTGTTCATTCCGGTTGCGCTGACCATCGTGTTCGCGCTGACCGGTTCGCTGATCCTTTCGCTCACTGTGATTCCCGTGCTGGCCTCATATATGCTGAAGTCAAGCGGTCACGATGATCCGTGGCTGGTGCGCAAGCTCACTGCAGTCTACATGCCCGCACTTGAATGGGCGCTCAAGCACGGCAAGCTGGTGGCGATCGGAGCCGTGGCGGCGCTGGCTCTGACAGTGGCGGTGTATCCCCTGATCGGCAAGACCTTCATGCCGGTGATGGATGAGGGCGACATTATCATCGGCCTCGAGAAGCTGCCCTCTATCAACCTGAAAAATAGTTTCGATCTCGATATGAAAATTCAGCGCGCGATCATGGATAAAGTGCCGGAGGTGAAAGGCATCGTGGCGCGAGTCGGTTCGGACGAACTCGGCCTGGACCCAATGGGTTTCAACCAGACGGATACTTTCCTGATCCTCAAGCCGCGCGACCAGTGGCGCAAGCCGGATAAGGAATGGCTCACCGACCAGTTGCGCGAAGTGCTGAAGGATTTTCCTGGCATTGCCCACAGCTTCACCCAGCCGATCGACATGCGCGTTTCCGAGATGGTTATCGGTGTGCGTGGCGACGTGGCGGTGAAAATCTTTGGTCCCGACCTCGCCACTCTCAATCAGGAAGCGGAGAAGATCGAAACCGTACTCAAGGGTATCAAGGGCAGCGAGGATGTCTACCGGGTGATGAACGAGGGGGTTCAATACCTGAAAATTGACATCGACCGGCTCGCCGCCGGACGCATGGGGCTGTCAGTGGATGAAATTGGCAACACTTTGCGCTTCCAGCTCGAAGGCCAGGTGCTTGGCGTTGTCCTTGAGGGCGTGCGGCGCACGCCGGTACTGCTGAGAGGCAGCGATGATGTGCGCGACATCCCTGCGGTGTTTGCCAACTTGCGCTTGACCTTGCCTTCCGGCCAGAGTGTGCCGCTGGAGAGCATTGCCAGCCTCAAGCGCGTCGACGGCCCGGTCAAGATCGACCGCGAAAACTCACAGCGCTTCGCGGTGGTGCAATCCAATGTACGGGGCCGCGACCTGGTCGGCTTTGTCGAGGAGGCGAAGCAGGCAGTGGCGCAACAGGCACCATCGCCATCCGGATACAGCCTTACCTGGGGCGGCCAGTTCGAGAACCAGCAGCGTGCTGCGGGGCGGCTCGCCATCGTGGTGCCGGTCGCGCTGGGCCTGATTCACCTGCTGCTGTTCGCCACTTTCGGTTCGATGCGCCAGGCATGGCTGGTGTTCGCCAACATCCCCTTCGCCCTGATCGGCGGGGTATGGGCGCTGTGGCTTTCCGGCGAATACCTGTCGGTGCCGGCCTCGGTCGGCTTCATCGCGCTGCTCGGTATTGCTGTTTTAAATGGCGTGGTGATGGTGAGTTATTTCAACCAGTTGCGGGATCAGGGCATGGCGCTGGCCGAAGTGGTGGTGGAGGGCGCGCGAAGGCGTTTGCGGCCGGTAATGATGACTGCCAGCATAACCGCCTTTGGCCTGGTTCCGCTGCTGTTCGCCAGCGGGCCAGGATCGGAAATTCAAAAGCCGCTGGCCATCGTGGTCATCGGTGGATTGCTGAGTTCGACGCTGTTGACACTAATCATCCTGCCGTTGCTTTACCAGCGGTTTGGGATGAGCGGGGAGGGTAAACAATGAAAAAACCGGATTGCTGTCTGACCATCGTCTTCCCCAAAGGGCTGGAAGAAAATATGATCGACCACTTGCTCGAACACCCCGAACTGGCCAGTGGCTTTACGACTTACGAGGTAGAAGGACACGGGCAAGCTGCTGTCTACCACAGTACCAATGAACAGGTGCGGGGCCGGGCATGGCGAGTCAAGATGGAAGTGGTGATGGATCACGAGGATGCCCAGACGCTGATTTGCCATTTCAAGGAATCATTACCGAGCCGGGATATTGCCTACTGGATTGCGCCGATCAACGAATTCGGGAGATTCGCATGAAACTGAGATGGATCGCTGGTGCAGTGGCAGCCATGATGGCGTATCCCGCCTGGGCTGCCGAGTTCAAGGAATATTCCGACCTGCCGCCGCAGGCCATGGTGCAGCAGGTGCTGCAAAGCCACCCTTCGGTCCTGGCGGCAGGCTCCGGTGTCAAGGCGGGCGAAGCGGCGCGCGACCGTCTGGAGGCCGGCAGCCATGAATTTAATGTCACTGCCGGAGCGGCACGCAGAAAGGTAGTCGACAGCGGCGAACGGCTGCGCGACTGGAGCGTGGGCCTCGAACGCGCCGTTCGCCTGCCGCGCAAAGCCGAACTGGACAGCGCGCTTGGCCAGCAGGGCCTGGTGCTGACGCAGAATGCCTATGGCGATGCCATGCACGAGGCCGGGCGCAGTCTGCTGTCAGGTTGGTTTGTCTGGTTGCGGGAACGCGCCCAGCTCGAACAGTGGAAGCAGCAGGTGGAGGTGTTCAGGCAGCAGCTCGATGTCGTGGCACGCCGGGTCAAGGCGGGTGATGCCGCCCGGCTTGAAGAGGAGCTGGCCCAGGCCGCACTGATGCAGACGGAAATTGCACTGCAGCAGGCTCAATTGCGCGCGGACAATGCAAGGTCCAATTTGTCACGCTATTTCCCTACGCTGGCCTTGCCGGCACAGCCGGTCGCAATGCAACAGTTGCCGCCGCCGGAGCAGGACCTGGCCTACTGGCTGGATCTGGGGCTGGATCACAACCATGAGCTGATGCTTGCCCGTGCCGGGTCGAAAGTGGCCCAGCTTACGGCCCAGCGTGCCGATGCCGACCGGATTCCTGATCCCAGCTTGGGGTTGCACTATCTTTCCGAGCGCAACAACAGCGAGAACGTGACCGGTGTATATATCTCAGTCCCCCTGCCGGGCGGCGCGCGCCGGGCTGCCAGTGCCGAATCCCAGGCCCACGCGGAGATGGCCGCCCAGCGCGAAGCATTGGTGCAGCGCCGCATCGAGGCTGAAATCAGCGTTGCCTACAATAGCGCAAAGTCGAGCTATGCGAGCTGGCAGAGCGCCAGCGCTGCGAGCGAACTGATACAGCGCAACGAGGCAAAAATGGCGCGTGCCTACGAACTCGGCGAGATGGGTTTGAACGACGTGCTGCTGGCACGGCGGCAGGGCATGGAAGTCCGCCTGGCAGCGACTCTGGCTCGTTTCGAAGCGGCAGAAACCTACTACCGTTTAATGCTGGATACGCACCAGTTGTGGCCGCTGGGGAATGAAGAAGGGGAAGGGCATCACTAGGGCGTGAAATTAGAGGCGGACACCTCCCCCCTGACAAGGGGGGAACGAGGGGGGTTGCAGTGGTTGTACAATGGCCCCGGCTTTAACCCCCCCAGCCCCCCTTGTGCGAGCATCCGCTTCGCGGATTGCCTGCTTACCCCGCTTCAGGGGGGGCTTCTGCTTCGGCGCGACTGACTACCAGGATGCCTCTGCCTCTGGCAGCTCAGGCGATCGTGACATCCTTCGACAGATACACATCCTGAATCGCGTTCAGCAGCGTCACGCCGTCCTTCATCGGCTTCTGGAAGGCCTTGCGCCCGGAGATCATGCCCATGCCGCCGGCGCGCTTGTTGATCACGGCGGTGCGCACTGCCTGGGCCAGATCGTTTTCTCCGCCTGAAGCGCCGCCGGAGTTGATCATGCCGGCGCGGCCCAGGTAGCAGTTCGCCACCTGGTAGCGGGTGAGGTCGATGGGGTGATCGCTGGTGAGTTCGCTGTAGACCTTGGGATGGGTCTTGCCGAACTTGATGGCGGTGTAGCCGCCGTTGTTCTCGGCCTGCTTCTGCTTGATGATGTCCGCCCCGATGGTGGCGGCGAGGTGGTTGGCCTGTCCGCTGAGGTCTGAGCTGACATGGTAGTCCACGCCGTCCTTCTTGAAGGCCGGGTTGCGCAGGTAGGCCCACAGCACCGTGGCCATGCCCAGTTCATGGGCATGCTGGAAAGCTTCTGAAATTTCCTGTATCTGGCGGCGCGATTCCGGCGAGCCGTAGTACACCGTCGCGCCCACGGCCACCGCGCCCATGTCGAAGGCCTGATCGACGCTGGAGAACAGCGTCTGGTCGTAGATGGTGGGGTAGGTGAGCATTTCGTTGTGATTGATTTTGACGATGAAGGGAATCCGGTGCGCGTATTTGCGCGCCACGGAGGCGAGCACGCCATAGGTCGAGGCGACGGCATTGGCCCCGCCTTCGATCGCCAGCTGGACGATGTTTTCCGGGTCGAAGTAGATCGGGTTGGGGGCGAACGAGGCGCCGCCGGAATGCTCCACGCCCTGATCCACCGGCAGGACGGAAAGATAACCGCTGCCGGCGAGGCGGCCATGACCGAACAGGCATTGCAGCGCGCGCATGACGCCCGGCTTGACATCCTTGTGGGCGACGACCCGATCCACGTAGTCCGGACCCGGCAGGTGCAGCATGGAGGCGGGAATGCCGCGGCACTGGTGGCTCAGCAGGCTCTCGGCCTCGGCGCCGAGCAGGGTGGTGATATCGGTCATGCTTTTCTCCTTTGGTTACACTGGAAAAAACGGGATTGAAGCAGCAAGGCATTAACCGCAAAGTCGCCGAGACGCAAAGAAACAGGGGCAAGAAAGAGATCGCCCATTCGTCCGGCCAACAGGCAGGCTGGATTCAATAATGATTTTTTCCTCTGCGTCTTTGCGACTTTGCGGTTCGGCCTAAAGTATTGCTCAATTAAATATAGGCCCATGTCTGCTATCCTTCAAGCCATTTAGCATGACAGACAAATGGATGGGTGATGCGTTCAAAAAACCTGGCTGATGGTGTCCGCCCCCGCGAGGTATGGGCCTGGGCAATGTACGATTTCGCCAACTCCGGCTATACCACGGTGGTGATTACCGCCATTTTCAATGCCTATTTTGTGGCGGTGGTGGCACAAGGCGAGGACTGGGGCACGCTGGCCTGGTCGGCAGCGCTGGCGGTGTCCTATTTTCTGGTTATGGTGACGGCCCCGGCCCTGGGCGCCTATGCCGATGCCTGGGCCAGTAAAAAGCGCCTGCTGCTGGCCAGCACTATCGGCTGCGTGCTGTTCACCGCCGGACTGGCGCTGGTGGGCAGGGGCGATCTGTACCTTGCCATTCCGCTGATCATCCTGAGTAATTTCTTCTTCGGCGTGGGAGAAAACCTGATCGCGGCCTTCCTGCCCGAGCTGGCGAAGGGCGAGGCCATGGGCCGGGTGTCCGGCTGGGGCTGGAGCATCGGATTTCTCGGCGGCTTGCTCAGTCTGGGCGCATCGCTGGCCTATGTGACCTGGGCCGAAGGGCAGGGGCAGTCTGCGGCGCAGTTCGTGCCTGTCACCATGCTGATCACCGCCGGGCTGTTTGCGTTTGCCGCCCTGCCAACCTTTCTGATCCTCAGGGAGCGCGCTGTTCCCCAGCCTCATTTGCAGGGCCGCGGCGTGCTGAGCGAGGCGTTCTCCCGGCTGGGCGATACGCTGCAGCATGCGCGCCGTTACCGCGACCTGGGGCGTTTCCTGGTTTGTCTGGTGTTCTATCAGGCGGGCATTCAGGCAGTCATCGCGCTGGCCGCCATCTATGCCCAGCAGGCCATGCACTTTGGCACGCGTGAAACCATCATGCTGGTGCTGCTGGTAAACGTGACCGCTGCGGTGGGCGCCTTCGCTGTTCGGCCAGATACAGGACCGGCTGGGCCATATCCGCACCATTTCGCTGACGCTGCTGGGCTGGATACTCATGATCCTGATTGCCTACCGCGCCGAAACACCGGGCCAGTTCTGGGTTGCCGCCAACATCACCGGCCTGTGCCTCGGTGCATCCCAGTCGGCGGGGCGGGCATTGGTCGGCTACATGAGCCCGCCGGAGCGCAGTGCGGAATTTTTTGGCTTGTGGGGGCTGGCGGTAAAACTCTCCGCCATACTCGGGCCGCTCACCTACGGCCTGGTGAGCTGGATATCGGGCGGGGATCACCGCCTGGCCATCCTGATGACCGGCAGTTATTTTCTGGTCGGCCTGGTGCTGCTCAGGGGCGTCAATGCCGAGCGCGGGCGGCATTCGGCCTTGCATGCAGATGATTCAGGTGCCGGGGATAATCTGGAAAAAACAATTGCATAATTTGTATTCTGATGATGTGCTGCTGCATATTTGATGATGGTAAAGTTGCCCGTATGGTTAACCCGTACGCCCATTAACGAATACGACCCATAAAAAACCAAATCTCACAAAGCCTTTTGCCATGGGGAATTTTCAAATCGACAAGCTGAAACTGGGGCGGATACTTCTGGTTGACGATGTTTCAATCAACCGGGAGATACTCAGAAGCCACCTGGAGTCCTCCGTCGGGTGCGCTGATGAAGCAGGCGACGGCTTCAAGGCTCTGGAGCTGTTCCGGCGGCACCGCTACGATGCGGTCATTCTTGATATCGAGATGCCTGGCATGGATGGCTACGCGGCGCTGCGGGCCATGCGCTCCTGGGAACAGGCGCATACGCAGTTTCCCACACTTGTTCTGGCGATGACGGCCAGTGATTTTCCCGATGATGAACAACGTATCCTGGCTGCCGGTGCGACGGCATACCTGGCAAAACCGGTCAGGAAGCAGAAACTCATGGCTGCGCTCGGAATCGCCCAGGCAGAGCTGGCCGAGCCACATCCCATGGAAAATCTGCTGCCGGGGTTGATGGCCTATGCCGGCACCATGCTGAACGAAATTGAAGCAGAAATTTCCGCTGACAACCCTGCTGTATCAAAGAAGTTCCACGAACTGCGCGGCTCATTGGCCACTTTTGGCTTTAATGACCTTGCCGAAAGGCTGAGGCAGTTGCAGCTTATGGCGCAAAGAGGAGAGCGCCTCGCTCCGGTGATGTTCGAAGTGCTGAGGAATGAGCTGTCCGTTGCGGAAAGCCGGTTTTTGCGTCATTCATCCACAAATGATTCCTGAAAAACGAGATAGCCTCGCAAGAGGGGGAAACATGAAAAAACACGCGCTGGCCATGGCCCTCCTGGGCTTGTTTCACGGGCTGCCCGCTCATGCGGATGTCGATGCGCACATGGAGCAATTGCTGTCATTGAGCGTGGAAGACTTGATGGCGACAAAAGTCACGATCTCCACCCATACCGAACAGGCGCTTTCCAAGGCGCCGTCAGTGGTTTCGGTGATCACCGAGGAAGACATCAAGGCCACCGGCGCAACCAATCTTACGGATATCCTGCAAAGCGTACCCGGCGTTTATATCAGCATCAGTCAGTTCGGATTCAGGCCGCGGGTGACCTTCCGCGGCGCTTCTACCACCCACGTATTGCTGATGGTGAACGGCGCCCCCATCAGAGACCTGATGTGGTCCTCCGGTATTTTCTGGAAAGGGCTGACGACGAGCATGATCAAACGGATCGAGGTCATCCGCGGCCCCGGCTCTGCTCTGTTCGGCTCGGACGCCTCTGCAGGCGTGATCAATATCATCACCAAAACAGCAGGAAAAATCGGTCAATCCGAGGCCGGTGTGCGGGCCGGCAGTTTTGACACGCAGGCGGGCTGGCTGCAGCACGGGGGGCACTGGAACGGCTTCGATATGGCTTTCACGGCGGAAAAATCGCATACCGATGGCCACAATCCGTTAATTGCAAGGGATGGGCAAACACTTCAGGACCAGACTTCTGGCACCCGCGTTTCTTACGCGCCTGGGCACGCCTACTACGGCTACGATAGCGAGGACCTGCGCTTCTCCATTGGCAAGGACAACTGGCGCCTGCTTGCCGACTATACCCGTCACAGCAATCTGGGAATCGGGTTGACGGGCGGCGGCGTGCTGGACCCGCTGACGCGCGCGAGCGACAGTCGCTTCGATACCGCCCTGCTGTACAACAACAGGGAATTCAGCGAGGACTGGGGCCTGAATGCGGAACTCCGCTATTACCACCTCGACTACACCTCAGGCGATGGGTTTCAGGAAAATCCACCTGGCTTCATGGATGCAACGGGCGTTTATCCAGACGGACGTATCAATCAGATGAGATCAGCTCAGCGCGGCGTCTCTCTTGAGGCCCGTGGCCTGTATAGCGGCTTGAAAACGCATGCTATCCAGCTAGGCGGAGGATACAAGCTGGATGATTTATATTCAGTCGAACAATTCGTCAATTTCTGGAAAGGACCTGACGGAACTTTGCTTCCGGCTGGAGGGCAGCTGGTGGATGTCTCGGATACGCCCTCTGCCTTCGCACCGGAAAAAACCCGCCAGGTACGCTACCTGTTCCTTCAGGATGCATGGACGATATCCGGCAACCTGGAGCTGACTGCCGGGGCGCGTTATGACCATTATTCCGATTTCGGTGGGGCGCTGAATCCGCGCCTGGCGCTGGTCTGGCAGAGCACCGACCGGCTCACCACCAAGCTGATGTACGGTGAGGCTTTCCGGGCGCCTTCCTATCTGGAGCTTTATGCGCCGACCGCCAACAGTACTCCCAACCCGGACCTCGCCCCGGAAACCTCCAGAACCTGGGGCCTGTCATTTGCCTACTCGGCCTCAAGGGATCTGAAGCTTGGCCTCGATCTTTACCAGTTCGAGCAGTTCAACCTCATTACTAAAGATGCATCAAAGCAATACCAGAATATGTGCGGCAACACGACTCAAGGCATTGAACTGGAGGCCCAGTGGCAGGCAACGAAAAAACTGAGGGTTTCCGGCAACCTGACTCATCGCGAAGAGACCCTGACGTTCAACTCCATACCCAGGCAGACGGCCTATCTGCGCACAGACTGGGCATTCCTGCCGGACTGGAACTGGAACGTACAGGCTAGCTGGATTGATAAGCCTGTGCTTCTGGCCAGTGATTCCCATGCATCATTGGGCGCGTATACCCTGGTGGACACCACGCTTCGTTATGCACATCGAAAGGAATGGGAGTTTGCCGCTTCGGTACGCAATCTGTTTGACAGGGATGCGCGCGAATACAGCAGCAGTATTCCCGATAACCTGCCGCTGCCCGGACGCAGTTTCTATGCGGAAATGCGGTACAAATTTTAGGGATTTCTGGGCAAGCTGCACCGTCATTGAAATGACGATTGCATCGTCCGGGATAGAATGTAAAACGATGTCGAATCGTGGCGTGAAATTCTTAACTGCTGAACTCCATCGAGGGCGATCTGTAATCAATGTGTAACTGGCGTACCAGACGGGTAATTCTGTTCTGATGGCTTTCATCGGCAGGCACCGCCTCGTTCAGGCTCTCTTTCTGCTGGCTGCGCTTGTCTGTCAGGGCCAGCCTGCCGCGGCTCAGGACCTATCCTCCGAGCAGGCGGTGCGCGCCGCGATGGTTTTCAATTTTCTCAAATTCACCGAATTCCCGCCTGAAACTGTCGCCAACACCGGGCAGATGCGGCTATGCATCGCCGTCGGCGAGCAGCGCCAGGCGGAAGCGCTGGCGGCACTTTCGGGCCGCAAGGTATGGGGTCGTGAACTGGTCGTTGACCGCCTGGCCAGCGGGCGTGTCGACAATTGCCAGGCGCTTTATGTCGATACGCGCCGGCGCTGGAACGTGATTGCAGAGCAGCACGACTTTCGCCGCACACTCACGGTCAGTGCCTATCCGGGTTTCGCGCAGGACGGCGGGATGATCGAAATCGTTTTGCAGGAGGACGGCACCCGGTTTGACATCAACCTGGCTGAGGGACGGCGCGCCGGGTTCCTGTTCGCTCCCCAGTTGTTGCGCCTGGCGCGCCATGTCCATGAATAGGCAGCCGCGCTCCGGTTCGATCTTCGACCGCCGGTCGATACGCTATCCGCTCGTGCGTTTGATCATTGTGGCCACCTTCCTGGCGATCGGTTTTGCGCTTGCGGCTGACGCTTTCCTCACGCTCAACAACGTGCGCAATGATATCCGGCGCAACCTGACCGCCGCCGCCAACGCTGCCGGCACCGCTGCCAGTGCGGCAGTCGCTTTCAACGATGCCCGGGCCGCAAAGGTGCTATTGCAGATGTTCGATGCCTACCCGGAGATCGAGGCCGCCGCCCTGTATACCAACGAAGGCCACCGCCTTGCCGGCTACGGTGACGAGGGGCTGCTTCCGCTGGATGTGCATGCGGTCGTGGCAACCGAACTGGAGATCGTGCCGCTGGCAGATACGGCCATCCTGCACCTGCCGATTGTGGTCGACAATTCTTCCGTCGGCACCATCTACCTCAGGGCGCAACTCGGCACCTACTGGCGCATCTACCTCACCAATATCGCGATTACCTTCATCGTCGCCCTCAGTGCGGGAGCGCTGGCCCTGATCTTCGCCATGCGTTTTCTTGACCGCATCATCCTGCCCGTCCGCCAGCTTGCGGAAGCGGCAAATGAGGCCCGGCTGAAGCAGGATTTCAGTCCGCGTGCGATCCCCGCCGGAGACGACGAAATCGGGGATCTGGTGCAAAATTTTAATGCCCTGATGGTGGAAATCGATGCCGGAAGGCGGTCGATCCAGACCTACCAGAACGAACTGGAAAGCCTGGTGACGATCCGGACCGAGGCGCTATCCCGGGCGAACCGCGAATTGCTTGCCGCCACCAAAGCCGCCGAGGCGGCAACAAAGGCGAAATCGCAGTTCCTGGCCAACATGAGCCACGAAATCCGCACGCCGATGAATGCCGTCATCGGGATGACGCAACTGGCTTTGCAGGCCGAGATGACGCCCAGGCTGCGCAATTACCTGGAGAAGGTCGATGTCGCTGCCGGTGGATTGCTCGATATCCTCAACGATGTGCTCGATTTTTCCAAAATCGAAGCCGGCAAGATGGAATTCGAACAGATTGCTTTCAATCTTGCGGATGATCTGGAGCGCTTGTCCGGAGTGGCAAAGCTCAGGGCGCAGGAGAAGGGGGTGGCACTGCTGTTGGATATCGGCAACGATGTTCCCGCTACATTGGCTGGCGACCCGCTGCGCCTGGGGCAGGTGCTGGGCAATCTGCTCAACAACGCGATCAAGTTTACTGAAAAAGGCAGGATTGCCCTCAGCGTCCGGTGCATTGCGAATGAAGGCGGGAGTGTACGCTTGCGTTTCGCCGTCAGCGATACCGGGATCGGCATGAGCGATGAACAGCTCAGCCGCCTGTTCAGCCCGTTTACCCAGGCGGACAGTTCGACTACCCGAAGGTATGGCGGCACTGGCCTGGGCTTGTCTATCTGCAAACATCTGGTTGAGATGATGGACGGCGAAATCGGAGTGGAAAGCCAGCCCGGCGTGGGCAGTACCTTCAGCTTCAGCGCGCGGTTCAGGGTGCCGGCTTCCGGCAGCCATCACCAGGCGCTCGACAAAACGCAACAGCTGGCAGCGCTTCAGAATGCTAAAACGGCCTTGCGCGGCGCGCACCTTCTGCTGGTGGAAGATAACGCAGTGAACCGGGAGCTGGTGCTGGAAATTCTTGATAACGCCGGGATTCGCGCCGATGTCGCCTGCAACGGTGCAGAGGCTGTCGAGATGGTTGGCCGGACAGACTACGATGCCGTGCTGATGGATTGCCAGATGCCGGTGATGGATGGCTTCGAGGCGACGCAAATGATTCGCGCCGATAAGCGATTTTCCGACTCTGCCGATTATCGCGATCACTGCCAACGCCATGGCGGGCGCGCGCGAGGAGTGCATCGCCAGCGGCATGAACGACCATATTGCCAAGCCATTGAATCCCGGCAATATCTTTACCACCCTGGCGCGCTGGATCAAGCCCGGCGTGCCTGATGCCATTGCATCCGGCACGTCCCCCGCCGACGAACCGGGCAGCCCGCCCCCGGAGACTGCAGCGCCGAAGCTGACAGGCGTGGATACGGATGCGGCGCTCGATTGCCTCGATGGCAATGTGGCGCTCTACCGCAAGATACTGGCCTCGTTCAGCGCAGACCAGGCCGATGCAGCCGCGCGCATGCGCACGGCATTCAGTGCGGGTGACTGGAAGTCCGCGGCGCGGATTGCGCACACCCTGCGTGGCCTGGCCGGTAATGTCGGCGCGCAAAACATTGTCAGAATGAGCAGGGAAATCGAATCGGCACTCAGGAACGGACAAAACGATCTGGCTGAAACTGTGCTGACTGAGCTGGAAGCGCCTTTGGCCGCGCTGATCCTTGAAATCGACCGTGCCATGCCACGCGAGGCCAGAACTCAAACCCGATTCGATGAAGCAAAAGAGGCGAACCCGGGTATTGCCGGGTAAGACTGCCGCTTGGCTGTTTATTCAGGGCGTTGCCCGGTTTCTTTAAGTTTGCGGTACAGGGTGCGCTCGCTCATTCCCAGCTTCTCGGCCAGGGCTCTTGCGGTCGCCGTGGAAATTTTCTGCCGCCCACGCCAGGTAACGTCTTTCCATTTGCTCGATGGAAACGAGTTCTTCGAAAGGCGGGGTCAGGTGGGCGCTGCTCCCGGCGCTTTTCATGCTGCCGATGTGGAGGTGCTGGGGCAGGATGATGTTGCCGTCCACCATGATCAGCGCCCGCTCCAGAATATTGCGCAATTCCCGCACATTGCCGGGAAAATCGTGGCGCGCCAGGAGGGCCATGGTTGCCTTTGCGAGGGTAATTTTCTTTCCCGGCTCCAGCCGGGACAGCAGGCGCTCCACCAGCATCGGCAGGTCTTCCAGCCGTTCCCGCAGTGGCGGCAGGCGGATAGGAAAAACATTGAGGCGGAAATACAAGTCCTGCCGGAAGCTGCCCTCCTTGACCATTTCGGCCAGGTCGCGGTGGGTTGCGGCAACCAGCCGGAAATCCGCGCTCAGCGGCTCCACGCCACCGATGCGGCGATAGGTGCCCGCCTCCAGCAGGCGCAGCAGCTTGACCTGCAGCGAGAGGGGAATGTCGCCCACTTCATCCAGAAACAGCGTGCCGCCATGGGCGGCTTCCACCAGCCCGGTCTTGCGGCCGGCGGCGCCGGTGAAGGCGCCTTTCTCGTAACCGAACATTTCGCTTTCGAACAGGGTTTCGGTCAGGCCGGAGCATTCCACTGTCACGAATGGCGCTTCCGCCCTTGGGCTCATGTCGTGGATGGATTGCGCGACCAGTTCCTTGCCAGTGCCCGATTCCCCAAGCAGCAGCACCGAGCTTTCGCGTGCGGCGACTCGCCGGGCGAGTTCGAGCATGTGATTGAAAGGCTGGGAGTAGCCCACCAGGTTGCGATCATGGGTGCCGCCATGGGCATGGCGCAGGGCATGCATGGTTTCCATGAAATAGGTTGTGTCCCCGGCCTTGTTCCTGACCGGTACGACTTCCACTTCCACGTGCTCCCTCCCCGCCGAGGTGTAGTGGACATGGAGCACCCGCTTGGGTTCTCCGCTTTCTTTGGCGCCAAGCAGCGGGCAGTTTTCTCCGGCCTGGTCGCAAGGCTTGTCGTAATGATGCGAGAGTTCGTAGCAGAAACGCCCCTCTATTGTGCCGCTGGCGCCGAATTCGCGCTGGTAGGCCGAATTGGCGGCGAGGATGCGGTAGTGCTCGTCAAGGAGGATCTTGGGCTCGGGAAAGCTGTCGAGGAGCGTGACGAGTTCGGGCGGAATTTTGGAAGTGGTCATCGTTACGCCATTTGTGGCTGCCATAATTGGCTTAGTATGCCATTAATGGCATGCATAGTCCATGATCATGGCGTGACGGCTATTCTGTTGTCAGATTGTATTTCATTGATAATTATCGATATTCTATGGTTGTGTGGTGGGTGGCACGGGGATTGCTAAGTAACAAGTGCTGATTAACCAGTAACACTTAATGTGCGCTGGTTAAACTCCTCCCTGACGGATACCCCAACCGTCAGACTATCCTGTGGCGCCAGCGCCACAGGTTTTTTTTGGGCGTCATTCTGGCTCGTCTGATTAATCAAGGCGACAATGAAACATATGGCGGCAGCCTACCAATGAGTGATGATGCTTTTCCCTGATGAAATGCCCACGGCGGCAAATCTGTTGCTGATTCTGGCTGGTTCTGGCCTGATCATGGCGGTTTTCCACGCCCTGATTCGCTGGGGCCTGCGGGCGCCGAGAGTGGCGGAACAATCGACGCCGGGCGCGCTGGGGCTGAAATATGTTGAAACCCGCATTTCAAGCGCCAACGGAAAAAGCCTGTTCGCCTGGTTTATTCCAGCGCCGGGAGCAGGGAAGGCGCCTGCGCTGGCGATCCTGCACGGATGGGGCGGCAATGCGGAGACGATGCTTCCCCTTGCCGGACCGATGCATCGTGCCGGCTACGCGCTGCTGTTTTTCGACTCTCGCAGCCATGGCCGCAGCGAGGCGGATAGCTTTTCGTCCATGCCGCGATTCGCGGAAGACCTCGATCATGCCTTGTACTGGCTTAAGTGGCAGCCGGGCGTGGATCCGGAGCGGATCGGGGTGATCGGCCATTCCGTTGGCGGGGCCGCAGCCCTGCTTGCCGCTTCGCGCCGGGACGATTTGGCGGCAGTGGTCAGCATCGCCGCCTTTGCGCATCCCGAGGCTGTCATGCGCCGCATGCTTGCCGCCTGGCGTGTGCCATATATTCCTTTGGGCTGGTATATCCTGCGTTATGTTCAGCACGTGATCGGCTATCGTTTCGATGACATCGCGCCACTCAATACCATCGGGCGCTTGCGCTGTCCGGTCTTGCTGGTTCACGGCAGCGAGGATGCAATGGTTCCCGTGGCGGAAGCGCAGGCCCTGTATGCCAGACATGGCGGCGCAGCGGACAGGCTGCTGGTGGTGAAGGGCAGTCATGACAGTTACGGGGATATGGATCAGCAGGCCGCCGGCCTGATTGATTTTCTCGATGCGGTCATGAGGCCATAACCTCCGTGGAAAAAACCAGCCTTCAGCTTAAATTTACCCCCTTGAGGATCGCAACATGACAGACACTTCTTCACGCCTGAAAAATTTCCCCATCGCCTGGTTTTCCCTGGTCATGGGCATGGCCGGATTTGCCATTGCCTGGAACCGGGCGGAGTATATTTTTGACATCGGCTTTTGCCTCAGCTCGGTTTTGCTGGGGTTTACCACGCTGCTGTTCGTGGCGCTGCTGCTGCTTCTCGTTGCCAAAGGGGTGAAGTATCCGCGCGAGGTGCTGGGCGAAATTCTGCACCCGGTCAAACTGGCCTTCGTGCCCACCATTTCGATCGGCATGCTGCTGCTCGCCATCGCCTATCTGCACATCGCGCCTGAGTTCTCGTTCTGGCTGTGGAGCGTGGGGTCCGGACTGCATCTGGCTATCACACTGTATGTGCTGTCTTCCTGGATTCACCACAGCAAGTATGAAATCACCCACCTCAACCCGGCCTGGTTCATTCCTGTGGTGGGGAACATCCTGGTGCCGATTGCCGGGATCCATCATGCCCCGGCTGATATTTCCTGGTTCTTCTTCAGCCTGGGACTGTTCTTCTGGCCGGTGCTCACTGCCATCCTGTTTTATCGCCTGATCTTTCACGGCAGCCTGCCGGAACGCTTCATGCCCACGCTGTTCATTTTCATCGCCCCGCCAGCGGTGGGTTTCGTCTCCTGGTACAACCTGGTGGGTGGCGTGGATGCCTTTGGCCGCGTGCTGTATTTCACCGGCCTGTTCTTTACCCTGCTGTTGCTGAGCCAGTTCAACTATTTCCGTCGCCTCAAATTCTTTCTTTCCTGGTGGGCCTATTCCTTTCCACTGGCGGCCATCACCATCGCAACTTTTGTCATGTTCAGAGAAACCGGCCACGCGTTTTACGCCTGGCTTGCCGGAAGTCTGCTTGCCGTTCTGAGCGTTCTGATTGCCGTATTGCTGGTGCGCACGGTCCTGGCGATCATTAGGCGGGAAATCTGCGTGGAGGGGCATTGAATGGTCGAACTGCACCAGTTCCGCCCCTTCTGGGGGCTGCCCAACGCCAGCCCTTTCTGCATGAAGGTGGAAACCTATCTGCGTTTTCGCCGTATTCCCTACAAGGTGGTGCCGAGCGGGCCGCGCAAGTCGCCGACCGGCAGGATTCCCTTCATCGTGGAGGATGGCCGCAGCATTACCGATTCCGAGGCCATCATTGCGCACTTCGAGCAGCGGGAAGCAGTGCGCCTGGACGATGGCCTGAGCGAGGCCGATCTGGCGCTGGCTTTTTTCGTGCGCGAAGGGGTGGAGGAGCGGCTGTACTGGCAGGTCACCTACATGCGCTGGGGCGATCCTGCCGGCTGGGCCGTATTCAGGCCGGATCTGGTGAAATATCTGCCCCTGGGCATGCGCGGCCCGGTGCTGTTCCTGCTGCGCCGGATGCTGTTGCGGCAGATGCGCCAGCAGGGGCTTAGCCCCGCCGACCCGCAGGGCGCTTACGCAAAAGGCATGGCGGTTCTGGATGCACTGGCGGGTCTGCTGGGGGACAAGCCGTATTTTCTCGGTAATGAGCCGCGCAGCCTGGACATGAGCCTGTACGCCTTTCTCGCCAACATCCTGGAGCAGCCGCATGGCAACCCGCTGCAGGATCATGGCAGGGCGCTCGCCAATCTGACCGCCTACTGCGCACGCATGAAGGCGCTGTGCTGGCAGGGCTGGCCCGAGGCGGGCTGACCAGAGGGAGGGCTGTCAAAAAAGCAGGTTGTTGTGTGCAGGGAGATTAGGCTTCAGAATCGCAGCTGCTTTCGATTACTCCAGCAATTTTTGAGACGCCATGATTCCCTGGCTTTACCCCGGCGATGCCTTTCCGCCCGTTACGCGGGCCTTGCAAGACCCCAATGGCCTGCTCGCCGCGGGTGGCGATCTGTCGCCGCAGCAGCTGATCGACGCTTATCGCCACGGCATTTTCCCCTGGTTCAACCCCGGCGAGCCGACCCTGTGGTGGAGCCCTGATCCGCGCATGGCGCTGTTCCCCGCCGAGCTCAAGGTGTCCCGCTCCCTGCGCAAGGTCCTGAAAAAGCGCGATTACGAGGTGCGTGTGGATACGGCCTTTGCGAGTGTGATGCGCAATTGCGCCGCGCCACGCGACGGCCAGCCCGGCACCTGGATCAGCGAGGAAATGATCGCGGCCTACAGCCGCCTGCACGAAATGGGTCTGGCGCATTCGGTCGAAACCTGGCGCGATGGTGAATTAACCGGCGGGCTGTATGGCATCGCGCTGGGAAAGATGTTCTACGGCGAGTCGATGTTTTCCCGCACCACGGATGCTTCCAAGATCGCTTTCGTGCATCTGGTCCGGCAGCTGGAGCGCTGGGGGTTCGGCATGATCGATTGCCAGATGAAAACCGCGCATCTGGCCAGTCTGGGCGCGCGGGAAATCCCCCGCGCCGAATTTGTGCAGCGTCTTGGCCTGCTGATAGAATTGCCGCTTGAACCCGGCCGCTGGCAGTTTGACCATGACCTTATTGAGTGACCTCCCCCCGCGCCGACTCCAGTTTTATCTCACGGCGCCCTATCCCTGCAGCTACCTGCCTGACCGGGAAGCGCGCTCACAGGTGGTGACGCCCAGCGAACTGGTGGATGATGCGGCCTATAGCCAGCTGATCCGGGCCGGGTTCCGCCGCAGCGGGCTTTACACCTATCGCCCTCAGTGCGAGCAGTGCCATGCCTGCGTGCCGGTGCGGCTGGCGGTCAGCGAGTTCAAGCCCAGTCGCTCGCAGCGCCGCGCCTTTACGCGCAACCAGTATCTCAAAGCCGATTTGCGCGAGCAGGTTTTCGAACCGGATCATTACCATCTTTACCGCCGTTACCAGGCCAGCCGCCATGCCGGCGGAGGCATGGATCAGGATGGCGAAGAGCAATACCGCTCCTTTTTGCTGCAGAGCGGCGTGACCACGCTGCTGGTGGAATTCCGCGACGATGCGGCATTGCGCATGGTGAGCCTGCTGGATGTGGTCGAGGATGGCCTGTCCTGTGTCTACACCTTTTTCGATCCGGATCTGCCGCAGGCGGGTTTCGGCACTTACAACATCCTGTGGCAGGTGGAATTATGCCGCCAGCTGGGTTTGCCTTATCTTTATCTGGGCTACTGGATTGCAGAGAGCGCAAAAATGGCTTACAAAGCCAACTTCAGGCCCATACAGGGGCTGGTGAATGGCGCCTGGCAACACCTTGCGGATGATCATGAATGAGCGTTCCTGACAACACTTTTTACATTGCGCCCGAGCAACTCTGTGTCGGGCTGTATATCCATCTCGATCTGGGCTGGATGGACCACCCGTTTACATTCAGCAGCTTCAAGATCAAGAATGCCGACCAGCTCGAAACCCTGCGCCAGCTCGGTTTGCCGCGCATCCGTATCGAGCCGGGAAAAAGTGCCTGCGCCCCCTTGCCTGCAGTTTCCCGGGAAGATGAATCCGTGCCGCCGCCGGTCGTGCCTGCGCCCGTTGAATCCGAAGCGGCAAAGGAAAAGAAGACCCGCATTGAACAGTTGAACCGTATCAAGCGCGATATCGCTGAAGTGGAAAGAGAGTTTCAGCAGGCCGCGGATACGGTCAGGAATCTGGCTCGCAATGTTCACTCCCGCCCTCAGGAAGCCAGGCAGGAAGCTGAAAACCTGGTGGGAAAAATGGTGGAATCCATCCTTTCCAGGGGCGATGTGATGATCCATGCGATCAACGAAAAACTCGGCGAGGATGCCTATTTTCATTCGCTGAACGTGACGGTGCTTTCCCTGACCCTGGCAAAGGCGCTTGACATGGGGGCAGAGGAAAGCCGGGATCTGGGCATGGGCGCGATATTCCACGATCTCGGCAAGGTCGATATCCCGCCGAAAATCCTCATGAAAACCGATCCGCTGACCAAAGCCGAACAATCGTTTTTCGAGATGCATTGCGAATACGGGCTGGATATCGCCACCAAAGCCGGATTGCCGAAACAGGCTGCGGATATCGTGATGCAGCATCACGAATACATCGATGGCAGCGGTTATCCGGGCAAACTCAAGGCGGATAAAATCTCCCCGCTGAGTAAAATCGTGTGTATCGTCAACGCTTACGACAATCTCTGCAACCCGCACCGGCTTGCCGATGCGCTGACGCCGCACGAGGCCCTGTCGCACATGTTCACTGCGAAGCGCAACAAGTTCGATGCGGTCATGCTTCAGGCGTTTATCCATTGCCTGGGGGTCTATCCTCCCGGTACCATCGTGCAGCTCTCCAACGAAATGCCGGGTCTGGTGATCTCGGCCAACTCCGCCAGACCCCTCAGGCCCAATGTGCTGGTTTATGATCCCTGCATTCCCAGGGATGAGGCGGTGATCGTCAGTCTGGAACAGGAAAGCGAGCTCAGTATCAGCAGGAGCATGAGGCCGGGCCAGTTGCCGCGCGAGGTTTATCAGTACCTGAACCCGCGCAAGCAGGTGACCTACTATTACGACCAGAAGAAGCACAATGACACAGTCTGAATTGATCACCTGCCAGCGCCTCCCCAGACAAGGGGAGACCGGGAGGGGTTTGAGATCAGGCTCCACGAAACTCAAGGGTTAATTAAATGCAGCAATATCTTGATCTCATGCGCCATGTGCAGACGCACGGCCACCAGAAATCCGATCGCACCGGCACCGGCACGGTGAGCGTTTTCGGCTACCAGATGCGCTTCGATCTGGCGCAGGGCTTTCCGCTGGTGACGACCAAGAAATGCCACCTCAAATCCATCATCCACGAGTTGCTGTGGTTCCTGCAAGGCAGCACCAACATCCAGTACCTGAAGGACAACGGGGTTTCGATCTGGGACGAGTGGGCCGACGAGAACGGCAACCTCGGGCCGGTCTACGGCTACCAGTGGCGTTCCTGGCCCACGCCGGACGGGCGTCATATCGACCAGATCGCCCAGGTGGTGGAGCAGATCAGAAACAATCCGGACTCGCGCCGCCTGATTGTCAGCGCCTGGAACGTGGCTGACGTGGACAAGATGAAACTGCCGCCGTGCCATGCCTTTTTCCAGTTTTATGTAGCAGACGGCAAGCTGTCCTGCCAGCTCTACCAGCGCAGCGCCGATATTTTTCTCGGCGTGCCCTTCAATATCGCCAGTTATGCGCTGCTGACCATGATGATGGCCCAGGTATGCGGCCTACAGTTGGGTGACTTCGTTCATACGCTGGGGGATGCGCATCTTTATCTCAATCACATGGAGCAGACGCGCGAACAACTTTCGCGCCAGCCCCGTGTGCTGCCGGTGATGAAAATCAACCCGGATGTGAAGCGCATTTTCGACTTCAAGTTTGAAGATTTCACTCTCGAAGGCTACGAGCCTCATCCCGCGATCAGGGCGCCGGTGGCTGTATAAGTGTAGCCGTCTGGCATAAATCAGGTTAGAGTCTGGGGCATAAAACACTTTGGAGGATGAGAACGATGAGCTGGATCACACATAGCATCCGCAACAAATTGCTGCTGATTTCAGGAGGCGGCATGCTCCTCGTGCTGGCGGCAGCCCTGCTGGGTCTGAGCGTGTCATGGAATAGCATCCAGAAGTTCGAACGCGAGGTTGAAGCACGGCGTGCAGATCAGAGCCAGGTGCTTGCGGCTCAGGTGGAATTCAAAATCCAGGTTCAGGAATGGAAAAATGTCCTGCTGCGCGGCGGTGATCCAGCGTCTCTGGAAAAATACTGGGGGGGGTTTGAAAAACACGAAAGCAGGGTGCAAGACAGTGTCGCAGCCTTGTTGCAACGAGTTGAGGATCCTGTTGAAAAAGATTTGCTCGGGCAGTTCCAGCTAGAACATAAGAAAATGGCCGATGCCTACCGCAAGGGGCTGCAGGTTTTCAAGGATGCCGGTTTCGACAGCAAGGCTGGCGACAAGGCGGTCAAGGGGGTGGATCGTGCACCTACCGAACTGTTGAGCAAGGCGGTCGAAGATCTGTCCGCCGTCGCGGAGCGATCTGCGGTGCAGGCTTCTGCGCGCGCGCGTTCGGGCATTCAGTGGAGCCTGGGGGTGATGGCGGCAGCTATCGTGCTGGCGTTGGTGTCTTTTTCGTGGATGGTGAAAAAGACCATTCTGACCCCGGCAAGAAACCTGGTTGAGGATTTCGAAACCATTGCCAAGGGCGATTTTTCCAATGCCATTCGCCAATCCACGCCGGATGAAATCGGCACCATTGCTGCATCGGCAGAGCGTTTGCGCACAGATGTCGCCAAGCTTCTGGCCGAGGTGGAACAGTCGACAGTGGAATTGCACGCTGCCGCCACGCGGCTTTCTTCTTCATCCGCTCAGGTCGCTTCTGGCTCCCGGGTGCAGAGTGATGCGGCGGCCACCACTGCGGCGGCGGTCGAAGAGATGGCGGTGAGCATTGCATCGGTGGCGGAGAGCGCGGAAAGCGTGAACCAGCTTTCCCGTCAGAGCCTGGAGCGCAGCGCCACGGGGAACGAAAAACTGTCGGAGCTGATTGGAGAGATCAGTGAGGTAGAGTCATCGGTGGATGAAATCAGCCACTCCGTTACTGAGTTTGTGCATAGCACGGAAGCCATTACCAGCATGACCCGGCAGGTCAAGGATATTGCCGACCAGACCAACCTGCTGGCGCTCAACGCTGCTATCGAGGCGGCACGTGCCGGAGAACAGGGGCGAGGTTTTGCAGTGGTGGCTGATGAAGTGCGCAAGCTGGCCGAAAAATCAGCGCAATCCGCCAGCCAGATCGACCAGGTGACCATGACCCTGAGCCAGCAGGCAGCCCTGGTGGAGCAGGCGATTCAGCGCGGCCATGAATCGCTGACCGCCAGTCAGGATTTTCTCGAACATGTGGCAATGGCGCTGGGCGAGGCCAATCAGTCTGTCAGCGAAGCCAGCGGCGGGGTGGATTCGATTGCGCTGTCGGTCAATGAACAGAAGAGCGCCAGTAACGAGATCGCGCGAAATATCGAGCGCATTGCACAAATGGCGGAGCAGAATGGTGAGGCGGTGCAACAGAATGCCGCCGAAATAAGCAGCATGGAACGCATGGCAAGCCATTTGCACGAGTCGGTCAACAGATTCAAATTATGAGCCGGATCCGTTTTTCTATCATCTCCGCGATGGCGAGCAATCGCGTCATCGGCATCGACAACACCCTGCCATGGCGCCTGCCCGCCGATCTGGCGCATTTCAAGGCGCTCACCCTGGGGCACCATATCATCATGGGACGCAAGACCTACGAGTCGCTGGGAAGGCCCTTGCCGGGCCGGACTTCGGTCATCGTCACGCGCGATCAGGCTTATTCCGTCCCCGGCTGCGTGGTGGTGCATTCGCTGACGGATGCCATGGCAGCCTGCGAGGGCGATGCTGAGGCTTTTTTTATCGGCGGTGCCGATCTTTACCGGCAGGCGCTTGAACTGGCCGACCGCATGTATCTGACGGAAGTTAAAACCGAAGTGGCGGGGGATGCCTGGTTTCCGGAATTCGACCGTACCGAGTGGGTGGAGTCTGCCCGTAAGCACTGTCAGGCGGATGAGAAGAATGCTTTCGATTATGATTTTGTGATATACGAAAAACAATATAAATCAGGGGTTAAATAATGATATTAAAGTGGATTGCGCTAATTGTTCTGGCTTTTCCGTCTCTTGCTCTGGCTGGCGGAAAAACCGAGCTGACCTGGTTCGGGCATGCCGGATTCAAACTCGTCACCCCCTCCGGCAAGGTGTTGCTGATCGACCCCTGGCTCACCAATCCCGCCAACAAGAACGGCAAGGAAGACCTGGCAAAGCTCGACAAGGCGGATCTGATCCTGATCACCCACGGGCACTTCGATCACGTCGGCAACAGCACGGAAATCGCCACCAGGACCGGCGCCAGACTGGTAACGACCTTTGACCTGGGCAAGGCGCTGGCGACCTATGGCGGCTATCCGGAAAAGCAGATGGGTTTCGACACCCAGGGTAATTTTGGCGGGGAACTGAGCCTGCTTGACGGCGAAGTGAAGATTGCCTTTATTCCGGCGATTCACAGTTCAACAGTGGTCGCCCCGGAAGGCAGCGCGGACAAGCATATTCACGACGGCGGCAATCCAGGCGGCTTCCTGATTAGCGTGAAGAACGGTCCCGCGATCTACCATACCGGCGATACGGACGTTTTTGGCGATATGGCCCTGATCAGCCAGTTCCACAAGGTAGACGTGATGCTGGCCTGCATCGGCGGCCACTTTACCATGGGGCCGGAACGTGCAGCCGAGGCGGTGAAACTGGTCAAGCCCGGCATGGTCGTGCCGATGCATTTCGGGACATTCCCGGTGCTGGCTGGCAAGCCGGATGCCTTTGCCGCAGCCCTGAAGAAACAGGGCATCAAGACAAAGTTGAAGGAAATGAAAGTCGGCGAAACGCTGGCGTTATAAAAGCAAAACGGGGCGTGAATATCACGCCCCGTTTTGTTTCAAGGCTGCTTTATTCTCAGCCTTTCAGGCCGTCGCGCACCCGTTCCAGGCGTCCGCGCACTTCTGCTGCCAGTTCTTCGATACCGGGCTTTTCCACCAGTTTCAGAACGGCGGATGGGTCCATGAATGCCACGGTGATCTTGCCGTCTTCTTCTTCGCGCACCACCACGTTGCACGGCAGCAGCAGGCCGATGTCCGGGTCGGCCTCGATGGCGCGGTGCGCCAGCGGCGGGTTGCAGGCGCCGAGAATGCGGTAGGGGCGGCCATCGATGTTCAGTTTGGCCTTCATGGTGGCCTTGACGTCGATGTCGGTGAGGATGCCGAAACCTTCTTTTTTCAATTCCTCGGTGACTTTGCTTACGGCATCGTCAAAAGTGCCGGTGACTTGTGTGCTGAATCCGTACATGTTTTTTCCTTGAATTTGGGAGCGAATGAAAAATACGTGGGGGCTGGGTCCGCCTCCGCATAGGTTATTAATATATGGTTATATTGTAAAGCATCAAGCCAATTAAGACTCCTGCCGCATCATTCCACTTCCTGGCAGGATTTTCTGAGCTGCCCGCGCTGCTACTTGGTTAAGACGGCTTCCATTGAAAATCCTCCCTTTTACTGGGACTCTTCTGAGGTGAAAACATTCAATGAGCTTGCCGCTCAAATGGTGTGTGATGTTGCGCAGCACGACTGGTTTGATATTCACCCTGTTTCCTTTCCGAAAAGAGTCCATCCCTTGATCAATGCATACAAGGCCGGAATGACGATCAGGGTCAGGATGGTCGAGGAGATCATGCCGCCGACCATCGGCGCGGCGATGCGACTCATGACCTCCGAGCCGGTGCCGCTGCTCCACATGATGGGCAGCAGGCCGGCCATGATGGCGACTACAGTCATCATCTTGGGGCGCACCCGTTCGACCGCGCCTTCCATCACGGCCGCATAAAGATCGGCTGATGCAAGCTGCCGGCCTTCGGCTTCCCTTTCGGCCCTGATCCGGTTGAGCGCCTGATCGAGATAGATCAGCATCACCACGCCGGTCTCGGCCGCCACCCCGGCCAGGGCAATGAAGCCGACCGCCACCGCCACCGAAAGGTTGTAGCCCAGCGCCCACATCAGCCACACCCCTCCGACCAGTGCGAAAGGCACGGACAGCATCACGATCAGGGTTTCGGTCAGGCGGCGGAAGTTGAGATAGAGCAGGGTGAAGATGATCGCCAGCGTGAGCGGGATCACGATTTTCATCTTTTCCTTGGCGCGCTGCATGTATTCGAACTGGCCGCTCCATGTTGCGTAGTAGCCGGGCGGGAACTTCACCTTGTCGCGTACCGCCTGCTGGGCCTCGGCGACGTAGCTGCCGATGTCGCGGTTGCGGATGTCGACGTAGATATACGCCGAAAGCAGGGCGTTCTCAGTGCGGATGGAAGGCGCGCCTTTCACGATACTGACCGTGGCCAGTTGCCCGAGCGGGATCATGGCGGGCATGCCCGCCCATTGCCTGAGCTCACCGGCACCAGGATCTGCGTGGCAATCTGCTGCGGCGTGCTGCGCAACTCGCGCGGATAGCGCACGCTGACACCGAAGCGCTCACGGCCTTCGACCGTGGTGGTGACAGTTTCACCACCCAGTGCCGAAGAAATGATTTCCTGCAAATCGCCCACCGCTAGCCCGTAGCGTGCAAGCTGGCTGCGGTCCGGCTCGATGTCGAGATACAGTCCCCCCGTCAGGCGCTCGGCGTAGGCGCTGGTGGTGCCCGGTATCTCCTTGACCACGCTTTCGATTTCCTTGGCCAGTTTTTCCATCTCGCCCAGGTTCTTGCCGAACACCTTGATCCCGATCGGGGTGCGGATGCCGGTCGAGAGCATGTCGATGCGGGCCTTGATGGGCATGGTCCAGGAATTGGAAATGCCGGGTATCTGCAAGGCAGCATCCAGCTCCGCGATCAGCTTGTCGATAGTCATGCCGGGCCGCCATTCGCTTTCCGGCTTGAGGTTGATGACGGTCTCGAACATCTCCAGCGGCGCCGGATCGGTGGCGGTGTTGGCACGCCCGGCCTTGCCGTAGACCGATGCCACTTCGGGGAAGCCCTTGATGATCTTGTTCTGGGTTTGCAGGGTCTCGGCGGCCTTGGTCACCGACATGCCGGGCAGCCCGGTCGGCATGTAGAACAGGGTGCCTTCATTGAGCGTGGGCATGAATTCGCTGCCCAGCTGCGTGGCCGGATACAGGCTGACAGCTAAGTGCGGCAACGGCCAGAACGATGGTCAGCTTTTTCCATTGCATCACCCAGGCGATGATCGGGCGATACAGCCAGATCAGGAAGCGGTTCACCGGATTTTTCGCCTCTGGCATGATCCTGCCGCGCACGAAAATCATCATCAGCACCGGCACCAGCGTGACGGACAGCAGCGCGGCCCCGGCCATGGCAAAGGTCTTGGTGAAGGCGAGCGGCGAGAACAGGCGGCCTTCCTGCGCTTCCAGCGTGAACACCGGCAGAAAGGAAACGGTGATGATCAGCAGCGAGAAGAACAGCGCCGGGCCGACTTCCTTGCAGGCGGCGATGATGGCGTTGGCGCGTGCTTCGAACTCTAACCCCTCCCGGCCTCCTAACCCCTCCCCATCCCTCCCCTTGTCAGGGGAGGGGGTTGTGGCTCCTCCCCTGACAAGGGGAGGCCGGGAGGGGTTAGGGTTTGAAGGCTGTGATGGTGTTCCGCTCCAGCCGCTCCAGATGCTTGTGCGCATTCTCGATCATGACAATGGCCGCGTCCACCATGGCGCCGATGGCGATGGCGATGCCGCCCAGGCTCATGATGTTGGAGTTCATGCCCAGCAGGCGCATGGCGATGAAGGCGATCAGCACGCCCACCGGCAGCATGATGATGGCGACCAGCGCACTGCGCACGTGCAGCAGGAACACCACGCACACCAGCGCAACGATCAGGCTTTCCTCCAGCAGCGTGATCTTGAGGTTGGCGATGGCGCGCTCGATCAGGTCGGCGCGGTCGTAGACCGTTTCGATCGTGACGCCTTCCGGCAGGCCGCTGGAGATTTCCGCGATCTTGCTCTTGATGTTGTGGATGACTTCCAGCGCATTCTGCCCATAGCGCGCCATGGCAATGCCGGAAACCACTTCGCCCTCGCCGTTGAGTTCGGACAGGCCGCGCCGCTCGTCCGGGCCGAGCTCCACCCGGGCTACATCGCGCAGCAGGACGGGAATGCCGCGTTCGCTCCTGATGACCAGCATCTCGAGGTCTTTCTTGCCGCGCAGATAGCCCTTGCCGCGCACCATGAATTCCGCTTCGGCCATTTCGATGACGCGTCCGCCGACATCGCGGTTGGATTCGCGGATCACCTTGCTGACCTCGGTGATGTGTACGCCATAGGCCTGCAGTTTGCGCGGGTCGACCGTGACCTGATACTGCTGGACGAAGCCGCCGATGCTGGCCACTTCTGCCACGCCCGGCGCCTTGCTGAGCTGATAGCGCAGATACCAGTCCTGCAAAGTACGCAGTTCGGCCAGGGTCCTGTTCTTGCCCAGCACGGCATACTGGTAAACCCAGCCCACGCCGGTGGCATCCGGTCCGAGTCGTGGGGTGACGCCTTGCGGCAGGCTGCCGGACAGCGAGGTGAGATATTCCAGCACCCGCGAGCGCGCCCAGTAGATGTCGGTGCCGTCCTCGAAAATGACGTAGACGAAGGAAGCGCCGAAAAACGAGAAGCCGCGCACCACCTTGGACTTTGGCACCGAGAGCATGGCCGTGGTGAGCGGGTAGGTGACCTGATCCTCCACCACCTGGGGCGCCTGGCCGGAGTACTCGGTATACAGGATGACCTGCACGTCGGACAGGTCGGGCAGGGCGTCCAGCGGCGTCTTGAGGACGGCATAAATCCCGCCGCCGATAATGGCAGCGGTGGCCAGCAGCACCAGAAAGACATTGCGTGCCGACCATTCAATCATACGGTTGAGCATTTCAGTGCTCCTTGTGTGCAGAATCGGCTGCCGCTTCAGGCTGGGATTGCTTGCTCACCAGGCTGCTGAAAGCGGCCTTGAGATTGCTTTCCGAGTCGATCAGGAAGTTGGCGGAAACCACGACTTTTTCACCGTCGCCCAGTCCTTCCAGCACTTCGACATAATCATTGCCCTGGCTGCCGAGCCGGACATCGCGCGGCTCGAAGCGCCCTTCGGCCAGTTCCACCAGCACGCTCTGTCGTTTGCCGCCGTAGATCACGGCGGAAGCGGGAATGGTCAGTACCTTGCCCTTGCTGGGCACGCTCAATTCAATGTCGGCATACATGGCGGGTTTGAGCAGCATGCCGGGGTTGGCCATTTCCAGACGCACCGGCACGGTGCGCGTCTGGGCATTCAGGGTGGGGTAAACATAGGTCAGCCGAGCTTCGAATTCCTTGCCGGGATAAGCGTTGAAACGGACCCTGGCCATCTGCCCTGATCTGACCATGGCCAGGTCCTGCTCGAATACATCGGCCAGCACCCAGACCGAGGAAAGATCCGCAATCTGGTAAAGCACGTCGCCCGGCATGAAGCGCATGCCTTGCACGGCTTTCTTCTCCATGACGATGCCGCTGGCCGGGGAACGGTAGGTGAGGGTATGCCGTGCTTCAGGGTTCTGGCTCAGCGCCTTGAGCTGCTCAGCCGAGATGTCCCAGTTTTTCATGCGCGCCAGGCTGGCATCGGCCAGCTGCTTCATGCCGGCCCTTGCTTCAGGGCTGGCGTTGGCCAGAGCCTGCTGACCCTGGGCTGCAATGGCGTATTCTCTCTGGGCGGAAACCAGTTCCGGGCTGTAAACCTCGAGCAGGGGCTGGCCGCGCTTTACCAGTGCGCCCGTGGTGTTGACGTGCAGGCGTTCGATCCAGCCCTCGAATCTGGGCGAGATGGTGTAGGTCAGACGTTCATTGGCTTCGACCCGGCCCACGGCATGGACAATTCGGGACAGTTCGCGCAGTGACGCAGCCTCGGTGCGCACCCCCAGCTTCTGGATTTTTTCGGTGCTGATTTTTACCTGTCCGGCTGCGTCAGGGTTGCCGCTTTCTTCATCTTCATAGACCGGGATGTAGTCCATGCCCATTTCGTCCTGCTTGGGGGTAGTGGAAGTATCCGGCTGCCCCATCGGATTGCGGTAGTAGAGAATTTTGCGTTCTTTCTTGGCAATCTCAGGCGTGGGCGTGGGTGGAGTTGATACGGTTTGTTTCATGCCCAGCCAGAAGCCTCCGCCCAGTGCAATACTGGTCATTACTGCCAGCAAAGCGATTGTTGTGCTTGTTTTCATAAGTCTTCTCCCAACAGGCGTTCGATTTCGGCCAGGCGTTTCTGTGCTTCGCCCTGCGCCTTGAGTGCATCCAGCCTGGCTTTGAGCATCAGGCGCTGGGCATCCAGCAGGGTGGCGAAGTCCACCTTGCCGTTTTCATATCCGGCCAGCGCGGCCTTGAAGCTCAGATCCGCCTGCGGCAGCTGACTGTTTTGTGCGAGATTCTCGATCCGGCGTGCGGCTTCCAGCTCGGAAATATTTTCTGCCAGCTCGGCAAGCAGCTGGTTCCGGGTGGCATCCCTGCGCGATTCGGCTGCTGCCAGCATGGACTGAGCCTCGCGCTCCTGTGAGCGACGGCTGGATTGCTGGAGCGGAATGTTGAACTCGACCATCACGCCCCATGCGTCCACGCGGTTGCCGGTTTGCAGCGGTGAAATGCCGAGGTTGAAATCCGGGTAGCGATTGCGGTAAACCAGCTCGCGGTTTTTCACCGCAGCGTTGACGCGCGCTGACTCGGTGGAGAGTTGCGGATTACGGGCGCGCAGCTTGTCCTGCAGTGCCGCCTGATCCAGTTTTGCAGTTGGCGGCAGAGTGCGCAGCACGGCCGGATCGGCCAGTGGCGCAGTGGCTGGACGGTAGAGCAGGGCGTTGAGTTTGACCATGCTGTGGTGGACTGCATTTTCCAGTTCTACCTGATCGCTGCGAATGCCGGTCTGCTCAAGCTGAGCCCGGATGACATCCTGCTGCGGAACGAGGCCGCTGGCATAGCGTGCCTGGGCAATTTTTTCCAGACGCTGTGTCAGGTCGAGCAATTCCCGGGTCAGGACCTGGGCGCGGGAGAAAACATAATACTGGGCATAGCTGGTCTTGATACGTGCCGCCAGGTCTTCCCAGCTTGCGTTGACGCGGCCCTGGGCCTGCTGCGCTTCGGCTTCTGCAAGCTCGCGCCTGAGATCGCGTTTGCCCCAGAACGGCACTGCCTGGATCAGCGTGTATTTGGTGCTGCCTGCCGTGCCCGGCAGCAGATTGACGCTGGAAGCCGCGCCCTGACGGGTGATGTCCTGCAACTCGGTACGCAGCATGGGGTCCGGCAAGGCGCCGGCAGAATGAATCCGTTCAGAAGCAGCCTGCGCTTCATGCTGCACGGCAGCAAGTTCGGGATTGACGTCGCGCGCCAGCTTCAGCAGGCTCTCCACACTGGATCCCGGCAGCGGGTCGGCAGCGCCCGGTTGCGCAAATAGCAGGGCAAGCAAAAGCGCTGTTCCCTGTATCTTGATACGGCATTTGGGTTTCATGGCCGTGGTTCTCCAAGGGTAAGGCGGCGGGCAGCGCCAGGCGTCCCGCCAGCCGGTTTTACTTGACGGTTTCGATGTGTGAAATCACGTAGCCAGCCCTGGGATCTTTGGTCAGGCCGAAAGTCACTACCTGGCCTGGTTTGGCTGCGGACAGGATTTTCCGGTCGGCAACCTTGATGTCCATGGTCATGCCGGGCCACTTGAGGGCGGGAATCGCTTCGTGAGTAATGTTCAGCGTCCCGGCAGCGTTGTTGATTTTATTGATTGTGCCCTTGCCGCTGGCCACATCGGCGGCATGGATAGAGAAGGCCGCCAGCATGGCGAAGGCGGCGATGAAGGTATTCAGCGCTTTTTTCATGATGTTTTTTCCTGGATGTGATACGTCATCCACGCACATAGCGCAGGGCGCAAATGCATGGCTTTCAGGGTGAAACGGAAAGACTCAGGAAAAAAACGCGAGAGGCGGGCGTTGCGGTTGCTCAGGAAAGAGCGGAGAAAAGGAAATCTCTAAGGGGGGTTGAAATAATCTGTTGCTATTCGTGCCAAGCGCAAGTGGCGCCATGATCAGAGCGGGCTGGGCAATCAGATGACAGGAAAAGCAGTTGTCGCAGGCTGTGCCACTCTTTGCCATGGTGTCGTCATGCTGAGAGGAGTCATTCTGACTATGGCACCCATCGTGTTCGCCAGCAGCCATT
Source organism: uncultured Gammaproteobacteria bacterium (assembly GCA_963779055.1). Lineage (GTDB taxonomy): Bacteria > Pseudomonadota > Gammaproteobacteria > Burkholderiales > Sulfuricellaceae > Sulfurimicrobium. The sequence continues at coordinate 245,487 of CAVZWN010000001.1, forward strand.
TGCATCGCGGACTCTTCATGCTGGTGCAGGCAAAAAGACATCGCCTCGCCGGCATAGCCCTGCAAGGGCAGCCATACGAGCATGAAAGCAAGCAGCAGGCGGGTGAAAAAGATTTTCATGAAACCGTTTGAATCATGATGGAATAGTTCTCAATATACTTTCGACCTGTCAGCAACGCAACAAGTTCGTTCACGCAAACCTGATACTCGCTTGACATGCCAGATACCTCCGGCACAATGACCCGGAAACTGCTGCTGCAGCAAAAGGAATCGCAATCATGCTTGAAAAACTGAAAGCCATTTTCAACACGCAACCCGTTAAACCGGCCAGAGCCGAAGACACGGCCGTTGCGCCGGAGCCGCTGCCGGAATTGCCTGCCGGGGACACTCCCCCCGTTTCTCCCTATGACGCCAAGCGCGTGGACACAGGCGAAACTGCGCCGCAAGATTTTTTTACCAGCCTGCTCGATATCGAAACCAACGGCCAGCGCAACGATGCGGTGGCGATGCGCTTGCGTTTTTTGCGGCGCGAGCCGGTGCTGGATCGTTCCGAGCACCTGATTGGCTATGAACTGGCATTGCGCAACCGGCATTCGCTGGCGGATAAAAAGCCGGATGAAACGGTGATGCTGATGCACGACCAGATGCTGATCAGGAGCATTCTGGATCTGGGGGCTGATCGCCTGTTGCAGGGCAAACTGGCTTTTATCAATATTTCTCCCGTCATCCTCTATCACCCGCTGCTGGAGCGCTTGCCCGGCCACAATATGGTGCTTGTCCTGCAGCCGCAGGCGGAGCTTGCCGAGCAAATACTGCTGCGTTGCCGCGAGTTGAAGGAGCGGGGCTTCAAGTTTGCCGTAGATAACCCGCGCAACAGCCCGGAATATTTACCCTGGTGCCAGATTGCCGATTATGTGCGTTTCGATATCTCGAACAGCAATGCGCTGGAACTGGGCAAGGAAATTGTCGCCATCCTCAAGGAAGCCGTGCGTCCCCTGATCGCGGTGGGCGTGAATTCGGAAGAGCATCTGGAAGCCTGCCGCAAGCTGGGATTCAATTATTTCGCAGGTTATTACTTCACCAGGCCGAAGCTGACGGCCCCCCATCGTCTGGACAATCACCGCCTCAAGGTGATCGAATTGCTCAACATGGTGCGCAGTCATGCCGAAATCAGGGATCTCGAGGCAAGCGTCAAGCATGACGCGGCCTTGACCTTCAAAATTCTGCGCTACGTCAACTCGCCGGTGAACGGCTTGCGGCAGGAAATCCGCTCCATCGCCCATGCCATGACACTGCTGGGTTATGACCAGCTCTACCGCTGGCTCACCTTGCTGCTGTTCACCAGCGAGAAAACCGATCCGCGTAGCCAGGTGCTGCTGAAAAATGCGCTGGTGCGGGCGCGCATGGTGGAGTTGCTGGGCCGGGAAAAAATTACCGGCGCGGATCAGGATGGCTTGTTCCTGGTGGGCATTCTTTCGCAGCTGGAGGCCTTGCTGAATATCCCGATGGAAAAGGCGCTGGAGAATTTTCACCTGCCGCAACAGGTGTCGCTGGCCCTGCTGAAAGGGGAGGGAATCTACTCGCCCTATCTCGATCTGGCGATGGCCTGCGAAGAATTCGAGCAGGAGCAGATTGAACTGCTGGCAGCGGTCTGCGGTCTGGATGCCGCCAGGGTCAATGCCGCGCACGTGGATGCACTGGTGTGGGCGGAAGAAGTCGAAAGATGAATACATGAAAGCAGTTTGACGCGAACAGCTCGTTTCAATAAGATAGTAATCGATTACTATCTTTGGATTTTTCATGCAAGCCACTTCGAAGCACCTGCCAGCAGATGAACGCCGGAGCATTACGGTGGAAACGGTCATCAAGCTGGCCGCTGAACAGAACCCCAGCGATATCACCACCGCCGCAATCGCCAAGAAAATGAACCTGACCCAGGGCGCGCTGTTTCGTCATTTTCCCAGCAAGGATGCGATCTGGCAGGCGGTTATGGAATGGGTGGCCGAGCGTCTGATGGCGCGCGTTGATCAGGCGGCTGATTCGGTAGCAAGCCCGCTGGCGGCGCTGGAAGCCGTGTTCATGGCGCATATCGAATTCGTGGCGGCGCATCCCGGCGTGCCGCGCATGCTGTTCGGCGAATTGCAGCGCACTGCGGACTCCATGCCCAAGCGTATGGCGCGCACCCTGACCAGCAGTTACGCGGAGCGTCTGTCTGGCCTGATCGAAACCGGCAAAGCGAGTGGAGAGCTTGATCCTAAAGTCAACGCAAACGCCGCTTCCACCCTGTTCATCGGCATGATCCAGGGGCTGGTCATGCAGTCGCTGCTGGCGGGAAATACCCGGCACATGCTGGCGGAAGCGCCGAATGTTTTTGCCATCTATCGCCGTGGCATCGAGGGGGTGCAATGAAAAACCTAATGGCCAACCGGCGCAAACTGTCCCTGATCGTCTTTCTGGTCCTGCTGCTGGGCTTGTTCGGCTATGTCGCCCTGCGCTCCGGGCCGCTGGCGCCCGTTCCCGTCACCGTGCTGAGTGTAAAGCAGGAATCCGTTACGCCCGCCCTGTTCGGCATCGGTACCGTCGAGGCCCGTTACGCTTACATGATAGGCCCGACCTTTGCCGGGCGGGTCAGGCAGGTCAGCGTGCAGGTCGGCGACCGGGTCCAGGCCGGGCAGCTTGTGGCTGAAATGGATCCGGTGGATCTGGATGATCGCGTCAGCTCGCAGCAAGCCGCGCTTGGCCGCTCCCAGGCTGCCGTGCTGGCGGCTGAAGCGCAGGTACGCGACGCAGCGGCGCGCAAGACCTATGCCGGGGCCCAGGTGCGCCGTTACGAACAGTTGTTGTTGACGCGCTTTGTCAGCAACGAGGCCGTTGAGGCCAAACGCCAGGAGCACCTGGTTACCGAGGCCGCTTTCGCCTCCGCCAGTGCCAACCGCGATGCAGCCCGGCAGGACGTGGCACGCATCCGTGCCGACCGTGACGGCCTGATCCAGCAACGTGCCAACCTGCGCCTGCTCGCGCCGGTAAGTGGCCTGGTGGTGGCGCGCAATGCTGAATCCGGGACCACCGTAGTGGCCGGGCAGGCAGTGGTGGAAGTGATCGACCCCGCCAGCCTGTGGGTCAATGTGCGTTTTGATCAATTGCGCGCATCCGGCCTGCGCGCTGCGCTGCCTGCTACCGTCATGCTGCGTTCGCAGGAGCAGAAAAAAATACCGGGCCGGGTGGAGCGGGTGGAACCGCGTGCGGATGCGGTCACCGAGGAGGCGCTGGCCAAGGTGGTGTTCGAGCATGCGCCTGAAACACTGCCTTCTATTGGCGAGCTGGCAGAAGTCACGGTGGCCCAGCCCGAATTGCCAGCGGCGCCGGTGGTGCCGAACGCCGCCCTCAAGCGCCAGAATGGCAATACCGGCGTTTGGCGGGTCGAGAACGATAAGCTCAGCTTTACCCCGGTCAGGACCGGCGCCTCCGACCTCGATGGCCGGGTGCAGATTCTGCAGGGGCTCAAGGCGGGCGACCGCGTGGTGGTATACAGCCAGCGCGAAATCAATGAGCACAGCCGTATCAAGATCGTCGATCGTCTGGTGGACGGCAAGCCATGATCAGTCTGGCAGGGCGCGATATTCTTCACGCCTGGGGCAAGTTCGTGTTCACCGGTGTCGGGCTGGGGCTGCTGATCGGGGTGACGCTCACCATGGCCGGGGTGTATCGCGGCATGGTGGACGACGCCAAGGTGCTGCTCGGTAACAGCGGCGCGGATCTGTGGGTGGTGCAGAAAGACACCCTCGGCCCGTATGCCGAGCCATCGAGCATTTACGACGATGTCTATCGCGGTATTCTCGGCATGCCCGGCGTGGAGCGCGCCGCCAATGTGACCTATCTCACCATGCAGGTGCGTCACGGCGAGCGTGATGTGCGTGCCATGGCTGTGGGTATCGTTCCTGCCGGACCCGGCGAGCCGGCTTACCTGATTGCCGGGAGGCAGATCACCCGCGGGCATTACGAAGCCGTGGCTGACCGGGCGACAGGCTTCAAACTGGGCGATCGCATCCAGATTCGCCGCAATCATTACACCGTGGTAGGCCTGACGCGGCGCATGGTGTCGTCGAGCGGCGACCCGATGGTGTTTATTCCGCTCCGGGACGCACAGGAAGCCCAGTTTCTGAAAGACAACGATGTCATCGTCCAGCAGCGTCGCCGTACCGCTGCCAACCCGGCATTCAACCGTCCCGGCGTGCCCGGCCTGCTGGATGCGGTGATTGCCTCGCAGAGCAATAACGCCTTTGTCAACGCGGTGCTGGTGCAGATCCGGCCCGGCTATGCTGCTGAGGAGGTTGCCGAGCCCATCCGCCGCTGGAAGCGCCTGCAGGTCTATACACGGGCGCAGATGGAGGAAATTCTGGTGGCCAAACTGATTGCCACATCCTCCAAGCAGATCGGCATGTTCCTGGTCATCCTCGCCATCGTCAGCGCCGCCATTGTGGCGTTCATTATTTACACTCTGACTCTGGGCAAGATACGCGAAATCGCGGTGCTGAAACTGATCGGCACGCGCAACCGCACGATTGCCGGTATGATCCTGCAACAGGCGCTGGGACTGGGCCTGATCGGTTTCGTGGTGGGCAAGATATCTGCCACCATCTGGGCGCCGCTGTTCCCCAAATATGTCCTGCTTGAGCCCGGCGATGCGGCGCGGGGCTTTGCCGCGGTGCTGGTCATCTGCGCGCTGGCCAGCGTGCTGGCGATTCGTGCTGCGCTCAAGGTTGACCCGGCGGAGGCGATCGGTGGCTGACGGACTTAACAACGGCATTCATATCGAAGGCTTGCGTAAGCGCTACGGCGCGGGCGATACCGCTGTCGATGCGCTTCGGGGCGTGGATATGCAGGTTGCGCCCGGTGAGGTGGTGGGGCTGGTCGGGCCATCCGGTTCCGGCAAGACGACGCTGCTCAAGTGTCTGGGTGCGGTGATTGAGCCCAGTGGCGGGAGTATGAAACTGGGCAATGATGTTATTTACCAGGATGGCTGGAAGATCAAGGATTTGCGCGCTTTACGCCGCGACAAAATCGGCTTCGTGTTTCAGGCGCCGTATCTGATCCCGTTTCTCGATGTGACCGACAACATCGCCCTCCTGCCCATGCTGGCCGGGCGACCCAATGCCGAGTCGCGCCAGCGCGCGCTCGAACTGCTCGAAGCGCTGGATGTGGCGCATCGCGCCAAGGCCATGCCGTCGCAACTTTCCGGCGGCGAGCAGCAGCGTGTCGCCATTGCCCGCGCGCTGGTCAACCGGCCTCCGGTTATTCTCGCCGACGAGCCTACCGCGCCGCTCGACAGCGAAAGGGCGCTGGCCGTAATCCGTATCCTCAACCGGATGGCGCAGCAGTACCAGACTGCTATCATCGTCGTCACGCACGACGAGAAAATTATCCCGACCTTCAAGCGCATTTATCACATTCGCGATGGCCGGACGCATGAAGAGGCTGGTGAAGGGCGGGCATTCGAATGAAATCTGACAACTTGAAACTGGAGAGCCGGAACCATGAAAATCACTGTTGTTAACGCATCAACCCTCTTCGCTGCACTGTTGTTGAGCGTGACCAGCCACCTTGTTTTCGCCGATAACGGAAAACCGAATGCTGAACCTCTCGCGCTTCAGAAAGTCATGAAGGATCTGGGTAAAAACATGCAGATCATCACCGATGGCATTTCCCGCGATGACTGGGCGCTGGTTGAAAAAACGGCGCCTTTGATTGGCGACCATCCCCAGCCGCCAATGTCAGAAAAAATGCGCATCATCGCTTTCATGGGTAGCAATATGGGGAAGTTCAAGGCCTATGACGGGGAAACGCATGACGCAGCGCAAGAATTGACCCAGGCGGCTAAAAACGGAGATGGCCTGGCGGTGATCAAGGCTTTCCAGACGCTCCAGACCGGTTGTTACAATTGTCACCGTGAATTTCGCAAACCTTTTGTGAAACATTTCTACGGCGTCCAGTGATTAAACGCGATATGCTGCCAAGCTTCGCCAAAATTCTGAAGCAGGCCGGGCGAATTCATGATGCGTGGCAAATCAATTGAGGGTGGAACCGTGAGAAAGAGAAGCTTGGGTAAGAAAATAGCCTTTGGATTTTCCATCCTGTCTTTTGTGGGTTCCATTGCCACAATGGTGCTGTTTGCCTTTATCTACCCGGTGCGCGGCGGCTCCGACCCGATCGTCGCCAGCCTGCTCGCCGTCATCTTCTTTCTCGCCAGCTGTGGCGTGGTGCTTTTTTACATTGGCCAGCCGCCACGTTATGAATTGCAGCCCTGGGAACCGGAACAAAAAAGCAAACCTGCTCAGTAACGAAAGCGTTGCGGAAAATCAGGTGATTCCCGGTGTGCCCAACCGCGGGTGTGGCCGGAATCCGGTCGGGTAATCGCAGAAAATGAGCAGGCTCAGACACGCTGTGGATGCTGTTTCCAGCAACCTCAGCATGCCCGCTGCTGTTTACAGGGCGTGTGAAACCAGTCCGTCTGCCAGCTTGGGCTCGAACCAGGTGGATTTGGGTGGCATGACTTCGTTGGCATCGGCCACGGCCATCAGGTCTTCCATGCGCGTGGCAAACAGGGCGAAAGCCACGGCCATTTCGCCGCTGTTGACGCGCTTTTCCAGTTCAGCCAGACCGCGGATTCCACCGACAAAATCAATGCGCTTGTCGCGGCGCGGGTCGGCAATGCCGAGTACCGGGGCGATCAGATGGTTCTGCAGCAGGCTGACATCGAGCCGCGCCACCGGGTCCTGCGTGGGGATCAGTTCGGGCTTGATGGAGAGCCGATACCACTGTCCATCCAGATACATGCCGAATTCGTTGGGTTTGGCGGGCTTCATCTGGGCGCTGCATGTTTCAACGGAAAAGCCCTCTCCGACACGCTGGAGGAAAGCGGCCTTGTCGAGACCATTCAGGTCCTTGATCACCCGGTTGTAGTCCATGATTTTCATCTGGTGGTGCGGGAAAATTACCGACAGGAAGTAGTTGTAGCTTTCTTCGCCGTTGTGTGCCGGATTGGCAGCCTTGCGCGTTGCGCAAATGCGCGAGGCCGAGGCGGAGCGGTGATGGCCGTCGGCGATGTAAATGGCGTGCATGGCATCGAAAGCTTTGGTCAGCTTCTCGTTGATGGCGGCATCACGCATTACCCAGATGGTGTGGCGAATGCCGTCGTCGGCCGTCACATCGGCATCGGGCTGGCCCGCTGCTGGCCTGAGCGAGAATGGCATCCACTTCCGGCGCACGGGGGTAGACCAGCAGCACCGGGCCGGTCTGGGCATTGAGCGCATCGATCTGGCGTACCCGGTCGTCTTCCTTGTCGGGGCGGGTGAATTCGTGCTTGCGGATGCGGTTGGTGTCGTAATCCGCCACCGAGGCCGCGGCCACCAGACCGATCTGGCTGTGTTCGCCCATCACCAGCCGGTAGGCGTAATAGCAGGCGCTGTCGTCGCGCTTCAGCACGCCCGCTTCGATCATGCGCTGCAGGTTTTCCGCCGCCTTGGCATAGACTTCCGGCGCATAGGGGTCGGTTTCCGGCGGCAGGTCGATTTCCGGTTTGGAAATATGCAGGAAGCTCCACGGGCGGCCCTCTGCACGTACCCGCGCTTCAGCGGTGGAAAGCACGTCATAGGGCGGGGCGGCGACTTCGGCGGCGCGTCCCGGCGCAGGGCGCAGGCCGGTAAAGGGGCGGATCAGGTGAGCCATGTTTTGTATCCTTTATTGCAGTTTCTTGAATAAAAATTTGATCGTCGTGATGCGCTGCTCGACTTCGGGCAGCGGCACGCCGATGCGGATCTTGTCCGGGCCGGCCAGTTTGCAGCCGGGCTGTTTCTGGATGAATTCGATGATTTTAGCAGGGTCGATCGGCGGGCTGGGGACGAATTGCACCACGATCGCATCGCTGCTGGCATCGATTTTCATGATTCCCAGCGGTTTGGCCAGAACGCGCAGACGATGCGATTCCAGCAAGGTGCTGGCTGCGGGCGGCAGCAGGCCGAAGCGATCGATCAGTTCTTCATGAATCAGATCCAGTTCTTCCATGCTGTCGCAATTGGCCAGCCGCTTGTAGAGCGTCAGGCGCTGGTTGATGTCGCCGCAGTATTCCTTGGGCAGTAGCGCCGGGGTGTGCAGATTGATTTCCGTGGTGACGGCCAGAGGCTGCTGCCATGTCCGGCTCCTTGCCCTCCCTGAGTGCCTTCACGGCCTGGTTGAGCATGTCGGCGTAGAGGCTGAAGCCGATCTCCTGCATTTCACCGCTCTGCGATTCACCCAGAATCTCGCCCGCACCGCGGATCTCCAGATCGTGCATGGAAAGATAGAAGCCGGCACCCAGGTCTTCCATCATCTGGATCGCATCCAGGCGTTTTTTCGCCTGCGGCGTGAGCGCCGCCACTTCGCCCGGGGTGAGCAGGTAGGCGTAGGCCTGGTGGTGCGAACGGCCGACCCGGCCGCGCAACTGGTGCAACTGGGCGAGGCCGAACTTGTCCGCGCGATTCATCAGGATGGTGTTGGCCGTGGGGATGTCGATGCCGGTTTCGATGATGGTCGTGCATAGCAGCAGGTTGAAGCGCTGCTGGTAGAAATCGCGCATCACGTGTTCCAGATCGCGCTCGTGCAACTGGCCGTGGGCCACGGCGATGCGCGCCTCGGGCAGCAGCTTCGCCAGTTTTTCCTGCACGTTGAGGATGGTTTCCACCTCGTTGTGCAGGAAATACACCTGACCGCCGCGCTTGAGCTCGCGCAGCACCGCCTCGCGGATGATGCCTTCGGAGTAGGGTGCGACGAAGGTCTTGATGGAGAGGCGTCTTTGCGGCGCGGTGGCAATCACGGAAAAATCGCGCAAGCCCTCCAGCGACATCGACAGCGAACGCGGGATCGGCGTGGCGGTCAGGGTCAGCACATCCACCTCGGCGCGCAGCGCCTTGAGCTGCTCCTTCTGGCGCACGCCGAAGCGGTGCTCCTCGTCCACGATGACCAGGCCCAGGTTTGCAAACTTGACGTCTTTCTGGATCAGCTTGTGGGTGCCGATGACGATATCGATCTCGCCCGAAGCCAGCCCCTTGAGCGCCAGGGTCTGCTCCTTGGCGGTGCGGAAGCGGGACAGCTCGGCTATTTTGACCGGCCAGTCGGAAAAGCGGTCGGAGAAATTGTTGAAATGCTGCTCTGCCAGCAGTGTCGTGGGGACCAGGATCGCCACCTGCTTGCCGTCGGCGACCGCGACGAAGGCCGCACGCAGGGCAACCTCCGTCTTGCCGAAGCCGACATCGCCGCACACCAGCCGGTCCATCGGCTGGCCGGAAGTCATGTCCCCGATCACGGCCTGGATTGCCGCTGCCTGATCCGGGGTTTCCTCGAAATCGAATCCGGCGGCGAAAGCTTCATAATCGTGATGATTGAGCTTGAACGAGTAGCCCTGGCGCGCCGCCCGCTGCGCATACAGGTTGAGCAGTTCGGCGGCGGTATCGCGCGCCTGCTGCAGCGCTTTCTTTTTCGCCTTTTCCCACTGCCCGCTGCCCAGCCGGTGCAGGGGGGCGGAATCCGGGCTGGCGCCGCTGTAGCGGCTGATGACGTGCAGATCGCATACCGGGACGTAGAGCTTGTCGCCCCCGGCATATTCCAGATGCAGGAACTCGGTTTCACCCTCGCCGAGGTCCATGTTCACCAGCCCGAGGTAACGCCCGATACCATGCTGTTCATGCACCACCGGATCGCCTGCCCGGAGCTCGGACAGGTCGCGCAGCATGTTCTCGACATTGCTCCTGCGCGTGGTGTCGCGGCGCCGCGACTGGCGTACCTGGGTGGCGTAGAGTTCGGTTTCGGTGATGACGGCAAAAACTGCGGTAATGGGCGTGCCCTGAGCGCAGTCGAAGGGAGATGGGTGATGGGGGATGAGAAAACCTGTGCTCACCAGTCCGGCGGCGAGCATGAGCGGTTCATTGCTTGCCTGGAACTCGGCAAAATCCTCGCAGATGGCGGGTTTTAATGCCGTATTCGGCCAGATACTGCGCCATGGTTTCGCGCCGGCCCATGCTTTCTGCCAGGATCAGGACGCGGCCATCGAAATGTTTGATGAATTCCTTGAGTTTTTCCAGCGGATCTTCGGCGCGGCGCTCGACCTGCACTTCCGGCACCGGCTGGGTGCTGGGCTTGTCGCCAGCCTCGCTGGAAATCTCGATGCGCCCGAACAGTTTGATCTCGCCGAAAAAAACATCCACCGGCAGGAAGATTTCTTCCGGCGACAACAGGGGGCGGTTGCGGTCGCCCCGCAGCAGCATGTAGCGCGAGCGGGTGTCCTGCCAGAAACGCTGTGCGGCGCCTTCCAGATCATGGTGCAGGCACAGCAGCGCGCTGTCCGGCAGATAATCGAACAGCGTGGCCGTGTGCTCGAAAAACAGCGGCAGGTAATACTCGATGCCCAGCGGGGCCAGGCCGTTGCTGACATCCTTGTAAAGCTGGCTCTTGGAGGGGTCGCCTTCGAACTTTTCGCGGAAATTCTGGCGGAAGCGGCTGATGCCGGCTTCGTCGAGCGGGAATTCGCGTGCCGGCAGCAGGCGCACATCCTTCACCGGATAGATGCTGCGCTGCGTATCCACATCGAAAGTGCGGATGGATTCGATCTCCTGATCGAACAGGTCGAGCCGGTAGGGTACCGCGCTGCCCATGGGGAACAGGTCCACCAGTCCGCCGCGGACCGAATATTCGCCCGGCGTCAGCACCTGGGTGACGTGGGTATAGCCGGCCTGGGTCAGCTGCTCGCGCAGCGCATCGAGGTCCAGCTTGGTGCCCTGCTTGAGGAAAAAGGCATGGGCGGCCAGAAACTCGCGCGGCGGCAGGCGGCAAAGCGCGGTGGTGGCGGGAACGATGATCACGTCGCAGGCGTTGTGGGAAATCTGGTACAGCGTCGCGAGACGCTCCGAGACCAGGTCCTGGTGCGGGGAGAAATGATCGTAAGGCAGTGTTTCCCAGTCTGGCAGCAGGTGGATGGCCAGTTGCGGGGCGAAGAAAGCCATCTCGTCATGCAGGCGCTGGGCATGCCAGGCGGTTTCCGCCAGAATCACCAGCGGTCGCGCTTCCTGCGCCAGCTGAGCCAGCGCCAGCGCATCGCTGGAGCCGTGCAGGCCTGCATGGCGAGTGCGCTGGCCGGGTGAGGGGAGGGGTGGCGGAAGTAGCATCATGAAAGTGACTGAAAGCGGGCGATTATATCATCTGGCAATTCAGGTCTTGCTGGCGTCGCCGCATTTCCAGCGCAGCAGGACGCGCAACTGGCGCAGCATTTCTGCATCTGCCGAGTCAGGGAGAATGATGGCATGCCTTGCCAGCCCTCTGTTTTCTGCGGACAAGTTGAGCACGATCAGCCATGGCGTGACCATGCTGGAACCGAGCAGTTTTGTCTCCAGTAAGGTGCCGTCGCGGGTCTGGCAAGCGCAATTGCACTCATGGTCAAGGCGCAGCCCAATAATCGAATTGCCTGCCGCAAGCAGGCAGTCGCGCCGCAGGTAAAAGCCCAGGCTGGCAGCGATCAGCAGGCTGCCGGCAATCTGAATTGCCAGCATCAGAGGCAGGAGCCAGACCACAAGCAGAGACAGCAGGTGTGCCGTGGCGAGCAGGGCAGTCAGCGTGCGCGAAGGATTGAGTTTCAGCTCAAGCATGGCGGAGGGCTTGTAAAATAGGCCAAAGGCCACTATTTTACCTGTTAATCAAATCACGACTAAATTGATCGGAAATAAAAAAATGAATTCCAACTGGCAGGATTATTTGCTCGCCGCAGGCGCCCGGATCGAAAACCAGCAGCTTATGGACTTTGGCTCGCCACAACAGGAAATCCTGGCTGCGCAGAAGGGCAGTATTCTGACCGATCTTTCACATCTGAGCGTGATTCAGTTTGCCGGTGACGACAGCGAAGCTTTCCTGCAAGGCCAGGTGAGCTGCGACGTAAAGCAGGCGACGCTGGCGCAGGCCCGGCTGGGCAGCTACTGCACACCCAAGGGGCGGATGCTGGCGACTTTCCTGCTGTGGCGCAGCGAGGAAGGGTTTTTCATGCAGTTGCCGGCGCCATTGCGTGAAGCCATTCAGAAACGTCTCACCATGTACGTCATGCGCTCCAAGGTGAAAGTGAACGATGCCAGCGAGCAGATGATCCGCCTCGGCATCGCCGGAGAAACTGCGCCAGCCGCGCTGGCCGAACTGGGTGGCACCGCCCCGCAGGATGACTATGGCGTTGCCCGTTGTGGTCCGGTCACTGCCATCCGTCTGCCGGGGCAGCGCTTCGAAATTCTCGTGGCGCCGGAAAATGCCGCTGCGGTATGGCAGACCCTGAACAAGCATTGCACGCCTGTGGGCAGCGGCTGCTGGGAATGGCTGGAAATTCAGGCCGGGATTCCCATGGTGACAGCCGGAACCCAGGAACAGTTTGTGCCGCAGATGGCGAATATGGAGCTGATCGGCGGCGTCAGCTTTACCAAGGGCTGTTATCCGGGCCAGGAAATTGTGGCGCGTTCGCAGTACCTGGGCAAGGTAAAACGCCGCATGTACCGCGCCCACCTTGATTCCGATGTCGCACCGCAGCCAGGAGATGTGCTGTTCGGACAGGGGGCGTCAGAACAGTCCGGCGGTATGCTCATGAACGTTCAGCCATCGCCTGAGGGCGGATTCGACCTGCTGGCCGTGATCCTGAATGCCAGCATCGAATCCGGTGCCGTGCACTGGAAAACCCCGGATGGGCCAGTGCTGAAACTACAGAGTTTGCCTTACTCGGTTGAATAGGCGTTTGTAGTGATAGCGCGCGAGTTTGGGGCGGATTATTGATCCGGCACCAGGACAGTGTTTTCCGCTGCGGGTAACTGCTCCGGATAATCCCGGCTGAAATGCAGACCGCGGCTTTCATGCCGCAGCATGGCGCTGTGCACGATCAGTTCCGCCGTCTGGACCAGGTTGCGCAGTTCGATCAGGTCGTTGCTGACGCGGAAATTGCTGTAATACTCGAAAATTTCTTCCTGTAGCAGATTGATCCTTTTGAGCGCGCGCTGGAGGCGTTTGCTGGTGCGCACGATGCCGACATAGTCCCACATGAAGCGGCGCAGTTCTTCCCAGTTGTGGGAGATGATGATTTCCTCGTCGGCATCGGTCACCCGGCTTTCATCCCATTCCGGCAGGGCGGGTATCGGCGAATCCTGCTGTTCCAGAATATCCCGCGCAGCAGCCTGGGCGAACACGACACATTCCAGCAACGAATTGCTGGCCAGCCGGTTGGCGCCGTGCAGGCCGGTATGCGCCACTTCACCCACCGCATAGAGATTGTGGATGTCGGTCCTGGCGCGCAGGTCGGTCATGACGCCGCCGCAGGTGTAATGGGCGGCCGGCACCACGGGAATGGGGTCGTGCGCGATATCGATGCCCAGTTCCATGCAGCGCGCGTAGATGTTGGGGAAATGTTCCCTGAGGAAGGCCTCGGATTTGTGCGAGATGTCGAGGTAAACACAATCCAGCCCGCGTTTTTTCATTTCAAAGTCGATTGCCCGCGCAACGACGTCGCGCGGCGCCAGTTCGGCGCGGGGGTCGTGGTCGGGCATGAAGCGGGTGCCATCCGGCAGCTTGAGCAGGCCGCCTTCACCACGTACCGCTTCGGTAATCAGGAAGGATTTTGCGTGCGGGTGATAGAGGCAGGTGGGGTGGAACTGGATGAATTCCATGTTCGCCACCCGGCAGCCGGCGCGCCATCCCATGGCGATGCCATCCCCTGCAGCTACGTCGGGATTGGTGGTGTAGAGGTAAACCTTGCCAGCCCCGCCGGTGGCAAGAATAGTATGCTGGGCGGAAAAGGTCCTGACCTTGCCGGACTGGTTGTCGAGCGCATAGAGACCGAAGCAGCGGTTCGCCAGTGCAGGGTCGCTCAGGCCCAGCTTTCTGCCGGTGATCAGGTCAATGGCGATGTGTTCTTCCAGCAGGGTGATGTTGGGATGGGCCTTGACTCGCTGCGACAGGGTCATTTGCACTGCCGCACCCGTCGCGTCTGCTGCATGCACGATACGGCGGTGGCTGTGGCCACCTTCGCGCGTCAGGTGCAGTTCCTCGCTGTGCTGCTCGTCATGGCTGAACTGGACGCCTTGCCGGATAAGCCATTCGATTGTGGATTTGCCATGTTCCACGACAAAACGCGTGGCGTTCTCGCCGCACAGTCCGGCGCCGGCAACGAATGTGTCCTGAATATGGGACTGGATCGAGTCGTCATCACCCAGTACCGCCGCGATGCCACCCTGGGCCCAGTTGCTGGCGCCATCAAGCAGGGATTTTTTGGTAATGAGCCCGATCTTTTTGTGTTCTGCCAGATGCAGGGAGAGGGTCATCCCTGCCAGACCACTGCCGATGATTACTACATCAAATTGTTCCACGCCGTATCCAGTGAGATTCAGTTTGAGAAATCCCGAAAATCATACCATGTGCCCCCGTACCCAAACGCAATGACTTTACTAAGGATGTGAACTATTCGGAGTGAATGCCTGTCTTTGTAGGAGGCAGTAGTCTTGCGTTTTCTGCAAAGCGCTTGAAAACGTTATACTGCACACTGACAAAAATAAGCTGTTTCAGGGAGTAGGCCCAGATGGGTGATCGGGAAGTTGATCAACAACTGGTTGAGCGCGCGCAGCATGGTGACAAGCGTGCCTTCGAGTTGCTGGTGATCAAATACCAGCGCAAGCTCGCCCGGCTGTTGTCGCGTTTTATCCGCGACTCGGCAGAGGTCGAGGACGTGGCGCAGGAAGCCTTCATCAAGGCTTACCGCGCCTTGCCCTCGTTCCGTGGCGAGAGTGCCTTTTATACATGGCTGTACCGGATCGGCATTAATACTGCCAAAAACTATCTGGTCGCCCAGGGGCGGCGTGCGCCCACCAGCACTGAATTTAGCCCGGAAGATGCGGAAAATTTCGAGGGTGCGAGCGAGTTGCGGGATAACAACACGCCGGAACATGAGTTGATGACCAAACAGATTGGTCAGACAGTGAACTCTGCGATGGCGGCGTTGCCAGAGGAGTTAAGAACGGCGATTACCTTGCGCGAAATCGAAGGATTGAGCTATGAGGAAATCGCAGAGGTGATGAACTGCCCGATCGGGACCGTCAGGTCGCGGATATTCCGGGCGCGTGAGGCAATCGCCGAGAAATTGCGGCCTTTGCTGGATACACATAAAGACAAGAGGTGGTAAGCATGAACGAGCAGATTTCCGGATTCATGGACGGCGAAGCGGATGAAGAACAGGCGAAGCGGTTGATCGCTTCTTTGCAACGTTCGGAAGCGCAACATGAATGGCATGCCTACCACCTGATCGGCGACGAATTGCGGGATACGCCCTCTGTCTCTGGCGATTTCATGGAACGGTTCAGCGCGCGTCTGGCTGAGGAGCCTACCGTTCTGGCGCCCGCCCGGCTTGCCAGGCCACGGGCGAAAACTTTTGCCCTGTCCGCAGCCGCATCGGTGGCGGCTGTAGGCTTTGTGGTCTGGGCAGTGATGCAGACGGGCACAGAAAACACGAATCCGGCCATGCTGGCGGCAAATGCGCCGCAGGTTGAGCTGTCCAGCGCCAATGTCAGTCCTTATCTGCTGGCGCATCAGGAGTATTCGCACAACGTGGCGTTGCAGGACGCGAACGCCTATGTACGAACAGCATCTTCTGATGTGCGCGAGGCTGTTGCGCGATGAGGGTTGGCCGCTGTGTAGCAGCGCTGGCTCTTGCTTGTCTGCCGGGGCTGGCCATGGCAGAAGCCAATGGCAATGAGGGTATCGTCTGGCTGGAAAAAATCGCTTCTGCCGCACATCAGCTCAATTACAGCGGGACCTTTGTCTATCAACGCGGCGCCTACATGGAAACATCCAGCATTGTTCATGTGATGGACGAAAGCGGCGAACATGAGAAGCTGGAAGCGCTGGATGGCCCGCCGCGCGAGTTCATCCGCAACAATGACGAAGTGATCTGTTTTATGCCTGCAAATAAAGGCTTCGCAGTTGACGGGCGCAGATCACAGAAAAATTTTCCGGCACTTCTGCCGCGCCAGTTATCGGGTATTGGTGAAAATTATGCAGTCAGGCTGGGCGGGACTGAGCGCGTGGCCGGTCATGTTTGCCAGAACGTGATTCTGGAACCGCGCGACACTTACCGTTATGGCCACCGTTTTTGTGCTGAAAGCAGCAGCGGCCTGTTGCTCAAGGCCAGCGCGCTGAACGAGAAAAATGAGGTGGTGAATCAGTTCTCTTTCACCCAGGCGCGGATTGGCGGAAGCATCGATCCTGAACAGTTGAAGCCGAAATACGCCAGGCATTCTCCTGTCCAGCAGCGGGCTGTGCCCGCCATGGCCGATTCAGGCTGGCAGGTGAAATCACTGCCTGCCGGCTTCAAGAAAATCATGGAGCAGAAACGCACCTTCCCCGGCAAGAAAGTTTCAGCCAATCATCTGGTTTTTTCTGATGAACTGGTTGCGGTGTCGGTCTTTATCGAGCCTCTGGCCGGAATGGAAAAACCTGTTTCCGGGCTTTCGAATCAGGGTTCGATCAATGTTTATACCAAACCAGTGGCTGATTTTCAGGTGACTGTCCTCGGTGAGGTGCCTGCGGCGACCGTGATGCACATTGCAAATTCCGTATTTTTTTCAGCCAGATAGTATAAAAACTGCCGATCATGCTAGAAACCGAAGGGGTGGTGGTCAAACTGGGCGCTGATGGCGCTTATGTCGAAACTGCACGAGCTTCGTCCTGCGGTACCTGCAGTTCCCAGAAAAGCTGCGGCACATCCAGCCTGGGCCAGTTGCTTGGAGGCCAGGCCAGGCCATTCAGGGTGTTGAACCCAATCGGAGCTGCCGTTGGTGAACGTGTCGTGATCGGACTCGAAGAGTCAGCCTTGCTTAGAAGTTCCCTGCTCAGCTATGTGCTGCCCCTGACCTTACTGATGGCAGGCGCCTTGCTGGGCAGTCAGCTTGCGCCGGCCGGCGCGGCAAAAGACCTGTATTCCGTTGTCGGAGCTGGCATCGGCCTGGTGCTGGGTTTTGCTGCATTGAAATGGGTGGCGGGGAGGCCGGGCGGGCAGCGGCAGTTTCAGCCGGTCATTCTGCGCCGGGTTTTTTCCTGCAATATTGTCAAACTTGCTGAGGATAGTGAAGGATGAAAAGAATCATCGTCTTTTGTACACTTTTTCTGTCTTTGACCGCATTTTCCCATGCCAGGGAGCTGCCGGACTTTACCGAACTGGTGGAAAAACAGGGTGTGGCAGTGGTGAATATCAGCACTACACAGACCGTGCGCAATGAAAGTGTTTTCCCCCAGATGCCGGAGTTGTCCGAGGATGACCCGATGTATGACTTCTTCCGGCGTTTCATGCCGCATCGCAAGGGTGGCCCGCGCGAATATCAGTCGCGCTCACTCGGCTCCGGGTTCATTCTGAGCGCAGATGGTTATATCCTGACCAATGCCCATGTCGTGGATGCGGCGGACGAAGTCACGGTGCGCCTGACCGACAAACGCGAGTTCAAGGCCAAGGTGATCGGCAGCGACCGTCGTACGGATGTTGCGCTGGTGAAAATTGATGCCAGTGGCTTGCCAAAAGTGACGATCGGCAAACCTGATCTGCTCAAGGCCGGAGAATGGGTGTTTGCCATTGGCTCGCCGTTCGGTTTCGATAACAGTGTGACGGCGGGGATCGTGAGTGCCAAGGGGCGTTCACTGCCGCAGGAAAATTATGTGCCGTTCATCCAGACCGACGTGGCAATCAACCCCGGGAATTCCGGTGGGCCGCTGTTTAACATGAGAGGTGAAGTGGTCGGCATCAATTCCCAGATATATAGCCGCAGCGGCGGCTTCATGGGGCTTTCCTTCGCAATCCCGATTGACGTGGCGATCGATATCAGCGACCAGTTGCGAACCCAGGGCAAGATCAACCGCGGCTGGCTCGGCGTGATGATCCAGGAAATGACCAAGGAACTGGCGGAGTCTTTTGGCCTGAGCAAGCCCATCGGTGCCCTGATTGCCAATGTGGACAAGGGCAGCCCGGCGGATAAGGCAGGCATGGCGGCCAGCGACGTGATTCTCAAGTTCGATGGCAAGGCGGTGGAAAATTCCACTGAACTGCCGCGTCTTGTGGCTGCGGTCAAGCCGGGCAAGCGGGTCATGGTCCAGATCTGGCGAAAGGGCGCATACAAGGATATCTCTCTGGTGGTAGGCGAATTGCCTGACAAGGGGACGCGCTGCCACGAAGGCCGGCAAGACTGGAAACAAGCTTGGTCTGACTTTGAACGAACTCAGTGACGAACAGAAGCGGGAACTCAAGGTCGGCAGCGGGTTACTGGTGGAAGATGCTGAGGGCGCTGCAGCACGCGCAGGTGTGGGCCGGGGTGATGTGATCCTGTCGGTGAATAACCAGGATGTGAAAAGCCTGGAACAGTTCAACGATCTGGTAAACCAGTATGGTTCGGGGCGGGTTGTTGCGTTGCGCATCCTGCGCGGAGACCGTTCGCTTTACATTCCGATCCGCATCAACGGCAAATAGCGGCTTGACCGGCTACCCGCCGGAATCAGGCCTTGCTGCCGACAAGCTTCTGGTAAGTGGCCAGCCGACGCGGGTCTATGCTTCCGGACGCCGTTGCCGCAAGCACCGCGCAGCCCGGCTCGGAAAGGTGGCGGCAGTTATTGAATTTGCACTGCCCGAGATAGGGGCGGAATTCAATGAAGGCATGGTCAATTTCCTCCGGCTTGAGGTGATGCTGGCCAAATTCCTGCAGGCCGGGAGAATCGATAATGTGGCTGTCAGGATTGAGGTGGTAGAGCCGGGCATGGGTCGTGGTGTGCTTGCCCGAATCCAGAGAGGCTGAAATCTCCCGTGTTTTTGCGGTCACGCCGGGCAACAGCGCGTTGATGATGCTCGATTTCCCCATCCCGGACTGACCCACCAACACACTGGTTTCTCCTTGCAGAAAAGGGAGCAGCGGGGCCGTATCCTGATGGGCTGAGAGTGGCAGCAATGGATAACCGAGGCCACGGTAGAGCGCGAGTTTTTCCATTGCCTTGGCCGTCTCGTCTTTCAGGTCGGCCTTGTTGAGTACAATCAGTGCCCTGATCCCGGCACTCTCCGCTGCAACCAGGCAGCGATTCACCAGTTCTTCGTAAAAGCTGGGAACAGCCGCTAGCACAATGATAATTTGTGTGACGTTGGCAGCAATGATTTTTTCCCGGAAAGCATCCGAGCGGTAGAGCAGGGAGTGGCGCGGCAGAATGGCTTCGATTACGCCCTGATTCGGCCCGGTGAGCTTGATCTGTACGCGGTCACCGCAAGCGGATCCTCCTTTTTTGCCGCGCGTCACGCAGGCGATATGGGACCCGTCCGCGAGTTCGACCGTGAATTGACGGCCATAGCTGGCAATGATTTGGCCTTCAGGGAGCTTTTGCATGGCGGCAAGGATAAACAAAAAACGCCCGCAAGCGGGCGTTTTTTAACAGCACAGGTAAATTTACTTAGAAATTGATACCTACTTTGGCACTCAGCAGCCAGTTGTCTGCACCGGATTTTCCGGTCACAAATTCCTTGTTGCGGGTGTCCTGATAGCGGGCGCCAGCGCCGGCAAAGAAATGGCCGTTGCGGTAGTTGATGTTTGCAGAGGCCTGAATGCTGGACATGGCGGCTTCTTTGCCGTTCAGGTAGCCGCGCACGAAACCAATTCCGGGGCCTGCACCTACGCTCCAGCCATTGCCGATAGAGACGAAATAGTTGGGGTTCATCTCGAAACTGGTCAGCGACATGCCGTTGTGATCATATTTTCCGAGGTTGAACTGCTGACGGATCATCCCGCTAGGAGGCTGGAACCATGGGCAGTTGAGTGAAATTTCGGCTCCTTGGTAATCACTTGTGCCACCATTGTCAGCATCCAGAGAGCCAACTACAGCAGCCAGTGTAAATTCAGGCTTCCAGCCATCGTTCTTGACCGGGAGCAATGTCCAGCCATCGGCCAGAACTGAGCCGGAAAAGGCCAGGGTGGAGAGAAGGGCGAGTGTGCCGAGCTTGTGTTTCATTATGAGAGGCCTCCTGAGCTGTTGAGCAGAACAATGTTAAACGCCGCCACTTTAAATCATCCTGGGGATAATATCAATTGGCAAGCGTTTGTTTATTCAGGTTAATTATTTAGTGTTTCCATTGTGATGGTGATTTCGCTGAAATAACGAATCGCTTGCGGGTCGCCAGACAGGGAATCGATTTTGCTCCAGTCTGTAGCTTGCACCTGTTTCTGGTAAGGTTTATATCCTTTAGCCTTGCATGTCAGTGTCCCAGGGGCATTTTTCGGCATGCCGTCCACTTTCCCCGGAGCATTGAATTCACGCAGGCCAGCCTTGTCCTCAAAGCTGCAATCCGCGAGTACGTTTGCATTGACTTTGATGTGGCTGTTTGCGGGGCGGCTATTGCAGGCCACCATGCAGCAACCACCCAAGGATGTGGCGATCAGGCCCAGTAACAGCAGTCGTTTCATTGAAAACCCTCCGGTCAAAACGGTGTTTGCATGAGGGGGGATTGTGGCCCTGCCTGTTCAGTTTGACAAGAAGTTTATGATCTTGTGATCACTTTAGCCGATAGTAGGTGGCGTTGAGGTAAGCCGCAACATGCGCTTCTTCTTCCGGGAACCATCCAGCACCAACATTGTTGTTGCATGCCTTGACGCGTGCGGTCAGTTGTTCCTTGCTGTTGGCTTTGCGGTCGGCGCGGGTGTATATCTTGCTGCCATCCCCGCCGAATTTGGAGGCGTGGCAGGCAACGCAGGATTTGTCGTGCAGTGTCTTGCCGATCTTGACATCGCCCTTGTCCATGGAATCGGCAATGGCGGGGCTTGCGGCAATTAGCGCGAGGCTGAGGCTGGTGAGAAAGGTTTTCATGAGAATCTCCGTTTGATGGGGGTGCGTACCTTAATACTCTAACAAATAACTCGGGTATTGTGCAAATTCAGCCATGTCCTGTGAGTGATCTGAGATGGGCGACTCTTTGTGCCGCCGCCGGATGGGAATCATAAAAAATTGAGTGCAGCGGATCGGGTGTCAGCGTGGCTGCATTGTCGTTATAAAGTTTGACCAGTGCCTGGATCAGCGCTTCGCTACTGGCATTTTCTGCCGCGTAGCGGTCAGCCTCGAATTCATGTTTGCGCGAGTAGAGGCTGGTGAGCGGATGAAACAGGAAAGTAAATACCGGGCTCGCCAGCATGAATAGCAGCAGGGCCGTGTCGGTTCCCTGGGTCGTGACGCCCAGTCCGTTGTAAAACCATGCCTGCGGCATGAGCCATCCTAGCAGCCACAGCCCGGCCAGACTTAGAATAAACATTGAAAAAATGCGCTTGACGACATGACGGCGTTTGAAGTGCCCCAGTTCATGGGCCAGCACTGCTTCGATTTCGTCGTGGTTGAGGCGGGAAAGCAGGGTGTCGAAAAACACGATACGCTTGGAAGCGCCTAGCCCGCTGAAGTAAGCATTGCCTTGGCTACTGCGTTTCGAGCCATCCATAACGAACAGCCCCTGCGATCTGAACCCGCACTTTTTGAGCAGCGCTTCAATTCGCGCGGCAAGGGTCTGGTCTTCCAGGGGTGTGAATTTGTTGAACAGCGGCGCGATCACGGTGGGGTAGAGCGTCAGGATCAGAAGGTTGAATCCCATCCAGGCAAGCCACACGTAAAGCCACCAGTACTCGCCCATTTTTGCCATTAGCCACAGCACGCCGAGGAGGAGTGGAATGCCGAGCGCGGACAGGAGCAGTGTCTGCTTGAACATATCAGCCAGAAACAGGCCCAGTGTCATTTTGTTGAAACCAAAGCGTGCATCAATAACGAAAGTACGATACAGACTGAGTGGCGTTTCCAGCAGGCTGGAAATGACAAGTACGCTTGCGATGAGTGCCACGCCGCGCCACAGGCTGTCACCCAGCGTGCCTTGCCAGTAGTCTGTCAGCGCCTGGATGCCGCCACCCAGAGTAAACGCAAGCAAAAGAACTACGTCCAGAAGCGTATGGAACATGCCGAGGCGCGTTTTGCTGCTGGAATAATCTGCTGCCTTATGGTGTGATTCGAGGGTAATGCGGTCGGCGAAGTCGTGTGGCACGGTATCGCGGTTCATGTGGATGTGACGAAGATGGCGTTGCGCCAGCCATAACCGTGTTGTTGTGGTCAGTAGCAGAGCAAAAATGAAAATCAGGGTAAAAGCCGGCATGTAAGGGGTTCCAGCATGCAAGGGTGACGAGTGATTGGGAGCGTGCCACAATATGTGGCTTGATCAATATGGAACAACATTATGGCACAAGACAACAACCAGAACCTGATCTGGCTGGATATGGAGATGAGTGGCCTCAGCCCGGAAACAGATTGCATTCTCGAGGTTGCGCTGGTGATGACGGATGCGCAACTCAACACCATTGCCGAAGCGCCCGTGCTGGTTGTGCATCAATCCGATGCGGTGCTGGGCGGGATGGATAACTGGAATAAGGGAACACACGGCAAGTCCGGCCTGATCGACAAGGTCAAGGCGTCCCGGTTGGACGATGCCGAAGTGGAAGCGCGCATGATCGGCTTTTTGCAGCAGCATGTTGGGGCAGGCAAATCTCCGATGTGCGGCAATTCCATCTGCCAGGACCGGCGTTTTCTCGCCAGGCATATGCCTAAGCTGGAAGCCTATTTTCACTATCGTAATCTGGATGTGAGTACGATCAAGGAGCTGGCGCGACGCTGGCGGCCCGAACTCTATGACGGTTTCAAAAAAGAAAACCGGCACGAGGCGCTGGCAGATATTTACGAATCGATTAATGAGCTCAAGTATTACCGTGAACATTTTTTGAAGATGTAATGTGTGGCATGGGGGTGCTGCTCAACCTGAATGAATCTCGTCAATTAAAGGATTTTCATGAAACAAGGCACTACGTTCACACTCGAAGTCAATCCCAGAATTCCGCGCAAGCTGATCCGTCTGGAGGAGCTTGCCAATAATTTATGGTACAGCTGGGACAAGCCGACACGCACGCTTTTTGCCCGCTTGCATCCGGGCTTGTGGGATGCCGTGGGGCATAACCCCAAAGTCTTTCTGCGGCGGGTGGATGAACAGCGCTTGCTGGATGCGGTGGAAGATCAGGTTTTTCTGGCGACCTACAACCGGGTTCTGTCGGCCTATGACACTTACCATCATGAACTGGTGCACCGCAATGGCGAGTCACAGCTTAACGACCATGACCTGGTGGCTTATTTTTGTGCTGAATTCGGTTTTCATGAGAGTTTCCCCATCTATTCCGGCGGCCTTGGTATCCTGGCCGGCGATCACTGCAAGGCGGCCAGTGATAAGCGTGTGCCATTCGTTGCAGTGGGCCTGCTGTACCGCCAGGGGTATTTTACCCAGACCATAGAGTGTGACGGCGGCAAACAGGTCGCCAGTTATGCAGACTCGGATTTCAACGAACTGCCCGTCACGCCTGCTCTGCGGGATGACGGTGGGGAGATCCGTCTGATGGTCGAGATGCCAGGGCGGCAAGTCGAGGTCAAGGTCTGGCAGGCCATTGTGGGCCATGTTCGTCTGTATCTGCTGGATACCGATCTGGAGGAGAATACGCCAGAGGATCGCAATATTGCGCACCAGCTTTATGGTGGCGACCGCTCACTGCGTATGAAGCAGGAAATCATTCTCGGCATTGGCGGCGTGCGGGCGTTACAGGCATTGGGTATTAAGCCCACGGTGTGGCATATCAACGAGGGTCACGCGGCATTCCTGATTCTGGAGCGGGTGCGTCACTTGATGGCGGAATATCAGCTTGATTTTTCCAGCGCTCTGGAGGCCGTTGCAGTCAACACCGTATTCACGACACATACGCCAGTTCCTGCCGGGCATGACCATTTTTCGGATGGCATGATTGCCGAGTATTTTCAGCATTTCTGCCAGGGCATCAAGATCGGGGTAAGTGATGTGATGCAACTGGGTCTGACCCCGGAGAGTCCTGAGTTCAACATGACGGCACTGGCAATTCGCGGTTCACGCCACCAGAATGGGGTGAGCAGGATTCACGGCAGCGTTTCTTCTCACATCTGCTCCGCCTTGTGGCCCGAAGTGTTGCCGGAAGAAAACCCCATGGCGTATGTCACCAACGGGGTGCATGTACCGACTTTTCTGGCTCAGGAATGGGCGGATTTATTTGATAACGTATTCGGTTATGAGTGGCGGCACCGTATGTCGGATCCGGACTTCTGGAGCCGGATTGACGAGATCCCCGATCAGTTGTTCTGGAGCGTGCGTCAATCGCTCAAGTCGCAGATGCTTCAGCTGGTGCGTTTCCGCAAGAGTGCGCAGCATTTTCGCAGTCATGGCAGCGAATCCCACCTGGATCGCATGCTGAAACTTGTCGATAGTTATGACCCCAATGTCCTGACTATCGGTTTTGCTCGCCGCTTTGCCACTTACAAACGCGCCGCCTTGCTGTTCGAGAATCTGGACTGGCTCAAGGAAATTCTTTCCAATGATGAGCGTCCTGTCTTGTTCCTTTTTGCCGGCAAGGCGCATCCAGCTGATCAGCCGGGTCAGGATCTGATCCGTCAGGTGCAGGGTATTTCCAATATGCCCGAGTTCGAGGGCAAGGTCATGCTGGTGGAAGGCTATGACCTCGGGTTGGCAAGGCGCATGGTCGCCGGCGTGGATGTGTGGCTCAATAATCCGGTTTATCCGCTCGAGGCCAGTGGCACATCAGGTATGAAGGCGGGTATGAATGGCGCAATCAACCTTTCGGTGCTCGATGGCTGGTGGGGTGAGGGCTATGATGGCACCAATGGCTGGGCAATCAAGCCGGCACCGACCTGGATGGAGTCCTATCGGCGAGACAGGGAAGAGTCCCAGACCCTGTACGAAATTCTTCAGGACAAGGTTATCCCTTCTTATTATGAGCGGGGCAAGATGGGTTATTCGCCGGACTGGGTGAAGATGTCCAAGCGATCCATGGCGACCACCTTGCCACGCTTTAATTCCGGACGTATGGTGGATGAGTATGTTTCCAGGTTTTATGCGCCTGCCAGCCTGCAGGGACGACGTTATGAGCAGGATGGATTTGCTGCGGCAAAACATCTTTCAGCGTGGAAAAAGAAAGTTCGCTTCGCCTGGCCGGGCCTGACGCTGAGCCGGATGGATGTGCCATTGAAGCGTATCAGTTTCGGCGAGGCCGTGCGCCTGGAGGTGGCGCTGAACATGAATGGCCTTGCACCTGAGGATGTCGTGGTTGAGTTGTTGATTCGCCGCCCCGCCCGGCGGGACAAGCTGGATTACCTGCATTTCGGCTTCAACTTTTCTGGCATGAGTGCGGATGGAAAGGAACATCTGTTCGCACTCGACCTTGCGCCAGATTTGTGCGGGCGGCTGGATTACAAAATCAGGGTCTATCCCTTCCATGAATTGCAGACCCATCCCCTGGAGATGGGTCTGATGCTATGGCTCTGAGGTAATTCAGAGGCCTTTCAGGATCATTTCGTACAGCGCCAGGTACTCCTCGGCGCTTCTGTTCCAGCTGAAGTCGCGACGCATCCCATTGGTTTGTATCTTGCGCCATGTGGGCTGGTCGCGATAGATGTCCAGCGCACGGTGGACGCATTCGTTCAGGCCGTGTGTGGTTGCGTGCCTGAATACGAAGCCAGTCGCTGTGCCGTTGGCAATATTCTCGGGAGTGGCATCCACAACTGTATCTGCCAACCCTCCTGTGGAATGTACGACTGGCGGGGTTCCATAGCACTGGCTATACATCTGGTTCAGCCCACAAGGCTCAAAGCGTGAGGGCATGAGGAAAATGTCTGATCCCGCTTCGATCTGGTGTGAAAGCGCTTCGTTAAAGCCAATGACTGTCGCTACCTGGCCCGGATGGTTGTGTGCGAGGTTCAACAAGGATGTTTCCAGTTCCACTTCGCCGCTGCCCAGAATGACAATCTGCACCGGATATTCGAGTAAAAATGGCGCGATGGAAGGCAGCAGGTCCAGCCCTTTCTGATGCGTCAGGCGACTGATCACACCCAGCAAGGGGATGTCCGGGTTTTCGGCCAGCCCGAGCCTGTGTTGCAAGGCGCGTTTGCTGGCCGCCTTCCCGGACAAATTGTCGGCGCTGTACTGGTGGGTCAGCAGTTTGTCTGTGGCTGGATTCCATTCTTTTCCATCAATGCCATTGACGATGCCGGTAAGATCCATGTAGCGATGAGCCAGCAAGCCCTGCAAACCGAAGCCCAGTGGCGCCTGCTGAATTTCTTCGGCATAGGTAGGGCTGACGGTCGTAATGTGATTGGCGTAGAACAATCCGGCTTTCAGGAACGAGAGTTGTCCGTAATATTCCGTGCCGTTAATGTTGTAGCTTGAAGCGGGCAAACCGAGAGGCGACGTCAGAGAGGCAGGGAACGTACCCTGGAACGCCATGTTGTGAATAGTCATGATGGTTGCAGCGCTGGGCGCAGGGCTGAAGTGCAGGTAGGCCGGTGTCAGGCCGCTTTGCCAGTCGTTGCATTGCACAATGTCCGGATGCCAGTCCAGCGGGCTTTTTGAGTTGCCCAGTATGGCGCCTACTCTTGAGAGCAGAGCGAAACGCTGTGCATTGTCACCCCAGTCCTGACCCTTGGAGTCGACATAGGGGTTGCCATCGCGTTCATAAAAGGGCGGGTAGTCAATAACCAGCAACGGTACGCCGCTTCCCGGTGATTCAGCCTCCAGTAACTTGACTTCACCGTGCACGCCGGTATCGGTAAGCGTAGTGAGCAAGCGTTTGTTTTTAAGGCCATCCATGACCCTGGGATAGCCCGGCAACAGCACGCGCACATCAACCTTCTGTTCACGCAATGCGGCCGGGAGTGCGGCGCTCACGTCAGCAAGGCCGCCGGTTTTGAGCAGAGGCGTAATCTCAGGGGTGATGAAAAGAATCTTGATCGATTGATTTAGCGGCATGACAAATTCCTGATTTTTAGCAGAATTATAGCAAGACAGGTTCAGGGGCGGATGTAAGCGTAGCCTTCTTTCTGTTTTTTTATGAGATAGGCCACGCCACTCCGGGTGTAATGAATGTCAGGCAGCATGTCCGCCTCCGTGATATGAATGGCTTGCATGGTGTTTTCACAGGCAACGACCCTGACCCCGCTCGAAATGACTTCGTCCACTCTGGGGGCGACTTCGGATTCAATTCTGAGCATATCAATTGCAGGACCATAGACTACGATTTCCATGGAGACATTGTCTTTTCCCAGCTCGGCCATGACATTCATGGCGTTCACGAGTGTCAGGTTCCATTTGCTGGCGTCGCTATCGCTTACCTGGAAAACCACGCTGTAAGCTGCTTTGGACGAGGGCGCTTCCTGAGCCAGGAGCGCGGGCGCACTGATTGCTAACAGGAAAAAAAAGCCGATGGCGAAATAATGTCTGAAAGGATTTGAGTGCATGAGTAGAGAACAGTTGCTTGCTGAGTATATGGGCCTTCAATGATGCGCGTTAAGCGCTTCAAGCTCAAGGCAGGGGCGATATCTTGTGGAGGGAGAGGAGACTGATTTCAGTTTGGAACAAAGCTGCCTGAGTTTGCATTCAACCCACGGCGTATTGGCGATGGAGGGTTTCAAGTGCCATGCGCCTTTGCGATGCGTGAAGGCGCCGTGTATGCTCCCTGCCAGCAATATCTTTTTCATGCGATTGGTGTCAATAAACAAAGAGGGGAAAGCGATGCGGATGGCAATGGTAGGGTTGGGGAAGATGGGCGGCAACATGGTGCGGCGGTTGCGTCGTGGCGGTATCGAAGTGGTCGGCTATGCTCGCTCACCAGAGGTGGTGGCGGGCCTTGCAGCGGAAGAGGGCATGGTCGCTGCTGCTTCCGTGGCGGATGCGGTAGCTAAACTCCAGGCGCCACGCGTGGTCTGGCTCATGTTGCCGAGCGGTGAGCCAACCGAGAGTCAAATCCGTGACTTGGCGCCTCTGCTCACCAAAGGTGATGTTGTCATCGATGGCGGAAATTCTAATTACAAGGACAGCCAGCGGCGTGGCGCCTGGCTGGCGGGCCAGGGTATCGGTTTCATGGATGCCGGTACATCGGGTGGCATATGGGGGCTTGAAAACGGGTATTGTCTGATGGTTGGGGCGACTCCTGAAGTGGCAAAGATCATGGAGCCGGTACTCAAGGCTTTGGCGCCCGCCCCCGATCGCGGCTGGGCTCACGTTGGCCCGGTCGGTTCGGGACACTTCACCAAGATGATCCATAACGGCATCGAGTACGGCATGATGCAGGCAATGGCCGAAGGGCTGGAACTGCTACGCGGCAAGCAGGAGTTTTCGCTCGATCTGGCGGAGATCACCGAATTGTGGCGCCATAGTTCAGTGGTGCGAAGCTGGTTGCTGGATCTGACTGCAGAGGGGCTGAAAAATGATCAGGCACTGGATAATGTTGCGCCATATGTGGCCGACTCGGGTGAAGGGCGCTGGACTGTCATGGAGTCCGTGGAACAGGGCGTTGCGGCCCCCGTGCTGAGTCTGGCGCTGCAAATGCGCTTCGCCAGCCAGAATGAAAGCGGTTACGGCTACCGCCTGCTCTCCATGATGCGGAATGCATTTGGGGGGCATGCAGTGAAGCAGGCAGGGGGTGGAAAATGAAAACCCTGGAACCCTGCACCCTGATGATTTTTGGCGCCGGAGGAAATTTGGCGCGGATCAAATTGATTCCCGCGCTGTTTCGCCTTGAAATGGCCGGTCGGCTGCCAGAAAAAATGGTGATACTCGCCTCCAGTCTGGAATCGTGGACTCGCGAACAGTGGCTGGATGAAGTGGTGACCATGTTGAGCAACAAATATCCAAAAGGATATGACGAGCAGGCGTTCAAGCGATTCCGTGCCCGGCTTCATTATCATCCCAACCCGCCAGACAATGCCGACGCGTATCAGAAACTGCGCAAGCTGCTGGACGAGGATTCCACTTTTCCGCCGAACGTCGTGTTTTACATGTCAGTGCGGCCATCCGAGTTTCCCGGTATCGTAGAAAAGCTAGGAGGAGCCGACCTGCTCAAACAGAAGCATGGCTGGCGTCGGGTTGTCATCGAAAAACCCTTCGGCCATGATCTGTTGAGCGCGCAAAGCTTGCAGAGCAGTCTGTACAAGCATATGGACGAGCCTCAGATATACCGCATCGACCACTATCTTGGCAAAGGGACGGTGCAGAACATTATGGTATTTCGCTTCGCCAACCTGTTGCTCGAGCCGCTGTGGAACCATCATTACATTGACCACGTTCAAATTACTCACTCCGAAACACTGGGAGTGGAGGGGCGCACCGACTACTATGAAAATGCCGGTGCGTTGCGCGACATGATTCAGAGCCATCTGTTGCAGTTGCTTGCGCTGGTGGCGATGGAGCCGCCTGTGAGCATGACCCCTGAGCATTTGCGCGACGAGAAAGTCAAAGTGCTCAAAGCCATTCGCCCGATTACGCAGAACGCGGTGCATGCACATGCCTTCCGCGGCCAGTATGCGA
>CAVZWN010000001.1:280000-723379 GCA_963779055.1 uncultured Gammaproteobacteria bacterium
GCACCGTAACTTCGGGAGAAGGTGCGCCCCGGTAGGTTGTAGTCCCTCGCGGACGAAGGCCGATGGGGTTGCAGTGAAATGGTGGCTGCGACTGTTTAATAAAAACACAGCACTCTGCAAACACGAAAGTGGACGTATAGGGTGTGACGCCTGCCCGGTGCTGGAAGGTTAAGTGATGGGGTGCAAGCTCTTGATCGAAGCCCCAGTAAACGGCGGCCGTAACTATAACGGTCCTAAGGTAGCGAAATTCCTTGTCGGGTAAGTTCCGACCCGCACGAATGGCGTAACGATGGCCACACTGTCTCCACCCGAGACTCAGCGAAGTTGAAATGTTTGTGAAGATGCAATCTACCCGCGGCTAGACGGAAAGACCCCGTGCACCTTTACTGTAGCTTTACATTGGACTTTGAATACATCTGTGTAGGATAGGTGGGAGGCTTTGAAGTGGGAACGCTAGTTCTCATGGAGCCGACGTTGAAATACCACCCTGATGTGTTTGAGGTTCTAACCTAGGTCCATTATCTGGATCGGGGACCGTGTATGGTAGGCAGTTTGACTGGGGCGGTCTCCTCCCAAAGAGTAACGGAGGAGTGCGAAGGTACGCTAGGTACGGTCGGACATCGTACTGATAGTGCAATGGCATAAGCGTGCTTGACTGCGAGACGGACAGGTCGAGCAGGTGCGAAAGCAGGTCATAGTGATCCGGTGGTTCTGTATGGAAGGGCCATCGCTCAACGGATAAAAGGTACGCCGGGGATAACAGGCTGATTCCGCCCAAGAGTTCATATCGACGGCGGAGTTTGGCACCTCGATGTCGGCTCATCACATCCTGGGGCTGTAGCCGGTCCCAAGGGTATGGCTGTTCGCCATTTAAAGTGGTACGTGAGCTGGGTTTAAAACGTCGTGAGACAGTTTGGTCCCTATCTGCCGTGGGCGTTGGAAATTTGAGGGGGGCTGCTCCTAGTACGAGAGGACCGGAGTGGACGCATCTCTGGTGTACCGGTTATCACGCCAGTGGTATCGCCGGGTAGCTATATGCGGAAGAGATAAACGCTGAAAGCATCTAAGCGTGAAACTTGCCTCGAGATGAGATTTCCCCAGGCCTTGAGCCTGCTGAAGGGTCGTTCAAGACCAGGACGTTGATAGGTCGGGTGTGGAAGCGCAGTAATGCGTTAAGCTAACCGATACTAATTGCCCGTGAGGCTTGATCCTATAACCTTAAGCGGCTTCCAAAAGTAATATTAAGTGAAGCCAGTACAATCAGATACCCATACTTCTTCCGTTTTACAATCGATTGCGTAATTGCAGTCGATTAAAAGTTATGCTTGGCGGCCATAGCGAGTTGGAACCACCCCTTCCCATTCCGAACAGGACCGTGAAACGACTCTGCGCCGATGATAGTGTGCACTACGCATGTGAAAGTAGGTCACCGCCAAGCTCCTTATAAAGAACCCTCTGCTTGAAAATATGGCAGAGGGTTTTTTTTTGAGTTTTCAGAAAATGTTGTTTTTTTGCTATAATAAGCAAAGATAAAGATGGGCCATAGGGGCCCTTTTTTTATTTGTGGTGAGGTTATGGAACTGCATTCATTGCTTGAGTCAACTTTGGCTGGGCTGGGTTACGAGATGGTTGATCTGGAAATCAGTAATCGGGGGAAGTTGCTCCGCCTGTTCATTGATAAGCCTGTCGGAATCAATGTGGATGATTGTGTTTTGGTTAGCAATCATGTGTCGAGATTGCTGGCTGTCGAGATGGATTTTGATTATGACCGGCTTGAGGTTTCATCCCCAGGCCTTGACAGGCCGCTGAAGAAAGTTGCTGATTTTCAGCGTTTCAAAGGCGAAGCTGCGATGGTTAAGCTCAGAGTCCCTTTGCAGGGCAGGAAAAAATTTGAAGGTGTTCTGCAGGGCGTAGAGAATGGAATGTTGCAGATTGAGGTAGATGGAAATCTTCTGCGATTCGACCTCGAAAATGTAGATAAAGCAAGATTGGTTCCGAAATTCTGAATTGTATTAACAATAAAAATTTTGAAAGTTCTACCCGAATGATTGATCGGAGGATGTATGAGTCGTGAAGTATTGATGGTGGTTGACGCATTGGCGCGTGAGAAAAATGTTGATAAAGAGGTTGTTTTTGGTGCGCTGGAACTCGCGCTAGCTTCTGCAACAAAGAAACGTTTTCATGACGATGTCGATGTGCGTGTTTCTATCGATCGTACTTCGGGTGAATATGAGACTTTTCGTCGTTGGGAAGTGATGGCTGATGACGGTTCGCTGGAATTCCCTGAGCGTCAACTGTCATCCGATGATGCTGTCAAGCAGAAACAGGATTCCCAACCCGGTGATTTCGTCGAGCAAATTCTTGAGCCAGTTGAATTTGGCCGGATTGGAGCTCAAGCGGCTAAACAGGTTATTTTGCAGAAAATTCGCGAAGCCGAGCGTGAACAGATATTGAATGATTTTCTTGCCCGCAAGGAACATCTGGTTACCGGTGTTATCAAGCGCATGGAACGAGGCAGTGCAATTATTGAATCTGGTCGATTGGAAGCTCTGCTGCCACGCGACCAGATGATTCCAAAGGAGAATCTTCGGGTTGGTGATCGTGTACGTGCATATCTGCTGCGTATTGATCGTAGTGGACGTGGCCCGCAGCTTATTTTGTCTCGTGTTGTACCTGAGTTTATTGTCAAGCTGTTTGAACTTGAGGTGCCTGAGATTGAAGAGGGTTTGCTTGAACTTCGCGCGGCTGCACGTGATCCTGGTATGCGAGCAAAAATTGCGGTTAAATCCAACGACCAACGGATTGATCCTATTGGCACCTGTGTTGGTATGAGAGGTTCCCGCGTTCAGGCGGTTACGGGAGAGCTTGGTGGTGAGCGAGTTGATATCATTTTGTGGTCCGCGGATCCTGCACAATTTGTAATTGGTGCATTGGCCCCTGCCGAAGTTAGCAGCATTGTGGTGGACGAAGACAAGCACAGCATGGATGTCGTTGTTGAGGAAGAGCAGCTGGCAATGGCAATCGGGCGTAGTGGTCAGAATGTCCGTCTGGCTTCCGAGTTGACCGGCTGGAACCTGAACATCATGACGGTTGAAGAGGCTGAACAGAAGAGTGAGGAAGAGTACACGTCTATCCGTCAGGTTTTCATGCAGAAGCTGGATGTGGATGAGGAAGTCGCTGATATTCTGATTCAGGAAGGATTCAGTACCCTGGAGGAAGTTGCTTATGTTCCTCTGGCTGAGATGCTTGAAATTGAGTCTTTTGATGAGAGCACAGTAAACGAGCTTCGTAGCCGTGCTCGTAATGCTTTGCTGACTGAAGCAATTGTCAGTGAAGAAAAGCTTGAGAATGCCGCGGAAAGCCTCCTTAAGATGGAGGGCATGGACAATGAAACTGCAGGTGTGCTGGCGAGCAAGGGTGTAACTACTCTCGAAAATCTTGCCGATCTTGCTGTGGATGATCTGGTTGAAATAACCGGTATGGATGACGAACGTGCAAAGCAGTTGATCATGACCGCCCGCGCCCCGTGGTTTGCATAAAGTATAAGAACAGGAGGCCGGAAAATGGCACAAATAAATGTTACGCAGTTTGCTTCAGAGTTGGGTTTGCCTGCGGCAACACTACTGGACCAGTTGCGCTCGGCTGGTGTGAACAAAAATACAAGTGATGATTTGTTGACGGAGCAGGACAAATCCCAGTTGCTCGATTATTTGCGTCGCTCGCATGGCGCAACAGATTCAAAGAGCAAGATTACATTGACGCGGCGTGAAACGACGGAAATCAAAAGATCTGATAGCACGGGTAAGGCTCGAACTATTCAGGTCGAGGTCAAGAAGAAGCGTGTATTTGTTAAGCGTGATGTGGTTGACGAAGCCGTGACTGAGCCTCTAGAAGTGTCTCACACTCAGGAAGAACTGGATGTGTCGCTGGTCCCTCCATTAGAGGAAGCTCAGCCATTGCCAGTACATGAGCCTGAACCAGTGGTAGCAGAGGCGCCTGTCGCAGTGGAGATTGAAGCGCCGCAGCCGCTACCGGAAGTGGCGCTGCAGATGCCGGAAGCGGTATCAACTGAGGAAGTACCACCGGTTAAAGAAGTGTCGCAGCAGCGGACTATACGTGCGCCTATTCTGGATGCGGCTCAAATTGCCAAACGTGAGGAAGAGGCACGCCGTCAGGCTGCATTGTTCGCCCGTCAAAGTGCAGAGTTGCGTGAAAAACAGGAGCGCGAGCAGAAGCGTATTGCGGACGAAGCTGCTGCCAAGGCAGCAACCGTAGCAAGCGCAGCTGCAGCGGTTGCTGCACAGGCTGCTCTTAGTGAGGGAACGCTGCACAAACCCGCTGTGACGCCTGAAGAAAAAGCAGCGAAGGCAGAAAAGAAAGGCGCCAAGAAGCAGAAAGAGACCACCTGGGCGGATGATAAGAATAAAAAACGTGGCCTCAGGGTGCGTGGCGATGTGGGTAATGCGGGTGGCTGGCGGGGAGGGCGCAAGGATAAGGCGCATCGTCAGCAGTCGGATGCCGCACATGCTTTCGAGATGCCAACCGAGCCTATCGTGCATGAAGTGCTGGTGCCCGAAACCATTACTGTTGCCGCGTTGGCGCAGAAAATGGCAGTCAAGGCTGCGGAAGTCATCAAGACCATGATGAAGATGGGCATGATGGTGACGATTAACCAGGTCGTGGATCAGGAAACAGCGATGATCGTGGTCGAGGAAATGGGCCATGTCGCCAAACCTGCTGCGCTGGATAATCCGGAAGCTTTTCTCGATGTGTTGTCGACAGAGCACCACGAAGTTATCCTTGAGCCCCGTGCCCCTGTTGTCACGGTGATGGGGCACGTAGATCACGGTAAAACCTCCTTGCTGGATTATATTCGCCGTACCCGCGTTGCTCATGGTGAGGCGGGTGGAATTACCCAGCACATTGGCGCCTACCATGTGGAAACGCCTAGCGGCATGGTGACCTTTCTCGATACTCCGGGCCACGAGGCATTTACTGCATTGCGTGCGCGTGGAGCCAAGGCCACAGACGTGGTGATTCTGGTGGTTGCGGCGGATGACGGGGTGATGCCTCAGACGGTTGAGGCTATCCATCATGCCAAAGCGGCAGGTGTACCCATCGTGGTGGCAGTGAACAAGATTGATAAACCCGAGGCCAATCCTGAGCGAATCAAGCAGGAACTCAGCTCTCAGGGCGTAGTTCCTGAGGACTGGGGTGGCGACGCCATGTTTGTTGAAGTTTCAGCAAAAACTGGTCAGGGTATTGATTCGCTGCTTGAAGGCGTAGCGCTGCAGTCCGAAGTGCTTGAACTAAAGGCTTGCCGTACGTCACCCGCCAAAGGTCTGGTGATCGATGCCCGCCTCGACAAGGGTCGTGGCCCTGTGGCTACCGTCATTGTACAAAGCGGAATCTTGCGTCAGGGCGATATGCTGCTTGCTGGCGCAGTATTTGGCCGTGTGCGTGCGATGCTGGATGAGAATGGTGTGCCAGTGAAGGAAGCAGGCCCTTCCATCCCGGTTGAAATTCAGGGTCTGTCGGAAGTGCCGATGGCCGGTGAGGAAGTCAATGTCATTACTGATGAGCGCAAGGCACGTGAAATTGCCCTGTTCCGTCAAGGCAAGTTCCGTGATGTGAAGCTGGCCAAACAGCAGGCGGCCAAACTTGAAAACATGTTTGACCAGATTGGCGAGGGTGAAGTCAAAACCCTGCCGCTGATCATCAAGGCTGACGTTCAGGGTTCCTATGAAGCGCTGATTCATTCGT
The DNA here is from genome assembly GCA_963779055.1 of uncultured Gammaproteobacteria bacterium. Lineage (GTDB taxonomy): Bacteria > Pseudomonadota > Gammaproteobacteria > Burkholderiales > Sulfuricellaceae > Sulfurimicrobium. Next base: position 285,764 of record CAVZWN010000001.1, read on the forward strand.
TGCAGAAGCTGTCTACAGCCGAGGTCAAGGTTAACGTCATTCATAGTGGTGTGGGTGCGATTACTGAGTCGGACATCAATCTGGCGATTGCCTCCAAGGCAGTTGTAATCGGTTTCAACAGCCGTGCCGATGCCGTGGCGCGAAAACTGATCCAGTCTTCCGGTGTGGATGTCCACTACTACAACATCATTTATGAGGCCGTGGACGAGATCAAGGCGGCCCTGTCTGGCATGCTGTCGCCAGAGCGCAAGGAAAGTGTCATTGGTATGGTTGAGGTGCGCAATGTGTTCCGCATCACCAAGATTGGGACGGTTGCAGGTTGTTACGTGCTGGATGGTGTCGTGAAACGTGGTGCGGCAGTCCGTGTACTGCGCAACGACGTTGTGGTGCATGTGGGCGAACTGGATTCCCTGAAGCGTTTCAAGGATGACGTCAAGGAAGTCAAGTTCGGATATGAGTGCGGCCTGTCACTGAAGAACTTCAATGATATTGAGGTTGGTGATCAGCTTGAGGTCTATGAAATGGTTGAGGTGGCGCGTACCCTCTAATCTGACGAGGGGAGCCAGTAGATTATGCCTAAAGATCATTCACGTCCACGCCGGGTGGCGGAGCAGATTCAGCGCGAACTGGCTGAGCTGATTCAGCTTGAGGTCAAGGATCCACGTGTCGGTATGGTGACCTTGACCGATGTTGAGGTGACCCCCGATTATTCTCATGCCAAGATCTACTTTACCCTGTTGAATCAGGGGCATCCATTGGATGAGACGCTTGAGGGTTTGAACCGGGCTGCGGGTTATTTGCGAAGCCAGCTTGCTCATCGCATGCGTTTGCGCGTGATGCCTCAACTGCATTTTGTTTTCGACAGCTCGGTTGAACGTGGTGTCCAGCTATCTCATCTGATTGAAGAGGCCGTTGCCCTGGAGGGCGACAAGCCGTCGCAGGAAGAAAGCTAGTGCAGTTCAAGCGTATCAAGCGTGCAGTCAGTGGTGTGCTGCTGCTCGACAAAGCCTATGGCATTAGTTCCAACACCGCGCTACAACAGGTCAAAAGACTCTTCCAGGCCGAGAAAGCCGGTCATACCGGTAACCTTGATCCAATCGCTACTGGCTTGCTGCCTGTGTGTTTTGGTGAGGCAACCAAGTTTTCCCATTATCTCCTGGATGCCAACAAATGTTATCAGGCCCGCTTCAAGCTAGGCACTACCACCAGCACGGGCGATACTGAAGGCGAAATTCTTTGCCAGCAGCCCGTCGCGGTTTCCCTTGAAGATGTCGAGCAGGTACTGAAAAGTTTTGTTGGCACTATTCAGCAAATTCCACCAATGTATTCTGCTCTGAAGCACCAGGGGAAAGCTCTTTATACCTATGCCAGGGCCGGTATCGACATCCCCCGTGATCCGCGTGAAGTGACAATTTATAGCCTGGTGCTGGACAATTTTTCCGGTGATGAACTGGGCGTTACGGTGCATTGCAGTAAAGGAACGTATATTCGTGTGCTGGGTGAGGATATCGGGGCTGCACTGGGATGCGGTGCCCATATGGTTGCCTTGCGGCGATCTGAAACAGGGGAATTTAATCTTTCCAGTGCGCTCAAGTTGCAGCAACTCGAGCTGATGACGCCTGAACAGCGCGATGCAACATTACTTCCTGCTGATTGTTTACTCGCAGGTCTACCTAAAGTAACGCTGGATAGCGAGAGTGCTTATTACCTTCAGCAGGGGCAAGCAGTGTGGACGGCGGGACAATCTGAAATGGGTTCAGTCAGCTTGTATGGCCCAGAGACTGTTTTTCTGGGCTTGGGCGAAGTAACCAGTGAAGGTAAAATTGCACCCAAGCGACTGGTTCAACCTAACAAAAATCCTTAAACAATCAAATGTTTAGTTGTTCAGATTCTTGACAAGCGGGTTTTCCCATATGGCTTGGCCTGTTTGAGGGGTTTTATCTCTTTCCATATCCTCGTGCAGGTTATTGAGGAACATGATTTCAGCCATGGTTTCACCGGTAAATCCCTGCCGGTCACCGCGATCATCGATCAGCAGATGACTCAGAAAGGCGGCGACACCTTCATGTCCCCAAAGCATGGTTATTTTTTCCACAATGCGTGGAAAATTCTTCTCAATTTCGGATGCGTATTTGGAATCGGGCATTATTATTTTCCTCGTAGGATATTTTGATTATTTAAGCACGTTTCCAACTTGAATGAAAAGAGCTGATTGGCGCTATTTTTTCTGGATAGGGGAACCCCATGCATCTTCGAAAAAATGCTCTCCCAGTGGCGTACGTTCACGAGGCGCGAGTTCCAGTTCTTTAAGTTCATCGTTGAGGATGGTTTCCTGACCCTGATATCCAATGGCAATCATGGCCATGCAGGCGAACTGCTCGGGAATGCCGAATTCTCCACGAATCTTATCAGCATCAAAGCCACCCATTTGATGGGCCATCAGGCCCAATGAAATGGCCTGCAGACAAAGATTTTCGGCTGCGGCGCCAGTATCATATTGTCCCCAGGCGTTGGGCTTGTCATTCTTGCGAAAAATGCTGTTTGCGGTAACCAGTACAAGCACGGGTGCATTTTTGACCCAGTTCTGGTTCCATTCAACCAGACAATCGAAGGCCTTCTGCCATGCTGCTGCATCGCGGTTACGATTCCACACGATAAAGCGCCAAGGTTCGTCTCCAAAGCATGATGGTGCCCAGCGCGCGGCTTCTACAAGCGAAATAACCTGATCCTGGCTGACAGGCTTTTCAGCATCGAATGCACGGCAACTCCAGCGCCTGGTGAGAATGTCATGTATCGGTGCGGCGGTGGTGGCGGTCTTGTGTTGCATGGGGCATCCTTGTTTATTGGATTTCCTTCGTATAGTAGCTGATTTTGATCATCAGCCTCAATGAGCAAATTTGTTTACGAAGCCCTTCTGATGCAGAATTCATGATTCTCATGAATATATCCACTTCCCGATACCGCGGACGCTTTGCTCCCTCCCCGACAGGCCACTTGCATTTCGGTTCCTTGGTGGCGGCTGTTGGTAGCTACCTGGATGCGCGTTCCAGCCAGGGGGCGTGGTTTGTCCGGATGGAAGATCTTGACCCTCCCCGTGTAGTGGCAGGAGCCGCAGACGATATGCTGCATACGCTGGAAGCCTTCGGTTTGTACTGGGATGGGGAGGTGATGTTTCAAAGCCGGCGTGCCGAAGCCTACCGCGCAACTCTTGATGTTTTGCAGCGGCAAGGTTCTCTGTATCCGTGCAACTGTTCTAGGCGCGAGATTGCTGATTCCGCCCTCAAGACTTCATCCGGTCTGGTTTATCGGGGGCGGTGTCGCAGCGGGATGCGGGAGGGGCGAGCGGCACATGCCTTGCGCCTGATGACAGACAATACTCCCATCCATTTTTGCGATCGCTTATTGGGTGACTATGTCCAACGCCTAGAAACGGAAGTGGGTGATTTTGTGCTGCGCCGTGCGGATGGTCTTTATGCCTACCAGTTGGCTGTGGTGGTAGACGATGCAGAGCAAGGTATCAGCCATATTGTGCGTGGGGCGGATATCCTTGATTCCACGCCACGGCAAATTTATCTGCAGCATTTGCTCCAACTTGCTACACCATCCTATCTCCATTTGCCGGTGGCCGTGAATGTGCAGGGGGAAAAGCTGAGTAAACAGACGCTGGCTCCGGGCCTGAATGTGGCAGATCCTGTGCCGCAACTGGTGCGTGTCCTGGATTTTCTGGGACAGAAGCCACCACCTGATCTGGTAAAGTCTACGCTGACGGATTTCTGGTCGTGGGCCATATTGAACTGGGCGGTACATAAAATTCCGCCACAGCGAACGTTGCCAGCCAATATCCGTGATTAGCGCTGGGGTTTTGCCGCAACATCCTTGGGCTTGGCTGTCGAGGATTTTGCCTGTGCCGTGGTTTTGCTCTTGACCTCGGGTATCTGCGGTGACTTATCTTTTGTATCAGGTTTCTTGGCTGAAACGGCAGATTTTGGCTGGGCGCTTTTTGTCGTTCTGTTCTCTGTTTTGCTGGGTTTGAATGTGCAGGCAAAGTCTGAAATCCGCTCCTCAGTTGAGTCGGGAACGATATCGTCTGCTTTCGCGCTTTCTCCATAGCGCACCAGCTTGATTTCCTGGCTATCTGCGGCGTAGTAAACTTTCTGTAGCAACCGGTGAGTGCGTTTTGTGCAGTTTATTTCCATCAGGGACTTGTCCGAGGCATAAAAGAAATCACCGGGCATTGCCTGCTCAGGGCGCGAATAGGTGCTCTTGCTCCAAATCTTCAGCTTTTTATCTTTCTTGCGGGTTTTGTCCTGATCGTTGTCCTCGCTTGTGTCCGGCTGAGGCGTGTCTGCTTCCAGCAGCATTTGAGGATTGTTTTGCAGGGGGTGCCAGTTGCCAGCAAAGGCAGATGAAACAGGAAGCAGCAGGACTGCAAGGAGAGTTAATGCCGGATTCATGAGATTTCGCTTGCGCGCCAGGGCTGGATTTGGTGCTAATATACAAGACCCTATAGCCCGCAGCAACCAGGTTGAAAGGCGTTCGTGGTCAGATCTTCGGATATCTCTGGCATGTACGGCGTGGCGGAATCCGTCGAGGATTACCGCCAGCTGGTGCACGAGTTGAGAACTCAGCTAGTGAGGCTTCAAGGGCAGAAAGAAGAAGCTGAGCAGCAGATCGCAGAGCTCGACAATACCATTGATCAACTGGTCGACATTGTCGTGCAGCGAGAAGCTGCCTGCTACGCGCTGAAAAATCTGGTGGAATCAATGGTCAGGGAGGTCGAAACCTGCTCCAACCAGAAACATCATGATTCTGCAGACCCTCATCTGAGATCAGATCTTTACCAGAGCCGCTTCAACGAGGAAGTGAAGCGGCTCAAGCTCAAATATGGCAAGGATTGATGGTTTTATCAGTGATCGGGCTGTTTGAGGAAGGTGACCACGCTGGAGCCGGGGGGGAGCTTGGTCCCGCAGCTTGAACCTTCTCCCTTGCGTTCCATTTCTGCTTCGTGCAACTGGTTGATAACCTCAACATAGAACTTTTCCTTGACCATCATCAGTGCCGTGCGCCCGCCTTCATTTGTGGCTAGCACGTCGGCTCCTGCCCTGAGCAGGACATCCACTACACCCGCCTCGCCGCGACCCGCAGCCAGCATCAGGGGGCGTGTGCCGTAAACAATCTGGGCCTCGATATCGGCACCTGCATCGATCAGAGCCTGGGCGACTTCCGGGAAGCCTCGATCCATTTCATCGTTGAAACAGGTTTTCATCAGGGGAGTCCGACCCAGTTCATCTTTTGCATTCACGTCAGCGCCAGCCTCAATCAGGGCTTTTGCCAGTGCCAGGTTGCCAGCGGCAGCCGCTTGCATTAGCAGCGTTGCGCCTGCTTCATCACGGGTTTCACAATCGGCTCCGCCACTCAGCAGTACCTGGGTTTTGTTCACGTCACCAGCAGCAATGGCTTGCAGAATTTCAACAGACATTATCTCTCCACAGAGTTTCGTTTAGTCGTTACAATTAAATAATAGTTTATAAAAATAGTCAACTATTGATTTGGTGGACGGTGTTAATTGCCTAGCAGGCGGCCAATAGCGTTACCGACACCATGAGTGGCGCCACCCACGCCGCTGGCGAGGCCATCCAGACTTACGCCAAGGCTTTCTGCAACGGCAGCGCCAGTGCGCTGGGTGAAGCTTTCATTGAGTGAGAAGTGCGGATCTTTAATGTTGCCTTCCAGGGTGAACTGAATGGCAATCTTGCCGCTCTGGTTCTTGAGTGCAGCAACGATGGCCTGTCGCGGTACACCCATGAAAGTGCTGAAAGGGCCGCCGCTGGATGCAAGTTCAAGATCGGAAAGCGTGATCGTGCCGGGTGCGTGCAGGCGGCTGTCTTTTATGCTTGATTTCATATCCATATCCAGCGAACCTTTACGCACGCTGGTTTCCGAAGCTTTGACGAGATAGGGTTGAAATGCGATCAGATCCACGCCACGCAACCGGGTAGTGATTTCAGAGTCTCTGTTGTCCAGCCGCATCCAGCCCCGGAGTTCGATTTTTCCGTCTGAACGCTTGCCCTTGACGACGCTGTCCAGCTGGATCTGGGTCTTTTTATCAAGAGCGGGAAAATGGAGCTCTTCGATCCGGGCATGCATCTGCTCCAGGCGCAGTTTGTGCGGTGTTTTGCGGATGGACGCGTCGAAGAATTCGATTACGGACGTATTCAACTCAACCACGCCGATGCTGACTGGCAAGGCCGGAGCATTTCCTTTTTCATCTTTTGCCGATTTGTCTAGCATGCTGGGGAGGAGCCGAACGTTCCCCTCGCGAGAACGAAGGATGGAGAGGTAGCCACCCTCCACCGTGATGCGCTGCAGATTGACCCGAGCGGAGAGCAGGCCGCGAAGGTCCGGCTCGATAACGATCCTTTCCGCACGCAGCGTATCTTGCGAAGGCCAGCCTTGAGGTGCGTGGATGCGAATATCGCGGACCTCGATGGCAGACCAGCCAAGGATGATTTCGCCTACCTCGCTTTCCGGACCCAAGGCCTGCTCCACCTGGATCTTGAGGGTTTTTGTGGCGAAATGCAGCCCCAGCGTTGCAGCAAGCCCCAGAGCAATTGCCAGGGCAGCAAAACTCCATGCAATGCGTTTTACCAAGCGGGTCTGCATAAAGTCCTTGCCTTGACTCGTTAACGGCTGATTGGCTTGTAGCGGATGCGTTTCGGCTTGGCGCCTTCCTCACCCAGACGTTTCTTCTTGTCGGCTTCGTATTCCTGGTAGTTGCCGTTGAAGAATGTCCATTGCGAATCGCCTTCCGCTGCCAGGATGTGGGTGGCGATACGGTCGAGGAACCAGCGGTCGTGGGAAATCACCATTACACAACCGGCAAACTCGAGCAGGGCGTCTTCGAGGGCGCGCAGGGTTTCCACGTCGAGGTCGTTGGAGGGTTCGTCGAGCAGCAGCACGTTGCCGCCGGCGATCAGGGTCTTGGCCAGATGCAGGCGGCCGCGTTCACCGCCGGAGAGGTTGCCGACCATCTTCTGCTGGTCGCCGCCCTTGAAGTTGAAGCGGCCGATATAGGCGCGCGACGGCGTTTCGTATTTGCCGACAGTGAGGATGTCGGCGCCGCCGGAGATTTCCTCGAACACGGTTTTCTTGCCGTCGAGCGCATCGCGGCTCTGGTCCACGTAGGCCAGCTTGACCGTCGGGCCGATCTTGACCGCGCCGGAATCCGGCTGTTCCATGCCGGTGATCATGCGGAACAGGGTGGATTTACCCGCGCCGTTGGGGCCGATGATGCCGACGATGGCGCCGGGCGGAATCTGGAAGCTGAGATTGTCCATCAGCAGCCGGTCGCCGTAGGCCTTGCTAACGCCGTCGAACTCGATCACGTTGTCGCCCAGCCGGTCCGCCACGGGGATGAAGATTTCCTGGGTCTCGTTGCGCTTCTGGTATTCCATGCTGTTGAGTTCGTCAAAGCGCGCCAGGCGTGCCTTGGACTTGGCCTGACGGGCCTTGGGGTTCTGCCGCACCCATTCCAGTTCCTGCTTCATGGCCTTCATGTGAGCGTCGATCTGCTTGTTTTCGGTCTCCAGGCGCGCTTCCTTCTGTTCCAGCCAGCTCGAGTAGTTGCCTTTCCACGGGATGCCGTGGCCGCGGTCGAGTTCCAGTATCCACTCGGCGGCGTTGTCGAGGAAGTAGCGGTCGTGGGTGACGGCCACCACGGTACCGGGGAAGCGGGTCAGGAATTGTTCCAGCCAATCCACCGATTCGGCATCGAGGTGGTTGGTGGGTTCGTCCAGCAGCAGCATGTCCGGCTTGGAGAGCAGCAGCTTGCACAAGGCGACACGGCGCTTCTCACCGCCGGAGAGGTGGCCGATGTTGGCATCCCAGGGCGGCAGCCGCAGCGCATCGGCGGCAATTTCCATCTGGGTTTCGGTATCGTTGCCGGAAGTGGCGATGATCGCTTCGTATCTCGCCTGTTCCTCGGCCAGCTTGTCGAAATCGGCATCGGGTTCGGCGTAGGCGGCATAGATTTCTTCCAGCTTCTGCCGGGCCTGCATCACCTCGCCCAGCGCGGACTCGACTTCTTCGCGCACGGTCTTGTCCGGGTCGAGCTGCGGTTCCTGCGGCAGATAACCGATGGAGATGTTGGGCAGGTGCTGTACCTCGCCATCGTATTCCTTGTCCGCGCCCGCCATGATGCGCAGCACGGTGGATTTGCCCGAACCGTTCAGGCCGAGCAGGCCGATCTTGGCGCCGGGGAAGAAGCTGAGGGAAATATCCTTGATGATCTGCCGCTTGGGCGGGACGACCTTGCTCACGCGGAGCATCGACATTACGTATTGGGCCATTCGGATGTGCTTTCAGAAAAATAGGGTTAAGTAGAGATTTTATGCGTAAGGCAGCCGGTCGCCAATGTTTGCGCTGGCATACCAGCGATTCAGGGCAACGCCGTCCATATGTGCTTGCATGACATCCGCCTCGCCCAGAGGCATATAGGGGCCATGTTTGACCTCAAATATAATGCCGCCGGTGTCCAGCGAAAGTACCGCATGCCACGCCCCGGCCGGGTTCTCGACAAGCTGGGCATTCTCGCCCAGCAAAGTCCGGTCGATGACCGTGCCCGCTGCGTCGAAATGCAGCACGACAAAGCGGCCGCGCAGTGGGTACAGCAGTTCCCAGGTATGCGGGTGGCGATGTGGCAGCACCAGCGTGTCCGGTTCCATGGCAATGGCCAGGCGCTGGATCGGGTCGCTCAGGTCCTCATGCAGGTTGTGGTTGGCGCGCTGCCGGGGCGAGTTCCGGGCCTCCCGGCTGAGCTCATCCAGCATCGAATCTGTGAGTTGCTTCAAGCACCTTATCCTTAATAATGCGGTGGTTTTTCGTTTGCGACGCTGTTCTCGGCCATGGCGTCGGAGATGTCCCGGACGTGATTGATCAGCGACGCGCAGATCGCTTCCAGCCGGTCTATCTGCTTCTGCTGCTGATAGATGACCTTGTTCAGTTCCTGGAGCGTATCTTCCTGATAGCTGATTTTGCTTTCAATCTCGATCAGGCGCTCCTCATTCATTACTTTTTGCCTTTGCCATCGCGTTGGGGTCTTTCGGGTTGAAACCTTCATCGGCCATATGCTGATAGAGCTTGAAACGTTCTTCGATCTCGGCCTGGTAGACGTCCATTATACCTTCGCCTTGCTCTTCTACCTGTTTCAGCAAGCCACGGAAGCGTGATTCGCTTCGGATCAGATCAAGGAAGGGGACGGAAGGTTTCTGCGAATCCAGCACCAGCGGGTTCTTGCCCTCGGCCTCGCGCCGGGGATCATAGCGGAACAGCGGCCAGTGGCCGGATTTGACCGCCAGTTCCTGCTGCTGGTGCTGCTGGCTCATGTCGTAGCCGTGTTCGCCGCAGGGGCTGTAGGCGATGATCAGCGAGGGGCCGTCGAAGGATTCGGCTTCGAGGAAGGTTTTCAGGGTGTGGGTGTCCTTGGCGCCGTAGGCGACATGGGCGACATAGACATGGCCGTAGCTCATGGCGATCTGGGCCAGGTCCTTCTTGCCGGTGGGCTTGCCATTGGCGGCGAACTTGGCGGTCGCGCCATGCGGCGTGGCCTTGCTGGCCTGGCCGCCGGTGTTGGAATAAACCTCGGTGTCGAGCACCAGAATATTGACGTTGCGGCCCGAAGACAGGACGTGATCGACACCGCCAAAGCCGATGTCGTAGGCCCAGCCGTCACCACCGATGATCCACACGCTTTTCTTCACCAGGTTTTCCGCCACGCTGGCAAGATTGCGTGCGTCGGCTGAGTCGATGCGCTTGAGCTTGCTCGTGAGTTGCGCCACGCGTTCCCGCTGTTGCTGGATGCCGGCTTCTTCCGACTGGTCCGCGTCGATAATGGCTTTGACCTGTTCTGTACCGATCTGGTCCTGCATTTTTTGCAGCAGCTCACGCGCATACTCGGCATGTTTGTCGATGCTGACGCGGAAGCCCAGGCCGAATTCGGCATTGTCTTCGAACAGCGAGTTGTTCCAGGCCGGTCCGCGCCCCTCGCAGTTTTTGCTGTAGGGCGTGGTGGGCAGGTTGCCGCCGTAGATGGAGGAGCAGCCGGTGGCATTGGCAACCACCATGCGGTCGCCGAATAGCTGGGTGGCGAGACGGATGTAGGGCGTTTCGCCGCAGCCGACGCAGGCGGTGGGGAATTCGAACAGCGGCTGCATCACCATGGCGCCCTTGATGGTGGAGGTGCGCAGCTTGGTGCGGTCGAACTCGGGCAGCTTGAGGAAAAAGTCGAAGTTCTCGCGTTCGGGGATGCGCAAGGGTGCCTGCGGGCGCATTTCCAGCGCCTTGTGGCCGTCGGTCTTGCTCACGGCCGGGCAGATGTCCACGCACAGTCCGCAGCCGGTGCAGTCTTCCGGTGCGACCTGATAACTGACGTGCATGCCTTCCTCGAATTCCTTGCCCTTGATCTGGATGTGCTTGAAGGTGGAGGGCGCATCCTTGGCCAGCTCGGCAGGAAATACCTTGGAGCGGATCGCCGTATGCGGGCAGACGAAGGGGCACTTGCCGCAGTAGATGCACAGTTCTGCGTCCCAGACCGGGATTTCCTGCGCCAGGTTGCGCTTGTCATAGTGCGCGGTGCCGGTCGGCCAGGTGCCGTCAACCGGCAGCAGCGAGACGGGAATCAGGTCGCCTCGCCCGACCATGATTTCTCCGCTGACGCGGCGCACAAATTCGGGCGCGTCCGCCGGAATGTGGTCTTCCATTTCGAAACTGCTGCTGACTTCCCCTGGCACCTTGACCTGGTGCAGGTTGGCCACAGTCTCGTCAATGGCTTGCCAGTTGGCTTCGACAATGGCCTGGCCTTTCTTGCCATAGGTTTTTTCTGCCGCGATCTTGATTTTTTCGATCGCCACATCCTGCGGCAGCACGCCGGAAATGGCGAAGAAGCAGGCCTGCATGATGGTGTTGATGCGTGTGCCCATGCCGGTGGCGCGGGCGACGGCGTAGGCGTCGATGGTGTAAAACTGCAATTTCTTGGTGATGATCTGCTGCTGCATCTTGCGCGGCAGGGTGCTCCATACCTTGCCAGCTTCGATCGGCGAGTTGAGCAGGAAAACCGCACCTTCGGCGGCGTTCTCCAGCATCTCTATGCGTTCCAGAAACACCGGCTGGTGGCAGGCGACGAAGTTGGCTTCGTCGGTGCCGATCAGGTAGCTGGAATGGATCGGCTGGGGCGAGAAGCGCAGGTGCGAGATGGTCATGGCACCGGCTTTTTTCGAGTCGTAGACGAAATAGCCCTGGCCGTAAAGCTCGGTTTCCTCGCCCATGATCTTGATGGTGTTCTTGTTGGCCGACACGGTGCCGTCGCTTCCCAGTCCGTAGAACATGCAGCGCATCACGCCCTGGCCCGCATCCACGCGGTAGGCGGGGTCCCAGGGCAGGCTGGTATGGGTGATGTCATCGATGATGCCGACGGTGAAGTGGTTCTTGGGCTTGTCCTTATTCAGTTCATCGAAAATGCCCTTGATCATGCCCGGCGTGAATTCCTTGGAAGACAGGCCGTAGCGGCCGCCCACCACGCGCGGCAGGGTCGTGAAATGGCCGTCATCGTCGCCATGCTCCACCAGTGCGGTCACCACATCCTTGTAGAGTGGTTCGCCATCCGCGCCCGGTTCCTTGCAACGATCGAGCACGGCGATTCTGGTGACGCTGGTAGGAATGACATCGATCAGGCGTGAAGGGTCGAGTGGGCGGTACAGGCGTACCTTGACCATGCCGACCTTTTCGCCGCGAGCGGTGAGGTGATGCACCGTTTCTTCCACCGCCTCGGCACCGGAACCCATGATGATGATGATACGCTCCGCATCCGGTGCGCCGACATATTCAAACAACTTGTACTGGCGTCCGGTGAGCTGGGCGAACTTGTCCATTTCGTACTGCACGATGCCCGGCATGAGGTCGTAGTAGGGATTGACCGTTTCGCGCGCCTGAAAGTACACGTCCGGGTTCTGCGAAGTGCCGCGCACCACCGGATGCTCGGGCGACAGCGCACGGGCGCGATGGGCGCGCACCAGTTCGTCGGAAATCATCTCGCGCACGGTTTCAAGCGGCACCTGATCGATTTTGGCCACCTCGTGCGAGGTGCGGAAACCATCGAAGAAATGCAGGATCGGCACCCGCGCTTCCAGCGTGGCTGCCTGCGCGATCAACGCCATATCCTGCGCTTCCTGCACCGAATTCGAGGAGAGGAAGGCAAAGCCGGTGGCGCGCGTCGCCATGACATCGCTGTGATCGCCGAAAATGGACAGCCCCTGCGCAGCGAGAGAACGAGATGCGACATGCATCACGAAGGGCGTCAGTTCCCCGGCAATCTTGTACATGTTGGGGATCATCAGCAGCAGGCCTTGCGAGGCCGTGAAAGTGGTCGCCAGTGCCCCGGTTTGCAGGGCGCCATGAATGGTACCTGCTGCGCCTGCTTCACTCTGCAGTTCGATCACCTCGGGCACGGTACCCCAGATATTCGTCTGCCCCAGCGCACTCCATGCATCGGAGTATTCGCCCATAGGCGAGGAGGGCGTAATCGGGTAAATGGCAATGACTTCACTGGTGAGATGCGCGATGGAGGCGGCAGCTTCGTTGCCGTCAATGGTGACGTGCGGCATGATGATCCCCGGGTAACTTTGCTATGGAAATTACATTAAACCTGTTGCCAGGTTATGGCAACGCTTATCCCCTTGCCCTTTGCCGTGTCAGGGTATAGTCTTCTGAAAAAAATGGCTCACTAAGAGCCTGAATTTTCGGGGGAAAACTCATGATTACAATACGCGCATTGCTGTTGGCGGGTTTGCTGGCCTGCGCCTCGCCTGTCGTTGCGGACAAACCGGTGGCGCCTGTGGATATTCCAGGCGCTGTCAATGTTACGGCAGAAAAACTGGTGGAGCTGGTTACCCGTACGCCGCAACTGGTAGTGATCGATTCCCGCCGTCAGGAGGAATTTGACAAGGGGCATATCGAGGGCGCAGCTAATCTGCTCGATACGGATATGACCCGCGCCAGGCTGGCCAGACTTGTTCCCGGGGTTGAAACGCCCGTACTGTTTTATTGCAATGGCGAGCGCTGCCTGCGCAGTTCCAATGCAGCCAGTCTGGCTCTGGAGTGGGGCTACCGCAAGGTGTACTGGTTCCGTGGCGGATGGGCGGAGTGGAGTGACAAGAAGCTGCCCGTTGCGAAATAATCAGCCCCATCCTGACGGGTATGTCCATGCGGATTGAACGCATTTCCCTCAAGATTCCGACTGTCGGCATCCTTGTTTTTCTGGGGATGGTGTCGATAGTCCTGCTGTTTGTAACCACGCTGTATTTTCGTGATGCAGCGCTGAAAGCACAGGGTCTGAGCCTGTCGCGCGTGATGGAAGTGGCAACCCAGGAAGTCGTGAAGCAGCTTCATGGTCAGGTTTTCGCTCTTGGTTCCACGTTTCAGAATCGCGCTGAATTTCGTGCCGCTCTTGACCAGTTTTACCAGGGCGCTGGCGATACCGCTTTGCGTGAAGTGCTCGACGATCCTCTTGTTAATGGTTTTGTCGGCGCAGCTTCAGTCGACCTGGTCAAGCTGCGTTTGTACGATGCCGGTCTCAAACCCATTGCGCAAAGCAATGCCGGTATTCAGGGGCTGGCGCCTGATCTGACGCCGCTGCTGTTTGAGCAGGCAGCCGGCCGCAGCGGAACCGAGCGTCTCAAGGCGCTGGGCGGCATCTGGATTTCACCTGTCGGGCCCCTGTATTCGGTGCTGGTGCCAGTGGGCGGTCTGAAATTGGCAGCCTACCTCGAAATTGTGGTCAATCCTGTCTTCAACCTCGCCGCCGTCGAGGCGATGACCCGTATGCCTGTGACAGTTTTTGGCGCCTCGGGAAAGTTGTTGCTCCAGTCAGGTGAGGCGAAGCCGGATCATGAGGTTGAGAACCTGACCGTGGAGTATTTTCTGCAAGCCGGTAGCGGGGAAAATGCCTATCATCTGGTTGGACTCGCCGATGTGGCCCAGCTTAACGCTGATATGGCGCGAAGCGGAACAATCGGCGTCCTGGCTTTTATTGCATTGATCGGCGCAAGTGTCCTGACCGGGTTGTGGTTTTTCAACCGGTTCCTGTTCCAGCCGATGAGTAACATGCAAAGTGAAATGGAGCGCTCTGCCCTGGGAGATCTTTCTGCCAAGGTGGGGCAGCATAACCTGAAAGAGTTTCATGCCCTGGCAGTGGCTTTCAATACCATGGCGCGCAAGGTGGAAAGCCATATCCACGAATTGCAGCGGCTTTCCAGCGTGGATGGGCTGACCGGACTCAACAACCGGCGCCACTTCGATCTTGCATTGCAGGCCGAATGGCAGCGCGCACAACGCGAAAACCAGATACTGTCGTTGCTCATGCTGGATATCGATTATTTCAAGCAGTACAACGATACCTATGGCCATCTCGGCGGAGATGACTGTTTGCGCAGTGTGAGCGCTTTTCTGCGCGGGGTGGTTCAGCGCCCTGGTGATGTTGTTTGCCGTTATGGTGGCGAGGAATTTGCCATCCTCCTGCCGGATACGACGACCCAGGGGGCACAGTTTCTGGCTTTCAAAATAGCAGCCGAATTTGCAGGGCTTAACCTGCCGCATGCTTCTTCCGAACTGGGTAGGCGCGTTACCTTGAGCATCGGTTGTGCCACCTGCAGAGTGAGTCCGGAATGTCGCCCGGAGCAACTGGTGAGCGCGGCAGACAAGGCGCTGTATCAGGCCAAGGCCATGGGGCGCGATCGCGTGGTAGTGGCTGAAGACATAGAAAAAGAAGCTGGCCTGGAAAGAGGGGAAGAATGAGAAAGTCCACATGGATTTATCTGTTGTCGCTGGCTTTCGGGCTGGTCATGGTGATGGCGTTTTTCTCCTTTCAGTCTTTTGTCGTCATCAGGGTTTTCGAACCGCGCATGCTGATCGTACCCCTCTCTCTGGCTACAACGATTGGCTTGCTTCTGGGCAAGGTGCTGGTGCTGCGGGCGAAACTGGCCGAGCGTAACCAGTTGTTTTCGGCACTGGCTGATTTTGCACTGGAATTTACCTATTTTCGCAAGATCAGCGGCGAGTATGAGTACGTGTCTCCCGCCTGCAGGCGATTGACCGGCTATGAGCAGAGGGATTTCTATCGCCAGGCCAATTTCATGGATCAGTTGATTCATCCAGATGATCAGGGTGTCTGGACGGATCATGTTCACAACATTAACGGTGAAGGTGTGGCGGAAACAGTGGAGTTCCGCATCATTACGCGGGACGGGCAGGTGCGCTGGGTCGAGCATCTGTGCAGCACCGTTCAGGACGGGCAAGGCAAGACCTTCGGTGTGCGTTCCACTAATGTGGACATTACCCAGCGCAAGGCATATGAGCAGCAGATCGAGTTTTCGGCCAAGTATGATCACCTGACCCTGTTGCCAAACCGGCACTGGCTGATGACGATGCTGAATGAGCGTATTGCTGAGGCGCTGGTGAGCAAGCGGCATTTTGCAGTAATGTTTCTCGACCTCGATCGCTTCAAATACATCAACGACACTTTTGGCCATGCCGTGGGCGATACCTTGCTGCGCCAGGTCGCCGACCAGTTCAAGGATATTAAACTGGCGGGTGACCAGGGAAAGCCGATGTTTATTTCACGTTTTGGCGGCGATGAGTTTGTCATTGTCGGGGACATGGCGCAGGGGGATGAACTACAGCACTCTGCCGCGAAAATTCTGGCGCTGCTGGATCGCTCCTTTACCGTCAATGAGCATGATTTTCATGTCAGCGGCAGTATCGGCATTGCAGTATTCCCTTACGATGGCGCCACGCCCGAGGATCTGATCAAGAACGCCGATGCTGCGATGTACAAGGCCAAGCGCGAGGGCAAGAATAACATCCAGTTCTACTCGGCTGATCTGGCGTCGGAAATGTCCGGTTTTTATCGCCTGGAGCAAAGCTTGAAACTGGCGGTCGAGCGCGATGAGTTCGTGCTGCATTACCAGCCCCAGATTGAGCTCACAAGCGGCCGGATTCGATCGGTGGAGGCCCTGCTGCGCTGGAACAGTCCGGATGATGGACTGGTGCCGCCCCTGATGTTTATTCCTGTGGCTGAGGAAACCGGCCTGATCCGCGCCATCGGCGAACAGGTTTTTCGCAAGGCCTGCGCACAGTGGCGCATATGGTCCGGGCAGGGCATCGAACTGAAAATGGCGGTCAATGTGTCGCCGATCCAGTTTCGTGACGATGCTTTTGTCGGGCAGCTTGAGAAATTACTGGAAGAAATGCACATGCCGCCGGCCTGTCTTGAAATCGAGATCACCGAAGGCGTGTTGATGGGTAATACAGAAAAAGCACTGGGCAAGCTCAATGCCCTGCGCGATATGGGTGTATCCATTGCCATCGATGATTTTGGCACCGGCTATTCCTCGCTGGAATATCTCAAGGACTTGCCGATCAACTGCCTCAAGATTGATGGCTCTTTCGTGCGCGAAATTCAGTCAGGCCAGCGCGATCAGGCTATTGTCAGAACGATAGAGGCGCTGGGGCGGAATCTGCAGATGGAAACTGTGGCAGAAGGCATTGAAGACGCCGGACAGCTCGCCTTGCTGAAAGATATCGGTTGTACGCTGGGGCAGGGGTATTTCATTTCCCGGCCCATGCCCGCCGAGGCGCTTGCCCCCCTGCTGAGAAACAGGGTTTTCTGAAGACGTTTTTCCCGGCCTCGCTTCCTGACCGCAACGCAGGATCAAAACTCCATCCGTCATCTGCTGGTAGTATAGTGACATTATCCTAAACGTTTAACGGGCAAGGAGCGTGTCCATGGAACCTTGCAAGTTCCCCCGTATCATTGAGCAGTTGGCGCCCATCCTCGAGCGTCATGGCAGAGATGCCACGCGACTGCTGCAAATCCTGCGCGAGGTGCAGGATCATTTTCATTTCATCCCGCCCGAGGCCATTGATTGCCTTGTCAGTCATCTGAACCTGTCGCGCGCCGAGGTGGAAGGCGTGGCCGGTTTTTATTCATTCCTTTCGCTCACGCCCCAGGGGGAATATCGCGTCCTGTTTTCGGACAACATTACCGATAACATGCTCGGCAAGGCTGAGCTGATGCAGTATTTCTGCAACAAGCTATGGGTCGAGCCGGGCAAGGTGTCGGAAGATAATCTGGTGAGTGTGGATAGCACATCCTGCACCGGCATGTGCGACCAGGGCCCGGCGGCGCTGGTGAACGGCTGGCCTCTGACCAGCCTGGACCAGAACCGGTTGGACCTGATTGCCGAGTTGATCCGTATCCGCAAGCCGGTAGCAGAGTGGCCGGAAATGCTGTTCGAGGTCAGGGACAATATCCGTCGCCCCGGCATGCTGCTGGGCGAAACATTCGAACCCGGCGCAGGTGTCCGCGCCATGCTGGCACGCGGCGCCGAAGCGACGCTCAGGGAGGTGGATATTTCCAACCTGCGCGGCCGTGGCGGCGCAGGCTTCAAGACGGCCTCGAAGTGGACCTTCTGCCACGCGGCCATTGCCGAGGAAGAAGGCAGCATGATCTGCGACGTGGGCGGGAACCCGGAGCGATTCATCGTCTGCAATGCCGATGAGGGCGAGCCGGGCACCTTCA
Source organism: uncultured Gammaproteobacteria bacterium (assembly GCA_963779055.1). GTDB lineage: Bacteria > Pseudomonadota > Gammaproteobacteria > Burkholderiales > Sulfuricellaceae > Sulfurimicrobium. The sequence goes on from CAVZWN010000001.1 coordinate 303,393, forward strand.
AGGACCGCGTGTTGCTTAGTAGCCATGCCGATCTGGTATTCGAAGGCATGACGGTGGGTGCGCGGGTGGTCGGCGCGCGCAAGGGCTTTCTCTATCTGCGCGGCGAATACCGCTACCTGCTGAAGCCGCTCGAAGCGGTGCTGGAAAGACGCCGGGCGGCGGGGCTGCTGGGCGAAAACATTCTCGGCGAGGCCGGGTTCGCGTTTGACATCGAAATCCATCTCGGCGCTGGTGCCTATATCTGCGGCGAGGAATCCGCCCTGATCGAATCGCTCGAAGGCAAGCGTGGGCGCCCCCGTAACCGCCCGCCGTTCCCGGTGACCCGAGGCTATCTGGGCCGCCCGACGGTGGTGGACAACGTGGAGACCTTCGCCTGTGCCGCCCGCATTGCGGAAAAGGGCGGTGCCTGGTTTGCTGCCATGGGGACGGCGCAATCAACCGGGACCAAGATTCTCAGCATCTCCGGTGACTGCGCACGCCCCGGCATTTATGAGTACCCGTTCGGCGTGACGGTGGAGGAAATCCTGCGCGACTGCGGCGCCGAGGATGCCCACGCGGTTCAGGTCAGCGGGCCTTCCGGGACGCTGGTGTCGTGGCAGGAATTCAGCCGCCGCATCGCCTTCGAGGACCTGCCCACGGCAGGGGCGTTCATGGTGTTTCACCGCAAGCGCGAGATGTTTGCCGCCGCCCATAATTTCAGCCATTTCTTTGCTCATGAAAGCTGCGGTTTCTGCACCCCCTGCCGGGTCGGCACGCAACTGCAGAAGCGGATCATGGACAAGATCGCCGGAGGGCACGGCACTCCCGCGGATCTCGAAGAATTGAAACAGCTCGGCCATATTCTCGGTACGATGAGTCATTGCGGGCTGGGCCACACTGCCGCCAACCCGGTGCTGGATACACTGAAAAAATTTCCCGGCACCTTCGAGCGCAAGCTCAAGGCTTTATCCTTCGAACCGGCGTTTGATCTGGATGGGGCGCTGGCGACGGCGCGCGATATTACCGGCAGGGACGACGAGTGGGCGCATCTGTTATGAGCAAAACCATTACCATCGACGGCAATGAAATTCCCTTCGCAGAAGGGCAGACCATCATGGACGCAGCCATGGCGGCGAAGATCTACATCCCCCATCTGTGCCATAACCCGGAATTCAAGCCGCACGGCAGTTGCAAGCTGTGTACTGTGAAGGTTAATGGCCGGGCGGTTTCTTCCTGCACCATGCCGGCCAGCGAAGGCATGGTGGTCGAGAACAAGACCGGAGAGCTCGACGACGAGCGGCGCGCCATCGTGCAGATGCTGTTCGTCGAGGGCAATCACCTCTGCCCCACCTGCGAGAAAAGCGGCAACTGCCAGTTGCAGGCGGTGGCCTATTGTCTCGGCATGATGTCGCCCCGCTACAACCATTTCTACCCGCCGCGTGAGGTGGATGCCTCACACCCAGACGTATTCCTCGACCGCAACCGCTGCATTCTGTGCGAGCTGTGCGTGCGAGCCAGTCGCGATGTGGATGGCAAGAACGTGTTCGGCCTTTCCGGGCGAGGCATCGGGTCGAGGCTGGTGGTAAATTCCGCCAGCGGCCGCCTCGGCGACAGCACTTTTGCGGTCAGCGACAAGGCTGCACAGGTATGCCCGACCGGCGCCATCCTGATCAAGCGCCAGGGCTTCAGCGTGCCGATCGGCAGCCGGATCTACGACCACAAGCCGATCTGCCAGGTCGAGATCGAGGGTAAAACAGGAGGCAAGCATGAGTGAGGTAAAAAAAGTGCGCATTGCTACCTGCTCACTGGCAGGCTGTTTCGGTTGCCACATGTCCTTGCTGGATATCGACGAGCGCCTGTTCGACCTGCTCGAACTGGTAGAATTCGATCGTTCCCCGCTGACCGACATCAAGCATTGCACCCCCTGCGATGTCGGCATCGTGGAAGGTGGGGTATGCAATGCCGAGAACGTGCATGTCCTCAAGGAATTCCGCAAGAACTGCAAGGTGCTGGTGGCGATGGGCGCCTGCGCCATTACCGGAGGCCTGCCCGCGATGCGCAACAATATCGACCTGTGGGATTGCTTCCAGGAGGTCTACCAGTACGAGGGTGGTCTCGAAGGCGGGCAGATTCCCAATGATCCGGAACTGCCGCTGCCCTTCGACAAGGTGCACCCGATCTACGAGGTGGTGAAGGTGGATTATTTTCTGCCCGGATGCCCGCCGTCAGGGGAGGCGATCTGGAAATTCCTTACTGACCTGCTGGCTGGGCGGGAGCCTAAGCTGGACTATGAGCAGTTGCATTATGACTGACTTTTCTAACCCCCCTCAGTCCCCCCTTGTGCGAGCATCCGCTACGCGGATTGCCTGCTTGACCCACTTCAGGGGGAAGCAGGGCACTCCTCCCCTGTCTCGCCAGAGCGAGCAGCTTTGCTGCCGCTCTCGGCGGGGATACTCCTTGCGGGTGACAAGGGGAGGCCAGGAGGGGTTTGATGGACTGGGTAAATCATGACTTTCGAACTTGAAACAGCTGCCAACCCGGAAAACCTGAAACGTGTCGTAATCGAGCCCGTGACGCGGGTCGAGGGGCACGGCAAGGTCACGCTGCTGCTGGACGAGGATAACCGCATCCATCAGGCGCGTTTCCATATCGTCGAATTCCGCGGCTTCGAGAAATTCATCCAGGGGCGGCCTTACACCGAAGTGCCGGTGCTGGTGCAGCGCCTGTGCGGCATCTGCCCGGTGAGCCACCATCTGGCCGCTTCCAAGGCGATGGACATGATCGTCGGTGCCACCCTGACGCCCAGCGCCGACAAGCTGCGGCGCCTGATGCATTTCGGCCAGATTCTGCAATCTCATGCCCTGCATTTCTTTTATCTGGCCTCGCCCGACCTGCTGTTCGGCTTCGATTCCGATGTCGCCACGCGCAATGTGGTCGGCGTGGCTGCGGCCTATCCCGAGATTGCCCGGCAGGGCGTTGCGCTGCGCAAATACGGACAGGAAGTCATCCGGCTGACAGCCGGAAAACGCATCCATGGCACCGGGGCCATTCCCGGCGGGGTGAACAAGAATCTCAGCGTGGCGGAGCGCGACTTCCTGCTGAAAGACATCGGGCAGATCATTGCCTGGAGCCAGGGTGCGGTCGATCTGATCAGGAAGGTCTACAGCGAACGGCCGGAATTCCACAACGGCTTCGGCTATTTCCGTTCCAGCTTCATGAGCCTGGTGCGCCCGGATGGGGCGCTGGATTTCTACCACGGCGGCCTGCGCGCCCGCGACGAGCATGAGCAGGATATTTTCGACCATCTGGATTACGGCCATTACTGGGATTATGTTCACGAGGAAGTAAAACCCTGGTCCTACATGAAATTCCCCTTCATCCGCTCGCGCGGCAGGGAGGAGGGCTGGTACCGGGTCGGCCCGCTGGCACGGGTGAATAACTGCGATTACATCCCTACGCCGCTGGCCGAGGCCGAGCGCAAAATCTTCAAGGCATTCGACGGCGGCAGCGCCACCCAGGCTACGCTTGCCTATCACTGGACGCGCATGATCGAGATGCTGCATTGCGCTGAGGGTATACAGGAGCTGCTGCACGACGACGATCTGCTCGGCGATGATCTGGTAAGCAAGGGCGAACGCGCCCTGCGCGGGGTGGGCGTGATCGAGGCGCCACGCGGCACGCTGATCCACCATTACCGCATCAACGAGGACGAGCAGATCGTGCGCGCCAACCTGATCGTCTCCACCACCCACAACAATCAGGCCATGAACGAAGCGGTACGGCAGGTCGCGCTGCAATACCTGGATGGCAAGGAGCTGACCGAGGGTCTGCTCAACCACATCGAAGTCGCCATCCGTGCCTTTGACCCCTGCCTTTCCTGCGCCACCCACGCGGTAGGGAAAATGCCGCTGGAAGTGGAACTGCTCGATGCGGAAGGCAAGGAAATCGACCGCCTGGTGCGCAACACATCAGGCACGTGCGGCGTGTGACGGCGCCGCTGCTGATCTTCGCCTGCGGCAATCCGAGCCGGGGCGATGACGCGCTCGGGCCGCTGCTGCTGGAGCGACTGGAAACGCTGAATCTTCCCGGGGTCGAACTGCTCACCGATTTCCAGCTCCAGGTGGAGCATGCCGTCGACCTGCAAGGCCGGGAGCGCGTGCTGTTCGTCGATGCCAGCGTTTCCTGCCCGCCGCCATTCGAACTTTCCCGCCTGAGTGCAGCGAAAGACCGCAGCTTTACCTCCCACGCCATGAGCCCCGCAGCGGTGCTGCAGGCTTATCAGGAGCTTTACGGCGAAACGCCTCCAGCCTGGCTGCTGGCCGTGCGCGGGGAGTCGTTCGAGCTGGGCGAGCCCTTGAGCGCAGCGGCGCAGGGGAATCTCGAGCAGGCATTCACGCTGGTGCAAACACTCTGTGCTGGCCACCAGGCGTGGGATCGATTTATCATGCCGCCGACACAAAACTTCTGAGATAAATAATCATGAAAATCGGTACCCCGCTCAGCCCCTCGGCAACCCGCGTCATGCTGCTCGGCAGCGGCGAACTGGGCAAGGAAGTGATCATCGCCCTGCAGCGCCTGGGTGTGGAGGTGATTGCAGTGGACCGTTATCCTGATGCACCCGGCCATCAGCTTGCCCATCGTGCACACGTCATCAACATGGCTGACGGCGCCGCGTTGCGGGCGCTGATCGAACAGGAGCGGCCGCATCTGGTGGTGCCGGAGATCGAGGCCATCGCTACCGGCATGCTGGCGGAAATCGAGCAGGAGGGGCTGGCGGAAGTCATTCCGACTGCGCGTGCGGCACAGCTCACCATGAATCGTGAAGGTATCCGCCGCCTGGCGGCGGAAAAGCTCGGGCTGCCCGTCTCGCGCTACGCCTTTGCCGATTCCCTGGACGAAATGCAGGCCGTAGTTGAAGAGATGGGTTTCCCCTGTATCGTCAAGCCGGTCATGTCTTCCTCCGGCAAGGGGCAATCCACCGTGAACGGCCCGGAAGATGTGGAAAAAGCATGGGATTACGCCATGAGTGGAGGCCGTGTCAGCCACGGGAAAGTGATCGTCGAGGAAATGGTCTGCTTCGATTACGAAATTACGCTTCTGACCGTGCGTGCGCGTGGCGCGACGGGTTCTGTCGAAACCTATTTCTGTGAGCCGATCGGGCATGTTCAGGTCAAGGGCGACTATGTCGAAAGCTGGCAGCCGCAGGGGATGAGTCCGGTTGCCCTGAAAAATGCGCAGGATGTTGCCAGGGCGGTGACGGACGACCTTGGCGGCCGTGGAATTTTCGGTGTCGAGTTTTTTGTCAAAGGGGATCAGGTATGGTTTTCGGAGGTCAGTCCCCGACCTCACGATACCGGGTTGGTCACGCTGTGCAGTCAGCGTTTTTCCGAGTTTGAGCTTCATGCCCGCGCGATTCTGGGATTGCCGGTCGATGTGTCTGTGCGTGAACCGGGTGCTTCGGCAGTCATTTACGGTGGGATGGAAGAAAAAGGCATTGCTTTCGAAGGGGTTGAGCAGGCGCTTGCCGTGCCCAGGAGCGATCTGCGCCTGTTCGGCAAGCCGGAGAGTTTCATGCGCCGACGCATGGGTGTGGCGCTGGCCAACGGCGCAGATACGCAGGAAGCGCGTGTGCGCGCAAAACTGGCCGCTAGCCTCGTGCGTCCAGTAAAAGGATGAGCATGGAAACCCATTACCAGCGCATCGGCGGTGAGGAAGCCATACGCCGTGTGGTGGACCGCTTTTACGATCTGATGGACGAAGATCCGGACTACTACGGTATCCGCAAGATGCATGCGAAGGACCTGACCGAGGCGCGCAACAAACTGTTCATGTTTCTCTCCGGCTGGACCGGCGGACCGCAGTTATTCATGGAAAAGTTCGGCCACCCGCGCCTGCGCCAGCGCCACTTGCCGTTTGCCATCGGCGAATCGGAGCGCGACCAGTGGATGGCGTGCATGACACGCGCCATGGACGAGGCTGGCCTGGAGGAGAAACTGCATCAGGAACTCACAGCGGCACTCTGGAAAACCGCCGATTTCATGCGCAATCGCGAGGCGTAAGGCGTGAGTTGACCCGGCTTACTTCCGGGTAAAAAAACGGTAAGTGTTGCGCCCACCCTGCTTTGCCTGATACATCGCCGCGTCTGCCTTTCTTCTTAGCTCATCCATGTCGCGGCTGTCGTCAGGGTAAAGACTGATGCCTATGCTGAAGCTGATGTTGAGAACCTGGCTGTCGAAATGGTAGGGCTGCCGTACTGTTTCGAGCAGTTTTTCCGCCACCAGGGTGGCATCGCCGGGATTTTCAATGCCGGGAAGCAGAATGATGAATTCATCCCCGCCCTGGCGGCTGACAGTGTCGCCCTCGCGCACGTTCTCGGTAAGCCGTTCTGCAACAGCCAGCAGTAACTTGTCGCCAATAGTGTGGCCGAGAGTGTCATTGATATCCTTGAAGTGGTCGAGGTCAAGGAACATCAATGCCAGTCGCTCCTGTTTTCGTGCGGCATGTGCGATGGCCTGTTTCAGCCGGTCCTGAAACAGCATGCGGTTGGGCAGGCGGGTGAGCCCGTCATGCTCTGCAAGAAAGCGGATATGCGCCTCGGCGGCTTTCCGTTCGGTGATGTCGGAGAAAGAACCGATATAGTTGACCACCTCGCCCGCGTCATTCCGGATGGCGCTGATATGGAGCCATTCGGGATAGATTTCCCCATTCTTGCGCCGGTCATATATCTCGCCACTCCACTGACCTGATTCCAGAAGCGTTGCCCACATCTGTTGATAAAACGCTTTGCTTTGCTGGCCTGATCCGAGAATCCTGGGGTTGGCACCGATGACTTCCTGTGCCGGGTATCCGGTGATGGCGGTGAAGGCCCTGTTGACCGAAATGATGCGTTTGTCCTGATCGGTGATCATAATGCCTTCGCCGCTGTTTTCGAATACCTGGGCGGCAAGACGCAACTGGTCTTCAGTGCGTTTGCGCTCAGTGATGTCATCGCAGATCACCAGCAAATGTGAGGGATTGCCTGCAGCATCGAACAAAGGCAGTTTGCGGGTGTGAAGGTAAATCGTGGCATCACCGGAAGTGCTGGCTTCGACCGGAATTTCCATGATTTTCCCGTCCCGCATGACTTGCTCGTCAAGGGTTTGACAGAGCTCAGCCTGTTCCCGGGGCCAGTTTTCATAGGCGGTTTTTCCGATCACGCGCTCCCGCGGCAAGCTGAAAATGGTTTCCGAGGCTTTGTTCCAATGGATGATGCGGAATTTGTCCCTGGGGTTTTTGATAAAGATCGAAATGGGGATGTTTTCCACAATATTGTTTAGCAGGCTTTCATTTTCCTTCAGCGCCTGCATGGCTTGCTTCATTTTTTTCATTGACTTGGCGCGTGCGTCCGCCATTTTTCGGGTGGCAATCAGTGCCCAGGTCAGCAACGCCAGCAGCAGGCTGACCAATACGCCGAAAATTAGCAGTGTCCAGGGCCGCTGATGATCGAGGGCGGCATCAAAAGAGGGAAGAGAAGAAAGCTGCAGAGACCAGACGCGGCCGCCAATGGAGACGTTTCTGTGAGCAAGAAAAATGCCTCTATGGCCGTTGCTGAGGGTTTGCTGGTGCGCCCGGTCACTGTCGTACAACTGGGTTTCCAGGGAGATTTTGCTGCCATCGAAAATATGCAGGTCCACTACGGACTGGCTATCGCCGAGAATGCCTTCCATCAGATCGTAAGTGCGAAAAACCGCGACAATGTAACCTGAAAGGGCGGCGCGGCGCTGCTCGATGGATGTGGCAGGCTGGCCATGCCGATAAACAGGAAGGACCATAATAAAGCCAGGCTGTTGCTGCTGGTTGTTTCCATCGAGTATCAGGGGGATTTTTGCGCTTGCCGTAACCTCTCCCGTATCACGTGCGATTTCCAGGGCGGCGCGGCGATTTGATTCTGCATAGGCATCGTACCCGAACGCTTTGAGATTCATCCCGGAAAAGGGCTCGGTGAATACCAGCGGGGCGTATTCGTGGCGTTTTCCCTCGGGATGAATGGCGTAATCGGGGAAACCTTCCGCGCGTATGGAACTTTCGTGCGCCATCCGGTCCTGCCCGCTGACAATCTGGTGGTAGCCCAGAGCCTGAAGCCCGGGGTAGTTCTTGTGCAGGTCCAGTTTCTGAATGTATGTACGCCATTCTCCCCGTTCGACCGAGACCGAGGCATCGAACAGGCCCGCCCCGCCGCGCATCACCTGGGTGTAGGCGTCCATGCGCAGTTCAATGGCATTTTTGACTTCATCGGCCCGGATTTCAAAAATCTGCTGGCTGTTGGCGATTTCGTCCTGTTTGGCCTCGTTCCAGCTCCAGTGTGTCAATGCCAGGGACAGCAGGAGGACCGTCAAGGCCGCCAGGACTTCTTTCTGTGCCAGAGCTTTAGAGAAGGATTTTGGTGTCGCAGAGTTCATGCTATGAAACTCGATTGACCCGGAGATATTCAAGTATAACCAATTATCAGTGAGCAAACAGCGCTATGAAACGCGCTGGATGTTATTGTTCCCGGCTTTCATGAATTAACCGTAATTCAGCGCCAGCCCCGAGTGGTTATATAGTGCAGAATATTTTTGGTGGTTTTTAGAAAGGATTGCGATATGAAACCGATGTTTTTAAAGTTGAGCGCATTTGCTTTGCTGAGCGCTTTGGCAATGCCGTCATGGGCAGGAAGTATTGATGGGGATGCGGTGATTGGCGGTGCGCTGGGTGGCGGTGCAGGCGCTGCGGTCGGTTCGGCTATTGGCGGACGCGATGGCGCGATTATCGGCGGTGCGGTTGGGGGTGCGGCAGGCACAGCGCTGATGGCGAATGACAGGCGCCCAGCCAGAGTGGTCAGGCAACGGGAGGTGGTTTATATGGATGGCCATCGTGATAATGGCAAGCACCGCGGGCACTCCAAGAACAGGCATAAAAACAGAAATGGTCATGGCCATGACTATGATTGAACAGTCGTGAGCAGCAATAAAAAAGGCGCCAAGTGGCGCCTTTTTTATTGCTGAAGCAGGGCTTAGCCGTGACGGCGCCCGCTGTGATGCGCGAAACCGCCGCTGTTGGGCTTCTTTTCACCACTGCGGGCAAATCCGCCTTCACGGCGCGGCTGGCCAGAAGCGCCACGGGGGCCGCCTGGTTTGCCGGAGAACTTGCGGTCCTGACCGGAGCGGGGGCCACTTGGGCGTGGCGTGCGCTTGGGCTCGAGGCCTGCAATGGTGTGCGGTGCAATAGCCTGGCCGGTGAAACGTTCGATCCGCTGCAGCAACTGCATATCCCGGTAGGAAGCGAAGGAAACTGCAATACCGGACGCGCCAGCGCGGCCAGTACGGCCGATGCGGTGGACGTAGTCTTCGGCAAATTTCGGCAGGTCGAAGTTGATCACGTGGCTGATGCCGGCAACGTCGATGCCGCGTGCTGCCACATCCGTTGCCACCAGGACGCGCAAGCCGCCGCGGCGCAGTTTGGTCAGGGTGCGGTTACGTGCGCCCTGGTTCATGTCGCCGTGCAGGGCGGCAGCAGAATGGCCCTGTGCGAACAGGTCTTCGGCCAGCATGTCGGCATCGCGTTTGGTGGCGGTGAAAACAATCGCCTGAGTCAGGTCGACGTCGGTGAGCATGTGTTGCAGCAGGCGATTTTTGTGCGCCATATCGTCAACGAAGTGCAGGCGCTGTTCGATGTTCTCGTGGCGGTCCTGCTGCGCTGCAACCTGGATGCGTTTCGGGTCTTTCAGCAGGCGCGTGGCCAATTTTCCGATGTTGCCGTCGAGCGTGGCGGAAAACAGCAGGGTCTGGCGGCTGGCCGGGGTGGCATTGGCGATTTTTTCCACGTCTTCAATGAAGCCCATGTCCAGCATGCGGTCGGCTTCGTCCAGGATCAGCATTTCCAGGCGCGAGAAGTCGATGCGGCCACGGTCGATATGGTCGATCAGGCGGCCAGGCGTGGCGACCAGAATATCCACGTAACCGGACAGCAGTTTGTTTTGCAGCGGGTAGGGCATGCCGCCGAGGATGCTGACGGTGTTGAGGCGCAGATGCTTGCCATATTTGCGCGCAGCGTCGTTAACCTGGGTTGCCAGTTCGCGGGTCGGTGTCAGTACCAGGACGCGCGGGCCTTTGCTTTTGACAGCGGAAGGGGTGGACAGGCGGTGAATGGCGGGCAGCATGAAGGCAGCAGTCTTGCCGGTGCCGGTTTGCGCCGAGGCCATAATGTCGCGGCCTGCCAGAACTTCAGGAATGGCTTCGGCCTGAATCGGCGTAGGCGTGGTGTAGCCACTGTCAACAATGGCCTGGAGAATGGAAGGATGCAGCTTTAGATTTTCAAAAGACACGGAATTTCCTTAAATTTAAATTCGCGCGTGACACTTCATTTCCTCTAACCTGCAAACAGCAGGAAGTAAGCGTGAAGACAAAACGCAATTAAAAATGGCGCACAGGCAGGGAACAGCAAGACTTGCCGGAAATTCCGGGGAATATCTGCATAACACCGCGCGGCGCAAAAACATCGTCGCTAACCGGGGTGAAATCGCATTTTTCAGGAATGTCTGAAAAAGAGGGGGCCAGAGATCGATGAACTCAATGGACGGAATCTATCCGACCAAGCCGACGCATTATACGGGTATTTTAGAAAATTACCAGATGGTTATGCTAAAATGCTCAGCTTTTTACCGCACCGGAAATTTTTCATGTCACGCGCCCTCCGTAATATCGCCATTATCGCCCACGTTGACCACGGCAAAACCACCCTTGTCGACAAACTGCTGCAGCAGGCCGGCACCTTCGCCGCGCACCAGCAGGTTACCGAACGGGTGATGGACAGCAACGATCTGGAAAAAGAGCGTGGCATCACCATTCTGGCCAAGAACACTTCGATCGAGTATGAAGGCCATCACATCAATATCGTGGACACTCCGGGACACGCCGATTTCGGTGGCGAGGTGGAGCGCGTGCTGTCCATGGTGGATGGCGTGTTGCTGCTGGTGGATGCGGTAGAAGGCCCGATGCCGCAAACCCGTTTCGTGACCAAGAAGGCTTTGGCGCTTGGCCTCAAGCCCATCGTGGTGGTGAACAAGATCGACCGCCCCGGCTCACGTCCGGACTGGGTAGTGAACCAGACTTTCGATCTGTTCGACAAGCTGGGCGCGACCGAAGAGCAACTGGATTTCCCCGTGGTCTATGCCTCGGCACTGAACGGGTTTGCCTGCGCTGGATTACAAGACGCCAAGCGACAATATGCGCGTTCTGTTCGAGGCTGTTCTCAAGCACGTTCCCTCACCCGGAAGGTGATCCTGAGCAGCCGCTGCAATTGCAGATTTCCGCGCTGGACTATTCCAGCTATGTCGGTCGCATCGGCATCGGCCGTGTTGCCCGTGGCAGACTGAAGCCAGGTCAGGAAGTGCTGGTGATGCGCGGCCCCGGAAGACAAGGGCGTGCGTGCAAAAGTAAACCAGGTTCTGGGTTTCAGCGGTTTGAGCCGGGTGCAGACTGGAAGAGGCGCAGGCTGGCGATATCGTCGTGATCAACGGGATCGACGAGATCGGTATCGGTGTCACCCTGACTGCAATCGACGCTCCCGAAGCGTTGCCGATGCTGACGGTAGACGAACCTACCCTGACCATGAATTTCCAGGTCAATAACTCCCCGCTGGCTGGACAGGAAGGTAAGTTCGTTACCAGCCGCCAGATTCGCGAGCGCCTGAACAAGGAATTGCTCACCAACGTCGCACTGCGTGTCAGTGAAACCGGTGATGCCGACGTATTTGAAGTGGCCGGGCGTGGCGAGTTGCATCTCACGATTCTGCTCGAAACCATGCGCCGTGAAGGTTTTGAGCTGTCAGTGTCGCGCCCGCGCGTGCTGATCAAGGAAATCGATGGCGAGAAATGCGAGCCATTCGAAATGTTGACTGCCGATGTGGAAGATGCGAACCAGGGTGCGGTCATGGAAGAGCTTGGCCGCCGTCGTGGCGACTTGCAGGACATGTTGCCCGATGGTCAGGGGCGCGTGCGCCTCGATTATCGCATCCCGGCTCGCGGGCTGATCGGTTTCCAGTCCGAATTCATGACCCTGACACGCGGTACCGGTGTGATGAGCCACGTATTCGACGAATATGCGCCGATGAAGGCGGACATCCCTTCTCGTCACAACGGCGTGCTGATCTCGCAGGACAACGGCGAAGCCGTAGCCTATGCGTTGTGGAAACTGGAAGATCGCGGCCGGATGTTCGTTTCCCCCGGCGACAAGCTGTATGAAGGCATGATCATCGGCATTCATAGCCGCGATAACGACCTGGTGGTGAACCCGATCAAGGGCAAGCAGCTCACCAACGTACGTTCTTCCGGCACCGACGAAGCGGTGCGCCTGACCCCGCCGGTGCAACTGACGCTGGAATCCGCAGTTGAATTCATTGCCGACGACGAACTGGTCGAACTCACACCCAAGTCGATCCGCCTGCGCAAACGCTTCCTGACGGAAAACGAACGCAAGCGCAACGCACGCGGTCTGTGAGTTTCAGAGCAGGCTTATGCGCCTCTGGCGCGTTAGCCGGAACTAAAACGAACGCAAGCGCAACGCGCGCGGTCTGTGAGTTTTTAAGCCATATGCATCAATGCGGCTTGATGGAGTGGCATGGGTCGTTATAAACTCCGCTGCTGGCGCGGGTTGTGTGTCGATTTCATGGTTTTGAAGGCGGAGTGAATGAGCAGGAAGGCGGGTCATTTGAAAACGGTGCTGATTGCTGCGGGTTTGATTTCCTGCGCTGCTCCGCTATCGTCTTCAGCCCTGCTGCTGGGTGAGTTGAGGCTGCATTCCTATCTTGGGCAGCCCCTGCGCGCTTCCATTCCGCTTAAGGCCGAACCGGATGAAGAGCTGGATAGCCGCTGCTTTTCCCTTGTGCGGCCAGAGACCAGGGGGGATTCTGCTTCCTACCTGACCCAGGCGCGCCTGGATGTTGTCGAGGCAAGCGGACAATTCCAGTTAAAAATCCATTCGTTGCAGCCCGTCAGTGAGCCATTCCTGCGTTTGCGGGTGCAAGAGAGTTGCGGTCAGGGACATCTGAGCCGGGAATATACCCTGCTGATTGATCCGGTCGAGTATACGCAGATACGCCCTCCGGCGATCAAGAAGGCAGCACCTGCCGAGCCCCGGGTTTCGAATCCGCAGAACCGGTATGTATGGGATGTTCGTCCGGGCGAGACACTGCGCTCTATCTCCGCCAGCCTTTATCCTCGCCAGTCAGGCAGGCAGCGCAGCCTGCTGCGCGCCATCCGCAATGCCAATCCGGAATTGCATGATACTCCCGCAGATCAGCCATTGCCGGAGGGGGGGGCGATACACGTTCCCGAGTTACGGCGAATCGCACCAGGGACTTCTGCGGCTGAGACCCGTCCGCCGAGTCGTCCCCGCCGGGCGGCAAAAAAGCCCGTTGCAGAAAGAATCGAACAGGCGAAGCCGCCTCTGCCAGTGATACAAGAGGGCGGTTTTCACCTCAAGCTTTCTACCTCGGATCTTGATTTGTCCCTGGTCGGGAAAATGACCGAAGCGCAGCGCCAGCAGTTACGTGAAAAGCAGTTGCTGCTGGATGCCGATGATCAGGTGGCGAATGCCCTGAGCATGAAAAACCGCATCATGCAGCTTGAAGAGCAGATTGACAGCATGCAGAAAGCGCTGGAGGAAACCAACCGGCGCTTGTCATTAAGCGAGAATCTGGCCTCGCCTCCCGTGCAGAAAGCCGTGCTGCCTTCCCCTGATGCAAGTGCTAGCTGGGTGAACTGGCTGGACAACCCCTCTTTCCGTGGTATGGCAGGAGGAGGCTTGATTCTGGCGCTGCTGGTCTCAGGCTGGTGGCGCTGGCGCAGGCGCCAGGCCGAGGTTCAGCTCGAGTCGGAGCTGAATCATGAATTCGCAGAAAGCGAAGTGCCGCACTACGAGCCATTCGTGCCGCTCCGGCCCGAACCGCTCCGGGAGAGCGATGCCAAACCTGTAGTTGCCGCCCAGGATGACGATTTTCTTTCGAGTGCCACGAGTATTTTCGACAATGAGAGCGAATCCGTTACCTTTACCGAAGCCGAATCGGTGCTGGACGAGGCCGACCTTTACCTGGCCTATGGCTGGGCTAATCGTGCTATCGAGTTGCTGCTGGGGTATCTGGAGAAACACCCCGATGACGTTCATTTGTGGAAAAAACTGTTCGAAATTTACAACGCTCAAGGCATGAAGCAGGAGTTCGAACAGCTTGCCTTGCGTTGCCAGTCGATCATGGATGACAGCGGTTTGTGGGTGCTGGTGCAGAAAATGGGCAGGCAGCTTGATGCAGAGAATCCGCTTTATCTTTCAAGTCCGGAAGAGATTGATGCTGCCGTGCGGGAAACTGCTGCGGAAATTCCGGATGAGCAGGAGGAAGTGCCTACGCTGGACACGCCGCTCGATTTTGTTCTTGATCGCGATCAGCCATCAGAACCTGCCGGGGATAAGGAGGCGAAACATCTGGAACTTGATCCGCTGTTCCCCGATCTGTCTGAAAATACCCGGCCACTTCCCGGAAACGGGGAGGGTGACAAATCGCCCGGCTAAGTCAGGGTAGTATCAGCAGGCGCCGGATCAGCCGCCGGTAGATGACATGAAGCGAATGATCTTGCCCGGCTCCTCGCGGAATTCGTGACGTTCCGGTTTGAGGGAAATGGCCTGGCGAATCGCGTCTTCCAGCCCCTGGTCGGAAATGCCGCTGCGCAACAGTGGCCTGAACTCGAATTTGTCATCCTGACCCAGACAGGTGTAGAGCGTTCCATCCACAGCCAGGCGCACACGGTTGCAGGTTTCGCAGAAATGCTGGGAAATCGGTGTGATGAAGCCCACGCTGAATTTGCCGTCGGCGGATTTCAGGTAACGCGCGGGTCCGCCGCCCGGAATGACCCCCTCGAGCAGTCCGAAGCGTTCCCGCAGCCGCTGTTTGACTGGTTGCAGGTCGAGGAATTGCGCCTCGCGGCCAGTGCTGCCGACCGGCATGGCTTCGATGAAGCGCAGGACGAAGCTGTGTTCAATGCAGAAAGCCACCATGGCGTCGATTTCGTCGTCGTTGACGCCTTGCAAAGCCACCATGTTGATTTTGATCGGCGTCAGTCCGGCTTCCTTGGCCGCCATCAGGCCAGCGAGAATTTTGTGCAGGCAGTCGCGTCCGGTGATCTTCTCGATCCGTTCGCGCTGCAGCGAGTCGAGGCTGACATTGATGCGTGAAATACCGCTTTCGCGCAGCGCCTGAGCGTGTTTTTCGAGGTGGGTGGCATTGGTGCTGAGCGACAGATCTTCAATGCCGGGCAGGGCCGACAGACGCCCGGCCAGGCCGGTCAGGTCGCGCCGCAGCAGGGGTTCGCCGCCGGTGAGACGCAGGCGTTTCACTCCCAGGCGGGCAAAAGCGCCGATCAGGCGTTCAATTTCGTCGAAAGTGAGCCAGTTTTCCGGTTCTTCATAGCCTTTGAAATCTTCCGGCATGCAGTAGGCGCAGCGCAGGTCGCACCGGTCGGTTACGGACAGGCGCAGATATTCGATCGGCCGCTGGAAGTTGTCGGTAAGAAGCGTGTGGTCGGTCATGGCGAAGCCGCCGGAAGTTAAGGGTTGACCCGACTATAGCGCAGCAACCCGGCGATTACAATTTGCCGGAATGACTAGCCAATAAGGCTATTCCCCAGCCTACGCCGAAGCCGGTGACATCCGATGCAACTGCCCCCAGCCCGCCCTTGCAGCTGCTGGCGGACAGGTCCATGTGCAGCCACGGAGTGTCATTTTCGATGAAACGCAGCAGGAAGCGCGCCGCCAGAATGTGGTCGGCTTCGCCTTCCATGGTGCACTGCTTGATGTCGGCGATCTGGCTGTCGAGCCCTTCTTCATAGTCCGCATCGAGAGGAAAGGCGCTGACTCTTTCGCCCGTAGCCCTGCCTGCAGCCAGTGCGGCCTCGATCAGGTTTTCACGGTTGCCGAAGATACCGGAGTAGCGGGCCCCCAGCGCAGTCGCCATGCTCCCGGTCAGGGTGGCGAAATCAACCATGAAATCCGGTTTCTTGCGCGATGCCAGGGTGAGGGTGTCGGCCAGCACCATGCGGCCTTCCGCATCAGTATGGATGATCTCGATGGTGGTGCCATTCAGGGCGGTGACCACGTCATTCTGTTTATAAGCTTTGGGGCTGATGTGGTTTTGCGCGATGGCTAGCCAGACATCGAGGTTGACGGGCAGATTCGCGCGGCTGGCCGAAAGCAGGATGCCCAGCGCCACCGCAGAACCGTTCATGTCCTCGTGCATGCCGTGCATGTAGCGCGCAGGCTTGAGGTTGTGGCCGCCGGTGTCGAAGCAGATGCCTTTGCCGACCAGTGCCGCTGTTTGCCTGGCATCAGGGTGACGGTGTGAAAGATGCACGATGGCTGCATCCTCTTCCTCGCTGCCCTGGGCTACGGCGACAAAGGCGCCCGCCCCCATTTTGCGCAGCTTTTTCAGGTCGAATTCTTCGCATTTCCAGTTTTCTTCTTTGGCCAGCTTCCGGATACGCTCACGGTATAGACCCGGTGTGAGTTCGTTGGCGGGAAGCATGGTCAGTTCGCGGCTCAGTGTATTGCCTGCGGCCTGCGCGCGTTGTGCCAGATAAGCGTTGTCCGATCTGTGCCCGTACAAGGTGATTTTCTGCAGGGCTTTGCGTTCATCCTTTTTTTTGCGTACCGGGAGCAGGGCGCTGTTGACCAGGGCAGAATAGATAGCGCTTTCAGCTGCCAGCCGGCGCTGGTCGGCGCTTCCGCTGACTGCGATGGTGATGGACTGCGGCTGCTCGGCCATGAGCGCCTGGATGGATTTGCGCATGGCCGTCTGCTGTTCAAATGTGCTTTGCTGAGGGTCGAGCATCAGCCATGTCACCAGTGCGCCCTGATCAAGATCGCTGCTGAGCGGGGTTTTTTTCAGGTCATCCAGCTTCACGCCGCGCCGCTTCATGCGTGCCTGCAGGATATCAAGCAGGGGCAGGCCCTCAAGTTGAGCGAATTTTTTTGCAGCAGGCAGAATGATCAGCAGATGATCGTTGCTGCGGATTTCCTGTGCGTTGAAATCGGACTGTTTCTCAATAATTTTTGCTTGATTCATGGTGCTGTTTCCCGGACAGTGGCGTGTATTCTTGCCTTGACCAAAGAGGGCAAGATAAGGAATCATAACAGGTTTGAATAAATGTCTACTCAGGAGCGATCATAATGGCAGCAATCCCCGACATGGACCCTCAGGAAACGCAGGAGTGGCTGGATGCCCTGGATGCGGTTCTCGAGCTGGAAGGTGTGGAGCGAGCTCATTTTCTGCTGGAGCAGATGATCGACAAGGCGCGCCGGAGCGGCGCTAATCTGCCTTATTCGGCCAGCACGGCTTATCTCAATACCATTCCGGTGCCGCAGGAAGAACGCTTTCCCGGCGATCTCGCGCTGGAACGCCGTATCCGCGCCCTGATCCGCTGGAACGCCATCGCCACGGTGATGCAGGCGAACAAGAAAAGCCCCGGTGTTGGTGGTCATATTGCCAGTTTCGCTTCCGCTGCGACGCTGTACGATGTGGGTTTCAACCATTTTTTCCATGCGGCTGACGATAAGCATGGCGGCGACCTGCTGTATATCCAGGGCCATTCCTCACCCGGAATCTACGCCCGGGCTTACCTCGAGGGGCGCCTGACCGACGAACAGATGAAAAACTTCCGTCAGGAAGTGGATGGCGGCGGCCTGCCTTCCTATCCGCATCCCTGGCTGATGCCCGATTTCTGGCAGTTCCCCACGGTATCCATGGGCCTGGGGCCGCTGACGGCGATCTATCAGGCGCGCTTCATGAAGTATCTCAACGACCGCGGCATGGTGAATACCGAGAACCGCAAGGTATGGGCCTTCCTCGGCGACGGCGAGACCGACGAGCCGGAATCCCTGGGTGCGATTTCCCTTGCCGGGCGCGAGAAGCTCGACAACCTGATTTTCGTGGTGAACTGCAACCTGCAGCGCCTCGATGGCCCGGTGCGCGGCAATGGCAAGATCATTCAGGAGCTCGAAGGCGTATTCCGCGGTGCGGGCTGGAACGTGATCAAGGTGGTGTGGGGACGTCACTGGGATGCCCTGCTGGCAAAAGACACCAAAGGCCTGCTGAGAAAACGCATGGAAGAGTGCGTGGACGGCGATTACCAGAACTACAAATCCAAGGATGGCGCTTACGTGCGCCAGCACTTCTTCGGCAAGTATCCGGAGCTGCTGGAAATGGTCGCCAATATGTCCGATGACGACATCTGGCGCCTCAACCGCGGCGGACACGATCCATTCAAGGTGTACGCAGCCTACGCGGCGGCAAGCAAGCACACCGGCCAGCCGACGGTCATTCTGGCCAAGACGGTGAAGGGCTACGGCATGGGACAGTCCGGCGAAGGCCAGAACGTCACCCACCAGGCGAAGAAAATGTCCGATGCTTCGCTCAAGGCTTTCCGCGACCGCTTCAATATTCCTATTGCAGACGACCAGATTGCCAGCGTGCCGCTCTACCGGCCAGCCGAGGACAGTCCGGAAATGCAATACCTCAAGGAGCGTCGCAAGGCGCTGGGTGGCTACCTGCCGGCACGGCGCCAGAAGTCAGAATCTCTGCCTGTGCCTTCGCTCAAGGACTTCGACGCCATTCTGGCCGGAACCGGGGAGCGCGAGATTTCCACCACCATGGCTTTCGTGCGCATTCTCTCGACGCTGGTCAAGGACAAGGTAATCGGCAAGCACGTGGTGCCCAATCGTGCCCGACGAGGCGCGTACCTTCGGTATGGAAGGCATGTTCCGCCAGCTCGGCATCTATTCCTCGCAGGGCCAGCTGTATGAGCCGCAGGATGCCGATCAGGTCATGTATTACCGTGAAGCCAAGACCGGCCAGATTCTCGAAGAGGGGATCAACGAAGCCGGTGCATTCGCCTCCTGGGTAGCCGCAGCGACCAGCTATAGCAATCATGGCGTGGCGATGATCCCGTTCTACATCTATTACTCGATGTTCGGCTTCCAGCGCATCGGCGACCTGGCCTGGCTGGCGGGGGATTCGCGTGCGCGCGGCTTCCTGCTGGGCGGCACGGCCGGGCGCACCACGCTCAACGGCGAGGGCTTGCAGCACGAGGACGGTCATAGCCATCTGCAGGCGGCCACCATCCCCAATTGCATCACCTACGATCCAACCTATGCCTACGAACTGGCCGTGATCATCCAGGACGGTCTGCGCCGCATGTACAAGGAACAGGAGGATGTGTATTACTACCTCACGGTGATGAACGAGAATTACGTTCACCCACCCATGCCCAAGGGCGTGGAGGAGGGCATCATCAAGGGGATGTACCTGCTGAAGAAAGCCGGCAAGAAAAAACTTAAGGTACGTCTGATGGGTTCAGGCACTATCCTGCGCGAAGTCGAAGCCGCCGCCGAATTGCTGGAAAACGATTTCGGCGTGTCTGCCGAGATCTGGAGCGTCACCAGCTTCAACGAACTGCGTCGTGACGGCCTGGATGCCGTACGCTGGAACATGCTGCACCCGGAAAAACCGCAGCGCGAAACTTATGTCGGGAAATGCCTCAAGGGTGGCAAGGAGCCGGTGATTGCTTCCACCGATTACATGAAGGCCTATGCAGACCAGATCCGCGAATTTGTGCCGGCGAACTTTGTGACGCTCGGCACCGATGGTTTTGGCCGCAGCGACAGCCGCGAAAAACTGCGCGGTTTCTTCGAGGTGGACCGCTATTATGTGGTTCTGGCTGCGCTCAAGGCTTTGGCAGACGAAGGGGCTTTGCCCGCAGCCAAGGTGAGCGAGGCGATGAAAAAATACGGCATCGATCCGAACAAGCCGAATCCGGTCACGGTATAACAAAATGTTCAGCCGCAAGGGACGTCAGGGTGCTCATTTAAAGCAGCCCGGCTTCCCTTTGTGGTGAAAAGCCAGGAGAAAGAATAGTGTCGAACATCAAGGAAGTGCGCGTCCCGGATATCGGAAATTTTCCCGAAGTGGATGTGATCGAAATTCTGGTCAAGGAAGGCGACGTGGTCAAGGCGGAGGATTCCCTGGTCACGCTGGAGAGCGACAAGGCCACCATGGATATTCCGGCGCCCTTTGCCGGCAAGGTCAAGGCGGTGCGCCTCAAGGCGGGAGAAAAGGCGGCTGAAGGCACGCTGATTCTGACCATGGAGGTTGCCGAAGGGGGCGCCAGCCAGCCTGCGGCGCCTGTTTCCCCAGCGGAGGAGGAAACAAAAAAGGCTGCGCCCGCTCCAGCGGCACCGCAAATTTCCCCCGCCGTTCAACCCCCCCCCGCCCCCCTTGTCAGGGGGGAGCAGGCAGCGGAGAGCGGCGGCAGGGTTCATGCCAGCCCATCGGTGCGTGCCTTTGCGCGCGAACTCGGAGTGGACCTTTCTCTGGTCAATGGTTCTGGCGCGAAGCGCCGCATTCTCAAGGAAGATGTTCAGGCTTTCGTCAAGGCCGAGCTGGCCAGGCCGCGTGGCGGTGCTGGGAGCGGACTGAGCCTGGGACTGGCAGCGATGCCCGCGGTGGATTTTGCAAAATTCGGCCCGGTCGAGATCAAGCCACTTTCCAAGATCAGGAAAATTTCCGGCGCCAACCTGCACCGCAACTGGGTGGCCGCACCCCACGTCACGCAGTTCGAGGAAGTGGATATTACCGAGCTGGAAGCGTTCCGCAGAAGCATGCTCGACGAGGCCGGCAAGCAGGGTGTCAAGCTCACGCTCCTGCCGTTCCTGATGAAGGCGGTGGCGGCAGGCCTGAAAGCCTATCCGGAATTCAATTCCTCCCTCGCGGCGGATGGGGAAAGCCTGGTGCTGAAGCAGTATTTCCACATCGGTTTTGCCGCCGATACGCCCGATGGCCTGGTGGTTCCGGTGATCCGCGATGTCGACCAGAAAGGTCTGCTGGATATCGCCCGTGAACTCGGGGCACTATCAGCCAAGGCGCGCGAGAAGAAAATTTCTCCGGCTGAAATGCAGGGCGGCAGCATGAGTATTTCCAGTCTGGGCGGTATCGGCGGCACTTATTTCACCCCGATCCTGAACCTGCCGGAAGTGGCGATCCTCGGTGTTTCCCGCTCCAGCATGAAGCCGGTATGGAATGGCAAGGAATTTGTGCCGCGTCTCATGCTGCCTTTGTCGCTTTCTTATGATCACCGGGTCATCGACGGCGCGCAGGGTGCGCGCATGACTTCTTTCCTGAGCGCTGCTCTGTCCGATGTAAGGCGTTTGCTGCTGTAAACCCGCTACCATGGGGGTCGTTCGTGCTTCAAGTGTGTTAAAACAAATAATAACCAGGGAGTTACATACATGTTTTCCAGCCTGACGATTAAAACGCGCCTGACCTTCCTTGTCATGCTTCTTTCTGTTTTGCTGGTGGCGGTCGGCGTGCTTGGCCTGACCGGAATGAGCGGCTCCAACCAGGGCCTGAAAACGGTCTACGAAGACCGTACGGTCCCCCTGATGGATCTGGCTAAAATCATCGACAAGATTAATCTTGCCCGCCTGAACGCAGTGGTCGCCTCCAATGCCAGCAATCAGGACGTGGTGAAGGATGCAGTCAGCAAGACTGCGTTGCTGGACAAGGAAGTTGATGAAATCTGGGTCAAGTACATGGCAACCACTCTCACGCCGGAGGAGAAAAAACTGGCGGATGCCTTCGGGCCGCAGTGGAAAACCTACCAGGAATCGCGCGACGCCACGTTCAGTGCCGCTGCTGCAGGAAATTTCGAGGCTGCCCGGGAAAATGCCAAAAAAGATGCGGGTCCAAAATACAGTGCTACGCATGAAACCATGTATCACCTGATCGAACTCCAGGGAGCGGTCGCAAAGGAAGAGTTTGAAAAGGCGGAGGCCAGCTTTAATTCTATCCGCAACATTTCCATTTTTTCTATTGTGGGTGGTTTGATTCTGGGGCTTGGCATGGCATTGTGGATTATCCGCTCCATCACCATTCCTCTGGGTGAGGTGCGTTCCACCATCGCCACGATTGAGCGCGACAAGGATTTCACGCGCAGCGTAAAGGTCGATAGCCAGGATGAAGTGGGCGAAACTGCGAAATCCTTCAACCAACTGGTCGCGACGATGCGCGAAACCCTGCATTCCATACTGGAAAATGTGTCGCAGGTGTCCGATTCGGTCGGCAGCCTCGCGGCCAGCTCCAATCAGGTGGCAACCAGTTCGGCCCAGCAAAGCGAAGCCGCATCGGCCATGGCAGCCTCGGTGGAGCAGATGACGGTGAGTATCAGCCATGTTTCGGACAGCGCTCAGGATGCTCTGGTCATTTCGCGCAAGTCGGGTGAACTGTCTGCCCAGGGCGGTGAAGTGATCCACCGTGCGGTGGATGAAATGAACCAGATCGCTGGCACCGTGCGTCAGGCGTCTACTGCCATTGATAGTCTGGGCCAGCAGTCCGACCAGATTACTTCGGTGGTTCAGGTAATCAAGGAAGTGGCGGACCAGACCAATTTGCTGGCGCTCAATGCGGCCATCGAGGCGGCGCGCGCGGGTGAGCAGGGGCGTGGCTTTGCCGTGGTGGCAGACGAAGTCAGAAAACTGGCCGAGCGCACGACCAAGGCAACCGAAGAAATTGCCTCCATGGTTGGCTCCATGCAGGAAAGCGCACGCTCTGCAGTCAGCACCATGGAAAATGCGGTGGCGCGGGTCGGCAGCGGGGCCGCCTTGGCACAGCAGGCCGGAGAGGCGATCAACCAGATCAAGTCGGGCGCTGATCAGGTGGTCAATGTAGTGAACGATATTTCCGCTGCGCTAGCCGAACAGAGCGTTGCCAGTAACGATATCGCCGCCCATGTGGAGCGCGTGGCCCAGATGACCGAAGAGAACAGCGCTGCCGCGGGTGAAACTGCAAGTTCGGCAGAGCATCTGCAGCAACTGTCGGTCGAGATGCGCAGCGCAGTGAACAGATTCAAAATTTAATCAGCCAGGGTGCTGGCGCACAGGTCACAGGTGGGACTATGAGCAAAATTATCGAAATAACCGTGCCGGATATTGGTGATTTCAACGATGTGCCGGTGATTGAAATACTGGTCAAGCCGGGTGACAGGGTGGAGAAAGATACATCGCTGGTCGTCCTCGAAAGCGACAAGTCGACGATGGAAATCCCATCCAGCCATGCAGGTACGGTAAAAGCGATCAAGCTGAAAGTGGGCGACAAGGTCGCCATGGGCAGAGAAATTCTGACTCTGGAAGTGGAGGAGGCCGCAACCGTTTCTGCGCCTCCTGAGGCAGCCGATGCCACTCCTGCGGTAGCTCAGGTGGCTGCAACACAGGCAGATGGCGGGCATCATGCAGACGTGGTGGTGCTGGGGGCCGGCCCCGGCGGCTACACGGCGGCCTTCCGTGCAGCCGATCTGGGCAAGAAAGTAATCCTGATCGAGCGCTATGCTTCGCTGGGCGGCGTCTGCCTCAATGTCGGCTGCATTCCCTCCAAGGCGCTGCTGCATGTGGCCAAGGTGATTTCCGAGGCGGAAGAGATGGGTGCCCACGGTGTGAAATTCGCCAAGCCCAAGGTCGATATCGATCAGGTGCGGAGCTGGAAGGAAAGCGTAGTGAACCGCCTGACCGGCGGTCTGGCACAGCTGGCAAAACAGCGCAATGTCCAGGTCATCCACGGCCGCGGGCAATTTATCGCGCCGCACCATATCAGTGTGGAAACGGCTGAGGGCAAGGTGGATGTTTCCTTCGATAACGCCATCATCGCGGCCGGTTCTCAGGTGGTGAATATCCCCGTATTTCCGGAAGACCCTCGTATTATGGATTCCACTGGCGCCCTGGCGCTGGCAGAAGTGCCAAAGCGCATGCTGGTGATCGGCGGCGGCATTATCGGGCTGGAAATGGCAACGGTCTATCATGCGCTGGGTTCGAAGATCACGGTGGTGGAATTGGGCGAGCAACTCATTCCGGGTTGCGACAAGGATATCGTCAAGCCCTTGCACAAGAAGATCGAGAAACAGTACGAAGCCATTTTGCTCAAGACCAAGGTTGCTGGTCTGGAAGCCAAAAAAGAAGGCATTCTTGCTACTTTCGAGGGTGACAATGCACCTGCCCCGCAGTTGTTTGATCGTGTGCTGGTTGCAGTAGGCCGCCGCCCGAATGGCAAACTGATTGGCGCCGAGCATGCCGGTGTTGCAGTGAATGAACAGGGCTTCATTCCCGTGGACAGGCAGCAGCGCACCAATGCGGCACACATTTTTGCCATCGGCGATATCGTCGGCCAGCCCATGCTGGCGCATAAGGCAGTGCATGAAGCCAAGGTCGCAGCGGAAGTGATTTCCGGGCACAAGGCTGCTTTCGATGCGCGCACCATTCCCTCCGTGGCTTACACCGACCCTGAAGTGGCCTGGATGGGGCTGACCGAAACCGAGGCCAAGGCGCAGGGCATTGAATATGAAAAGGCCAGCTTCCCCTGGGCGGCCAGCGGACGCGCACTTTCGATCGGCGCTGATTATGGCGTCACCAAGCTGCTGCTGGACAAGGAAACCCGGCGAGTCATCGGTGCCGGAATCGTTGGCCCGAACGCCGGAGAGCTCATTGCCGAAGCGGTGCTGGCGCTGGAAATGGGGGCCGATGCGCAGGATCTCGGCCTGACCATTCACCCGCATCCCACGCTCTCGGAAACGCTGTGCTTTGCGGCTGAAATGGCTGAGGGCACGATTACCGATCTGTTCATCAAGCGTAAATAACGGCAGGCGGCGGGCCATGGCATATCAATGGCCCGCCGGATATCTGCAGTTCTTTACAGCCGCCATCATGTTGGGCAACATGGCCGGCATGCACCCGGTATACGGAAGATCCGATGATTAAACCCTTCCAGACATTGAGCTCCAAGCTGGTGAGTATTCTGCTCGCCTTTTTCTGTGTTGCCCTGGTTGCGATCAGCCTGACGCTGTACGTTTCCTGGCAACTGGAAGGCGGCGCAGCGGCGATCAATGATGCCGGTAGCGAGCGCATGCGCTCTTATCGCCTGGCCTATCTGCTGACCTACAATATTTATTTCAGACTGGATCAGGAAAGCATGGCAGGTGAAGTGCAGCGGGAAATGGCTGCTTTCGAGAAAACCCTCATGGATCTGGAGCAGGGCGACCCGTTGCGCCCCCTGCTTTTGCCCAAGGATGTCGGGGTGCGGCGCCAGATGGCGAACCTCAGGCTGGAGTGGCAGGGACATATCCGGCCTTTGCTGGAAGGCGTACTGATAAATCAGGATCCCGAATCACGACATCGTCTGCTGAAGGAAATCCGGCCCTCGATAGAAAATTATGTGGGCATGGTCAATGGCCTGGTGCTGAGCGTCGAGCGTGACAATGCTCATAAAACCAGCTTGCTGCGCTCAATTCAGCTGGGGCTGGTGATGCTGGCCATCATTGGAACGGTGATTCTCATTTTTCTGATGTTTCTGCTGATTATTCGCCCCGCTACCAAGCTTCAGGATGGCATACGGCGTATGGCAGCAGAGGATTTCAGCGTTCGCATGCCAGTGGAAACCCGTGACGAATTCGGTGCGCTGGCACTGGGTTTCAACCAGATGGCGGACCATCTGGAGGGCTTGTATAACACGCTGGAGCAGCGGGTCGAGACGAAAACGCATAGCCTGGAAGAAAAAAACCAGGAACTGGGCCTGCTGTATGAGATCACTGCCTTGCTCAATGAACCGGCTGCAGTGGAGGAACTCTGCCGCCGCTTCATGCGCCGTTTGATGACACAGTTCTCCGCGCAAGGCGGGGCGGTAAGACTGGTGGACCAGGGTACACAGAAAATCCATATGGTGGTGACCGAAGGGCTGAGCGAGGGGTTCGTGCAGAAGGAGTCCTGCCTCAATATGGGCGAGTGCCTGTGCGGTGGCGCAGCAAGTTTGAAGGCCCCGGCATTTTTCGATCTGATGCAGCCGACAGAGCTGAAGCTGATGTATAACTGCCGCGACGATGGCTATCGCGCGGTCTCGGTTTTTACCATCCAGGCGAAAAAACGCCTGATCGGTATATTCAACCTTTATTTCCACAAGGCGCGCGGCTTCACGCCGATGGAAGTGCATTTGCTGGAAGCCGTGGGCCAGCATCTCGGCGCAGCGATTGAGGGGCAGCGTCTGGTGTCGCGCGAGAAGGAAATGGCCATCTCGGAAGAGCGTAACCTGCTGGCGCAGGAACTGCACGACAGCATCGCGCAGGGGTTGGCTTTCCTGAATATTCAGATTCAGATGCTGGATGAATCCTTTCGCAAGGGTAATGAAAGTGAAGTGCTGGAGGGCCTCTCCCATATCCGCGCCGGCGTGCAGGAAAGCTACGACGATGTGCGCGAACTGCTGGTGCATTTTCGCACCCGTGTCCATCAGGCCGACCTTGAAGGGGCTATTCGCGGGACACTGCAAAAATTCGAGGGTCAGACCGGTATCAAGACAACTTTCAATCTCAGTGGAACAGGTGCTCCTCTCGATCCCAGCAATGAAACCCAGGTGCTGCATATCGTCCAGGAGGCGCTCTCCAATATCAGAAAACATGCGCTGGCAAGTGCTGTGGAGGTTGATATCTCGCGCCAGGGTGACTGCGTCATTGCGGTGCGCGATAATGGCCGCGGTTTTAACCCCGAGTTGCAGCCTGGCGATTCCCATGTCGGCATCAGCATTATGAAGGAACGGGCGCACCGCATCGGAGGTCAGCTCGAAATTCTTTCCATCCCGGGTGAGGGTAGCGAGATCAGGCTGACCCTGGCTAAATCAGCGTTCAAGGAGGCTGCATGAACCCAATCAGAGTGCTGATTGTTGACGATCACACCTTGTTTCGCACGGGAATCAGGTTGTTGCTGCAGCGCCAGAAAAATTTCGAGGTGGTGGGCGAGGCGGGAGATGGCCTGGAGGGCGTGAAGCGTGCAAAATCGCTCAAGCCGGACGTGGTGCTGCTGGATCTGCACATGCCCGGCATCAGTGGGCGTGAGGCGGTACGCCTGATTACCGAGGACGTGCCGGAAACCCGTGTGGTGATGCTGACCGTGTCGGAGGATGCGGAAGACCTGATTGATTGCCTGCGCGCCGGGGCGGCGGGTTATCTGCTCAAGAATATCGAAACCGACTATCTGGTGAATGCCATAATGGGCGCAGCCCGCGGTGAATCCACCATTTCGCCGCTGATGACCGGGAAGCTGGTGCAGGGGTTGCGGACGCCGCTCGGATCCGACCCATCGCCGCCAGCTTCGCCCCATCAGCAAGTGCCGCCTCTGCCGCCGGAGCCGGTTTCGCCGCCACTCCCGCCGTCACTGCCGGCCGAGGCCGAGCGTGAAAAACTCACTCCGCGTGAAAAAGAAATTATCATCCTGCTTGCCAAGGGCGCCAGCAACAAGGAAATAGCGCGGGTGCTTAATGTGGCGGAGAGCACGGTGAAAATCCATGTCCAGAGTATTCTCAAGAAACTCAATCTCACCAGCCGGGTGCAGGCCGCTGTTTACGCAGTGGAGCATGGACTGGCGCGAAGCGAAGAGTAGTAAAGACCCCACCCGGCAGGGTGTAGGTCGAAGTGACTAGTTCTTTTGGCTTGTTTGAGCCTCTTTATGTGTTCCATCCCCCCCCCTTTTGCATCAGACAAACTGTTCTTTTGACGAATAGGCCGCATGCCTTCATCGGCCTATTCTTGTAGCGTGACATAAGGGCTTTTCCGGAAAGTAAAAAAAGGAGGGGAACATGGCTACGCAGGAGTACAAGGCTTGGTCCGTGGTGACGGCAAGCACGATTGCATTCACCGTCTGTTTCATGATCTGGATGATGTTCGCGGTGATCGGTATCCCGATCAAGAAAATGCTGGATCTCAATGAAACCCAGTTTGGCATTCTGGTGGCGACGCCGGTGCTGACCGGCTCCCTGATCCGCCTGCCGCTCGGTATGTGGACCGACAAATTCGGCGGACGCATTGTATTTTTTGTGCTTATGCTCTCTACCGTGATCCCGATTTACATGATTTCCCAGGCGACACAGTTCTGGCATTTTCTGGTGACCGGCTTGTTCGTGGGTGTGGCCGGCGGTTCGTTCACGGTCGGTATTTCCTACTGTGCGCGCTGGTTCCCCAAGCAGAAGCAGGGTCTGGCCATGGGCATCTTCGGTGCCGGCAACACCGGTGCGGCAATCACCAAACTGGTCGCTCCTTCCATTGTGGTGGCCTATGGCTGGGCAATGGTGCCGCAGATGTACGCGGTCCTGATGCTGGTGACCGCGATCCTGTTCTGGTTTTTCTCTTTTAGTAATCCAGATCACATCGTTGGCAAGAGCGTGACGATTCGCGAACAGCTTTCCGCGCTGAAAGATCCCAGGGTATGGCGCTACAGCCAGTATTACTCCATCGTGTTCGGCGGTTACGTGGCGCTCGCCTTGTGGATGACCAAGTATTACATCACCGAATATGGGTTCGATCTCAAGACGGCGGCATTGATGGCGGCTGCGTTCAGTGTGCCCGGTGGCGTGCTGCGTGCGGTGGGCGGCTATTTCTCCGACAAGTACGGCGCACATTCCATTACCTGGTGGGTGCTGTGGGTTTCACTGGCGTGTCTGTTCTTCCTGTCCTACCCGCAGACTGAATTCACCATTCATACCGTAACCGGTCCTTCCACCTACCACGTGGGACTCGGCCCGATCTCGTTCACCGTCATCATGTTTACGCTGGGTATTGCCTTTGCGATCGGCAAGGCCTCGGTGTTCAAATACATCTCAGATGATTATCCCAAAAACATCGGGGTGATCTCGGGTGTGGTTGGTCTGGCCGGGGGGATGGGCGGTTTCCTGATGCCTATCATGTTCGGCGCGCTGGTGGACCTGACCGGGATCCGCTCTTCCGCATTCATGCTGATGTTTGGTGTGGTGTGGGTTTCCCTGATGTGGATGTACTGGACCGAGGTGAAGCCGCTTGATGCGAAGCGCCACCGCAAGAATCAGCCGGCTGATACGCTGGAATGATGCAATTGTTAAACAACGAGCAAATCGGAGGTATCAAAAGATGTCAATAAATATCAAGGACTGGAACGTGGAAGACAACGCGTTCTGGGAGTCCACGGGGAAGAAAGTTGCCAGCCGCAACCTGTGGATTTCCATCCCCAGCCTGCTGATGGGCTTCGCCGTCTGGCTGATGTGGGGTATTTTGACCGTGCAGATGCTCAATCTGGGCTTCCCCTTTACCAAGGACCAGTTGTTTAACCTGACCGCAATTGCCGGTCTGGCTGGTGCGACATTGCGTATTCCTTCCTCCTTTTTCATCCGTATCGCGGGTGGTCGCAACACCATTTTCCTGACTACCGCGCTGCTGATGATTCCCGCCTTCGGCGCGGGTATCGCGTTGCAGGACAAGGATACCCCGCTGTGGGTGTTCCAGTTGCTGGCCCTGCTGTCCGGTGTCGGTGGCGGTAACTTTGCCTGTTCGATGTCCAATATCAGCACCTTCTACCCCAAGCGACTGCAAGGTACCGCGCTGGGTCTGAATGCCGGTCTGGGCAACTTCGGCGTGACTACCATGCAGATTCTGATCCCGCTGGTGATGACTGCCGGTATCTTCGGTGCGTTTGCAGGTGGCTCGATGGAACTGATGAAGGATAGCGGCTGGATTCTCGGCAAAATTCTTGCCGGCACGCCAACCTATATCCAGAACGCCGGTTTCGTATGGCTGCTGGCTCTGATTCCGCTGGCTGTCCTGGGTTTCTTCGGCATGAACAATCTGGTGCCGATTTCGCCTAATATCGGCTCTACGATTTCCGCCTTCATTAAAATTCTCTGGCTGTATGGCCTGGCTTTCGTGACTGCTGCTGTAGGTCTGTATCTGTACCTGCCAGCACCGACCGGTCTGGGACTGCTGAATATGTGGGTGGCTCTGCCGCTGATTATTGCAGCCACCCTGCTGGTGATGAAGCTCGCAGCCTTTGGTGAGATGAAGGCCAATATCGAAAAGCAGTTTGCGATTTTCAAGAACAAGCATACCTGGTCACTGACCGTGCTTTACGTCCTGACCTTCGGTTCCTTCATCGGTTTTTCGATGGCAGTGCCTCTTGCCATCACGGTGATTTTCGGCTTCCAGCACGTGGTTGACCCGGCTACCGGCCTGATGACGCACGTTCTGAAGAACCCCAACGCGCCTTCCGCCCTGACTTATGCCTGGATTGGCCCTTTCGTCGGTGCCCTGATCCGTCCTGTGGGTGGCTGGATTTCTGACAAGGTGGGTGGTTCCATCGTGACCCAGCTGATTTCCGTCGTCATGGTGGGTGCTTCTGCCGCGGCAGGTTATGTGATGTTCCTGGCCTACAGCTCAGCCACTCCGGAGCAGTATTTCACCATTTTCATGGTGATCTTTGTGGTGCTGTTCGCCGCTTCCGGTATCGGTAACGGCTCAACCTTCCGTACCGTCGGCGTGATTTTCGACCGTGTGCAAGCCGGCCCGGTTCTTGGCTGGACTTCTGCGGTGGCGGCCTACGGTGCCTTTATCGCGCCGGTTGTGATCGGTGGCCAGATCAAGGCAGGAACGCCTGAAAATGCGATGTATGGCTTCGCGATTTTCTACGCGCTGTGTCTCATCCTGAACTGGTGGTTCTACCTGCGTAGTGGTTCCGAGATCAAAAACCCCTGATGACGGAGTTGTAACTGTCAGCGCAATAACGACAATGGGGCGGCAGCTAAGGCCGCCCCGCTTAAAGTAAGAGTGCCGGAATGCCGGTTCGTATTAACTAGGAGAGTATTGAAATGAGTCACTTTCTCGACCGATTGAAATTTTTTGAAAAAATCAAGGAGACTTTCTCCAATAACCACGGCGTCGTCACCAATGAAGATCGCCAGTGGGAAGATGCCTACCGCAATCGCTGGGCACATGACAAGGTGGTTCGTTCCACTCACGGTGTGAACTGTACCGGTGGCTGTTCATGGAAGATTTTCGTCAAGAACGGTCTGGTTGCATTCGAAATGCAGCAAACCGACTACCCGCGTACCCGTGAAGACCTGCCTGACCACGAGCCACGTGGCTGCCAGCGCGGCGCTTCGTTTTCCTGGTATCTGTACAGCCCGCAGCGTGTCAAATATCCGCTGATCCGTGGTCGTCTGCTCGATCTGTATCGCGCCGAACGCAAGTCCGGCAAAGATCCGGTCGATGCATGGGCGGCAATCCAGACTGATGAGAAGAAGCGCAAGCAATACACGGCTGTGCGCGGTCTGGGCGGTTTCGTGCGCGCCAATTGGGAAGAAGTGAAAGAAATCATCGCTGCTGCCAACATCTACACCATCAAGAAATATGGTCCTGACCGTATTTTCGGTTTTTCGCCAATTCCTGCAATGTCGCAGATTTCCTACGCCTCCGGCGCGCGTTACCTGTCCCTGATCGGTGGTGCCTGCGGTTCTTTCTACGACTGGTATTGCGATCTGCCTGCTGCATCCCCACAGACCTGGGGCGAACAGACCGACGTGCCTGAATCGGCCGATTGGTACAACTCGACCTACATCATCGTCTGCGGCTCCAGCCTGCCGACCACGCGTACCCCGGATGCGCACTTTGTCTCCGAAGTGCGCTACAAGGGCGCGAAAGTCATTTCGATGGCGCCTGATTACGCGGAGTATTGCAAGGCATCCGACCTGTGGATGCCGGTCAATCCGGGTTCCGATACCGCAGCCTTCATGGCAATGGGCCACGTGGCACTGCGAGAGTTCTACATCGACAAGCAGGAGCCTTATTTCCAGGAATACGCCCGCAAGTACACCGACCTGCCAATTCAGGTGATGCTGCGCAAGCATGGCGATGCCTATGTGTCCGACCGCTGCCTGCGTGCTTCCGATCTGGATGGTGCGCTGGGCGAGACCAATAATCCTGACTGGAAAACCATCGTTTTTGACGAGAAGAGCAAATCTTTCGTCGCGCCAAACGGCTCGATCGGCTTCCGCTGGGGCGAAGAGGGCAAATGGAATCTGCTGCCCAAGAACGCTGCTACCCAGCAGGAAATTCTGGCCGAACTGTCCTGCATCGACAGCAAGGATGAAGTGGTTTCAGTCGGCTTCCCGCACTTCGAGCCGGGTGAAGGTGATTTGCTGTTCCGCAACGTTCCTGTACGTAAGGTGAAACTGGCGAACGGTGAGGAATCCTACGTGACTTCCGTGTTCGACATGCAGGTTGCCCAGTACGGTCTCGACCGTGGTCTGGGTGGCGCCAATGTCACCAAGGACTACAAGGATGCCAGCGTAGCTTACACGCCAGCCTGGGCTGAAAAAGTCACCGGTGTCAAAGCGGCTGACATTGAACGTACCGGCCGTGAGTTTGCCTACAACGCCTCCAAAACCCATGGCAAATCCATGGTGATCATGGGCGCTGCGATCAACCACTGGTACCACAACGACATGATGTACCGTGGCGTGATGAACCTGCTGCACATCTGCGGTTGCGTGGGTCAGTCCGGTGGCGGCTGGGCACACTATGTGGGCCAGGAAAAGCTGCGTCCTCAGGCTGGCTGGGCGCCGATTGCCTTCGCACTCGACTGGCAGCGTCCACCACGTCACATGAACTCCACTTCCTACTGGTATTTCCATACCGACCAGTGGCGTTATGAGACGCTCAAGGGCGATGATCTCACCTCGCCTGCCGGAAAAGGCAAGTACAAGGGTTATTCGCTGGCCGACTACAACGTCGCTGCCGTGCGCATGGGCTGGCTGCCGTCTGCTCCGCACTGGAATACCAACCCGCTTGATCTGGTTAGCGAAGCTGAAAAAGCCGGTGCTACCGACGAGGCTGGCGTTGCCAAGCATGTCATCGGCAAGCTCAAGGATGGCTCCCTGGATGTGGCATTCGCCGACCCGGACAATCCGGTCAACTGGCCGCGCAACCTGTTCGTGTGGCGCGCCAACCTGATCGGTACTTCCGCCAAGGGTCACGAGTACTTCCTCAAGCACCTGCTCGGCGCACAGAATGGCGTGCTGCAGGAATCCGGAGACGGTAAGGAAAACAAGCTGGTCAAGTGGCACGAAGAAGCTCCGATCGGCAAGCTGGACCTGATGGTGGACATCAACTTCCGCCTGAACTCCACCGGCGCCTATTCCGATATCATTTTGCCGACCGCAACCTGGTACGAGAAGAACGACCTCAACACCACCGACATGCACCCCTTCATGCATCCGCTGTCGGAAGCCGTATCTCCGGGCTGGCAGTCCATGTCCGACTGGCAGATATTCAAGAATATCGCCAAGACCTTCTCGACCCTGGCAGAAAAGCATCTGGGTACCCGCAAGGATATTATTGCCCTGCCGATGCAGCATGACTCGGCGTTTGAAATGGCCCAACCCTTCGGTGAAGTCAAGGACTGGAAGAAGGGCGAATGCGATCCGATTCCGGGCAAAACCATGCCGCTGCTCAAGGTGGTCGAGCGCAATTATGGCGATATCTACAAGAAATACATCGCTATCGGCCCATTGATGGTCAAACTGGGTAACAACGTCAAGGGTATCGACTGGAACACCGATGAAGAGTATGAACAGCTCAAGGTCATGAACGGCACAGTGAAAGAGCCGGGCGTTTCCCAGGGCATGCCTTCTCTCGAGGAAGATATCTTCGTGTGCGACTCGGTGATGCGCATGGCCCCTGAAACCTGTGGTGAAGTCGCCCATAAATCATGGAGTGCACTCTCCAAGAAAACCGGTATCGACCATCACCACCTGTACTCTGCCCGTCATGAGGACAAGATTACCTTCCGCGATATTCAGGTTCAGCCACGCAAGATTATTACTGCGCCGACCTGGTCCGGAATTGAATCGGAAACGGTTTCCTATACTTCGTGTTATACCAACATACACGAGCATATTCCGTTCCGTACCCTGACCGGTCGTGCCCATTTCTATCAGGATCACGAGTGGATGCTGGACTTCGGCGAAGGTTTCTGTGTTCACAAACCGCCTCAGGACATGAAGTCGTTCGGCAATCTCTCGCCGAAAATTATGGAAGGCAAGCACATCAAGCTGAAATGGATCACGCCGCACTCCAAGTGGGGTATCCACTCCAGCTATCAGGACAACCTGCGCATGCTGACTCTGTTCCGCGGTGGCCCTTACGTGTGGATTTCTGAAATCGACGCCAAGACCGCAGGTATTGAGGACAACGACTGGGTGGAGGCGATCAATGCCAATGGCGCGACGATGGCGCGTGCGGTTGTTTCGCAGCGTGTGTCGCGCGGTGTGGCGATGATGTATCACGCCCAGGAGAAAATCGTGAACGTGCCGGGTTCCAATACCACCGGCAAGCGTGGCGGTATCCTCAACTCGGTGACGCGCGTCGTTATGAAACCGACCAATATGGTGGGCGGATATGTGCAACTGGCCTACAGTTTCAACTACTACGGCACGGTGGGTTGCAACCGCGATACCGAGGTGATTATGCGTAAAGTTGCGGACAAGGACATCGACTGGCTCGAACGGCCGCTTACTCCGGAACGGGAAGCACAACTCAACCCGCCAGGAATCGGCAAGCGTTGATCGCCGCGTGAACAGGATAAATTAGGAGAAACTCATGAAAATACGTGCACAATTTGCGTTTGTCTTCAATCTGGACAAGTGTATCGGCTGCCACACCTGCTCGGTGACGTGCAAAAACACCTGGACCAACCGCAAGGGCGTGGAATACGTCTGGTTCAATAACGTCGAATCCAAGCCAGGTATCGGCTATCCCAAGCAGTGGGAAAACCAGGAAAAGTGGAAGGGCGGCTGGACCCTTGCTGACGGCAAGCTGGAACTCAAATCCGGCGGCCGGATGTCGAAGCTGCTGAACATTTTCGCCAACCCGGATCTGCCGCAGATTGACGAATACTACGAGCCGTTCACCTACAACTATGCGCGTCTGCAAAATGCGCCGTTGTCCGAGGCTGCTCCGACTGCGCGCCCTCTGTCGATGATCACCGGTGATCCCATGGAAAAAATCACCTGGGGCCCGAACTGGGAAGACGATCTGGCGGGCGAATTTTCCAAGCGCAGTGCCGACAAGAATCTGGATAACATCCAGAAGGACATGCTGGGCCAGTTCGAGAACACCTTTAATCTGTACTTGCCGCGTATCTGTAACCACTGCCTGAACCCGGCCTGCGTTGCAGCATGCCCGTCCGGCTCGCTCTACAAGCGCGAAGAAGACGGTATCGTGCTGGTTGACCAGGACAAGTGCCGCGGCTGGCGTTTCTGCATGAGCGCATGCCCGTACAAGAAGGTTTACTACAACTGGGAATCCGGCAAGGCCGAGAAGTGTATCGCCTGCTACCCGCGTGTCGAATCCGGTATGCCGACGGTTTGCTCGGAATCCTGCGTTGGCCGTATCCGCTACAACGGCATCATGCTGTACGATGCCGACCGCATCGAAGAGCTGGCCAGCACGCAGAATCCACAGGACCTGTACGAAGCACAGTGCAACATCTTCCTTGATCCTAACGACCCGGCTGTGATTGCTGCTGCCCGCGCCGAAGGCATTAATGAAGACTGGATCATCGCTGCGCAGAAGTCGCCGATCTACAAGATGGCAATCGACTGGAAAATCGCCTTCCCGATGCACCCCGAGTTCCGTACGCTGCCGATGGTCTGGTACGTGCCGCCACTCTCTCCGGTGCAATCCCAGATTGACCAGGGCAACCTGCCAGTCGGACCGGATGGCGCGATCCCGCAGGCCGGAACGATGCGTACGCCAGTCAAATACCTGGCCAACCTGCTCACCGCCGGCAAGGAAGCACCGATCGTCAGCGCGCTGACCCGTCTCATCGCCATGCGCAGCTACCAGCGCTCGGTGCATGTGGAAGGCGTGGCAGATACACGGCCACTCGAAGCAGCAGGCATCACTGAAGATCAGGCCAAGGAAATGTACCGTTACCTGGCGATTGCCAACTATGAAGACCGCTATGTGATCCCGACCGGGCACGAAGAAGAACGCCTCGACGATGCACACGGCTTCCAGGGTCAGAACGGCTTCACCTTCGGCAACAGCACTTCGTCCGGTATCAGCACGATCTCCCTGTTCCCGCGTCGCCGCAAGGAAGCGCCAGAACCTTCCGAACTTGCACCTTCGGCTGAGAAATAGGAGGACTTATGCAAATCTACAAAGTACTGTCTGCGTTGCTTGAGTACCCTGATCAGGAGTTGTTCGACAATCTGCCGGCCATCAGCAAACTGCTGGATGAGCCGGTGGAAGCGGATGCGGAGGAACTGGCTGAGGTAAGGAAATTCGTTGACTGGCTTGGGAAGGGTGATTTGATCCAGATCCAGGAAGACTACGTGAAAACCTTCGACCTTACGCCAGAGCATAGCCTGCATTTGACGCACCATTTTTTCGGTGACGATAATGACAGGAACCGTGGCCCGGCGCTGATTGATCTGGGTGAACTGTATAAGGATTACGGCGTGAAGCAGATGACTAACGAGTTGCCTGACTATCTGCCGCTGATTCTTGAATTCGTAGCATTACAGGATGACGCTGAGGGAAGGGCATTTTTGTCCGATGCCAGCAAGGTGCTGAAAGTGTTGGCCGAAAACCTGACCAAGGCCCATAGCCCTTACGCTCCGCTGGTTTCCATTGTCGCGAATCGTGCTACACCAACCTGTATAGCTGCTTAAGGAGGAATAAAATGAACGAAGATCTTTTTAGTTGGAATAACCTGCTTTTTGGCATTTATCCCTATATTTGCCTGAGCGTGTTCGTGATCGGTAGCTGGATCCGTTTTGACCGCGAGCAATACGGGTGGACCAGCGCGTCCAGCCAGTTGCTCTCTACGGCAAACGTGCGTCTGGCGAGCAACCTGTTTCACATCGGCGTGATCGGAATTTTCTTCGGTCACCTGGTAGGTCTGCTCGCGCCCTACGCGATCTGGGGTGCCATCGGCTTGTCTTCTCTCGGCAAGCAGAGCATCGCGATGTATGGCGGTGGTTTCCTCGGTATCCTGTGCCTGATCGGTGGCGGAATGCTGTTTATTCGCCGTATGACCAACCCGCGTGTACGTGCAACCAGCCGGAACTCTGATATTTTCATTCTGGCCTGGGTGCTGATCACGCTGATGTTTGGCCTGGCCACTACTTTCACCACCGCGCACCACGCCGCACTGGGTAGCGCCGACACCATGATGAGCCTGGCGCAGTGGGCCAAGAGCATCGTGCTGTTCGAAGCCAAGCCGGAACTGGTGAGCAAGGTTGAAACAGTATTCCAGCTTCACCTGTTCTTCGGGATGTCGCTGTTCCTGCTGTTCCCATTCACCCGTCTGGTTCACATCTGGAGCTTCCCGATCGGTTATCTGACACGCTCCTACCAGCTCGTGCGTACCAAGCGTAGCCTCCCGGCACGCTAAGCTTCTGTTTGTCAGGGTCAACTGCCACCCCCTTCCTGCGGGGTGGCGGCACCCAACCATCATCTATTAGAGTTATTTCACCATGGCTGATTTCAGAGTCAGTAAAGATCTGTCCATAGCCCGGAAAGGAAACAGGGATGCTCCGTAAGCTTGCCTGGCTTTTGCTGGTGGCCGCAGTCGGTATCGGCGTGCATTTCACATTGCAGGGGATTATCCAGAGCGGCGATGCAGAAAAGCGGAAAGGTCCGGACATCGCCAAGGTGGAACGGCTGGAAGCCGCTGATCCCGTTCACGGCGCCAAGGTGCGTGCCGGTATGCTCAAGTACGAATCCATCTGCCGTCTATGCCATCACCGCACGGGAATTGGGGGTAAATTTACCCCGCCTATTGCCGGCAAGTCTGCTGAATATGTCGAATCCATGCTGAAGTTGTACCGCAGTGGTAAACATGTGGGCCCCATGACCAATCTGATGGCACCATGGGCGCGGGAATTGACAGACGAAGACATCGTTATTCTGGCGGCCTACGTCGAAACATTATAGGCAGTGCGACGGCTATCAAGCCGGGGTTAGGTCAAATGGATTCTGGTACTGCGGCTACCTACCAATTTGGGTTATTGGTGCGCCTGTCTACATCATGTAAATTCCATGCTGAATCGGACTTGAATATCTTGAAGGCTGGATTCAAGCCTTGTAAACGGTTCAGTGGGCTATTTGGTTTGAATTGGGATTTTGGTAAGGAGATTTAGTATGGCGCTTCACACCCGGTATCTGCTCGTCAACGGCAATGAAATCGAAACAGATTCAGAAGGTTATATCCGTAACCTCGACGAATGGTCGGAGGATTACGCGGTCGCGCTGGCCAAACAGGAAGAACTTGATCTGACAGAGGAGCACTGGGATGTCATCCGTTATCTGAGGGAGTATTACCAGGAGCACTCCGTGCAGGCTCAGGTGCGTAACATGATCAAGCATTTTTCTGAAGCATGGGGCAAGGAGCGCGGAAACAATCACTACCTGCATGAGATTTTCCCCAAGGGGGGGCCACAGAAGCAGGGCAACCGCATGGCTGGTCTGCTTCGCACCAAGGGCGAGCATTGATCGATCCTGTGATGCCTGAGTTATTCCATTATCTGTTTATAACCCTAATAGGGTAGTCGTGCGTTAACCTATTCAGGTGGTTATGAAGCGGGGGTGTTTGCTGCATAGTTGACGCCATGTCACCTGCCCCCCTGATTTCCCGGTTATTCCCACAGCAAGCCAATGTTACCCACCGGGAGCGTCTGGTCTCAGGCGTGGGTGGTGTTCTGGCTATTCTGTTCA
Source organism: uncultured Gammaproteobacteria bacterium (assembly GCA_963779055.1). Classification (GTDB taxonomy): domain Bacteria; phylum Pseudomonadota; class Gammaproteobacteria; order Burkholderiales; family Sulfuricellaceae; genus Sulfurimicrobium. The sequence goes on from CAVZWN010000001.1 coordinate 342,031, forward strand.
CGACGCTGGTCGCGCAGCACACGATCGGCGGGGTGAGCCTGCCTTTCATGCTTGCCTCGATGGGTGCTTCCACAGTGCTGCTGATGGGGGCGCCACACAGTCCGCTTTCCCAGCCCTGGGCATTTATTGGCGGCCATCTTGTTTCGGCCTTTATCGGCGTTTCCTGTGCGATGTATGTGCACAATATTTATCTGGCTGCCGGCCTGTCGGTGGGGCTCTCGATTACTGCGATGTACTACCTGCGCTGTCTGCATCCTCCCGGCGGCGCGACGGCCTTGCTGACCGTCATAGGAGATCAGAAAATTCACGATCTGGGCTACCATTTTCTGGTGATGCCGGTTCTGGTAAACATAAGCATCCTGCTGGCCATGGCCCTGCTGGTCAACTGGCTGATCCCCGGCCGCCGCTTTCCCGCACGGCAGTCCGCAGATGGCAGGGCCGAAACGCAAGTCCATAAGTCTGTGGCGCCGGTCAAGCTGGGCTTTAATCGTGAGGATCTGCTCTCTGCCCTGGCAGACATGGATGGGTTTATCGACGTCAGCGGTGACGACCTGACGCGCATCTACTCACTGGCCACACTGCATGCCCATCAGCGAGGATTGGGGAAAATCACGCTGGGACGCATCATGAGCCGCAACGTGGTGACGATACGGACTGAAACCGAATTTCAGGAAATCTGGGACTTGATGCGCGAACACCATATCCGTGGTGTTCCCGTTCTGGATTACGAAAATCAGCTGGTCGGCATGGTGTCCGTGGTGGATTTTCTCAAGATGGCGGACTGGCGCATGTGCGACAGCATCGCGCAGCGTGTGAAATTCTTTTTCAAGCACAGGAAGACCCCCACTCCGGCTGCATGCATCATGAGTTCGCCGGTCATCACGCTTGGGGAGGACGCGCCCCTGACCGAAGCTTTTCTCGTCTTTGCCGAAAAGGGTATCAATCATTTGCCCGTCATCGATGCGCAAGGCCAGTTGAGCGGGATCGTTACGCGGCTTGACCTGTTGGCCGCCCTCTATGGAGATTTCGGCAGGGCCGAGACTCAGGCGGCAAACCCGTGATGGAGCGGGCTAGGCGATTTCCCGTGTTTCGAGAAACTTGATTTCCGGAAAGCGTTCCTGCGCCAGGTTCAGGTTGACCCTGTTTGGCGCCAGGTAGACATATTCGTTGGCGCCATCCAGTGCGACGTTGAAACCATGCTTATCTACCAGTTTTTTCAATTCCAGATCGCTGCCGCGCAACCAGCGCGCCGTGGCGACGTCAAAGTGATCGAACTGCACATCCACGCCGTATTCATATTGCAGGCGATGTGCAACGACATCGAACTGCAGCATGCCGACCGCACCCAGAATTAAATCGTTTGAGTTGATCGGGCGGAAAAGTTGCGTCGCACCTTCTTCAGCTAATTGTTGAAGACCTTTCTGTAATTGCTTCATCTTTAATGGATTCTTAATCTGTGCGCGGCGAAAAATTTCGGGTGCAAAAGAAGGAATTCCAGTGAATTTCAGATCTTCGCCCTCGGTGAAGGTGTCGCCCAGATGGATGGTGCCATGATTGGGTACGCCGATGATGTCTCCGGCAAAGGCCTCATCCGCCACGTTGCGGTCCTGCGCCATGAAGGTGATGGCGTTGCCGACCGTGAACTGCTTGCCGCTGGATACCTGCTTTATTTTCATGCCGCGGTCGAATCGCCCGGAGCAGATGCGGATGAAGGCGATGCGATCGCGGTGCCTGGGGTCCATGTTGGCCTGTATCTTGAATACGAAGCCGGAAAATTTGGGTTCGTCAGGTTCGACGCTGCGGGGTTGTGCCGGGCGATGCAAGGGGGCAGGAGAGAGCTCAACAATGGCATCGAGCAGCGACTGCACCCCGAAATTGTTCATGGCCGAACCGAAAAACACCGGTGACTGCTTGCCGGAAAGATAGGCTTCGCGGTCGAAGGTGTGCGATGCGCCGCGCACCAGTTCGATATCGATACGCAACTCTTCTGCCTGATCGCCGATCAGTTCATCGAGGCGCGGATTGTCCAGGCCCTGAATGATTTCTGCCGTGCCTTTCTCGGCCTTCGGATCGAACACGGAAACCGTATCGTTGTACAGGTGATAAGTGCCGCGGAAGCGTTTGCCCATGCCGATTGGCCAGGTCATGGGGGCGCACTGGATTTCCAGCACCGACTCGATCTCGTCCAGCAGTTCGATGGGCTCTTTGCCTTCCCGGTCGAGTTTGTTGATGAAGGTGATGATGGGCGTATCGCGCAGGCGGCAGACATTGAGCAGCTTGATGGTCTGTGCTTCCACGCCGTTGACCGAGTCGATCACCATGACAGCCGAATCCACCGCCGTCAGGGTGCGGTAAGTATCCTCGGAAAAGTCTTCGTGTCCGGGGGTGTCGAGCAGGTTGATCATGCATTCGCGGTAAGGGAACTGCATGACCGAGGAGGTCACCGAAATGCCGCGCTGCTTTTCCAGTTCCATCCAGTCGCTGGTGGCATGGCGATCGGCCTTGCGAGCCCGCACCGCACCGGCCATCTGAATTGCGCCGCCGAACCACAGCATTTTTTCCGTCAGTGTGGTTTTACCCGCGTCAGGGTGGGAAATGATGGCGAAGGTACGGCGCCGCTGGATTTCTTCGTGGAGAGTCATGGTCTGAATGGCGGGAAAAAGGCTGAAATTATAACAGGCTGCACTGGTGTTGAGCGCATTGCCAGAATTTCACCTGGAAACCCGTGGGAAGGGCGGTGCAGGATGCTAAATTATTGCGGCTTCAATTGCGGCCCGGATTTTACCGGGCCGGTGCGAGTACGGCGTTAATGCCCATGCTGCGGATTTTTGCCATAGCCTGATCGGCTTCGGCCTTGTTCTGGAACGGGCCGACGTGCAGGCGGGTTTCTGTGTAGGACTTGATGCCGTGATCCGCGAGCCGTTTCTGGAGCTGGGCGGCATTCTCATAGTTGGAGAACAGACCCAGCTGGACTACATAGCCCTTGGGAGGTGTTGTTTCTGTTGCCTTGCCGGAAGTGGCGGAAACAGGGGCCGGCCGGCTCTCCACGGCGGCAGGTTCGGCAGTTTTTTTCGCGGACGGAGCAGGGGAGATGGTTACTGATTGAGGCGTGCCGGCCTTGGCTGGTTCCGCCATGGTCATGCCGGCTGCTTCGGTGCGTGATTTCGGGGCTGAAGCGGCAACAGGCGCGAGTTTGCGGTTGATGACCTGAGGGGGCGGAGGCTCCGGCAATTTTTCTGGTGCCGCCTCGCTGTCCGGAACAATAGGGGATTCAGGAGCCGGTGCTTCGATGGGTTCTTCTTCGGCCGGTTTTTCCTGCGCCGTTTCTGGTGCAAAAGGTTGGGGTTCTGCGACCGCAGTCACTTCAGGCTTGTTCGCGGGGGCTGGGGTCTGTTCCGGCGTATGATTCAGCATGGTGAGGGTGACGACTGCTGCCGTAACCAGGGCGCCTGCGACGATCAGGCGCCGCATGGCGCGCTTCTTGATCTCGGCGTGTTCGTCGTTGACTGCTTGCTCCGCCATTGAAACTTCCTGTTTTCGGTGTCGTCAGAGGGAATGGACCGCATGTTATCACTTCGCTTTTGCCGCCGCGAGGTTTATTTAATGGGGATTCCATGCTATTTTAGCGGGTTTTTGAACAAGCTTTATTTACCCTGAAACTGGAGATACACAATGGCTGTAGAACGTACCCTTTCCATCATCAAACCCGATGCCGTAGCCAAGAATGCCATTGGCAAGATTTATTCGCGTTTCGAAAGCAACGGCCTCAAGATTGCAGCCGCCAAACTGAAGCAGTTGTCCCGCATCGAAGCAGAAGGTTTTTACGCCGTGCATCGTGAGCGCCCTTTTTTCAAGGATCTGGTGGATTTCATGATTTCCGGTCCGGTGATGATTCAGGTGCTGGAAGGTGAAAACGCCATTGCCAAGAATCGCGAACTGATGGGCGCTACCGACCCGAAGAAGGCAGAGAAGGGCACGATCCGCGCCGATTTCGCCGAGAGTATCGATGCCAATGCTGTGCATGGCTCCGATGGCCCCGATACCGCCAAAGTTGAAATCTGCTATTTCTTCCCCGCCATGGAAGTTTACGCGCGCTAATGGCCGTTAATCTGCTCAACTTCGATTTGCCGCAACTGACCGCTTTCTTTGCCGAAATCGGCGAGAAGCCGTTTCGTGCAAAACAGGTCATGCGCTGGATGCATCATTTCGGCGAGAGTGACTTTGCCCGCATGAGCGATCTGGCCAAATCTCTGCGTGAGAAGATGAGCGTTTCAGCCGTGGTTGAACCACCACGGCTGATCAAGGAACAATTGTCCGACGACGGCACCCGCAAGTGGCTGCTCGACGTCGGCGCCGGTAACGGCATCGAAACCGTGTTCATTCCCGAGGATGAGCGCGGCACTTTATGTATTTCCAGTCAGGTGGGCTGCGCGCTGGAGTGCAGCTTCTGCTCCACTGCTCGCCAGGGTTTTAACCGCAATCTTTCGGTGGCGGAGATCATCGGCCAGTTGTGGTGGGCCAACAAGGCGCTTGGGCGTGATCCAAAGGGAGAAAGGATTATTTCCAACGTGGTTCTGATGGGCATGGGCGAGCCGCTGGCCAATTTTGAAAATGTGGTAACCGCGCTCAATATCATGCTTGATGATCATGCCTACGGGCTGTCGCGCCGTCGCGTGACGGTCAGCACATCCGGCCTGGTTCCGGCCATGGATCGTCTGCGTGATACCTGTCCGGTAGCGCTGGCGGTGTCCTTGCATGCGCCGGACGACGCCCTGCGCGATGTGCTGGTGCCGGTCAATAAAAAATACCCTTTGGCCGAGCTGATGGCGGCCTGCCAGCGCTACATCGAGAAGGCGCCGCGGGATTTCGTGACTTTCGAATATGTCATGCTGGATGGCGTCAACGACAGTGTGGCCCATGCGCGGGAACTGATTGCACTGGTGAGGGATGTGCCGTGCAAGTTCAACCTGATCCCCTTCAATCCATTCCCTATGTCGGGATACCGGCGCTCCCGCCCTGAAGCAGTGCGGCGTTTTCGCGACGAGCTGATGCAGGCCGGACTGGTGGCAACCACGCGCAAGACACGCGGGGATGATATCGATGCCGCCTGCGGGCAGCTTGCAGGGCAGGTGCAGGATAAGACCAAACGGACTCAATACAACATAGTGGAGGCTGCCGTATGAAAAAACTGCTGGTGATGATATTGGTGGCATGGACCTGTACGGTGTTGCCGGCTTTGGCGGAACAGCAGTCAGATGAGACAAAACGGGCCCAGATTCATACTGAGCTGGGCGCGGGCTATTTTGGCATGGGCAAGCTTGGCGTGGCCCTGGAAGAGCTCAATATCGCTATCCGCGCTGATTCCAAATATGCACCCGCCTATAATATCCTCGGCCTGGTTTACATGGAGCTGAGAGAGCACGACAAGGCAGACGAGAGCTTCAAGCGATCCCTCAGTCTCGATGCGAACAATTCGGATGCGCACAATAATTACGGCTGGTTTCTGTGCCAGCGCAGCCGGGAGGGAGAGGCGATTGATCACTTCATGAAAGCCTTGAAAAATCCGCTTTACTCCACACCGGAAAAGGCGTACCTCAACGCGGGTCAGTGCTCCCTGAAGAAAGGCGACGATAAGGAGGCGGAAGACTTCTTTCTGCGTGCCATCAAGTTCCAGCCGGCCCCGCCCCAGGCGCTGTATTATCTTTCCGATATCCAGTTTCGCCGCGCCAAATACAGTGATGCCCAGTATTATCTTGAGCAGTTCTTGAAGAACGGGCAGACAGCGGAGGGACTGTGGCTTGGGGCGCGCATAGCTCACCGTCTGGGCAACCGTGATGCGGAAGCAAGTTATGGTTTGCAGCTGAGAAAAAATTTTCCCGATTCGCGCGAGGCAATCGCCTATCGCAATGGTCAGTTTGATAGTGCGAGTGTGACAGAGGGACGGCAGTGACAGATATTGTTGAAGAACAAGCTGCTGCAACTGCTCCGGAGGGGGCGGGCGCTTTGCTCAGGCGCGAGCGGGAAAGCCAGGGGCTGAATATATCAGATGCGGCGCGAGCGCTGCGCCTGAGTGAAAAACAGATCACAGCTCTTGAGGCAGATGATTACGCACAGCTGCCCGGTCGCACCTTTGTGCGCGGATTCATCAGGAATTATGCGCGCCTGGTGCAGCTTGATCCTGAGCCATTGATGGCCCGGCTTTCTTTCGGCCAGGAAGAGGAATCGCACCAGATTCAGGTCCCGTCCCAGAAGATCAGTTTTTCCGAACATCAGGGCAGGCCGTGGCTGAAATGGTTGATGATGGCTTTTGTGCTTGTGTCCGTGGTTTCCTGGGGCGTACTGCAATGGCTTGGGCCTGTGCAGCCAAAATCAGTCGCATTGCCCCGTACAGTCGTGCCGGTGGCGCCTCTTCCTCCCGCCACATCTGCGCTGCCTCCCCTTATGCCTGCACCTGCTGTTGAAGCGCCTTCGTCCGTCATGCCTGCTGCCATGCCTGATGCAGTGACGCCTGCGCCGCCTGTCGGCATACCCTCGTCTGGCGTTGCACTTGCCCGGCTGAAGATGTCATTTTCTGGTCTTTCCTGGGTTGAAGTGCGTGACAAGAGTGGCAAGACCATCCATTCGCAGAACAATACGGCAGGTACTGACCAGATCGTGGAAGGCGAAGCGCCTTTGTCTCTGGTGATCGGAAATTCGGCTAAGGTGAAATTACTTTACAAAGGCCAGCCAGTTGACCTTTCCGCATTTGCAAAAGATGAAGTTGCCCGGCTGACCCTGGAATAAGAGCTAAATAGACATGTTCAAAGTTGAGATTCCCCGCCGCAAAAGCCGGCAGATCAAGGTGGGTAATGTCCTGGTTGGCGGCGATGCGCCGATTTCGGTACAGACCATGACCAATACCGAGACTACGGATGTGGATGCCACCGTGGCGCAGATCGAGCGCGCAGCCAAAGCCGGTGCCGACATCGTGCGCGTGTCCGTGCCCAGCATGGAAGCGGCGGAAGCTTTCGGCCTGATCCGGAAGCGCTCCCCGGTGCCGCTGGTGACCGATATCCATTTCGACTACAAAATCGCCCTGCGTGTGGCGGAGCTGGGCGCTGACTGTTTGCGCATCAACCCCGGCAACATCGGGCGCGAAGACCGTGTCAAGGCCGTGGTTCAGTCGGCCAAGGACCATGGCATCCCGATCCGTATCGGCGTCAATGCCGGTTCGCTGGAAAAGGATTTGCAGAAAAAATACGGCGAACCCACACCCGATGCGCTGGTGGAGTCGGCCCTGCGCCATATCGAGATTCTCGACCGCCTGAACTTCCCCGATTTCAAGGTCAGTCTCAAGGCTTCGGAAATTTTCATGACGGTGGAGGCTTATAAACTGCTTGCCAGCCAGATCGAACAGCCGCTCCATCTGGGGATTACGGAAGCGGGAGGTCTGCGTTCCGGCAGCGTGAAGTCGGCGATTGGGCTGGGCATGATCCTGGCTTCGGGTATCGGCGACACCATACGTGTCTCCCTGGCTGCCGATCCGGTGGAAGAGGTGAAAGTCGGCTTCGATATCCTGAAAAGCCTGCATCTGCGCAACAAGGGGGTGAATATCATTGCCTGCCCTTCCTGCTCGCGCCAGAACTTTGACGTCATCAAGGTGGTGAACGCACTGGAGCAGCGCCTGGAGGATGTTCTTGAACATCTGGACGTGGCGGTGATCGGCTGCGTGGTGAATGGCCCGGGCGAAGCGCGTGAAGCAGATATCGGCCTTGCAGGCGGTGAGCCGAACCTGCTTTACATGGATGGCAAGCCCAGCCGCAAGGTCAACGACGACGAAATCGTCGATCAGATCGAGCGAGAAGTGCGCGCCAAAATTGCAGCAAAACTACAAAATTCCTGAGAACCAGCAAGTAAAATGAGTCAGATCCAAGCTATTCGCGGCATGAACGACATCCTGCCGGAACACGCCGCCCTGTGGGAGTTTTTCGAGGATACAGTGCGCGACTGGCTGCACAGCTACGGCTACAAGTGCATTCGCATGCCCATCGTGGAGCAGACCGGGTTGTTCAAGCGCGCCATCGGCGAAGTGACCGATATCGTCGAGAAGGAGATGTACACCTTCACCGATGCGCTCAATGGCGAGAGCCTGACGCTGCGCCCGGAAGGGACCGCTTCCTGCGTGCGTGCGGTGCTGCAGCACAATCTCATTTACAATGCGCCGCAGCGCCTGTGGTACATGGGGCCGATGTTCCGCCATGAACGCCCGCAGAAAGGACGTTACCGCCAGTTTCATCAGGTTGGCGTGGAGTCGCTGGGCTTTGCCGGCCCGGACATGGATGCGGAACAGATCATGATGACGGCGCGCCTGTGGAAGAAACTGGGCTTGCAGGATGTATTGCTGGAAATCAACACGCTCGGCAGCTCAGAGGATCGTGCCCGGCACCGTGCCCGTCTGGTACATTATCTGGGACAGCATGCCGAACTTCTGGACGAGGACTCGAAGCGTCGTCTGCACACCAATCCCCTGCGCGTGCTGGATAGCAAGAATCCGGCCCTGCAGGCACTGATCGAAGCTGCGCCGAAATTGCTGGACGATCTGGACGAGGTTTCGCTCAAGCACTTCGAGGAAGTGCAGGTCATGCTGCGCGCCGCTGGCATTGAATACCGCATCAATCCGCGCCTGGTGCGGGGGCTGGATTATTACAACTTCACCGTGTTCGAATGGGTGACGACCCGTCTGGGTGCGCAGGGTACGGTGTGCGCGGGCGGACGCTACGACGGGCTGATCGAGCAGATCGGGGGCAAACCGGCGCCTGCCTGTGGTTTTGCCATGGGTGTGGAGCGCTTGCTGGCATTGCTGGAAGAGCAGAAGTTTGAGCCGCCCCAGCAGCCTGTTGATGCCTACGTGGTGCATCAGGGCGAAGCGGCGGACCGTTTCTCTCTTCTGGCTGCAGAGGCTTTGCGCGAGCAGGGGATGCACGTGATACTGCATTGCGGCGGCGGCAGCTTCAAGTCGCAGATGAAAAAGGCGGATGCCAGCGGAGCACGCTATGCGGTGATTATTGGTGATGACGAAGCATCGGAGCAGCAGCTGGCCCTCAAGCCGCTGCGGGCGCTTGGTGATCAGGCACGCATGACTATAGATGAAGCGGTTGATGTGATGAGCGCCTCCATCCCCTCACGCCTCACTCATAAACAATAAAGGATTTTCATGGCTTACGATCTGGAAGAGCAGGAACAAATTGACGTCGTCAAGGCGTGGTGGAAAGAAAATGGGAATACCGTGCTGCTTGGTGTGGCGGTATTCGTGGCGATTGTGGCCGGCATACAGGGCTGGCGCTATTATCAGCATCAGCAAACGACGCAGGCTGCGGGCCTGTACGAGGCGCTTCAGGGCGCAGCTGAAAAACAGGATGCCAAGAATGTGCGGGAAATTGCCGGCCAGCTCATGGATCGGTTCCCACGCACGGCTTACGCATCCCGTGCTGCGCTAAGCGCTGCCAAATCCAATCACGAGGCAGGGGACAGCAAGAGCGCCAAGGCCCAGTTGCAATGGGTGATGGAGCATACGAACAGCGATGAAATCAGAGATATCGCCCGGCTGCAGATGGCCGGCATGCTGCTGGATGAAAAAAACCATGAAGAGGCGCTTAAGCTGCTGGAATCGAAACATGGCGCAGGTTTTGATGGCTTGTATGCCGATATGAAGGGCGATGTGCTGCTGGCCTCCGGCAAAAGTGAAGAGGCGCGTGCGGCTTATCAGCTTGCGCTGGAAAAAATGGATCCTGCCGGCGGTTATCGCGGGCTGGTGCAGCTGAAACTGGATAGTTTGGGGGGATGATGAATATTCGTTTGACGCTACGGGCACCCTTGGCGGGTTTGCTGATCGCTTCTCTGGCCGGCTGCGCCGGATTCGGCGAGTCCATTTCTACCGGTTTTGGCCTGTGGGGAGGCAATGACAGAGTAGAGAAACCCGCACCACTGCCCGAAATCAAGCCGACACTGTCAGCCCAGGCCCAATGGAAAGCGGGTGTCGGTAGTGCCGGTGATTATGTATTTACACCCGCACTGCTTGATGGCAGTGTTTTTGCCGCTGGCCATGATGGAAACCTGGCCCGTTTCGATGCAGAGAGCGGCAAGCAGTTGTGGCAGGTGGGAACAGGGAAAAAACTTTCAGCCGGAGTTGGCGCAGGTTCTGGCCTCGTAGTGGTGGCAACGCGCAAGGGAGAGGTGCTGGCCTACGATCTGAATGGCAAGGTGTTGTGGGAATCCAGAGTTTCTTCCGAAGTGCTGAGCGCACCCCAGGCAGCAGAGGGGCTCGTCGTGGTCCGGGCTGCCGATGGACAGATTTACGGGCTGGATGCGCGTGATGGCAAGCGCAAGTGGGTATATCAACGTGCATTGCCCTCCTTGGCAATTCGCAGCCATGCCGGTGTGGTAGTGACGCGAGGCGGTGTGTTTGCCGGATATGCGGGTGGCAAGCTGGTGGCGCTTTCGCTCTCCAACGGTGTTCTGGGCTGGGAGGCCAGTGTGGCACAACCACGCGGTGCCACCGAACTGGAGCGAATCGCCGATGTGACCAGTCAGCCGGTGGTGGATGGCGGCAGTATTTGCGCTGTAGCCTATCAGGGGCGGGTGGCCTGCTTCGAGATCGCCAACGGCAACCTGATCTGGGCGCGTGAAATGTCGAGCGTCTCCGGTTTGTCGGTGGATGCTTCCTTGCTCTATGTCAGCGATATCCGCGGTGCGGTGCATGCCCTGGATAAAAGCAGCGGTGCCAGCATGTGGAAGCAGGATAAATTGTTGAATCGCCGCCTGAGTGCGCCTGCCGTGATCGGAAAACAGGTCGCTGTGGCTGATCTGGAAGGCTACCTGCACTTTTTGTCGCGTGAAGATGGCAGTTTTGCCGCGCGTGCAGCCACGGATGGCAGCGCCATTGCGGCTGCTCCGGTGCTGCTCGGGCAGAATCTCTTGCTGCAGACGCGTAATGGCGGCCTGTTCTCAATGGCTGTCCGATGAAACCTACTCTGGTCCTGGTGGGGCGGCCCAACGTCGGAAAATCCACGCTTTTTAACCGCCTTACCAAGAGCCGTGACGCCTTGGTCGCCGATCTGCCCGGCCTGACCCGTGACCGTCATTATGGCCATGGTCTGGTAGGTAGCAAGCCCTATCTGGTGGTGGATACCGGCGGCTTCGAACCGGTTGCCAAGGACGGCATCCTGCATGAGATGGCGAAGCAGACCCTGCAGGCGGTAGATGAAGCCGATTGTATTGTCTTCCTGGTGGATGCTCGCCAGGGGTTGACGCCGCAGGACAAGATTATTGCGGACGGCCTGCGCAAGTCGGGCCGCCCGGTGTTTCTCGCAGTCAACAAGGCCGAAGGCATGCGCCGCGAAGTCGTGGCGGCAGAATTCCATGAGCTGGCGCTGGGCATCCCACTGGTAATTTCCTCAGCACACGGTGAAGGCGTGCGTGATCTTGTCGAGCTCGCACTGGAAGGTTTTCCCGATGAGCAGGAAGAGGAAGAAGAAGAGGATCACCCCAAGGTTGCCATCGTCGGTCGTCCCAATGTGGGCAAATCCACGCTGGTCAATCGCCTGCTGGGTGAAGAACGGGTCATCGCCTTCGACCAGCCGGGCACGACCCGCGACAGCATCTACATGGATCTGGAGCGCGATGACCGGCACTACACCCTGATCGATACTGCCGGGGTCCGCAAGCGGGGCAAGGTGTTCGAGGCGATCGAAAAGTTTTCCGTCATCAAGACCCTGCAGGCCATCGAAGATGCCAACGTCGTGGTGCTGGTGCTGGACGCGCGCCAGGATATCTCCGAACAGGATGCGCACATCGCCGGATTCATTCTGGAGGCGGGCAGGGCGCTGGTGGTTGCGGTGAACAAGTGGGATGGCCTGGATGAGGCGCGTCGCGATGTGGTAAAGAGTGATCTGGCACGTAAACTCCAGTTCCTCGAGTTCGCCAAGTACCATTACATCTCCGCCCTGCAAGGCAGCGGCGTGGGCGGGTTGTTCAAGTCGATTGACAGCGCTTTTGCGGCTGCCATGAAGAAGATGTCTACGCCCATGCTGACGCGGGTGCTGATCGCCGCGACAGAAAAGCACCAGCCGCCCAAGGTCGGCCCGATCCGGCCAAAATTGCGTTATGCGCATCAGGGCGGCTCCAACCCGCCGCTGGTGATTGTGCATGGCACCGCAGTGGCAGGTGTGGCGGACAGTTACAAGCGTTATCTGGAAGGCACTTTCCGCAAAGCCTTCGAGCTTGAAGGCACGCCGCTCAGAGTGCAGTTCAAGCAGGGGCAGAACCCTTTTGCGGGCAGAACGCCAGGGCCAAAAACCGAGGAAGAGGAAAAAGCGGCACACCGGAAACGGCGGCGCAGTCGCAAGACCTACGGCAAAAAATACTAATTTTTGTTCGTTGCTTTTTGTCAGCGATGCAGAGATCTTATCCTCGCATTTGAATTTTTTGCTCCTTGGCGCCGGATTGCTGTGTTAAAAAAGCCTTACCAAAAACAACCTCATACTATCCTTTGCCATGACCCAATCCAGCCCACGTGAAATAGTGACCCCTTACCGCCCCATCCCCCTGGATGTACCGGAGGGGATGAAGCCCAACGAATTCTTCAATAGCACTGAAAATCTCAATGATCTGGAAAATAACAACGGCCTGTTGCTGAACCCGGAAAACTTGCTGCTCTATCGCAAGGCGTTGGGACATAGCACCGAGTTCGATACCTCGATCATCTACAATACATCCAAGGTTGTTCTCAATCCGCTGGGGCGTCCGGTAAGGCGCACCCAGGTACCCGACAACGTCAGGCATGTGTGGAACCGGATGAATCAGATCATCATCGATTACATGCTGGAACAGTATCCGGACCCGGCGCAGCACCTGGTGCTGGCCGGCGAGGCGAGCCTCGATGCGACCTGGCCGCTGACCTCGCCCGGGGTGCCCAGTATCCGCATGTTGCACAACCACTTCATCGTCTTTCCCATGGATGAACTGCGCAATGCAAAACCCGCCGACCCGAAAAATCCCAACCTGACCGATGGCGGCCAGCATTCGCTGTTTGAACAATACATGCACGATGTTTATCGGGAATTTATCTGCAAGGCGCTTCATCTGGAAGTGCTACGGCCCGTGAGCGATGATGCCGCGCGTTTCGATCTGACCGGATATCCGCAGGGGTTGCCGAGCTGGGAGATTCCTGGAGGTGCGGCGACGCTGGAGGATGTCCGTTTCTGGCATGAGTACGATCTGGTGCTGAAGGGCTTCATCGATTTTTATCGCACTTTTTTCTCTCAGGTTTCCACGCGCAATGCGCCGATGCCGGGTGATGTTTACTTTCCCGAGCAGGTTGAAAGCGTACTGCTGTTCAATAACGATTTCCTGAAAACGGCAAAAAAGGTCAGGGACCGCTGTATTACCGATGCCAAATACGCCAATGCCATCCGCTGGCAGCCTGCTTTCAAGCAGCTTATCTATCGCAACGACGAGGGTAAACTGATCGTGACCATCAGCCAGAATTCCATCGGCAACGCGATCACCGAATTACTCGGTGTCGTGGTGAGTCGTGTGGCGGATGCAGATGCTTATGAAAAAAAGGAGCCAAAACTGATCGAACGCCTGCTCGAAGTGCGGCGGCGTTTGGTTGAGGCAGACCTTGGCAGCGGCATTGCCACCGATTACTGGCCCGCTGCATAGCGTTCATCGACCTGAAATCGTTGCCAGGCTGGCCGTGTTTGTTTTGGCTACTGAATAAGTAGCTGGCGTGCCCAGTTTCGAGTGTTGTTTTTGGATTTGGTCAGTGCGTTAATGATGCTTTGCCTACGCGCTGAACATTGAATCTCACCCCTCTCTCCTCAACTTGCGTGAGCATAATCCCCGATCTCCCAGCCTCAGAATCAGCCGGTTCGAGCGCTGAGGAAGATGGGGTGGACTGGGCGCGGGAATGTCATTTCTGCAAACGGAATTATAGTTTTTGTTCTGGTATTGAAACCATTGGGCATCTTCCCCATCTAAGTCTCAGGTTTGCTGGTAATTGGTTGAAAAATCAATTAAAGTGAAAATTCATAACAACTAAATAATGCGTTTGGAGCAAAATCTAATGAGTGCAAAAGGGCAAATGTTACAAGACCCATTCCTGAATGTCCTGCGTAAGGAGCATATTCCGGTTTCCATTTATCTCGTTAATGGTATCAAGTTGCAGGGGCACGTCGAATCCTTTGATCAGTATGTCGTGCTGCTCAAAAATACCGTGACCCAGATGGTTTACAAGCACGCCATTTCCACTGTTGTACCGGCAAGGCCTGTCACCGTTCCTTTCGATCACCCCTCTGATGCACAGGGAATGCCCGATTAAGTTCCTTGCCCATGTTTGATCGTCCCAGTGGTGCAGATAGCACCGTACTGGTGAGCCTCGATTTTGGCGATACGGATTATGCTGAAAGTCTGGAAGAGCTGAGGCTGCTGGCAGAAAGTGCGGGTGTCCAGGTTTTGGCGGTCGTCGAAGGGAAGCGCTCGCGGCCGGATGCGGCGCTTTTTGCCGGCAGCGGCAAGGTGGCGGAGGTTGGCGACGTGCTGCACGAAACCGGCGCTGGCATGGTCATTTTTAATCACGAGCTTTCTGCCGGTCAGCAGCGCAATCTTGAAAAAAACCTGCAAACCCGGGTGATTGACCGAACTACGCTCATCCTCGATATTTTTGCCCAGCGCGCGCGCAGCCATGAGGGCAAACTTCAGGTGGAGCTGGCGCAACTGGAACATCTGGCGACACGCCTGGTGCGTGGCTGGACCCATCTGGAACGTCAGAAAGGCGGTATCGGTTTGCGTGGGCCAGGCGAAACCCAGCTGGAAACCGACCGGCGCCTGCTGGGCAAGCGGGTCAAGCTGCTCAAGGAAAAACTGGTCAAGCTCAAGCGTCAGCATCAGGTGCAGCGGCGTGCCAGGGTTCGCGGCAAGGTATTGTCGGTTTCTCTGGTCGGATATACCAATGCCGGAAAATCCACGGTCTTCAACCGGCTGACGCATGCCAATGCTTATGCGGCTGACCAGCTTTTTGCCACACTCGATACCACATCGCGCCGCTTGTATCTGGGCGCTACGGGTGAGGCGGTTCTGTCCGATACGGTGGGTTTCATCAAACATCTTCCCCATACGCTGGTGGAGGCTTTCCGATCTACCCTGACCGAGGCGGTCGAGGCGGATTTGCTGCTGCATGTGGTGGATAGCGCCAGCCCCAATCGCGAACAGCAGATCAATGAAGTTAATGCCGTACTCATGGAAATCGGCGCCGACGCGCCACAAATCATGCTGTACAACAAAATTGATCTCAAAGGCCAGGCGCCGGGTGTCGAGCGGGACGAGTATGGTAGAATTGCCAGCGTTCACGTCAGCGCGCTTACTGGTGAGGGGATGGCCCTGATTCGTGATGCGCTGTCCGAGTTTGGCGAAAATCTTAGTGCCGGGAGTGCCA
This sequence comes from uncultured Gammaproteobacteria bacterium, assembly GCA_963779055.1. Taxonomy (GTDB): domain Bacteria; phylum Pseudomonadota; class Gammaproteobacteria; order Burkholderiales; family Sulfuricellaceae; genus Sulfurimicrobium. The sequence continues at coordinate 357,503 of CAVZWN010000001.1, forward strand.
TGCCCGATCTGGCGGCGACTTCTGACATCGCAACTCACTGAATTTGTAATGCTAAATCAATCTTTGGATTAAATTAAACAATGGCTTGGAATGATCCCGACTGGGGCAAGAAAAATAGTGGTGGCCCGCCTGACCTCGATGAGTTGTGGCGCAAGTTCAACCAGAAACTGAACGCCATGTTTGGTGGCAAAGCGCCATCCTCAGGGGGCGGAACTCCGGTGGGGCCAAGAGCTTTTGGCGGCATGGGCTTGATTGCTGCATTGGCGTTTGTGGTCTGGATTGGCAGCGGTTTCTATATTGTCAATGCCGGTGAGCGGGGCGTCGTGCTGCGTTTCGGCAAGTTTCTGGAAACGACTCAGTCCGGCCCGCGCTGGCATCTGCCCTATCCCTTCGAAAGCGTGGAAGTTGTGAATGTGGAGCAGGTGCGCACGGTGGAAGTGGGTTACCGCAACAACGTCAAGAGCAAGGTTCTGAAAGAATCCCTGATGCTGACTGATGACGAGAATATTATTGATATCCAGTTTGCCGTGCAGTACATCCTGAAAAGCCCGGAAGAGTTTTCTGTTCAATAATCGTCATCCGGAAGATGCGGTACTCAATGCGGCGGAAACCGCGATTCGTGAAATCGTGGGCAAGAACAAGATGAACTTCGTGCTGTATGAGGGACGCGCCGAAGTGGCCGCCCTGGCGGCGAAATTGATGCAGGAAATTCTTGACCGTTACAAGACGGGTATCAGCATCAGCAAGGTGACGATGCAGAATGCCCAGCCGCCGGAGCAGGTTCAGGCGGCTTTTGACGATGCAGTCAAAGCAGGGCAGGACAAAGAACGGCAAAGGAATGAAGGCCAGGCCTATGCCAACGATGTGGTGCCCAAGGCAAGCGGTTCAGCATCGCGTCTGCTGGAAGAGGCCAATGGTTACAAGCAGCGCGTGATCGCCAGTGCAGAGGGTGATGCCTCACGCTTTAAACAGATCGTGGCTGAGTATAACAAGGCGCCGGTTGTGACGCGCGATCGCCTGTATCTGGATGCGATGCAGCAGATGCTTTCCAGTACCAGCAAGGTTTTGGTGGACCAGAAAGGCGGCAATAACCTGCTTTATCTGCCGCTGGATAAACTTATTCAACAGTCCGCATCCGATGTGCCTGTAAGCAAACCAGCAATCCAGCAGGAATCAGCACCGCCCGCCGAGAGTACGGCGCGCTCGCGTGAAGCTTTCCGCAGCCGCGACCGGGAGACACGTTAAATGAAAAAACATCTGAGTAGTCTGTTAACGGGCCTGATGGCACTGCTGGTTCTTGCCAGCCTCACGGTTTTTACCGTGGACCAGCGCCAGCGGGCGATTGTCTTTCAGCTGGGCGAGATCATTTCTGTTAAACAGGAGCCGGGCCTGTATTTCAAGATTCCGTTGCTGCAGAACGTACGTTATTTCGATACCCGTCTGCGCACGGTGGATACCTCCGAGCCGGAGCGCTTCCTGACCTCGGAAAAGAAAAACGTCCTGGTGGATTCCTACGTCAAATGGCGCATCGTGGATGTCGAAGCAGCATTACGTCAGCGTGGGCGGTGATGAAGCACGTGCCCAGACGCGCCTGATGCAGACGGTCAATGACAGCCTGCGCGCCGAGTTCGGTAAACGCACGGTGCATGAAGTGGTGTCCGGCGAACGCGACAAGATCATGGAAATTCTGCGCCAGAAAGCGGATCAGGATGCGCGCAAGATTGGCGTGCAGGTCATGGACGTGCGGCTGAAAAGGGTGGATTTGCCGCAGGAAGTGAGCGAGTCAGTGTACCAGCGTATGGAAGCCGAGCGTAAGCGTGTTGCCAACGAATTACGTTCCCAGGGTTTTGCCGAGTCAGAAAAAATTCGTGCCGATGCGGATCGTCAGCGCGAAGTCATTCTGGCCGAGGCGTATCGTACTGCACAGGAGACCAAGGGTGAAGGGGATGCCAAGGCGTCTGCAATTTATGCCGCGGCTTATGGTCAGAATCCTGAATTTTATGCCTTCTATCGTAGTCTTGAAGCCTATCGTCAGAGTTTTAAAAACAAAACCGACGTGCTGGTGCTTGAGCCAACTTCTGAATTCTTCAAATACATGAAATCGTCAGGTGGCAAGGCCGCAAAATAATGCAGGTGAATTTGCTGGCAGCCTTTGCCCTGATGCTGATTCTGGAAGGCCTCCTGCCGTTCCTGGCACCTGCCGCATGGCGTGAAACCTTTCGCAAGATGACCGAACTCTCGGACGGTCAGTTGCGCTTTATCGGCCTGGGTTCGATGCTGGGCGGTTTGTTGGTACTTTTTCTGGTTAAATGATGGAAACTTGGCTCCTCCCTGAATACATAGAAGATATCCTGCCCCCCGAGGCACGCCGCATTGAAAGCCTGCGTCGCCGCCTGCTGGATTTGTTTCATGTGCATGGCTATCACCAGGTGATTCCACCCCTGCTGGAATATCTGCCTTCACTTCTGACCGGCACGGGTCACGACATGGATATCAAAACCTTCAAGGTGGTCGATCAGCTTTCCGGCCGCATGATGGGCTTGCGTGCGGACATTACGCCTCAGGCGGCCAGGGTGGATGCACATCTGCTCAATCGCCGTGGCGTGGTCAGGTTGTGTTATGCGGGCAGCGTATTGCATGCCTTGCCTGATGGCATGATGCAGACCCGCGAACCCTTGCAGATTGGCGCAGAACTGTTTGGCCATGCGGGTCTGGAAAGCGATATCGAAATTCAGCAACTGATGCTGAAGGCGCTCGGGGCGATCGGAGTGAACGGCGTTCATCTCGACCTGGGCCATGTCGGCATTTTCCAGGCACTGATGGAGCATGGTTCTGTTTCCGCGGAGCTTGAAGCGGCCCTGTTTCTGGCGCTACAAAACAAGGATGTGCCGACACTGACGACACTGGTACAGGTTCTGGATGAGCCGACCCGTAACGCAGTGCTGCAATTGCCGCAGCTTTACGGTGGTGCCGATATTCTGGCCCAGGCGCAACAGCGCCTGCCGGATTATCCCGAAGTGCGTGCTGCACTAAGGGATTTGAGCGCGATTGCAGCCAGCCTGAATGGAATGGTAGAAAGCGTTGCTTTTGATTTGGCCGAGTTGCGTGGTTACCATTATCATAGCGGGGTTGTTTTTGCCGCATACCTGCCGAATCAGGCGCATGCCGTTGCCAAGGGCGGGCGTTATGATGAAGTGGGCAGTGTGTTCGGGCGTGCGCGTCCTGCAACCGGGTTCAGCATGGATCTGAGAGTGCTGTGCGGGGCACTTGGGCCGGCTGCTGCTGCGCCTGCCATACTCGCGCCCTATGATGACGATGCAGCATTGCTGGAGAAAATCGAGGTCTTGCGTAGCCAGGGTGAAGTCGTACTGGTTGATCTTCCGGGGCATGAGGATTGCCAGGATGAATTGAACTGTGATCGCAGGCTGGTCAAACAAAATAAACAATGGCAGGTAGAAAAAATCTAGTTTAGGGGTTGGATAGCATGACAAAGAACGTAGTGGTAATCGGCACCCAATGGGGGGATGAAGGCAAGGGCAAAATCGTGGACTGGCTCACCGATCATGCTCAGGGCGTAGCGCGCTTCCAGGGCGGGCACAATGCCGGCCACACGCTGGTGATCAATGGTGCCAAAACAGTGCTGCATCTGATTCCATCCGGCATCCTGCGTGAAAACGTCGAATGCTACATCGGTAATGGTGTCGTAGTTTCTCCATGGGCGCTGATGGAGGAAGTTGATATGCTGGAAAAGGCAGGTGTTCCTGTACTCAACCGCCTGAAAATTTCAGAAGCCTGCCCGGTTATCATGCCGCATCACGTGGCGCTGGATCAGGCGCGTGAAATTGCAAAAGGTGCGAGCAAGATCGGCACCACGGGTCGCGGCATCGGCCCAGCCTACGAGGACAAGGTTTCTCGACGCGGCATCCGTATCCAGGATCTGTTCCACCGTGAGCGCCTGGCAGCCAAGCTGGGAGAGATCCTCGATTATCACAACTTCGTGCTGAAGAATTATTTCAAAGCCGACATCGTGGATTTCCAGAAATCACTGGATGATGTTCTGACCATTGCCGAGCGTATCAAACCGATGGTTGCTGACGTGCCGCGACTGCTGTTCGAGGCCAACAAGGCAGGTAACAACATATTGTTTGAAGGCGCGCAGGGGGCTTTGCTGGATATCGATCACGGCACCTACCCGTTTGTGACATCGAGCAACTGCATTGCTTCCAATGCGGCCACCGGCAGTGGTGTAGGCCCGCAGATGTTGCATTATGTGCTGGGCATTACCAAGGCTTACACGACGCGTGTCGGCGCCGGGCCATTCCCCACCGAACTGTATGATGCTGTAGACAAGCTTGACCCGAATGGTAAGCACATGGCTGATCGTGGCCACGAATTCGGTGCTACGACCGGACGTGCGCGTCGCTGTGGCTGGTTCGATGCGGCTGCGCTGAAGCGCTCGATTCAGATTAACGGCGTAACGGGGTTGTGTGTGACCAAACTGGACGTGATGGATGGCATGGAAATTGTACGTCTGTGCACTGGTTATAAGCTGGATGGCGGTGTGACCGACATTCTCCCCGTCGGTGCAGAAATTCTGTCCAAATGCGAGCCAATCTATGAAGATATGCCTGGTTGGCAGGATAGTACGGTTGGTGTGAAGGATTATGACGCGCTACCGGCAAATGCACGCGCCTACCTCAAACGCATGGAGGCAATTTGCGGCGTGCCGATCGATATCATCTCCACTGGTCCTGACCGGGAAGAGACGATTGTGTTAAGGCATCCGTTTAAGTAAATAAAAAGGGCGGGTTCCGAAGAACCCGCCCTTTTTGATTTGGTGCCCAGAAGAGGACTCGAACCTCCACACCTTGCGGCACACGGACCTGAACCGTGCGCGTCTACCAATTCCGCCATCTGGGCTTCAAGAAACGCGAATTTTATAGGAAACGAAACTTTTGTCAAATCAAAATAGCAAGGCCGCCAAAAAAGGTGGCAAACCACAAGATCCACATTTCGAGCGCGAAAGCCGGAATTATGAAAAGCCCCTGCCTAGTCGGGAGCTTGTTCTCCAGTTGCTGGAAGAACAGGGCGCCCCGATCAGTGATGAAACGCTGATCAAACTGCTCGGGCTGAATGAGGAAGACGCAGAGATTTTCTCCCGCCGTCTCAGGGCAATGGAGCGCGATGGGCAGATCATGCGCAATCGCAAGAATGCGATCTGTCTGATGGAAAAGCTGGACCTCATCAAGGGTACGGTGCAGGGCCATGCTGACGGCTTCGGCTTTCTGGTACCTGATGATAAAAGCCCCGACCTGTTCCTGTCCGGCAAGCAGATGGATAAGGTGCTTCACGGCGATCACGTCATGGCGAGGCAGATTGGAGTGGACCGTCGTGGACGTCCGGAGGCCAGCATCGTCGAGGTGCTAGAGCACGTCAATACACATCTGGTGGGACGTCTGCACGTCGAGCATGGAATCCTGTTCGTGACCGCAGAAAACAAGCGCATCAGCCAGGAAATTCTGATCGAGCCGGGCTCAGATAAGGGCGCACAGCCTGGTCAGGTGGTGATGGTGGAACTGATCGAACAGCCTTCCAAGCATAACCGGCCAATCGGCCGGGTCGCAGAAGTATTGGGCAACTATGCCGACCCCGGTATGGAAATCGAGATAGCCCTGCGCAAGCACAACCTGCCTAATGAATTCCCGGTGGATGTGGCAGAGGCGGCGAGGAAAATCAAGCCCAAGGTACAGAAGAAGGACCATGAAGGTCGTGAGGATATCCGCGACCTGCCGCTGGTCACTATCGATGGTGAGACCGCGCGCGATTTCGACGATGCCGTGTTCTGCAAACCGCTGGGCAAGGGCTGGAAATTGCTCGGCAAGGGCGGCTGGAAGCTGTATGTGGCCATTGCCGATGTCAGCCATTACGTCAAACCGGGCGAGCCGCTGGACAAGGAGGCGATCGAGCGTGGCAATTCAGTGTATTTTCCGCGTCGGGTTATTCCGATGTTACCGGAGGAACTCTCCAACGGGCTGTGCTCGATCAATCCGGATGTGGAACGGCTGTGCATGGTGTGCGAAATGGACATCAACAGCGCTGGCGTAATGAAAAAATATCGCTTTTATCCGGCAGTTATGAAGTCGCATAAACGTTTCACCTATACGACTGTAGCCGAAATGCTGGCAGACCCAAAAGGCAAGGCGGCAAAGGAAAACGAGGCACTGCTGCCGCACATTCTGGAGCTGGAAAATCTGTTCCGGGTGCTGGTCAAGGCGCGTGCGAAGCGTGGCGCGATCGATTTCGAGACCATAGAAACCCAGATGATCTTCAATGATCAGGGCAAAATTGACCGCATTGTGCCGGTGCACCGCAACGATGCCCATCGGGTGATTGAGGAGTGCATGCTGGCTGCCAACGTGTGCGCATCCGAATTTCTCAAGCAGCACAAACATCCTGCGCTCTATCGTATCCATGAAGGTCCGACACCGGAAAAACTGGTCAACCTGCGCGAATTTCTGGCGGATTTCGGTCTGGATCTTGGGGGCGGTGATGATCCGCATGCCAAGGACTATGCCAAGCTGCTGGAGAAAATCAAAAATCGGCCAGATGCACAGTTGCTACAGACGGTGATGCTGCGCTCCCTGCGTCAGGCGGTGTATAGCCCAGACAATGTAGGGCATTTCGGCCTGGCTTATGAGAATTACACGCACTTCACTTCTCCGATCCGCCGCTATCCCGACTTGCTGGTTCACCGTTCCATCAAGGCCGCACTCAAGGGCGAGAAATACAAGCCCGGCAAGTGGGACGAACTGGGCATGCATTGCTCCATGACCGAGCGCCGTGCCGACGAAGCCACGCGCGATGTGGACAACTGGCTCAAATGCTATTTCATGCAGGACAAGGTGGGCGAAGTCTTCACCGGTTCCATCAGTGGCGTGACCGGCTTTGGCGTGTTTGTCGCGCTGGATGACATTTACGCCGAGGGACTGGTGCACGTGACTGATCTGGGCGATGAATATTTCCACTTTGATGCCGCCAGGCATCAGATGCTCGGCGAACGCACCGGGAAACGCTATCGTCTGGGTGACCGGCTGCAGGTGAAGGTAATGCGCGTGGATCTGGAAACCAGCAAGGTTGATTTTGCCCTGGTCAAGGAAGAGCAGCGTTTGCCTGACATGGCCCCGGAAAAATCTCGCCCCGCCAAGCCACGTTCAGCAAAATCTCCATCTTCCGGAGTACGCCGTCGCAAGCCCAAAGCCAAGGCCGGGCAGGCGTGATGTCGCAGTCTGCCCTGATTTACGGCTTCCATGCCGTAACCAGCCGTTTGCGTCAGAATGCCGAAGGTGTGCAGGAAATCTATCTCGACCAGGGACGCCATGACCAGCGCAGCCGCGATTTGCTGCAACTGGCCGATGCCAGAGGCGTGAAAACGGTGCAGGTTGCGCGCCAGCGGCTCGACGGCATGGCCGGTGACAAGCATCAGGGCGTTGTTGCCCGGGTTTCTGCACTCGTGGCCTTGCCGCATACTCTGGACGGGGTGCTTGAAAGCCTCTCAGAACCAGCCATGCTGCTGGTGCTGGATGGCGTTCAGGACCCGCATAACCTGGGGGCCTGCCTGCGCGTGGCCGATGCCATGGGAGCACATGCGGTGATCGCGCCCAAGGATCGTGCCGTGGGGCTGAACCCGACGGTGCGCAAGGTGGCGTCGGGGGCTGCGGAGACGGTGCCATTTATTACCGTAACCAACCTGTCACGCACCCTGCGTGAATTGCAGGAAATGGGGGTGTGGGTGATTGGCACGGCAGGCGAAGCGGATCAGGACTTGTTCTCCATGAAACTTGACGGCCCCGTGGCCTGGGTTCTGGGGGCAGAGGGGGAAGGTTTGCGCCGCCTGACGCGGGAGAATTGCGACGAACTGGCGCGCATCCCCATGTTTGGCTCGGTGGAAAGCCTCAACGTCTCGGTGGCGGCGGGTATTTGCCTGTTTGAATCGCGACGCCAGCGGACTGCTTTATCTATTTAGAGCGATTTCTTGCTCTGCATCTTGCTGTTGCCAGTATTGAGTTCCCGAATGGCCGGTTTCCAGTCGTCCAGAGAGCGTCTGCGCGAACGGCGTGCCAGAAAATAGGCAAGACCAGCCACCAGAACAAACGGGCCGGCAAGCCAGTAATCCTTATCCAGGCTGAGCGTGGTTTTCTTTGCTACTACGGGTGCCTGTTGTTGCATGGATGCCAGAAGTTTGTTCTGTTGCTCCAGTGTTTTTTGCATTTCGACCAGCTTGGATTCCAGTTTGGTAAGCTGGGCCTGCATTTCCAGGTGCTTTGCCGTTTTGTCGTCCAGTTCCTTCATCAATTCTTTTTCGCGCTGCTGCAGGCGTTCATTCTCGCTCAAGCCAGGTTGAGTTGGTTTGTCCCCCGTTCCAGACATGACTTTTAACTGCCCCTGGGGGTTTTTTGCGAATTTTTCCGGCCTGGCTTTTTTCTTGAAAGTTTGCCGAGGTTTTTTCTTGAAGGCATCTGCCGGTTGGGTGCCTGATGTTTCGTTGCGAGCGCCGTCATTAGCTTTTGAGTGGCTTTCTTCCTTGCTTGCCGGCGAAATGGCAGGAAGGTAAGTGTAGTTGGGAGGATCGAGCAGAACAGTGTACTTACGAAGCATGTGTCCCTGATCCTTGCAGCCAAGGGCTATCACAACGTTAAGATAAGGTTCGTCAAGGGGATAATGGCCCGAAATGAGTATTTGTGGGCTATCGCCGTGAGTAGTTACGGAAAGTGTGGCCCGCCTCAGGTAAACCACCTCATTTTCTGCGGGTGGTGGTGAGAGCTGCAGACAGTCAGAGTCAATTTCCTCTTCTCTGTTTGCCTGAACCGCGATAGTTGCCCGCAATGGCTGGCCAAGGTATGAATTTACCTGGATTTCGCCTAGAACAAATGCGCTGCTTGTGGCAGGCGCCGTCAGTGCAGCGGAGAGCATAGCAAAGCATAGGAAAATTTTCTTGTTCATGACCAGCGCCTTTTTTCTGAATTCCTGGTGCGTTTCTGCAAACGGCACCAGATCGTTTTTAAGTGGCTACTTGAATATTACATTTTGTTCATTATCCGTCGCATGCCATGCCAGATCAAGGTGAATTCCTGCGCTGGTGAGTGAGTAAAAAATTAAGGACGCACGTGGGGGTATGATCATTGCTGTAACCCATATGCAGAGCCGTCCTGGCGACTTTTGTGATATCTTTGGGGCATCTCCGAACCTTGGCCGCCTTGAATGAAGAAACACTGGATTCCTTTTCTGCTCGCGTTTGTGTTGCCCCTGATTCTGGTTTTCTGGTGGTGGGGCGGCTTTAGTCAGGCGAGTTTCGAGCTGGTTCAGCGTGGCCCTTATCACTATGCCTATATGTCCCAGAAGGGTGATTATTACAAGCTTCCGGAAAAGCAGATGGAAGTCCTGAAAAACTTGCAGCAGCAGGGGGTGCCGGCGGGTGCATCAATTACTTTGCTTCTGAATGACCCACGCACCACACCCAAGAAGGAATGGAGTGCCCAGGTGGGTTATCTGGTTGATGCTGGTGCCAAAGTAAGCGACCCGCTTGCCATCGGGAGCGTGCCTGAGAGACAGGTTCTGCTGGTCAGGGTCAAGGCGCAGCCTCTGCTGGCTCCGGGGAAGGCTTATTCGGCTTTGCTCGATTATCTGGAAAAGCATCAGATGAAGCTTAATTTGCCTACAGTGGAACTGTATCAGGAAGGGGTGTTAACCGTGGAAGCCAGCCAGTAAAGCAGCCACGATGATCTTTTCTGCCTTGCTTGCTGCGTTGCTGCTGGAATATTTCCGGCCGTTGCCCCAAGGGTTCCGGCCCTATATCTGGTTCTCCGGCCTTACGCAGTATCTTGAGCGGCAGTTCAATACCGGTGAACATCGCCACGGTATGCTGGCATGGTTTCTGGCCTTAGTGCCTCTTGTATTGCTGACGGCCCTGATCTCCATGTTGCTGCACAGCATGAATGGCCTGATGGCATGGGCGTGGAGCGTTCTTGTGCTGTATTCGCTGATGGGGTTTGGTTCCCTGGGGGTGAATGCCGCGGCTGTGGCCTCCGCCCTGCGTAATCAACCGCTTGATCGGGCCTGCTCGTTGCTGGAAAATTGGCTGGGGCGTGATTGCGCATATCTGTCTGCGACTGAGGTTGCCCGCCTCAGTATCGAAGAAATTCTGGTATCGGCCTACCGCAAACTGTTCGGCGTCATCTTCTGGTTTGTGTTGCTGGGCCCCGCAGGAGCACTGTTTTATCGCCTGGCCCAGATTCTGGCCCGGAAATGGGGCGGGCTGAACGAGCAGGAATTCGGTCGTTTCGGTAATTTTTCTGTCCGGGTGTTTGGCTGGGTAGAGTGGATGCCGTCTCGACTGACCGCCCTCAGCTTTGCAATTGCAGGCGATTTTGAAGATGCTGTGTATTGCTGGCGCGCACAGGCCAAGCAATGGATGGAGGAGAGCCTGGGTGTTGTGCTTGCCAGTGGTGCAGGCGCGATAGGCGTCAGGCTGGGAGAGCCTGTTGCAACCCCTGGAGGAGTCGAATCCCGCCCCGAAATCGGCTTGGGCGAGGATGCTGATGCCGATTATATGGATAGCGCTATCAGCCTGATTTGGCGTACGCTGGCGTTGTGGCTTGGATTGCTGTTGCTGATTACACTGGCGCGCTGGACCGGTGCCTGATTTTTACCTTGATGGAAAGACTGTTATGAAAATTACAACGATAGACCTGATGCGCCACGGCGAGCCAGTAGGCGGCAAGAAATACCGTGGTCAGAGCAATGACCCCCTGAGCGAGAAAGGCCGGGAGCAGATGTGGGCAGCGGTGGGAGAGCATCACCCGTGGCAGCATATTGCCACTTCCCCTCTGGCGCGCTGTGCCGCGTTCTCGCATGAACTGGCAGAGAAATGGCAGATTCCGGTCGGCGAGGATAAACGCCTGATGGAGCTTGGTTTCGGCGAGTGGGAGGGCAAGACGCCGCAGGAACTGATGGAAAATGATCCGGATACGCTGCTGCGTTTCTGGCGCGACCCCTTGCATCATCACCCCATCGGCGCCGAGCCGCTGACCGAGTTTGCCGCACGGGTGAGCGCGGTGTGGCATACGCTGGTCAAGGAATACAAGGGCGAACATGTACTGGTGGTGGCCCATGCCGGGGTGATCCGGATGATCATGGCCTATGTGCTGGGAATGCCGATCGATCATATTTTCCGCATCCAGGTTGGAAATTCGTCAATCACCCGGATTCATATCGAAGGCGAAGGCCCTGCGGCATTGCCGAGCCTGGTGTTCCACAACGGTCAGCTGTAGGCGATAGCCATGCTGCGCCTGATCTGCGCAGCATTTGTCCTGTTGGGTGCCATGCCGTCCTGGGCGCAGCATGTGTCGGTCCTGGACGACAGGGGAGTAATGGTCAGTTTCCCCCAGCCTGCGCGCAAGATTATCAGCCTGGCTCCCCATGTGACTGAGCTGGTGTTCGCTGCTGGGGCAGGCGCTTATCTTGTCGGGGTAACCGCATTCAGCGATTACCCGCCAGAGGCGAAACGTATTTTGTCACTGGGTGATTCGGGCAAGGTGGATGTCGAGCGTATTCTTGCCCTGAAGCCAGATCTTGTAATTGCCTGGAAAAGCGGCAATCACAGCGGCGACCTGGCCCAGCTGGAGCGCCTGGGCGTCAGGCTGTTCGTGACCGAGCCGCGTCACCTGGAGGATGTTCCCCGTTTGTTGCGTGCAATCGGCTCACTTGCCGGGACCGATGCCGATGCCAGCCGGGCCGCAGCCGGGTTTGAGCAGCGTATGGACGGGCTGAAGAAAAAATTCGCGGCCCGCAGACCGGTCAGCGTTTTTTACCAGATATGGGATGCGCCGCTCATGACGGTGAACGGGGAACACCTCATCAATGACGTCATCGCGCTTTGCGGCGGGCGGAATATATTCGCCCGCCTGTCGAGCCTGACGCCGGCGGTTTCGATGGAATCTGTGGTGAGCCTGAATCCAGAGGTGATCGTCGCCAGTGGCAGTTTGTACCAGAACGCGCAAATCTGGAAAAGCTGGCAGCGATTCACCGGCATTCGGGCCGTGCAAAAGGAGCGGCTGTATTTTATTCATCCCGATCTGATGCAGCGCCAGACTCCGCGAATCCTGGAGGGCGCGCAGCGCTTGTGTGAATTGCTGGATCGCGCTCGCTAGGCGTCACCCGGGCAGAGCATTGTCTTGACCGGCGGCGACACGAAAATTGAGGATTTGACGCGGCCCAGGCAATCAGGAATTTTTTCCTTCTAATTAAAGTGAGCGTGGCATGGATATTCATAATAAACCCATCAACGAGCGTATTGAGTGGTTGCTGGACCTCGCGCGCAGACATTCCGCTTCATTCAGTGATCCAGAAATGTTTCTGGCCCGTGAGCGCTACCTTGCCGAGCATCCTTCAGACATCGTGGTGCTCAAGTGCATGGACGGGCGCATCAATATCCCCATCGCCACCAATACTCCGCCAGGCATCCTGACACCGATACGAAATCTGGGCGGCATGTTCAACCTGGGCTGGCCGCATCTCGGCGAAGTGCTTGCCAATCACGTTCATGGCGTGGTTTCGGCTGGGCGGCGGGTAATGGTCCTGATCACCTACCATTTTTCAAAGGGTGACAAGCACCGTGGCTGTGCCGGGTTTTGCTTTGACACTGAAGCTGCTATTGCGCATACCTTTGGCATCAAGCGGCAGGTGGAGCAGGTTTTCGGTCAGGGTCATGGCACGGTTTATCCCATTGTGTGCGGTTTTGAGACAGATGATGATGCGCTGATTCTGCATGGCGCAAATGGCGATCTGCTGGAGGTGGCGCAGCTTACGCCAAAGGATGCAAATACACTGGAGCTTCGCCTGGAGAAGCTGTTTCCCGATATGCCGGATCAGGTAAGACGGGATCTGCTGCCCCTGATTCTCGGCAATATGGCGCATGTTGCCGAGATCAAGCACACCGTCCGTGCGCTCAATATCGAGCACCGTGAATGGATGATGTGCGTCGGCCGCGGCTTCGATTTTCTCCATATGCCCAACCTTGCCCTGATTATCGGGCCCTATAGCCCGGATCTGGCTGACCCGATCCGCAAGGCGGCGGGTATTATCGAGTCCAACATGAAGGCTGGCCGGATTCCTGATGATGGTTTTCTCCTGCTGGCTTCTTCTCCTTATCACGAAATAGGTGTGGATCGGGCGCGTGCCGAGTTAAAAGCACGTTTCCTGTCACATTTTGCAGCCGATGTGATTCGCACCGAATTTCCGCAACTGGAGAACAAAATGTTCATGCATACCGCCGTGCTGAACTGGCGTTCGCGTGCACTCGAAACTATTTGCCAGGATGTGGCTGGATAATCAGTTCCGGGGATTGAGCGGTATGGCGAGGGTGGCGGTATAATCAGCCGCTAACCTGCAAGAGAAAGTTGTTGCATTCAACCGGACGCACTTGAACGAAAAACGCATGAAAATTGCCATTGCCCAAATCAACTGTATTGTCGGTGATCTCATCGGCAACGCCGCGAAAATTCTCGATTATGCCAACCGCGCCAGAGAGTCGGGCGCGCAGGTGCTGGTCACACCTGAATTGTCCCTGACCGGTTATCCGCCGGAAGATCTTTTGCTGCGTGACGGCTTCTATGGCGCCTGTGATGCAGCTTTGTTCGAACTCGCCCGGCGCGTTGAGGGTATTACGCTTGTCGTGGGCCATCCGCATCAGGAGCATGGCCAGCGTTTCAATGCGGCCTCCGTGCTGCAAGCCGGCAAGGTCGTGGCGACCTATCACAAGCAGCGGCTGCCGAATCATTCCGTTTTTGACGAGGTGCGCTATTTCTCTTACGGGACCGAGGCTTGCTCGTTCGAGGTTGATGGCGTGCAGTTCGGTATCAATATCTGTGCGGATATCTGGGAAGAGGGCGCCTCGGTCTGTGCCAGTCAGGCAGGCGCCAGAGTCTTGCTGGTGTTGAATGCCTCGCCCTATCACATGAACAAGCAGATTTCGCGTTATGAGGCTGTGCGTGAACGCATCGGTGAATGCGGACTGCCGGTGGTTTATGTCAATCTGGTCGGTGGGCAGGATGAGCTGGTATTCGATGGCGCTTCTTTCGTGATGGATGCAGGAGGCAACCTGGTTCATCAGCTGCCTGCTTTCGAGGAAGCACTGCGGGTGGTGGAATTCGAAAATGCCGCGCCCCAGTTGGGGGAAATTGTTCCGGAACACGCTCTGGAGGGAAATGTGTATCGCGCGCTTTGCCTCGGGGTCAGTGATTATGTCGGTAAAAATGGATTCCCGGGTGTGCTGCTGGGCTTGTCAGGCGGGATCGATTCTGCCCTGGTGCTGGCGATTGCCGTGGACGCTCTGGGGCCGGAGCGGGTGCGCGCGGTGATGATGCCTTCGCAGTTTACGGCGGACATCAGCCTTCATGATGCGGAAGCCATGGCGAATACCCTGGGGGTGCAATACAGCGATATCTCCATCAAGCCCGTGTACGATGCCTTTCTTGGCAGCCTGGCGGATGAGTTTGATGGGCTGCCGTTCGATACCGCCGAGGAGAATATTCAGGCACGCATTCGCGGTACCCTGTTGATGGCGCTGTCCAACAAGTTTGGGGCTATCGTGCTCACCACCGGCAACAAGAGCGAGATGGCCGTCGGTTATGCCACGCTTTATGGCGACATGGCCGGTGGGTTTGCGGTGCTGAAAGATGTGCCGAAGACGCTGGTGTATCGTCTGGCACGTTATCGAAATCAGCTTGGCCCCGCCATTCCGGAGCGTGTCATTACGCGCGCGCCTTCAGCCGAGCTGCGCCAGGATCAGACCGATCAGGATAGCCTGCCGCCTTACGAAGTCCTGGATATCATCATGGAAGCCTATGTCGAGCACGACATGTGCCCCCATGACATCGTTGCTATGGGATTCGACGAGCACGACGTGCGGCGCGTGAGCAAGCTGATCGATCTGAGTGAATACAAGCGCCGTCAGGCACCTGTGGGCGTGCGCATCACGCCGCGCGGATTTGGCAAGGACCGGCGTTATCCCATCACCTCGAAATACCGCCCTTGGAAAGAATAATCAGGAGACCAAAAGATGAAAAAAATCGAAGCCATCATCAAGCCATTCAAACTCGACGAAGTACGCGAAGCCCTGTCGGAAATCGGTGTTACCGGGCTGACCGTCACCGAGGTCAAGGGGTTCGGGCGCCAGAAGGGCCATACCGAACTTTACCGCGGCGCAGAGTATGTGGTGGACTTTCTGCCCAAGGTCAAAATCGAGGTGGTTGTTGCCGCTGCTCAGGCAGAAGCGGTGCTGGAGGCCATTGTCAATGCGGCGCGCACGGGCAAGATCGGTGACGGAAAGATTTTTGTATCCACGATAGAAAAGGTGGTGCGTATCCGTACCGGGGAAACAGACGAAGCGGCGATTTGAGTTGCTGTTAGTTGCAGACGCGGCCAGGCCGCGACTGCGCGTGTTTTACCAGAGTTTCCACCAGGGCTTTGCCGCCAGGTTCGCATCGCCCAGAAATTTGCTGTTGGGGTGGTTTTTGAGCAATACCCGGCGTGCATCGTCGCGCAATTCGTTCAGTCCCAGCGTGTCATAGGAATTGACCATGATGGCCAGAGCCTCTTCCGTAGCGGGGGCCTGGGGATACAGCTGCAGGGCGACCTGCGCGCGGTTCACTGCGGCCACATGGGCGCCGCGGCGTGCATAGTAGCGCGCGACATGCACTTCATTCGAGGCCAGCGCATTGACCAGGTAATTCATGCGCAGTGTCGCGTCCGGCGTGTATTTGCTGGCGGGAAAGCGCGTTACCAGCTCCTTGAATGCGTCGAATGAATCTTTGGCCGCCTTGGGGTCGCGTTCCGAGAGATCCTGATCGGCAATCGCGCCCAGCAATCCCAGATCTTCGTTGAAATTGGCCAGCCCTTTCAGGTAGAAGGCATAGTCCACGTTGGGATGATTGGGATGCAATTTGATGAAGCGGTCACAGGCGGCAATGGCCGATATCGGCTCATTGTCCTTGAAATAGGCATAAGCCACTTCAAGTTGGGACTGCTGAGCGTAGCGGCCATAAGGATAGCGCGCTTCAAGCGTTTCAAAATACTTGATGGCCTTGGTGTAATTGCCATCGCCCATCTCGCTCTTGGCTTCCGCGTAGAGTTTCTGGGCTGACCAGCCCTTGGTTTCGTCCTGAGTTTCAGGGAAAAGACCGCATCCGGCCACCAGAAAAAGCAAAATTAACGCTAAACTACGCTTCATGACTGAATCCATCCAAAAGTTGACCGATTATAACCGAAACGTCCCCCAACTCCAGCCCCTTCGGCTGGAGATTACCGCCGAGTGCAGCGGCTTGCGGCTGGATCAGGCGCTTTCAACCTTGTTGCCGGAATATTCCCGCAGCCGCCTGCAAAACTGGATCAAGGAGGGGCATGTCACCCTGAATGGCCAGGTTGTCTCAACCCGGCAGGTGGTATGGGAAGGTGATCTGGCCGAGGTGCGAACGCAGCTGGCGGCAGAAGAACTGTCTTTCCAGCCTGAGGATATTGCCCTCGAGATCGTTTATGAGGACGATACGCTGCTGGTGATCAACAAACCCGCCGGGCTGGTGGTCCATCCGGGTAGCGGGAACTGGCAGGGCACCATGCTCAATGCGCTGTTGCACCATATTCCCCAGCTGTCTGGCGTTCCGCGTGCGGGTATCGTGCATCGTCTCGACAAGGATACCAGCGGCCTGCTGGTGGTCGCGAAAACACTGACTGCCCAGACCGATCTGGTGCGCCAGTTGCAGGCGCGTACTGTGAAACGCGAATATCTTGCCGTCATCCAGGGCCGCCCGGAAAGGGATGGCAGCGTGGATGCGCCGATCGGGCGCCATCCTTCACAGCGCACCAAGATGACGGTGATTTCAGGCGGCAAGCCGGCAGTGACCCATTTTGTGGTGGAAGAATGGTTCGCGCATCACTCGCTGGTTCGCTGCCAGCTCGAAACCGGGCGGACGCACCAGATCAGGGTGCATATGCAGCACATCGGCCACCCCCTGTTCGGCGACCCGGTGTATGCAGGCAAGGGCATGAATACCTCCCCTGCCTTGCGCGAAATGATCAGGAAATTCAAACGTCAGGCTTTGCATGCCACGCGCCTCGGCCTGGTTCATCCGGAAAGCGGAGAGGCGATGGAGTGGCGTGTCGATATGCCGCAAGACATGGCGCAGTTGCTGATTGATTTGCGCAGCAACGCAGAGGAATAATTCCCGCCATGGATTTTCTGATTCCCGGCTGGCCGGCGCCCGATAATGTTCAGGCAAGGGTGACGACCCGGCACGGCGGGGTGAGTGCAGCGCCTTATGCCAGCTTCAACCTGGGCGACCATGTCGGGGATGATCCCCTGGCCGTGGCTGCCAATCGGGCGGCCTTGCGGGCCGGTTTGCCTTCTGAGCCGGTGTGGCTTAAACAGGTGCACGGCCATGGCATTGTCAACGCTGATGAAGCCGCGGGCATACCCGAAGCCGATGGCAGTGTCAGCCGCCAGACGGGCTGTGTTTGTGCCGTGATGACCGCGGACTGTCTGCCGGTTCTTTTTTGCAACCGGGCCGGCACCGTCGTCGCAGCAGCACATGCCGGCTGGCGTGGTCTGGCGGATGGTGTGCTGGAGGCGGCGGTGGCGTCTATGGCCGCCGATCCGGGCGAAATCCTCGCCTGGCTCGGCCCGGCCATCGGCCCGCAGGCATTCGAAGTGGGCGAGGAAGTGAGGCAGATATTTCTGAAGCAGGACCCCGCAGCTGAGCAGGCATTTGCCCCGCTGCCCTTACACGGCAGTGGTAAATGGCTGGCCGATATTTACTCGCTGGCGCGGCAGAGACTGGGGCGAATCGGGGTCACGCAGGTTTTTGGCGGCGATTTTTGTACATACACGGATAGTGAGCGTTTTTATTCCTACCGCCGCGATGGCGTGACCGGGCGCATGGCTTCCCTGATCTGGCTGGGCTAACGCGTGTCAACACTATACTGGCAGGCTTGACAGCTCACGTATAATCACCTTTTTCCAAGATTTTGATATCCATTTCATGTCCACACTAACCTGGATTATTGTCGCCAGCCTGTTCGGCGGTGCGCTAAGTGTCGCAACTGCAGCACTTTTTGCTTTTTCCGCGCGCGCTTCGATGGTGCCGCTGCTGGTGAGTTTTGCAATCGGCGCCTTGCTGGGGGCCGTATTTCTGGAAATTCTGCCGCACGCCTTTGAACTGAACAAGGATGTGCATACCATGGCGGGCACAGTGCTGTTCGGTATTCTGCTGTTTTTTACCCTGGAAAAGCTGGTGCTGTGGCGCCATTGCCACCATACCGTAGAGTGCGAGGCGCACGGTGTTCATGACGGACATACCGATCATGGGCGCAGCGGCATGATGATCATGGTGGGCGATACCTTCCATAATTTTGTCGATGGCATTCTGATTGCCGCCGCTTTCATGGTGGACGTGCAGGTGGGGATCGTGACTTCGCTGGCCATCATTGCGCACGAGATTCCGCAGGAGGTGGGCGATTTCCTGATTCTGCTGCATTCCGGCTATACCAGGCGCCAGGCCTTCACCTTCAATCTGTTGTCGAGCCTCGCCACGCTGGTGGGCGGCGTGCTGGCTTATTTTGCCCTGCAATCGATGCAGGAGGTGGTGCCTTATTTCCTCGGAATTGCGGCTGCCAGCATGCTTTACGTGGCTGTGGCAGACCTGATTCCGGGCCTGCACAAGCGCCCGGAAATCAGGGCGACCATCCAGCAGGTGACGCTAATCGGGCTCGGGATCGGCTCCGTCTGGCTTGCCGGCTTTCTGCTTGGCAGCCATTGAACGTTTGCGCTGAGGCGTGCCGAACAGCCAGAGAAAGATGGCAAGCGGTATCAACCCGTAAAACAGGAAGGTCATGACTCCGGCGATAACGCTGGTTTCTGTGATGGACATCATCATGACTACATACAGCCAGCCAATGGCGACGATGTACATCTAATCTTCTCCGAACACGCTATGCCAGAGTGACTTTACGCCGGATACGAGAGGAGCCGCCTGCTCCTGATCGATGCGGGCATAGTCCGCGCTCTGCAGGCGCAGCGCATGCTGCCACTGGCGAAAGTGGCGGTAGGCATCACGCGCACTTTCAGCCTGCTCACCCGCAATCAGGCCCAGTTCTGCCGCCATTCCGAGCAATGCCAGATTGCCGATATTGCGTGTCAGTTCGGGGTGGGTGTGGGCGTGGGCGAGGACCAGATACTGGACTGTGAATTCCACGTCGATGATGCCGCCGCGATCGTGCTTGAGATCGAACTGGCCGCTGTTGTTGGGATGGGCGTCGAGCATTTTCTGACGCATTTCCAGCACTTCTTTTTTCAGCGCTGCAATATCCCTTTCCTGTGTCAGTACTTCATGGCGAATCTGTTCGAAGCGTGCGCCGATGGCCGCATCGCCGGCACAATAGCGGGCGCGTGTCAGGGCCTGGTGCTCCCACACCCATGCCTGGCTGTGCTGGTATTCGGTGAAGGCTTCGACCGAGCTGACCAGCAGGCCGCTGGCGCCATTGGGCCTGAGGCGCAAGTCCGTGTCGTAGAGCATGCCGGCGGGGGTCAGGCTGGTAAGCCAGGTATTCATGCGCTGGCCCAGCCTGGCATAGACCTCGGCGGCTTCCTGCGCTTCGTCTTCATACAGGAAGATGATGTCGAGATCCGAAACGTAGCCGATTTCCTTGCCGCCCAGCTTGCCATAGCCGATCACCGCGAAGCGCGGCAGCTCACGGTGTCTGACGCGCAGCCCCTGCCAGCACAGGCGCACGGTTTCATCGAGGATCATGTCCGCCAGATCGCTGAGATGATCAGAAAGGCGTTCAAGCGGCAAAATTTCAGCCAGATCCTGGGCGACCAGGCGGAAAATCTGGGCCTGCTTGAAGTGGCGCAGAATATCCATCTGCCGTTCAGTATCATCCTCGGCGCCGTCGAGTAATTCGCGCAGCTCGGCCCTGGCTTTGTCTCGATCAGGCGCGGCGTGCAGGGTGCGAATGTCGAGCAGTTCATCCAGCAGCACCGGGTGTTGCGTGAGATAGTCGGAGACCCACGGGCTGGCGCTGCAAATCCGGGCAACCTGATTCAGAGTCTGCGGGTATTCCAGCAGCAGGGCGAGGTAAGCAGCACGGCGGCTGATATTTTCCAGCAGCCTGAGGATGCGCTCCAGTGTCTCGTCCGGATTGGAGAATGATGCCGCGACTTCGATCAGCGGCGGAAGCAGGGCATCGAAGCGGCTGCGGCTGGTCACTGGCAGCTGTTTGTAGCGATTGCTCTGGCGCAGGCTGGTCAGGCGCTGAAATGTTCGGTTGCCATCCTTGTAACCCAGCGCTTCAAGCCGTCCGGCAGCTTCGGTTTCATCCAGCGATCCCTGCCACAGCCCGGTGAGCGGGTGGCTCTGTTGCTGGCTGTGCGGCGCGGCGAATACCTGTTCGAAATGGCGCGTCACTTTCTGGCGGTGAAGGTTGAGTGCCGCAAGGAAGTCTTCCCAGCTGTCAAAGTGCATGGAGGATGCGATCAGCCCGCGGTCAGTTTCATTGCCGGGAAGCGTCTGGGTCTGGGCGTCTTCAAGATATTGCAGGCGGTGTTCCAGATTGCGCAGGAAGACATAGGCCTCGCGCAATTCGCTGACCGCCCCGGGCTGCATCAGTTCGCGCTGGGAGATCAGGTCCATGGCTTCGAGCGTCGAGCGGGTCTGCAGCGCTACTTCCTTGCCGCCACGGATCAGCTGGAAAACCTGGGTGATGAATTCGATTTCGCGGATGCCGCCGGGGCCGAGCTTGATATTGTCGTCCAGTTCGCGGCGCTGCACTTCGCGACGGATTTGCGCGTGCAGTTCGCGCATCGAAGAAAAGGCGCCGAAATCCAGATACTTGCGGAATACGAAAGGGCGCAGCATGTCGGCCAGTTCCTGGTACTGGCTGCCGCAGATGGGACGCCCCTTGATCCAGGCGTAGCGCTCCCATTCACGGCCCTGGGCAAGATAGTAGTTCTCCAGCATGGCAAAACTGGCTGCCAGCGGGCCGGAATCGCCATAGGGCCGCAGCCGCATATCCACGCGAAAGACAAAGCCATCCTGGGTGTTCTCATTCAGTGCGGTGATCAGCTTCTTGCCCAGCGCCGTAAAATATTCGTGGTTGCCGACATGGCGGGGGCCGGTAGTTTCGCCTTCTTCCGGATAGGCAAAAATCAGGTCGATATCCGAAGAGACATTGAGTTCGCCGCCCCCCAATTTTCCCATGCCGACCACGATCAGATCCTGAACTTCGCCACTTTCCTCGCCGATGGGCTGGCCATACTGCGCATTCAGCCAGTTCGTCAGATGTTCAAGTGCAAAACGGGTCGTGACTTCAGCCAGTTGCGTGGCGTTGCTCATGACTTCGCGGAGATCGGCCAGCCCGCCGATGTCGCGCACGATCAGGCGCAGCATGACACGCTTGCGCAGCATCCGCAGGGCGGTCTTGAGGCTGGCTTCGTCGCTGATTTCGGATGCGGCCAGCGCGGCTGTCATCGATTCGGCATTCCAGGGGGTGTGCAGTTCCCCGTGCAGATCTTCCAGCAGGAGTGGGTTGCTCTGCGCCAGACGCTGCAGGTAGCGGCTGTGGTGCAATCCGGATTCAATGAGTGTCTGAACGGATGAAGAAGTCGGGTTCATGGCAGCTTGCTTGGTCTTGTATAAGATAGATGATTCATGAAGTGGAAAGCGCTGGCGTAAAGCGATATGATTAACCGTTATTGTATCCCTAACCCGTAGAGGAGAAGAAAAACATGGCGTCGATCGAATCCGTGCTGCACGAAACCCGCGTGTTCCCACCGAGCGAGGCATTCCAGGCGCAGGCCAATGTGTCGGGGATAGCATCCTACAATGCACTGTGCGCTCAGGCCGAACAGGATTACGAGGGTTTCTGGGCCGGTCTGGCGCGTGAGCATATCGAGTGGAAAAAACCTTTCACCCAGGTGCTGGATGAAAGCAAGGCACCGTTTTACCGCTGGTTTCACGATGGTGAAATGAACGTTTCCTACAACTGCCTCGACAAGCATCTGGCGGCGCAAGGCGACAAAACCGCGATCATTTTCGAAGCGGATGACGGCAAGGTCAGCCGTGTCAGCTACCGGGAACTGCACCAGCGCGTGTGCCAGTTCGCCAATGGCCTCAAATCGCTCGGTATCGTCAAAGGTGACCGGGTCATTATCTATATGCCGATGTCGATCGAAGCCGTGGTCGCCATGCAGGCCTGTGCGCGGATCGGCGCGATTCATTCCGTGGTGTTCGGTGGTTTTTCCGCCAAGAGTCTGCACGAGCGCATTATCGATGCCGGCGCTAAGGCGGTGATTACCGCCGATGAAAGCATGCGCGGCGGCAAGGCAATTCCACTCAAGGTCGCAGTGGACGAGGCGCTCGCCACCGGCGGCTGCGAGTGTGTCGAGAAGGTCGTGGTCTACCGCCGCAGCGGCGGTGCGGTCAAATGGGATGCCGGTCGTGATCTGTGGTGGCACGATCTGATCCAGAATCAGGCTGAAACCTGCGAGCCGGCCTGGGTCAGTGCGGAAGATCCGCTGTTCATTCTTTACACTTCCGGCTCGACCGGCAAACCCAAGGGCGTGCAGCATTCGACCGGCGGTTTCCTGCTCGGCGCCATTCTTTCGATGAAGTGGGTGTTCGATTACAAGCCGGATGACGTTTACTGGTGCACCGCCGACGTGGGCTGGGTGACCGGTCATACCTATGTCGCCTACGGCCCGCTGGCGATGGGGGCGACAGAAGTGATTTTCGAGGGGGTTCCCACCTACCCGGATGCCGGCCGTTTCTGGAAGCTGATTCAGGATCACAAGGTCACCACTTTTTATACGGCGCCGACGGCCATTCGCTCGCTGATCAAGCTGGGCGGCGATTTGCCGAAACAATATGATCTTTCTTCGCTGCGCCTGCTGGGCACGGTGGGCGAGCCGATCAATCCGGAAGCCTGGATGTGGTACCACGAGGTGGTGGGCCAGGCCCGCTGCCCGGTTGTCGATACCTGGTGGCAGACCGAAACCGGCAGCCACATGATCGCGCCGCTGCCCGGCGCGGTGGCAACCAAGCCCGGTTCATGCACCTTGCCCCTGCCCGGCATCATGGTGGATATCGTGGATGAGGTCGGTCATCCGGTCGAAAAGGGTCAAGGCGGCTTTCTGGTGATCAAGCGGCCTTTCCCTTCGCTGTTGCGCACGCTGTGGGGTGACCCGGAGCGCTTCAAGAAGACCTATTTCCCTGAAGAACTGGGCGGCAAGTATTATCTCGCCGGTGATTCCTCCCATCGCGACAAGGATGGCTATTACTGGATCATGGGCCGTATCGACGATGTGCTGAACGTGTCCGGGCACCGCCTGGGGACCATGGAAATCGAGTCTGCCCTGGTGGCAAACCCGCTGGTGGCAGAAGCGGCAGTGGTAGGCAAGCCGCACGATATCAAGGGCGAGTCCGTGGTCGCTTATGTGGTGCTCAAGGGCGCCCGGCCCGAGGGCGAGGCAGCGAAACAGATTGCCGCAGAGTTGCGCAACTGGGTGGGGAAGGAGATCGGCCCCATCGCCAAGCCGGATGAAATCCGCTTTGGTGACAATCTGCCCAAGACGCGCTCGGGGAAAATCATGCGCCGCCTCTTGCGCGCCCTGGCCAAGGGCGAGGAGATTACTTCCGACACTTCAACGCTGGAAAATCCGGCGATCCTGGAACAGCTTAAAGCTGCGGTCAAATAAGCGATACACGGCTATAATCAAGCCGTAGCGGAACGTTTCCGCTGCGGCTTTTTTTGTTCCCAGAGTTTTCATGCTCCAATCCACCGCCCGCTGGCTGTACCGACTTGTCGTCCCGGCCCTGATCCTGGGGGGGCTGGTATTTGCTTTGTTTATTCTTGGCCTGCGCTACTGGCTGTTGCCCAATATCGCAGACTATCGCGAGAGCATCGCTGCTTCCATCAGCCAGTCCGCCGGACAGCGCGTGACCATCGGCGAGATCGGCGCCGGCTGGGATGGGTTGCGGCCCCACCTCAGCATGCGCGGTGTCGATGTTTATGATGCCGCAGGAAACCCCGCCCTGCATCTGGCACACATCGAAGGGACGCTGGCCTGGTGGAATCTGGCAATGGGAGAGATTCGCCTCCATTCGCTGGATATTGACCAGCCCCATCTGGCGCTGCGCCGGACTGCAAAGGGCGAGATCTATGTGGGCGGCGTGTGGGTCAATCAGCCCGGCAGCGAAAGCGGTTTTGCGGACTGGCTGCTGCGCCAGCGTCGCATTATCGTGCGTGGTGCGACCCTGAGCTGGCAGGACGAGTTGCGGCAGGCGCCCTTGCTTGAGCTGAACCAGCTGAATTTGCGCCTGGAAAATCGTGGCAACCGCCACCGCTTCGGCCTGCGCGCAGTACCGCCTCCTGCTCTGGCTTTGCCCCTGGATATCCGCGGTGATCTGAAAGGGAATGATCTGGCGGATTTTTCCGGCTGGTCGGGCACACTCTACAGCCGGCTGGATTACACCGATGTCAGTCTGTGGCGAAGCTGGCTGGATCTGCCCTTCCAGCTGGAGCGCGGCAGCGGGGGGCTGCGCTTATGGCTGGGCCTGAGTGGCAAGACCCTGAAAAGCCTGACGGTCGATCTGCAGCTGAGGGACGTGCTGGCACGCTTGCGCAGCGACTTGCCGCAACTGGATCTGCCTCAGGCTGCCGGGCGTTTGAGCTGGAGTGATCTTGCGCCGGGGCAACAGTTGCAGGGCCGCGGTTTCAGTTTTCGCCTGCGTGACGGCCCTGCTTTTGGCCCGGTCAAGGCAAGTCTGAATATGCTGCCTGTGCGCGGGAAAAAACCTGCTCAGGGCGAATTCAAGGTGGATGGGCTGGATCTGGAGCCGCTGCTCGCGCTATCCGCTTATTTGCCCGTGGATGATGAAATTCGCACAGGCTTGCGGCAGTTGCAACCGAAAGGCTCGCTGCAGGATTTATCTGCCAGCTGGAGCGGCTCATGGCCGGAACTGCAGCGCTATGTGCTCAAGGGCAATTTCAACAGTCTCGCAGCGCACCCTTATACGCCTGATTCTGGCGCCCGCTTGCCCGGCTTCGTCAATCTGAGCGGCAGTATCGATGTCAATGAAAAAGGGGGCGCGTTGAATCTTAATTCGCGCCAGCTCAGCCTGACTTTTCCAGGCGTATTCGATCACCCACTGGAGCTGGACACCCTGACAGCACAACTGGGCTGGAGCAAAAAAAAGGGGCAGCACGAGTTCCGTCTGAGCAACGCTTCGCTCGCCAATGACCATCTGGCGGGAACGGCTTTCGGCACTTATCGCACCAGCAGCGAAGGGCCGGGCCAGATTGACCTGAGCGCGCAGTTCAATCGTGCGGATGCCCGTTTTGTCAGCCACTACATGCCGCTGGTAGTGGGGCAGGAGACGCGCGACTGGCTGGCGCGCTCCCTCAAGGCCGGTCATTCCAGCGATGTGCAGTTGAAGCTGAGAGGCGATCTGGCAAAATTTCCCTTCGAGGATGGCAAGTCCGGGTTATTCCAGGTGGCCGTCAAGGCAAATGGGGGGCGGCTTGAATATGCGCCGGGATGGCCCGAGATCGAAGGCATTGCCGTCGATCTGCTGTTTCACGGCAAGCGCATGGATATTTATGCGCACTCAGGCCATACCTACGGCATGCAGATCAGCAAAGTGCATGTCCGGATACCGGATCTGCTCGTGTTTGACGAGATATTGATGGTCGATGGCGAAGCCCGTGGTCCAACCCAGGATATGCTGAAGTTTGTCGACCAGAGCCCGGTCAGCGCCATGATCGACGATTTCAGCCGGGGCATGCAGGCAGGCGGGAATGGCAAGTTCAATCTGAGCCTGAAAATCCCCCTGCGCCGTCTGGACGATATCTCTGTCGGAGGCAGTTATCTGTTCCAGAATAACAGGGTGATGCTGGACGAGGGTGCCCCAGCGCTGGATCAGGTGAATGGCGCGCTCCAGTTTACCGGTTCATCGGTCGCCATTCCCGGCCTGTCAGCCCAGTTTCTCGGCGGGCCTGCCTCCATCAAGGCCTCCACCCAGCAGGGCGCGATCCAGATCAATGCCAATGGCAAGGCGACGGCTTCGGGTCTGGGCAAGGCTTTCCCGCACCCGTTGCTGGAGCGTCTGCAGGGCAGCGCAAACTGGAATGCTTCGATTAACCTGCGCAAGAAACTGGCCAACGTGGTCTTTACTTCGAATCTGAATGGGCTGGGCAGCAGCCTTCCCTTGCCGCTCAACAAGGCCCCGGGCGACAGCGCCATGCTGCGTCTTGAACGCAAGGCGGCTGTGCTGGATCAGGATGTCATCAGTGTCAGCTACGGCAATGTACTGGCCGCACAACTGGAGCGGCGTCAGCAGTCCGGTCAGATGAAGGTGGTGCGTGGCACGATCCGGCTGGGTGGCGGCCCGGCTGATTTGCCAGCGAATGGCATCTGGCTGAATGGCTCGCTGCCTTATCTGGACGTCGATCACTGGCGTGAACTGTCAAACGGCAAAGGGGGTAATGGCGAGGGCTTCGCCATTGATGGCGCCAATCTGAAACTCTCGACGCTCGATGCTTTCGGCAAACGCTTCAGGGACCTGAGCGTGAATGCCTGGAGGCTGGATGGCGGGTGGCAGGCAGCGCTTGAAAGCCAGGAAATGAGTGGCAGTGTCAACTGGAAACCGGGCGGAGCAGGGAATGTGAGCGGGCGTTTCAAGTCGCTCAGCATTCCCCCCGCCGCACCACCCAAGCTGAGCGAGCCTGGCCCGCCCGCTGAGAGCACTGAATACCCGTCGCTGGATATCATTGCCGAAAACTTCAGTATCCGTAATAAGCAGCTGGGCCGTCTGGAGCTTCTTGCCGCGCCGAGCGGACTTGACTGGCGTATCAACAAGCTGAAACTGATTACGCCCGAAACCGCTCTTTCTCTGGATGGCATCTGGCAGAACTGGCGGCTGCAACCGAGGAGCCAGTTCAATCTGCAGCTTGAAACCAGCGATATCGGCAAACTGCTGGCGCGCGTCGGCCATCCTGACAGTGTCAAGGGGGGTAAGGCAGAGCTGAAAGGGCAGCTTTCCTGGAATGGAAGCCCCGCCGATATTCATTATCCATCCCTGAGCGGCAATCTGTCGCTGGAGGCGCACAAAGGGCAATTCTTGAAAATTGAACCCGGGCTCGGAAAGCTGTTAGGCATCCTGAGTTTGCAGGCACTGCCACGGCGTATTACCCTTGATTTTCGTGATGTGTTCAGTGAAGGTTTTGCCTTTGATGATATTTCCATGAGTGCGAAAGCCACTCAGGGGGTCGTCAGCAGCAATGATTTCAAGATGGATGGGCCAGCCGCCAAGGTCAGCATGCAGGGAGAAACCAGCCTGGCTCATGAAACCCAGAAATTGCGGGTGAGAGTCGTGCCGGTGCTGAGCGATACGGTCTCCGGGGCCGTGGCATTGCTGGGCGGCCCTGTGGTCGGCCTGACTACCCTGCTGGTGCAAAAAGTGCTCAAAGACCCGATCGGACAAATTATTGCTTACGAGTACAGCATTACCGGAACATGGGATAATCCGGTAGTGACCAAGCTGAAGAGAAGTGGCGGAGAAAATAAAACGCCGGAAAGCGGCGGCTGATGATTATTGACCCGGCCAGAATTTATTTTAATTGTAGGTCGGGCTTCAGCCCGAAAAATCGGACTGAAGTCCGACCTACAAGTTCAAACATCAAGTGGCAGCATCAATAACGCTTGAATTTGAACCTTTTCGGCAGCATTGTAGCAATTGAAACGAGTTAATCAGAAATGATGAGGAATTCATGAACAGCAAGGAAAAATCCAGTTTCGCGAAGCCTAAGGCACGCACCACAACCCTGAAAACGGCCCCTACACCCGGCACCTGCAGAGTGGCTGCAATCCAGATGGCTTCGGGGCCGAACGTGTCCGCCAATCTGGCCGAAGCCGAGCGCCTGATTGCCACTGCTGCCAGCCAGGGTGCGAAGCTGGTTGCCCTGCCGGAATATTTTTGCGTTATGGGTCTGAAAGAAACAGACAAAGTCGCAGCACGTGAAGCCGAAGGCAAGGGGCCGATCCAGAAATTCCTCAGCGCCCAGGCCAAAAAACACAAGATCTGGCTGGTGGGCGGTTCCGTTCCGCTCGAAGCCTCGGTTCCGGGCAAGGTGCGCAACAGCTGCCTGGTGTATGACGACAAGGGCAAGCTTGCAGCACGTTATGACAAGATTCACCTGTTCGGCCTCGATCTGGGCAACGAGCATTACCGTGAAGAAGAAACTATCGAGGCCGGTGATCAGGTCGTGGTGCTGGAAACGCCATTTGGCCGTATCGGCTTGTCCGTCTGCTACGACCTGCGCTTCCCGGAACTTTATCGTGCCATGAAAGATGTGGATCTGATCGTGGTGCCTTCCGCTTTTACCGATACCACCGGCAAGGCACACTGGGAGACGCTGGTACGCGCCCGCGCCATTGAAAATCTGGCCTATGTCGTGGCGCCCGCTCAGGGCGGATACCATCTTTCCGGCCGCGAGACCCATGGCAACAGCATGATCGTCGATCCATGGGGCGTGATTCTGGACCGCTTGCCGCGCGGCTCAGGGGTCGTGATCGCCAGTGTCAACCGCGCCTATCAGGCCAGCCTGCGCACCAGCCTGCCGGCGCTGCGACACCGCACCATTCATCAATGCTGAAGAAATCTACATGACCGTACAAGCACAATCGCAGCAAGCGACTATCGAACCCGGCACCTTGTTTGCCACAGCCGAAAGCACGCTGCTCAAACCTTATCATCTGGACGAGGCGCGTCTGCAACAGATATTCGGCCAGATCATGACGCATCAGGCCGACTATGCCGACCTGTATTTTCAGTACAGCCGCGCTGAAAGCTGGAGCCTCGAAGAAGGGCAGGTGAAGTCAGGCAGTTTCGATATCGATCAGGGTGTCGGCGTGCGTGTGGTGAGCGGCGAGAAAACGGCATTTGCCTACTCCGACGAAATCAGCCTGCCCGCCCTGACCCAGGCGGCAGAAACTACGCGCGCCATCGCCCGGCAGGGCGGAAGCTCCCATACTCACGCGCTGCGGCGCGCCAATGGGCATGGCCTGTATCTGCCGCATGACCCGATTGCCAGCCTGAACGACGTGCAGAAGGTCAAACTGCTGGAAAAACTGGAACGCATTGCCCGTTCGCTGGACCCGCGCATCACCCAGGTGATGGCCGGGCTGGCCGGGGAGTATGAGGTGGTCATGGTGGCCCGCAACGACGGCCTGATGGCAGCCGATGTGCGGCCCCTGGTGCGCCTGTCCCTGCAGGTGATCGCAGAGCAGGACGGTCGCCGCGAGCAGGGCAGTGCGGGCGGCGGCGGGCGTTTTGATTACGCCTATTTCAGCGATGAAATACTGGAACAGTATGCAAAAGAGGCGGTGCATCAGGCGCTGATCAATCTGGATGCCCGCCCGGCTCCGGCAGGCGCCATGACCGTAGTGCTGGGCGCTGGCTGGCCGGGGATTCTGCTGCACGAAGCCATTGGCCATGGGCTGGAAGGCGATTTCAACCGCAAGGGCAGTTCGGCTTTCAGCGGACGTGTCGGCGAACGGGTGGCTGCAGACGGCGTGACGGTGGTGGATGACGGCACCATTGCACGGCGTCGTGGCTCCCTTAACGTGGATGACGAGGGCAACCCGACCCAGTGCACGGTGCTGATTGAAAACGGCATTCTCAAGGGCTACCTGCAGGATTCGCTCAATGCACGCCTGATGGGCGTAGCGCCGACCGGTAATGCGCGGCGCGAGTCCTTCGCGCACATCCCCATGCCGCGCATGACCAATACCTACATGCTCAATGGCGACAAAGATCCGCAGGAGATCATCGCTTCAGTCAAGCACGGTCTGTATGCCGCAAATTTTGGCGGGGGACAGGTGGATATCACCAGCGGAAAATTCGTTTTCTCCGCCGCTGAGGCCTACATGATCGAGGACGGGAAAATCACCTATCCAGTGAAAGGCGCCACCCTGATCGGCAATGGCCCGGATGTCCTGACCCGCGTCTCGATGATCGGCAATGACATGAAACTGGACCCGGGTGTCGGCACCTGCGGCAAGGAAGGGCAGAGCGTTCCGGTTGGTGTCGGACAGCCGACGCTGCGGATTGATGGCCTGACTGTCGGAGGAACGGCGTGAGGGGGTTTGCGCTTGCCCTTCTGGCGTGCCTTGCCTTGGCGGTGAATGCAGCTTCGGCCCAGTCATTCGAGCCGGATACGCCGCATTATTTCGATCATTTTGATCCTGAGCAAAAACCCTGGCAGCCGGGGCCCGCGCTTAACATCGAAGAAGTCTTCAAGAATTACCAGTATTATGAAATTCGCTTTCTGAAACAGGGAAGCGAGATTCAGGTCCGGCGTTATATCCAGAATCAGCGCGATAGTGACGGGCGCTACCGTATCCTGCCCGATGGTTCGCTGGATAAAATTCTTCAGTGATCTAAAATAGTGCGGGCGCACCAGTCTTGAGCATACGGATGCGGCATGTTCTTGACATTTTTTTTATGCGGGGAGACTATCGCTAGCCACGCACAATATTATCTTCAATGGCGTGTGTGGTCGCGTTTTTGGCTGCGGCAGTCTGCTGACTTTATAGCGTGAGTTCCATACTTGGAGCGTAATTTGCTTGATTTGTATCGCTGGTGATCTGGCAACGCTTTTCATGACTAAAATCTGTCATGTGGCGGTAGTAAAATTTATGCACTATTTAATTTTTTGGGGTGAATATCATGGCTGAAGCCAAAACTGAAACTGCGACAAAAGCCAAGAAAGCGGCGGGCTCGAGCGCCAAACCGGCAGCCGTTACAGCTGCCAAAGCAGCTGCCAAAACGGCAGTGGTGGCAAAGCCTGCCAAAGCAGCCGCACCCAAGGTTGCGGCCAAAAAAACCACAGCGGCCAAGCCAGCAGCAAGCCGTTCCAGCAAGGCAAAAAGTATCAAGAATGTCACGCCGGAACAGCGTTATCGAATGATCTGCGACGCCGCTTACTTCAGGGCAGAAAAACGCAATTTCGCGCCAGAGAACGAGGTTCAGGACTGGCTGGATGCCGAGGCTGAAATCAATCGCCTGCTCGGCATGTAGTGAATTCAGCTGCCGCTAGTGGTCTGCGGCGGCTCGTTTCCGGACGAGCCTTTAAGAAATTCGTCGAATTCGCCCATGGAAATTTCCTCCACTTCCATGCCTTTGCGCGCGAGTTGGCGAACGTCGTAGTGCTCGTTGTTATTTTCAGGCGCATCTGCCGGACCCGCTTCCACTGAATCTGCGGCGTCGGAAATGGCCGGAGCCTGTTTTTCGTTTGAACTATCCTGTGGATATTCCGGATTTTCTTCGTACTCGTAGTCTGCCTGTTCCGGCCCGGGCGCTTCACTCTCATCCGTTTTGAAGCGCCAGAATATGGCGGGAACCTGAAAACCCAGTTTTTCACGCAGGTGGCGCTTGATCTGAATTTCCAGAATGTTGGAAAAGCGCAATTTTTTCTGCGGTACCGCTTGAATCAGTACGACAGGATTGTTTTCATAATCAATGGTGTAGACCTTGAAGGTCTGGACACCGCGTGCCTGAAGAAAATGAACGACTGAATCGTTGATCGTCTTCAGGGTGCGCCTGTCTATGACAGCAGGTTTGTCACTGGAGAGGAAAGAGAACATGAGTGCTGATAGCTCTGTTTTTCAATAGCCGAATTTTTATTTTATCACTTCGTAACCGGCGTCATTGATCGCATTCCTGAATTGATCCGCTTCCGTTCTGGCCGGGTCGTAGGTAATCACGACTTCGCCGTTGTCCAGTGTGATTTCGACACTGCTTACGCCAGGAATCGGCTCCAGAACATTCTTTACACTCGCTACGCAGCCCATGCAGGTCATGCCCTTGACGGTGAGGGTGATTTTTTCCATAGGGTTCTCCTTGATTTTTCGTGTTGATCGATGATATTGGTTGTTCTTTAAAATGCAGTCAAGTCAGGGAGTGTGGGAATGCCGGAATTAACCGCCCGTTATGAAATTATTAGTCTGCTTGCGGGTCGTGCCGTCCCTTTTGGCCCTGCTGGGCAGTTAAGCGCTATCCATAAAACACCCGTTAACGGAAAAATCCGCGTTGAGACCAATGGTCTGGTGTGTGACCAGCAGGGTGATACCGAGAAGCACGGCGGACCCGAAAAGGCGCTGCATCATTACCCCCTGGATCACTATGCATCCTGGCTTGCAGAATACCCGGAGTTTGCGGCTATCCTGGAAAAACCTGGTGCATTCGGTGAGAATTTTTCCACGCGGGGCATTCGTGAAGAGGATGTCTGCATCGGCGACATCTACCGCGCCGGAACAGCGCTGCTACAGGTTTCCCAGGCCCGCCAGCCGTGCTGGAAACTCAATGTGCGTTTTTCCGAGCCAAAAATGGCGCGCAGGGTACAGGAAAGCCGCCGCACCGGCTGGTATTACCGTGTGCTTGAGGCTGGCGAGATCGAAGCCGGAGACACACTGGAACTGCTTCAACGCCCCCATCCTGATTGGCCGCTGTCGCGCCTGCTGCATTGCTTCTATGTGGATACGCTCAACTATGAGGCGCTGAGAGAAATCGCCGCACTGGATGTGCTCGCCGAGTCGTGGCGAAAAATCGCGGTCAACCGTCTGGAACAGCGTGCCGTGGAGCCATGGGAACGCCGGCTCACCCGCCCGGCATCCAAATCGGAATAAGCCATGCATGGCAAACCGGCCGGGTTTATCTAATGCCTGGCCTTCCATTTTTTCAGTAGCAAAGAATTGCTCACCACCGATACCGAACTCATGGCCATTGCCGCACCGGCAATCACCGGGCTCAGCATGCCGAAGGCGGCCAGCGGAATGCCCAGAACGTTGTAAAAGAAGGCAAAGAACAGGTTCTGGCGGATCTTGCCCAGGGTGGCGCGCGACAGGCTGATGGCATCGGCCACGCTGTTCAGGTCGTTGCGCATCAGGGTGATGTCCGCTGCCTCGATCGCTACGTCTGAGCCTGCGCCGATGGCGAAGCTGATATCCGCCGCGGCGAGTGCGGGCGCGTCATTGATGCCGTCACCCACCATGCCGACCACGCTGCCCTGTGTCTTGAGTTTCTGGACTTCTTCCGCCTTGTGCTGTGGCAGCACTTCAGCGCGGAAGCGCTCTATCCCTGCCTCGCGGGCAATCGCCTGAGCCGTGGCGAGATTGTCGCCCGTGAGCATGATGACTTCGATACCCATTTCCTGCAGCCGCGCGACGGCCTGGGCTGAGCTGGTGCGCAGTGGATCGGAGATGGCGATATAGCCCAGAACGGCAGATGCATTCGCCACGGTGACGACTGTTTTCCCCTGGGCCTGCATTCTGGTCAGTAATTCCGTATCCGGTGCCAGGCCATTTTCAGAGATAAATAGCGGGGAACCCAGATAATGGATTGCGCCGTCGATTTCGGCGCTTACGCCCTTGCCGGAAGTTGACTGGAAGTGGGAGATAGGCGGGAGTTCAAGTGCCTCTGATTTTGCCCGAGCCAGGATGGCCTGAGCCAGCGGGTGCTGTGAGCCCTGTTCCAGTGCTGCGGCAAGAGCCAGCAAATCTTTTTCAGCAATGCCTTCTGTCGGCTTGATGTCGCTGATCACGGGTTTGCCCTCGGTCAGCGTGCCGGTCTTGTCGACCACCAGGGTGCGGATTTTTTCCGCCCGTTCGAGCGCGGCGGCATTCTTCACCAGGATGCCGATCCTGGCCCCGATGCCGGTGCCGACCATGATGGCGGTGGGCGTGGCAAGCCCAAGGGCGCAGGGGCAGGCGATCACCAGCACGGCGACCGCGTTGACCAGCGCAAGGGTGAAGCTGCCGCCCAGCCACATCCAGAGCGCGAAAGTCACCAGGCTGATGGTGATCACCGTTGGCACAAAGATGCCTGAGATCGTATCCGCCAGGCGCTGGATCGGCGCCTTGGAACCCTGTGCCTGCTCCACCATGTGGATGATGCCGGCGAGCAGGGTGTGGGAGCCGACCCCGGTGGCGCGGCAGCGCAGCATGCCTTCCTGGTTCTGCGTGGCGGCATACACCTTGGCGCCCGGTGCCTTGCCGACAGGCATGCTTTCGCCGGTGAGCATGGCTTCGACCACGCTGGAGTTGCCTTCGATGACTTCGCCGTCCACCGGGATGTTTTCACCGGCGCGGACGACAAAGATGTCTTCTGCCTGCACGTGCTCGATTTCCTCTTCCACCATGACGCCGTCACGCTCCACCCATGCGGTGCGCGGCTGCAGCTTGATCAGCTCTTCGATGGCGGAGGAGGTCTTTGCCTTGGCGCGGGCTTCCAGCAGCTTGCCCAGCAATACCAGGGTGATGACCGCCGCTCCGGCTTCGAAATACACATGCTGCGGCAGGCTCCACAGGGTGACGACGGTACTGAACAGCCAGGCCATGCTGGTGCCGAGCGCCACCAGCACATCCATGTTGGCGCCGCCGCCCCGCAATGCATGCCAGGCACCGGTATAAAAGCGTTTCCCGGCCCAGAACTGCACCGGCGTGGCGAGTGCAAACTGGAGCCATCTCGGCAATAAGTCAGTGTGAGGATCGAACAGCATGAAAGGCATCTGGGCCAGCAGCGGCAGGGTCAGTATGGCGGCGATCCAGAACATCCGGCGCTCGGCACGGAACTGCGCTTCCTTGCGCGCCTTTTCTTCGGCACGGCTGGTGCCGGCGATTTCGTAGGCCTTGTAGCCGGCCTTGCGCACCGCATCGGTCAACTGGGTAAGCGTAACCAGAGCCGCCTGGTAGCGGATGTGCGCTTTTTCCGTGGCGAAGTTGACGGTGGCTTCCACGCCGTCGAGCTGGTTCAGAACTTTCTCGATGCGTGTGGCGCAGGCGGCACAGGTCATGCCGGTGATCTGCAATTCGGTGGATTTGAGCGGTACGGAGAAACCGGTTTTGGCGATGGCGGCAACGAAGTCCGCAGGGGTGTTCAGTTTTTCGTCATATTCAATACGTGCTTTTTCAGCCGCAAGATTGACTACCGCTGTCACACCGGGGAGCTTGTTAAGATTCCGCTCCAGCCGGGTGGAACATGCTGCACAGGTCATGCCCGCTATGGGCAGCTCGATGTGTTTCATGGCGTGAGCTCCGGGGAGCTAATGTGATCGAGCGCCAATCGCCGAAGTGATCGAGCTTCCGTCAGACAGCGCTTTATCGATAACCACGAACCGTGCATAGAGGGACAGGGAGTTTGTCATGGTATGAATCTCCTCGAATGGCTGAATAACAGCCGTCACTATTCCAGGCGCATCTGCGGGAACAGGATGACATCGCGAATGCTCGGGCTGTCGGTCAGCAGCATGATCAGCCGGTCAATGCCGATGCCCTCGCCAGCCGTGGGCGGCAGTCCGTATTCCAGAGCGCGAATGTAGTCCGCGTCGTAGTGCATGGCTTCCGCATCGCCTGCTTCCTTTTGACGCACCTGTTCCATGAAACGTTCCGCCTGATCTTCCGCATCGTTGAGCTCGGAAAATCCGTTAGCCAGTTCGCGGCCCACGATGAACAGTTCGAAACGATCGGTGATGCCCGGATTCTGGTCGTTGCGGCGCGCCAGCGGGGAGGTTTCCGCCGGATAGTCGATGATGAAAGTGGGCTGGATCAGCAGATGTTCGGTGGTTTCCTCGAACAGGGAAAGCTGCAGGCCGCCCACGCCGTCGGTGGGGTGATGGGCGGCATTCATTTCCTTGAGCGTGGCGAGCAGGAAGCTGCGGTCGTGCAACTGTTCGTCGCTAAATCTGCCGGCGTGGTATTTCTGGATCGCCTGGACGACGGTGAGACGGTCGAAAGGCTGCGCCAGATTGATGGTGTGCCCCTGATACTGCACCACGGCATGTCCCAGCACGCCTTTGGCCACATCGCGCAGCATGTTCTCGGTGAGGTCCATGAGGTACTTGTAATCGCGATAGGCCTCGTAAAATTCGATCATGGTGAATTCGGGATTGTGGCGCGTCGAGAGGCCCTCATTCCTGAAGTTGCGGTTGATTTCGAAAACCTTTTCGAAACCGCCCACCACCAGGCGCTTGAGATACAGCTCGGGTGCAATGCGCAGGAACAGTTCCATGTCCAGCGCGTTGTGATGGGTGCTGAAGGGGCGCGCGGAGGCGCCGCCGGGGATCGGGTGCATCATCGGCGTTTCCACTTCCAGATAACCGCGTTCGACCAGGAAGGTGCGGATGCCCTGGATCACCTTCGAGCGCACCATGAAGGTCTTGCGTGTTTCTTCATTGGTGATCAGGTCGAGATAACGCTGGCGGTATTTCTGTTCCTGATCGGTCAGGCCGTGGAATTTTTCCGGCAGCGGGCGCAGGGATTTGGTCAGCAGGCGCAATTTGCTGGCGCGCAGTGAAAGCTCGCCCTTGTTGGTCTTGAACAGGGTGCCTGTGGCGGCGATGATGTCGCCCATGTCCCAGTGCTTGAAGGCTTCGTGGGTCTCTGCGCCCACGCCCTCGTCATTGATGTAGAACTGGATGCGGCCGCCCATGTCCTGCACCGTGGCAAAACTGGCCTTGCCCATCACGCGCTTGAGCATCATGCGCCCGGCAATGGATACTTCGATGTTCTGGCCATCGAGGTCTTCCTTAAGCACATCGCCGTAAAGAAGCTGCAGATCCGCTGCCATGTGGGTGCGGTCGAAATCATTGGGGAAGGCGATCCCTTCCTTGCGCAGTTGGCCCAGCTTGGCCCGGCGCTCGGCGATGATCTGATTTTCGTCCTGTTGAATTGATTCCTGCTCGCTCATGCGATTAAACCCCTTGTTTTAAGCTTGCTTCGATGAAGTCGTCGAGCTCGCCATCGAGCACGGCCTGAGTGTTGCCGACTTCGTAGTTGGTGCGGAGATCCTTGATGCGCGACTGGTCGAGCACGTAGGAGCGGATCTGGTGACCCCAGCCGATATCGGTCTTGGAGTCTTCCATGCTTTGCTTTTCCTCGTTGCGCTTGCGCAATTCCAGTTCATACAGACGCGCTTTCAGCATGGCCATGGCTTCGGCCCGGTTGCGGTGCTGCGAGCGGTCGTTCTGGCATTGCACCACGATGTTGGTGGGCAGGTGGGTGAGGCGGACCGCCGAATCGGTCTTGTTGATGTGCTGTCCGCCAGCGCCGGAAGCGCGGTAGGTGTCGACGCGCAGATCGGCCGGGTTGATTTCCACTTCGATCGATTCATCCACTTCGGGATAGACGAATACGCTGGAAAAGGAAGTGTGGCGGCGATTGCCGGAATCAAACGGCGATTTGCGCACCAGCCGGTGCACACCGGATTCCGAGCGCAGATAGCCAAAGGCATATTCGCCGCTGATCTTGAGCGAGACGCTCTTGATGCCGGCGACCTCGCCCTCGGATTCTTCCAGCACTTCGATCTTGAAGCCCTTGCGCTCGCAGTAGCGCACGTACATGCGCAGCAGCATCGAAGCCCAGTCCTGTGCTTCGGTGCCGCCAGAGCCGGCCTGAATGTCGAGGAAGCAGTTGTTGGGATCCATCGGATGCGAGAACATGCGGCGGAATTCCATGCCCGACACGATTTTTTCCAGTTCGGCAGCATCGTTATCGATGCTGACCAGCGAGTCATCGTCGCCTTCCTCGCGCGCCATGTCGAACAGCTCGATCGAATCACGCAGCGACTGATCCAGCCGGGTCAGGGTATCGACGACGTTTTCCAGTTCGCGGCGTTCCTTGCCCAGTTCCTGGGCTCTCTTGGCGTCGTTCCAGACGGCCGGGTCTTCGAGCAGCTGGACAACTTCGGTCAGGCGCTCCTGTTTGACATCGTAGTCAAAGATACCCCCGAAGGTCCTGGCCGCGCTTCATCAGGTCGGCCAGATGGTTTTCGATGGCGTTGAGTTGTTCGGCTTCCATGTGCATTTCTTTGTGCGATTCAAAACGCGAAATTATACCAGAAGGCGCAGGCGTGATCAGGGCGGCGGTGTGGGTAAAAAAACGGCATAATTGAGGCCAATCATGAATGCCATTACGACAGAACCCCTGCCTTGGGCCAAGGTTTACGGCGAGCCGCTGGTTGAGCTGCCGCAGGATCTGTACATCCCGCCCGACGCGCTGGAGGTTTTTCTCGATGCTTTCGAAGGCCCCCTCGATCTTCTTCTTTACCTGATCCGGCGCCAGAATCTCGATGTGCTGAATATCCCGATGTCGGAAGTGACCCGGCAGTACATGCAATATGTGGAAATGATGCGCGAGAAACAGCTCGAACTGGCTGCCGATTATCTGCTCATGGCCGCCTTGCTGATCGAGATCAAATCACGCATGTTGTTGCCACGTCCGGTGGCGAGCCACGACGAAGAGCAGGACCCGCGCGCCGAGCTGGTGCGCCGTTTGCTTGAATACGAGCGCATGAAGCTGGCGGCGCAGCAGCTGGACACACTGCCGCAGGCGGGGCGCGATTTCGCGCTGGTTCAGGTGTGGCTGGAGCAGACTGACGAGAAACGCTTGCCGGAAGTGAACCCGGACGATTTGCGTCAGGCCTGGCTGGGTGTGGCGGCGCGTGCCAGGGTGCATCGCCATCATCGGGTGACACGTGAAGAGCTGTCGGTGCGCGAGCACATGAGCCTGATCCTGCGCCGTCTTCAGGGTGGCGGATTTGTCGAGTTTGAAGCGCTGTTTGAGGTTGAAAAAGGCTTGCCGGAGGTGGTGGTGACATTTCTCGCGCTGCTGGAACTGGCGCGCGAGTCGCTGGTGGAAATCAGCCAGACGGAAGCTTTTGCAATGATCTATGTTAAGCTGGCTGAAACGGGAAGCTCGCTGGAATGACACCCCTGAATGAAATTAAAATTGTGCTGGAAACAGCCCTGATTTCCAGCCAGGAGCCCTTGTCCGTGAACCAGTTGGGCAAGCTGTTTGATGAAGAACTGGGGGCGGAAACCTTGCGCAAACTGCTTGAGGAATTACGCCGTGACTGGATTGGGCGCGGCGTCGAGCTGGTCAGCGTGGCTGGAGGATGGCGCTTTCAGACGCGCCCGGAATTTCAGCGGTACCTGAATCGGCTCAACCCCGAGAAGCCGCCGCGCTATTCGCGGGCCGTGATGGAAACCCTGTCTATCATCGCTTACCGGCAGCCGGTGACGCGCGGCGACATAGAAGAAATTCGCGGTGTGGCGGTTTCCACGCATGTGATCAAAACACTGGAAGAACGCGGCTGGATTGATGGCGTTGGACATCGCGACGTGCCGGGCCGGCCGGTTCTGTTTGCTACGACAAGAAAATTTCTGGATGATCTCAACCTGCGTTCGCTGGGTGAATTGCCTCCACTGGAAGAATTGGCTGCTTTGAATAATGCGGTTGGAATAGAAGAAAATGCCTGAAAGATTACATAAAATGCTGGCCCAGGAGGGCTTGGGATCGCGCCGCGAAATGGAAGAACTGATTCGTGGCGGGAAAGTGACAGTGAACGGCCAGGTGGCTGAAATCGGCGCGCAGGTGGAAGATGACGACCTGGTCAAGGTCAATGGCCGCGCAGTTCGCTTCCGCATGGCATCCAAGCTGCCGAGGGTTTTGCTTTATCACAAACCTGAAGGTGAAATTGTCAGCCGCGACGACCCGGAAAAACGCGAGAGCGTGTTCGATGTGTTGCCGCAGATTCGCGGCGGCAAATGGATTGCGGTGGGCAGGCTGGATTTCAATACCAGCGGCTTGCTGATTTTTACCACTTCCGGCGAATTGGCGAATCACCTCATGCATCCGCGCTTTGAGGTGGAGCGGGAGTACGCGGTGCGTACGCGCGGTGAACTGACACCGGATCAGCTGCAACAACTGCGCCAGGGTGTCGAGATGGAAGATGGTCCTGCCAGATTCGAGAGTCTGGTGGACGAAGGCGGTGAAGGCAGTAATCACTGGTATCGCGGCGTACTCAAGGAAGGCCGGAACAGGGAAGTGCGCCGCATGTTCGAGGTGATGGGTCTGACTGTGAGCCGGTTGATGCGGGTTCGCTTCGGCATCCTGAGCCTGCCGCCGCGTGTCAAGCGCGGCCGCTGGCTTGAGCTGGAGCCCGCGCAGGTGGTGGAAGTTTTGCACTGGGCGGGTATCGCCCTGCCGGAGGCGCCAAGATCGGCAGAAGGGCGCAAAGCGCCCCCCATTGACAAGCAGGGAGCAGAGCGCAAATCGCGTTCCCAGCCCCCACGCACTCCGCGGGTATCAAAAAAAACCCCTTTCAGACAGTCCACCAGAAAAGTGACGGGTCGCTAGGCCTTGCATGGCGGTTGATTCGGCTTCACCAAACAGGTAACCTAATGGCATGGATTCATAAACAATAATGGAGGCTGAAACATGTACACCGAAATCGAAGATAACGAAATGCTGGATGTGGTAACGCGCGAAAAACTGGTAGCTGATCTGAAAGTCGTGATCGCAGATACCGAAGAGTTGCTGCGTGCCACCGCCAATCAGGCCGGTGAGAAGATTGCCGAGATTCGTGTCAAGGCCGAAGAAAACCTGCGTAATGCAAAGATTCGTCTGGCACGTGCCGAGGCAGCGCTTGTCGAGCGTACCAAGGCGGCAGCCAAAGCAACCGATGATTATGTTCGTGCCAATCCATGGCGAGCTGTAGGTATCGCCGCAGGCGCAGGTTTCATTATCGGTCTGCTGGTGGGTCGCCGCTGATTTGATGTCTGCCGGTCCTACACCTGATCGCGGCGAGCAGCCCGGCCTGTTTGGTTCGGTCAAGGGTCTTGCTGCAGGTGGTGTGGCTATTGTCCGCACCCGGCTGGAACTTCTCTCTACCGAGGTGGCAGAAGAAAAGGAGCGTTTGCTTTCCCTGTTATGGCTGGGACTGGCGGCGCTTTTTTTTATTGGACTTGGTATTGTTTTTGCAGCCGTTTTTCTGACGGTTGCCTTTTGGGATGGCCATCGCCTGCTGGTCCTCAGCATGCTTACAGTGCTGTTTCTGGGGGTCGGCTTTACGGCTCTGTCCGTGGCGCTGAAACAGAGCCGCAATGGGTCAAAACTGTTTGCTGCGAGCCTTGCTGAGCTTTCCAAAGATCAGGATCATTTACGCCCGTGAGCAAGCGCCTGATAGAACTCGCCGAACGCCGTGAGCGGTTGATTGCCCTTGCAGCTTTGCAGCGTTCCGGGTTTTCCCGCAATCTTTCTCCATTTAAAGCAGGGTGTGCCGTGGCCGACAAGGGGGTTATGGCAGTGCGTTACCTTCAGCAGCACCCCGCGCTGGTGGCCGGGGGGGTGGGGCTGCTGGTCGCGCTAAGGCCGCGCAAGGCTTTCGGCTGGCTGCGGCGTGGATGGTTTGCCTGGCGCATGGTGCAAAAGCTGCGTCAGCGTGTGGGCGTAATTTAGTAGGAGGTTCGAACAGGGGGCGGATTCTGTTCGCTTCGAGCTCCTATGGCAGCCATGAAATGGCGGCTTCTTGGTACCCCAACTGACTTGCCCGGTGTCTTCTTCTGTCGAAATTGTGAATAGAGGTTCCTGTGGCGCTTCCCCAGATCTGCGTATGGCATGAATACTCCGACGCCGCGTTGCTTTACCGGCGCGTGGCGGAAGGAATAGCGCGCGTGGCTGGCGAAGCGATCGCCCAGAGGGGGCGATTCAGTGTCGTATTGGCAGGGGGAAGTACACCTCGGTCGGTATATCAGCTCCTGTGCCATATCCGGACTGACTGGAACGCCTGGCATATCTATTATGGCGACGAGCGATGTTTGCCCGTGGATCATCCCGACCGCAACAGCGTGATGGCCGATCAGGCCTGGCTTCAACATGTGGCAATTCCAGATGCGCAGATCCACCGGATTCCGGCACAACTGGGTGCCGAAGCGGCTGCATTCCAGTATTCCAGGGAAATGGATGAGATAGATGATTTCGACCTGGTGCTGCTGGGCCTTGGGCAGGATGGGCACACGG
This sequence comes from uncultured Gammaproteobacteria bacterium, assembly GCA_963779055.1. Lineage (GTDB taxonomy): Bacteria > Pseudomonadota > Gammaproteobacteria > Burkholderiales > Sulfuricellaceae > Sulfurimicrobium. The sequence goes on from CAVZWN010000001.1 coordinate 399,462, forward strand.
CCAGTCTTTTTCCAGGGCAGGAGTGGGGGAGCACTGAGAATTGCGCTGCGGCATTGGCTGTGCATGATGCGCCCAAGCCGCCGCCAGATCGTGTTTCGCTCAGTGCCTGGCGCCTCAGTCGCGCCTGCAAAGTGTGGTTTCTGGTGACGGGAGAAGACAAGCACGATGCAGTACAGGCGTGGCGCTGTGGCGAAAATATCCCCGCCGCCTCCATTGGGCCGTCAAATGCTGTGGATGTCTGGCTTTCCGGAGTGGATCCGAATAAGCAGACATGAAAAAAGGGGGCCATTTTTGCCCCCTTGCATTTTTCCTGCTGCGAATTACTTGCTGATCGTGGTCAGCGGGTATTGTGTTTGAGCGATACCCAGTTTGGCGTCTTCGCTTGCTTCCTTGGCATTTTTAATGACGGCTGCGCTGTCAAATTTCTTGGCGGCTTCTCGGGCCTTCTTTAATGAGTCCATGGCGGTTGTCCATAAGCCTTTTTTCTCCTGGGCAGCCTTGACATCCGCTTCTGCCTGCGCCAGTGCCTGCTTGGCCTGGTCCGACAGTTGCTGCTTGGGCGCTTCTGTCGTGGCGGGTGCCTTGGCTGGCTCTGATTTTACTGGTGCGGTGCTTGTTGCGCAGCCAGATAACATCAGCAGACCGGCTGTGGCGAACGTAAGCATGATTTTTTGCATGGAATATCGACTCCTCTGGTTATAAGTGAATGTTGTTTCCGTTTTGCAGGCTGGATGCAGGTGCGGGCTTCTTTGGGCCGCATTCCGAAACATCCGGCGCAGGGGGTAACATAATGGTTTGCGGCCAATTCGTCAAACAGCGTCGGCGGCACTGTTGAAATGCCGTGCTCTGCCGCATGAGCGCCAGTTTACCGTGCAAGGTCAAACCCGTATAATGGCGTCTTTGTAAATAAGGATAAAAAAATCATGCGTGTCGTTCAAAAAGCGCTCACCTTTGACGATGTTCTGCTGATTCCCGCCCATTCCGCTGTTCTGCCCCGCGATGTCAGCCTGAGCACCCAGCTTACCAAGGAAATCACACTCAATCTGCCGCTGGTTTCTGCCGCCATGGATACGGTTACGGAAGGTCGTCTGGCAATTGCTCTGGCGCAAGAGGGCGGCATTGGTATCGTTCACAAGAACTTTACTTCCAAGGAACAGGCTGCTCAGGTGTCGATGGTCAAGCGTTTTGAGAGCGGTGTGGTCAAAGATCCTATTACCATTTCTCCATCCATGACCGTGCGTGACGTTCTCCAGCTTACGCGTCAGCACAAGATTTCCGGCCTGCCAGTCGTAGAAAATGGCCTCGTGGTGGGTATTGTTACCAACCGCGACCTGAGGTTTGAGAGCAATCTGGATCAGCCGATCAAGAATATCATGACGCCGCGTGAGCGCCTGATCACGGTCAAGGAAGGCGCATCGCGCGATGAGGCGCTGGCGCTGATGCACAAGCATCGTCTGGAGCGTGTGCTGGTCATCAATGACGATTTTGCACTGCGCGGTCTGATCACGGTCAAGGATATTCAGAAATCCACTGAACACCCGCTGGCCTGCAAGGATAGCCTGGGCCGTCTGCGCGTGGGCGCAGCTGTGGGCGTGGGTGCTGGCACCGAGGAACGTGTGGAATTGCTGGCGGAAGCCGGTGTGGACGTGATTGTGGTTGACACCGCGCATGGCCACTCTCAGGGCGTGCTGGAGCGCGTACAGTGGGTCAAGAAGAATTTCCCTCAGGTGCAGGTGATTGGCGGCAATATTGCTACCGGTTCAGCGGCCCTTGCCCTGGTTGATCATGGCGCCGATGCAGTGAAGGTCGGTATCGGTCCTGGCTCCATCTGTACCACACGTATCGTGGCTGGTGTCGGCGTGCCGCAGATCACTGCGGTGGATAATGTGGCCCAGGCGCTGCGCGATACTGGTATCCCGCTGATTGCTGATGGCGGTATTCGCTATTCCGGTGATATTTCCAAGGCCATCGCAGCTGGGGCGCATCTGGTGATGCTGGGTGGCCTGTTTGCCGGAACCGAGGAAGCACCGGGTGAAATCGAATTGTTCCAGGGCCGTTCTTATAAATCCTACCGTGGCATGGGTAGCCTGGGCGCCATGCAGCAAGGCTCGAAGGACCGTTACTTCCAGGACAACGAAGCCAATGCCGATAAACTGGTTCCGGAAGGCATCGAAGGCCGCGTGCCTTACAAAGGCAGTGTCCTGACCGTGATTCACCAGTTGATGGGCGGCTTGCGCTCCAGCATGGGCTATCTCGGATGCAAAAACATCGCCGACATGCATGCAAAGGCAGAATTTATGGAAATCAGCAACGCTGGCATGCGTGAATCGCATGTCCACGACGTGCAGATCACCAAGGAAGCGCCGAACTACCACGTCGATTAATGGGTCATGAGACCTGGGTAATGGGAAAAAATCCCATTACCCTTACATCACCCATTCCCCATTTCTCATTACCGGCTTCCTCTCAAATGCACCAGAAAATCCTCATTCTCGATTTCGGTTCCCAGTACACCCAGCTGATCGCACGTCGCGTGCGGGAATCCAGCGTCTATTGCGAGCTGCACCCCTGCGATGTCAGTGCAGAATTTATCCGTGAATTCAAGCCGCAGGGCATCATTCTCTCCGGCGGACCCTCCTCGGTGTATGAGGAAGAAACACCGCGCGCTCCTGACGTGGTATTCCAGCTTGGCGTCCCGGTGCTGGGCATCTGCTACGGCATGCAGACCATGGCGGCGCAACTGGGCGGCAAAGTGGAGAATGCTTCCCACCGCGAGTTCGGCTATGCCGAGGTGCGTGCACAAGGCCATTCCACCCTGCTGCGCGATATTCAGGATCGCGGCAACGAGGAAGGCCATGGTCTGCTCGATGTGTGGATGAGCCACGGTGACAAGGTGACGGAACTGCCGGCCGGTTTCAAGGTGATCTGTTCCAACGCTGCTACGCCGATCGCTGGCATGGCCGATGAAGCGCGTCATTTCTACGGCGTCCAGTTCCACCCGGAAGTGACACACACTCTGCAAGGCAAGGCGATCTTCGAACGTTTCGTGCATGACATTTGCAACTGTGGCTATGACTGGAATATGCCGGATTACGTGGAAGAAGCGATCGGCAAGATCCGTTCTGAAGTGGGTTCGGACGAGGTCATCCTCGGCCTGTCGGGCGGCGTAGACTCCTCGGTGGTGGCGGCGCTGCTGCATCGCGCCATCGGCGATCAACTGACCTGCGTTTTTGTGGATAACGGTTTGCTGCGCCTGAACGAAGCCGAACAGGTGATGAAGACTTTTGCCGACAATCTTGGCGTTAAAGTCATCCACGTCGATGCCAGCGCGGAATTCATGAAGCATCTGGTGGGTGTGTCCGACCCGGAACAGAAGCGCAAGATCATCGGCCGCGAGTTTGTCGAAGTATTCCAGAGCGAATCGGCCAAGCTGCCGAACGCCAAGTGGCTGGCGCAGGGAACCATCTACCCGGATGTGATCGAATCGGCCAGCTCCAAGACCAAGAAAGCGCATACCATCAAGTCGCACCACAATGTCGGCGGGCTGCCGGATACGCTGCATCTCAAGCTTTGCGAGCCACTGCGAGAACTGTTCAAGGATGAGGTGCGCGAACTGGGCGTCGCCCTGGGTTTACCGCACGACATGGTGTATCGCCATCCCTTCCCGGGACCGGGTCTAGGAGTGCGTATTCTGGGCGAAGTGAAGAAAGAGTACGCTGACCTGTTGCGCCGCGCCGATGCCATCTTCATTGAAGAGCTGCGTGCTTCCGGGTGGTACGAGAAAACTTCACAGGCCTTTGCCGTATTTTTGCCAGTGAAAGCGGTAGGGGTGATGGGCGATGGCCGCACCTATGACTACGTTGTCGCTTTGCGCGCGGTACAGACCCAGGATTTCATGACCGCTCACTGGGCAGAACTGCCTTATACGCTGCTAGGTAAAGTTTCCAATCGCATCATCAACGAAGTGCGCGGTATCAACCGTGTGGTCTACGATATCTGTGGAAAACCACCCGGTACGATCGAGTGGGAATGATGGCCTAAATAGCTGTATCTGGAATAACACCTGAGAAATTCGTCTGGCTGTGAATGCTGCAGCTCTGGCGTGGAAAAGCACTTCACAACCGGGGTTACTGGCTGTGTGCTTATAGTAGTGATGCGCATCGGTGCTTTTACCCTGCTAGGGGATTTCACTTATATGCCCGAAATAGCAATGAACTTTATAATCAAATAGTTGTGTTGTTTGAATTCTAAAGTGCTATTAACGGGAGCGTTTATGTGTCCAGATGATGAAGATACAATCACCGGGGGTTTGGGTGACTCCGATTTCACCCACTGCAAGACACGCTGGATTACTGCGGACTTGTATGACTGCCTAAACCTGGAAGCTGTATCCTGTGAGTTTGCGATGAGTTTTGGCTATGGCAGATTTTGCAAGCATCCGAACAGGCAGCAATTCGAGGGTGGCAGAGGAAGTTAAAATTTCAACATAATCATTTTGTTGTGATGATTATTGTGGAGTTTGGCTTATCCTGCTTCCTGTGATTCAGTTAACCGATGAGGATCAATAAATGTATCTGAACAGAAAGAATATCCTGCTACCTGCTCTGCTGGCAGTATTTCTCAGTGCAACTGCGCCGGCCGCTCTGGCCCATGATCATGAGCATTCACACGACGAGGCCGTGCCACAAAAACTGTCTCTCAAAAACGGTCACAAGTGGGCTACCGATGAAAACCTGCGTCAGGCCATGAATCATATCCGCACCGAGATGGCGGCCAGTCAGCACGCCATTCACGAGAGCAAAATGTCACTACAGCAGTACCAGGGGCTGGCAAAAAAAATTAACGATCAGATTGCATTCATGGTGCAGAACTGCAAGCTGGACAAAGATGCGGACGCCATGCTGCATATTGTTCTGGCTGACATCATTGCCGGTGCGGATGTGCTGGCAGGGCAGGATGTGAGCAAGGCGCGTCAGGGTGCGGAAAAAATCGATCATGCGCTGAAAAATTACGGCACCTATTTCGAACACCCGGGCTGGCACTGACCCGGAACCGGCCTGCCTTTGCTCAGGCAACTGATTTCCGGAATGTTCCAGAGCAGGCAGGCACGGCAAACCCGATATGACATTTTCTCTTCCCGTTGATCTAGGTGCTTTTATTGAGCGCTGGTTGTCCACGCCACAGTCATACGGCTTCTGGTGGCAGGTTGGCGTGCTGGCGCTGGCTGCGAGCGGTGCCCTGCTGGTGCATCGGGTTCTGAGCCAGAGCCTGGGACAACACACAGAAGGTCAGGAGCAAAACGCCATCCGGCGGCTGACGCTGAGCAGCATCCAGCGCCTGCTGTTTCCAATCAGCATGCTTTTTGGTGTGCTGGCGGGGAGGGCCCTGCTCGAAAGCATGGGTTACCCGGTCAAACTGCTCAATCTGGCCGTGCCGCTGCTCACTTCCCTGGCCACCATCCGGATCTCGGTCTACCTTCTGCGCAAGACCTTCCGTCAGGGACCAGCGGTGAAGGCCTGGGAAGGACTGATTTCCACTTCCGCCTGGATCGTCGTGGCGCTGCATCTCCTGGGCTGGCTGCCTGCCGTTCTGGACGCGCTGGATGCGCTTGCCTTGCAGGTGGGCGCTGTCCGTGTTTCCCTGCTGGGGGCCATCAAGCTGGTGCTGTCGGTTGCCCTGACCTGGCTACTGGCCCTGTGGCTGGCCCGCCTGATCGAAAACCGCCTGAACCGGGCGGAATACGTGAACGCGGGCATGCAGGTGGCGCTGGTCAAGCTGAGCAAGTTTGGTTTGCTGACCCTGGCATCGTTGCTGGCGCTCCAGGCTGCCGGAATCGATCTGACCGCTTTGGCGGTGTTCGGCGGTGCGCTGGGCGTGGGCCTGGGCTTCGGCCTGCAGCGCATTGCCAGCAACTTCATCAGCGGTTTCATCGTCCTGTTTGACCGTTCCATAAGGCCCGGCGATGTCATCACCATCGGTGAGAAATTCGGCTGGGTGCAGGAGTTGCGCGCCCGCTACATTGTGGTACGTGATCGTGACGGGGTGGAACGGCTTATTCCCAATGAAACCCTGATCACCAACGAGGTGATCAACTGGAGCTATACCGACCGCAGCGTGCGCCTCAAAATTCCCGTCTCCATCAGCTACGACGATGACCCTGAACAGGCCATGGCCTTGCTGGTGGAAGCAGCGCAAGGCATTCCCCGTGTTCTGCAAGATCCTCCCCCCGCATCCAGGTTGCTGGCCTTCGGCGACAACGGGATTGAACTGGAATTGCGTGTCTGGATCAATGATCCGCAGCAGGGTCTGGTGGGCGTGCGTTCCGATGTGAACCTGCGCATCTGGCGCCTGTTCAAGGCGGCTGGCATCGTCATTCCATTCCCGCAGCGCGATCTGCACCTGATCGGCCCAGTGCCAAATGCCCTGAAGGAAGGCGAAGTTTCAGCCTGAGATTTACCCCAGCTTGTCGTCCGCAAGGTGGTAATGAGGGTCTTCCCCCATATTGATTTCCACCATGGGCTTGGCGTTGGTCAGCACTTCCAGACAATCCGGGCTGAGGTGGCGCAGGTGCAGGCGCTTGCCGGCCTGCTGGTAGCGCGTGGCGAGGCTGTCGATGGCTTCGACGGCGGAATGATCCATGACGCGGGCGCGGCGAAATTCCACCACCACTTCATCCGGATCATCCTTCGGGGTAAACAGGGTCTGGAATTCCGCCGTTGAGGCGAAGAACAGCGTGCCCTCCAGTTCATAGATTTTCCAGCCCTTGCCGTCGAGGTAAGTCTGCACCTTGATGTGCTTGGCGTGCTGCCAGGCGAACACCAAGGCGGAAATAATCACGCCGGTGACCACGGCGATGGCCAGGTCGGTGAGCACCGTAATCACGGTGACCGCGATCACGACCATGGCGTCGCTGCGCGGTACCTTGCGCATGGTGGCGAGGCTGCCCCATGCAAAGGTTTTTTGCGAGACCACGAACATCAGGCCGATCAGCGCGGCGAGCGGGATCATCTCGATCCACTGCGATGCAAACAGGATGAATGACAGCAGGAACAGCGCGGCGGCGATGCCGGAGAGGCGCTGGGTTGCGCCGTTGTTCACGTTGATCATGCTCTGTCCGATCATGGCGCAGCCGCCCATGCCGCCGAAAAAGCCGGTCACCACGTTGGCGGAACCCTGGGCCACGCATTCGCGGTTGGGCATGCCGCGGGTGTCGGTCATTTCGTCGATCAGGTTCAGGGTCAGCAGGGATTCGATCAGGCCGATGGCGGCGAGAATCAGGCTGTAGGGGAAAATGATTTTCAGCGTTTCCCAGTTCAGCGGCACCTGCGGAAAGTGGAATTGCGGCAGGCCGCCTTCGATGGAGGCCATGTCGCCCACGGTCTTGGTGTCGATGCCGGCAGAAAATCACCAGCAGGGAAACCGTCACGATGCCGGCCAGGGCGGACGGGACGGCCTTGGTAATGCGTGGCAGCAGGTAAATGATGGCCATGGTCAGCGCGATCAGGCCCAGCATGGTGTAGAGCTTCATGCCCGTCATCCAGACCGCTACACCATCCGGCCCCGGCATTTTGAAGTGACCCATCTGCGCCAGAAAAATCACGATGGCCAGACCGTTGACGAAGCCGAGCATGACCGGGAAGGGCACCATGCGGATGAACTTGCCCAGCTTCAATAGCCCGAATGTGATTTGCAGAATACCCATCAGCACCACGGTGGCGAACAGGTATTCCACGCCATGCTGCACCACCAGCGCCACCATCACCACCGCCAGCGCGCCTGTAGCGCCGGAAATCATGCCCGGCCGGCCGCCGAAAGCGGCGGTGATGAGACCCATGATGAAGGCGGCGTAGAGGCCGGTGAGTGGGTGGACCTGCGCCACGAAGGCGAAGGCGATAGCTTCCGGCACCAGCGCCAAGGCTACGGTCAGGCCGCTCAGGGTGCAGAGTTTGAGGCGGGAAAAGGAGTAATTCGAGCAGCTGTCTGGGGTCATGCGACATCCAATGGAAATATTCACTTGCAAGAGGCAGGAATGGTTAAGCAGGCTTTCGGGGTTCATGCCAGGAGCGTCGAGGCAGGATAGAAACGAGCTACATCAAGAACCAGCGTTTTGTATAGTTTGTTGATTTTGGCCGGATTTTAACACAGCAACACTTTCTGATAAATTTCAGGGCAGATCGCGGCGTGCATTCTTGTGTTGACTATATACGTCATGGCGAATATAGTTTCGCTCCATGAACGAACAATCTCTTTTCGAATCTCTCTCGGACGAAACCCGCCGCCGCATCCTGGTGCTGATCCTGAAACACGAGGAGCTGTGCGTGTGCGAATTGTTTCAGGCCCTGGATGTGCCCCAGCCGAAAGTGTCGCGCCATCTGGCGGTTTTGCGCGAAGCAGAGGTGCTGGCGCAACGGCGTGAAGGCACCTGGGTTTTTTACCGCCTCGATCCGCAACTTCCTGCATGGGCCTATCGCATGCTGGGTTTGATGGCGGAAGGGGTGGAAAACGGCATCCCGTATCGCGAAGATGCCGAGCGTCTGGCAATCGCTGCAAATCGCCCGGTGCGCTGCGCCGCCTGATTTTTTTGTCTACTAATATCTGTAAATTCGAATATACGTCATGGCGAATAATAATCAGGGTAAGCGGAACGACGCCTGTGTTTGGAGGCTGAAGTGAGCGCGCAATGTGAAATCAGCGCCAAGGCCGCAACTGGCGCGGAAATGGGTTTTTTCGAGCGCTGGCTGACGCTGTGGGTGTTTCTCTGTATCGCGGTAGGAATCGTTCTCGGCCAGCTTTTTCCCGCGCCATTTCATTTTCTCGGTGGCCTGGAATTCGCGCAAGTGAATCTACCGGTCGGCCTGCTGATCTGGGTGATGATCATCCCCATGCTGCTCAGGATCGACTTCGGCGCCCTGCATCAGGTGCGCGCCCATGCACGCGGGATCGGCGTAACGCTGTTCGTCAACTGGGCCATCAAACCGTTTTCCATGGCTTTGCTGGGGTGGATTTTTATTCGCCACCTGTTTGCACCTTATCTGCCGGCAGAGCAACTGGACAGCTACGTGGCCGGCCTGATCCTGCTGGCCGCTGCCCCCTGCACCGCGATGGTGTTCGTGTGGAGCCATCTCACCCGCGGCGAGCCGCTGTTTACCCTGTCGCAGGTGGCATTGAACGATGTCATCATGATCTTCGCCTTTGCGCCGCTGGTGGCCCTGCTGCTGGGCCTGTCAGCGATCAGCGTGCCATGGGACACGCTGTTCCTGTCGGTGCTGTTGTATATCGTCATGCCGGTCATCATCGCCCAGTGGTGGCGGCGCAGCCTGCTAAAGAAAGGCCAGCAATCCTTTGATCGCACACTGCAGCGCCTCCATCCCTTCGGCCTCTCGGCACTGCTTGCCACGCTGGTGCTGCTGTTCGCCTTCCAGGGCGAGGCGATCATCAAACAGCCTCTGGTGATTGCGCTACTGGCGGTGCCTATCCTGATCCAGGTGTTTTTCAACTCCGGGCTGGCCTACCTGCTCAACCGCAGGCTGGGCGTGGCTCACTGCGTGGCCGGGCCGTCGGCGCTGATCGGCGCCAGCAATTTTTTCGAGCTGGCGGTGGCGGCTGCCATCAGCCTGTTCGGCTTCGAGTCGGGCGCTGCGCTGGCCACGGTGGTGGGCGTGCTGATCGAAGTGCCGGTGATGCTGGCAGTGGTGAAGGTGGTCAATCGCAGCAAGGACTGGTATGAAGCGGGGGTAATACGACATGTTTGATGCGCTTGCCAGCTGGCTGATTTACGACCTTGCCGGGCTGCAAGGCACGCCGTTCGGTGCTGCTGCCCATTTTTTTGTCATGGATGTGACCAAGATCCTGGCGCTGCTGTCGCTGGTGATCTATGGCATGGGTCTGCTGCGCGCGCTGCTCAAGCCGGAGAAAGTGCGCGAATTCATCCGCAATCGCGGCAATCTGCAAAGCCGCTTCATGGCGGTGGGGCTGGGGGCAGTCACGCCGTTCTGTTCCTGCTCCTCGATTCCGCTGTTTATCGGCTTCGTCGAGGCAGGCATTCCGCTCGGCGTGACGCTCTCTTTCCTGATCGCCAGCCCGATGATCAACGAGGTGGCGGTGGTGGTGCTGGCGTCCGTCATCGGCTGGAAGTTCACCCTGCTGTATGTGCTGACCGGGCTGGCCGTGGCGCTGATCGGCGGCTTCGTGCTGGAGCGCTTCAAACCCGAGCGCTGGGTCGAGGATTATGTGTGGAAAATCCGCATGGGGGAGATGGCGCAGGTGGAAGAGGATAAGTCGCTGCGCGCGCGCCATGAATATGCACTGGGACAAGTGAAGGACATCGTCGGGCGCATCTGGAAGTTCATCCTTATCGGCGTGGGGGTAGGTTCTTTTCTCCACGGCTATGTGCCGGCTGAACTGGTGGTCAAAGTGGCGGGGGACGGCGGGCTGCTGTCGGTCATCGGCGCGGTACTGATTGGCGTGCCACTGTATTCCGACGCGGTCGGCATCATCCCCATCGCCGAAGTGCTGCTGGGCAAGGGCGTGCCAATCGGCACGGTGCTGGCCTTCATGATGGCGGTTGCCGCGCTGTCGCTGCCGGAAATGATCATTCTGAAAAAAGTGGTGAAAGTGCCACTGCTGGCGCTGTTTGCAGGCTACCTGAGCATCGCTTTTGTAATCGTCGGCCTGTTGTTCAATCAATTGAGAGGGTTTTTATGAGTACGGATCTGCATCCTTCCATCGTGGCGCTGGTGTCGCTGGCGGCCAATGTCGCCGCCAATCATCCCAAACAGGGTCTGTGCCAAGTGGATAAACTGAAGCAGTACGGCGTGGCGCAGGAACAGATTGACGCCGTGGTCGAAATCGCGCGCCACATCCGCGACGAGGCGGCGCAGTCGCTGGACGCCAGTTTCGACGAGGCCTGCCGCAAGGAAGCCGCCAACGCCAGCCTGTCCGCTATCGGTATCGCGCAGGGCTCCTGCTGCACGCCGACGAAATCCGGGCAGTCCTGTTGTTGAAGGTGGTCAGAAAATTCAGGATGCTTTGGTGGAACTAACCCCCTCCAACTCCCCCTTGTCAGGGGGAGAGCCATGCACTCCTCCCCTGACAAGGGGAGGCTGGGAGGGGTTGGTTTTTGAGCATAAAGAAGGAAAAACAGATGAACAATATGAAGCATGACGAAATCCGTCAGGCCGTTCGCGAAAGCTATGGCGCGGTAGCCCGATCCGATGCGGCCTGTGGCTGCGGCCCGACGTGCTGCACCCCGGCCGCATTACCAGCCGCCGACATCCTGTCACGCGGCATCGGCTACAGTGAAGATGAGGTCGGCGCGGTGCCGGAAGGCGCAAATCTTGGCCTAGGCTGCGGTAATCCGCAGGCCATCGCCGCACTGCAACCTGGCGAGACCGTGCTCGACCTGGGTAGCGGCGCGGGCTTCGACTGCTTTCTCGCAGCACGCCAGGTAGGTGATAGCGGCCGGGTGATCGGTGTGGACATGACGCCAGACATGCTTTCCAACGCACGCGCCAATGCGCTCAAAGGCGGCTATGCCAACACCGAATTCCGCCTTGGCGAGATCGAACACCTGCCGGTGGCTGATGCCACGGTGGATGTGATCATTTCCAATTGCGTGATCAATCTTTCACCCGACAAGGCCCAGGTGTTCCGTGATACCTTCCGTGTCTTGAAACCGGGCGGGCGCCTGGCGATTTCCGATATTGTCACCACCGCACCGCTGCCGGAAGAAGCGCGGCGCGACCTGGCCCTGTACACCGGGTGCATCGCCGGTGCTGCGGCGGCAGAAGAAATTGAACAGATGCTGGCGGCAGCAGGTTTTACGAATATCCGCATCGAGGCCAAGGATGCCAGCCGTGAATTCATCCGCCAGTGGGCCCCGGGGCGGGGCGTGGAAGCATACGTTTGCTCGGCAAACATAGAAGCAGTTAAATCATCATAATCAGGAGTGCATCATGAAAGAAATCAAGGTTCTCGGTAGTGGCTGTTCGAAGTGCGAAGTGACGGCAAACATGATAGCAAAGGCCGCGCAGGCAAAAGGCGTGGAAATCAGCCTGGAAAAAGTCACCGATATGGCGGCCATTCTGGGTTATGGCGTGATGTCCACCCCAGGCGTAGTGCTCGATGGCATCCTGGTGCATAGCGGCAGCGTGCCGACCCAAGGCCTGGTCGAAAGCTGGCTGAACGCGGCTGAGCCCTGCTGCGGCTGCTGCGGCAAGGAATAGCCATGCCGAAAACCGTTTTGATCCTGTGCACCGGGAATTCCTGCCGCAGCCAGATGGCGGAAGTTCTGGTCAACCACGATCTCGGCCCTGACGTGCGTGCGCTGTCTGCAGGCACCCGTCCCCAGCCCAAGGTGGCGGATGGTGCCATCGCCGCGCTGAAGCAGGGCGGCATGGACACTGAAGGTCTATATCCCAAAGATGTGGATGCGGTGATGAACGAAGCCATCGACCTGGTGGTCACGGTGTGCGACAACGCAAAAGAATCGTGCCCGGTGTTCCCCAAGCCGATCCCTGCCATCCACATGCCTTTCCATGACCCGCATGGCGAGCCGCTGGAAAGCTTTGTCAGGGTGCGCGACGAAATCCGGGCCAGGCTGATTCCGGAACTGCGCCTGCGTTTCGGGCTGTCTGCATGAGGTGACTGTTTGCAGCGTTTGCCGCACAGTGAGTTTTACCTGAGTGATGGTTTCCGGAGCATGTGAGGATGCTGGCTGAAATAATGGCCCGGTCTGCCGTGGTGCAGGTGTTGCGCCTGCTGGTTGTGGCGTTTTTGTTCGCGTCCTGGAACGCATCTTTCGCGGCGCAATCCGATGCGCTCTGGGTCAAACCCGGTCCGGACGGGCGCATGCACGTGCAGCTCTATTTTTTCTGGTCGCTCTCCTGTCCGCATTGCCTTGAGGCGCGTCCTTTTGTCGAATCCATCCCTTCCGGACGCCCCTGGGTGCGCCTGCATTCGCTGGAACTGACGCGCCATCCAGAACATGCGCGCCAGTATCAGGCCATGGCGGCACAATTGAATCAGGAAGCTGTTTCCGTTCCGGCTCTGCTGTTCTGCGGCGAGATGCATCTGGGCTGGGACAGGGCCGGAACTAGCGGCGCCGCGTTGTTGCAGCGGCTGGATGCCTGTCAGGCGCGGATTGTTGCAGGCAGAACAGAACCGGCTGAAATGGCGGGCGAGAAGCTTGTTGTTCCGGTGCTGGGGGAGGTTGATCCCCGGCATTTCTCCCTGCCTGTGCTGACGGTTGCCATTGCCGCGCTGGATGCTTTCAATCCTTGCGCCTTCTTCGTGCTGCTATTCCTGCTTTCCCTGCTGGTGCACCAGCGGAGCAGGAAGCGCATGCTTCTCATCGGCGGCATTTTCGTGTTCTTTTCCGGGCTGATGTACTTTGCCTTCATGGCGGCCTGGCTCAACCTGTTCCAGCTGCTCGGCAATCTTGCCTGGGTGACACTGGCGGCGGGTGCGCTGGCGGTTTTTGCCGGGGTCGTCAATATCAAGGATTTCTTTGCCTTCGAACGCGGGCTGAGCCTCTCCATCCCGGAGTCGCGCAAGCCCGGCATCTACCGCCGTGCCCGCGCCATTATTGGCGCCGATCATCTTCCGGCCATCGTCGCGGCCACCGTATTTCTGGCGATTGCCGCCAACTTTTACGAGCTGCTGTGCACGGCTGGCTTTCCCATGGTCTATACCCGGCTTCTTACCCTGAGCGGTCAGCCAGAAGGGATGCGCTATCTTTATCTGGCGCTGTATTGCCTGGTTTACGTGATCCCGCTGGTGCTTATCGTGCTGGCTTTCGTGCGCAGCATGGGGGCCCGCAGACTGAGCGAACGCGAGGGCCGTTTGCTGAAGCTGCTGTCCGGTGCGATGATGCTGGAGCTGGGCGCGCTGCTGCTTTTCGCGCCGGAGCTGCTGAATAATCTTGCAGTGGCATTTGGCCTGCTGGGAGCTGCTCTTGCAATTACCTGGGCCGCCGCGCGCATAACGGGAGAAAAAACCGCATGAGCGCTTCGCATCATCACGGTCATCACGCGCACGACCATCACCCTGTCCACGGCGAAAACGCAGGGCGGGTGCTATGGTTCGCCGTCGCCCTGACACTGGGCTTTGCCGGTGTGGAGGCCGTGGTCGGCTGGTGGGCCGGATCGCTGGCGCTGGTGGCGGATGCAGGCCACATGGTCAACGATGCCGGGGCCTTGCTGATCGCTGCGGCGGCGGCCTGGGTTGCCAAACGTCCCGCCTCGCATCTGCACAGCTACGGACTGGGGCGGGCTGAGTTTGTGGCCGCACTGATCAATAGCCTGGGCTTGCTGGCGCTGGTGGTGTGGCTTTCCGTCTCTGCCGTGCAGCGCCTGCAAATTCCCCAGGCCGTGCATGGCGAGGCCGTGTCGCTGACCGCCGCGCTGGGTCTGCTGATCAACATCGGCGTGGCGTGGCTGCTCTCGCGCGGGGAGCAGAATCTGAATACCCGGGCGGCCCTGCTGCATGTCATGGGCGATCTGCTGGGGTCGGTGGCGGCGCTGATCGCCGGCGTGGTGATCGCCTTTACCGGCTGGACCCCCATCGATCCCTTGCTGTCGCTGGCCATTGGTGCGCTGATCCTGGTTTCCAGCCTGCGCCTGTTGCGCCAGGCGCTGCACGGGATTATGGAAGGCGTGCCGCTGCATCTGTCGCTGGAAGAAATCGGGCAGGCACTGGCGACTGTTCCGGGTGTGGAATCGGTGCATGATCTGCACGTGTGGAGCGTTTCCTCGGAAGAGGTCATGCTGAGTGCGCATCTCGGCATCGCGGATATGGCGTGCTGGGAAACTGTTCTTCGGCAGAGCCGCTCGCTGCTGAGCGAGCGTTTCGCGATTGGACACGTGACCCTGCAGCCGGAGAGCGTCGTTCAGGTGGTGCACTGGACGCACCCGCCAGCCTGCAGCCGCGGGGATGTGGCAGATTAATCCTGCATCCGGGCACGGCAGGGATGGCTACTAATTCGCAGGCTGCATATAATGCAAAGGTTGAACTAACCGCGTGAAACACCATCCAATTCGCCTCTCGACCAATTCCCAACTTATGAAATACGGTTTTGTTTACATTTTGCCGGGGCTGCTTTTGCTGTCTGGCATCCAGGGCGGCAACGCAACTGCTGCAGGAATAGGTGATCCTTTCAACACGGATGCGCTGGCTCCGCCCAGACCTGTCCTGCATGGGGCCGCGGCAAATTCTGCTGCTCCCTGCGCTGCGCCACCGTCTGCTGCGCCGCTGGCGCTGCTGGATGTGGTGGATCTGGCGCTGTGCAACAACCCGCAAACCCGCGAAGTGTGGGCCAATGCACGAGTCCAGGCGGCCCAGGTGGGCGTGGCGCAGGCGGCCTATCTGCCCGGCCTCACGGGCAGCGTTTCCGCTGGGCGCAACTGGACCGACTCGGCCGGACGCAATTCGCCTTATGACCAGAACAGTGCAGGTCTGACGCTTTCCTATCTGCTGTATGACTTCGGTGCGCGCGATGCGACGCTGGAGAATGCCCGCCAGTTGCTGGCCGCTGCCTCGGCCTCCCAGGACAGCACCGTGCAGGCGGTGTTTCTGGCCGCTGTGCAGGCTTTTTATCAGGCCCAGGCTGGCGTGACGGCATTGAGCGCTGCACAGGAGTCCGAACGCGCCAGCAAGGAAAGCCTAAGTGCTGCCGAGGCGCGTTATAAAGTGGGCGCGGCGACGCCGGCCGACAAACTGCAGGCGCAGACCGCCTGGTCCCAGGCAACCCTTAACCGGATTACGGCAGAAGGCGGCTTGAAGAATGCCCAGGGCGCGCTGGCGAACGTTATCGGCCAGGATGCCCAGCGTCCTGTGAGCCTGATGCCTCTGGCCGAGGTCAGCCCGGGAGAAACCTTCGAGCGGGATGTGAATGCCCTGGTGGATGAGGCGCGCCGCCGCCGCCCCGATCTGCTGGCTGCCGAGGCGCAGGTGCGCGCCGCCGCAGCGAATCTCGACGCCACGCGAGCCGCAGGCCGCCCCAGTATTTCCCTCGCTGCCTCCGGCAACCGTTTTGATGCGGGCGACAGCCCCGTCACCCACACTTCATCTGTCGGCGTCACCCTGACCGTTCCTTTCTTTTCCGGCTTTGCGCCCACTTATCGCACCCGTGCCGCCGAGGCCCAGGTGGATGTGCGCAGCGCCCAGCGCGACCGCCTCCGTCTGCAGGTGGCGCTGGATGTGTGGAATGCCTATCACAATCTGCATACCGCGACCCAGGCACTGCGCACCAGCGCCGACCTGCTGAACAGCGCCAGCCAGTCCGAACAGGTGGCCCTGGGCCGCTACAAGGCGGGTGTGGGCAGCATCCTCGATGTCCTCAATGCCCAGAGCGCGCTGGCCAGCGCCCGTCAGCAGCGGGTTCAGGCGGCGCTCAACTGGAATGTTTCCCGCGCCACCCTGGCCCAGTCCGTGGGCAGTCTTGATTACAGCCTGCTGCAGACTTTGCCGGGCGTTGCCACTAGCGAGCACACCAAACCATGAAGCGTTTTCTGAGAAACCCCTTTGTCCTGTTTCTGTTACTTTGCGCATTGATTGCTGCCGGGGTGTTTGCCTGGCGCCAGTACAATAGCGTGAGTCCGGAACAGTACTACAAGCTGGAAACGGTGGAGAAGGGTGAGCTGAGACAAAGTGTTTCCGCCAACGGCACGCTGAATCCGGTGATCCTGGTCAACGTGGGTACCCAGGTTTCGGGTGCGGTTAAAAAGCTCTATGTCGATTTCAACGACAAGGTGGAAAAGGGCCAGGTGCTGCTGGAACTGGACCCCGCGCTGCTGAATGCCCAGGTCAAACAGAGCGATGCCAATGTGCTGAATGCGATTGCTTCGGTCGAACTGGCCAATGCCAATCTGACGCGTTCACGCGGCCTGTTTGCGCAGGAATATGTTTCCCGCCAGGAACTGGACCAGTCGGTGCAGGCCCTCAAGGCAGCCAGGGCGCAACTGGCGCTGGCACAGGCGCAGAATGAGCGGGACCGGGCCAATCAGGCCTATTCCATCATCCGCTCGCCGGTTTCGGGTGTGATCGTGGCGCGCAATATCGATGTGGGCCAGACCGTGGCGGCCAGTTTCCAGACACCGACCCTGTTCCAGATCGCGCAGGATCTGTCGCGCATGCAGATCGATTCCAGCTTCGCCGAAGCGGATATCGGCAGCATCCGCGTCGGGCAGGCGGTGCGTTTCAATGTCGATGCCTTCCCCAGCCGCAATTTCAAGGGTCTGGTGAAACAGATACGGCTTAATCCCACCACCCAGCAGAACGTGGTGACCTACAACGTGGTGATTTCGGTGGACAACCCCGAACAAATCCTGCTGCCGGGCATGACGTCCTATGTGAGTATCGTCGTCGCCGAACGCAATGACGCGATGCTGATACCCAACGCTGCGCTGCGTTTCAAACCGGCCGAGAAGGCCGGCGCGAAAAATGAGGCAAAAACGGCCAATGGCAAAAAGCTGGGCAAGAAGCGCGAAGGCGCCAGCGGCACGGTGTATGTCTTGCAGGGCAAGGCGCTGAAACCGGTCAGCGTCAGCCTCGGCATTACCGACAATCGCAACACCGAGGTGCTGGGCGGCGATCTCAAGGCCGGCGACAAGGTAGTGACAGGCGAAGGATTTGCCGAAGAGAATGGCTCGGGCAAGAACAGTACGGTACATATGAGGATGTTCTGATGACGGCAGCCCGTCAGCCCGTTATCCGCGTCGAGGGCCTGTACAAGGCTTACGAAACACCGGCCGGGCCGTTTCCGGTGCTGAAAGACGTGAATCTCAGCATCGCGCCCGGCGAATTCGTCGCCGTGATGGGGCCGTCCGGCTCGGGTAAATCGACCTTCATGAATATCCTCGGCTGCCTGGACCGGCCCAGTGCCGGGCATTACGTGCTGGATGGCCGCAGCGTGGCGGAACTGTCCAAGGATGAACTGGCCCTGTTGCGCAACCGCACCATCGGTTTCGTGTTCCAGGGCTTCAATCTGCTGCCGCGCATGAACCTGGAAGACAACGTCGCCTTGCCGCTGGTCTACTACGGTGTGGATCGTGAAGAGCGCCGTGCCCGTGCCCGCGAGATGCTGCAGCGGGTGGGCCTGGGCAATTATGCCAAGTCGCCGCCCAACCGTATTTCCGGCGGACAGCAGCAGCGTGTGGCGATTGCCCGCGCGCTGGTGAACCAGCCGCGCCTGATTCTCGCGGACGAGCCGACCGGCAATCTGGACAGCCATACCGGCGAGGAAATCATGGCGTTGTTCGATGAGCTCAACCAGGAAGGCATTACCATCGTGCTGGTCACGCACGAGGCAGATATCGCCCGGCATGCCAGTCGGCAGGTGCGCTTTCTCGATGGGCAGATCGTGCACGATGAGGCGACTGAACATCATGACGATAACCCCTCCCCATCCCTCCCCTTGTCAGGGGCGGGGGTTTCCACTCCTCCCCTGACAAGGGGAGGGCGGGAGGGGTTGTTGTGATGTTTGAAGAGAGAATGAATCAGGAACTCAGCCGATGTTAGCCGCCATGCTGGGAGAAGCCTGGCACGCCATGGGCGCCAACCGCCTGCGCACCTTCCTCACCATGCTCGGCATGGTGATCGGGGTCGGTGCGGTGGTGCTGATGATGGCAGTGGGGCAGGGGGCGCAGTATGCCGTCAGCCAGTCCATCAGTTCCATGGGCAGCAACCTGTTCATTCTGATTTCCGGCTCCACCACCTCTGGCGGTGTGCGCTCCGGCAGCGGCGGCGCGCCCTCGCTGAACGTGGCCGACGCTGAAGCCATTGCTGAATTGCCGGGGGTGCAGGCGGTCGCACCCGTGCATACCGGCCGTACCCAGATGGTCTACGGTTCCAATAACTGGAGTGCCAGTACCTATGGCACCACGCCAGCCTATCTGGAAGTGCGTTCCTGGACGGTGGCCAGCGGCTACCCGTTTACCGAATCCGATCTGCGTTCCTCCACCCGCGTGGCCCTGATCGGCAAAACCGTTGCCGACAACCTGTTCGGCGACGAAGACCCGGTGGGCAAGACCATCCGCGTGGGCCAGAGCCCCTTCGTGATCCTCGGCGTGCTGGCCGCCAAGGGCCAAAGCCTGGATGGACGCGACCAGGACGATACCATGCTGATTCCCCTGACGACTGCCCAGCGCAAGGTGTATGGCACGCCCTTTCAGGGCTCGGTACGCATGATCATGGTGCAGGCGGAAACCACATCAGGCATGCCGGCGGTAGAAAAATCCATGGTTGCGCTGCTGCGCCAGCGGCACCGCCTGCGCGAGGGCGTGGACAATGATTTTTATTTGCGCAATCTGGCTGAAGTAGCGGATTCGGCCGCGGAAACCACCCGCACCATGTCCCTGCTGCTTGGGGCCATTGCCTCGGTTTCGCTGCTGGTAGGCGGCATCGGCATCATGAACATCATGCTGGTCTCAGTGACCGAGCGCACACGCGAAATCGGCATCCGTCTGGCTATCGGTTCGCGCGAGCGGGATATCCTGCTGCAATTCCTGCTCGAAGCCATCATCATCTCGGTGGTCGGCTGCTTCATCGGCCTGGCACTCGGCATCGGTGGCGCTCTTCTGGTCAACGCGCTGACCAAAACCATGGTGGTGATTTCCGGCAGTTCAGTGGTGGTGGCCTTTGGCGTGGCCGCCAGCATCGGGATATTCTTCGGCTTCTACCCGGCCAGGAAGGCCGCGCAGCTCGATCCGATCGAGGCCCTGCGCTACCAGTAGCAAGCTGTTGCGTGGCGCTTGACAATGGAACGATCGTTCCATAATGTAGCGTCTTATGGCAAACGATCACGAATCCCTCTCTCAGTTGCAGGATTATTACGCCGCACATGGCGTCCTGCCTTCTTACTCCACTATCATGGCGCTGCTCGGCCTGCGTTCCAAGAGTCCGGTGGCGGCGCTGGTGGCGCGGCTTAAATTGCGCGGCTTTCTGGAATCCACGCCCGACAAGCGCCTGAAACCGGGGGCGCTGTTTTTCGAGCGCACCGTGTATGAAAGCGTTCAGGCCGGGTTGCCCACACCAGCCAGCGACGAGCAGCGCGATGCCCTGACGATCGACACCTTTCTGATCGAGCGGCCATCGCAAACCGTTCTGGTCAGAGTCAAGGGTGATTCCATGATCGATGCCGGCATCCATTCCGGCGACACGGTGGTGGTGGAAAAGAATGTCGCCGCGAATGTGGGCGATCTGGTCATTGCCATTGTGGACAATGAATTCACCCTCAAGACGCTGGACCGGGAGGGCGGCCAGTTCATCCTGCGCCCGGCGAATCCCGCTTTCCCGGTCATCCGCGCCAAGGGGCAACTGGAAATATTTGGCGTGGTGGTCGGCCAGTTCCGGAAATACAAGTAGCCTATCGGCTTCATATCATCAGAGCGCAGGGGGTAACGATGAAACGCTGGTTCTTTTTCCTGTTGCTGCTGCTTTCCTTCCCGGTGGCAGCGCAGCAGGAGCTGGAAATCATCCAGCTCCAGAATCGCACGGTGGATCAGATCGTGCCGGTGCTCAGTCCGCTGGTGGAGCCGGGCGGCAGCGTCTCGGGCATGAACGACCAGATCATTATTCGTGCCAGCCGCAGGAATATTGCCCAGCTCAGGGAAGTTCTCGCCACGCTGGATACAGCACCCCGGAACCTGGTGGTCCGGGTCAGCAATGACATCAGCCAGGAGAGCGAACGGGAGGGCGCAGCACTGTCAGGGCGCATCGAGCTGGGGCAGGGCGGCAACACCCGGATTCGTGGCCGGGCTTATGACACGGTCAGCAGCGGCAGCCGGAACAGCAGCCAGCATATTCAGGTAATGGAAGGCGGTAGCGGCTATCTGATGGTGGGCCGTTCGGTGCCGGTGCCGTTCCGGCAGGTGGTGATGGGGCCGAATGGCGCGGTGGTGTCAGAAAGTCTGGTTTATCGCGACATCGGCAGCGGTATGGTGGTCACGCCGCGCATCGCCGGAGACAGGGTCACGCTGGAAATCAGCCCCCAGTTCGACCGGGCACGCGGCAGGCAGGGCGGCGCCGACATCCAGCGCCTCAGCACGACGGTCTCTGGCAGGATTGGAGAGTGGATCGAACTTGGCGGCAGCAGCCAGGACGAAAGCAGCCGCGAGCGGGGTTACACCAGCTACGCCAACACGCGCGGAAGCGACAGCCGCAGCGTGTGGCTCAAGGTTGAAGAGATTAAATAATTTGAGACGCACGGGTTCGAATTGCCTGCCCTGTCGACTTGTGTTCAGGCACGTGCTGTTTGCGTGTTCATGCGGTGCTTCACAGCGGCAGGAGAGTGCTGGTAATGTGCTCGTTTTTTGCTGAATATCATGCTGCCCCGCCTTTTTCTGATTGTCCTGCTGGCCCTTGTTTCCGGGCTTTCCCGGGCCGAATGTCCCCCCCACCCGTTTACCGATCCAGCAAAGGTCAAACTCGAAGGCGACTCGGTGTTGATCGTGACCCACGCCTCTTCATTGTTTGACGGCCGTGTTTCCGCCAAGCGCGGCATTGATGAGGCGGTGCGGTTCGCCAGGAATGAGGGTATTCCCATTGTTTACCTTCAGGATGACAGTCCGGGTAAGTACTATTACATGGAAGACTGCAATCCGGCTTACTGGGTTTATTCCGGTGGTGGCGAGGTGACATTCGATGTGGAACCGGAAAACGTCTATATCGTTGGCGGGCATCTGGAGCAGTGCATGTCCACCACGGTGCATGACGTGATTTACAACTGGGCAAAGAAACCGCCGCGGAACCGGAGCATTACCTATTTCATGGATGGCATCTACTCAAATGGCAAGCTTGTCGATCCCTCCGACCCGTTCTATGGAGATTTTGATAAATTCATGGGGGTGGTGACTTATGGGCGTTCTGGCGGTGAACACTGGCCCAAGCTGACGTTGCTGGAAACCATGGGGGTTATCAGGCGCGAGGACCATCAGATGGAATACCTCATGCAGGCGCTTCCTCATTGGGAGAGGACTTTTTCACCGGAATACCGTATCGAACTGCAACTGGATGATTCCGTCAAAAAGGTTTTGCAAGCGGCTCCCGGCTGGAAGCCGCCCACTATTCTTTTCCGTTTTATCGATTCGGCCCTGATCTTTTCCGAGTCAAGACCCTCGCCCTGAAAGTACCCTCAGCCGGGCGCCGCAGCAGCATATGGCGCAGCAGCACATAGCCCGCCAGAGCGGCAATCAGGTGTTTGAGCGTATGTCCGCTCACGTTCCCGGTGAGCTCGAAAACGGGCCGGTCCAGCCATTCCAGTGCCATCGCCAGGGCGTAGAGCGCCAGCACCACGAGCAGGTCGCCGCTGCGGGTATAACGCGCGGGCATCAGCCACAGCAACAACGGTATAAACAGCATAGGGGTGAACTGCACCAGACCGTAGGCACGCAGATCTCCCGCCCCGGCGGCCTCGCTCGCTGCCCAGTAGAGTACCGAAACCGGCCCGGCGATGAGTAGTGCGAGCAGGGTGGCGAGGCCGCAGCGCAAGCCCATCCGCTCTGTCATTACCGCACTGGCGAAGCCGGAAAAAGCAATGGTCATGGCCAGGCGGTCCCCCGCCAGCCGCGCATCAACGGGTTCCAGGTGATACCAGCCGGAAGCCAGCGCGGTGAAGATGAGCCCGGTGAAAAATACGCCAAACGGCCAGCGTTCGTGCGAGCCGGAAAATATCCCGCTGGGCAGGCGCGCCAATCCCGCTGCCCCGACGATAAGAAAAAGCACGTTGGACACTACATCGAGAAAATTGGGTACACCCAGCCAGGCACGCTGGTCGGCAAAGTCGTGATACCACTGCGGCTGGGGAAAAGGCGGCACGAAAACAAACACTGCCACGACGATGCCGGTGGTGAGTGCAGCGAGTGTGGCGATCCGTCTCCGCTTATTCATCGGCGTGCTCCTGACGCAAGACCGGGCATAAAAAAGCGTCCACAGCCCCATTCGCTGCGTATGGCTGGATGGCGGGATCGCAAAAGCATGCCAGCAGGGCCAGATGCGGATCATTCATGCCCTTTATCCTCCTTGATATGCTGGCGCAAAAAATCGGCGAGGACATCGACCCATTCCGCGCACCTGAAAATGAATCCATTATTGTGACCGCCGGGGTGGTCGGCAGGGCAGGCAGCATTTTGCCTATCCCATGCAATCTGAGCTCCCCCTGGTTAAACGCCAGGACATGGCCAAATGTTTTCGCCCTGTTACAATGGGTTACACCACTGCACTGAAGCCCTTCGCCTTTCAGGTGTCTCATATGGATATAGTGTTAATACTTCTGCTCATTCTCGTCAACGGCGTATTTGCCATGTCCGAGATCGCCATCGTTTCATCTCGCAAATCAAAACTCCAGCACCTGGCTGATGATGGCAATCCGGGGGCCAGAGCGGCACTCTCCCTGCACCAGGAACCCTCCAGCTTCTTTTCCACGGTCCAGGTCGGCATTACCTCGGTCAGCATCCTCAGTGGCGCGATCGGTGAAACCGCCCTGGCCGATCCCCTTGCGGAATGGCTGTCCGGCATCCCCTTGCTGGCCCCCTACGCCACAGGCCTGGCACTGACGGTCACAGTTGTCAGCCTGACATATTTTTCAGTCGTTGTCGGCGAACTGGTTCCTAAACAACTCGCCTTGCTGGCACCCGAGGGTATCGCCTCCCTGATTTCCCGGCCAATGACCGTGCTGGCCCGTGTGGCCCACCCGCTGGTTGTGATTCTTTCGGTTTCTTCCTCGTCCATTCTGAACCTCATAGGGGCTCGCCGGAGCGAGGTTCCGGTTACTAACGACGAGATCAAAGTGCTCATGGCACAGGGCGCGGAAGCCGGTGTATTTCACGAAAGCGAGCAGGAAATTGTCTCCAACGTGCTTCGTCTCGATGAGCAGCGCATCGCCGCCATCATGACGCCTCGCCACGACATCTTCGCGATCGATCTTGAAGAGGATGAGGAAGCCATCCGGCAAAATATCGGTAACTCCGGATATTCCCGGCTCGTGGTCTGCCGTGATGGACTGGATAATATCCTCGGTGTCCTGCAAACCGGCGATCTGCTCAAGAAGGCCCTGCCCGGCCACAGTATCAACTCTGCAGATATCGAAGCGGTCCTGTTTCCGCCCCTGTACGTGCCGGAGTCAATCACCACGACCCAGTTGCTGGAAAGTTTTCGCCGCGCCAGCATCCGCTTTGCGCTGATCGTCGACGAATACGGCGACGTGCAGGGTCTGGTGACCCTGACCGATGTGCTGGCCGCCATCGTCGGAGAACTGTCAGTCCCGGCGGCGCCAGAGGATAGAGACATGGTGCAGCGGGAAGACGGCTCCTGGCTGGTTGATGGCGATGTCAGTATCGAGCGCCTGAAAGCCGTTCTCGATCTTTCAGACGAACTGCCCGAAGAAAACGGACGCAATTTCTACACGCTGGGCGGTTTCGTCATGCACATGCTCGGACGCATTCCTTCGCCGTCTGATCATTTTGTGGCAGCAGGCTGGCGCTTCGAGGTGATGGACATGGACCGCAAGCGGGTCGACAAGGTTCTGATTTCTGTTGCACCGGCGCCCGCCGAGAATGCCCGGGATCATGCCTGACCGCGTGAATGCCGCTAGTTCAGGGCGCTTGCCAGCAGACGGCGGTAGCTGCTGACCAGAGGATTGTCCCCGCCCAGTATCCCGAAAACCGAGAGCATGGTCTTGCGCCCGATGTCGTCGCCGAACGTGCGGTCGCGGCATACGATCTCGATCAGTTGCTGCAGCGCGGGCTCGTAATCCTGCTGTGCCAGCAGGAGGTTGGCGAATTCCAGGCGTGCATCCAGGTCGTTTTCATTCGCGGCGATTTTCTGCTGCAGGACCGTTGCATCGGCACCGCTGCCTTTTTCTGCAAAATCGAGCCGGGTGGAAAGTGCCACGACGCGTTCTTCCTGTTTGGCGACCGGTGACAGGCTGTCCAGCAGACGCCGTGCTTCTTCATTCTCTCCCTGGTCGACCATGATGGCTGCGGCACTGATGCGGATTTCTTCATTTTTCGGATCCAGTGCAGAAGCTTCCGCCAGGCGTTGCAGAGCCTGACCAACATCACCCTGTTGATAGAGGGTTTCCGCTTCCAGGCGCAAGGCCTCGCCGGGGGAGGGGATAATACGCTCCAGAAAGGCGCGAATCTCGCCTTCCGGCAGGGCGCCGGTGAATTCGTCGACGATCTCGCCGTTGATGAATGCCTTGACTGCAGGCACGCCGCGTACACCATATTTCGCCGCCTGTTGCTGGTTGGCATCGGTTTCCACCAGCGCAAGGAAAAATTTGCCCTGATATTCGTCCGCCAGTTTTTCCAGCATGGGTTTCAGCACCTTGCACGGGCCGCACCAGGTGGCCCAGAAATCGACCAGCACCGGCGCCTGGAAAGAGCGTTCGATGACGGCCTGCTGGAACTCTGCATCGCTGACGTTGGCGGCAAAGGTGGACATAGTGTTGTTCCTCATAAAATCCGGGGCTGAAATTCATTAACCGCAAAGGCGCGAAGACGCGAAAAAAGTGCCGGCACGGACGGGTGTGAGTCAGCCCGCTGCAGCATTTCGAATACCTTCGCGCCTCTGCGCCTTTGCGGTTTATTACTGTTTTCTATATTAAGGCTGACGTACCCCGTTTCAAGCACGGCGGGGTGTTTCTGATACAATTCCGGGACTATGAGTTATCAAGTCCTGGCACGCAAATGGCGGCCCAAATCCTTCGCCGAACTGGTGGGGCAGGAGCATGTGGTGAAAGCGCTTTCCAATGCGCTCGACCAGCAGCGGCTGCACCACGCCTATCTGCTGACCGGCACGCGCGGCGTGGGCAAAACCACGGTGGCGCGGATTCTGGCTAAGTCGCTCAACTGCGAAACCGGGATTACCTCCACGCCTTGCGGCACCTGCGCCACCTGCCGCGAGATCGACTCCGGGCGCTTCATCGATCTGCTGGAACTGGATGCTGCCTCGAACACCGGCATCGACAACATGCGCGAAGTGCTGGACAACGCGCAGTACGCGCCGACAGCGGGACGCTTCAAGGTTTACCTGATCGACGAAGTGCACATGCTCTCCAAGGCGGCCTTCAATTCCATGCTGAAAACGCTGGAGGAGCCGCCGGAGCACGTCAAGTTCATTCTCGCCACCACCGACCCGCAGAAAATCCCGGTCACGGTGCTGTCACGCTGCCTGCAGTTCAACCTCAAGCAGATGCCGCCCGCCGCCATCGTCGGCCATCTCAGGGACGTGCTGCAGCGGGAATCGCTGACCTTCGAGCTGCCAGCCCTGCAACTGCTGGCGCGTTCGGCACAGGGCAGCATGCGCGATGCGCTTTCCCTGCTCGACCAGTCCATCGCCTATGGCGGCGGCAAGGTCGAAGAGGCGCCGGTGCGTGCCATGCTGGGTGCGATTGATCAGAGTTATCTGTTTACCCTGCTGGAACGGCTGGCGGATGCCGATGGCGCCGGTCTGATCGCCCTGACGGAACAGATGGAAGAACGCAGCCTTTCATACGATGCCGCGCTGCAGGATCTGGGCGCTTTGCTGCACCAAATTGCCCTGGCCCAGACTGTGCCGCAGGCCTTGAGCGAGGATTTGCCGGAACGCCAGCGCATCCTCGATCTGGCGCAACGTTTCAGCCCGGAGGATGTACAGCTTCACTACCAGATTGCGCTGCACGGCCGCAAGGACCTCTCCCTGGCGCCGGATGAATTCGCTGGCTTCAGCATGACGCTGCTGCGCATGCTGGCTTTTAACCTGGAATCGGCTCCGGCAGCGGGGGCGTCTGTGAAGCATGCAAGCGTGCCAGTCGCACCTGCTGCCAGGCCGGTCAGGCCTGTTGCTGCCGTGGCGCCGTCTCCTGAATCGCCACCGGTGCTTAAGGCGCAGGAACCCGCTCTGCCGCCCCCGGTTCAAACCCCACCCGTCAGCGCTGCAGCGGGCAATGTCTTCGATGGCGACTGGCCGGGACTGGTAGCCAAGCTCAGGCTGGGAGGCATGGCCAAGATGCTGGCCAACCATTGCGAACTGAAAAGCTACGAAGGCCGGCGCATCGAACTGTGTGTGCCGGACGAACACAAACACCTGATGGAAAAAACTTATCAGGACAAGCTCAAGGCGGCACTGGATGATTTTGCCGGTGCCCCCGTCCTGCTGAATATTTCCCTCGGCAGCGTAACCGGGCTGACTCCTGCCAGACTGGATCACCAGGAAAAACAGGCACGCCAGGCCGAGGCGATTGCAGCCATCGAACAGGACCCATTCGTGCGCGATCTGGTCGAGAATCTTGATGCGCAGGTGATTGAATCAACCATTAAACCCATTGATTAGACGGAGAAGATTATGATGAAAGGCGGTATTGGCGGTCTGATGAAGCAGGCCCAGCAGATGCAGGAAAACATGCAGAAGATGCAGGAGCAACTGGCCTCCGTGGAAGTGGAAGGTCAGGCAGGCGCCGGCATGGTGAAAGTCATTATGAATTGCCGCCATGACGTCAAGCGCGTCAGTATCGACGACAGCCTGATGACTGAAGACAAGGAAATGCTGGAAGACCTGCTGGCAGCCGCAGTGAACGATGCCGTGCGCCGGGTGGAACAGACCAGCCAGGAAAAGATGTCTGGATTTACCAGCGGACTGAATCTGCCGCCAGGGTTCAAGATGCCGTTCTAAGGCGGGTAATGGGTGATGAGTAAGCGGTAATGGGGTAACCCATCACCCATCACCCATCACCCATCACCCAGATGAAAACCCCCTCCAGTCTCGATCATCTCATCGAAGCCCTGCGTTGCTTGCCGGGCGTCGGTCCTAAATCCGCCCAGCGCATGGCATATCATTTATTGCAGCGCGATCAGGGCGGTGCGCGGCGTCTCGCCTATGCACTGACCCACGCACTGGAAACCATTCGTCACTGCGAGAAGTGCAATAGCTTCAGCGAAGTCGAAGTCTGCGATCTGTGCCTTTCACCCAAGCGCGACGAAAGCTTGTTATGCGTAGTGGAAATGCCGGCTGACCTGATGATGATGGAGCAGGCGCATTGCTATCGCGGCCTGTATTTCGTGCTCATGGGGCGCCTGTCGCCGCTGGATGGTATCGGCCCGCGCGAGATTCACCTTGACCGGCTGGTGCGCCGTGCAACGGATGGCATTGTGCAGGAAGTGGTGCTGGCCACCAATTTCACCGTGGAAGGCGAGGCGACTGCGCATTACATCAGCGAGCTGTTGACCCCGCGTGGCATCAAGGTCACCCGCATTGCCCGCGGCCTGCCCGTGGGCGGTGAGCTTGAGCATGTGGATAGCGGCACCCTGGCTCAGGCTGTGATGGAGCGGCGTAACGTCGTCTGAGTCTGGCGCCAGTTTGGCGCATCAGGCGAAAATCGTGCCCGTTTTTGGTGCGGCCGTATTTCAGCCCTTAATGCGCTCACCTCTGTCATTTTCCTGATTTTTATCAGGATCAACGAGTTGCCGCTCATGGTATGAGAATTGCATTGCTGGCGGGATATGAAAACCTCCGTCAAGCCATCTGAATTTCCTCTGCGTGTCCTGCTGGTGGACGAAACCTTCGAGCGCGCGGCTCTGCTGAAGCATGCCTTGCAGGATGCCGGTTGCAGGATTGCAGCCCATGTCTCTTCCAGCGCGGATTTGCCTGGCCTGGTGGCGGAACTCAACCCCGATCTGATTATTCTGGATACCGAATCTCCGGACCGAGATACGCTGGAAAACCTGTGTGTAATCAAACGTGATCAGCCACGGCCGATCGTGATGTTCACGCATGACAACGATAGCGAGAAGATCCGTTCGGCCATACGCGCCGGTGTCAGCGCCTACGTGGTGGATGGTCTTAAAAGTGAGCGCTTGAAGCCCATCATGGACGTGGCGATTGCACGTTTCAATGAGTTTCAGGCCATGCGGGCAGAACTGGAGAAGGCGGAAAGCAGGCTTGTCGAGCGCAAGAATGTGGAACGCGCAAAAGGAATATTGATGAAGCAGCGCGGCTGGTCGGAGGATGAAGCCTACCAGGCACTGCGTAAAACGGCTATGGACAAGGGTTTGCGGTTGTCAGAGGTGGCGGATCAGCTTATTTCAGTAGCAGAGTTGTTAGGGTAGTCAGTATCTGGCACGCATAGTGCTTAATGTAAACCGACAGCCCAACGGCGGGTTGTCAGCAAGATTCAACTGATCTGGTCAACGTAGACCGGAGCAAGGACAAAGGCGTCCATTCGCGAGAGTGATTTCTCTCGCGGATGCGACGCCTTTTTTGTTTTGCGTTTTTTATTGTTAATTCAGGAGAGAACCATGAGTGAAGATTTCAAAAGCAGCCGGAGAGATTTCATGAAAAAAGGTGCGACTTTATTAGGCGCAGGTGCCCTGATGGCAATGGTCGATCCGGCAATCCGCAGCGGAGCCTGGGCAGCCGGTTCGGATGCGCCGGAAAAGACCGAAGTGAAAATCGGCTTCATTCCCCTGACCGATTGCGCTTCGGTGGTGA
Source organism: uncultured Gammaproteobacteria bacterium (assembly GCA_963779055.1). Taxonomy (GTDB): domain Bacteria; phylum Pseudomonadota; class Gammaproteobacteria; order Burkholderiales; family Sulfuricellaceae; genus Sulfurimicrobium. The sequence goes on from CAVZWN010000001.1 coordinate 428,922, forward strand.
TCGCTTCGGTGATGGGCTTCGACAAGAAATACGGCATCAAGATCGTGCCCAGCAAGGAGGCTTCCTGGGCGGGCGTGCGCGACAAACTGGTAAACGGCGAGCTGGATGCCTCCCATGTGCTGTATGGCATGATCTATGGGGTCCAGCTGGGTATCGGCGGGCCGAAGAAGGATATGTCGGTGCTGATGAGCATCAACAACAACGGCCAGGCCATTTCCTTATCCAACCAGCTGAAGGCCAAGGGTGCGGTGGATGGCGCCAGTCTGGCAGCCCTGATCAGGAAGGAACCGCGCGAGTATACCTTTGCCCAGACCTTCCCTACCGGCACGCACGCCATGTGGCTGTATTACTGGCTGGCCAGCAATGGTATCAACCCGTTCACGGATGTCAAAAACATCACCGTGCCGCCGCCGCAAATGATTGCCAACATGCGGGTCGGCAACATGGACGGCTTCTGCGTCGGCGAGCCGTGGAATGCGCGCGCCATTCGCGACAACGTGGGCTTTACTGCAACAACTTCCCAGGAAATCTGGAAAGATCATCCCGAGAAGGTGCTGGGCACCACGGCGGAGTTCGTGCACAAATATCCCAACACGGCACGCGCCATGATCATGGCCATGCTGGATGCGTCCAGATACATCGACGACATGAAGAATCGCTCGCAGGTGGCCAAGATCATTGCCGAGAAATCCTATGTCAACACCGACTTCGACTCCATTGAGGATCGCATGCTGGGCCAGTATGACAACGGTAACGGCAGGAAATGGCAGGATCCTAATTACATGAAGTTCTACAACGAAGGCACGGTGAATTTCCCTTACCTGTCTGACGGCATGTGGTTCCTCACCCAGCACAAGCGCTGGGGCCTGCTCAAGGAAGATCCGGATTATCTGGCCGTGGCCAAGCAGGTCAACCAGATCGAGCTGTACAAGCAGGCCGCGACCCAGACCAAAACGCCGATTCCGAAGGATGTCATGCGCAGCAGCAAGCTCATGGATGGCAGCGTCTGGGACGGCAAGAACCCCAAGGCCTACGCCGCCAGCTTCAAGGTCAAGGCATAACAACCCACGATTAATTTGAGAGGAAATACATCATGACACCCGAAAAAATAGTACTGGTTCGCAGCAGCTGGCAGCAGGTTCTTCCCATCAAGGATACGGCTGCACAGTTGTTCTATGGTCAGCTGTTCGTGCTGGACCCATCCCTGCGCGGCATGTTCAGGGGCGATATGGTCGAGCAGGGCCGAAAACTCATGGCGATGATCAATACCGTCGTCAACAGTCTGGACAAGCTCGGCCCCATTCTGGAGACGATTGAAGAGATGGGGCGTCGCCATGTTGCCTACGGCGTGACAGAAGCGCATTACGACACCGTGGGCAGCGCGCTGATCTGGACACTGGGTCAGGGGCTGGGTGAGAAATTTACCCCGGCAGTCAAGGATGCCTGGGTGGAAGCCTATAACACGCTGGCATCAGCCATGAAACAGGCGGCCTACGCCCCGGCGTAAAAGCCAGGGCCGCCTGGAGTGGTAAGCCGGGCGGCCCGATCATGCGTCTGCAACAGGAGATAAAAATGAGTGCAATCCAGATAACAAATGAAAGTTTGGAAAAAATCATGTCAGATTCCGAGACGATTGTGAACACCAGAACGCTCGCACCTGTCTTGAAAGTCGAGCCGGGTGAAAGCAAGTCCGCCCGACTTGTGCAAATGGGCGGAAACGTTCTCAAGTGGCTGGTTCCGCCGGTTCTTGGCCTGTCACTGTTCATCGGTATCTGGGCGCTGGTTTCGCAGAGCAGTCCGCAATTGCCGGACCCTGCAAAGACCTGGACATCGGCACAGGAGTTGTTCAGCGATCCGTTCTACGACAAGGGCCCCAATGACCAGGGAATCGGCTGGAATATCCTTGCCTCGCTGCAGCGTGTCGGCATCGGGTTTGGCATGGCGGCGCTGGTAGGGATTCCGCTCGGTTTCATGATCGGGCGTTTCAAATTCCTCAGCGCCATGATGTCGCCGATCATCAGCCTGTTGCGCCCGGTATCGCCGCTGGCGTGGCTGCCGATCGGCCTGCTGGTGTTCAAGTCAGCCAACCCGGCGGCGATCTGGGTGATTTTCATCTCCGCCATCTGGCCCATGATCATCAACACTGCCGTGGGTGTGAACCGGATTCCGCAGGACTACATGAACGTGGCCAAGGTGCTGAACCTGTCCGAATGGAAAATCTTTACCAGGATTCTGTTCCCCGCCGTGCTGCCTTACATGATGACCGGCATCCGGCTTTCCATCGGCGTGGCCTGGCTGGTGATCGTGGCGGCGGAAATGCTCACCGGCGGCGTCGGTCTGGGGTTCTGGGTGTGGGACGAATGGAACAACCTCAACGTCGAGCACATCATCATCGCCATCTTCGTGGTCGGTATCGTCGGCCTGCTGCTGGAACAGGCGCTGGTGCTGATGGCAAAGAAATTTTCATATGAATGATTGTTAACCACGGAGGGCACGGAGAGCACGGAGAAGATCCTGTTTTCCCTCCGTGTTCTCCGTGCCCTCCGTGGTAAGAAAAGGAATAGTCATGGAAAAATACGTACAAATCGAAAACGTGCGCCAGGTATTCAGCACCAAAAAAGGCCCCTTCGTGGCGCTGCGCGACATCAATCTCAATATCGCTCAGGGTGAATTTGTCGCCCTGATCGGGCACTCAGGCTGCGGCAAGTCCACCTTGCTGAACCTGGTGGCAGGACTGACAACGCCGAGTGACGGTGCGATGCTGTGCGCCGGACGAGAAATCGCCGGTCCCGGCCCGGAACGCGGGGTGGTGTTCCAGAACCATAGTCTGCTGCCCTGGCTGACCTGTTTCGAGAATGTCTATCTGGCCGTGGAGCGGGTGTTTGGCCAGGCCGAGAGCAAGGCCAGCCTGAAGAAGCGCACCCACGAGGCGCTGGCGCTGGTTGGGCTGACGCATGCCGAGCACAAGCATCCGCATGAAATTTCCGGCGGCATGAAACAGCGCGTCGGCATCGCCCGTGCGCTCTCCATGCAGCCCAAGGTGCTGCTGCTGGACGAGCCGTTCGGTGCGCTGGATGCACTGACCCGCGCTCATCTGCAGGACGAACTGATGAAGATCACGGCGGAAACCCACAGTACGGTGATCATGGTGACGCACGATGTGGATGAGGCCGTGCTCTTGTCCGACCGCATCGTGATGATGACCAACGGTCCGGCCGCCACCATCGGAGAAATCCTGAACGTGGATCTGCCGCGTCCGCGCGACCGCCTGGCGCTGGCCAACGACGCGAAGTACCACGAATACCGCGGGGCGGTGCTGGATTTCCTGTATCGCCGTCAGTTGCGGACAGCCGCCTAGTGCTGATACTGGCGAGGTCATTGGAGATGAAAGAAGTCAAATCAGTCTGCTGTTACTGCGGTGTCGGCTGCGGGGTCATCATCACGGCTGACAAGGGAAAAATCGTCGCGGTGCGCGGCGATCCGGACCACCCTGCGAATTACGGGCGCCTGTGCACGAAAGGCGCCAGTCTGCATCGTTCGGCCGCGACCGACACCCGGCTGCTGTTCCCGGAATTGCGGCTGGAACGTGAATCCCCACGGCAGAAGCTGGATTGGGACGAGGCGCTGGATTACGCTGCTGGCCGGTTTGCAGACATTATTCGCGAGCATGGTCCGGACAGCGTGGCTTTCTATGTCTCAGGACAGTTGCTGACCGAAGACTATTACGTTTTCAACAAGCTGGCCAAGGGGTTGATCGGCACCAACAACATCGACACCAATTCGCGCCTGTGCATGTCCTCCGCCGTGGCAGGGTACAAGAAGACGCTGGGCGCGGATGCACCGCCTGCCTGCTACGAGGATATCGAGCAGGCGAAGTGTATTTTCATTGCCGGTTCCAATACCGCCTATGCGCATCCCATCCTGTTTCGCCGCATCGAGGCTGCGAAACAGGCTAATCCCGCTCTGAAAATCATCGTGGTCGATCCGCGCCGCACCGACACCGCCTCTGCCGCCGACCTGCACCTGCCCATTCTCCCCGGCACCGATGTCGCGCTGTTCAACGCCATGCTGCATGTGCTGTTGCGGGAAGGGCTGGCCGATATGGATTACATTCGCGCCCATACCGAAGGTTTCGATGCGCTCAGGGAAACAGTGCGCGAATACCCGCCTGAGTCTGCCGCGGAGATTTGCGGCGTCCCGGCGAAGGACATCATTCAGGCAGCACGCTGGTTCGGCGGATCGGGCGCCAGCCTGTCGCTGTATTGTCAGGGCCTGAACCAGTCCAGTCATGGCACTGACAAGAACGCTGGGCTTGATCAATCTGCATCTGGCCACCGGGCAGATCGGCAAGCCCGGTGCCGGACCTTTTTCGCTTACCGGGCAGGTGAATGCCATGGGCGGGCGCGAAGTAGGTGGAATGGCCAACCTGCTGCCGGCGCACCGGGACATGGCCAATCCGGCGCATCGGGACGAAGTAGCCCGTCTGTGGGGTGTGGATCGCATTCCGGAGCATCCGGGAAAAACGGCTGTTGAGTTGTTCGAGGCACTGCGTCAGGGCGAGATCAGGGCGGTGTGGATCGTCTGTACCAATCCGGCGCTTTCCATGCCCGATCAGGGCAGGGTGCGGGAAGCGCTGGAAAAGGCGGAATTCGTCATTCTGCAGGAAGCCTATCGCCATACGGAAACCTCCCCTTATGCAGACCTGCTGCTGCCTGCAGCAAGCTGGGGCGAAAAGGAAGGGGCGGTCACGAATTCAGAGCGCTGTCTCACCCATCTCCAGCCAGCGCGTATTCCGCCCGGCGAGGCGAGGCCGGACTGGGAAATAGCAAGCGATTTTGCGCGCAGGCTGAGCATTAAACTCAGACATCCATCAGGGCCGGGTATGTTCCCGTACACCTGTGCGGAAGCTGTGTTTAACGAGCATCGTGAAAGCACGCGTGGCCGAGACCTGGATATCACCGGCCTGTCCTATCGTCTGCTGGATGAGCGTGGGCCGCAACAATGGCCGTTCAGGGAAGGTGAATCAAGCGGCAAGGCGCGTCTGTATGCTGACGGTGTGTTCCCCACGGCGAGCGGCAAAGCCGGATTCGTGAATGCACGCTACCAGGGCGTGGCAGAGCCGACCGATACCAGCTACCCGTTCCATTTCAACACCGGGCGTCTGCGCGACCAGTGGCACGGCATGACGCGCACCGGCACGGTGGCGCGTCTGTTCAGTCATGCCGAGGAGCCAGTATTGTCCATGAACGCGGAGGACATGCGCTTTGGCGGAATGAAAGATGGCGACGTGGTGCGTGTGTCCAGCAGGCGCGGTGCCTGCACCGTGCGCGTGCAGGCTTCGCCGGAAATGGAGCAAGCCCAGGTCTTCATGCCCATGCACTGGGGCAGCCAGTTCATGAACACATCGGGTGCCAATGCGCTGACTGCATCGGCTTGCGACCCGGTGTCGTTCCAGCCGGAACTCAAGCACGCTGCGGTGAATATCCAGAAACTGCCCTATCGCTGGCAGATGGTTGCGTTGCGAAGAAATGGCGCGCTTGCGCTGCTGCCGCGTGTACAGGCGCTGCTGCCCGGATTTCAGCATGCTTCGCTGGGACTTTATGGCCAGGATGAGCCGGTTCTGGTGCTGCGGGTGGCAGGAGACGTGCCGGTTGATCCGATCCTGATCGAGAAGCTTGACCGCTTGCTGGGTCTGGATGATCACGATGCGATTATCAGCTATGACGACTCCAGGCGCGGCATCTCCAAACGTGTCCTGGTCGATCAGGGCATGGTGACCGGAGCCCGCCTCACAGGCGAAACGAAAGCGCGTGACTGGCTCAAGGAAATGATTGCTGCCGGATTGCCCATTGAGAAAATCCGCCTGTGGGCGCTGGCGCCGGTGAATACGCCGCCCGTGGGTGGCGTTACGCGCGGGAAGATTGTCTGCAACTGCAATAATGTATCCGGGCGGGAAATTCTTGATGCGATCGGGAAGGGGGATGATCTGGCCGCATTGCAAAGCGGACTTCGATGCGGCACTGAATGCGGCTCATGCTTGCCTGAACTGAAACGCATGCTGGCGAAGGCACAGCCAGGCAGCCGGGCCGATGGCGCTGCCATGGCAAATGCCCGGTGACAATTTTTGCCCCACTCTAGGGCATAAACAAGGCACCCTGAGTTAATTGGGTGCATAAACAGGCGCGGGTACGCAGTTATTTTCTATTCAAGTGTAAAAACAATATCAAATACAATGTGTTGTATATTTGGCACGGTGTTTGCTTTTGAACTCTCCAAGTGATTTTTGAGCCCGCTTGTGGCGGGTGTTCCTGAATATTCCTGGAGAAACCTTGATGAAAAAAATCAAACTGGTGATGGTGGGTAACGGCATGGCCGGGGTGCGCACAATTGAAGAACTGCTCAAGCTTGCGCCGGACATGTACGACATCACGGTCTTCGGCGCCGAGCCGCATGGCAACTACAACCGTATCATGCTGTCCCCCGTGCTGTCCGGCGAGCAGACCATCAAGGACATCATGCTCAACGATGTGGACTGGTACCAGAAGAATGGCATCACGCTGCATCTCAACAAGAAGATCAACAGGATCGACCGCAAAAACCGCGTGGTCTATGCGGAAGACGGCACTTGCGCCGAATATGACCGCATGATTCTTGCCACCGGCTCCAACCCTTTCATCCTGCCGGTGCCTGGCAAGGATCTGAGCGGTGTGATCGGCTTCCGCGATATCCATGACGTGGATGCCATGATCGATGCATCCCATAAGCACAAGCATGCGGTAGTGATCGGCGGCGGTTTGCTGGGACTGGAAGCGGCCAATGGCCTCCTGTTGCGCGGCATGGACGTAACCGTGATCCATATTGCCGAATGGCTGATGGAGCGCCAGCTCGACAGGACTGCCGCCAGGCTGTTGCAAAAGAGTCTGGAAGAAAAGGGGCTGAAATTCCTGCTGCAGAAAGAGACCGAAATGATCGTGGGAACCCCAGCCCCCAACCCCTCCCAGCCTCCCCTTGTCAGGGGAGGAGCAGATCTAGGAGGAGCAGATCTAGGGGGTGAGCCAGGCTTCCCCCCTGACAAGGGGGGATTGAGGGGGGTTAATGCCCATGTTTCCGCCGTGCGTTTCAAGGATGGCAGCGAAATCCCGGCCGATCTGGTGGTGATGGCCGTGGGTATCAGGCCCAATACCGCTCTGGCGGAATCAGCCGGTATCCACTGCAATCGCGGCATCGTGGTGAACGACACCATGCAGACCTATGACCCGCGCATTTATGCCATCGGCGAGTGCGTCAGTCATCGCGGCATCGCCTACGGGCTGGTGGCCCCCCTGTTCGAAATGGCCAAGGTTTGCGCCAACCATCTGGCGGAAATGGGCATTGGCCGCTACGTGGGTTCGGTGACTTCCACCAAGCTCAAGGTCACCGGCATCGACTTGTTTTCAGCCGGGAATTTCAGCGGCAACGAACATACCGAGGACATCGTGCTGTCCGACCCGAAAGCCGGTGTGTACAAGAAGCTGGTGATCCAGGATGACAAGCTGGTGGGCGCCTGTCTCTACGGCGATACCGTGGATGGTTCCTGGTATTTCCAGTTGTTGCGCGAAGGGCGCAATGTTTCGGATATTCGCGACCACCTCATGTTCGGCCAGAATCACCTCGGTGACGGCGGCCACGCCGGCCAGAACAAGGCTGCCGCGATGACCGACGAAATGGAAGTGTGCGGCTGCAACGGCGTGTGCAAGGGCGATATCGTCAAGGCCATCAAGGAAAAGGGCCTGTTCACCCTGGACGATGTAAAGAAACATACCAAGGCCGCCAGCTCCTGCGGTTCGTGTTCCGGTCTGGTGGAGCAGATTCTCTCTTCCACCCTGGGTGGCGATTATTCCGCCACCCCGGCCGTCAAGCCGATATGCGGCTGCACCGAGCATACACATGATGAAGTGCGCGCCGTGATTCGCGACCATAAACTGCTCTCCATTCCGGATGTCATGAAGTTCATGGAATGGCGCACTCCGGACGGCTGTGCCACCTGCCGTCCGGCACTTAACTACTACCTGATCTCCGCCTGGCCCGGCGAGGCCAAAGACGATGCCCAGTCGCGCTTCGTCAACGAGCGCGTTCATGCGAACATCCAGAAGGATGGCACCTATTCCGTGGTGCCGCGCATGTGGGGTGGTAAAACCACGGCAGCCGACCTGCGCCGTATCGCCGACGTGGCGGACAAGTACGCCGTGCCCATGATCCGTGTGACCGGCGGGCAGCGCATCGATCTGTTCGGTATCAAGAAGGAAGACCTGCCTGGCGTATGGGCCGATCTGGACATGCCGTCCGGCCATGCCTACGGCAAGGCGCTGCGCACGGTGAAAACCTGCATCGGCAGCGAATTCTGCCGCTTCGGCACGCAGAACTCCACCCAGATGGGCATCGATCTGGAAAAAGCTTTCTGGAAAATGTGGGCACCCCACAAGGTCAAGTTTGCCGTCTCCGGCTGCCCGCGCAACTGCGCCGAGGCCGCCATCAAGGACGTGGGCATCATCGGCGTGGATTCCGGCTGGGAAATCTACGTCGGCGGCAACGGCGGCATCAAGACCGAAGTTGCAGAATTTCTGGTCAAGGTCAAAACGCCGGAAGAAGTGCTGGAATACAGCGGTGCCTTCATCCAGGCCTACCGCGAAGAAGCGCGCTATCTGGACCGCACCGTGCACTGGATACAGCGCGTGGGTATGGATTACGTGAAAAAGCGCGTGCTTGAAGATGAAGCCGGTCGCAAGGCGTTGTACCAGCGCCTGCTTTACGCACTTTCGGTGGAAAAGGACCCCTGGAAGGAAAGGGCCACGGAAGGTGTCGCCAAGCACGAATTCGAGATTTTGTCGGTGTAAGACGTGAAATGTGAAGGCGCTTCGCTGTGAAAGGTGAATGGAAATTCCCTCACCCTTCACCCTTCACATTTCACCATTCATATTGCAATCCAACATCAGGAGATTTACATGAGCAACTGGATCAGAGTCGCGCCGCTGAGCGATTTTCCCAAGCTGGGTGCGCGCGTGGTGCGCCATGACGGCAAGGAAATCGCCGTGTTCCGCAATGCCGGTGAAGACGTTTTCGCCATGAACGATAAATGTCCGCACAAGGGCGGCCCGCTTTCCCAGGGCATTGTTTCCGGCAATACCGTCACCTGCCCGCTGCATGGCATGAACATCTGCTTCGAAGACGGCATGGCACAGGCCCCGGACGAGGGCTGTGTCGGCACCTATCCCGTCAAGGTGGAGGAGGGCGTGGTCTTCCTGCAGATTTAATCCACTCACTCCCCGGCAGGGGGTTGTGGATGCTGGGGGTTATGGACAATCTGGGTTTATAATCGTTGCCACGAAAATGATCGTTTTCTCAATTTTTACCGGTAAATGCCGGGTGGATAAATCGAAATGGCAACGGAACAGAGCAACAAGACCTATGAAGTGGGCTTCTCGACTGAGAAGATGCAGCACATTTTTTATGTGAGCTGCCCGGATGATGCGGATGCAAAAACATTTGCACATGCGGTTTTTCATTATTACGACACACCCGAGGTATGGGGCAGAAAGCTGGGTGTAACCGCCATCGCCGTAACAAAACCGGCCAATTGCATCCCGGATTTCCTGCATATCGGTCTGGTGGATAAAACCGAACTGCCAATGCCGGACGAAAGCGAGGAATCGCACCAGGCCGTCAGGAAAGTCATACAGCAGGTCATGGATGCCGGATATGTGCCGATGGCTATCTACGACGAAGAAAACAAGACCATGACTGTCTATGCTACGAAAAAAGTGGAAGTAGACCCGCAAACCGGCGCAGCCAGTGTCGTTCTGAATTTCAGCCTGTTCGGGGGCACCGTAGGCAAAGGGCGTTAAGGCAACTATTCCCGGTTTCGTTTGTTCGCATCGTAAACAATGCGGTAAATCGCCCCTGCCTTGTCGTCCGAAACCAGCAGGGCGCCGTCCGGCATGACTTGCAGATCCACCGGACGTCCCCAGGCGAACCCGAAACGCAGCCAGCCTTCGGCAAAAACTTCATAGCTGTCTGGACGGCCATCTTTCAGCCGGACCAGGGTAATGCGGTATCCGCTGGGCGGAAAGCGGTTCCAAGAGCCATGCTCGGCGATGAAAATCTGCTTGCGGTAGGACACCGGAAACTGCGTGCCGGTGTAGAAGCGCATCCCCAGAGAGGCTACGTGGGCGCCCAGTTCCTGTGCCGCCGGGATGAATTCGTTACAGCTCCTTTTGGTGCCGAACTCTGGGTCGGCAATGTTCCTGCCGTGGCAATAGGGATAGCCGAAGTGCATGCCGGGCCGGGGGGCATGGTTCAATTCATCGGGCGGGGATTCGTTGCCCAGCCAGTCGCGGCCATTGTCGGTGAACCACAATTCTTTTGTCGCGGGGTGCCAGTCGAATCCCACGCTGTTGCGCACGCCGCTGGCGAAGCGCTCCAGTCCGCTACCGTCTGCCCGCATGCGGAAAATCGCGGCATAGCGCACCGGGTCGGGCTCGCAGATGTTGCAAGGCGCTCCGACCGGCACGTAGAGCAGGCCATCCGGCCCGAAGCGGATGAATTTCCAGCCGTGGTGCGCATCTGCAGGAAAACTGTCATTTACCACAACCGGGCGGGGCGGCTTGTCGAGACGGGTTTCAATGGCGTCGTAGCGCAGGATGCGGTTCACTTCGGCCACGTAGAGCGCGTCGTCGCGAAAGGCGACGCCGTTGGGCATGTTCAGGCCGGAGGCAAGCGTCAGAACGCGGTCCGCCCGCCCGTCATCATTGGTATCCTGCAACGCATAAACCTTGCCCTCGCCGCGCGTACCGACAAATAGTGTTCCATCCGGCCCAAGCGTCATCGAACGGGCACCCGGAAGTTTGTCTGCAAAAATGCTTATGCTGAATCCGGGCGGCAGGCGGATGTCGCCCAGCGGCAGATCACCGGCAAACGCGGGGAAACTTGTGGCCAGCAGGAAGAAAAACAGACGCATCATCTGGAGCCCCTTCTGGCAAGATTGATTCAAGCTGAATAATGCAGTTAGCCACAGAGAACACAGAGAAGATCAAATGCTTCTTTAAGATTCTGTGCACACCCATCAGGTGATTGACTGGAAACCCGTTCTATCTCTGTGCCCTCTGTGATCTCTGTGGCCTACCGGGGTTTTCAGGCTCTAATCACCGGCGCCCGCCATAAATAGAGTTTGTCTGATAGCGTAAGTTCCGGTCAGCCTGTCAGCAGCCAATAGCCCAGAACCAGAATCACCGCCAGCTGGATCAATGACAATCCTTTCCAGAATCCCAGCGGATTGCGCTCCAGCAAGGGACGGCTGCGTCCTTCATTGAGCAGGCTCTGGTTCGGGCGGGTCAGGTCGGCGATGAATTCGGATTCGATTTCATAGCGTCTGCCGGGATGCGGATGGGTGGCTTTCTCCAGCGCGGCATCCACCCAGTCCGGAATGGCGGGATTGTGCAGACGCGCTGAAGTGTAAGTGAATTTCTTGCGTGCGGCCTGTTCGGGCGTGATGTCGCCGTAGGGCAATTTTCCCGTGAGCATTTCATAGGCGATGATGCCCAGCGAGAAGATGTCCGAGCGGTGGGTGCCTTGCTCGCCCCTGAAGTATTCCGGGGCCGAATAGCTTGCCGTGCCGACGATATGATTGTGCTCCAGCACGGTCTGGGTCTCGGCCAGGCCTGCAATGCGCGTGGAACCGAAGTCGATGATTTTCAGGGTGTTGTTGCGGTCGATCAGGATGTTGTCCGGCTTCAGGTCCTGATGAATCATTTCCATCCGGTGCATGGCGCGCAAGCCGCGCGCAATCTGGTCCACCGTTGCACGAACCTGGTCAACACCGGGGCCTGGGTTGTTACGGATCCATTGGCGCAGGGTCTGTCCCTCGATGTACTCGACCACGCTGTAGAGAAACGTGCGCGGTCGTGCAGTTCGATCGCAGACCTTGATCAGATGTGGCGAATCCAGGCGTTTTGCGACCCATTCTTCGAGCAGGAACTGCTCGATATAGAGTGGATCATCGTTGTAGTTCTGCGAGGGCGTTTTGATGACGACTTTTTGCCCCGGCGAGTCCAGCGTGTCTTCCGCAAGATAGACCTGGCTGCGCGAGGTGGCATTCAGCTCGCGCAGGATGCGGTAGCCATCCAGAACCTGCCCGGCCTTGAGGTCGGGCGGGAAGGGCAGGCGGGTCAGTTGCTCGAAGAATTCCCCCTTGTCGGCTAGCGGTAGCGCATCGATGCGCACGACCTGGCAGGTGATGTTGTCCTGACTGCCTTGCCTGAGGGCATGCCCGACCAGCGCTTCGGCGCATTGCTGGGCTTCTGGGAGAAGCGTGTTCAGGATCTGTTCGATTTCCTCCACGCGCAGCACATCGTGCACACCATCCGTGGTCAGAATGAAGCAGTCGCCAGCCTGAAGGGGGCGGGTGTGATAGTCGATATCCAGGCGCGCATCGATGCCCATGGCACGGGCCAGATAGTCGGTCTTGTCGCCGAAATGCACGCGATGGTCCTGAGTGATGCACTCAAGCTGGCCTTCGCGTAGCAGATAGATGCGGCTGTCACCGACGTGAAACAGGTGGGCGGTCCGGGATTTCAGCACAATGGCGCTGAAGGTGGTTGCCAGGCCGCAATTGCCGGCGTAGAGTTTTTGCCCCTGGTTGTAGAGCCACAGGTTCAGCGCGCCCAGCACCTTGGTGGCGGCATGCTTGGTCGACCAGGAATCGGGGGTGCTGTAGTAATCGTCCAGAAACTGACGTACGGCGATCTGGCTGGCATCCTTCCCGCCTTCGCTGGCACTGACCCCGTCGGCAATGGCGATGCACATGCCTTTGCTGTCCAGAGTGGCATCTGCGGGCATCAAGGCGCCGTAGAAATCCTCGTTCTGCGGCTTGATGCCGGCAATCGAATACTGTCCCAGGCTGACGGTCAGGGTTTTGCTCATATTTGCTCCCGCAAGGCGTGACAGCCAACCCCACCGCAGCGGGATTGGCTGTTGACGGCGTGACGGTCAGTTTACTTCGATCAACTGCACGGTGCCATCTGCAAGGACTTCGGTCATGTGTCCTTTGGGTTCGCGCAGGAAGAAGGCAATGAACAGCAGCACCGTTGCCGCAGTCATGCCGATCACCAGGAAGAATGTCTGCGTCGAGACCATGGCCAGAACGGTGAGGAAGGCGACTCCGCCCACATTGCCGTAAGCACCGGTCATGCCGGCGATCTGCCCGGTAAGGCGGCGCTGGATCAGGGGTACCATGGCATAGACGGCACCTGACCCGGCCTTGGAGAAGATGCCGCCAAAGGTTGCGGCTACCACGACCATGGACACGCTCCATTCCGCACTGACATTGCTCAGCACCAGGAAGCTCAGGGCGATACCGATAAAAACGATGATGAGCGTGACCTTGCGCCCGAACTTGTCGCTCAGCAAACCGCCGGCAGGACGGGCAACCAGATTGATGACAGCGTAAGAGCCGGCCAGAAGGCCCGCGACGACCTTGTCCAAACTGAACATGTCGACATAAAACAGCGCCAGCATGGAAACCACGGCCAGTTCGGTGCCGAATGTCACCATGTACGCCAGGTCAAGTATGGCAACCTGAGTGAAGGAGTAGCGTTGCAGTTCCGGGACAGGCTGTTTCAGGACATGGGCGTTCACCTGCCAGATTTTCCAGACCTGAAACAGGTAGGTGACAGTCAGGACAGCATAGATGGCGTAGACAGTGGTTTCGCCCAGTATTTTCATGCCGGAAGGGGAAAGTTTCCAGGCCAGTATCCCCAGAGCCAGATACATGGGAATGTTCATCAGGATGTACAGTGCCAGGTCAAATCCGCTGGTGATTTCCAGAGCGCCGGTCTTCTTGGGCTTGAAATAGGTCGAACCCTTCGGGGTGTTGCGGGCACGCCAGTAGAACAGGCTGCCATAAGCAATGGCGATCAGTCCGGTGAGCATGATCGCATAGCGCCAGCCATCCGGCCCGCCCACGCTGGCGGCGATGATGGGCAGCAAGCCTGCTGCACCAGCCGAACCGAAATTCCCCCAGCCACCGTAAATACCTTGCGCAACACCGGTCTGGCGTGCAGGAAACCATTCCGAGATCATGCGGATGCCCACAACGAAACCGGCACCGACAAATCCGGAGAGAAAACGCAACAGTGCAAGTTGCTGAAAGTTCTCCGCCATGGCAAAAGCAATGCTGGCCAGGCCGCCCAGAATCAGAATGGCTGAAAACAGGATGCGCGGTCCATAGCGATCGACCAGCATGCCGACAATGATTCGGGCTGGAATGGTCATGGCGACGTTGAGAATCAGTAGCACCTTGGTCTGGAGGTCGGTCAGCTGCAATGCGTCGCGGATAAAAGGCATCAAGGGTGCATGGGCAAACCAGACCATGAAGCTGACAAAAAATGCCAGCCAGGTCAGGTGCAGGGTGCGAATGTTTGCTTTGGAAAAATCGAGAAGATTGAATCGGTCGGACATCGTGTGCTCCAGTTGGGTAATCCATTAACAAGGATGTCCAACAAGGAGCAAAAGGCGTGCCATTAAATCAACATATTGATATTGTTGATAATATACGTGTTTTCTGGGTGCGCCTCAGTGTGCGCATGCACTAAAGCCGGGCATGATGCCGGTCGTTCATGGTGCAGGATGGAGCAGCCACGGCGGTGCTACTGGATCACGAAAGATTCGAACAGGACGTCTGTTACACCTTCCTTGGCATCCAGCTTCAGGACTTTGTTGATGGCTGTCCTGATCAGGCCAGTTACCTTTTTCTTTCCGGCCAGTGTTGCCAGTTCCTCGCCGTTCTGGCTGCTGAGCAGCAGAATGAGCTCGTGGCGGATGACCGGGTTCCATCCCTTGATGGCGTCGGCAACCTTGGGATCAGCGAGTTTGAGCGACATGTCGACCTGCAAATATTGCGTCAATCCCTGCAGGTTGACAGTAAAGGTTTCAAGTTTTGCATAGGGTGAAGGACCACCACCGCCGCCGCCACTGGCCTGGGCAGATGCAGAAAAAAATAACAGAATGGCAAGCAGAGGGGCCCAGATAAAGCGCATTTTTATTCCTTGGTTTAAAACAGGGTACAAGTTAATCACAAATGGCTAGGTCGTCAATCGCCGGTAGATGTCTGCGACCTTGAACGGCAGCTTGCTGACTTCATCGATCACGGTGTAATTGACCGCGCCATAGAGGTGAGGGAGGTAGCCTCGCGCTTCCTGATCGAGCGTGATGCAGAATGGGTGGATGCCGCTACGCTGCGCTTCCTGCAAGGCCTTGCGGGTATCCTCGATGCCATACTGGGTACGGTAGTTGTCGTGGTAGTCGTCGGGTTTGCCGTCCGATAGCGTGATCAGCAGCTTGGTACGCGCCTCGACCTCATTCAGCACACGGGTCAGATGACGGATGGCAAAGCCCATGCGGGTGTATTCCTGCGGGCGGATGCCGCTGATGCGCGCTTGCACTTCCGCGTTGTAAGGCTCATCGAAGCGCTTGATGCGGAACAGTTCGCAGCGCTTGCGCGTGGTACCGGAAAAACCGTAAATGGCATAGCGGTCGCCCAGGGTTTCCAGCGCTTCGGAGAGCAGCACCAGCGATTCGCGTTCGGCGTCGTTGATCCAGCCGCGCGTGCTGCCGCTCATGTCGACCATGAACATCACCGCGATATTGCGCTCGCTGCGGTGCATGCGCATGAACAGGCGGTCGCTCATTTCGCTGCCGTCGCGGGCATCGGCGAGGGCTTCTACCAGAGCGTCGATGTCCACGTTGTCGCCATAGACCTGGCGCTTCAGCAGGCGGTTTTCATCGCGCATGGCTTCGAAGGTCTTGCGCAGGTGTTTAACCAGGCCGCTGTATTTTCCCAGCGTGGTTTCACGAAAGCCATCATGCACCGGCAGCACGTCCTTCTCGCGCATCACGCACCAGTTTTTGCGGTAATGCTGGCGGCCATAATCCCATTCCGGATAGAGCGAGGCGCCTTCCTCATGGTAGGTGCCTTGCCAGACGTCATCCGGGTCGGCAGACTTTTCCTCATACAGGCGGGGATCGTATTCGCCCGGCCCGGCGGCTACCAGATATTCAGGTGGAATCTCGCCCAGATCGAGTTGAATCGAGGTGAGTAACTGCCGCACATCCTCCGGCGGGGCGATCGGTACGCCATCCAGGGTGAGTTCAAGGGCGCTCAGGCCTAGCTCGGATTCCGGCTTTTCAGTCAGGCCGAACCGGGCTGTTTTGTCCCCGCCTTCTTTGGCGCTGTGCTTTTTTACCTCCTGCTCAAGTTGTGCCAGCTTCACCCGCAGCAGAATCTTTTCCTTGGCTATGCGCGCTGTCATGCAGGCTGCGACGGCTTCGGGGCGCAGCTCGCCCTGGTAGCATATATCAGGCGTACTGGGCTGCGCATAGGCCTCGGCCAGCAGGCGCAGGCTGTCATCGACCGTGGCATCGGGCTGCCCCAGCTCCCTGGCAAAATGCAGCCAGGCGTCTGGAAGCGTTTCATGCAATGCAGCACGGAGCCGCTGCATTTCCCGGTAGAGACCGGGGAGTTCGCGTGCAATGCAGGCTTCAAGGCGCAGCGTTTCCAGCGCATGAAAGTGTTTCAGTGCGCGTTCGGTATCGTCAAAGTGGCTGAGCAGTTCGGGAAGCAGGGTGCGAAAGCTGCCGAATCGCGTTTGCGCCCACATCATGGTCACCATGGCCTTGCACAGGATGAAATTATCTTCGGCCTTCTGCATGCGGGCGATGACGGCGGGCAGGAACAGGGTCTCGCTGTCGGTGAAGACAGCTTCATCCTGCTCCAGTTTGAGACGCCTGCCGGACAGACCACGCACAAAGTTGAGCATCACCCCGCTGACATCCTCGAACACGACACCGGCCGTCCGCTCATGACTGAGGCGGGTGAAGTGCTCGACTTCCTTGATGACGCGAACGGCAGGCGAGATGCCTCCGCGGTCATAGGCATCCATGGCATACAGCGCCCATGCCTCGATGACGCGCCGCTCCATGTGCGCAAGGAGACCCGGGGCGCGCAGGGCGAAATGGTAGGCAATCTGGATATGCGTGCTCGCGACGCGCTGTATCCAGTCGAGCAGGAAATCCTGTTCGTCGCGCGGCAGGGCGGCTATGGATGCCGCAATCGCATCGACATGGAGGAAAGTGAACTCGACCTCGAAGCACGCTTCGAGAAGCTGTTCAATGTGAGCCGCTGCAAGAGGGGTCGGGTCGGTCATGGAGAATTTGCGTTGGCTGGATTAACGGTGTTTGTGGAATCAAGCGTTCAGGTCGAAGCTTGCCGATCCCGTTGATTCAGTCTGTTAAAACAGCGATGAAGACAACTCGTTGACCGCTGCCAGCATTTCAGCATCGTCGGTGATGGCCTGCGCAATGGCGCTCTGGCAGGCGGCAACCGGTTCGATGCCGTGATGCAATGAGTTTCGCCGCATGCACCAGCAGGCGGGTGCTGGCGCCTTCTTCCAGACCGCTGCCCTTGAGGTTGCGCGTCATCTGCGCGAATTTGACCAGTTTCTCGGCGACATCAGGCGCTACGCCAGACTCTTTGGCGACAATCTTGCGCTCCAGTTCCGCGCCGGGATAATCGAATTCGAGCGCGACGAAACGTTGCCGTGTGCTTTGCTTGAGGTCCTTCAGAACGCTCTGGTAGCCGGGGTTATAGGAAATGGCGAGGCAGAAGTCGTCATCCGCCTCCAGCAAAGTGCCGAGCTTTTCCATGGGCAGGGCGCGTCGATCGTCCGCCAGGGGGTGAATCACCACCATGGTGTCCTTGCGCGCTTCGACGATCTCGTCCAGATAGCAGATGCCGCCAACGCGCACGGCACGCGCCAGCGGGCCGTCCACCCAGACGGTTTCGCCGCCCTTGACCAGGAAACGCCCCACCAGATCGGAAGCCGTCAGGTCGTCATGGCAGGAAACCGTGATCAGCGGACGCTTGAGGCGCCAGGCCATGTATTCCATGAAGCGCGTCTTGCCGCAGCCGGTCGGTCCTTTAAGCAAAACCGGGAGCCTGTTCTGATAAGCGGCCTCGAAAATCTCGATTTCCTTGCCCACCGGCTCGTAGTAGGGCTCATCGTGGATGAAATGCTGTTCCGGTGCCAGTGAGTGTGCTTCCATCTCCGCCAGCCTAGTCGTTCCCGCCGCAACCGCAGTCGCCAGGCCTGGGGTCAGGACTGTACTTGTCATCTTCCATTTTTTGGCGATCTTTTTGCATTTCGGCAATGATGGTTTGAGCACGATCATTTAGTCTGGCACGGCGTTTTTCAAAAGCGCCTTCCTGCTCTTCGAGGAATTCCTCGTTGAAGAGTGACTGTTTGAGGAAATTGAAGCCAAATTCCATCAGTTTTTCATCGTCCGCCAGAATTTCGGCCATGGTCTCGACCGGCACTTTATAAGACTCATTGAAAGAAGGGCTGATAACGAAGGCGCGGAAGCGATCCAGGTCATAACTCGTCATGAAGAACAGCTGGTTGGAAATTTGCGGCGGTTTTCCGACTGCAGGGCCGGCAGATTTCTTTTTCAGAATCAGCTGGCGCCAGCCGCGGCTCTTTTCGTCGTAGTCGCTTACGCCCTGTTCCTGGCGGTATTCTTCAATGGTCAGCTTGCGTGGCTCCTGATGGCCGAGGCAGTGCTTTTCCTGTACCAGCGCATAGGCGGTGCGATCGGTGTATTCGTCCGAACGTCGCATGGAGAGGAGCGCAACCGGGTAGTAGCGGCAGGCGGCAGGGCGGTCTTCATAGACACTGCAGCCTTCCTCGACCATGAACTGGCAGGCTGTGCCGCCTTCAACCGGCTTGAATTTCACGCCCGGCAATCCATCCTTGTCCAGTTCGTAGGGGAAGGTGTATTGCTGCAGAAACTCGGCGGAAGAAAGGTTCAGCCGGTTTTTCAGACGCAGGATGTCGTAAGGCGTCAGCGGGATATCGATGTTGCTGCAGCAGGCATTCCAGCATTTGACCTGGCGATGGCAGCGGAACTGGATGGGCGTATCGCCTTCCAGCATGTTTGGCATGACCGGGCTTTCTACAAAGGGAGAGTCCTTGGCCAGATTCTTGAATTTCTGTTCGTTCATGATGTGCCTCGTTTGTGCGCTGTGCGCGGTTATAACTAAATGTCCAGGCATAAAGAAGACTGTGCGCCTGCCTTATGTCTTGGCACTTGCCCCTGTTTTCAACAGGTTTATTCATTCCTGTAAAGAAAAAACCGGGCACCTTGCGGCGCCCGGCTTTCATTTTACTACACTGTTAAAGCAAACTCTTAGTGAGCAGCAGGCTTGAACAGCTTGGTCTTGTCAACCAGATCCACGTGAGCGCGCTTGAAGCAGGTCCACTGTTTGGTTGTCTTGTCATAGATGGAGTTCACGAAGCACTTCCAGTTTTCTTCATCGACAAAGTTCTTGTCCATGCGGTAGTAGAAGCCAGGGTAACGGCTTTCTTCACGGAACAGGATGTGTTTCATGTGAGCTTCAGCAGTCAGGATGCGGTGGTAGTTTTCCCACGCACGCAGCAGTTCGTGCAGGTCTTTTGCACGCATCTTTTCTGCGTCTTCCTTCAGCATGTCCAGCTTTTCGCTTGCTACAGCCAACATCTTGTCGTTGGTGGTGTAGTAAGTTGCAACACCAGCAACATACTCGTCCATGATTTTTTGCAGACGGAACTGCAACATCTTCGGAGTAATGTAGTTGGGGTTCACGTCGATCGCGGTGGTGTAGTCCTTGAATTCCAGGTAGTTGCGAACTGGCTTGTAGATTTCAGCTACCAGTTGATCAGCTGGAGTATCCAGTTCTACCTTCATGTCCTTGTTGTCAACGCAATATTTAACCATTGCCTTGGCAGCCATACGGCCTTCAGCGTGGGAACCGGAAGAGAACTTGTGACCGGATGCGCCAACGCCGTCGCCAGCGGTGAACAGACCCTTGACCGTGGTCATGCCACGGTAGCCCCAGTTCCAGCCTTGTGGCAGGTGAGCAGGTACGCCGTCCTTGGCTTCGCTGGTAGGTGCACCAACATCTTCAGGACCAGAAGTCCAGATACCGCAGCAACCGGAGTGTGAACCCAACAGGTACGGTTCGGTAGGCATCAGTTCAGAGTTTTTCTTCTCTGGCTCGATGTTCTCACCAACCCAGATGCCGCACTGGCCAATACACATGTCCAGGAAGTCTTCCCAGGCTTCTGCTTCAAGGTGCTTAACTTCACGAGGAGACAGAGTCTCACGCAGTTTAGCCAGAGCAGTCACTGTGTCCATGTAAATCGGGCCGCGGCCTTCTTTCATTTCCTTCAGCATCAGGTGGTTACGCAGGCAGGAAGCAGGAACGGCAGCTTGACCATACGGAGGATAGTCGTTCAGCATTTCCTTGTTCTTGACCATGTACACTTCGCCATTGGCGTTGGTGGCCTGGGCTTTGAACAACAGGAACCATGCGCCAACAGGACCGTAACCGTCTTTGAAACGGGCAGGAACGAAGCGGTTTTCCATCATGGTCAGTTCTGCACCGGCTTCAGCAGCCATGGTGTAGGTGGAACCTGCGTTCCATACTGGGTACCATGCACGACCCTGGCCTTCACCAACGGAACGTGGGCGGAACAGGTTTACGCAACCACCGGCTGCCAGCAGAATTGCCTTGGCCTTGTAAACCACAACCTTGTTTTCACGCACGGAGAAACCAACAGCACCGGCGATACGGTTTTTGTCAGCTGCGTCGTTTACCAGTTTAACGATGAAAATACGTTCCTGGATGCGGTCCATGCCCAGTGCTTTTTTAGCAGCTTCGGCAACGATCCACTTGTAGGATTCACCGTTGATCATGATCTGCCACTTACCGGAACGAACAGGCTTGCCGCCGTCTTTCAGTTTTGGCATTTCAACGGAACCGTCATGACGCTCACCAGCTTCGTCAGTCTTCCAGATTGGCAGGCCCCATTCTTCGAACAGGTGCACGGATTCGTCAACGTGACGGCCCACATCGTAGGCCAGATCGTCACGGGTAATACCCATCAGATCGTTGGATACCATACGTGCGTAGTCAGCAGGATCTTGCGCATCACCGATGTAGGTGTTGATCGCGGACAGACCTTGAGCAACAGCACCGGAACGGTCCATTGCTGCCTTGTCTACCAGTTTGATCTTGAGGTCAACACCGTTTTCACGCTTGGCTGCATCAGCCCAGCGCATGATTTCATAGGCCGCACCGCAACAAGCCATGCCGCCACCAATCAGAAGAATGTCTACTTCTTCTTGTACTACTTCAGGATTTTCAAAGGTTCCAGACATCTTATTTACCTTTCAATATTCGTTAATATTAACCGTTCGTCGCGTCTTACTTGCGGATCAGTTCAGCAGGGTTGCCAGTACGGTAGCCGCTCATTTCATTGAAGAAACCGGACTTGGTTACATTTGCCATGCTTGCTTCTGGCTTGCCGCCGTAGCAATCGATGGAACCTTCAGGCGTGGTGCGGATCGGGAACTTGAAGCGCTTCAGTGTGCCGTTACGGAATTTGATGGTCCACATGATGGAGTCGGAACCACGCAGAGGCTGCACGGAACCACCCAGAGGCACGACGTCAGCGTAGTGACGGGCTTCAATGGCTTGCTGCGGGCAAATCTTCACGCAGGAATAGCATTCCCAGCACTGCTCTGGCTCCTGGTTGAACGCCTTCATGGCGTGGCCGGTTTCGGAACCATCTTTGTCCAGCTTCATCAGGTTATGCGGGCAGATGTACATGCACGCAGTTTTGTCCTGACCTTTGCAACCGTCACATTTGTCTGTACGTACAAAAGTTGGCATTGCTTTTACTCCTCGGTATTGACATTAACAACTATAAAAAAGCCGGTTGCATGGGCGACCGGCCAACCCTAAAAAACTATTTTGCTGAATGGCCTTTGAGTTCAACCTTGACGTTCTCTTCAGCAGAAAGGCCGGCATAGTACTTCTGAAGTACCTTGGCGACTTCCGGACGGCTGAATTCTACAGGCAGATCCTGGCCTTCGGACAACATTGAACGGACTTTGGTGCCGGACAACAGTATACGATCATCCTTTGTGTGTGGACAGGTGCGCTGTGAAGCCATGCCGCCACACTTGTTGCACCAGAAGGTCCAGTCGATGTTCATGTTCACGGTTTCGAGTGAGCCTTTCGGAATTTCGTCGAAAATCTTCTGGGCATCAAACGGGCCGTAGTAATCGCCAACACCAGCATGATCACGACCAACGATCAGGTGTGAGCAACCGTAGTTCTGGCGGAACAGGGCGTGTAGCAGCGCTTCACGTGGACCGGCATAGCGCATGTCCAGCGGGTAACCGGCCTGGATCACGGTGTTGGGTGCAAAGTAGTTGTCAACCAGGGTGCTGATAGCCTCAGAGCGTACAGCGGCAGGAATATCGCCCGGTTTCAGTGCGCCCAGCAGGGAATGGACCAGCACGCCATCCATGGTTTCGATGGCGATTTTTGCCAGGTATTCGTGTGAGCGGTGCATCGGGTTGCGAGTCTGGAATGCAGCAATCTTGGACCAGCCAATTTGTTCGAACTTGGCGCGGGTCTCGGCGGGAGTCATGAACTGTTCGCCGTATTGTTCCTTGAAACCGCCAGTAGACAATACCTTTACCGGGCCGGCCAGGTTGTATTTGCCCTGCGCCATCACCATTTTGACGCCAGGGTGTTCCATGTCTGTGGTCTTGTAGACCTGCATGCACTCGTGACCCTTGTCGATGCCGTACTTCTCGGTCACCTTCATGGTGCCCATGATCTCGCCTGTTTCACCATTTACGAGGGCAACTTCGTCGCCATCCTTGATGCTTTCGTCGTCGGTCGACAGGGTTACCGGAATGGGCCAGAACAGACCATTGGCCATTTTGTAGGCATCGCATACGCCTTGCCAGTCGGAGTGCATCATGAAACCGTTCAGAGGGGTGAAGCCACCAATGCCGAGCATGATCAGATCGCCGGTTTCACGTGAACTCATTTTTAACTTGGTCATGCTTTGGGCACGGGCAAGTTCAGCTTTCAATGCATCACCAGTCAGTAGCAGAGGCTTGAGCTCGCCGCCACCGTGTGGCCGAACTAGTTTGGACATGTTTTCTCCATTTCTTTGTTTAATGGTTTATTGAGGCTGGGTTTCGCAAAATTGTTCGAAGAATAGCACGCTGGAACCGGTGATTTGATCCATATTTTCTATCATCGAATAAGTTAATTCGATAAATTTATCCAGATAATGATCGGATATTCAGCACGTGCTGAAAAACTGTTGCTGTTCCGGTGATGCATGCGATGGCCTTGCCTGGCGTGGCGTTTCAGGTGGGTTTCAATTAAGGAAACGCTGAATTATTCGCCTGAGCTGTCATTGCGAGCGCAGCGAAGCAATCTTGACCCCATGGTAACAACGACTTACAGATTGCTTCGTCGCTTCGCTTCTCGCAACGAATAAATCAGCGCCTCCTTAAGTAAAAGCCAAACTGTTTTTTAATCCGCGAGTCGCTTGGGCTGGTTTTAGGCAATGCCGGCAGGCTCGGCGTTAAATCCTTTATGTTTTTAATTAAAAAGTCCGAAGAAGTTTATGATCTTGTTAAGTATTTCAGATTGTGACTGGGTGCGGGGGGGCTGTGCGGCAGCAATTCCATCTCTGGCGGAATGCAGTTCGGCTTGGCGGGCTACCAGTATCTGGGTAATTTCTTCCGCAATGGCCGGACGTGATTTGATGATGCTTTCGAAAGACTCCTTGTCGAGGCGGTAGCATTCAACATCGGTTTTAGCAGTGACCGTCGTGGTGCGGGGAGCGCCGGTCATCATGCCCATTTCACCAAAAAAGCTGCCGGCATGGATGGTGGAAAGGGTTTTATTTCCGCCGCCGGATTCCAGCACTACCTCGGCTTCGCCTTCGGTAAGAATATAGAGCCAGTGGGCTACCGCCCCCTGCCTGGTCATGATGTCGCCTTTGACGAAAGGCGCATATATCAGGCGGCTTGCCACGGTGTCTAATTCTTCATCGCTGAAGGAGCGGAATAAATCCACCTTGCGCAGGGTTTTTACACGGCGGGTGATTTCCCGGGAAAGGCGGATTTCATCGTGTTTTTCGTCTTCCTTGAAGATGTGGATATTGCCTTCCGGTACTGGCAGGCGAATGCCGGCACGTTGCAGCGCGGCGTAGATATGGGTGCGAACGGCAGAATCGGTGGGGTCGTCAACAGCCAGGTCCGTTAGCCAGTAGCGCACTGCATAACGTGCGGCGCTCTTGTCGAAATCCATCATTACGCAGTTGGGGAGCGGGCTGCGTGCCACGCGCTGAATATCCGCAGACTGGATGGCTTTTTCGACGATTTCGATTACCCGCGCTGGTGGAATGTTGTAATCCACGTTGAACCATACCCAGCGGCGCCATAGTTCGGGTTGTCCGGCGCGTTTGCCGAGCACGCTGAATTTGGATTTCATCAGCACGCTGTTGGGGATGACCACCGTTTCCCAGTTGCGTGTTTCGATGGAGGTCGAACGCCAGCGGATGTCAACGACTTTTCCGCTCACGTCATCCACCTTGATCCAGTCGCCGATCTGAATCGAGTTGTCCAGTTCCAGCGCGAGGCCGCCCAGAATATTGCCCAGTGTGTCCTGCATGGAGAAGGCGATGACCGCTGTAATGACGGCAGAAGTGGTGACGATGCCGCTCAAGTCCATGCCCGCGTAGCGCAGCCTGACCATGCCCCAGATCAGGTAGCCGATGATGACCAGTATGTCTTCAAGAATGCTGGGGGTGCTGAGGCGTGCGGCAGGAAGCACGACGCGAAAAACCAGCATCCCGCACAGGCGGATCAGGACAATGCCTTCCGCCAGAATAAAAATTTCATGCAGGATGGCGGCGATTTTGGGCTGGCCGAGTGTGTGAAAGGCGCCGCTGACCAGCAGACCCAGCATGCAGATGGCAAAGAAGAATAGCGTGTGAACCAGCGTCTGGCGGTCTGTGGGCCTCAGGCGATAAAGCAACAGCGCGACAAACAGAACCGCACTAATCAGGTAGCCCGCGCCCTGATGCCAGGTGAATGTTGAAATTTCCTGCCAAGTGTCCATGACGCAACTTTAGCAACAATCATGAACAAAACACAGCTGATCCATTATTGAACTCCTGTAAAATCCGGTGAAATACTTGGTGGGGATTGAGATGGCTTGGTACAGCTTGATTGCGGTTGGCGCAGGGGCGGCAGTGGGGGCATGGCTACGCTGGGGGTTCGGGCTGTGGCTCAATCCGCTGTTTCCGGTCTTGCCGCTCGGCACGCTGGCCGCCAACCTGATCGGCGGTTATCTGATGGGCCTGGCCATGGTGTTGTTTGCCGAGCATCCCGGCCTTCCGCCGGAAGCGCGCTTGCTGATCGCCACTGGTTTTCTCGGGGGGCTGACCACTTTTTCTACCTTTTCGGCTGAGACGATGACCCTGTTGCTGCGCGCCCAGTATGCGTGGGTTGCGGGGATCGTGGGCTTGCACGTGGCGGGTTCGCTGGCGATGACCTTGTTCGGTATCTGGACGGTGAAAGCATTCAGGGGGTGAGTATGATGGGTGTATGTCTGAAACTGTTTGTCAGCGAGGCGCAGCGGCATGAGGGCCGTCTGCTTTACGAATGGCTGCTGGAGCAGGCGAAAACGCTGGGTATTCGCGGAGGTACGGCAGTGCGGGCCATCGCAGGCTACGGGCGGCACGGCAAGCTGCATGAAGAGGCTTTTTTCGAGCTGGCCGGTGAGCTGCCGGTCGAGGTCGAGTTTCTTCTCAGTGAAACCGAAGCGCAGCAAATGCTGGATCTGCTCAAGGGCCACCAGCTCCGGCTGTGTTATTCCAGGACAGCAGCCGAGTACGGCATTACCGAATAAATGGGGTTTGCTGAGCAGCTGGTTCTTTTTGTTGCTTCGTTTGTCGCCAACTGGTTTTCGGCGCTGTCGGGTGGCGGGGCAGGGCTGATCCAGTTTCCCATGCTGATTTTTCTTGGTTTGCCGTTCGGCGTGGCGCTTGCCACGCACAAGGTGGCAAGCGTGGCGCTTGGTCTGGGCGCCACCATCCGGCATTTCCGTGAAAGTCATCTGGAGCGGCGTTTTTCTCTGATCATCCTCGGCGCAGGTCTTCCCGGCGTGGTGCTGGGCGCCAATACCATCCTCAGAGTTCCCCCTCAACTCGCTCAACTGGCACTCGGCATCCTGACCATGGGCCTGGGGCTTTACTCTGTATTCAAGCCCAGGCTGGGCATGGAACACGCGCCCCGCAACTTCGATGGCAAGGCACTCATAACAGGAATGATTGGCCTGTTTGTGGTCGGCTTTCTCAATGGATCGATTACCTCCGGCACCGGTCTGTTCCTGACCATGTGGCTGATTCATCACTTCGGGCTCGATTACAAGCGTGCCGTGGCCTACACCCTGGTGTTGTGCGGGCTGGTATGGAACGGCACTGGAGCAGTGGTGCTGGGCATGATCGGCACCATCGCCTGGGACTGGATGCCGGCATTGTTGCTTGGCTCACTGACTGGCGGCTATCTGGGCAGCCACTTCGCGCTCAGCAAGGGCAACCAGTGGATCAAACGTGCATTCGAAGTGGTGACGATCCTGATCGGACTCAAGCTGATCATCGGCTAGGCTCGCTGCTGGATTAACATCGGATTTTCCGCCACAATTACAAAATTCGGGCCTGCTGGCCCTGTTGTGAGTTTTCATCGAGAAAAATAATGAATCTGCACGAATATCAGGCAAAACAGTTGCTGCGCGATCAGGGCATTCCCACGCCGCGCGGCGTGGTGCTGGACAATGCAGGCCAGGCCGAGATGGCGGCGGGGCATCTGGGTGGAGATGCCTGGGTGGTCAAGGCGCAAATTCACGCCGGCGGACGCGGCAAGGCGGGCGGGGTGCGCGTGGTGCGCTCCCTGGACGATCTGATTCATAGCGTGAGCACGCTGCTCGGCAGCCGTCTGGTGACTTACCAGAACGCACCCGACGGACAGATGGTGACGCGCCTGCTGGTGGAAGAGACGCTGGATATCGCGCGCGAGATTTACCTCAGCCTGACCGTGGACCGCGAATCCGAGCGCATCGTGCTGGTGGCTTCCGGCAGCGGCGGTATGGAAATCGAGGAAATCGCACGCACCGATCCGGACAAGATCCTGCGCGAAGTATGCGATCCGGTGTGGGGGCTGCAGGATTTTCAGTGCCGCAATATCGCTTTCGGCCTGAACCTGCAAGGTCCGCAGATCGCTGCCTTTACCAGGATGGCGAAAGGCCTGTTCCAGTTGTTCATGAAGAACGATCTGTCGCTGGTCGAGATCAACCCGCTGGTGGTGACGACGGGCGGCGAACTGGTGGCGCTGGACTGCAAGATCAGCGTCGACGACAACGCGCTGTACCGGCAGAAGGATCTGGCTGTGCTGCGCGATCCGACCCAGGATCGATGCCAAGGAAGTGGCCGCACGCGAGGCCGACCTCAATTACATCGCCCTCACCGGCAATATCGGCTGCATGGTCAACGGCGCCGGGCTGGCCATGGCGACCATGGACCTGATCAAGCTGCACGGCGGCCAGCCTGCCAATTTCCTCGACGTGGGCGGCGGCGCGACGGCGGAAACGGTGGCCAAGGCCTTCAAGATCATTCTTTCGGATTCCAATGTCAAAGCCATGCTGGTCAATATCTTCGGCGGCATCATGCGCTGCGACATCATCGCCGAGGGCATCATCACGGCGGTCAAGGAAGTGGGCGTCAAGGTGCCGGTGATCGTGCGCCTGGAAGGCACCAACGTCGAACTGGGGCAGAAGATGCTGGCCGAGAGCGGCGTCGGCGTGATTTCCGCCAGCGATCTGACCGATGCGGCCAAGCGCGCCGTGGCAGCGGTGCATGATATTTGAACCGCAAGTCGCGAAGGCGCAAGAAGTTTGTCACGCAACACTGCGCCTGCGTACGATTTTAAGGATTTCAAATGAGCATTCTGGTCAACAAAAACACCAAGGTCATCTGCCAGGGTTTCACCGGCAAGCAGGGCACTTTCCATTCCGAGCAGGGCATCGCCTACGGCACCAAAATGGTCGGCGGCGTGACGCCGGGCAAGGGCGGACAGACGCACCTCAACCTGCCGGTATTCAATACCGTGCGCGATGCGGTGCAAGGAAACCGGCGCCAACGCCACCATGATTTACGTGCCGCCCGCATTTGCTGCGGATTCGATCATGGAAGCCGCTGCGGCGGGAATCGAAGTCATCGTCTGCATCACCGAGGGCATTCCGGTGCTGGACATGATGAAGGTCAAGGCGGCGCTGAAAGACAGCCCCTCGGTGCTGATCGGCCCCAACTGCCCCGGCATCATCACCCCGGAAGAATGCAAGATCGGCATCATGCCCGGCTTCATCCACAAGAAGGGCAAGGTCGGCATCGTGTCGCGCTCCGGCACGCTGACCTATGAAGCGGTGTACCAGACCACCAGAGCCGGCCTGGGTCAGTCCACCTGCGTCGGCATCGGCGGCGACCCGATCAAGGGGCTGGATTTCATCGACTGCCTGAAGCTGTTCCAGGACGACCCCGAGACCGAAGCCATCATCATGGTGGGCGAGATCGGCGGCAGCCGCGAAGAGGAAGCTGCGGAATACATCAAGGCCCATGTCACCAAGCCGGTGGCGGGCTACATCGCCGGCCAGACCGCGCCCAAAGGCAAGCGCATGGGCCATGCCGGGGCGATCATCGCCGGTGGCAGCGGGCTGGCCTCCGACAAGATCAAGGCGCTGCAGGCAGCCGGGGTGGTGGTGGCTGAATCGCCCGCCGGGCTGGGTGAAGCGGTGCTGGCAGCGATCAGCCAGGCCCGTTAAGGAAGTCGTTTATGAAAGAAACCAGCGTTCTGTTCGTCTGCATGGGCAATATCTGCCGTTCTCCCACGGCTGAGGGCGTGTTCCGTAATCTGGTTACACGTTCCGGCCTGGACGGGGCGATTCGTATCGATTCTGCCGGTACCCATGACTATCACGTCGGCAAATCGCCGGATGCGCGGGCGAGTGCTGCTGCGCTGCAGCGGGGTTATGACCTGAGCGCATTGCGAGGCCGTCAGGTAAGCCGGGAGGATTTCCTGTCTTTCGACTATATTCTGGCCATGGACGAGGAAAACCTCTCCAACCTGAAACGCATCTGCCCTGTCGGAACCGAGAGCAAGCTAAGCCTGTTTCTGGAACACAGCCGGAAATTCAGCTCGCGCGAAGTTCCTGACCCCTACTATGGCGGCGCGCAGGGCTTCGAGCAGGTGCTGGATATGGTTGAGGATGCCGCGCAAGGCCTGCTCGATAAACTTGTCGAGGCGCATTCGCTGCGCACCTGACTTGATTAAGCATAAGTTCTAACCCCCCTCAATCCCCCCTTGTCAGGGGGGAATTTATACGTTTCCCCGATCTGCCCCTCCCCTGAAGTGGGGTAAGCAGGCAATCCGCGTAGCGGATGCTCGCACAAGGGGAGGCTGGGAGGGGTTGGGGGACAGGCCTCACCTGTTTCACGATAATTTTTTAACCATCTGGGCGTTCTGCCCATAGTTTTTGAATTTCTCCAGCACCACATCCATTTCTGTGTCGGAAAGCAGGTTGGGCGTGCCGATCTGCAGCAGGCGGCAATACTGCTCGCACAGGCTTTCCACTTCCACGGCCAGCGCCAGGGCGCGTTCCAGAGAGTTTTCGGCTACCAGCAGGCCGTGATTGGCGAGCAGGCAGGCCTTTCGGTCTGTGATGGCGGCCAGAGCATGTTCCGAGAGTTCCTGTGTGCCGAAAGTGGCGTAGGGCGCGCAGCGGATGGTTTTGCCACCGGCTGCCGCGATCATGTAGTGAAAGGGCGGAATGTCGCGGCCCAGGCAGGCCAGGGTGGTGGCGAAGGTGGAATGGGCATGCAGCACGGCACCGAATTCCGGCCTTGCAACGTAGAGATCGCGGTGGAAACGCCACTCGCTCGAAGGCTTGCGGCTGCCGCGCGCATTGCCGTCGAAATCCATCCACACCACATCCTCTGGCAGTTTGTTCGCCAGGCGCCATGCCGGATGGAGTCACCAGGAAGCCCTCGCCGCAGCGCACGCTGAGATTGCCCGATGCGCCCCGGTTCAAACCTTCGTGTTGCGCCGCGATGGCGGTATCGATCAGGGCGCGGCGCAGTTCGGCTTCGCTCACTGTGCGTGATTCGGCTTCGCGTGCAGTGAGCGAAGCCGAACTGTGCTCCGGATAGAGGCCAAGCAGTCCCTCTCGTGAGGCCGGGCAGACGCCGCGTTCAGTAATCAGGCCGGTGACCAGCCGCGCCGGGGTGACGTCGAAGGCGTAGTTGGCCGCAGGGCTGCCGTGTGGGGTGAGGGTGACGCTGACGATTTCGCCCTCCGCCGTTCTTCCCCGGATCTGGGTGACTTCTTCCGCGTCGCGTTGCTCGATGGGAATCTCGCGCACGCCGTCTTCCAGCGTCCAGTCGATAGTAGGGCCGGGCAGGGCGACGTAGAACGGGATCTGATTGTCGAAGGCCGCCAGTGCCTTGAGGTAGGTGCCGATCTTGTTGCACACATCGCCGCAGGCCGTGGTGCGGTCGGTGCCGACGATCACCATGTCCACCATGCCATGCTGCATCAGGTGGCCGCCGGTGTTGTCGGCGATCACGGTATGCGGCACGCCATGCTGCTGTAGCTCCCAGGCCGTGAGGCTGGCGCCCTGGTTGCGCGGACGGGTTTCGTCCACCCAGACGTGAAGCGGAATGCCGGCGTCGAAAGCGGTGTAGATGGGCGCCAGCGCCGTACCCCAGTCCACGGTGGCGAGCCAGCCGGCATTGCAGTGGGTAAGGATGTTGACCGGATCGCCCTTGGCTTCCAGCTTGTCGCGGATCAGTTGCAGGCCGTGTTCGCCGAGCGCGCGGTTGTTATCCACATCCTCATCGCAGATTGCAGCCGCTTCCAGCCATGCCGCCTGTGCGCGCTGCTCGGGCGGCAGCGGCAAGAGCAGGGTTTGCATGCGCGCCAGCGCCCAGCGCAGATTGATGGCAGTGGGGCGGGTTGCGGCGAGCGTGGCGCAGGCCTCTTCCAGCGCTGTATCGGATGCTTTGTCGCTCATCGCCAGCGCCACGCCATAGGCCGCTGTCGCCCCGATCAGCGGAGCGCCGCGCACCAGCATATTCTTGATGGCAATGGCGGCGTCGTGCAGGTTTTCCAGCCGCACCGTGGCAAATTCGTGCGGCAGCCGGGTCTGGTCGATAATTTCAACCGCCACACCTTCTTCGGCAGGCCAGATGGTGCGGTAGGGAAGGCCGTCAATATTCATGGGTGGGTTCGGGGTTCAAAGAAAAACGTAATATTTGCAGCTTCCCGAGGCAAATGCAAAGAAGCACGCCATTCGGTGATTGGTTTTTCGATCAACCTGCCAGAAAGGAGGCCTGAGCCTCGATATTTGTTATTTGCGCTTGGATGAAGCGCTTTTGGCTTTGGCAGGAAGTGGTACGGGGGTCCTGGATGTCAAGATCTGGCGTATTAAAGCGACAAGCTCGGCATTTGCCTCGGAAAGATTCAATACCTTGTGGATGATTTTGTCCTGATCAATTCTGCGGGCAGTTTGCTCTTCCTCAGAAAGATATTCATCCAGCTTGCTTGGGGGGTGTCCCCCGTTTTTTGTGATCTCGGCCATTTCATGCCAATCCCTGTACCCATAGAGCTTTGCAGCCCATTCCTGGCTGGCTGAAAGCTTATTCGCAGGGAACAAGGCGCTAAGATGTTGTGCGACCTTTTTGGGGCGGGCCAAACCTGTTAAATAAAAACGCATGCGACAATCTCCTGGTTAAGTCGGAGTGCCCACATTGGAATAAAGCACCTCTGTGTGGATTGTACAAGAATCAAAGGGGGCCACTTCGTTTTGTCTTCGACTTTCTTGCTCTGCCAGAAATGTTTCGATGCTGTTCGTCCACTCCTCGAACCGGCTATTAGCTGGCTACGAATCGGAATGACAGCGCTGGGTCGATTAGAGGGCATCACGAAGGGCGGCTTTCTGGCGGAATATTTACAAGGTTCACTGGCCGGTCTGCGTCGAGTGCTGACTGATGCCTTTCAGGAAAGCTGCCACTGATCTGGCTCTAGCGATAACGAGCGGCTTGGTGCCAGTTGCGGACGGTCGCCCGCAAAAGACCAATGCCTCTTTAACCGTGCAAGCTGCCGGTGGTAGTCTTGTTCCGCGCCTGTCTGTATTATTATGGCATATGCGGACAGGCAACCAAGATGACCTCGTTATGAATCAATCTATTACTCAGTTTCGACATGCTTTACGAATTTTAATAATAAAGACCGGTGGGCCCGTCTATTAACTGTTAGCTCTACAAATCACGCGAGGAAATATAAGCAATTATGTCTGGGACAGTTAACGAAATAATGACATATATAACATCTAATTTTCCTCAACTACTCTCAGCGGGAACGGTTGGCTTTTTATTAAGTCAATTAATTGCTCACTTTCTAGCAAAAAGTCGAAGCAAGGAAGACTTCCAAAGAGCTGTTCGCCATAAAAATAGTGAAGCCGAAAATACCATTCATAGTCATTTAGGCGTATTTGCGAATGGGATATTACATTGCTGGGAAGAAGGGACGGTATACGCAACAAAATCTAAATTTGGCCCGCCAGATATACCAACTGGCCTCTCAAATAAAATTGAATTCAAAGAGTATGCGCACTTGAAACAAGAGCTTGTTAAATTGGGGGTTTTTCCAGCAAAAGTATGGCATTCCCTTGATAAATTGCCGGCTGAGATCGATAAGATAAATAATTCAATTGAAACTAAAAATAAAAGCGAAACATTCATCGAATGCTATCATTTTTCTGAAATGTGTAAATCATTATGGGGAATTGTTACATCAGAGTATGCAGCACGTGGAGGAGATATAAGTGAGCTTACTCCACCAATGCCTTTCTCAATACCTCAAGAGTAATGTCACTTTCACATCAAAGGTAGGAGCTAACAAGTGGGTCAAGTTGACGTTTTCCGCGGCGCTTCGCTCTGCTCCATGCTCAACTTGCCCAAAACGTTAGGCGTAGCAGAACACATCGTGCCTACACTTCCAGACGAGAACCTCCAAGGCCACCCCGCGCTCTCGGACGCATCGGTCCTCGACTTCTGGCGCTGGGCGTTCAGTGACCTCTCTGACGACGACATTAAGGGCTTCTTTGCCGAATGGCTCGTGCACAAGCTTCTGGCAGTTCCCAGCCAACGCCGCGTCTCGTGGGCGAACAGCGACATCATCACGCCCGGTGGGACAAGGATCGAAGTCAAATCCACGGCCTACTGGCAATCCTGGAAGTACCTTGGCGAAGATGGTCGCCCGCTCTCTCAGCCAATACACCTGCCAACCAACGACGACAAGAAGATCAGGTTCAGCGGTCTGAAGGCTCGCGACACCAATTGGAGCAAGGTCAAAGACTTCAAGTCCCACTTCTACGTCTTCGCCTTCCAGCATGAGAAAGACCTTACCAAGTGGGACGCGTTGAAACTCGAACAGTGGGAGTTCTTCTGGGTTCCGGTGCAGGCTCTTCGCGAGCTTGGTTGGGCCTCGATCTCCCTACACACGCTTCGGCGTCAATTCGGCACGCTCACTGCATCCCAACTTGCCGAGTGCGGACGCAGTGCAATTGCCGAGCGGGAGGCTGTTAAGTGATGCCTTTCAAGTGGGACGCTCCAAAAGCGGCGCGCCCCTTACCTTCGTTAAGTCTCATATGAAGCCGGACCCACTTTACAAACAGGCGCTGGAGCACATGGAACGTACGGTTCACAGTTTGGCGGCACGGGTAGCCCCGCCGCAGCCTATTCCATACAAGGACAGCTTTGTTTTTCGTCACGTTGAGAAGACAGTACATCAAGCGCTGGTGCAAAAGCTTGCACGCTTAGTGAGCGGCCTACATGCCACTTATCTCTTGATGACACACGGATTTGTTCAAGAGCAAGGCGCAATGCAACGCATTCTGGATGAACTTCAAGAGGACATCACGTTCCTAGCTTTCGGCGTAATTTTCGACAAGTGGACCTCTCTTCACGATGACTACCTCGCCGCGTTCTTTGAAGAGGAATTTGATGCTGATTCCGCAATTGAGTCCACGCAGAAGAGACCGATGATTTCTCGCAAAAAGATCCGCGCCTGGATTTCATCTATTGAAGGTGGATTGGATCAGAGCCGAGGCGTTGAAGTCACACGGACGATCAGCAAGGTATACTCTGGCTATGTCCATGCCGCGTCCCCTCATATCATGGATATGTACGGCGGTGATCCGTCAAGGTTCTATTTGCAGGGGATGCTCGGCACACCGCGTCATGCCGAGCATCGGGCAGATATTTGGAACTACTTTTATCGTGGGATCATTGCCTTTGGATTCACCGTCAAAGCATTTGGCGATGATGAGCAATTTTCCACCATAAGGGACTTCGCTGATGAGTTCGCGCGTATCTCCGGCAAGGACTATGCATCGCGGGAGTGGGATTAGACTTAACCTGCCAATCGAGCGGACCGCCTACGGCGACCGCTCATTTTTACGATAAACGTCTACTTCCTGTTGCCTTCAGTGCCATTGACCTTCCAACTTGCAACTTACAACACCTTCCTGACGTTCTTGATGCCGTCGTCTTCCGGGCTGGTTTCGATGCTGAAACCCAGCCGTGTCATGAGTTTGAGCATGCTGCGGTTGTTCTTGAGCACTTCGCCTTCCATGATTTTCAGTCCCTTGGAGCGGGCGGCATCCATCAGGCTGGACATCAGTTTCTGGCCCAGTCCCTTGCCGCGCATGCTGTCGGCGACCACCAGGGCGAATTCGCAGCTTTCACCGTCGGGGTTGATGGCGAAGCGCGTTACGCCCAGTTCGATTTCCTTGCCATGTTCGTTGGTCACGGCGATCAGCGCCATTTCGCGGCAGTAGTCGATCTGGGTGAAGCGCGCCAGCATGTCTGGCGTGAGTTCCTGCACGCTGCGCATGAAGCGGAAATAGCGTGATTCCTCGGACAGGTCGTGCACGAATTTCTGTTCGACCTCGGCGTCTTCCGGGCGGATCGGGCGGATGGTGATGTCGGTGCCGTCGGCCAGTTGCCAGTGGCTGACCAGGTGGGTGGGGTAGGGGTAGATCGCCATGTGGGCATAGCGGTCGGCGCTGGGCTGGCGGTATTCCACCACCACGCGCGCATCGGCGGCCAGTGCGCCGTGTTCGTCCACGATCAGCGGGTTGATGTCCATTTCCATCAGCAGCGGCAGTTCGCATACCATTTCCGAAACGCGCAGCAGCACGCTTTCCAGCGCTGCCATGTCGGCCGGGGGCATGTGGCGGAAGGCCCCCAGCATTTTCGAAACATGGGTGCCCTGGATCAGTTCCTTGACCAGGAAGGTGTTGAGCGGCGGCAGGGTCACGGCGCGGTCGCCCATGATTTCCACCGTGGTGCCGCCCGCGCCGAAGGTGATCACCGGACCGAACACCGGGTCGTTGGTGACGCCGACCATCAGCTCGCGCCCGTTCGGCTTGACGATCATGGGCTCGATCGAGATGCCGTCCATGTGCGCGTTGGGGCGGTTGCGCTGCACGTTTTCCATGATCTCGTGGTAGGCGGCGCGCACGGCCTGGGCGTTGCCGAGGTTGAGCAGCACGCCACCGGCATCGGTCTTGTGGGTGATGTCGCGCGAGTTGACTTTCATCGCCACCGGGAAGCCCAGTTGCTCGGCGATCAGCAGCGCCTCGTTGGGGCTGCGCGCGACCATGGTTTTTGCCACCGGGATATGGAAAGCAGAGAGCAGGGCCTTGGATTCCATTTCGTTGAGCACCTTGCGCCGCTCCTGCAGTGCGCCGTCGATGACCATGCGCGCGCCTTCCACGTCGGGTTCCAGGTGGTGCGATAGCGGGCCCGGCATTTGCATCAGCAGCTTCTGGTTGCGGTAGTAGTCCGACAGGTAGGAGAACACCTCCACTGCGGGTTCCGGGGTGCGGAAGCTGGGTTTTTTTGCCGTGGCAAAGGCTGCGCGTGCTTCAGCAACCTGTGAATCGCCCATCCAGCAGGCCAGCAGGGGCTTGCTGTACTGGTTGGCAAGTTCGATCACTGCGTTGGCGGCTTCCAGCGGCTTGGTCATGGCCTGCGGGGTAAGGATGGCCAGCACGCCATCCACGTTGTCGTCTTCCAGGCAGGCCTTGACGGCATGGTGGTAACGGTCGGCCTGGGCGTCGCCGATGATGTCCACCGGATTGCCGTGCGGCCAGTTGGATGGCAGCACCGGATTCAGTTTTTCGATGGTGGCATCGGACAGCGTGGCAATGGCCAGTCCCAGGTCCGAGGCGCGGTCGGTCGCCATCACGCCGGGCCCGCCGCCGTTGGTGACGATGGCGAGGCGGTTGCCGACCGGGCGGAAGCCGGAGGCCAGCGCCTTGGCTGCGGCAAAGAGCTGGGTGATGGTCTGCACGCGCACCACCCCGGCGCGGCTGACTGCGGCATCGAATACGTCGTCCGAGCCCACCAGGGAGGCGGTGTGCGACATGGCCGCTTTGGAGCCGGCCGCATGACGCCCGACCTTGACCAGGATCACCGGCTTGATGCGGGCGGCGGCGCGAATCGCGCTCATGAAGCTGCGCGCATTGCGAATGCCTTCGATATACAGCAGGATGCTCTGGGTTTTGCTGTCCGATACCAGGTAGTCGAGAATCTCGCCAAAATCCACGTCGGCGGAAGAGCCCATCGATACCACGCTGGAGAAGCCGACATCGTTGCCCTGCGCCCAGTCGAGAATGGCGGTGCAGAGCGCGCCGGACTGGGAGATAAAAGCGAGGTTGCCGGTATTGGCGCCGCCCTTGTTGAACGTGGCGTTGAGCCCGATGGATGGGCGCATCACGCCGAGGCAGTTGGGGCCGATCAGGCGGATGCCATAGAGGCGGGCATTGTCCAGCACGGCTTTTTCCAGTACCTGACCCTGCGGGCCGGTCTCGCCGAAACCGGCGGTGATGATGACCGCTGCCTTGACGCCATGCTTGCCGCAGGCCTCGATGATGTCAGGAACGGTCTGGGGCGGGGTGGCGATGACCGCCAGTTCAACCGCCTGGCCGATGTCGGCAATCGAGGCATAGGCCTTGCGGCCCTGAATTTCCGGGCTCTTCGGGTTGATCGGGTAAAGACCGCCCTGATAGCCGCTTTCGATCATGTTCTGGAATACGATCTGGCCGATCGAGTCGACACGTTCACTGGCGCCGAATACCGCGACGGATTTTGGCGCGAAAAGAGGGTTGAGGTAATGTTGGCCCATGATTTTGTGGTCCTGATGAGATAAACAGTAATATACAATCGCTATATGACGATTGTGCCACATTATTGGCCGATAGTCTTATATAAGACTCGATGGTGAAATCTTTATGCATACTGCCTATATCACACACGCCAGTTGCCTGCTGCACGATAACGGCCCTCATCACCCGGAGTGCGCTGCCCGCCTGCATGCCATCGAGGATCAGCTGATTGCTTCCGGTCTGCTGCCCTTTCTGCAACAGCATGATGCGATTGCTGCGACACGGGAACAGCTGTTGCGCGTCCATGCGGCAGCCTATCTGGACCTGATTGCAGCAGCTTCCCCTGCTGAGGGGATTGTCGAACTCGATGGCGATACCAGCATGAACCCCTTTACCTACCAGGCGGCGCTGCATGCGGCGGGTGCGGTGGTGATGGGGGTGGATCTGGTGATGGCGGGGCAGGTGGAGAATGCTTTCTGCAGTGTTCGTCCTCCCGGGCATCATGCCGAGCGGGCGCGTGCCATGGGGTTCTGCCTGTTCAATAATGTTGCCGTGGGCGCGGCGCACGCCTTGCGGCACTACGGCTTGCAACGGGTGGCCATTGCCGACTTTGATGTGCACCATGGCAATGGCACGGAGAATATTTTTCATGATGATCCGCAGGTGATGCTGTGCTCCACTTTTCAGCATCCTTTCTATCCCGGCTGCGGCGCAGATAGTGGCAATCAGCACATTATCAACGTGCCCCTGGCTGCCGGGACGGACGGGGCAGGGTTTCGTGCCGCAGTGACGGAGCACTGGCTGCCCGCGCTGGAACGCTTCCAGCCTGAATTTCTGTTAATCTCCGCGGGTTTTGACGCGCACCGGGACGACGATATGGCCATGCTGAGTCTGACCGAGGCGGATTATGCCTGGGTGACTGAAGAGCTGAAGAAGGTCGCGGAGCGGCACGCCAAAGGACGCATCGTGTCTGTGCTTGAAGGCGGATACGCGTTGCATGCCCTGGGCCGTAGCGTAATGACGCATATCAAAACCTTGAGTGGATTGTAAAGATAATCTTTCAGTATATTGAAATAAAAAGGAAACATTAATGTTGCCTGCGGCAGAAGCAACTCAAATCTTTGAAGAGGCCGAAGTGCTTTATTCCGAATCCGAAGTGGCCAATGCGCTGGAACGCATGGCGCAGGAGATCTCCGCACAACTGGCAGACCGTTATCCGCTGGTGCTGTGCGTGATGGGCGGGGCGGTCGTGTTTGCCGGGCAGTTGCTGCCGAAACTGGTGTTTCCACTGGATTTCGATTATGTGCAGGCATCACGCTACGGAGACGCCATTCGCGGCGGGCAGATTATGTGGAAGGTGCCGCCGCCTGCAAATGTCAAAGGACGGGTGGTGCTGGTGCTGGATGACATTCTGGATGAAGGCGTCACGCTGGCGGAGATCCGCCATTGTGTGATGGAACTGGGTGCGGCCGAGTGCTATAGCGCGGTATTCGTGAACAAACTGATTGGCCGGTCCAAACCCATTCAGGCCGATTTTGTTGGCCTCGATGTGCCCAACCGCTATGTGTTCGGTTTCGGCATGGATGTTCGCGGTGCGTGGCGCAATCTGCCTGCGATTTATGCTTTGAAAGAGGGTTGATAATGCTTGGAATTATTGGTGGAAGTGGTCTGACGCAGATATCCGGTCTGGAGGAGATGCGCCGCAAGGTGGTGAGGACGCCGTACGGCGAACCTTCCGGTGCGCTCACATTCGGTAAAATCAATGGACGGGAAGTGGTTTTCCTGGCCCGTCACGGTTATGGCCACACCATCCCGCCGCACGAGGTGAATTACCGCGCCAACATGTGGGCGCTGCATGCCGAGGGCGCACAGGATGTGATTTCCATTGCCACCGTCGGCGGTATTCATGCCGACATGAAACCCGGTGCGATTGCCATTCCAGACCAGATCATCGACTACACCTGGGGACGTAAAAGCACCTATCACGACTGCCAGGAAAATTGCGGCTCAAAGTCGGTTGTGCACATCGACTTTACCTGGCCCTACTGCGACGAGATGCGGCAACTATGCATGCAGGCTTGCCGTGAGGTAGGGGAGGATTTCATTGATGGTGGCGTTTATGCCGCCGTTCAGGGGCCGCGCCTGGAGACGGCTGCGGAGATCAATCGCCTGGAACGCGATGGCGCCACCATGGTGGGCATGACCGGCATGCCGGAAGCCGCGCTGGCGAGGGAACTCGGCCTGTGCTATGCGGCACTGACCGTGTCGGCCAATTATGCCGCCGGGCGTGGTTCAAGCGCGCACAAGATTGCCTACGATGAAGTGGATGCGATCCTCAAGCAGGCGATGCAACGGGTGCTGAAGATTCTCAATCAGGTTGTCGAGCTTCGTGACCGTTAGAACTGTACTCAGAATGGGCGACGCGCGACTGCTGGCGCCAGCAAAGCCCGTGGCGGCATTCAATACACCTGAATTGCACGCGCTGGTTGCAGACATGCGGGAGACCATGGCAGCGCTCAATGGCGCCGGTCTGGCTGCGCCTCAGATCGGGGTTGGCCTGCAGGTGGTGATATTCGGCGTGGCAAAAAATCCGCGTTATCCGGATGCCGAAACCGTGCCGGATACCGTGCTGCTCAACCCGGTGCTGGAATTTCCCGGTAACGAGATGGAAGAAGGCTGGGAGGGGTGCCTGTCGCTGCCCGGCATGCGTGGCAGCGTGCCGCGTTACAGGCATTTGCGCTACCGTGGCTTTGATCTGGCAGGGCAGCCTATCGACCGCAGCGTCTCAGGATTTCATGCCCGGGTGGTGCAGCATGAGTGCGATCATCTGAACGGCATCTTGTACCCCATGCGGATGACTGACATGAGCCTGTTCGGTTTTACCGAAGTGCTGTTTCCGGATGCCGTGACAACGGAAGAGTAGTAATTGAACCCACGCTTTTTCGTGGGACAGGGATACTCTACGCTTCCCCGGAATGCCCGTTGCTCCGAATGGCAAGCACCTGATCGACCCGGTTGCGATCCACGTCAACCACCTCGAATTCCCAGCCGCCACAGGAAAACTGTTCGGATTTACGCGGGATGCGGCCGAGAGAGGCAAGTACGAATCCTCCCACGGTATGGAAGTTACCCAGCTCCTCATGCGGGAGGGTGCGGATATCCAGTTTGTCTTTCATTTCGTCGATGGCCAGCAGGCCATCCAGCAGCCAGGACCCATCCGGACGGCGCACGGCCAGGGCATCTTCTGGCGTATCGGCAAGGGGCATCATCTCGCCTACAACGGAGAGCATGACATCACCCAGTGTGACGATACCCTCAGTGACGCCAAATTCGCTAACCACCAGTGCCACGGTGGTTTTTTGCTGGCGGAAGGTGCGCAGCAGGTCGATCAGAGAGAGGGTTCCCGGTACAAACAGCGGCGCGCCGAGCGGAATCTCGGCGAAATCGACATCCCCTTCAATGGCCGCCTGCAGAATGTCGTGGCTTTCGGCGATGCCGATAATCTGTTGCAGGTCACCTTTGCATACCGGCAGCTGGGAATGAGGCGCTTCTTGCAATAGCCTGAGATTGCGTTCGCGCGGAGCAAGCAGGTCGAGATAAGCGACATCGGCGGTCGGAGTCATGATGGCAGCAAGCCGGCGTTCCTCAAGACGCAGGACGTTACCCAGCAGATAGCTTTCTTCAGCCACCAGCGCACCCCCTCTGAATCCTTCATCCACAAAGGCGAGGATATCTTCCACGCTGGTGACTGCAGGTGCCGATTTAATCGGCAGGATCGCCAGTATCCGGTCCGCAGTCCAGGAAAGAAAATGGATGGCAGGCGAGAGCAGGCGGATAAAAATTGCCATGAGCGGGGCACTCATGGCGGCCACCCGTTCGGGATGCGCGATTGCGATACGTTTGGGGACGATCTCGCCCAGAATGATGGAAACAGCCGTGACGATAATAATCGTGATGGTGAACGAAATGGCTGCCCGCCATTCGGCAAGCCAGGGAAGGCCGCCGGGAATCATGGCTTCGATGGAAGCGGACAGGGCTGACTCGCCGTAGATACCCATCAACAGGGCGGCGGCAGTGATGCCGGTCTGGGTCGCTGCCAGCAGGCGGCTGGGATGCTCCTTGATGGCGATGGCCGCGCTGGCTCCTTTGTTCCCCTCTTCGGCCATTTTGGCCAGCCTGCCGCGTCGTGCCGACGCAAGAGCCATTTCAGCCAGCGCAAAAAATCCGGAAAGCACGATCAGGAAAATGAGTATCCAGAGTGCATTCATGTTGTTGCTCCGTTGTTTTGTGATTCAGCCTAAAAAACTCAGTTCAAGCCACAGAGTACACAGAGTACACAGAGAACACAGAGAACACAGAGATAACATGGCACTCATGAATGTTCTCCGTGCACCCATTGGGTAAGGAGTCACCAACACGATATACCCGTTGATATTCCTCTGTGAACTCTGTGTGCTCTGTGGCCAACAGCTTTTCCCAGGTTCAGCGCTATTGTAAAGGCATTGAACCTGGATTGCCCATGCATGGACAATCCAGGCGTGGATCACTCCGGAATTTTGTATTCTGCTTCCTGCAGCTTGGCCTGTGCTGCAGCCAGTCGAGCGATCGGTACGCGCGGGCCGGAGCAGGATACATAACTCAGCCCGATGTGATGGCAGAAGTGGATCGAGCCGGGGTGGCCGCCGTGCTCGCCACAGATGCCGACTTTCAGCTCAGGCCGGGTCTTGCGTCCGTTGTCTACCGCCATTTTCATCAGCTGGCCGACGCCCTTGATGTCCAGCACCTCGAACGGATTGTCCTGCAGGATGCCGGTTTCATTGTAGGCAGGCAGGAATTTGTTTTCCGCATCTTCGCGACTGAAGGAGAAGGTGGCCTGGGTCAGGTCGTTGGTGCCGAAAGAGAAGAATTCGGCAGTCTCCGCCATGCGTCCGGCGCGCAGACAGCCGCGCACCACTTCCATCATCGAGCCGAACTTGAATTTCACGTTGATGCCGTGGGTCAGCTCCACCAGTTTGTGGATACGCTCGACATAGCTGTGGATACGCGTCAGTTCTTCCACCGTGGCGACTTGCGGCACCATGATTTCGGGATAGATCTCGACGCCTTCGCGTGCGCACAGGGCAGCGGCTTCGAGGATGGCCTGGATCTGCATGGAGTAGATTTCAGGATAGGTGATGCCCAGACGCACGCCGCGGTGGCCCAGCATGGGGTTGACCTCGGCCAGGGCGCGTACTTTCTTGAGAACTTTCTCCTTCTTGCTGATCACGTCATCTTCCAGATGCGATACCTTGAAAGTAGTCAGGCCGCCCATCAGCTTGGTCAGTCCGTCGGCATATTGCTGATAGAGCTTGGGGTTGAGCAGCTTGAGCGTGTCCGGCAGATCTTCCAGCCCGTTGATGGTATCGCTCAGCTGGTGCAGGTGGGCGATTTCCAGTTCGAGCTGTGCGGCAGTGGGCAGGAACTCGTGCATCGGCGGGTCGAGCAGGCGGATGGTGACTGGCAGCCCTTTCATCGCCTTGAAAATGCCGGTGAAGTCGGAACGCTGGATCGGCAGCAGGCGGTCGAGCGCGGACTGGCGCTGTTCCGGCGTTTCGGCCAGGATCATTTCCTGCACGATGGGGAGACGATCGGTGCCGTTGAACATGCGCTCGGTGCGGCACAGGCCGATGCCCTTGGCGCCGAACTCGCGCGCCTTGGCGGCAGAGTCTGGCGTGTCGGCATTGGCCATGACTTTCAGGCGCGCCACTTCATCGGCCCAGCTCAGCAGGACACCCATTTCCGGCGAAAACTCGGCTTCCACGGTAGGGATTTCGCCCGCATAGACGTGGCCGGTGCCGCCGTCGATGGTGATGATGTCGCCCTCGTGCAGGGTGGTATCGCCGATGATCGCGCTGCGCTGCTGGTCGTTGATCACGATCTGCTCGCAGCCGGAGACACAGGGCTTGCCCATGCCGCGCGCCACCACGGCGGCGTGCGAGGTCTTGCCGCCGCGGCTGGTGAGGATGCCCTGGGCCTGGAAGAAGCCATGGATGTCTTCCGGCTTGGTTTCCTCGCGCACCAGGATGATTTTCTCGCCGGCACGGCCACGGATTTCAGCTGTATCGGCGTCGAACACGATCTTGCCTGAAGCCGCGCCGGGAGAGGCGGGCAGACCCTGAGCCAGGGACTTTCCCTTGAAGCTGGGTGACAGTTGCGGCACCAGCAACTGTTCCAGCACGGCAGGTTCGACGCGCAGCAGCGCGCTGTTCCTTGCTGATCAGTCCTTCCTCGAACATTTCCACCGAACTGCGCACCATGGCGCGCGCATTCATCTTGCCGTTGCGGGTCTGCAGGCAGTAGAGCACGCCTTTCTCGATGGTGAATTCGAAATCCTGCACTTCCTTGTA
Organism: uncultured Gammaproteobacteria bacterium; assembly: GCA_963779055.1. Classification (GTDB taxonomy): domain Bacteria; phylum Pseudomonadota; class Gammaproteobacteria; order Burkholderiales; family Sulfuricellaceae; genus Sulfurimicrobium. Next base: position 472,539 of record CAVZWN010000001.1, read on the forward strand.
ATGCGACTCCAGCCGATTGTGCAGCTCCAGCAACTGACGGTACATCTCCGGCATTTCCTGTTCCATCTCGGCGATGGCCTTGGGGGTGCGGATGCCTGCCACCACGTCTTCGCCCTGGGCGTTGGTCAGATATTCCCCGTAGATCAGGTTCTCCCCGGTGCCGGGGTTGCGGGTGAAGCCCACGCCGGTGGCGGAATCGCTGCCCATGTTGCCGAACACCATGGTGCAGATATTGACCGCAGTGCCGTTGGCCTGATCTTTGGAGATCCTGAACTGTTTGCGGTAATCCACCGCGCGCCGCCCCATCCAGGAGCGGAACACCGCACCCACGGAGATTTCCAGTTGTTCCAGCGGGTCCTGCGGAAAGGGCTTGCCGCTATGGCGTTCGATGATGGCGAGAAATTCCGTTGCAAGTTCCTTCAGATGATCTGCCCCGAGATCGACATCCAGCGGGGCGCCATACTTGCGCTTGATGGCCGTCATGGACTGGTCGAAATGCTCGTCACCGATGCCCAGCGCGATCTTGCCGAAAAGCTGGATGAAACGCCGGTAGGCATCCCAGGCAAAGCGCTCGTTGCCGGTCTGTTTGATCAGCCCCGGCAGGGAAGTTTCATTCAGGCCAAGGTTGAGGATGGTGTCCATCATGCCCGGCATGGACATGGCCGAGCCGGAGCGCACCGATACCAGCAGGGGATTGTCGCCGCTGCCGAAACCCTTGCCGGTTTTCTGTTCCAGTGCCGCCATCTGGGCCTTGATGCCCTCCATCAGCCCCTCCGGCAACTGGTTTTTTTCCAGATAGGCGAGGCAGGCCTCGGTGCTGATGACAAAGCCAGGCGGCACGTTCAGCCCGATCTGCGTCATTTCGCACAGATTGGCGCCTTTGCCACCCAGCAGCATCTTGTTTTTACCGTCACCTTCTTCGAAGGCGTAAATAAATTTGTTGCTGTCGGTCATGGCTTTTCCCCAAAAAATATCCTGGTGAGACTGGAAATGAATCCTGAACTTGAATTCTCCTGCCAAATCCTGCTTCGTGACAAGTGAATTGCTTTGTTAGCGAGATAAAGCAGGCGCCTCGTTTACAGCTTTGATTACCGACGCAGAACAGTTTTCCTGTTTAATCCGAAAGAAGTGATTTTTCGCGTAAAATACGCGTTTTTGCAGGCTTCCGCGCTGTGGACAGCCTGCCCAATCTTTTTCGGCTTTCTGTAATTATGGTTCGTACTCGTTTTGCTCCCAGCCCTACCGGCTACCTTCATATCGGCGGTGCCCGCACCGCGCTGTTTTCCTGGGCTTATGCCCGTCTGCATAAAGGCACTTTCGTGCTGCGTATCGAGGATACCGACCTTGAGCGCTCCACACCGGAATCGGTTCAGGCCATTCTGGATGGCATGGACTGGCTGGGGCTGGACTACGACGAAGGCCCGTTCTACCAGATGCAGCGCATGGATCGCTACAGGGAAGTGATCCAGCAGTTGCTGGATGAAGGCAATGCCTATTATTGCTACGCCAGCAAGGAAGAGCTGGATGCCATGCGCGAGGAGCAGGAAAAGCGCGGTGAAAAGCCGCGCTATGACCGGCGCTGGCGCGATTCGAACGCCACCCCGCCTGCTGGCGTTTCTCCCGTGGTGCGCTTCAAGACCCCGCTTGATGGCGCAGTCGTCATCGATGATCTGGTCAAGGGACGCGTGGTGGTCGGCAACAGCGAGCTGGACGACCTCATCATTGCCCGTTCGGATGGTACGCCGACTTATAATTTCTGTGTGGTGGTGGACGACTGGGATATGCAGATCACCCATGTCATCCGCGGCGACGACCATCTCAACAACACGCCGCGCCAGATCAATATCCTCAAGGCGCTGGGTGCGCCTCTGCCGCAGTACGCCCATGTTCCGATGATCCTTGGCGCTGATGGCGAGCGGCTTTCCAAGCGCCATGGCGCGGTCTCGGTGATGCAGTATCAGGAAGACGGCTACCTGCCGGAAGCGCTGCTGAATTATCTCGCCCGCCTGGGCTGGGCCAGGGGCGACGAGGAAGTGTTCAGCATGGAACAGTTCGTCGAATGGTTCGATCTTGGCAGCATTTCAAAATCGGCGGCCAAGTTCAACCCGGAAAAACTGCTGTGGCTGAACCAGCAGTACCTCAAGCAGACAGATGGGCAACGCCTGGCGGAACTGGCCAGGCCCTTCGTGCAGCGTGATTGCTGCGACCCATCCGCAGGCGGGCCTGATCTTGCTGTCGTGGCGGATCTGCTCAAGGAACGGGTCAGTACGGTGGAAGAGCTGGCCGATGCCGCCGTGTATTTCTACCGTGCGCTGGATGCCGAGCCTGCTTTGCTGGAGCAGCATGTTCCTCAGGACATATTGCCGGTCATGGCGGAGATGGCGGAAAAATTCGCTGCCATTGAGTGGACCCGCGAAGCCATTCACGACCTGATGAAGTCCACGGTTGCCGCGCATGGCCTCAAACTGCCCAAAATTGCGATGCCACTGCGCGTGCTGGTGACGGGCGAAGCCCAGACGCCTTCCGTCGATGCCGTGCTGGCCCTGATCGGCAAGGACGAGGTGGTCGCGCGCCTGAAGAAACAACTGGCCCGGGTGGCTGGCGGTTTCGTTGCGACGCCGGGTGAAAGCACATAAAATCGGCCAGGTGTGGTCATGATCAGGACTGAAACAAATTAATGCGAATTCTGCTTAGCAACGACGACGGTTATTTTGCGCCCGGCCTGGCAGTTCTGGCCGAGGTGCTCTCAACTGTGGCGCAGGTAACCGTGGTGGCGCCTGAGCGCGATCGCAGCGGCGCAAGCAATTCGCTGACCCTCGACCGTCCATTGATGCTGCGTCAGGCCAGCAGCGGGTTCTATTATGTCAACGGCACGCCGACCGATTGCGTCCATCTGGCCGTGACCGGGATGCTGGACCATCTGCCGGATATGGTGATTTCCGGCATCAACCACGGTGCCAACATGGGCGATGACACCATCTACTCCGGCACGGTGGCGGCTGCAACCGAAGGTTTTCTGCTCGGCGTGCCGGCCATTGCGGTGTCGCTGGTGAGCAGCCATCATGCCCATTTTATGACGGCGGCCCGAGTGGTGAAGGAAATGGTGGAACGTTACCAGCGCGAGCCCTTGGTGCAGCCGACGCTGCTCAATGTCAACGTACCAGACGTGCCTTACGAAGCATTGCAGGGTATCGAAGTTACCCGCCTGGGCAAGCGCCACAAGGCTGAGCCGGTAGTGAAAGCTGAGAATCCGCGTGGACAGACGGTGTATTGGGTAGGCGCGGCCGGCCTGGCGCAGGATGCCGGGCCGGGAACGGATTTCGAAGCAGTGAAGCGCAACGCGGTGTCGGTTACCCCCTTGCAGATTGACCTGACCCATTACACCCAGCTGGATTCGGTCAGGAACTGGATGACTTCCTCATGAATGTGCGTATCAGCGGTATCGGCATGACCTCGCAGCGCACGCGCATGCGCATGGTGGATCGTCTGCGCAGCCTGGGCATCAAGGACGAAGTCGTGCTGTCCGTGATGGGCTCCATTCCGCGCCATATCTTTATCGAGGAAGCCCTGTCCAGCCGGGCGTATGAAGATACGGCGCTGCCTATCGGCTTCGGGCAGACCATTTCCAACCCCTATACCGTGGCACGCATGACCGAAATTCTGCGTAATGGCGAGGATCTGGGCAAAGTGCTGGAAATTGGCACCGGTTGCGGTTATCAGACTGCCGTGCTGTCCAAGCTGGCACGCGAGGTTTTTACCGTGGAGCGGATTGCGCCGCTGCTGACCAAGGCGCGCAAGAACATCCGGGAAGCGCATTGCACCAATGTGCGCGCACGCCATGCCGATGGCGGGATCGGCATCGCCGAGGCGGCGCCTTTTGACGCCATCATCATGACGGCTGCCTCCACGCACATTCCTGCCGCACTGCTGAAGCAACTGGATGTCGGCGGGCGACTGGTGATGCCGATCGGCTCCGGCGACCAGCAGCGCCTGCACCTGATCGAGCGCACGCCCAAAGAATATGTCGAGACGGTGCTCGAGGCGGTGAAATTCGTGCCGCTTCTAGCCGGGGTGATCTGATGCGCCGGCTAGTTCTGCTGTTGTTGCCGGTTTTTCTGCTGGTGCTGAGCGGCTGCGGGACCACCCCGCAATATGCGCCGGTTCAGGATCGTGGCCAGGCGGGCAAGAGCACCTCCAGATATGCAGCGAGAAGCGCGGAGGGGGACTGGCGCCCACAAACACATACGGTCCAGAAGGGCGACACGCTTTACGCCATTGCACTGGAATATGGCTATGATTACAAGGAACTGGCCGAGCTGAATGGCATTTCTCCGCCCTATATCATCCGGATTGGCCAGCAGTTGCGCGTGAATCCGCAGACCCAGACGCAAGCCCTGGCCCAGCATGAGGACGGAGTGGTGACTTCTGCCTTGAAACCGGTAGCCGCCCCGGCGGAAAGTCGGGAAGGCGCACTCAAGACGCAGCCCAAGGCAGTAAAAATCGCCTATTCCGCAGAAGCTGAGGCTGCGCCCGTGGTGGCGGTGGCGCCAAAGCCAGAGGCCGCCGCCGTGAAGCCGCCTGTGGAAGAAAAGGCCAAACCGGCGCCATCCGGCAGCGAGGGAAACAAACCCGCCCCAGTGGCCAGTTCAAACGATGAAGACCTGGATTGGGCCTGGCCGGCAAAAGGAAAAATCATCTCGTCCTTTAATGAAAGCGCCAGCCTTAAAGGGCTGGATATCTCGGGCAAGGCCGGGCAACCGGTGCTGGCTTCCGCACCAGGCAAAGTGGTGTATAGCGGCAGTGGACTGCGCGGTTACGGCAAGCTGGTCATCATCAAGCACAACAAGACCTTTCTCAGCGCCTATGCGCATAACAGCCAGATTCTGGTGAGGGAAGGTCAGTCCGTTTCGAAAGGGCAGCGCATCGCCGAGATGGGCGACAGTGATGCGGATCAGGTGAAGCTGCATTTCGAGATCCGGCGCATGGGTAAGCCGGTGGACCCGATCAGGTATTTGCCCGAGAGTTAGCCGCCATTCCCCCCCCTGCATTTCCAGCCTTTCAGGAATGCCGGGAATTGGCGGAGTTGTCCCCGGCGAAACGATAGGCATTCTTTCCGGCTTTCTTGACGGCATACATGGCGTTGTCGGCCTGGCTCAGCAGTTCCTCTGCCGTTTTCCCATGCTCAGGATAGAGTACGATACCCAGCGAAGCACCGATGCGGCATTCGTGGTCGAGCAGGTGATAGGGCACAGATAGCGTGGCGAGGATTTTTTCTGCTACGTGGGCGGCATCCTCCGGGCCGCGTATGGCGCGCAGGATGATGGTGAATTCGTCGCCACCCATGCGCGCCACGGTGTCCGATTCGCGCACGCACTCCAGCAGGTGTTCGGATACGGCCTTGAGCAGCGCATCGCCGGTATCGTGGCCAAAGGTGTCGTTCACAGCCTTGAAGCCATCCAGATCGACAAACATCAGCGCAAATTGACTCTCGCTGCGTTTGCTCTGGGCAATGGCCTGACTCAAACGGTCGAAAAACAGGGCGCGGTTGGGTAGTGCGGTCAAGGCATCGTAATGCGCCATGGATTCAAGTTTGTCTTTCAGCAGCTTGAGTTCGTTGATGTCCTGCATGATGGCGATGATGGCGCGGATATAGCCATGTTCGTCCTGGACCGGCGTCATCGAAAGGCGTCCCCAGAACACTCTGCCGCCGTTGCACACGAAACGCCGGTCACTCTCATAATGCGGAAGTTCACCGCTGGCGAGGGCGACGAAGAGCTGCCGGTTTTCTATCACGTCGTCGTCATGGGAAATATCGGCGTGGTTAAGCAAGGCAGTTTCTGCGCGGGTATATCCCAGCATCGAAAGCCAGAAATCATTGACCTTGATAAACCGGCCCCACAGGTCGAGCAGTGCAATCCCCCCCCCGGCACTATTGAAGATAGCTTCCAGCTCCGCGTCGCCGAGTGCAACTTTTTCTTCCAGGCGTTTGCGTGCGGTGATGTCATTCGACAGGGCGACAAACCTTTCCACCTGTCCATCGTGGCCTGGAACAGGATAAATTTTCATCCACAGGGTGATGGATGTGTCGTCCTTGTGACGATTGATGATTTCGCCGCTCCAGAGTTCACCCTTGAGGAGGGTGGTCCACATGGTTTCGTAGAAGGCGCTGTCGTGAAAACCGCTCTTGAGCAGCGATGGCTTGTTGCCGATGACTTCCTCCGGCGCATAACCCGTGCTGTTTGAAAAAGCCGGGTTGACGTGTTCAATCCGGCCATTCCGGTCGGTGACGAGCAGTAACTCTTCCGACGAGGCGATGGCCAGGCTTTGCCAGGTGATCTGTTTGCGCAGGTCGTGGATCTGGCGTATCCACTGGTTCGCAAGGCGGTTGACGAAGAGTGCAACCGCCATAGCCGGTACGGCGAGCAGATTGAATTGCAGCAAGTCGAAACCTGAAAAATTCCCGGATACAGAGACCAGAAGATTGGGGAAAATCAGCAGCACGAGACTGCCGGCCAGATTGATACGCCAGCTGAAAACCAGTGCCAGTAGCGGCGGGGTGAGAAACCAGAAGAGAAGACCGGCCGTTCCCTGGCTGGCTCCGTCTGACAGCAATGTCAGGATATGAAGGAATAGCCCCTGAGTCGTTATCAGCAGCGCATACAGCAGCCAGGGGAGGCGGCGCGGAGACCAGCCGCGAAGCATGGCCAGGGGATAAATGACCATCAACCCGCCCATAAGAAGGTGCCAGCCCAGCGTGTCCGGTGCGTGCGCCGGATCAATGCTCCAGGCCCAGGCCCATAAGCCCCATAGCAGGAGTGCTGCAGCTACTCCCATCGCAATCGTGATGCCGCGCAAATCCTCCATGCGGGCCAGGCAGTATTCGTCCAGTGCCATGCCAGAGTGCTTGCCGCGAATCAGGGTGTGCATGCCAGAAATATTCAGCTTTCGTCGTGCTGCAGGGAATGGCTTTGCTGAATGCTGCGGCGATGGAAGCGGAACAGAGTGCGTTCCAGCCATTCTTCCATTTCCTGATTCAGATGGGTGAATTTTGCCTGTACCCTGGTGCCGTTTTCCATGCTTTGCAGCATTGTCACCGTGGCGGGGACAAGCAGGGGCTGGGGCAGCCTGGGGCTGAGATGAAGGGAAATCAGAATTGACTGGCCCGCTTGCGGGGCGGCTGCGTCGCTCCATTCCACAGTATCAGCGCGCAGAATGACGGGGTGTGGTGTTGGCAATTCGGTCTGCTGGCGCGCAAGCTGCATGATCATGTTCAACGCCAGGTCCAGTTTGGCTTCCAGTCTTTCCATGGATTTTCCGGCGGCGGAGGCAAGGTCTCTGTCCGCCTCGGCAACGGGTGTCTCGAACACCGCCAGCGTGCGCAACAGGGCGACTGCATCGTGCTGCCATTGTTCAGTCTGAGCAGGAGAGAGGTGGTTAAGCGCGGCCCAGCTCAGCGGCAGGTCAGCCGCATAATAAACACCCTGAGGTTCAGATTGATTTGTCATGCGCGGAGTTAAGGGCTCGTAAATGAATAACCTGGGCTTACGCTGAGTCTGTTTTGGGCGCAGGCCAAGGCGCAAAACGCGCAGTTGTGCATTCACAACAAGCGGCTTGCAACGCAGGTATGTGCCCAAAACAGACTCAGCCCGAAGGGTTGCAGTGTATTCGGGCGTCTGCTGCGTTGCAAATCTTGCGAATGGAATAACCATTCGCTTCGCTTCGCGCCTTGCATCCATCCCGAATACACTGCAACGTAAGCCCAGGTTATTCATTTACGAGCCCTAACAACCGGCTGCCGTCTCTGGCGAGCAGGGCGCTGCCATAGGCAGCTTCGGCATGCAGCGCGACTTGCAGCGGCACACCCAGCATACGTGCGCGGATCGCGTTGAAGGCAGGGTTGTGCGCGCCCCCTCCGGCACTGCGAACCGATCTTAGCGGCGTAGCACCCAGTTCCTGCAACACCTGGTAACCATGGGCTTCGATGCGGGCAATACCTTCCAGCAGGCCGTGCAGGAAATGGGTGTCGTCATCCGGTCGGGGCGTAAGGCGTGGCGGGTAGGCCGGGTCGTTGACGGGGAAACGCTCGCCGGGCTGAAGCAGGGGGTAATAATCCAGCCCGCTGGACTGCAGTGGATTGATGCGCTGGCTCAGGCTTTTTAATTGACCAACGTCAAAAAATGTCCGCAGCACGGCGCCGCCACTGTTGGATGCCCCTCCCGTCAACCAAAGGTTGCCGAAGCGATGGCTATAAATGCCATGTTGTGCATTTTCCACGCGCTGTCCGGAAAGCAGTTTCAGAACCAGCGTCGAGCCGAGCGAAGTGACGGCCTCGCCCGGCTGTGTTGCCCCGGCAGCCAGAAAAGCGGCAATGCTGTCAGTGGTGCCGGCACGTACCACGCAATCCCTGGGCAGGGTGAAATGGTGCGCAATACGGCTGCTGATCGTGCCGATGGTGGTGCCGGGTTCGACGATGCGCGGCAGCAGCGCGGCAAAAGGAAGCGCCTTGATCCAGGCGGGGTAATCGAGCTTTACCGGGTCGCCGCCGGATTTCAGAGCATTGTGATAGTCACTGATCCCTATTTTGTCGTGCAGCAGAAAAGCCAGCCAGTCCGCTTGATGCATTAGGCTGGCGGCTGAGTCAAATTCCGGCTGGCGGCTGAGCCATGCCAGTTTCGCCAAACCTGAAGATGGCGTGGCGGCGACATGATCGGGAGGCGCCTTTTGCGCAAGCGCTGCCGCTTCCCCGCTGGCGCGTGTGTCGTTGTACAGCAGGGGGAGGCTCTCCGGCTCTCCGGCAGCATCGCACAGCAAAACGGTAGCGGAGGTGCCATTGATGGAAATGGCGCTGAGAGTATTTCGCAGTGCAAAAGGAATTTGCGCAATCAGCTCGAACAGCGCGGTGCGCCACAAGGAGCCGGATTGCTCACCGTGAAAGTCGTAACGGCTCCAGGCAAGAATTTCACCTTTTTCGTCAATGACCATGGCGCGGGCACCCGTGGTGCCGAAATCAATGCCCAGGAAAGCGCGATTCTTCAAGCTTCACCCACGCGTATTCGAATTCGCCTCGAATGCCGCTAAATCTACGCGCGGTGCAGGCTGCCATCCCGGCTTGCGATGCTCGGCCACGACATTGGTGAAAATCCCGCCGCGTACATAGAACTTGGCCGTCAGGCGCATGAAACGCGGCTGGGTGGCGGTGGCAAGATCGTTCAGGATGAGATTGGTCACCGCCTCATGAAACGCGCCCTCGTTGCGGTAGGACCACATGTACATTTTCAGGCTTTTCAGTTCGACGCATTTTTCATCGGGAATGTAGTCCAGAATCAGGGTAGCGAAATCCGGCTGGCCGGTTTTCGGGCACAGGCAGGTAAATTCCGGGATTTCCATGTGGATGTGGTAATCACGCTCCGGATGGGGGTTGTCGAAGGTTTCGAGTTCCTTGCTGGGCAGAGTTGGCATGGCGGATTCCAGGCGGTTAAATGGACAGCATTATAACGCGTTGCTCGCACCGGGTATGATTGGCCGGAACGCTTTCTGGCGCAGGTTTTTTTGCGTCAATGCTTGCAGATTATAGCTTTGGCATGCAAACCTTGGTTATCATGCAAATATGCCACTGCTAAGTATGACAAGGCACTTTATCAATGATATGAGTGCCATATTGCAAATATCGATAACTTAGGGAATAACTGGATGGCTGGAAACACGCAGGATGATAATTTGCCAGGCAGGGAAAATCGCGCTTTCTCTCGAAACGCGATTTTCCTGGTCGGAGAGTGCGTCATTCCGGGGCATCCAGATCGCATGATCGAAATTCTGGACTTCTGCCCGGGCGGGATTTTTTTATCATTCCCCATTCCTCCTTCCCCCGTTCCTGTTCGTGACCAGACTATCGAGATACGCTGCTCCGTACCTGCCGCTGGCGGTGTTCAGTCCCTGCATTTTCAGGGGCGGGTCGCACGGGCGGATCAGAGCGGCGCTGGCATTGCTTTTATCAATCCCAGTTTCGAGGCGCTGCATTTCCTCCATGAATATGCCAAGAGCAATCCGCCCGCGCAGACGCGCAGCAGGAGAAAAAAACCTGCTGAAACAAAGGATTCTGCTGATTTAGAGGCCGCCACCGAACTGCTCCTCGGCACTTGCCGCCAGATGGTTGAGGCGCGCCTGAAACCCATGGTGAAAGTGTTTCTGGATCAGGCGGGTGAGCATTTTTTTAATCTTGCCGGGGACGCACGCGGCATTGCGGATAAAAATGCCTATTACGCTGCCCTGAGTACCTTCAACAAGGATGGTGAGGCGTTCTCAAGCGAATTCCTGACGAGAATGACAAACCGCCTGCGGCAAACCCCTTTGCTGGTCAGCTGCAAGAAGGATTCAGACAAATCGGGTGAGTTGACGCTTTCCCTGGTTGAGGATGATGCGTTTGAAGACTGGTTGTCTTTCACGGACATGGCGCGCGCGGCAGAACTTGAACACAAGGAAGAGCTCACCGCGCTGGAGAGGCGCCTTAGTGTTCTTTTCAGGCAACCTGTCGACAAGGAAAACAATCCCTTTGGCCCCGGCACCATCAGCCAGATTTTTCAGGAAGCACTTACCAGTCTCGAACTTGATCGCAAGATTGCTTCGGAAAGTTGCAAGGTATTCAAGAAAGTATTGTGCCAGACCGGTGAGCTTTACAGTGAACTCAACCAGCACCTGATCGATGGCGGGGTGTTGCCCGTGCTGCGCCCAGGCAAACAGCCGGCCCAGCCGACCTATTCTGCACGCAAGAACGTCGCTGATCAGCAACCTGAACCCGCTGTCGCTCAGCCCGATCCGGCTGCCGAACCGGGTATTACCGGGCTGACAGCACCCCCGGTGCATGCTACAGACGCTGGAGCAGCGCCTGACAGCCCGTTGCCAGCGGCAGGGCACTCTTCATACGCGCCGCCTGTGGCGCCGGGCGGCGCTATTCCTGCGGGAGCAGTAGCTTCACCAGAAATGCCAGGCCTTGGAGCTGCGCCAGGTGGCCCCTTGCCGCAGGCTGGACAGCCTTCGTTCGTGCCGCCCGTTGCGCCAGGAGGTGCTGTTCCTGGTAGCGGGCTTCAGGCAACACCGCCAGAGGGCATGCCGCAACTGCCGCAGGACTGGTATAAGCTGATGCAGGGCCTGGGCAGGTTGCAACAACAACTTTCGGCGCCAGCAGCACATCCGGGCGCGACGCCGCAGATGCAGAGACAGACTGCTTCATCAGGTGTGAATGCCTCCATTCCTGCGCCTGATCAGTCTGGAACGCCTGCGGAGTTGCCTGCTGAGCCCCGCCATTTTACGACGGACGAGCTGCTTTCAGCGCTCTCTCGCATCAGCCAGGAAGCTCCGGCCAAACCGGCAGGCGAAAAATTTCATCAGGACTTAATGAACAAGCTTCAGTCGGCGCTGGCTGACGTTGCTCCGGGCATCGAAGCCAGGGAAATGCCGAGCCGTGAAACCAATATCCTGGAAATCGGCAGCAATCTGTTTGATTCGGTTCTGACCGACAGGCTGGTGGCTGATACGGTCAAGCCCTGGCTCAACCAGCTTTCGATTCCGTTGATTAAAATGTCATTACGCGACGATTCGCTGTTTTATGACAAGTCACATCTGGCGCGCCAGTTGATCAACCAGATTGCCGAGCTGGAATTGTTCAGCGCGGCATCCAAGGTCGAGAACGCCGTCAGAAAGAAAGTCGATGGGCTGCTCTCGGAAATCTCGGGCGCCGATGAAGTCACGCCGGATCTGCTCCAGAAAATGCTGAAAGAGGTCAGCTTGCTGGTCCATGTCCAGAACAAGGCCTATGAGGGAAATATCCGTGACCTCGTTGCAGGCTGTGAGGCAGAGGATAAGCTGGACAAGCCCGCACAAAAAACCAGCAAACTGGGCAAGTTCCTGTCCGGGCTGCAAAATCTGACCGGCGAAGAGGCGCCCGTCGAGAAAGACGAAGCTCTGGACGAATACCGCAAGCGCGCGCGTCGGCTGAAAGTCGGTAATTGGCTGATGCTGGGCAATGACGATCTTCAGAAGCGCATCCGGCTGGCCTGGGTGGGCAAGAATCAGGAAAAATTCGTATTCGTCAACGTCCAGGGGCTACGGGAAGAAACGCTGAACCAGGATGAGCTTGCGCAATATTTGCGTAGCGGCGAGGCTGTGGTTCTGGATGATGGCGACGAGCAACTGGTTGATCGCGCACAGTCCGCCATGCTGCAAAAAATGCACCACCAGTTGCTGCATGAAAGCTCGCACGATCAGCTGACCGGACTCATCAACCGCCGTGAATTCGAAAAGCGCCTGACCGAAATCCTGGCCCGTGTACGTGATTCAGGCATGCCGTCGATGCTGGGCTTTATCGATCTGGAACAGTTCAGCGTGGTCAATAATACCTTCGGCTATGAGGGAGGGGACCGCGCACTGCTCGAAGTCTCCCGCCTGCTCGGGCAGGAACTGGGCAAGGATGGCGTGCTGGCCCGTATCGGTGGCGACGAGTTTGCCATGTTGATGGAAAACTGCAGCCTGGATGACGCTTTGCGGGTGACTTCCCGTTTGACTGGCGTTTTTCGTGCCTACCGCTTTACTTCTGAGGGCAAAAGCCTGTCTCTCTCCTTTAGCGCCGGTCTGGTAACAATCGACCCCGAGAGTGAAAGTGTCGAATCGCTGCTGCAGGCAGCCGAGTCAAGTTGCCGTATCGCGCGCACCAAGGGCACCAATTACGTACAGGTCTACCGTCCGGACGAGGCCAGTCTGGCGCGCCAGGCCAATACCGTCAAATGGGTGAGCCGGATAGACGAGGCGCTGGACAAGAACAGCTTCGAGTTGCGCTGCCAGCCCATTGTCTGCGTCGGCGGAAAAAAGGTGGCCATACACCATTCAGAAGTGCTGCTGCGCGTGCCGGATGGCAAGGGAAAGCTGATATCGCCGGTCGATCTGATTCTGGCCGCCGAGCATTTCCGTCGCATGTCCAGTGTTGACCGCTGGGTGATCGAGCATGCCTTCCGCTGGATGGTGGATCGCCGCGACAGGCTGGATGAACTGGGCGGACTGGCGATTAACCTGTCCGGCGCCTCGCTTAATGAAGAAGGGCTGATCGATTTTGTCATCAGCAAGGCTGAAGAACACAAAATCCCCATGAACAAGGTCTGTTTCGAAATTACGGAAACGGTGGGCGTATCTCATTTATCGAGTGCTTCTGAATTTATCAGTGAATTGAAGAAAAAAACCGGCTGCTCTTTCTCGCTCGACGATTTCGGCAGCGGCCAATCCTCCTATGCCTACCTGAAAAATCTCCCTGTGGACTATCTCAAGATCGACGGCGTCTTTGTCGACAAAATGGACCAGAATCCATATGACTTCGCCGTTGTGAAATCCATTACCGAAATCGGCCATTTCATGGGCAAGAAAATCATTGCCGAAAGAGTGGAGAGCGAGGCGGTACTGAAAATGCTGCGCGAGATCGGGGTCGATTATGCCCAGGGCTACTACCTTGGAAAACCAAGAAATATGAAGACCTTGGGAAGCTGATTCCATGTGATTTAACATGATTAACCAATAAAAAATTCTATTCAGATTTGCGTCTCACCCACATCAAACTTGCCGGTTTCAAGACTTTCGTTGACCCCACTACTATCCCGGTGCCTGGACAGAGGGTGGGCGTAGTCGGCCCGAATGGCTGCGGCAAGTCGAACGTGATCGATGCGGTGCGCTGGGTGATGGGCGAATCACGCGCTTCCGCATTGCGCGGCGAATCCATGCAGGACGTGATTTTTAACGGCGCAGCCACGCGCAAAGCGGTTTCGCGCGCCAGCGTCGAACTCAGGTTCGACAACAGTCTGGGCAAGGCGGCCGGGCAGTGGTCGCAGTATGCCGAGATCAGCGTCAAGCGGGTCTTGCACCGCAATGGCGAGTCGCAGTATTTCATCAACAACCTGCATGTACGGCGCCGCGACGTTACCGATATGTTCCTCGGCACGGGTCTCGGGCCGCGTGCCTACGCCATCATCGAGCAGGGCATGATCTCGCGCATCATCGAGGCACGGCCGGAGGAACTGCGCATTTTCCTCGAAGAAGCGGCAGGCATTTCAAAATACAAGGAACGGCGCCGCGAGACCGAATCGCGCCTCAAGGACACGCGCGAAAATCTTGCCCGGCTTGAAGATGTGCGCCAGGAACTGGACAAGCAGTTGCAGCGACTGGAAGCACAGGCCGTAGTGGCGCAGCAGTACCATCGCCTGCAGGAAGAGATGCAGACGACCCAGCACTTGCTGTGGCTGGTGAAGAAGCAGGAAGCCGAACTGGCTCGAGAGCGTGCGCGGCAGCAAGTGGAAAAACTGCTCAACGACCTCGAAGCGGAAACCGCGGCGCTGCGCAAGACGGAACATCAGCTCGAAACCGCCCGTGCCGGGCATTTTTCCGCTGGCGATGCGCTGCATGCCTCGCAAGGCGAGCTTTATGCCGCCAACGCAGAAGTGGCCCGGCTGGAGCAGGCCTTGCAGCACCAGCGCGAAACACAGCAGCGCCTCACCAGCCAGCTTGAAGCTTGGCGCGGCCAGGACAAGCAGCTGCATGAGCAACAGCAACAGGCCGAAGCGGGCCTGGCTCACTGGCGCGAAGAGCAGGAAATCGCGCTGTTCCGGATGGAAGAGACCGCGCTGGCGGTCGAAGAAGCGCAGGACAGATTTCCCCGGGCAGAATCCGCATTCCGCGAATGCCAGTGCCGCCTGAGCGAGGTTCAGCGCGAGCTGGCGCAGACCGGGCAAAGCTTGCAGATCGAGGAAACGCACCGCAGCCATTCGCACAAGGCAGTGCAGCAACTGGAGGCGCGGCGCGAACGTTTGCGTCAGGAAGTTTCGGGTTTGCCACAGATGGACGAGACGGGCTTGTCCGGCCGTCAGGATGAACTGGCAGCGCTGTCAGCCCGGCTTGAACAGGCGCAATCACAGCAAGCAGCGTTGCTCGCACACCTGCCTGCGCTGGAGCTGGCCCAGCGCGAGGCTCAGCATGCCATTCATGCGGCCCAGCAACACTTCACCCGGATTGAAGCGCAGTTGCAGGCCTTGCAGCAGGTGCAGAGCCGCCTCGAACACAACCATAAACTCAAATCATGGCTGGAAAAACACCAGCTGGATGCGCTGCCGCGCCTGTGGCAAGAGATTCACATCGAACCGGGATGGGAAAATGCGCTTGAGAGCGTATTGGGCGAACGCCTTAAGGCCATTGCCCTGCCCCGGTTGGAGCAGGCAAAAGACTGGCTTGGCGAGATGCCGCCAGCTCCGCTCGCGGTGTATGAATCCGGGCCAAAGGCATCGAATTCAGGCAACCCGGAGTTCAAGCCCCTGCGGCAATGGGTGCAAGGACCGGCTGCGCTGCTGGATGAATGGCTGCACGGCGTTTATACCGTTGCGGATTGCGGCGAGGCCTGGGCGCTGCGCCAGCGCCTGCAGGCCGGCGAATGTCTGGTATGCCGGGAAGGGCACGTTTTTACCCGCTCCAGCGTGAACTATTACGCACCACAGTCCGAATTGCACGGCGTACTGGCCCGGCAGCGCGAAATCGACAGGCTGGGTGATGCAGCGGAGCAGGGCGGGCAGGCCTTGCAGGCACGACAGGCGGATTTTGCGGCGGCGGAGTCTGCCTTGAAAGCATTCCAGGCCGAGCTCTCCGCCGTGCGCGGGCACTGCACTGACTACCAGCAGCAGCATCACCGGTTGCATCTTGAAGTGGAGCGGCTGGCGCAACAGCAGCAGCATCTCCTGCAACGCCGCCAGCAGATCGAACAGGAGAGCAGCGATATTGCCGCTCAACTGGAAATCGAGATGGAGCAGGCGCGCGAGCATGAATACAACATCGAACTGCAGCAGGAACAGATTTCGGCGCTGCAGGCGCGCCTGCAGGATGCAAGGCGCGAACGGGATGCGCTTGAAAGCGCAATGAACCATCAGCGCCAGGCGATGCAGTCCGCCGAGCGCGCGGTTCAGGAAGCCGGGTTCCTGCAGCGCAACTGCACAGCCAAGATTGACGAGCAGGAGCGTGCCCTGACAGCCCTTGCCGGACAACGCGAGGAACTGAGCCGGCGCATCGGCGAAATCGAGCAGGAATCCGGCGGGCTTACGCTGACGGCTATCGACGGCCAGTTGCAGCAGGCCCTGCAACTGCGTCTGGCACAGGAAAAACAGCTGGCAACGGCACGCGATGCGCTGGCCGGTATCAGTCAGACCCTGCAGCAACTGGAGCAGCAGCGCCTTGCCAGTGAACAGAAGCTGCACCCCATGCGTGACCGCCTCGAACAGGCCCGCCTCAAGGAACAGGAGACACGTCTGGCCGAGGAGCAGTGGAGCGAACAGCTTGTTGCCGCCGCTGCCGACCTTGCTGCCCTGATGCCGCTGCTGGAAAAACGTGCCAGAACAGCAGATTTGCAGGCGCAGGTAGTGGTGCTGGCGCAGGAAATCGAGGCGCTCGGTGCGGTTAACCTTGCTGCGCTGGAGGAGCTGAACAGCAGCCGCGAGCGCAAGCATTATCTCGATGCCCAGGCGCTGGATCTGTCCGAAGCCATGGACACGCTGGAGCAGGCGATCCGGCGCATCGATCGCGAAACCCGCGCGCTCCTGCAGGAAACTTTCGATAGCGTGAATCGCCATTTCGGCGAACTGTTCCCGGCTGTGTTCGGCGGCGGGATTGCCCGGCTGGAAATGACCGGAGAGGAAATCCTCGATGCCGGGGTAACGCTATTCGCCCAGCCGCCGGGCAAGAAAAACAGCTCGATCCAGCTGTTGTCCGGAGGTGAAAAGGCCCTCACTGCGCTGGCGCTGGTGTTTGCGATGTTCCGGCTCAATCCGGCGCCATTCTGCATGCTGGATGAAGTCGATGCGCCGCTGGACGACTCCAATACCGAGCGCTTTTGCGAACTGGTGAAAAAAATGTCGCAGAACACACAGTTTGTGTTTGTCAGTCATAATAAAATCACCATGGAAATGGCCGAGCAACTGGTGGGTGTGACCATGCAGGAATCCGGCGTTTCAAGAGTGGTGGCGGTGGACCTGGACGAAGCGGTGCGACTCAAGGACGCAGCGGCACTGTAAGCCATGCTGCGTTATAATCCCATGCGAATGATTGGAAATTGACCCGGATATGAATGAACTGCAAGTAAGCCTGCTGGCAATTGGCGTAGTGGTGATTTTTGCCGTGCTGGCATTCAACCGTTGGCAGGAGCGCAAGTACCGGCGCCAGGCGGAGAAGCGCTTCTCATCGCATCACGATGATATTCTGCTGGAAGAGGAGCCTCCTCGCGAACGTGTCGAACCCATGCTGGATGCCATGCATGAGAACGATATTGATCTGGCGGAGGAGCCCGCGCCGGATAGTCAGCCCGCGTGGAATCCACCTGTGGCGGAAGATGCAGAGGAAGATATGGTTGAAGATACGCCATATCCAGAAGCAGAGCCCGACGAAACTGCCGCTGAGCCGGCGCCGTTTGAAGCAGAAGTAGCCCCAGCCCCGGTCCAGACTCAGGCATCCCTGCGCGAAGCCGCACTTGAACCCGATGACTCGTCCGAATATGTTGCGATCCTGAGCGCGGGCGATCCGATATCTGCACATGCGCTGGTTCTGGTGTTGCAACAACTGAAATTCGCAGGGAAACCGCTGCGCTGGCTGGGGCAGCGCCGCCATCAGACCAGTTGGGAAGAAGTCATACAGGCTGCGCCCGGTACGGAATTTGTAAAGCTGGCCGCATGCATGCAACTGGCCGATCGCAACGGTCCGGCCCGCATCGAAGAACTGGATACCTTCTGCGACATGGCTCAGGCCGTTGCGGCCAACCTGTATGCCGTGATCGACTGCCCGGACAAGCAGGCTGCTTTAGTGGCTGCAGCAGATCTGGACCAGTTCTGCGCCGATGTGGATGTGCTTATCGGATTCAATGTCATATCAAAGGATGGCGCGCCTTTCGCTGGCACCAAGTTGCGCGGTCTGGCGGAATCAACGGGGATGAAACTGATGCCCGATGGCAGCTTCCAGTATCTGGATGATCACGGTGCGCAACTGTTCTCGCTCTGCAATCTTGAGTCTGCGCCATTCTCGGCAGGTGAAATGAAGAACCTGTCCACTCATGGCGTCACTTTCCTGTTCGATGTGCCCAAGGCGGCGGGGGGTGTCCAGGCGTTTAACCAGATGCTGCTGGCTGCGCGCCAGTTCGTCGGGCCGCTGGGTGCCCTGATGGTGGATGACAACCGCCGGGAACTGACCGACGCCGGTATCGATAAAATCCGCCAGCAACTGGTCGCCATCTACGCCAGGATGGATCAGCGCGGCATCAGCCCCGGCAGCCCGCGCAGCAAAAGACTGTTCGCCTGATGGAGGTGTCTCAGGCGGTTACAGAACGTGCACGTATCCTGCGGGAAGAAATCGAGCGTCATAATTATCTCTATTATGTCCTGGATACGCCTTCGATCCCCGATGCCGAATACGACCGCCTGTTCACCGAGCTGCAACAGCTTGAAACGCAATACCCTGAACTGCTGACACCCGACTCCCCCACGCAGCGCGTGGGCGGAGCGCCGCTTCCCCATTTTGCTCAGGTGCAACACCGCACACCGATGCTGTCCCTCAACAATGCGTTCGAAGATGAAGAAGTGGCGGCCTTCGACCGCCGCGCGCGCGAAGCGCTAGGGTTGGAGGCCATCGAATATGCCGTGGAGCCAAAATTCGATGGCCTTGCCATCAGCCTGACCTACGAAAATGGCTTGCTCACGCGAGGTGCCACGCGCGGTGACGGTTTCACCGGAGAAGATGTGACGGCGAACCTGCGCACCATCAAGGCGATTCCGCTCGGTCTGCATGGCGAGCAGGTGCCGCCCATTCTGGAAGTACGTGGCGAGGTGCTGATGCTGAAGGCGGATTTCGCCAGACTGAACCAGGAACAGCGCGAGCGCGGCGAAAAGGAATTCGCCAACCCGCGCAATGCCGCAGCCGGCTCCCTGCGCCAGCTCGATTCAAAAATTAGCGCACGGCGGCGCCTGACCTTCTTTGCCTATGGACTCGGGGTGATGGAAGGCGGCCCCGTTTTCACCCGCCATGCCGAAGCCATGGATTTTCTCGCGGCCCTGCATTTTCCCCTGTGCCCTGAACGCAAGGTGGTGCAGGGTGTGTCCGGCTTGCTGGAATATTACCGCGCCATCGGAGACCGGCGTGAAAACCTGCCCTATGAAATCGATGGCGTGGTCTACAAGCTCAACGCCCGCGCACAGCAGACACAACTCGGTTTTGTCTCCCGTGCCCCGCGCTGGGCGGTAGCCCATAAATTTCCGGCGCAGGAAGCCCTGACCGAGGTGCTGGGTATCGACGTGCAGGTTGGCCGCACCGGCGCGCTGACCCCGGTGGCGCGCCTCAGACCGGTATTTGTCGGCGGTGTGACGGTAACCAATGCCACTCTGCATAACGAGGATGAAGTCCGCCGCAAGGATGTCCACATCGGCGACACGGTGATTGTGCGGCGTGCCGGGGATGTGATTCCGGAAGTGGTCAGCGTGGTGATGGAAAAACGTCCGCCCCACGTCGCGCCCTTTGACATGCCCGCTGCCTGCCCGGTGTGCGGCTCTCATGTCACCCGTGACCCGGAGGAGGCTGTCGCCCGTTGCAGCGGCGGCCTGTATTGCCCGGCGCAGCGCAAGCAGGCGCTGCTGCATTTCGCCAGCAGACGTGCCATGGATATCGAGGGCCTGGGTGACAAATTGGTGGAACAACTGGTGGACAAGGATATTGTCCGCAATCCGGCGGACCTTTATCGCCTCGATCTGCCGGCTTTGGCGAATCTGGAGCGGATGGCCGAAAAATCGGCACAGAACATCCTGGATGCCATCGAAAAAAGCAAGAAAACCACCCTTGCCCGTTTCATCTATGCGCTGGGTATACGCAACGTCGGAGAGGCGACTGCCAGGGAACTGGCACGCCACTTCGGCAATCTGGAAAAACTGGTGGAGGCGGACATGGCCGACCTGCAGCAGGTGGCAGATATCGGCCCGGTCGTGGCGCAAAGTATTCTGGAGTTCCTTGCGGAAACGCATAACCGCGAAGTGATCGAACAGCTGCGCGGCGCCGGTGTGGAATGGCCGGAGGAGGCGGGTGCCGGACATGTGAATGGTGCGCTGAACGGCAGGACTTTTGTACTTACCGGCACCTTGCCCAATCTTTCACGCGAGCAGGCGAAAGAATCGATTGAGGCACTGGGCGGAAAAGTGAGCGGCAGTGTGTCGAAAAAAACTCATTATGTGGTAGCAGGTTCGGATCCAGGCAGTAAATATGACAAGGCATTAGCGCTTGATGTTAAGATTCTGGATGAAGATGAATTGCTCGAGTTGTTGAAAGGATAATGTAATCATGCAAACAGTAACCAAAGCCGTATTTCCCGTCGCGGGCCTGGGCACACGCTTTCTGCCGGCGACCAAGGCCAGCCCCAAGGAAATGCTGACGGTAGTGGACAAACCCCTGATCCAGTACGCAGTGGAAGAAGCGATTGCCGCCGGTATCACTGACATGGTTTTCATCACCGGTCGTAACAAACGGGCGATCGAGGATCATTTCGACAAGGCATTCGAAATGGAAACCGAACTCGAAGCCAAGGGCAAAACCGAAATGCTGGAAATGATACGTTCAGTCATTCCCAGTCACATTTCCTGTATCTACATCCGGCAGTCCGAACCGCTAGGTCTGGGGCATGCCGTGCTGTGCGCCAAACCGGTGATCGGCAACGACCCCTTTGCCGTGATTCTGGCCGATGACCTGATCGACGCCGAACCGCCGGTAATGAAACAGATGGTGGACAAATTCACCTATTACCAGTGTTCCGTGCTGGGCGTGCAGAACGTGGCACGGGAAGAGACAAAATCGTATGGCATCGTGGATGCTCAGCCACTGTCAGAGCAGATATTCAAGGTGGACGGCATCGTCGAGAAGCCGGCGCCGGACGTGGCGCCCTCAACCTTGGGCGTGGTAGGCCGATATATCCTTACGCCGCGCATTTTTCATCATCTGGAGAATATCCCTACGGGTGCCGGTGGCGAAATTCAGCTCACCGACGCCATTGCTGCACTGTTGCATGAACAGCAGGTGCTGGCCTATCAGTTTGATGGCACGCGCTACGATTGCGGCAGCAAACTCGGTTACCTCAAGGCAACCGTCGAACATGCGCTCAAGCATCCGGAATTGAGTCATGATTTTGCAAACTATCTGTCATCGCTGAGCCAGAAAACTTAAAACCGCCGCTGGGCGGGCTAAAGGATGGGTCTTGGATTCCTTTGTTATTACATGGCGTGAATTGCTGATTATCGTGGCAGTCGTGCTCGCGGTATATATCGCGGAGATGCTGTTGCTGTTGCGCACAAACCGGGGGTTCAGGCGCTGGAAACCCGAGGCCGAGGTAGAGCAGCCAAGAATTGCCGAGCTTGAATCCGAAATCGAACAATTGCGCGAACAGATTCTGGCCATTCATCAGCAGCTTGAAGACAGGCCCATCCCCCAGCCCCAGTATGTTTCTTCTCTTTCATCTCCGTCTACGCCCTACAGCCAGGCCATCCAGATGGCGCAAGAGGGAAGGAATATCGATGAAGTCGCTGCCGGTTGCGGCATTTCGCGCGGTGAGGCAGAGCTGATCGTGGCCATGCATCAGGACCGACCATGATTCACAGCGATGTCCTGAGTCAGCTGCAACTGCTGATCAAGACATCAGCACCACCGCTGCTGGAAGTTTCCCAGCAGCAACTGGCGCTACCTCAGCTCACGCCGGGGCAAAAGGTTCCCGCCCACGTCATGGCCAACCTGCCTAATGGGCGTTTCCAGGTGCTGATCGCCGACAAAAACCTGGACATGAACCTGCCGAAAAATACCCAGCCCGGCGACACGCTGGAACTGATTTTTGTCACCGCAAAACCGCGCCCGACCTTCATTCTGGCAAGCGATCTGGCCAATGCGGCCACCACCGCCAACAGCGCAAATGCCAAGCCGCAGGTTTCCCTGAGCGAAACGGCGCGCTTTCTTGGCGGGTTGCTGGAAAAGGCGGCGTTGCCAGAAACGGCGCAGACAAAAGCGGCAAGCATTGCTCAGACCGCTCCACTGCTTTCCGGCGCGCCGGGAAAAATCCCGGATTTTGCCCAGGCACTGCGTGGCGCATTGACTCAAAGCGGTCTGTTTTATGAGTCCCATCAGGCGCAATGGGTGGCGGGTCAGCGCCCCATGACCGATTTGCTGCAAGAACCGCAAGGGCGCCTTTCCCCGGCATCGCCAGCTCTGCCACAGGCAGAACAAGCACTATCCCGCTTGCAGAATCAGGGTGACGCGCTGGCAGCCAAACCTTTTTCCGCTGCTCAGCCCGCCCACCCCGAAACCGTGCCCATCGTGCGCCAGCAACTGGAAGCCCTGGATACCCGGCAAGTGACATGGCAAGGCCAGGTCTGGCCAGGGCAGGCCATGGACTGGCGGATCGAGGAACGTTCAGCCCGCGAACAGGAGGGGAGAGAGGTCGAGCAGCCGGAGTGGCAGACCAGCCTGAATCTGGTCCTGCCTCAATTGGGCGAAATCAGCGCCAGACTGATCCTGCATCCACAGGGTATTCGCATCCAGCTCGGGGCGGCAGAATCTGCAACCGTGAAGCTGATGAGCGAACAGAAAACCGCCCTGCAGCAGGGGATGGAAACTTCCGGCCTGCGCCTGGCCGAAATCAAGGTAGGGGCCCCCTGATCCATGAAGCAGCCGGATGACCGTCGTTCCGCTGTCGCCCTGGCCTACAACGCCGGCCAATCCGCGCCAAAAGTGGTTGCCAGGGGGCGAGGCTTGCTGGCGGACGCCATCATCGAGCGCGCCAAGGAGGCTGGCGTGTATGTGCATGAGTCTCCGGCACTGGTTTCCCTGCTGATGCAGGTTGATCTGGACCAGCATATTCCCCCGGAACTGTATCTGGCCATAGCCGAACTTCTGGCCTGGCTATACCGGCTGGAACATGGCGAAAACCCGGACCCCTTGTCCAGCCAGCGAACGTCCTTCCCCTGAGAAGGGGAGGCCGAGCGGGGTTAAGACTGTAGCTGCTTCAGAAGCTCGGTTTCAAGTTGCAATACAGTCCTGGTTTTTTCCAGCACCGTACCGGAGATGAGAAAAGTATCCTCGGCACGTTCTCCCAGTGTATTGATCTTGGCTGTATGGAGATGAACCCCATGGGCAAGGAAAACCCGGGCGATGCTGTAGAGCAGGCCGGGGCGATCGCCGGCGATGAGGGACAGCACCTGATAAAGTCCTTTTTCATCCGGACGGATGCTGACCTGGGGGGTGATGGGGAAATGTTTCAGATGCCGGCTGACCCGGCCGCGTGAAGGGGCTTCCAGCGGCCTGGCCAGACGTAACTGCTGCGCCAGTTCATATTCAATATAATTCAGCAGATCGCGGTAGTGTGTTGCACGATGCTCCTCGTCCAGCACCACAAAGCTGTCCAGCGCATCTCCGTTGTGCGTGGTATGGATCTTGGCTTCGACGATATTGAAGCCCACGTGTTCGAAAAAACCGCAAATACGGGCAAACAGGTCTTCGCGATCCGGCGTGTAGATCATGACCTGCAAACCTTCTCCACTTGGCGCCAGGCGTGCCCGGATAAAAGGTGTTCCTTCAGCTTCGAGCCGTTCGAGGACGCGCGTGTGCCAGGCTATTTCCTGCGCTTCATGACGCAGGAAATAGCCCTCGTCCAGTTTATTCCAGAGATTTTTTACTGCGGATTCAGGCACGGCATGCTGGCGCAGAATACTCAGCGCATCGCGCTGTCGCTCATCCAGCTGCTCTCCGGTACTGGTGGCGCCACAGAGGAAACGGCAGGTGGCATGATAAAGACTCTCCAGCAGGCGGCTTTTCCACGCGTTCCATACCTTGGGGCTGGTGCCGCGAATGTCTGCCACCGTGAGCAGATAGAGTGCCGTGAGATGGCGTTCGTCGTGCATGTTGCTGCCGAATGCCGCAATCACTTCGGGATCGCTGATGTCCTGTTTTTGCGCGACAGCGGACATCATGAGGTGGCTCTCGACCAGCCAGCAAATCAGGTTTGTATCCTCCTGGCTCAGCTCATGCTGGCGGCAGAAACGACGTGCATCCGCCTTGCCAAGTTTGGAGTGATCTCCGCCCCGGCCTTTGGCGATGTCATGAAACAGGGCGGCCAGATACAGCACCTCCTGGCGCTCAAAAGCGCCGATCAGGCGGCTGCATAGCGGAAATTCGTGAGAAAACTCGGGAACGGTCAGGCGGCGCAGATTGCGCAGCACCATCAGGGTGTGTTCATCTACCGTGTAGACATGAAACAGATCATGCTGCATCTGCCCGACGATGCGCCCAAAAGCCGGGATGTAGCGAGCCAGAACGCCATACTGGTTCATCCTGCGCAATATATGTGTCAGGCCAACAGGCTCCCGGATGATCGCCATGAAGCGCGCCCGGTTGGCCGGATCTCGCCGGAATGCTGCATCGATCAGGGGCACCGCACGCCACAAGGCGCGCAATGTCGGGGCACTGATGCCTTTCAGTTCACTGTGGCGCTGCAGTAGATGGAAACACTCCAGAATGGCGCCCGGTTCGTTCTGGAAAACAGCTTCTTGGCAAGCTTCCAGCAATTGATTCCGAGCCTGGAAACGGTCGCCGAGGGGCTGGGGGGAGCCTCCGGCGCTGAGCGCAGGCGAGTGCCGAGATTCTGCAGCAAAATCTCGTTCATCAGGCTGACTGCTTTGGCAGTGCGGTAATAGCGCTGCATCAGCAGTTCGCTGGCAGAACGGTTTTTCTGGTTTTTGAAGCCCAACTGTTCTGCCAGAGGCGTCTGATAATCGAACAGCAGGCGATCCTCGCGACGTCTGGCCAGATAGTGCAGGCGGATTCGCAGACCTTGAAGATACTGCTGGTTACGCTGGATCTGACGTGCTTCCTGGGGCGTGATCAGGCCTTCTGCCGCCAGTTCTTTCCAGGCACTACCCAGTTTCAAAGCCTGGCTGATCCACAGTACTGTCTGTAAATCACGCAAGCCGCCGGGGCTTTCCTTGAGATTGGGTTCGAGATTGTAGGCAGTGTCGTGAAAACGCGCATGGCGCTGTTGCTGCTCCAGCTGCTTGGCCTGAAGAAACGCGGGGCGGTCCAGTGCGAGGTGCAGGGAAGACAGCAGACTTTCAAATACACTGGCGCTACCGGCAAGTCTGCGGGCTTCCAGTAAATTGGTCTGGACAGTGACATCCTTGGCCGATTCTTCCAGGCATTCGCTTACTGTCCGTACACTGTGGCCAACGTCCAGGCCAATATCCCAGAACAGCCCGATCATCTGCTCAAGCTTGGTAGCAACTTCGGAGCTCGCTTCGGACTCCAGCAGAAGCAGCAAATCCACATCCGAGTGCGGGAAAAGCAGGCCATGCCCATATCCTCCCACCGCGATCAGAACGGCTGATTCAGGCATGTTGCTGCTGAGCCAGATTTCCTGCAGTACGCCGTCGACCAACTGCGTATGCTGCTGCAAGTTTGAGATGGCGTGCTGCCGCTGGAAGAACCGCGCGGCAATGGCAGCGCGACCATCCTGAATCAGGGTGCGCCAGTGGGCGACATCCTGACCTGGATTAGCAGCTAGCGGCATTGCGGGTCAGGAAACAGAGGCGGGCATGGGCGGCATGCCGGCAGAGGCCGTCAGCACCTCGAAGCCGCTCTCGCTCACCAGGATAGTGTGCTCCCACTGGGCGGAAAGACTGTGGTCCTTGGTGACGATGGTCCAGCCGTCGCCGAGCTGACGAATATCGCGTCGCCCGGCGTTAATCATGGGCTCAATGGTAAAAATCATGCCGGGTTCAAGCTTGGAGCCGGTACCGGTTTTGCCGTAATGCAGCACTTGTGGATCTTCGTGAAATTCGCGCCCGATGCCATGGCCGCAAAACTCGCGCACCACGCTGAAGCCATTATTCTCGGCATGGCGCTGAATCACATGGCCGATATCGCCCAGACGCGCGCCCGGTTTGACCGCCTTGATCCCCAGCCACAGGCATTCATAGGTGATCTCGCACAGGCGTCTGGCCTGGATGGAGGGCTCACCGACATAGAACATGCGGCTGCTGTCGCCGTGAAAGCCATCCTTGATCACGGTCACGTCGACATTGATGATGTCGCCGTTTTTCAGGATCTTGTCGCTGGGAACGCCATGGCAGACCTGATGATTGACCGAGGTGCAGATGGATTTCGGATAGGGGTTATGGCCTGATGGCGCATAATTCAGCGGCGCGGGAATGGCGTGCTGAACGTCGATGGTGTAGTCGTGGCAAATCTTGTCCAGCTCTGCGGTCGTGACGCCGGCTTTGATAAACTGTCCGATGTAATCGAGTTGTTCCCCCGCCAGCCGCCCGGCGACACGCATTTTCTCGATTTCATCCGCTGTCTTGATGCTAATGCTCATAAGTTATACTGTTCGTGTGAAATGCGTTAAAGAATAGAGGATAGCGGCCATTAGATCAATGAAAGCAGGGAAGGGAAGAGAGGGCGCTAGCATCGTTCGGCCTGAAGTGAATCAATCATCCTATTCAGTTCATCTCGTAAATCATTCCTTGCTTGCGGATGGATCATCCTGTTTTTTCATGTAAATCAGAGGAGGCATTTTTTGCGTGCTTTCCAATTACGCCTTACGGAGATAAGTGATGGATATTTTCTCGCAATGGCGTGACGCGCTTGCCGGCGTTCTCGACCAGACAATAGAACGACTGGCGCTCTACCTGCCGAATGTGCTCGGTGCATTCCTGCTGCTGTTTGTCGGCTGGATTGTGGCGCACCTGTTGCGGGCGACAGCGGTGCGCTTGACGCTGCTGGGCGAAAGCGCTCTGGCGCGACTTTCCGCAACCCGTGGCGCATCGCCGAGACGCCTGCCCAGTGCGTCAGCGAAAGTTCTCGGCAGTGTGGTGTTCTGGGTGGTGCTGCTGTTCTTTCTCACCGCCGCAACGCAGGTGTTGGGACTGCAGACCTTTACCGCATGGCTCGCACGTGTTGTCGACTATTTGCCTACGGTTTTTGTCGGCGCACTGATTATCGTCGCCGGGTTTCTGGTCAGCCGGCTTGCGCGTGAGGTGATACAGGCTGCTGTCGCCAGCGCCGGTGAGCGCCAGCGGGCGCTGATCGGGCGCGTAGTGCAGGCAAGTATCCTGGTGACCGCTATCCTCGTCGGTGCAGAGCAGATCGGCATCAAGGTCACCTTTCTGGTAATCCTCGCGGCGGCAGCCGGCATCTCCCTGGTGGGCGCAGTGGCGCTGGCGCTCAGCCTCGGCGCCCGCGAGTATGTCGCTAACCTGATCGGCGCGCATTACCTGCGCCAACGCTACAGTGTCGGGCAGCATGTTCGTGTCGCGGGCTACGAAGGCCGGATTCTGGAACTGACCGAAACAGCCGTCATACTTGAAACCGGCGAAGGCCGCGCAAGCCTTCCAGCCAAGGTGTTCAACGAGCAGCCGATTGTGCTGGTGGTGAGCAGGGCACACGATGGCCAGTAAGGAAGAACTCTCATACGCATTTCTGGAAGCCCATCCGGCAGATGCGGCGCATGTGCTCGAACGGATTGCTCCCGCCTCGGCAGCGGCGCTGCTTCAATCGGCGCCGCTGCGGCTGGCTTCGCCCGTGCTGCGCCATATGCTGCCGCTGGCCGGTGCGCGCTGCCTGGAACAACTGGACGACACCGAAACTTCCGGGCTGCTGCGCGGTGTAGGCGCGCAGGCTGGGGTGGCACTGTTACGCCACTTCGGCGCAGAGAGAAGGTCAAGATTGCTGACTCAGTTGCCGACGGCGCTCACCATTGCTTACGAGCTCCTGCTCGGGTACCCGGAGGGCACCGTCGGCGCATGGATGGACCCGCACGCACTGGCGCTGCCTGCAGACATGACCAGCAGCGATTCGCTCGACCGCGTACGCCGTGCCGAAGATGCTCCTGTCGCCGACCCCTATGTCATCGACCGCAACCAGCGCCTGATCGGTTATGTCGAACTCGCCGATTTATTGCGTGCAGATGCCGCGACGCCACTCACCAAGCTGGTGCGTCCGAGTCAGCACCGGCTGCCGGCGCAATCGCTGCTTGCCGGATTGCGCGTGCATCCGGGGTGGCGCGAATCGTCAACACTGCCTGTCGTCGACCGCAGCGACCGGCTGGTTGGCGCAATTACCCATGCTGCGATGCAGCGGGCGCTGTCAATGGAGCAGAGCAGGCCTGCGCCACGCAGTTCGGAAAATACACTCGCCGGTGTTGCCGGTGTCTACTGGTTTGGCGTCTCAGCGCTGATACAGGCACTCGTCAGCCTGCTGCCAGTCGAACGCAAAAAGGGTAAATCATGAGTACGGGCGCCGAAGTGGCCATTGCCGCCCTCAACCTGCATTTTCTGCTCGATTATCCGCGAGAGGCGGCGCGGCGTATCGAGGCGATGCCGCCGGACGAGGTCAGTGCCATGCTGGCGGCTCAGCCGGTGCATGCCGTGCTGCCGGTGTGGCACAGCCTCGCCAGCGATGTGGAGCAGGCGGTATTCACTGAATTGCCTGAGCCGCGGGCTGTGGAACTGCTTGCCGAGATGGAGCCGTGCACGCAGCGCCGCGCTGCTTAGCCGGCTTGATGAAGAGGATCGAGGGCGCTTCATCGGATTGCTCAATGCACAGGTCGCTGCCGAAATACGCAAGCTGATGCAGTATCCCCCCGATTCTGCGGGCCAGTTCATGGACCCGCGCGCGCTTGCATTCCGTGCTGACCTGACAGCACACGAAGCACTGGCACGCCTGCGTCAGACCAGGCGACGCGGATTGCGCGAATTGTATGTGGTAGATGATGACGGCCGGCTCGAAGGGCGCGTAGACATCCAGGACCTGGCACTCGCCGACCCGGACGAGTCGCTGGCGCGAATCGCGCGCAAGATCGTGGACGCCGTGCAGGACACCGCTTCGCGTGAAGACGTGGTGGAGAAAATGCAGCAGGATGCAGTGACCGACCTTCCGGTGATCGATTTCGACGGGCGGCTGGTCGGCGTCATCCATCAGGCCATGCTGGCTTCCGCCGTGCAGCAGGAAACCACGCTGGACATTCTGACCATGGTCGGTGCGAGTCGCGATGAGCGCGCGCTTTCGTCCGCCACATTCGCTGTGACCAAGCGTCTGCCGTGGCTGCAGATCAATCTCCTGACGGCCTTTCTCGCCGCGGCCGTGGTTGGTCTGTTCGAGACTACGATCGCCAAGTACACCGCGCTCGCGGTGCTCCTGCCGGTCGTGGCGGGCCAGTCAGGCAATGCCGGTGCGCAGGCGCTGGCGGTGACCATGCGCGGCCTGGTGTTGCGCGAAATCAGCCTGCGTCACTGGCCCAGGGTAGTGTTCAAGGAATTCAATGTCGGCCTGATGAATGGCCTTGCGATTGCAGCCACGACCGCGATTGGCGTGTACGTCTGGAGCGGGTCTATGGGGCTGGTGCTGGTAATCGCGGCAGCAATGGTGATTTCGATGGTTACCGCCGGCTTTGCAGGTGCGCTGGTTCCCATCATGCTGCAGCGCTTCGGCCAGGATCCGGCGCAGTCCTCTTCGATCATCCTCACGACTGTCACCGATGTCGTCGGATTCTTTTCCTTCCTCGGTATCGCGACGCTTTTTTCATCGCTGCTCTGATCGAATGCATATGCCAGAGTCCAAGCTTGTTGCCTGTCTCGAATGTGATTTGCTGCACCGTCAGGTGCCGCTGCAGCCGGGTGGGGAGGCGCGCTGCACGCGCTGCGGGGCACGCCTCTATCGTCGTGCGTCGCCTGATTCGAACCAGCGGGCGCTGGCGCTGGCGCTGACGGCCAGCATCCTCTTCGTCATTGCCAATCTTTATCCGATCGTCGGGCTTGAAGTGCAGGGCACGCACACCAGTTCGACGCTTTTCGGTGCGGTGATCTCCTTGTGGGAGGAGGGCGCACGCACGGTGGCAGCGCTGGTTTTCGTAACCACTTTCTTTGTGCCTGCAGCCGAACTGATCGGTCTGATCTGGGTGCTTTTAACGCTGCGGCGCGGGGCGCGGGCATGGGGCGCGGTGCCGATGTTGCACTTTATCGAAAGCGTGAAGCCATGGGGCATGGTGGAAGTATTCGTGCTTGGTGTGCTGGTGTCGCTGGTAAAGCTCGCCCACGTCGCGTCGGTCGAACCGGGCGTGGCGCTGTTTTCTTTTGGCGCGCTGATGGCGCTGGTCGCTGCAGCGGCGGCAGCTTTTGATGCCGATGCTGCCTGGGCACAACTGGAGACAATCCGGTGAATGCGGCACCAACCGCAGCCGGGAACGGCCTGCTCGCGTGCGAGGTGTGCCGTCTGGTGAGCCGCGCGCCGCAGACGGGCGATGCACATTGTCCGCGCTGCGGGGCGGCGCTGCATGCACGAAAACCCGCCAGCCTGGCACGCACCTGGGCTTTTCTGATCGCGGCGATGATCCTGTACGTGCCGGCCAATATGCTGCCGATCATGGATACCAGTTCGCTCTTCGGCACCCAGCGCGATACCATTCTCTCCGGCGTCGTGTTTCTGTGGACGTCGGGGTCGTTCATTCTGGCCGCACTGGTATTCTTTGCCAGCATGGTGGTTCCGCTGGCAAAGATGATCGTGCTTGCGATCCTTGCGGGTTCAGTGCAAATGCGCTCCGTCAAGCATCGTCGTATACGCACGCAGCTTTATCGCGTGATCGAATTCGTAGGCCGCTGGTCGATGCTCGACATCTACGTCGTGACGATCCTGGTGGCGCTGGTGCAGGTCAGCACGTTTGCCTCGATTCACGCCGGGCCCGGAGCAGCGGCATTCGGCGGGGTAGTGGTGCTGACCATGTTTGCCGCCGCAAGTTTCGATCCGCGCCTGATATGGGATACACAGGGAGAAGAATCATAGAACAAGCACCTGACACACAAGACACCATTGCCATTCCCGAAGCCCGGGTGATGCCGCAGCGGCGCTGGTCGCTGCAACTGGTATGGCTGATTCCGATCATCGCTGCGCTGATCGGCGGCTGGCTTGCGATCAAGGCCATGCTCGATCAGGGGCCGACGATCACCATCACTTTCAGCACGGCGGAAGGGCTTGAACCGGAGAAAACCCGCGTCAAGTACCGCAGTATGGACATCGGCCGCGTCACAGATATTAAATTTTCGGATGACCGCAAGCGGGTCATCGCCACTGTGGCCATCAGCAAGCAGGCCAAGCCCTTCCTCGTCGCCGACACCCGTTTCTGGGTGGTGCGCCCACGCATTTCAGGGACACAGATATCCGGCCTGGGTACGCTGCTTTCGGGGGCCTACATCGGAATGGATGTGGGCGCATCGAGCGATTCGAAGCGCAAGTTTGTTGGCCTTGATGTGCCGCCAATCGTCACTATTGATCGGCCGGGGAGTCATTTCCAGCTACAGGCCGGCGATCTCGGTTCGCTGGATGTCGGTTCGCCGGTTTATTTCCGCCGCGTCCAGGTCGGTTCTATCGTCGCCTACGAACTCGACAAGGACGGCGTGGGTGTGCAGCTGCGGGTGTTCATCAACGCACCCTACGACCGTCACGTCAAGGCTGGCACGCGTTTCTGGCAGGCAAGCGGCTTCGACATGGTGCTCGATGCAAGCGGCATCCGGCTGAATACCGAGTCGCTGGCCTCGATGCTGCTTGGCGGCGTCGCATTTCAGACACCGTCCGAGTCTGCTCAGGCATCTCCAGCTCAAGCGAACACAAAATTTACGCTCTATCCCGACCAGGGCAAGGCGCTGCGCCTGCCCGAAACTGCTGAAGAAACCTATCAGATGGTGTTTGATGAATCCGTTCGCGGGCTTTCCGTTGGCGCGCCAGTGGATTTCCGCGGCGTGGTGATAGGCGAAGTCACCGCAATCGATGTCGACTTCGACGCAAAAAACCTGGATGTGCGCATTCCCGTTGAAGTGCGGCTCTACCCGGACCGGTTGCGCGGCAAGACAAAGCAGGGTGGGGTGCCCCCCGGGGCGCTGATCGAAAAGCTCGTTGCACGCGGTTTGCGCGCACAGCTGCGCAGCGGCAGCCTGATCACCGGGCAGCTTTTTGTGGCACTCGATTACTTTCCCGAAGAACCGAAGGCGGCTGTGCTGAAGCGCGCAGGACATGCAGAGATTCCGACCACAGCCAGCAGCCTCCAGGAATTGCAGGCAACACTGCTGAGGTTGGCGCGAAAACTGGAAAAACTGCCGCTGGAAGGCACGGTAAGCGATGCTCGTAAATCATTGCAAGCGCTTGAAAATACGCTGACTGCAACTGAGCGCGCCGTAACGCGGATTGACAATGATCTTACTCCGCAGGCTGGGCGCACGATGGCCGATCTGAGCCGCACGCTGGTAAATGTGGAAAAGACTCTTGACAGCCTGCAGCGCGGTTTACTTGCCGAAGATGCGCCCATGCAGCGCGACGTACGCGAGACCTTGCGTGAGATTTCGCGTGCAGCCGAGGCGATGCGCAGCCTTTCCGACTATCTTGAACGCAATCCGGGCTCAATCCTGCGCGGCCGCGTCGAGGAGCCGGAAAAGTGAAACTTCGATTCGTACTTTTTATCGCACTGGTAACGCTTGGAGCCTGCGCATCACCTGTAAAGACGCGCTACCACATGCTTTCCGGTGAATCGCCGGTGCAGGCGAAAGCCGCGAGCGAAACCCCTGAATATCGTGTTGCTATCGGCCCGTCCACCGTGCCGGAAGCGCTGGATCGGCAGCAGATCGTACTCAATATTGCGCCGAATCGCTATGTGATTTCCGACAACGAGCGTTGGTCTGAACCCTTGAAACGTGAAATTCCACGCGTCATTGCAGAAGCAGTTGGCCGGCGTCTGCCCACAGCTCGTGTTGCTGCACATTTACAGTATGGCGGGCAAGACGCTGATTACCGGATATTGATCGATGTATTACGTTTTGAGTCGGCGCCAGGTAAATCCATCACCCTGGAAGCAAAGTGGGGCATCCGTACTCGCACTGGTGAGCGGTTGAAGGAAGCGCATTACGTTTTTACTGAGAAGGTAAGTGCCCCGGGAATTACGCCGCTTGTTACCGCGCACGCAAAAGCACTTGATGAATTTGGACGTGAGATAGCCAAGTCAATAGACTCGATTGCGCAAAACAGTCATGCAGTCACACCTTAGAGTGAGCAATTTGGTCGCAACAAGCCGGTGAGAGGCCATCTCCCGAGTCCTACCCCAGTTCATCCACCACTTCGTATAATGTATAAGTGGCCAGTTCTGGTGTTTTCCTTGGAAACGCCCTGTTTTTCGCAATTATTGCGGAATCAGGGCGATATGAAATTATTTCACTCTTTCGCATCATAAATGAATGTTTCACGGAATAGAAATACCTCCTTTTTAACATGATCGCTTCGAAGCTGCCGGAACGAAATGCAAGGCAGCGGCAAAAGCGTTCGGCAGAGGGCCGCAAAGGGGCTTTAAGCAGCATCACGCGCCCGACCCTTGCGCAGATGCAGCATGCAGCGCCCGAGCGGTCTCCATGCCGACGCTGCGCTCCGGCATAATGGAGCCCTTCGGGCGCTGTTTGCATCTCAGCCGAGGGCCGCGAGTTCCGGGCCGAAGCATCAGGAGCGGATCAACCCACCAGACGTTTTGCGCATCCTTGCGACCAGCCAGCCGCCATTGAGCGAGCAGTACCCGAACCCTGCGAGGGGAAACCCCGAGCTTCTTGGCTGCCTGCTTCACCGTCAGCGTGGGCCGGTTATTCAGCATCAGCATGGCCGCACCTCCCCGCAAACCCATTGCCACTGTGCGGAACAGTTTTTCTGCGCCCAAATCGACCCGAATGCCGCGCCAGTAAAGGCGAGGCAGCAAGATGGTACACAGTGTTGATGTTTCAGTAACTGAAACGAGTCCCCCTATTGTTATAGGGAGGGGGGACTCTCACCTCACCCCCTGCGTCTTGCGCCACATGCGCGCCTGCGCAAAGGTCAGGGAAAGCCATTCCAGATCCTTGGGCCTGAACGACTGCCGGGCAGGACTCCACAGCGTGCCATCGTGACCGACCATCCAGCCTTCCCAGCCATCGAAGGGCAGACCGGCACCGGCCCGGATGCGCAGCAGCCGGAATGCAGGGTAGGGGATGCGTACAGACCCGCTTTCCCAGTTGCGAAGGGTGCGCGTGGTGACCCGCAGAAAGGCCGCCGCGGCTTCCAGAGACAGCCGCGCCTGCGCTCGTGCTGTCCTGAAATCCTCGGCAGCTACTGGCGTGAATTTGCGCACCTTGCGCCGCTTGCGTGGTCGGGACATTCACAGCGACCCCCGCGACGGTGCCAGCTGGGCAGGCGGGAAGATGATCCATTTTTTGGTGAGCGGGTTCTTGCGTGCGCCGACGATCCGGCCATCCCGGCAGCACCGGACAACAAACGACTCAGACAGGCCGCGCAGAATGGCAAAGGTTCGAGGGGTGATGCCTTGCTGGTTACTCATCGCCAGACCCCTCGAAATCAGAGCCGCAGACAATGGCATCCGCTTCAAGCGTGAAGGCGTGCGGCCCGAGCTTGTAGAAGCATTGGAAGGTGCATTGCAGATCGCGCAGCGACTTCAGGCCGCGGGCGATGTCGGCGTGTTCAAGTGAGCCAGGTGCAAAGCGGTCAAGTTCCTGTTGCTTGCTGGACGACCATGTTCAGGACGGCATTGGCTGCCGCGTTTCTCTGGCTGGCCGTCATGGTGAAGGTGCAAAGCGGGTCGAAATTTTCTGCTGAATTCATGGCTGGAAATCCTCGTTTTCCAGACCGGCCACTTCGTATAATGTATAAGTGGCCAGTTCTGGTGTTTTCCTTGGAAACGCTCTGTTTTTCGCAATTATTGCGGAATCCGGGCGATATGAAATTATTTCACTCTTTCGCATCATAAATGAATGTTTCACGGAATAGAAATACCTCCTTTTTAACATGATCGCTTCGAAGCTGCCTGAACGAAATGCAAGGCAGCGGCAAAAGCGTTCGGCAGAGGGCCGCAAAGGGGCTTTAAGCAGCATCACGCGCCCGACCCTTGCACAGATGCAGCATGCAGCGCCCGAGCGGTCTCCATGCCGACGCTGCGCTCCGGCATAATGGAGCCCTTCGGGCGCTGTCTGCATCTCAGCCGAGGGCCGCGAGTTCCGGGCCGAAGTATCAGGAGCGGATCAACCCACCAAACATTATGCGCATCCTTGCGACCATCCAGCCGCCATTGAGCAAGCAGTACCCGTACCCTACGAGGGGAAACCCCGAGCTTCTTGGCCGCCTGCTTCACCGTCAGCGTGGGCCGGTTATTCAGCATCAGCATGGCCGCACCTCCCCGCAAACCCATTGCCACTGTGCGGAATAGTTATTGTCTTCGCCCAAATCGCCCCGAATGCCGCGCCAGTAAAGGCGATGCAGCAAGATGTGTTTGTAACACTACTGTTACGAGTCCCCCTATTGTTATAGGGAGGGGGGACTCTCACCCCACCCCCTGCGTCTTGCGCCACATTCTCGCCTGCGCGAAGGTCAGGGAAAGCCATTCCAGATCCTTGGGCCTGAACGACTGCCGGGCAGGACTCCACAGCGCGCCATCGTGGCCGACCATCCAGCCTTCCCAGCCATCGAAGGGCAGACCGGCACCGGCCCGGATGCGCAGCAGCCGGAATGCAGGGTAGGGGATGCGTACAGACCCGCTTTCCCAGTTGCGCAGGGTGCGCGTAGTGACCCGCAGAAAGGCCGCCGCGGCTTCCAGAGACAGCCGCGCCTGCGCGCGTGCTGTCCTGAAATCCTCGGCAGCGACTGGCGTGAATTTGCGCACCTTGCGCCGCTTGCGTGGCCGGGACATTCACAGCGACCCCCGCGACGGTGCCAGCTGGGCAGGCGGAAAGATGATCCATTTTTTTGTGAGCGGGTTCTTGCGAGCGCCGACGATCCGGCCATCCCGGCAGCACCGGACAACAAACGACTCAGACAGGCCGCGCAGAATGGCAAAGGTTCGAGGGGTGATGCCTTGCTGGTTACTCATCGCCAGACCCCTCGAAATCAGAGCCGCAGACAATGGCATCCGCTTCAAGCGTGAAGGCGTGCGGCCCGAGCTTGTAGAAGCATTGGAAGGTGCATTGCAGATCGCGCAGCGACTTCAGGCCGTGGGCAATGTCGGCATGTTCAAGTGAGCCAGGTACAAAGCGCTTTAGGTCGCGTTCTTCCCTGATGACCTGTTCAAGGATGGCATTGGCTGCCGAATTCCGCTGGGCGTCCGTCATGGTGAAGGTGCAAAGCGGGTCGAAATTTACCCCTGAACTCAGGCTGGAAATCCTTATTTTCCAGACCGGCCACTTCGTATAATGTTAGTAATACGGGGGGAAAGTACCCTAACCCTCCAGACTCCCAACGAAGCCGCATCGTGGATTGGCTGAATTTTACCTTCCACTATGATCTCAGCGTTTCCCGCTTGACCGATCTCGACAAGCTGTTTCGGCACGCCTTCGGCTTTGCCATTGGCTCGCCTAGAAACGCAGGTTTCAGCGGTTACAAATATTCCTGGGAAATGGGAGAAGGTCTGGGCACCTTCGCCGCCGGTGGAGATGCCCAAGCTGGAACGTGCCTGGTGAGTTTATCTGGCAATGGATGCTCTGCCGTGAAGAACTGGCTAGCGGTCTATGAGCTGCTGGTTATTTTGTCCGCTCGAATTACGCGGGTGGATTTGGCCCATGACGATCTTGATGGAACCTTCAATATCAAGAGTGCGCTTCAGTTCCTTCTTGATGGCGGTTTTATTGCTAGGGGCAGGCCGCCACTTGCCTTATACATCGACGACTTCGATTCGAATGCAGGCAAGACGCTGTACGTTGGTAAACGCAAGAATGGCAAGCTAATGCGCGTGTATGAGAAGGGCAAGCTATTTGGCGATCCCAATAGCCCCTGGGTGCGGTGGGAGCTGGAACTGCACAACCAGGATCGCTTGATTCCCCTGGATGTGCTGCTTCGCCCAGGTGTTTACCTGGCAGGCTCATATCCCTGTATGTGTTGGGTGTCGGAAATTCAAGACAGGATCAAGACCACGACCAAGCGACAGGAAATCAGCTACGCCCACTTGTTGAAGTCCTGCAAGCAGAGTTACGGCAAGCTGTTTTGGGTGATGAGCGAAGGGCTGGGTTATGACGCCACGGCAATCATCGAGGAATTGGCGGTTAAAGGCATTCCACGGCGCTTGAATATCCCTGTCGTCGGCGGCGGTGATTCTTAAGGAACGAGAGAAATGAAAACGCTCACTCTGCAAGAAGCCGCCGATTTTTTGCACATTCACCCCGTAACATTGGCTAATAAAGCTCGGCTAGGGAAAATTCCGGCTGCTAAACCTGGGAAATGTTGGGTTTTTGTGGATGTTGACCTTGTGGAATACCTACGCGCACAATACAAGCCGCGGGTGATGCAGGGTGAACATGAGGAGGTAAACGCATGTCACTCTATCGACGTAAAGACTCGTCCGTCTGGTGGGTCAAGATTCACCATAACGGAAAAGTCATACAAAGAAGCACTGGGACTGCCGACAAGCTGAAAGCGCAGGAATGGCATGATCGGCTTAAGGCGGAACTGTGGGAACAAGAACGGCTAGGCGTTAAACCTCGCTATTCTTGGCAGGAAGCAGTTGTTAGATGGTTGGCGGAAACAACGCATAAAGCATCACGGGCTGATGACCTAGATCATCTTCGCCA
Source organism: uncultured Gammaproteobacteria bacterium (assembly GCA_963779055.1). Lineage (GTDB taxonomy): Bacteria > Pseudomonadota > Gammaproteobacteria > Burkholderiales > Sulfuricellaceae > Sulfurimicrobium. Next base: position 510,227 of record CAVZWN010000001.1, read on the forward strand.
GTTGGATAAATATCTGAGTGGCGTTGATTCTGGTTGAAATCACACGTGACAAGGTTGAAAGCATTATCTGCCGCTCGGTTGAAGTGATGGCGTTTCTAATGGCCGTGTTAATCAGAATGCTGGCTGTGTATGCGCACCATCATCAGAAAGGCGGTTTATGATTGGGAATGGATAGATCGTCATCCCAAGATAAAAATACTGCCTGAACCGACAAGGCGCGTGCGTTGGATAACTCGTGACGAAGCTGATCGGCTCATTGCTGAATTGCCGGAACATCTGGCGGCAATGGTGCGATTTAGCTTGGAAACTGGGTTTGCGGCAAGCCAATGTAACTGGGATGCAGTGGTCACAGGTTGATTTGGTTCGTCGTTGCGCGTGGGTTCATCCAGATCAGGCAAAGGCTCGTAAAGCTATTGCTGTGCCGCTTATCTAATGCAGCTGTGGTGGTGATTCGGGAATTGATTGGTAAACATCCAACGCATGTATTCAGCTATCCGGGGTAAAGCCAGTAATGCAGCCTAACAACAGCGCATGGATAAAAGCGCTTGAAGCGTGCGGGAATTGCTGATTTTCGTTGGCATGACCTGCGGCATACTTGGGCCAGTTGGCACGTTCAGGCTGGCACTCCGCTTCACGTGTTGCAGGAATTGGGCGGTTGGGAATCGGCTGAAATGGTGAGGCGGTATGCGCATCTGTCCAGCGAACACTTAGCCCAGTATGTAGATCGGCTATCTGGTCTGCATGTAGTGAATGGGAAAAGTGGCTACGATTTGGCTACGGTGCCACAAATGAAAAAGGCTAGATTGCTCTAACCTTTGAATATATGGGGTGGCTGATGGGGCTCGAACCCACGACAACCGGAATCACAATCCGGGACTCTACCAACTGAGCTACAGCCACCACTGATAAAACAGACCAAACTGGCCTGCCCGACAGGAATCGAACCTGTAACCCCCAGCTTAGAAGGCTGGTGCTCTATCCGGTTGAGCTACGGGCAGATTGTCGGACAAATCCTGGTCGGGGTGGAGAGATTCGAACTCCCGACATCCTGGTCCCAAACCAGGCGCGCTACCAGGCTACGCTACACCCCGAAGACGCGCACTATACATGGCATAGGCAGAGACGTCAACCTACTAACTGGATGCTTTGCATCCGGAGCAAAACCACTTTAAAGTATCGATAAACGCCATTTCAATGTGAATAAAACAACACCTATGTCAGCAAAGATTATCGATGGCAAAGCCATCGCAGACCAGCTCCTGCAACAAATCAAGCAGCGTGTCGAAGCCCGGGTAAATGCCGGGCTTCGACGTCCGGGTTTGGCGGTTATTCTGGTTGGAGATGACCCCGCCTCCTCCATTTATGTTCGTAACAAGCGACGCGCCTGCGACACCACCGGTTTTCATTCTGTTTCATATGATTTGCCTACGGCTACAAACCAGGCTGAACTGCTAGCCCTGATTGACAAGCTTAATGCCGATCCAGTTATTGATGGAATTCTGGTCCAGATGCCGGTACCAGCACATATAGATAGCGAAGAAATTGTCGAGCGCATTCACCCCGACAAGGATGTGGATGGTTTTCATCCCTATAATATCGGCCGTCTTGCGTTGCGGATCCCGGTTCTTAGGCCATGCACCCCGAGAGGCGCGATGACTTTGTTAAGAAGCACAGGGGAAGAGCTTAAGGGAAAAAATGCTGTTGTGGTTGGCGCTTCAAACACTGTTGGCCGCCCTATGGGGCTGGAATTGCTGCTGGCTGGCTGTACTGTGACAACTACCCACCGATTTACCCGAGACTTGGCTTCTTATGTCAAAGAAGCCGAGATTCTTGTTGTTGCCGTCGGGAAGCCCGGGTTGGTCAAGGGGGAATGGGTGCGGAATGGCGCTATTGTGATTGATGTAGGCATCAGTCGCCTGCCGGATGGAAAAATATGTGGTGATGTTGATTTTTCCGCTGCCTCCCAGCGTGCGGGCTGGATCACTCCCGTACCGGGTGGGGTCGGCCCGATGACTGTTGCAACACTGCTTGAAAATACGATCGACTCAGCAGACAAATTACATATTTAATCATTGTGTAATGTGATTAATTTAAGCTAATACATTACTTTCTCAGGGAGTGCACAATGGGTTCCAGGAAGTCGGTCAATTCAACCAAGATTTTTGTACTGGATACCAATGTATTGATGCATGATCCAACCAGTCTGTTCCGCTTCGAGGAGCACGACATTTACTTGCCGATGATGACCCTCGAGGAACTCGACAACAACAAAAAGGGGGTGTCCGAAGTCGCGCGCAACGCTCGCCAGGCCAGCCGCTTTCTCGACGAAATTGTCAGCAACTGTACAGATGCCATTGAACTGGGCATCTCGCTCAAGGGGCATGGCAGTAGTAGCGCTACCGGAAAACTGTTCTTACAAACCGAGGCCATCACGGGAGAGTTGCCGGTCAATTTTCCGGTAGGCAAGGCCGATAATCAAATTCTTGCCGTTGTGATGCATCTGCAGCGTCTGCACAGCAAGCGCAAGGTGAGTCTGGTCAGCAAAGACATCAACATGCGAATCAAGGCGCGGGCTCTGGGTCTTGGTGCAGAAGATTACTTTAACGACAAGGTGCTTGAGGATACCGACCTTCTCTACAGCGGGTCACGTGAATTGCCACCAGACTTCTGGGATCGCCACAGTAAGGACATGAAGTCCTGGCAAGAAACCGGGCATACACTCTACAAACTGACCGGGCCGCTCTGCTCCACCCTTTTTGTTAATGAACTGGTATATCAGGAAGAACCCAACCCGTTTTACGCTATCGTAAAGGAACAACAGGGTAATTCCATGGTGTTGGAGACTCTGAAGGATTACGGTAACCATAAGAATGCTGTCTGGGGTATTAACGCCCGCAACCGGGAGCAGAATTTCGCTCTTAACGTATTAATGAATCCAGATATTGATTTTGTGACCCTGCTGGGCCAGGCTGGCACAGGGAAAACCCTATTAACCCTGGCTGCGGCTTTGCAACAAACGCTCGACCAGAAGCGCTACTCGGAAATTATTGTCACCCGGGTTACGGTACCAGTTGGTGAGGACATAGGCTTTCTGCCCGGTACCGAACTGGAAAAAATGAGCCCCTGGATGGGGGCGCTGGAAGACAACCTAGATGTTCTTAACAAAACGGATGAAGAAGCCGGCGAATGGGGGCGCGCCGCGACTCAGGATCTGATCCGTTCCAGAATCAAGATCAAGGCTCTAAATTTCATGCGTGGGCGCACTTTTCTGAATAAATTTCTGATTATTGATGAAGCGCAGAACCTCACGCCGAAACAGATGAAAACGCTGATTACACGGGCTGGCCCGGGAACCAAGGTGGTTTGCCTGGGCAATATTGCGCAGATCGATACGCCCTATCTGACTGAAGGCAGTTCAGGCTTGACCTATGTCGTGGATCGCTTCAAGGGGTGGGCGCATAACGGCCATGTTACGTTGATGCGCGGCGAACGTTCCAGGCTGGCTGATTACGCTTCGGAGGCACTCTAATAATCTGGTTGAGCACTTCGCCCATAGTGGGGGCTCAACCAAAACCATTTTTTTCTGGTAAAAAGATGCCAGAGGTTGAGGATTAGATCTGTTCGTCTATTTTTTTGTTGTTGATTTGGCCGCCAATTCCGGAATGCTCTCTCCCATATCTTCCAGATAGCGTTGGTAATGCTGCGCAAACATGGCCTCCAGCTCATCTATTACCTCTGCTGCGGGTTTTCCATGCAGTAAGTGTGAAGTCATGTGTTGTGCCGTTTCATTGAACAGTTTGTTCTGGTCCAGCATGTGATAGGTTACTCGCATGCGCTTGATGGCCTTGACTACATTTTCCTTATCCGGGCGAGGAATAATATCAGGCTGCAGGGGCTTGTTTACAGCACCACCCTCCCCTTGGCTCAACAAAAATTCCATGAATGATGTAGCGCTCTGCTTTTGCACACTGCCTAAAGCGCGAAATAATTTTAGCAATTCTTGCTCTCCTGGTTTGAGAGCAGCGCCACCGCGAATCAACATATTATCAACAAGTTAATCGATTTTAATCTTTTAATTTGTTTACGGCAAAATCAAGGAATGCCTGCAATAAACGCGAGCGGAATTTTCCATCTGTATACACCACTGACAGTGGACGAATCAGGGGGGGATTGAGTGAAATAGCCACCAGATCGCCAAGCTTGAGCTCTTTCAGGATAGTTGATCGTGATACGATGGCAACGCCCAGCCCTGCCTCCACCGCGCCCTTGATCGCCTCAAGACTCCCTAACTCCATCATAATATGAAGGTCATCTGGTGAAACATTGGCCAAGCGAAAGTAGTCATCCACCACGTTGCGCGTGCCCGACCCTATTTCACGGCTGATATAGGGCTGTTCAGCCAGCTGTGCAGGTGTGATTTCAGATAGTTTTGCCAAGGAATGTTGCGGCGTACAAATCATCACCAGTTCATCATTGCAACACACGGTATTCAGCAGTTGAGGATGGTGTGATGGCGCCTCGATCAAGCCAACGTCCAGGGTATGATCGGCAACTTTGCTTTCGATATTATCCGAATTGGCGACAGTCAGGCGCGCCTGCACTTGTGGGTATCGCGCCATGAAATCACCCAGTTTCCGCGGCAGCATATACTCTGCGATCGTGGTACTGGCTCCGATCATAAGAATGCCGCTGATCTGGCCGGTCATTTCACCCATTCGGGTTTCCATTTCTGCCGTCAGTTCAAGAATCCGCTCTGCATAATCAAGCACCAATTCACCAGCGGGGGTGAGAGAAATCTTGCTGTGACTACGTTCGAACAGACGTGTATTAAAATGCTCTTCCAGCTGTTTGACCTGGAAAGTCACGGCGGGTTGAGTCATAAACAGCAATTCTGCCGCCTTGGTAAAACTGAGTTGTTTGGCAACCGTGTAGAAAACTTGTAATCGGCGATCTGCCATGCTTATCCCGTGCTTGTGTTAACCTAGACTGCGTATTCAATCATAAATCACCTGTTATGAATAGTTTAATATGGTGATAACAATCAAACTTAACTAGCCGCATGATTTAAATGGAAAACGGTCGATCTCAAGAGCAAATTGATTCATTTATGGCTCAGGCCATTGAGCTTGCCCGTCAGGGTGCAATGTTTAACGAGGTGCCAGTAGGGGCCGTCGTTGTTCATAAGGATCAGGTCATCGGGCGCGGCTTTAATGCGCCGATCGGCCTGCACGATCCTAGCGCTCACGCCGAAATTCAGGCAATACGCGATGCAGCAAAGCACTTGGGTAACTACCGTCTGGTGGACTGCGATTTGTATGTAACGCTTGAGCCATGCGTAATGTGCGCCGGAGCGATCATGCATGCACGAATAGGACATTTGTTTTATGGGGCCAGCGATCCTAAAACCGGCGCATGTGGTAGCGTTATCAATCTTTTTCTGGAGCAGCGGCTTAACCATCACACGGAGGTAATGGGAGGCATCCTCGCAGAGCGCAGCGGAAAACTGCTATCCGGTTTTTTTTCTGAGCGGCGAAAACAACATAGGACAGAAAAGGACAAGCCGGCCAAGGAATAAAAATGGGTCAGGCATTACACCTAACCCATTGTGATTTACTGGTCGGGGCGAGAGGATTTGAACCTCCGACCACTTGCACCCCATGCAAGTACGCTACCAGGCTGCGCTACGCCCCGAAGGCCGTAATTATAGACAAAAAGAGCAATGCTGCCTAGTTGCGTAACAAATCCAGAACGCTTTTAATTTCGTTGCGAATATGAGCAAGATTGCAGCCAGAGGAAGTTGCATGAACTGCATCCTCTTTTTCGGCGGTTATTCCATTTTCAACATCAGGGGATTCGTCAAGACGATTGCGAGCTCCACTAATGGTAAATCCCTGCTCATACAGCAGATCGCGAATACGACGAATCAGCAACACTTCATGATGCTGATAATACCGGCGATTGCCTCGTCGCTTGACGGGTTTAAGCTGGGTAAACTCCTGTTCCCAGTAGCGAAGCACATGCGGCTTTACGCCACACAATTCACTGACTTCACCAATGGTGAAATAGCGCTTCGCGGGAATAGGAGGCAGTTCAGCTTTGGACGCTGCTTCCTGCATAGGATTCTTCCACTAATGCCTTGAGTTTCTGGCTGGCATGAAAAGTGACGACACGCCGTGCGGTAATCGGGATTTCTTCCCCGGTTTTTGGGTTGCGCCCCGGGCGTTGCGGCTTGTCACGCAATTCGAAGTTTCCAAAACCGGAGAGCTTTACGCCATCTCCGCTTTCCAGCGCCATACGAATTTCCTCAAAAAAGGACTCAACCATGTCCTTTGCCTCGCGCTTGTTAAGGCCAACATGTTCAAACAACATATCTGCAAGTTCGGCTTTGGTGAGTGTCATCCATTATTCCTCAAGCTCGGAGTGTCGCTTTGAAACGGGAAACCAGAATATCCTTGATATTCGCAATAACCGTTTCAACTTCGTCATCCGTTAACGTTTTCTGAGTATCTTGCATCAGCACCTTGAATGCAAGACTTTTTTTACCTAAATCAATACCTTTGCCACGATACACGTCAAACAACTTGAGATCTGTAACCGTGTCCGGAAGTTGTTTTCTCATCCCGTCCAGCAGATCCTGCACATTTACAGTGTCATCGACGACAACGGCCAGATCGCGCCTGACCGCAGGGAATTTTGAGATTTCGCTGAAAGCCGGAATGGCCCGTTGCGACAGCGCCTCAAGATCGATTTCGAACATGACAGCCGGTTGTGGCAAGTCATATTTCTGCTGCCAGCGTGGGTGCAGGGCGCCAATCCAGCCGACCGATTCTTCGTGTAGCATGATCCGGGCAGATTGCCCGGGATGAAATGCGGGATGAGTGGCTGCCACGAAGCCGAATTCAAGCGGATAGCACAAAGCTTCGAGATCGCCCTTGATGTCAAAAAAGTCAATCTGACGCAGTGCTTCACCCCACTGCTCCGCCTTGACACCACCAAAACACAGGGCCGCAGCGCGCTGTGGTTGAGGGTAGCCCCCCTCCTTTTCGGCGAAGCAACGTCCGATTTCAAATATCCTGACCCGCTCATGCTTGCGATTAAGGTTAAACCGCAACACGTCCAGAAGCCCGCCCAGCAAGGTGGATCGCATTACGCCAAGCTGACTTGCAATAGGGTTTCGCAGTGTAACGGGGGTTTCGCTACCAGCCAGGTCAGCTTCCCATTCCTTGTCTACAAAACTATAGGTCACTACTTCCTGATAGTCACGGGCGATCAGCAACTGGCGGATATGACTCAATGCCTGCTGCGACTCGTTTTGAGGAAGCAGATTCAGTGTGCTACGCGGAGGCAAAGCCGGAATATGATCGTAGCCATGCAATCGTGCCAGTTCCTCGATCAAGTCCACCTCGATAGACATGTCAAAGCGGTAACTGGGCGCTGTGACATGAAAATTGCCATTCTGCTCGGTGAATTCGAAGCTCAGACGCTGCAGAAGCGAAGAAATTGTGTCTACGCTCAGATCGATACCAAGCACACGCCGCACGCGTTCGGCACGCAATACGATGACTTTACGTTGCGGCAACTCTCCAGTTACTTCCGTCACTTCACCCGCTTCGCCTCCACAAATCTGCTGAATCAATGCAGAGGCACGTTCCAGAGCATTGCGGGTAGTAGCAAAGTCTACGCCGCGCTCGAAACGATAGGAAGAATCCGTCGACAGACCCAAACGGCGCGCCTTGCCTGCGATCGTGCCAGGGTCGAAGAATGCGCTTTCAAGCAAGACATCTATGGTGCCATCTGATACCGAACTGTTTTCTCCTCCCATGATACCCGCCAGGGCAAGAGCAGCCGTCTCGTCGGCAATCACCAGCATGTCCGGATCCAGCTTCACATTCTGCTGATTAAGTAGCATCAACTCTTCGCCTGGGTGGGCAAAGCGAACCTGAATTTGCCCCTTGAGCCTGGCCAGATCAAAGGCATGCAGAGGTTGCCCCAGTTCCAGCATGACATAATTGGTGATATCCACCACCGCATTAATGCTTCGCACACCTGAGCGGTCCAGGCGACGTATCATCCAGTCAGGCGTAGACGCAGCCAGGTCCACGTTACGCATTACTCTGCCGCAATAACGCGGGCAGGCGGCTGGTTCCATCACCTGAATTTCCGGCTTATCAGCAGCAGCGCCCTGAACAGGCGACCAGTCCTGCTCCAGTTCAAGTTTTGATCCGGTTATAGCCGCGACTTCTCTGGCCACCCCCAGCATGCCGAGGCAATCGCTGCGATTCGGCGTCAGCTTGAGCGTGAACAAATGATCGTCGAGATCAAGATAGCTGCGAATGGAAGTGCCGACAGGCGCATCAGTGGGCAACAACATCAGGCCATCGCTCTCCTCCGCCAAACCTAGTTCCTTGGCGGAACACAGCATGCCGAATGATTCTACATTCCTGACTTTGGCCTGCTTGATCGAAATGCCGGGCAATTCGGCGCCGACCAGAGCGCAAGGCACACGCGCACCGGCATGAACATTTGGCGCGCCGCAAACGATTTGCAGCGGCTCAGCTGCGCCTACATTGACCTGGCACACATTCAGCCGGTCGGCGTTGGGATGTTTTTCCAGCGACAGGACTTCCGCCACCACAATTTTTTCAAATGCAGGCGCTATCGCTTCCAACCCTTCCACTTCCAGTCCGGCCATCGTCAGCGCATGGGCCAGCTGATCAGTATCGAGCGCAGGGTTAACGAAGGTGCGTAACCAGTTTTCCGAGAATTTCATATCGTCATTACCGCAGAGAGCACAAGGCGTTCGGGCAGGTGGAATGCTCCCCGCTCTTTCCGTGCTTCAATCAATTAAATTGCTTAAGAAACTTGAGATCATTTTCAAAAAACAATCTTAAGTCATTGACTCCATAACGTAACATCGCCAAACGCTCGACCCCAAGCCCAAAGGCGAAGCCGATATATTTTTCGCTGTCAATATTTACGTGTTTCAGAACGTTGGGGTGGACCATGCCACAACCACCAATCTCCAGCCAGCCACCATTCCAGCTCATATCCATTTCAGCAGACGGCTCGGTGAACGGGAAGAACGACGGGCGAAAGCGTACTTGCAGATCATCGCGCTCGAAAAAGCGCTGTAAAAAGTCCTGCACTACCCCTTTGAGGTTAGCGAAACTGATTTCCTCATCCACCCACAGGCCTTCCACCTGGTGAAACATCGGCGAATGCGTTGCATCAGAATCGACACGGAACACGCGCCCCGGTGCAATAATTTTCAGCGGGGGCTGATTTTCTTCCATATAGCGCACCTGCACCGGAGATGTATGGGTACGTAATACGTGCTGCGCATCAATATAAAAGGTGTCATGCATCGCACGTGCCGGATGGTTTTCTGGAATATTGAGGGCGGTAAAGTTGTAGAAATCCGTTTCGATTTCAGGGCCTTGCGCGACTTCAAAGCCGATGGAATGGAAAAGCGCCTCAATCCGCTCCAGTGTGCGTGTCACCGGATGCATGCCACCACGCCCCATGCCACGTCCAGGCAAGGTCACATCCAGGGACTCCTTCGCCAGTTGGATCTGCAACTGTTGCTCGCGCAGGGCGTCACGTCGCGCAGCAATGGCCTGCTCAAGCTTATCCTTAACTTCGTTGATGCGCGCACCTGCAGCAGGACGCTCCTCTGCTGAAAGTTTTCCAAGCCCTTTCAGGAGTTCTGTCAGGGCGCCATTTTTACCGATAAATCGTGATTTGACCTGATCCAGATCAGCAGGATTGTCAATGGCTTCAAAAGCCGATAAACCCTGATTCAGTATTTCTTCGAGTTTTTCCATATTCGGATGTGCTGCCTCACCAAGGAGGTTCAAATAAAAAAGGAGGCCTGAGCCTCCTTTTTTAGGTTTTGCTGCTTAAGCGCTGAGGCTGGCTTTAGCTTGTTCGGCAATCCTGGCAAAAGCGGGCTTGTCAAACACGGCCAGATCGGCCAGCACTTTGCGGTCCATGTCGATCGCAGCCTTCTTGAGGCCGTTGATGAACACGCTGTAAGTCATGCCCAGTTCACGTGCGGCTGCGTTGATACGGACAATCCACAGGGCGCGGAACTGGCGCTTGCGCTGACGACGGTCACGGTAGGCATATTGCCCGGCTTTCATCACCGCTTCTTTGGCGATGCGATAGACGTTCTTACGGCGGCCGCGGTAACCCTTGGCCATGTCCAATACTTTTTTGTGACGGGCGCGAGCCGTTACACCACGTTTAACTCTTGACATATCATGGCCCCCTTATGCGTACGGCATCATGGCGCGAACTTGACGCATGTTGCTTTCTGCAACCATGGTCGTGCCACGCAACTGGCGTTTACGTTTAGTGGTTTTCTTGGTCAGAATATGACGCAGGTGGGAATGGGTGCGCTTGACGCCGCCACCACCCAGAGCATTAAAGCGCTTTTTGGCGCCGCTCTTGGTTTTCATCTTAGGCATTTACAACTCCTAGTTTTATAACATGGATCTGGGCGTTCTCCGACGGAGACACTTGTTAGCCTGGATGCCACTTGTTCTAGCCGTTAAGGGCTGAATTCTATCTGCTACTTTTTCTTGGGCGACAACACCATCACCATCTGACGGCCTTCCATCTTGGGAAACTGTTCGACCACACCGTATTCGGTCAGATCTGCTTCCACGCGCTTGAGAAGACGCATGCCCAATTCCTGATGGGTGATTTCACGGCCGCGAAAACGCAGGGTGATTTTAGTCTTGTCACCTTCTTCGAGGAAGCGGATCAGGTTGCGCAACTTGACCTGATAATCCCCTTCGTCGGTTCCCGGACGAAATTTTATTTCCTTGACCTGAATCTGCTTCTGCTTCAGCTTGGCTTCGTGCTGTTTCTTGCTCTCGCTGTACTTGAATTTGCCATAATCCATCAAGCGACAAACCGGGGGTTGCGCAGTAGGCGCAATCTCAACCAGATCAATCTCAGCATCTTCCGCCATCTGCATGGCAGTGGATAAACTTACGATGCCGAGCGGCTCACCTTCAACACCAACCAACCGGACTTCCTGAGCGGTGATTTCACCGTTGATCCGGCTTTCTTTTCCCTGAGCGATAGCTAAATCTCCAAATCAATTAAAAAACTAAGCCGCGCTTCCCTTATCGGACAGATCCTTGGATAAGCGCTCCAGTAAAACTTCTAGCGTCATCTGACCAAGGTCTTCACCCGTTCGGGTTCGCACGGCAATTAGGTTGGAAGCCACTTCTTTATCCCCTACAACCAGGAGATACGGCAGCCTCTGCATGCTATGTTCGCGGATTTTATAGGTAATCTTCTCATTTCTCAAGTCCAGATGAATACGGAAGCCATTTTTCCTGAGCTTTTCGGCCACCTTGCTTGCATATTCAGCCTGAGATTCTGAAATATTCAGTATGGCCATCTGAACCGGCGCCAGCCACAATGGATAAGCGCCCGCATGGTGCTCGATCAGAATGCCGATGAAGCGCTCCATCGAACCGAGAATCGCGCGATGCAGCATAACAGGAACTTTGCGCGTATTGTCTTCAGCCACATATTCGGCGCCAAGACGTTCCGGCAGCGCGAAATCAAGCTGCAGCGTGCCGCACTGCCATACCCGCCCGAGGCAATCCTTCAGCGAAAACTCGATTTTCGGCCCATAAAACGCGCCCTCACCCGGCTGAAGCTGGTATTCCAGACCTTTAGCTGTTAGCGCCTCGGCCAGTGAAGATTCAGCACGATCCCAGACTGCATCGCTACCGATGCGTTTCTCTGGGCGGGTGGAAAGCTTGATCTGAATGTCGAGGAAGCCGAAATCCGCATAAACTTTCTGTGTCAGCTCAATAAACGCCAACGCCTCGCTCTGGATCTGCTCTTCCATACAGAAGATGTGCGCATCGTCCTGAGTAAAGCCGCGCACGCGCATGATGCCGTGCAGCGCACCCGAAGGCTCGTTGCGGTGGCAACAGCCGAACTCGGCCAGACGCAAAGGCAGGTCGCGATAGCTTTTGAGGCCCTGGTTGAAAATCTGTATATGCGCAGGGCAGTTCATCGGCTTGACGGCGTAGTCACGCGACTCGGAGTGCGTGGTAAACATGTTTTCCGCGTACATTTCCCAGTGGCCGGATTTTTCCCACAGGGAACGGTCCATCACCTGCGGCGTGCGGATTTCCTGATAGCCATTATCGCGGAATACCTGGCGCATGTACTGCTCCACCACCTGCCAGATATGCCAGCCCTTAGGGTGCCAGAACACCATGCCGGGCGCTTCGTCCTGGAGATGAAAGAGGTCCTGGGTCTTGCCGATTTTGCGATGGTCGCGCTTTTCTGCTTCTTCCAGCCGGTGCAGATAGGCTTCCTGATCTTCTTTTTTTGCCCATGCCGTGCCATAGATGCGCTGCAGCATTTCGTTTTTCGAATCGCCGCGCCAGTAGGCGCCGGCCACCTTCATCAGCTTGAATACCTTGAGTTTGCCGGTCGAGGGTACATGCGGGCCACGACACAGGTCGGTGAAATCACCCTGAGTGTAGAGCGAGAGATCCTCTTCGCTGGGAATGGACTCGATGATCTGGGCCTTGTAATGCTCGCCCAGGTTCTTGAAGAAATGGATTGCATCTGTGCGAGACAGCACCTTGCGCTCGACTTTCAGGTCGGCCTTGACGATTTCAGCCATCTTTTTTTCGATGGCCTGCAAATCTTCCGGCGTGAACGGGCGCTTGTAGGAGAAGTCGTAGAAAAAGCCATCCTCGATCACCGGGCCGATTGTGACCTGCGCTTCAGGAAAAAGACTTTTCACGGCCTGAGCCAGCAGGTGTGCCGCAGAATGGCGAATCACATCCTGACCTTCGGTATCTTTATCGGTCACAATGGCCAGTTCGGCATCGTTTTCGATCAGAAAAGAGGTATCGACCAACCTGCCATTGACCTTGCCCGCCAGCGCCACGCGGGCCAGACCAGCACCGATATTGGCGGCCACATCGGCCACCGTCACAGCTTGATCAAACTTTCTCTCGGAACCGTCAGGTAAACGAATTACAGGCATAGAAATAAAATCCAGAAACAAAAAATGCGGCATAGCCGCATTTTAGGAAAAGCTGGTAGGCGCGATTGGACTCGAACCAACGACCCCCACCATGTCAAGGTGATGCTCTAACCAGCTGAGCTACGCGCCTAAGGGTGGCCGAATTATACGGAGAAGTCGGTCACAACACAACGAAAACCTGCGCGCATTTACCCAACCCACTTGCGCGCATTGCGGAACATGCGCATCCACGGCCCATCTTCGCTCCAAGCCATCGGGGTGCCATGAATGCTGTATGGCACGGAACACCCGTTCCGGATGCGGCATCATGATGGTAAAGCGGCCATCTGGTGTCGTAAGGCCAGTGATGCCGTCCGGCGAGCCGTTCGGATTGGCCGGATAGTTTTGCGCGGGCTGGCCGCGATAATCGACGTAGCGCAACGCGACCTGTGCATTCTGCATATTGGAAGTCGAAGCAAATTCCGCATAGCCCTCGCCATGCGCAACAACAATAGGCATGCGGCTACCAGCCATGCCATCCAGAAACAGCGAAGGGTTTTTCTGCACTTCCACCATAACAAAGCGCGCCTCGAACTGTTCCGACTTGTTGCGCACGAAATGGGGCCAGTTTTCTGCTCCGGGAATAATCGTATGCAGGTTGCTCATCATCTGGCAGCCGTTGCACACCCCGAGGGCAAATGAATCATTACGCTGGAAAAACATCTCAAACTCGTCACGGGCACGGGCATTGAACAGGATGGACTTGGCCCAGCCCTCCCCTGCCCCCAGCACGTCGCCATAGGAGAAGCCGCCGCACGCCACCAGTCCTTTGAAATCCCGGAGTGAAACACGCCCGGTAATGATGTCGCTCATATGCACGTCCACCGCTTCGAAACCGGCACGATCGAAGGCCGCAGCCATTTCCACCTGACCGTTCACGCCCTGCTCGCGCAGGATCGCCATGGCAGGGCGAATGCCGCTGCTGATGAATGGTGCGGCTACATTATCGTTGATATCGAATGTGAGCGCTGCTTGCAGTCCGGTATCGGTCTGATCCAGAATGCGGTCGAACTCCTGCTGCGCGCATTCCGGGTTGTCGCGCAGCTTCTGCATCTGGCAGGTCGTCTCTGACCAGGCGCTTTGCAAATCCACGCGACTTTCGCTGAAAACCTCCACCTGATTGCGCAGGATACACAGGCGGTCTTCATTATTGAGCGTGCCGATGACGTGGAATTCGCTGCGCATGCCAGCGTCAAAAAAAGTTTGCATCACCACCGGTGTATCCATGCGCCGAACCTGCAGGACTGCGCCCAGTTCTTCGTTGAACAGCACGCCAAAAATGCGGCTCGAATAGCTGCCGGCCGCGATTTCTGGCTCGGCCTTGCCATTCTCTTCAACATCACTGCGGATCTGCTCGTAGCATAATTCATCGATATCCAGCGTGACGCCGATATGGCCAGCAAACATCATTTCGCACAGGGCGGCGAACAGGCCACCGTCGGAGCGGTCATGGTAAGCCACGATTTTGCCATCGCGATTGAGCTTCTGTACCGCCTCGAAAAATGCCTTGAGGTGCCCGGCGACCAGCACGTCTGGCGCTTCATTACCCACCTCGCCGTAAACCTGGGCCAGCGCAGAGCCACCGAGGCGTGCACGACCACGGCCAAGGTCGATCAGGATCAGGTCAGTGTCTCCTTGATCGGTGCGCAACTGGGGAGTCAGTGTGCGCCGTGCATCCGGTGTGGGCGCAAAGGCTGTAATGATCAGCGAAAGCGGCGAAGTCACCGATTTCCTGACGCCCTCATCTTCCCAGACGGACTTCATTGACATTGAATCCTTGCCCACCGGGATGCTTACGCCCAGCTCAGGGCAAAATTCCATGCCGACCGCATGCACAGTGTCGTACAGTGCCGCGTCCTCGCCCGGATGTCCTGCCGCCACCATCCAGTTGGCGGAGAGTTTGATGTCGCCGATATCATCGATCAGGGCGGCAGCAATGTTGGTTATCGCCTCCCCGATTGCCATACGCCCGGATGCGGGGGCATCCAGCAAGGCCAGCGGGGTGCGTTCGCCCAAGGCAAAGGCTTCGCCGATATAGGTGTCATATCCCATAGTGGTCACTGCCACATCCGCAACCGGCGTCTGCCATGGCCCGACAAACTGGTCGCGTGCGGTGAAGCCGCCCACGGTGCGGTCGCCGATACTAATAAGAAAAGTCTTGTCACCCACAGTCGGCAGACGCAGCACACGGTAGGCGGCATCCTTGAGTTCCAGCTTATCCACATCGAACGCTTTCAGTTCGTGCTGTGCGTGAGCCACCGTGCGGGTCATGCGTGGCGGCTTGCCGAGCAGAACGTTCATGTCCATGTCGACCGGCTTGTTGCCGAAATGGCTGTCTTCCACCACCAGCTGCTGTTCGACCGTGGCCTCGCCGATTACCGCAAAGGGGCAGCGCTCGCGTTCGCACATAGCGGAAAACATTTTCAGACTGTCCGGAGCGATGGCCAGCACATAGCGCTCCTGCGACTCGTTGGACCAGATCTGCATCGGCGACATGCCCGGCTCCTCCGAAGGCACATCGCGCAGGTGGAAGTGCCCGCCCCGGCCCGAGCCATGCACCAGTTCAGGCAAGGCATTGGAAATCCCGCCCGCGCCGACATCATGAATGGAGAGAATCGGATTGGCCGCGCCCATCTGCCAGCAACGGTCGATGACTTCCTGGGCACGGCGTTGCATCTCCGGGTTGCCGCGCTGCACTGAATCGAAATCCAGATTCTCGGCATTGGCGCCGGTATCCATGCTCGAAGCAGCACCCCCCCCCAGGCCGATCAGCATGCCGGGGCCGCCCAGCTGGATCAGCAGCGCGCCTGGCGTGACCTCACCCTTGAATGAATGCTGGTCGGAAATATTGCCCACGCCACCGGCGAGCATGATGGGCTTGTGGTAGCCACGCATTTCTCCGGAAACCTCTTCTTCAAAAGTACGGAAATAGCCTGCCAGATTGGGGCGGCCAAATTCGTTATTGAAAGCCGCTGCACCAATCGGTCCATCAAGCATGATTTGCAAAGCCGAAACAATGCGCCCTGGCTTGCCGTAATTACCTTCCCAGGGCTGTCTGAAGCCGGGAATATTGAGATTGGAAACGGAAAATCCGCACAAACCTGCCTTGGGTTTGGAGCCGCTTCCAGTCGCCCCTTCGTCGCGAATCTCGCCGCCAGAGCCAGTGGCCGCGCCAGGGAAAGGTGAAATTGCGGTGGGGTGGTTGTGGGTTTCCACTTTCATCAGGATATGGGTCTTTTCGCTCACATAGCGGTAGCGTTTGCCATCGGCGTCGGGATAAAAGCGCGCAATGTCGGCACCCTCAATGACCGAAGAGTTGTCCGAATAAGCAACCACCGTGCCGCGCGGCGCTTTGGCATGGGTGTTGCGGATCATGCCAAAGAGCGAATGCGGTTGCGGCTCGCCGTCGATCACCCAGTCGGCGTTGAAAATCTTGTGGCGGCAGTGCTCGGAATTGGCCTGCGCGAACATCATCAGTTCCACGTCGGTGGGGTTGCGCCCGATACGGGTAAAATTCTCGACCAGATAATCGATTTCGTCTCCCGACAGCGCCAGTCCCCATTCACGGTTAGCCTGTTCCAGTGCTGCTGCGCCTCCGCCCAGAATATCCACGGCACGCAGCGGTTGTGGCTCTATATGATGGAACAGCTTCTCTGCCTGGGAAAAATCCGCCAGAACCATTTCAGTCATGCGATCATGAACCAGTGGCAGCAGTGCTGATTTCTCTTCCGCCGTCAAAGCCGATCCGTCGCGTTTCTGCACATAAAAAGCGATGCCGCGCTCGATACGCTCAATGTTTTCCAGGCCGCAATGCCGCGCAATATCCGTAGCCTTGGATGACCAGGGAGAAATCGTGCCGAAACGCGGCGTCACCAGCAGCAGCTCGCCCTGCGGCTGCTCTTCTTCAGCAGCGGGGCCGTAGCTCAGAATCTGCGTCAGCCGGTCATGCTCCACCGTATCCAGTGCGTGGCCCGCCTCAACAAAGTGCCAGTATTCTGCATAAACATGGGAGACGGCAGGTACGCTCACCGCCATGGAATTCATCAGTTTGTCGTAGCGAAACGGGGAAAGTGCGTTGCGGCCGCGCAGTGAAATAGTTTGAGGCATTATTTGAGGATCCGGGCAGATACGGAAAGCCGGGATTTTACCCCAAAAACGTCTCAATTTATGAGGCAGTGATCCGGCTTGTGCTGCAGTTTTTCCCACTCATACCATTTGCTCGCATCACCGGGCTTCGTGGTGCAACTGTAGCGATCACGCGCCGGAATGCAGTCAACTGTCGATAGCCGAAATTTTCCAGCAGCGCGACGATAAACAGTTTGAGCGTATGCGCAAATTTTCGCTCACCAGGAGAAGT
The DNA here is from genome assembly GCA_963779055.1 of uncultured Gammaproteobacteria bacterium. Lineage (GTDB taxonomy): Bacteria > Pseudomonadota > Gammaproteobacteria > Burkholderiales > Sulfuricellaceae > Sulfurimicrobium. The sequence continues at coordinate 527,659 of CAVZWN010000001.1, forward strand.
TAATTCATCCAGCAGCAACGCGCTCGTGGAAAGCAGCACACCCAGTCCTGCAACTGCCAACAGGAAAGCCCAGAATGCCTGAACAGTAATCAGGCCAGACAGCCACAACAGGGTCATCACCACATAGCCCAGCACTTCCAGCCAGGGGCCCAGCAACCCGAACAGGAACATTGAGGGAAAGCCCAACCAGCCCACGGCGCCACTCTTGCGGGCGAAGAACATCTGGCGGTTCATCATCAGGCTCTGCACCAGACTGGCCTGCTCGTTCATGTGCTCTGATATTAACGCTTTCCAGCTTTCGGGCGCATTCATCCAGCACACCGGATCTGGAACATAGGCAATATGGTAGTGCTTGCGTTCCCGGCGCAATACCCGGTGAATGCGTGCCACCAGTTCCATGTCTTCGTTCATGGCGTCGGTGCAATAACCTCCGGCTGCAAGTACAGTTTCCTTGTGAAATACGCCGAAACCCCTGGATGTGATCAGCAAGGCATTGATTCTGGACCACCACATCTGCGCAAACCGTGCGTTACGCAGATGCCCGACGATCCGGAATAGCGCAGGCCAGGTACACGGCAGCCTGACGCTGGCCGACGCACACGCCGCCACGATACCCGGATTATTCTGAAAGGCCCGCCCCATCTTGCGCAAGCTATCGCGCTGCAGGACGAAATCGGTGTTCATGTTGCAAAAAAGAGGGTAACGCGCACAATTGAGCGCCGCATTGAGCGCATCTGCCTGGCCGCCGTTTTCCTTGCTCACCAGCCTCAGTCCAGGGTAGACCATGGATGCGTGGATAGCATTCACATGCTTGCAAGGCAGGTGTTCTCGATAGACTTCGGGGAATGGGGCCAGTGAAAATTCATGCGCCAGCACTTCCAGTATCTGATTCTGCGAAGCGTCGTTGACAAGGATAATTTCAAATTCGGAATAATCGAGTTGCAACATGGCATGCACTCTGGCGATGGCTGTCGCAGCGTCATTGCCAACCGGCATGATGATGCTGACAGGAATCTCATGTTGCACCTTATTCTGCGTAGCTATAGCAGCCCCCTGCTCACGCAGATAACTCCTGAGCGTGAACAAGCCCGCCAGATTGAGCAGCAGATAACCACCGTTAAAAGCAAAAAAATATAGCAGGAAAAACCATTGCAGCAGTGGCACTGTATCTATCAGCGCCCCCTGCAATGATGCCAACGCCTGACCCCAGTCGAACTCCGGACCCGGCGCGGGCGGCGGGGGCGTTAGCGAGGCCAGCAGAGAATCATTTTGCAAGGCGAGCGGCGTGCCATCCGTGTTCAGCCCCTCAGCCAGATCGGCTGGTGTCGGGCCGGTTGACTGGCCGAGTGCCGCATCAAGGCGTAAATGCTGTTCAGCCATGCCGAGTCAGCTCGCAAGCTTCGTGCAATTCCTGTTCCGCCATGGCCAGATGTAGCATGTCACGCGCATCGCGGTCGGTCTGGATGTCCTTGATATTGTGCAATTCATTGGCACTCATTCCGGGCAGTTGTATTAGTGCCTGTGCCGCACGGTAACGCACCCACCACTGGCCATCCCCCAGCATATTTGTCAGCAACGCGGCGTCCTCAAGCATGCCAGCCCTTCCAAGCGCCTTCGCTGCATGCACCCGCACGTGCCAGTTGGCATGATTTGCCAGCAGGCGCACAGCATCAAGACTTTCATGCATTTCGGGCGCATCAAGACAGATGTTAAGCAGGATTTCGTCAGCCGCCGGGCTGGCGAGAATGTTACGGACAAGGGGCGCCGCCTCAGCGGGAGCAATTTCCAGCAGATAGCGGATCAGCCGCGTGGCCCTGACCACCGATGCCGTTTCAATGGCATGAAGCAACGGAGTTGCCACCAGCCCGAAGCCCGCGATATGGAGAATTTCCGTCACTGCTTCCGGATGCCAGTCATTGCGCACGCTCATATGCTGTATCAATAGCGGCATCGCCCTTGCCGCGTCGATCTGGGTCAGGGCGCGCGCAGCCGAAAGCGATAACGCGGGGCTATCGCTCACCAGCAGATCCCGCAACAGGTCCCATGCGCTTGCAAGTTGCAGATTCCCTGCCGTTCTTGCAGCCAGATAGCGGACATGAAAGCTTCTTTTACGCAGCATCTGGCTGACCGCGGCGGGGATGCGTGCCTGCCCTGCAAGCCGGTTCAGGTTATTTCTGGCCTCGATGCCCAGAGAATCGTAGAGATGATTCCACAACTCAAGAATGTGCGGCAGATCGAAGCGGGAAAGAGGCGGCAGCGCCTCGGGTTGCCCATACAAGCCTGACATCAGCAACGGACGCCAGCGCTGGAGAGCATTTTGTCTCTGCTTTTGTTGCACCAGCAACCATAGACGCAGATGCAGGAGCCACAGCAGCAAAGCCCCGCTCAGTACCAAGGCTGCTGCCCCTGTCCAGAACGCTAATGCGACGAAAATTTCAGTGGCGGGAGGGAGTGCCAAGCGGATGTACTTGGGGATTTGATTCAGGCAGCGCAGTCACCGGCAACATTGACCTGCCTGTAAGATATTCGCTGTTATCAGGTTCTGCTTTCAGCAATCGGTTGTATTGCTCCAGTGCATCTGCATGTTTATCCTGCCAGGCTAATATGCGCGCCAGCAGGAAGCGGGCTTCCTGATCCTCCGGATGGCCGTCCAGCCATTGCTGCAACATCTCCTCGGCATCGCTCAGGCGTGAATTTTCGACCATCACCCTGTTCTGATCGAATACGCCAGAATCTCCCCATGCGGGAAATGTTGTGGTCAGGAAGGAGCCCAGCAGAAGAGCGGCAAGCAGAAGAAATTTCATGAGGACGGATTATAACCACATCTGAATTTACTTCAGGAAAACGCCGCTGCATTAAAAATGCGCAATACAAGCGCACCCCATTACCGGGCAGTTGCTTGAAAAAACAATGCCCCATCTGTCAAGACACATGCCTAGCGGATTTTTTCGTCCTTCGCCCGCCACAGGCCAAGGCATTCGAGTCCACAGAAATGATGCACGTAATCGGTTCCCTCGACACTTTGTGCCACACTGGCAGGGATCTCCGTCATGCATACCTCGCATTGAACCACTTCGCACACATCATCATTATTGCAGGATACGACTCGCGCACCTTCATGCGTCACATTTGTCATGATTCCTCCTCAGCAGGTGTTCCCACTGACTCCGGCCCATAATAGACTAGACATCCCGGACAGGAGACTCACCCATGCTCGTTACAGGATCAACTCAAAGTCAGCCCCTCTATCGCAGCCACGAAATCCGCTCCATCGAACAGGCATCCATGACACTCTCCCCCGCTCCTGCGCTCATGGAACGTGCTGGCAAGGCGGCGGCAGAACTGGCTATACAGATTATTAGGCAACAGTTATACGGTATTGGTTCTCGCCGGCCCGGGAAATAATGGTGGAGATGCACTGGTAACAGCGCGGATCCTGCGAGAACACGGCTATCGGGTAAATACGGTACTGATTGGTGACTCCGCCAGACTTCCGGTGGATGCGGCAGCAGCGCTTCAGAACTGGCGTGAAGACGACGGGAGCATTTTATCTGCCATCCCTGCCGATGGGCACTGGGACCTGATCATTGACGGCCTGTTCGGTATCGGTCTGGAGCGCGATCTTGACGGCGAGTATCTGGAACTGGTGAAACAGGTCAACCGGATGGAAACGCCAGTTCTGTCCCTCGATATCCCCAGTGGTCTCGACAGCGAAACCGGCCAGCCTTTCCGCGCAGCCGTACAGGCTGACTACACCCTCACCTTCATCGGCCTCAAGCCCGGCCTGTTTACCGCATATGGCCCGGATTGCTGCGGAGAAATTTATCTCGATACGCTGGGCCTGTCTCATGATTTGCTGCCACCTGCCAAGGGGCACCTGATCGGCGCAGATGAAGTGTCCCGCTATCTCAAACCGCGTCATCGCAACAGCCACAAGGGCATGCTGGGCAACGTGGGCGTGCTGGGAGGCGCGGAATCCATGTCCGGTGCCGCTATTCTGGCTGGCAGAGCCGCACTTCTGCTGGGCGCGGGCAGAGTATATGTCGGCTTGCTGGCGGAAAATGCGCCTGCGGTTGATCTGCAGCAACCGGAGCTTATGCTGCGCGGCCCCGATGCGCTGCTCCAGATGGATATGGACTGCCTCATCATCGGCCCGGGGCTGGGGCTATCCGCACGGGCACTGGGCTACCTTCAGCAGGCACTGATGAGCGATCTGAAACTGATTATCGATGCAGACGCCCTGACGCTTCTTGGCGCTCACACAGAGTTGCAGGATCTGCTCAAAACCCGCAAGGCCGTCAATATCCTCACCCCCCATCCCACCGAAGCAGGCCGTCTGCTGGGGTGCAGCAATCATGAAATCCAGCAGGATCGCATCGGCTCTGCCCAGGTGCTGGCCAGTCGCTTCAACAGCCTGCTCGTACTCAAGGGCGCAGGCACCGTCTGCGCTTTTCCAGACGAAAGCTGGCATATCAACCCCAGCGGCAATCCCGGCCTGAGCAGTGCCGGGATGGGAGACATTCTGTGCGGCATGACAGGCGCCCTGCTGGGCCAGCGTCTCTCCGCTGAAAAAGCCACACTGCTGGCGGTTTACCTGCATGGACTTGCCGCAGACGAGCTGGTCAAGAACGGCACCGGGCCCATCGGGCTGACCGCATCGGAAGTTGCCGGAATGGCACGCAGCCTGATAAATCGCTGGGTATATCCATAAGCAAAATGGCTTGACGGCCGAAAAATGTCTCCCTATAATGCGCAGACTTTTTGCTTCGAGCGACAAAGCGGACAGAATGAACCGGCTTGGTGTAGTAGCTTCTTACCTTGGTTTTTTTTGTACAGTTGTTGGTCTGGTGGTCGGTTTTTACAAACTTCCATCAGGAGATAGTGAAATAATTGGTTTTTGGTTGGCATGGGTTCCAGTCGGTTTTATTTTGTTGCTTACGGGCATAACGACTACCCAGCTGACAAAGAAGTAAAGCTTTAGTCCCTATCGTCTAGAGGCCTAGGACATCGCCCTTTCACGGCGGTAACACGAGTTCGAATCTCGTTGGGGACGCCAGAACAAAAAGGCTTGGGTATAATACCCAAGCCTTTACTTTTTTATGGCGGGCCTCCCCGCATTGCAAGGTAGTGAACCTGGTCAGGGGCGGAAGCCAGCAGCCACAGCTATTTATTGCAAGTGCCGGGGGTTAGGCTCGCCACCCTCTTCAGCCCCCTGTCTACACGATCTCCACCGGAGTTCCGGCGGGCACCTGCTCAAACAGCTCAACCATATCCTGCATGCGCATCCTGATACAGCCATGGGAAACCGGGCTGCCGATGGCTTCTTCGTGCGGCGTACCATGAATGTAGATATAGCGGCGCATGGTATCGACTTCGCCGAGGCGGTTGAAACCGGGCTCGCAGCCGGAAAGCCAGAGAATACGGCTTAAAATCCAGTCGCGTTCGGGAAATTGCCGCCCCAGTTCATCGGAGTAGACCTCACCCGAAGGACGGCGGCGCACAAACACGGTATTTTCCGGCAATCCGGCACCGATTCTGGCACGCACTACATGTCTGCCGCGCGGTGTACAGAAACTGCCCGACAACTCCCCCACTCCATTTTTTGCAGTGGAAACCGGATAGCACTTTACAGACCGTGACTCGTCCCGCAGTTCGAGTATCTGTTTTTCGGTATCAATTCTGATTTTGAGCAATTTAAAAATCCGGGTACCAAATAAAGAGGAATCAGGCTGTGACCCTTTCCAGGTGGGCCAGGCACACAGCGGCGATCCAAAAATCTACGGCCTTCAATGCTATCATGGCTATTGAGTTCGGTATTCCCCAGCCATATCTAATTGGCCGAAACTACTACCGCTGGGTTGCAAAATGGAACAATCGCTGCTCGAAAAAGCACAACCAAAGACATGAAGAAGTGTTTGATGGCGCTCGCCATTGCCTCTGCTTTTGCCTGTGGACCGGGCCAGGCGCAACAGGCGCCGGATACCGTCGAAAGGCCGTCTGTCATCCTGACTGCGCCCGATTCGGTGCATACGCTACTGGAAACGCATTTTGAACTGCCCGCTACCCTGCCAGACGAGACTGCCCGAGCAAGTTTTTTGCGCCGGGCACAGCGCGAAATTGGCGAACTATTGGCCACCGAGGGTTATTTCACACCGGCAATAACACTGCGCCCGGCAGAAGAAGCCGGAATGCAAATCCTTGAAATCGTACCTGGCCAACGCACCCTGGTGAGTTCTGTCGACATCGAATTCCGCGGCGCCATCACGGCTGGATTACTCGAGCAGGGCAAACGGATCGGACGTTTGCGGGCTGCCTGGCGCCTCTCCGCAGGCAAACCCTTCCGCTCCTCCGACTGGGAGGATGCAAAAGCCGCCCTGCTGGCCAGGGTGGTGCGCAGGGATTATGCCGCCGCTCGCATCGAGGATAGCCGGGCAGAGGTGGACCCCGCCACTGCCAGCGCCCGGCTTTCGCTGATACTGGATTCGGGGCCAGCCTTCCGCTTTGGTGAACTGGCCATCAACGGCCTCGAACGCTACGATGAAAAACTGGTCACGCGCCATGTGCCATTCCATGCCGGCGACCCTTACAGTCAGGACAAGCTGCTCGAATTTCAGGCTGGCCTGCAAAACCTTCCGCACCTCAATTCGGTCATCGTCAGCATTGAACCGGACCCGGCCCTGCACGAAGCTGTGCCGGTACAGGTGATATTAAGAGAAGCAAAAGCGCGCCACGTTTCATTCGGGGCCGGCTTCAGCTCCAACAACGGCGCCCGCGGCGAGATGACCTATCGCGACTACAATCTGCTTGACCACGCATGGAATCTGGGCAGCGGACTGCGTCTCGAGCAGAACCGTCAGGCGCTGTTCGCTACCATCGACACACTGCCTGATGCGCTCGGTTACCGTCTCTCCTGGGGGGCTCGTGCCGAAACCACTGATATACAGGGACTGGAAACCACCAACCACGCCCTGAGCGTGGCGCGCAGCCGCATCCAGGGACAGATCGAAACACGGCTGGGACTTAACTGGCAGCGAGAACAGCGCAAGCCCATAGATGGCATCCAGGAAAGCAATCAGGCGCTGGTTCCCGACTGGCACTGGATTCGACGTACTGTGAACAACCCGCTTTATCCACGTCGCGGCGATGTGACTGAAGTACGCATCGGCGGCGCCAGCAAACGTTTTCTATCGGATCAGGATTTTCTCCGTTCCTTCCTGCGTTATCAGGTCTGGTGGCCGGTGGGCGCACGCGATACCTTGTCTATCCGGGGTGAGGCAGGTTTCACCGCAGCCCAGTCGCGCTTCGGCATCCCCCAGGAATACCTGTTCCGCGCCGGCGGCACCCAGTCCGTGCGCGGTTATGCCCACCAGAGCCTGGGGGTGCAGGAAGGCTCGGCCGTGGTAGGCGGACGCGCGCTGGCCACCGGCAGCCTCGAATACACCCACTGGTTCAGCGGTGACTGGGGCGCCGCCCTGTTCGTCGATAGCGGCGGTGCAGCCGACAACTGGCAGGATTTTCGCCTGTCCACGGGCTATGGCGCAGGCGCACGCTGGCGCAGCCCGGTTGGACCGCTTGCGCTGGATCTTGCCTGGGGACAGGAAGCTGAAGACTTGCGGCTGCATTTTTCGCTGGCGGTGGCTTTCTGATGGCGAGCGAGCAAATGCACTCAACACCGTCTTCGCCCCCCCCGGCAAAATCCCGGCGGAAGTGGCTGTATGCCATGTTGTTTACCCTCGCCACCGTATCGGCTGGCACCGGCTGGCTGCTGGCCACTTCATCCGGCCTGCAATGGCTGGCAGCCGTGGCATCACGCAGCAGCGGAGGCACTCTTGATCTGCAAGGCACGAGCGGCTCGCTGCGGGGCCCGCTGGGCGTAGAAATCCTGAGCTTTAACGATGGCGAGATGCGAATCACCGTCCGGGATGTCCGTATGGACTGGCGGCCTGCAGCCTTGCTGGCGGGCCGGCTGGAAATCCTATCCCTGACAGCACAAAGCGTCGAAGTGCAGTCACCCGAATCCGATGAGCCGGTGACGCTACCACAGGACTTGCGCCTGCCGCTGTCTCTATCACTGAACAGGATTGAATTGGGTTCGCTACTGGTCATCAGGCAGACGGGCGGAGAACCAGTTTTTTCTGCCAACAGGCTGGCCGCACATCTGGAAAGCGATGGCCGCTTGCATCGCCTGCACGCGTTGCGCGCCAGCCTCGAATACGGCGAATTAAGCGCATCCGGGCAGATTGATGGCGCACGTCCCTTTGCCTTGCAGGCCCAGGCTGCCCTTGCCGGACACGGGTCGCCTCAGGCACGCATTGCCGCCAACGCAAATGGCAAACTGGAACAGTTCACCCTGAAAGGGCAAGGCAGCGGCGCGGGGCTCAGCGGTCAGGGCGATGCTCAGTTGCGCCCATTTTCCGCTTTCCCGCTTGCAGCGCTTACGCTCTCCGTGGACGGCCTTGATCCACGTGCTTTTTCACCCGGCGCGCCACAGGGCGATCTCTCGCTCAAAGCGGAATTGCGCCAGAATGCAGCCGGAGAACTCGAAGGCGATGTGGCAGCAAAAAACCGTTCTCCAGAGCCGCTGGATCGCGGCGGTTTGCCGTTGCTCGAAGTACGCAGCCGCGCGACGATCTCGGCTGACAAGGTGCAATTTGACGCGCTGAACCTGACCTTGGCCGGTGAAGGGCGCATCTCCGGGCACTTTGCCTGGATGGTGGCACAGGCAACAGGATCGGCAAACCTGGCCATCAGCCATCTCGACCCGGCTGCGCTGGACACGCGGCTGCGCCCTGCCCGTCTCGACGGAAGTGCGACCCTCAGTGGCGACACCCAGGCCCAGCAGGGCATGATCACCCTCAGCGATGGCACGCTGCGCCTGGATGCCTCCCTGGCGCACAGCAACAACACCCTGACCCTGGAAAATCTGCGCCTTGCCCGCGGCAAGGCGGCACTCACCGGCCAGGGCCAGCTTGGGCTGGACGAGAAACGGCCCTTTGCCTTCAAGGGTGAGCTGCAGCACTTCGATCTTTCTGCCTTTGTGCAGGCACCGCGATCGGACCTGAATGCCAGGCTCGATCTCGACGGCGAATTGATGCCGCAGGCAAGCGGCACGCTGGATTTCAAGATAGGAAGCAGCCAGTTGGCCGGGCGCCCCGTGGGCGGCAGCGGCCAGCTCGATTTCAGCGGCATGGAGCAGTTCAGGGGTGAAGCGGAACTGCGGCTGGGTGACAATCATCTCACTGCACGGGGCGCTTACGGTATTCCGGGCGAACGGCTGGAACTGAAACTGGCTGCACCGGCGCTGGCACAGTTCGAGTCCGGACTTGGCGGCTCGCTCAATGCCCAGGCCACACTGGCTGGCAGCCCGTCAAAACCGGATATCACTTTCGAGTTGAAAGGGAGCCGCCTCACCCTGCCCGGCGAGCATCATCTGGACAGCCTCAGCGCCGGAGGCAGCCTGCATGGCGAAGCGCTCAATTTCACAGTGGAAGCTGCGGGTTACCAGAAAACAGCGGAAGTTCTGCTGCAAAAGGCGGGCTTTTCCGTTCGTGGAAGCCTTGCGCAACATGATGTGAACATCAAGGCGAAGCTCGCCAATGATGCAGCCCTGAATTTACAGGCTTCCGGCGGCCTCACCGACCCGGCGCAGGGCTGGCGCAATGTGCAATGGCGCGGTGTGCTGTCGGAACTCACGGCCACCGGCCAGGTCCCTTTCCGCCTGCTCGCAGCTGCACCTGTCACGCTTGGACGGGAGCGCGTCTCGCTGGGCAAGGCTGAAATTTCCGTCGCGGGTGGCCGGGCACAATTCGCCAGCACCGAATGGACGCCCCATAGCTGGAATAGCCGGGGCAGCTTCAACGCCATCGGCTTGCGACCGGGCGGCGTCGCTGGCGAAACCCAGAGTGCCCTGCGTCTGGCCGGAGACTGGGATGTTTCCGCTGCGCCGGGTCTGGCCGGCAAGCTCCGCATCAGGCGGGAAAGCGGCGACTGGGTGTTGCCGGGCGATCAACCGTTTCCCCTGGGTATGCAGGAGTTACAGCTTGTCGCCCAGGCCAGCGATAATCGCCTGACTGCGGAACTGAAAGCCCGCGGCACACGCCTCGGCGACTGGCGCGCCAATATCGCCCTGCCCCTGACACGAAGCGGCTTAAGCTGGACCGTGCAGCCAGACGCGCCCCTCAGTGGAAAAATACACATCGATGTGGCCGACCTCTCCTGGGTCGGGCCTGTTCTGGACAGCAACTACAAGAGCAGCGGCCGGCTTGACCCTGAGTGCCGATGTGGCAGGCACCTACAGCCAGCCTCATCTGCGCGGGCAGATAAGCGGCAGCGATCTGGCCGTGGCCTTGCTGGATCAGGGTATCCGGCTGCAACAGGGGCGGCTGGCGGCACGGCTCGATCAGACCAGGCTGCACATCGACCAGTTAAGTTTCATTACTCCGCATGTTCCACCGCCCCGTGACCCTTTGCTGTCCGGGCTTAAACTGGAAAATAAGGCAGGCAGCATCACGCTGTCCGGCACGATTGATCCGCTGGGAAAACGCGGCAATCTGGATTTAAGTGCCAGCCGCCTGACATTGGCACAGCGTTCGGATCGCTGGATTATCGCCTCCGGGCAAGGCCGCATCAGCTTCGAGCAGGATACCCTCACCCTGGGCGGCAAAATCACCGCCGATGCGGGTCTGATTTCCCAGCCTGCTGCTGGCCGGCCTCAACTTTCCGACGACATCGTGATCGCCGGGCAGCGCCCCCAAGCCCAACAGGGCCCACGCATCGCCGTAGATGCCATCCTGGATCTGGGCGACCAGTTCTACCTGCGCGCTTCCGGTCTGGAAGCACGTCTGGCCGGACAGCTTCATCTGCGCGCCACGCCTGAGCAGCCACTGCGCGCCAGTGGCACCATCGCCACGCACAACGCCACTTTCAAGGCTTACGGGCAGAATCTGGCAGTGGAACGCGGCATCGTGAATTTCCAGGGGCCGCTGGACGATCCGGGCCTGAACGTGCTGGCCGTGCGCAAGAACCTGCCCGTGGAAGCGGGCGTCACGGTGACAGGTACCGTACGCCGGCCGGTGGTGCGGCTGGTATCCACCCCCAACGTGCCGGATCCGGAAAAACTCTCCTGGATCGTTCTCGGACGCGCCCCCGATGCGGGCGGCACCGACACCTCGCTATTGCTGACGGCTGCCGGGAGCATCCTGGGAGGCCAATCGGGCGGTATTACCAGCCAGCTTGCCCAGGCACTGGGCGTGGATGAACTTTCCCTGAACCAGGCACAGAATGGCGATCCGCTTGCCGGCCAGATTGTCACCATCGGCAAACGACTTTCGGCACGTGCCTTCCTCAGCTATGAACAAGGGCTGTCGGCGGTGGCTGGCACGACTAAGCTTACCTACACTTTGACACCCAGCATTTCCGTCGTCACCCGGGCGGGTTTCGATAACGCCATCGATGTGTTCTATACATTTCACTTTGATTGAAAACTTGCATCAGAAGCGCCCAGCACGCGGGCTTCCCGTGGTAAAAACCGGGGTATGCTATGATCAGTTGAGTGGTTTATAAATTTCAGATGGAACGTGGCAGGGTTGGATGTACAGGCCATCGCTCCCAAAAAAACAGGAGTAACAAAACATGCAGCTTGTACTGATTTTTGGCATTACGATCGCCATCGGTTCCGTCATGTTTGCCCTGCAGAACAATGTGCCGGTGACGGTAAATTTCGCCTTCTGGCGTTTCGACAGTTCTCTCGCCATGGTGCTGTTGCTCGCACTCGGCTTGGGAGTGATCGTCGCAGCCCTGATATCCTCGCCTGCGCTCATCAAGGGGCGATGGACCGAGTCCCGCCTGCGCCGTCAGCTTTCAGGGCTGGAAAAAGACAAGACTGCACTTGAGCAGCGAGTTGGCAAACTGGAAAATGAACTGGCGCGTACTAATCCAGCCCCCCTTCCGGAGCCAGAGGAAGAAAAAACCTACGTCGGGCTTAAAGCGCTATTGACCGGTGAAGCAAGCAGCAAGCCTGAGGGAGAATAATGGATATGGGGATTTAACTACAGGAGATCAGGCGCCATCACGGCACGCAGCACGACTTGCGTTTCATCCTGCCGTACCCGGCTGGAAAACCACCATACCGCGCCTTTCTTCACGCTCCAGGCCGCCTCGTCGCCCCCCAGCAGGAGCGCAGCAGTCTGTCCCAGCACCGGCTGGTGACCCACCACCAGCACCGCGCCCCTGGCATCCGGCCAGCCGGCTGCAGTGAGCAGGGCGGGCACCGAAGCGCCAACCCCGATTTCCCTCACGGTTTCAAATTTGCATTTCAGGGCCAGTGCCGTCTGTTGCGTCCGCTTGGCCGGGCTGACGATGATGCGCGTACCCTTGGGCATGCGTTCACGCAGCCACTCGCCCATCTGGGCAGCCTGCTTTTCGCCTTTTGCTGTCAGCTTGCGGTTGTTGTCTGGGAAGCCGTCTTCAGCTTCGGCATGGCGCCATAAAATCAGATCCATTCTGAACTCCTTTCACAATCTCCGAGGGGCCTGAATATAGCTCAGCAATGTTACACTAGCTCGCGATATGCACTGCCATCTTCTCATACCCAGCCTCTTCCCTCCGACCGCCATCACGCCTGCCAACGACCCGCTGCATCAAGTCAAGGCGCCTGCACTGCAAACCCTGCTGGCACGGGGCGCCTGTAACCGGACACCGGCAAGCGATATGGAAAGCTGGCTGTGTGACACTTTCGGCGTGGCGCGCCAGCAGGATTACCCGGCTGCTCCCTTCGGCGCGCTGGCGGATGGCATTGAGACGGGAAATGCCTGCTGGCTGCGTGCAGACCCGGTCCACCTGGCCGTGGAAAGAGATCAGCTCATATTGACGGAAAGCTCCACCTTTGCACTTAGCCGGGCGGAAAGCGACAGCCTGATCAAAACATTGAATCTGCATTTTTCCGTCGATGGTCTGCATTTTTCTGCTTCCCATCCATCGCGCTGGTATCTGAGACTGGAACATGCGCCGGCCGTCGCCACCCAAAACCTTTACCAGGTGGCCGGGCACAACATTCATAAATACCTGCCGCGCGGTCCGGAAGAACTGCGCTGGCGGGCTCTGATCAATGAAGTACAGATGCTGCTGTTCGAGCATCCGGTCAATGTCGCGCGCGAAAACCGCGGCGAAGCGCCGATCAACAGCATCTGGCCATGGGGCGGCGGCATTCTGCCCGCTATTTCAAATAGCCCTTTTGACCAGGTCTGGGCAAATGATGCGCTGGCGAGCGGACTGGCAATAGCCGGCCATACTCCCCATCAGGCCTTGCCAACCCACGCTGGAGACTGGCTGGCGCGGGCTCAGCCTGGAAACCATCTGCTGATACTGGACAGCCTGCGCCCGGCCGCCTGCTATGGCACGCCACATGCCTGGCGAGATCGTCTTGCGCAACTGGAGTTGCATTGGTTTGCACCACTGGAACAAGCGTTACGCAGGGGCGCCATCGAACTGACCCTGCATGCACCGGCGTCATGGCGCACGCTGAGCTGCAACGTCACACGCAGCAGCCTGTGGAAGCTGTGGCGTTCGCCGCAAGCACTGATTCACTATCGCCCCATGGAGTCGGAGGCGTGACGGATATTGCGCCCCGCATATTCAGCCCGGATGCCGCTCAGAAACTGACTTCTCAAGGCCTGCACCCGGTGCTGGCACGCGTCTATGCCGCACGCGGCATCCAGTCACAGCAGCAGCTGGAATACGACCTCAAGACTTTACTGCCTTTTAATCTCCTGACCCATGCCCAAGCCATGGCGGCACAACTGGCAGACGCCATCGCAGCAAAGCGCCGCCTGCTGGTCATTGCCGATTACGATTCGGACGGTGCTACGGCCTGTACCGTTGCGGTTCGTGCCTTGCGGGCATTCGGCGCGCAGGTGGATTACCTGGTGCCCAACCGCTTCGAATACGGCTACGGGTTGACGCCCGAGATCGTCCGGCTCGCGGCATCCGGCAGGCCGGATATCCTGATTACCGTGGACAACGGCATCGCCAGTGTGGCGGGTGTCGCCGAGGCGAATAGCCTTGGCATGCAAGTACTGGTAACCGATCACCATCTGCCCGGCGACGAACTGCCGGACGCCGCCTGCATCGTCAACCCGAACCAGCCCGGTTGTGATTTCCCGAGCAAGAACCTGGCGGGGGTTGGCGTGATTTTCTACGTCATGCTGGCGCTGCGTGCCGAATTGCGCCAGCGCAGTGCCTTTGAGGAAAAAACAGAACCCAATCTCGGCAATCTCCTCGACCTGGTGGCCCTGGGCACGGTGGCCGACGTGGTCAGGCTCGACGACCTCAACCGCACACTGGTGAGCAATGGTCTCAGACGCATCCGCGCCGGCAAGGCCTGTGCCGGCATTCAGGCTTTGCTCAAAGTGTCTGGCCGTGATGCGCGCCGCGCCTCCACCTGGGACATGGGTTTTGCGCTCGGGCCGCGTCTCAATGCTGCCGGGCGGCTGGAGGACATGGCGCTCGGCATCGAATGCCTGCTTAGCGACGATCCCTCGCGCGCGCTTGATCTGGCGCAACAGCTCGACTCACTCAACCGCGAGCGCCGCGCCATCGAGAGCGATATGCATAACCAGGCGCTGGCCGCACTGGAACAGATCACGGTGCAGGACAATTACAGCCTCAGCCTGTTTGACCCGGACTGGCACCAGGGCGTAATCGGTATTCTGGCCTCGCGCCTCAAGGAAAAATTTCACCGCCCGGTGATCGCTTTTGCCCAGGGCAACGATGGCGAACTGAAAGGCTCCGGACGCTCCATACCCGGCTTGCACCTGCGCGATGCGCTGGATCTGGTTGCCAAACGCCATCCGGAAATGATCAGAAAATTCGGCGGCCATGCCATGGCGGCCGGACTGACGATCGCGGAAGAGGATTTTTCCCGCTTTGAAACCGCTTTCGAAACCGTTTGCAGTCAACTGCTCACTCCCGCCCTGCTGACCCGGATGATCGAAACCGATGGCGCACTGGAACCTTCTGACATGTCGCTGGAACTGGCGAAATTGCTAAGGGGCGAGGTGTGGGGTCAGGCCTTTCCGGAGCCTGCGTTTCAAGGGGAATTCCAGGTGGAACAACAGCGCGTGGTGGGAGAAAAACATTTGAAGCTACGCCTCAAACAGATGGGACGAAGCTTTGAAGCCATGCTGTTTTTCCATGCAGAACATCTTCCGGAGCGCTTGCATGCGGTTTATCGTCTGGATGTTAACGAATATAACGGCAACACCACGCTGCAATTGCTTTTGAGCCACTGGGAAGCGGCATAGTGCGATCGGATTACTCAGGCATGGCGGATGTGGACTGGCCAGGCCAAGTGAGAGCCTGTGAATTTCTGATCCGTCCCAAATGTACAACCTGAACGATTCGAGATATTGGGGGGATTTTTCCCAGAGATGGTGCGAAAGGAGAGACTCGAACTCTCACGGGGGTTACCCGCTGGAACCTAAATCCAGTGCGTCTACCAATTCCGCCACTTTCGCGAGTCGCGTAGTGTAAACTATCCCGCCTCTGTCTGCCAGTTTGCTTAATGACCGACCCACATTACGAAAATTTCCCTGTCGCATCGATCCTGCTTCCCCGCCGCTTGCGCCATCCGGTCAGCGTCATTTATGCTTTTGCGCGCCAGGCGGATGATTTCGCGGATGAAGGCGATCTTGACGATGCGACCCGCCTGGCGCTGCTGGAGGGATTCCGCGCGGAATTGCAGCGCATCTCTGCCGGATCGAAGCCTGAAACTGAACTATTCGAACAGCTTTCCGGGATCATCGCGCAATATCAACTGCCGGTTCAATTGTTCCATGACCTGCTCGATGCTTTTTCACAGGATGTCGTCAAGAAACGCTACGCCCATTTCGGCGAAGTCATGGATTACTGCCGCCGTTCCGCCAACCCGGTCGGCCGTCTGCTGCTGCATCTGTATGGCACCACGGACAGCCGTAATCTGGCCTATTCCGACGCGATCTGTTCGAGTCTGCAACTGATCAATTTCCTGCAGGATGTGGCGATTGATTACCGCAAGGACCGCATTTACCTGCCTCAGGATGAAATGGAAAAGAACCGCATCAGCGAGGAGCAGATTGCCCGTGGCGACAGCGGCGGCGCCTGGGGTATGTTCATGCTGTTCCAGATCGAACGTGCGCGCAAGATGCTCAATGCCGGCGCACCGCTGGGGAAAATCCTGCCGGGCCGGATCGGACTGGAAATGCGCATGATCATCATGGGAGGAGAATCCATTTTGCGCAAACTGCACAAATCCCGTGGCGATGTGTTCAATCAGCGCCCCGTGCTCAAGCCGGGCGACTGGGCCTACATGCTCTATCGTTCGATTCTGGCGAGATAAGCATGACGCCTGACCAGTATTGCCAGGATAAAGCCAGCCGCAGCGGTTCCAGTTTTTACAACAGCTTCCGCTTCCTGCCGCCACAGAAACGCCAGGCCATCACCGCCCTGTATGCCTTTTGCCGCGAAGTGGATGATGTCGTCGACGAATGCCATGAAGCGCAGGTCGCGCGCACCAAGCTCGCCTGGTGGCGCGAAGAAATATCCAATACCTTTGCCGGCAAACCGCACCACCCGGTGGGCCAGGCCTTGCTGCCCGCCATACGCGCCTACGATCTGCCGATGGAACAGTTTGTCGAGATCATCGATGGCATGGAAATGGACCTGAACAACAATCGCTACGCCGATTTCAAGGCGCTGCAGCTCTATTGCTACCGCGTGGCAAGCGTGGTGGGCCTGCTGGCAGCAGCAATTTTCGGTTACTGCAACCGCCAGACCACCCGGTATGCGCATGATCTCGGGCTGGCCTTCCAGCTCACCAACATCATCCGCGATGTGGGCGAGGATGCGCGCCGCAACCGCATTTACCTCCCGCTCGACGAGTTGCAGCAATTCGGCGTGAGCGAAGCCGACATTCTGCAAAGCAGGGAAACAGAAGCTTTCGGCAAACTCATGGCGTTCCAGATCGAACGCGCAAGGCATTATTACAGCCAGGCCATGGCTGCTCTGCCCGGTGAAGACCGAAAAACCCAGATGACGGGTCTGATCATGGCCGCCATCTACCAGACCCTGCTGGATGAAATCGAGGCGGAGGGATGTCACGTGCTGAAGCAGAAAACCTCCCTGCCGCCGCTGCGCAAGCTGTGGATTGCCTGGCGGACATGGCTGAAAGGCTAAAGCGCGTCGGCATCATCGGTGCTGGCTATGCCGGCATTGCTGCCGCTGTCAGGCTGACGGAATGTGGCATTCCGGTCACTTTATTCGAAGCCGGCAGGGTACTGGGTGGCCGCGCGCGCGGCGTGGATCATCAGGGCATCAGGCTGGACAACGGCCAGCATATTCTGCTCGGCGCCTATCGCGAAACCCTGGGGATGATGGATCGCCTCGGAGTTCGTGATGTCGTTCTGCGCTTGCCTCTGGCGCTTTCCGTGCCAGGCCGGTTTGCACTCAGAACCCCTCCCCTGCCCGCCCCCTTCCATCTTCTGATGGGCTTGCTGAATGCGCAGGGGCTGCCGCTCAGCGAGCGGCTTTCTGCCATCCGCTTCGCGCTCAGGCTCAGGCTCATGAACTTTCGTCTGGCACAGGATATCAGCGTGGCCAGCCTGCTGGCCCGGCACCGTCAGGATGGCAATATCGGCCGCCTGCTGTGGGAACCGCTGTGCCTGGCTGCACTCAATACCCCCATAACCCAGGCATCGGCACAGGTCTTTCTCAACGTACTGCGCGACAGTTTCAGCGATGCGCGCAGCGATAGCGATCTGGTGCTGCCGCGCGTGGATCTGTCGGCCTTGCTGCCCGATGCGGCCGCAGATTTCATCCGCAGCCAGGGTGGAGAAGTCCGGACCGGTTGCCGCATCAGCCGGATCGAGAGTCCGGCTGGGCCTGATGCTCAAGGCTTCACGCTGCACTGGGCGGAGGCGTTGGGTAACTTCAGTCATGTCATTTGCGCCACAGCGCCACGGCACGCCCTGCCGCTGCTTTCAGCCTTGCCGGAGCTGGCCTCCGCTGCAACGCAGATCGATGCTTTCAGTTACCAGCCTATCGCCACGATTTATCTGCAATACCCGGAACAGGTGCGGCTGCCGCAACCCATGCTGGGTTTGAACGGAGGCTGGGCGCAGTGGGTGTTCGATCGCGGCTGGATGCATGGAACGCCCGGCTTGCTGGCTGTGGTTATCAGTACAGAAGGTGCCTGGGAACTCGCGCCGCCAGAGCAACTGGCTGCACGGATCGCAGAAGAATTGGCACAGGCATTTGAATTGCCCGAACCGCTCTGGCACCAGGTGATCGTGGAAAAACGCGCCACTTTTGCCTGCACGGCGGGTGTGGCGCGCCCGGACCAGAAAACCGGGCTGAAAAACTTCTATCTGGCAGGCGACTACACTGCGGGCAACTATCCGGCCACCCTCGAGGGCGCGGTCCGGAGCGGAATCAAATGCGCCGAGATGGTTTCAGGAAGCCTATCGCCTAGCTGAAACCCGGTTGGATTTAGATGCTACTCACCCGGAATGAGCCACGATAAAGCGTTTCACCTCATCGACACTTGAATCCATGATTTCGTAGCGCTGTGGCCGTTTTTCGAGATCAGCCAGATCGGCAGGTCGCTCGGCATGACGCCCCAGGGCTTCGTGTATGGTCTCGTCGAACTTTGCTGCCAAAGCGGTTTCCAGAAACACCAGCGGGATGCCTGCTTCAAGGTGTTCCAGCCCGACTTTGACGCCGTCTGCCGTATGCGTATCGATCATCACACCGTATTTCTGATAGACGTGACGAATGGTTTCGAGGCGGTCGGCATGGCTGCTTTCTCCCGAGGTGAAACCGAATTCCCTGACCTTGGCAAAGTGCGGCGTTGTCGACAGGTCGAAGCTGCCGCCGCCATCCACCTTCTGCCACAGTGCCTTGAGCACAGCCGGGTCGCGCCCCACCAGATCGTAAACAAAACGCTCGAAATTGGACGCCTTGGAAATATCCATGGAGGGGCTGCTGGTATGCTGGGTCTCCGGGCGCGGGCGGTAAGCACCGGTGCGGAAAAACTCGTCCAGCACGTCATTTTCATTGGTGGCAACAATCAGCTTGGAGATGGGCAGGCCCATCTGCCTGGCGATATGGCCCGCGCAGACATTGCCGAAATTGCCCGATGGCACCGAGAACGACACCTTTTCGTCGTTGCTGCCAGTGACTGCGAAATAGGCCTTGAAGTAGTACACCACCTGGGCTGTCACGCGCGCCCAGTTGATCGAATTGACCGCCCCGATCTTGTGCCGGGCCTTGAATTCCAGGTCATTTGAAACCGCCTTGACGATGTCCTGGCAGTCATCGAATACGCCCTTGACAGCGATGTTGAAAATGTTCGGTTCCTGCAGCGAGAACATCTGCGCCGTCTGGAACGGGCTCATCTTGCCCAGCGGCGAAAGCATGAACACTTTCACCCGTTTTTTCCCCAGCATGGCGTATTCCGCCGCGCTGCCGGTGTCTCCCGAGGTGGCGCCGAGAATATTGATGTCGGCATTTTCCTTTTCCAGCACGTACTCGAACAGGTTGCCGAGCAACTGCATCGCCACGTCCTTGAATGCCAGTGTCGGCCCGTAGGACAAACCGAGGATATGCAGGCCCGGCTCCAGCGTTTTGACCGGAGTGATATCGTCGCTGCGGAAAATCTCAGCGCTGTAAGTCTTGTCGATAATCGCTTTCAGATCGGCAGCGGGAATATCGTCGGCAAAACGGCGAATCACTTCAAAAGCCAGCTCGCGGTAGTTCATGCCGCGCATGGCTGCCAGTTCTTCCTTGCTCAGGCGTGGATAGGCATCGGGAATGGTCAGGCCGCCATCGGTGGCGAGGCCACCGAGCAGGATTTCGGTAAAGGTCTTGGGCGGCATGCCGCCGCGGGTGGAAAGATATTTCATAAGATAATCCAGGATAATCCGTTAACGTGAAACTCGCACCACCAGCCTTCTAACCCCTCCCGGCCTCCCCTTGTCAGGGGAGGAGGAAAGCAGCCTCCCCCCTGAAGCGGTGTAAGCAGGCAATCCGCGCAGCGGATGCTCGCACAAGGGGGAATTGAGGGGGGGTCAGCCGTGGCCCATTTCATGACTCAGTATATGCAATTCGCCATACCATTTATGCGTTGAGCTCTTCAAGTCGGATGCGCGTCACCTTGCCGGAGATGGTAGGCAGCGCTTCAATCTTGGCAATTGCCTGGTTGATGGCTTTTTCCACGGTCAGATGGGTGAGCAGGATCACGTCAGCCAGTTCCTCGCCTTCCTTCGGTTCCTTCTGGATCATGGCATCGATGGAAATGCCCAGATCAGCCAGGATACGGGTCACGTCAGCCAGTACGCCCGGCTTGTCGAAAGCCTTGAGGCGCAGGTAATAGGAGGTGTGCACTTCTTCGATCGGCAGGATCGGCGTATTGGAAAGCGCGTCGGGCTGGAAGGCCAGATGCGGCACGCGGTTTTCCGGATCGGAAGTCAGCATGCGCGTCACGTCCACCAGATCGGCCACCACTGCACTGGCAGTCGGCTCGGCACCGGCACCGCGGCCGTAATACATGGTCGCGCCCACGGCGTCGCCTTTCACCAGCACCGCGTTCATCACGCCCTCGACATTGGCGATCAGGCGGTTGGCGGGAATCAGGCAGGGATGTACGCGCAGCTCGATCCCCTTGTCGGTGCGCCGGGTGATGCCCAGCAGCTTGATGCGGTAGCCCAGTTGCTCGGCATAGGAAATATCTTCCTTGGTCAGCTTGCTGATGCCTTCGGTGTAAGCCTTGTCGAACTGCATCGGAATGCCGAAACCGATGGCGGACATGATCATCAGCTTGTGGGCGGCATCCACGCCTTCGATGTCGAAAGTCGGGTCGGCTTCAGCGTAACCGAGTTCCTGCGCCTGCTTGAGTACGGTATCGAACGCCAGGCCCTTGTCGCGCATTTCGGAAAGGATGAAGTTGGTGGTGCCGTTGATGATGCCGGCAATCCACTCGATGCGATTGGCGGAAAGACCCTCGCGCAATGCCTTGATGACCGGGATGCCGCCTGCGACGGCTGCTTCGAACGCCACCATCACGCCCTTGTCCTGCGCCGCCTTGAAAATCTCGTTGCCATGCACTGCCAGCAAAGCCTTGTTGGCAGTTACCACGTGCTTGCCGTTGGCAATGGCCTTCAGCACCAGATCTTTCGACAGGGTGTAGCCGCCGATCAGTTCCACCACGATATCGATATCGGGGTTGTCCACCACTTCCATCGGGTTGGTGGTGATGGCCAGTTCGTTGCCGGCAAATTTGCGCGCTTTCTCCAGATCGCGCACTGCCGCCATGGTGACGCGAATCTCGCGTCCGGCGCGGCGGGTGATTTCCCCGGCATTGCGGCGCAATACAGTGAGCGTGCCGCCGCCGACGGTGCCGAGTCCTAACAGTCCTACATTGATGGGTTTCATATTCACTCTTAAGCCAGAAAAAATCCTAAACCGCAAAGACGCCAAGGCGCGAAGAAAACCATATTCTTTGCGAATCCTTTGTGTCTTGGCGTCTTTGCGTTGAAAGCTTGTACATTACGCCCCATGCTGCTTGCGATAATGCTCCAGGAAGCGCGCAATACGGCCGATGGCTTCCTGCAGATCGTCGAGATTGGGCAGGAATACGACGCGGAAATGGTCCGGTGTCGGCCAGTTGAAGCCACTACCCTGCACCAGCAGGACTTTCTCTTCCAGCAGCAGTTCGAGAATGAATTCCTGATCATTGTCGATCGGGTACATTTTCGGATCAAGGCGCGGGAACAGGTACATTGCCCCCTGCGGCTTGACGCAGGTTACGCCGGGAATCGCAGTCAGCATCTCCCAGGCAAGATCGCGCTGGCGGCACAAACGGCCCGTCGGCGCCACCAGGTCGTCAATACTCTGATAACCGCCGAGCGCAGTCTGGATGGCGTATTGCGCCGGTGCATTGGAGCACAGGCGCATCGAGGCCAGCATGGTCAAGCCCTCGATATAGTCGCGGGCATGACGCTTTTCGCCCGAAACTACCAGCCAGCCGGCGCGATAGCCCGCTGCGCGGTAATTTTTCGACAGGCCGTTGAAGGTAATGAACAGCACGTCGTCTGCCAGCGATGCGATGGAAGTATGCTGCGCACCGTCGTATAGCACCTTGTCGTAGATCTCGTCGGAATACACGATGAGCTGGTGCTGGCGTGCGATTTCCACTACTTCCTGCAGCAACTCCACCGGGTACAGGGCGCCGGTTGGATTGTTGGGGTTGATCAGTACGATGGCACGAGTCTTGGGCGTGATCTTGCCGCGGATGTCGTCCAGATCGGGCAGCCAGCCTGCCGCCTCGTCGCACACGTAATGGCGCGGCGTGCCACCTGCGAGGGTGACTGCGGCAGTCCAGAGGGGGTAATCCGGCATCGGCAGCAATACTTCTTCGCCGTTGTTGAGCAGCGCCTGCATCGCCATCACGATCAGTTCGGATACACCGTTACCGATATAGATGTCTTCGATCTGAACATCGAGGATGTTTTTCTGCTGGGTGTAATGCATCACCGCCTTGCGCGCGGCGAACAAGCCCTTGGAGTCGGTATAGCCGGACGCGTTGGGCAGGTTGATGATGACGTCGTGGACAATCTCTTCCGGTGTTTCGAAGCCGAACTGCGCTGGATTGCCGATATTCAGCTTGATTACGCGATGGCCGTCTTCTTCCATCTGCCGCGCGCGCGCCAGTACCGGGCCACGGATGTCGTAGCAGACATTATTGAGCTTGCTGGATTTGAGTACGGGCTGCACGATTTACGGGTCCTTGTCGCACTGAGTCGGCTATTCAGCCAAAAAGGTTATAATCTTACAAGACCGCGCCACTCCCCGCAATTGGAACAACCGCCATGAAACTGCATCTTCAGACCGACAGCAGCACCAACCTGTTTACGGCTTACGACACGGATCACGTCAAAGTCAATGGCGTGCGCCACGAACACAGTCTGATCGTGCTGCCGGGACGAATTATCACCGAATGGCAACCGGCTGCGCCGGACCTCATGACGGCAGAGCATTTCAGCGTATTGGCAGAACTGGAACTGGAAGTCCTGCTGCTCGGCACCGGCCCCAAGCTACGCTTCCCCTCGCCACGCCTGATACATGCACTGGCTCAGCGAGGTATCGGACTGGAAACCATGGATACCTTTGCCGCCTGCCGCACCTACAACATCCTGGCGGGAGATGGCCGGAAAGTTGCGGCAGCACTGATTATGGAGTGAGCGCCAGACTGTGAGCGGTGAGCGGTGAGCGGTGAGCGGTGAGCGGTGAGCGGAAAATTGTGGGGCTCTTAACCGCTCACTGCTTACCGCTTACTGTTTACTCATTAATGGCAAAATATCGCGGAAATCACGAATCGCAGCAAACTCGCCCACTTCCTTGTCCGGCAGACGCGTATCGGGTCTGTAAACAGCCAGCAGATGCGCAATGCCATAGTCCTTTGCCGAGCGCAGCACCGGCAAGCTGTCATCCACCAGCAGGGTCGTCGCAGAACGGAACTGCTCAACTGCCTGCAGCTTTTCCCAGAAGTCCGGGTGTTCCTTGGGGATACCCAGATCGTGCGCGCAAATCACTGCATCAAAATGGGAAGCAAGGCGGGTGCGCTGCATTTTCAGCGCCAGGCTTTTATGGTGCGCATTGGTCACCAGCACCACCCTCTTACCCGTAAGCCGCAGGGCTTGCAGGAAATTTTCCACATGCGGATGCACCGCAATGAGGTGAGCGACCTCCTCCTTGAGACGCGCAATATCCAGTTGCAACTCGCGGCTCCAGTAATCGACGCAGTACCAGTTCATCGTTCCCGCCACATTCTGATAGCGCGGTGCAAGGGCATCCCGGCCAGCTTCGTGACTCAGGCCATGCTGCTCGGCATAACGTTGGGGAACGTGCGAAAGCCAGAAATGGTTGTCGAAGTGAAGGTCCAGCAGCGTGCCGTCCATATCCAGAAACACGCTTTCAATCTGGTTCCAGTCAATCATGAATCAGGCCCCGAGAGATATTAATAGATCATTATCCTGACAAATCAGGCAATTAATGGATGTTAGTGCGCAATGGCCTTAGTTTATTGCCATTCTGGATCAAGCTTTACAATAATTTTTTCAATCTGCTATTCTTCAAAACCATTATTAGCCTGAATTTCAATCGGGATCCCCTGCAAATAAGCGGCTCCGCTGTTTTACCCCGCGTCCAGATAAATGCCAAAGAAAAGTGACCAGAACCCATGCTGAACAATGACCGTGAGTTCCATTTTACCGACAGGGATTTCGAGTTGGTGTGCAAGTTGATTTACAGTCACGCCGGTATTGCGCTTAACGCCAGTAAAAAGGATATGGTCTACAGTCGGCTTGCGCGGCGTCTGCGCGCCACGGGGCTAAAAACTTTCCACGATTACCTGCGCTTGCTGGAATGCAAAGACCATGCTGAATTGCAGGCATTCACCAACGCGCTCACCACCAATCTCACTTCCTTCTTTCGCGAAAGCCACCATTTTCCCATCCTGGCCGAGCACGTCCGCAAACACAAGGGCCATCAACCTATCAATCTGTGGTGCTCGGCCGCTTCGACTGGAGAGGAGCCTTACTCCATGGCCATGACCATGGTTGACCTGTTTAACTCCTTTACGCCGCCGGTGCATATCGTCGCCACCGATCTGGATACCAATGTGCTGGAGAAGGCCCAGGCCGGCTTATATCCCCTTGAGCGGCTGGAAAAACTGCCTGCCGACACGGTAAAGCGCTTTTTTCTTCTGGGGGGCGGCGTTCAGGAAGGCTATGCCCAGGTGCGCCCCGAGTTGCGGAACATGATCACCTTCCGCCAGATTAACCTTCTCCATGACAACTGGCCATTGCGCCCACCCTTCGACGCCATTTTCTGCCGCAATGTAATGATCTACTTTGACAAGCCGACACAACTCCGGATTCTGCAAAAATTTGTACCATTGTTAAAACCGGACGGACTCCTGTTTGCAGGCCATTCGGAGAGCTTTCATCACGCAGCAGCGCATTTCAAACTCGTGGGCAACACAGTCTATCGGGTTGTAGAAAAAGCCGGCGCGAGCCACGGCTGAGTACTGAAACAAAAAAATCCCGATGATCAAAGTCCTGCTGATGGGCAATTCCGCTCTGAACCGCAATCTGTTGAAGGAAATCATCAACAGCCAACCCGATATGGAAGTCGTCGGCAGCGTCCCCGACCCCATGGACGCACGCGAACTGATTAAAAGTTTGAATCCGGATGTGCTGACACTGGATGCGGAAATAGCAAAAACGGGCGGGCTCAATTTTCTGGAAAAGCTGATGCGGCTGAAGCCCATGCCGGTAGTGATTATTTCATCTTCCACCGAACACGGAACAGAGGTCACCTTCCGGGCGCTGGAACTGGGTGCAGCGGATTTTCTGGCCAGGCCTGGGGCAGGCGACAGCCATGGACGGCAGGCGTATTCAGAAAACGTCACGGGTAAAATCCGCGGGGCTGCCAGGGCAAAAATGCATAACAGTTCCCCCTCCCCCATTCCGGTCAGCATGGTTACCCCTCGACTGAGCGCGGATGCTGTACTGCCCTCACTCGCCAATCCGGTTGCTTCCACCGTAAAACTGATTATCCTGGGCGCCTCTACCGGGGGGACGGAGGCAATCAAGGCGTTTCTGACCAAACTTCCACCGGATTGCCCCGGCATCCTGGTGACCCAGCATATGCCGGAGGCGTTTACACTTTCGTTCGCCAACCGGCTCAACAGCCTGTGCAGAATTACGGTCAAGGAAGCACAGCATGGCGACATCGTGCTTCCCGGCCATGCCTATATCGCCCCCGGCCATTCCCATCTGATACTCAAACGCAACGGCGCCAACTATGCATGCGAACTCAACCAGGGACCGCCGGTCAACCGGCATCGTCCATCGGTGGATGTGCTATTCCGCTCTGCCGCCAACTCAGCCGGCAACAATGCCATCGGAGTAATTCTTACCGGCATGGGCAAGGATGGCGCAGCTGGCATGCTGGAAATGAAACGGGCTGGCGCACACAATTTTGCCCAGGATGAAGCATCTTGCGTAGTGTTCGGCATGCCCAAGGAAGCCATTGCCCTGGGTGCTGTGGACGAAATTGTACCGCTGCAGGAAATGGCGTCCAGAGTGATGAAACACCTAGCCTCCCAGGGAGCGAAAGCGCCCAGAGCTTGAGCCGGTTTATTCAATATAACGCCTGTCCATGGCATACTGAGCCCAGACTCAGAAACAAAACCATCGATCAGAAACCTTTGAGCAACAAATAAAACCCAGGTTATCCACACATGGAAAATTTCGCCGTCTGGAACTGCGCTGAAGGCTGGACTGCGCAGGAAGAAGTGAGCATTTCACTTCTTCCTTCTCGCCTCAGTCTTGCCGCTACACTCATGAAAACTCCGGGCGTCTCTTGAGAAGCTGGGGCATCAAGGGGCGCGTCCTCTTTTTGGCTCTGGTGCCAGCGCTGGTCATTGCTGCCGGCCTGACCATTTACGACATCACCACTCGCCTGCGCGACCTTGAACAGGCGCTGCAAGAGCGCGGTCTCGCCATTGCGCGCCAACTTTCACCCGCCAGTGAATTCGGCGTTTTTTCCGGCAACTACGAGATTCTCACCAGCCTGACCCGAAGCACATTGCTTGAAGTTGATGTCACCGCGGTCGCCATTACAAATGCGGACTGGCATGTACTGGCCGCAAGCGGGCATTACCTTACCCCGCCTTCTCTCAGCGCCGGCCTCAGTGTTGCGCAGCGGGATGACGCACTGATATTTTCTGCGCCCATTTTTCAGAGCCAGACCAAAGTGGAAGACTATCTCTATTCCGCTCCACAGGAATACGAGGATAAGGGCGAAACCCGGGTTCTGGGGCATGTCATAGTCGAAATGTCGCGTTTGCCCAGTATCGCCCGAAAAAACCAGCTCATTCTCAACAGCCTGCTGATCACTCTGAGCGGGCTTGCCATAGCCGCTCTGCTGGCACTGCGCATGGCGCGCCAGGTCACCGGACCGGTCACGGCACTGGCAGGTGCTGTTGCCAGAATCGGCAAGGGAGATCTGGCAACCCGCATCCAGACAGCAGCGACAGGTGAACTGGCAACGCTCGAACGCGGGGTCAACAACATGGCCATTGCACTCAAGGAAGTGCAGGATGCACAGGAAGAAAGGCGGGCCATCCTTTCTACCGTGCTGGACAGCCTGGACGCGCTGGTTTATGTCGCCGACATGGAAACTCACGAACTGCTGTTTCTCAATAAATATGCACAGCAGACCTTCGGCAACGTAACCGGAAAAATATGCTGGCAGGTGCTGCAGTCGGACCAGAGCGGCCCGTGCGCCTTTTGCACCAACGCCAAGCTGCTCAATGAAGACGGCACACCCGGGGAGCGCATCACCTGGAATTTCCAGAACACGTTGAATCAATGCTGGTATCTGATTCAGGACAGTGCAATCAAATGGGTGGATGGTCGCATTGTCCGCCTGGAAATCGCCACCGACATTTCAGAAAATAAACAGGCTGAAACCCGGCTGCGCTATCTGGAACAGAAAATCATGGAAACCAGCGAGCGCGAACGCGAACAGATTGGCCATGAACTTCACGATGGTCTCGGTCAACAGCTTACCGGCATCGCTTTCCTGAGCAAGGCGCTATCGCAGAAACTGACCACCCATAATCTGAAAGAGGCCGCCGACGCTACTCTGATCGTTAACCTGATTAACCAGGCCATTGCCGAAACCCGGCAACTGGCGCGGGGCCTGCAGCCTGTCGAGGTCGAAGAACATGGGCTCATGTCGGCGCTGGAGGAACTCGCCGGCAATATTGAAAAGATGTATTCCATCGAATGCAAGCTCGTTGACAGCACTCCCGTTGCCTTGCGGGACAACGCGGTTGCAAACCATCTTTACCGCATCGCCCAGGAGGCGGCCAATAATGCGGTCAAGCACGGCCATGCCACGCATATTTCAATCGATCTGTCAGCGCCACAAGGTAAAATACAGATCGCCATCCATGACAACGGTGCCGGGTTCCGGCCTGACCATGTCTCGACAGATACCGGCATGGGACTCCAGATCATGCACTACCGGGCCAACATGATCGGTGCCATACTGGATATCGAAAGCACACCCGGAAGTGGAACGCTGATCAGGGCTTCTCTCTAAAAGGAACAGGCATGCAACAGGCAACACTCAGCAAACGCAGGATTTCCATCATTGATGACCATCCGATCGTGCGGCAGGGCATCTCCCAGCTGATTGACCAGGAGGAAGACCTGGTCACCTGCTGTCAGGCTGGAAGTGCGCAGGAAGCATTGGAAATCATGGCTTCCTGCACGCCAGACGTGTTGCTGGTTGATATCTCTCTGGACGGAATTTCCGGCATAGAGCTGATCAAGCTGCTCAGGCAGCGCCAAATCATGGCACCGGTGCTGATTATCTCCATGCATGATGAGACGCTTTATGCCGAGCGCGCACTGCGTTCCGGCGCCAAAGGTTATGTCATGAAACAGGAAGCCACTGAAAAGGTTCTGACGGCAATACGGCAGGTCCTGCGTGGTGAAATCTATCTTAGCGAACGCATGCAGGGGAAAATCCTGCAACGGATCATCAACGGAGACGAAGGCGGGCTTTCTGCAATTGATCTGCTAAGCGACCGCGAGCTGGAAGTTTTTCGCCTCATTGGCCATGGTTACTCAACCAGTGACATCAGCCGTGAACTGAAGCGCAGTATTAAAACAGTCGAAACTCACCGCGCCCATCTCAAGGACAAGCTAAGCCTGAAAAATGCGGCCGAACTGACCCACTTCGCCGTGCAGTGGATTGAACAGGAAAAATCCAACCCGCTTTAATCCGGGCTTTTCCTGAGGCGGAGTGACTCGCTTCTTCTGGCAGAAGAAGCTGGCGCAGAGAAAAAATTCAAACTCCCCGCATTACCCACCACCACCCTGCCAGGGAAAAAAATGACAGCATCAGGCCAACCGCCACCATCAGGTTCGCCAGTGCCGGATCGAGATCATGCTCGGCGGCTACGATGGCGGCGGTGATCATGGGGGGCATGGCGGCTTCGAACAGGGTGACCTGGATGTGCTGACCGCTCGCACCCAGCAGCGGGACATACAGCAGGAAGATCGCCAGCGGCGCGAGCAGCAGTTTGAACGCCAGACCGAGCGCGAGATTGCGGCCATTGCCGGCAATATGCCCCAGTCTCAACTGCAAGCCCACCGACAGCAGCGCCAGCGGGGCCAGCGTATCCCCCAGCCGCTTCAGCAGCAAGGTAAGCCATTCAGGATAAGCCACGGGGATCAGCGTCAGCGCGACAATCATTGCAATGAAGGGCGGAAACAGCACGATACGCCGCAGGATGAGCTGTGGGCTGGGTGCGCCGGAAGAATATAGCCCCGCCACGGTGATGCCGAGAATCGAGAGCACCAGAAAACTGCCCAGCTGATCGGCGATCAGGCCGGTGACGATGGCTTCCTTACCGTAATAGGCTTCGATCATCGGCAGGCCAAGGAAGGAAGTGTTGCCCAGACCACCCGTCAGCATCAGCGCCCCCACCGTTGCGCGCGGAAGCGCCAGCCATTTCCCTGCCAGCCAGAAAAACCCCGCCGCCAGCGCAAAATGAATCCATGCCATGCCCGCAATCAGGATTACATCTGCATTCAGTCTGAGGTCGTGAAGATAAAGCAGCGTCAGCGCCGGCAGTGAGATATGGATGATGAAGCTGTTGAGTGCGGCGGGCGCATTTTCGGGCATGCGTCCGCCCCGGCGCAGCAATATACCGGCGACAAAACAGGCGGCGAGAAGAATAATGTTGTTCATGAGCGCATAGTATATGGCACAACAGGACATTCCCTTAAGCTCAGGGTTCCATGGATATGGGCTTGTTAGCGGCTCACCCGCGACGCATAATCGCCCTATCTACAGTGAAGCCGGAACGATCCAGAATGGAATTGCCGAATAGCCAGCACCCAGCGGCCAAGAAAATGACGCCCAGTGCGATCGTGAATTACTTCGACCAGTACGTCATCGGTCAGGAAGAGGCCAAGAAAATTCTCGCCGTGGTGGTCTATTCGCATTACCGGAAACTGGGCAAAACGGTCCATGGAACGGTTGAAATCGCCAAGAGCAATGTCCTGCTGATCGGGCCGACCGGCACAGGCAAGACCCTGCTGTGTGAAACCCTTTCTCGCGCCCTGGGGGTGCCTTTCGTCACTGCGAACGCCACTTCTCTGGCGCAATCGAAATACGTCAACGAGGAAATCGAGGCGGTCCTGCTGCGGCTTCTGGACAGGGCCGATGGCGACATGGACAAGGCGCAGCGAGGGATTGTCTTCATTGACGAAATCGACAAGCTGAAGGCCGCTGATAGCCAGCACACCACTTCTGGAGAGCGCGTACAGCACGCCCTGCTGAAAATCATGGAGGGTGCGCCGGTCAGGCTGGGGAACGGGCAAAACATCGACACCACCAATATTCTTTTCATCTGCGCCGGAGCATTCGTCGGGCTGGATACCATCACGGCCAATACCCATACCTTCGGCTTTATTTCCATTGCCGACGCGGATAACCAGAAGGTGCTCGACCGGCTGAATTCGCGGGTAAAACCGACCGATCTGTTCACATTCGGCCTGATTCCGGAATTCGCCGGACGCCTGCCGGTGATTGCCATGTTCAAGGATTTGTCCAGGGACATGCTGCTGAAAATCATGGTCGAGCCAAAAAATTCGATCTACAACCAGTTCCGGGAAATCCTGAAGAATGAAGGCGTCGAGCTGACTATCGAAGCAAAGGTATTCGAGCAGATCGCCGATCTGGCCATTGAGTACAAGGTTGGTGCCCGCAGCCTGAGAGGCATTTTCGTGGAAATGATCACCCCTGTGCTTTACGTCACCCCGGACCGGCCGGAGATAAGCAAGGTCGTTATCAAGTCACTGTTCGATGATCCTGTTTTTATTACGGATCAAGCAGGCTAGCCGACCAGTTCCAGCGCATTGCCATCCGGGTCGCGGCAGAACAGGGCAGGACGCCCGGAACGGCTCATCGTATAGGAAATGCCAGCCTGATCCAGCGCGTGTTTTGCCTGCCCCAGATCATCCACGCTTAGCGCGATATGGCGGTCGCGCCCGCCATGTTCCGGCCTGCCCGTAACGGGATCTGGATTGGACAAGACCAGCAAATGAATCTGCTGTGCGCCGATTTCATACCACACGCCATCAAACGCCATCTCAGGACGGCCTGAACTGGGGACCAGTTGCAGCACGCCTTCGTAAAAAGCCCGCGACTTGTCCAGATCCGAAACAATAAGCGATGAGTGAAGAAATTCAGTGACTTTCATGGGCTTCCTCATGTTGTTTTTCAAGTTTCCCTGAAAACAGGCTGGCCGCCACAATCATCGCACCGCCGATCCACTCCTGCGCCTGCATGAGTTCTCCGGCAAGAAAATAGGAAGAAATCGCGGCCACCACCAGTTCGAAGAGGAAGATCACAATAGCCTGATTGGCAGGCGTGTGGGCAAGGCCGAATTGCACTGTCAGTGTGACGCAAAAAATCGCCACCCCAATCACCAGCAGCCACAGCCACCCACTCCATGCCAGGCTGACAAGATTGCCGGCCTCGGACGGCGCCCAGAGAATTGGCAGCAGCGAGAGCAGCGCCACTCCGACCCAGATACTCACCGACTTGGTCCGGACATCCAGATGATGCGCCTTGCGCGCCAGCACATTTGAAAGCGCGAACATCAGTCCGGCAGACAGGCCCAGCCACTCGGCCCGGTTTTGCGGCAGCGGCAGGCCAAATTCCGGGCGCCACAGCATCACTACTGCCCCCGTCAGCGAAAGCGCCATGACGACATATCCCGCGAAAACAGGTTTTTCACGTAACAGCAGATGGGCAAAAATCACGGTCCAGAAAGGCGAAAGGTAAAATAGCAGCAGCACCCGCATGATCTCGCCGTCGATCACGGCCAGCACGTAGGCAAGGTTGGTCCATCCCGCGCTGATGCCGATCAGGACAGGAAACCATCCGGCACGAAAAGTCTGGCTGAAGGCGCCACGAAAAAAGATCAGTCCCCCGGCCAGGGCAACGATGTAGGTCAACAGGCTGGACAGTGAGCCGGGAATTCCCGCCTCGGCAAGCAGTCGATAGGGATACCAGATCAGCCCCCAGACCACCGCACCGGAGAGCAATCCGGAGACCGCCAGAAATTTCTGTTTTGCAACCATGCTCAACACTTCTATAATTTCCGTTTTACGTTGTTGAATGAATATAACTAGATTTTTATATATTCATTCAAAATCAAAATCTTAAACATAAGACATAAAGTGAATCCCAACCTAAACCAGCTTCACTCCTACCCTTTCCAGAAGCTACGCGAGCTGTTTCAGGGGACAACACCCAATACGAAATATGCGCCGGTGAATCTGTCCATCGGCGAGCCCAAGCACGCCACGCCGGCCTTTATCACGCAGGCGCTGACCGACAACCTTGCAGGGCTGGCGAATTATCCCACAACCCAGGGCAGCGAAGCGTTGCGCCAGTCAATTGCCGGCTGGATTGCTCGCCGCTACAAGGTGCCGGCACCGGATATCGCCAAACAGATTCTGCCTGTTAACGGTAGCCGCGAAGCCCTGTTTGCTTTTGCCCAGGCGGTAATTGACACCAACCGGACGCAGCCGGTGGTGATTTCGCCCAATCCCTTTTACCAGATTTACGAAGGCGCGGCATTTCTTGCTGGCGCCACGCCCTACTATCTCAACACACTGCCTGAAAATGGCTACAGCATGGAGTTTGACCAGATACCGGAAGGTGTCTTGCAACATACCCAGCTGGTTTATGCCTGTTCTCCCGGTAACCCGACCGGCAAGGTCATGGACCTGGCGGCATGGGAGCACCTGTTCGAGCTATCCGACCGTTATCACTTCGTGATTGCTTCCGACGAGTGCTATTCCGAAATCTATCCGGACGAGGCCAACCCGCCGCTGGGCGGACTGGAAGCGGCCTATCGCCTGGGGCGGCACGATTACAAACGGCTGGTGATGTTCAGCAGCCTTTCCAAGCGCTCCAATGTGCCGGGCATGCGCTCCGGTTTCGTGGCCGGTGACGCGGAGATCATGGAGAAATTCCTGCTTTACCGCACCTATCATGGCTGCGCCATGAACCCGGCGGTGCAGGCAGCCAGTGCGGCAGCCTGGAACGACGAGGCCCACGTGACCGAAAACCGCCGCCTGTACCGGGAAAAATTCGCCACAGTGACCCCACTCCTGCAGGAAGTCCTTCCAGTCGAGCAACCCGATGCCGCTTTTTACCTCTGGGCCAGAACACCGATCGCAGATACCGATTTCGCGCTCGGCCTGTACCGGGATTATAATGTCACGGTTTTGCCGGGCAGTTTTCTTGCCCGCGAAGCACGTGGCGTCAATCCCGGCGAACAATTCGTGCGCATCGCACTGGTCGCCCCGCTGGCGGAATGCCTGGAAGCAGCGCAAAGAATTCAGAAATTCGTTAACCAAGCCAAATAAAACCTTAGGAAAAATCATGCAAGAACTGCAAAGCATCATCGAAGAAGCCTTTGAACGCCGCGCCGACATTACCCCGCGCAATGTGGAAAGCAAGGTCAAGGACGCCGTTGACAGCGTGCTGGAAATGCTCGACAAGGGCCAGCTGCGCGTGGCATCCAAGGTCGATGGCCAGTGGGTGACACACCAGTGGCTGAAAAAAGCAGTGCTGCTGTCTTTCCGTCTGGAAGATAACTTTTTCATCAAGGGCGGCTACACCAACTATTTCGACAAGGTGCCTTCCAAGTTCGCCGACTACAACTCCAAGGATTTCCGCGAAGGCGGCTTCCGCGTGGTGCCGCCGGCGGCTGTGCGCAAGGGCTCCTACATCGGCAAGAACGTGGTGCTGATGCCCTCCTACGTCAATATCGGCGCCTATGTCGATGAAGGCACCATGGTCGACACCTGGGCCACTGTCGGTTCCTGCGCCCAGATCGGCAAGAACGTGCACCTCTCCGGCGGCGTCGGTATCGGCGGCGTGCTTGAACCGATTCAGGCCAACCCCACCATCATCGGCGACAACTGCTTCATCGGCGCCCGTTCCGAAGTGGTGGAAGGCGTGATCGTGGAAGACAACGCAGTCATCTCGATGGGCGTCTACATCGGCCAGTCCACCAAGATTTATGATCGCGAAACCGGCGAAGTCACCTATGGCCGCATTCCCGCCGGCTCGGTGGTGGTGTCCGGCAACCTGCCTTCCAAGGATGGCAGCTATAGTTTGTATTGTGCCGTGATCGTCAAGAAAGTCGATGAGAAGACCCGCTCCAAGGTCGGCATCAACGAGCTGCTGCGCGGTATCTGATTTCTTAAACTGCAAAGACGCAAAGGCGCGAAGCTTAGTTACAGCTTCGCGTGCTTTGCGTCTTTTCATTCAGGCCCTGAATTATGTGCGGTATTTGCGGAGAATTGCGCTTCGACGGCGCGCCATCGGACATCGCCATCATCCGGCAGATGGCGGACAAGCTCGCGCGGCGCGGACCCGACCATGAGGGCATCATTACCGATGGGCCGCTGGCCTTCGGCCATCGCCGCCTCGCCATCATCGACCTGTCCGAACATGCCAACCAGCCAATGGTTGACAAGGCGCTGAAACTCGCGCTGGTCTTC
The DNA here is from genome assembly GCA_963779055.1 of uncultured Gammaproteobacteria bacterium. Lineage (GTDB taxonomy): Bacteria > Pseudomonadota > Gammaproteobacteria > Burkholderiales > Sulfuricellaceae > Sulfurimicrobium. The sequence continues at coordinate 562,365 of CAVZWN010000001.1, forward strand.
AACGGAACAATCTACAATTACAAAGCCTTAAGAAAAGAACTTCAGGAACTGGGTTACGAGTTTTTTTCTGAAGGCGACAGCGAAGTCATCCTCAAGGCCTACCACGCCTGGGGCGAAAAATGCGTCGAGCGCTTCCATGGCATGTTTGCCTTTGCCATCTGGGACATGCGCCATCTGACCCTGTTCATGGCACGTGACCGCTTCGGTATCAAACCGCTTTACTACGCGCTGGATGGCGCCAGCCTGCGCTTCGCCTCCAGCGTGCAGGCGCTGCTCGCATCGGGCGGCATCGACACCTCGATCGACCCGGTCGCACTGCACCACCATTTCACTTTGCACGCGGTGGTTCCGGCGCCACGCACCATCCTGAACGGCGTGAAGAAGCTGTCACCGGCGATGAGCATGACCATCAATGCCGAAGGCCAAGTTGCGCGACGCACCTACTGGAGTCTGAACGCCACCCGCCCGGCGCACGAGTTATCCGAACAGGACTGGCTGAAAGCCACTCGCACCGTGCTGACCCGCGCCGTGGAGCGCCACCGCCTGGCCTCCGATGTGCCGGTTGGCGTGCTGCTGTCGGGCGGTCTGGATTCCAGCCTGCTGGTCGGGCTGCTGGCCGACCATGTAGACGATCTGCTGACTTTTTCGGTGGGCTTCGAGGATGTCGGCGAAGGCGCCGAGAAAGCGGACGAATTTGAATATTCTGATCAGGTGGTGGAACGCTTCAAAACCCGCCACCACAAATACCTCATCCCCAATGCGGAAGTTCTGAAACGCCTGCCCGAAGCGGTGGCCAATATGGCCGAGCCGATGGTGGGGCAGGACGCGGTGGCCTTCTACCTGCTTGGTGAAAAAGTATCGGAAGAAGTGAAAGTCGTGCTCTCCGGCCAGGGCGCGGACGAAGTGTTCGGCGGCTATTTCTGGTATCCGCGCATGGAAGCCGACTCAGGCACAGCGCTTGAACGCTTCCGCGCGCACTATTTCGACCGCGACCATGCCGAATATCTGGAGATGGTTTCCCCGGTCTACCACGTGCCGGATGTCACCGCCGAACTGGTCGAGCGTGAACTCGCCAAACCGGAGGCCGACGGTTTTCTCGATCAGGTATTGCGCTTCGATGCCACGACGCTGATTGTCGACGACCCGGTCAAGCGCGTCGACAACATGACCATGGCCTGGGGACTGGAAGCGCGCGTTCCTTTCCTTGATCATGAACTGGTGGAGCTGGCGGCGCGGATGCCGCCCTCGCTCAGGCTCAAGGAAGGCGGCAAGTTCCCGCTCAAGGCCATCGCCCGCGGCCTGATCCCGGATTCAGTCATCGACCGGCCCAAAGGGCTATTTCCCGGTGCCTGCACTGAAATATGTGCGCGGCGATTTTCTCGAATTTATGCGCACCATTTTGCTCTCGGATGCCTGCATCCAGCGCGGCATCTACAACCGTGCCTACGTGGAAAAGCTGCTGGCTGAGCCTGAAGCCCATTTCACCCGCATCCAGGGCAGCAAGCTGTGGCATCTGGCCCTGCTGGAGCTGTGGCTGCAGATCAATATCGACAGTCTCCATGCCTGAGCACTATCGCGATCTGGCGGAGCAGCTCGCGGCCATGCCCGGCGGGCATGCCAGCCTGCGCGAAGAACACTTCGCTTCTCTTACCCTTCCCGATCCAATCTCCGGCCATATCGTCTCACCTACAGGCGAAATCCTTGATGGCTGGGTGCTTAAGGAGCAGGGAATGCTGGCCCTGATCAGCGCTAAAAATGGCGATGTGCCGCTCATATGGCTGAGACCGGATAACGAGGAAGTCATTGCCCTCTTCCCCAACTCACTGCTGAAAGCTGCCGATGAGTTCACCATCGCGCCACTCGGCCTGGCGCTGCTGGCACTGGCGATGGGCAGCGTGGACGATAGCCGCCTCAGAAAATTGCTGCCGGACCTGCACAAATCCAGCAAGGGGCTTCTTCTCATTGCCGCGTGCCGGCTGTGCGGCTAAACGCCCTGCCTCCTTGAGCAACGGCTCTCCTGTTCGAGAAATGCCTCCCTGACAGTTGCAACAACTTCCTTGTCATCCCAGGGTTTGGTGATGTATTTGTAGATCGATCCCTGATTAAAAGCTTCTGCGACCAGTTTCAGATCGGTGTAGCCGGAGAAGATGATGCGCACCACATCGGGATAAAGCCGCTTAGCCCTGCTGAAAAATTCGATACCACTCATTTCCGGCATCCCCTGATCAGAAAGAATCACGCCGATCGGATGAGTGGCAAGCAGCTCAAAGGCTTCGGTCGGATGATGCGCAACCAGAATCTGATAACCCTCGCGGCGTAACAGGCGAGTCAATGCCGACGTGATATTGGGCTCATCGTCAAGCAGCAACAGCGTGCGTTGCGTGCTTGCTGCTGTCTGGCCATTCAACTCCAGCCTGCGCCCGCTCCGCAACATCTGCTCGAAGTCGCCAGCCGGAACCGGGCGGCTGAAGAAGTAGCCCTGTATTTCATCGCAGCCGTGACTGCGCAGATATTCCAGTTGCCCTTCTGTTTCCACGCCCTCGGCGATGACATTCAGCCCCAGGCTGTGCGCCATGGTGATCACTGCGGTGACAATGGCTGCATCACTGGGGTCTCTCGTCACTTCCCGGACGAAGGACTGGTCCACTTTCAGCTTGTCGATCGCAAACTGTTTCAGATAACTCAGCGAAGAATAGCCGGTACCGAAATCATCGATAGAAATAGTCGTGCCAGCCTCTTTCAGCTCACGCAGGACTTTTATCACCCGGTCCGCATCCTCCATAACTGCGCTTTCTGTCATCTCCAGTTCCAGGTAACGCCCATCCAGACCCGAGTCCAGCAACACGCCGGTCGTCATCTTGACCAGATGACGCTGTCTGAACTGGTGCGCCGACAGATTAACCGCCACAGTAGGTGTCATCACGCCTGCATCCTGCCAGCGCTTGATCTGGGAACAAGCTTCCCGCATCACCCATTCGCCGACCGGAAATATCAGGCCGGTCTCTTCCGCCAGGGGAATGAATTTTGCCGGGGAAACCAGCCCCATTTCAGGATGCTGCCAGCGAATCAACGCCTCTGCGCCGATGATCTCGCCGCTGCGCAGATTGACCTGCGGCTGGTAATGCAACAGCAGTTCGCCGTTATCCAGCGCATGCCGCAGGCCGCTTTCCAGGTTCAGCCGTTCAGCCGAACTGGTGTTCATGCCCTCATTGTAAAAGCGGAAGGTATTGCGGCCGCGTTTCTTGGCGCGGTACATGGCCACATCGGCATTTTTCAGCAATTCCTCTGCACTGCCGCCGTCCTTGGGATACAGACTGATGCCGATGCTGGTACCAATAAACACTTCGCAGCCGGAAACGCTGAAAGGTCTGGCCAGGGTATCGAAGATTTTCTGGGCGACGGGAATCGCGCCATCGGCTTTTTCCATTTCCACCAGCACAACGAATTCGTCGCCGCCCAGACGTGCCACAGTGTCGCTATCGCGCATCACATCGGTCAGGGACGTTGCGATGGAACGTAACAGCTCATCGCCTGCGCCATGCCCCAGACTGTCGTTAATTTCCTTGAAACGGTCAAGATCGAGCAGAAACAAGGCCACTACGGATTTTTCACGGGCCGCCCGCTCGATCAGCAGGCCGATACGGTCATTAAGAATGGTGCGATTGGCCAGACCGGTCAGGGTGTCGTGCGTAGCCTGATGTACAAGCTGTTCCTCATGGTGTTTGCGCTCGGTGACATCCCTGAAGGTCAGCACGGCACCGGTAACTGTCTTTCCATCCAGCATGGGGATAATCGTGTAATCGGAATAAAACCCGCTGCCATCCTTGCGCCAGAGCATTTCTTCACGAGCCAGATGCTCAATACCGTCATTAACCGCCATGTGCATCGGACATTCATGAAGTGGAAACGCTGAGCCGTCGATCCTCCTGTAATGCACCGTCTGGTGCAAGGGAAAACCAAGCAGTTCTTCCGCCTGATAACCCAGCATGGACGCCCCGGCAGGGTTGATAAAGATGATCTTGCCATCTCTGTCCACCCCGCAGATGCCATCTCCGGCTGACTCCAGAATCAACTGGTTGCGGTAGCCAAGAATCTCAAGTTCCTGATGGGCCTGAAATACCTGTTTTTGCCATGCCTCCAGGTTATCCGCCATCTCGTCAAACGAGCGTGCCAGTTGCCCTATTTCTTCTCCATCATGAGGCAGACCGGAGCGTACCGAGAGATTACGCTGCCCCATTTTTCTGGCTGCCCGGGAAAGAGCGCGGATGCGTTTCAGCACCAGCACATTCCCGCCCACCCAGGCCAGCGCCAATACCAGCAGGCCCATCCCGGCCATCAGTGAGACATTGCGAACAAATGCATGATTTGCACTCGCATAAACACTCTCGGCCGGAATACCCACCACCGCATAGGCCGAACCACCGAACAAGGGAGTGAAAGCAAAAACCCGCTGGATACCGTCAAGGCCATCACTTTGATGCGTGCCTTCGCCATTCGATTGCTGAATTTTCCTGAACAGCGACAGTTTTTCAATGGACTTGCCGATGTAACCTTCTGGATTGGGATGACGTGCCAGGACTGTCCCGCTTCCATCCAGCAACAGGAGGACATCGCCTTCCTCAAGGTGCGGCGTTTCGGCCAGTCGCGCATTCAAACGATCCAGGTCGAGAAAAATAAAAATCACTCCCCACACCTGATTTCCAGCAGTAAGGAGTGGGTAGCCGAAATGAATGCCGCGTTTGTCTGCGATACGGCCGGCCTGATAATCTCCGATGGAAAATTCACGTGTCTCGACCGTGCGCTTGAAAAAGACGCGATCCGCCACGTTCAGTGGTGCAGCCAAGGGCAACGCGCTGCACACCACTTCACCGTTGCTGAGCACAACACCGATATTGGCGTAGTCCGGATAGAGCCGGAAAATATTGACCAGCATTTTGTTGCATGGGCCGGCCGATTGAGCATCCGGGATTTCCGCCAGGGTCGAAAGCCCTTTCAGCATCTGGCGCACCGAGGAAGAAGTTGTACGGTAGCCTTCAGCGACCGTCTGCGCCATTTTCAGCGCCTCCTCCTGCGAAAATTCCGCAGCCATCCGCCGCTGCTCGAAGGTAGAATAGAGCACCAGCAAAAAAGCCGGCAGCACAGCAGCCAGAATCAGCAGCATCAGCCGAAAACGCAGGCCCATAAAACGCTTGAACATAAGCCCTCCAATACATACTGGTTGAGCTGAAAATATTTTTTTATCTTAGACCACAATTACTTGCAACCACACCGATTCAATTATTTTCAGGGAAAACCTGAGTGAAATCGTGTGGAATCCCTGATACCCCTGATAAAATATTCAAATGAAACTCTACGGCATCCCCAACTGCAATACCGTCAAAAAAGCCCGTACCTGGCTGAGCGAGCAGGGTATTGAACTGCCCTTTCACGACTTCAAGAAGCAGGGGGTGAGCGAAGAACTGCTCGCATCCTGGCTGAAGCAGGTCAGCTGGGAACAACTGGTAAATCGCAAAGGCACGACCTGGCGCCAGCTGCCCGACGACGCCAAGGCCGCAGTCTGCGATGAAACCGGCGCAATCCGGCTGATGCTGGAAAAACCCAGCGTCATCAGGCGCCCGGTGCTGGAGAAGGATGGCAAGCTCACCCTCGGTTTCGACGAAGCTGTTTATCAATCCCTATTTGAAAGCAAGTCATGAACAACAGCACACTGGAACTCGCCAAACAACTCATCGCCCGCCGCTCGCTCACGCCGGACGACGCCGGTTGTCAGGAAATCATGATCGAACGCCTGGAAAAACTGGGCTTCACAATCGAAAAGATGCGCTTCGGCAACGTCGACAACTTCTGGGCCCGGCGCGGCACCACCGCCCCGCTGGTGTGTTTTGCGGGCCACACCGACGTGGTTCCCACCGGGCCGGTGGAGAAATGGGAGAGCGATCCCTTCCTGCCGGTCATACGCGACGGCATGCTGTTCGGACGCGGCGCGGCCGATATGAAAACTTCTCTCGCCGCATTCATCACCGCCATCGAAGCTTTCGTTGGAGAGCACCCCGGCCATTCCGGCTCGATTGCGCTCCTGATCACCTCTGACGAAGAAGGCGTGGCGGTGGATGGCACGGTCAAGGTGGTCGAGGCGCTCAAGGCGCGCAACGAACGCATGGATTACTGCATCGTGGGCGAGCCTTCCTGCGTTTCGAAGCTTGGCGATACGATCAAGAACGGCCGCCGTGGTTCGCTCTCGGGAATGCTGACGGTAAAGGGTATTCAGGGGCATATCGCCTATCCCCATCTGGCAAAGAACCCCATCCATCTGGCCGCTCCGGCCATGGCGGAACTGGCCGCAACCGAGTGGGATCCTGGCAATGAATATTTCCCCCCCACCACCTGGCAGATCTCCAATATCCACGGGGGAACAGGCGTCACCAATGTCATTCCAGGCACGGTGGAAGTCATGTTCAACTTCCGCTTCTCCACCGCGAGCACAATCGAAGGCCTGAAATCCAGAGTGCATGGCATTCTCGATCAGCACGGGCTGGATTACGACCTGGCGTGGGAACTGTCGGGCAAGCCTTTCCTGACACCCAGGGGTGATCTGGTCGAAGCCATCGGCTCCGCCATCCGGGAGGTCACCGGTATCGAGACTGAACTTTCAACCTCGGGCGGCACCTCGGACGGGCGTTTTATTGCCGACATCTGCGCCCAGCTGGTGGAATTCGGCCCGCTTAACGCGACCATACACAAACTCAACGAATGTGTGGCAGCGGCTGATATCGAGCCGCTCAAGGAAATTTACCAGCGCACGCTGGTCAGGCTGCTGGCTTAGCAGGCTCTTCCATGTCGCTCTCTTTCATCCTCTTTGTTGTGGCTCTGGCTGTCCTGATCGGATTCCTCTACGTTCGTGCGGGAAAACGGCGCGGAACAAGCACTGATGGAGGCGATGGAGGCGGCATGTCTTTCTCCCTTGATTCGGGCAGCCATTGCAACGATTCCGACAGCGGTTGCGGCGGGGACGGCGGAGGCGGCGATTGAAATGACGGAAAACCCATCCTTAAGGAGTTCCATGTATACCGAGGCAAAATCTCAGCTCTCCACCCTGAGAGACCTGCTGCGCTTTGGCGTCAGCCGTTTCAACGAAGCCGGTCTGTTTTTCGGCCACGGCACCCACAACGCCTATGACGAAGCGGCCTACCTGATCCTGCATAGCCTGCACCTGCCGCCGGATACGCTCGATCCTTTTCTTGATGCCCGGCTGACCAGCAGCGAAATGGAGCGTGTGCTGCATATTCTCGAACGGCGCGTTACGGAGCGCATTCCCGCCGCCTATCTCACTAACGAAGCCTGGCTGGGTGATTTCCGATTTTATGTGGATGAGCGCGTGATCGTACCGCGTTCCTTCATTGCCGAATTGCTGCGGGAACAGCTTTCACCGTGGGTGGTTGACCCGGAAACCGTAACTTCTGCACTGGATATGTGCACTGGCTCGGGCTGTCTGGCTATCCTGATGGCACATACCTTCCCCAATGCCGATATCGATGCGGCCGATATTTCTCCGGATGCGCTCGAAGTCGCGCAACGCAATGTCACGGATTATGGCCTTGAGGATCATATCCGGTTGGTCCAGTCCGATCTGTTCAGTAATCTCGGCGAGCAGCGTTACGACGTGATTATCAGCAACCCGCCTTACGTCAATGCCCCTTCCGTGGAAACCTTGCCGCCGGAATACAGACACGAGCCCGAACTGGCGCTGGGTAGCGGCGAAGACGGCCTCGATGCCACCCGCGTCATCCTGCGCGAAGCCCCAAAACATCTGAACCCGGACGGCATACTGGTGGTCGAGATCGGCCACAACCGCGATGCTGTGGAAATGGCCTTCCCGGACCTGCCCTTCAGCTGGCTTGAAACCAGCGCCGGAGATGGGCATGTCTTCCTGCTCGGACGTGAGCAGATGGTTTAAGAATATCTTTTATTTTATTGATATAAAGATATTTTTCATGGCCGCATAAATTGATAGCTAGCCATTGTTTACCAAAGACTTAAATCTGCTCTTGCCTGAAGGTCAAAGCGGGCAGTATGCTCTGGTCATACATTTCCTGATGCTATCGCCGTGCCAAAACAGCCTGTAAAAATAATTCGTCAATTCGGTGCCGTGTCTGCCTCCATGCTCTATCCCATTCGACACGGGTATTCACAGCTTGCCGCATTGCAAAACAGGCAAAGAGTCGAGCTGCTGGCGGATGTCACTGAAATACGGGGTTTCATGCCACTGCTCATGAAACAGCGTAACGGGTTGCACTGGACAAGTCAGGACCGCCGCCTCATCAGTAAACAGTTGCGCAGCCTCGCCCGCTTAGGCCCCTACGCCGTCATTATCCTGCTCCCGGGAGGTTTGCTGCTGTTGCCACTGCTGGCCTGGTGGCTGGACCGGCGCAGGCTGAAACGCCATTCCGGTGAAACGCCTGATGAACCCCAAAAAAGCAGTTAGCCACGGAGTTCACGGAGAACACGGAGTAAAAATAATAAACTGCACGTTATTTGGCACTCACCCGTTGGGCGAGCCCATAAAAAGGCACAAAACTGCCTTTGCGAGTTGGGCGACAAGTCGCCCATCCCTGCCTACTACCCCGCTTCTCCGTGTTCTCCGTGGTTCCAAACTGGGGTTTTAGGTTTAATTGATTTGTCCGAGTGCATCCGGCTTCGGATCAGGTTCCGCCTGTGGTTTTTTTTCCGCGCTCTTTACCGGGACATCATCACCAAGCAAACGTGTAGCTTTTGCCGCCTGTTGCACTGCGCGGCGGATGGCACTCGCAGCACGCAGGCGAGCATCCATATCCGCCACGGACTGGCGGCCCAGGGCGCCCGCTTCGAGGAGCTCGGCTTTCAGTATCTGATAATCCCCTTCCAGATTCAGCAAGCTGTTTTCCCAGTCATAGGCCGCTTCCTGCCCACTTTCAGGGCCAACGCCGGAAAACAGCCGCACTGCCTGATCAATAAACGTTCCACCTGATTCGATCAGTACTGGCATAGGGGTTTCACGCGCTGCAGCTGCGGCCTCCATGGCCAGTTCCGCTACAGACTCGTAGTAGCGGGCCACGCGCAGGATCTCCGGCAGGCGCTGTGCGCTGTCACGCGACATGCCGGACTGATTCATGCGTGAAATGAAATCTGCCACGGCTTGATTCAGCTTTGCCACAATCTGCTGGTCCACGGCCAGCTTTTCCCCAGCAGCGCCAGCCATGGCCTCGCGCATCATGCGCAGGGCGATGCCGCCGATGCGCCGCACTTCCTGCTCCAGAGCGCCCAGCGCCAGGGCTGGCACTGCGGCAACGTTGGCGTCCAGATAACGGGGCCGGGCTTCATCTTCTTCGGCGACACGAAAGCGCTTTTCGAGAAACCGGACCATGTGGGCTGCGATGGGCCAGATGAGTATCACGCCGAGCAGGTTGAAGGCGGTGTGGAACAGGGCCAGCTTGGCAGCCGGCGCCGAGCCGAGTTCCAGCGCTTCGCCTGCCATGCCGATGGCCGTCACCAGCCAGGGCAGCAGCGCCAGCGCCACCGCGCCGGTCAGGACATTGAACAGGATATGGGCAGAGGCAGCCCGTCTGGCGTTGGGCGTGGCACCGATGGAAGCAATCAACGCGGTGACGGTCGTGCCGACATTGGCGCCGATGACTACCGCAGCGGCGCCCTGGGCAGTCAGCAATCCACCCTGAGCAGCAGTCAGCGCAATGGCCAGGGAAGCGCTTGAGGATTGCATCAGCACAGTGAGTATGATGCCGATCAGCACCTGTACCAGCGTATCGCCGACGCCCTCGCCTTCCGGCAGCTTGAAATCCGCTGACAGGCCGGAAAAGGATTCTTTCAGCATGTCGATACCCAGAAACAGGATGCCGAAACCTGCCAGCGTTTGACCCAGCGCGCCACGCCGCTTGCCCTTGCCGGTAAGCTGCAGCGCCATGCCGATGCCAATAAGCGGTAACGCCAGCAATTCGATCTTGAATTTCAGCCCGACCAGTGCGACCAGCCAGCCGGTCATGGTGGTACCAACATTGGCACCGAACAGCACCCAGATGGATTGTCCCAGCGTGAGCAGTCCTGCATTGACGAAGCCGATGGCGGCAACCGTCACGGCGCTGGAAGACTGGACCAGGGCGGTGACCAGAATCCCCGAAGCCAGCCCGCGCAGCCGGGTTTTGGTGGAATGGGCAAGGATGCGCTCCAGCGCCGGGCCGGCTGCAAGCTTGAGTCCGTCAGTCATCAGCCCCATGCCGAGCAGAAACAGGCCGATACCGCCCAGCAGTCCACCCGCTATGGCCCAGATGCTCATTTCAGCCTTTCCTGACAATCTGTTGCAGGCTCTGCACCGAGCCGTGCCGGCATGCAGCTTGTCACGAGTGCGGAGTGGAACGCCGGACCGAGCCTGTAGTCTGATAAGTATGGGAATGGGGCTAAAGTCATCGGTGGGGGTAATAAGGTTGCGGGCATTGCATGATCCGTAAAACTGACGTGCAGTGACGATGGTAACACCTAACGCCAGAGCGAGCTGTTATAGCGCCCCTCGCAGGCCCGAAAGATAAAGTCATGAAATCTTTAACGTGATTTCCCATTTGAGGAGAACATCATGCAACCTTCCATCCATGTTGTCGTCGCCACTGATTTTTCAGAATCGGCCAAACGGGCGGCGCGGCGCGGCGCACTGATCGCACAACAGCTCAAAGCGGAATTGCATCTGTTGCATGTAGTGCAACCTCTGGATATCTATCCGGGAGCGGATCCTGCCGCCGATTTCAGGATGAACCATGAGCAGGTGATACAGGCAGCGGTCAAAACCCGCCTTGATGCCCTGGCCGCCAGCTTGCACAAGGAGTTCGCCATCCAGGTTGTGTCCGCCACGCGTCTGGGTCGCGCGCACACGGAGATTGCCGGTTATGCGGCAGCCAAAACGGCCTTCCTGGTAGTTACCGGAACGCGCGGCGAAAACGCCCTGCTGGACCTGCTGATGGGCTCCACCGCCTCCCGCCTGCTGCGTCTGGCGACCTTCCCGGTGCTGATCGCTAAAAACACAGCGGTGGAACCCTATCAAAGTGCCATTGCTGCGGTGGATTTTTCACCTGGATCGAGCCATGTTCTGGAACTCTCCCACGCCGTCGCATCGAGTGCGAGGATCGAGGTACTGCATGTTTACGACACCGATCATGATGACCGGATGCGCGAGGCGGGGATGGATGAAGCCTATATTCTTGGCCGCCAGGAACACGTCCTGAAGGATGCGGAAAAACACCTGGACATCGAGCTGGCCGGGATGAATTACGGGAATACCACGCGGCACGTCCTGGCCGCCCATCCTGCTGCAGCCATCTGCAAACGCGCCAGCGCCCTGCATGCCGACCTGATCGTAATTGGGCGGCATGGCAAGAGCGGGATGCAGGAACTGTTGCTGGGCAGCGTCAGCAAGGACGTGACCCATGCCGCGGAATGCGACGTATTGCTGTGCTATTGAATTTTAACGACGATTTTTTCTGGAGCAGGGTATCGACAACATCAGGATGTTAACGGTGTATCCAACCTGATTCACCGCTTTCAGAATCGTTCCACAGCGTAATAACGCTTCTCTTCGGGCTGGAACGCCGCCACCAGCGCGTCGAAAAGCTGATGCGCCTTGTCGTGGTTGTCGCTATGCATGTTGCAGACAAATACGTCCAGCGTCACGAAACGCTTTTCCGGCCAGGTATGCACGGAAACATGCGATTCGGCCAGGATCACCACCCCGGTAACGCCGCCGGAAGCACCGAACTGGTGAAAGCACTCCCCCACCGCCGTCAGTCCGCTGTTGCCGACCTGTTCCAGACAAAAGGCACGCAGAGCGTCAATTTCCCGCAGCAGCCGGTCCTCACCGCCGCAGCCATAAAGATTGCCCATCAGATGCAGGCCGTCGATGCTGTCGATTGGTTTCATGATGGTTGGATTATAACCGTCCTTTATGGGTAGAATGGGCAAAATCATAAGGAGGAGCGCACCATGGGTCTGTTCGATTTTGTCGCCAAGCAGTTTATTGATGTCATCCACTGGACCGAACCCGGGGATGGCATCCTGGCGTACCGCTTCCCCATGTCCGGAGATGGAAATCCAGAACGGCGCCTCGCTCACGGTGCGCGAATCTCAGCTGGCCCTGTTCGTCGACGAAGGCAAGGTGGCGGATCTGTTCCAGCCGGGACGCTACACGCTCACCACCCAGACCCTGCCGGTCCTGACTTACCTGAAGAACTGGGACAAGTTCTTCGAGTCGCCCTTCAAGTCCGACGTTTATTTCTTCAGCACCCGCCTCCAGCTCGACCGCAAATGGGGCACGCCCAACCCCATCACCATTCGCGACAAGGAATTCGGCATCGTGCGGCTGCGCGCCTTCGGCATCTATTCCTATCGCGTCACCGATCCGCAGAAGTTTTACACCGAGGTCAGCGGCACGCGCGAAACTTATACGGTAGACGACCTCGATGGCCAGTTGCGCAACACCCTGATCGGCTCGATGACCGACCTGTTTGGCGAATCCGGCGTGCCTTTTCTCGACATGGCGGCCAATCAGGATGAGTTCGGCGCACGCCTGAAAGAGAAGATGCTGCCGGTGTTCGACCGCTACGGACTGGCACTGGACAATCTGGTGGTGCAGAACGTCTCTTTGCCGGAAGAATTGCAGAAAGTGCTGGATCAGCGTATCGGCATGAACATGGTGGGCGACCTCGGCAAATATACCCAGTACCAGACGGCCAATGCCATTCCCGTTGCCGCCGCCAACGAAGGCGGCGTGGCCGGTGCCGGTGTCGGCCTGGGAGCCGGCATCGCCATGGGTCAGGCCATGGCCGCAGGCATGACGCAAGCAGCAACCCCAGCTGCCCCAACTGCGCAGGCGCCCGAGGACATCCCCGCCCTGCTGGAAAAACTTCACGGTCTGGTGGCCAAGGGTATCCTCAGTCAGGAAGAATACGAGGCCAAAAAAGCTGAACTGCTCAAGAAGATAGTTTGAAAAAATGATTAACCACGGAGCACACGGAGAGCACGGAGTTAAACCGTTCTTTGCTCTCCGTGTGCTCCGTGATCTCCGTGGTTAAAATAAAAAATTGAAAACCGCCAACTGCCCTTCCTGCGGCGCTCCAGTCATATTCCGTTCCACTGCCTCGATTCTGGCGGTGTGCGGCTATTGCAAGAGCACCCTGATCCGCCACGATCTGGACCTGGAAAACCTGGGGCGGATGGCGGACCTGATGGAGGATGCCTCGCCGCTGCAACTGGGTGCAGAAGGCCGTTACCGGAACAGTCACTTTGCGCTGATCGGCCGTATCCAGTTGCGCTATCCGCAGGGGCTGTGGAACGAGTGGCACCTGCTGTTCGACAATCAGGAAAGCGGCTGGCTATCCGAAGCCAATGGCAATTTTGTTGTCACCTTCCCTTCTCCCGCGCCGGACAATATCCCCACTTTCGACTGAAGCCGAGGTAGGTGCCTCGCTGCGACTGCACGGCCAGGCTTTCCAGATCGTCAACAAGGAAACTTCCACCTGCATCGCCGGAGAAGGCGAACTGCCGTTCAAGGTCGGCGCGGGTTATGAAGCGCCTGTCATCGACCTCTCTAACGAGCAGAATTTCGCCACCCTCGATTACAGCGAGACGCCGCCCTTGCTGTTCATCGGCGAACAGGTGGAGCTCGGCTCGCTGGGCATGACCGGGTTGCGCGAGCGCGAGGCCACGGCAGGCAAGGCACAGGTCAAATCCTTCAACTGCCCCAGTTGTGCCGCACCGCTGCTGATCCGTGCCAGCGGCACGGAAAGCGTTGCCTGCGGCAGTTGCGGTTCGGTGGTGGATGCCGCCAATGAAAACCACCAGATACTGTCGCGCTTTCGCATCCAGAACACGCATAAGCCCAAACTTCCCCTGGGCAGCCAGGGGCACTTGCGCGGTGCGGACTACGACGTGGTGGGCTATCTGCGCCGTCAGGTGACGGTGGAAAACGTCGATTATGCATGGAGCGAATATCTTCTTTACAGCGAAAAAGAAGGTTTCCGCTGGCTGTCTGAATACGACGGGCACTGGAATTTCATCAAGACCCTCACCCGCACGCCCACCCTGTCGCGCGGGCTGACCAAGCCTCAGGCCCTTTTTCTCGGTACGGCGTATCAGCATTTCCAGACCGCCACCGCCAAGGTGACCTATGTGCTGGGCGAATTCACCTGGCGGGTAGAAGTTGGTGAGGAAGCGCTGGTGTCGGATTATGTTGCCCCGCCGCTGATGCTGAGCGAAGAAAAAACCGGCGGCGAGATCACCTGGTCACTGGCGGAATATATCGAGCCGGATGAAATCGCCGCCGCGTTCAAGCTGGAGCAGGCCCTGCTCAGGCCGATCGGCATCGCCCCCAACCAGCCCTCGCCCCATCAGGGCAAGGTGTGGCAGTACTGGAAAGCCTTTGCAGGGTTGACTCTGGCCGCGCTGCTGATCCAGACCGGATTCATGATCGCAGCCCAGAACAAGACGGTGTATCAGAACGGCCTCGAATTCGAGCGCAATGGCGCAAGCTCACTGACCACCGATGTCTTTCCTGTCAACGGCACGGGTAATCTGGTGGTACGCAACCAGACCAGCCTGAACAATGACTGGCTCTATCTCGACATGGAACTGATCGAGCGCAACAGCGGCCGTAGCTTCGCCTTCGGGCGCGACATCAGCTATTACCACGGCTGGGATGGCGGAGAATCCTGGTCCGAGGGCAATTCTCGCGACGAAGTGGTGCTGTCCGAGGTGCCGCCGGGCGAATATTTCCTGCAGATCCACGCGGAAACGCCCACCGGCGGCGGGGCGAAAATCTCAGACCGGCTGGTGGTGGTGCGGGACGTGCCGCAATGGAGCAATTTCTTCATCACCCTGCTGGGGCTGGCTGTTTTCCCGCTGCTGAAGTGGTGGCGCAGCCATTCCTTCGAAAGCCGGCGCTGGGCGGAAAGCGATTATGCATCCTCTTCTGATTCGGATTCCGACGACGATGATTAAGGAACAATGATGTTCAAAACCTACGTTGCAGCAGGACTTCTGGCGCTCAGCATGTTCAGCTACGCACAGCATCAAGGCTGGAGCGTGTGGAGCGTCAGCGAAAGCAAACCCCAGCCAGGCGCGGCCCGCAGCGCTTACCATAAATAATTCACAAGGAGTCTCTCATGGAAAGCTTCAACCCCCTTTATCTCGTCAATTCCCTGGTGTACTCGTTCCTCGGCGTGTTCGTGTTCTGGGTGTGTTTCCTCATCATCGACAAGTTCACGCCCTACAACCTGTGGAAGGAAATTGTCGAGGAGAAGAATGTTTCGCTGGCCATCGTGGTTGGCGCCATGTGTCTGGGCATCGCGCTGATCGTCGCTTCGGCGATTCATGGCTGAAGGATCTTGCATTTCTGCTTGCGAAGTAACGGGGTGATCTGCCTGTGAGCATCGCCCTGCTGTTTTCCGTTTTTATCGTCGCGTCCTGCGGGCTGGCCTACGAGCTGGTGGCCGCTGCGCTGTCGAGCTATCTGCTGGGCGATTCCGTCACCCAGTTTTCCACCATCATCGGCACCTATCTCTTTGCCATGGGAATCGGCTCCTATCTTTCCCGCTTTGTCGTCAAAGGCCTGGTTGCACGCTTCATCCAGGTGGAACTGCTGGTCGGGCTGATCGGCGGTTTCTCTGCGGCCCTGCTGTTCGTGATGTTTGCCTGGGTCGGCGGGCCGTTCAAGCTGGTGCTGTATGGACTGGTGCTGTTGACCGGTACGCTGGTAGGCTTGGAGATCCCGCTGGTAATGCGGATTCTCAAACAGCACTACGGGCTCAAGGATCTGGTGTCTCAGGTGCTCACCTTCGATTACCTCGGCGCGCTGGCCGTATCGCTGGCCTTTCCCCTGTTGCTGGCACCGCATCTGGGGCTGATCCGGACCAGTTTTCTGTTCGGCCTGATGAACGTGCTGGTGGCGGCATGGGCGATCTGGCTGTTCCGGAATCAGCTTGCCGGCTTGAAATCGCTGGCCGTGCAATGCTTTCTGGTGAGTGCGCTGCTGGTGAGCGGTTTGCTTGGAGCGGACCGGCTGACCAGCATGGCAGAAGAACATCTCTACGCCGATGAGATCATCTACACCGAGAGCACGCCCTACCAGCGCGTCGTCCTGACGCGCTGGAAAGACGATATCCGGCTGTTCCTCAATGGCAACCTGCAATTTTCCTCGCGCGACGAATACCGTTATCACGAAGCACTGGTCCACCCCGCCCTGCAGGCCATCAAACAACCGCGCCAGGTGCTGGTGCTGGGCGGCGGCGACGGGCTGGCGGTGCGCGAAATCCTCAAATATCCGGGCATCGAGCGTATTACCCTGGTAGATCTCGATCCCCGCATGACAGGTCTGTTCAGGGAACTGCCCATGCTGCGCGCGCTGAATCAGGATGCGCTGCACTCCCCCAAGGTCAGCATCATCAATGCCGATGCATTCCAGTGGCTGGATCAGAATCATGACTTCTACGACTTCATCGTGGTGGACTTCCCCGACCCCGCCAACTTCATGCTGGGCAAACTTTATACCAACACTTTCTACCGAATGCTGGAAAAGCGCCTGTCGCAACATGGACTGGCGGTGATCCAGGCAACTTCGCCGCTTTATGCGCCAAAATCATTCTGGAGCATTGAGCATACGCTGCGCAGCGTGGGCTTCAAAACCGCGCCCTACCATGCGCTGGTGCCTTCCTTCGGCGAATGGGGCTACATCATCGCCAGCCGTCAGACCTATACGCCGCCTGAAAGCTACCGCTCCGATCTGCGCTTCGTCAGTGCCAGCCTGAATCCGGTGCTGTTCCAGTTCCCGCTCGACATGGCACCCGTGGAAACCGAAATCAACCGCCTCAACAATCAGGTGCTGGTCCATTACTACGAATCCGAGTGGAAGCATCAGGCGCCATGAACCTTGAATCTGTGCTCTCTTCTGTAGGTAGCCACCGCTGATGATGAAACGCCTCACAAGATTGTTCAGCAATGCACCCCAAACCCCCTCCAACTCCCCCTTATCAGGGGGAGAGCCTGTCTCCTCCCCTGACAAGGGGAGGCCGGGAGGGGTTTGGGACTCCTCTATGCGGCTAAATGCTAAACCCATGAAACGCCGCGACTTTCTCCTCACCCTCGCCGCCTCTTCCTGTTTTTCGGGCTGTAAACCAGGAAAGCCGGACCTGCCTGCAGGCGGCATGCTCGGCCCCTCCATGGAACGGGGTCACCGCCTGCGCGGGCGGGAATTCCCGGCACCATCCGAAACACGTAAAACCGGCGTGGCGATTGTCGGCGGCGGCATTGCGGGCCTTTCTGCCGCCTGGAAGCTGAACAAGTCCGGCTTTGGCGACTTCCAGCTGTTCGAGCTGGAAGATGCCGTCGGCGGCAATGCACGCTCCGGCAAGAATGCAATTTCCGCCTATCCCTGGGGCGCCCACTACCTCCCCCTGCCCGGCGTGGAAGCGCGCGAAACCCGAGAATTGCTGGCCGATCTGGGCGTATTGCAGGGCGACCCCTATGCCGAAGCGCCCAGCTACGACGAACGCTACCTGTGCTTTGCCCCGCAGGAACGGCTGTACCGGAATGGCCTGTGGCAGGAAGGCATCCTGCCGCAAATCGGTGCGACAAAAAAGGATCAGGAGCAATACCGGCGTTTCTTCACATTACTGGAGCAGTTTCGCCAGCGCCAGGGAGCCAGCGGATTACGGGCCTTTGCCATTCCGGCGGCACGCTCGGCACGCGATGCCGAGCTGATGGCGCTGGACCGGATTTCGATGCGCCAGTTCCTGCTGCAAAACAAACTCGATTCACCCCCGCTGCACTGGTACGTGAACTATGGCTGTCGCGACGATTACGGCAGCGACTATGCGATGGTCTCCGCCTGGGCCGGGCTGCATTATTTCGCCAGCCGCGACGGGCATGCAGCAAACGCGGAGAGCGATCAGGTGCTGACCTGGCCGGAAGGCAACGACTGGCTGGTGAAGCAGATGCAGAAAGGCTTCAGCGAGCGCATCGTGAGCGGCGCGCTGGTGCAGCGCATGGAAGAAACCAAAAACCATGTGGAGCTGGATGTTTTTCTGGCGCAGGAAAACCGCAGCGTGCGCTGGCAGGCCGATCAGGTCATTTTCGCCGCCCCGATGTTCGTCCTGCCGCACGTCTTCGAAGGGCTGAATACCGGCCTGAAACAGGCTTGCCAGCAGATTCGATATGCCCCGTGGCTGGTGGCCAACCTGACCCTGAGCAGTTCACCGGAACCCGGCCATGGCGCCCCGCTCTCATGGGACAACGTGCTGTATGACAGCCCGGCACTGGGCTACGTCAATGCCACCCACCAGAGCCTGCGCAGCCATGAGGGGCCGACCGTGCTGACCTATTACCGGGCACTGAGCGGTGAACCGGAGCAGAACGCGCGCCAGCGGCTGTTCGATACCCCGTGGCAAACCTGGGCCGAAAACATCCTGCAGGACCTCTCGCGCCCGCATCCCGATATTCGCGGCAAGGTCAGGCAGCTCGACATTTTCCGCTGGGGCCATGCCATGTCCATGCCTGTACCGGGATGGATATGGAGTACCGCGCGCGAACGCCTGACGCAGCCGCATGGAAGATTGCATCTCGCACATTCCGATCTGAGCGGATTTTCGATTTTCGAGGAAGCGAACTACTGGGGAGTCCAAGCAGCAGAGCGGGTGCTGAAAAAATCAGGGAACCGCTGAATCATCATCCCTGCTCGCTTCACGCAGCAGGACATGCAGCAAGGCCAGAATCACCGGCCCGATAATCAACCCGACCACGCCCATGGAAGCGATACCGCCGAGGAAGCCGAACAGCACGGCCAGAAAAGGCAGCTCGGTGGAGCCTTGAATCAGCCAGGGGCGAACGATATAGTCCGCAGCCATCACGACCAGCGTGCCAAAAACAAAAACATAAATACCCGTCATGGCCAGGCCCTGAACCGACAGGATCATGCCGATCACCGCCAGCAATGCCGGTGCGGCCAGCGGGATCAGGGCCAGAATGGCCGCCACCGCACCCAGCAGCACTGCCGAAGGCAGGCCCACTGCGGCAAACAGGGCGCTGAATATCACCGCCTCGCCAAAACCGACAATAACCAGCCCATTCACCGAGCCGCGCACCGCGCTTGGAATGCTGCGCGCATAGGATGGCCAGCGCCGTTGCAGCCACTTGTGGCCGATGACATTGATTTTTGCGGTCAAGGTCTCGCCATCACGATAAAAGAAAAACAATACCCACAAGGCAAAGGCCAGCGTAGCGAGCCGCGAGGTAAAATCCACCAGGACCGATTTCGCCAGATCCTGCGCCAGATTAAGCCGGCTGGACAGCCATTCCTGCGAGAAAAGGGTGAGCTGATGCGGCTCGGCCAGAAACAGTTGCCATTTGCTAACCAGCAATGAGCCGGCCCAGGGCACTTTTGCCAGCCAGTCCGGCGCGGGCTTGCCCTGCTCATCCGCTTCGAGCAGATAGGTTGCCACCGTATTCAGATCGATGATCATGAAACCCACCAGCATCACCATGGGCATGACCAGAGCGATGGCAATCACCAGCGTGGTACAAGCAGCGGCCAGGTTGGGTTTGTTGCCGAGGCGTTTGCTGATCCGGCGATGCAGCGGCCATGAGGCCACCGCTATCACTGCGGCCCAAACCACCGCCAGCAGAAAAGGCTTGAGCACGACAAAAGCCGCCAGCAGGATGGCCAGCGAGAAAGCAACGCTGATGATTGAAGCGTAAGGAAAAATCATGGGCTTTGCGCAATCACTCGTCCGGGCAAATTTTCCGGGTCAGATTAAGGAGTTAGCAGTATCTGGCGATGAAAACACAAATTTTCTGCGAAAGAAACAAAAAACCGGCCTGAGCCGGTCTTTTATTGTCTGGCGGAGAGGGAGGGATTCGAACCCTCGGTGAACTTGCGCCCACGCCTGATTTCGAGTCAGGTACATTCGACCACTCTGCCACCTCTCCGGTGGGCGCCATTCTACATCGGTTAGGTGGCTTCTCAAAGCCGGCTGATGGACAAAAACAGGAAACTCAGACAAACTTTCGCCGATGCGAAACTGGATCTTGGCGATTTTACTGGTTGCCGGACTGGGTGGATGCAACTTTTCACCTCCGCCAAAGCCTGTGTTACCTGTGCAACAGACAGGTGAACTGGTCGTCATTACACGCAACAGCCCAACGACCTATTATGAAGATGCCGAAGAGAATCTGGCCGGTATCGAGCATGATCTGGTGGAATTGTTTGCCCAGGAGCTGGGGGTAAAAGTTCGCTTTGTCGTGGCGAAACAGTTCAACGAAATCCTGCCTGCGCTGCAAAATCATTATGCTCATCTTGCTGCAGCCGGCCTCACCGTCACCCCTGAACGTCAAAAAAGATTCCAGTTTTCGACGCCCTACCAGACCATCCACCAGCAACTCGTCTACAACACGGCTGGCTACAAACCTTCCAGCATGAAAGATCTGGCCGGGAAGCGTATTGAGATCGTGGCTGGCTCCAGTTATGCCGAAAAACTCAGAGAGGCAAAAAAGAAATACCCCCAGCTGGTCTGGAAGGAAAGCACTTCAAAAGAAAGCGAAGAATTGCTGGAAAAACTTGCCATGGGCCAGCTGGATGCGGTGGTTGCGGATTCGAATATCGTCGATGTATCCAAGAACTATTTGCCGGTACTCGCGGTGGCATTCGATGTGAGTGAAGCTCAGTCGCTGGCCTGGGCTTTTCCCAGGGATGTGGATAATTTCCTGGCGGAAAAATCCAGAGATTTCTTCGCCCGCATTCAGAAAGACGGCACATTGAAGCGCCTGCTCGACCGCTATTACGGGCATGTCAACCGGCTTGGCCGGATTGACGTGGAGGGCTTCATGGTTGCCACCAATGCCGTGCTGCCGAAATTCAGCCCTCTTTTCCATCGCGCACAGGAGCTGACCGAGCTGGACTGGCGGCTCATCGCGGCCATTGGTTATCAGGAATCGCACTGGGATCCGCTGGCCACCTCCCCCACCGGGGTGCGCGGCCTGATGATGCTGACCGGCGACACCGCCGACCGTCTGGGCGTCACAGACCGCCTGGACCCGAAGCAGAGCATTCTGGCCGGAGCCCGCTATGTGAATTATCTCAAGGATTCCGTACCCGCGCGGATTTCGGAACCGGACCGGACATGGATGGCACTGGCAGCCTACAACATAGGCTACGGGCATCTCGAAGACGCGCGCATCCTGGCGAAGAAAAAGAAACTCAACCCGGACTCATGGACTGACCTCAAGGCCACCCTGCCGCTGCTATCCAAGGCTGAATACCATGTCGATGCCCGCCATGGCTATGCGCGCGGCGGAGAAACCGTCATTTTTGTCGAAAATATTCGTACTTACTACGACATCCTGACCCGGTTCTCCAAGCCTTACCAGAGGATATTTGCAGCCGCGCCCACCAGAAACGGGCAAGGCGCGAGTAGTTCAGCACACTATGAACTGAACAAAGGCAACCCAAAAACCAGTCTGGGCCTCAAGGCGCCAGCTTCTGCACTCCGCCAAGATACGGCTGAAGAGCCGCAGGCACGCTGACGCTGCCGTCGGCATTCTGATAGTTTTCCAGTATCGCCACCAGGGTACGCCCGACCGCCAGGGCCGAACCATTCAGGGTGTGCACCAGTTCCGGCTTGCCCTTGTCTCCGCGAAAGCGTGCCTGCATGCGGCGCGCCTGGAAGGCTTCGAAATTGCTGCAGGAAGAGATTTCGCGGTAGGTGTTCTGCGCCGGCAGCCACACTTCCAGATCGTAGGTCTTGGCTGCTGAAAATCCCATATCACCGCTGCACAATGCCATCACCCGGTAAGGCAGATCAAGTTTTTTGAGGATGGTTTCGGCAGTGGCCGGTCAGTTCCTCCAATGCCTGATAGGAATACTCCGGACGCACGATCTGCACCAGCTCGACCTTGTCGAACTGGTGCTGGCGGATCATGCCGCGCGTGTCACGGCCGTAGGAACCGGCCTCGGAACGAAAGCACGGGGTGTGTGAAACAAATTTGAGCGGCAGATCTTCAGCCGCAAGGATTTCGTCCCGCACGATATTGGTCACCGGAACTTCAGCAGTGGGAATCAGGTACAGCTTCTCGTTTTCGTTCTTCTGCACGGAAAACAGATCGGCCTCGAACTTCGGCAACTGCCCGGTGCCGCGCATGGAATCGGCGTTGACCAGATAGGGCACATAGACTTCGGTATAGCCGTGCTCTCCGGTATGTATATCGAGCATGAATTGCGTCAGGGCGCGGTGCATGCGCGCCAGCGGGCCTTTGAGCAGGGTAAAGCGGGCACCGCTGATTTTTCCGGCGGTGGCGAAATCGAGTTGTTTCAGCCCCTCGCCCACATCGACATGATCTCTGACCTCGAAATCGAAGCTGCGCGGCGTGCCGACCCGGCGCACTTCCACATTGTCGGCCTCGGATTTACCCACCGGCACGCTCTCATGGGGAAGGTTCGGGATGCCTGAAAGCAGTTCCTGCATTCTGATCTGGATAAAGCCGAGCTTTTCTTCGGCGGCCTTCAGTTCATCGCCCAGATTCGCCACTTCGGCCATGATGGCGGAAACATCCTCTCCTTTGGCCTTGGCCATACCAATCTGCTTGGAGGTGGTGTTGCGCTTGGCTTGCAGCTCCTGGGTGCGGGTCTGAACAGCCTTGCGATCCTGTTCCAGTTCCTGGAAATGGCTTACATCAAGTTCGAAGCCACGCGAGGCCAGCCGTTTGGCGACATTTTCCAGATCCGAGCGCAGCAGTTGAATATCCAGCATTTACTTATCCCTTATCAATCATCAGTTTTTACGTCTTTTTGCATCCAGATCGCGCAAATGTTCCAGTTTCTCGCCAATTTTGCTTTCCATGCCGCGCGGTGTGGGCCGATAGAAACTGATTGGTTTCATGTCATCCGGAAAGTAGGACTCCCCTGCCGCATAGGCTTCCGGCTCGTCGTGAGCATAACGGTACTCGCGGCCAAAACCGAGTTCCTTCATCAGCTTGGTGGGGGCGTTGCGCAAGTGTTCCGGCACGGTACGCGACTTGTCGTTGCGGATGAAAGCGCGGGCCTCATTATACGCCACGTAGGCAGCGTTGCTCTTGGGTGCGGCAGCCAGATACAGCACGGCCTGAGCCAGTGCCAGTTCGCCTTCCGGACTGCCCAGGCGCTCATAGACTTCGCATGCGTCGAGTGCCATGCGTAATGCCCGCGGATCAGCCAGGCCGATGTCCTCGCTGGCCATGCGCACGATGCGCCGCCCCAGATAAAGGGGATCCGCGCCGCCGTCCAGCATGCGGCACAGCCAGTAAAGCGCCGCATCCGGACTGGAACCGCGCACCGATTTATGCAGCGCTGAAATCTGGTCGTAAAACTGGTCGCCACCCTTGTCGAAGCGGCGCGCGCTCTGACTTAAAGTATTTTGTATGAAATCTTCTTCAATGCTTTGAATATTTTTTGATATTGCAGCATTGCTGACCTGCTCAAGGAGATTCAGCAGGCGGCGTGCATCGCCATCGGCATAGCCGGTCAGCAGCGCTTTGGCTCCGGCATTGAACACCATGCCATGCAGCGCTTCCTGACAGGCACGATCGAACAGCATCCCCAGTTCTTCTTCGGAAAGCGGTTGCAGCACGTACACCTGCGCCCGGCTCAGCAAAGCGCTGTTGACTTCAAACGAGGGATTTTCGGTGGTCGCGCCGATGAAAGTCACCAGCCCCTGCTCCACGAAAGGCAGGAAGGCGTCCTGCTGCGCCTTGTTGAAGCGATGCACCTCGTCAACGAACAGAATGGTATGGCGGCCATGTTGCTGCAGGGCCAGTTCGGCCTTCTGGATGGCCTCGCGGATATCCTTTACGCCGGAAAACACCGCCGACAGGGCGAGAAATTCCGCATCGAAAGCCTCGGCCATGAGCCGTGCCAGCGTGGTTTTTCCGACTCCGGGCGGCCCCCACAGGATCATGGAATGCAGTTTTCTGGATTCAAAAGCGAGGCGTAAGGGTTTGCCCGGGCCAAGCAGATGGGATTGTCCGACGACCTGATTCAGGGTGTGAGGCCGCAATTGTTCCGCAAGCGGTTGCTGCGGCGTTCTGGCGAACAGGTCAGTCACCGACCACATCCGCACCTTGCGGCGGCGTAAAGCTGAACAACTGGGGATCTAGCCTGGGATTGAGTTCCAGTCCAGCAAAGCGGATGAAGGTGGTCTGGCCGAAATGATCGCGCAGTTCCATCACTTCCAGCGTCGAAGCCCTGAAGGCAAGCCTGATCTGTTCAAAACTGCCTTCCCTGGCCTTGGGGCTGGCTTCCACCCAATCGAGACCGTTTTTCTTCCCGCCATCGGCCAGCGTGAAATTCTGCTCGATGGCGTTGTTGCCCGCCAGCAGTGCGGCAGGTGTGTTACCCAGTGCCTGATCGAGCTTTCTGACCGTGACCTGATTCAGGTCGGCGTCATACATCCAGACCCGGATGCCATCGCCCACAATCAATTGCGGATAGGGCTTGGCATACTCCCAGCGAAATTTCCCCGGACGGGAGAACTGCATGGCGCCGCTTGCTGCCTGAATTTGCTTGCCATTCCGGTCCAGCACGGTCTGGGTAAACTGCGCTTTCACCGTGCGACTGTTGTTCAGGAAATTTTTAAGACTGTCCACGCCTGAAGCCAGTGCCAGGGAGGGGATAAAAAACAGCAAAGCCAGAAATTTCATATAGATACAAACAATTCTTTAAGTTTATTCAGATACCCGTTTGCCTCCGGGTCACCCTCGGGTGGCGCCCACGAGGCTTTTTCTTCCGCCGTTCAGCGGCTTGAACGGTCCCGCCTTGGCTTCGAAAAAAACACTGCCCGGCTCCAGTGCCACCAGGGTATGAAACTGGCCATGGGGAATGTTGATACCAAGCCGCTCTCCACCTGCTTCAAGCACAGAGGTGCTGACAACGTCGCCACTCGCGCTGAAAAGCACCATGCCAATCCGACCGCGCAGAACGAGGATGGTTTCGTCCTTGCTGGCGTCGAGATGACAGTGCGGCGGAATATAGGAATCCGGCTCGACCGCATTGAGCAGGCGATGGCAGGCATCCGCATCGTCAGTATGAAAATTGTAGTTTTTTCTGCGCCGCGCTGCTGCGGCGCCTGCCTCTGCCACACGTTGCAGAAGGGCCCGGTCGATGATTTCTGTTTTACTCACGGTCCGGCACCAGCACTTCGCGGTTGCCATTGCTTTGCATGGACGATACCAGGCCGGCCTTTTCCATTTGCTCGATCAGCCTTGCCGCGCGGTTATAGCCGATGCGCAACTGTCTTTGCACGGAAGAGATCGAGGCACGGCGGGATTTCAGGACGATGGCGACAGCTTCGTCGTACATTGGATCGGATTCTGAGTCGCCTCCGCCCTCCCCGTCTTCGTTCTCCAGGTCCGAACTGCCGCCTTCCAGGATGCCTTCCACGTACTGCGGCTCACCCATGGATTTCAGGTAATCCACCACCTTGTGTACTTCATTGTCGGCAACATAGGCGCCATGCACACGCTGCGGGTAGCCCGTTCCCGGAGGCAGATAGAGCATGTCGCCCTGCCCCAGCAGCGCCTCGGCACCCATCTGATCCAGAATGGTGCGCGAATCGATCTTGCTGGAAACCTGGAAAGCGATGCGGGTCGGAATATTGGCCTTGATCAGGCCGGTAATGACATCCACGGAGGGGCGTTGCGTCGCCAGCACCAGGTGAATTCCGGAAGCACGGGCTTTTTGCGCCAGACGCGCGATCAGCTCCTCGACTTTCTTGCCTGCGACCATCATGAGATCGGCCAGCTCGTCGATGAAAACCACGATAAAGGGCATTTCCTCTATCGGCTCGGGGCTGTCCGGCGTCAGGGTAAAGGGGTTGGTGAGTGGCGTTCCCGCCTTTCTGGCATCGCGGATTTTCTGGTTGGCACCGGCCAGGTTGCGCACGCCCAGGCTGGACATCAGCTTGTAGCGCCGCTCCATTTCCGCCACGCACCAGTTGAGCGCATTGGCGGCATGCTTCATGTCCGTCACCACTGGCGCCAGCAGATGCGGGATGCCTTCGTAAATTGAGAGCTCCAGCATCTTGGGGTCGACCATGATGAGGCGCACCTGCGACGGCTCGGCCTTGTAGAGCAGCGACAGGATCATGGCATTGACCGCAACCGATTTGCCCGAGCCGGTGGTACCGGCTACCAGCGCGTGCGGCATCTTGGCGAGATCCGCTACCACCGGCTGACCGCCGATGTCCTTGCCCATGGCGATGGTGAGCGGCGAGTTCATGCCAGCATAGGATTTTGAACCCAATATCTCCGACAGGCGCACGATCTGGCGTTTCGGGTTGGGCAGCTCAAGGCCCATAAAATGCTTGCCGGGAATGGTTTCCACCACGCGGATGCTGACCACGGACAGGGCGCGGGCCAGGTCCTTGATCAAATTCATGATCTGGCTGCCCTTCACGCCCACTGCCGGCTCGATTTCGTAGCGGGTAATCACCGGGCCGGGATAAGCTGCAACCACTTTGACTTCCACCCCGAAGTCGGCGAGCTTGCGCTCGATCAGGCGCGAAGTGTATTCCAGGGTTTCCGGGCTGATGAATTCGACATTGGCCTCGGCCTCGTCCAGCAGATGCAGCGGAGGCAACGGCGAATCCGGCATATTCTCGAACAGCGGCGCCTGCTTCTCGCGCTCGCTGCGCTCCGATTTCGGAATATCGAAGACCGGCGGCTGGATATGGACAGGCTCCTGCTCTTCCAGGCGCTTCTTTTCCACCGTGACTACCTGTTCACGCTCGGCCTCGGCCTCTTTGCCAGCCAGGCGATCCCGCCGGGCCTCACGGAGATTGACAATAAACCTGTAGCCATCCTCGACCCAGCCGCCAACGCGCTCAATCAGTTCCAGCCAGGAGAGACCGATAAAAAAGCTCAGGCCAATGGCCATTGAAACCAGCATCAGCAGGGTCGCCCCCGTAAAGCCCAGAGATTTCCAGAGGAAGTCGCTGAGCATTGTGCCCAGCATCCCCCCTGGCGCCAGGGGCAAGGCCACTTTCAGGCTGTACAGGCGCAGTGCTTCCACGCCGCTGCTGGCAACCAGCAGGATAATGAAACCGATGAAAGCCACGAACAGGGAACGGCGATCACCCACGTTCACGCTATCGATACGGCGATAGCCCCACGCGATGGCAAAGAGGAAAAAAGCCGCCCACCAGTATGCAGAAAGTCCGAACAGGTAGAGAAAAAGATCGGCCAGCCAGGCCCCCAGTTCACCACCCGCATTGTGTATGGCATTGACAGTTACACTATGGGACCAGCCAGGGTCGCTACGATCATAGGTCCCCAGAATCATGATGAAGTAAAGCGCAGCGACGACCAGCACCAGCCACCACGATTCCCGTATCAGACCGGCTATTCTGGGCGGAAAGGGGTGGGCTGTCGCTGGTCTGCTATTGGAAATGTGATTTGATGATGCCATATGAATTGGGTAAACAGGTTGGGCGATTATAGCAGAAGGGCCGCCTAGTCAATCCGGGATATGAATTCACAAGGTTACGGCATGCAACATTCTTGTTAAAATCCTGTCCATCCCAATCATGTTAAAACAACAACCCTGAAACTCACCATTAACCGGAGTACATAAAACATGTCCGTCAAACACTGCCAGTTGCTGATTCTTGGTTCCGGCCCCGCCGGCTACACCGCTGCCATTTACGCCGCACGCGCCAACCTGAAACCGGTTCTGATTACCGGCATGCAGCAGGGCGGGCAACTGACCACCACCACCGAAGTGGACAACTGGCCTGCAGACGTCGATGGCGTAATGGGCCCCGCACTGATGGAGCGCTTCCAGAAACACGCGGAACGCTTCGAAACCGAAATCGTGTTCGACCAGATTCATACTGCGAAACTGAACGAAAAACCCTTCACCCTGATCGGTGATTCCGGCACCTATACCTGCGACGCACTGATCATTTCGACTGGCGCTTCGGCAAAATATCTCGGTCTGCCCTCCGAAGAAGCATTCATGGGGCGCGGCGTTTCCGGTTGCGCCACCTGCGATGGTTTCTTCTACAAAGGCCAGGACGTGGCCGTGGTCGGCGGCGGCAACTCCGCGCTGGAAGAAGCGCTGTATCTGTCCAATATCGCCAAGCACGTTACTCTGGTGCACCGTCGCGATACCTTCAAGGCAGAGAAAATCATGGTGGACAAACTGATGGACCGCATCAAGAACGGCAACATCACGCTCGAAGCCTTCTGCGAACTGGACGAAGTACTGGGCGACAAGTCCGGCGTCACCGGCATGCGCCTCAAGAATGTCAACGACAGCTCCACCAAGGAAATCGCCCTGCAAGGCATTTTCATCGCCATTGGCCACAAACCCAATACCGACTTGTTCGAAGGCCAGCTGGAACTGGAAGGCGGCTACATCGTGACCCAGGGTGGTCATAAAGGCTTTGCCACCCAGACCAGCATTCCCGGTGTATATGCTGCCGGCGACGTGCAGGACCACATCTATCGCCAGGCCATCACCAGCGCCGGCACAGGCTGCCAGGCCGCGCTGGATGCCGAACGTTATCTCGACAACCTGCACAAGGACTAAACACTGCCAGCCACAGAGAACACAGAAAAATTGTCTGTTTAGTGACTTTAACTCTGTGATCTCTGTGTCCTCTGTGGTCAGGTTTTTGTAAACCATAATGATGCATGAAGCCTGATCTCGGGGCTCCCCTCCCATCTTTGCCGGAAGAAGACATCCACCTGTTCCGCTCAGCGGTCGGCGATGCCCGGCCGCTGCGGCACGGCCCCAGATTTCTTCACCCCCTGCACAAACCCAAACCCATTCCCCTGAAGAGCCTGCGCGACCAGCGTGAGATACTGCCGGATTCACTCAGCGATCACGTTTACTGGGCTGACAGCCTCGAAAGCGGCGAAGAACTGACTTTTCTTCGGCCGGGCGTGCAAAACCAGGTGCTACGTAAACTGCGCCGTGGCCACTGGGTCACGCAAAGCGAACTCGATCTGCATGGCCTCACCGTGGCGGAAGCCAAGCTGGAACTGATCCAGTTTCTCCAGCATTGCCAGAAAAACGGCCTGCGCTGCATACGCATCATCCATGGCAAGGGTCTGCGCTCAAAGAATCGTGAGCCGGTGCTGAAGAACAAGGTTGCTCACTGGCTGATGCAGCGCGATGAAACGCTGGCCTTCTGTCAGGCCAGGGCCGCCGATGGCGGCAGCGGCGCCATGCTGGTGCTGCTGAAGGCATACTGATTCTCTGCTATAATCTGCGCCATTTTGAAGCCATCCGATCACACTTCTCCCCCATTGCCGCAACGCGGCCTGTGGTTGCTGTTGCTGGCTTTTGCACTGGTCTGGTTCAGCAATCTCGACTATCGCCATCTGGTCAAGCCGGATGAAGGGCGCTACGCCGAGATCCCGCGCGAAATGGCCGCCAGCGGCGACTGGACCACGCCGCGCCTCAACGACATCAAGTATTTCGAAAAGCCCGCCCTGCAATACTGGGCGACGGCAACCGCCTATACCCTGTTTGGTGAGCACGAATGGACCGCCCGGCTTTGGAGCGGACTGACCGGATTCGCCGGTGTGCTGCTGGCTTTTTTTGCGGGACGCCGCCTGTTCGGCGCGGATGCGGGTTTGAATGCGGCGCTGGTGCTGGGCAGCAGCCTGCTGTATATCGGCATCGGCCACATGAATACGCTCGATATGGGCGTCACTTTCTTCATGACGCTGGGGCTGTTCGGTTTTCTGCTGGCACAGCACTCATCTGCCACGCCGAAAGAAAGCCGGATGTGGATGCATATCACCTGGGCGGCGCTGGGCTGTTCGGTGCTGAGCAAGGGCCTGATTGGCCTGGCCCTGCCGGGCGCCGTGCTGGTTCTGTATACCCTGATCCAGCGCGACTGGGGTTTGTGGAAACGCCTGCATCTGCTCTCTGGCCTGGGCTTGTTCCTGCTGATCACGGCCCCGTGGTTCGTCGCTGTTTCCCTGGCCAATCCTGAATTTTTTCATTTCTTTTTCATTCACGAACACTTCGAACGCTTTCTGACCAAGACGCATCGCCGCTTTGAGCCGTGGCACTACTTTGTACCCGTTCTTCTGCTGGGCATCCTGCCATGGCTGATGCTGATGTTCGAATCCCTGTTCAGGGCCTGGAAAAGGGAAGACGGGCAGCGTTTCCAGCCCCGCCGCTTCCTGCTGATCTGGGCAGTGTTCATCTTTTTCTTTTTCAGCATTTCCAGCTCCAAACTGCCCTCCTACATTCTGCCGGTTTTCCCTGCGCTGGCCTTGCTGATCGGTGATCTGCTGGTAAAACTGGAAGCACGGCAGATCTTCCGGCGTATGCTCCCGATCGCCATTCTGGCGTCTGCCGGACTTATTTTGTCGCCTTTTACCGTACTGTTCGCCAGCGACACCGTTCCCCTTCCCCTGTATGAAAAATACCGCCTGTGGATTGTCACGGCTGCAGCGGTCTGGATGGCGGGTACAGCAATAGCGCTATTCTGGACCTGGCAGCG
Organism: uncultured Gammaproteobacteria bacterium; assembly: GCA_963779055.1. Lineage (GTDB taxonomy): Bacteria > Pseudomonadota > Gammaproteobacteria > Burkholderiales > Sulfuricellaceae > Sulfurimicrobium. Next base: position 592,934 of record CAVZWN010000001.1, read on the forward strand.
GCAGCTCAGGCGCGCCCTGATTCTGTTCGCCTTTACCGCCCTGATCGCATTCCAGCTGGTCTTGTCCGGTCATGAAAGTCTCTCGCCCTCCAACTCCTCCAACCACATAGCCGGACAGATCAAGCCCCATCTCAAGCCGGACATGCCTTTTTACAGTGTGAACATGTACGATCAGACCCTGCCTTTTTATCTGAAGCGTACCTTTACCCTGGTCGCCTATCAGGATGAACTGGAATTCGGCCTGCAGCAGGAACCGGAAAAGTGGGTTCCTGACATACCTTCGTTCGAACGGAAGTGGCGCGATGAACCTTATGCCCTGGCGATCATGCCGCCTGAAACCTTTGACTTGCTGCGCAGCCAGAGCCTGCCCATGCATGAAATCGCACGCGACACGCGCCGCGTGGTTGTGAGAACGCCATGAACCTGCTGAGTTTTTCCCTCATATTGACCGGCGTGCTGCTTAATGCCGCTGCGCAATTGCTGCTCAAGGCGGGCACCAACGCCGTCGGACATTTCGAATTCAGCCGCGACAACATCCTGCCGGTAGGCTGGCAACTGGCCACGGAGCCGCATATTTTTGCCGGGCTGAGCTTCTATGTGATCAGCGTGGTGGTATGGATCATGGCCCTGTCGCGCGTTGAAGTCAGCATCGCCTACCCCATGCTTTCCATCGGCTATGTGGTGAATGCGCTGGCAGCCTGGTGGCTGTTTGGCGAAGCGGTTTCCCTGACCCGCCTGCTGGGAATCGGGGTCATCATCATCGGCGTTTACATCGTGGCCAGAAGCTGATGCCATTTCTTCCTTTTACCCGCCCCAGCATCGATGAAGCCACCATTCAGGGGGTGGTCGAGGTCCTGCGCTCTGGCTGGATCACCAGCGGCCCCAGGGTAAAAGAGTTCGAAGCCGCCCTGTCGGAATATTTTGGCGGCAGGCCGGTGCGCGCCTTCAATTCCGGTACCGCCACGCTGGAAGTAGCCTTGCAACTGTGCGGCATCGGACCGGGCGACGAAGTGATCACCACACCCATGTCCTGGGTCGCTACCGCCAACGTCATTCTGCATGTCGGGGCAAAGCCGGTGTTCGTCGACATCGACCCGGCAACGCGCAATATCGACCTCGATCGGATCGAAGCCGCCATCACGCCAGCGACCCGCGCCATCATTCCGGTGGATCTGGCCGGCCTGCCGGTGGACCGCGACCGCCTTTATGCCATTGCGGCGAAGCACCATCTGCACGTAATCGAGGATGCCGCCCAGTCCATGGGGGCAAGCTGGAATGGCCGTCGCATCGGCTCGTTCGGCGATCTGATCTCATTCAGCTTCCATGCCAACAAGAACATGACCACCAGCGAGGGCGGCTGTCTGGTACTCAGCGATGCAGCGCAAATCCCGCTGGCTGAAAAACTGCGCCTGCAAGGCGTGGTGCGCAACCCGGATGGCGGCATGGACGTGGATGTGGCTGGCGGCAAGGCCAATCTCACCGACATTGCTGCGCGCATCGGCCTCGGGCAGTTGCAGCAAATCGACGCATTCACCGAACGACGGCGCGAGCTGGCTAAACACTATTTCGCCTGTTTCGACCGCGCTCTGGGGTGCGAACTGCCGCCTGAGGATTTCACCGACAGCAACTGGCATATGTTCCAGATCCTGCTGCCGCTGGACCGGCTCAATATCAGCCGAGGCGAATTTATCGAGCAGATGCGTCAGCGCGAAATTGGCGTGGGCGTGCATTACCCTGCCATCCACCTGTTTACTCTTTATCGCAGCTCAGGCTGGAAGGAAGGCGACTTCCCGTTTGCTGAAAAGATTGGCCGGGAAACCGTTACCCTGCCCCTGTTCCCGGATATGTCCTTGCAGGATGTAGAGCGGGTCTGCGCCGCAATCAGGGAAATCATCGAAAGCGCCAAAAAATGAGCACTCCAGACGTTTCCATCATCATTCCCGTCTATAACGAGGAAGAAGGCCTGCAAGCCCTGTTCGACCGCCTCTACCCGGCGCTGGACAAGCTGGGAACGAGCTACGAAATCGTTTTCATCAACGATGGCAGCCGCGACCGTTCTGCCGCGATCCTCGGGGAACAATTCAGGCTGCGCCCTGACGTAACGCGGGTCATCCTGTTCAACGGAAACTTCGGCCAGCACAAGGCCATCATGGCTGGTTTTGAGCACTGCCGCGGCAAGAAAATCGTCACGCTCGATGCCGACCTGCAGAATCCGCCGGAAGATATCGGCAGCCTGCTGGCCAAGATGGACGAGGGCTATGACTATGTCGGCTCGATCCGCCGCCAGCGCAGCGACAGTGCCTGGCGCCACGTCGCATCCCGCGCCATGAATCAGCTGCGCGAACGCATCACCCATATCAAAATGACCGATCAGGGCTGCATGCTGCGCGCCTATAGCCGCGATATCATCGACACCATCAATCAGTGCAACGAGGTCAACACCTTCATTCCTGCGCTGGCTTACAGCTTTGCACGCAACCCGACCGAGATCGTTGTGGGGCACGAAGAACGCGCAGCAGGCGAATCGAAATACTCGCTTTACAGCCTGGTACGCCTCAATTTCGACCTGATGACCGGGTTCTCGCTGGTGCCGCTGCAGATGTTTTCTCTGGTAGGGATTGCTGTTTCGCTGCTTTCCGCCCTGTTCTTCATTCTTCTTGTGGTGCGCCGCCTGTGGATCGGTCCGGAAGCAGAAGGTTTGTTCACCCTGTTTGCGCTGGTCTTCTTCCTCATCGGTATCGCCCTGTTCGGCATCGGCCTGCTGGGTGAGTACGTGGGCCGGATCTATCAGGAAGTGCGCCATCGTCCACGCTACCTGATTCAGGCGATTCTGGAAAAATCCGAATGACCCGGGCCGTGGTCTTCGCCTACCACAACGTCGGCGTGCGCTGCCTTTCAGTGCTGCTTGCCCATGGCATCGAAGTGCCGCTGGTCGTGACGCACAGCGACAACCCATCCGAAAACATCTGGTTCGAAAGCGTGGCGGAACTCGCCGCCCTGCACGATATTCCGGTGATCATGCCGGACGACCCGAATCAGCCGGAGGTGGTCGATCAGATCCGTTCATTGCAGCCGGACTTCCTGTTTTCCTTCTATTACCGCAACATGCTGAAGAAGGAAATACTCGACCTGCCGGAGCGCGGCGCTTACAACATGCACGGCTCCCTGCTTCCCAAATATCGTGGCCGGGTTCCAGTCAACTGGGCGATCATCCGCGGCGAAAAGGAAACCGGCGCCACCCTGCATGTGATGAACGAGAAGCCGGACAATGGCGCCATCGTTGACCAGCAGGCCGTTCCCATCCTGCCCGACGACACGGCGCTGGAAGTGTTTCCACAAAGTGACGCTGTGCAGCCGAGATCACGCTTGAACCGCTGTCTGCCCGACCTGATTGACGGCAGTGCGAACTTGAAGCAGCAGGACTTGTCGCAGGGCGGCTATTTTGGCGGGCGACGCCCGGAAGATGGTAAAATCCGCTGGCTTGATTCAGCGCAATCCATTCACAATCTGGTGCGCGCTGTCGCCCCGCCCTACCCCGGCGCTTACACCAGGCTTGCCGGAAAACCGATGCGCGTGCTGCGAACCTTGTTGGCGCCCGGCACGGAAAGGCGCAGCGAGCTGCTCCATCTTTTTATTGTGAAAATGGCCGTTGTCATGCCGATTGTGGTGATGGCGGCGTATTGCGGGTACTGTCGTTCGAGCTGGATGGACAGCCCATGACGCCGGAACAATTTACGGCACGCTTTGGCGAAACGCCTCTGCCGTTCGAAGATTACTGAATTGAAAGGAAAATGATGAAGAAGGTCCTGATTCTTGGCGTGAACGGTTTTATTGGTCACCACCTGTCTAAACGCATCCTGGAAACCACCGACTGGGAAGTGTACGGCATGGATATGTACAGCGATCGCGTGTCCGATTTGATGGACAACCCGCGTTTCAATTTCTTCGAAGGTGACATCACCATCAACAAGGAATGGATCGAATATCACGTCAAGAAATGTGACGTGGTTCTGCCGCTGGTAGCAATTGCCACCCCGGCAACCTACGTCAAGGAACCGCTCAAGGTTTTCGAGCTGGACTTCGAAGCCAACCTGCCGATCGTGCGCCAGTGCGTGCAATACGGCAAGCACCTGATTTTCCCTTCCACTTCAGAAGTTTACGGCATGTGCCGTGACGACGAATTCGACCCGGAAAATTCCGAGCTGATCCTCGGCCCGATCAACAAGCCGCGCTGGATTTACTCCTGCTCCAAGCAGCTCATGGACCGGGTGATCTTTGCCTACGCCATGGAAACCGAATTCAACTTCACCCTGTTCCGCCCCTTCAACTGGATCGGCGCCGGTCTGGATAACATCAACACCGCCAAGGAAGGCAGCTCGCGCGTCATCACCCAGTTCCTCGGCCATATCGTGCGCGGCGAGGACATCAAGCTGGTGGACGGCGGCACGGCCAAGCGTTCCTACACCTACGCTTCAGACGGTATCGATGCGCTGATGAAAATCATCGAAAACAAGGATGGCGTGGCCACCGGCAAGATCTACAACATCGGCAACCCGTCCAACAACTATTCCGTGAAGGAACTGGCGAAGATGATGCTGGATCTCTCGATGGACTATCCGGAATACAGGGACAGCGCGAAGAAAGTGAAGATGCTTGAAGTGACCTCAGCCGACTATTACGGCAAAGGCTACCAGGACGTACAGAATCGTGTGCCAAAAATCGAGAACACCATGCGCGACCTGGGCTGGAAGCCCCAGGTCGCCATGGCCGATGCACTGCGCAATATTTTTAATGCTTACCGCGGTCAGGTGGCCGAAGCACGCAAGTTGATGGATTGATCGTTCGACTCCAAAGCACGCAGGACTAAACCCCCTCTAACTCCCCCTTGTCAGGGGGAGAACTTGAACCCTCCTCCCAGTCTGCCCCTCCCCTGAAGTGGGGTAAGCAGGCAATCTGCGTAGCGGATGCTCGCACAAGGGGAGGCTGGGAGGGGTTTTAGTGTGAAACTTCGGTCTCCAGTCACGAATCAGCTCAGAAACTAGCCTGCTCAACCTCAAGGTAAGTACGGCTGACGTTACTGCCGATATTGTCTTCGAACCCTTCCAGCTTTTTCCATTCCCGCACATCCAGCGTCTTGCGCGTTTCGCTATCGCTCAGACCTTTCTTGTATCCAGCTTCAACGCCGGAATAGAACTTAGCCATCTGGCGCTGCAATTTAGTCACGTCCGCCTGTTTCATCAGGGGGCCATGTCCAGGCACAATGGTCGTGGCATCAAATTCCTGAACCTGTTCCAGGGTTCCTGCCCAGTTTTTCACCATGGCGTCGCGCATCACGGGAATGGTGCGGTTGACCAGAATATCGCCGCCCACCAGTATCTTGTCATCCGGCAGATACACCATCATGTCACCTACGGTATGTGACCCTTTAGGCACCCAGAACACCAGCTTGACCCCCTGAATCGTGCGTTCCGTACGAGAATTTTCTCCCGCATAGGTCACACTGGCTGTCACCGGGCGAGTATTTGGCAACTTGTGTCCGACCATGCTTTCCATCAGGGCGACCCACTCGTATCCCGTCTTGTTCACCATATCGCGGCAAATCTCTGAGCTGATCACTTCGGCTTTTCCAAACGCGATATTGCCGAGTGTGTGATCGCCATGGTGGTGTGTGTTAATCACGTGGGTCACGGGTTTTGGCGTCAGTTTTGCGATGGTTTTGCCAAGATGCTTGCCGACCTCATCCGAGGAACCGCTGTCGATCAGGATGACACCCTGCTCGCCGATGATCACCGTGCTGTTCACCATGTAGCCCTGATTGTGCGCACTTGGCAGGCCCATGGGTCCGAGCAGGGCATAAACACGTTCATTGATTTTGATAATCTTGGGCTGTGGAATGGTGGACGCCGCCCCTGCAAGGTTATATATAAAAAACGAAAAAACAATAATAATCAGTTTGTTCATGCTTTGTCCTTATCCATTACATTAAATATGCTGGGCGTTTTCACTGACCTGTTAAAATTAACATACCAATACCCAGTTGAGAATGAATCTAAATGCAACATCATGTCAGCATAGCTGAATTATGGCCTGCCATCGATAGCCAGATTGGACTATCTAGCAGGCAGCCATTCAAGTCTGTGAAGCATGTCCCTCTGGGCGGCGGTTGTATTAACACGGCTTACCATATCTCTGGCTGCGGGCAGGACTATTTTGTAAAAATCAACACACCCGCCAGGCAGGCGATGTTCGCAGCAGAAGCTGCGGGGCTGCAGGAAATCCTCCGTAGCGGCGCAATTCGCGCGCCCGTTCCGCTTTGCCACGGGACGACTGCGCATGCTTCCTATCTGGTACTGGAGTTTCTCGCCATCGATGCCTGCAGCGGACCCGTCTGCGAACGACTGGCCCGGCAACTGGCAGACATGCATGCCCATGTCGCAACACAGTTTGGCTGGCATATCGACAACACCATCGGCGCAACACCGCAGTGCAACACGCCCCAGCAAGACTGGATAAGTTTCTGGCGTGAGGAAAGGCTCGAATTCCAGCTCGGACTGGCATCCCGGAACGGGATTGACGGCGGCTTGCAGAAGAAGGGGGCTCGCTTGCTCGACCTGATCGAGCAGTTCTTCCCTGGCTACACTCCTCTCCCTTCGTTGTTGCATGGTGATTTATGGAACGGTAACTGCGGTGCGCTCAGCCAGGGCGATCCCGTCGTTTTTGACCCGGCTGTCTATTATGGCGACCGCGAGACCGATCTCGCCATGAGTGAACTGTTTGGCGGCTTCCCTGCGCGCTTCTACGCGGCATACCGAGAAGCCTGGCCTCTTGATCCCGGCTATGAAGTACGCAAAACCCTGTACAACCTGTACCACGTCCTGAATCACGCCAATCTCTTTGGCGGCAGCTATGCTGCGCAGGCCAGCCGCATGCTGGACTTGCTATTGAGCGAGGTGAACTGACGCATCCGCACCAAGACAGTATTTCGGGTTTCATGGTATAAAGCAGAACCCATGAAACAAGCCGTACATACTCTCCTGCCGCGCTGATGAATCTCGGCTTCTACATTATTCTCGCAGCACAATTTTTGTCAGCACTGGCTGACAACGCGCTGCTCTTTGCAGCGATTGCGCTCCTGAAGGAGCTGAGTTCCCCGGACTGGCACATCCCGGTATTGCAGCAGTTTTTCGTCGTATCCTATATCCTGCTTGCGCCTTTTGTGGGCGCATTTGCCGATGCCATCCCCAAGGGGCGGGTGATGTTCATCAGCAACAGCATCAAGTTCGTCGGCTGTCTGGCCATGCTGCTCGGCTTGCATCCCCTCTACGCCTACGGCATCGTGGGTCTGGGTGCGGCAGCCTATTCCCCAGCCAAGTACGGCATCCTCACCGAATATCTGCCTCCGAGCAAACTGGTGGTCGCAAATAGCTGGATGGAAGGGGCCACGGTTGCAGCCATCGTACTGGGCGCCATCATTGGCGGCGTTCTCCTGAATCCGACGCTCTCCTCCTCATTGCTCGCTGAATGGCAAATGCAGGGCAGTATCAGCGTCTCCACGTTTGCAATCATTGTTGTAACGCTTCTGTATGTCAGCGCTGCGATATTCAACCTGTTCATTCCGCATGTTGCGATTGACCACAAATTGCCCAAAAAGGGCCCGTTTTACGTACTCCATGATTTCTGGCATTCCTTTTTATTGCTGTGGCGCGACCCGCAGGGCCAGATTTCTCTGGCGGTCACCACCCTGTTCTGGGGAGCAGGCGCGACGCTGCGCCTGGTGGTCCTGACATGGGCCGGCCTGATTCTGAAATTTGATATCGAAAGAGCCACCCAGCTTACTGCCGTGGTGGCCCTGGGAATCGCTGCAGGCGCGGTGGTGGCCGGGAAATTTGTCACCCTGGAAAAGTCCGTCAAAATTCTCCCCGCCGGGATGCTGATGGGCCTCACCGTGATGTCCATGGTTCTGGTCAACGACTGGCGCATCGCTGTCGCACTGCTGTTCGTGATCGGCGCGCTGGGCGGGTTCTTCGTGGTGCCGATGAACGCCCTGTTGCAGCACCGCGGCCACTTGCTGATGGGCGCCGGGCACTCCATTGCAGTGCAGAATTTCAACGAAAATATCAGTATTCTGCTATTGCTCGGCGGCTATGCGATGATGGTCAAGTCAGGCCTGCACATCAATACCATCACCATCGTCTTCGGCGCCTTCGTCAGCCTTTCGATGTGGCTGATTTACCATCGTTACCAGCGCGTAACGGCTTAAGACGCTTCCTGATCTGCACTTTGCAGGTCTTGCATGGTGCGCACGGCGAAACACAGGTCTTCCCAGGCCTTGGCCTTGTCCGGCAAACTGCGCAGCAGATAGGCAGGGTGGTAGGTTACGATCAGCGGAATGCCCTGGCACCGGTGCAGTTTGCCGCGCAGGCTGGCAATGGAGTCGTCCGTTTCCAGCAGCCTTTGCGCCGCCACTTTTCCAAGCGCGACAATCAGCCGGGGCCGGGTCAGGGCGATTTGCCGTGTCAGATAAGGCTCGCACGCAGCCACTTCATCAGGTTCAGGGTTGCGATTGCCGGGCGGACGACATTTGACGGTGTTGGCGATAGACACATTCCGCCCACGCTTCAGACTGATGGCCGCCAGCATATTATCGAGCAGCTTGCCCGCCTGCCCGACAAAGGGTTCGCCCTGTTTGTCTTCCTCCGCGCCCGGCCCCTCTCCCACCAGCAGCCATTCAGCCTGTTCGTCGCCGACGCCAAACACGCTCTGAGTGCGTGTTTCATGGAGGCGACAGGCAGTGCAGCCGGACACGGCTGTTTTGAGTTGGCTCCAGTCCATTTGCAGTATGGCTTCGCGCCGGTTTTCCGGCGCATTGCCTGGTGCAGCAGCAGAGCCCACCTCAACAGACACTTCCGGCGTACTGGCAGCACGCAGCCGCCATACCGGCCACAGATTCAGTTCCTGAAGCACATCCTGGCGCGCCATTACAGGGACGACCCCATCACCACCGCATCCTCGCGTCCATTGGCCGCCGGATAGTAATTGCGGCGCAAACCGATTTCATTGAAACCTTCGCTGAGATAGAGCTGGATAGCCTTCTTGTTGGATGGGCGTACTTCGAGAAACATCATGTCCGCCCCATCCTGCCGCGACACCTCGATCAGATGGCGCAAGAACTGCCGTCCCAGACCCTGGCTCTGCCAGTCGTGAGCGATACCCAGATTGAGCAGATGCGCCTCACCAGCTGCAATCATCAGAATGGCATAGCCGATCGGGTGGTCGCAAAAATCATAGACCCAGCAGCTGTAGCCGGCACTGAGCGAATCAGTAAAATTTCCGAGTGTCCACGGGAAGGGATAAATCTTCTGTTCAATCGAAAAAACGGCCGCCATGTCATCGGAACGCATGGGCCGGAGTACAGGCCGCTGGTAATTCTTGAGCTGTGCGTTCATTTCCGTTCTGCCGTTTTCAGTGCAACCTTGTTGCGGATATAAAGCGGTGCCGCCAGGGCGGCATCCCTGCCCTGCCCCTGTTCGAACAAGGGGGCAGCCAGCTTCACCATGTCGCGCGCCTGAGGAAAGACACTCCCATCGGTGGAAAGCAGCTGTCCCGCATAGCGCTGCTGCAAGCGCCTCTGCATAAGCCGAAAAACCGCTGCCAGCACCGGCCCATCCTGCACCCGGAAGTTCCGGTGCATCCTTGGCATAGCACAGGCTGGGCTCGCTGACGGTGAGCCAGTTGCCATTCTGCTTTTCATAGGCAGCATGATAGATCTCACCGATCCTGGCATCGAGGCAGGCCAGCACCCTGTCGCCGGGCGCTGCCTCTGCCAGTGTCAGCAGGGTTGATATCCCCAGCACCGGCAGATCCCCGCCCAGAGCCAGCCCCTGCGCCACGCCGCAAGCGATACGCAGGCCGGTAAAGGAGCCTGGGCCTTCGCCAAAGGCAATGCCGTCAAGAGACCCGAGAGGCACTCCGGCCTCGCCCAGCAGTTCTTCCAGCATAGGTAGAATCAGGTCCGAGTGGCGCTGCCCGGCGAGTTCCTGGCGCGAAATCACCTCACCGTCCAGCCACAGGGCGACGGAGCAGTTTTCAGTAGAGGTATCGAGCGCCAGCAGCTTCATCAATGTTCCATGTAAACGTCAAATTCGATCCAGCGTCCGCGCCTTTTTTCTTTCGCCAGCGCAGTGATGCGTGCTTCCAGTTGCTGCCCATGATCCATGAAGCGCGCCAGTGCGGCATTGTCTGTACGCGGCACATGCCCCAGCTTGTGGCCCTGCCACTCGACACTGATGGCATTGCCGTCATATGGATTGTCCGCCTCGCGCACCAGTTTCAGGGCATCGCCATTCTTCAGCTGCGGCCACAATTTGCGGCCTTCGTAGAACTTGAACCCAGCCAGGCGCGAGCTTTGCAGGTAAATCTTCGCTTCTGCAACAGGCTGCTGTGCCCATGTGCTGCCAGCATCGGCAAGCAGCAGAATCAGACAGCATTTTACCCAAATCTGCTTCATTGCTGGGCGAAGAAAGCTTCCACTTCTTTCAGTTCCCGCGAGCGCTTCATTGGCGGCAGGCTTTGCCAGATACGTTTGCCGTAGGATTTGGTCAGCATGCGCGGATCACAGATCATCAGCACCCCGCGATCGGTTTCATCGCGGATCAGGCGCCCCGCGCCCTGTTTCAGCGTGATCACTGCATGCGGCAACTGATATTCCATGAAGGCATTGCGCCCCTCGCGGTTGATTTTTTCGATGCGCGCTGCCAGCACCGGATCGTCCGGCGGAGAAAACGGCAGCTTGTCGATAATCACCAGCGACAAGGCCGAGCCACGCACATCCACGCCTTCCCAGAAACTCTGGCTGGCAACCAGCACGGCATTGCCCAGCTTGCGGAAGCGTTCCAGCAATTCGGTGCGCGAGCCTTCGCCCTGCAACAGCAGGGGAAACTCCAGGCCTTCCTTATCAAATGCTTCCCTGAGCAGGCCATGTGCCAGGCGCATGGCCCGCAGGCTGGTGCAGAGCAGAAATGCCCGTCCGCCGCTGGCCCGGATCACCGGCAAGGCTGCCGCCACGACGGACTCGGTATAGTCGCTGCTATTGGGGTCGGGCATAGCTGACGGCGCATACAGGATTGCCTGTTTTTCATAATCGAAGGGGCTTTCCCAGTAGCCGGTAGCCGCTTCCAGCAGCCCCATCTGTCCCTGGTAATGGCTGAAATCGCGCTTCACTGCCAATGTGGCGGAAGTAAAAATCCAGGCACGCGCCTGACTGGACAACTGCTTGCTGAAAATTTCCGCGATGGAAAGCGGTGTTGCATTCAGTTGCAGCGCATGGCTGAACACCTCCACCCAGCGTACAAACTCCAGCCCGGACTCATCCTGCCAGCGGCGCAGCTTTCCGGCCAGCTCCTGGCCTCTTTGCCAGCAATTGCCCAGACCTTCGCTGCGTTCAGCCTGCAATTCCAGTAATTTGACCAGATCGGCAAGCCGCTCGCCCACCCCGGCAAGAGCATCATTGAAAGCGGGCAGCGCGAGTGCGCGCTGCACTGGAAGACGTCCCGTATCCTGCGAAAACACCAGGCGCAGATCGCGCGCCGCCTTTTCCAGCGCCGCCGTCGCATCCGGCAAGGGGGTAAAATCCTTTGCCGAAGTCAACGCTTCGCCCAGGCTGTCGCGCGCCAGCTCCAGAATCTGGCTGGTACTCAGCGTATCGCCGAAAAACAGGCTGGCGGTTTCCGGCAACTGGTGCGCCTCGTCGAAAATAACGGTATTGCTGGCTGGGAGCAGTTCCGCCAGACCTTCATCGCGCAACATCACGTCGGCGAAGAACAGATGATGATTGACCACCACCACATCCGCGGCCTGGGCGCGGCGGCGCGCTTCGAGAACGAAGCAATCCTTGTGATAGGCACACTCCTGACCCAGGCAATTATCGCGCGAGGAGGTGACGAAAGGCCAGATGCCGGCATCTTCCGGCACCGCGCCCAGCCCGCTCTTATCCCCGTCGCTACTGACCTTGGCATAGCGTTCAATCAGCGGGAGGTACTTGACGTCCTCGCGATTGAAAAAGCGCCCCTCATTGCGCGCCCGCTCCAGATGGTAGTGGCAAACGTAATTGGCACGCCCCTTGAGCATGGCCACCGTTACCGGCACCTGAAGCGCGGCGCGCACCGCCGGGATATCGCGGTTGAAAAGCTGGTCCTGCAAAGTCTTGGTGCCGGTGGAAACGATCACTTTGCCGCCGGAAAGCAGCGCCGGAATCAGATAGGCAAAAGTTTTGCCTGTGCCCGTTCCCGCTTCGGCCACCAGAATTTCATGCTTGTCGATCGCACCGGCAATGGTCCGGGCCATTTCAAGTTGCTGCGGGCGCAGGCGATAGCCCTCCGCGGCCTGGGCCAGAGGGCCGCTGTCAGAAAAAATCAGATCCAGATCAGGCATGGTGTATCAGGCAAAGACAATAAAATGTCTTGAAGGCGCAAGAGTTCAATAAGGAAGCGAAGTTTACCGGATTTGCCGTATCAATGACGATTGGAGCGCCAGATCGACAGAATGATCCAGATGCTGTTGAAAAATGCCAGCAGGAAGCCGAGCAGGCCGAACAGGGGCAGGCCGAACAGGGTGGGGCCGCCCTCCACTGTCATGACGATGGAGGAGCCAATTACCAGCGAAGCAGTCAGAATAGCCATGGTCAGGCGGTTGGCACTGTGGTCGATCTGCTGGCCGAAATGATCCAGGCGCTTCAGGTCGAGATCGATCCGGAATTTACCACGGCGGATTTCCCGGATCAGGCGCCCAATATCTTTCGGCAGGCCGGTCACCAGGTCATAGAACTGGTTGACATCCTGCCAGCCGCGTTGCCACAGGGCAGCAGGAGTAAATCGTTCGCGAATCACCCGGGTAACGAAAGGCTCCAGGCGGCTGATCAGGTGAAATTCCGGGTCCAACTGGCGGCCCAAGCCCTTCCAGCGTAATCAGGGCCTTGAACAGCAGGGTCAGATCGGAAGGCAGCATCAGGGAATGCTCGCGCATGATCATGGTGATTTCCTGCAGCAAGGCGCTCAGACGGACATCCTTGAGCTGGACATTTTCATAGTTCACTACCAGGTCGCCGACATCGGCAGCCAGCTTGCTGTCATCCACACTGGCGTCCCCTGACGTCCACTCCAGCAGGACGTCCAGCATGCCCTGTTCGTTGCGGCGCGCCAGGGAGGCCAGCAGATCCACGATCTGGTTGCGCCGTTCCTGGGTAAGACGCCCCACCATGCCGAAGTCCAGCATGGCCAGGCGGTTTCCCGGCAAATAAAACACGTTGCCGGGGTGTGGGTCTGCATGAAAATAGCCATCGATCAGGATCATCTTGAGTACGGCATCGGCGCCATGTGCCGCCAGCACCTTGCGGTCGAGCCCGGCAGCATCGACTGCGGCAAGGTTATTGCCGGGGATGCCGATAACCCGCTGCTGAACGTTCATGACTGTGCTGGTCCACTCCCAATAGACGCGAGGGATCAGAACGGTTTCGTCTGCCGCAAAATTGTGGGCGAAGCGATCGAGGTTGCGTGCTTCCCGCGCCAGATCCATCTCGCGGCGCAGGGAGCGGGAAAACTCGGCCACGACTTGCACCGGCTGGTAACGCCGCGCTTCTGGCAGTTCGGATTCCAGAAGCTGCGCGATATGCGCCAAAATGCGCAGATCCGCTTCGATTTTCTGCTCGATATCGGGGCGGCGGATTTTAAGCACGACCTCGGTACCGTCTTTCAACTGAGCCAGATGCACCTGAGCAATGGAAGCAGCAGCAACCGGGATTGTCTGGACTTGGTCAAAGATCTCCAGCGGAGATGCGCCCAATGCATCGACCAGTTGCGGCAGCAGGGTTTCGAACAGGACCGGTGGGACATCGCTTTGCAGCTTTTCAAATTCGCTGATCCAGGCGGGTGGGAACATGTCCACCCGGGTAGCAAGTACCTGGCCCAGCTTGACGAATGTCGGGCCCAGTTCCTCGAATGCACGCCGCACCCGCACCGCAGGCTCAAGGTGCATGATCTCCTCGGCCTCGGTCCAGTGCAGAATGCGGCCGGCACGCTCCAATACCCCGATGACACCGAGGCGGCGCGCGATGTCTCCCCAGCCGAAACGGATGAAGACCGTGGTGATTTCATGCAGGCGGGAAATATCCCGCATCACATTCAGTGTTTCCAGCAGCATGACTAGATCTATTTTTTCTGTGATTTCTCATGCAGGGCTTCGGCCATGCCGGCCAGAATCCCGCTTGCCAGTGACGCCAGACGACTTGTAACAGTCTGTGCCGCCTCCTGGCCGCTTGATTTGCCGGCCTGCAAAGTAGCGGAAATACGGTCAGTCAGTTCATTCAGGCTGGCCCTGACACTGGTACCGGTATCCGTACCTGAATTTCGTGCATGCTCGACTGCGGCTTTAAGTTCCTGCTTTACCCGGCTTCCGGCAGTTTCTGCCACCTGGCCCAGGGTATCGAGAAACGCCTGCTCCGTAATTTTCAGATCATCCAGCGCAGGCTGGAGATCCTGCTTGCTAAAGTCCTTGCCCTGCGAAATCATTTCCTGTAGTGCCAGATGTGTTGCCTGAGCTGCTTTGAGCAGGGCCGCATCAAGGCCGGAAATCGCAGCAGCAAGGGCCTCTTTCACCTCGCCGCTGCGCTGCTCCGCCCCCAGGCTCATCCCTTCTGCCACGGAACGGACTACCGCACGGACTTCGGTTGAATCCAGGCGCCGTTCACGCAAAGCACGCAAGGTCAGGTCATGCACCCGAGTCCGGATATCACCACCCTCCTGTACAGAAGTGCTGGCGGCAGTGATTATCTCTTGTGTCGTCATTGGCTGGCTCATGATGGTTCTCCTTTAGAATTAAGATGCTATGTCTATCAGGTTAAAGCATTTTCAGACTTTACAACAGCATGCTTTCCGGATAAATTACGCCCCCATGGGATTAAAATACAACGCCATTATCGGTTTTCTGCTGCTGACAGCCAGCTCAGCTTCAGCCATTGCGCAGGAAGCGGCAGAAACCGCCTCTGTGCCTGAAACCACGCCCAGTACGCTTGAGACACGCCACCTTGCCGGCGTCACGGACACACTCGCTTATGCCCGGAACCTGATCGGCATCAACTATAAATACGGTGGCAGCCAGCCATCCACGGGCTTTGATTGCAGCGGCTATGTCCGTCATGTATTCAGCCAGATGGCAGGCCTTTCCCTGCCGCACAATGCCCTGGCGATGAGCCGCCTGGGCAAGAAAATCACGCCGGATGAGCTGAAACCAGGCGACCTGGTGTTTTTCAACACCCTGAAGCGTTCCTTTTCCCACGTGGGTATTTATGTCGGAAACAATCGCTTTATCCATGCGCCTAGCTCCGGCGGCGGTGTCGAAGTGGCCAGCATGCAGGACAGATACTGGACACAGCGATTCAACGGCGCGCGGCGCCTCCTTATTTTGCAGTTGCCCGCTGGATTGCTGAGCGAATAAGCGGCAGGGCTGCAAGCGCAGCCTTTTCTCCCTCCATGATGGCCTGATGTTTCTGCTCGAAGTCCGTTGAGCCAATTGCCCCGGTATTCGGGCGAATCACCACATCCGCACCGGCCAGCTCGTATTTTCCTATCGTCTGGCCCATGATGCTGAAGGTCTGCAGCAGCACATCCACACTATCGTTCACCCGGGCATTTCGGGGCTTGCTGGAGATATCGACTGCGATAACGACGTCAGCGCCAAGGCTGCGCGCCACTTTGACCGGTATCGGACTGGTCAGGCCGCCATCGACATATTCCCGTCCATTGATGCTGACCGGCTGAAAAACACCAGGCACGCTGCTGGAAGCACGCACTGCCGCACCGGCATTGCCGCGCCGGAAAACGGCCGTTTCTCCGCTACCAAGATCCGTCGCCACGGCAGCATAAGTTTTTGCCAGATTCTCGATGGGCTTGTTCTGCAAAGCCCGGTTTACGAAATTCTGCAATTGCTCACCCTTGATAAATCCCCGGTTGGGCAAAGTCCAGTCGCCCACACTGCTCTCATCGAGCTGGAAAGCGATTTTTTGCAGCTCAAAGCCGCTATACCCGGCTGCATAAAGGACGCCGACCAGGCTTCCTGCACTGGTTCCGGCCACGATCTGGGGGTTGATTCCATGCGATTCGAGCGCCTTGAGCACACCGATATGCGCGAATCCCCTTACGGCACCGCCTCCCAGGGCAATGGCAATTCTGGGAGCGGCAAGCTTCGGCGCTTCCACAACGGGCTTGCTTTCTGGTGGAGAGCTTGCGCATGCTGACAGGAGCAGCAGGCAGCACAACCCGGACAACAAATTTTTCACTCTGAATTTACCCCAGACAAGTCACGCGGCGCAGAGTAGCTTCATGATGCACAATTTACAACACCCTTGCACGGCACAGGCTCTGTGCAGATCATGGAGCGAGTGCGACAATGGCAACTGAGCCGTTCTGCGACAATGTGTATTTCTCCATATATTTCAATGGATAACCAGTAAATGTTTGCACGAAACATGAAATTCAGCGTAGGCGCCGGCTTTGCTCTGGTGCTGGCGCTGATGATCGCCCTGACAGTGGTGGGCCTGAAGCAGATGGCTGCCATCAACAGCCGTCTGGAGCGGATCGTGAACCAGAACAACGTCAAGATCGAACTCGCCACGACCATGCGGGACGCACTGCGCGAACGCGCAATCAGCATGCACGCGATCGTGGTCCTGCAGGATCCTTTTGCCCAGGACGAGGAATTGCTGCGCTTCTATGAACTGGGCTCGGCTTTCGCCAAGGCCAGGCAAAGTCTGCAGCAGATGACCTCCAGCAACGCCGAGGCATTTGCGCTGGAACAGATCAACACCCTGACCATGATCACACAGCCCGTCGTTATCAAGACCATTGAATATGCGCTTGATCGTGACAGCACCTCTGCTCTGGAAATATTGCAGAAAGAAGCGATCCCTACTCAGAAGAAATTGCTTAACGAACTGGATGCACTGCTCAGGGAGCAGCAGAGTGCCACGCGAAAAGCCGCTGAAGAAGCCGCTCTGTCATTCCGGCAGACAGAATGGCTGATGGTTCTGCTTGGCGCAGCCGCCGCCCTTCTGGGGATTTTTATCGCCTTCTTCGTGATTCGCCGTGCAGCTCAGCAAACGCTCGAAATTGAAAAACAGCAATTGAAATTCAAAACGCTGTTCGAAACCAATTCTGACGGCATTGTACTGATGGATCAGGACCATTTCGTAGACTGCAACCCGGCTGCATTGCGCATGTTCCAGATTCGTTCCGCACGCCAGTTCACCCGCCTTTCTCCCGCCGATCTGGGCCCTCCGCTCCAGATCGACGGCACCCCCACTCTTGAATATGCCATAGGCTATATCCAGCAGGCCATTGAAAAGGGGCACTGTTATTTTCAATGGCTCGGGAAACGGGCAGATGGCAGTGTCTTCCCTGCTGAAATCGCCCTGCATTCCATGAGCCTGGAAAATCAGGTCATTACACAGGCGATCATCCACGACATCACCGAACGCAAGGTCGCCGAAGAAGAGCTGCAGCAAGCCTACGATGCAGCGCTTGAGGCCTCGAAGATGAAGTCGGAATTCGTGGCCAACGTCAGTCATGAAATCCGCACCCCCATGAACGGCATCATCGGCATGATCAGCCTTTTGCTGGATACGCCGCTGACCCACGAGCAAAAGGATTATGCCGAAACCATCAACCAGTCTGCCTCCGCCCTGCTGACCATCATCAATGACATTCTCGATTTCTCTAAAATCGAGGCTGGTAAGCTCGAACTTGATGTCATCGACTTCAATCTGCTGCAGACAGTCGAGAATGTGGCCGAGCTTTTCTCCCAGCGCGCACAACTCAAGGGGCTGGAACTGATTTGCGACATTGACCCGGCCCTGCCCCGCCACCTGCGCGGCGACCCCGGGCGATTGCGCCAGATCCTTGCCAACCTGACCGACAATGCCATCAAGTTCACTGATCATGGCGAAGTGCTCATCAAGATTTCCTTGCAGGAAGAGACGCCCTCTGCCTTGCAACTGCGTTTCGAAGTGCGGGACACAGGCATCGGCATCACACCCCAGGCCAAGAGCCGCCTTTTCCAGTCCTTTTCCCAGGCCGATGGCTCGACTACCCGGAAATACGGCGGCACAGGCCTCGGGCTGGCCATTTCAAAGCAGCTGATCGAGCTCATGGAAGGCGAGATCGGCATGAACAGCAAGGAGGGAGAAGGCAGCCAGTTCTGGTTTACCGCACGACTCGAAAAACAGGACAAACCCGCGGACAATCCGTCTGGCGGCACAGCTGTCACTGGATTGCGCGCCCTGGTCCTGATTCCAAATCGTAGTCTGATGCACATGGTTGGCAGCCTGCTCAAACAGTGGGGCATTGCCTGCCACGACGGCATGCCGCATGCAAGCACAGTGCAGGAATCCTTCGATCTGGTCATCCTGGACCTGTCCCAGCCCGAATCGGTGGCGAAATTGCTCACGCCAGGCAACAACCCGCCCGAATCGTCGAAATGGATACTGCTCTCGCCCGTGACGCAGCGGCAGCGCATACCCGAACTGCCGGAGGCCATCTACCTTACCAAGCCCATACTCCAGCAGCGCCTGCTCGATGCGATCCTGGAAAGCACCGGCCATAAAGTGGTGAAGAAACAGTCCGGATTTGAGCAAGGCGCCGCAATCGAAAGCATGCCTCCATCCCGGTTGCGTGTGCTGGTCGCAGAAGATAATGGAGTCAACCAGAAAGTCATCCAGCACATGCTGAAAAAACTGGGCATCGAGCCCGAAATTGTCAGCAATGGGCAAGAGGCGCTAGAGGCAATGAGCCGTGCCAGCCACGACCTGATTCTGATGGATTGCCAGATGCCGGAAATGGACGGCTTTGAAGCTACTGCCGAGATTCGTCGCCGCGAAGAAGCGAATGGCGTGCACAGGACCATCGTGGCGATGACCGCCAACGCCATGCCAGGCGACCGGGAACGCTGCCTGGATGCTGGCATGGACGACTATCTTGTCAAGCCGGTCAGCCTCAGCAATATGGCGAGATTATTGCGTGAAATCAATCCATTGCCGTCTGTTTCTCATGCAGCAATTGATCATGTTCGGCTGAAGGCCACCCTGGGCAATGACCCGGCATTTCAGCGTGAAATGATCTCGCTGTACATTGACAGCACACGCCCCCTGCTGAAAAAAATCTCCCTGGCTCTGACGTCGCAGGACCACCATGGCTGCAAACGCAATGCTCACGAAATCAAGGGCGCATCCACCTATATTGCGGCGATGAGCATGGCCGAGCACGCGCGGCAACTGGAATACGCTGCGCAGGCACAGGACTGGAAGAATGCGGGGCTATGCCTTCAGCAACTGGAAAGCGGGCTCGATCAGGTGGCCCGCTATCTGGAGCAGCAGGGAGGCACTGAAGGCCCGGCCTGATTCGAATGCTCCGGGCTTACTTCACCCGGCCTTATTGATCGAACATGGCCAGCTTATCCGCCTGATCGACACGCTCCCAGGTAAAGTCCGGCTCTGCCCGTCCGAAATGCCCGTAGGCGGCGGTCTTCCGGTAGATAGGGCGGCGCAGATCGAGACTGTCGATGATGCCGCGTGGGGTCAGCCTGAAGGTATTGCGCACCATTTTTTCCAGCGTGTCGTCCGGCACCGTTCCTGTGCCATAGGTTTCGATCAGCAGCGAGACCGGCTCCGCCACCCCGATGGCGTAGGCCAGCTGAACCAGGCAACGCCGGGCATAACCTGCCGCAACGAGGTTTTTGGCAATATACCTCGCCATGTAAGCAGCCGAGCGGTCCACCTTGGTCGGGTCTTTCCCTGAAAATGCACCCCCGCCGTGCGGACAGGAGCCGCCATAGGTATCGACGATAATCTTGCGCCCGGTGAGGCCGGTATCGCCATTGGGTCCGCCAATCTCGAACGGGCCGGCGGGGTTGACCCACAGTTTGAAACCCGGTGTGCGAAGGTCCATCGGCACCAGCGGATCGATGACTTCGCGCGTAATTTCCTGTGTGACCCAGGCCGGATCGAGATTGCGCTCGATCTGTGTGGAGATCACCACGTTCTCGATGCCGGCGACTTTATGCCCTTCGTAGGCGACCGTCACCTGGCTTTTTGCATCGGGGCGCAGCCAGGGCAAGGCGCCGGATTTGCGCAATTCGGCCTGTTTTTGCACCAGACGATGCGCCAGCCAGACCGGGTAAGGCATCAGATCCGGCGTTTCGTCGCAGGCATAACCGAACATCAGCCCCTGGTCGCCCGCGCCGATATCGCCGCCCGCCAGCGTAATGCCTTTGTGGATCTGGATGGACTGGTGATTGAAGCGCACCTGCACTTCGCAGGCGTCCGGATCGATTCCGGTTCCGGCATCCCGATAGCCGATGTCGCGCAGCACCTGACGGGCGATCTCTTCGGCACGCTGCTGGACCTCGCTGAACAGTTCCTTGCGAACGGTTTTGAACTCACCGGCAATCACCACCAGATTGTCAGCCACAAAGGTTTCGCAAGCCACCTTGGCCTCGGGTTCTTCGGCCAGAAAAGCATCCAGAATGGCGTCTGAAATCTGATCGGCGATCTTGTCCGGATGTCCCTCGGAAACGGACTCGGAGGTAAACAGATGGCGTCTGGTGTTCATTCTTCGTTCCTTATCAAAACCCCCTCTACCTCCCCCTTGTCAGGGGGAGAACCAGATCGCTCCTCCCCAATTTCACCCCCCTGACAAGGGGGGCAGGGGGGTTGAGAGGCTGGGAGGGGTTTAATCAACATATCAATTATTTCACAGGATAGTGAAAACTTGTCTGATCAGCGAACCGCGAGGCGCCACAGCGAGGTAAGCTCAGCCGCACGCGCCGCATGGAGCGGGTCGGTTTCATCCGATGCGCGGGGATGCGTCGGTTTTACATCCAGCCGCTCCACCACTTTCAGCCCTGCCTGGTCGAAGATAGCCAGCAACTCGGCCCTCGTCCGCAGCCCCAGGTGTTCGGCGAGATCAGAAAGAATCAGCCAGCCCTCGCCTCCCGGCTCAAGATGGGCGACCAGCCCAGCCAGAAAACCCTTCAGCATGCGGCTATCCGGGTCGTAGATTGCATGTTCGATTGGCGAATTTGCCCGCGCTGGCAGCCAGGGCGGATTACAGACGATCAGGGGCGCGCGTCCTTCCGGAAAAAGATCGGCCTGGATAATCTCAACCTGCGCCGATAGTCCAAGCCGATCAATATTCTCTCTCGCACACGCCAGAGCGCGCGGGTCCTGATCCGTGGCCACGATGCGCTTTACGCCCCGCCTCGCCAGGATTGCCGCCAGCACGCCCGTCCCCGTGCCAATATCGAAAGCCAGTTCCTTTGAAGGCAGCGGCGCCCTGGCCACCAGCCCCACGTACTCCCCGCGAACCGGCGAAAAAATGCCGTAGTGCGGGTGGATACGTGCGCCGAGCGCCGGGATTTCAACGCCTTTCTTGCGCCACTCGTGGGCACCGATCAAACCAAGCAATTCGCGCAGCGATACCAGCGAGGGCGAATCTCCGGGTCCATATGCTTCCGTGCAGGCTTCCCTCACGTCAGGCGCGCGCCTCAGAGGAATGCTGTAATCCGCCTCCAGCGGCAGCAACAGCATCCCCAGCACGCGTGCGCGCAGGGACTGGAACTGGCGATGAAAATGAAAGGCCTCGGCCGGTGAAGCTGCGGGCTTGCGCGGTTTGCGGTCGATGCGGCGCGCCATTGCCTGCTGCAACTGGCGCGCATTCTGGAAATCCCCCCGCCACAACAGCGCGATACCCTCGCAGGCCAGCCGATAGGCTTCATCCGCCTTCATGCGGTCATCGGCGACCACCACTCGCTTGGGCGGCGCTGCCCCGCTCTCTGAACGCCAGCGGGCAGACGGTTCTCGCCAGCTTCAGTCCAGTCAACCACAGGATAATCACTCACGCTGGCATCACCTTAAGCACCTTGCCCAAAAAATAAAACGTGTCATTACAACATAAATCATCACAGGAATTTCTAACGATGCGCTCCCGGAGCCTAATTTGCCGGCTGGTGTGAACACAGGAAAGCCTCCCGCCTTGACTTCAGGCATGATCCTGATTAGAATGCGCAACGCTTTGGGGGTATAGCTCAGCTGGGAGAGCGCTTGCATGGCATGCAAGAGGTCAGCGGTTCGATCCCGCTTACCTCCACCAAAACTTGAAAAGCGCCGGTTTCGACCGGCGCTTTTCTATTTCCGCCGCGCTTCGATGACCCCTGTCACATCGCGAATCTGTGACAGGATTCTGGCCATCTGTTCCTGATCCGCCACCTGCGCAGAAAAGTTCATGCGCGCCTTGTCGCCACGGCTCTGGGTATTCACGGCTGTGACGTTGATTTTTTCGCGCATCAGCAGGTCTGAAATATCCCGCAGCAGGCCCTGACGGTCATTGGCTTCCACTTCCATATCGACTTCATAGCCTCTGCCGCTGCGGGTGCCCCAGCTAGCGGGCAACAGGCGCTCTCGCTTGGATTCAGGCAAATGCACGATGTTGCTGCAATCCTGGCGGTGAATCGCAACGCCCCGGCCCTTGGTGACAAAACCGATAATCGGGTCGGGCGGCACCGGCTTGCAGCACTTGGCCATGGTGGTCATCAGGTCGCCCACACCCACCACCAGCACGCCGGATGCGGCGGGGATGATGCTGCGGGCGCTGATCTGCCACTCGTCTTCCTCAACCTTGGGTTTGCCCTCGTCCAGAAACAGCGCCATGATCTCCCGGGCAGAAACATCACCCCGGCCGATCGCGGCAAAGAGTTCTTCCGGCCTGGAAAACTGCGCTTTCTGGGCCAGTTTTTCGAGATTCGGGAAAGCCGCGCCAAGGCGATGGACTTCCTTTTCCAGCGCAGCACGTCCTTCCTGCACATTCACTTCATGGTGCAGGCTGTTGAACCATTGACGGATTTTTGCCCTTGAGCGGCTGCTCTGGGTGTATCCCAGCGTCGGGCTCAGCCAGTCCCGGCTGGGGCCGCCTTCCTTGGTGGTCAGAATCTCCACGCGCTGGCCGTTCTGCAGCGTGTAGGTAAGCGGCACGATGCTGCCATCCACCTTGGCGCCGCGGCAGCGATGACCGACATCGGTATGCACGTGGTAGGCGAAATCGACCGGCGTGGCACCCTGCCCCAGCGCAATGACGCGCCCTTGCGGCGTGAGTACGTAAACGGTGTCCTGAAACAGGCCGGTCTTGAACTGATCGACCAGTTCATCCACATCCTGAACATCGTCTTTCCATTCCATGATCTGCCGCAGCCAGGCGATCTTTTCCTCGAAGCGGGCATCTCCCTTGCCGCCTTCCTTGTAGCGCCAGTGCGCGGCAACGCCCAGCTCGGCATGATTGTGCATGTCGTGAGTGCGGATCTGCACCTCGAGCGCCTTGTTTTCCGGGCCGATCACGGCAGTGTGCAGGGAGCGGTAGTTATTGCCCTTGGGGTGGGAAATATAGTCGTCGAATTCGCTGGGGATGGGCTGCCACAGGCTATGCGCCACGCCCAGCGCGGTGTAGCAGTCCTTGAGATCGTTCACCAGCACCCGCACCGCGCGCACGTCGTAGACTTCGGAAAAATCCACTTTCTTGCGCTTCATTTTCTTGTAGATGCTGTAGATATGCTTGGGCCGCCCGGTGACTTCCGCCTCCACGCCATTCTTTTTCAGCTCCGCCCGCAACGATGCCATGACGGTGTTGATGTACTGTTCGCGATCCAGGCGGCGCTCATCAAGCAGCCTGGCGATTTTCTTGTAAAGCGCCGGTTCGAGAAAGCGGAAGGAAAGATCTTCCAGTTCCCACTTCACCTGCCACACGCCAAGGCGGTTTGCCAGCGGCGCATAGATATCCTGGATCTCGCGCGCGATCGTGCGGCGGGTTTCCTCATCGGCGCCGGGCAGTTCGCGCATGGCCTGGGTGCGCTCCGCCAGCTTGATCAGCACCACCCGGATGTCTTCAACCATCGCCAGCAGCATCTTGCGCAGGGATTCTATCTGCCCCTGCTGGTCTTTCCTGCCATCCCTGGAAGACTTTCCCTGCCCCGCCGGCACACCCAGTTCGCCGATCAGCCCCATGCGCACCACACCGTCCACCAGCGCGGCGACACCTGGCCCAAAGCCTTCTTCGACCTGTGCTGCGCGCTCTGGCGAGCCATCAGCAACGGCTTGCAGCACCGCCGCGATGATGCTTTCCACATCCATGTTCTGGGTTGCCAGGATGGCCGCCGTTCCCAGGGCGTGGTCCAGCAGGGAAGCGCCCGTCGATGCCGTTTTATCGGCATACGAGGAAGCCGCCAGATCAGCCGCACGGCGGATTGCATCAAGATCCGTTCCGGAAAAGCATGCTTCCATGGCTTGCAGCCACGGCAGGAGCGTATCGCCGCCGGGTTCTGAAATATGTTTGTTTGCCAGTGTCACCATTATTAAAGCTTACCCTTATCTGTTTCCTGCCAATAACGCTTTCTAACCTGCCTCTGGCTCTGCAAGGACAAGCCATCTGCCCCAAAACGCAAATCCAGCGCACCGCTCTCGTCGGTACGCCAGGTTTTGATGCCCCTCGCCCGATAACGTTCCAGGATTTCATCCTTGGGATGGCCGAAACGGTTGCGGTAGCCAACCGTAAAAATCGCCATTGCAGGCCGTACTGCATCAATAAATGCCTCGGTCGAAGAAGTCAGGCTGCCATGGTGAGGCACGACCAGCACGTTCGCCGCCAGCGGCTGCGGCGATCTTTCCAGCATATCCTGCTCGGACACGCGCTCGATATCGGCGGGCAGCAGGATACTGCCGAACCGCGAGGAAATTTTCAGCACACAGCCACGGTCATTATCCTTGAAACCATCGTACTGGTAGCTATCCTCCGGCGGATGAAGCATGGCGAATTTCACCCCATCCCATTCCCAGGATTGTCCGGCAAAACAGCGCGTATTATTCCTTACGCCTGTCAATGCCGGGCTGTCCGGCGGCAAAGAAGAAAGCAGCCATCCCACTGGCTCGGCCTGCAATACCGACTGGGCGCCGCCGGAGTGGTCGATATCGTCATGCGAAATGATCATGCCGTCGAGACGGCTTATGCCGGTGCCGCGCAGGAAAGGCACGATGATGCGCGAACCTGAATCCGCTTCAGGGCCGAACTGCGGCCCGGCATCATAAAGCAGCGCATGTTCCCGGGTGCGGGCCACCACGGCCAGCCCCTGCCCGACATCCAGCACCGTCAGCCACAATTCACCCTGGGCGGGTCTGGGCGGCAGCACCATGAACATCGGCAGGAACCAGACCACGCCCAGCCAGCGCGCAGGAAAACCGCGCGGCAACAACAGCCAGATTACCCCCAGCATGGCCACAACAAGCGTCCAGACCGGCGGGCCATGCTGCTGCCAGACCGCGACCGGCAAGGTGCTCAGCCAGGTCAGGAAAATCATGCCGCCCTCCATCGCAAGATGCGCAGCCATGAGCAGAAAATCCAGCGGGAAAGCGGTGCCAAGCAGCGTCAGCGGCGTCACCACCAGGCCGATGAGCGGGATCGCCACGGCATTGGCCAGCGGCGAAACGATGGAAACCTGCTGGAACATGGCCAGCAGCGCAGGCACCAGCGCCAGGGTGACGGCCCATTGCACCCTGCCCCACTCCGCCAGCCAGTGCGGGCGGCTGATTCGTCCGGCGCCCGCGCCCATCATGGCGGCGACTGCGCCGAAGGAGAGCCAGAATCCGGGCGACAGCACCGCCCACGGGTCGAGCAGCAGGACCACCAGCAGCGCAAGCGCAATGACGCTGGAAGCGCTGCCGGCCCGCCCCAGCCACAGGGCCGCAGCTACCACGGAGAGCATGTACAGCGTGCGCTGGGTAGGCACGCCGAACCCCGCCAGCAGGGCATAAGCCAGCGCCGCCAGAACCCCGGCAATCACGGCCGCCTTGCGCGCGGGAAGGCGGAGCGTAAGAGTGGCGCTGCGCCGCCACAGCCAGTAAGCCAGGGCAAAAAAGAAGCCCGAAATCATCGTGACATGCAGCCCGGAGATGGACATCAGATGATTGACGCCGGTGCGCAGGAAAACCTGCCATTGCGCCGGCGGAATCGCGTTCTGTTCGCCGATGGCCAGCGCTTTCAGCACTCCTGCATAGGGCCGGTTTTCAAGCACCTGCGACAGACGCACAGAGGCCGCTTCACGCACAGCTTCGACCAGGTAAGCCGGACGATAGACCCGCTCCGTCGCACGCCGGTTTTCCGGGCCTGCACGCACATATCCGGTGGCGCGGATGTTGCGCTCCAGCAGCCAGGCTTCATAATCGAAGCCATAAGGGTTGGCATTGCCATGCGGGCGTTTCAGGCGCACGGTCAGTTCCCAGCGCTCCCCTGGATGCAACTGCGGAACCGGATGTGTGGCAGGCCTGCCGAAACCGCCATCGAACCAGCTCAACTGGATATGGCCAGGCACCTGGGCGCCCGGCGTGATCACCTTCTCCACATCGAATTCGAAGCGCAGGCCGCGCTCATTGCTGACCGGCAAACCGGCAACCACCCCGCTAATCTGGATATCCTGCCCTTCCCAGCGCTCCGGCAGGGCATCAGCGAGGCGCAGGTGGGCAAAAAATGCGGCCCAGAAAAAGCCGAAAGCCAGCCACAATATTTTGCTGAAAAACTGCCTCAGCCCTCTGGCAGGCCAGGATGAAGCGCGGCGCAGACCAAACAGCAGCAGAGGCAAGGGAAGAAGCAGCCAGGCCCAGAACAGGGCCGGAAGCGAGGATTGCTGTTGCAGCAGCCAGACACCGGCGGCAAAAGCCAGGATGTTTGACCGCATGGCTATTTATGGGGCCCGGCCAGCCCCCGGGCACACCGCCAGCAGGCGGGCGGGGCTGAAATTACTGATCAAGCAGCGCCCCATCAACCAGCCTCAGGGTGCGATCCATTCGAGCCGCCAGTTCCATGTCATGCGTCACGATAACGAAACTGGTATTCAGCTCCTGATTCAGTTCCAGCATCAGGTCGAACACGCCCTGAGCGGTATTGCGATCCAGATTCCCGGTCGGCTCGTCCGCCAGCACGCAGGCCGGTCCGGAGACCAGCGCACGCGCCACCGCCGCCCGCTGGCGCTCTCCGCCGGAAAGCTCGCCGGGGGTATGATCGAGGCGGTGGCCCAGCCCCACCTTCTGCAACATGGAAGCGGCACGTTCATAGGCTTGCTGCTTGGGCAGGCGCCGGATCAGCAGCGGCATGGCCACATTCTCAAGGGCCGAAAATTCGGGCAGCAGATGATGGAACTGATAGATGAATCCCAGCGACTGGTTACGCAGATGTCCCCGCTCGGCTTCGTTCAGACCCTGAACAGCGTGGCCGAGGATTTCCAGTTCGCCTGAACTGGCGTCGTCGAGGCCGCCCAGCAGATGCAGCAAGGTGCTTTTGCCCGAACCGGAGGCGCCGACAATCGCCACTCTTTCACCGGCTGCAATATCGAGATCGATACCCAGCAGGACAGGCACCTCGACCTTGCCCTGCTGAAAAACCTTGCGCAGCCCACGGCAGGAAATGACAGGGCGGTGAGGGGTGAGGGGTGAGGAGTGAGGGGATAAAACCTCTTCCGTTCCAGTTTGGCGCGGTTCTGTCATCATTTCCGGCTCCTTACTCATACCGCAGCGCCTCTGCCGGATTGGTTTTCGATGCGCGGTAGCTGGGATACAGGGTCGCAATCAAGGTCAGGACAAACGAAACCGAAGCCACATAAACCACATCTTTCACATCAAGTTCAGAAGGCAACTCACTGATATAGTAAACATCTTTAGCAAGGAAAGTGACGCCAAAGAGACGTTCGATGGCAGGCACGATGACATCGATATTGAGCGCAAGCAGCACCCCGCCCCCGACCCCGATGAACATGCCGATCACACCGATCAGCGCACCCTGCACGATGAAAATCTTCATGATGCTGCCGGGCGATGCGCCCAGCGTGCGCAGGATGGCGATATCGGCCTGCTTGTCGGTCACCGCCATCACCAGCGTGGAAACAATGTTGAACGCCGCCACCGCGACGATCAGCAGCAGAATGATGAACATCACGTTCTTCTCGATCTGGATGGCGCGGAAGAAATTGGCATGCTGGCGCGTCCAGTCGCTGATGTAAAAATCGCCCCGCATCAGGTCCATCAGCTCGCGCGAAACCTGGGGCGCACGGTAAAGATCCTTCAGCGCCAGCCGCACACCTGAAATCCGGTCGCCCATGCGGTACAGCCGGGCCGCATCGTCCAGATGAATCAGCGCCAGCCCATAGTCGTATTCATACATCCCGACCTCGAAGATACCCCTGACGGTGAACTGCTTGAGGCGCGGCACCACCCCCGCCGGCGTCACCTGCCCCTGCGGCGCCATCACCACGATCTTGTCGCCCAGCCGCGCACCGAGCGCCCGCGCCAGTTCCGAACCCAGCACGATGCCGAATTCGCCGGAGCGCAGATCCTCCAGCCGCCCCTGCTTCATGTGGCTGGAAAACTGCGCCACCCCGCTTTCCAGCTCGGGCAGAATGCCGCGCACAATCGCCCCCTGCACCGCCTGATCGAAAGTCAGCATATTCTGGGCCATGATATAGGGCGCGGCGGCGGCAACATCGGGATGGCGCGAAGCTTCCGCCGCGACACTGCGCCAGTCGGCCAGCGTATTGTCACCGCCGGTAATCTGGATATGCGAAGCCACGCCCAGGATACGGCTGCGCAATTCCTGCTGGAAACCGTTCATGACCGAAAGCACCACAATCAGCGCCGCCACACCCAGCGCAATGCCCGCCATGGAAATCAGTGAAATGAAGGAAATGAAGTGATTGCGCCGCTTGGCACGGGTATAGCGCAATCCGATGAAGAGTTCGAAAGGTGACACGAATTTATCTATTTCAATTCAAAATGAGTGCCGGAACTATAGCAGATCAGGCGCTATCCCGGCACGCAGCGCTGCCGGGATTTTACTTTCTGGCGGGTGCTTATCAAAATACCGAGACAAGCGCTTAATCCAGGCGGCATAATTCAGTTTGTGTAGTGAGAGCGCTCATGCAAATATTGTTACCCGATCATTTATATGCCCCCATAAAAAGACATAACATGATGAATAAATGGCGATTTGTATTTTTTATACAATTTTATCCATCCTATTTGATGCAATGTTTTACGTCAAATAGGATGGCCACTTTACGTTAGCCCTACTCAAATCCTCTATGGTCAAAATGACTATCCCTAAGAAAATTGCCTCCTTGATACTAGGCTGCTTAATTAGCAGTGTCGTTAATGCGCAATCGCCAGGGTGGCCAGCAACTCCAAAGCAATTATTTCCCATTGTAGTGTGGCTGGGCTTTGGAACCTTAATAGTCACCCAGGCCTGTTCGGACGACCGTTCTGGCGCGCGGCAAACACCGAATCCGACCACTCCCCAAAAGGAACGCATGATGACAACCTCCGAAGATGACCGCACGACCCGCTCCTCCAGTCGCATCCGCGCACCCGAGGTAGCTCCCGTGATCCACGCTGGCGTGCGTTATGAACAACTCAAAGCAGCTTCGTCGGAAGGACGCCCTCCCGGCGGTTTTGTCGTGGCCACCGAAATGGCAAGTGGTAAGCGGCTGTGGACGGCCAAGATGTATGAAACAATCGTTGATCCGAAGCGGGAGACCGATGTGCAGATTGTTTACTTGCGCAGTCTCACACTCAGCCCGGGGGGCGATTTTTTGTTGGTTGAGGACGAGAAAAGTCGAAGGTATCGCATCGGTCTGCAGGACGGCGCGGTGCAGACCCAACCTTGAACTATTCGCTTGCTGATTAGGCAACCGGATCGTGAAGGACGCCACCACTATGAGCGACCAGCAAGGTGGGCATTGAACCTGGATGGTCTCAACTTCTGGTCAAGACCTCATCGGGAGAAAACCTGCGATTCGAGGGATGCAAAAACCTCGATGTATTGGCTTCCGTCCTCGAACCACTCACCCTAAAGAAAACATCACAAATGCATCGTTCTATCATCGCTAACCCAGCATTCCACCGGACCTGCGCGAAAAGCCGCGCAGGCCGGTGAATTCAGATGTTATCCGATATCTAACCACGAGAAGGGAAATGAAATGTATCAAAAACTCGCATTAGTTGTTCTTGCTTCGACTTTATTTGCAGGTTGCGCCTCAGTTCCGATGGAAAATTCTGAAGTATCTGACAAGGCAAAAACGTTTACTCCTCCATCAAACGGCAACGCGGCATTATATATTTATAGATCTGGCAGCTTTGGCGGCGCCTTAAAAAAGGATGTATGGGTGGATGGAAAATGCATCGGCGAAACGGCTCCTAATATTTTCTTCTATGAAGAAGTGCAAGGCGGTGCGGGCCATAAGATTTCCACTGAATCAGAGTTTTCGCCAAATGACTTGTTGGTTAATGCGGAACGCGGTAAGAACTACTTTGTGCAGCAATACATAAAGATGGGTGTGTTTGTCGGCGGAGCTGGTCTTGAGCTTGTTGACGAAGATAAGGGCAAAAAGGAAGTGGCAGAATTGAAAATGGCCAAAAAAGGAGATTGCAGTAAATAGCATAACAAGCGCTTCGAGAGGGACGCTCCTCCAGCAAGCCAAACGTTATACGTCCCTACTGCATCGAGCATCCCCGCAAATGTAGAGGACCAATCA
The DNA here is from genome assembly GCA_963779055.1 of uncultured Gammaproteobacteria bacterium. GTDB lineage: Bacteria > Pseudomonadota > Gammaproteobacteria > Burkholderiales > Sulfuricellaceae > Sulfurimicrobium. Next base: position 623,588 of record CAVZWN010000001.1, read on the forward strand.
AGGAGAAGACATGAAAGCGAATATAACCATTAGCTTGATGAATACCCTGTTTGGGTTGGCCTGCCTGGCAGTCAGTAATATCGCTAGCGCTCAGACGGACACCAACAAGCCTGTGCTGGGTATCGAAAAGGCCATGGAACTTCCGATTTCCGATGCGCATTTTCATGTCATGGGCCCTTTTATGCAGCCCGATGCACTGCTGCGAATGATGGACAAGCACAAGATCAAGTGGGCCGGCGGAGCCGGATACATGGCGCCCGATGCACGAATGGCCAAATTCCGTACAGCAATGGGGCAACGCCTAAAATATTTTGGCGGCCAGAGAGAATCGGTCAATGCTTATGCCAACTTTGGCGCAGCTCCCTTTGAAGATCCCAATCATCCGGCCGCCATGGAAATGCTGGCTCAAATCGAAGCTGGGCTAAAGGATGGAAGATTTAAGGGTATCGGCGAATTACACGTCAACACGCTCTATACAGCCCCCATGAAGCCCGGCTTGCGCCGCAAACTACCCGTCGATGCCCCGACCTTTAAAGCCATGTTCAATCTTGCGCAGAAGTACAAATCGCCCATAGACATGCATATCGAATGGGATTCAGATACGGTTGAACAGCTGGAGCGCATGCTTGCAGCGTATCCCGGCGTTTCAGTCAAACTGGCCCATTGCGGCAAGACATCATCTCCTGACGATATTCGACTCATCATGGGCAAACATGCCAACGTGTATTGCGATTTGTCATCTCGACCCGGCCAGCACAAGGCTCACCACCCGAGCGTTGTTATATTCACGGACAACGGGTTCCAGCACAAAGACTGGCGCCAGGTAATCGAAGATTTTCCAGATCGATTCACAGTCGGCATCGACGATGTGGACTCGTGGAACGAATACGAACAGGTCGTCGAGACAATTCGGAAGGGCTTGCTCGCAAACCTGAGCCCGGAAGCGGCTGAAAAGGTGGCCTACAAGAATGCCGACCGCCTGTATGGTGGGCAGTAAGAAATGCTGCATTACCCATCATTCCAGCGAACTGTCTGCAAGCGGCGCAGGCCGGTGAATTCTGACTGAGGCCGTAGAAAAATCCCAGATTGACAGGTCCGTCTCGATAAATTTTCCATTGGGAGAAGATCCAGTGATTAAACTATCCAAAGCATTACAAGCCTGGAATACGCCCGATTTCGAGCACGTTCTGAAGGACGAGATACAGAATATAAACCGTGAACTGCTCCCTTTGCAGCAAGGCCTGTCGCAAAGCAGCTATGTGACCGATGGCGATATCAGCGCGGTGATTCTCAAGACGACGGAAATGCCCGATGTCATTCGTGTCAAAGCCGGGATTTTCTATGCCGGGATTATTGCCGGGAGTTGTTGCGCGGACGATCCGACGCCGATATGCGAGCAGACCGAATATTGCGAAGTGCGGTTCGATATCAACAAAACGACAGCCGAGGCAACGGTCAGCCTTTTGAAGGATTAGGCAGGACTGAAAATCATCTACCTGTGCTCAGAGCCTGAATTTCCGGCAGAATAAGAACCGGGTGCGCACATGCACATGGCAGGTGGCCCTGATTAAAGGGAAGTTCTGCACCTCCTCTGTCTCACAGGCGTTTCTTTATGACAGCTGATCAGCTGGTGATTATCTTGATACTGCTGGCCACCATGGCCATGTTTCTGCTGGGCCGCTGGCGCCATGACATGGTTGCCATGGGCGCCCTGCTGGCTTGCGTGTTCGCGGGGCTGGTTCCGGGCAGCGCGGCTTTTGCCGGGTTCGGCCACCCGGCGGTGATTACGGTGGCTTGTGTACTGGTGCTCGGTTACGGCTTGCAGATTTCGGGCGCAGTCGACGTGCTGGCACAGCACGTTCTCCCTGCATCGACGGGGCCGACGGTGAGTATTCTGGCGCTAATCAGCCTGGCTGCCCTGCTATCCGGCTTCATGAATAATGTCGGTGCCCTGGCGTTGCTGATGCCCATCGCCATTCAGATGGCGGCAAAACACAACCTGCCTGCGGGCAAGGTTCTCATGCCGCTGGCGTTCGGCTCGATTCTGGGTGGGATGACCACCCTGATTGGTACGCCGCCCAACCTGATTGTCTCGGCTTACCGCTCGACAACCGGGGCGGGAGATTTTTCCATGTTCGATTTTACGCCGGTGGGCGTTTCCGTCGCGGTCGTGGGGATTATCTTCGTGGGGCTGGCGGGCTGGCGGATGGTGCCGACGCGCAAACAGGCAAGTGGCGAAAGTTTCGAATCCGGCGCCTACATCAGCGAAGTGCGGATTGTCGAGGACAGCAAGGCGGCAAACAAGAGCCTGCGTGAAGTCGATCAGATGCTGGATGAGGCCGATGCCCAGATCGTCGGCATGGTTCGCAGGGGTGTCCATATTTCCGCTCCGAATCCCTGGCGGATATTGCATGCCGATGACATTCTGATTATTGAAGTCGAGCCTGAGTCCCTGTCTTCAGCCCTTTTCAGCCTGGGCCTCGAACTGGAAGAGGATGTACCCTCCACCGCAGCCGGGCAAGACGCGGAAGAAAGCGGAAATGCACAGCCAGCTCCGGTGGAAGAAATTCCGGACAGCGAAGCGCCCGCTGAGGAGGATAACGACGAAAAAGCGACCTCAGACGAGGTTGTAACCCAGGAACTGGTCGTGACGCCGAACGCGGCGCTGCTCAACCGCTCGGCCACCGACATCGAGTTGCGCACCCGCTACGGCATTAATTTGCTGGCCATATCGCGCAAGGGACAACGCACGTTCAAGCGCTTGCGGACTGCCCGCATTCAGGCCGGCGATGTCCTGCTGATGCAGGGCGCACCCGAGGCGCTGTCCGGCTTTGCTGCCGAATTTGGCTGCCTGCCGCTGGCCACGCGCGACATCCGGGTTCCCAAAAAGGGGCAGGCACTCACCGCCTCACTGGTCATGGCTGTGGCGGTCGCTGCGGCGGCCTTTGGGCTGCTGCCCATTGCCGTTTCTTTTGCTGCCGGGGCGCTTGCCTTCATCGCACTGAAGATCGTCCCGGTTCGTTCCATTTACACCTCGGTCGACTGGCCGGTCGTCATCCTGCTGGGCGCGATGCTCCCGGTTGCCGATGCGATGGCGACGACGGGCACGGCCGACCTGATCGCGCGCGTTCTGATGGATAACGTAGCCCAGGGGCATGTCATTGCCGGACTGGTTGTGCTGCTGGTGGTGACCATGTTCCTGTCGGACCTGATGAACAATGCAGCCACCGCGGCAGTCATGTGCCCTATCGCCATCAGCACCGCCAATCAGCTTGGGGTCAATGCCGACGCCTTTCTGATGGCGGTGGCGGTGGGTGCTTCCTGCGCTTTCCTGACCCCCATTGGCCACCAGAACAACACCCTGATTCTGGGGCCGGGCGGTTTCCGCTTCGGGGATTTCTGGCGCCTGGGCCTGGTAATTGAAGCGATTGTGATAGCGGTCAGCGTGCCCATGATTCTGTGGGTTTGGCCGCTTTGATCCGGGTGGCATGCAGATAGATTAATTTCAATTCTTCTGGCACAGAATCTGGATATGTATGTATCCGGCACGGAAAAATACGTCTTCGTCGAATACAAGCACATCGCAAGACTCCCTGACCTGGCAATCGGCAAACAGTCTGCCAGGACGGCTGACGGGCGCATTTTTCCCAAGCATACCCGGGTGGTCTGGCCCTACGCATGCCGGCCAAGGTAAGATACCTCTGCCGATTGGAGGGAATTGAATATGCACTTTATACAGACCAAGCAGCTTGCCTTCTTCAGCTTGCTGGCATTGCTAAGCCTGCCCCATGCATTTGCGGATACCGGAAACGGCAAGACCACAGGGGCAAAAGAAGTTCAGTTCCACAGGGGGCTTATTGCCTTCTCAATCCCGGAACACTGGGTCGAAAAATTTGCTTCCGCGGATGAGAGCACATTCCAGGAGAGTGGCAATAACACAGGAAAATTGCACGTCTCCGTCATCACCATGAAATTACCCATTATGGTTGCGGATAATTCCGGAGCAAAAGCGCTCTGCATTTTGAAAGACGTGAAACCCTCCGAAGTTGAAAATCTGCCTAATGGCAATGCAATGGCAAAATCAGTCGAGCATAAAACCGCTCAGGGGCAGCCTGTTACACTTTATTCGTGGTTCGTTGCGCACCCCATCCCGCCATACCACGTGCGAACAGCGATTTTTTCCTACACCATTCACGCCTCGCAGGAAAAATCACCCAAGACAGCTGCTGATCTTCGATTCCTGGAAAAATCAATTCAAAATACCAGCTTTAACCACATTCTCGATTAATCGAGTTTTCGGCAATCACTCAAGCTGGCATTGCCGCCACTTGCTGCCGCGTTCCATCCTGAAAACCTGTTAGCGCTGGAAGTGCAATCCAGCCCGGAACGCATCAATCAGCATGTTCGACCATGCATTCACCACTGGCATCCAAAATATGACAAAACTCAAACTGCACTGGCAAATTCTCATTGCACTTGTGCTGGCGGCCATTGCCGGTTCACTGGCGGGAACAGAGGGAGAATTCCTGGGCGTGCGGTTTTATGGCGTATTCGACTTTATCGGCACCCTGTTCCTGAATGCGCTCAAGATGCTGATCGTGCCGCTGGTGATGTCATCCATTATCGTCGGCATTGCCGGTATCGGCTCGGGCGGCGCATTCGGCAGACTGGGCATGAAGACCCTGCTGTATTACCTGACCACCAGCCTGCTAGCCGTTCTGGTGGGCCTCATCATTGTGAACACGGTTGCGCCGGGCACGGTGAATGGCGAACCGGCAAGGCATCTGATCGGCCTGGCTGAGAATACCGGCGACGTGATTGCCAGTGTGGAAGGCAGGGGCACGGGTGATCTGGTCGACATCTTTCTGCGCATGGTGCCGGCCAATGTGATTGCAGCGGCGGCGGATGGCCAGATGCTCGGGCTGATTTTCTTCAGCCTGCTGTTCGGCTTCTTCATGACCAAGATCGAGGAAGCCTACGCCGAAAGCATGTACAACTTCTGGCAGGGCCTGTTTCAGGTGATGATGAAAATCACCGACTGGGTCATGAAGTTTGCACCGATTGGCGTGTTCGGGCTGGTGGCGAAGGTGGTGGCCAGCACCGGCTATGCCGCCTTTATCCCGCTGGCCTGGTTTTTCCTCAGCGTGCTGGCGGGGCTGGCGGTGCATTTTCTGATAGTGCTGCCACTGCTGCTGGCTTTTGTCGGGCGGGTCAATCCGCTGCGCCATTACCGTGCCATGGCGCCAGCCCTGCTGACGGCATTTTCTACCAGCTCTTCGGCTGCCACGCTGCCGCTCACCATGGAATGCGTGGAACAGAATGCGGGGGTTTCCAACCGCACCAGCAGCTTTGTGCTGCCGCTGGGCGCGACCGTCAACATGGACGGCACAGCCCTGTATGAATGCGTAGCGGCGATGTTCATTGCCCAGGCTTATGGCATCGAACTGGGGTTCGTGCAGCAATTCACCATCGTGCTGATGGCGCTGGTGACTTCCATCGGCGTAGCCGCCATTCCTTCCGCCAGCCTGGTCGCCATCGCCATCGTTCTGGCTGCCATCGGCTTGCCGCTGGAGGGCATCGGCCTGATTCTGGCGGTCGATCGCGTGCTGGATATGTGCCGCACGTCGGTCAACGTATTCAGCGACTCCTGCGGGGCCGTAATCATTGCGCGCCAGACCGGAGAGAAAGGCGTGCTGGGCGAGCCGGCTTTAATACGAAACTAGAGTAACGCGCCCTGACCAGACACCCCGGTCAATACCCGGGTGCGTTCAATTCACCGCCCTTGAAAGCACGTGAAGCAGTCTGATAATAAGCAATGGCCTCGTTCCTGAGCGTCAGATCAACAGGAGCAGGGCGTGTTTCAAAGGTGACAGGATCGACCACAAAACTCTCGACCCTGCGCTGGGGTTTCAGGACTGTCAGGCGCCCGTTTTTAAGATAGCCGAGCGACTGGTAGTTGCTGATAAACGCTCTCGCCTCCCCTTTCTGCTCATGCACGCTGGTGCCGAAGTAATGTTCATCGCCTGGCACGCCCATCGCATCAAACAGGGTTGGCACAATATCGATCTGACTGATCATGCGCTCGACCCGGCCCGTCTTGATAAGAGATGGCGCATAGAAGATCAGCGGGATGCGATATTTATCCACCGGCAATTCCACCTTGCCTGCCACCGATGCGCAGTGATCCGCGACAATGACAAACAGGGTGTCGTTGTACCAGGCTTTTCCTGCCGCCTGGCTGATAAATTGCCCAATGGCAAAATCCGTATATTTCACTGCGCCTTCACGACCGCCGGGTGATGGGATGTCGATACGTCCATCGGGATAGGTAAAAGGGCGATGATTTGAGGTTGTCATGATATGCGCAAAGAATGGCTTGCCCTTGGCGTGCAGGCCATCGATCACCTGTGCGGCATTGGCAAACAGGGCTTCGTCCGCTACCCCCCAGACATTCTCGAAAGGAATGCTGTCCGCCGGGAAGTCGGTTCGATCCACCACGGCATAATCATTCGCTGAGAAATAGCCGTTCATATTGTCGAAATATCCATAGCCCCCGTAAATAAATGCCGCTTGAAAACCCTGATGCTCAAGCAGTTCACCTATGGTAGTCAGATGGCTGTTGTTGGGGCGGCGCACAATCGCCTGCCCCGGCACAGGCGGCGTTCCCAGAGAGAGGGCTTCCAGACCCCGCACGGTCCGGGTGCCGGTAGCCAGAACGTTCGCGAACATCAGCCCCTGCGAGGCCAGACGATCCAGGTTCGGAGTCAGGGCCTTATCCGAGCCATACACCCCGAGAAATTCAGCCGACAGGCTTTCAACGGTGATCAGCACCACATTCGAGGCCTTGCGATGCATGAAGTCCGGCAAGGTTTCCTTATGGGTGAGCGCAGTGGCGCGATCCATCCACTCTACATCCAATCCGCGCAGGACACGCTGAGCCTCGTCAGTCGGCAGGGTAAGGTAGAAACGGTCATAATCAAGCTCATTGCGGCGCAGGGCCGCAGCCAGCGTAAACAGCCCATTGCCAGACAGTTCCTCGGCATAGGCATTTCCCTCCCCGGCCATCTGGTCGACATTGGCCAGACTATAACTGGCCACCGGCAGTAAAATGGCGGCGGTCAGGAGTACACCACGGGCTGCCCATGAGCGAGCAGAAAGGTCCGCCGCGACAATCCGGTGCCGCAGGAAAAAAACCATCGATGCAGCAAGCACGGCAATCCCCGCCAATATCCAGCCAACGGGGTAAGACTGGCGGATGTTGCCAATGACCTCCTTGGTATAAATCAGATAATCAACCGCGATGAAATTGAAGCGCGTGCTGAACTCCAGCCAGAATGTAGTTTCAGCCACCGCGCCGAACAAAAGCGAGGCGAATACCACAAAGCTCAGGAGCAAGCGCAAATAGCCATGCCAGCGGCGCATTCGTATCCGGTCAGGCACGACAGCCTCATACAGCAAAAAAGGCAGAATCAGATAAGCCAGCGTGGCCAGATCGAAATACAGGCCCTTGAAAAGCACGCCCGGCCACAGTATTAACGGGACCCGCTCACTCCCTGCATATAGCGACAGCCCCACCCGGGTCAGCAGAAACACGGCCAATGCGAAACTGGCAAGCAACAAGGGATGGAGCAAAAAACTGAACCTGCCAAGACCTGACATTTTTTTCATGTAAATACACTTTATGGAAACCTGAAGCCTGTTCAAAGCCTTGCAGGGAACAAAGAGAACCGGCTCAAGCCTCGGCAACCCGTTTGGCGATGTGCTCCAGTGCTGCATCCACATCGTCGATCAGGATCAGGCACAGGTCGCCTGCATTCAGGCGTGCCAGCGCAGTGTCGATGGCGAGGAATTCGCCACGGATTTCCTCGACCGCCTTAGTGCGGCTGGCATTTTCCAGTCCCTGGCGCAGGAGCGCCAGCACCTCGCCGTCTGCACGGCCTCGCTGGCACTGGTCCTGGTAAAGAATCACTTCATCGAAGGCTTCACCCAGAATCCGGGTCTGGTCACGGATATCTTCATCGCGCCGGTCGCCTGCGCCACTGATCACCACCACCCGCCGCTTTGACGGCATCTGGCCGACCGCCTTGACCAGCGCCTGAATGGCATCGGGGTTGTGCCCGTAGTCGGCAATCAGGGTCGCACCACGATAGTCGAAGAGGTTGAAGCGGCCCGGCGCGGTTGCAGCATCATTGATGAAAGAAGCCAGGCCAGCGTGGATAATCTCCCAGTCCAGCCCGAGCGCCCAACCGGCAGCAGTAGCCGCCATCGCATTTTCGACCTGGAAACCGATCGTGCCATTGCGGGTGAGTGGAATCTGTGCCAGGGAAACACGATGTTCGAAACTGCCCTCGGCGGCCACGATATCCCCGCCATCCACGTACACCACACGCAGGCCGCGCGCACGGTGGGTGGCCATGACCGGATGGTGCGGGTCGCTGGTGAAGAAGGTCACGGAACCGGGGCAGGAATCAGCCATCCTGACCACGTTCGGGTCGGCCGCATTGAGTACCGCAACGCCGCCGGGGGCGACGTTCTCGACGACCACCCGTTTCACCACGGCCAGATCCTCGACGGTGCTGATGTAGCTCAGGCCGAGATGATCCCCCATGCCGATATTGGTGACCACGGCCACGTTGCAGCGGTCGAACGCCAGGCCCTCGCGCAGCACGCCGCCGCGCGCGGTTTCCAGCACTGCGGCATCGACATCGGGATGAAGCAGCACGGTGCGGGCGCTTTTGGGACCGCTGCAGTCGCCGGTATCGATGCGCCGTCCCTCGATGTAGACGCCATCCGAGTTGGTCATGCCGACGCGCAGACTCTTCTGGGTCAGGAGATGCGCGATCAGGCGCACCGTGGTGGTCTTGCCGTTGGTCCCGGCGACTGCGACGACTGGTATGCGGCCGTCTTCCCCATCGGCAAACATGTTCGCGATGATCGCCTCGCCGACTGCCCGGCCCTTGCCGAACGAGGGCGCCAGATGCATGCGCAGACCGGGCGCGGCATTGGCCTCGATGACCGCGCCGCCCTGCTCTTCCAGCGAGCGGTGCACACCATCGCAGACCATGTCGATGCCGCAGATATCGAGGCCGATCATCTGCGCCGCTGCCACGGCGCGTGCCGCCATGTCCGGGTGGACATCATCCGTCACATCGGTGGCCGATCCGCCCGTGCTCAGATTCGCATTGTTGCGCAATAAAACGCGAGCGCCCCTGGGCGGCACCGTATCCTCAGCGTAGCCCTGCGAGGCAAGGGTAGCCAGCGCGATATCGTCGAAACGGATTTTTGTGAGCGAGGTTGAGTGACCTTCGCCGCGCTGCGGGTCGCTGTTTACCTGCTCCACCAGCTCCCGCACGGTGTGGACGGCATCCCCGATGACATGGGGCGGGTCGCGGCGCGCAGCCGCGACGAGCTGGTTGCCCACCACCAAGAGACGAAAATCGTAGCCGGGCACATAGCGCTCGACCATGACTTCCTCGCTGATTTCCGACGAGGCCGCATAGGCGGCCAGAACCCGTTCGCGGGTTTCCACATTGACGGCGACGCCCTTGCCCTGGTTGCCGTCACGCGGCTTGACCACCACCGGACCACCGATTTCGCATGCGGCGGCCCAGGCATCTTCCGCATCGCTCACGGGACGGCCCTGCGGCACAGGAACACCGGCTGCATCGAGCAGCATCTTGGTCAGCTCCTTGTCCTGTGCGATGGATTCGGAAATGGCGCTGGTACGATCCGTCTCGGCAGCCTGGATGCGGCGCTGGCGGCTGCCCCAGCCGAATTGCACCATACTGCCGGAAGTCAGGCGCCGGGCAGGAATCCCGCGCGCCTGCGCAGCCTGGACGATGGCGCCGGTACTGGGGCCGAGCCGCTCATCCTCGTCCAGTTCGCGCAGGCGTGCCAGCGCAGCGTCAAGATCGAACGGAAAATCAGCCGCTGCCGCACTGCACAGTTCCTGGGCCAGATCGAAGGCGAGCCGCCCTACTTCTTCCTCGCTGTATTCCACCACGACCTGGAACACGCCCTTTTCGGTTGTCATCGCAGTACGGCTGAAAGTCACCGGGCACCCCGCCTGCACCTGGAGGCCGAGCGTGGCGAGCGTGAGGGCATGCGCCATGGAAATGGCCTCTTCGTGGCCCGCGGGCTGCAGGGAGCCTATTTCCGGAAAGCGCGCACGCAGCCTGAGCTCGAAGCCGGACATATCTTCGATCAGGCATTCGCTGCAGGATACGATGGCTTCGATCGCTGTCCGTCTGCTCCACAGATTGGGGCCACGCAATGCCCGGATACGTGATACTTCCATGAATAGTTTCCTAAAAGCCTGTTTCAGTTATTTTTCTGCTGCCACTCATATCTCGAATGACTCGATCCCGGCACGAATCAGATCGGGGGACAATCCCAGCGACCATGCTGTCGCGGCCGCCGCCAGAATATTTCCGGCCTGCGCCTTGCCGGCACTTGCCAGCGCCAGGCTGTTCAACAAGAACAGAGGCGTTTCCTGCTGGCCCGCCGCCAGCGTGAGGATGCCATCGCGCACGATCACCGCACGCCTGCCCTGCGCCAGATGTTCGCTGATAGCCGGAACATCCGGATCGGCGGCAAAAAACATCACCTCACCGTCGCACAGCGGCGCCATCTCCACTGCCAGCGCGTCATTGCCGTTCAGCACCGCGACGCCTCCGGGCAGCACGACATCTACCTGGGTGCGCAGCACGTTGAACACCTGCTCCGGTGTCTCGATATAAAACTTTCCATAATGCCGAGCCGGCTCGATATCAGTCACAACGCCGACCTGACAGCGGTCATAAGCCAGGCCTTCGCCCAGGATCACATCGCTGCCATTTTCAATCACGGCCGCCTCGGCCACGCGGTTCAACAGCAATTTACGCGCAGCTGTCCAGTTGGCACGGTCACCTTTCTCGACCAGGCGCTGATCATGGAACAGGCCATCACTGCAGGCCAGCCCTACGCGCTTTCCACTCAGATGCAGCAGGTAGGTCACCATGCGCGCAACCAGGCTGGTTCCATTGCTGCCGGTAATACCGACGACTGGAATCCGGCCATTCACATCAGCCGGGAACAGGCTGTTCAGGATGTCCATGCCCACGGGGCGCGGCTTGCCGCTGACCGGCTTGAGGTGCATGAGCAGACCGGGACCGGCATTCACCTCAACAATGGCGCCGCCCTGTTCGGCCAGAGGGCGGGAGATGTCCTCGGCCACCAGATCGATCCCCGCAACATCCAGCCCCACTATGCGGGCGGCAAGCGAGACGGTAGCCGCGACATCGGGATGCACCAGATCCGTCACATCGAAGGCCACATTGCCATTGCGCTGGATCATCACCACCGCGCCCGTCGCCGGAATCGAAGCTGGCGTGAAGCCCTGACGCGTTATTTCAAGCGCAATCGCCGGGTCTTCGTCCGGGATGACCAGGTTGAGCGGATAATCCTCGGTCGTGCCGCGCCGTGGATCTGTATTAAGCTGGGCATCAATCAGTTCGGCGATGCTCGAACGTCCATCGCCTGTAACTGTAGCCGATTCACCGCGTGCCGCTGCAACCAGACGCCCGGCCACCACCAGCAAACGGTGCTCATTGCCGCGCACGAAACGCTCGACCATCACTTCACTGCCTTCCCCAAGCGCAATCAGGTAGGCTGCCTCGACTTCTTCACGCGTCATCAGTTCGGCGGATACGCCGCGCCCGTGGTTGCCATCCGTGGGTTTGACCACCACCGGGACGCCGATATCCTCGGCCGCTTCCCAGGCATCTTCTGGGCTATCCACCACCCGCCCTTCGGGAACGGGAACGCCGCAGGACTGGAGCAGGCTCTTGGTCAGATCCTTGTCGCTGGCGATGCCCTCTGCAATGGCGCTGGTCTGGTCGGTTTCTGCCGTCCAGATGCGGCGCTGACAACCGCCATAGCCAAGTTGAACCAGGTTGCCATCCGTCAGCCGGATTGAAGGGATACCGCGTTCGGTGGCCGCATCGACGATGCATGCCGTACTCGGGCCGAGGCACAGGGAATCGGCCAGATCGCGCAGGCGCGCAACCGTGGCGCCCACATCGAAGGGGCGGTCCTCGATTGCCGCCATGACCAGGTCACGGGCGGCATCGAGGCAGGCGCGGCTGACTTCCTCATGACGCGAACGCACCACAACCTTGTACACGCCGCGCACGGAAGTTTCGCGCGCCTTGCCAAAACCGGTCTGCATGCCCGCCTGATTCTGCAATTCGATGGTGACATGCTCAAGGATGTGGCCGGCCCAGGTTCCCTCACGCAAGCGCAGCAGGAAGCCGCCAGGCTCGCCGACACCGCAACGGTGCTCGCTCAGTGCCGGCAGCCATGACGACAGGCGCTCGTAAAACCCCGGGATGGTGTTGGAAGGTGAATCCTCTAGCGCGCCGATATCCACCCATACTTCAAGAACCGGACGATAAGTCCAGATATTCGGGCCACGCAGTGACATGACCTTGAGAAATTCCATGCCGAACTTTTCCATGTTTTATTTAGACTTTAGATTTTGAAGAGGCGGTCCGTCGAATTCAACGTCGGCTCAACGTTATTTTAACGTCACAAAACGCTTTCGGTTTACCCGTTAAAAAAAGATTCTTCAGGTTTCATTGCCGGCACCTGGACACAGGGCAAACTTCACTCCGGAACGCTATTATCCTGCAAAACCAGTCCCTGTACTCTTGCTGGCAAGAGCAGTAAACTTCGCCCCAATGAAAACCGCCCCCCTGCCTGCCGCTACAGGCACTCAAAATCTGCCGGCCGGCTGGCGCGCCGGGCTCGAATCGCAACTCTCCGGCAACGAAGAAATTCTTGCCTGGATGGAAGTGGATCTTGATGCCCGGCTGCATTTTTCGCCCGGCATTCTGGTCGCGACCAGCCGCCGCCTTCTGTCCAGACTGCCTTCTGAAACAACATGGCAGGACTGGCCTTATCGCAACGGCCTCGTGCTCCAGCATCATGACCATGCCGGGGTAGGCACGCTGGAGCTCCATGACGGGCTGACCCGCCTGGCCTGCTGGCGCTATACCCTGCTGCACAATGTTGCCGCGCTGCGTCTGGTCAATCACTTCGAGCAGCAGCTCGAAAGCCATGTTTCCGGGCATCTCGCCCCCCCTCCTGCGGAAGGCGTCTGCCCCAACTGCAAGGCCCCCATTCCAGCGGACGAAGACGAATGCCCGGTTTGCCACCGTGAAACCCATGTGCCGCCATCGACCTGGACGCTGTTCCGCCTGTGGCGCTTCGCCCGGCCCTACCGCGGACAACTGCTGGCCGGATTCCTGCTCATGCTGGGCGCAACGGCCGCCACGCTGGTCTCACCCTATCTCTACATGCCGCTCATGGACGAGGTGCTGATTCCCTTCCAGAACGGACAGCAGATCGAACCCGGCACGGTCGCCCTGTATCTTTCCGGACTGCTGGGTGCCGCACTGGTTTCCTGGGGACTGGGCTGGGCCAAGACCTATATTCTGGCACTGGTTTCCGAGCGCATCAGTGCAGACTTGCGCACCACCACCTATGAACACCTGCTGCAATTGTCACTTGAATATTTTGGCGGCAAGCGCACCGGCGACCTGATGGCCAGGATCGGCTCGGAAACCGACCGGCTCAGCGTGTTCCTTTCAATGCATGCGCTGGATTTCATCACCGATGTGCTGATGATCGTCATGACAGCAGTCATCCTGTTTTCCATCAATCCCTGGCTGGCGCTGGTCACCCTGCTGCCGCTGCCCCTGATTGCCTGGATGATCCACATCGTGCGCGACCGCCTGCGCACCGGTTTCGAAAAAATCGACCGGGTATGGGCTGAAGTCACCAGCGTGCTGGCCGACACCATTCCCGGCATCCGCGTGGTCAAGGCCTTCGCCCAGGAAAAGCGCGAAGCGGCGCGTTTCCGCGAAGCCAACAAGCACAACCTGATTCTCAACGACAAACTCAACAAGACCTGGTCGCTGTTTTCCCCCACCGTCTCCCTGCTGACTGAAATGGGGCTGCTGGTGGTGTGGGCATTCGGTATCTGGCAGGTTTCCCATAACGACATCACGGTCGGTACGCTGACCGCTTTTCTCGCCTACATCGGCCGTTTCTATGGCCGTCTGGACTCGATGAGCCGCATCGTTTCCGTAACCCAGAAAGCCGCCGCCGGCGCCAAGCGCATTTTCGATATTCTCGATCACGTATCCAGTGTGCCGGAGCCAAGCAATCCAGTGCATCTTGCCCGGATTTCGGGGCAGATCGAAATCCGCGATGCAGGTTTCCGGTACGGCAACCGCGCGGTCATCCGCGGCGTGGACCTGAATATCGCACCCGGCGAGATGATCGGTCTGGTGGGCCATAGCGGATCGGGCAAGAGCACGCTGGTGAATCTGATCTGCCGCTTTTACGACCTTTCCGAAGGCGCCATCCGGGTGGATGGCGTGGACATCCGTTCCCTGCCGGTGGCCGAGTACCGGCGCCACATCGGGCTGGTGCTGCAGGAGCCTTTCCTGTTTTTCGGCACCATTGCCGAAAATATCGCCTATGGCAAACCGGACGCCAGCCGCGAGGAAATCGTCGCCGCCGCCCGCGCCGCCCACGCCCACGAATTCATCCTGCGCCTGCCGCACGGCTACGATTCACTGGTGGGCGAGCGCGGCCAGGGCCTGTCCGGCGGCGAAAGACAGCGCATTTCAATCGCCCGCGCGCTGCTCATTGACCCGCGCATCCTGATCCTCGACGAAGCCACCTCCTCTGTCGATACCGAGACCGAGAAGGAAATCCAGAAAGCACTCGACAACCTGGTGCGCGGACGCACCACCATCGCCATCGCCCACCGGCTTTCCACCCTGCGCCAGGCCGACCGTCTGGTCGTCATGGATCGCGGGCAGGTGGTCGAAATCGGGCCGCATGATGAACTGATGGCACGCCAGGGCGCCTATTACCGGCTCTATCAGGCACAGGCGCGCAACGTGGACACCGACATGGATGACAAGATTGGTCCAATCAACGTAGAAGCGAAGGTGGCTGAATGACAAACCCCACACCCGGATTTCAGCTCACCCGCAACGCCTTGGGCAGGCTGGTTTTCAGCCGCGCTGATGGCGAGTTGCACGAGGGCGTCGTCCCGGTTCGCGCTTTTCCCATCCAGGCGCCGGAATCCGGCATCTCACTCATGGGCGGAGAGGGGCACGAGCTTGCATGGATCGACCGTCTGACGGACCTGCCCGAAGCCATTCGAAAGCTGATTGAAGAAGAACTGGCCAGCCGGGAATTCATGCCCGAAATTCGCAGCATCCGGCATGTTTCCAGTTTTGCCACGCCCAGCACATGGGAGGTGGAAACCGACCGCGGTGAAGCTTCCTTCATACTCAAGGGGGAAGACGATATCCGCCGCATCGGCGCAGCCACGCTGCTGATTGCAGACAGCCACAGCATCCACTTTCTGGTCCGGGACATCCATGCCCTGGACAGGCATAGCCGCAAACTGCTGGATCGCTTCCTGTAAGATAGAGTGCTGGACTCAATCCAAGGAGAATCACGATGAACAGATTGATAGCAAGCATCGCTGCCCTGACTTTCGGCATGAGCGCTCATGCCTTCGACCTGGAAGGCGCGCTCAAGGGCGCCCTGGAAAAGAACACCGCCAGCCAGCCAGGCGCCGCTCCGGTTTCGAACAGCGGCAGCGTGGACCAGCTCAAACCCGCCGAGATCAACTCCGGCCTCAAGGAAGCACTGACGCGCGGATCTGAGGCCGCCGTGGCCCAGCTCGGCAAGCACGATGGTTTCTTTGGCAACAATGCGCTCAGAATCCCTCTGCCTTCCAGCCTGCAAAAAGCCGAGAAAGCCATGCGCATGATGGGCATGGGCAATCAGGCAGACGAGTTGATACTGTCGATGAACCGCGCCGCAGAAGCAGCCGTACCGGAGGCCAAGAGCCTGCTGGTCAAATCCGTAAGGGAAATGACGCTGCAGGATGCCAAAGGGATACTCACCGGCGGCGACACGGCAGCCACAGACTTCTTTCGCAGAAAAACCGAATCGACGCTGACCAAGCGCTTCGGCCCGATTGTCAAAAAAACCACCGACCGCGTCGGCCTCGCCCAGCAATACGACCAGTATGCGGGGATCGCCACCCGGTTTGGCGCGCTTGACAAAGATCAGGCCTCGGTCGAGCAATATGTGACCAAAGAAGCACTGGACCGGCTGTATAAAGTCATTGGCGAACAGGAGCGCAACCTGCGCGCCAACCCTATGCAGGCGGGCAGCGCCTTGTTGCAGAAGGTTTTCGGCGCAGTCACGGGAAGATAATCCCACTAAAAATCCGTTAAACCGCAAAGACGCAAAGGCGCGGAGAAAGTACAATGAGTGCCAGAATCCGCTGGTTCGCTCATTGGGTAATCGTCAACCAACTTTTCGCCCTTGGATCCCTTTGCGTCTTTCGCGTCTTTGCGGTTAATAAAATACGGCTTTAAGATAAACGAACTTTCATGCTACGACTTACCGAAGTCAAACTCCCCATCGCCCATCCTGAAAGCGAAATCCGGGCCGCCATCCTCATAAGACTGGGCATTCCGGCAAGCGATCTGATCAGTTACAGCATCGCCCGGCGCGGCTACGACGCGCGCAAGCCGGATGCCATCCTGTTCGCCTATACGCTGGATGTCGAGGTGAAGAACGAAGCAGCAATCCTGAAGCGCCTGAAAAACGACCGCCACCTCTCCCCCACCCCGGACACGCATTACCAGTTCGTAGCCCAGGCCCCCAAGGACCTGAAATCACGCCCGGTCGTGGTCGGGATGGGGCCGGCAGGATTATTTTCCGCCCTGATTCTGGCGCAGTCAGGGTTCCGCCCGATCATCCTGGAGCGCGGAAAAGAAGTGCGCGAACGCGCCAAGGACACCTTCGGCCTGTGGCGCAAGGGTGAGCTGAATCCGGAATCCAACGTGCAGTTCGGCGAAGGCGGCGCTGGCACTTTTTCCGATGGCAAGCTGCACAGCCAGATCAAGGACCCCAAACATTACGGCAGGAAAGTGCTGACAGAATTCGTCAAGGCCGGCGCACCCGAAGAAATCCTTTACGTCAGCAAGCCGCATATCGGCACCTTCCGGCTGGTCAGCATGGTCGAGAAAATGCGTGCCACGATCATCGAACTCGGCGGCGAAATCCGCTTCCAGAGCCGCGTAGACGATATCGAAATCGAAAACGGCAAAGTGCGCGGCGTCGTGCTTGCCAATGGCGAGCGCATCGCCACCGGCCACCTCGTCATGGCCATTGGCCACAGTGCGCGCGATACCTTCGAGATGCTGCACCGGCGCGGCGTGTACATGGAAGCCAAGCCTTTTTCCATCGGCTTCCGCATCGAACACCCGCAGTCGCTCATCGACCGCTGCCGCCTCGGGAAAAATGCCGGCAATCCCCTGCTGGGCGCAGCAGACTACAAGCTGGTCCACCACTGCAAAAACGGGCGCTCGGTTTACAGCTTCTGCATGTGCCCGGGCGGCCAGGTGGTGGCGGCCGCGTCCGAGCCAGGCCGTGTGGTGACCAACGGCATGAGCCAGTATTCGCGCAGCGAGCGCAATGCCAACAGCGGCATCGTGGTAAACATCACGCCGGAGGATTACCCGGGCGGCCCGCTGGCGGGCATCGAATTCCAGCGTCACTGGGAGGAACGGGCCTTCGAACTCGGCGGCCGCAATTATGAAGCGCCGGGCCAGCTGGTCGGCGACTTCCTGAAAGGCAAGCCCTCCACCCGCTTCGGCTCGGTACAGCCCTCCTACACGCCTGGTGTGCATCTGACCGACCTCAGCACGGCGTTGCCGGACTATGTCATCGAAGCCCTGCGCGAGGCCATCCCCGCTTTCGAGAAAGACATCAAGGGATTTTCCATGCACGATGCGGTGCTGACCGGGGTCGAGACGCGCACTTCTTCACCCGTGCGCATCACCCGCGGAGAAAACCACCAGAGCCTGAATACAGCCGGACTCTACCCCTCCGGCGAGGGCGCAGGCTATGCCGGGGGAATTCTCTCCGCTGCTGTGGACGGCATCAAGGTCGCGGAAGCCCTTGCCCTGAGCATGATCGATCACGAATAACCTCTAAGTGGATGATCAGGTATATAATTACGCCCTGATATTTTTTAACCCAGATAATTCATTAGGACACGAGATGATGGGGAGGCGGTTTGTGAGGTATTTTTTGGGTTTGAGAGGAGTCCATGGTTGTTCCATGGACGACGAACAAGCTCGAAAAATAACCACAAACCCGCCCGCCAGCGCTCGTGTAGGCTCGCAGAGCCGCCTAATGGATTATTTGGGTTTAAGCATCGTTTGAAGCCCTGCCAGGTGACCGCCGCCAGCCACACGCATGAAATACTGCGCGCCAAGATCAATCTGGAAACATCCCGGATTGCCTGGAAGGAATTGCTACGGTTTTTTGCAAGTGGTACGGTGATCGCGGTGAGCCCAGAACTGGATCTGATCGAGGTCGCCACCCGGATATCAGCAGACGACAAGGCGCCGGTCGAACAATGGCTGTCTTCCGGCAAGGTCGCCAGGGTATCGGATGACCAGGCCAGGATATGGCTGGAAAGCGATACCATGCTGTGGTCGGTGGTTGTGAAACCCTGGATTCTGGTGCAGCAACAAACAAACTAGGCGCCTGTTGCTTGGCGTCGTAAACACCTGCTCAGGCAGTTAAAGGAACGCAATGAAATGTGTGGATGATTTCCGCCTCAGGTTTGGCAAACACGAACTTGTGCCGATCATGATTGGTGGAATGGGCGTCGATATCTCGACTGCAGAACTGGCACTCGAGGCTGCGCGCCTTGGCGGAGTCGGACACATTTCCGACGCCATGCTGCCGACTGTGACCGATCGTCGTTATGACACGCATTTCGTCAAGCAGAAGCTCAAGCAATACAAATACAACCTCGACAACTCCGACAAGTCCGAGGTGAAATTCGACCTTGGCCAGATTGCCGAAGCGACCCGTCTGCATGTCAGCAAATCGATGGAAGCCAAGCGCGGTGAAGGCATGATCTTCATCAACTGCATGGAAAAGCTGACCATGAACGCCCCGCGCGAAACCCTGAGCGTGCGCCTGCGCACCGCGCTGGACGAGGGCATCGACGGCATCACCCTGAGCGCCGGACTGCATCTCGGCTCGTTCGCGCTGATGGAAGATCACCCGCGTTTCCGCGACGCCAAGCTGGGCATCATCGTTTCCTCGCTGCGCGCGCTGCAGTTGTTCCTGCGCAAGACCGCCAAGCTCAACCGGCTGCCCGATTTCATCGTGGTCGAAGGCCCGCTGGCTGGCGGCCACCTGGGATTTGGCCTGGAAGACTGGGCAAAATACGACCTGCGCACCATCACGCTCGAAATCATGCAGTACCTGAAAACCGAAAATCTGAATATCCCGGTGATCCCGGCCGGCGGCATTTTCACCGGCAGCGATGCCGTGAATTTTCTCGAGGAAGGCGCAGCGGCCGTGCAGGTGGCAACACGCTTCACCGTGGCCGACGAGTGCGGCCTGCCGAACAAGGTCATGCAGGAATACTTCAAGGCCAGCGAGAACGACATCGAGGTCAACACCACCTCGCCCACCGGCTACCCCATGCGCATGCTCAAGAACAGCCCGTCGATCGGCTCCGGCATCAGCCCCGGATGCGAATCCTACGGCTACCTGCTGGACGGCAACGGCAACTGTTCCTACATCGAAGCCTACAACCGCGAGGTGGCAGCCCACCCGGGCGCCAAGAAGGTCTCGGTCATGGACAAGACCTGCCTGTGCACCCACATGCGCAACTTCAACTGCTGGACCTGCGGCCACTACACCTACCGCCTCAAGGACACCACGCGCAAGAATGCAGATGGGGCCTACCAGGTCCTGAGCGCGGAACACATCTTCCGCGACTACCAGTTCAGCGTTGACCAGAAAATCGCCCTGCCGCCAGAGAAATAACCGAATCCGATGCGGATGAAGCAAGTCTCCATCTACATCGTAGCGGCATTGGCCGGATGGCTGTATCTCTCCGGCGTGAATGCTGCGCCAGATGTCGCCGCCGACACGCTGTCAGCCGCCAGCAACGCCGAGCGGAAAGCCATTCTCGATGCCGTCCGGCAAGAGATCAGACAGTTGCACGGCCTGCAGGTGGTTTTTGTCGTCCAGCAACTGAAAACCCAAAACGGCTGGGCATGGCTCCACGCGCGGCCCCAATCCCGTGACGGGAAGGCCCGTTACGAAGACATCGTGGCACTGCTTCAGAAACGCGATGGCCGCTGGAATATCGTGGAAATGCCCTGCACCGAGGAAGACAACCCGGACTGTCTTGGCGCCCCCGGATTCTTCAATCGCCTCCAGCAGCGCCACACGGGAATTCCGTCGTCCATCCTGCCGCTTTGATTAGCCCGGATGCAGATTTTTTTCATGCGCCAGGCGAGCCAAAAAATGGCCACATAACATTAGGAATATCACGGTTAAGCAATGACCCACCAATGGGTGTGCGGAGAACATATGACGGGCTCGTGTGTTCTGTGGCTTGAACTGGTTTTAGGTAAAACAAGGTACCCATCATGGTGGAACACACACTGATCAGCCTGAGTGCGGTGGTCGTACTCGGCATCACAGCACAATGGCTGGGCTGGCGCATGCGCATGCCCTCGATTCTGCTGCTGCTGATCTTCGGCATTCTCGCCGGGCCAGTGCTCGGCTGGATCAGGCCCGACGAGATGATGGGACCGCTGCTTTACCCGGTGGTATCGCTGGCGGTAGCGGTGATCCTGTTCGAGGGCGGCCTGACGCTCTCGCTCAAGGAGTTCCGCGCCATCGGCGGCGTCGTGCTGCGGCTGGTAACACTGGGCATGCTGGCCGCATGGCTGATTATTTCCCTCGCGGCGCACTGGGTGCTCGGCCTGCCGTGGCAACTGGCGACGCTGCTGGGCGCCGTGCTGGTGGTCACCGGGCCGACCGTGATTGCGCCCATGCTCCGGCATGTGCGCCCTACGGGCCAGAGCGGGCCGATTCTCAAGTGGGAAGGGATCGTTATCGACCCCATCGGCGCCATGCTCGCGGTGCTGGTCTTTCAGGCCATCGTGCTTTTCGAAACCGAAGCCGAGCCCGTTGCGGCGGTCGCCCTCAGCCTGCTCAAAACCATTGCCGTCGGCACCGGCACGGGGCTGATCGGCGCACTGGGGATGGTGCTGCTGCTACGGCGCGAATGGGTCCCGGATTTCCTGCAGAATCCGGTGGCGCTGATGTTCGTGGTCGCTGTCTTTACCGGGGCCAACCTGCTCCAGACGGAAGCCGGTCTGCTGGCAGTGACGATCATGGGCTTCACCATGGCCAACCAGCGCAAGGTGTCGATTCAGCACATCGCCGAATTCAAGGAAAACCTGGGGGTGATGCTGATCGCCTTCATTTTCATCCTGCTGGCGGCGCACCTCAAACCCTCCGATCTCGACCATGTCGGATTTTCCAGCTTCCTGTTCCTGGCCATACTGATTTTTGTCGCCCGGCCGGCATCCGTCTTTTTCTCGACTATAGGCACCCGTTTAAGCCTCAAGGACAAAATTTTTCTTTCCTGGATGGCGCCGCGCGGCATCGTGGCCGCTGCGGTGGCTTCCATTTTCGCCTTGCGCCTGGACGAGGTGGGCTTGCCCGGTGCGGATGTGCTGGTTTCCATCACCTTTTTTGTCATCATCGGAACAGTGACGGTCTACGGCCTGACGGCAGGGCTGGTTGCCGGACGCATGGGGCTGGCACAGGCCAACCCTGAAGGCGTGATTTTCCTCGGTGCGCGTTTCTGGGCGCGGAACGTCGCCAAATCATTGCAGAACGAGGGTTTCCCGGTAATGCTGGTGGACAACGATCTGCATAACGTCCTTGCAGCTCGGATGGAAAACTTACCCGTGTTCTACGCCAGCATATTTGCCGAGAACGTGCTTGATCAGGTGGAAATCGGCGGCATCGGGAAACTGCTGGCTCTGACCAGTAACGATGACGCAAATTCTCTTGCTGCCATGCATTTTGCAAGGGTTTTCGAGCGTTCGCAGATTTTTCAGCTCGCTCCGGAAGAAGGAAAACTGCCTGCCGAAGTCTCTCGCCACCTGCGCGGGCGAACCATGTTCGGGGAAGGAATTACCCACGCCGAACTGACGCAGCGCTTCCTGAGTAACTGGGTAATCAAGAAAACCCGGCTTTCCAGGGATTTCGATTTCGAGGCATTGAAGAACCATTATCACGGGAATGTGCTGCCGCTTTTCCTGATCAGCGAATCCGGCCGCCTGCGGGTTTTTTCTGCTGACGCGCAATTGTCTCCGCAAGCGGGCGATATTCTGCTCAGCCTGGTGCAGCCGAAAACAGCAGACACCCCCGCAGAGGATGCGCCCGTGGACACCAGCGCACTAACTGCTTAAAATCCCTACCATGCCTGATTTTTCTCCAGAGACAGATTCATTCATTGTCGAATTCGATGCCGCAATCGAAGCCCATATGGAATGGACACGACGAATACTGCGCTGCGCGGTACTGCATACCTCGCCCGGAGAAGACGTGCTGGCGCCCATGGCGCATACCTTGTGCCGATTCGGGCGCTGGTTCACATTAAATAAAGCCCATTTCGAAGCCATCGATGCAGATTCGGTGCAACACGTTAACACCGTACATAAAGCCATGCACGACTCCATCCGGGCCATCTGTGCCGATGTCATGACCGGCAGGCCTGGACAAAACATTGACCTGGAAACGTTTGAGCGCTCGCAATCCGAACTGCTCACTCTGCTCGCCCGATTGAAAACACAGACCCTTTCCAATGCCGTGCGGCACGACCCGCTGACGGGCCTGCCCCTCCGCTATGGAATCGAAAGCGACTTCACTCTGTGCCAGAACGATGCCAGACGCAACCGTACGCTACTGTATGTCGCGATGATCGATATTGATCATTTCAAGCGCATCAACGACACCTACGGTCATCCGGAAGGCGATATGGTGTTGCGTCACCTGGCGAACACATTGAAACGGGCCTTGCGCAGCAATGACCCCCTCTACCGTTTTGGCGGAGAGGAGTTTCTGTGGCTGATGCGCTGCGAATCGGCGGAAGAGGCCGAGCAATCAGCGCGCCGGATTGTAGCCCAGATTGGCACGACGCCTGTGCCTATCAGCAATGGCGAACAAATAACATTGACGGCCACCCTCGGCCTGGCGCAGGTAGGTGAGCAGGAAGACATCGCCAGTGCCATCAAACGTGCTGACCTGGCGCTCTATGAAGGCAAAAATACCGGGCGCAACCGCTACGTCATCGCCGACCCGGTATAAGCATAACTATCCAAGCCTGCCCAGGGTTTGCAACGGTGGTTGACGCAGTACGCCGCGTATCCCGAGCCAGCCCGCCAGCGTCACACCCAGTACTCCTGTAGCCAGGGCAACCACCCATAACCATGGACTGAACTGGTAAGGCAAGTGAAACACCCGCGTTGCCAGTGCATACCCCAGGCCAGTCGCCGCAAGGGCGGACACGGCTCCGGCCAGAAACCCGATCAGGATGAACTCTGCCAGCTGACTCAGCAGCAACTGTCTGCTGCTCGCGCCCAGCGTACGCATGATCGCAGCCTCGACCATGCGCTCTTCGCGGGTGGCTGCAATCGCTGCATACAGGGCCATCAGGCCGGCTGCCAGGGTGAACAGGAACACGAATTCAACGGTTGAGGCAATGCGCTCCATCATGGCCCGCACCTGAGCCATGAGGGCGGCCACGTCGATCACGGTCAGATTGGGGAAAGCCCTGACCATATCGCTGAGCAGGGGCTCTGCACCAGCAGGAAGATAAAAGGCCGTGATGTAGCTGGCCGGATAAGCTTCCAGCAAGGCCGGTGTGCCGATAACGAAGAAATTGACGCGGAAGGAATCCCACTCGACCTTGCGCAGACTGGTGACGGTGGCGCTGAAGTTTTGCCCGGCCACCTGATAAGTCAGTTTGTCGCCGAGCTTGATTCCCAGATTTTTGGCGATACCCTCTTCCACCGACCACTGGGCCGGGCCGGTGTGACTTTTTCCCCACCAGCGGCCGGAAACGATCTGGTTATCCCCCTGCAAAGCCTCGGCCCAGGACAGGTTGAATTCCCGCTCCACCAGGCGCTTAGTCCGGTCTTCCGTGTAATCTGCAGCGGATACCTCCCGGCCATTGATGGCCAGCAGCCGCCCGCGCACCATGGGAAACAGCTCGGTGGAAGCCATGCCATGGCTGGTGAGGAAACCCTGCAGCGCAGACACCTGATCCGGCTGGATGTTGATGACAAAACGGTTGGGCGCGTGCTGAGGCAAAGTGCTTTGCCAGCTGTGCAGCAAATCACCGCGCACCAGGGTCAGGAGCAGCAGCGCAGTCAACCCCAGCCCCAGCGCCACCACCTGGCTGGCGCTGGCATGCCGCCGCCGCATCAGGCTCGCCAGGCCATAGCGCCACGTCACGCCCACGCCGCGCCGTAGCGGTGCCAGCAGGCGGATCAGCGCATGCGTCAGCAACCATGCCACCACCACGACCATTGCCAGCCCGGCAAGCACATACAGTCCCAGCCTGATTTCACCCGCCTGCCACAGCAGCAAGGCCAGCAGCACCGCCACACCGATGCCAAACGCTGCGAGATTAAGGCGCTGCGGGCCGCCCAGTTCGCGCCGCAGCACCCACAAGGGCGGGACACGCTTCAATCGCTGCAAAAATGGCAAAGCAAATCCCAGCAGCGTGGCCATTCCGGTCAGGAGGCCATACACCAGAGGCGTCCATGAAGGCGCGGGCAAGCCGTTAGCGATCAGCCCGCCCAGCTGCCGCGCCAGCACCCATTGCGCGCCATAGCCGAGCAGGCAGCCGGCCAGGCTGGCCAGCATTCCCAGCCACAGGAACTGGTAAAGATATAAACGGAAATACCTGCCCCTGGCTTGCCCCGGTGCAGCGCATCACGGCACAGCCATCAAGATGGCGTTCGAGGAAGCGCCGTGCCGAAAGAACGATCGCCACCGCCGCCAGAATCAGGCTGGTAAGCGCGGCCAGGTTGAGAAACTTGCCGCCCCGCTCGAGCGCCGAGCGGATCTCCGGACGGCCATCGCTGACGCCTTCGAGCTTTTCGCCACGCGTCAGGCGCGGCTCTGCCCAGGCACGATAAGCGGCAATCTCGCGAGGCGGCCCGGCCAGCAGGGTGCGGTAGCTGATACGGCTGCCGGGCTGGATCAGCGCGGTGGCTTTCAGATCCACTGCATTCATCATCAAGCGTGGTGCAATGCTGAACATCCCGCCGCCACGATCCGGCTCGAAGCTTAGAACAGCAGCCACCTTGAAGCGTGAAGAACCAAGTTCCAGCGAATCGCCGACCGCCAGCTGCAATTGCGCCAGCAATCGATCATCGAGCCATGCCGTACCCGGCTCAGGAATCCCAGCTACGACTTGTTCGCCCTGCCCGGACTGGAGTCGCAACTTGCCGCGCAGCGGGTAACCGGGTGCGACGGCCTTGATTTCTGCCAGCTGATTCCCCGTAGTACTGAGCACCATGCTCGGGAACACAAGGGTGCGAACCGGCGTCAACCCGCGCCGCTGCGCTTCTGCAAGAAATTCCTTGTTCACCTCATGATCTGCTGTTAGCACCAGATCCGCCGCCAGCAACTGGCTGGCTTCGGTCGTCAGCGCCTGATTGACGCGGTCGGTGAAAAAACCCACTGAAGTTACGCCACCCACCGCAATGAGCAACGCGAAGCTCAGGGCACGCAACTCCCCTGCCCGCCATTCGCGCAGCAGCATGCGCCAGGACAAACGCAGCAGATTCATAACTTCACTCCGCCACCAGATGGCCATCCACCAGCCGCAGCCTGCGGCCGCAGCGCGCTGCCAGTTCGGCATCATGCGTCACCAGTATCAGGGTCGTACCCTGTTCGCGGTTCAATTCGAACAGCAGATCGATGATCCGCCCTCCGGTGGCGCTATCGAGATTGCCGGTGGGCTCGTCAGCGAGCAACAGCTTCGGCTGGGTCACGAAAGCGCGCGCAATGGCCACTCGCTGCTGCTCGCCACCGGAAAGATGTTTCGGGTAATGATGCAGGCGTTCACTCAATCCCACTCTTTGCAGGACAGAGAGGGCCATTTCCCGCGCCGAAGCCGTACCGGCCAGCTCCAGCGGCAGCATGACATTCTCGATTGCAGTCAGTGCCGGCAGCAACTGGAAGGACTGGAACACAAAGCCGATCAGGCGCCCGCGCAGGGCCGCACGGCCATCCTCGTCGAGCGCGAACAGATTCTCCCCGTTGATATGCACCTCGCCGCTGGTAGGCAGATCCAACCCAGCCAGCAGGCCAAGCAGGGTGGACTTGCCCGAACCCGATGCACCGAGAATCGCGACCGACTCGCCGCTGGCAATTTCCAGATCGAGATGGTGCAATATGGTCAACACGCCATCGCTGACCGGCACTTGCCGGGACAGGCTGCTGGCCTGCACAATGAAAGAAGGATAAGGAGAGTTCATGCTGATTCGCTGGTTATTGTGGGTACTGCTGTTAATCGCTCCGGCGGCCTGGGCCGGGCAGACCATCCTGGTCTTCGGCGACAGCCTGTCCGCCAATTACGGCATTGCGGCCGAAGCGGGCTGGGTGAGTTTACTGCAACAGCGCCTCGACCGTAAGCCGCATCACTACCGCGTCGTCAATGCCAGCATCAGCGGCGAAACCACCGCAGGTGGCGCTTCCCGCATCCGCGCCGCACTCGATACACACCAGCCGGAGATCGTCATCATCGAGCTGGGCGCCAACGACGGACTGCGCGGCCTCTCCCTCGGTGCCACCCGGAAAAATCTGGACAACATCATGAGCGCCTGCCGCAGCCACAAGGCGCGCATCCTGCTCGTCGGCATGCGCCTGCCGCCCAATTACGGCGCCGCCTATACTGAAACTTTTGCTGGCATCTTCCCGGCGCTGGCGAAAAAACACCGCACCGCCCTGCTGCCCTTCCTTCTGGATGGGATTGCCGACCGGCGTGAATGGTTCCAGGCCGATAATCTTCATCCCACGGCAGCGGCACAGCCAGCCATCATGGAAAACGTATGGCTCAAATTGAAGCCGCTCCTGTAAAAATGCGCCCCATCGAGATTATCGGGGTCGCATCCGGCATCGGTGCGCGCGATCCGGGCTGCGCCGCGGGGCCGGATGGTATCGAACAATCCGGCCTCGTACCCGGCCTGCAACAGCAGGCATGTGATATTGCCTGGCACACCACCCTGCGCCCGGACGCTGCACTTCCTCCGCTCGCCAGCATCCAGGCACTGTGCGCCACGCTGGCTCAGGAAGTCAGTTCATCGATCAACAGAAGCAAGCTGCCCCTCGTCATCGGCGGCGATCATTCCTGCGCCATCGGCACCTGGAGCGGGGCTGCGCTGGCACTCAGGAAACAGGGTCCCCTCGGCCTCATCTGGATCGATGCCCATATGGACAGCCATACCCCAGAAACGACCCCCAGCGGCGCGATCCATGGCATGCCACTGGCTGCGCTGCTGGGGCATGGCGCACCGGAGCTGGTCAATATTGCAGATTTCAGGCCTAAAATACTGCCCGCCCATCTTTGTCTGATTGGCGTGCGCAGTTTTGAGCCGGGTGAAGCAGATCTGCTCCATCAATTGGGCGTGCGGGTATTTTTCATGACCGAAGTGAAGCAGCGCGGCATCGCCGCCGTCATGGCGGAAGCGCTCGCCATTGTTCAGAATGGAACAGCGGGTTTCGGCATCAGCATCGATCTCGACGCATTCAATCCTAAAGAAAGCCCAGGCGTGGGTACGCCGGTCAGGCACGGGATGCATCATCTCGAACTGGATCAGACACTGCTGGGTATTCTGCACCACCCCCGGCTCATGGCGCTGGAACTGGCTGAATACAACCCGCACCGCGACCGGAACCGTCGCAGCCTCAAGCTGGCAGCAGATTTGCTCAGCGCATTCTGCCATCAGATCAAAATTTAACGCTGCTTCAGCTTTCCTGAGAACCTGGCCCGCAATTTTGCCACCTTCGGTGCAACGACCACCTGACAATAGGGCTGCTGCGGATTCCGCATGAAATAATCCCGGTGGTAATCTTCCGCCGGATAAAAAACCGGCGCGGGCAGCACTTCAGTCACGATAGGCTGATCCCATATCCCCTCCCGGGAAAGCGCGGCGATCATTTCCTCTGCCGCAGCTTTCTGTTCCGCTGAATGGGTGAAAATCACCGAACGGTACTGCGTTCCGGCATCGTTTCCCTGGCGGTTCAAGGTGGTGGGATCATGAATGGCAAAAAAAGCTGTCAGCAATTCCTGATAGCTGATGAGCAACGGGTCAAAGCTCACCTGCACCACTTCGGCGTGCCCTGTATCGCCATTGCAAACTGCCTCATAGGCCGGATTTTCCACCTTCCCGCCACTGTAGCCAGATACCACGCTGGCCACGCCTTCAAGTTCGTTGAACGCTGCTTCCAGGCACCAGAAACAGCCGCCACCCAAAGTGGCAATTTCCGTTTTAAGACGCATGTATTTCTCTCACCTTTTTGGTCATGCAAAGAACACATTCCATTGTTTAATAGGCTTACAAAACTCGCCAACCCATAAATATTTTTTGTTGGTACGTTAATAATATTCGGATATGCTTATATACAAGGATTGCATAGTTTAAACCTTTTCTAAAATGCATATTAAACCTGTAATCCTTGAATTTAAAATAGAAATCTAAAGATCAACTGCACTGGGGGATTCAAAATGTTAAAAATTCTGAGTGGCTTCGTACTGGGCCTGATATTTGTCGCCTTTCTAGGCTATAACATGGCTCCAGGCCTGATGTTTCATGAGCGCGTAAGTCCCTATGGACTTGAAGAAACCGTCGCACGCATCCAGCAGAATATTGAAGAAACCGGCAATGGCTGGTCGCTGTCCGGCCTGCGCAATCCGGCCAAAGCAGTCCAGAATGACGGCAGCAATACCCTCCCCGTTCTGATGATCGAAGCCTGCAGCACCAAGTATTCCGCCCCGATCCTGAAAGACGATTCAGTACGTTATCTCTCCATCCTGATGCCCTGCAAGATTTCCATTTATCAGAAAAATGATGGCAAGACCTATATCGGCAACATGAATGCCGGCCTGATGGGCAGGATGTTCGGGCCAATGGTGGGTGAAGTCATGGGCCATGTTGCAGCAGATCAGGCCAAATTCCTGGAATTCGACCCTAGCAAACCCGCACCACAGATGAAGGTGGGTACACCGGGTGCTGGTGGCGGTGCTGGTGGCGGTGCTGGTGGCGGTGGCGGCTGCTAAGCGCCCCACGCATCCATCTCGAATCAGAATTCAGGAGGAATCATGTTAAGCAGAAGAAAAATTATGGCCTGGGTACTTGCAGTCGGCAGCGCGCTGACCGCAGTGACCGTCCTGGCCACATCGGCTCCCACGGCGGCGCCGTCCACGGCACCGGTTGCCGCTCCCGCAGTCGCGGCAGCACCTTCGGTTCCAGCAGCAGAAGTGAAAAAAACCTCGACTTCGACAGCAGACCACAGCAAATTCAAGGAACTGCAAAAAGACTTCAAGGAAGGCCCGGAAGTCACCAAAGCCTGTCTGTCCTGCCACACCGAAGCAGCCAAGCAGGTGCAGCACACCAAGCACTGGACCTGGGAGTTCATGAATCCGGACACCAAGCAGAGTCTGGGCAAGAAAAACATCATCAACAATTTCTGTACTGCTGTTCAATCAAACTATCAGTTCTGCACCGCCTGCCACGTCGGTTACGGCTGGAAGGATGACAAGTTCGACTTCAGCAAGCAGGAGAATGTGGACTGCGTAGTCTGCCACGACACGACCGGCAAATATCGCAAGCTGCCGGGCCTTGCCGGACACCCTGCTTACGAGGATACGGAATTCCCGCCCCACTCCGGCAAGATTGTTAAGGCGGTTAATCTGAAAGATGTGGCACAAAACGTGGGCAAAACTTCACGCGATACCTGCGGTGCCTGCCACTTCTACGGCGGCGGCGGCGATGCAGTGAAGCACGGCGATATCGACAGCACGCTGACGAATCCTGGCAAGTATCTGGATGTGCATATGGCCAAGGATGGCTTGAACTTTACCTGCGCCACCTGCCATGCGACCACCGGCCACAATGTATCAGGCAGCCGTTACACGCCAACCGCCATGGACAAGGAGAAAGCTCACCTGCGCGGCAAGGTGGACAACAGCAACCCGGCCACCTGCCAGGCCTGCCACGGCAGCAAGCCGCACCCGGAGAAAATGGCCAAGCTGAACGAGCATACCGCCAAGATTGCCTGCCAGACCTGCCATATTCCCGAATTTGCCCGTGGCCAGGCCACCAAGATGAGCTGGGACTGGTCAACCGGTGGCAAGATGAAGGATGGCAAGCCCTTTACAGAAAAAGACTCCGCTGGCAAGAACGCCTATGACAGCAAGAAGGGCAACTTCACCTGGCAGCATGACGTGATCCCGGAATACGTCTGGTTCAACGGCAAGGTGGATTACACCCTGCGCGAAACCAAGCTGGACCCGAGCAAGGTCGTGAAGATCAACACCATGAACGGCAGCCCGACCGATGGCAAATCCATGATCTGGCCGATGAAGGTGTTCCGCGGCAAGCAACCCTATGATTCAGGCAATAACCAGCTGGTGGTATTCCACACCTATGGCAAGGATGACAGCGCCTACTGGGGCAACTTCAACTGGGACAAAGCGCTTGAATTCGGCATGAAAGAAATTGGCGCGGATTACAGCGGCAAATACGCCTTCGTCGAAACCGAAATGTCCTGGCCAATCACCCACATGGTCGCGCCCAAGGGTGATGCACTGACCTGTGCCCAGTGTCACGACGCCAAGTCAGGTGGTCGCCTGAAAAATGTCAGCGGGCTCTATATGCCAGGCACTGGCCGCCAGAACAAGTGGCTCGACATGGGTGGCTGGGCACTGGCCCTCCTGACCCTGCTCGGGGTGATCATCCACGGTGCCGGCCGCATCTACATGAGCAACAGGAAAGGATAAGATCATGTCAGAAAAAATCTACGTCTTTAAACTCTTCGAGCGCTTCTGGCACTGGTCTCAAGCCTCGCTCATCATCTTCATGCTGATCACCGGCTTCGAGGTGCATGGCTCTTACCAGCTCTTCGGCTTCGCCGATGCGGTGGGCCTGCACACCATCGCCGCCTGGACCCTGATCGGCCTGTGGGTGTTTGCCATCTTCTGGCATTTCACTACCGGTGAGTGGAAGCAGTACATCCCGACCATGGATAAGGTCGTGGCCATGGTCAAGTACTATTCCGTCGGGATCTTCGTCCATGCGCCCCACCCTTTCCGGGCCACCACGCTGAAGAAGCATAACCCGCTGCAGCGCCTGGCCTATCTCGGCGTGCTGCTGTTCATCGGCCCTCTGCTGTGGTTCTCGGGGTGGTTCTATCTGTTCTTCGGTGACTGGAGTGCCTGGGGGGTGGACCAGTACGTCTCCCTCGAGTGGGTGGCGTTCTTCCATACCGCTGGCGCGTTCATGATGCTGCTGTTCCTGATCGCTCACGTTTACCTGACCACGGCGGGTCATACCCCAACCGCGCATATCAAGGCCATGATCACCGGCTGGGAAGAAGTGGATTAGGTGGCTTGCCCCATCCAGGTAAAAAGCCGGACAGTAAAAGCTGTCCGGCTTTTTTATGCTCAAAACAATCAGCGCAGTTTTTCGCGGATAAACAGATATTCGTAATACATATGCGTTTTTAATTGGATATACATGTCCTATATATGTACTGTCTAAGAGTGTGGATGTCAGATGATTACGTTTTTGCTTCAAAGATAATTTCCGGGGGATACTTTCATGAATACCAAGCTTTCGATCGCAATGATTATTGGCGTGCTGGGCGCCACCGCATACACCACTACCGCTCAAGCCTATGATGGCGACTGGAAACGCGGCCGTATTTACTACCGCCAGGTTTGCACCAGCTGCCATGTGGCAAAAACAGAAAAGGCCATTTCACCCACCACCAAGACCAAGGCAGAATGGGCCGCCTATCTCCAGGCCGACAAACACGCCAAGGGCAAGGACAGTGTCAAGCAATACATCAGTCAGCAGTACCGCGCCAGCATCAAGGCCACCAACAAGGCTGCCGAGAAATTCGGCGATGTGCCCGACCAGGAGCTCCTGGAAGACATTAAAGCCTTTGTGACAAAAGGCGCAAAAGACGGCGACAGTCCGGCCAGTTGCAGTTGATCTTGATGATCTGATCAAATTGCAAACGGGGGTGCTCGCACTTCCGGTTTCACTTGCAAGGGGTGCTGAATGAGTTCTGAAGGTGGTTCTTCCTGGCTCGCCGGATTCAAGGCGGATTACGAAAATATTTTTGTCGAAGAATGGTCACCCTATCTAGGCAGTATTTTGCTGGTCATGGTGATTATTGGCCTGATGGTCAACGGCCTGTTCTGGGGTGTATTCGGCGGCGTCAAATTCTGGGGTGACTGGTTTAATAACCTGATCGGACTTGGCCCACTTCTCGGCGTTCCGCACGAACTCGACAGTTTCCTCATGCACCGCATGTCGCTGATGAACATCATGCTGCTGCTGGGCTCATTCTGTGCAGCACTGCTATCGCGCCAGTTTCTTCCACGCCGGCCACCGAAGCTGGAATACGTCTGGGCGGCCTTGGGTGGCTGCCTGATGGGCACCGGTGCGGCGCTGGCCGGTGGCTGCACCACGGGAGGCTTCTTCAACCCGGTTCTGCACTCTTCCCCTGCTGGCTGGGCGATGTGGGTAGGGTTATTAGCAGGAGCCGTTATCGGTCTCAAGTTGCTCTTGTGGACGCTGGAAAATATCGAGTGGGGCATGGTGGCTCCTCCAGCCCTTCAGGTTCCACAGGCCGTTTTGCGCATCTATCCTCTGCTCGGACTTGCTGTGGTGATAGGCGTTCTGCTCTGGGCGACCCAGTGGTATGGTTCCGGCAATGAAAAGTGGGCTGCCCGTGCAGTGATCGTGCTGGCCGGGTTTGCCATCGGCTTCATCATGCACCGCTCGCGTCTGTGTTTTGCTCGCGCATTCCGCGAGCCTTTCATGACCGCCGAGGGCGACATGACCAAGGCCATCATCCTGGCACTGACCATCGGTCTGCTCATCGCCTCCTTGCTGTTTCAGAAGAAAATTATCGATCCCTATGTCGCCATTCCGCCGACTTTCTGGATTGGTTCACTGACCGGCGGCCTGATTTTCGGCATCGGAATGGTCTTCGCCGGCGGCTGCGCATCGGGCTCGCTATGGCGCATGGGTGAAGGGCATATCAAGTTGTGGGTCGCGATTTTCTTCTTTTCCTGGTCGGGCTCCATTGCCAGTGCGCTGTTCAAGAAATTCAATCTCACTTCCATTGATGAAGATAACGTAGAGATGTTCGAAATGACCGCTGTCGGCTTCCAGGCCTATCTCCCGGACATGACCGGCGGCTGGGGCTGGACTTATCTGATTAGCGGGGCAATTCTGCTGCTGTGGTATCTGCTGGTGCGTTACAACGAATCGACCGAGAAGTTTACTGTCATTTAATAATGAAGGAGACATCAAAATGAACAAGAAACTACACAGTCTGGGGCTTGCCCTGGTTTTGTCACTGCCCCTCGCACTGCCATCTGTGGCCTGGGTAGCACCGGTTCACGCAGAACAGATCAAGCCGAAGGAAGGCTGGTACAACAAACTGGTCGATGTCGAATTCGTCAAACAGAATGTCGACATCCCACCCAAAAAGGGCGTCATGCTGATTGACTCCCGCCCTACTGCTAGACAGTACGACCCCGGCCACATCCCGGGCGCAATCAACATCCCGGACAGCAAGTTTGACAAGATGACCGGCAGCCTGCCGGAAGACAAGAGCACATTGCTTATTTTCTACTGCGGCGGCCTGGAATGCATGCTGAGCCACAACTCTGCATTCAAGGCGGAAAAACTTGGCTATACCAATATTCGTGTTTATGCCGAAGGGTCTCCCGATTGGGCAATCATGGGCACCGGACAATCCGTCTCTGCGGCCTATATCAAGAAACTGCAGGATGAGAAAGCCAACTTCATGCTGATAGACGCCCGCCCAAAACGCGTATTTGACAAGGGCGCCATTCCTGGCGCAGTTCACATTTCAGATACTGAATTTGACAAGCATGTAGACAAACTGCCCGCTGACAAGACCACACCACTGATCTACTACTGCGGTGGTCTGGAATGCGTACTGAGTGACAAGTCTGCCCAAAAAGCACGGAAACTGGGTCATACCGACGTCAAGACCTACGTGGAAGGTTATCCTGAATGGGTCAAGCTGCATGGTGAAGCCGCCGCTCCAGCCGCTGCTGTCGGTGGCGCTACTGGTGCGGCAGGCAAGGCTGGGGCAGCCATCGAACCCGGCAAAGAGAAAGGCACTATCTCTGTTGCGTCCTTCGAGCGCATCATGAAGGAAAGTCCGGACTCCCTGTTGCTGGTGGATGTGCGTGACGCCAAGGAATTCAAGTCTGGCGCCATCAAGGGGGCGATCAACGTTCCCATCGGCGATCTGGAGAAAAAACTTGAAACCATGCCCAAAGACAAACCTATCGTTTTTCTGTGCGGCACGGGAGCCCGCTCAGGCGAGGCCTATGACACAGCCAAACTGATGCGCAGTGAGCTGCAGAC
Organism: uncultured Gammaproteobacteria bacterium; assembly: GCA_963779055.1. GTDB lineage: Bacteria > Pseudomonadota > Gammaproteobacteria > Burkholderiales > Sulfuricellaceae > Sulfurimicrobium. The sequence continues at coordinate 658,231 of CAVZWN010000001.1, forward strand.
CTATTTCATTGATGCAGAGATGAAATTCAATGCAGATGGCACATTCAGCATCAAGGAACGCGGCAAATAAGCGCCATGGCTCAGGACGGGCGCCCAGCCGCCTGCCCTGAGGCCGTTGCGACAATAAGCAAAACGCTCATCTGACAATCATGCTTCCGAAGGACTCACCATGAACACCCAGCACTCTCAAAGGCCCGCCGGCATGGCATTTGCCGGCTGGCTGTTCGCACTCTGCGCTCTGGCCATGAGCAGCCTGGCTGGCGCCGCCAATACCTCAACTGCCGACCATAGCAAGTTCAAGGAACTGCAACAAACTTTTCAGTCTGGCCCGGAGGTCACCAAGGCCTGCCTCTCCTGCCATACCGAAGCCGCAAAACAGGTACACAAAACCAAGCACTGGACCTGGGAGTTTCTCAACCCGGAGAATAACCAGCGCCTCGGTAAAAAGAACGTCATGAATAATTTCTGCATTTCCATATCGCAGAATTATGCCTTCTGTACCTCCTGCCACACCGGTTATGGATGGAAAGACAAGGATTTCGACTTCAGTTCTGAAAACAATGTCGATTGTCTGGCCTGTCACGACAAGACCGGTTATTACAAAAAAATGCCGGGCCTCGCCGGACACCCCGCTTACAAGGAAATGGAGTTCCCTCCCGGATCAGGCAAGATCGTCAAGCCCGTTGATCTCGCCACGGTAGCCCAGAAAGTGGGCAAGAGCAGCCGTGACACCTGTGGCGCCTGTCACTTCTTCGGTGGCGGCGGCGATGGCGTAAAACACGGCGACATGGATAGCTCGCTGGCCGCACCAGACAGGGAAGTCGATGTCCATATGGATGCCGTCGGTCTGGACTTCACCTGCGGCACCTGCCACAAGACCTCCAGTCACGATGTGCCGGGCAGCCGCTATACACCGACAGCGATGGATAAGGAAAAGGCTCACATACGCGGCAAAGTAGATAACCGCAACCCGGCCACCTGCGAGTCCTGCCACGGTAACCAGCCACATCCGGCCAGCCTGGTAAAAATGGACAACCATGGCAAGAAACTGAATCAACACAGCACCAAAATTGCCTGCCAGACCTGCCACATCCCCAGTTTCGCCCGCGGTGGCATCGCCACAAAAATGTCCTGGGACTGGTCGACTGCCGGGAAAATGGGCCCTGATGGCAAGCCCATGACCAAAAAGGATGAGAAAGGCCACGTCATCTACGATTCCAGGAAAGGGGATTTCACTCTGGGTGAGAACGTCGTGCCGGAATATTTCTGGTTTAACGGCAAGGTGAAGTACACCCTGCTCGGCGACAAGGTCACCAAGAGCGATGTCGCAACGCCGATCAACCGCATCGAGGGCAGCCCCACTGACGGCAAGTCAATGATCTGGCCAATGAAGGTCATGCGTGGCACACAACCCTTCGACCCGGTCAATCAAACCCTGGTGATGCCACATACGGCGGGTAACGATGACATCGGCTACTGGAAAAATTACGAATGGGAAAAAGCCATTGCGGACGGCATGCAGAACATGGGCGCCCCATTCTCTGGCAAAGTCGATTTCATCAAAACCGAAATGTTCTGGCCCATCACCCACATGGTTGCGCCCAAGGAAGATGCACTTGATTGCGTGTCATGCCATAGCGACAACAGCCGCCTGAAAGACGTCAAGGGTATCTACATGCCGGGTCGTGGCGACAACCACAAGTGGCTCGACATGGGTGGCTGGGCACTGGCCCTCCTGACCCTGCTCGGGGTGATCATCCACGGTGCCGGCCGCATCTACATGAGCAACAGGAAAGGATAAGATCATGTCAGAAAAAATCTACGTCTTTAAACTCTTCGAGCGCTTCTGGCACTGGTCTCAGGCCTCGCTCATCATCTTCATGCTGATCACCGGCTTCGAGGTGCATGGCTCTTACCAGCTCTTCGGCTTCGCCGATGCGGTGGGCCTGCATACCATCGCCGCCTGGACCCTGATCGGCCTGTGGGTGTTTGCCATCTTCTGGCATTTCACTACCGGTGAGTGGAAGCAGTACATCCCGACCATGGATAAGGTCGTGGCCATGGTCAAGTACTATTCCGTCGGGATCTTCGTCCATGCGCCCCACCCTTTCCGGGCCACCACGCTGAAGAAGCATAACCCGCTGCAGCGCCTGGCCTATCTCGGCGTGCTGCTGTTCATCGGCCCTCTGCTGTGGTTCTCGGGGTGGTTCTATCTGTTCTTCGGTGACTGGAGTGCCTGGGGGGTGGACCAGTACGTCTCCCTCGAGTGGGTGGCGTTCTTCCATACCGCTGGCGCGTTCATGATGCTGCTGTTCCTGATCGCTCACGTTTACCTGACCACGGCGGGTCATACCCCAACCGCGCATATCAAGGCCATGATCACCGGCTGGGAAGAAGTGGATTAGGTGGCTTGCCCCATCCAGGTAAAAAGCCGGACAGTAAAAGCTGTCCGGCTTTTTTATGCCTGTGCTAAACTTGAATCAGCTTCTTAAAGCACATATTCATAGAGGCAATTGGCTGGCAAGTTCCAAATAAAAAGATATTCCGGCCTTATTTTCCAGTTTTTATTACTGCATGGAGATGGCACCCGGTTCCTATCCGGGAAAAATCAATCATGAATACCGATTTTCATGACGATTCCTGGCATATTCCGCATGACATTCAGTTGCGCGAAGATTCGTTACTGAATTGCCTCGTAGTACTTACCAAACTCTGGAATAAACCTTTTTCTCCCGATGCACTGGTTGCCGGCCTTCCCTTGGTGGGGAACCGGCTGACGCCGGAATTGTTCCTCAGGGCGGCCTGGCGAGGGGGCCTCTCGGCTAAGATTGTTAGCCGGAAGCTGGATGCGATTCCCGACCTGGTTTTACCTGTAGTACTCCTGCTAAAAGACAAACAGGCCTGCATTCTGGTCAGCAAGAATCAGAATGGGACCCTGCAGATAATCCACCCGGAAACCGGCGTGGGCACAACGGAAATGACAACCGGGCAACTGGATGAGTTGTACACCGGTTATGCCATCTACTCAAAGCCGGCGTTTCGCTTTGAAGATCGTATATTCCACTCAAAAGCTTCTGGCAAAGCCAATAAATGGTTCTGGGATGTCCTGCAGGAATCCTGGCCCATCTATATCGATGTCATCGTTGCATCTCTGCTGATCAACGTTCTCACCCTGGCAACATATTTCTTTGCCATTAACGTGTTTGACCGCGTCGTTCCCAACAATGCATTTGAAACCCTGTGGATTCTTGCAATTGGCGTAACAATTGCAATTATTTTCGATATGGGCCTGAAGATATTACGCAGCTATTTTACTGACCTTGCAGGGAAGAAAGCGGATGTTGTCCTTTCCGCCAACATCTATGAAAGACTGCTTGGCATGCGCCTGACCGAAAAACCCGAGTCTGTTGGGTCTTTCATGGGAAACATGAATGAATTCAATTCGTTGAGAGATTTCATGACATCCACAACGCTTCTGGCTTTTGTCGACCTGCCTTTCATCTTTATTTATATCGCAGCTATCTGGTGGATTGGCGGGCCGCTTGCCTGGATCCCAATGTCTGCGCTACCGTTCGGTCTGCTAATTGGCTATATGTTGCAGGGCCCGCTCGCCAATCTGGTTCGTGAAAATGTAAGGCTGGGGACGCAAAAACAGGCCACCTTGGCAGAAACCCTGATGTGTCTTGAACCGATCAAGGCGTTTGGCGCAGAGGGGCCCATGCAATCCAAATGGGAAAATCAGGTTGGCGAAGTCGCAAACATGGGGCTAAAGGCGCATGTTTACTCGGCTGTAACCGCAAACCTGTCGTGGTTCGTTCAGGAGATGTCAACCGTTGCGGTGATCGTTTATGGTGTCTATCTGATCGCCGATCATGAAATTACGCTGGGCGCCTTGATCATCAGCTGGGTGTTAACGCGTCGCACGCTTGCCCCGCTCGGGCAGATCGCTACCTTGATGACACGCTACCAGTATGCACGTGATGCACTGAAGTTTTTTGACCGGATGATGGATCTTCCAATAGAAAGGCCCGCTGGCAAGTCTTTCGTCAGCAGAGCCAAGCTGGAGGGTAAAATCGAGTTCCGCGATGTTTCCTTCAGCTACCCCGGCAACTCCGTACCCGCCCTGAACAAGGTGTCTTTCACCATTCAGAAAGGCGAGCGCATTGGTATTGTCGGCCCCATTGGCTCCGGCAAGACCACCATTGAAAAGCTGATTTTAGGTCTCTACCAGCCCAGCTCGGGAGCCATTCTGATTGATGACATCGACATTCACCAGATCGACCCGGCCGACCTCCGCCGCGATATCGGTTATGTACCCCAGGATATCATTCTGTTCTACGGAACCGTGCGAGAGAACATCATGATTGCCGCACCCTACGCTCGCGATTCCGACATGCTGCGTGCCGCCGACATTTCGGGTGTTTCCGAGTTCGTAAAGCATAATCCCAAGGGATATGACCTGGCGATTGGCGAACGCGGAGAAAGCATGTCTGGGGGGCAAAAACAGACCATAGCAATTGCGCGTGCATTGCTGAGATCACCACCAATCCTGATTTTTGATGAACCTACCAACTCCATGGACCCCCATACCGAACGCCTTCTCATGGAACGGATTTCACAAAACATGGAAGAAAAAACGCTCGTCCTTGTCACCCACCATCATTCAGTATTACCACTTATAAAACGGCTGATTGTTCTGGATAACGGACAGGTCGTAGCCGATGGCCCAAAGGAACAGGTTCTGGCCGCACTAACGGAGGGCAAGATCAATGTCGCCCAAAAACCGAACTGAGCAACCTGATTCTCAAGCCGACGAAGGCGTCATTGGAAGCATTTACCAGCGTTTTGTCGCGAATGCCTGGAATACAAAGAACACCCAGTTGCATGAAGACATTGATTTCATGTCGGAGCAAAATGCGGCTTCACTGATTTGGCCCCACTTTTTTTCTCATATCCTGTTATGGACAGTATTTCTTTTTATTGTCATTGGGCTGATCTGGGCCAGCCTAGCGACTGTTGATGAAATTACCGAGGCTTCGGGCAAAGTAGTCCCCTCCAGCCAGATGCAGATCATTCAGAATCTCGAGGGCGGGATTGTCTCAAAAATAATGGTTCAAGTAGGCCAGGTGGTCAAAAAAGGCCAACTGTTGATGCAACTCGACGAAACCCGCTTCTCCTCGTCAGACAAGGAAAACCAGGGGAAACTGCAGAGCCTGCAGACCAGGATTGCCCGCTTAACTGCAGAAGCTTATGACAAGCCCTTTGAGGCGCCAGCACAACTGCTTAAAGAAAGACCTGAACTTGTCGAGCACGAACACTCCCTTTATCTGGCACGAAAACAGGAGCTCCAGGCAAACATCTCCGTATTGCAACAGCAGGCAGGCCAACGCAGCCAGGAAATTTCCGAAAAGAAGGCCAGGGAGGCGCAAATTTTGCAAAGCCTGAAACTGGTTACCCAGGAGCTGACCATGACACGTCCGCTGATGCAGCAGGGCGTAGTTTCCGAAGTGGAAATACTGCGCCTTGAAAGACAAGTCAATGATTTAAAAGGGGACCTTGAATCAACGCGTATTTCAATCCCGAGATTATCGGCCAGCGTGCAGGAAATTCGTAACAAGATAGAGGGCCTGAACATGAAATTCCGCAGCGATGCGATGAATGAATTAAGTCAGGCTCGTACTGAATTTGCCAGCGGATCAGCCATAGATATGGCAATCGGTGACCGCCTCGCCAGAACAGCCATCCGCTCCCCGGTCAATGGAATCATCAATCAAATCAAGGTAAACACGGTTGGCGGCGTCACTCAACCAGGAATGGAACTGATGGAGATCGTTCCCATTGAAGACAACTTGCTGATTGAAGCGCGCGTTCGCCCATCGGATATCGCTTTTTTGCGTCCAGGCCAGGAAGCTACCGTTAAAATTTCCGCTTACGATTACTCAATTTACGGAGGCTTCCCGGCAGTTCTTGAAATGATCAGCGCGGACACGATCATGAACGAAAAGGGGGATGCCTTTTATCTGATCAGAGTAAGAACCAAGTCAAATACCCTGACAAGAACAAAAGAGCCGATGTCTATCATGCCCGGCATGTTAGCCACTGTAGACATCAAAACCGGGAAAAAAACCATCCTGCACTACATTCTCAAGCCTATCGTCAAAACCAAGGACAAGGCATTGAGGGAACGATAAATAGAGAAAAAAGTTCAACAGCCATCATTTTCCACATGATCACAAAAAGACAAAGTGCAGTTTCGAGCCACGGAGAAATGCAGTGATTTTACTGGCAAGCGACAACATAGATATTCTTAGCAAGTGGGGCGCAATGCTGCGGAATTTACATCAAATTTCAGTAGCAGCAAGCCTGGACGAATTAAAAAATAAACTTGCGATCTCATCACCCGACTGTGTCGCTTTTGACCACGCCCTCGCCCCTCAAAACCTGCTCGAAGCTGTAAAACAAATTCGCAGTGCAAACCACCAGACAAAGATCGTGCTATTAACTGAACCGGAGTTTCAGCATTCCGACCAGGAAATCCTGGCCTTGCTGAAAGCTGGCATCCGCGGGTTTTGCCCCTATGACACGAATGCCGAATTGATCTCAAAAGTGCTGGGCGCACTGGAGCAAGGGCAAGTCTGGGTGAGGAGCAGCTTTATCCCCACCCTGATTGATGAACTTTCCAAAAAGACAAAAAACAACATAAACGCCCCTCACAATGCATCCGGAGAACACGCGGCAGAAACTGATTCAGGATGTCAAAGTCTGCTCACTGAACTCACTCCAAGGGAAAAGGACGTTGCCATTCTGGTTGGCCAGGGTGAATGCAATAAACGTATTGCACAATGCCTGGAAATATCCGAGCAAACTGTCAAAGCGCACTTGACTACCATTTTCCGTAAACTCAATGTCACTGACCGGGTCCGCCTTGCACTGCTAGTGACTCACCCCCCCCTACCTTAGTCCGCAATACTCCAGTCCAATAGACGGCCACCTCCACTAGGAATCTAATGACTACAGAAGTTGATTTTTAATTCACATAATTTCTAGGTTGAGGGAGGTTATCATGAGCACCACCAACACCCCGTCTGGCTCAAATGCCATGACAGCAAAATCCATAGGAAAAGTTAGTGCCTTGACAGGTGAAGTTAAAGTCATTGGCGCTGACGGTGTCACGCGCCAACTTCAGATTGGCGACCTTGTTTTTGCAAACGATCAAATCTTAACTGGCTCCGTCGCTGCCGTTCAGATCGAGTTTCTGGATGGAAGCCGGTTCGACATGGGCCGAGATAGCCAGACCGTATTGAATGCTGACATATTCAACCCAAATGCAGCACAGACTGCGGGCGGAGTGGATGATATTCAGGCACAGATCGCGGCTGGCGCCGACCCGACTCAGGTAGCTGAAGCAAGTGCAGCAGGCGCCGGGAGCGGTTCTGAAGGCGGTCACAGTTTTGTCTATGAAGAGCAATCCGGTGCCCGAGGCGATGTTAACAGTGGATTCAAAACAGCCGCGCTGTCTGTTGATTTGACGCCACCGCCGGCCGTGCTTGCCGAGCCGTTGCCTTTAACTCCCGTTTCTGATGACGACGATGACTCGGACAGCGATACGGATATCGATGCTGACGCCGATGCTGATGCCGACTGTGATGCTGACGCTGACGCTGATGCCGATGCCGATGCCGATGCCGATGCAGACGCAGATGCCGATGCAGATGCCGATGCAGACGCAGACGCAGACGCAGATGCCGATGCAGATGCCGATGCCGATGCCGATGCAGACGCAGATGCAGATGCAGATGCAGATGCAGATGCTGATGCCGATGCCGACGCAGACGCAGACGCAGATGCCGACGCAGATGCCGACGCTGATGCTGATGCTGATGCTGATGCTGATGCCGACGCAGACGCAGACGCAGATGCCGACGCAGATGCTGATGCCGACGCAGACGCCGACGCAGATGCCGACGCAGACGCAGACGCCGACGCAGATGCCGACGCAGATGCTGATGCTGATGCCGATGCAGACGCTGATGCCGATGCCGATGCCGACGCAGACGCCGATGCCGACGCCGATGCCGACGCAGATGCAGATGCTGATGCAGATGCTGATGCAGATGCTGATGCAGATGCAGACGCCGATGCAGATGCAGATGCAGATGCAGATGCGATGCTGATGCAGACGCCGATGCAGATGCCGACGCTGACGCTGATGCAGACGCAGATGCCGACGCTGATGCCGACGCCGATGCTGACGCCGATGCTGACGCCGATGCTGATGCCGATGCCGATGCTGATGCTGATGCTGATGCTGATGCAGACGCCGATGCAGACGACGACTCAGATGACGACAATGGCCAGGGTGAAAGGGGCTTCCTCAGCGAAGGAGATGTATTTACAGGAGGAGAAGGCGGCGGTCAGCGGCGGTGGCGGCGGTCACGGAGGCGAAGGCGGAGGCGGAGCGCCTTGGCCCGTACCACCAGACTTCTTCGATCCCCCAGTTGATCCTGGTGATGTAAGTTAAAGGGCGGGGTTGAGGCACCGAAGCAATGGTGTCTCAACTTCTCTAACAAATGCAGTTAATTGACGTGGTGCGGTTATTGACTGCACCACGTTTTTTTATTTTTCTTCACCATTGACAATAATCAGCCATCCAGCAAAATTAAGCACAATATTTCCAAAATAGCCTGGTTAAGGACTTGAATTTTTGACCAAATATTAGTAAGGTTGATAAGGGTTTATACTGTAATGCTATTGCTGTTGCTTAACTTAGAATAGGGGAATAATCATGAAACAAAAAAACATAGTTACCTTGGCAATGCTTCCATGCTTGAGTTTATGCGTAGCAAGCCAACTGCAAGCAGAACCGCTCAAGGATGTAGTCGAAAAAGTCATCAAGACCAATCCGGATGTACTCGCGACAACGCAACATCGTCTATCCGTTGATCAGGAACTAAAGGGCGCAAAAGGCGGATATTTCCCCAAGGTTGACTTGACGCTGGGCTACGGAAAAGAGCGAACAGACACCCCTTCCACTCGTGCAGCCGGCCTGAACAACCCCGAACTCACCCGGCGCGAGGCCGAGCTGAAGTTGAGTCAAATGCTATTTGACGGCTTTGGCGTTCAAAGTGAAGTAAACCGGCAAAAAGCCCGTCTGAATTCATCCGCCTATATGGCCTATGGGGTTTCGGAAGAAATCAGTCTGAATGCCATTGAAGCCTACATCGAAGTATTGCGTCAGCAAGAACTTGTGGGCCTGGCCAAACAAAACATGGAAAACCACCAGCGCACCCATGATCAGATCAAATTACGGAGCGAAAGTGGCGTGGGTCGCAAGGCTGATCTGGAGCAGTCACAAGGCAGGTTGTCTCTTGCAAAATCCAATTTGCTCGCTGTTGAGAGCAGCTTGAAAGATGCGGAGTCAAAATATTTCTATGTGGTAGGCAACGCACCCGACCAGCTGACCAAACCCGCAATACAGCAGGCATTGCTCCCTAAAACAGAAGCAGAAGCCATTGAGATCGCAGTTAACAATCACCCGATCCTGAAGTCCGCACTCTCCGATGTTGAAAGTGCACAGGCACAGCACAAAGCCGCAAAATCCCTGCTTTATCCCCGTTTGGACCTGGAGCTTTCCGCATCTCAAAACCAGGATGTTTCAGGCTTTGCAGGCGACTATGACAACACACAGGCAATGCTGCGTCTGCGCTATAACCTCTTCAAGGGCAAATCCGACATGGCCAGGGTTGACCAAACCTCCCTGCTCACTCAGGAGGCAACCCAGGTATCCAACCGTTCCCGGCGTCAGGTAGAGCAATCGACGAAAATGTCCTGGAATGCCTACACCACGGCCAGCGAACGTCTCACTCCTTTGAAAGATTTTGTAACTGCGAGTGAGGCCACGCGAGAGGCTTATGGCAAACAGTTCAATCTCGGCCAGCGCACTTTGCTGGATTTGCTTGATAGTGAGAACGAGTATTACACCTCGCGCACATCTTATGTGACCGGGCAATACACGCATCTTTTTGCTTCCTTCCGTCTCCTGCAGAACGAAGGCCGTCTGCTTGAATCCCTGGGAATTCCGTTGCCAGAAGAAGCCATAGCACCAGCCGAAGAAAAGAAATCGAATTGATCCGGAAATAAGGGGCTGCTAAAGAGTACGTCAATATTTTGACGAACTCGGCAGCCCCCCATCAGCAGACGCTCAAAAGTGTTACTGCTGGTAGTTAAACACTTTCTCAGTGAGGCTTGGTTGAGGTGTGTTGCGCTTATTGATCCGATTTAATGGCAAAAGCTTGAGACCATGTTTCCTGCACATTTCACCCAGAGCATGGACACTCTTGATTTGGGCAATCGCCCTTGTTTTTATTGCGCCGGGACTAGCGGAACGAATCGATCTGTCCGACAAGGTGCTGGCATTTGTTGGAAAAAAATATGGCGCGTCTGCACGCAATCGTGTGACCGACTGGAAGCGCCTGATAGAAAACAACAGCAATAAATCAGAAGTTGAAAAACTGGAACAGGTTAACCGGTTCTTTAACCAGACGCCTTTTGTTTCAGACATGGAACACTGGGGCAAGGAAGATTACTGGGCAACACCGATAGAAATGCTGGCAACCAGTGGTGCTGACTGCGAAGATTTTGCCATAGGCAAATATTTCACGCTGGTGCAACTGGGTGTGCCGATCAAGAAATTACAGATCACTTATGTGAAGGCCAGGAACTGGAATCCTATCAATCAGGCGCATATGGTGCTGGCCTATTACTCTTCTCCCGAAGCCGTACCCGTTATCCTGGATAATCTGATCCCTGAAATCAAGTCCGCATCTCTCCGCAAGGATCTGACTCCGGTGTACAGTTTCAATGGTGAAGGATTGTGGCTGGCCAAGGAACGCGGGCTGGGTAAAAACGTAGGCGGATCGAATCGAATCAAGCTGTGGACGGATCTCAGCAGCCGAATGGGAAAAGAAACCGATGACTAGCATTCCTGGCATTCAGCCTGTCATATTCCGGGACTGCCCCCTGTCAATGAGGATGCAATCATGACCCTGTTTCGTCAGTTGATCATCATCATTACCACTTTATTCCTGGTGGTATTTCTGGGAACTTTCATTGTCAGCGTCAACAACACCCGGACGTTCCTCTCCAGCCAGCTACAATCGCATGCCCAGGATGCTGCAACCTCGCTGGGCCTGTCCTTGTCGCCCCACGCAGCCGACAACGATCTGATCACGATGACATCCATGGTGGATGCCATGTTCGACAGCGGCTACTATCGTGACATTCTCGTTGTTGACATCAATGGCAAGCCCTTGATCGAACGTAAACTCCCGGTCGCCATTGAAGAGGTGCCCCAGTGGTTCATCAATCTGGTGCCCCTTGAAACTCCTCTGGGAGAAGCTTTGCTCATGGCCGGCTGGCAACAGGCTGGAATGGTTAATGTGCGCAGTAATCCGGGCATCGCCTATGCCAAGTTATGGCGCGACAGCATCGGTATGTTCTGGTGGCTTTTTGTTGCCGCCATTATTACGCTCGGCCTGGGCTGGGTCATTCTGAAAATCGTGCTGCGCCCTCTTCGCAACCTGGAAATACAGGCAGAAGCCATCTGCCGGCGAGAATACCCGGTGCAGAAAAAAATGCCCTGGACACGCGAACTGCGCAGCTTTGTCCTGGCCATGAACCGCATGGTCACCAAGGTCAAGGAAATGTTCGAGGAACAAGCCCGCGCCATGGAAAAAATGCGTGCGCAAGCCTACATGGATCCGGTTACTGGTCTCGGCAACCGGCGCCATCTTGAGTCACAGATGCAAAACCTGATCAATAACCCGGAGCTATTTGCGGGCGGCGCACTATTTCTGCTGGAACTCAGAGGGTTCAAGGAATACAACGACCGGCGCGGCTATCAAGCCGGGGATGATCTCCTTCGGCAGACGACAATACTGCTGTCCAGCATCAGCAGCCTGCACCCCGACAGTTTCTGCGCGCGTCTTGGCGGAGCCGACTTTGCCATGGCTATTCCCCATATTGATGCAACTGAAGCAGGCGTAATCGGAAAACAGCTGTCAGAATCCTTGCACCATCTCTATGAAGGCGGCATGACGGATTCCAAGGAAGTCGGCAATATTGGCATCGCGCTCTACCGTGGGCAGGATTCGGTCTCCAATTTCCTGAGTGAAGCAGACCTGGCATTGCGAACGGCTCAGGCACAGGGCGACAATGCCTGGCATCTGGAAAAACCCGAACAAAGCGCACAGACTGAAATAGCAGGCGCTCAAAACTGGTCTGTATTTCTTAATGAAATCATCGCCAATCGGCGCATTACCCTGCTCTTTCAACCTGTGAAGGGCTGCGTTTCAGAAAATATCCTGCACTATGAAGTTTTGTTGCGGTTAGTGGGAAGCAACGACCAACTGTTCAGCGCAGGTATGTTCATGCCTTACGTCAATCGGCTCGGCCTGCACCGTGAAATAGACCGGTTGGTGGTAAGCGAAATTCTGGAGCGCATGAAGTCTGATCGTGCCAGAGACATCCCTGCCATCGCCATCAATCTCTCGCCGGAATCCGCCCATGACGCTGCATTTGCCAACTGGCTTTATGAAGAACTCCAGAAAAACCCTGATATCGCCAGCAAACTCATTTTCGAGGTGACCGAGTTTGGCGCCACAAAAAACCTTGCCTCCATACGCAGCCTGATCGACAAGGTAAGCCTTGCCGGCGCCAAATTTTCCCTCGATCACTTCGGCAGAGGATTCAGTTCATTCGGCTATCTGAGCAGCCTGAAAATTCATTATCTGAAAGTGGATGGCAGCTACATTCATGGCATTGACCAGGACAAGGACGACCAGTTCTTTGTCGATGCCGTAAGTAAAATCGCTCATGGCCTGGATATCGAGGTCATTGCCGAATCCGTGGAAACACGAGAGGAATGGAAAACACTACAGGGGCTTAATGTTTACGGCCTGCAGGGTTACCTGGTCGGCGAACCAGCTGCGCTGCTATAGCCTGAAGCCGGGTACGGTTGAATTTTCAGGGTTTCTCTCTGTGCTATCCGGTGTGTATTGAGAACCGCCTTCAAGCAGTTGGACACCATGAAAAACGATTTCATCCCGACGAAACAGCCGGCCACAATGAGTACAGGGCAACAACCGTTCCTTGCGCCGGATACGCATGAACCCGCTTATCAGCCCACCCCGTTCGACAATCACTTTCTTCAGCTTATAACCAGAGCGATCCAGGGTTGCGCCGAGACCACATTCGATGGCCCGGATCTGGAACAGCATTTCACCCAGACGAGCTTCCCCCGGCATTTCGAACGCCTGGCGCTTGTGCTCTATGCACCCGGCCACAACCGCATTCTGGTCAGCCGCCAGGCGTGTAGCTTCTCCGAGGTTTTTGAAAGGCTGTTGCGGCACCCACGTACGCCGGCACTGGCCAGAGCCCCCTTTCGCCTGCAAGTGGATTTCATACTGGAGCCCCCCTCCCCGGTTGACTTCTACGGGGTAGGCGCAATGCAGGATGCAGAACGCCATTTCGAGATTGGGATCGATGGCCTGCTGCTCCGCGGACCAGATGACAGAATGCATCTTTTCCTGCCCGGCGACGCTTATGTGCGCTCCATCATGGGCATGCGGCAGTTGCGCGATCATCTGTCCGGTGCTCATGGGGAAGATTACCTGCGGCAGGCCCGGTTCGAACGTTTCCGCTCGGAAAGCTACATCTCCGGGAAGCATGGCTGGCAGCGGCTGTACCGGGGACACCCGCTGGTAGGCGCGATCACGAGAGAAAAGCTCGAACAAGCTGTGGAACTGGCTGTGGGCCACATTCTGCTTACTCAGGAAAAGAGCGGAAAATTTCTCTACTACTACGATGCAGCCCATGACTCCAGGCGCGATCACGAGCATCCCCGGCGCGACCCCTTCGTTAACCCCTATTACAACATCCTGCGCCATGCGGGCGGAGGACTCACCTGCATTTACCGCGAAAAATCCTTCTATCGCGGCAACACGCTGGACAGCATACGCCTCGCCATCGGCTATCTGCTGAAACAGGCAAGGACCTACGAGTGCAACGGCCGCCAGGGCGCCTACATCTACAGCGAAAAGAAATCCAAACTGGGCGGTTCCGGGGTGGCGCTTTATTTGCTCGCGGAATACCAGCGCTTCACGGGGGATACGCAATATCAGGAATGGGCGCGCCAGCTGGCCTGGCATTTGCTCAGCCAGATCACCGCCAGCGGGGAGTTCATTTATTACAACATTTACCTCGACAAACCGGTCACTGAACAGGAAAACCACAACTACTTTTCTTTCTATTATCCCGGCGAAGCCATCTGCGGCCTGGCGAAATACTACCCACTCGCCAGCGCCGATGAACAGCGCATCATCATAGACAAACTCCACAATGCACTGGAATTCCTGATTGAGGTCCGCCCCCGCACTCGCGCCCAGCACTACACTGCGGTTCCCTCGGATGCATGGCTGATGATGGGCATCAAGGAGTTGTGGGATATCGAGGCCATGCGTAAGCCGAAGTACGCCGAATTCGTATTTTCGGATGCCCTGAAAATGATCAGCCACATGTACAGGGTTACCGATGCGCCGTATCCAGATTACGCCGGTGCTTTTTATTACACCCATGGCGACTATCCCTATGCGGACGGCGCTCGCTGCGAAGGACTGCTGGGCGCTTACGAACTTGCGCTCAAGATGGGGAACCACGACATGGCGCATCAGCTCTGGCAGGCGCTGCGTCTGGGGGCCTGGGCTTTATTGCATCTGGTAAACAGCGAAGATTCTCTTTACTTCGCTCCGAACCCCGCGGTCAGCCTGGGAGGCATTCGTTTCAAATACACCCGGCAATGGTTCCGCATCGACACCATCCAGCACGTCGCATCATTTTTTGCCAAGCTGCTCCCATACTGGGACAGGGAGGAACAGGACAAGAACCGGGCAAGTCATGAACACACATAACAACTCATATCCGGATGGTAAAGGCTCGATCACACTGAGCTCATCCGAAATCGCACAACTGACAGGAGGCACCTGGGAGGGCCTGGGTAGCGAAACGGCTTTCAGTGGCGCCTCAGTGGGCGAAGCGCAAGGCGCTGCAGGCGAGATATATTTCGCCCTGAGCAAAGAACACTGGGCGCCATCCAGGCTGGCAACGCTACAGGCAGAAGGTGTAATTGCCGCAGCGGTTCCCCGCCATGCGCAGATTGCATCAGCACCTGTAGCGCTGCTGCGCGTTGACGACCCGCGCGAAGCACTGCGCATCGTTGCGCAGGAAAACGCCAGACGTGCCAAGGCCAGGCGGATTCTGGTTACCGGCACTGAAGGCAAAACCGGGCTGAAGTTCATGCTCCACCACATCATGAGCCGCCAGTTGCCGTGCCATGCCGTTCTCAACAGTGCGAACCTGCATGTTCCGATCTGGCGCAGCATGGCGTCCATTCACCGCGAAGACGAATACGCCATCATCGAGGTATCCGTCGCCCAGCCCAACCGGGGATGGCAGCGCAGCAAGATCATCCGCCCCCACCTGTGTGTCATCACCAACATCAGCCCGCAACACACCATCTACCACGGCACCATGGATCGCCTGATCCGCCACAAGGCCGAATCGGTCACCTCGCTCCTGCCCGGCGGGGTTTGTTTCATCAATGCCGACAACGATTATTATCTTGACCTGAAGGATGCCATCCAGCGCATCAGGTCCATCCCTGTCTTATCCTTCGGTTCCAGTCCATGGTGCGAAGGGTATCTGCTCAGCTCAAACTTCGTCCTTCACAAAGGCGGCTGGCAGGTTCAGGCGCGGATATTCGGCCGCTCGGTCAATTATTTTGTCAGCATGGTAAACAGCTACGCACCGCTGGCCAGTGTTTCGGCACTGACCATAGCCGCCTATCTCGGGCTGGACATGGATCAGGCCTGCGCCAGTCTGGGTGACTACAGCCCCTTCGAAACTGCCGGGCGCATCGTCAACCTGCCGGTTGCAGGCGGTGAATTCACCCTGTTCGACCACAGCCTGCGCGGCTCCCTTGCGGGCTTCCGCTCCGCCTTCGACGATCTGGAACGGATTGCAGGGAAACGCAGGGTGCGCATGGTGCTGGGTGCAATCCGGGATCTCGGCGAGCACGAGCGCGAACCGGTCCACCGGCAACTGGCCGCACTCATCAACCCGGAGCGCGTTGAAAAAATCTATACGGCCGGCGACGAGATGCGCATCGTGCGGGAGGCATACAGCGAACCATCGCAACTCGGCCCCCATGGCGATACCTGGGAGGAAATCACGGAGGAGTTGTTCGGCGACATCCGCCCCGGAGATGTGGTGATCGTCAAGGGCCACCACCGGGTCTGGCTTTCCCTGCTGGTGGAAGCCATGGAAAATCGCTTCCGGACGGAACAGGGCACACGCCACCGCAGCTTCTCCCGCGGCAGAGGCATCGCCGCTGCTTGCACAGCAAACAATGCGGACCCTGATCGCCGGCGGGGATGTCATGCTTTCGCGCGATGTTCCGGGGCTCCTCGCTTCAGCCGGCATGGACTCGGCCTTCCGTGAAATCCGGCCCTTGCTCGAACGCGCGGATATCGCGCTGGCCAACCTGGAATGCGTCATCAGCGGCAAGGGCGATTTTTTCGACAAGGGGGAAGGACGGCCCTACTATTACCGCTGTCCGCCAAACAGTGTAAACACGCTGGTGGCGAGCGGCTTTTCCATCCTGACCACCGCCAACAACCACGCCATGGACTTCGGCCCGGAAGCACTGGCAGACCAGGCTCGCATCCTTGCCGAGGCCGGCCTTGCCAGCGCCGGTTCAGGCCCCGATGCGGAAAGCGCCGCCCAGCCCATATTCCTGAAAGCGGGCGGTCTGGTGGTAGCCGTGGTCTCTTTTGCCACGGACTTGCCGCTTCAAGCTGCTGACGCAGAGCGCTGTGGCATCTTTCACGTCAGTCTCGACCGTGAGGCTGTCAGCCGGCTGCGGCCAGTCATCGAAACGGCGCGGCAAGGCGCGGATCTGATCATCGCCTCGCCCCATTGGGGTGAAAACTGGTCGCAACACCCATCTGAAGATATCAGGAGACTGGCCTGGGCTTTGGTCGATCTTGGCGTGGATGCCGTGCTGGGCCATTCGGCGCATATTCCGCAGGGCATCGAAGTATATCGTGGCCGCCCGATCGTGTATGACATGGGCTCCCTGCTTTTTGACCGGGTGCAGCAGGACCGGATGCGGCATTCTGCACTTTTCGAACTGACATTCGGAGACCAGGGCATAGAACGCCTGCGCATTTACCCTGTGGAGCTGGAGCCCGGAGCAGTTCGCCCCGCCAGCGATGCAGAAGGTAGCGAAACCCTTCAATTGATCGAGGAACTGAGCCGGAAACTCGACCCGGCTGTCGAATTTCATAACGACGGCCAGGCGCTTGAGCTGCGGCTGCCCCCCCTGGGTTTGGCCAAACACAAATCCTGTCCAGGCACGATATTCGACAGAAACACCATACACCACGTGGAACCGGATAATCCCGCGCTCGGAAAAACGAATGTTTTCTATTCTGCCCCGCCCGAGAACCTTGACCCCGGCTGCCGCATTGACCTTGGCGGGGGTCTGGAAGTTCTCGGCGCGAGGTTTCCAGAGCAGGCGCGTGCCGGGGCTGGTTTCGCACTCGAAGTGTATTTCCGCTACCCGGAAACGGAAGGCAGAAGGTGGCGCGCCTCGCTCCTTGGCATCAACCCCTTATCAGGCGAAGAGTTCCGCTACCGCCACCCGGTCGCGGAGGGCATGTGGGTGTCACAGAATTGGCATGATGCAAGCATCATCTGCGACCGTGTCGTAGTGCGCCCACCGTCTGACCTCGCAGCCGCGCGATACGATCTGTACTGGAATCTGGTCGATGCCGATACAGGAAAACTGCGCAAAATCGACAGCAATGACCCGCGTGTCAGAGACAACTGGCTGCGTCTTGGCTCTATCCATCTCGTTGCAGACGGGTCGCGCATGGTCGCGTGGATACCCCCCGCTGCGACGACCAACATACCGGCACTCACTCAGAGCAAATCCGTTACAAACAATGAGGGAGACACCTCGCCTCCTCCGCACTGGCAAGCCGAGACTGACGCCATGGCAGGCCTGCGGCGGCTTTCACTGGACGACCTGCCCCGCTACAAGGCAGCACTGGCAGAATCCAGGCGAACCACCTGGCAGCATTACTTCCCATTCCTTTATCTGTTTTCCATTACGGCGAAAACTGAACACATCTGGATCGCAGAGGAAGGTGGCTCGCTGTGCCTGTATCGCCGCAACCTGACGGCAAACGGACCCAGGCTTTATCTGGCATCGCTACCCCTGCCGATGAACATGGCAGTACTGAAAAATTGCCTGGAACGGGTCCGGCAACACAACCGGAGTCAGGACGCCAGCATCTACTGGGTTGACGAAGAGGATCTGACGGTATTGAAAGGGCTGGGGGACATTACCATGACACCCTACAACCCGGACTACCTTTACGACCCCAAGGCCTATCATTCCCTGACGGGCGGAGAAATGACCCGGCTCAGGAGGAATCTGGCGCATTTGCATAAATGGAATGACGTTGAGTTGAGAGCTTATACCCAGAACGATCTGGCTGATTGCCTTGCGCTTCTGGATGAATGGACCGAGCTGCAGAAGGACAAGCATGAAAAAATTCTTTACCAGCGTTATACCCAGGATTGCCTGAAGCTTGCTGACCAATTCGCCCCTGAAGACCTGTTTGGCAGGGTAGCCCTGATTAATGGAAAAATCCGCTCCTTTGGTTTTGGGGGAGAAATGTACCCGGGACTCGGAAATTTCTTCATTGCCTATTCCGATCACCATATTAAGGGGCTCAATTACTTCATGGTCACTCAGTTGATGCTGACGATGCAGGACCACGGCCTTGTCAACGGCGGCATCGCCAACACGCCTGGATTGAAGTACGCCAAGGAGACACTTTGTCCGGTGGGAATGCACAATTCCTACCGGGTAAAAATTGGACCCGCCGCAAAGATCTTTCAGGCAGATGCCCCTGACTGCCCGCCGAACACAAGGACTCAGATCGCTTCTACCGGAAAACCGGTGCACATCGGGCAGCACAAATCCGACCCAGAACGCCAGGCAAGCCCGCAGGGAAACACCTTAATCGGACTGCGAAGACTTTCCATGGAAGACCTGTCACGCTACAAGGCAGCCCTGGAACAGTCTGGCGGAATGAGCTGGCCACAGTATTTCCCTTTCCTTTATCTGTATGAAGCCACAGCCAAAACCGAGGAATTTCTGATTGGCGAAGAAAGCGGGTCGCTCTGCATTTACCGGCGGAACCTTACAGCCAAGGGGCCGATGCTTTATCTTGCCTTTCTTCCCATGCCGATGAACATGGCAGTACTGGAAAGCTGTCTGGCAAGAATTCGAGAACACAACAATAGCCCAGATGCCATGATTTATTGGGTAGGCGAGGAGGAGTTGGCCTCCATTTCCAGCTTGCGAAACACCAAAGCAACACCTTTGCACCAAGAGTACATTTATGCCCCGGAAAATTTCAGATCCCTTCGCGGCAATAAAAAATCAAACTTCCGGAAAAACGTGTCGTTAATACAAATGCGCGATGACGTGGAATGGCGGCCCTATACAACGGATGACTTGGCTGAGTGCCTGATGCTAATGGATGAATGGGCCGAATTACAGAAGGAGAAGCACGAGAAAGTACTTTACCAGCGCTATTCCCATAATTGCCTCAAGTTTGCCCACCATTTTGAATCCAGGGATTTATTCGGACAGGTTTTTCTTGTAGGTGAAAAAATCCGCGCATTTGGCTTTGGTGGCGAAATGCGCCCAGGCATTGCCAATGTGTTTGTTGGCTACGCTGACCATCGCATCACAGGCCTTCATCAGTTCATGTATTACCAGTTATTGCTTGCCATGGACGGCTATGAACTTGCTAATGCAGGGCATGCGGATACGCCCGGAATCCAATTTGCGAAAGACCACATGCGCCCGGTATCGATGCATGGCATTTACCGCGTTAGCGCCAGTGCCGGCTCTCTGACCGGGAATATCCCTGAAGCGCTTCCAGAAAATGGCTCGATTCCCGAAAAATTCGGCAACGAACTGAGTGGAAAACTCGAGAAAACAACCGGCAGCATCGATACCAGCATCTATATCGCAGCGGCAAAAGAACTCAATCTCAGCATCGAGATCATCCGGCAAACCGCACCTTCGCTTTGCCGGATTTCGAATGGTCAGAAACACCTGCTGATTGAGGCAAATGCACTCAGCCTGACCAGTACCGTGCATCGTCGCCTGGCGTATGACAAATTCCTTACGCTCGAACTCCTCGAACAAGCCGGGGTTCCCTGCCCCAAGGCAAAACTGTTCCGTGTCGGCAAGGAACAGGAGATCCTGCAATATGCTGCAACCAATCGTCCAGTTGTTGTCAAACCTAAAACCGGCTCTTTCGGACGCGGCGTTTGCGTCAACCCGCAGGATGACAAAAGCGTGCTTGAAGCAGTACGCGAGATCCGCAAAATGAAGCGCGACTTCGTCCAGGTAGAAAGCTTTATCGAGGGATACGACTACCGGGTCATGCTTTACGATGCTGAAGTCATCGGGATAACGAAATGGATTCCCCCCCATGTGATCGGGGATGGCACAAGGACACTCAAGGAATTGATCGAGGCGAGAAACGCCTACCGGAAGTACTACACCCTCTCTGAAATTGTGGTTGATGAAGAGGAGATCATGAGACAGGGCTTTGATTACGCATCTGTATTACCCGAAGGCGTGAGTTGCGGCCTGAACCGCAATTCCAGCTATCTCGTCGGGGGTGAAACCACACGGATAGACCCCGCCTTGATCCATCCCGACAATCTGGAGGCGTGCCGTCGCGCAGCAGATGCGACCTACATCAATTTCAGCGGCATCGACCTGATCAGCAAGGACATCAGCGTTTCCTACCGGGAAAACGGAGCTGCGATCAACGAAATCAACACCTGCCCCAATATCTTTGTTCATTACTTTGCCGACATGGGCGAGGATGCGAGAGAAGCCAGGCGGATCCTGCAAAAGTATTTTGGCTTATGAAAAAGCGCTTTCCACCCCAACCCGCAAGCAGCAAACAGCCCCCTTTGGGTAGCCTGGCGCCACCTGCGGCGGCTTTTGCCATCTGGTTGCTGCTGGTATTCGCGGGGAGTGCCGCCGCATCGGACAACGAACGCCTGGTGGCGCTGAAAGTAACTGTCACCGTCACCAACAAGGGCGACATGCCCATTAGCCCCTACATACACCGCATCACGATTCCAGCAGACGATCTTCCCCAGCAACAATTGCTGCGGATTGACTATCCCCACCGCGATCGATATACCGTTGGGAAACATTCCAACGGCGTGGACAGCTTCATGGAGTTCCGCTGGGATATTCCACGCCGCTCCAGCATCGTGCGCGAGGCCACTTTCCATCTGCGGCTCAAGCCCTATGACTACAAAAAAGACACGGGGCAGAAAATCACAAACTCTGGATATTTCTTTCTCAACCCCAGTCTTTACGTCGAATCCGGCTCTCCTGAGGTGCGAAGCATCGCAGAATCCATCCGGCGCGCCCATGCCGACAAGGAAAGCCAGCTAAGGGCTGCCTTCCTGTACCCGCAGGAACATTTGAGTTACCAGAACATGTCAAATAAAGGCGCGTTGTTCGCGATTCGTGAAGGGAAAGGCGATTGCACTGAATATGCAGCGCTTTTCGCAGCGATTTCCCGTTCGCTGGGAATCCCCGCCCGATTGACATCCGAGTTCCTGTTCAGCAAACGCAACGAATTTTCCTGGCCCAACCATCACGCAACTGAAGTTTATCTGGATGGGCGCTGGATTCCGGTTGACCCCAATTTGGCACTGGAATCCTCGCTGGGATACGGATTCGGGACTAGCGCCACAAGCAAGGTGATATTGAAGCGTGATGGGAGCTGGACATGGTCAAATCAAGTTCCCGGCGTATCGAGACAGTACCGGGAAAAATTCATGGAGGTTGGCATGCACTGGAGCGTCCGGATTGAAAACTGAGTCTTCCAGGCTCGCTTCACGATCGGTCATTGCGAGCGCGAAGTAAAACGCCCGACCCATCAGTTTTTGCTGCATTGCCCCTCGCACTAACGATTAAATCGCTGCTTCCCCGGGGCCGTGCGACTGAATGAAGACCAGCGCCTCCGGCGCCGGAACAGGTTTGCTGAACAAGTAACCTTGCAGGAAATCGCAGCCCTGTTGAACCAGGAACGCCTGCTGCGCTGCCGTTTCGACCCCCTCGGCCACCACTGTCAGTCCCATGGTATGGGCCAGCGCGATGGTGGCAGTGCAGATAGCGGCATCGTTGCGGTCACTCTCGATATCACGCACGAAAGAGCGGTCGAGCTTGAGGGTGTGAATCGGCAGCAGTTTGAGATAACTGAGCGAGGAATAGCCGGTACCGAAATCGTCAATGGCCAGATGCACGCCCAGATCGCGCAACGCCCTGAGGCTGACAATGCTGGCCTCCGGGTTTTCCATAGCCACGGATTCGGTCACCTCGAGTTCCAGATCGCCGCCCCTGAGCCCGTGCTTATCCAGCATGCGCGCAACATCCAGGCTCAGGCCGGGCAGGCGTAGCTGGTATGCAGACAGGTTGACCGCCATTTTCAGGTTCGTCACACCCTGGTCATGCCAGGCGCGGAGCTGGCGGCAGGCATTCTCCAGCACCCATTCGCCCAATTGCACGATCAGCCCGGTCTCCTCGGCAATGGAAATGAATTTGTCCGGCGGCACCAGACCGTCGCGGGGGTGGCGCCAGCGCACCAGCGCCTCCACACCGACAACCTGGCCATCGCGTCCATCCAGTTGCGGCTGGTAATGCAGTTCGAATTGACCCGATTCCACCGCGACACGCAAATCACGCTCCAGGCTCAGGCGCTCCATGGCAACCCGATTCATCTCGGCGGTAAAAAACTGGATGTTGTTACGCCCCTGTGACTTGGCGTGATACATGGCAGTATCGGCGTTCTTCATCAGCGCATCGCAAGTCTCGCCATCATCCGGATAAAAGGCAACACCGATACTGGGGGTGGTGCGCAATGCGTTGCCGCCGATACTGTAATCCTCACCCAGAACACGAAGAATCTTGTCCGCCACGCGCGCGACCACGCTTGCGTCTGCCACCTCGGCCAGCACAACCACAAATTCGTCACCACCCAGGCGCGCCACAATATCGCTTTCGCGCACACTGTGACGCAAGCGCTTTGCCACCTCGATCAGCAGCTCATCACCCACGGCGTGACCCTGGGTATCGTTGATCGTCTTGAAACGGTCCATGTCGATGAACATCAGCGCCAGTGCGCGCCGCTCCCGCCGCACCGTAGACAGCGCCTGTTCCAGACGGTCCTGCAGACTGAAGCGGTTGAACAGGCCGGTTAATGCATCATGATGCGCCAGGCGGGAAATTTTCGCCTCGGCCGCCTTCCGTTCGGTGATATCGGTGAAACTGGCAACATAGTGGGTCACATCCCCATCCTGACCGCGCACCGCCGACATCGCCACCCATTTCGGGTAAATGCTGCCATCCTTGCGCCGGTCCCATATCTCTCCCTGCCAGTAGCCATCCAGTTTCAGTGTGGCCCACATTTTCTGGTAGGTTTGCGGCGGGGTAGTGCCGGATGCCAGCATGCGCGGGTTCTTGCCCTGCACATCTTCGAGGCTGTAGCCCGTCATGCGGGTAAACGCGGGGTTCACCGACAGAATGTGGTTATCGCTGTCGCTGATGAGAATGGCTTCGCCGCTGTGCTCGAATATACTGGCATAAAGCAGCAGATCGGTATCGGCCTGTTTTCGTGCGGTAATGTCCTGCACCGTTCCGCTGGAGCGAAGCGCCCTGCCTTCCCGGTCGTAAAACGTCTCGCAACGTTCGTTCACCCATTTGACCCGGCCATCCGGCATGAGCAGGCGGTGTGCGATTTCATACGGTGTGCGCGTTTTCAGGGATTGGGTATACGCCTGGTTGACCTTCTCCCTGTCGTTCGGATGAACGGCATTGAGAAAAGCATCATAGGACGCACCGAACAGGGTGGAATCGATTTCGAAAATGCGAAAAATCTCATCCGACCAGGTCAGGCGGTTGCTGACAATATCCAGTTCCCAGCTGCCGACCTGGGCAATGCGCTGGGCTTCATTAAGGCGAACCTCGCTATCCCGGACTACCTCTTCTGACTCCTTGCGCTCACTGATATCCATCGCAATGCCGAGGAAACCGGTAATCTGACCGTCCTCGTCATGAATGGCGGTGATCGACAGCAGCACCGGAAAACAGGTGCCGTCCTTGTGCAGGTAGGTCCACTCATACTCGTTCGGCAAACCGCAGCGGGTGCGGGCGACAAATACCTCGAAACCCGGTTCGAGCGGGATGCCCAGTTCCCGGGAAAAAGCTTCTGCCCGTGCCGCCACTTCCACAGGATCATGCAGGATGAAAGGGCTGCGGAGGCCGACCATCTCGCTGGCGCGATAACCCAGCATGCGCTCGGCCGCACGATTAAAAACCGTAATCACCCCATCCGGCGCCGTGGCGATAATGGCGTGGGCGGCGTTATCCAGTATCGCCCCATGCAGGGTAGAAATATCCATCACCGGATTATACCGGCTAGTCGCAGAGTGGCTACCCATTCAAACGCCTGAAGCAAAAACCACTTTCACCACATCCTTGAACTGCCTGGCAAAGTGGACTCTGACCCCGGCCTTGATGTGGTCCGGCAGCTCGTCAAAATCGCGCCGGTTGGCCTCGGGCATGATCAGTTCCATGATCTTGACGCGCCTTGCGGCGATGACTTTCTCGCGCACGCCGCCGATCGCCAGCACTTCGCCGGTGAGGGTCAGTTCGCCGGTCATGGCCAGGGGCCGGGAAATCTTCTGATTTCGCGCCAGTGACAGCAGCGCCGTCGCCATGGTGACACCGGCGCTGGGGCCATCCTTGGGTGTGGCGCCCTCGGGCAGGTGCAGGTGTACGAAAGCCTCGTCGAAGAATTTCAGGTCGCCTTTGTATTCCTTGAGGTGGGACGAGATATAGCTGTAGGCGATTTCGGCCGATTCCTTCATCACGTCGCCGAGCTGTCCGGTGAGCTTGAAACCGCGATTGCGGGTATGCACCCGGGTCGCCTCGATCGACAAAGTGGCACCGCCCATGGCAGTCCACGCCAGGCCGGTGACCACGCCGATTCCGCTAAGCGGCTTCTCCTGAGTGAATACCGGCTTGCCCAGATAATCCTCAACCTGGGCAACATTGATACGAGACACTTCTGCATCTCCGCTCATGCGCTTTACCACGGTCTTCCTGACCAGGCGGCCAAGCTGTTTCTCCAGGTTGCGCACCCCGGCTTCCCGGGCATAGCCATCGATCACATGCTTCAGTGCCGCATCGCTGATAGACAACTCACCGCGCTTGAGGCCGGTTTTTTCCAGTTGCTTGGGCCACAGGTGATGCTTGGCAATCGCCACTTTCTCGGCAGTGATGTAGCCCGACAGGCGGATCACTTCCATGCGGTCGAGCAAGGGCCCGGGAATGGTGTCGAGCTGGTTGGCGGTACACACGAACAGCACCTTGGAAAGATCGAAGCGCACGTCGAGGTAATGATCGAGGAAATCGCTGTTCTGCTCCGGGTCCAGCACTTCCAGCAGGGAAGAAGCCGGATCGCCGTGATAGGAGGCGCCGATCTTGTCCACTTCATCGAGCATGATGACCGGATTCTGCGTGTCGCATTCCTTGATGGCCTGGATGAACTTGCCCGGCATGGCGCCGATGTAGGTGCGGCGATGGCCCTTGATCTCGGCCTCGTCACGCATGCCGCCGAGTGAGAAGCGGTAGAACTTGCGCCCCAGCGCATCGGCAATGGAATGTCCGATGGAGGTCTTGCCCACCCCGGGCGGCCCCACCAGCAGGACGATGGAACCGGCGATCTCGCCCTTCAGCGCGCCCACCGCGAGGAACTCGATAATGCGCTCCTTGACGTCCTCCAGACCATCATGATCGCGGTCGAGAATCTTGCGTGCACGCTTGAGGTCGAGCTTGTCTTTGGAATACTTTCCCCACGGCAACTGGGTCAGCCAGTCGAGATAGTTGCGGGTGACGGCATATTCCGGCGAGCCGGTTTCCAGCAGGGAAAGCTTCTGCATTTCCTCATCGACGCGCTTTTGCGCTGCCTCGGTCAGTTTGAGCTTGGCAAGGCGTTCCTGAAAACGATCGATCTCGGCGGTCTTGTCGTCCTTGGCAAGACCCAGTTCTTTCTGGATGGTCTTCAGCTGTTCGCGCAGGAAAAACTCACGTTGCTGCTTGGTCATTTTTTCATCGACCTGTTCGCGTATCTGCGATTGCAGGCGGGCGACATCCAGCTCCTTCTTGATCAGCACCAGCACTTTTTCCATGCGGCGGCGCAGATTCAGAGCTTCCAGCACATCCTGCAGCTTTTCCTTGGAAGCCGTGGTGAGGGAAGCAGCAAAATCCGTCAGCAAAGACGGCTCATTGGGGCTGAAGCGATTCAGGAAGAACTTGAGTTCCTCGCTATACAAGGGATTGAGCGGCAGGAGCTCCTTGATGGAGTTGATGATCGCCATGGCATAGGCTTTCACCTCGTCGCTATTGGCACCCCGGCTGTCGCTGATATATTCCACCTGCGCCAGGTAAGGCGTCTTTCTGGACAACCATTTGACGATGCGAAAACGCCGCTGGCCTTCGGCAATGAACTGGATCTTGCCCTCGGTACGCACCGGATGGTGCATGTGCACCGCGGTTCCGGTAGCATAAAAATCCTGGGGCGTGACGTCGTCGGCAGAGTTGGGCCGCACCAGCACCAGGCCGACCATCTTGTGTTCAGTCTCGCCGATTTTTTCTACCGTATCCAGCCATGGCCCCATGTTCATCAGCAGGGGCAGGGTCTGTGCCGGGAAAAATGGCCGTTCGGTAAGCGGCAGCAGATACAGGGTATCGGGCAATACCTGCTGTTGCAGTGCCAGTTCGGTAGACTCGATTACTTCACCCTCAATCGCTTCATTTACATCAGACATTTGGTCTTTTCCAGTTTGGATTCCAGTCCTTGAAATTTGTGGCCGGACAGCGACAATTCAAGTCCGGACTTCACATACAATACGATTCATGAAACGATTTTTTGCCCTGCTCGCGCTGTTCGCAGCAAGCACCATGGCCACCGCATTCGAGCCACCGGCGGATTCGCGCGTCCATCCGGCCATGACAGCCAGCGGCACCATCCAGCTCGCCTTCAGCCCGGAGGACGATACCGGTGCGCTGATTATCGAAGCGATCAATGGTGCAAAGAAGCAGGTTCTGGTTCAAACCTTCAGCTTTACCCACCGCAAGATTGCCCAGGCCCTGATTGATGCCAAACGACGTGGTGTAGATGTCCAGCTGCTTGCCGACAGGGAACAGATCCGCAGAATGCAGCGCGGTCTGGTGCCGGAAATCGCTGCCGCCGGCATCCCGACTTTCGTGGACAGCGAACATGACAGCGCCCACAACAAGATCATGGTGATCGATGCCGGTTCGCAGCAGGGCATTGTCATCACCGGCTCGTTCAACTTCACCCATGCCGCGCAGTACCGGAACGCTGAAAACCTGCTGATTTTCCGCGGCAACCCGCAGCTTACCCAGTCCTATCTGAACAACTGGAAACGCCACCGCGCCCATTCGCAAACCTTCGAGGCAAACCGCTACTGATGCAAAAAAACCAGGAAATCCGCAACCTGCTATTCGAACTGCTCAACGATCTCAGTCAGGCAGTCGTCCTGTGGCAGATCGCCGCCCTCGCCCTCTGTCTTGGCCTGGCCTGGCTGCTTACCCGGCTGTTCCGCAGGCAGTTCCCGGCAAAGGAAAGCGCATGGAAGCTGGGTATGGGCGGCATGGACCGGGTCATTTTCCCGCTGACCGCCCTGCTGCTGGTGCTGGTGACCAAGACGGTTCTCAGCCACTGGCACTCCATCAGCGTACTGAACCTCGCCATCCCCCTGCTGCTCTCGCTTGCCCTGGTGAGGCTGGCCGTATATATGCTGCGGCATATCTTCGCACCCAGTGGCTGGCTGCATACTTCGGAGCGTTTCATCGCCATCCTGATCTGGAGCGGCGTGGCCCTGCATATCAGCGGCTTCCTGCCGGAAATCCTGCAGGTCATGGAAGAACTCAGCTTTCATGTGGGCAAACAGAAAATTTCCCTGCTGATGATCCTGACCGCCCTGCTCGCCATTGCCGTGACGCTGCTGATCGTGATGTGGCTGGCATCCACGCTGGAAAAACGCCTCATGGCCGCGGACAGTCTGGACATGAGCCTGCGCGTGGTACTGGCCAAGATACTGCGCGCCGGACTGGTGCTGGTTGGCATCCTGATCGCCCTGCCCCTGGCCGGCATCGACGTTACCGTGCTTTCTGTATTCGGCGGTGCGCTGGGCGTGGGCATCGGTTTCGGGCTGCAGAAGATCGCCAGCAACTACGTCAGCGGTTTCATCATCCTGCTGGACCGCTCCATCCGCATCGGCGACCTGGTCACGGTTGAAAACCGCTATGGCACCGTCACCAGCATCACCTCACGCTACGTGGTAGTGAAGGGTCTGGATGGCACCGAGGCCATCATTCCCAACGAAGCCCTGATCACTTCGACCGTGCTCAACCACTCCTACACCAATCATGAAGTGCGGATATCGATCCCGATCCAGGTCAGCTACGCCAGCGATCTGAAAGCAGCCACGCAGATCATGCTGGAAGCCGCGCTCATCCAGCCCCGCGTACTGAAGGAGCCCGAGCCCAAGGTCTTTCTGAAGGGGTTTGGCGAAAGCGGGATCGATCTGGAAATGAGCATCTGGATCAACGATCCGGAAGAGGGGCAGTTGAATCTGCGATCCGACATCAACTGGGAAATCTGGGAGAAATTCCAGCAGGGCGGCATTGAAATCCCCTACCCGCAGCGCGTGGTCAAACTCTTGCAATAGGCTGGGGCCGCCGGCCTGGGCCATGGAAGGGTAGCGGCCGTGACTCGGTAGGCGCAGCCCGAGTGCGGGAACGGCCGCCGCCCGGACTCACAGGCGTTCGTTAACCCAGCCTTGCACGGACTTCAGCGCTTTCTCCAGGCTTTCCGGCTGGGTGCCGCCGGCCTGGGCCATGGAGGGGTAGCGGCCGTGACTCGGTAGGCGAAGCCCGAGTGCGGGAACGGCCGCCGCCCGGACTCACAGGCGTTCGCTAACCCAGCCTTGCACGGACTTCAGCGCTTTCTCCAGGCTTTCTGGCTGGGTGCCGCCGGCTTGGGCCATGTCCGGGCGCCCGCCGCCCTTGCCGCCGACCTGCTGGGCAACGAAGTTGACCAGTTCGCCCGCTTTCACTTTTGCGGTCAGATCGGCGGTGACACCGGCAATCAGGGTCACTTTGCCGTCAGCCACTGAGCCAAGCACGACGGCAGCGCTGCCGAGCTTGTCCTTGAGCTTGTCCATGGTTTCGCGCATGGCGTTGACATCGGCGCCATCCAGCTTCGCTGCCAGCACCCTGGCACCCTGCACTTCGACCGCCTGGCTCACCAGGTCATCGCCCTGGGCCGAGGCCAGCTTGCCCTTGAGGGCAGCAAGTTCGCGCTCCAGCTTGCGCACCTGGTCGAGCACGGCCACAACGCGCGCCGGAACATCCTTTGGCAGTACTTTCAGCGTACCGGCCACGCCGCCCAGCGCGGATTCCATGCCCTGCATATAGGCCAGCGCATTATCGCCGGTCACCGCCTCGACACGGCGCACACCCGCTGCCACGCCGCCTTCGGCCATGATGCTGAACAGGCCGATATCGCCGGTCCGCTGCACGTGCGTGCCGCCGCACAGCTCGCGCGAGCTGCCGATATCCAGCACCCGCACCTCGTCGCCATATTTCTCGCCGAACAGCATCATGGCGCCCAGTTTCTGAGCTTCAGCAA
Source organism: uncultured Gammaproteobacteria bacterium (assembly GCA_963779055.1). Classification (GTDB taxonomy): domain Bacteria; phylum Pseudomonadota; class Gammaproteobacteria; order Burkholderiales; family Sulfuricellaceae; genus Sulfurimicrobium. The sequence goes on from CAVZWN010000001.1 coordinate 688,191, forward strand.
TCGGCAGCACACGGCATTCAGTGGCTACGTTGGCCAGAATTTCAGCATTGACCCGATTTTCCACACGCCGGATTTCCTCATCGGTCATCGGCTGGCTATGCACGAAGTCGAAGCGGGTCTTGTCGGCATCGACCTGCGAACCTTTCTGCTGCACATGCTCGCCCAGCACTTCGCGCAGCGCCTTGTGCATCAGGTGGGTGGCGGAATGGTTGCGCACGGTGCGGGCGCGGGCCAGGGCGTCCACCTTGGCGCTCACGCCGTTGCCGACGCTGATCTTGCCGGTCCTGACCACGCCATGATGGCCGAACACGGCGGCCTGAATTTTCTGCGTATCTTCCACGGCAAAAATGCCGTGCGAACTTTGCAGCAACCCGCGATCCCCCGCCTGGCCGCCGGATTCGGCGTAGAAAGGCGTGTCGTCCAGTACCACCACGCCCGTTTCGCCTTCCTGCAACTCGTTGACCGGCGAACCGTCGCGATACAGGGCCAGCACATTGCCTTTGGTTTCGAGCCTGTCGTAGCCGTGGAAAACGGTGGCCGGGCCATCGTATTCCAGATTGGCCGCCATCTTGAATTTTCCGGCAGCGCGCGCCTGTTCCTTCTGGCGGCTCATGGCGGCGTCGAAGGCTGCTACATCCACGCTGACATTGTGTTCGCGGCACACGTCCTGGGTCAGGTCGAGCGGGAAACCGTAGGTGTCGTGCAGCTTGAAAGCGGTTTCGCCGTTGAATGTCTTGCTACCCTGCCCGGCCATTTCGGCCAGATCGGCTTCCAGAATCGCCATGCCGTGCTCGATGGTGGCGAAAGAAGCGCTCTTCTTCCTGCTTCAGCACCTCGGTCACGCGCGTCTGGTTCTGCCGAAGTTCCGGATAGGCCTCGCCCATCTCGGCATCGAGATCGGCCACCATGCGGTGGAAGAAGGCAGCGCGCACGCCCAGCTTGTAGCCGTGGCGGATGGCGCGGCGGATGATGCGGCGCAGCACGTAGCCGCGTCCCTCGTTGCCGGGGATGATGCCGTCGGCGATCAGGAAGGAGCAGGCGCGGATATGGTCGGCCAGCACTTTCAGCGAAGGGCTGTCGAGGTCGGCGCACTTCGTCTCGCGCGCGGCGGCCTTGATCAGGGTCTGGAACAGGTCGATCTCGTAGTTGGCATGCACGCCCTGCAGCACCGCGGAGATGCGCTCCAGCCCCATGCCGGTATCCACCGAGGGCTTGGGCAGCGGGTGCATGACGCCCTGCTCGTCGCGGTTGAACTGCATGAACACGTTGTTCCAGATCTCGATGTAGCGGTCGCCGTCTTCCTCCGGCGTGCCCGGCAGGCCGCCCGGGATATGCGCGCCGTGGTCGTAAAAGATCTCGGTGCAGGGACCGCAGGGGCCGGTGTCGCCCATCATCCAGAAGTTGTCGGAAGCGTAGCGCGCACCCTTGTTGTCGCCGATGCGGATGACGCGCTCCGGGGCCAGGCCGATTTCCTTGGTCCAGATGTCGAAAGCCTCGTCGTCTTCGGCGTAGACCGTCACATAGAGCTTGTCCTTGGGCAGCTTGTACACCTCGGTAAGCAGTTCCCATGCGTACTGAATGGCCTCGCGCTTGAAGTAGTCGCCGAAGCTGAAGTTGCCCAGCATCTCGAAGAAAGTATGGTGGCGCGCGGTATAGCCGACGTTTTCCAGATCGTTGTGCTTGCCGCCGGCGCGCACGCACTTCTGCGATGATGCAGCGCGGGTATAGGGGCGCTTGTCGAAGCCGAGGAACACGTCCTTGAACTGGTTCATCCCGGCGTTGGTAAACAGCAGGGTCGGGATCTTCATGCGGCACCAGTGAACTCGACGCCACCACGGCGTGCCCCTTGGAGGCAAAGTAATCGAGAAACTGCTTACGGATTTCGCTGCTTTTCATGCTTATTTTCCAAATAAAAACTCAAATAAACCACGGAGTACACGGAGAAGAGCAGACCATTTCAGCGGTCAAACTCCGTGCTCTCCGTGCACTCCGTGGTTAATCGCTTTTCTTAATTTCGCTTGATTTCCCTGATGCGCAGACCAATCGATTGCCCGCCAATAATCGCTGCGCTTTCCACCACGCCGGTGACATTGACGGTTTCATTTACCGCTGGCAGCTTGTCATGTGCAATCACCGTCACCTCGCCGCTGCCGTCGTCCACGACATACATGGAAAGGTCGATGAGCGGAATCTTGACGATATCCTTGACCTTGCCACGGATGCGCACTTCCTTGCCCTCGAACTGCGCAGGCGCTTCCATGATTTCTTTCAGTGGCGTCTGGCCGAACGGCAGATAGTTGCAGCCGGACAACAGCAACAAGCCAGCCAGCACCATGCCTGAGAATATTCTTTTCATTTGCTTCAATCTCCGCTGCCCTGCAACACTTTGCCGATAGTATTCGAACTGAAACCCCGGCTCATCATGAAACGCATCTGCTTTGCACGTTCTCTGGCGTCCTGCGGCGGAGTGCCAAATTTCTTCACCCAGACCGCCCGTGCCGTTTCCAGCTCGCTTTCCCGCAAATCGGGCAGTATCGCCGCCACCGCATCCGCGCTGACGCCCTTTTCCTTCAGCTCCTGAACAATGCGCTGGGCGCCGTACTTGCTGCGGCGCGCATGCACGATCTGCTCGGTGAAACGTGCTTCCGACAGCCAGCCACGCGCAGCGAAATCATCCAGCAGCAATTCGACTTCATGCTCGTCCTCAGCATGGGGCGCCAGCTTGCGCTTCAGCTCGAGGCGCGAATATTCACGCCGCGAGAGAAAACCGAGCGCGCGCTCCCTGATGCTGAGTTCAGGCATCCACGCTATCGGGGTCGACCGTGGTCGGCAGGCCGCTCACGCCAACCGCTTCGCGCACCTTGGCCTCGATCTCGGTGGCAATATCCTTGTGCTCGCGCAGGTATTCGCGTGCATTGTCCTTGCCCTGGCCGATCTTCTCGCCCTTGTAGCTGTACCAGGCACCGGATTTCTCGACGAACTTGTGCTCCACGCCCATGTCGATGATCTCGCCTTCGCGCGAAATGCCCTCGCCGTAGAGAATGTCGAATTCGGCCTGCTTGAAGGGCGGCGCCACCTTGTTCTTGACCACCTTGACGCGGGTTTCCGAACCGATCACCTCATCGCCCTTCTTGATCGCGCCGGTGCGGCGGATATCGAGGCGCACCGAGGCGTAGAACTTGAGCGCATTGCCGCCGGTGGTGGTTTCCGGATTGCCGAACATGACACCGATCTTCATGCGGATCTGGTTGATGAAGATCACCAGGGTGTTGGTGCGCTTGATATTGGCGGTGAGCTTGCGCAGCGCCTGCGACATCAGGCGGGCCTGCAGGCCCATGTGGGAGTCGCCCATCTCGCCTTCGATCTCGGCCTTGGGGGTCAGCGCGGCGACCGAGTCGATCACCACGATGTCGACCGAACCGGAACGCACCAGCATGTCGGCGATTTCCAGCGCCTGCTCGCCGGTGTCCGGCTGGGAGATCAGCAGGTCGGCAACCTTCACGCCGAGCTTCTGCGCATACTGCGGGTCGAGCGCATGCTCCGCATCGATAAAGGCAGCGGTGCCGCCCAGCTTCTGCATTTCCGCAATCACCTGCAGGGTCAGCGTGGTCTTGCCGGACGATTCCGGACCGTAGATTTCCACCACCCGCCCGCGCGGCAGGCCGCCTACGCCCAAGGCGATATCCAGCCCCAGCGAACCGGTGGATACCACCTGAATATCCTGCGACGCGGCATGGTCGCCCAGGCGCATGATGGAACCCTTGCCGAACTGCTTTTCGATCTGGCTCAGGGCTGCGGCAAGCGCCTTGCTTTTATTCTCATCCATAATGATTCCTTAAATTTAACTCGTGGATTATGTCACAGTTGCAGGAGTGCTAAAACACCTCTCAGGGCATGGGAAACGGCCTGCTGCCTGACCGCGTTCCGATCTCCGGCAAAGACAAGGCGTTCACTTTTCAGCACCCCATTTTTGATGCTCCAGGCAAAGCATACCGTACCCACTGGCTTATCAGGTGAGCCACCTCCTGGACCGGCGATACCGCTGATCGCCAGGGAAATATCAGCCTGGCTATGCATCAGCGTACCCGCGGCCATTTCCCTGACGGTCGCTTCGCTGACCGCACCATGCTGCTCCAGCGTTTGCGCCTGCACGTCGAGCATTTCCTGCTTGGACGCATTGGTGTAGGTAATAAAGCCGCGGTCGTACCATGCCGAACTGCCAGCCACCGCCGTCACGGCCTCGCCCACCCAGCCGCCAGTACAGGATTCCGCTGTAGCCAGCATCCAGCCACGCGCTTTCAAAGCATTGCCGGTTTCCTCGGCTAAATTGAATAATGAATCATCCATAAAAATGCTCCAGCAATTTGAGCGCAGCAAGTGCGTAGCCCGCTGCCAGCAGATCATCCAGCATCACCCCGAAGCCGCCTTTGACGTGCTGGTCGAGATAACGAATGGGGAAGGGCTTCCAGATATCGAACAGGCGGAACAGCAGGAAAGCGATGCCGAACCATAGCCAGGTCGGCGGCGTAAAAGCCAGAATCAGCCACATGGCAACAATCTCGTCCCACACGATACCGCCATGGTCTGACACGCCCAATGCCTTGCCGGTCAGATCGCAAAACCAGATACCAACGACAAAGCCAAGCACCACCACTGCCAGCAACGGCCACAGAGGCAGAAAATAAGCCAGTACCAGAAAAAGGGGAATCGCCAGCAGCGACCCCGCCGTCCCCGGCGCGGCAGGCGACAGACCGGAGCCAAAGCCCAGAGAGAAGAAATGGGCCGGGTGGGAAAATAGCAACTTCAGATCCGGCTTATTGTGCAAAATGGTCAAATCCCTTCGCACTCACCGGCATGGACCCGCCCTTCTCATCCAGCACGGCCAGCCCTGTTCCACCGACAATGCGACCGATGCAGGTCAGCGGCAGCGCCAGTTTCTGCGACAAGGCCAGCAACTCGGCGTGGCGCGCAACAGGTGCCGTAAAACACAGTTCGTAATCATCTCCGCCTGCCAGCGTGCAGTTTTTTACAGCCTCAAGTTCAATATGGCGGCGCACTACTTCGTGCAGGGGCAAAGTTTCAAAACGAATTTCAGCACCGACCCCAGACTGCTCCAGAATATGCCCCAAATCAGCCAGCAAGCCGTCAGAAACATCGATTGCGGCAGTCGCCATATCACGCAACGCCAGCCCCAGCGCCACACGCGGCTGAGGCACATAGAGGGCGGGCAGGCAGGCCGCGGCTTCCATCTGATCGAGATCCACCCTGCCCTGACGGAAAGCCAGCGCCAGCGCGGCAGTACCCAGCATGCCGCTGACCCAGATTTCATCGCCCGCTTTTGCACCATCGCGACGCAAAGCCTTGCCAGACGGCACCTCGCCCATGATCTGGATGCAGATATTGAGCGGCCCGCGCGTGGTATCGCCGCCGATCAGCTCGACACCAAACTTGCTGGCCAGGCCAAAAAACCCACCGGCAAAGCCGCGCAACCATTTCTCGTCGGCTGCCGGCAGAGCCAGCGCCAGCGTCGCCCAGCGCGGTTGCGCCCCCATGGCCGCCATATCGGAAAGATTCACCGCGAGGGATTTGTGACCCACTGTGCCGGGGCCATCCTGCGGCGCGAAATGCCGCCCTTCCACCAGCATGTCGACTGACACCGCCAGTTCCATGCCCGGCGCGACTTGCAGCAAAGCAGCGTCATCCCCCACGCCCAGCAGAGCGCCCGGTGTGGGTCGCGTGAAATACTGGCGGATCAAGTCGAACTCGGAGGGCATGATGGTCGGGTTATTTCCGTTTTCTATGATTATTCAAAGGGATTTATGACTGCGACACCCAGGGGTAAAAAGTGGCGTACGTTCCGTGTCGCAATCTGCAAGCCGTGCACCGACGCCGTTGCAGCAATAAGCAAATCCGCGCCATCGTTGCCATGTTGTGCGGAAAGACGGCCCCAGCGACGGGCGATGGCAGGCGTGACGGGCAAAACACGATCCCCGTAGAGACGAAGCAAATCCTCCAGCCAACGAGTCAGCGCAGCGGCAAAAACCGGATCGTCGTGGCGTTTTTTCTCGATACCACGTTCGATTTCGCCTAGGCTGACCACACTTAAAAACAGATCGCTATCCCGGAAACCGGACAGCCAGGCCACAACCTGGGGGGAAGGATATTTTTTACGCAGTTCGGAAAGAACAACCGTATCGAGGAGAATCAAGAAAAGTCCACTTCACGCGGCATTACGGAAAGACGCTCGAATGTTCCATCATCCTTCGGCACAGCAAGCAGATGAGCGACAAAACCCGGCGCAGCGGCATGCGCACTGTGCTGCAAGGCCTCGAATGCCCGCTCGGAAAGCACCACCACAGCTTCCTTGCCACGGCGGGTGATATGCTGCGGTTCGCCGCGCATCGCCGCTTCCACTACCTCGCTTAAACGGGCCTTGGCATCCTGAAGTTGCCACTGGGTTGAATGCATAACACATCCTCACATAATTAGTCAGATCAACAGACCAGATTCTGCCCCACCCCTAACCGGCACGTCAATAGTTCACAAACCGCTCTACACCGCGCCCTTCTGCTTCGCCTCCAGTTCTTCCCAGCGCGCCAGTGCTTCGAGCTGTTCTTCCTCGATCGTGCTGCCCCGTTCCTGCAGGCGCTTGGCTTCTACTGGATCATTGCGATAGATGTCGGCATCGGCCAGCTTGGCGCCGATCTTTTCCTGCTCCTGCTCCAGCGCTTCGATCTTGCCGGGTAATGTTTCCAGTTCGCGGTTTTCGTTGAAGCTCAGTTTCACCCGGGGAACGGGTTTAGCTGACTTCTGGACAGGCTTTTGTTGCGCTTCCGGCTTCTTTTGCGCATCGCTTTCACGCATCTTTTTTGTCCGAACGTAGTCATCGTAGCCACCGGCGTATTCCTGCAGCTTGCCATCGCCCTCGAAGGCAATGACCTGAGTCACCACGTTGTCGAGGAAAGTCCGGTCGTGGGAGACCAGCAACACCGTGCCTTTGTAGTCCTGCAGCAGCGTTTCGAGCAACTCCAGGGTTTCGATATCGAGGTCGTTGGTGGGCTCGTCCAGCACCAGCACATTGGCCGGGCGGGTAAAGAGGCGCGCCAGCAAAAGCCGGTTGCGCTCACCGCCTGACAAGCTCTTCACCGGCGAACGGGCACGCTGCGGAGCAAACAGAAAGTCTTCCAGATAGCTGATGACATGCTTCTTCTCGCCGCCGATTTCGATGAAGTCACTACCCTTGCTGATGGTGTCGATCAGTGTGGCTTCCTCGTCAAGCTGGGCACGGAACTGGTCGAAATAGGCCACGGCCATCTTGGTGCCCAGTTTGACCGTGCCGCTGTCGGGCTGCAGTTCGCCCAGAATAAGCTTGAGCAGAGTACTCTTGCCAGCGCCATTGGGGCCCACCAGGCCGATCTTGTCACCGCGTATCACGCGGCCGGTGAAATCCCGGATGATGGTTTTATCGCCGTAGGACTTGCTGACGTTTTCCAGTTCCGCCACCAGCTTGCCTGAACGCTCGCCCTGATCGACATTGAGGTTAACCGTGCCGCTACGTTCACGACGCGCCGCGCGTTCGCGGCGCAAGGCTTCGAGCCGGAGCACACGCCCCTCGTTGCGGGTACGGCGCGCCTGGATGCCTTTGCGAATCCAGACTTCCTCCTGAGCCAGCACCTTGTCGAATTTTTCGTTATGCACCGCTTCGATTTCGAGCAGTTCCTGCTTCTTGATCTGGTAGGCGGAAAAATTGCCGTCGAAACCCGCCAGCAAGCCGCGATCCAGTTCGACAATGCGCGTTGCCACATTGTCGAGAAAGCGCCGGTCGTGGGTAATCAGCAGCACACTGCCGGTAAATTCGTTGAGCAGGCCTTCCAGCCATTCGATCGCGGCCAGATCCAGGTGGTTGGTGGGTTCGTCCAGCAACAGCATGTCCGGTGCCATCACCAGCGCCTGTGCCAGCGCCACGCGCTTTTTCTGTCCGCCGGACAAGGCGCTGATCTTGACATCTTCGGGCAGGGAGAGCCGGCTCATGGTGGCCTCCACCCGTGCTTTCATATTCCAGCCGTCGTGTGCTTCGAGCTCCACCTGCAAATCGTGCATGCGCGCCAGCAGGGCATCCATATCGGCATCCGGCTCGCCCATGGCATGGGTGACCTCGTGATAGTCGAGCAGGAACTGGTGCGCCGCGCCCAAGCCTTCCGCCACGGACTCGAACACCGTATGTTCAGGGTCGAGTTCAGGCTCCTGCGGAACATAGGCCAGCTTCATCCCCGGTGCGCGCCACACTCGGCCATCGTCGGGTTGCGCCGTACCGGCGATAATCTTGAGCAGGCTGGATTTGCCGGTACCGTTACGTCCGATCAGGCCGACCCGTTCTCCGGGCTCCAGCACCAGGTCGGCATGGTCAAGCAGGGGGACATGCCCGAAGGCGAGAGATAATTTATCGAGTTGAATTAATGGCATATTTACATTGAAGGCATATTTTCGCTGGGGTGTGTTTTTTCATATTTCTGCTGGCAATTGACGCAACGTGTGGCCGTAGGGTAGGCCAGCAGGCGCTCAAAGCGGACATCCTCACTGCAATCTCCGCAAACGCCGTATTCCCCTGCCCCGATCTGTTTGCGCGCCGACTCGATGGCGCGCATTTCGTTGACCTGGCGATCCACTCGCGCCGCAGCGATATCCGCCAGCGCGTCGGCGACCGATTCGTCACCCTGATCGGAACCGCCCGCCTCGGCAAAATCGGCAAAGTGTTGCCCGCCATCCTGCCCGAGTTCCTGACGTACCTCGTCAATCAATTGCTGATAGCGCGTTTTCAGCGCCAGTTCGAGCTGTTTTTGCTGTTCTGCCGAGAGTGCCATGATCTTTCCTTTTTAACCCTAATACACCTGAATTTACAATCATTCCAAAAAGCGATTGAAAAACAGGATTGTTTCACCGCGCTCACGATGACTAAAGAGACTTGTTCAGAAGCCGCCAAGTCTAACATAGGCGCAGCTATTCATCCCGCCGCCAGGCCCACTCTGAACTAGGCTTTTCCATGTGCAGGACTTTTAGCGTAAAATCTCCGCTTCGCCCCGGTAGCTCAGTGGATAGAGCAACCCCCTCCTAAGGGGTAGGTCGGACGTTCGATTCGTCTTCGGGGCGCCAATAAATACCTGTCAAAACATGGAATCACCTGTGTTTTCACCACGTTGCCACAAGTTGTTTTGTGTCAGAGTCAGTCGGGAGCACATCCTTGATGTTCCCATCTTGTTCCCGATTTCATGCCAGGTTATTGCTGAACTTCTCCAGGTTTTTCGTCTTCCAGGAGGCAGTTTTCACGCTACCCGTTTGTCCTGTGACTGAGCGCTGAACCGGTTGTCCAGGTTGATCACGACTTCAGGAAGGCGGATACTCTTGGGCAGGTGGCTGGATGTGTCTTTCACTGAACAAAAAAGGAGAGGAAGCATGAAACGCTCTGGGCGCAGCACCGGATGGATAGTGATCGGCGCACTGGGCCTTGTGCTCATATATCCGGCGTATGCCGCCGACACCGGCAGCAAGGACGCGCAGGAAAAGGAAACACCAAGCCGGTTGCTCAAACGCCCCTCGCTCATCACCACCAAGCCAGTTGCAGAAGACGCCACACTCGCGGCGCCTGCCACCGTAACACCCAGGGCGAGAATACCCGCTGAACGCACTTTCCCGCGAACCGCAGCGACTGAAACAGCGCTGACGGTCCTCAGCCCCAATGGCGGCGAATCATTTTCGCCCGGTGATCGTATGCAGGTTCAATGGCAGGCCAGCGGCATCTCCGGCCCCGGCGCGATCCAGCTGCTGCAAAATGGCCGCAAGGTGGCCGACATTGCTGCTTCGGTGAACCTGTCCGAAGGCAAGAGGAGCTGGCGCGTACCGGTTGACATCAAGTCCGGCAGCTATACCGTGCTGATCCAGAGCCGCGACAGAAAATACACCGATGCCAGCGATCAGCCCTTCAGCATCGGCACCGCCACTGGCAGCACAAACCTGTCCGCCCGGCCGGAACGCGGCCAGCGTCTTACGGCAACAGCCAGAGGCGGCACTGGTGCCTCGGCCACAGCCACACCCGAGCCCGAGACCGGACAGGCGGGGTCATCCACCGATACGACACCGGCCACGCCCGCGCTCAATATCGTCAGCCCGGCCACAAACACCGGCTGGTGCACCAACCAGGCACACGAATTCCACTGGAGTTCCACCCTGCCCGCCAACAGCACCGTCAGCATCGATCTCATGCGCTCCGACGGTACTACCGTGTGGAAAACCATCGCCAGCAATATTCCGGACAGCGGCAACTACAACTGGACCGGCCTCACCGATGCACAGTTCCCCTCCGGCTCCATCAGCCTGCGCCCGCGCATCCGGAATGCGGACAGCAGCGTGGTCAAGATCGGCGAACCCATGCATTTCGGCAAGCCACTGATGATCAACGCCCCGCAAAGCAATCACACCTGGCGCAAGGGCTCGCAGTACACCATCCGCTGGACGCAGATTTGCGACCTCTCCACTCCGGCCACCATCGAGCTGCTCAACGCCAGTCAGCAGCCGGTGCTCACCATTGCGGAAGGACTACCTGCCGAAGGCCACTACCTGCCGCGCGGGCACGAATGGAGCGTGCCGGACGATCTTGCACCAGGCACCTACCACATCCGTGTACGCACTACCGACAACCAGCTGAGCCGCACCGGCTCATTTACAATCGCCAGTCCGGTCAGCTTCCCGGTCAGCCCCAGTCTCACCTTCACCAGCCCCGCTGTGAATGCCGGCTGGTGCACCAATCTGCCACATGAATTTCGCTGGAATTCCACCCTGGCGGCCGATGCCCGCATCAAGATCGACCTGATGGATGCCAACGGTGAAGTAGTCTGGCGCAGCATCGCAACCAACATCCCCAACAGCGGGAGCTATAACTGGTCCGGCTATACCGACGCCCAGTTCGGTTTTGGCATGGGTACTTTCCGTCCACGCATCGCCACCCTCGACAACAGCGTGATCACCGTGGGTGAGCGCTTCCACATTGGAAAACACCTGTTCCTGGAAGCGCCAAAAAGCAATTACACCTGGCGCCACGGCTCATCCTACGACATCCTCTGGACACAGCTGTGCAGCCTGCCCGCCGCCGTCACGCTTGAACTGCTCGATGCCGGCAGGCAACCTGTCACCACCATCGCCAGCGGCCTGACAAACATCGGCTCACCAGGCCGGCAAGTGTATAAGTGGACGGTGCCCGGCGATCTGACACCCGGCACCTTTTATATCCGGGTACGCAGTGCGGACGGGCAATACTCGCAGGAGAGTTCTTTCACCATCAGTGCACCGTCACAATGATCTGAGAATCACAAAAGAGAAAAGGCGTAGAGGTTACACATCAACCTCTACGCCCTGCCTGATAACCGGAAAAATCAGCAAAAACATCACTGCGATTGCGTTACGCTATTTCATTCACCCTTCACATATTGACGCTCAGATAAGACTTGCAGTATCTCTAATCAGCGCTCGGCACATCTCCCAGGGCGTGCCAGGTTTCAGTTTGGTTTGTGAGCATCAGAAGCTAGCGGTAACGGCGCTTGAGCACCAGCATGGCTAGCGCCAGCACCAGTGTCACTGCATTGGTCACCACAATCGGTGTGGCCCCGATAGCAAGTCCGTACAGCAACCACAGGAACACGCCCGTGCTGAAAATCAGGAACATTCCGTAAGAAACATCCCGGGCCGATTTCGAGCGCCATGTCTTGAGCACTTGCGGCACGAATGCCACGGTAGTTAAGGTGCCGGCAGCCATACCGAGCAGGTTGGCATCAGTCATATACATTTTTCATCTCTTCCATATCCATTCAGGCATCCACTTCTTCGCCCCAGATCAGGGCTTTGACATGGGTCACATTCACTTCTTCCGCAGTCAGTCCGCACGCCTCGGCATTGCGCACAATAGATTCCTGATCAAAATTTTCACACGCGATGGCTAGCTGGAGATAGGGGGCATATTTACCGCTGCGGTGCAGCAGGGCATCCACTACCGGGTCCGGCAGATTGAGACGGGCCACGGCTTGCGCCATTGGCACATTCAGCAGTGCATCCAGCAGGGAAAAGATACCGACGATGAACAAGCCGCCACGTTCAGCGGGTTTGAAATTATCCTGCCCCAGCGTCTCGGTAAAGCGTGCCCGCACCAATGCGTTCTTGAGCAAAGACCGGCTGCGGGCATCCGTCTTGCCACTGGTAAACAATAGCAGCGTCAGCCAGCGGTACAACTGGTCATAGCCCAGCAGGGTCAGCCCATGGCCGATGGAGCGGATTTTCTGCTGCAAACCATTCGCCGGAGAATTAATGAAATTGAGCAGTTTGTAAGAAAGCCCAGGGTCACGCTTGACCTTGTCTTCCAGTTCGGAAAGCTCGGCATGATTCATGACCAGATTCAGCATCTCGATCACGCGCATCCGGTCATTATCGAGACGCTGCGGGGCATCAGGCTGCAGGCGTGAAAAATAAACCCCCTGAAAAAACTCGAAGCCAAGTGCGCGGTAGGCTTCGAATGCGTCATCCGACTCCACTTTCTGAGCGACAAGGCAGGGCTTTCCTGTACCCAGAATCGCACCTGTGAGCTGCCCGAGCGCCAGAGCATCATAACGGGTGGTATCGACCTTCACCCAGGAGCAGAGGGCGATAAACGGGGCATATTCCGGCTTATATTCAAAATCTTCCAGTGCCAGCGGGATGCCGAGCGCGACAAGTTCGCGACAACGCTGCAACAGCGATTCGTCAGCAGGGCCTTTGAGGCATATACCCACCACCACTTTCTGTTTCGGCAGGGATTCGATGACCGGGTTATTCAGCATGCCAGACGACACCTGGATAAAAACCAGCCCTTTTCCAAGCACTTTCTGGAAATCCAGATCAATCACGCTGATGACCAGCAGCTCGTCCTGCACCCGGCGAAGCTCGGCTTCATCGCCGATATGGGGCGGGAAGTTCTGGTCCTGAAGCTTCAGTTCATAACCGACAAACTGGCTCGAAGTATTGAGTATGGGCTGGCGCCCGAGAAACATGCGCCACTTTTCTCCTGCCACTCCACCCTGGCTGAGCACATCCAGCACGGCAGTAGCGTCACTGCCGGTCGGTTTCTTCGGGGAATGTGGGATGACAGGCAAAACAGTCTCCGTACCTGTATCACGACTCGCGGGGGCGGCCTCACGGCCAGTCTTGAGAAATTTAAGATATTTTTCCAGCATGTGCGCTCTCGCCGTAGGCAGGGTCAGAAACGCCATTGCATCTGCAAAATGCGCCCCCGTCCACAAAGCATGCAACAAACAGGGGCGATTGTAAACGCCGGGCTAGGCCGCCTCGACCGGGCTTTGCTTGAGACGCTCCATGAGATTATTCACTGCACGATCGACCAGAGCAATATCATCGATTGCATGCGCAACCCCATTACGGAATTTATCGGCCAGTCCCTCCGGCGTAATGGATACGGCTCTTTCGCCCAAGCGATTGGTAAACAGGAAAAGCCCCTTGAGGGGGCTGACCCAGGCCAGCTTGACGCGGGTAGATTCGCCATTATCCTGCTCGATTTCTATCCATGTGCCGCGTTTGAGGTGCTTGACCATGGCATCGTAGTCGTCGGAAGGCGCTTCTTTCTCTCCCTGCCAGTTTGAATCTCCGATTGTGAAAGTTTGCCAGCCGGATTCCACATCGACATCGGCTATCAGTGTCTGCATGAATGCAGGATCAGGTTCAACATGCTCCTGCGGGACAGCGATTTCAGCAAAATCTGTCGGCTCTGCCTCATGGCGTGCCCGTTCTGCGGCCTCCTCCGCAGCAATTTCCTGCTCCACGAATTCCGCCTGATGATCATCCTCCTGCTCGACGGCCTGCAAGCCTGCCTTGACCACCACGGCATGGCATTGCACCAGACGTGCAAAAAACTGGTCGCGCTCGGCATCCGGCAATTTCGCCTGCACCATGCCATCCTGCAGGCGCTTGAGCAAACCAGGAAGCAGTCCAACCAGCTTTTTACGGTCTTCCGGCACGCTCTTGGGCTCAACACTCCAGACCAGTTCATCCATGGTAGCAATGGCCTGATTCCATGCAGTGCCATCTTCTCCGGACCTGGTATAGGCTGCAGCAAGAACGCTTTCCCAGCAGCCCGCCAGAAAGCCACGAATAACTTCGGGCAAATGCGGGGTATGAATGCGGCGCCGCGCCTCGTCATGCGCCATGATGCGCGACAGCTCATCCTGCTCCCTCTGGTGGACGACCTGAGCACTCAGCCCGGTACGTTCATCGGTGCGCTTCTTCTCCTCGGCAAGATAATTTTCCAGATTCTCCAGGACCTCGGAGAATATCCCGACCTTATCGTCGAACTCATTCAGGATGCGCTGAATCAAACCGTCAACCGCCTGGTAGAGACCGCATTGATGTCCCTCAGCTTCATCCCAGCCAATCGACACTTCTGCCAGACGGTCCAGCAATTTTCTGGCGGGATGAGATTTCTGCGAAAAGAAAGCCTTATCCAGCATGGCCACCTTGAGCACCGGAATCTGCAACCTGCCGATAAGGGCTTTCATGGCATCCGGAATACGCCGGTCGTCCAGGATGTAATCGAACAGCATCGCCACGATATCCAGGGTCATGGCATCCACATGCCCCATGGAACTGGCCACCGGGCTGGCCTTGATTTCGCGCAGCACATTGATTTTTCCGTTTGCCAGCGCTGCTGCGTCCAGCGTACTGCCGGAACCAGTCAGCCCTTCCAGCTGGCCATGCTGCAGTTGAGTCAGCGAACTCACCACAGCCAGGCTTTCCATCGGCACAACAGCTTGCTGAACACCGCCACCGGCAGGCATTGCTACAACACTGCCACCTGCACTGCCACCGGCACCAGAGCCCCCGCCAAAACCCCCGGCAGTGCCTGCACCACCTATCCCACGAACTAGAAGCTGTTGCAGCGCAGCAAACAGTCCACCTTCGCCAGCCGGCGAAGGCTGTGCCACACCTTGGCTCACGGGCGCAGATTCAGCAGCTACACTTGTGGCAGACTGCTTCTTCATCCCCGCCCGAATCTTGGACAGAACGCCATTGTCAACCAGGTGCTGATTGATATCCTGATAAACTCCTTTTAGCTGGCGGGGTACATATTTAGTAAACAGGTTGACCAGCAGCAGCTTGACCTTGACCGGGCAATCCAATGCCTTCAAAGACTTCATGAAAGCATTGCCAATCACCTCTGGTCCAAGCGGGTTAGTCGATTGCAGCAAGTCCGGGTCGTGCAGTAATACCCCCATGCGTTTTTCGATGCCAAACAATTCCTCGGCGCAATCCCCATGGATACTATTCGAGATATTGATTGATGCCAGCGATTCCTCGAGATCGTCCGGCTCGACCAGACTCAATTCTGAACTACTTAACGTAAGTTCCTGCCGTGGGCGTTTATCACGTCGCGTTTCCTGGTTGAATTCTTGGATGAAAGCCTGCCTGAAACCTGCCTCGATGAGGCTGCGCCGCTCGCGCGCAACGGTCATGGCCTCCATATACAGATTGCGCATCTCGTAATGAGTCGCCTGCTCGGAGAGCTCGAACAGTTCATCCACCGCCTTGTCCATCATCTGGGACAGTGACTGACCAAGACGCAATGCCGCCATGTCACGGCAATCATTCAACACCGTCATGGACGTGCCAGGCACAGCACGAGGCCGGTCGAACTGGTTCATCATCACAATGTTTTTTTGCGCGGCGTCTTTCATGATTCCGTCTCCTGACAGAGCGGGCAAACATCATTGCGATACAGCCTGCAAGTTGTCCTGCGTGACGAAAGCTGAGCGGTGGAACGGGGGAATGGAAATGCGGAGATGACGTGAAACCGCCGTACGATGCACGGCGACCTGCTCTCACCCAGCAATCCCGCTATCCTAGGACATCTGCCCCTTAGACCGGAAACTTTGCGTCCCCACCTTTCGATGAGTTTGCCCTTAAATTTAGGTGTTACCTGATCAGAAAATAATCCCTGACCATTAGGTTAACTTTCTAACACAAACCATGAATCTTTACAAGCAGCGTTTTCATTTGGCGCCATCTCTGCATCAAGAAAATGAAAAGGCCTACAAACAGCCGCCTCCACTTGGGGAAAACACCCGGAACATTCATAATCACCCTTGAATGCAACCCCACTCTGGATCGCCCCCATGCTAAACAATCTCAGCGAATTTCTGGCTCACTGGGCCATCACTGCACTTGCCCTGTGGGTTGCAAGTGCGCTCTTTAGCGGCATCAGCTTTTCAGGCAAACCATCCCTGTTTATTTCCGCCCTGCTGCTGGGCTTTGCCAATGCCATTGTGCGCCCGGTGCTGATTGTTCTCACATTGCCGCTTACACTTATCACCTTTGGCCTTTTTCTACTGGTGATCAATGCCCTGGTCATCATGCTGGTCGCCGCCATCGTTCCCGGATTCCGGATATCCGGCTTCTGGACTGCCTTCTTTGCCAGCATTTTCATCGCGATGTTCAGTTTTTTTATCGGGCTGTTTATTTTCCAGTCAGGCGGGCATCCCATTACGATGCCAACCCATGGCGGCATTATGATCTAGTATTGCGACCACAGCGGCCCTTCGTCCATCAGCGCCAGTTGTTCGCGCAACTCCAGAATGCGATCCTGCCAGTAGCGCTGTGAATTGAACCAGGGGAAGGCCGCCGGAAATGCAGGGTCGTCCCAGCGCCGGGCCAGCCAGGCGGAATAGTGAATCAGGCGCAGGGTTCTCAGGGCTTCGATCAGATGCAGTTCACGCGCATCAAACTCGTGAAAATCCTCGTACCCCGCCAGCAGATCAGCCATCTGACGCGCCATGTCGGCGCGATCGCCTGACAGCATCATCCAGAGGTCCTGCACCGCTGGTCCCGTGCGGGCATCATCAAAATCGACGAAGTGGGGGCCGCTGTCCGTCCACAGCACATTACCTGCATGACAATCGCCATGCAGGCGCAACATCGCCACACGGCCAGCTCGATCATAGCAGCGCTGCACACCCTCCAGAGCCAGCGCCACGACACTGCGCCAGGCCTCGTCCAGGTCAGACGGAATGAAACCATTGGCCAGCAGGTAATCACGCGGCTCCACACCAAAACTTGTCATATCCAGCACAGGGCGATGCCTGAATGGCCGCAGCGCTCCCACCGCATGAATGCGCCCGAGGAAACGCCCCATCCATTCCAAAGTATTACTGTCTTCCAGTTCCGGCGCACGTCCGCCCTGCCGGGGAAAAACAGCAAAACGGAACCCCTCGAAAAAATGCAGCGTTCCTGCGCCAGCCAGAGACAATGCGGGCACTACCGGAATTTCATGCCCGGCAAGTTCCCGAGTAAACTCATGCTCTTCCAGAATAGCCTCATCACTCCAGCGCGCAGGCCGGTAAAATTTTGCCACCAGGGGCGGGCCGTCTTCCATGCCAAGCTGATAGACGCGGTTCTCATAGCTATTGAGTGGAAGCAGGCGCCCGTCACAGAGCAAACCAACACTATCCAGCGCATTCAGTACCACATCCGGGGTCAGGGTGGAAAAAGGGGTCAGGGTGGAGTTTGTCATGGGACACCATTGTACAGGCGCGCGCACTTTGCCAAGAGCAATGAACTGGCAAAGGCCTGAAAATCGATATAGCATGAAAACCAGCCTTGGAATAAAGCACTTAAAACACCAATTGGAGCAATGCATGGCCGGATTCGAATTTTTTGGCGAGGAAACTCAGGCGCTAGAAAAACAAATTGAACGCATGGGGATCGCCCTCGGCATTGACTGGTCAGATGAAGCTCAGGTCAGGGAACTCGCCAGAGAGGCACTGGACAATGGCTCCAGGGACATAAGCGAAGCAGCGAAACACAAAGACTCGCGCCTGATGGCAAAAGCCGAACTGTTTTCAGTGGCAGCACTGATGCTCAGAGTGATGGAGAAAAGTGCCGCAAATGAAGGCGTCATTTCGCACGGCGGCCCGGCATGGAAAGCTTTCGCGCGTGCGCTCTGGGCCGAGAATGGCGAACCGTAGCCCGTCTGGCCGTTTAGCGGCCGGGGGTTTTAACCGGCGACAACTCGACCTCTACGGTATTATGCTTGTCGGACAGCCAGATCTGCCCGTCCTGAACAGTACACTGTAACTGCATGCTACGCTGGGCCAGACTACCCATGGCCTGGCTGCTATGGGGTGACAGGCTCATGACGCTTAGATTATCAAGACGTTCCAGCTTGCCCCTATTCTGGCTCCACCAGATATCCGCGCCTCGACCGCCATAGCAATAGACGAATACCTGCTTTGCTCTTCCGCAAGCCTTGCGAATGAGTTTTTCGTCTGGCAAGCCCACATCGATCCAGAGATTGATGGCGCCAGTCAGATCCTTTTGCCACAGATCCGGTTCATCATCAGCACTCAGCCCCTGACCGAAAACCAGATATTCTTCGGCATGCAACGCAAAAGCCAGCAGGCGCACCATCATGCGCTCATCAGTTTCAGAAGGATGACGGGCGATGGTCAAAACATGATTTTGATAGTAGTTGCGATCCATGTCTGCAATTTGCAACTCGGCTTTGAAAATTGTTGCTTTAAGGGCCATGTTTAAATGCTTCCGCTAAGCGCGTGAATTCATGAAGCAGCGAAGAATACCTGAATTTGGGTTATGATCCCATCGACCCCAGTATTATTCAAAGAGCATACGCAATGGAAAAACGCTTCGAATATTATGCCCAGCTTGCAGCCGTGATGATTCTGGTGGCGGGCTGCTTTCTTGTCCTGCGGCCGTTCCTCACCGCCATACTGTTCGCCTCCGTAGTCTGCATCTCGACCTGGCCGCTCTATCTCTGGCTGCTGCGCAGAATGAAGGACCGTCAGAACCTGGCCGCGCTTGTCATGACGCTATCGCTGGTTCTGCTCATCATCCTGCCGCTGGCCCTGGTGGCTTATAACCTTGCCGACAATGTCACCGTCTTCTACGACCGGATCAGGGACGCCATCGAGGAAGGACCGCTGCAGCCGCCAGCCTGGCTGACGGGCCTGCCACTGGTAGGCGACTCGATCAACAGCTACTGGCACCTCATCGCCACCAGTCAGGAAGAAATGATGGCGCTGTTGAAACGCCTTCTTGAGCCCACGCGAAAATTTCTCCTCGCGGGCGGAATTCTGCTGGGGCAAGGCGTACTGGAAATGAGTCTGGCCACCTTCGTCAGCTTCTTCCTCTACCGCGATGGCAAGGCCCTGGTAAGCACGCTGGAAGCAACAATGGAGCGGCTGGCCGGACTTCACTCGGTGAATGTCCTCGAAACAGTCAACAACACCGTGCGCGGCGTTATGTACGGTCTTGTGGGGACAGCACTGGCGCAAGGTTTTGTAGCCGCGCTCGGTTTTCTCATTGCCGGCGTACCGGCAGCACTGCTGCTCGGTGTCGCCACGTTCGTGCTATCCCTGATTCCAGCCGGCCCGCCCCTGATCTGGGGTGGCGCAGCCATCTGGCTCTTTTATCAGGGCAGCATGGGCTGGGGGATTTTCATGCTGCTGTGGGGCCTGCTCCTGATCAGCAGCGTGGACAACGTGGTCAAACCCCTGCTTATCAGCCGCGGCAGCAACCTGCCGTTCATCCTGGTGATGTTCGGCGTGATGGGCGGCGTGCTCGCCTTCGGCTTCGTCGGCATTTTCATCGGGCCGACCCTGCTGGCAGTAGGATTCAGCCTGATGCGGAAGTGGACTGCGCGCGAGGGCAATGGCCCACTTGCCCCAGAATAAAAAAACGGGCTGACTCAGTCCGCATTGACGGAATATGAACCACCGGCTTCCTCTCATGCAAGCACGGCGTTTCTCATTATTGAGGGCTAAATCCTATCAATGGATGAGCACAAAAAACAAAACGCGCCAAGGGCGCGTTTTTGCTTAGTTACTGGCGGAGAGGGCGGGATTCGAACCCGCGTTAGGATATTATCCTAAACACGCTTTCCAGGCGTGCGACTTAAACCACTCATCCACCTCTCCAGATGGAAGCCGGCAATTATAGGGACGAACGGAGTTTTCGTCCAGCCTTACCTTTCACCAGTGGCAGATAGAAAACAAACTGTCCACAAGATAATCCGGCACCCTGTATTCCTGGGCAACGCCAAAGTCCGCAGCCATGATGTCCATGTGCTCAACGCTCTTTCCTGAGTAACCCTCGTGACAATAAAGCAGCATTTTTTCAGGCCGGGTGGCGTGCAATACACCCCCTCGGATTTAGGACTATAATAAATCCAGTTTTTGTCACAAATGCTGCATGGCGAGGAGACATCAACAATGACAGGAAACACACTCACACCCGAAGACGACCTGGCACGCGTCGTTGAACGGCCAGATGGCTTTTACTGGCAGGACATAATGACTGACCGGATGTTCGGCCCCTTCCCGACACTGCTGGCAGCCCGGCAAGATATGGAATACAACGACGAAAGCGATTACGAACCGGGCGAAACGCTGGAAGAAGCTGAAGCAGAACTGGGCATCGCGGACTGGATAGACCCGGAAACCGGATTGCCAGGCGAAGAATCACATCATCTGGGCGACTGAGATATTCGGATTGGAATGGTGCCCGGGACCGGAATCGAACCGGTACGAGGGTTAAGCCTCGACGGATTTTAAGTCCGTTGCGTCTACCAGTTTCGCCACCCGGGCTGGGAATTTGGAGGCGGGGGTCGGAATCGAACCGGCGTAGACGGCTTTGCAGGCCGCTGCATAACCACTTTGCTACCCCGCCAGTGACCTGGCTATTGAAGCATTCTAGTTCCAGTAATCAGCTGCGACCGGAACTAAAAAGGGAAAGCTGACGCTTTCCCTTGAATCTGGAGCGGGAAACGAGATTCGAACTCGCGACCTATACCTTGGCAAGGTATCGCTCTACCAACTGAGCTATTCCCGCGTTTGAGAAGCCGCCATTTTAATGATTTGGCCTTTGATGTCAAGCCTCACGCACGTTCAATTTTGCCCGGCTATCTGTGGCCAGGCCTTCTTCAGGTAATAAGCCATTGACCACAAAGTCAAAACTGCGGCGATATAAATCAGGATTGTTCCCGCGGCCTGTGAATCAAACACGCCCGCAATGGGATCGTGATACAGCAACAGCAGGATAGCGGCCATCTGCGCCGTGGTTTTGAGCTTGCCGATGAAGGAGACGGCGACATTCTTGCTCTTGCCGATGCCTGCCATCCATTCACGCAAGGCTGAAATCGCAATTTCACGTCCGATGATAATCAGGGCGATACCGACGTCCACTCTTTGCAGCTTGACCAGCACAACCAGCGCCGCCGCCACCATGAGTTTATCGGCCACCGGGTCGAGGAAAGCGCCGAATGCGGACATCTGGTCCAGGGCACGCGCCAGATAACCATCCAGCCAGTCAGTCAAAGCCGCGACGACAAAGATTGCAGTAGCGTAAAAGTTGACTGCATGCGGCTCGATCCATGATGTGGGCAGGTAAAAAACCGCGACAAACACCGGGATCAGGACAATCCTGAGCCAGGTAAGCAGATTCGGTATATTAAGTGGCACTAATGCAGTTCCTGATAAATTTTTTCCGCCAGCGCGCGGCTGATGCCTTCCACCTGGGCCAGTTCGTCCACATTTGCCTCAACCACCCCTTTCAGGCCGCCGAAGCGCGCCAGCAGGCGCTGCCGCCGCTTGGCGCCAATACCGCTGATATCTTCCAGCGCTGAATGGGTGCGCGCCTTGCCGCGCCGGGCGCGGTGCCCGCTAATGGCAAAACGATGCGCCTCATCCCGCACTTGCTGGATCAGATGCAGGGCCGGGCTATCTTTGGGCAATTGTAACGCTTTGTCGCGATTCGGGAAAATAAGCTGTTCCAGCCCCGGCTTGCGCGCCTCACCCTTGGCCACGCCGACCACCGCCACGTCGTTCAGCCCCAGCTCGGTAAGGATTTCCATCGCACTGCTGAGTTGCCCCTTGCCGCCATCGATCAGGATCAGGTCCGGCATCTTGCCCTCGCCTGCCGCAATTTTGCGGTAACGCCTGTCGAGCACGGAGCGCATCGCGGCATAATCGTCACCCGGCGTGATGCCTGTGATGTTATAGCGCCGATACTCGCCGTTGCGCATGTCGCCCTGGTCGAACACCACGCACGAAGCCACTGTCGCCTCGCCCATGGTGTGGCTGATGTCGAAACACTCGATGCGCTGCAGCCCATCGGACAAATCCAGCGCCTGCTGCAAGGCCTGCAGACGCGCTTCCTGATTAGCCTGCTGGCTGAGACGCTGTTCCACGGCGAGACGCGCATTGGTGAGCGCCATTTCGACCCACACCCGGCGTTCACCGGTTGGTCGGCTATTGATTTGCACCTTGTGCTGCGCCTGCTCGCTCAGCAGCGTTTCCAGCGCTTCGCTGTCGATCGCTTCGCTGACGAAGATCTGGCGCGGCACGAACTGGTTCAGATAGTGCTGGCCCAGAAAGGCCTCCAGCGCCGTTGCCGTGTCGTATTGATCAGCGTGACTGGGGAAAAAACTCTTGTCGCCCAGATGCCGGCCGCCGCGCACCATGACCAGATTGACGCATATCATGCCCTGCTTCTCGCAACAGGCAACGATGTCGGCATCCGCGCCGCTGCCGCTGCTGACATACTGCTTCTCCTGCACCCGGCGCAGGGCGCCGATCTGGTCGCGATACAGCGCTGCATCTTCATAACGCATCTGCTCCGCTGCCGCCTGCATCTTATCCATCAGCGCTTCCATGACTTGCTGGTCCTTGCCCTGCATGAACAGAGCCGCGTTGTGCACGTCAGCGCGGTAGCTTTCGTCATCGATCAGATCGACACAGGGTGCGGTACAGCGCTGGATCTGGTGCAACAGGCAGGGGCGCGAACGGTTCCTGAAAACACTGTCCTCGCAGGTGCGCAGGCGGAACACCTTCTGCAGCAACTGGATGCTTTCCTTGACCGCCCCGGCATTGGGGAAAGGCCCGAAATATTGATTCCCCTTGTGCTGCACGCCACGATAGTAGGCGAGGCGCGGAAAGCGGTGGCCGCTGAGCACGATGTAGGGATAGGACTTGTCGTCGCGAAACAGGATATTGAAGCGCGGCGCCAGCGACTTGATCAGGTTGTTTTCCAGCAGCAGCGCCTCGGCCTCGCTGCGCGTCACCGTGGTTTCGATGGCCGCGATCTGCGACACCATCAGGCGCGTGCGCGGCACGTGGTCGGTCTTCTGGAAATACGACGAAACGCGCTTTTTCAGGTCGCGCGCCTTGCCGACGTAGATCACCTCCCCCGCCGCATTGAGCATGCGGTAGACACCCGGCAAATGGGTCAGGCTGGCGAGAAAGGGCTTGCTGTCGAACATAAACAAGCCCTTAGTCCTCGTCGAGCAACTTCCCGGCGATCGCCCAGTTCTCATCCGGCAGCTCGTCAAAAGCGATGTAGGTGTAGGACTTGGGCTTCAACGCAATGCGCTCCAGCGTATCGGTGATTTCCTCGGCGATTTTCTGCTTCTGCTCGCGGCTCAGGCTGCCGGCGATACGGATATTGACGTAGGGCATGGGGAAACTCCATCAAGATATGTACGGATATCGGCAAACACCGCCTCGAACATCTCTGCGGTGAGCCGTCGGGTCTGGGTATTGTAGCGGCTGCAATGGTAGCTGGAATACAGGCTCAGCCCACTGGGCAGATCGTAGCGGGTCGCGTGTCCGAAGGGATAATCCTTGGCCTTCAGCCCTTGCGCCCACAGCACCGCCTGATGCGCCACATTGCCCAGCGCCAGTACCGCTGTGCCGGACGGCAAGGCGGCCAGCTCTTCGCGCAGGAAGCCATTGCATTGCCGGATCTCGGCTGTTTCCGGCTTGTTCTGCGGGGGCAGGCACTTCACCGCGTTGGTGATACGGCAGCCGATCAGGCGCAAGTCATCGTCTGCGCTGACAGATTCCGGCCCGGAGGCGAAACCGAAACGGTGCAGTGTCCGGTACAGCAGAATCCCGGCATGATCGCCGGTAAAAGGCCGCCCGGTGCGGTTGGCGCCGTGCATGCCGGGCGCGAGACCGACGATCAGCAGGCGCGGATTATCGTCGCCAAAGGGCAGCACCGGGCGGGCGTGATAGTCGGGATTGGCCGCTTTGACTTCATCAAGGAAAGTGGCAAGACGCGGGCACTGGCGGCAGGAAGTAAGGTTCATGGGGTTTGGTCGGCCTTTGCGAAATCGTCATCACTTTCTAACCCCTCCCAGCCCCCCTTGTCAGGGGGGGGCAGATCGCGCGCCAATCCGCCGCCCAGCCTCCTCCCCTGACAAGGGGGGATTGGGAGGGGTTAGGGGGTTAGATTTTGTATTCTAGCCACCAGATCCTCATAAACCCCTTCCAGATTGCACATCACCTCATTGTTCCTATAGCGAACGACAACCAGCCCAAGCCGATTCAAAGTTCGGGTACGCTCAAGATCGTTTTGGGCCTTCTCCGCGTGATCGTGCCCATCAATCTCGATCACCAGTCTTAATTCGGCGCAGTAGAAATCAACAATAAAATTGGCGATAGGTTTCTGGCGGAGGAATTTGTAGCTGGAAAGCTGTCGCATGCGCAGTACGTCGCTCCACATGCGGGTTTCGGCTGGGGTGGGGTTTTTACGGTTCTGGCGGGCGAGTTCAGTGAGGTTTTTGTTGTAGGCGACAAAAGGCTTAACCCCCCTCAATCCCCCCTTGTCAGGGGGGAGGCGGCTGGTCTCTCCCCGATCTGCCCCTCCCCTGACAAGGGGAGGCTGGGAGGGGTTAGGGGGGTTTAAGCTTCTACCCATGCCCACAACTATTCGTCGGATCATCCAGCGGCAGGTTGCCCTCATGGATACCAATATTGCCCACGGCTCGCACCGCCTTCATGAAATCGGCATCCTCGTGCAGCTTCGCCATGGAAAGCGGGTGGGGCTTGCCATGCATGCGCACCAGCCGCGCCATGCTCACTGCAGGCATGGTGTAGCGCAGGTTGGCCAGCAATTCGTCCGCATCATCCGGCTTGTTGCACAGCAGCGCCATATCGCAGCCAGCCTTCAAGGCTGCTTCCGCTCGCTGCGCCGGGCCGCCGGCCACATGCGCGCCAGCCATGGAAAGATCGTCGCTGAAAATCACGCCGTCGAAGCCCAGCCGTTTGCGCAGGATATCCTTCAGCCAGATGCTGGAAAATCCGGCCGGGTTCGGGTCCACTCTGGGATAGATCACATGCGCTGGCATGATGGCAGCCATGCCGAAGTTGATCATCTGCTGAAACGGCAGCAGGTCTTCCATTTCGATATCGGCGAAGGGCCGCTCATCCACCGGCACTTCATGGTGCGAATCGGCGCGCACATAGCCGTGGCCGGGGAAATGCTTGCCCACGGCCACCATGCCGCCCTGCTTCAGGCCCAGCATGAGGTGATGCGCCAGATCGGCAATCGCCTGCGGCTTGCGGTGAAAAGCGCGGCTGCCGATCACGCCGCTGGCGCCGAAATCGATATCCAGCACCGGCGTGAAGCTCAGATCTACCCCATGGGCGCGCAGCTCGGCGGCCAGCACATATCCGGTCTGCTGGGCGAGTGTCTTGGCGCGGCTGTGGTGATCATCCCAGATCATGCCCAGCTCGCGCATCGGCGGCAGGCGGGTGAAACCTTCCTTGAAGCGCTGCACCCTGCCCCCTTCGTGGTCCACCGCAATGATCAGGTGCGGGGTGCGCAGCGCATGGATTTCAGCGGTGAGGGCGCGCAGCTGCCCGGAGGATTCGAAGTTGCGGCTGAACAGGATCACGCCGCCCACCAGCGGATGTTTCAGACGCCGACGGTCGTCGTCGTTGAGTTGCGTTCCCACCACATCCAGCATGACCGGGCCTAGCGACATTTCAAAACTCCAGAATCACAAAAGCCGCAGCCATTTCCTTTTCATCGCTGATGGAAAGATGATGGCTGCGGATGGAACGGCTCGCCAGCAAGGCCGCGAGCTCGGGGGCGAAATCCAGCATGGGCTTGCCGAGTTCGTCATGGGTTACACGGATATTGTGCCAAGTAGCCGGGGCACGAATTCCCGTACCCAGCGCCTTGGCAAAAGCTTCCTTGGCGGCGAAGCGTTTAGCGAGAAAACGGGCGGGCTGGCCAGCCTCGACAAAACCAGCCCACTCCTGCGGCGCCAGAATGCGCTGGGCGAAAGCCTCGCCGTGCCGCGCCCAGACTGCCGCGATGCGGCTGGTGGAAACGATATCGGTGCCGATACCGAAGATCACTGCGCGGCGGCCACCATCAGCGATTTCATTTCGCGCACCGCATTTTCCCAGCCCACGAAGATCGCCTGAGCAACGATGGCATGCCCGATATTGAGCTCACGCATGCCGGGCAAGGCGGCGATGGGCTGCACATTGTGGTAGTGCAAACCATGTCCGGCATTGACCTGCAGACCGATCGCCTGACCGTAGGCCACGGCATCGGCAATGCGCTCGAATTCCTTTTGCTGCGCGGCATGGCCAGCAGCATCGGCATAATGGCCAGTATGAATCTCCACCACCGGCGCACCGGCAGCCTTCGAAGCATCCAGTTGCTTGCGGTCTGCGTCGATGAACAGCGAAACGCGAATACCCGCCGCGCCCAGTGCGGCGCAGGCTGCCTGCACCTTGTCGAAATGCCCCGCCACATCGAGGCCGCCCTCGGTGGTCAGCTCCTCGCGCTTTTCCGGCACCAGGCACACGTCCTGCGGTTTGATGCGCAGCGCGATCTTCACCATCTCGTCCGTCACTGCCATTTCCAGATTCATGCGCGTCTGCAGCGCCTGGCGCAGGATTTCCACGTCCGCATCCTGAATATGGCGCCGGTCTTCGCGCAGATGCAGAGTAATCACGTCTGCCCCGGCGGATTCCGCCATCAGCGCCGCCTGCACCGGGCTGGGATAAAGCGTGCCGCGCGCCTGGCGCAGCGTGGCAACGTGGTCGATATTGACGCCAAGCTGAATCATAATTGCTGTAAATCCTTCAATAATTGCCGCGTATGCAGCGGCTGGTCGCCCAGATAGTGATTGATCAGGGTGCGCATCAGCGCCTTGCCCTGCTGCAGCGTCACCGGATCACTGTAATCGTCGACCGCCAGATCGAGCAGGGTTTTGCCGCGCAATTCTACACCGTTTTGACCCGCGGATTGCCGCACAGGGCCGTGCTCGATCACGTAGCGATACCCCTCCTCCGCGACCACTTGCTGGCCAGTCCCGGCTTCGCGGTCCAGCATCAGCGCATAACCCAGCTCCTGCAACAGGCGCTTCTCGAAACGGCGCAAAACGGCGGCAAAATCCGTACGCCGCGCCAGCTCCTGCAAAGTCTGCTGGTAATAGAGAAAAAGCTGCTCGTGCGGGTCATCGCGGTGCAGCAGCTTGAGCAGCAGCTCGTTGAGATAAAAGCCGCAGATCAGCGCCTTGCCCTGCAGCAGCGGCTGCCCGCCCTGCCACTCGGCACTGTGCAGCGTGCGCAATTCGTTCTTGCCGAACCAGCTCAGCGCAAGCGGCTGAAAGGAAAGCAGCAAGCCGCGCACCGCCGATTTTGGCCGACGCGCGCCTCGCGCCACCAACGGCAGACGGCCGTGCTCCTGGCTGAACACCTCGACGATCAGGCTGGTCTCACGGTAGGGATAGGTATGCAGCACATACGCAGGCTGGTCTTCCAGCCGGGTTTTATTCGCGTTCACCATCACTCAAATTCGGATCAAAGACGGTCGAGCGGGCTTTCCACGCCCCTGCCGCCACGGTTGAGGACGTGAGTATAAATCATCGTCGTGCTGACATCCGAATGCCCGAGCAATTCCTGAACAGTGCGGATGTCATAGCCCGATTGCAGCAAATGCGTGGCGAAGGAATGACGCAAAGTATGCGGCGTGGCCAGCTTCACCAACCCCAGATCACGCACCACCTGCTTGATCGCACGCTGCAGACCTTTTTCATCCAGATGATGGCGGCGGGTCTTGCCAGAGCGCGGATCAAGCGACAATTTCACAGATGGGAAGCAATATTGCCACCCCCATTCACGCCCGGCATTCGGATATTTCCTGTCCAGCGCGTAAGGCAGATAGACTTCACCAAAGCGCTGCGCCAAGTCCTCTTCATGCAGTGCTTTGACCTTGACCAGATGCGCCTTGAGCGGCGCGACCAGCGCTTCCGGCAGCATCGTCACCCGATCCTTGAAACCCTTGCCTTCACGCACCAGAATTTCATGGCGCTCAAAATCCACATCCTTCACCCGCAACCGCATCGCCTCCATCAAGCGCATCCCCGTGCCATACAGCAAACTGGCGATCAAGGCATGTGTGCCGGAAAGCCGGGATAACACGGCCTGCACCTCGCTGACCGTCAGCACGACCGGCAAACGTTTGGGCGCTTTTGCCTGGGTGACTTTATCCAGCCAGCGCAATTCCATTTCCATGACTTCGCGGTACAAAAACAGAATTGCAGATTTAGCCTGATTCTGAGTAGAAGCCGACACTTTTCCATTCACCGCCAAATGAGTCAAAAAGCGCTCTATATCTTCCGCCCCAAGATTTTTAGGATGCCGCTTGTCATGAAAGAAAATATATCGTTTAATCCAATCCAGATAAGCTTGCTCGGTACGAATGCTGTAATGCTTCACGCGTATGCGATCACGAACCTGATCAAGCAATTTAGGCGGAGAATTTGAGGTGCTTTTTTCGGAAGAATTAGGGGGTTCCAAAATTTCATCCTTAATGAAAACATGGAATTACAAAACAGAAACCAGATTATACACCTCGAAGGCGCTTTTTCAGGCGCTTTTTAGGGTGTCTACTTTACGTTAGAGCGCGCCCGTATGGCTTGCGCGTATGCCTCAATACCACCAGTCAAAAGCCGCTCGCATATCTTCGCGCAAGCCTCGCGCTCTGTCGCCATCGCCGCTCGCATCGCCGCGAAAATCCGTTCCGTGGTTATCGGGTTGTGCTGCTTCGGGTCAAGGCCGTTGGCCTCGTTGTAGATGCGCGTCAATTCTTTGCCTCCTAAGTCAATGCGCTCTAACCCTACATTCGAGCGGGACTGGCCGATATGCGGGCTTTTTTCAGTTTCAATGTCACTCATGCTTTTTCTCCTTCGCTTGGTCTGGTGTCGGCCAGCCCCTCAATTTGAACGTTGGGCCTCACGTCGAATTCGGAGTATTCAGTAATGCCAAGGGATAATTTGCTGTTCTATGAAGGTGATCTGGATGCCACCCTTCGTTCTCATCAAAGCTCAATATCATCGCGCATCGACGCCATCCCGCGTGATCAGTTCCTCAACACCAGCGTCGAGGAACTGACGCAACATATCCTTTCTGCACTTCTCGTTGAGCCGCTGACGCTTTATGAAGATCGAGCCGAGATGGAGCAGCGTGAAACCAAGATTGACGTAAGCGGATGGAGTGATCGAAACCCATTTGGTGACCGGGGGCCAATTAACGTCGCCGGGATCGAGGTGGTGGTTACGATTCCATACAGCGGAGATCAGTCCTTGTGGAAACTTCGCCCGAATCAATGGCAATCAATTTTTCCTCATGGGGACGTTCGTGGGCCAGGACGTGATGGCGTCGGGGCGCTACAAATAATGCTCTCACAACCCGCAGATGAATCTCCTGAGCGATTTAAGTCCCGACTTGATGAAGAACTCAAATCCATTAGGTTCTATGTCGAAGCGCAAAGGCGGCAAATCGAGCAATTCAATGCCGGGCTGGCTGGCCCCATCAATTCAACAATTGCTGCGCGCAGGGAACGACTGAAGCGCAACGAGGGCATTCAGGACTTGCTTGGTATTCCTCTAAAACAGAAAGAAGGTGTGCCCCAAGTAGAACCTATAAAGATCGCCCGTAAGCTTGTTCGTCCTCTGCCGCCCCCGCCAAAGGCAGGGTATCAAGCGGAACCGGGAATCACCGACGAAGACTATAGGCACATCCTTTCGGTGATTCGGCACGAAGGCCGCACATTCGAAGCAACACCAAAAACCTATGCCGTTCACGACGAAGAAGAGTTGCGGGACATACTTCTAGCCCACCTGAACGGCCACTACC
This sequence comes from uncultured Gammaproteobacteria bacterium, assembly GCA_963779055.1. Taxonomy (GTDB): domain Bacteria; phylum Pseudomonadota; class Gammaproteobacteria; order Burkholderiales; family Sulfuricellaceae; genus Sulfurimicrobium. The sequence continues at coordinate 718,229 of CAVZWN010000001.1, forward strand.
AAGGAGCCGCAACAGGCGAAGCATTTCGGCGTAATGGGAAAACCGACATCCGCATTGAAGATCAAAATCGAGCAGCGTTCGTTGCCGAGTGCAAAGTATGGCGCGGCGCAAAAGAGCTCTCATCAGCGATAGACCAATTGTTGGGCTATCTCACTTGGCGAGATTGCAAGGCGGCCCTGATTATCTTCAACAAGAACAATGCAAAGTTCACCGAATTGCTAGGCCGCATCCCGGAGACCGTTCAGGCCCATGAGAAATTCAGGCAAGCTCTCAGTAAGGGGCAGGAAGGTGAATGGGAATTCTTGATGACATCAAGAGAAGATGACGCACGGCAAGTACGAGTGCATGTATTTGTGTTCAATATCTATGCCGCATAGCCCAACACTGCGCTCCAAGGGACGCTGCGCGATAAAGCCGCGCAGCGTCCCTGACGCTTGAACGTTGGGGCTTTTCATCTAAGGAGGTACTGTGAGCACAGACAAGAAGGCGAACGATGGACGGTGGTGGGAGTTTTACTTTGTCAGGTACTTCGTCGGCACGGTCGTCGGCGCCGCTATAGTTCTCTATCTAAACGCCTCAGAGACATCAAGCCTCCGTAACCTGATAATTCCTGGCGTCAGCGACGTATCGCAACTTGACGCACAGCGCCTATCGCTCCTTGCCGCACTGGGGTTGGCCTACTGCTACATTTCCAGTGCTCCAATTCTCGTACTTCATGCCGCACGGGGCGTCTTCTTGGCGAAGGAAACAACCGCGTTTAGTTGGTTTTTCTATGGCTCCCTTGCTCTCGTTGGAGTAATGGCTTTCGGCTTTTATGCCTTTCAGGCCGCTCCGAATACGTCCGCAATTTTGGCGGTTGTCTTGCTCGCCATTGTTCTATGCCTACAGCTTGTGCCTCTAGGCTTCTCCATTCATAAAGAGGGAGAGAGAACCCACAGCTATTACACCCGCCTTACCAAGGCACGTAGCCTAGATACCGAAGAAACGCGGCAGTATGTTGAATCCTATAAGCATCTTCGAGAGCACGGAAACGCGTTCTTTATTCTGCTTTTCGAGTTGGTGTTGGGCGTAATCCTTGCTACCGTGCCGAAGGCGAATGTTGCGTTCATTGCACTGCTACTTTGGATTATTCCAGCCACGCTGGTTTGGTTGGTCGGAACCGTCCTTGAGTACAGGTTTGCGAATGAGCCACCAAAGCCCCAACCCGGCAGTCCACCGGACGCTGCGCGATAAAGCCGCGCAGCGCCGGTGACTTCTACGTTAGGCAAATAGTATGAGTGATTGGGACTTTCTTTACGACATGCATAACGACGGCTATAGCTCAGATCAAATAGCTGATGCCGCCGCCTGTGGGTATAACCCTTGGGAGTGCAACTACATTGAAATTGATCGAGCGTGGGTTGATTCCGAGTTTACAGACCCCGCAGCAGACAAACCGAAAAAAGCATTTAAAAGTCGAGATGGGTTCCCGTATAGCACACTCGAACAAGCGGAGATTTTTCACGATTTGATTGAGTGTGCTACGCGTCATTTTGAAAATACTGGTAGGTACTTGCAAATTTGGGGAGAGCTCGGAGAGATTTACGCCGAGATCAAATTTGGCCTTTGCCGTCATGGTTCTCACAAGGAGGGTTCTGATGGCACGATTGCAGGAAAACTGATCGAAGTAAAAACCATCTCTCCAGAGAAAGCCAGCGATCATGTCCTTGTTAAGAGCCAAGGAGACTTCGAGCAATTGCTCATCGTTCGCATTGATGAGGATTTTCAGTTCACAGGCAAGCTATTTAATCGTAGCGAGCTAAAAGGTGGTTCCGGCAAATTCCTCAGAGGGCAACTCAAGAATGAAGCAGGCAATGCCTAACAATTCCGTCGAGAGGGACCGCCCACAAGCTGCGCTTGTGGGTTCCCTTCGCGGCTTCGCCGCTGCGGCGGCCCCTCACGTCAAGCGTTAGGTCGAGCCAATGAATGTCAATTACACGAAAATCGCTGCATCTATTTCCGCCGTCTATGTACTTTTCTTTTTCGGTGGCATTTTTGTGCACTATTTCAATACGGGTGATGCCTACACATTAAAATACAGTCTTATGCTTCCGACCGTGTGGATCGCAGCCACACTCGGCCTTGTCATCGCTTGGGGATTATGGAAGAAATTTCTCTGGGCTTGGTGGCTAGGTTTAGTGAGTGTCTTGTTCCAGCTTATAGCCCACATTCGCCATATGCTGAAATTCATATCCCTCGATTTACCTCTTACCTTTGGCATACTTGCAGTATTTGTTATGTTGGTCAGCTTTCTATTTTTAATCCTTCTGCCACAAACAAAAAAGCAATGTACCAGGTAATTCCATACCTAACCCTGCATTCGAGAGGGACGCGCCAAAAGCGGCGCGCCCCTCAATTTGAACGTTAGCAATCACTGGACAATGCGATGCGCGCAATAATAGCCCATTACCTAGTGTTGGCCTGCTTCTGGCTTTCTTTCCCAGCATCCGCGGCTGAAGTGGACTGGCACGTCGTTTCGGATCGCGCAACCCTCAAAGACTCCATGATTCAAGCGGGTCCAGACAAGAAGTGGTTCGCCATTGCGTTCGTCGCCGATTGGGTACTAGACGTCGCCAGTTTCAACGCAGCCCTGACGTCTGTAGATGCGTCTGAATTTCCTGAATTCTCCTTCTTTCTAGTGGATATTTCGACGAGCACCAAGGAAAAGACAATTATCGAAGACGCATTTCGCATATTGAGCGCCCCGACGGTTATTCTGGTCAATCGGGAAAGCATTGAAGTTCCAGGTACAAGATTGTTGGGGGGTGGAGTGAAATCACCCCAGCAAGTGAAGGCGTGGCTCAGAACTGCAGCGGAATCGAGCGCCAGCACGACGTCGTTAGCTGATAGCGATGACGCGGGGAAGAATATTGCCGGAGCAATTACCACTGCAAATTCAACCCAAGAGCACATACTGCTTAATCTCAAGATTCAACCGGGGTTCTATCTGTATGCAAATCGCCTTTCCCTTAGTATTGGCGGCTTCCAAGTGGGTCGCGACTTGCTAAAGCGCAATCGAACACCTACGCGAGTAAATGATGTCTTCTTCGGCAATTCCGAAATCTATGAAGACGGGTTACAGATTGAAGTATTGAAATCCGATCTCAAAGGCATTCAATGTCCAGGGCGCGCCACACTCCTCCTCAAGTATCAGACCAACTCCCGCGACAATGTGTTGTATCCACAGTCCAAGGTCTATTTGAATGTTGATTGCTAACAAAACGCTCCAAGGGACGCTGCGCGATAAAGCGCTGCACAGCGCCCCTGAGCTATTACGTTAGGTTGCTCGAATGCCTATGCTCCGTAACTTTATCCTTCTCATCGCCATGTTGCTGGTGCCTTTGCCGGCCTCTGCTGATGTCGTCTGGCCGGCACTGTATCTCGAAACAAGGTTGTTCTCATGGTGGGCCATTGGGTTGGGGCTAGTGGTAGAGTTTTTCTTTATCTGGAAAGTTTTCGCCCTCCCACCTAAAAGGGCGCTAATTGCTGATCTTGCAGCAAACACAGCATCCGCTTTACTTGGTGCGCTCTTGATCCCCCTCGCGGGCGTTGCTTGGGAAGTGTTCCCAGGTTTGGCTTTCTACCATCTTTTGAATTGGGGCACGTTTAACCCAGTCACATGGGGAGCCACCTTTGTTTTTGCCTGTCTCATAAACGCATGGCTCGAAAGCTATGTTCTGAAGCGGTTCTTCAAGCTACCATTCACGAGAAAAACATTTTTATGGCTTACTCTGGCCAATGCCGCTAGCGTAGGCATCGCATTCGGCAGTTTGTGGTGGAAACCTGTTCAACTATGAGCCGCAACCTAACCCTACGCTCAAGCGGGACTGGCTTACAGCGGGCTTTCGCCCGCTTCCAGCCAGCCCCTTAGCTTCACGTTAGGCTTTCTATGTCAGAGATTGAATACCGCCATAATTTCCCCCTCGCGGCAACTGATGTAGTTGCAGTTTTTGATGCGTCCGGCATTCGCCGCCCCACCAATGATTTGGCACGGATTGAGCGTATGTTTGCCAATGCAAACCTGACTTTCTCCGCTTGGCACTGACGCCCCCCAGATTGACGAGCACCATCACGTAGAGGGGCTGGTCCTGCTCGGAAAGACCTGCACCGAGTATCGGAACTCCGGCAGGTACAGGTCCCAAGACACGCCCAGGCCTCGCCCTGATGTATGGTGAGTCAACAATGAGCGGCGTGGCGGCCTTCCACATGCTCAGCCTGAGGCGCGCAGTGTCCTGCTGCGCGAAAGTACTGCCTGGCTCCCTTCCACAACGATCCGAACGGCGTCGTATCCGAGTCCTTGGGCGACCGTGATCAGTGCTGCAACAACGAGGGGCCCCACGAACACCCATCGCACCTTGGCTTCGACGGTCCGCTGGAGGAGCAGCAGCACGGCCACAGCCACAGCGGTCGACAACCAAACCGATCGGTGTGCATCCAGCAGTATCTCCAAGGCTCCGAGTACGGTCGCCGCGTAGACCACCCACCGCGGCCAGCGAACGATCTCGCGGCCCGCCCAGAGCACGGCAAGACCGAGAAGCAGACCGAGGGAAACGTTCGACGGGAACACCCTGGCCGAAGGGCCCAGCGACCAGTCATTCAGAGCCAGGACCACCGGGAACAGGAGGAAGGGTAGCGCGACTGTGATGAAGACGAACACCCTGATGGCAGAAAGAATCCGAGCGTCGGAATCAAGACTGACTACCGAGAAGAATGCGACGGCGAGGACTGAGATAGAAGAAGCGCAAACTCACGCAGGTCGCCCACGTATGAATCGTGGTGCAAGATGGTAGCGCGTTGCACAAACGCAAATACCAGACAGTACCAATGGTACGGGGGTAAGGGCGTAACCATCCACGCGGCATGGCGGGCGTCATTCGAGCAGTTCATGTCTGACATGGGGGCACGCCCCGGTGTTGAGTATGAGCTAGACCGCATCGACCCGAATGGCAACTACGAACCGGGCAACTGCCGATGGGGAGTAAAGGGGAAAAGGAGTAACGACCAAGTCGATCTTGTTCCAAGGCAAGACATGCCGCCAATGGGCAGAGGAACTAGGCGTTACGCACTCAACCATCACGTACCGCTTGCGCAAGCACGGCACGGTGTTCAAGA
>CAVZWN010000002.1:0-388100 GCA_963779055.1 uncultured Gammaproteobacteria bacterium
GGCGTGCTGGTGGCAATGTGGCTGTTTTCGCGCAAGAGCGGCAAATCCTGGCTGACTGTCACCGATTTCATCGCGCCGCTGGTGCCACTCGGACTGGGCGCCGGGCGCATCGGCAATTTCATCAACGGCGAATTGTGGGGGCGTCCCACCGATGCTTCCTGGGGCATGATCTTTCCCCAGGCCGGCGATGGGATCGCGCGCCACCCCTCGCAGCTGTATCAATTCGCACTTGAAGGGCTGGCGTTGTTTGCTCTGCTGTGGTGGTTTTCTGCCCGGCCGCGCCCGGGGGGAGCCGTTTCAGGGCTGTTCCTGATCGGTTATGGCAGCTTCCGCTTTCTGGCGGAATTCGCCCGCGAGCCGGATAACTTCCTGGGCCTGTTGAGCCTGGGTCTATCCATGGGTCAATGGCTATCGCTACCCATGATTGTTGCTGGTATGGTCATGCTACGCTGGTCCAGCCGTCCCAGAACATAATTGCGACGGCACAAAAAAGTATTGACCTGATATGTTACCTTCGGAGCCGGACATGATCGTTACATCTGAAAAAATCCGCAACATGGCGCTATATTGCGACTTCGAGAATGTCGCCCTGGGCGTGCGCGACGCCAAGCACCTCAAAAATTCGATATCCGCAAGGTGCTGGAGCGACTGTTGCTCAAGGGCAGCATCGTGGTGAAAAAGGCCTACTGCGACTGGGACCGCTACAAGGAATTCAAGGCCTCCATGCATGAGGCCGCGTTCGAACTGATCGAGATTCCCCATGTGCGGCAATCAGGCAAGAACTCTGCCGATATCCGCATGGTGGTGGATGCGCTTGACCTCTGCTACACCAAGATCGCATGTCGATACTTTCGTCATCATCAGCGGCGATTCGGATTTCTCGCCGCTGGTGAGCAAGTTGCGCGAAAACAACAAAACGGTCATCGGCGTGGGCGTAAAAAACTCCACATCCGACCTGCTGATCGCCAATTGCGACGAATTCATCTACTACGACGATCTGGTCAGGGAAACGGAAAAGAAAGCCGAAAAAGCCAAAACACGCGTCAGAAAGAAACCCGCCATCAAGGATGCAGCGAGGCTGCGCCCAGAACCGCACCCAAGGAAGAAAGCGACAAGAAACAGGAAGCCCTCGATCTGGTCATGGGCACAGTGGAAGCGCTTTTCCTGGAACGCGGGGAAGAGGAAAAAATCTGGGGTTCGATGGTTAAACAGGCGCTCAAGCGACGCCAACCGGGCTTCAATGAAAGTTACTACGGGTTTGGTTCGTTCAGCAAACTGCTGGACGAAGCCGCAGCGCGCAAACTGCTGGAAGTTGAACACGACGAAAAATCGGGTGGGGTCATCATCAGGAACTTCAACCCGGAATATTAGCCGCTTAGCCAAACCACGCGCCTGGAAAAGAACCCGTCGCATCTAAAGAGCCTCTTTCCACACCAGACATCATTGCTTAGCACCGCCCCTGTGCCTGAGGGGTGAATTAGGGTTAAAATACAAATTTTCCCGCTTTTTTAAGGAATCATCATGCCTCAATACCGCATCGCGCCCAGCATCCTCTCGGCCAACTTCGCCAACCTCGGTAAAGACGTTGATGATGTCCTCGCCGCAGGCGCTGACATCGTGCACTTCGACGTCATGGACAACCATTACGTCCCCAACCTGACCATCGGTCCGCTGGTATGTGAAGCCCTGCGTAAACATGGCGTGACCGCACCGATCGACGTGCATCTGATGGTCAAGCCGGTGGACCGCATCATCCCCGACTTCGCCAAGGCTGGTGCAACCTACATCACCTTCCACCCCGAGGCTTCCGAGCACATCGACCGCACTATCGGCCTGATCAAGGAAAGCGGCTGCAAGGCCGGCCTGGTATTCAACCCGGCTACCCCGCTGGATGTGCTGGAATACACTCTGGACAAGCTCGACATGATCCTGCTGATGTCGGTCAACCCCGGCTTCGGCGGCCAGAAATTTATTCCCTACGTGCTCGACAAGGCACGCAAGGTTCGCCAGATGATCGATGCACGCGGTCTCGACATCAGCCTGGAGATCGACGGCGGTGTCGGCCCCGGTAATATTCTTGAAGTCGCCAAGGCTGGCGTAGATACTTTTGTCGCTGGCTCCGCTGTATTCGGCGCTGCCAAGGACAGTGATCCGCATCGCTACAATTCTGTCATCGCCGCGATGCGCGCCGAACTGGCCAAGGCTTAAGCACCACATGGCCAGGCGTGCTGTTCCATTCTTGCTGCTGGTCGCGGCACTGCCGCTGGCTGGCTGCGAGATGCTGAGCGGCGGGGATAAGGGCAAGGATGGCGAATCCATTGGATTCGCCTGCCGCCTGTCGGACAAGCTGCCTGAAGACTGCATGAAGGAAAACAGCATCTACACGCCCACTTCCATCCTCACAGGCTGGAAGCGTGCCGATTCGGAGAAGAAGGAAGACGCCCGCGGCCCGGAGAAAAAACCGGACGATGAGGCCGCAACCGAAGGCGAGGCCAAACCCGAAGGCGATCAAGCTGCGGAAGCCCCTGCCGAACAACCTGAGAAGCACTAAAATTCATGACAAAACCCATTTTTCCCCTGCGTCTCAAGTCAGTTGTCATCGACCTTGACGGCACATTGCTCAATACCGCACCGGACCTGGCTGAAGCTGCCACCCGCATGGCCGCAGAGCTTGCGCTGCCGCCGGTAGAACTGGCAACCGTCACAACCTATATCGGCAACGGCGTTTCCCGCCTGGTCAAGCGGGTGCTTACCCGTGATATGGATGCGAATCCAGATCCTGCCTTGTTTGCCAAGGCCTTGCCGATTTACGAAAAGCACTATGCTGAAGTGGTCAGCCGTGAAAGCCGCCCATTCCCCGGCGTGGTCGAAGGCCTGCAAGCAATGAAGGCCGCCGGATATCGCCTTGCCTGCATCACCAACAAGGCGGAAAAATTCACTGTGCCGCTGCTGAAAGACACCGGCCTGTTCGACTATTTCGAGCTGATTCTCTCCGGTGACACCCTGCCCAAGCGCAAGCCGGACCCAATGCCGCTGCTGCATGCCTGTAAACATTTCGGCATCGAGCCAGCGGAACTGCTGCTGATCGGCGACTCCCTCAATGACACCCAGGCCGCACGTGCGGCTGGCTGCCACGTATTCTGCGTTCCCTACGGCTACAACCGCGGGCGCAGCGTGGAAGAACTTGACCTCGACGCCGTGGTACCGAGCCTGCTGGAAGCCACCAAGCTGATGGTGAAAATCTGATTCATGAATAAACTCCAAGTTGCACTGAAAAATGCCAGTTTTTTCTGGCGATGGCGTGCCTAGCTGCATACGGCGTCCGCCCTTCACTTTTTCAGCAAAACTTACGGAATCAATATCATGACCGAACAGGAATTCAACCGTCTTGCCGCAGAAGGCTACAATCGCATCCCGCTCACGCTGGAAACGCTGGCCGATCTCGACACCCCGCTTTCGCTCTACCTGAAGCTCGCCAACCGGCCCTATTCCTACCTGCTCGAATCGGTCGAGGGCGGCGAACGCTTCGGCCGCTACTCCTTCATCGGCCTGCCTGCCAGGATCCGCATCGTGGTGCGCGGCAAGCAGGTAAGCGTCGAAAGCGATCACGCCATTCTCGAAAGTGTGGAAAGCACTGATCCGCTCCAGTTTATCCATGCCTACATGGCCCGCCTCAAGGTTGCCGAGAGCCCCGGCCAGCCCCGCTTTTCCGGCGGCCTGGCCGGCTACTTCGGATACGACACCATTCGCTATGTCGAAAAGAAGCTGGCGGGCACCGTAAAGCCTGATGTTATTGGCGCACCCGACATCCTGCTGCTGCTGTCCGACGAACTGGCTGTAATGGACAACCTTTCCGGCAAGATCTATCTCATCGTCTATGCCGACCCCGGCCAGCCCGATGCCTTTGCCCATGCGCAGCAGCGCCTGGCAGAACTGTGCGGCATGCTGCGCCGCCCGGTAGAAATACCGGAGTCGGCGGTCGCCGCTCCGCAGCAGGCCGCTTCCGAATTCGGCGAGGAAGCATTCAAGGCCGCCGTGGAGAAAGCCAAGCGCTATATTTTCGACGGCGACATCATGCAGGTAGTGCTGTCCCAGCGCATGAGCCAGCCCTATGCTGCCTCGCCGCTTTCCCTGTACCGGGCGCTGCGCACGCTGAACCCTTCCCCCTACATGTTCTACTACGACATGGGAGACCATCACGTAGTCGGCGCTTCACCGGAAATCCTGGTGCAACTGGAATCCGACACCGTGACCGTGCGCCCGATTGCCGGCACACGCCCGCGCGGCAAGACGCGCGAAGAGGATGAAGCACTGGCAACCGATCTGCTCAACGATCCCAAGGAGCTGGCCGAGCACCTGATGCTGATGGACCTCGGGCGCAATGACGTGGGCCGTGTCGCCGAAACGGGCACGGTGCAGGTATCCGAGAAAATGGTCATCGAACGCTACTCGCATGTGATGCACATCGTTTCCAACGTCGAAGGCCGGCGCAAGCCGGGCGTGTCGGCGCTGGACGTGCTGCGCGCGACCTTCCCTGCGGGCACCCTGTCCGGCGCGCCGAAAGTACGCGCCATGGAAATCATCGACGAACTGGAACCCACCAAGCGCGGCATCTATGGCGGCGCAGTCGGTTATCTCGGCTATAACGGCGATATGGATCTGGCGATCGCCATCCGCACCGCCGTGATCAAGGACGGCACCCTGTTCGTGCAGGCCGGGGCCGGGGTGGTGGCCGATTCAGTACCACAGAGCGAATGGGAAGAAACCCGTAACAAGGCGCGTGCAGTTTTGCGTGCTGCCGAACTGGCCCTGAGCGGACTGGGTACCGAAGCAATATGATTTCTCTGAGCCAGGTCTGCAAGCGCTATCCCGGCGGCTTCGAAGCACTGAAAAATATCAGCTTCAGCATCGAAAAAGGGGAAATGGTCTTTGTTACCGGCCATTCCGGCGCGGGGAAAAGCACCCTGCTCAATCTGATCGCCGCCATCGAGCCGCCCAGCAGCGGCAGCATCATCATCAATGGGCAGAACCTGAGCCAGCTGCGCCCGGCGGCAGTGCCATTCCTGCGGAGAAATTTCGGCCTGATTTTCCAGGACCACAAGCTGCTTTTTGACCGCAGCGTGTTCGACAACGTCATGCTGCCACTCGAGATCACCGGCTTCGACCGAACGGAGTCTGCCAAGCGCGCACGCGCCGCGCTCGACAAAGTCGGGCTGCTGGCACGCGAGAAAACCATGCCCATCGCGCTTTCGGGTGGAGAACAGCAGCGCCTGTGCATCGCCCGCGCCATTGTCCACCGCCCGTCCATCCTGCTGGCAGACGAACCTACCGGCAACCTCGACAGCGCTTACGCCAGCGAGATTCTGGAAATGTTCAAGTCATTCAACCAGGTCGGCGTCACCGTGGTCATCGTCACCCATGATGAGCGCCTGATTGAGCGCTTCGGCGAACGCACCCTGCATTTCCAGCACGGGACTCTGGCAGCATGAGCCGCCACTGGCGCACCCTGATGAGCACCCTGCGGCGTCTGGGCGGCACCCCCGTTGCCACCCTGATCACGGTCTGCGTCATTGGCATTGCCCTCAGCCTGCCTGCCGGGCTCTATCTGGTGCTTTCCAATCTTGGCCAGGTTTCCAGCACGCTGGACATCCAGCCGCAGATCAGCCTGTTTCTCAAGCTTGGCGCAGGCAAAGATACACAGCGCCAGATCGAGCTGAAGCTCAAATCCCATACCGCAATCAAGACCTTCCGCTTTGTCGGCAGGGATCAGGCACTCAAGGAACTCTCCGCCAGCAACGCGCTTGGCGACCTCGCCGCCGGACTGCCGAACAATCCTTTGCCTGACGCCTACATTCTGACCGCAAAAGACAATGATGCCGCCCTGCTGGATAAATTACGCCTGGAAATCCTGAAATGGCCGGGAGTGGAAAGCGCAGAACTCGATTCAGCCTGGGCCAGACGCCTGAACGCCATACTCGAACTGGGCCAGCAGCTGACACTCGTGCTTGCAGTCTTGCTGGCATTTGGTCTGATTGCGGGGATGGGCAACATCATCCGCCTGCAGATCCTCACACGTCAGGAAGAAATCGAAGTCAGCAAGCTGATTGGCGCCACAGACCGCTTTATCCGCCTGCCATTCCTTTACCACGGCGCGCTCCAGGGCTTGCTGGGCGGCATGGCGGCATGGGCCATTATCGAGACGAGCGTCCAGTTATTGAACATCAGCGTCACCAGGCTTACCAGCCTTTATGGCTCGGCTTTCAGGCTCGAAGGGCTGGCCATGGGCGATGCGGCCATGCTGCTAGGGTTCTCAGCGATCCTGGGCTGGCTTGGCGCTTATTTTGCAGTCAGCCATTTTCTGCGCCACTTCCACCTCACCCACCATTAAATTCCGGCCTAATAAAGCCGTAAATAGTAGTCGCCAATTTACGTGGCTTTCAAGGCATCAGAATTTCGACTATTGATACGGCCATTTGTTGTTTGAACTTGTAGGTCGGGCTTCAGTCCGATTTTCGGGCTAAAGCCCGACCTACAATTAAAATAAATTCTGGCCGGGTCAATAAGAGCAACCTAAAGTCGAGAACGCCACTGAATATTGAGCCATTCGCCGCGAATGACACAGCGGTTCAAAACCTTGATTTCGCCGGCATGCCAACTTCGTGGGGGAGTCCAGTTAAAAATAGACCCGCCATCTCAAGGTAACGCTTGCGGGTTGATGCCCAAACTCGGATTGCGGCGCGCCTTGCGCATTGAGTCCTTTGCCCGTCGCATAGAGCAAAGCGAGCAGCAGGTCCGACTCATTACTTACCGAATAGACAAAGCTGAGCTGGTGCAACAAGGATGTCGATCGCCCGCTGCCAGCATCATCTCGAAGCGCGCTGGCAAAGAGTTTGTAACTGGCATTCAGCAGCGGTGTCACGTCCTTCGTCGCTGAAAGGCCCAACACCCTGCGCCCCAACTGGGGCTGAAGTCCGTTGATGACCAACGGGTCCGCCACCATGGTGGGCAATGCGCTTGCACTGTTTGCGCCGCGGCTGTTGTCGTTCCATTCGGCGCTGACCAGCGTGCCGCCGCTGAATTGGTAGTCAACGCCGGCAACCCAGAAATTCGACGTTTGACTGGAGCCCTTGATGCGGTGATGCGCGCCCTCAATTCGCCATCCCAGCCCGGCCCAGTCGCTTTCGAAGGAGGCGCCGCTGACCTCGTTGCCGATGACTTTGCCGGCCAGCAGGGCGATTTCGGATCGCTCGCCGACCTGGCGCCGATAGTGGATGGCGGCGCTGTCTTCAATGCTCGGGTTGTCTTTGGGCGCCAGTGCATAAACGGCGGTCAGGGACGAAAAAGCGGATGGAAACCAGTCGACCACGGCGGCGTCGATGCCCGGCTTGTAGTCGGTGTCCAGGTCGGTGGGCGCGAAGGCGCCGAACACGTTGAGCGGCTGCCAGAAGCGGCCTGCACCCCAGTCGATGGGCTGGCGGCCGAGGCTGACCGACACCGGCCCGAAACGGTGTTTGTAACTGGCGCGGTCAAGCTCGTAGCCGGTTCGGGTGGAACTGGTGGCGCCGATGTCTTCCTGCCAGTTGCCGGAGAAATTGCGATAGCGAAACAGCTGGCTGGAGTGGCTGGCGCCAGCGGGGGTGCCGCTCAGATGTTGCCTGGCTGTTTTCAGGTGCAGCGACCACTGGGCATCGTCCTGAACGTCTTCGAGCATCAGGCGCAGGCTTTGCTGATCGGAGGTCAGGGTTTGGTCACCCGTGCCGGTATTGCCTACATCGCCAGCCCCGGCCCGTGCGGCGGAGCCGAACAGGGAGACGCGCCCGGTCAGCTCGACGGCGTTCGCTGCGGACAGCGGCAGCAGCCCGGCCAGCAGCAGGAGAAGGCTATGCCGCAGACGCACTGCTGCTGCCGCTCATGCTTGCTCTGGCGCTCGTCGCTGACGATCCTGCCATCGCGCAGGGTGATGATCCGCTCGGCGCGCTCCATGACGCGCACATCGTGGGTGGAGAAGATGAAAGTGGTTTTCTCCTCGTGGGAAAGGCGGTGCATGATGTCGAGCAGCGCGGTGGCGTTTTCCGAATCCAGGTTGGCGGTGGGCTCGTCGGCCAGCACCAGACGCGGCCCGGCGGCCAGGGCGCGGGCGACGGCGACGCGCTGCTGCTGCCCGCCGCTGAGCGCCGAAGGGCGGCGCTGCATGGCCTTTTCCAGCCCGACCAGTTTCAGGTAGTGCTCGGCCCGTTCGCGGCGGTCTTCGACGTGACGGCCCTGCATCACCATCACCAGCTCGACGTTCTCCAGCGCCGAGAGCACCGGCACCAGGTTGTAGGCCTGGAATACGAAGCCCAGCTCGAACAGACGGAAGTCCGACAAGGCGGCTTCTTCAGCGTGGTCGTCTCGGTGCCGGAGAGCTGGATGCTGCCCTTGCGTCGGCGCGTCCAGCCCGCCGATGATGTTGAGCAGGGTGGTCTTGCCCGAGCCGGAGGGGCCGACCAGCGCGGTGAACTCGCCTTCCTCGATGGTCAGGTCGATGCCTTGCAGGGCATGCACTTCCAGTTCGCCCTGGCGATAGGTCTTGTCGATGCCTTGTAGTTTCAGCAATGCCATATCAGTGTTCCTTTCTCATGTGCGCAGCGCTTCGACCGGCGTTACGCGCGCGGCCTTGAACGCGGGATAGATGCCGCTGCCCAGGGTGGCGGTGAAGATGATCAGCGTGAGTTGAGTGACGCGATCCCAGGACAGCTCGGTGTAGATCACCGGGTCCATGAAGCTGCCCATCATTGAAGTGCTGCCGCTGCCCATCAGCGTTGCCATGTCGAAGCCGTGGGTCGAAAACCACCAGTGCGTGCCTCCGCCCAGCAGCCAGCCGATGCTCACCGCCAGCAGGCTCAGCAGCAGCGATTCGCAGAACACCAGCGCCAGCAACTGCCGGCGGGATAGCCCCAGCGCGCGCAGCAGGCCGAATTCGCGGGTGCGCTCCAGCACGCTCATCAGCACCGTGTTGAGGATGCCGAACACCACCATGATCAGGATCAGCACCAGGAAGATGTAGTTGCCGGCGTCGTCGATGATGACGAACTGCACCAGCTGCGGCATCATTTCCTGCCAATCCATTGCCGCCACGGCATCGCTTTCCACCGCCGCTTTCAAACGCGGCTTCCAGATGTCCGCCGCATCCGGGTCGTCGAGGAAAACGGCGAAGCGGGTCACCGGCTCCAGGGCCGGGTCGGCGCCTTCGCCTTCGAGAAAGCGCCGCGCCAGCTGGATGTCGCCGAGGATCAGGTAGTCGTCCAGTTCCTCCACCCTGGAGTCGAAGATGCCGCGCACACGGGCCAGCTGCGCCTGCGAATCGCCGCCCTGCTTGCCGGCCATCAGCACCACCTTGCCGCCGACTTTCACCTTGAGCTTGCTCGCCATGCCGTCGCCGATGACGATGCCGCGCAGGTCGCCGGATTCGATCCACGCGCCATCGACCAGATGCGGCTTGAGCATCTCGACCCGCCGGTCGCCGCGCGGACTCAGGCCTTCCAGACCGGCGCCGACCGAGTTGCTGGCGCTGCTGGCAAGTACCTGCAGGGCGATGCGCGGCTCGACGCTGCCGGGCAGCTTGAGCGCATCCAGTTGCGCCAGCAGCGCTTTGCCGTCGGCGAGATAGGTGTGGTTGGCCGGCGCTTCGAGATAGCCGCGCGGCTGCACGGTGAGGTGGCCCTCGCCCAGTTTGATGGCGTTGCGGATCAGTGAATTGTGGGCGCCGTCGCCGATACCGATCATGAACACCGACAGGGCGAAGCCGATGGCGATCGAACTCAGCGTGATCAGCGTGCGCCGCCGGTGCCGCCAGATGTTGCGCCAGGCCAGCATCCACAGCATGGCCACGGGCAGATGGCTGTGCCGGGCATTCATCGCATCACCTCCGCAGGCTTGAGGCGTACCGTGCGCCAGGCGGGGAGCAGCGCAGCCACCAGCGTGATGACCAGCATCAACAGACTGGCGATGAGCAGATCCATGGGCGCGAGGTGGAGCTGCATGTAGGGCTCGAACACCATTCCGCCCCAGTCGTAGCCGTCGGGCATGGTGCCGGACAGGTCGATGCCGCGCTCACCGAACAGGCTGACGATGCCGACCCCCAGCGCCACGCCGGTCAGCGCCGATACCAGCGCCAGGAAGAAGGACTCCAGCAGCACCATCAGCAGCAGCCAGCGGCGCTTCATGCCGATGGCGAGCAGGATGCCGAACTCGTGGGTGCGCTCGTGCACCGCCATCAGCATGGTGTTGAGCATGCCCATCGAGGCCAGCGCGATAACGATGAAGCCGACCACGAAGGTCATGGTTTTGCTGATCTCCAGCATGTCGGCCACCATCGGCGTGAGCTGGCGCCAGTTGCGCACCACGGGCGATCCGCCCAGTTCGTCGAGCGGTTGCGCAGCGGTCAGTTTTTTCAGTTCAGCAGCCAGCGCGGCCTGCACCGTTTCCAACCCGGTCACGTCGTCGATATTGACCGCCAGTTCGTGGAAGCCGTCGCCCAGATACATCAGCTTTTGATAGGCCTCGATCGACATCAGCACGCCCATGCGGTCGAAGTTCGGCTCCAGCGGCTTGAGGATCGCCGCCACGCGGAACAGCGCATTGCCGACACTGCCGTCCGCCGCCTGGGTGACCAGGATCAGTTCGCTGCCCGGCGTGATGTTCATGTTCTTGGCCAGTTGCGCGCCGATCACCAGGTTGTGGCGCGGCAACCCTTCCTTGCTGTCGCTGGCGCGGCCCAGGTCGAGCGCGCCTGCACGCACTTGCTCCAGCATCTTCGTGACGTCCGGTTCATGCTGCGGATCGACCGCCTTGATCAGCACCCCGGTCGAGGTCTGTGCCGTGCTGGCGAGGCCTGAGGCATACAGGCGCGGCGTGACGCGGATGTTTGGCATGTCCTGCCGGATCTGGTCGAGGTAAGACCACGGCAGCGTGGCATACAGATCCTGGTCGTCGATGTAGGCCTGCCGGTGTACCTGCAAATGACCGATGGAAATGGCCGTGGCCTGATGCACCATCTGCCGCATCATGCCTTCCATCAGCGCCATGTAGAAGATCACCATCACCAGCCCGCTGGCCAGCGCCGAGATGGTGAGCAAGCTGCGCACCGGGCTGCGCCAGATGTTGCGCCAGGCGATGAACAGCAGCATCGGCAGGCGGCTCAGGCTGGAGGTGCTGAAGTTTGCCTGCATGTTCAGCGCCGCTTCTGCAGGCTTTGCAGCGAGAAGAACGAAGCCTCCAGCGGCACGCCGAAACGGATCTCGTCATAGACGATCACCGTCGATTCATCCGGCTTGTCCTCCGGTTGCAGGACCATGCGCATCGGAATGACACGGCCATCAATGGTCTTGAATTGATCGAGGGTCATGGTACGGATCAGCGCGCCTTCCTCGTCGTAATAGATGTTCCTGAACGGTGCCAGGGTCTTCTGCTCCACCAGCATCACCACCTTGCCCCACACCACCGCCGCATTGGGCTTGGGCGTCGAGGTCAGCTCATACACGGCGCGCCCGTCGCGCTGGCCCTCGAAGGTGATCTTCGAGGTGTAATCATCCTCGAAGCTGCTGTCCTTGACCAGATCGTCGTTGGTGAAATGGCTGCCCATCCACGAGCCCGACATCATGCTCGACGGCACCTTGGTCACCCGGTTGATCTTGGGCAGGTAATTCCAGATGTTGTCTTCCACCTTGAGCGTGGCGATGCCGCGATCCTTGACCGGGTCGCGGATCACCACCAGCGAATAGTCCTTGCCGCGCGACCAGCCCTCCATGGTCATGGCGCGCTCGTAGCGGCGGGTCTTCACCGTCATGGTCATGGTGGTCTGCGATGTTTCGCCGCGCCACAGGCTGTCGATGTGGCGGATCAGCTCATCCGCTTCGATGGCCTGGGCCGGATGCGGAAGGAGCAGCAGCATCAGGCAGGCTCCGGCCCAAGCCCGGTACCAGCGGGATTTGGATGTCAGCATGTGTTTTTCTCCTTTGCCATTCGGATTCAGTCCGCCATCGTCTTGCGGAAACGCGACAGGGCACCCAGAAAGAATAATGCGCCCAAAGCCGCCCAGGCGGCGAAATCGATCCACACCACATCCAGCCCGGCACCGCGATACATGATAGCCGGAGAAACCGGCGGTGTAACCATGACGGCATTGCGGGTTGCAAAAAAGCTCAGGCTAATGAAGCGTTTACAACTGTATTGACTTGTTTACGACTTTAATAGGTTGGAACACCCTTTAATACTTGAACTTTTTACTGTACTATCACTCTCAATCATCGAGTGCTAAGATATTGCCGTAAGGAGAAATCAATTTATGACCAATGCTCTTACTTTCCCCGTCCCAAGTTCGGCGGCCAGTCTGGAAAGCTACATTCAGTCCATCAGGGCGGTGCCTCTGCTGACTCCCGAAGAAGAACATGATTACGCCATGCGCCTGAAGCAGGATAACGATGTGGAAGCCGCTCGCATGCTGGTCATGTCGCATCTCCGCGTGGTCGTGAGTATTGCGCGTGGCTACCTCGGTTATGGTCTGCCGCAGGCTGACCTGATTCAGGAAGGCAATATCGGCCTGATGAAAGCGGTCAAGCGCTTCGACCCGGACCGTGGCGTGCGCCTGGTTTCCTTTGCCGTGCACTGGATCAAGGCGGAGATTCACGAGTTCATCCTGCGCAACTGGCGTCTGGTCAAGATTGCCACCACCAAGGCGCAACGTAAATTGTTCTTCAATCTGCGTAGCCTGAAGCAGAGCCTGGGCACGCTGAACCACGATGAAGTGCAGACCATGGCACGCCAACTGGGCGTCAAACCGGAAGAAGTGGTCGAGATGGAGACCCGTCTCACCGGAAAAGATATTAACCTGGAAGGCAATGGCTCGGACGATGAAGATAGTTTCAGCCCGATTGCCTATCTGGTTGACCCCAATGCAGAACCCGCCGTTCAGCTCGAGCAGGAAGATACTGCGAGGCGCCACAGTGAAGGCCTGGCTGCTGCACTGTCCAGCCTCGATGAGCGCAGCCGCCGCATTATTGAAGCACGCTGGCTGCAGGAAGATGGCGGATCAACACTGCACGAACTGGCTGCTGAATACGGTGTTTCAGCCGAGCGCATTCGCCAGATCGAGCAGAAAGCGATGCAGAAAATGAAAGTGCTGATCGGAGAAAACTGATCAGGTCTTGGGCGGCAGGTTCCGCTCCATTAAAAAAGGCGCTGTGTTGAACAGCGCCTTTTTTGTTGCCCTTAACTTCCCGGATCAGGCAAGAATAACGGACAGGAAACTGATCCATGACCAGACAATCAGGGCGATCACGACTGTCATTGGAAGGTTTTCTTTTGTAAACAGGTTTGCCATAGCTATTACTCCAAATAATCTGTCGTTGCATTTTAATTTACTTTTCCTCTTCTTTCAATGGCCTGCGCGGAATTCTGGGATCATCATCGTCCATCAGGATACGTTGAGCCGGCCCTTCCATGTCCTCGAACTGTCCACTCCGGATAGCCCAGAAAATACCGATCCCGGCGATGATGACCATAAGCGCGGCCAAACCAAGCAGGAATATCAGAATGGAATTCATGCGATTTTATTCTCTCAAACTTGCCGCAAACGCAGTGCATTCAGCACCACGACCAATGAACTGACCGACATCCCGAGCGCTGCCAGCCAGGGGGGAATATAACCCAATGCGGCAAATGGCAGAGCCAGAAAATTATATCCCGTTGCCCAGACAAAATTCTGCCTCATCACAATCAGGGTCGCCTGACCTGCCTGCAGGGCACGCCAGATGTCGGGCAGCTTTTCGGATAACAATACGATGTCGCTGCTGGCACGGGCCACCTGGGTACCCCCGCCCATGGCCAGCGAGACATCTGCGCCCGCCAGCACCGGCGCATCGTTGACGCCATCGCCCACCATCGCCACGACAGCCCCTTCAGCCTGCATTTTCTTCAGGGCCGATAATTTATCTTCCGGCTGCAGTGCGCCGCGGAAATCCGCAATTCCCAGTCTGTGTGCAAAATGCTGCACCGCCGCAATTGAATCGCCACTCAGGATAGATACACCCAGGCCCTGCGCTTTCAGCTTGGCTATCAATTCCGTAGCATCCGGACGCAATTCATCCGAAAGCTCGAATGCGGCAAGCACTTCGCTCTCGTCGCATAACCAGACCACGGTTGCGCCTGCCACCACATCCAGCTCGGGTTCCTCACCCTCCTGCGTCAGCGAAGAAAGCATCCGGTTGCCAAGGGTATAGCGGTGACTGCCGATGATTCCCGACACGCCCTTGCCCGGAAAATTCTGCGCTTCTGACACTACATGCAATTCATTTTTGTCGATGCGCTCCAGAAAGCTTTGTGCCAATGGATGCTCCGAGGCTTGTTCCAGGCTGGCCGCCAGACGCAAACATGCTTGCGAATCCATCACTCCGAATGCCAGCACCTGATGTAGCTTGGGCTTGCCGAAGGTCAGGGTTCCGGTTTTATCGAACACGACATGTGTAACCTTGGCGAGGGTTTCAAGTGCGTGTCCACGGGTAAGCAGAATCCCCTGTTTGAGCAGATGTGACCCGGCTGCGGCAAAAGCGGCCGGGGCGGCAATAGAAAGCGCACAGGGGCAGGTGACGACCAGTACCGCCAGCACAATCTCCAGAAGTTTGCCGGGATCGTACCACCACCAGGCAAGCGCAACGACCAGCGTCAGAGCGAGCAGCACATAGGTAAAGCGCCCCGCCACCTGGTCCGCAAGTTGCGCCAGGCGCGGTTTTTCAGATACGGCCCGATCCAGTAACCGCACAATACCGGCAAGAACCGTATTTTCGCCTGTGCCGGTCACACGCACTTCGAGCGGCCCTTCGAGATTGATGCTACCGGCGATGACCGGATCGCCAACCGCCTTCGAAACGGCGCGGCTTTCTCCGGTCAGCAAGGCTTCGTCAACACTGCTGACCCCTGTGGCTATTTCGCCATCTGCGGCAACCGCTTCGCCCGGCTTGACCAGAATAATGTCACCCACTGCCAGATCCAGCACTGCCACCGCCTCCTGTTGCCCATCGCGCAGACGCAACGCCATGGCGGGTACAAGTTTGAGGAGATTTTCGGTTGCTTCCACCGATTTTTCACGCGCATTGCGCTCGAGAAAACGGGTCGAAAGAAGGAACAGGGCAAACATGGTAATCGCATCGTAATACACCACGCCCTCACCCTGCAGCGTAACCCATACGCTGCCTGCAAAGGCAGTGATGATCGCCAGACTCACCGGAACGTCCATGTTGAGGTGGCGTGATTTCATGGCCCACCAGGCGCTGGCATAGAACGGTACTGCGGTATACAGGAATACCGGCAGCGTAAGCACCAGACTGACGTAGCGCAGCAGATTGGCGGTATCTGAATCCATGCCCAGGGCTGCGCCGGCATAGAGTGCGACAGCCAGCATCATGACCTGAGCTGCCGCAAGCCCGGTAACGGCTATGCGCCGGATATCCTTACTACGGCTCTTGCGCCGCAACTCTTCCTGCTGCAGGGCGTTATAGGGATGGGCGTTGTAGCCCAGCAACTGGATCTCCTTGAGAATCCTGGAGAGCTGAATTTCCCTTTCATCCCAGCTGATACGCGCCCGGTGGTTGGCATAATTTACCTGCACCGTCTTGACGCCGTGCAGTTGCTGCAGGTGCCGTTCATTCAGCCAGACACAGGCAGCACAGGTGATACCCTCCAGAATCAGCGAGGCCTGCTTGATGTGGGGGTCACTTTCGATAACAAAACTTCTCTGAATTTCAGGGTGGTCGTAGAGCGCCAGCCTGGAAAGCTCGGCAGGGATCAACTCATGCCCGGTCCCGGGCATTGCCGTGCGATGACGGTAATATTCCTGCAGGCCATTTTCAACAATGGCCTGTGCTACCGCCTGACAACCCCGGCAGCACATCAAATGCACCTGGTTTTCAATCTCGACGGGAAACTCCGAGCCCTGCGGCACAGGTAAGCCACAGTGAAAACAGGCTGGATCCAGGCTCATGGAGGCGTGGATACTTCAAGTTGCTGCTGCATTTCAAAGCGGTCTTCACCACGTTGCAACTGAACCGCTGCCACCCACTTGCCGGGCAGCATCATGGTTACTTGACCACGATAGGCACCAGGATCTGTTTCCACCAGATCCATAATCTGTTCCGGTTCTGTCAGTCCTGGCCGCACGATGGCCAGCTTGACCGTTGCACCCCGCAACGGCTGGGAATTGCTGTCCCGTGCATTTACTGAAACGCCGGCCACGTCTCCCTGCCTGACACCATCCAGTCCTATGAGCACGACTTCCCAGCCCAATCTGCGCTGTTTCTCTGCGTTTTTCATGAACTGATTGATTGTCTTGGCCGCTTCCTCGCCATGCGGCACCACGCCGGAAAAAGCAGTGTGAACCGGCGTTGAAGACTTTTTAGTGGGCACCGGCAGCATCCACTTGGCAATACCCGGCGGCACACCCTGCCCGGCTATCAGCAACAGGCTGCCATCGATGACAAATAGCAGCAGAAAGAAAGCGATGATCAATTTAGGCCCCCAGTGCAGCCGCTTCGCGACACCGGGTTTGTTCTCGCCAATCACTGTCAGCGCCGTTGCGGTGGCCAGAAACACCGCGACGTGCATGGAAACCACATCGCCTCCCGGCCATTTTATGATGCTTATCGCCAAATAGCCTGTTACGGAGATCGTTCCGCTGATCACGCCCCGCCAGTAATTACTGACCCCAAATGCTCGCAGCACGTAATACAGGGCGACTATCAGTAAAGCGCCACCAAAGAGAGTCTGAAACATGATATGGGCTCGTAATTTTATTCGTGCTTGTAATCGAATCGAGTTTTCATGTGCAGCGCCTGTTCAGAGTTGCTTTTTGGCGTCACTACAAACTCGAATTGATGGGTATTTTCCGCCTGTTGTGGCGGCAGGGAAACGCCCGCCTGCACAATCAGGCTTTTTCCTGCGTGCAAACGTACCTCACTGAAATTACCCACATCCAAAGCCTGTTGCGGCACACCTTGTACGCTGATTGCATAAACTTCGTCTTCTGCCGACTTATTGGTGATGCGCACCTGATAGCGATTGCGTATATTCCCATCCGACAGCATCACGAAGAGAGGCTGACGCACCTGCTGCACCGCAGCGTCAATGCTGCTGCGACTACCTATGCTGCTGATCAGCGCGACGGTCATGATTACCAGAGCCGCCCCCCAACCGATGATTTTAAGCCGTTTCCAGTCGAGTCTGGGCTTGGCAGGCACTGGCAACGCAAGATTCGCCTCGGAATCGTAACGAATCAGTCCGCGCGGATAGTTCATGGAATCCATCATGTTATTGCAGGCATCAATGCAAAGTCCACATGCAATGCACTGGTACTGCAGTCCATCGCGGATGTCGATCCCAGTCGGGCACACCTGTATGCACAGTTTGCAGTCGATGCAGTCGCCATGCCCTTTGGCCTCGCGTTCTTCCTGCGTTCTCAGGCCTGCGCGCGGGATCGCCCGACCCTCCCGGCCCTCCCCTCGACGGCTATCATAGGCCACCGCCATTGTTTCCGGATCGTACATCACGCCCTGAAAGCGTGCATAAGGGCACATGTAAAGGCAAACCTGCTCACGGGCCCAGCCCGCTGCAACATAAGTCGAGAGCGTCAGAATCAGGGTCGTGAAGTAGGCCACGCCCGGTGCCTTTCCGGTCACAAAGCGCACGAGCAGGTCTGGCGCATAACCGTAGTAGAGGACAAAGGTGAGCGCCGTCCAGAACGAAAGTAGCAGCCACAATGTGTGGGTTAGCGTTATCTTGAGGACTTTCTCGCCATTCCATGCCTGCTTGTAAAGGCGCTGGCGGGCGGGCCTTTCTCCCTGGACCAAATTTTCAATCGCGATGAATGCATCGGTCCACAGGGTCTGAAAACAGAAATATCCGCAAAAGGCGCGGCCGATCAGGCCAGTCGCGAAGAACAGCAGGGCGCCCGCGATAAACAGCAGCAGAGAAAGCCAGAAAACATCCTGCGGATAAACGACCAGATCGAACAAATAGAATTTGCGCCCCGGCAGATCAAACAGCACGCTCTGTGATGGCGCCTCGTGACCGCGCTGCCAGGGCAGCCACGGCAACAGAAAATACACGCCGTATGCCAGTGCCAGTGTCGCCCACTTGAAAGTCCGGAACTTGCCTTTTACCGAACGGGGAAAAATTGGGATGTGTTTCTGGTAAAGCGATGAGGTTTCTTGATCTGCCATGTCCATTTTCCTGAAAAGACAAGGGCCCGCTTTTGGCGGGCCCTACAGTATATCAGGATATCCTAATATTTGATGATTACTTGGAACCGCCGCCCAGACCATGCACATAAGCTGTCAGCAGCTTGATCTGCTCTGGCTTGAGGCGGGTTTCCCAGGCCGGCATGACGCCGCGGCTCAGGCCATTCGCAATTACTTGCCGGATCACTTCGACTTTCTTTTCAGCGCTATCCTGAGCCGGCACATCTGCCCACAGCCAGATTTTGTCGGTCAGATTTGCGGAACCGAGGGCCTGGCGTCCCTTGCCATTGTTATCGTGGCAGTAGTAGCAGGCGGCAGCATCACCATGAAATAGCGCATCACCCGCTTTTACCTTGGCCGCATCCGCCTTTTCGCCGGAGAGCGAAGCAACATAATTGGCCAGATTGTCCAGTTGCTCGTTGTTCAGCACTTCCTTGAAAGCGGGCATGTAGCCGTTACGCCCCTTGGCAATGCTTTCCTGAATCTTGTCGTGTGAACCGCCATAGAGCCAGTCATCGTCGGTCAGATTGGGGAAGTAAGCCATTTTCCCCTGCCCGCCCGCCTGATGACACGGAGCGCAGTTATCGGAAAAAATAGCCTTGCCTGCAGAATTAATGAAACTGGTCAGTTCAGGATCTTTGGCAATCTGCTCGAAGGAGGTTGCGTTAACCTTGTCAAAATAAGGCTTCTGCATCTCCGCTGCTTCATTCATGTCCTTCATCAGCTGAGCGCGGGTATTCCAGTGCCACGACTTTTCTTCACCCTTGTCGTTGACGTAGGTCACCGTATTGAAGCCTGTGGTGAACTGTTTGCCGACTGGCCATGCGGGATAAATCATCCAGTAGATGATGGACATAACCACCGTGGCATAGAACCCCATCAACCACCAGGACGGCAACGGGTTATTGTACTCCTGCAGATCGTCATCCCAGACGTGGCCTGTAGTTTGTACGCTTTGCGGTTTTTGCTGACTCATTATTTCGCTTCCTTAGTATCCGAATCCTCATCGAGGAATGGTATGTCCTTGTGAGATTCCAGGCGCTCGCCGCGTTTCTTGCTGCCAAATACATAAATCAGCACCAGGCAGAAAATGATGAAAAATATCAGCAGCGCGAGCGGCTTGGTATTTTCTTCTCTGGAAAACCACTGTAACCATTCCATCTAGCCACCCTACATTTAGCGGAACTTGACGAACTCGTCGTTATCGTACTTGCTGAAGTCCACCATGGTGCCCAGCACCTGCAAGTAGGCCACCAGTGCGTCCATTTCGCTAACGCTGCTGCGATCGCCGTCAAAGTTACCGGCCTGAGCCTGATCGATCACGTTCTTCTGCGCATCCGGAATATGCAGAGTTTTGGCCACATCCGCGCCAAAATCCTTGACGTTCCTGTCGTATTCGCCCTGAGTCAGGGAATAAGGCACGCCCACCTGACGCAGCGCCTTGAGACGCTCTGCCATATCGGAATAATCCAGCGCCGTTGTCATCAGCCATGGGTAACGCGGCATCACGGATGGCGGCACCATGGATTTCGGGTCGATCAGATGCTGCACGTGCCAGTCATTGGAATACTTCTTGCCCACGCGCGCCAGGTCCGGGCCGGTGCGCTTGGAGCCCCACTGGAACGGGTGGTCGTACTTGGATTCAGCAGCCAGCGAGTAGTGGCCGTAACGCAGCGCCTCATCACGGAACGGACGGATCATCTGCGAATGGCACAGGTAACAGCCCTCACGCACATAAATGTCACGGCCACGGGACTCCAGCGGGGAGTAAGGCCGCACGCCATCCACCTTTTCCACCGTATCCTTGATGAAGAACAACGGCGCGATTTCAACCAGCCCGCCGATGCTGATGGCGATCATGGTCGCGATCAGCATGAGGCCGACGTTTTTTTCAATCCATTCGTGTTTGAAATTAAACATATTATTTCTCGCTTAAATCTTATGCTCCAGGCGGCGGCGAAGCCGTCCGCCCGCTCCCGTTGCTAACTTATGCAGCCGCCTTGGCGGGGTTCAGTTCCAGCTTTGAACCCTGGCTATTGGCCTGACGGATGGTCATGTAGGTGTTGAACACCATCAGCAACATGCCGGTCAGGAAGAACATGCCGCCAATCGCGCGCATCGCGTAGTAGGGATGCATTGCGGCCACGGACTCGGCAAAGGAATACTGCAGGTTGCCGAAGTCATCGAAAGCGCGCCACATCAGACCCTGCATGATGCCCGAGATCCACATTGCGGTGATGTACAGCAGGGTACCGATGGTAGCCAGCCAGAAATGCATATTGATCAGCTTTTCGCTATACATCTTGGTATCCCACAACTTGGGAATCAGGTGGTACAGGGAGCCGAAGGAAATCATCGCCACCCAGCCCAGCGCGCCGGAGTGGACATGGCCCACGGTCCAGTCGGTGTAGTGGGACAACGCGTTCACGTCCTTCAGCGACATCATCGGACCTTCAAAGGTGGACATGCCGTAGAACGACAAAGCCACGATCATGAAGCGCATGATGGGGTCGGTACGCAGCTTGTCCCAGGACCCGGACAGCGTCATGATGCCGTTGATCATGCCGCCCCAGGAAGGCAGCAGCAGCATGATGGAGAACGTCGCAGCCAGAGTGGAAGTCCAGTCCGGCAGCGCGGTCCAGTGCAGATGGTGCGCGCCCACCCACATGTAGAGGAAGGACAGGGCCCAGAAGTGCACGATGGACAGGCGGTAGGAATAAATCGGACGGCCAGCCTGCTTGGGCACGAAGTAGTACATCATGCCGAGGAAAGCGGCGGTCAGGAAGAAGCCCACTGCGTTATGACCATACCACCACTGGGTCATGGCGTCCTGGGTGCCCGCAAACAGACTGTAGGACTTGAGCGTAAACAGGCTTACCGGCACGGCCAGGTTGTTGAAGGTGTGCAGCAGAGCAGTCGCCAGAATGAAGGACAGGTAGAACCAGTTGGCCACGTAAATGTGCGGCTGCTTGCGCTTCATGATGGTGCCCACGAAAACGATCAGGTAGGTGACCCATACCACTTCGATCAGCAGATCGATCGGCCATTCCATTTCCGCATACTCGCGGCCCTGGCTGTAACCCATCACATAGCTGAGCGCGGCCAGTACGATGACCGCCTGCCAGCCCCAGAAAGTGAAGCTTGCCATGCCATCACCGAACAGGCGAGCCTGACAGGTACGCTGTACCACATAGTAGGAGGTTGCAAACAGGGCGCTGCCGCCAAAGCCGAAAATCACGGCACCGGTATGAACCGGGCGCAGGCGGCCGAAAGTGATATATGGCAAATCAAAGTTCAGGAACGGCCAGGCCAGTTCGGAGGCGATATACACACCCACGAGCATACCGACTGCGCCCCACACCAGAGCCATGATCGTAAATTTCCGGACAATATCGTAGTTATATTGTTCGGTACCTGCGACGCCAACTGCCGCCATAACTCTCTCCTTTTGTTTTTGAAGCACGCCACAACATCACTACCACCGTGGCGCATCGACCTTCCCGCCCGGCCTCAGACATCTTTCAACGACTACTTCTGACAAAGACGTAGAACTACCAAGCAATATAGCCCGAAATGAGCATAAAAACCCTGACCAATGTCAACTTTACATAGTTATTTTGACTGACAAAACAAAAGATGCGCCCGAAAAGACTTACGGGGCTACTACTTTGCGGGTGTTGAACCGCCTCTTGACATCGCCAGCAGCCGTTCCGGCTGATTCAGATGCACGATACGCCGCTGAGTGGAAATCAGGGACTCGCCCTCAAAACGGGAAATGACACGGCACACGGTTTCTTCGGCCAGGCCCAGATAATTGCCAATATCGCTGCGCGACATGCTGAGCTTGATTTCTTCAGCAGATTGGCCATGGCGCTCAAGGCGCTGGGAAAGGCTGACGAGGAAACTGGCAAGCCGCTCTTCCGCCCTTTTTTTCCCCAGAAGCAACATCATGTCCTGATGATGATCTATTTCCCGGCTCATGATCTTGAGCATCTGACGCTGAAGCCCCGGCACATGCTCCACCAGGTCTTCATAGCGATCAAATGGCACTTCGCATACACGGGTCGTTTCAAGGGCCCGGGCTTCGCTGTTATAACGATCGGAGACCAGCGAGTTAAGGCCCATCAACTCTCCGGCGACATGGAAACCGGTTACCTGAATTCGCCCGTCATCCGTCAGAACGGAAGTTTTCACCGAACCGCTACGGATCGCGAAGACCGCGCGAAAAGGTTCGCCTATGGAAAACAGCGGCTCTCCACGCTTGTAGGTGCGCCGGTTTTTTACGAGGGTGTTAAGCAGACTGAGATCCGTATCCCCGCCTACAGCCGAACACAGGCTGTAGATCCCGCAATCCGAACAGGCAATCGGTGCGCATGCATCCTTCTCGGATTTGGCAGCATTGATACGTTTGATAGGAAAACCGACCGCTAGCATGGCAGATCAGGCATCAAAGGCCGCATGCGGCAGATCGGTGATACGATATTTTCCGCTTTGCACGGCGATGGCCAGCTTTTCAAGCGTCTGTTCATGCAGCATGTGAACGACTTTTTCCTTAATCGGCTTCCAGCGTGCGTGCATAGGACAGGCGGTTTCATCGCTGCAAACCTTCAGACCCAGGACACAGTCATCGGTAAAGCCCTTGCCCTCCGTCAGCACCAGCACCTGCATCAGATCGGTTTTTTCCATCTCTTCGCGCAGGCAAAAACCACCCAGGCGACCGCGAAAAGAATAAAGCAGATTACCTTTACACAGGTTTTGCATGATTTTTGCCAGATAGGCAGACGGGACGCCCAGATGCGCGGCAATTTCGCGGTTCAGCACAGGTTCGCCACGCGGTTGAGTGGCAATGTAGATCAACGCCTGAATAGCGTATTGACTGGTTCTGGAGAGTATCATAGACGCGTAATTATGACGCAATTCAGGGATTTGTAAAGGACGGCGCTATCCTGAATCCACGCAAAACTCACTTATATCAACCCAGGCAAACGCAGGCACTGCGCAACCCTTGCTGGATCGGGCGCAGCCTCGTATTCCACCACACCCAGAAGAGGCGCGCCAAGGCGCTGCCGCAGCGCCTCCAGATTCGGCCCGAAGTGCGCCATTTCCGGATCGATGCGATTCGCCACCCAGCCGGCGAGCGTCAATCCCCGTGAGTGAACGGCGTCCGCCGTGAGCAAGGCGTGGTTCAGGCAGCCCAGCCGCATACCGACTACCAGCACCACGGGCAAACCCAGCTTCTGAGCCAGGTCGGCGCTATCCTCATGTGAATTCAGGGGCACCCTGAAACCGCCAACCCCCTCGACAACCACCACCTCGGCACGCCCGGACAGTTCCAGAAATGCTTCCCGGATACGCTCCAATCTCGACAATGACGCCGGCTTCTTCCGCAGCAACATGAGGTGCAACCGGGGGGATAAAAGCATAGGGATTAATCAGCTCGACGGAAGCCCGCACACTGGAAGCCTGCATCAGGGCCGTCACATCGCCGCACACCAGCCCTTGAGACTGCTTTTGGCATCCAGCAGCGACTGGCTTCATGCCCAGCGCAGTTTTCCCGGCAAGGCGAAAAGCATGCAGCAGGGCACAGGAAATCAGGGTCTTGCCGACATCGGTATCTGTGCCGGTGACAAATAAGCCTTTGGCGGCGGCCATCATCTTCCGCGCTGGCCGGGCGTTGGCATCTGGACCACCTGCCGCCCATCCGGCAATTGATTTGGCGCCCAGGCATGGCCGTAGATGACTTCGTAGGTTGCAGGCAGCTTGTCATCCTGGCGCAGTTTTTCGTATTCGGCTTCCATGCGCTTCCAGGCGCTTTTGCCTGCCAGTCCCTGGCGTCGTCCCTGGGTTGCATTGTGCGCCCCCAGCGCCTTGAGGTCGCGCATCAGGCTGGATGCGGTATCGTAGGTCAGGGTGAAATACTCCATATCCATGACTGGCTCGGCAAACCCCGCCCGCATCAGGGCATCGCCAATATCGTGCATATCCTGAAAGCGGCTGACGTGGCTGTAGCCATCGGCCTGGCTGAAGGCCTGGCGCAGTTCCCTGAGCGTGTCCGGGCCGAAGGTGCTGAACATCAGCAAGCCATTGGGTGCCAGCACCCGGCGCATGCCGTTGAAACTTGCATCCAGATCATTGCACCACTGCAGCGCCAGACTGGACCAGAGAAAGTCCACGCTGCCGGATTGCAGCGGCAGCGCCTCGAGGTCACCGCAGACATAAGTGGGAACAGGGGATTTTGCTGGCAGCATTTTTTGCCACCATGCCGGTCGCACACCGCGGGCAATTTGCAGCATGCCGAGGGCAAGATCGAGCGAAATCAGCCGCGCATCGGGAAAATGTCCCTGCAACAGGGGGCGGGCGTAGCCGGTGCCGCAGCCTGCATCGAGAATCGCGGCTGGATGATATTTGATAAATTGCAGGCGTTCCGCCATGCGATCGGCCACCGTGCGCTGCAGCACCGCCACCTGGTCATAGCTCGCCGCCGCCCGTTCGAAGGAGCGCCGCACCTGGCTTTTATCGATCAGAAACGCGTCTGTCACAGAAAAAACTCCTTTGCCACACGCAAAAAAACTTCAGGGTGGGACAGGAAAGGTGCATGCGCGCAGCCCGGGATCAAATCCAGTCGCGCGCCATTATGCTGCTTCCCCATCCACTGGGCGGCTGCAACTGGCGCAAGCGTATCGCGCTCACCGTGCAGAATCGCCAGCGGCATCTTTAAACTACCCGCTTCAGAGCGCAGGTCCGTATCCAGCAGGATATTCAGCCCCGCCTTCAGCACTTCGGTACTGGGCCGGCCCTTGGCAAAAAGAGCTGCACGGAGATATTTCATTACCGTGCGCAGTCCCTCGCCGTTGCGTGCCTGCAAGGATAGAAAACGCAGCAGCGTAGCCGGCGTAGTCCTGGTCCAGGTCCTGTGCGAAAGCCTGCAAGATCACCGGGTCGATGCCGCTGGCCCAATCATTCCGCTGCGCGAAACAGGGCGAAGAACCCACCAGCATCAGACGCCGCACCTGTTGCGGGCGATCCAGTGCCCAGCGTTGCGCCACCAGCCCCCCCAGCGACCAGCCGATGACATTGACCCCGGAAGGCAGGGCTTCGGACACCCCCTGTGCCAGGGCCTGCAAATCGTATGGCTGGCATGGCGTGCTTGTGCCATAACCTGGCAGATCCAGCGCATGCACCCGGAAATGGCGGGCCAGCTCAGCGCGTACCCCGTCCCAGATGCCGCCATGCATGCCCCAGCCATGGATCAGGGCGAGATCCGGGCCGCTGCCGGTGACTTCGACGTGCAGGCTCATTGCCGCTCCAGCTGGTGCAGGGCATCCAGCAGCAATTCGACATCTTCCCGGCTGTGTACAGCGGAAAGCGAAATACGCAGCCGCGCCGTCCCTTGCTGCACGGTCGGGGGGCGAATCGCCGGCACCAGAATGCCTTTTTCCTGCAAGGCCGCGCTGACCGCTGCGGCCTCCTTGCTGGAACCGATCAAAAGTGGCTGGATCGGCGTTTCCGATGGCATGAGCTGCCAGTGCTTCAGTTTCAGGCCATTGCGCAGTTGCGCGATCAGTTGCTCCAGCCGCTCGCGCCGCCAATCTTCGGTTTCGATGATGCGCAGGCTTTCCTGCAAGGCGAGCGCCAGCATAGGCGGCGTAGCGGTGGTGTAAATATAGGCGCGGGCATTCTGCACCAGCCCGTCGATCAGCTCTTGTGTTCCCGCGACGAACGCGCCGGACACGCCTGCGGCCTTACCCAGTGTGGCCATGTAGATCAGCCGGGATGGGTAATGGGTGATAGGGAATGGGAAATGCTCAAGGATGCCACGGCCGTTTTTACCCAGCACGCCGAAGCCGTGGGCGTCGTCGAGCAGCAGCCAGGCATCGTATTTTTCGCACAGGGCCAAGAGCTCCGGCACTGGTGCCAGATCGCCGTCCATGCTGAATACCGCATCGCTGATCACCAGCTTGTTGTGTGCGCTGGACGCGGCCAGCAGACCTTCCAGTGCAGTCAGGTCGAGATGCGCATAGCGCCTGAACCGGGCACGCGAAAGCAGCGCGGCATCGTTCAGTGAAGCATGGTTCAGCTTGTCGGCAAATATTGCATCATTGCGCCCCAGAAGCGCGGTCACTATGCCCAGATTGGCCATGTAGCCAGTAGAAAACAGCAGCGCCGCAGGCATGCCGACAAATTCTGCCAGGCTTTTTTCCAGTTGATGGTGCGCCAGCGAGTGGCCGGTGATCAGGTGGGACGCCCCGGCACCTACGCCATATTGCTTGGCGCCTGAGCAGGCAGCCTCGATCAGCGCCGGGTGGTTGGCGAGACCGAGATAATCATTGCTGCAAAAGGACAGAAGATCGGCCCCGTCCACCCGTACCCGTGCGCCCTGCGGACCTTCCAGCATGCGGCGCTGGCGCAGCAGGCCCTGCTCACGGCGCTGCCGAGATCTCTCTGAGAAATGCGGAAACGACATGAAACGGCGCTCAAGCCGCCATGGCGCGGATTCCCAGCTTGTTGAACAGCGCCTGGTCGGAGTTAGTATCCGGATTGCCGGTGGTGAGCAATTTTTCCCCGTAGAAAATCGAATTCGCGCCAGCCAGGAAACACAGCGCCTGCACGCTGTCCGCCATTTCGCCGCGACCGGCAGAAAGGCGCACCAGGCTTTCCGGCATGGTGATGCGCGCCACTGCGACGGTGCGCACGAATTCGAGCGGGTCCAGCTGGCTGCTTTCCGCCATCGGTGTGCCTTCGACCTGTACCAGCATATTGATCGGCACCGACTCCGGCACCGGGTCCAGATTCGCCAGCTGGGCGACCAGCGCGGCACGCTGGGTACGCGATTCACCCATGCCGACAATGCCGCCGCTGCAAACCTTGATCCCGGCCTTGCGCACCCGCCCCAGGGTGTCGAGGCGGTCCTGGTAAGTATGGGTGGTGATGACCTGGCCGTAGAATTCCGGTGCGGTATCAAGATTGTGGTTGTAGTAGTCGAGTCCGGCCTCCCTCAACTGCTCAGCCTGTTCTTCCTTGA
Organism: uncultured Gammaproteobacteria bacterium; assembly: GCA_963779055.1. Lineage (GTDB taxonomy): Bacteria > Pseudomonadota > Gammaproteobacteria > Burkholderiales > Sulfuricellaceae > Sulfurimicrobium. The sequence goes on from CAVZWN010000002.1 coordinate 27,289, forward strand.
GCATGCCCAGCGTGACGCAGGTTTCGAGCCCCAGCGCCTTGACCGCGCGGATCATTTCCAGCACCGGCAGCAGATCCTTCTGTTTCGGACCACGCCAGGCGGCGCCCATGCAGAAGCGCGTGGCGCCTGTTTCCCTGGCCTTGCTGGCTGCGGCAATCACCTCGTCCAGTTTCATCAGTGGCTCGCGTTCAACAGGGGTTTCGTGGTGTGCCGATTGCGAACAGTAACCGCAATCTTCCGAGCATCCACCGGTCTTGATGGAAAGCAGCGTACTCACCTGCACTTCGTTGGGGTCGAAATGCTCACGATGCACCGTTTGCGCCCTGAATATCAGGTCATTGAACGGCAGCGCGAACAAACTCTCGATTTCGGCCACAGTCCAGGGTGTCCTGGCCACGTGTTTCAGATCTGCTACGTTATTCATGTGCATTCACCTCAAGTTCCATTTCCTGCCAATTCTCGCGCTGCACCCGCAACAGATCGCGAATACCCCAGGGAATCACTACAGCCACAAAAACGGCCCACACTGCCAGCAGGCCATGCCAGTTATTGAAAAGACCGTAAATCGGCTGTCCGAAGACCACCATGGCGCCGGCCACCCCGTAAAAACGATAACCGGCGAAGCGGTTATAGTGAACTACCGTGGGGTTTGGATGATGAGCCACCGATGCATAAACAAAAATAGAGGCGCCGATCCAGATCATCAGCAGCGGCGGAATCAGCACCGCAACCATGCTGGCGAGGTTGAATATCCGGGCGGAAAAACGCTGCTGATCAGCGCTGATGATTTTTTTCTGGTCCATGCCGCAGTTCGCGCGAATGATAAAATGGCCTGCATAATCAAAGATTACGGCTGACTTGTCAAATTATAGGGCACGCCATCATGAACAGCAGCATAAAAATTGTGCAGTCCATTCTTCCCCATTGCTGCCTGCTATGCGGCACCGCAGAAAGCGAAGAGGCACTCTGCCCGGCCTGTTATGCCAGTCTGCCCTGGCACCGGGACGCGCACTGCCCGCGTTGCGCCCTGCCCACAACAGACGGCGCAACCTGTGGCCACTGCCTGAAAACGCCGCCCGCTTTTGACCGGACGATTGCGGTCATGCGCTACCAGTTTCCACTGGACGTTCTGATCCAGGAGTTGAAATACCGCCACCAGTTCGCTCTGGCTCCCCTGCTGGGAGCAGCATTGTCAGAGTGCATTTGCCATTACGCATGCCGCCCTGACGTGCTGATCGCGATGCCGCTGCACCCCACCCGCCTGCGGGAGCGCGGCTTCAATCAGGCGCTGGAACTGGCGAAGGAGGTGGCCAGGCGCCTTGGCCTGCCGCTTCTCGCCCAGGGCGCTGAACGCATCCGTGCCACGCCGCCACAGGTGGGCTTGCCATGGAAAGAACGGGCAAAAAGTGTGCGCGGCGCCTTTTCCTGCGCTGTCGATCTGACGGGAAAACATGTAGCGGTTCTGGATGACGTCATGACCACGGGCACCAGCCTGCACGAATTGAGCCTTGCCCTGCGGAAACAGGGGGCAGCAGAAATCAGCGCATGGGTTGTGGCGCGGACGCTGCCTGATTAAACCCCCTCAATCCCCCTTGTGCGAGCATCCGCTGCGCGGATTGCCTGCTTGACCCATTTCAGGGGGAAGATTGACCCCTCCCCTGACAAGGGGAGGATGGGAGGGGTTGGGAGGATGGGAGGGGTTATTGCAGCTGCTTCAGTCGCTGCTCTGCAAAGGCCTGCAATTCCGGCGATAGCGATCCGCTCTGGCGGGCGCGGCGGAAAATCTCGGCCGCTTTGGCGGTCTGGCCGTCTGCTTGCAGCGAAATGCCCAGCCCCAGCAGCCAGGGTCCGGCGATGGGGTTGGTGCGCAATGCCACAAGATAATGGTCGATGGCATCCTTGTGGCGCTCGCTCCGTTGCAGCAACGCGGCCAGAAAACCATGGTATTCCGCGTTCTCGCCTGCGGGGGCGTTACGCTGCAAAGTCGCCAGGGCAGCAGGCACATCGCTCCTTTCCACCTGAATCCGCGCCAGCGTCATGGCATAGCCGGCATTTCCCGGCTGCAATTCCAGCCCTTGCCGCAAGATCTGTTCTGCACCACCCAGATGGCGCGACTCCACCAGCAACGCTGCCAGCGCCTGCCGCGCGGCGGCATGGCGCGGCTCGATCTGCAAGGCCTGACGCAAACTCTCTTCCGCTTCGCCCATACGCCCTTGCTGCAGGCTGGCATAAGCCTGCCGATAGGCATTTTCGGCACGCTGCTGCGGGTTGAGCTGGCGGATTTCCTTGTTGATGCCAACGGGTTGTGGTGATTCAGCCAGCGCAACGGGTTTTTTAATCTCGGCAACGGCCGGTTGCGGCTTTTCCACCATGGGGGCCGGCACGTTTTCCGGTTTTGCCGGCACAGCGGCAGGAGGAGATGCTTTTTCCTCTTCGGCTACGGCGAGCGGGGCGGCTGGCAAGAAACTCAGACTGGAAGCCAGTTGTAAAACCGATGGTGTATTTTCCTCCTGGGGCACCGGTGCCGCAGCCACCGGCGCACTTGCCACTGACGGCAAGGGCGCTGGCTGGACGTTTTCCGGCACGCTCATTATCCAGTAAACCCCGCCTGCGGCCCCTGCCAGCAGAATTAACAGCAGCCAACCCCAGGGAACCAGCGATGAACCTCCTGGCCTGCTTACCGCGCGCACCTGCGCCGCCGTTGCACCGGGGTCAGCCTTGCGCTGCTCCAGGTCCTGCAACATCTGATTGATTACGCTCATTGCAGGTTATCCATTAGCCACAAATCCCCCCGGAACATCCGTGCATCACTGGTTGAATGGCCATTTTACCACCACCATCCCAGGCGGCGGGCTGCCGGTGTATCCGCCACCGCTACGCGAATATGCTGCGCTCCTACCTGCGTCCGGCCCTGACCATAGGCCAGGAGCAACGCCTTGTGGGCAAGAATATTAACCAGCCTTGGCACCCCGCTGCTGGCACGATAGAGCAGGCGCATCGCGCCCTGCGTGAAAAGTTTATCGCCTGCATAACCCGCAATGGCCAGCCGGTGCTTCACGTAGGCTTCCAGTTCGGCGCGGCCGAGCTGGCCCAGGCGATAGTGAAAACTGATCCGCTGCTTGAGCTGGCGTATCGACGCCTGATCCAGCTTTTCGTCCAGCTCCGGCTGCCCAAACAGCACGATCTGCAGGAGCTTGCGCTTTTCGGTTTCGAGATTGGTCAGGAGGCGCAGGGCTTCCAGGGTTTCCAGCGGCATGGCCTGGGCTTCATCCAGACACAGCACAACCCGCCTGCCCTCGCGCGCATGGCCCAGCAGGCCCAGGGTCAAGGCTTTGAGCAAATGATGCTGATCAGCCACGGGATCCACTGCGATGCGGAGGTCTTCTGAAACAGCCATCAGCAGGGTGCGAGGCTCGAGGTAAGGGTTGGGGATATAGGCAGTGACGAAATTCTCGCCCAGACCGGCCAGAAATTTCCGGCACAGCAGCGTCTTCCCTGTGCCCACTTCGCCGGTGATCTTGATGAAACCTTCACCAGTACGGACCGCTACCAGCAGGGTGTTGAGCGCTTCCTGATAGCTGGTGAAGGCAAAAAAGAAACTGGTGTCAGGAGTGATGCCAAACGGTGGCTCGCCAAAACCGAAATGTGCCTGATACATCTCAGGGGACGCACACCATCACTGAGCGGCTCTATTTGCAGCAGGAGTCCGGCTCATGCCCTGAATACGCCGCTGGCTGTCGAGAATATCCTGCTGCCAGCTGCTATCGCTCTGGATCACTGTTGGCTTGAGCAGGATTATTAGTTCGCGTTTGACTGTCGAACGGCTGTTATTGCGGAACAGGTTGCCCAGCACAGGGATATCGCCCGCGCCCGGTATTTGCGAACGATCACCGCTGGTGGTCTGCTTCATCAGACCGCCGATGGCAACGATCTGGCCATCCTGAGCGCGTACGATGCTATCGGTTTCAGAGATATTGCTGGAAGCCAGCGGCAGATTGATCGAACCTGCCGAACCCAGATCTACCACCTTGTTTACCGTGGACACCTTGCTGACCGAAGGGTGAATATGCAAAGTGATGTTGTTATTCTCGTCAATCTGCGGTGTCACATCCAGGGCAATACCGGAGAAAAATGGCTGCAAAGTCACCGAGGGTGTGGTGGTAGTGGACGTGCCGGTCGTGGTGGTGGTGGTTACATTGGTCACGAAAAATTCGTCAGTGCCCACTTTCAACACGGCTTTCTGATTATTCAGGGTTGCGATGCGCGGGCTGGAAAGCACCTGCACATTACCCTGAGTTTCGAGGAACTGGATCAGGGCCGCAAAATTGCTGGTCTGGAATGCAAGTCCGAACAGGCCCGCTATGTTTGTCGGGTTCGTAACCATGTTCACGCCAGGAATCGAATCCAGTACCGGATTGCTATAGGTGCCAGCCGCATAATCAATAGCACTTGCACCCGTTGCCAGGGGGCCGTTGGTTTGCAACACGGTTCCGGGAGTGGCACTCCCGCCAGAAAAACGGCTGTTCGGGCCAGTCCTGAAAGCCGCCCAGTTCACCCCTGCCTGATAACCGTCGCTCAGTTCCACTTCAAGAATCTTGGCTTCCAGAATTACCTGGCGCTCAACGGACAACTGGGAGGCATTCAGAAATGTCGACACATCGCGCAACTCGGACGGCATCGCACGCACCAGCACCACTCCGGATTGTGGATTGACGACCACGCTACGGCCAGCGTCACAGCCCTCTACGCCCCGGCCTGAAACTGTTTCAACGTTACGCTGGGACGCGCCCCCAACCGTTCCTCCCGCAGAAGAACCGCCTCCAGAACGGGTCGGCATCTTGCAGCCGATCACAGTGCGTACCGAATCTTCCAGGTCACCCCAGAAATCATTGCGCGTCGATGTATAAATCGTGCTGCTGTCCTGCGTAGTGGACACACTGCCGCTGGTTGATGAGGTCGTACCTGTCGAGGAAGTGCCCGAGGCGGGCGGTGCGCTGCTGATGGAGCCGGAATGAACCCGGGTATCAGACCCCCCGACACGCCGCCCAACCAGATAATTCACTTTGTAAATCCGGGTCTGCAAGGACAGAGGCTGAATATAAATGCGCGAGCCGTCCACCTTGTATTCATAACCATACATTTCGCGGATCGCGTCCAGTGCCTCGAAGACCGTCACGTCCTTCAAATTGACCGAGACCGAACCGGCTACGTCGGGATGAACCAGCATGCTGTAGCGGGTTCCATTCACAATCCCCATGAACACCTGGCTGGCTGGCGCGTTATTGACCACCAGATCAAACTTCTGCTCCAGCGGCTTGCTTCCGGCCAGTGGCATTTCGACCTTAAGCGGAGGCAACAGGGCAGCTCCCAGCGCATCATTCTGTACTGTTTTGACCCTATCCTGCGCCGCTTTATTCAACTCCGCATTGATCTGGTCGAAAGTCGCGTCGTGCTTTGCCTGGGAAGCACAGCCCGACAAGGTCAGGATTAACAGTCCGAAATATACTTTCCGCATTTACGATGCCTTTTGCTCAGAGTTGCGTTTTGACTTGTTCTTGCCGCGCTTCGGCGCGTCTTCCCGTGGCGGGTGGGCTAACCGTTTCTCCACCGCAGGAAAAAGCTTGAGCACCTGCTGTCCTTCAGGGCCGGCCAGTACCACCTCGCTCTCACTGACCTTGATCAGCTTTGCGTCGCCATAATGCTCACCCACAGCCAGCAACTGACCGCCGATCACGGCGCTGCGATGGCCCGGGCGGATCATGACTGACTGCAGCACAGGCCCGCCCGGCACCGTTGCGACGCCCCCTGTCATCCCCGCTTCAGCGGCCGGACGCGTAGGATCAGGCAGGATTTCGTTCGCTAAGGCACTATTAAACGGCAAAAGGGAGAAAACCAGAAACGGCAGCAACTGTGCGCCAAGACTGCCCATTCGTATTGTCTGTTGTTTTACGCCGCTCATATCGCCATCCATGTCTTGTCCATGCTCAGCGTATACAGGGTAATCGTCAGGGTAACATGAGGATACTCATCCACCCGCATTTCTGCCTTGCCCCAGATCATCCGCCACGGCAGTTTTTCCATGGTATCGAGATACCGGGTCAGCTCGGCATAACTGCCGGATACGGCGATTTCGACACCGTGCTTGTAAATTGCCGGTGCTGCCGGTTTTTGTTCTTCTGTTTTTGCCAGTGCGGATTCAGCCGGCATTTCGAGCACGCCGCTGACAGGCAAGGTCTTGAGCGACACCAGCTTCAGATTGCGGTTTTGTGTCAGCACATCCTCCAGCAGCCGCGCCATTCTCTCCGGCGGCACCAGGTTCTGCTGCACGCCTTGCAAGGCAGCACGGCTCTGCTCCAGCTTCTGGTTCAATGCCGCCAGTCTGATCCGCGTTGCCGCATCCGGGTCAACCTGGCCGCCACTCAGAACTATCTCGATCTGGGCCTTTAACTGCTGCATTTCCGTCTGTTGCTGGCTCACTTCCTGAGCAAGGCGTTTTTTCTTGGCTAGCAAAGGATCGAGGAGAAAAGTGCTGAGCAGGCTCCACGCCACTACCAGCACCATGAAAAAAATCAGGGCGCGTTCGCGCGAATTGCGGGCATTGAGCAGCGCGGCATAGCGGTCCCAGTATGGTTTCACTTCACCACCTCCGCAGCACCGGAATGCAGCCTGAATTCAAGATAATTCGGTATTTGTAACGGCTGGTCTCTGGTTGCAGACTCGGCCTTCGGGCGCTGTATTTCCAGCGCCGCGAAATCCCGCCCCTGCGTTGCCGCTTCCTGATTCAGGCGCTGAATGTACGCCGGCACCAGTTCCGGGCGCAGTGTCCGTCCCGCCAGGCGCATCTCCTTGCCAGCCCCTTTGATGCCAAATTCAGTCAGCCACAACCCGTTTACCGTCTGGCGGGCGAAAGCGCGCATATAGCCGGAATACCCTTCCATATTCCCCAGGCTGCCGTTCTGCAGCACATCCAGAACGTCCTCCTCACCCTTGAGCCGCTGCTCCATCTCTGCCACCTGCATCTCCAGCGCCGGGCTTTTCTGGCGCGGTGCATGTTCCGCAACCACCTTGACCAGCCGGGCCTGTTCCTGCACCAGATTCTCGGCCCCGGCCCGGGCCTGATTACCCAGAAGCGCCGTCTGGCGGTACTGGTAGCCATACACCCCGGCCATGATCAGTAGCAGCGCAGCCAGCGCCTGAAGCAGCATGAGCGCAGTAAACCACTCGCGCCGTTTCTGGAAAGCCGGGTTAAAAAGATTGATCTGCTGGCTCATTGCGCCTTGTCCTCTGTGCGCAAAGCGGCACCCAAAGCCAGGAAACATTGCATCCGTTGCGCCGGCCCTACCCCTGACACCGTGGAGAAATCGAAAACCTCGTCCAGATTCAGGGTGGATACCGGCAGATACAGATTGCTCGCCAGGTAGGCTTCCAGATTGATGGCTGGAGGCAAGGGCGCGAGTACCAGCTTGTTGATGGTGATAAAGCTGAACTGCCGTTCGAAACTGTCCATCGAACGCTGCAGCTCCAGCGTAATGCGATCGTAATGACGCTGTCGCTCCTCACTATCCGGCTGGTTCAGCTGTGAAAGCGGAACATCGATATGGCGCGAAGAATACAGTTCGCCCTCGAAGGTAAAAGTCAGCAAGCCGCCATTTTCATCGAATGAAAGCAAGGCCATGCCGCGATCTTTGTCTTCCAGCAGACTCGCAATGTTGCGCTGCGCCAGTTCGGGAATATCAATCACACTCACAGGCAGCCTGGCAGCATCGAAATCCGTCATGCGCTTTTTGATCACCTCGTTACGTGCCGCCACGGCGTAGAGTGAGCGTTTGCGTGAATGCGCATTCTTGTCAGCGGGGATATCAATGATATCCACTGTGGCATTGTCCACGGGAAAATCAAGCATGTCCTTGATGCGCCAGCGCACCGCGATCTTCAGCTCGGCAGCCGGCACGCTGGGCGCTTCCACCACCAGCATCTGGTAATCCCCGGCATTCAGCAGAAAACTGCCGTTGTAGCTGCCGAGATCATGTTCTTTAGCCAGCTTTTCCAGGGCGGGTGCATCCACTTCGCTCACCGGGGAGATTGCGCAAAACGTCACCAGCGGCCTGCTGTCTGTCACGCGACGCACATGAGCCATGCACACCCCTTCAGGGGTGAACTGCATGGCCATTTGGCCGGGCTTCTGTTTTTTTCGGGCAAAAAAAGACATAGATTCGCTGATTAAATAATCAGCTTGAAGTTAAATGAATAAGTCATTGTTGTCAAACGTTCTATTATTGATGTCGTATTGGCTTAATAATTTTCACGCAAGTAAATGAGAGGTCGCTTGTAAATTCCAAAGGTCGCGCGTGCTGGCGAAACAACGCCTAACCAGGAAGGAACAATTGGCGTTACCAGGCCTGAGCCGGCATTGCCCGCACCGGGCGCCTTCAACCATAGATTGAAATCACCGGCAAAGCCGACGCTTGGGGTTGCGCCTTCCTTGTATTTCCGCCCCGCGGGTGCGGCTGTGGCACAGCCGATGCCACTCAGATTACTGGGCGCAACTATCGAATCCCACGCACAGGTGGCCCACGCAGCGGGCGCGATGGCGGTCAGCGTCAGCGTCACCGCATTCCCCGCGCCCAGAGAGGTGTCCCCGCTGCAGATATCGGCACTATTCAAGGCCCATCCGGTCCCAGTCCAGTATTCCGTCCGGAACGGCATCGGCAGATCGAGCAATTCTGAGCCATAGGCGTTCAACAGCCGGGCACGCCCGAAGCGCAGCGCGGTTGCCGCAGTCTGAACCGGCACGGCAGAAGGCAGGGTCACGCCGTCGGGGTCAACTGGAAGCGTGCTGACCGTCACGCTGGCAGGAGCAACCTGGCTGGCCGGACGGGAAGCCTTGTGCCTGGCCGTCACTGCGGCGGTACCACTGCTCCAGCTTCCGGTCGGCGCCGTCGTGCTGGCAGAAAGTGCTGAACCGGATGGCAGCCCTGCGGCACTGAAGACAAAATTACTCCAGGCAGTCAGCCCCAGACGGCCGAAATTCCCGGCATAGTTCTGGGTCGTCCCATTGGCCGTGTTCTGCGCCGTCAGGGTAAACGGCGTTGCAAAGCCATCCTGGCCCAGATAGGTGAATGCGCCGCAGGCGGGTGTTGCCGCGCCGGCTGTCACAGCGAAATGGTCGGGGATAAACCGGCCGAACGAGTAAGTTGTCTTGTTACCGATGGAGCAGCCATATTTGCCGGAAACGATTGTATCTGCCAGGTTGGCATCACTGGTGACGTCCGTCACGCAGTCGCAACTATTGGTGGCCACACACCCCGATGGCTGGTCTACGCTGGTGTAGCTGTCATCCCGGAAAGCGCCTGCAGCGAGATACAGGTAACCTGCCTCGCCATAGGCGGCATTGTTGCTCGGCAACGCGTTGGCAGTCAGCGAAGCTGGCGTAAGTGTACCAACCACGCCGCCACTTTGGACGACCGTATCCTGACTCGTGATTTGTGCTGTCAGTTTAGTCGTGTCCTGTGTCAGCGTGCCGGCATACCCAGCGGCGGGGCTGGTTGCCGCCCTCAGGGTAAAGCTCGCCCCCGCCTTGATTGTCGGCGTAGTGCTGGCCGAGGGCGGAGTGGCCATGGCTGGCAGGACATTGAGCGTCACGGCCGACGGCCGCACGGCAAAGTTATCGCCGGAGCAGGCTATGATGCTCGGCGACTGGTTCGTATCTGTTACCCGGCAACGCAAATCCGGGTATGCACTTGAGACCGTCATGTTCGCAGATGCCTTGCGTCCCAGTTCGGTCGGCTGGTTGGCCTTGGTGAACGTCAGCGTCTGGCTGACTGCCGGGCTGATGGCGGTGCGGGAAGCGCAGGCGGTGGTTCCCGCACCGACCACCAGTTCCACTGTCACGCTCTTGTCGGCGTCAGAGGCATATGCCGTTTCCACCGCATCCGCGATACCGTCGCTGTTGGCATCTTTGAGCGCCACCACATCGAAATTGAATGCCGTGCCCGCCAATTTGGTATTAAGCCGTCCGGTCAATGCGTTCGCTCCACTCTGCACACAGTTGAAGCCGAATGGCACGGCACAGACGAAAGTACGACTCGCGTCACACGTCGTTCCAGTCGTATAGTCTGCCGCCACGCATGAAGCCGCCGCGCCAGTATGCTCTGTGAACGCCCCGGAAATCACATTGACGTTAAGCGCCTCGGATAAATTGTTGCTCAGACCGAAGGTAACCCGGCTCTCGTTACTGAAAGTATAGCTCGCAGTGCCTGTTCCAGCACCAACCGCCGTAAGCGGGTTGATCGCGCCCCCCGCCACGTTGGACCAGGTTCCATGTGCCGGGGCGGTCGAAAGATTCATGTTCGTGCCGGCCAGGGAAAACAGTGCGTGATTCACATCATGCGCCTCTATGGTGATGCTCGCGGGAGATGTGCAGTTTGAAATGGCACCGTCGTGAACAATGTGGAAATGGTCCAGCACGCTACAGACAGGCCGCGTCAGGTTCATGTCTGCCGTAGCCTGGGGCGCGCTGATCTGGATGCCGTAGAAGTACGCCTCGTCGATGATACCGTTGGCGCCGTTGGGCGTGCCATTGGCAGGGGTCACGCCGGAAGTGCGGTTGTCGCCGATGTAAACCGAACTGAGCGCCGGCATGGTGCCGTTGGTAGTGCCGCGGGTGGGTGCGCCGTTCTGCAGTACGCCGTTGATGAATATCCGCAAGTCCGTCTGATTGGTACCCACTAGTACGCTCCATGCCACGCCGACGTGTACCCAGGTACCGGCGGCAAAACTTTGAGTCGGACTATTCGCCGTAACCGAGGTGCCCACGCTGTCGGACACGACAAAACGCAATGCACCGGTACTACGTTTCATCAGGAAAAAAGGGCGGTTCGCCACCGTGCTGGCATCGAACAGCATGGTATCGGCGGTAGTCCAGCCATTGGTGGACTTGTACCAGAAGTCCACGGAGCCGGTGTTTCCCGGGACGATCGGCGTCGCCACTGCATCGATCGTAGCGTTGGATGTATTGTTGGTAAAGCTGCCACCCCGGCACAGCTTGCCGCCAGGCACACTGGCCGAGTTACCAACGCGCGTCGCGTCCTGCTCGCTGCCAGACGTGTCTTTGACCTCCCCCGCTACGCCGCTCCAGGCACCCTCGTCGAAGCGGTACTCGGCGGTCTTGGTCTGCAACTGGTTGGATGGATACCATAGAATCGCCGTGCCATTGACGGTGTCGATAAAAGTCTGGTTGTAGGAATACTGAGTATAGTCCGTGCTGGATAACTGCACGCCAACCGCTGCATTGCCACCATTGCTCGAACCGGACGTGTACTGGTACATGAAGTTGCCGTTGGTGCCGGACGTGCTTTCATACAGCGCCACCTGGAAATTGTAGCGCGCGGTCTGCCCATACAGCTTCACGTTGACCCATGAGATGACGAAACGCCGGTTGGGCGCCGTGCCCAGCATCTCGTACTGCACCGAAGCACCGGCAGTGCTATTTGCCGTGCCAGCAACGATATCGGTCCAGTAAGGCATCATAACATTGACCGGGGCTGCGTTAGGGCAACCGCCGCCATAGGTCGGGCCGGCGGGCGCGGGCAGCGCCGCTGGCGTATAGTCGCGGTGAAATCCTGACACGTCATTGCCGAATGCCAGGACGCCGTTTGAATATACCCGCACTTGCGAATAATCCATGCCGCCAAAGGTGAAGGTGAAACCGCCGGGAAATCCGATGTCGGCCCAGTCGTCGTCGCCGTCAGGATAATTAGTGCAGGCTGGCGCAGGTTTTGTGGTGTGCCAGGTGACGCTGGTCGCGGAGCCGGATGGCGTGTCATAGGCGAATACGTCGTTGCGATAGGCGTAGGTCGCGGCATCCGCCAGGCCGGAACCCAGCAGGCACGCGCAGAGCGCCAGCGCGAATCTGGCGCGCCAGTGAATGGCATTGAAAAAGCTTTTCATGATCTACCCCCGATTTCTGCCTGCCCGATCTGCAATGAGTTTGTCATGGGCATTCGTATGCCGGCGCCGCGCCATCCAGTGCCCGGCACTTGCTCGCCGTTGCCGTCAATTGCCGCTCCACAAAGCCCATCGAGCCCACCACGCCACTGCTGGCCGTGGCGGTCAGCTCATAAACGGCAAGGGAACGCGTATCACCCGCCTCGTTGTATACCGATGAATTAGCGGCACAAGCCGCCGTACCGGAAGGGTGGCAGGTGCAGGTAACTGAAACGCTGAATCCCTCAATGGCCAATGGCGCTGCCGTGGTCGCGGCTGCGCAGCCGGGCATATTGGGCCAGGTCGGGGCGCCGGGCGCGACCACGGTGGCATTGAGCGGATCCAGCACTTGGTATAACCCCCACTCCAGCCCGGCGCGCGCGGCATGATAGGCGCGCGAACCCTGTATATCCTGCGCCGAGGTAACGTTCTGGGTAGTGGATAGATTCACGATGAAGGCGCCCAGCGAAGCCAGCACCACCAGCAGAAAAATGGCCGACACGATCGTGAATCCGGGCTGCCGCAAGCGAGAACCGATCACAATCGGTTTCATGGCGTGTTATCCACATTGACCTGATGTTGCAATGTCACCGTTTCGCCATCGCGCGAGATGGTGAGGCGGATGGATACTAGTCCTTGGCGTTGCAGCATGCCTGGAGTATATGTCAGGGTGCAGGCAGATACGTTGGCCGCCAGGATAGCCGATCCCCCTCCGGGCGGCGCCGGCTGAGCGGCCTGGATCGCATAGCCCGAATAGCGGCGCAGAAAGCCGTTAGCCGGTGTGACTGCGTTCGGGGCACATTCGTAAGTCACCGCCGTACTGACCACCTGGAAGCGGTTGCCGGGAGAGGCAAAGGGAAACTGCCCCCCGGAGAAGGAGATTTTCGCCCCACTGGGTGCGACAGCGCGGCGGCTTGTTCCTTCGTAGGCATCGGAGCCAGAAACACCCAGATTGTAGATCACGACACTGTCCCCGGCCGCTGCCACAGTAACCGCAGGGCCAAGCACATCGAAGGCATCAGCCGCGAGGGAAAAATCCAGTGGATCGTCTCCGGCCGCCGTGCCAGCTTCGGCGCGATAGCGACCGGCACCCTTGATAGGAATGAATTCCAGATAATTGCCGTTGATCCTCACACTGTTCGGCAAGGCGCCATGAATATCCCGCGCCATGCGGCGCAGTGTAGTATCGGCCACATCGGTCAATTCAGCCCGGCGCTGGAGATCGAAATAGGCATCCACCGGCACCTTGATGAAAGTCGCCACCATGCCAGCTACGATGCCGGTAATGACAATCACGATCACCGCTTCGACCAGGGTAAATCCGCTCTGATATCTCGACATCATCGTCAACATTTCGTCACCCTGCCGCATTGGGAGCATAACGGAAGCGATAGCCGGTGAGAGTCACGCTCTCGCCATTGCCGCTCACGGTCACATCGATTTTCAATACGGCACCGGCGGGAAGCGCGGCAAACGGGGCAACACCACCCGCACGGGAAACGGTCACGCTGGCCGTGTACCCAACCATCGCGTTGCCCCCTGTCACGTCGTCGATATTCGCCTTACTGAATCCGCCATAATCCGCCACGTTATCAAAGGGGTTGGCGGCGAGATAGCGCGACTCCGCGCCCGGCGTCGGCGATGTCAGTGCCCCACCCCCCTTGTCCTGGTCATTGGCGGCCACAGCGCAACCCGCGGCGTTGCTTGCCGTCTGCACGTTGGCGTCCTGCGGATCGCACCAGGTAAATGCCTGCGATTCGATCTCGGTCAGCAGGGACTCGGCGATGGAGATCGCCTGCTTGCGGATCATTGGGTCTGCGCTATTTTTTACCGCAACATTGAAAACGGACAGAACGCCCGCCACGGCGACGCTGACGATGACGATAAAAATCACCAGTTCGATCAGCGAAATGCCTGCCTGGCGCGGTCTAGTAAACATAGCCGGTCGCCGCCACGACAACAATGGATCCACTCGTGTATTCGGTAACGCCGAAATTCCGGTTCGCACTGGCGCTGCCGGACGGGAGGAACTGGAAATCAGCTGGGTAGGCCGGAATGGAAGAAAAAGAAACGCCGTCAGGTGCGGCAACCGTGTAAGGCACCCCCCCGGTGGGCCCGGCAAGGTCTGTGTCGCATGAGGTTGCGCCAAAGGCAGAGGCTACTCTCAGCGTCACACTGGCAGGCACAGCTCCGGCTGCGCTGAACGTCACGCACACCGTGCGCCGCTGCGCCACCGCGGTTTTTTGTGCATAGCGCAAGGTAGACATGGTGGCATCGAAAAAGCCGCGGGCGTCAAAATCCGTGCGATCAAAAAACCGTGGCATGGCCGCCACGGCCAGCACACCGATGATGATTATCATCACTACCAGCTCGACCAAAGTGAAACCCGCCTGCTGTTGACTCCTGCAGGACATCAGAGGCCAGGTAGCGAGCGCCATTAATTTAGACACATTTCCCTCGCTGGTAGCGACAAGGCTTCATCTTTCCCTATCACAAGTAACAAGGGGCACATAAAGTGCCCCCTTGATGCAAGCCAAAGGGGTCTACCCCCGTTTTATTTAGTTACCCGCAGAGATACCGGTAAAGGTTTTAGTAGCACCCCCATCCGTTTGCGTCACTGTACAGGCAGCAGTCGCTCCATTGGTCGTAGTGAGTGCCGCAGCCGCAACGGTGTAACCAATTGGCAATCCGCCTTGCATGAGATTCCCGGTATCGTCACAGTTGTCAACAGCTATACACTTGTTTGCTGCGGGCACGTTCTTCACAGCTGCGCAACCCGCATAGTTGATCGTCATTGCCGAAGCCATGCCCCCCGCCACACCATCCAGCGCAGCGGCTTTTGCCTCAGTCGACAAGTCCACAAACTTCGGCAACGCCGTCGCGGCAAGAATACCAAGAATCACGATCACCACCACCAGTTCAATCAGAGTGAAACCTTTTTGATTGCTATGCATTTGTATCTCCTGTTCAAAATATAAAAATTAACTTCATTGGTTATTAATCGCAGTTTGCCACTGTCAGACCGGCAATGTTATAGGTCGGCTGATTGGGCGCTACTGCGTTCAGATAAATAACCTGGCACGCCACATGATTGGCATCGGGCTGGATGATTTCCTGGGTGGCTGTAGAGGCGACAACCACATAATCCGGCGCGGCAATTCCCGAGATAGCCGCAATGGACTGGTCATCAGGATATCCGTTGGTGAACACCACGTTGGTGCCTTCCACGTTGATGTCCGGTGCAGCGGGGTCTCCGGTGTAATCCGCAGCATAGCCGCTTGCCAACAACAAACCGTGCGACATGGCCGCAGCCGATTTCATCGCACCCAGCGCGCCGTTCATCTTGGCAATACGGGCCTGTGCCTGCATGTTAGCGAATTTCGGCAGGGCGATAGCTGCCAAGATACCAAGGATGGTAATCACCACCACCAGTTCGATCAGGGTAAAGCCAGTCTGCTTTTTCATATGCATCTCCACACTTCATTATGGTTTGGCAAAT
Organism: uncultured Gammaproteobacteria bacterium; assembly: GCA_963779055.1. Lineage (GTDB taxonomy): Bacteria > Pseudomonadota > Gammaproteobacteria > Burkholderiales > Sulfuricellaceae > Sulfurimicrobium. The sequence goes on from CAVZWN010000002.1 coordinate 42,773, forward strand.
TTGCCTGAAACCAGGATTGCCTTCCCAATTATAACGACGAAAATCACGAAAACTTGAACTTCGTAAACATCTTCCTGATTTTACCAAAGCAATTCGTATGCCAGATTATATCTAGGGAAGCACTGATTAAATCGTCATTGCCCCACTGGATTCCGATCCACAACGAACTGAAGTTCGTGTGGAATCGTATACGAGGAGCGAAGCGACGAAGCAATCTGTAAGCTTGAAATCAAGATTGCTTCGCTACCGTTCGCAATGACGGGGCTAATGTGTTCAGGGTTTCCCTAACGGCCACCTGCCCAGGGATGCAAAGGCTCGGATTTTGCGGGCGAAGGCTCGCTTTTTGCAGCTCCGCTGGCCGGCGCCTTCTTCAGCAGCGCGCTCTTTGGGTAACCCGCCGCGTCCAGCGCCGCATCCCACGCGCCTTTCTCATAACCCTTGCTGACAGCGCTGCCTACTACCAGCACCGGTACAAAAGCCGCGCCCACCAGCTTGGTAAGTGCTTCGGCATCGGCGAGCACGGTCTGCGGGTTTTTGCTGGCAAAAGGGATGCCACGCTGCGTAAGGTGGTCACGCGCCTGAGTGCAGGGCTCGCCGCAATCGCTGGCGTAAAGGGTGACCGGCGACTTCTTGACCGCCTGCTGAGTCGCATAAGGCAATTCTGAAGTATTGATGGTGCTGCCGCTCAACTTCTTCTCTTCAACTTTTTTTGCGTTCGCTGGCGGCGGCTGGTCGGTGTAATGCACCTTCCCGTCCGCATCGACCCAGCGAAACAGCTCTCCCGCCTGCGCCAGACCAGCCGTGGCAAGACACAGAAAAATCACGATAATTTTCATTGCCTCAATCTCCTCAAATCAGATACTCGGTGTCAGCCCTCGAGCCATTCCACCAGATAATACAGCCGGACGCCTTCCGACGAACGCGATGGCCCTACCACCCGCCCTGGGTAGAGATGTTTCCCGGCATCGGCGCCGGCAATGGCATCGACGGCAGAAGACATTTCCTGGACACAGTTTTCAGGGAAACGGGCACGCTTGCGCTGCGGCGCGTAAATCACCGCAAAACACTCTGATACCAGCTTCGATTCTTCATCGTTAAAAATGTTGAGCGACATCAGAATTTTTTGTTTTTCGGCAGGCTTTTCAGCTTGGCCTCGATCTGGTTGCAGAGGGTTTTCAGCACCTTGATGCGGGCGAAATGCTTGTTGTTGGCCTCGACCAGTGTCCAGGGCGCGGCTTCGGTGCTGGTCCGGTCTACCATGTCGCAGATCGCCTGCTCGTAGGCATCCCACTTCTCGCGGTTGCGCCAGTCCTCATCGGTAATCTTGTAGCGCTTGAAACCGGTTTTCTCGCGCTCCTTGAAGCGGCTGAGCTGCTCCTCCTTGCTGATGGTCAGCCAGAACTTCGCCACCACCATATCATGTCGCGTCAGCTGCGCCTCGAAATCGTTGATTTCGCCATAGGCGCGCATCCAGTCGGTTTCGGAGCAGTAACCCTCGACCCGCTCCACCAGCACGCGTCCATACCAGGAACGATCGAAAACCGTTACCCGTCCGCGCCGTGGCACGTGACGCCAGAAACGCCACTGATAAGGCTGGGCGCGCTCTTCCTCGGTTGGCGCGGCGATCGGCACGACCTGATAAATGCGCGCATCCAGTGCGCCGGTGATGCGCCGGATGCTACCGCCCTTGCCAGCTGCATCGTTGCCTTCGAAAACCGCGACCACGGTAATTTCCCTGAAGCGCGGGTCGCGCGTCAGCAAGGCGAGCTTGCCCTGGTACTTTTCGAGCTCTGCTTCGTATTTTTTCTTGTCCAGCTTCTGCGTGAGATCGAGTGTTTTAAGAATATGCAGATGATCGATCGATGGCAGCAAGGGCGGCGCACTAATCCCGGCGGGCTTCCCATTGCCGGAATCAAGCCGCTTGCGAATCGCCTCATGAATCATCTTGCCCATGGTCAGGCCGCGGTAGCGAGGATCTTCCCCTTCGACAATGAACCAGGGCGCCTCGGCGGTGCTGGTATGGCGGATCACGCTTTCATGCACAGTGCGGAATTCATCATAAAGCTTGAAATGCTTCCAGTCACGCTCTGTCACACGCCAGCGCGTCTTGGGGTCTTTTTCCAGCAGCTTGAGGCGTTTTTCCTGCTTGTCCTTGGACAAATGCAGCCAGAACTTGATGATCAGCGCACCTTCATCGGTGAGCATTTTTTCCAGGCGCTTGGCGCGCTCCAGGCTCTGATCGAGGTCGGCGGTCTTGGTAACACCCGTCACCCGGTTCAGGATCGGCCAGGTATACCAGGAGCCAAGAAACACGCCGATCTTCCCCTTGGGAGGCAGGGCGCGCCAGAAACGCCACATCATCGGCCGGTCGAGTTCTTCGTCCGATGGTTCGCCCATGCCGTGCGACTGGACATGGCGCGGATCCATCCATTCGTTGAGCAGGTTGACGGTTTCGCCACGCCCCGCGCCATCCACGCCACCCAGCAGGACAATGACCGGAAACTTGCCGCTCTGGGCCAGGTCAAGCTGCGCATCAAGAAGCGCTTCGCGCAGCAGCGGCACCTCCTTGTCATAGGTTGCCTTGTCGATCCTGTGGCCCAGCTCAGCCGATTCAAACATGTCTTCTCCCTGATCAGGCGTGCAAAGCGCTATAACACTCCCCTTTAAAGTAAATTTCAATAGGTTTCAGAAAAACCTTTCGTTTTCCGGCGTCATTTTTCTGTCACACAGATCCATTAGCATCCGTCATCCTCGCATTGCGAAACCACGACATCATGCATATGCCCATAACGGCAACCTTTTCACCCACCCCTGTTTCAGCCATCCCTTGCGCCTGCCATGAAGCGCTCCCCGGCGAACACGAAGACCATGCCGCGCTGCTTGACGACATCCTGGCACAACGTAGCCTGACGGCCTTTTTCCAGCCGATTATCGAATTTTCCGGGGGGCGCATCTTCGGCTATGAGGGCCTCATCCGCGGGCCGGCAGACACTCCCCTGCATGCCCCGATCCACCTTTTCAAGGCGGCTGAAAATCTGGGCCGGCTTGCGGAACTGGAACGCCTGTGCCGCCACGTAGTCCTGGAAAGGTTTGTCGCGCAAGGATTGCCCGGCCGTCTGTTCCTCAATGTCAGCCCGGAATGCCTGCTGGCACCGGATTTCCGCGAGGGAGAAACGCTGCGCCTGATTCGCAGACTGGATCTTAATCCCTCCCGGGTTATCATCGAACTGACGGAAAACAATCCGATCTACGATTACAACCTGCTGCGTGAAGCGGCGCGGCATTATCGCGGCATGGGCTTCGAGATCGCCATCGACGATCTGGGTGAAGGTTTTTCCAGTTTGCGCCTGTGGTCTGAACTGCGCCCGGAATTCGTCAAGATTGACATGCACTTCATTCAGGGCATCAATCACGATCCCGTCAAACTGCAGTTTGTGCGTTCGATTCAGGTCATTGCCGAATGCATGGGTTCGCGCGTAATTGCGGAAGGCATCGAAACGCCAGCCGAGCTCAACGTGCTCAAGACCATCGGACTGGCCCTGGGCCAGGGGTTTCATATTGCCCGCCCCAACCCGGCTCCGCCGCTGCAAGCGCCGGAAGGCGTGGTGGCAGCGCTCAGGCAGAATGGAATTGCGGTATATCCCACCAGCCAGACAAACAGCAAAACCGTCACCGCAAGAAAATTGCTGAAGTCTGTCCCTGTCGTCAGCCCGCTGATGACGGCCGATGAAGTCTTCAGCATCTTCTCTCAGGATGCCGAATTGAACGTATTACCGGTGGTGAGCCATGGCGCCCCTCTGGGCCTCATCAACCGTTATCGCTTCGTGGATCATTACGCCCGCCCTTACCAGCGCGAACTGCATGGCAGCAAACCCTGTACCCGCTTCATGGACAACCAGCCACTGATGGTGGATCAATCCATGAGCCTGTCACAGCTCAGCCGCCTGATCGCCGATGGATCGCAGCGCCACGTGGCCGATGGTTTCATCATTACGGAGAGGGGAAGTTATCTGGGCATCGGCAACAGCCAGGACCTGATCCGCGAGATCACGGAGCAGCAGATCCAGTCGGCACGCCATGCCAACCCGCTGACCCAGCTACCAGGCAACGTCCCGATCAACGAGCATATCGAACGCCTGCTGCACAGCCGCAGTCATTTTGTGATCTGCTACTTCGACCTCGATCATTTCAAACCTTTCAATGACCGCTACGGTTTCCGGCGCGGCGATGACATCATTTTGCTGTGCGCCCGGATGCTTTCCGAAGCCAGCGACCCCGAGCGGGATTTTCTCGGGCACGTTGGCGGAGATGATTTCGTGCTGCTGTTCCAGAGTGAAGACTGGGAGCAGCGCTGCCGTCAAATCCTGTCACGCTTCGATCATGAATTAGAATCGCTGTTCGACCCGCAAGACCTCAAAGCGCGCGGTTTCGAGGGCGAAGACCGGCAGGGTAACAAGCTGTTTTTCTCACTCACCAGCCTGTCCATTGGCGCCGTATCGGTAGCGCCTGACGAATACCGTTCCCATTACGAAGTTGCAGCGGCGGCCGGAGATGCCAAGAAACAGGCAAAAACCATTTCCGGCAGCGCCCTGTTCATCGAACGGCGCCACCCGGATCAGGCAATGCCGCACCCACCCGCTTTCACCACGGCAAACCCGGGAGAATAAATTTGAAAATCCTGATGATTTCGGATGTCTATTTTCCGCGCATCAATGGTGTTTCCACGTCCATCGCCACGTTCCGCGAAGCGCTGGAAAAACTGGGGCACGAGATTCAACTCATCGCACCGGATTACGACGGCGTCAACACGGACAGAGAAAATGGCATCCGCCGCATTCCATCGCATCACCTGCCTTTCGATCCGGAAGACCGCCTGCTCAGGACGGGCGCCGCCATGGCGGCAAAAGCAGAACTGCATGCCGCCGGTTTCGACCTGATTCATATCCAGACCCCCTTTGCCGCCCATTATCTGGGCGTAAAACTGGCAAAAGAACTGGGCATCCCGCGGGTGGAAACCTACCACACCTATTTCGAAGAATATCTCTACCACTATCTTCCGTTCCTGCCCAAGGCTGGCACCCGCTTTCTGGCACGCCACCTCTCGCGCCGCCAGTGCAACGATCTGGATGCGCTGGTCGTGCCCTCCCACGGCATGCTGGAAGTCTTGCGCGGCTATGGCATCCAGACCAATGCAGAAATCATTCCCACCGGCCTGCCCGCCGAAAACTTCACGCCGGGGAATGGCCCGGCATTTCGCGCCCGGCATGGCATTCCACTGCCGCGTCCGGTCATGCTCTACGTGGGAAGGGTGGCGTTTGAAAAGAATATCGGCTTCCTGCTGCAGGTTACGGAACGCATCCGCCGGGACATGCCCGACGTACTGCTGCTCATCGCGGGTGAAGGTCCGGCACTGGATTCCCTCAAATCCCAGGCATCACAGCGGGGACTCAGCAATAACGTCCAGTTTGTCGGCTATCTCGACAGAAAAACAGAACTGCCAGACTGCTACAGCGCCGCCAACGTGTTCGTGTTCTCCTCCTGCACCGAAACCCAGGGGCTGGTGCTGCTGGAAGCCATGGCACAGGCTACGCCCGTGGTCGCCCTGGCCGAGCTGGGCACGCGCGACGTGCTGCAGGAAGGGACAGGGTGCGCTGATCGCCGCTCACGATATGGAGGATTTCGCCGCCAAGACCATGTCCCTGCTGCAAAGACCAGAGGCTGCCCGGCAACTGGGTATGCTTGGACGTGAATATGCCGGTGGTTGGTCAGGCAGGGCGCTGGCAGAACGAATGCTGGACTTTTATCAGCGCACAATTGAACGTCAATTTGAGGTCTCTACCCGTTCGCAGCTCTGTGCAGTCAACGCGGGTGATGACTGACCGTCAAAATCCGGTGTGCTGGATGCGGGGCACCTCCCCCCTGACAAGGGGGGTTACGAGTGGTTTTGTATCCCGCATTAACCCCCCCAGCCCCCCTTGTCGGGGGAGTCACCTGCCCCATATCCAGCGCCGGCAAGGACGCAGCGCCCCAGGCGATCAGTTCCATCCTGCCATCCACGTGCTCGACGATGGCCGTGCAGCTATCAACCCAGTCGCCGCAGTTGAGATAGACCAGGTCTCCGACATCCTTCTTCATCGGCCAGTGAATGTGGCCGCAGATCACGCCATCCAGACCACGCTCGCGCACGTGATGAATGACTGAATCTTCGAAATCGAAGATGAAGCTGACCGCTGTTTTAACCTTGCGCTTGGCATAGCCCGCCAGCGACCAGTAGCCGGGACGGCGCAAGGTGCGGCGCATCCAGGACAGCCAGCCGTTGAGGCAGACCAGCATGCCGTAGGCCATGTCGCCCAGGATGGCCACCCACTTGTGATGGCGTGTCACCTGATCGTAGGCATCGCCATGGGTGAGCAGGTAGCGCTTGCCATCGGCCGCAGTGTGGACATGCTCGTCCTCGATCCGGATATCACCGAAAGAAGCGCCGACGTACTCGCGCAGCGCTTCATCGTGATTACCGGGGATGAAAACCACTTTTTCGCCATGCCGTGCGCGGCGCAGCAATTTCTGCACAATGGTGTTCTGGTCACGCGACCAGTGAATTTTTCCCCGGCTCATGGCCCAGAAATCGACGATATCGCCAATCATATAAAGATGTTCGGACTGGTATTCACGCAGGAAATCGACCAGTCGGGCGGCCTGACAGGCAGCAGTTCCCAGGTGAACGTCAGAAATAAAGATGGCGCGAACCTGGGGCATTTCACCCCTCCTCTGATGAAAAACCCTGATCTGCCGGCAAACAGGCCAGTTCCCGGAGGCGGTCCTTGGTTTTGGTGTAGCGGTCGAGGCGCCAGCTCTTCATGATGGCGATGGCCAGTTCGAAATCATCGTAGGACAACTCGTATAGCCCGGCCATGTCGAGCCTTCCCCCGCAGCACAAGGCCTGGACAAGACTCACGAAAACCGCATTGTCCGGATCGGACGGCTTGCTGACCAGACGCTGCTCAAGCTGTTTCAGTATGTTCATTCAAATCCCGAAGTAAGGTGTTTTCCACTCCGGCTGAGTATGTCAGCACAATGTGATGGAAATATGACTTACGTCGAAAGGGTTAATTGCGAAAGGAGAAGATGACCGGAACAGGATGTTCCGGTGACAGGAAAGGTCAGCCCACCAGAACCAGAATCCAGACAATCACGACATTGAGCAACCCCAGCAGCACAGCCGCGCTGCCGATATCCTTGGCACGCTTGGCGAGGTTGTGGTTTTCCAGCGAGATGCGGTCCACTGTGGCTTCGATGGCGGAGTTCACCAGTTCGACGATCAGCACCAGCAGCACGCTCGACACCATCAGCGCCTTGCCCACGCCGGCAACGGGAAGAAACAGCGCCAGCGGGATCAGCAGCAGGGAAAGCGCGACCTCCTGACGGAAAGCGTCTTCATGCCGGTAGGCTGCATTCAGACCGGCAAAGGAGTAATGCAGAGCATTCCATACCCGGCGCAGGCCGGTTTTTCCCTTGAAGGGACTTTTTTCCATTGTTTCTTTCCTTAAGGTAATGGGTGATGAGGAATGGGCAATGAAAGCCAGTGACTATCACTCATCCCCATTACTCATTACTCATGACGCCTTTACTTCCAGAAGGGACGGCAGCGGTAAAACTTCTGCCACGCCACATCCATGCTGGCCAGATGAATGGTCACGCCGTGCGCGCACCAGCCCGAAACGATGCCGGACGCGACCTTGTCCGACGATCCCGCCAGGTGTTGCAGCAGAAGCTCGGTGGTTGCCGCATCATTCAGTATGCCCAGTTCATCCTGCAACACTTCCAGCGCCTTGATATATTTGCGCGTAGCCTTGTGTGGAAACAGGGAAGCAAAAAATTCAGTAGCGTAGCGCAGTTTCTTTACCGCAATGCGAACCTCATGCCGTTCTTTGGCGGGCATTTCCAGTAGCGCCTTTCCATGCCGATGCACGGCTTTGTGGCAGGCAGTCAGCACCAGTTGCGCCAGTTCGAGAATCGGGGCATCCAGCCGTTGTTGCTGCTCGACACTGACATGATCCTTCCAGCCATCCGCCATCAGCCAGGTGCCGAGATTGAGCAGCATGCGGTCATAGCGGTGCGAGCGCAAAGCCATGTGCGCCTCGTCCCTGGCTGCAGACTGGGACTTGCAGGCCTCCTGATGCAGGGCTTTTAATCCCCGATCAGAGGGGAGTTGCCGGAGAATGGGCGGTAAAGTCTGCGTGACGAACACATCCCAGTTGCGCGCAGGGCCAAGCGCATTGGCCAGCCACTTCAGCTCGTCCGCAATGGCAGCATAACTTTCCTGCGATATGACGGACTTGAACTGGGGCAACAGCGAGCGCAACCGGCGCAGCGCAACGCGGATCTGGTGAATGTTTTCAGGATTGTCGCTGAGCAATGCGCCTTCCTGATTAGCCGTCCAGTGGCTGATACAGTTCCAGGCTATTGCCTGGAAAGCCTCTTTCACACTCATTTCCCGGCTCAGGTCGAGCGCCTCGGCCTTGAGCACCGGAGAGGGTGCCGTCTGGCTCAGCCGGTAGCCGCGATCCGCCTTGTTCACATTTTCCAGCCGCAGAGGAATAGTCTGCTGTAGCTCCAGAGCCGCTTCGAAGAGGCGCGCCGGATGGCCTTTTTTTAGTTCAAGTTCGATTTCGCACAGCGGCGCACGTTTGTCGCCGCTCTTGACCTCGCCCTGATCGAGTGCCAGCTCTACCTCATCACCGTTATCCCACTGCAGTTGCCATGTAATACGTTTGAATTCCGTGGTAAACACCGCCTGCAGCCTGTCCCGCACAGAGGCAGATGAAAACAGCTTGAGCAGGGACGGATCGGTAATCTTGGTGAGGTCGGGACGGTCATGCACCACCTCATCTTCCCACTCGCCGCGCTGGTGCAGGCCTGCCCGCACGCCGCCGCCCCCTTTCACGGTCTGCACCCAGTGCGAGCCAATGCGGCGCACGCGCAGGGCGACACGCTGCTGGCGCAGATTCAGATCAGGGGTGTCGAAATAAATACTGAGCAGCTTGCGTGAGCGCGCCTTGCCTGTGGCATGGGCCTTGAGCAAAGGATGACGGCGCAAGGCGGGAATATCCGCCGGGTTGACGAGTAGCTTGAGCTCGGTTTCGATCGCCATGACTGTTTTTCCTAAACCACGAAGAAAAGCGGAACCCCTCCCGGCCTCCCAACCCCTCCCAGCCTCCCCTTATCAGGGGAGGGGCAGACCGGGGAGGAGTCAATCTTCCCTCTGAAATGGGTCAAGCAGGCAATCCGCGCAGCGGATGCCCGCACAAGGGGGGATTGAGGGAGGTCAGGGTTAAGGTGCAATCCATTCAAGCAGCGCTTGCCATTGCTCCACATCGCGACCGGCGCGGGAGGGCGGCAAATCAAACAGGCTGACGCCTTCGTTGGCGCACTGGACATACAACTGGGCATCGCGCAAATACGTCAGCACGGGAAATTCGGCTGCCAGCAGAAACTCGGCCAGCTCTGCCGAGGAACGGGTGCGCGGGTCCACCCGCATGCCAACCATCGCGACCTGGCTTTTTTCCTTGCGCACGGCCTTTTCCTTGCGCAGCACGCGCAGAAAGTCTCCGGTTGCCAGCATATCGAAAGCCGATGGCTGCACCGGCACGATCACCAGCTCGGCCAGTTTCACCGCTGCGGTGAGCTTGTCGCCATGCAGATCCGGCGGGGGAATCGATCACCATCCAGTCCGGCTTGACGGCCTGCTTGCTTGTTTTGTGACTATGGATGGTCGGCAACTGCGCCGGGCGGCGCTCGAGCCAGCCCGCAGCCGACTGCTGCCGGTCCAGATCGGCCAGCACCACTTGCCGCCCCAGACTGGCAAGATAGCCGGCCAGATGGGTTGCAAGGGTGGTTTTTCCGCTGCCGCCCTTGGGGTTGGCAACCAGGATGGATCTCATTTCAGCGGCTTGGCCATGGCTTCCAGCAGCTGGCCCTGCGCAGAGACCGGCTTGGCGCGGCGCGAGGCCTTGCGGATGTAGCTGCCGTCGGAGTTCATTTCCCAGGTCTGCACGTTGTCCTTGAGATAAGGCTCAAGCCCTTCCTTGATCACGCGCTTTTTCAGGCGCGGATCAAGCACGGGGAAAGCCACCTCGATGCGCCGGAACAGGTTGCGGTTCATCCAGTCGGCGCTGGAGAGATAGACATCCTGCTCACCGTTGTTGCGGAAGTAAAAAATCCGCGTGTGCTCCAGAAAGCGCCCGATCACCGAACGCACGCGAATATTTTCAGAGACGCCGGGCACGCCGGGCCGCAAAGCACACACGCCACGGATGACGAGATCAATCTTTACCCCGGCGCAGGAAGCCTCATACAGCGCCTGGATCACCTCCGTCTCGAGCAGGGAATTCATCTTGGCGATAATCACCGCCGGCTGGCCCGCCTTGGCATGGCCGATCTCGGCGCGAATCGCCTTGATCAACTGGGGATGCATGGTAAAAGGCGACTGCCACAGATGCGTGTGCTTGGTCGCCTTGCCGAGCCCGGTCAGTTGCGCAAAAACATCGGATGCGTCGCTGCAGATGTCTTCATCGCAGGTAAACAGACCGAAATCGGTATACAGCCTGGCGGTGCTCGGATGGTAATTGCCGGTACCAAGATGTGCGTAGCGGCGCAGCCGGCCTTCTTCGCGCCGCACGACCAGCAGCATTTTGGCGTGGGTCTTGTAACCCACAACGCCATACACCACATGGGCTCCCGCCTCTTCCAGGCGTGCCGCCCAGTTGATGTTGGCTTCTTCATCGAAGCGCGCCATCAGCTCCACCACCACAGTCACTTCCTTGCCATTCTTCGCCGCCCTGATGAGCGCCTCCATCAGCACCGACTCGGTACCGGTACGGTACACCGTCTGCTTGATGGCCAGCACATTGGGATCGTCTGCCGCCTGGCGCAGAAAATCGACAACCGGATTGAAAGACTGGAAAGGTTGATGTAGCAGCACATCGCCATTGCGGATAGCCTGGAAAATATCCGGCTGCTTCTCGTCAACAAAGCCTGCCGGAAACCCCGGGATGAAGGGCGGATACTTAAGGTCTGGGCGGTCTACCCGGTCCGGAATCTGGATCAGACGCACCAGATTGACCAGCCCGTTGACCTGATACAGGTCGTCCTGATCGAGATTAAACTGGGCCAGCAGGAATTCCGCCATTTCTGGCGAGCAGTTGTCCGCCACCTCAAGCCGCACCGCGTTGCCGTAATGGCGATGCGAAAGCTCACCCTGTAGCGCCTGGCGCAGGTTGGTCACCTCTTCCTCATCCACGAACAGGTTGGAGTTGCGTGTCACGCGGAACTGGTAACAGCCCTTGACGTGCATGCCGGCAAAGAGTTCGCCGACATGGGTATGCAGAATGGAGGAGAGGAAAACGAAACCGTATTCATGCCCGGCAATCTCCTTGGGCAACTGAATCACGCGCGGCAATACCCGCGGCGCCTGCACGATGGCCGCACCGGAATTGCGCCCGAAGGCATCCTTGCCTTCCAGCTCCACGGCAAAGTTGAGGCTCTTGTTCACCACGCGCGGGAAAGGATGGGCCGGATCAAGACCGATCGGCGTCAGCACCGGCATCACTTCGCGAAAGAAATAAGCCCGGATCCACTCGCTCTGCTCCGGGTTCCAGTGAGTACGGCGCAGAAAACGGATATCCTGGCGCGCCATGGCGGGCAGGATCACATCGTTGAACAGCTTGTACTGCTGCTCGACCAGAACATGCGCCTCGCGGCTCACTTGATCGAACACCTGGCGCGGTGACATTTTCTCCGGCCCGGTCACGACGCTCTTGTACTTGATCTGCTCCTTGAGGCCGGCAACGCGGATCTCGAAAAACTCATCCATGTTGCTGCTGACAATGCACAGGAACTTCAGCCGCTCCAGCAGCGGGTTGGAATCATCCGCCGCCTGCTCCAGCACGCGCCGATTGAATGCAAGCTGGGACAGTTCGCGGTTGATGAAATATTCCGGTGCGTTGAAGCTGGATGTCATGTGGCCTCGCCTGGCTTGTTCTGGTGTGAAATACCCTGAAAAAAACAATTAAACCGCAAAGTCGCAAAGGCGCGGAGAAAATACAATGAGTGCTCAAAAACCATTAGCTCACCCATTGTTGCAATACCCAATCCCTTTCGTTTTCATTGCCTTTGCGTCTTCGCGACTTTGCGGTTAATGAGCTGCTATTCTTAAGGTTTACTTGCTGGGTGGAACGTATCCCTGCGCCTTGTCCGCACCGGCACCGAAGAAATGGGCTTCAGTCTGCTCGGCCAGATATTTGCGCGCCTTGGGGTCGGCCAGATTGAGGCGGTTCTCGTTCACCAGCATGGTCTGCTGCTTGACCCAGGCAGCCCAGGCTTCCTTGGAAACGTTTTCAAACAGGCGCTTGCCCAGATCACCGGGATAAGGGGGGAAATCCAGGCCCTCTGCCTCGCGGCCCAGCTTGATGCATTTAACCGTTCTAGCCATTCTTATGCTCCTTGTTTAATTCAACTCTTGATAATAGCGAAAAAGCCCCGCGCAAACCACCGCACGAGGCCACTATCTCTAAAATTCAGGCCGGGTGTGCGATAATTCAAGCCATGCAATGGTTTTTCAGACAATTCGCGCGCCTGCCGCTGTCATGGCTGCACGCGCTTGGCATCGCCACCGGCTGGCTGGTGTACTGGTCGTCCCCCGGCTATGCCGCACGCATGCGCGAGAACCTTTCCCGCAGCGGCCTGTGCACGTCGCCTGAGACATGCCGCCAATTGCGCCATCAGGCCATCGCCGAAGCGGGCAAAAGCGTGCTGGAACTGCCCGGCAGTATGGCTGAGGCCCTATGAAGATGTCCTGAAACTGGTGCGCAAGGCAGAGGGCTGGGATAAAGTTGAAGAACTGGCGCGCGATGGCCGTGGCATCCTCTTTCTCACCCCGCATCTCGGCTGCTTCGAAATTTCCAGCCTGTTCATCGCCAGCCACATGCCGATCACCATCCTCTACCGCCCCCCCAAGCTGCGCTGGACCGAGCCGCCCATGCTGGCCGGGCGCGGACGCGGGCAGGTGAGCATGGCGCCGACCGACCTCAAGGGCGTCAAGGCGCTGCTCAAGGCGCTCAAAAGCGGGCAGTCCGCCGGCATCCTCCCCGACCAGGTGCCGGGCAAGGGAGAAGGCGTGTGGGCAGACTTCTTCAGCCGCCCGGCCTACACCATGACCCTGGTGCAGCGCCTGCAGCATTCCACCCACGCGGCCATCGTGCTGGTATTCGCTGAACGCCTGCCCGGAGGACAGGGCTACGACCTGTGGTTCGAGCCGCTGTCAGAAGCTTTGCCTCAGGATGCAACCGAGGCCGCGCGCACCCTCAACGCGGCCGTCGAGGATCTGACGCGGCGCAACCCGGCGCAATATCTGTGGAGCTACAACCGCTACAAGGCACCCAAGGGGTCTCAGCCGGGATGAGCCTTAACCTTGACCGCTAACCCCCCTCAATCCCCCCTTGTGGGAGTATCCGCTGCGCGGATGGCCTGCTTGACCCATTTCGGGGAGACGCTTGACTCCTCCCCGGTCTGCCCCTCCCCTGATAAGGGGAGGATGGGAGGGGTTGGGAGGCCGGGAGGGGTTTGGCCCGCCTCTCGAATATTCGATGTGCTAACACCATGATTCGCCTCGCCATTTTCACCTTCTGGCTGCTGCATTTCCTGCCGCTGCCTCTGCTGGCAGCGACCGGCAAGGGCATGGGCATGCTGCTCTACTGGCTGGGGCGCGAGCGGCGCCGGGTCGCGCGCATCAACCTGCGCCTGTGCTTTCCCGAAATGCCGGACACGCAACGCGAAAAAATGCTGCGCGCCCACTTTCGCGCCTTCGGCCAGAGCCTGCTCGACCGCGGCATCCTGTGGTGGTCATCGGAGCGGCGGTTGCGGAGGCTGGTCCGCATCGAAGGGCTGGAACACTGGCAGGCCGTGCGGGACCAGCCCGTGATCTGGCTCGCGCCCCACTTTGTCGGCCTCGACATGGGCGGCGTGCGCCTGACTGCCGACCATCCGCTGGTTTCAATGTACAGCCGGCAAAAAAGCCAGGCTATCGATGACCTGCTGTTGCACGCCCGGACCCGCTTTAACCCCTCTATCATGGTCTCGCGTCAGGAAGGGCTGAAACCGGTCATCAAGTCCATGAAACAGGGCCTGCCTTTCTACTATCTGCCGGACATGGATTTCGGCGCGCGCGATGCCGAATTCGTGCCTTTCTTCGGCGTCCCCGCCGCCACCGTCACCGCCCTGCCGCGCCTCGCCAGACTCACCGGTGCAGCGGTGGTGCCGGTGGTGACGCGCCAGCTACCCGGCGGCGAGGGCTATGTCGCGCGCTTCTACCCCGCCTGGGACAACTTCCCGAGCGGCGACAGTTATGCCGACACTCTGCGCATGAACCAGTTCATCGAAGAACGGGTCAGGGAAATGCCCGAGCAGTATTTCTGGCTCCACAAGCGTTTCAAGACCCGGCCGCCGGGCGAGGCGAAAATCTACGGCATGAAGTGAGCGGGCTGTTTACGTAGCATTCGGGGATTAAAACCGCTCGTGCGGCATCAAATACCGCCATTGCCCTGGCTGCAATCTGGCCATCGATACGCGCCCGAGCCGGATCCGTTTCATGCCCAGCACCTCCAGCCCGACACTTTTACACATATGCACGATCTGGCCGGGCTGCAATCCCTTGAGCGCAAAGCGCAGCCGGGTTTCGTTTTGCCAGCTGACCTTGATCGGGGGCAGAACCCGGCCATTAAAGCTGAGTCCGTGGTTGAGGCGCTTGAGCCCCTCGGGGGGCAGATCGCCCGCGACCTCCACGACAACTTCCTGCTCGATTGTGGCGGCATCGTCGCTCAGCTTGCGCGCCACGCGCCAGTCCTGGGTCAATACCAGCATGCCGCTGGCGTTTGCTTCCAGCGGCATGCACTGCTTCAGCCGGGCAAAGTGTTGCTTGAGCATATGGATGCCGGACGGGTCATCCGCCGCCCGCGTATCGGCAGCAAATCAGTTGCTGCACGGCTTCGGCAGTCATAAGGACTTCAGGCGGCTGGTGAAAAACAATAGTCACCGGCTCGGCCGGCACGAGAATCGCCGCGGGGTGAAGTTCGACTTTCTGTTGCGACACCCTGAACTGAGGCTCTTCCACCACGAGCCCATCGACCGTGACCCAGCCACCCGCGATATACAGCTCCGCCTCCCGGCGCGAGCAGGGGACTATTTCGGCAAGGCGTTTTGCGAGACGAATGGATTCTGTCATGACCAGTACAACCTGTGAACAAACAGCCCCATTGTAAACGCGCAAGCCGGGCTATCGCCGGTAAAATGAAAACATGAGCGCCATTACAAAACCAGCAAACCGCCCCAGCCTGGACGGCATCACCCTTGAAACCATCGTCACACAGCTATCCGGGACCATGGGCTGGGAAGCGATGGCCGCCGCCGTGCCCGTGCGCTGTTTTACCCACGACCCCTGCATTAAATCCAGCTTGAAATTTTTACGCCGGACACCGTGGGCACGCAAAAAAGTGGAGCAATTGTATTTGCAGATTGCAACAAAACCACCCGGAGGGGGATGCCATGGGCCAAGGTGAGAATTAATCGGACTGATTTGTTAGGCGGCACGGAACTCAGGACTCAAAAAGCTTTGCGAGAGACTTATCGGCCACCGCGGTATTCCACCGCCATTGCTTCGGCTCTGAGAACAGTATGTACTGCTCGTACCACCACCCAAGGTGCTTCTTTGGTGTTCTGGGTTGTTCAGCCAAGACACGCAACGGCTCAAGTGCCGGAGTTTCCGATATCACGGTTTGTATTCGGTGGGCAGGTACGCGGCAGACGGAAATTTGCTGGCCGGAAGCCAAAAATGCAGCCGGATTATCACTTCCGTTTCCTGCTCTCATCTCTGCATGATGGTAATTGTTTCCATCAAGTCCGTCGCCGCGGAACATGCGATCCTGTGTTTGCGCACCAACATATAAGCGGTCCTGAGGTGCCAATGCGGTCAGACAAGCCGTTGCGGGAACGGCAAAGTAGAGCCACGTTTCCCCCTGCTTGCATTTCGGCCCGTGTTGGCTCACGTCAATAACAGGCAGATCAAAAAAGCCGCGCTTTGCATAGTTGTATCGCCTGGATGGATGAACTCGCAAAAGCGTGAGATAGCGTTCTGCAACAGGCGCAAGGTGCGCGAAGAGATTCGGAAGAACTGTCATGTGCTAGATGCCCTCCTGACGAGGATTAAGGAAGTAGAGAGGTGATATGTGTTTGTCATGAATAGTCTTGAAGCAGGGCGCCCACATGACTTCATCTGATTCTCTGTACTTGTGTAATCAATGATTAACGCTATCCAGAAGCTCAGTCATTACACCCTGATTTACCTGTATAAGTCCACGCTTTGGTCGATCCAGGTCAATAATGATGAAAACAATCAATGTGATTAATAAAGAAACCAACATTATTGGCGCAATAATGCGTTTGCCACTTAGCCCGGCGGAATACCCCATTATTCCTCCAGACGAAATAAAGACAATAAATAGTAGAACTAATACCACTTCCGGCACATGCATCTGAAGTAACGCATTTCTCCTGCCCTGACTGTCAATGACATCGTTAAGGGATTTGACAAATGCCCCTGTTGTTACAGGGCGCGGATCGACATTTGTTGCTGCGATTGCCAAAGACCATAACTCACTTTGTAAATCGGCAATTTTTTTATTGTAGGCGTTACGCTCCTCTTGCTTCGTAAAGTCCAACTTGCCTATGGATACGCGTAAATTGACATATTCCCGAAATAACCGATTAGCATCTTTTTTATATTCCTCCGGCAGTAACTGAACCCGTAATACGGCGGTTCCTATAGCGTTAGCTTCATCTATCAAGGCCATGCTTCTATTGTCATAGCGTTGCATAGACATGCTGAATGTAAACCCAAGCAATAGCGCCAACAAACCCAGTATGCTGGCCTGAATAGAGCCAGTGAGCGCTTTGACTTCACTATCAGTGCGGGCCTGGATGAAACGACCCGTTCTAAAACCCATTTCGTTGCAGAGAACAATTGCAACAAAAAGCGTTGCTGCTATCGCAACACTGCTGAATCCATAAAGTAATTCATGTTCGTACATAATTTTCCCGATTTTTCCAAGACACAATGGCTTAGCTAGAGGCGGCCCGCCCCGGGCGTAACGTGGATTGCGCGGAGCAAGCCATGTAGAGCCACACGATTGGCACAGTGGCGCAATCAAACTTGAGAAGGAATCGAGCCATGAACAAGTTTAACGGACAAAGCAAGGTGCGCGTTGCAGGCGCGTCCCACTTTGCTGCCCGGTTAGCCGATGATGTTTTTCCTTACTGTTCAAGATACTTCTCAAGGCGCTGCTTCCTGCTTGCCACTGTGGATTTGTCCGATCCGCCCTCGAAGAAGCGCCCCGGGGGAAACAGTGAATACTTCTCCCCGTTGCTGAGTTCCAGCACGAGGTAGTACCACTCGACGCGGTTCGACTTCTTTCCGAGATAGCCGATGCCGACGCCGACGACGTCGCTGAACAGGATTGTTCGCTTCTTCGTGCCGAAGCGGTTCGAATCCTCAACAATGATGCGGCGCGCTTTGGGATCAACGATGACGGTCTGTTTGCCGCTCAGTAAGAAACCGGCAACGCCAAGGAGCAGCAGAAGCAAGCCCAAAAGAAACCCTGCCATGGCGTTGCTGCCAAAATCGCTGAAGTGGCGAAAAGCGAAAGCCAGGATCAGGCCAACGACAGAGCACGCCACTGAGAGTGCGGCCTGTTTGGCGGAACTGCTCTGAGTTATCCACAAATCCATTTCCAACCTCTGAGTATCATCCGATGCCAGGGCTACCGTGTGGCTTCACCGGACGCTGCGCAACAGCTTACTTAGTGACTTTCAGCCGGGCCACGACAACAAGTGACCGGCCAGATACTTTGTCTTTGATATTCGCAGTTATCTTGTAGTCGCCAACAGGATCGGTTTTGTCGAAGCCGACGGTCATACTTGCCTGGCCGAGCTGCAAATGCCTTTGTTGCATAGGCTTTCCGGACCAGACTGGGCCGCCACCCGCTGGCGTTTTGCTTCCGTCTGGAGCTTCGAGAATGAACTCGGAAGCCACATCGCAGACGCCCCCGGCATTTGGCGAGCAGCCATGAAAAATGAGAAGTGCAGAGACCGATCCGCCAAGGCGTACTGTATTGGTAGTACTCAACCTGGGCGGGGTCCTGGACGAGTTCCATGCTTGGCGAAACTGCCCTTCGTTCGCAGTAAGCATTATTTGAACGCCGAAGTCTCCAGCACTACGCATGCTCTCAGTATCCGGAATCGGTTTGCCAGCCGGATCGATCCATGCGCTGTAAGCAGAAAACGGAAGAAGCGCGATAAGTAATATCAAAAACCATTTCATGAAAGAGACTCCAATAGTGAGGGCCAACGTGGAGCTAACCGGCGCTGCGCGCCGTTTGGCGCAGCGCCCAGCGACCGAAGGGAGCGAGGTTGAGCGCAGGGTTATACGGATTATTCACGGACTAACCTGGTAACGCGCTCATAGAGGCGCAAAACCAAAGCCCTGGAATTCTCGCCGTAGTGCAACTCTCTGTGGCAGTTCGGACATAAGGCAACCGCATTGGTGATGGTGTCTGAACCATTGTCGGCAAGTTGGCGGACGTGATGCACTTCAAGGAATGGCTGGCCATCTGAGCCATTGAAAGGTGCTGGATGTTCGCAAGACTTCGCACTTTCCCTTGGCTTGTTGCAGATACCTCAGCCTTTACAGCCGCACGCGTAGGCATTGCCAAGACAACATGGCGAATTCCGTTTGAAGCCCCAGGCCAGCGCGATCAGTTTGCGATTCGATTTGCTCGCAGACGACATTTGCTCCAGGCATTCTTAGCAGGCTGCAGGCCAGACGATCCATTCCGATCCTAATAGCATAAGGTAGGACATAGGAAGTGTTGTGCAACAATGCGACAATCGACATACTTCACCATTCGACCAAACTTGGCAGCATAGTTCTCGTAGCAACGCCTTTATTGTGGAGGCATTCGCCAATGCGATCATTCGCAGCAGCGCACCATATGCATCAACTGAGGGCGTAAATGTCATTGCTCACCGTCATTCATGCGCATGTGGGCCTATCGGTCTAACGTTGTCATAGCCGACAAACCGGCAAATAAAAGTTTATTGGTCAGTCCGATAATCTCAGACGCTGCGATAACATTTTGTATATTCATGTTTATTTATAGAGTATTTGCACGTTGTGTCTGATAAACCTTTTTTGTTTTTCCTGGTGCAGGGGGCGCCTACGCTTCTCAATCCGGCTTGCCCACGCATAAACAGCCCGCGTAATTGAATGACATATGCGGTTTGGATTAAACGCTATATTTTCTCCCGTGGCAAGCGCTGTCCGGGCCACTTTTACCGCAGAATTCCAGGCAAAAAAAGGGCGGCTTGCGCCGCCCTGAATCCACTCCTGAGGGGGAGGGATGGAGAAATTTATTGGTCGCTTTCCGCGGATGCCAGGTTCAGCATCCGCGGGGTGCGCTATCAGTCCACGCGCTCGCCGTGCAGGCTGACGTCCAGACCTTCGCGCTCTTCTTCTTCGGAGACGCGCAGGCCGATCACCATGTCGATCACCTTGAGGATGATGTAGGAGGCGACGGCGGTGTAGGCTACCGTGGCGGCCACACCGACCAGCTGGGTGACGACCTGGCTGGCGTTGCCTTCGATCAGGCCGGAGGCTGCGTCGCCGCCGATGGCTTTGACTGCGAACACGCCGGTGAGCAGGGCGCCGACGATACCGCCGATACCGTGCACGCCGAAGGCGTCGAGCGAGTCGTCATAGCCCATCATGCGCTTGAGGGAAGTGGCGCCCCAGTAGCACACTACGCCGGATATCAGGCCGATGATCAGCGCACCCATGGGGGCGACGAAGCCAGCCGCCGGGGTGATGGCAACCAGGCCGCCCACGGCGCCGGATGCAATACCCAGCACGGAAGGCTTGCCCTTGCCCAGCCACTCGGCAAACATCCAGGCCAGCGCGGCAGCGGCGGCGGCAATCTGGGTGACGGCCATGGCCATGCCGGCACGGCTGTCAGCGGCCAGGGCGGAACCGGCGTTGAAGCCGAACCAGCCTACCCACAGCATGGCAGCGCCAATCAGGGTGAGCGTCAGGTTATGCGGTGCCATTGGCTCCTTGCCGTAACCGATGCGCTTGCCCAGCATGATGGCGATCACCAGACCGGCGATACCGGCATTGATGTGCACCACAGTACCGCCGGCGTAGTCCAGGATGCCCTTGGTGAACAGCCAGCCGGTGCCTTCCCATACCCAGTGGGTAATCGGTGCGTACACCACCAGCGACCAGATCCCCATGAACCACATCATGGCGGAGAACTTCATGCGGTCGGCAAAGGCGCCGGTGATCAGGGCCGGGGTGATGATGGCGAAGGTCATCTGGAAGATCACGAACACGGTTTCCGGAATGTTCGCACCCGCTACGCCGGTCAGGGAGTCCAGACCGACGCCGTTGAGGAACATTTTGTCGAGCCCGCCGATGAAGCCGCTGCCGGGAGTGAAGGCCAGGCTGTAACCGGCCACCATCCAGATGACGGACATCAGGGCTGCAATCGCGAAGCTTTGCATCATGATGGCCAGCACGTTCTTTTTGCGCACCATGCCGCCGTAGAACAGTGCCAGACCGGGGATGGTCATGAACAGCACCAGGGCGGTGGCGGTCAGCATCCAGGCGGTATTGCCTGAATCAAGTTTCGGCTCGGGATCAGCCGCAACGGCTGGCGCGGCTTCGGCTGCCATGGCTGGAGTGACAGCTTCAGGCGCTGCTTCGGATGCCGGTGCGGTCGTTGCGGGTTCGGCAGCAAGCGGCATGGCGTCTTCCGCCATGACCGGGCCACCGAGCCCGAGGACGCCCAGCAAGGCGATCATGCTAAACAGTTTTTTCATGACATGCTCCTTTTACAAGGCTTCTGGGCCGGTTTCACCGGTGCGGATGCGGACGACCTGTTCCAGGCTGGAAACGAAGATCTTGCCGTCGCCGATCTTGCCGGTCGAGGCGGATTTCTCGATGGCCTCAATCACCTGATCCAGCAACTCAGCCCGGATGGCTGCTTCCACTTTGACCTTGGGCAGAAAATCCACCACGTATTCCGCACCGCGATACAGCTCGGTGTGGCCCTTTTGACGTCCAAAGCCTTTGACTTCGGTTACGGTGATGCCCTGCACCCCTACCAGGGACAGCGCTTCCCGCACCTCGTCCAGCTTGAACGGTTTGATGATTGCAGTTACCAGTTTCATGTCGAGCTCCTAAATCTAGTGTGCGTTAAAACGCCTTGGTGACGGACAGAACGAAGCGGCTGTCGGCGATCTTGGTGTTCTTCACGGTGTACAGGTTGTCATCCGCATTGGTATCGATGTACGCGCCAGTGACGCTCAGCCCGCCGCCAAAATCCTTGCTCAGGCTGATTTTGTAATCGCTGTAGCTGTAGTCGGTGTTGTTCTTGATCTTCTGGTGACCGGCATGGAGGCCAAGCCCGAAACCGCTACCCAGATCGAAATTCGCGCTGGCATCGATGTACGACGAGTTCTTGCTGTTGGCGTAGCCGAACAGGTTGGAGGTGCTGTGGGAATACTTCAGGGTGAACATCTTGTAAGTGCCGGCAACATAAAGCTCGTCGGTGTTGGGGCTTACGACACCGGGCAGGTAATCGCCGGGATACTCATAGCGCAGATAGCCCACGTCATAGCCGAGGTCGTCGCTGATCTTGCCCTTGTAACCGGCATACAGATCCAGCTCCATGCTGCTGCTGGCGGCAGCGCCTGCATCTTCCAGCCAGCTGATGTTGGAGCCCCATACACCGGCATACAGTCCGCTGGCATGGGCGTAGTCAAAACCGCCCTGCAGGGCCAGCTTTTCGCGGGTCTGCGAAATGCCGCGGTAAACATATTCGGAAGCCAGAGTCACGTTTGCGCTGATGGGGGAAGCGGCGGCTTCCTCTGCCATGGCGGATGTGGAAACCATCAGGCCGGGGGCGCTGACGACACCGGCGATCAACAGCATTTGGTTTAATTTGCGCATTTTCTTCTCCTTGAACGATCTGAATAAAAGGTTTTCGAATGTAACTACGATCAAGACTAAAGCATAAGCCGTGCCAGAAATAAATCCGTTACCTATCAATTGGTTATGGATTTTACATGAAGGCTGTGGAAAAGATGGGCGCAAAACTGGGGCGCTGCTTCAGAGGGGTGCACTGGTTTGGTGCGCGCCGGAGCGGGAGGGGATTCTGTTGATTGTCTGCGTCCGGATGCAGCGCTGGGGCCGTATCAGCGGGTTTTGCGTGCCTGCAGGAGGGTTTTGAGGTTTTCCAGTGTCGTGCGTGTCTGCTCGGGTGAGGCTGTGGCGTGGCCTGCTTGTTCCTCCAGTCCGGAAATGCGGGTGCGTATGGCCTTGCAGTGCGCCCGTTCATTTTCCCGCCATGCTACGGCGAGCGACAGCGCGGTGTGCCGTTGTCCGGGCGCTTCATCTCCCGTGAAATCCAGAGCAGCGGTTCGGGCCAGCAAGGCGGAAAGAGGGCGCATGATGGAAGCCAGATAACGCGACCACCACCACTCTGCCAGCCCCAGTGCCGCCAGGTTCAGGATGACGAGAACGGCCATGGTCTGCATGACTTCTCTAAGCAGCAGGGTGGACAAGGGTTCACTTTCTGCAAAGTGGATGCGGAACAGGTTTTCTTCCGCGATTTCCTTCAGCTCCAGATACAACACGATCATCCCGGCACCGATCAGCAACACTTCCAGCAAGACGAACACGATTAGCAGCCGATTCTGCAGCGCCGGGTCGATGTGGTGGATTTTGCGCTTGGTTTTCATGTTCAGATATCGTGGCATTCAAAGCACAGGGCCGAGCCCTGCTTACCGATTCTCAGCTTGCCGTGCTCTTTGGCATAACCCCGGTGACAACTGACGCAACTGACTCTGCCGTCAGGCAGAAAGAGGCGCCGGTTGACGATGGATTCGGGTTTGTAACGGCCCTTCAGAAAGGATTCGAAATAGCGCTGCCCGACGGGGTGATTCACCGCATCGCCGGCATGGCGCAAAATCCGTCTGGAATCTATCGTGCCGCCCAGGTCCCCGTTGTTGCCGTGGCAACCCATGCATTGCACGGTGAAGGGATCGACATCGAGGCTGCTCAGGTCTGTTTTTGCCGTCACGGATGACATGTGGCCGGACGAGATCATGGAAACGCCCTGGTCGGCCATTCTGCTGAAAAACCCGCTATCGTGGCAGGACAGGCAAAAATTCCGCCCACGCGCATTCCCGCGCATCAGGCCGTGAGCGCTGCCATGCACGTCATGGCAGGTGCTGCATGTCATATCGCCCTTCCAGTCCCGCGGATAGGCCGGCGGAATGGCCATTGTGGGCCGGACGCCGCTTGGGTGGCTGGCCTGAATGGATTTGGGATGGCAGCCGGCACACAGTTTTTCCTGAGCGGCGATCAGCAGATGAGCATTTTCCTTGACGGTTTCGTCACCGGCCAGGTGACAGCTGGCGCATGCCTGCCCGCTCATATGCTTCTGGGGCGCATTCAAGGCTGCGTGAATTCCCGGCGTGACGCCCAGCACAAGTCCGCATGCAAGCAGTGCGGCGAGCTTCCGGAAGATGCCCGGCCTAGCAGCCTGCCGGGCTTGAAGAATCGAAGCGAGAATTTGACTGGGCGAGGACAAATTTTGCCGGTTTCGCAGGTCAATAGTCATTCTATTGACCAAAAAAGCGGTGAAATATGGACCGGCCAGGCGGATTCGCAGCCGATTTCATTTAAGTCCGACAGGCTGCTAGAGACGAACACGGCGTTCCAGTTCGCTCAGCCTGGCAAGAGACTGGCCGAGGCCGTGACCGCCTGAGTCAATCAGCGCCAGCGCGTTATCGGCGGCGGCCTCCATTTCACTGTAATGGGCTTGCAGCACGCGGGCGCTCTGCGCGAGTTGCTGCATTTCCGCCTGCAACTGGTCTTTCTCGCGGATGGGTGTCAGTGTGGCTGCGCCGGATTCGGTCAGTATTTCCAGATTGCGGGAGATGCGGAACAAAGGGCCTGCGATGCGGAAGCTGGCATAAAGGGAAATCAGCCACGTGATGACAGCGGCGCCGCCGGTCAGAAACAAACCGGCCAGTGCCATGCCCGTCCCCAATGACTGATGCGTGACACTGCCTGACTGGACGATGTTCCAGTAAGTGGCGCCGGTGCTGCCGCTAATGGAAGTGAGCAGCAGAATCAGGGTGGCAAAGGAAAGCCCCCCGATGACAAGCGCAATGCCGCCGATGATTTTGAGGTGATAAAAGAAACGGCTGTTGCTCTGGGGGTGGAGAGCTTGTGTCATTAAATTTCTTCCGGCCAGCCAGATGTGGCGCTTCTCCCGGATGCCTTCAGCCTGCGTGGGCGGGTAACCCATGATCCGGCAGATGAAAGCATCAGAGTGCCATCTGTTTGAATTAGAAGGCCATACTATAGACCATTTGCATTCTTGGGAAGGGGGTAGGGTTGAATGCCGCAACTCCGTCTGGATGCGTAAAACAGGTTTTCTGGTAGACTGCCGCCATCAGGAGGATGACCATGCTTAACCATAAAGTACTCGACGAAATCAACGCTAAAATCAGCCAGGTTCTGGCGGCTTCGCCTGCGGGCGATGTGGAGAAAAACCTGCGCGCTTCCTTGCAGGGTGTGTTTGCCAAACTCGACCTGGTGACTCGGGAGGAATTCGAGGTGCAGCAGGCGGTGCTGGTGCGCACGCGCGAAAAGCTCGACAGGCTGGAGACCCTGGTGGCGGCCATGGAAAAACAGTTCCAGTCAGAAGCTTCCCGGTCTCAGTAACTCGGCCATGTCCCTCGCGGTCCTTTACAGCCGCGCTCTGAACGGCATGGATGCACCACTGGTGACGGTGGAAGTGCATCTGGCCAATGGCCTGCCGAGTTTTACCCTGGTTGGCCTGCCCGAAGCCGAAGTCAAAGAATCCCGCGACCGCGTGCGTGCCGCCTTGCAGAATGCCCGCTTCGAATTCCCCGCCCGCCGCATCACCGTCAACCTGGCGCCCGCCGACCTGCCCAAGGAAAGCGGGCGCTTCGATCTCCCCATCGCACTGGGCATTCTCGCCGCTTCCGGCCAGTTGCCCCAGCAGCGCCTCAAGGACTATGAATTTGCCGGTGAACTGGCGCTGACGGGCGAACTGCGCCCGATCCGCGGCGCGCTGGCCATGACCTGCAAGGCCAGCAAGGATGGCCGCGCCTTTATCCTGCCGCGCAACAATGCGGACGAGGCCGCACTGGTGGAAGATGCGATGGTTTTCCCGGCGGGGTCGCTGCTCGAAGTCTGCGCCCATCTGGCGGGACAGGAGGCGCTCAGCCGCCATGTCCCGGCAACGGGTATGGAGACGGAAACGGCGGAGCCCGACTTCAGCGAGGTCAAAGGCCAGGCTCAGGCCCGGCGCGCCTTAGAAGTGGCGGCGGCGGGCGGCCACAGCCTCCTCATGTCGGGGCCGCCGGGCACCGGAAAATCCATGCTCGCCAGCCGCCTGCCCGGCATCCTGCCGCCGATGACGGAAGCGGAAGCACTTGAAGCGGCAGCGATCCAGTCCCTGAATGGCGGCTTTCGCCTCGAGAACTGGCGCCGCCGGATTTTGCGCGCACCGCACCATTCGGCTTCCAGCGTGGCGCTGGTTGGGGGTGGAGGCAATCCGCGGCCGGGCGAAATCAGCCTGGCGCATCACTCTGTGCTATTCCTGGACGAACTGCCGGAATTCGACCGCAAGGCGCTGGAGACCCTGCGCGAGCCGCTGGAATCCGGCCGCATAACCATCTCCCGCGCCGCCCGTCAGGCGGAATTCCCGGCGCAGTTCCAGCTGGTGGCGGCGATGAATCCCTGCCCCTGCGGCTACCTCGGCCACCCCAGTGGCAAATGCCGCTGCACGCCGGATCAGGTATCGCGCTATCGAAGCAAAATTTCCGGTCCGCTGCTTGACCGCATCGACATGCAGATCGAAGTGCCGGCCCTGCCGGAGGGTGAGCTGACGCAAGCGGCGGCGGGCGAACCCAGCGCAGCCATCCGGGCACGGGTGGCGGCGGCGCGCCAGCTGCAGCAGGCGCGCCAGGGCAAGCCCAATGCACGGCTTTCCGGCAAGGAAATCGATCTCCATTGCCAGCCGGACGCTGCGGGCATGACGCTGCTCAAGCAAGCCATCACCCGCCTCGATCTCTCTGCACGCGCTTACCATCGCATCCTCAAGATGGCACGCACCATCGCCGACCTGGCCGGGGAGGCGCAGATTTCTCCCGCGCATATCGCCGAAGCAGTCCAGTACCGGCGTTTCGGCGCCTGATCCTGATGAATGTGCTGGAGTCCTGGCGCGAAGAAAAACGTTCCGCCTACCTCTACCGCATTATTTCAGATGTCGAATCCGGCACGCCGCTGCAGATTCTTTTCCTTGAACTGGCGCAAGCTGCCGAGCGGCAGGCCGCGATCTGGGTGGCAGAGGCCGGAAAAACGGGGATAACGCTGCCACAGCTTTATCTGCCCGAATGGCGCGTGCGCATCACGGCGCAAGGGGTGCGGCATTTCGGCGTGCGCGCGATGCGTCCGGTGCTGGCCGCCATGAAGGTGCGCGGCATGTCGCTCTATGCTTCCGCGCCTGCCGGCCATGCCATACCGACTGCGCTGGAACAGGTTGGCCGCCGTCACAGGGGCATGGGCGGCGGTAATTTGCGCGCGGCGGTGTTCGGCGTCAATGACGGCCTGGTTTCCAATGCCAGCCTGATCATGGGCGTGGCGGGGGCGTCCGGGCAGAGCGCCGTGATCATGCTTTCCGGCATCGCGGGCCTGCTGGCGGGGGCGTTTTCCATGGCGGCAGGCGAGTACATCTCGGTGCGTTCGCAGCGCGAAATGTACGAATACCAGATCGGACTGGAACGCGACGAGCTGGAGCAATATCCGGATGAAGAAGCCGCCGAACTGGCGCTGATCTTTCAGGCCCGGGGGCTGGAGCGCGAAGAGGCGCGGCGTGTAGCGGAAAAACTGATTGCCGATCCGGACCGGGCGCTGGATACGCTGACGCGCGAGGAACTGGGCCTGAATCCGGACGAGCTGGGTTCACCCCGGGGTGCAGCGCTGTTCTCCTTTTTTTCTTTCGCGGCCGGGGCCATGGTGCCTTTACTGCCCTTTGTGTTCAGTAGCGGAATGAAGGCCCTGTTCGTTGCCATCGGACTGACAGCGGTTGCGCTGTTCGCCGTGGGCGCGGTGCTCAGTCTGTTTACTGGCCGCCATGCCTGGCTGGGCGGTCTGCGCATGCTGGCAATCGGCGGTGCGGCTGGCGGCGCCACCTATCTCATCGGCAAGGCGCTTGGCGTGACGCTGGGGTGATAAACAGGGTCCCTGGGTCCTGAAACAAATTGATACAGTTTTGTTCCAGTGGAAATAGTTTGGCAACACCCTTCCTTCACTATGGCAGCAAAGGAGGGTGAATCATGACGCAATGGATGAGTGGCACATTTCAGCTTGGCGCAATGCTGCTGGTGCTGTTGGCGCTCGCGCAGTGGCCTATTACGGCCGGTGCCGATTCGTATCGTATCGCGCCGCAGGCGCAGCAGGCGGCTGCCGGAACGGCTCCGGCGCATCTGAACTGGATGCTGGAGCAGCACTGGCATGTGGTAAACGGGCAATAGAGAGCTTTACTTGAAGCGCAAGCCCGGTTCCGGATTCCTGTTGTGGGTGCTGCTGGTATTGACACTGGCCGGTTGCGCCAGCCAGCCGATTGTTTTCAAGGATGTCGTTCCGCCTGAGGCGGCCAGACTTCGCGCCGTCCAGACCGGGCATCCGGTAATTGCCCTGGTGCTGGGCGGTGGCGCTTCCCGCGGTTTCGCGCATGTCGGGGTGATTAAGGCGCTCGAGCAGCAGGGCATCAGGCCCGATATCGTGGTGGGCACCAGCGCCGGCAGCTTTGTCGGCGCGCTTTATGCCGGCGGTTATGATGCCGTCGCGCTTGAGGTGATTGCCCTCGGGATGGAGCAGGCGCAATTGCGCGACGTTACCTTTCCTGACCGCGGCTTCGTCAAGGGTGAGCTGATGCAGGACTTCATCAATCAGTACCTCGACAACCGTTCCATCGAAGATTTGCCCAGGCGTTATGCCGCCGTTGCTACCGATTTGCAGAGCGGCTCGATGATGGTGTTCAATCGCGGCAATACCGGCATGGCCGTGCGCGCCTCAAGCTCGATTCCGGGCGTATTTCAGCCCGTCAGTATCGCCGGCAGGGAGTATGTGGATGGCGGCGTGCTAAGCCCGGTGCCGGTGCGGGTGGCAAAGAAAATGAAGCCGGACATCATCATTGCGGTAGACGTGTCGCGCAAGCCCGATAGCGCCGTGGAAATCCGCGATACCCTGGATGTGCTGTCGCAAACCATCGCCATCATGGGCAAGGAGTCGAGCCAGGCGGAAATGCGCGAGGCGGATGTGGTGATCCGGCCGGATGTGAGCGAAATCGGAGCAGTTGATTTCGAGGCGAGAAAACTGGCCATCGAAATGGGCGAAAAG
Source organism: uncultured Gammaproteobacteria bacterium (assembly GCA_963779055.1). Classification (GTDB taxonomy): domain Bacteria; phylum Pseudomonadota; class Gammaproteobacteria; order Burkholderiales; family Sulfuricellaceae; genus Sulfurimicrobium. The sequence continues at coordinate 71,382 of CAVZWN010000002.1, forward strand.
GCCGCTCAGGAAAATTTGCCGCGCATTCTCGCCCTGCTCGGGGAAAAGCGCCAGCGCAAGGCGGAAAGCGCCAGCCAGGCCAATCCCTGAATCAAACCATCAGGTCTGCGTCCAGGGCAGGCCTTCGAAACGCCATCCATTGATCATGTTGCGGTGATAGTGGTCGTCGAGGTCGCCTTCGAAACCATGCAGCACGTTGTACACCTCCGTCAGCCCTGCCTGCTCCAGCACCAGTCCTGCGTCCACCGAGCGCCGCCCGGAACGGCAGATCAGTACCACCGGGCGGTTGATGCTGGCGGCGGTTTTGACGTGCGAGACGAAGTGCGGGTTCACTTCCCAATCCGGCGCATCCACCCACGGAATCAGGATCGACCCGTCAGGGTGGCCGACGAACAGAAATTCCATCTCGCTGCGCACATCGATGAATACCGCTTCGCGGCGGGTATGCAGAAGCTCATGGGCTTGTTTGGGGGTGAGATGTTCCATCCGGAACCTCCTTGTCGTTCAGTGAGTTGGCGTCTGGTGATATTATTGCACTCTTTTCTGCCCGAATAGCATCGCATAATCATGAACCGTTCCGAACGCACCGCCCTCCTCCACCAGCAACTGCAACAACGCATCCTGATCCTCGATGGCGCCATGGGCACCATGATCCAGCGCTACAAGCTGGGCGAAGAGGAATATCGCGGTACGCACGTGCATGGCGGCTGTGCCTGCCATCACCAGTTTGCCGACCACGAAGGCGATCTCAAGGGAAACAACGACCTGCTGGTGCTGACCCAGCCGCACATCATCCGCGAAATCCATGCCGATTATCTGGAAGCGGGCGCGGACATTCTCGAAACCAATACCTTCAACGCCACCTCCGTCGCCATGGCGGATTACCACATGGAACACCTGGTGTACGACATCAACGTGGCAGCGGCGAAGCTGGCGCGTGAGGTGGCAGACGAGTTCGAGGCCAAGAACCCGGCCAAGCCACGCTTCGTGGCGGGCGTGATCGGGCCGACCAGTCGCACCGCCACCATTTCTCCGGACGTCAACGATCCGGGCTTCCGCAATGTCACTTTCGACCAGTTGGTGACCGCTTACACCGAGTCCATTCAAGGTCTGGTGGACGGCGGGGCGGATATCCTGCTGGTGGAAACCATTTTCGACACGCTCAACGCCAAGGCGGCGCTGTTCGCCATCGCGAAGTTTTTCGACGATCACCAGATCGAGTTGCCGATCATGATTTCCGGCACCATCACTGACGAATCCGGCCGCACCCTGACCGGCCAGACCGCCGAGGCGTTCCTTAATTCGATGCGCCATGCCGATCCGATTTCCATCGGATTCAACTGCGCGCTCGGTGCGGACAAGCTGCGCCAGTATGTGGAAGAGTTGTCCAGCAAGGCCGATACCTATGTGAGCGCCCACCCCAACGCCGGGCTGCCCAACCCGCTGTCCGAATCCGGCTACGACGAAACGCCAGAACAACTGGCGGCTGCAATCCGCAGTTGGGGCGAGGACGGCCTGCTCAATATCGTGGGCGGCTGCTGCGGCACTTCGCCCGCGCATATCAAGGCCGTGGCCGAGGCCATGGAAGGCTTGCCGCCGCGCAAGATTCCCGAGGTCGAGAAGACCTGCCGCCTGTCCGGCCTGGAGCCGCTCAACATCGGCAAGGATTCGCTCTTCGTCAACGTCGGCGAGCGCGCCAACGTCACCGGCTCGGCCAAGTTCAAGCGCCTGGTGCTGGAAGGCAAGTACGACGAGGCGCTGGAAATCGCCAAGCAGCAGGTGGAAACCGGCGCCCAGATCATCGACATCAACATGGACGAAGCCATGCTGGACGGCGAGGCGGCCATGGTGCGCTTCCTCAACCTGATCGCCTCGGAGCCGGACATCGCGCGCGTGCCGGTGATGATCGACTCCTCCAAGTGGAGCATCATCGAGGCCGGCCTGAAGTGCGTGCAGGGCAAGTCCGTGATCAACTCCATCTCGATGAAGGAAGGCGAGCCCGAGTTCATCGAGCGCGCCAAACTCGCGCGCCGCTACGGCGCCGCCGTGGTGGTGATGGCCTTCGACGAGCAGGGCCAGGCCGACACCCAGGCGCGCAAGCAGGAAATCTGCGCCCGCTCCTACAAAATCCTAACCGAGCAGGTCGGCTTCCCGCCCGAGGACATCATCTTCGACCCCAACATCTTCGCTGTGGCGACGGGTATCGAGGAGCACAACAACTACGCGGTCGATTTCATCGAGGCCACGCGCTGGATCAAACACAACCTGCCCTATGCCAAGATCAGCGGCGGCGTGTCCAATGTGTCTTTCTCCTTCCGCGGCAACGAGCCGGTGCGCGAAGCGATCCACACGGCCTTCCTGTATCACGCCATCCAGGCCGGCATGGACATGGGTATCGTCAATGCCGGGCAGTTGGGCGTGTATGAGGAAATTCCCAAGGATCTGCGGGAGCGGGTCGAGGACGTGCTGCTCAATCGCCGCCCGGACGCCACCGAACGCCTGGTGGAATTCGCCGAATCCTTCAAGGGCCAGACCAAAGAGCAGGTCGAAGACCTGGCCTGGCGCGAAGCCCCGGTGGGCGAACGCCTCACCCACGCGCTGGTGAAAGGCATCACTACCTATATCGTCGAGGATACCGAAGCCGCGCGCCTCGAAGCCGAGCGGCCGATCCACGTGATCGAAGGCCCGCTGATGAACGGCATGAACGTGGTCGGCGACCTGTTCGGCGCGGGCAAGATGTTCCTGCCGCAGGTGGTCAAATCCGCCCGCGTCATGAAGCAGGCGGTGGCGCACCTCATCCCCTACATCGAGGAGGAAAAGAAACTGAGCGGCGAGGCAGCGCAGGCCAAGGGCAAGATCATCATGGCTACGGTCAAGGGTGACGTGCACGACATCGGCAAGAACATCGTCGGCGTGGTGCTGCAGTGCAATAACTACGACGTGGTGGATCTGGGCGTGATGGTCCCGGCAGCCAAGATTCTGCAGGCCGCTATCGATGAGAAGGCTGACATCATCGGCCTGTCCGGCCTGATTACCCCTTCGCTGGAAGAGATGGCCCATGTCGCCAAGGAAATGCAGCGCATGGGGATGAGCATTCCCCTCCTGATCGGCGGTGCGACCACTTCGCTGGCGCATACCGCAGTCAAGATCGAGCCCAACTACAGCGGCCCGGTGGTGTACGTGAAGGACGCCTCACGCGGCGTCGGCGTATGCACCAGCCTGTTGAGCCCCGACCTGCGCGACGCCTACATCAGCAAGCTCAAGGCCGAATACGTCGCGGTACGCGAGCGCCATCAGGAGCGCCAGAGCGCCGCCAAGCGAGTGTCAATCGAAGCGGCGCGCGCCAATGGTTTCAAGACCGACTGGGGCAACCCCAACCCCCCTCAATCCCCCCTTGTCAGGGGGGAAGCATCTAGCCCCTCCCCTGACAAGGGGAGGCCGGGAGGGGTTAAAGCTGCCGACAGCTACACCCCCCCCGTCCCCGCCATGCTCGGCCTGAAATCCTTCCACGATTACCCGCTCGCCGAAATCGCCGCGCGTATCGACTGGACGCCGTTCTTCCAGGCGTGGGAGCTGCACGGCCGCTATCCGCGCATTCTTGAGGATGAAGTGGTCGGTGTCGAAGCGAAAAAACTCTTTGCCGACGCCCAGGCCATGCTGAAGAACATCATCGAGGAAAAATGGCTGGGCGCCAGCGCGGTGATCGGCCTGTTCCCGGCCAACCGCGTGGGTGACGACATCGAGATCTACAGCGACGAGTCGCGCAGCCAGATTGCCATGACCTACCACGCCCTGCGCCAGCAGACCGAGAAACCAGCCGGAAAACCCAATCTGTGCCTGGCGGATTTCATCGCGCCCAAGGATACCGGCGTGAAGGACTACATCGGCACTTTCGCCGTCACCGCCGGGATCGGCATCGATGCGCGTGTTCTGGATTACGAAAAGCAGCACGACGACTACAGCGCCATCATGCTCAAGGCGCTGGCGGATCGCCTCGCGGAAGCCTTCGCCGAACTGCTGCACGAGCGCGTGCGCCGCGAGTTCTGGGGCTATGCGAAGGATGAGGCGCTTTCCAACGAGGACCTGATCGAGGAAAAATACCGCGGCATCCGCCCTGCCCCCGGCTACCCCGCCTGCCCCGAGCATAGCGAAAAAGGGCCGCTGTTCGAACTGCTGCACGCGCCGGAAAACGCCGGCATCACCCTGACCGAAAGTTTTGCCATGGTCCCGACCGCAGCAGTGAGCGGCCTGTATTTTGCGCACCCCGAATCAACCTATTTTGCGGTATCCAAGATCGACCGCGACCAGGTAGAGGATTATGCGCGGCGCAAGGGCTGGGATCTGCAAACCGCCGAGACGTGGCTGGCGCCGAATCTGGGGTATTCGAACTGAAATTAGACTGGCGTTGCACTGGGTTCCGACTGCGTGTATCGTTACGTCTTACCAAATCTTACCGGCGGTAATTTCCCATGGAAACGACCAAACTCTCATCCAAAGGACAGATCATCCTACCGAAATCGGTGCGCGAGTCGCATCACTGGTCGGCAGGAATGGAGTTTGTAATCGAGGACACACCGGACGGAGTCATGCTGCGCCCGGCCAAATCTTTCAGCCCGACCCGTCTTCAGGATGTGATCGGCTGCATGGGTTACACCGGCCCCGCCAGGTCGCTTGAAGACATGGAGGCTGCGATCGCCGAAGGAGCCAAGAACCATGCTGGCAGTTGATACCAATTTGCTGGTGCGTATCGTCGCCAACGACGATCCCGAGCAGGCAAGACGTGTGGCTGCACTGTTCGAGGCAGAACAGATTTTTGTTCCCAAGACGGTGTTACTTGAAACCGAGTGGGTGTTGCGCTACGCCTACAAGCAGGGTTCTGGCTCCATTGCCCACGCTTTACGCACGATTGCGGGGCTGCCGAATGTCACATTGGAAAATCCCGCTGAACTTGCTCTGGCGCTCAGCTGGTTTGAGGGTGGACTGGATTTTGCCGACGCCTTGCATCTGGCGAGCAGCCAAAGGGCCGGCCGCTTTGCCACATTCGATACAAAGTTTGCCAAGCGAGCACAGACGCTGAGCGAAGTCGACATTGTGCAGGTCTAGTAAACATTTAAGAAACAACAGGATGTGCGCAATATGCTGCTGATGATCGACAATTACGATTCTTTTACCTACAACCTGGTGCAGTATTTCGGTGAGCTGGGCGAGGACGTGCAGGTTTACCGCAACGACGAGATCACCGTGGAGCAGGTGGCTGCGCAGAAGCCCGATCACATCGTGATTTCGCCTGGCCCCTGTTCGCCTTCCGAGGCCGGGATCTCGGTGGCGGTGATTCAGGAATTTGCCGGCAAGGTGCCGCTGCTGGGCGTGTGCCTCGGCCATCAGAGCATCGGTCAGGCGTTTGGCGGAAAAATCATCCATGCAAAGCAGCTCATGCACGGCAAGACCTCGCTGATCCACCACAAGGATGCGGGCGTGTTCAAGGGCCTGCCCAACCCCTTCACCGCTACGCGCTACCACTCGCTGGTGATCGAGCGCGAGACCATGCCGGATTGCCTCGAAATCACCGCCTGGACCGATGACGGCGAGATCATGGGGGTGCGCCACAAGACCCTGCAGGTAGAAGGCGTGCAGTTCCATCCGGAATCCATCCTGACCGAGCACGGCCACCAGATGCTGGCTAATTTCCTCAAGGAGAAGCGCGCGTGATGACGCCCAAGGAAGCGCTGGTACGGCTGATCGAGCAGCGCGAGATTTTTCACGACGAGATGCTGTCGCTGATGCGCCAGATCATGAGCGGGGAAGTGACCCAGGCGCAGATCGCCGCCATCCTCATGGGCCTGCGGGTAAAAAAGGAGACCGTCGGTGAAATTTCCGCCGCCGCCCAGGTGATGCGCGAATTCTCCACCAAGGTGCCGGTGACAAACACCGGGCATCTGGTGGATACCTGCGGTACCGGGGGGGATGCGGCGCACACCTTCAATATCTCCACTGCCGCAGCCTTTGTCGCTGCCGCTGCCGGGGCGCGCGTGGCCAAGCATGGCGGGCGCTCGGTGTCTTCCACCTGCGGCTCGGCCGATGTGCTGGAGGCGCTGGGGGTCAATCTCAACCTCACGCCGGAACAGGTCGGCCAGAGCATTGACGAAATCGGCATCGGCTTCATGTTCGCGCCCAATTTCCACGGCGCCATGAAGCACGCCGCGCCGGTGCGGCGCGAGCTGGGGGTGCGGACCATTTTCAACGTGCTGGGGCCGCTCACCAATCCCGGCCGGGGCAAGCAACCAGGTCATGGGCGTGTTCCACCCCGATCTGGTCGGCATCCAGGCGCGCGTGCTGCAGCGCCTGGGCAGCAGCCACGTAATGGTGGTGCATGGCTCTGATGGGCTGGACGAGATCACCCTCTCGGGCGATACGCTGGTCGCCGAACTGAAGGACGGCGAAATCAGCGAATACACCCTGCACCCGCGTGAATTCGGCTTCGAGGCCTGTGATCTGGAATCCCTGAAAGTCTGGGATGCAACCCAGGCCCGGGACATGCTGCTTGGCGTGCTCGACAATTTGCCCGGCCCGGCGCGTAACATCGTGCAACTCAACGCCGGTGCTGCAATCTATGTGGCAGGATGCGCGGCAACCCTGGCAGATGGGATCGCCAGGGCGCACACAGTCATCGAAAGCGGTGCCGCGCGCGAAAAGCTGCGCCAGCTGGTGGAAGTTTCCAACCGTTTCAAGGGGGCCTGATTCATGTCTGATATCCTGAACAAAATCATCGAGGTAAAACGGCTGGAAGTAACCCGTGCACTGGGCAAAAAGCCCTATGCCGTGATCCGCGCCGAAGCCGAGGACATGCCGCCGACACGCGATTTTATCGGTGCTGTTCGCGGCAAGATCGCGGCGGGAAAATCCGCCGTGATCGCCGAAATCAAGAAAGCCAGTCCCTCGAAAGGCATCATCCGGGAAAACTTCGATCCGGCAGCGATAGCACGGAGCTATGAAAAGCACGGCGCAGCCTGCCTTTCCGTGCTCACGGACAGCCAGTTTTTCAAGGGCAGCAAGAATGACCTGATCGATGCGCGTGCCGCCTGCAAATTGCCGGTGCTGCGCAAGGATTTCATGGTCGACCCCTACCAGATCTGCCGCGCCCGCACCATCGGCGCCGACTGCATCCTGCTGATCGTAGCCGCGCTGGAACTGCCGCGCATGCTGGAACTGGAAGCCGTGGCGCATGAGCTCGGCATGGCGGTATTGGTGGAATCCCACGATGCAGCCGAGCTGGAACTGGCGCTGCAACTCAAGACACCGCTGATCGGCATCAACAACCGCAACCTGCGCACCTTCGAAACCCGGCTGGAAACCACGCTGGAGCTGCTGCCGCAGATTCCCAAGGATCGCATCGTGATTACCGAAAGCGGCATCCTCAAGACGGAGGACGTGCAGCGCATGCGTGAAAACAGCGTCAACGCCTTCCTGGTCGGCGAGGCCTTCATGCGTGCGGAGGATCCGGGTCTGGAGCTGGAGCGGCTGTTCGCCTGAGGATGGGTATGCGCTTCGCGCATGCTTGATTGAGTGCCGGGGCCGCCCGGCAGCGGGTTACTTTCTTTGTGCGGCCAAAGAAGAGTAACCAAAGAAATGCCGCCCCACCGCGCCGCCCTACGGGTTCCTTCGGATTGACAGGCGAATTGGGCGTCTGCGCAACTCGCGCTGACGCGCTCAGACAGGGCGCAGCCGACACCCCCCCAATTCGCCTGTCAATCCGAAGCGGCGCAGAGGGGAAGTTGGGTGGTGGCTCCACGGTCAGAGATAAAACAGGAAATGCGTCACATGCGCCAAACTCCCCTCGGTCCACCGCCGAGCAGCACAGGCAAGCCGGGAGCAGTCGGCGAGCACTGTCTGAGCGCAAAGCGCGAGTTGCGCAGCCGCCCGGCTTGACGAGCAGCGCAGGGTACCCCGTAGGGGCGGTGGATGGGGGTCGCCTTCTTTGGTTTACCTTTCTTGGCGAAGCAAGAAAGGTAATCAGCCGCCGGGCTGCCCCCGGCAAGCAAATAACCCGCGAAGCGGACAAAACCATGCTGCACCCGCTTGAGAATATTATTAGTTGACAATCTAACGCCAACGGAAGATATTTATACCTCACGCACACGTTAGATATGGAGGCTGTCATGCACACCACTGATGTAACGATTCACATCAACCAGACGATTGCGCAGGATCAACAGCAGGCATTGGAAGCGACCATTCGTGAAATTGACGGTGTGATTGCGCCGCGCTTCAATCTGCCGCACATGCTTGTTGTTTTGTATAACCCAGATAAAACCTCTCCGGAAGTATTGCTGAACACCGTCAGAGGCAAAGGCTATCAGGCTCAACTTGTCGGTTTATAAAATTGAAAGAACACGAGCAACTTCATAAGATCGGGGATGTGGCCAAAACCTTGGTCACATCCATCCGTGCTATACGTTATTACGAGGAAGAGGGGTTGATCACTCCGTTGCGTTCGAAGGGTAGTACACGTATGTATTCCCAACGTCACGTTGACCGTTTGCGCACTATTCTGAAGCTGGCTGAGAGCGGTTATTCCCTCGGGGTAATCAAATCTCTCGCCCTCGCTCGCGAACTGCACAAAACCGGCGATGAAAGCCAGAAAGCTGTCAGTAGCCATCTGGATGAAATTCTGGCCGGAATTCAAGGGCAGGTTCAGCAGCTTCAATCGCTGGAAAAACAGATTAGTGCAGCGAAATCTACAGTCAAAAAGTGTTCGGGCTGCAAAAATGAGCCAAGTTCCAGGGGCTGCCCGGATTGTCCTGTCCGTCAGCATCTTTCAGAAATCGAGTTACTGAATTTGGTGTGGGATCAGGAAGAGTAAGAGCTGCAATGGGCCGGGAGTATGCATACGAGGCTTTAAAAAGGGGAAGTCTCAGCCTGTAACACGGCACCCACCAGGAATAACCTGGGCGGCAGCCTCGACCGAAACCCAATATCAAGGTACTTCCGCCGCCGGCATCCTCGCCAGAATAATTGCCGTTTTCTTCGCCAGCCCCCGTGCATTGCGATGCGTATCGTAATAACGCGGGTTGGGCACCATCGCGGCGAGTCTGGCGGCCTGCTCCGGCCCCAGACTGGCGGCGCTGGTCTTGTAGTAGTAGCGCGAGGCGGCTTCCGCGCCGAACACGCCGTTGCCCCATTCGATCACGTTGAGGTAGATCTCGAAAATCCGCCGCTTCGACAGCATTTTTTCCAGCATCAGCGTAATCAGCACCTCTTCGCCTTTGCGCCAGAAGGCTTTGCGGGAGGAGAGGAAAAGGTTTTTTGCCAGTTGCTGGCTGATGGTAGAGCCTCCGGCGACGATCTTGCCCTTCTTCAGATTCTTCTCGTAGGCCTTCTGGATGCCATCCCAGTCAAAACCCTCATGATCGACGAATTTGGCGTCTTCGGAGGCGATCAGGGCGCGCTTGAGGTGGGGTGAAATACGGTTGTAGGGCACCCATCTGTGCCGCAGTTCGGCGTCCGGGTTTTTTGCCTGCATCTCCGCCAGGCGCGTACTCATGAAGGCGCTGGTCGAAGGGTTGTGATCCACCCACCACCAGATATGCGCGAATATCCATGCCTGATACAGTACGACGATTACGACCAGAAACAGTACGCCGCGCCACAGCCAGCGCCACAGGAATTTCATAGGGCCTTCAGCATGGCCATGACCGGCGGGGTATCGGGGCGCACGCCGCGCCACAGGAAAAACGACTCTGCCGCCTGCTCCACCAGCATGCCCAGCCCGTCCGCGAGCTGGCTTGCGCCGTTGCTCTGCGCAAAGCGCAGGAAGGGCGTCAGCCCCTTGCCGTACATCATGTCGTAGGCCAGGCTGCCGGGAGAAAACACGCCGGGCGGCAGAGGGGGGAGCTCGTCCGACAGGCTGCTGGAAGTGGCGTTGATGATCAGGTCGAAATGGCAGCTGGCCAGGCTGGCGTATTCGCCGCTGGAGATGTCGCCATGGGGCAGGAATTGCTGGGCTAGTTCGTGTGCTTTGGCGGGGGTGCGGTTGGCGATCGCAAACAGCGCCGGGCATTCTTTCAGCAGGGGCAGGATAACGCCTCGCGCTGCGCCGCCCGCACCCATGAGCAGGATCTTCTTGCCGCGGATGGCAAAGCCCAGGTTGCGGGTGATATCTTGAACCAGCCCCGCGCCATCGGTGTTGTCGCCCAGAATCCCGTCATCCTCGAACTTGAGGGTGTTGACCGCCTGTGCCAGCTGCGCGCGTTCGGTCAGGCGGGTGGCGAGCTGCCATGCTTCCTGCTTGAACGGCACGGTGACATTCAGCCCCCTGCCCCCTTCTGCCTGGAATTTTTTCACTGCCGCGGCGAAGCCGTCGAGCGGCGCGAGCAGCGTGGTGTAGCTCAGGTCCTGCCCGGTCTGGCGCGCAAATTCGGCATGAATCAGGGGGGATTTGCTGTGGGCAATGGGGTTTCCCACAACGGCGTAACGGTCGGTCATCTTGGCTGGATCAGGAAATAATCGGAAGTTGTGGATTTTACCTGAGTCATGCTGTGGCCAACGTCAATTTATGAAACATTCGGGTTAAAATGACCGCTCATTATTGGTGGGTGGTTAAGGCCTTATGAAAGCGAATCCGGCTTCCGAACGTTACCGGTCGGCGCAAAGAGTGACCTGGATCAGTGTCGCGGTAAACGTGATCCTGACGGTGTTGCAGATCGTCATCGGCCTGATCGGAAAATCCTCGGCACTGGTGGCAGACGGCCTGCATTCCCTCTCCGATCTGCTGTGCGATTTTCTTGTGCTGTTCGCCAACCGTCACGGCTCCAAGGATGCGGACGAGGATCACCCCTATGGCCACGGGCGGATCGAAACCGCCACCACGCTGGTGCTGGGTGTCATCCTGATGGGCACCGGCACCATGCTGTTGTGGGGGGCGGCGCAGCGCCTGCAGGACCCCTCGGCGTTACAGACGGTTCATGTCATGACGCTGTGGGTTGCCGGGCTCACGCTTGTATGCAAGGAAGGCCTCTTCCGCTACATGCTGCATGTGGCGCGCAAGCTGAATTCGCGCATGCTCGAAGCGAATGCCTGGCATGCACGTTCCGACGCAGCTTCCTCGGCGATCGTGGTGGTGGGCATCGCCGGCAATCTGGCCGGGGTGACTTCGCTGGACCTGCTAGCGGCGGCACTGGTGGCAGCGATGATCTTCCGCATGGGCTGGAAGCAGGCTTACCACGCCCTGATGGAACTGATTGATACCAGCCTGGATGAAAAAGATGTGGCGGCGATCCGAGCTACCCTGCTGGCGACGCCCGGTGTGCGCGATATGCACGAGTTGCGTACGCGGCGCATGGGTGACCGGGCGCTGGTGGATGCACATGTGCTGGTCGATCCAAAAATCAGTGTGTCCGAGGGGCATTACGTAGCGGAAACGGCGCGCGCCCGCGTGGTCAAAATTCATGATGCACTCGATGTGATGATTCATATTGACCCCGAGGACGATTCGGCGGTCAAGCGCAGCCTGCATCTGCCTCCGCGCGAAACCCTGCTGGCGCATCTGGAACAGCAGCTTGGCATGCCGTTACCTCTGTCCAGCCGGACTGTTTTGCACTATCTGGACGGCAGGGTGGAGGCGGATATTTTCCTGAAAGATACTGCCTCCGGGGACGCCTTCACCAAGGCTGCTGTACTGCCTGAAAATGACCCCTATTTTGGTGCGATCCGGTTATTTCAAGAGGTTGCACCATGATGGTGCGGACGGTCGGTCGGATGCCTTATTGTGGTGCATGAATTTTTCTGCATCTTCCGTAAATGGTTATGGCAAAATAGCTTTTTTTGCTTTAGCGCGTGGCATGCTTCATGCTACTAGGTGGTTTCACAGAATTTTTTACCCGTTATTTCGTTTAGGAGAATTAGTATGGCGGTTGCTGATGTATTGAAAATGATCAAGGACAACGAAGTCAAATTCGTTGATCTGCGTTTTACCGACACGCGCGGCAAAGAACAGCACGTTTCCATTCCTTCCCACGTGGTGAATGAAGGCTGGTTCGAAGACGGCCACGCTTTTGACGGTTCCTCCATCGCCGGCTGGAAAGGCATTCAGGCTTCCGACATGCAGCTGATGCCTGATCCGGAAACTGCCAACATGGACCCGTTCTTCGATGAATCCACCCTGATCATCACCTGCGACGTGGTCGAGCCTTCCGACGGCAAAGGCTATGACCGTTGCCCGCGCTCCATCGCCAAGCGCGCTGAAGCCTATCTGAAGTCCTCCGGTGTTGGTGACACTGCCTATTTCGGTCCAGAGCCAGAATTCTTCATTTTTGATTCCGTAACCTGGCATGCCGACATGTCCGGCGCCTCGGTTTCCATCGATTCCGAAGAAGCAGCATGGTCTTCCAAGGCTCGCCTCGAAGGCGGCAACATGGGTCACCGTCCAGGCGTCAAGGGTGGTTATTTCCCTGTTCCTCCCGTCGATTCTTTCCAGGACATCCGTTCCGCCATGTGCCTGGCACTGGAAGAAATGGGCGTGCCGGTTGAGGTGCACCACCACGAAGTGGCGACTGCCGGCCAGTGCGAAATCGGCACCCGATTCAGCACCCTGGTGCAGCGCGCCGACTGGACCCAGATCCTGAAATACGTGGTACACAACGTGTCTCACGCCTATGGCAAGACCGCGACCTTCATGCCCAAGCCTATCGTCGGTGACAACGGTTCCGGCATGCACGTACACCAGTCGATCTGGAAAGACGGCAAAAACCTGTTTGCCGGCAACGGCTACGGCGGCCTGTCTGAAACCGCGCTCTACTACATCGGCGGCGTCATCAAGCATGCGCGCGCACTGAATGCGATCACCAACCCCGGCACCAACTCCTACAAGCGTCTGGTCCCCGGTTTCGAAGCCCCTGTGATGCTGGCCTACTCCGCCAAGAACCGCTCCGCCTCGATCCGTATCCCGCACGTGGCCAGCGACAAGGGTCGCCGTGTTGAAGTGCGCTTCCCGGACCCTTCTTCCAACCCGTACCTGTGCTTCTCCGCACTGATGATGGCTGGCCTGGACGGCATCCAGAACAAGATTCACCCGGGCGATGCCATGGACAAGAATCTGTACGATCTGCCTCCGGAAGAAGAAAAGCTGGTTCCGACCGTGTGCTCTTCACTCGAGCAGGCACTTGAGTACCTGGACAACGACCGCGAGTTCCTGACTCGTGGCGGCGTGTTCTCCAATGACTGGATCGATGCCTTCATCACGCTGAAGATGGAAGACGTGACCCGCTTCCGCATGACTACGCATCCGGTTGAGTTCGATATGTACTACAGCCTGTAATTCCGGCTGCTGTAAAAGAAAAAGGGCGCTTCGGCGCCCTTTTTTATTGAGGATGAGGTGAAGCTGGCCGATAAGCCGGGTTCTGTCGTGGACAGTCATTCCTCTAGGCGCTGGATTACTCCAGCGCTCAAGCAGCCTACCCGGGGGCAACGCGAGCAGCGCCAGTGCCCCCCTATTTGGCCTTGCTCCGGATGGGGTTTAGCCTGCCATTCCTGTTGCCAGGAACGCGGTGAGCTCTTACCTCGCCATTTCAACCTTACCTGATCCCTTGCGGGCCATCGGCGGTATATTTTCTGTGCCACTTTCCATCGCCTCACGGCGTCCGGCCGTTAGCCGGCATCCTGCTCTGTGGAGCCCGGACTTTCCTCTGCATGGAAAACCATACAGCGACTGCCTAGCCAGCTTCGGGTTGGATTTTAGCATGATTCGTGCTATAAATCCCGAGTAAGTTAGTCAACAATAGGACTCGCCTCATGGATCTGACTTTTTTGCGCGCCACTGTCCAGAGAAACTGCCATATCAGCGATGCGCAACACGCCCGCAATTACACGCTGTGCACCTATTTGCTGAAAATGCGCGAATTTTACCGCTGGGAACAGGGCTACCCTTTCAATGCGGCCCTCCCCAAGGATGAGCTGGGAAACTGGATCACTGGCCGGGAAATGTTGTGGGAGCAGCTGGAGGAAAGTGCTTTTGAACCGCTGCGCCTGGGACAGGGCGATGTCGATCCGTTCGAAACCACGACCATCAACCGTGAGCTGGCCGCGCAGGGGCTGGTTTATAGCGGCGGTTATGGCGGGTATGCCGCGCCGCATTTCTTTCTCGCCGAACTGCTGCGCAAGGAAGAACGGCATGGTCTCACCGCTTACATCGCCGGGCATGAACATGCGCGCGATATGGCCGCACCGCCCGCCATGCTGCTGGATGGCACGCTGTTCATCCGGCGCGAATCCATTCGGCGCATGCTATGGGAGAAAATCGAGGAATGGCGCTGGAAGCAGAAGCAGGATGCCATGGCGCGGGCAATGGCCTGCTACGATTTCGACGCCGATTTTGATCTGGCGCTGGAACGGATGACCGACAACGAAGTCGAGTCGGCACTGCTGCATGAAGTGGGTGAATGGCGTGCGGAAGAAAAACTGGGGCAGGAGTGGACGGCTTTGCTGCTGGATCTTTCCGCGACGCGAGGTGAACTGGTGGCGCGGGCGGTACGCGACCACCTGGCCGATTGTGTTTCAACGCTCCCCGCCTTGCTGGAGCAGAAGCATGAAGCCAGCCTGCATTTTTACTTCGCCAACCTCAGGGGCATGCGCCGTGAGCTGTTTCCCGAGCTGAACGAAGCCTATCAGCGCTGGGTTGATGGAGATCGCATGCAGGCCCTGCAGAAGCAGGTGGAGCAGGGTGCTGAACGCTGGCTGGAAACCGCACAGAGTCTGGTAAAAATACATCAGGGCCGTCCGGATACCTGCGCCGAAGAAATCGGCCGCATGTACGGGAAATAGCGTTCAGGCCAGCTTCCAGCCGACCTTCTCCCCAGCCCGCAGCGGTATGAGTGTTTCGCCGCCGAAAGGCAGTTCTTTCGGCACTTCCCAGTCTTCCCTGGTCAGCGTGATCACGCCTGTATTGCGCGGCAGACGGTAAAAGTCGGCGCCGTAAAAACTGGCAAAAGCCTCCAGTTTATCGAGTGCGCTGGCCGCTTCGAACACCTCTGCATAAAGTTCCAGTGCCGCGTGGGCGGTGTAGATACCAGCGCATCCGCAGGCGGATTCCTTGGCATTCCTGGCATGCGGGGCGCTGTCGGTGCCAAGGAAAAACTTGGAGTTGCCGCTGGTGGCGGCGCCGATCAAAGCCCAGCGGTGCTCTTCGCGTTTCAGGACCGGCAGGCAGTACATATGCGGGCGCATCCCTCCGGCGAACATCGCGTTGCGGCTGTAGAGCAGGTGGTGGACGGTGATGGTGGCCGCGACATTGGCGGGCGCGGCCTTGACGAATTCCACGGCCTGACGGGTGGTGATGTGCTCGAATACGACCCGCAGGCGGGGGTAACGATCCAGCAGCGGCACCAGCACCTTGCCGATAAATACCTGTTCGCGGTCGAACACGTCTACCAGGGGGTGCGTATCTTCGCCATGCACCAGCAGCGGCAAATCATGCTCCTGCATTGCTTCCAGTGCAGCATGACACTTGTGGATATCGGTGACGCCGGAATCGGAATTGGTGGTGGCGCCGGCCGGGTAGAGTTTCACGCCATGCACCATGCCGCTGGCCTTGGCCTTTGCGATTTCCTCGGGTGCGGTGTTGTCAGTCAGATAAAGGGTCATCAGCGGCTGAAAATCGGAGCCGGCGGGTAGTGCGGCGAGGATGCGCTGACGGTAGGCCAGCGCCAGCTCGGTCGTGCTCACCGGCGGGCGCAGATTGGGCATGACGATGGCGCGTGCGAAGCGCTGAGCCGTGTCGGCAAGGACGGCGTGCAGGTGTTCGCCGTCGCGCAGGTGCAGATGCCAGTCGTCGGGGCGGGTGAGGGTCAGGGTTTCCATGACGTGATCCTAATAATGAGCCGTTTTCATTTTAACTGTAGTGCCCTGTCATACAAGGCATTTTTCTTTTCGCCGCTGATATCCGCTGCCAGCCTGACCGCCTGCTTGAGCGGCAATTCAGCCAGCAGCAGTTGCAATATGCGCTGCGCTTCGGCGCTGATGCCTTCTTCAACGACTACTGGCGCGCCTGACACCAGCAGAACGAATTCGCCGCGCTGGCGGTTGGGGTCGCCAGCCAGCCAGGCGGGCGCATCTGCCAGTTTGCAGGTGTGGATGCTTTCGAACAGCTTGGTGAGTTCGCGCGCGAAGGTGATGTCCCGTTCGCCGCCCAGCACCTTGAGCACATCATCGACAGTTTCAACAATGCGGTGAGGCGCTTCGTAGAAGGCCAGGATACAGGGCAGTTCCCGGAGCGCTTCCAGTTCCTTGCGCCGGGCGCTGGCTTTGGCGGACAGAAAACCATAGAAAAGAAAGTGAGGGTCTTCCCTGCCTGCGGCAGAAAGCGCGCAAATCGCGGCATTCGGGCCGGGCAGGGGAATCACCGGCAAGCCGGCTGCGCGGACTGCCTGCACCAGGATGACCCCCGGATCGCTAATGCCCGGCGTGCCTGCATCGGAAACCAGCGCCACGTTCTTTCCTTCCTGCAGCGCCGCGATGATTTTAGGTGCGGCAACCCGTTCGTTATGCTCGTGCAGCGCCATCAGCCTGGCAGATATCCCGTAATGCCCGAGCAGATGTGAAGTATTGCGCGTGTCTTCGGCAGCGATGATATCCGCAGATTTCAGAATATCCAGCGCACGCAGGGTGATATCCCGCAAATTTCCAATCGGCGTGGCAACCACATATAATGTGCCTCTGTCATTAATAGGTTCCTGCTCTGGATGCAACGTTTCCTCACTTTTCTGCTGATATTCTTTGTTGTGACGCTGGCGGCCTGTTCCAGCGCCCCCGAAAGACCGGCACGCATCACGCCGGTGCCGGCAACCAAAGCCGCGCCTGAGACGCCTGTCAAGCCGGCGCCTGAGGTTGAAGTCATACTCTCACCGCTGGCCAGCAGCGCTCCGCCCGTAGTCGCCAACGGGGATTTTTCTCTCCGTCAGCCTCCTGCAACAGCGCCGGTAATGCCTGAAAAATCCCATATCGCCTTGTTGTTGCCGCTCAAGTCTTCCGCGTTTGGCCCCGCAGCCGAAGTGGTCAGACAGGGCTTCATGGCCGGAGCATCGGTTCAGCCAGGCATTTTGCCGGTCATAGTCTACCCCAGTGGCGGTGAAAGCGAGGATATTCTGGCCACATACCGGCAGGCAACTCAGGCCGGTGCAAGCATCGTGGTAGGCCCGCTGACCCGGAATGGCGTTTCGGCGCTTGCCGCCAGCGCCCAGGTGGACGTCCCTACGCTGGCACTCAATCAGCCTGAGCAGCGCGTCGAATTGCCTCCCCGGCTGTATGTGTTCGGACTCGCGGCCGACATGGAGGCTCGCCAGATGGCCCGCATTGCATTTGCAGAAGGCCGCAGGAGCGCCGTGGTGATCACCTCTGAAAGCATGCTGTCAAAACGTATCCAGCAAGCCTTCGCCGAAGAGTGGTCCGCGCTTGGCGGGTCGGCCAGGCAACTGGTCTTTAACGGATCCAATCCGGCCGTCATTCGCGGCGAACTGACCAGACTGGCGCCGGATGCGCTGTTTTTTGCCATGGACAGCCGCGATGCGCGCTTCCTGAACCCCTTTCTCGGTCAGGATCTACCCATTTATGCGACTTCCCAGATTTATGCCGGAAGTGGCAGCCTGCAGAAATACCATGACCTGAATGGCGTGCAGTTCATCGATATGCCCTGGCTGTTGCAACCGGATCATCTTGCAGTCATGGTGTATCCGCGACCGGATGCCTCACTCTCTGCCGACATGGAACGTCTTTATGCGCTCGGTATCGATGCCTGGCGCCTGGCGCTGCAATTGCAGTCCACCGCGCCCGGCATGCCGTTCAGCCTGGATGGCGTGACCGGCAGGCTCGCGCTGGATGCCCGCACGCACCAGATCGACCGGGAAGGTGCGCGTGCAGAGTTCAGCACCGGAGAAGCTGTTTTACTGGCGCCATGATGGATGCAGGCAAGGAGGCGGAGAATTGTGCTGCATCCTTTCTGCAAAAACAGGGATTGCGCCTGGTGGCAAGAAATTACCGCTGCCGCATGGGTGAGATCGACCTGATCATGGAGCATGCGGGCACTCTGGTGTTCGTGGAAGTTCGCTTGCGGCGCAGCGAAGGCTTTGGCGGCGCCGCGGCGAGCATCACCGGGCATAAACAGCGTAAACTGATCCATGCCGCAGAGCATTATTTGCAGCAGCAGGCAAAGCAGCCACCCTGCCGCTTCGACGCATTGTTGCTGGACGGCGCCAAGATTGAATGGATTAAAGATGCGTTTAGCGCATAGAATCCCGGCTGAACCTTATTTCTGAATACACTATGGATATTGTCTCCCGCATCGGCCATCATTTTACCGACAGTGCGCACGTTAAATTGCAGGCGCTGGATCTTCTGGCCGAACCGATCGCCATCACCGCGGAACGGGTGGTGCAGTGCCTGCTGGCCGAAGGCAAGGTACTGAGCTGTGGTAACGGCGGCTCGGCAGGCGATGCGCAGCATTTTGCCTCGGAAATGCTTAACCGCTTCGAGATGGAACGACCGGGCCTGGCCGCCATGGCGCTCACCACGGACAGTTCGACCATCACTTCGATCGCCAACGATTATTCCTACGACCTGATATTTTCCAAGCAGGTACGTGCACTGGGGCAACCCCAGGACATGCTGCTGGCGATCTCCACCAGCGGCAATTCGCGTAATGTAATCGAGGCCATCCAGGCTGCCCATGAGCGGGAAATGGGCGTGATCGCGCTTACCGGCAAGGGCGGCGGACAAATGGCTGAACTTTTACGCCCGGAAGATATCCATCTCTGTGTACCTTCGGAGAGCACCGCCCGTATTCAGGAAGTACACCTGCTGGTCATCCACTGCCTGTGTGATGCCATTGACTGTCTGTTACTTGGAGTTGAATAAAATGCGTCGTTTATTGCCTGTACTGCTGCTTGCTGTCATTCCCGCCCTGCAGGGCTGTTTCCCCGTCATAGCCACGGGCGTGGGCGCCGGGGCGCTGATGGCGGGTGACCGCCGTACCTCCGGCATCTATATCGAGGATCAGGGCATCGAACTCAAGGCGGTCAGCCGTATCGAGGATAAATACAAGAGCGACATCCACGTCAACGCGACCAGCTTCAATCGCCATGTGCTGCTGACTGGAGAAGTCCCCTCTGAAGAAACGAAACAGGGCGTAAGCGCGATAGTGATGGGCGTGCCGAATGTGAACGATGTCACCAACGAAATGGCAATCGGTAATGTAGCGCCCCTATCCTCGCGCAGCAACGACACCTTCATCACCTCCAAGGTCAAGGGGCGCATGATCGATGCCAATCGCTTTGCGCCTAACCATGTCAAGGTGATAACCGAGAATAGCGTGGTTTACCTGATGGGCATGGTGACGCGCAAGGAAGCCGATGATGCGGCGGAAATCGCACGCACCACCACTGACGTGCGCAAGGTTGTAAAAGTATTCGAATATCTCGACTGACCTGAACCCCGTTTTGACTCTTTCTTCCCCTGATTTCGAGCGCAAGATCTGCACGCCGGCCGAGCTGTGGGCTCGAGCTGGCGAACTGCCGCACCCCCTGGTGTTCACCAACGGCTGTTTCGATATCCTGCACCGCGGCCATGTCACCTATCTGGCCCAGGCGCGGGCGCTGGGTGCCAGCCTGATCGTCGGGGTCAATAGCGACGCTTCGGTCAGACGTCTGGGTAAGGGTGACGACCGCCCGGTGAACAACGAAAACGACCGCATGGCCGTGCTGGCCGCGCTGGAAAGCGTCAGCCTGGTCATTTCTTTCGATGAAGACACGCCGCTGGAACTAATCCTCGCCTGCAAGCCGGAAATACTGGTCAAAGGCGGCGACTGGACAGTGGAGAACATCGTCGGAGCGCGGGAAGTGCTGGGCTGGGGCGGGGAAGTCCATTCCATCCCTTTCCTGTTCGAGCGCTCGACCACTTCTACCATCGCCAAGATTCGTGCCCTTTAATGTGAAATTTGCAAAACCGGCCCCCAGACCCCTCCCGGCCTCCCAACCCCTCCCAGCCTCCCCTTGTCAGGGGAGGGGCAGATCGGGGAGGAGGACGCGCTTCCCCCCTGAAACGGGTCAAGCAGGCAATCCGCATAGCGGATGCTCGCACAAGGGGGGGATTGAGGGGGGTTTGCGGTCATGGCAAGTTTCATCCCCCAGGGTGGCGCGCATGCCACAACCGTTAGCCCAATGCTGCCTGCAGAATTCCTGACCCGTCTTGGCGCCATCGCGGGCGAGGAAAATCTGCTCACCGATGCGGCTTCCTGCCTGGTCTACGGCTACGACAACAGCCGCAAGATCTTTCCGCCCGAGGCGGTGGTTTTCGCCACCAGCACTGAAGCCGTGCGGCAAATCATCCTGCTGTGCAACGAATTCAAGGTGCCGCTCACGCCGCGCGGACGCGGCACCGGCACCGCCGGGGCCAGCATTCCGGAGCAGGGCGGCGTGGCCCTGTCGCTGGAACGCATGCGGCGCATCGTAGCCGTTGATCCGGCCAACCGCGTGCTGGTATGCGAGCCCGGCGTGCTGAACCAGGAAGTGCAGGAGGCCGCCCGCCCGCATGGCTTCTTCTGGCCGCCGGACCCTTCCAGCGCGCCCTATTGCAGCGTCGGCGGCAATCTCGCCACCTGCGCCGGCGGCCCGCATGCGGTCAAGTACGGCGTCACGCGCGACCACGTGCTGGGTCTGAGCGCGGTGACAGGCAAGGGCGAAATCATCAGGACCGGCTGCTACACCACCAAGGGCGTGGTGGGCTACGACCTGACCCGCCTCCTGATCGGTTCCGAAGGCACGCTGGCTATCATTACCGAAGCCACCCTCAAGCTGACGCCGCTGCCGGCCGCTGTGGGCGGGCTGACCGCACACTACCGCGACATTGCCAGTTGCGCCGCGGCGATAGCCGCCATCATGGCGCAGCCTGCCCTGCCCAGTGCGCTGGAATTCCTCGACCAGGCTTCGCTCAATCTGATTCGTGCGCGCAATCCCGGCTTGCTGCCGGAAGAAACACAGGCGCTGCTGATGATCGAAGTGGATGGCTCGGCCAGCGAGGTGCAGGCGAATGCCGAAATCATTCGCGCCACTTGCGCCAATGACGGCCTGATCCGCGCCGAGATCGTGTCCGACCTCAAGGCCCTGTGGGCGGCGCGCAAGGCGCTTTCTCCCCTGCTGCGCGATATCGCACCGAAAAAAATCAACGAAGATGTGGTGGTGCCGGTGTCCCGCCTGCCGGAACTGCTGCAGGGGCTGGGCGAGCTCAGCGCGAAATACGGCGTTGCCAACGCCAATTTCGGCCATGCCGGCAACGGCAACATGCACGTCAACCTGCTGGTGAACCCGGATGACGCGGATCAGATGCGACGTGCCGAAGCCTGTCTGGACGAAATCTTCACCCTGGTTTTGCGGCTGGATGGCACACTTTCGGGCGAACATGGCGTGGGGCGGGAAAAACGTCCCTTCGTGGCAAGAGAGATCGACCCGGTGACAATGCAGCTGATGCGTGATATCAAACAGGTTTTCGACCCCAACAATATTCTTAACCCCGGCAAGCTGTTTCCCCAACCCCTCCCGGCCTCCCAACCCCTCCCATCCTCCCCTTATCAGGGGAGGGGCAGATCGGGGAAGAGGTTACTTCCCCCCTGACAAGGGGGGATTGAGGGGGGTTGGGGGTTCATTTTACGTAAACCTTCAGGAGCCAATCAAAGATGAGCATTTCCGATCTGAACCAAAACTTTGCCATTTCCGGCCACGTCAGCTTCAAGGAAGGCCCGGGCGGGCTGACCGTAGCGGAAGTCGCCAACAGCCTGGCCGAATCCTCCATCGCCTTGCAGGGCGCGCATATCATGACTTTCACGCCGCGCGGGCAGGAGCCGGTGGTATGGCTGTCGAAATTCGCCAAGTTCGCCCCCGGCAAATCCATCCGCGGCGGCGTGCCGATCTGCTGGCCGTGGTTCGGTCCGCATGCCACCGATGCTGCGCTGCCCGGCCACGGCTTTGCGCGCACCGTGATGTGGGAAGTGCTGGAAACCGGAACCATGCCGGATGGCGCGACCTTCCTGCGCTTCGGCCTGATCGAGAATGATGCGACGCGCGCCCAGTGGCCGCATGCTTCCACTGTCCAGCTTGAAGTAACGGTAGGCGCCGCCTTGCGCGTCGAACTGGTGACGCGCAATACCGGCAAGGAATCTTTTGTGCTGGGCGAGGCGCTGCACACCTACTTCCATATCAGCGATGTGGCGAAAATGAAAATCACCGGCCTCGAAGGCTGCGATTATCTCGACAAGGTCGGCGGCACAGCGCGCAAGACCCAACAGGGCGCGATCGTGATCGAGAGCGAAGTCGATCGCGTGTACCTGAACACCAGTGCGGATTGCCTGATCGAGGATAGCGGCTTCAAGCGCCGTATCCGCGTCGCCGGACAGAATGCCCGCTCTGCCGTGGTATGGAACCCGTGGGTCGAGAAGGCCGACAAGATGGGCGATTTCGGCCCGGAAGGCCATCGCGGCATGGTGTGCGTGGAAACCGCCAATGCGGTGGAGAACCTGGTGACCGTGAAGCCAGGCGAAGAACACCGCCTGGTGGCGATTTACAGCGCCGAAGCCATGGCCTGATAAAAAAACGGCACGTCACAGAAGCGACGTGCCGTTTTGCCATCGGACGAGTTAGTTATTACCAGTTGCGATGGTCATGGCGGTGCTGTTGATGCCGTTCATGGCGATCGTAACGGTGTTTTTCATGGCCCCAGCCGCGGCCCTGGCGCGGGCTGTCGTTGTAATAAACCACACGTTCTGCATGGCCGTAGTTGCGTGGCGGAGCATAATCGTAGCGCTCATATACCCGGACTGGCGCAGGGCGGTAGTAGGCCGGTGGTGCGGGACGATAATGCACGGTCTCCACGCGGCGGTAGCCATTGTCGCGGGTGGCGATGGCCACGCCAGTCGCACCGCCCAGCAGTCCGCCGATAATGGCGGCATCGCGCCCGCCGATGGCTGAGCCGATCAGCGCGCCTGTACCGCCTCCAATTGCGCCGCCTATTGCAGCGTCTCCATCCCAGCCAGAGGCCTGAACCTGAGTACTCAGGGCCAGCGTTAATGCAGCAACCCACACGATCTTTTTCATGATTTGTCTCCTTTGCTTGTCAAGGTAGGCAAATTGTAGGGCAGCGAAGCTTAACGCCAGCTTAACGAAATTTAATTCGAAGAATTAGATGCCAGATCTTCCAGCATCCTCAGTTCATCCGGACTGAATCCTGCCAGAGCGCGGGCGGCCATGTTGAAGGGCGGCCGCAACGCCGGGGCGTCGTATTCCGCCAGCAAACGGCGAAAAGTGGTGATGGGTTCGAGGCCGCGCTGCTGGCACAGGTAGCCGTACCAGCGGTTGCCGATGGAAACATGGCCCACCTCGTCGCGCTGGATGATGGCCAGGATCTCCACCGCGCGCTGGTCGCCGCTGGAAGCCAGCCGGGCGCTGATGCCGGGTGTCACATCCAGCCCGCGCGCTTCCAGCAGGCGCGGCACCAGCGCCATACGGACCATCGGATCGTGCGCGGTTTTGACGGCCGTTTCCCACAAGCCGTTATGCGCAGTGAAATCACCGTAGTCGTAACCCAGCGTGCGCAGATGGTCGCGCAGCAAGGTGAAGTGAAAGGCCTCTTCAGCGGCCACCTGCAGCCAGTCGCGGTAAAAATCCTGCGGCAGGCCACGGAAGCGGTAGGCCGCATCCAGCGCCAGATTGATGGCATTGAATTCGATATGCGTCAGGGCGTGGATCAGCGCCGCCTGCCCGTGCGGCGTGGATAGCCTGCGCCGTTCCACCTGCCCGGCGCAACCAGCTCAGGTTTGTCCGGATGGCCGGGCATGGTCACGGCCTGCGGCGGTGCTTCACCTTCTGGCACGAGTGCGCCTTCCTGCCATTGCTGCCACAGACTGGCGGCGCACGCTGCCTTGGCGTCGGGCTGCCGCGTCATCAGGCAGGCGAAGGCTGCATCGAATAATTTGTTCATCTGGCAGATTCTAACCAAGGGGCGATTTATGAGAAACTGTCCGGGCAGGAAAATAAAACAAAGTGAGGAATTCCGTGCCCACGATTCCACCTCTTGCCCCGGCGCAGCTCTACCGCAGTTGCGACCCGGACCAGTTTACCTTCGACACCACCGCGGAGCTGGATGACCTGTCCGAGATCATCGGCCAGACGCGCGCGCTGGATGCCATCCGCTTCGGCAGCGGCATCCGGCGTGAAGGTTATAACCTCTTCGTCATGGGTCCGCAAGGGACGGGCAAGCACACCTTCGTCACCCAGTTTCTTGAGGCGAAGGCCGGGCAGGAGCCGGTTCCCTCCGATCTGTGCTACGTCAACAACTTCGCCCTGCCGCACAGGCCTTTTGCCCTGCAGCTGCCGGCCGGAACCGGCGCCAGATTGTGCCAGGCCATGCATCAGCTGGTGGAGGAACTGCGCACCGCCATTCCGGCCGCTTTCGAGAGCGAGGAATATCGTACCAGGGCCGAGGAAGCCCAGACCGGCTTTACAGCCCGCGAGGAGCAGGCCATCAAGGAGCTCGGTGATGAGGCCGAGGCCCATCAGATCGCCCTGCTGCGCTCGTCGAATGGCTTCGGTTTTGCGCCGCTGAAAGACGGCGAAGTCATCAAGCCGGATGACTACGACAAATTGCCGGAAGTGGAAAAAACGCATACCGAGGCCAGAATCGCCGAGCTGCAGGCCCACCTGGAACACATCCTGCGCCACGATATTCCGGCGTGGAAACGCGACGCGCGCGAACACCTGAAGCGCCTCAACCGCATGACCACCCTGGCGGCAGTGGAGCATCTGGTGGACGACCTCCGGCGGGCCTATTCCACTTTGCCGCAGATCCAGACCTATCTCGATTCGGTGCAGCAGGATGTGATCGACAACGCGAATGATTTCCGCCGTCAGGAAGAGGGCGGCGGCGCGGAACAGATCGGGGCCGACCATCCCCAGTTCCGCCGTTACCGGGTCAATGTGCTGGTGGACCACGCCGCATCCAGCGGCGCGCCGGTGGTGTTTGACGACAGCCCGATGTACCACAACCTGATCGGCCGGGTGGAGCACCAGGCACAGCTCGGCAATCTGGTGACGGATTTCAACCTGATCAAGCCCGGCTCGCTGCATCGCGCCAATGGCGGTTACCTGCTGCTGGACGCGCGCCAGGTACTGACCCAGTTGTATGCCTGGGAGGGCCTGAAGCGCGTGCTGCATTCACGCCAGATCCGTATCGAATCGCTGGGCCAGATTCTCAGCCTGGTCAGCACGGTATCGCTGGAACCGGAGCCGGTGCCGCTCAATGTCAAGGTGGTGCTGTTTGGCGAGCGCCTGCTGTATTACCTGCTGTATGCCTACGACCCCGAGTTCGCCGAGCTGTTCAAGGTCGAGGCGGACTTTGCCGACAGCTTTGAGCGCACGCCCGAATCGCATCTGCTTTATGCCCGCCTGATCGCCACCGTGGCGCGCAAGGAACAGTTGCTTCCGCTGCAGCGCGCCGCCGTGGCGCGGGTGATCGAGCATGGGGCACGCCTGGCGGACGATGCGGAAAAACTCTCTGCGCATATGCAGGGCATTGCCGATCTGTTGCGCGAGGCGGATTACTGGGCGCGTCAGGCCGGACGCGAAACCGTGGCGCTGGAAGATGTCCAGCATGCGCTCGATACCCAGGAGCATCGCGCCAGCCGCATCAAGGAACGGGTGCAGGAAGCCATTTTGCGCGGCACCGTGCTGATCGATACGGATGGCAGCCGGGTCGGGCAGGTCAACGGCCTTTCCGTGATCAGCCTGGGCAATACCGCATTCGCCCAGCCGATGCGCATTACCGCCACCACCCGCCTGGGCGACGGCGAGTTGCTCAACATCGAGCGCGAGGTCAAACTTTCCGGCGCCATCCATTCCAAGGGGGTGCTGATCCTGGCCTCCTTCCTGGCCGAGCGTTACGCCAAGAATCGCCCGCTGCCGCTGGCTGCCAGCCTGGTGTTCGAACAGTCCTATGCTTCGGTGGACGGCGACAGCGCGTCAGCCGCCGAACTCTGCGCCCTGATTTCCAGCCTGGCTGACGAGCCGGTCCGGCAGTCGCTGGCAGTGACCGGGTCGATCAACCAGTTTGGCCAGATCCAGGCCATCGGTGGCGTGAACGAAAAAATCGAGGGTTTCTTCGATATCTGTCAGGCGCGCGGCCTGAACGGCGAGCAGGGGGTGGTGATTCCCGCCTCCAATCTGCCGCATCTGATGCTGCGCCAGGATGTGGTGCAGGCGGCGGCACAAGGGCGCTTCCATATTTATGCCGTGAGCGAGGTGGATGAAGTGCTGGCGCTGTTGACTGGAAAAACGGCTGCCGCCGTGAACACCAGGGTGGAAAAGCGCGTGGCCGAGCTGATCCGGCTGCGCAAGGCGCTGGCCCACAGTTTGAAGAGCCCCCCAACCGGGGAGCGGAAAAACTAGCCGGGGATGATGACGGTCACGCTCGCGCCGCCCAGCGGGCTTGTGCCGATGCGGATTTCTCCCCCGTAGGCCTGCACGATGCTGGCCGCCACCGCCAGACCGATACCCTGCCCCGGCGTGGACTGGTCGGCACGCACGCCGCGCTGCAGGATGTTCGCGGCTTCCTGCGCCGGGATGCCCGGGCCGTCGTCTTCCACAGCCAGCGTCAGCTGACCGGCCTCTACCCCGGCATGCAGCTCCACCCGGCCTCTACTCCATTTGCAGGCATTGTCGAGCAGGTTGCCGAGCAGTTCCATCAGGTCGCCCCGGTCGCCGCGGAAGTTCAGGCCGGGATCAATGTGAAGGTGTGCCTGGATATGCTTGTCGTGATACACCTTGCCCAGCGAGGCGATGATTTTTTCTGCTACCGGCCTGAGCGGCAGCGGAGCGGCCAGCGGTGATGCAGGCCCCGCAGTGGCTGCGCGTTGCAGCTGGTAATCAACGATGTTCTGCATTTTTCCGGTTTCTTCGGCTACCGTCGCTGCCAGGACATCATTGTCCCCGCGAAGCTGCTCAGATAGCGCGCCGCGCATGACGGCCAGCGGCGTCTTCAGGCTGTGGGCAAGATCGCCCAGCGCATCGCGATAACGCCGCAACTGGCTTCGTTCGCGCTGCAGCAGGCCGTTCAGGTTGCCGGTCAGCGCGCTCAGCTCAGCCGGATAATTACCGCTAAGCTGTTCTTTTTCTCCGGCTTCAATGGCACGAATTTCCTGCGCCACGTCACGCAGTGGCCGCAGCCCCCAGCGCAGCAAAAGAGCTTGCGCCAGCAACAGCAACACGGCCATGCCACCCAGCCAGCCCCACAGGCTGCGGCGGTAGCGGTCGAGCTGGGCATGAAAGGCGGACAGGTTTTCAGCCGCGCTGAAGGTAAAGGAAAAATTCCGTTTGCCTTCGCTCCAGTTAACGCCCATGCGATAAACGAAATACGCCGCACCGGCGTTGCCGGACTGTTCTGAAAAAGTACTCTTTCCTGCCGCCAGCATCGTCTCCGCTGGAAGCGCGACATTGAGTCGCCGAGGGCGAGCGCCAGCGGATTTTTTCCTTGCCGTCGATGATGCTTGCGTAAAGACCCGAGCCGGGCTGGCCAAAGCGTGCTTCCTGTAATTGTTGCGGCATGGTCAGGCGGCCAGTGGCATCCACTTCGGCCGCTGCGATCAACAGATAAAGCTGGCCTTGCAGACGTTCTTCCCTGGCAGTCTGTGCGCTTTCCCGGAACGCCTGGTCAAGGGCGATACCGGTGAGCGCGAGAAAAATCGCCAGCAGGATGGAAGCGGCAAGAATGATGCGGGCGTTGAGGGACATTATTTTTGAAAAGCGCTTTTTAACCGCAAAGGCGCAGAGACGCTGAGAAACCGGAGCAGGGCTTTCCCTCTCCGGGCAAAGCAGATCGCTTGACCTGTGTTTTTCTTTGCGCCTCCGCGTCTTTGCGGTTCAGTCTTTTCATTGCAGCGTAAACCGGTAACCCCGGCCGCGCAGGGTTTCGATTGGTTGCAGGGTTCCGTCCGGATCGAGCTTGCGCCGCAGCCGCCCGAGCAGGACTTCCAGTACATTGCTTTCACGATCCTCGTCGTGCGGGTAGAGGTAGTCGGCCAGCTGGCTTTTGGCGATGACCTTGCCATGTTGCTGCATCAGGTATTCGAGCAGGCGATATTCAAAGGTCGTCAGGTCGACCGCCTTGTCGTCCACGGAAACTTTCTGTGCGGCCAGATCCAGGCTGACGGGGCCACCACGCAGGGTCTGGCCGGTGCTGCCCGCTGCCCGCCGCAGCAGGGCTTTCAGCCGCGCCAGCAACTCCTCCATCTGGAAAGGCTTGGCAAGATAATCGTCGGCCCCGGCCTCCAGGCCTTCGACCTTGTCCTGCCAGCGGTCGCGCGCCGTGAGGATCAGGATGGGCAGGGTTTTCCCCTGCTCGCGCAGTGCCTTGATGATCTCGATGCCGGACAGGCCGGGCAGGCCGAGGTCCACAATGGCGGCATCGAAAGGGTATTCCGTGGCGAGATAAAGCCCGTCTTTGCCGTCGCCGCTGTCATCCACGCGGTATCCCTGGTTTTCCAGGCCGCTGCGCAACTGGGCGCGCAGCCGGGGTTCATCTTCAATGATCAGGATTCGCATTACTGGATCGCACCGGTTTCGCCATCGACATGAACCACACGCACCTCGCCTCGCGAGGTCAGGATCTTGATGCGGTAGCCCTCGCGCCCATTCACGCTGGCGGGCTGCGCCTGGATGACGCGCCCGCCAAAAGCTTTCTGCACCCTGTCCATGGCTTCGCCCATGGTGATGCGGGCTTGAGACGAACGTCCGTTTTCAGCCAGATGGTGTTGTGCAGGCGAATGCCGGGGCTCTGCCGCCGTGATGGCGGGCAGGAGTAGCGCACAGATCATTAAGAAGTGTTTCACGTGATGTCCTTATTGATACCGGCCATTTGATGTTTGAACCTGCAATTAACCTGAAAACCTCAGTTCAACCTTAAAACCTTAATTCGAAACCACGGAGAACACGGAGAAAGGCGATCTTAGGCCTTTTATAATCACACCCAACAGGTGAATGCCAAACGATGTGCAATCACTTGTTTTTACTCCGTGTTCTCCGTGAACTCCGTGGTTAAATGCCTTTTTTAGGTTCAAGCCACAGAGTACACAGAGATAACACGTCACCCATGAATGTTCTCCGCGCATCTGCTTAGGTGAGCCGCCAACACCTTATAACCCGTCGATATTCCACTGTAAACTCTGTGTTCTCTGTGTTCTCTGTGGCCAACCGCTTTTTCCAGGATAAAAATAAATTCTGGCAGGTGTTCTGGCTACAATGATTGCATCGTAGCCGCAGGCGCCTGAATGAAAGCTGAATCGGCCTAGCTCATGCCATTGTGGCGCAGCAGCGCATCCATCGAGGGTTCGCGGCCACGGAAGGCAACGAAGGATTCCAGCGCGCTGCGGCTGCCGCCCATGCCGAGAATCTCACTCCAGAAGTGGTGGCCGATTTCTTCATTGAGCACACCATTTTCCTCGAACAGACTGTAGGCGTCGGCCGACAGCACCTCCGCCCACTTGTAGCTGTAATAGCCCGCGCCATAGCCGCCGGCGAAAATGTGCGAGAAATTGTTGGGGAAGCGGTTGAAGGCAGGCGGAATGATCACGGCGATCTGGCTGCGGATACGGTCCAGCAGTTGCAGCGGGGTGTCCTTGCCCGCCGGGTCGAAGTCATGATGCAGATGCATGTCGAACAGGGCAAATTCGAGCTGGCGCACGGTCTGCAAGCCGCCCTGAAAGTTCTTGGCGGCCAGCATCTTGTCGAATAACTCGCGCGGCAGGGTGGCGCCCGTATCCACGTGTTTCGCCATATGCTTGACTACATCCCATTCCCAGCAGAAATTTTCCATGAACTGGCTGGGCAGTTCCACGGCATCCCATTCCACGCCGTTGATGCCGGACACGCCGAGGTCTTCCACCCGGGTCAGCACGTGATGCAGACCATGGCCGAACTCGTGGAACAGGGTGATCACTTCGTCGTGGGTGAATAAGGCTGGCTTGTTGCCGACCGGAGCGGAAAAGTTGCAGTTGAGATAGGTCACCGGCACCTGGATGCCGGATTCCTTTCTGCGCCGCGTGATGGCGTCGTCCATCCACGCCCCGCCGCGCTTGTTCTGGCGTGCGTAGAGGTCGAGGTAGAACTGGCCGATGAGCTGCGCCCTGGCTGTCGCGGATGTCGAAAAACTTCACATCCGGATGCCACACCGGCGCGCTGGAAGCGCTGATGGAAAGACCATAAATGGTTTCCACCACCTTGAACATGCCCGGCAGGACCTGGTTTTCCGGGAAATACTGCTTCACTTCCTGATCGGAAAAAGCATAGCGCTTAACGCGCAGTTTTTCGCTGGCATAGGCGATGTCCCATGCCTCGATCTGGTCCATGGCCATTTCCTCGCGTGCGAACTGGCGCAGCTCGGCCAGATCGCGCTCGGCGTAGGGCCTGGCGCGTGCGCCCAGCTCATTGAGAAAATCCATTACCTGCTGCGGCGTCTCCGCCATCTTGGTGGCCAGAGATTCTTCGGCGTAGCTCTTGAAGCCCAGCAGTTGCGCGGCCTCGCGCCGCAACTGGAGAATCTGGGTGATCAGCGCAGTATTGTCCAGCTCGGGCTTGCCGAATTCGGAAGCGCGGGTGACGTAGGCGGTGTACATCTGTTCGCGCAATTTGCGGTTCTCGCCGTACTGCAGGACGGGGAGATAGGAAGGCATGTGCAGGGTGAATTTCCAGCCTGTCTTGCCATCCACTTCGGCGGCCTCACGCGCCACCTGCAGTGCATCGGCGGGAATGCCCGCCAGTTCGGCTTCGTTCTCGATAAAGAGGGCAAACGCATTGGTGGTGTCGAGCAGGTTTTCCTCGAATTTGGCGGAGAGAGTGGAGAGTTCTTCCTGAATGGCCTTGAAACGGGCCTGTTTCTCTGCCGGCAAATCGGCGCCGCCGAGGACGAAGTCGCGCAGCTCGTTTTCCACGATCTTTTTCTGCGCCGGAGTCAGCGCCGTAAATACCGCCGAAGCCTTGAGCGCCTTGAATTTGTCGAACAGGCCCTGGTTCTGCGACAGGTCGGCATAAAAGGCGGTGAGGTTGGGCAGGTTGGCGTTGTAGACCTCGCGCAGTTCCGGCCCGTTGGTCACGGCGTTGAGGTGGGAAACCTGGCCCCAGGCACGCGAAAGCTGCTCGTTGGCATCTTCCATCGGGCGCACGAAATTTTCCCATTCTGGCGGTGCGGTGTCGGCTACCAGCTTCTCTATCAGCGCGCGGTTACTGGCGATCAGCTGTTCCACCGCCGGGGTGACATGCGCCGGCTTGATATCGGGAAAGCGCGGCAGGCCGGAGAAATCGAGCAAAGGATTGGTCATGTTGTCTGAGGTCCGTGAATAGAAGCGAATTGATTATACTATCTGGGTATCCATGACCAGACTTCAAGCATGAAACCGAATATCGCAGCTTATCAGGGCATTGCCCCGCGCCTCGCTGACGGCGTGTTTGCCCACGACAGCGCGCACATCATCGGCGATGTCACCATCGGCGCGCGTTCGTCCGTCTGGTGCGGCGCGGTGATTCGCGGTGACGTCAACCGCATCCGCATCGGCGCCGAAACCAACATCCAGGATCTGAGCGTGCTGCATGTCAGCCACAAAAACGCAGCCCGGCCAGAGGGCGCGCCCCTGCTGATCGGCGACCGCGTGACCGTGGGCCACCGGGTCATTCTGCACGGCTGCGAGATCGGTGATGAATGCCTGATCGGCATGGGCGCCATCGTCATGGACCATGCCGTGCTGGAACCGCATGTCCTGCTCGGCGCGGGCAGTCTGGTGCCGGAAGGCAAGCACTTGCGCGGGGGTTATCTGTATCTGGGCAGTCCGGTGCGTGAAGTGCGCCCGCTGACGGCGGAAGAACTGGCCTACTTCAGTTATTCGGCAGCGCATTATGTCCGGTTGCAGCAGAGCTACTGACATGGAAGTGGTGAGACAGGCTTTTAAACCCCTCCCACCCTCCCAACCCCACCCATCCTCCCCTTGTCAGGGGAGGGGCGGATTGGGGAGGGGCACATTGGGGAGGGGCAGTCGCCTCCCCCCTGATAAGGGGGGATTGAGGGGGGTTAGTGCCGAGGCAGGTTTCACCACCCCAGGCGATGAAAGCCGCAATGCCCGCTAACGTAAAGCTTGCGCAGCATGATTCCGCCACCGCAACAGCTGAAAAATTCGCGCTGACCCTGGCTGCTTCGCTGATTCTCCACTTTGCCCTGATTTTCGGCCTGCAAGTCCGTGCCGCGCCTTCTTCCAGCCATGTCAGCCGGGTGATTCAGGCGCGTCTGGCAGAGGAACCTGCCGAGGTTGCCGCCGTGATCAGCGCATTGCCAGCCGAGCCGGAATCCCTGCTGGCCCAGGCGCAGGAAGCCCCCTTGCCCCCGCCCGAGCCGCCCGCTGTCGAAGCGCTGGCCGCCACGCCACCCGCCAGTGCCGCAGCGCCTGAAAACAAAACCGACCTCCCCAGTATCGAGCTTCCCCTGATTGAGGATCCTACCTATTACCCGGCCATGGAGGTGGATGTTCACCCCACGGCTTTGCAGCTTGTTCAGCCCCCATACCCGGATGAGGCGGCCAGCGCCAACGTTACAGGCAGCGTAGTGCTGGTCCTGTTGCTGGACGAAAGCGGCAAGGTGCAAGAGCTCTCGGTGGAAGAGGCCAATCCGCCCGGGATGTTCGAACAGTCCGCCCTGGACGCATTCCGCAACGCCCGTTTTTCTCCCGCCCAGCGCCAGGGGCGCGTGGTGAAAAGCCGGATGCGCATCAAGGTCAGTTACGAATTGCCGGACAAGACCGCCCCGGTTGACAAGGCAAAACAAAAATGAGATAAACACGCCTTGCGCCGATTTGATATCAGCTTGCGGGCGCGTTAAAAATACGGCTAAAGCGAGGACAACCCCGTTTTAGCCGCCGCTAAACGGGGTTTTTGCTTTTTGAGGGTTTTATGAACGAATATCTGTTTACTTCAGAATCGGTGTCCGAAGGTCATCCCGACAAGGTCGCGGATCAAATTTCTGACGGCGTGCTCGACGCCATCCTGTCCCAGGACCCATATGCCCGCGTGGCCTGCGAAACGCTGGTGAACACCGGCCTGGTAGTGCTGGCGGGCGAAATCACGACCACCGCCGTGGTGGACTATGCCCAGGTGGCGCGCGACACCATCAAGCGCATCGGCTATGACGAATCCGCCGGTGGCTTCGACTATCGCAGCTGCTCGGTGCTGACCGCCATCGACAAGCAGTCTCCCGATATCGCCCAGGGCGTGAACGAAGGCCAGGGCCTCGACCCCGACCAGGGCGCCGGCGACCAGGGCCTGATGTTCGGCTTTGCCTGTGACGAAACCCCGCAGCTTATGCCTGCGCCGATCTACTACGCCCACCGACTCATGCAGCGCCAGGCCGAAGTGCGCAAGGATGGCCGTTTGCCTTGGCTGCGTCCGGACGCCAAGTCCCAGGTGACTTTCCGTTATGTGGATGGCAAACCGGTGAGCGTGGATGCCGTGGTGCTGTCCACCCAGCATTCGGAAGATATCCAGTACCAGACGCTGACCGAGGCGGTGATCGACGAAATCATCAAGCCGGTGTTCCCCGATCACATGCTGACGCACGACACCAAATACTTCATCAACCCGACCGGGCGTTTTGTGATCGGCGGCCCGATGGGTGACAGCGGCCTGACCGGGCGCAAGATCATTGTCGATACTTACGGCGGTGCTGCGCACCACGGCGGCGGCGCGTTCTCCGGCAAGGACCCGTCCAAGGTGGACCGTTCTGCCGCTTATGCCGGTCGCTACGTGGCGAAGAATATCGTTGCCGCCGGTCTGGCCAAGAAATGCGAAGTGCAGGTGGCCTACGCCATCGGCGTCGCCAGGCCGGTTTCCATGATGGTCAACACCTTCGGCACCGGCAAGATCAGCGACGACAAGATTGTCGAACTGATCCAGAAGCACTTCGACTTGCGTCCCAAGGGCATTGTTCTCGCGCTCGACCTGCTGCGCCCGATTTATGCCAAGACCGCCGCCTATGGCCACTTTGGCCGCGACGAGCCGGAGTTCTCATGGGAGAGCACGGATAAAGCAGACGCGCTGCGCTCGGATGCAGGGGTGTAAGACTAAAGAGATAAACCACGGGGCACGGAGAAAGGAACCCCCCTCAATCCCCCCTTGTCAGGGGGGAAGCCTTGAGCTCCTCCCCTGACAAGGGGAGGTTGGGAGGGGTTGGATTTTTCTCCATGCCTCCGTGGTTCAACAAGATTTTCAGATCAAAACCCCCTCCGAGGGGCGCTGCGACCCTGTCAACGGGGCCAGGCTCGGAGCGGGATCATCGTAACAACTGCGCCCATTCAGAAACTTGAATGGAGAAACAGATGAGCACTTTTACCGATTATGTAGTCGCCGACATGTCCCTGGCTGCCTGGGGACGCAAGGAAATTTCCATCGCAGAAATCGAGATGCCCGGCCTGATGGCTGTGCGCGAGGAGTTTGGCGCGAAACAGCCGCTCAAGGGCGCGCGTATCGCCGGCTCCCTGCACATGACCATCCAGACCGCCGTACTGATCGAAACCCTGACTGCGCTGGGCGCTGAAGTGCGCTGGGCCTCATGCAACATCTACTCGACGCAGGATCAGGCCGCGGCGGCCATCGCTGCCGACGATATCCCGGTCTTTGCCTACAAGGGCGAGAATCTGGACGAATACTGGGACTTCACCCACCGCATTTTCGAGTGGCACGATGGCGGCATGCCCAACATGATTCTTGACGATGGCGGCGATGCGACCCTGCTGCTGCATCTGGGCACCCGTGCCGAGAAAGACGCTTCGGTGATCGCCAAGCCCACCAACGAAGAAGAAATTGCCCTTTATGCAGCCATTTCCAAGCGCCTCAAGACCCATCCCGGCTGGTACTCCGCCCGTCTGGCCGCAATTCGCGGCGTGACCGAGGAAACCACCACCGGCGTTCACCGCCTCTATCAGATGCATGCCGAAGGCCGTCTGGCTTTCCCCGCGATCAACGTTAACGATTCGGTCACCAAATCCAAGTTCGACAACCTCTATGGCTGCCGTGAGTCCCTGCTCGACGGCATCAAGCGCGCCACCGACGTGATGGTGGCCGGCAAGATCTGCGTGGTGCTGGGCTACGGCGACGTGGGCAAGGGCTGCGCGCAGGCTTTCCGCGGCATGGGTGCAACCGTGTGGGTCACCGAAATCGACCCGATCTGCGCCCTGCAGGCCGCCATGGAAGGCTACCGCGTGGTGCGCATGGACGAAGTGGCCGATCAGGGCGACATTTTCGTCACCGCGACCGGCAACCTCAGCGTCATCAACCACGACCACATGGCAAAGATGAAGAACGAAGCCATCGTATGCAATATCGGCCACTTCGATTCCGAAATCGACATCGCCTCCCTGCGCAAATACGAGTGGGACAATATCAAGCCCCAGGTGGACCATGTGGTTTTCCCTGATGGCAAGAAACTCATCGTCCTGGCCGAAGGCCGTCTGGTCAACCTGGGCTGCGCCACCGGCCACCCCAGCTTCGTCATGTCCGCCTCCTTCACCAATCAGGTGATGGCGCAGATCGACCTGTTCAGCAATCCGGACAAATACCCGGTTGGCGTCTACGTCCTGCCCAAGCACCTGGATGAAAAAGTGGCGCGCCTGCACCTGAAGAAAATCGGCGTGAATCTCACCGAACTGTCGGAAGAGCAGGCCGGTTATATCGGCGTGCCGAAGAATGGCCCTTATAAGCCGAATCACTATCGTTATTGATGTTTGCCACAGAGAACACAGAGAACACAGAGACAACCGGTCTTTGTATTTCTCTGTGTTCTCTGTGAACTCTGTGGCTAAAAAACATGAACAACCAACCCATCCTGAGCTTTGAGTTTTTCCCCCCTAAAACCCCCGAGGGCATGGACAAGCTGCGCGCCACACGCCAGCAGCTCGCCCAGCTCAACCCTGAATTTTTCTCTGTGACTTTCGGCGCCGGTGGCTCCACCCGCGACCGCACGCTGGAAACCGTGATCGAAATCCAGCAGGAAGGCCACAAGGCCGCGCCGCACCTTTCCTGCATCGGCTCCACACGGGAAAATATCCGCGCCATCCTTAATGAGTACAAAAGCCATGGCATCCGGCACATCGTTGCCCTGCGCGGCGATCTACCCTCCGGCACCCAGGACGTGGGTGAATTCCGCTATGCCAACGAACTAGTGGCTTTCATCCGCGCGGAAACCGGTGACGATTTCCACATCGAAGTGGCGGCCTACCCCGAGTACCATCCCCAGGCGCAGTCCGCCCAGGCTGATCTCGCCAACTTCAAGCGCAAGGTCGATGCTGGCGCCAACGCGGCGATCACGCAGTATTTCTACAATGCCGATGCCTACTTCAACTTCCGCGACGAATGCGACGCCATGGGGATAGCCATCCCCATCGTGCCGGGCATCATGCCGATCAGCAATTTCTCTCAACTGGCGCGCTTCTCCGATGCCTGCGGCGCTGAAATCCCGCGCTGGCTGCGCCTCAAGATGCAGGGCTATGGCGACGACACGGCTGCAATCCGCGCCTGCGGTCTGGACGTTGTGACCGCCATGTGCGACCGCCTGCTGCAGGGCGGCGCGCCGGGGCTGCATTTCTACACGCTCAACCAGGCGGGGCTGATCACTACTATCTGGCAACGGCTGGGGCTGTAGTCCGTTCGCGCCACTCGCGTCAAACCCCCTCTAACTCCCCCTTATCAGGGGGAGAACCAGACCCCTCCCAGAACTAAGCTTATCCCCAAGTTCACCCCTCCCCGATCCGCCCCTCCCCTGACAAGGGGAGGATGGGGGGGGTTGAGAGGCTGAGGCAATAATGCGAACGATCTGCTGTCGTTTTCACCTGAATACAAACGCTTTCAATGGACGAAGGTTCGCGCTAAATTCTACGACAAATGTAGTAACGGAGATTTTAGATGAGCCCCACAACCTCCATTCACATCGACCAGAAACTCTACGAGCAGGCCCAAGCCGACGCCGTTGCAGAGCACCGCTCGATTGCCGGGCAGGCCGAGTTCTGGGCCAAGCTGGGTCGCACTGCGCTCGACAACCCTGACCTTCCCGTGGGCTTCATCGCCGAGGCGCTGGTGTCCATGGCGGAGTTGCGTGAGCGGCTATGTCGTACTGTATGCCAACGAAGGGTAAAGGGTGGCCGTTCTGGCAGCCCGTCATCAGCGGGAAGCAGACCACTAGACAGAGTTTAAAAGACTGTAGCCCCCTATTGTTCATGACGTTATCAAACGGCTGGAGGGCGAAGGCTGGGTTCTGGTGCGGGTCAAAGGCTCGCACCACCAATTCAGGCATACCGACAAACCCGGGCTGGTTACGGTTCCACACCCCCGTACAGATATCATGATCGGAACTCTACGTAGCATTTATCGTCAAGCTGACTGGAAATGGAGGTAATTATGCGATTCGCCCTGGCTCTGCACACTGACGATGGCGTGAAATACGGCGTCACTGTTCCCGACCTTCCCGGCTGCTTCTCGGCAGGCGATACGCTCGACGATGCCATCGAAATGGCCCGGGAGGCCATTGATTTGCATTGCGAAGGCAGTGCTGAAGAAGGGTTTGAGATCCCCTCCCCGCGCCCTTTGTCAGAGCATCAAGCCGACCCGTTATTGGCCGATGCCGTATGGGCGATCATCGAGGTGGACGTGGAGAAATATCTTTCGAGGCCTGTCCGCCTGAATATCTCTTTGCCGGAAGGGTTGGTGCGCACCATTGATGCCTACACCGAGTCCCACCATCTCACCCGCTCCGGCTTCCTCGCCAAGGCTGCTCAGGATGCTATGCGCGCTGGATGAGTCCTCATAATACGAGCTTGACAGCGGCTCGTCGCACTGAAAGCCCGCGCGGGGCGCAATATCCAACAGACATTGCGCCGGATACGCTCAGTCTGGTCCAATGCTAGCTTATTGCACCCTGCTCTGGCTGCGATTATTGCGCCCTGCACACCATAAACGCCTTAACGAAAAACTTCTTTCTGGTGGCCCACGCGCAAGACCAGGATAAGCACCGTTTCATCATGAATATCGCAGATCAGCCGATAATCCCCGATGCGATATTTCCAGTAGCGGCCAAGCTCTTCTCCGCGTAGCACCTGACCCAGGACTCGGGGGTTTTCCAGTGGCGCAATACGTTCCCGCACGGTTTTGATGATTCTGGCCTGGGCCAGTTTTGTCGAGGCGCTTCAACTCCTACAGGGCGCGGGGGTCGAATTCAATCCGCCAGGCCAAGGTCACGCTCTATCTGATCAAGAGGAATGGCGGGTAATGGATCCCCTCTGCGCGCCTCGGCAAGGTAATAAGGCGAGAAGAAAGCAGCACGCTTTTCCCCTCACCCTTCGGCTACGCTCAGGGCAGGCCCATCACCCATCACCCATCACCCATCACCGCTCACCGCTACTCACCGCTCACCGCTCACCGCTCACCGCCCTCAAGTGTTGCACAAAAACCACACAATCTTCCGCCGTGTTGCGAAAACCGCAAATTCACCTTGCCAGCGACATTAACAATTTGCAAGAATGGCTTCAACTTCTCAATTAGAGAGAGGTTAAGTGGCAGGGCAACCTCCACTAAGCAACTCTAAAATCGAATCCATTAGGAGATTTACTATGAACAAGAAACTCATCGCTGTAGCAATCGCTGCTGCTCTGGCCCCTGCTGCTGCAATGGCCGATTCCGGCAACGTAACCATTTACGGCTCCCTGCACATGTCCGTGGACAGCCTGAACGGCGCCGCCAATTCAACTGGCACCGACAACAACCGTGAAATGAACATTTCCAGCAACTCTTCCTACATCGGCTTCAAAGGCTACGGAAGATCTGGGTAACGGCCTGAAGGCCATCTGGCAACTGGAACAGCCAGGTAGCCATGGGCGAAACCGGTGGTACCGCAGCTGCCAACGGCAATAACAGCCTGACCAGCCGTAACAGCTTCCTGGGTCTGTCCGGTAATTTTGGTACCGCCCTGCTGGGTAAGCATGACACCCCGTTCAAGCTCGGTAGGCCGCAAAGCTGACCTGTTCAGCGACCAGATCGGTGACTCCCGCAACCTGATTTCTGCTGGCGGCGCTGGTTGGGATCTGCGTCCTGACAACGTGATTGCCTACATTTCTCCAACCGTAAGTGGTTTTCATGGTGCTCTGGCCTATGTGAGCAACGTTGATGCGGCTTCTGCTGAATGGAACTCTGTGACTGCCCTGAGCGCATTGGGTGTGTACGAGTCCGGTCCTGTGATGGTTGGTTTGGCTTACGAAAAGCACAACCTGTCCAACCTGAATGGTACGGTTACTCCTGCATATGCTGTGCATGCAACGACCGGCGTTATTTGGCACTGCTGGCGATCCACTGGCTAACGTTAAAGATGAAAAAGCCTATCGTCTGGTCGGCGGCTACAACTTCGGTGACGTTAAAGTGGTTGGTCTGTACCAGAAAGTCAGCTGATCTGGGTGGCGGCAATACAGATCGCAAAACCTGGGGTCTGGGTGGCGCGTACAAAATGGGCGCAACTACTCTGAAAGCCCAATACTACAAAGCTAGCGACCTGACCGATTGCGGTCTTGTTGACTGCAGCGCAACCGGTGGCAACATGATCGCAGTGGGTGCAGATTACTCCCTGTCCAAGCGCACCACCGCTTATGTTGCTTACGCCAAGACCAACAACGACAGCAGCAATGTCGTTGGCGTGACTAACGCCTCCTTCAGCGCCTTCGGTGGCGGCCATGGTGACAACCCTGGTACCGTTGCTGGTAAAGATCCTAGCGGTTTCTCCGTTGGTATGAAGCACTCCTTCTAATTTCCGGCCGGCTAGTCCGGTCTGAAGTCTGAAGCTTAAAACGGGCGCCTCGGCGCCCGTTTTTTATTGGGTGTTGCTTATATTGCTTCATCATGTCCTTTCTCTCGCCTCTATTGTGCTAAGATATGTACAATATTGAAACGGGGGGTTGAATTATGGATGCGCTAACTTACAGCTATACCCGCCAGCATTTTGCTGATGTCATGCGCCAGGTCAATGATGATCGTGTTCCTGTGGTGGTGACCAGCCAGCGCGGAAAACCAGTCGTCATTATGTCTCTTGATGATTACCATGCGCTGGAGGAAACAGCCTATCTGCTTCGTAATCCGAAAGGCGCAAAACGCCTGATGGAGGCAGTCGAAGAGCTACGCAGTGGCGGGGGTGAACCCAAGGCCCTGGTCGATGATTAAGTTTGCATCGAAGGGGTGGGAGGACTATCTCTATTGGCAAGCAACCGACCGTGCCATCCTAAAGCGCATTAATCAGCTGATCCGCGACATCGAGCGTGAGCCTTTTTCTGGCATAGGCAAGCCCGAGCCGCTGAAGCACCAGTTAACCGGTTTCTGGTCCCGCCGCATCGATGATTGCCATCGACTTGTGTATGCCGTTGAAAGTGACACGATATTGATTGCCCAGTGTCGTGATCACTACTAAGTTGGTGCTGTAACAACCCATACTTGGCGTTGGTGAAACCAGGTGGTTACATTGATCGCTATCCAGAAGAAGTGTTCTGATAGAAGACTATATGTCTTTGTAGTAGCTCCGGTGCCACGCCACAAACTTCTCTACCCCCTCTTTCAGTGGTGTTGCCGGCGAGAATCCCACCGCCTGGCGCAGGTCGTCGATGTCGGCATAAGTAGCCTCCACGTCCCCATCCTGCATCGGCAGCATGTTCTTGACGGCTTTTTGCCCAACGGCATTCTCGATGGCGCCGATGAAAGTCATCAACTCCACAGGTTCGTGGTTGCCGATATTGTATATGCGGAACGGAGCATAGCTGGTCGCAGCATCCGGCTGGTTGCGGTCGAAGAAGGGGTCTGAGGTGGCGGTTTTGTCGAGTACGCGCACCACACCTTCGACAATGTCGTCGATGAAGGTGAAATCGCGCCGCATCTTGCCCTGGTTGAACACGTCGATGGCGCGTCCGGCGCGAATCGCAGAAGTAAAAAGCGAAGGCGACATGTCGGGACGCCCCCACGGTCCGTAAACGGTAAAAAAACGCAGGCCGGTAGTGGGCAGGCCAAACAGATGGCTGTAAGTGTGCGCCATCAGCTCGTTGGATTTCTTGGTAGCGGCGTAGA
This sequence comes from uncultured Gammaproteobacteria bacterium, assembly GCA_963779055.1. Classification (GTDB taxonomy): domain Bacteria; phylum Pseudomonadota; class Gammaproteobacteria; order Burkholderiales; family Sulfuricellaceae; genus Sulfurimicrobium. The sequence goes on from CAVZWN010000002.1 coordinate 112,574, forward strand.
GGCTGACCGGGTGGTCCACGTTGTCGTGCACGGAAAACGGCATGTGGGTATTGGCGCCATAGACGCTGGAACTGCTGGCATAAACCAGATGTTCGACCTGGTTGTGGCGGCAGCCTTCCAGTATGTTGAGGAAACCGACCACATTGGCCTCGATGTAGGCGTGAGGGTTCTGAAGCGAGTAACGCACACCGGGCTGGGCAGCCAGGTTAATCACCCGGTTGAATTTTTCCTCGGCAAACAGGGCTTCGGTGGCCTGCCGGTCGGACATGTCCATGCGGACAAATCTGAAGCCCTCAAGGGGCATAAGCTGCCTGAGCCGGTCTTCTTTAAGCTGGACATCGTAATAGTCGTTGAGATTGTCAATGCCGACCACTTCCACGCCCCTGGCAAGCAGTCGTTGTGCGGTATGCATGCCGATAAATCCGGCTACGCCGGTGACCAGAATTTTCAAATCATTCTCCTTTTTGCAAAGCCATGAGCTTTGCATATTTCATGAAACTGTTGCCGCAGCCGATGGCGATGTGAACCAGACCCGCGACGCCATCCAGCATGCCGAGGCGAAAAAAATAGAAACGCACGAAGCGCACTGCCGGGCTGAATAACAGTTGTGCCAGGCTGGTGCGGCGTCCTGCATGATATAGGGCGTTAGCTTGCAGCGTAGTGTAGCGGTTTTGTTTGTCCAGATAAGCACCCAGGTCTTCCGCCGAATCGTGCCGCAGATCACCGCGTAATGTGCCAACCGGGGTGCTGGTCAGCACTTTCTCATGTACCGTGTCGTCGCTCCAGCGCGCATGGCGACGGTCAAACAGGCGCAGGCTCCAGTCCGGGTAGCCTTCACCGTGGCGCAGGTAGCGCCCCATGAAGCGGTTGCTGCGCGGCATGCGCCAGGCCTGGAACTCAGGCTGATGCAGAGCAGCTACGATGCTGGAGCGCAAATCCTCACTTACCCGTTCGTCCGCATCAAGGCATAGCACCCAGTCGTTGCTTGCCTGTTCCACTGCAAACTGTTTTTGCGGGCCGAAACCCAGCCAGGGCTGGGAAACGACACGGGCGCCGTATTTTAACGCAATTGCTTGTGTTTCATCGCTGCTGCCGCTGTCCACCACCACGATTTCATCTGCGAAGGCGATGCTTTGCAGGCAGACTTCAAGCTGGCGCGCAGCATTGAGCGTGATGAGAACGGCAGAAAATGGCTGGGTTTGCATGGATCATTATTATGCCTGCTGCTGGGTAGGCTAAAATAGCAAAATGTTGAAAATATTGCTGGTCAAGACTTCTTCCATGGGTGATGTCATTCACGCGCTGCCGTCCGTGAGCGATATCGTCGAGCATTATCCCGATGCGAAAGTAGACTGGGTGGTGGAGGAGAATTTTGCCGAGCTGCCAGCCCTGCATCCGGCGGTGAGGCGGGTGATTCCGGTAGCAGTGCGGCGTTGGCGGCGGAATCTGCTGAGTCTGGCAAGCTGGCGTGAAATGGCTGCATTCCGCCGTACGATTCAGGCCACGAGCTATGATCTGGTAATCGACAGTCAGGGCCTGATCAAGAGTGCTGCTATTGTGTGGCTGAGCAGGGGACCGCGCTGCGGCTATGACCGGGCCAGCGCACGTGAGCCCCTTTCTGCAATGATTTATGACCGGACCATCGGGGTTGCCCGTAACCTGCATGCCGTGGAACGCAACCGCGTGCTGGCAGGCCGCGCGCTGGGGTATACGCCGGGCGTTAAGGTGGATTACGGTATTGCCGCACCCAAACTGGAATTGGCGTGGCTGCCCGGCGGGCGTTACGTGGTGCTGCTACACGCCACCAGCCGCGCCGACAAGGAGTGGCCCGAAGCAGACTGGGTTGCGCTCGCTGCCCGGCTCAATAACCAGGGGCTGTGCTGCGTGCTGCCGTGGGGCGCGGCTCACGAGCAGGTGCGCAGCGAACGTCTTGCCAGCCAGATGGCTGATGCAGTGGTGCCGCCCCGCCTCGGGCTGGATCAGGCCGCTGCGTTATTGGCCGCGGCGCAGGCGGTGGTGGGGGTGGATACCGGCCTGACGCACCTGACTGCAGCCCTCGGCGTGCCGGTGGTGGCAATCTATTGCGCCTCCGATCCCGGCCTGACCGGTGTTTACGCCAGCAGTCCAGCCATCAGTCTTGGCAGCAATGGGCAAGTGCCGCAGCTAGACGATGTCAGCGCGGCACTGGAAAAGGTCATGCAGTCATGAACTGGCGCTACACCACCGTTCTGTTCCTGCTTCTGCCCTACGTGTTGTTCCATCTTGTCTGGCGCGCGCGCCGCCAGCCAGAATATCTGCGTCACTGGGGCGAGCGCTTTGGCCGCTGCTACGGCGTGCGCCCATTGCGTCCGGTGATCTGGCTGCATGCGGTCTCGGTCGGTGAAACACGCGCTACCGCGCCGCTGGTGAAAGCCCTGCAAGCGCGCTATCCGGAACATCAGATTCTGTTAACCCACATGACACCCACCGGGCGCGATGCCGGTGAGCAGCTTTTCGGGGCGGAGGTGCTGCGCTGTTATCTGCCTTACGACTATCCCTTTGCAGTACGGCGTTTCCTCGAGCATTTCAGGCCCGAACTGGGGTTGTTGCTGGAAACGGAGATCTGGCCCAATCTGATTCAGGCTTGTCACACCGCGAACGTGCCGCTGTGTCTGGTGAATGCCCGCCTGTCTGAGAAGTCGGCGCGACGCTATGCGCGATTCTCAAAACTGGCTGCGGCCAGCTTGCGGCAGATGAGCGCAATCGCGGCGCAGACAGAAGAGGATGCGCGGCGTCTGGAGGCGCTGGGCGCCTGCAATGTCAGCGTGATGGGCAATCTCAAATTCGATATCGCACCCCCTGCTCAATTGCTTGAACTCGGCCACCGGTTGTTGCAGCGTTTTGGGCCGGAGCGCCGGATTTTCCTGGCGGCGAGTACGCGGGAAGGAGAAGAGGAGAAAATTCTGGCTGCGTTGCAGAGGATCGAATTGCCTGGGTTGCTTACGGTGATCGTTCCGCGCCATCCGCAGCGCTTCGATGCTGTGGCGCGGCTGTTTGAGCAGCGCGGCATATCCTACCAGCGCCGCAGCCTTGAAGAATCGGTCAGACCGGACACCGCAGTAGTGCTGGGGGACAGCATGGGTGAGATGTTTGCCTACTATGCCGCCTGCGATGTGGCCTTCATCGGCGGCAGCCTGTTGCCTTTTGGCGGGCAGAACCTGATCGAAGCCTGTGCGGTGGGCAAGCCGGTGATACTGGGGCCGCATACCTGGAATTTTTCCGAGGCGGCAGAACGGGCGGTGGAGGCGGGGGCGGCTGTGCAGGTCGGCAACGAAGAAGGTTTGGCGCAGGAATTGCAGGCGCTGTTGCAGACCCCGGAAAGGTGCCGCCGCATGGGTCAGGCCGGTCTGGAATTCAGCCGCCGCCATCAGGGGGCGACAGAGAAGGTGATGAATATCCTGGGGGTCATTGCGAGCGAAGCGAAGCAATCTCGCTCCTTTTAAACCTCCAATACAGATTGCTTCGCTTCGCTCGCAATGACGGCGATTACTTCAGCCACTGATTAACCTGAAGCAGGTCGTCCTCTGCCAATGTGCCTGCTGCCGATTTCAGTTTCAGGCGATTTATCAGGTAGGCGTAGCGCGCCTTGTACAGATCGCGCTTGGCGCTGAAAAGCTGTTGCTGTGCATTGAGTACATCGACATTGGTGCGCACACCGACTTCCAGCCCCAGCCGGGTGGAGTCGAGCGAACTCTGGCTCGATACCAGCGCCTGTTCCAGCGCCCGGACCTGCGCCGCACCGCTGGTAACGCCCAGATACGCTTCCCGGGTGGAGAGCGAGGACTGGCGCACTTCAAGGGTCAGATCCTGGCGCGCCTTTTCCTGATTGGCAACCGCCTCGCGTACTCTGGAACTGGTGCCGCCACCCTGATACAAAGGCAGGTTAAGTTGCAGGCCGATAACCGAAGCCTTGGTGTCGTTGCCAACGCCAAACGTGCTGCCTGTGGCACCAGTGTCGCTATAGCTCGCGACCAGATCGAGTGTCGGGTGATGTCCGCCCCGGTTGCGCTCCACTTCCTGATTGGCAATCTCTGCACTGGCGCGCTTGGTCTGAACCAGTAGATTGTTTTGTTCTGCCGCCTCCACCCATTTGCTGATGTCGCTCGGTTCGGGTGTCTGCAGCGGCAGTTCTGCTACGAGCGTGGCAAGGGTGCCTGGCAGCTTGCCGATGATTTTTTCCAGGGCTCTTTGGCGGATTTCAAGCTCGTTGAGTGCTGCAATTTCACTGGCGCTGGCCAGGTCGAAACGGGCCTGTGCCTCGTGAGTGTCGGTGATGGTGGCGGTGCCGACTTCAAAGCTCATTTTTGCCTGATCCAGTTGTTCCTGAATGGCTTTTTTCTGAGCCCCGGCCAGCGAAGCATTGTCCTGCGCCAGCAGGGCATCGAAATAAGCCTGGGATACGTTGAGCATCAATCCCTGCTGGGCAGCCGCATACTGGATTTCCGCCACGGCACTTTGCAGCTTGCCCTGCTCGTACTGGGCCCAGTTTTGCCGCCGGTAGATGGGCTGGCTGAGAGACAGCGTTGCACCGTTGGTATTGTAGTTGCGCTGGCCGCCGGGGAAAGAGCTCGTGCCGCGATACTGGATATCCGTTTCATTCCAGGTGGTATTTGCGCTCAGGTTGATGCTCGGCAGCAGCAACGCGCGTCCCTGCGGCAGTTTTTCCTGCCCGGCCAGGTAGGCGGCACGGGCGGAAGCGAGTGCAGCATCGTTGGCGAGCGCGTCTCGATAGGTGTCCATCAGGTTGTCTGCCTGGGCACCAGGAGCGAAGATGGCCATAACCAGTAAAGCCAGGGTGATACGTTTCATCACGATTTTCCTAATATTTTCGCATTGTCGGGTCGGCGTCTCTCGCCCAGGCTGCCACGCCACCCTGTAAATTGTAGACATGGGCAAAGCCGGCCTGTTCAAGAAACAGCCCTGCCCGGTAACTGCGCACGCCGTGATGGCAGATCATCACGGCTTCAGCTTCCGGATCCAGTTCTGTCAGCCGTTCCGGAATCTGGCGCAGCGGAACCAGCAGCGAACCCTCAATATGACAATACTGGTATTCCCAGGTTTCACGAACATCCACCAGAACGGGTTGTTTGCGTGATGGGTGTTCGAGCCACGCTTTCAGCTCAAGTGGGTGGATCTGCAACAATATTTAGAAGACAAAACGCTGGGGTTGCAAAACGTTGCGCAGAGGCGGTACGCAGATTTCGAACAGATTCGTGCTGCGGCAGGCGCCTTTTCCAATACAGGTAATCAGTGTGCCTTCCATCACCGGCGCATCGCCTATTACCGCAAACAGCCTCCCGCCCGGTTTCAGGCTGGCGAGGAAGTTGTCCGGCAGAACCGGCACCGAGCCGGTCAGCACGATGACATCATAGGCGCCGTGGCGATCCCAGCCATGAGCGGCGTCGCCCAGCTCCAGCGTGACGTTGTGAATACTGTGCGCGCGCAGTTTTTCTTCCGCCTGCGATTTGAGTTCCGGCACGATCTCGACGCTGTAAACGTGCTGCGCCTCCCGTGCCAGCATGGCGGTCAAGTAACCGCTGCCGGTGCCGACTTCCAGCACCCGGTCGGTTTTCTTGATGGCCAGTTCCTGAATGATGCGCGCCTCCAGCTTGGGCGTCAGCATGACTTCGCCGTGACCAAGAGGGATTTCCATGTCGACAAAAGCCAGATTACGATATGCGGACGGAACAAAGTCCTCGCGCCGCATTTCCAGCAGCATATTCAACACGCGCTGATCAAGAACATTCCATGGGCGGATTTGCTGTTCTACCATGTTAAACCGTGCCTGCGTAAAATCCATGTTTACTCCCGTATTGAAAGCTGACGTAGCTTGCAATTATTCCACAATTCCAGTAGTTTCACACTTCTTAGCTGGGGGTCCTGGCGCATGTCGAGCCGGGTGAGAAAAACCCTTTGAACCTGATGCGGATAATGCCGTCGCAGGGAAGCGTTGCCTGCCCCAGCTCCTTGCGTGTCCCGAGGAGTTTCCTTTAATGAATGCCAGTTCCGAATTTATAAGCCAGTCCGCCCGTGTCGATGAGGCGGCGGTGCAGCCTTTGCCCAATTCACGCAAGGTCTATGTCACCGGATCGCGCCCGGATATCCGTGTGCCGATGCGTGAGATCAGCCAGTCCGAGACCCCGGCAAATTTTGGCGCGGAAAAAAACCCGCCAATTTTTGTTTATGACACCTCCGGGCCGTACACTGATCCGGCAGCAAAAATTGATATTCGCACCGGCCTGGATTCGGTGCGCGGCGCCTGGATCGAGGAACGCGGCGATACTGAGCCGCTGACCGGGCTGACTTCAGAGTTCGGCCGCCAGCGCCTGAACGACCCCAAGCTGGCGGAGCTGCGCTTCAATCTCCAGCGTCAGCCGCGTAAGGCGAAGGCCGGCATGAACGTGACGCAGATGCATTATGCGAAGCAGGGCATCATCACGCCAGAAATGGAATACATCGCGATTCGCGAGAACCAGCGGCGCGATGAGCTGGCGGAAATCTTCACGACCCAGCATCCCGGCGACAGTTTCGGCGCATCGATACCGTCCGTCATCACCCCGGAATTCGTGCGCGACGAAGTGGCGCGCGGACGGGCCATCATCCCGGCCAACATCAATCACCCGGAACTGGAGCCGATGATCATCGGGCGCAATTTCCTGGTCAAGATCAACGGCAATATCGGCAATTCCGCGCTGGCGTCCTCGATCCACGATGAAGTGGCAAAAATGACCTGGGGCATCCGCTGGGGTGCGGACACCATCATGGACCTGTCGACCGGCAAGAATATTCACGAAACGCGCGAGTGGATCCTGCGCAACAGCCCGGTGCCAATCGGCACCGTGCCTATTTACCAGGCGCTGGAAAAAGTCAACGGCAAGGCTGAGGACCTGACCTGGGAAATTTTCCGCGACACCCTGATCGAACAGGCGGAACAGGGCGTGGACTACTTCACCATCCATTCCGGCGTGCTGCTGCGCTATGTGCCGCTGACCGCCAGCCGCATGACCGGCATCGTGTCGCGCGGCGGCTCGATCATGGCCAAGTGGTGCCTGGCACACCACAAGGAAAATTTCCTCTATACGCATTTCGAGGATATCTGCGAGATCATGAAGTCCTATGACGTGGCCTTCAGTCTGGGCGATGGTCTCAGGCCCGGCTCGATCTACGACGCCAACGACGCGGCGCAGTTCGGCGAGCTGGAGACCCTGGGCGAGCTGACCCAGATTGCCTGGAAGCACGATATCCAGACCATGATCGAAGGCCCCGGCCACGTGCCCATGCACATGATCAAGGTCAATATGGACAAGCAGCTCGAATGCTGCGGCGAGGCGCCGTTCTATACGCTCGGGCCCCTCACCACCGACATTGCTCCCGGCTATGACCACATCACCTCCGGCATCGGCGCCGCCATGATCGGCTGGTACGGCTGCGCCATGCTGTGCTACGTCACGCCCAAGGAGCACCTCGGCCTGCCCGACAAGGACGACGTCAAGGAAGGCATCATCACCTACAAGATCGCCGCCCACGCCGCTGATCTGGCCAAGGGTCATCCCGGCGCACAGATCCGCGACAATGCGCTGTCCAAGGCGCGCTTCGAGTTCCGCTGGGATGACCAGTTCAATCTTGGCCTCGACCCCGACCGTGCGCGCTCGTTCCACGATGAAACCCTGCCCAAGGATTCCTCCAAGGTGGCGCACTTCTGTTCCATGTGCGGGCCGCATTTCTGCTCCATGAAAATCACCCAGGATGTGCGCGAATACGCCGAGAAGGGGATGCACGAGAAATCAGTGGAATTTGTGGCTACTGGCAGCCAGATTTACCACAAGAGCTGATTAAGGAAGTTTTTTGGACATCATTCTATTATGCAAGGCGCTCATTTTGGGCGTGGTCGAGGGTCTGACTGAGTTCCTGCCTATCTCCAGTACCGGACATCTGATCCTGGTCGGAGATCTGCTCGATTTCAACGATGACAAGGGCAAGCTGTTCGAGATTGTGATCCAGTCCGGAGCGATTCTGGCCGTGTGCTGGGAGTATCGGGCGCGCTTGTCGGCCGTTGCTCGCGGCCTGGGGCATGATGCCGGGGCGCGCCGTTTCGTTGCCAACCTGATCGTGGCATTTCTACCCGCTGCCATACTGGGCCTGCTGTTTGCAAAAGCGATCAAGGCGCATCTGTTCCACCCTGTTCCGGTAGCGCTGGCCTTCATCGTGGGTGGCGTATTGATCCTGTGGGCAGAGCGAAGACAGCATACGGTCCGTATTCAGGAAGTGGATGAGATGAATTGGCGAGATGCGCTGAAAATTGGCCTGGCACAGTCGCTGGCACTGATACCGGGCACCTCGCGCTCGGGCGCGACGATTATCGGCGGACTGTTTTTCGGCTTGTCGCGCCGTGCGGCTACCGAGTTTTCCTTCTTCCTGGCCATTCCCACCCTGATTGCTGCGACACTGTATGATCTCTACAAACACCGCGACCTGTTGCAGGCGGATGATCTGGGCATGTTTGCGGTGGGATTCGTAGCTTCCTTCATCAGCGCCTTTGTGGCGGTGAAGGGGTTGTTGCGTTTTATCTCCAGACACGACTTCTCGGTCTTTGCCTGGTACCGCATCGTGTTCGGCATAGTGGTGCTAGTAACAGCCTACACCGGCATCGTCACCTGGTCAGCCGCATAGCTTATGCACTACCTCTCTCCACCGAAGTAGGGAGAGGTCGTGATTAGTGCAAATTGCCTTTGACGAAACCCGAAATATACCCCAGCAGTTCTTCTTCCTGATACGGCTTGCCCAGATACACATTGACCCCCAGTTCCTGCGCGTAGTTGCGGTGCTTCTCCGCCGTGCGTGAGGTGATCATGATGATCGGGATGTTTGCGGTCTTGGCGTTGCCGCGTATGTTCTTGGTCAGTTCGAAGCCGTCCATGCGCGGCATTTCGATATCCACCAACATCACCTGAGGCGTAACGTCTTCCAGTGCCTGCAGCGCATCCACACCATCCTTGGCGGTGACGACCTGGTAGCCCTCTCGTGTCAGCAGCTTGCTGGTGATCTTGCGTACAGTGAGCGAATCGTCCACGATCATGACAACCGGCGCGGTGGCAACGATCTGTTCTGCGGCAGGTGTCGCTGCCTGTTGCGCTATGAGGCCGGGGATATCGTGACGCTGGGCGAGTTGTACCGGGTTGAGAATCAGCACCACCTTGCCGTTACCAAGTACCGTGGCGCCGGCGATTCCCGGAACGCGGGCCAGTTGCGGCCCGATGTTCTTGACCACGATTTCGCGGTTGCCGATCAGTTCGTCCACATGCACGGCAACTCGCTGGGCGCCGCTGTGAAGCAGCATGATGGTAGTGTAGCGCTGCACCGCCGGAACAGATTCCAGGTCATCCAGCAAGCGCGGAAAATAATACAGCGGGTAGTTGTGCCCCTGCCACAGAACTTCCTGCTTCTGGTACACGTCCGCCAAAGCATCGGCCTTCAGTTCCTGCACCTGATCCACCATGGTTGAAGGTAGCGCGTAGACGGTGTTCCCGCTGCGGACCAGTACAGCCTGGGTAACTGCCAGCGTGAGCGGCAGGTAAATGCTGAAAGTCGTGCCCTTGCCAGCTTCAGAAGAGGCTTCAACACGGCCGCCAAGCGTGGCGATTTCATTACGCACAACATCCATGCCGATACCGCGGCCGGAAACCTGGGTGATTTCCGCGGCGGTGGAAAAGCCCTGGGCAAAAATCAGCTCCACTAACTGGGACGGTGTTGCTTCTGCATCCGTAGCCAGCAGGCCCTGCTCCACAGCCTTGGCGCGAATTCTGTCCAGGTCGATACCACGCCCGTCATCGCTCAGGGTAATCAGGATTTCGTTGCCTTCCTGGCGCGCCTGAAGCTCGATGGCACCGGCCTCCGGCTTGCCTGCTGCAAGGCGCTGGTCCTGCTTTTCAAGTCCATGGTCAATGGCGTTGCGCAGCAGATGCTCGAATGGAGCGGTCATCTTCTCCAACACGCTGCGATCCAGTTCCACCTGTTCACCGATGATGTCCAGACTGGCGCGTTTGCTCAGTTCTTTCGAGGTCTGGCGCACGATACGGTAAAGCCGTTCAGAGAGGCTGCCAAAAGGAACCATGCGGGTGCGCAGGAGTTCCTGCTGCAGTTCCTTGGTCATGCGCGACTGGGCCAGCAGGGCGGCTTCGGTTTCATCCAGGTTCTTGAGCAGGTTGTGCTGCACGCTGGCGACGTCGTTAACACTCTCCGCCATCATGCGTGTGACTTCCTGCAAGCGGGTAAAGCGGTCAAACTCCAGCGGGTCGAAGTCGGCGTTGCTTTCCTTGGCATGGGAAAGTTGCGACTGCATCTGGCTTTCGGCCTGAATCTCGATTTCGCGCAACTGGCTACGCAGGCGGTTAATACTTTCAGTAAGGTCGAACAGCGAACGCTTGAAACTCTGCATTTCCCCCTCGATGCGGGAGCGTGCAATACTGACTTCGCCAGCCTCGTTCACCAGCCGGTCAACCACATCTGCGCGCACCCGCAGCATGGCCTTGACCGCTGCTTCGGGTTCTGCCGCAAGTGCCGCAGCCACCGTGGCGGTTCTTATGGCAGGCGTAATTTCGGCTGTGGATGGAGCGGCGATGGCTTCCTGTTCGGTACCGTGACGCAGATGATCAAGCACATCGCCCATGCGGTCGAATTCGTTATCCAGCGTATCGAATAGATCTGGCGGCAGGTGACCGGATTCAACAGCGGCGAGAACCTGCGTTTCCATGTTGTGGGTCAGCTCACCCAGACGCATGGCACCTGCCATTCGGGCGCTACCCTTGATGGTATGCAATGCGCGCTGCAGGTTGTTCGAAGCCTGGCTGTCCGATGTGTTGGTGCGCCACGCGCGCAGCTCGGTGCCGACGAGCGGGAACAGATCTTCGGCCTCTTCGAGGAAGATGGGCAACAGGTCCGCGTCAATATCGTCACGGATGGCGCGACGTTCCGGGCCTGTTTTGGCAGGGGCCGGGGGGGCTTCGTGCCGGACCGATGGGACACTGAGCGGCGCGACTTCCTGAGCCTGCGGGGGTGATATGACTGCCTCATTCGCTGCGGCCGGTGAGGCTGGAACGCGCGCTGCCTGAGTTTTCTTCAGTACAGCCTGCAGGGAGCGGATCAGTTGCTTGGCAGGTTTGGGTTCCTTCTTGTCTCGAATGGTATCGGACATTCTATGCAGCGCGGCAATGCTGTCGCCCATGAGCTTGATCTGCTTGTCGGTCAGTGGCGCCGGATGCTGCAGCAGCTCAAGCAGCCATAGCTCCAGCGGTGAGCCGAGATCGGCAATTACGGGAAAGCCAACCGTGCGGGAGATACCGCATAAAGTGTGTGCCGCGCGCATGAAATCGTGTTGTACAGGCGTTTCAGGATGCCGCCGGAGAAAATCGAAATGGTTTTGCAGCGTGGAGAGATGCTGTCCAGATTCGTAGATAAAAATATTGTACAGGGCGAGGGGCAAACTGACCGACCCGACCAGGACTTCGCTTTCCTCTGTATTTTCTTCTGTGTTTTCCTCGGTGACGCTGGAAGAAGGGGACTGTTCAAGAGCTTCCGTTGCGGCTAGCGGCGCTTCGGGCGCGCTCGGCTCCGTGATGGAGGGAACCGGCTCCGGTTCGGCCTCGGAAATAGGCGTTTCAGGGGGAGTCTCTTCCTCCTCTGTCTCAAATGATGCCTCTGCGTTGCCGAGTTCGATGCTTTCCTGTGTTTCAATGGCCCGTTCAGGTACGGCTTGCAGTTGTACAACTGGAGAATCTTCCTCCTCGCCGCCTTCCATCTCCGTTTCGGCCTGTTCCATGGGTGGCTCTACAACGGTCATGGATTCTTCTGCCGGCGATTCGAAGACTGAAGCCTCGATTTCCAGCGCTTCCGTTTCTGCTTCTCCAACGGGGAGAGAGGAGGCAATTATTTCTTCAACGAACTCTGGCTCCGTAGCGCCAGGAGTTTCCTGTATTGCGTCAGCTGACGCAATCACGGTTTCTTCAGCGCTTTCCTCCGCTGGCTCGGAAATCGCCTCCTCTTCCTTCATTATTACTGGGGCAGTTTCTGTCTTAGCAGCTGTTTCAGTGGACGAGAAAGTAGCCGCGCCTGTTCTAAGACGCTCGGCCTCAGCCAGCAGATCATCCGCCTGCACCTTGACTGCGCCATCGGTTTTGAGCCCGGCAACCCAGCTGTTGAAGTGTTCGTAGGCCTGCCCGAGCAGGGCAAGCAGTTCCGGCGTAGCATTTTTTTCATCCTGCAACCATTTGTTCATCACCTGCTCGATGGCCCAGGCGACCTCGCCGAGGTCCCAGAGTCCGACCATGCGGCCACTGCCTTTGAGGGTATGAAAACTGCGGCGCAGCGTGGTCAGGGCTTCCTTATTGCCGGGTTGTTCTTGGCAGATGACCAGGTTTTCGTTTACCGTACCGAGGACTTCGTCAGCCTCTTCGAGGAAGATCTCGAGCATTTCAGCATCGACTGTCTCATCCGTTTCCTGTGCAAGGCGGGCGGTCTCGGCAGATGGTGCTGCGACAGTCATCTTGGGTTCGGCCAGTGCAGCAGCAGCTTCTGCCAGCTCGGCAGTAGGTGCAGCGGCCTCTTCCAGCAAACGCTTGAATTCTGCTGCCCGTGATTTTAATGCCGTGTCGGCCACCAGGTCTGCATCTTGCTGCAAGCTGGCGAGTTGCTGGCGCAGCTCATTTCTCGCCTGTTCGTCCCCCGGATTTTGCTGCCACTGATCAAGCAGGGTCTGTACGTATTGTATCTGGCCGCCCAGTCCGGCTTCAACGGACACATGATCATCCTCACTCTCGGCAGATAAATGTTCGGGGTGCGGCGCAGTTGCCACATCCGTTGCATTTTCTTCCGGCTCAGGTTCTGCTGTCACTGCGGTAGGCTCGGCCTCGGGTTTGAGACGGGCCATCGCTTCATCGATGATCTGTACCGCGTCAGTACGGCCACGCTGGATGGACTCGACGTAAAAACCGAGACTGCTCAGACCTTCCGCAACCTGCTCCAGCTGCACCTGCTCGGGTTCATAGCCAGGCTGGGAAAAACCATTGATCAGGCTTTCGCATTCACCCAGCAATTTGACGGCGGGTTCCAGTTCGAGGATTTTCAGGGCGCCATAAACCTGCTTCAGGAAAGGTTGCAGGCCGGGCAAATCGTCACGCCGGGAAGTGTCGCGGAAGAAACTATCCAGTACCTGTTCGATATGCTGAAGGTTGGACTGTATTTCCTGGCCGACCTGGGCCAGCAGCAGTTTTTCCTGTGCCTGGCGAGAAATTTCGTCAAGCAGCGGAATGTCTGCAATTTCCACTTCATCCAGAGTCCCCTGCAGGCTTGCTTGCAGGCGCCTGGTCTGGATGTCGGACTGGCGGCTGAATTCATCGGTCGCCCCGAGATAATTTTCCAGGGTGTTTTCTGCGAGCAGCAGGGTGGTGGCCATTTCCATCGCCACTGCTTCGTTCATTTTTTCTGGTGTCGCGGCGAGTGCTTCAGCGCCTGCATTGATCTGTTGCAGCAGTAAATCAAGCGGCGGGTTTTCCAGTGAAGCTGATTTTTCTGCCAGACGGCGAGACTGTGTGCGCAAATTTGCCAGACTGTCCGTATTGCCGGCTGTGAATTTAAGCCAGGCATCCTTGGCTGGCGTGAGAATGTCACGCAGTTCGCGCAATAGCGGCTGCATGCGCTGCTGCTCGGCTTCGGCAAGCTGCTGCTCACTGCCGGTGCGTGGGACATGCGCTTCCAGCTCGAAAAGGTCCTGGATTTCGCGTACACGTTCCGTTACCGGTTCGCTGCGGGCGACAAAATACAGTGTGTCGCGAAGCAGCCGTTCCGCCACCTTGGGCGAACCCTCTGCAAGACGGCGGATTTGCTGATCGATTCTGCCGCACAACTGTTTGATGTCGATGCTGTTTTCCAGGCCGCTGTTGGCCAGGCTTTCTGTCAGGCCGAGAGCCGTCCACCAGAACGTCCGGTGTGCGGGTACGGTCTGGGTCTGTTCGATGTCGGCCAGCGCCTCGTGCATGGCCCTGGGGCCTGAAGGGTCATCCGGGTTGCGCAGGAAGCCAAGCAGTCCACGCTGATATCGCGCACGAATTCCTTTGAGGACGGCAGGCAGTTCCTGCTCGCCGATTTGCCGGGAGGCAGCAGATTTTGGGGCGCGAATGGACAAATCGGGGAAAAAAAGATCACTTTCGCTGACTTTTTCCATCCCCCGTGCGCCGAGCAGCGATTGGTAGAGGGGGAACAGACGCAGAGGCTGGTCCGCCTGTCCATTGAGCAAGTCTTCCAGGTATTGTGATAGTGCGGTCATGCCCTGGTTGATCAGACTGATATTGGCGCCAGAAATGGCGACTTCGCGTTTTTCCAGTGCGGCGACCAGTTTTTCTATGGCCTCGCTGAAGCGTGCCACACCTTCCAGCCCCACCATCTGGATGGCGCCGCTGACCTGGTGCAAGTGCGTCTGGCACTGGCGCAGTGGCGTGCTGTCGGAAGCGTCGGCAGCGAATTGAGTCAGCTTTTCGCCTGCCTGTTGCAGCGCCTGATCAATTTCGCCCTTGACCCAGGTCAGCGGGCCGGTATCGAATTCAATGCTCATGTATTAAGCGCCCTTAATGGCTTGCTCAGGAAAGTTTGAAACCGGCCACAGAACCGCGCAGGTCGGTTGCCAGGGTCGCCAGCTCTCCAACGGAAATGGCAGTTTTCTTGGTGCCTTCCGTGGTCTGAATGGTGATGCTCTGAATTTCCTGCATGCTGCTGGCCACGACGCCTGCTGCCTCCGCCTGATTCTGGGTGGCGCGCGAAATGGTTTCGATCAGCTCTGCGAGGTTGCGCGACACCTGGCCGATTTCGTTCAGGGCCTGACCGGCTGCGTCCGAAAGTTTTGCCCCCTCCACCACACCCTGAGTACTCTTCTCCATCGCTGACACGGCATCCTGAGTATCGGTCTGAATGGTCTTCACAATCGCCGAGATTTGTTTGGTTGCCTCGCCGGAGCGCTCCGCCAGACGCTGCACCTCTTCGGCCACCACGGTGAAGCCACGCCCGGCTTCACCAGCTGAGGCCGCCTGGATGGCAGCGTTCAGCGCAAGGATGTTGGTCTGTTCGGTAATATCGGAAATCAGGTCCACGATTTCGGAAATCTCCTGTGAGCTTTCGCCCAGACGTTTGATCCGCTTCGATGTGTCCTGAATGTGCTCGCGAATTTCATTCATGCCGGTAATGGAGTTGCGTACCGCAACGGTACCTTTTTCTGCAGCTTCCAGCGATTGTTGCGCCACACGGGCGGATTCGGCGGCGTTGCTCGATACCTCGTTAATGGACTGCGCCATCTGCAGCACCTGCGCAGACGTATCCTCGATTTCACGGGATTGTTTTTGTGCTGCGCCCAGAAGCTCGTCGGAAATGTCCTGCGCCTCTTCGGAAGCACGCGTCACCTGTTCACTGGTTTTGTTGATCTCGGTTACCAGTCCGCGCAGCTCGTCAATGGTGTAGTT
This sequence comes from uncultured Gammaproteobacteria bacterium, assembly GCA_963779055.1. Taxonomy (GTDB): domain Bacteria; phylum Pseudomonadota; class Gammaproteobacteria; order Burkholderiales; family Sulfuricellaceae; genus Sulfurimicrobium. The sequence continues at coordinate 128,113 of CAVZWN010000002.1, forward strand.
GATCGAATCCGCAATGGCGCCGGTAATATCCTCGGTCACCTTGGCGCGTACCGTCAGGTCGCCTTCGGCCAGATCGCCCATTTCGTTCAGCAGACGCAAAATGGCTTCCTGGTTGGCCTTGTTTTCGCGCTCGCTCGACAATGCCCGTTTCTTTGCGTCATTCACGTTAATCATACCCAGCATGACCAGCGATCCGACGGCGAGGAGACCATAAACGAAGGACAGGATCAGCAGGCCTGTCCCGCCGGCGAGTTTTTCATAGTTTTCGGAAAGTTTGCGCGTGCCTTCGAGCAGCTCGTCGCTACCCACAAAAATGCCGCGACCGGCCTGCTTGGAGTTCACCAGCTCCTGCATACTTTGCAGAATCCTGTTGGAGTGCGTCGAAAACTCCTTGAATGCTTCGCTGAGTTCATCCAGCTTGTCGCGCGTGTCGGGGTCATTGACTGCGGCCAGGCGCAGGTCTTCACTGCCGCTGATGAGGCCGTCGAGCATTTCCTGGAAAGTATTGGTGTCCTTGCCCAGCAGGAAAGCCACCTCCGGGTCAATCACGTCGGATGAGAGCAAGGTGTTGGCGTTTTTGGCCAGGCGCTGCGTCAGCATCACCAACTGGGAAGCGATCGATATCTCCCGCAACGGGGCAGCAGCCTGGGTCAGAAGTGCGGCCACCTGTTCAGACAGCTCCAGCAGCTGGATGTTGTTGGCATTGATCGCGGCCACACTGCGATTCAGTTCCACCAGTTTCTTTTCCTGCGGCAGAATCAGGTAAATCGCTTTCTCAGTCGGCTCCCACTTTTTGTCGAGCTCTTTCAGTATCGGCTGCATGGAAGAGGGTGAGGCGGGCAGGCCATCGCCACCATTGGTCAGCTTTTTCAGGTTTTTCTCAAACAGGGCCTCACTGTCGCCCAATTGCTTGAATGCGGTCGAATTGCCCTGAGCCGCCTGCTGCGCGCTTTTTGCAATCCGCTGCGAAAGCATCTGCATCTCGGTTGAAGTGGCGACATATTCAGCATTCCGGCCCACCTGTATGGTGTTGTAAACCAGGGTGACCACCGCCAGGATAAGAAAAACAGCGAGCGTCGAAACCGTGATGAGGTATTGTTTTTCGATCGGCAGATGGCCGATGACAGGCACACTCCCGGGTTCCTTGCCGGAGAGGTTGCGCAGGCCTTGCAGGATCATGGTTGTATGCATCGGCGATTCACCGGCGCTTTTAGTTTTCCCCTTGCCCTTCCAGAACATCAGATTTTCCACTTTGAAAGCCATTGCCGTTTTCTCCATCCCTCGTGTTTTATTGGGTGCCGCTATCGTCCTGCCTGCAGGAAACTCTGATCTGAGACCAGAGCCTGGATGTTCAATTCTTGCCAGCGCCGTCCGTCGGCATCGGAAAATTCGGCACTTACCCATGGGGCAGCGCCGCTGCTTATTTCCACAGGCTGCAACTGGTTGGCATGGCGAAGGCCCAGCAGCCGGCTGACCAGTAGCCCCGAGTTCACCAGAAACCGGGGGTTGGCCAGGACCAGACGCTTGTCGGTTCCGCCGGAAACCGGCTCACCGCCACAGAAGGCTGAAAAATCCACCGCACTGTACAGATTGCCCCGGATGTTGGCTACGCCGGCGAACCAGGGCTGCGAATGTGGCACCTGTGCGAGTTCGGGCGGTGGAATCACTTCGCCTACGTCGGCAAGGTCAACCAGCCAGTACTGACTGCCTACTTGCAGGCCAAGTTTGGATGCCGCCTGTACTTCGCCCCCCTGGGCAATGGCCTGCAGCTTGGCAACCACGCCTTGCTGATATTCGCGCAAGCTGATTTTTCTGCGTGCCATGGTGGACTGTTTTCCTTTGATGTTAGCCGAGCGCGGAAATTTTGCTCAGCAGTTCGGCCTGGTCCACCGGCTTGGTGACGTAATCTTTTGCACCCTGACGCATGGCCCATACCTTGTCCGTTTCCTGGCCCTTGGTGGTGCACATGATGACTGGGATGTGCTTGGTTTCGTCATCCTTGGTAATGGCGCGAGTTGCCTGGAAACCGTTTAGGCCAGGCATGACCACGTCCATGATAATGAGGTCGGGTTTTTCCTGCTTGGCCTTGCCCAGCGCTTCTTCGCCATTTTCAGCAAGCACGACCTGATAGCCCTGTTTGGTCAGCAGGCCGCTGAGGAAGTGACGCTCTGTGGGAGAGTCATCTACGAGCAGGATTTTATTGATGGCCATGATTTACCTCTTGCAAAAATTTTAGGCGGCATTACGCGCTGCGGTGTGCTTCCGGACGGCTTCCAGCAGACTGTCCTTGGTGAACGGTTTGGTGAGATATTCGTCCGACCCTACCATCCTGCCCCGGGCGCGATCAAATAATCCATCCTTGCTGGATAGCATGATGACCGGGGTATGCTTGAAACGGGGATTTTTCTTGATCAGCATGGTGGTCTGATAACCGTCCAGACGAGGCATCATGATATCCACGAAAATGATGTCGGGCCCGTAGTCGGTGATTTTTGCCATGGCATCAAAGCCATCTTCCGCCAGAATGACTTCGCAACTTGCTTTTAGCAGGAATATTTCGGCGCTGCGGCGAATGGTGTTGCTGTCATCAATGACCATGACCTTAATCCCGGCCAGATTATTTTCTTCGCTCACTCATCCCCCTTGCATGCTTCTTTGAGTCTGTATGTGTATAACAGCAGCATGCCATTGTATAGAAAATCATCCGCAGGTAAACCCCTACAGGATCTACGGGAGGAAATAGCGCGATTTCTGGCGGCGCACAGGGAGGCAAGCAACAATTGTCGTTGCAGGCAACTATGCTATGATGCCGCGACGTGTTTGCCGTCAAACAATCAGGATATATGCTTATGCTGCGCAAATTGCTGACCCTTGCCGTTCTGCTCGCATCTACTGTCATGGCGCCATTATCCTTGGCGGATGTCACGATTGTCGGTTCCAGCACACTCGAGCCTTTCCTCAAGCAATGGGCGCAGATTCACCAGGCCAAAGCGCCAGCAGTTGAGATCAATATTTCCAGTCCAGGCACCAGCGTGGCGCCCAAGGCCCTGATTTCCGGTAAGGCTGACCTGGCCGCGATGAACCGTGAAATGACGCATGATGAAAGCGAAACCTTTATTCGTGCTCACGGCCATTACCCTATCGGCATCGCGGTGGCAATCGAGGCGGTTGCGCTCTATGCCCACCCGGATAACCCGGTGCAGGGGCTGGATTTAAAACAGGTGGATGCCATTTATTCCGCTGGCCATGGCTGCGGCTGGAGCGAGGATATCAGGCAGTGGGGGCAGCTTGGCCTGCCCGCCCCATGGGACAAGCAGGCCATCATGCTGCTGGGTCACGACAAGAAATCCGCTGTACGTGATTTTTTCAATAAATCTGTATTGTGCCGTGACGATTTTGCGAGCGAGGTTGAGGAGCTCAAACATGAACAGGTGTTGGCCAAGGTGGCTGAAACCAGGAATGCATTGGGTTACGGCCGCTATCAGCCGGGTACAAAACTGAAAATGGTGCCCCTGAAAAAAGGCGCAGGGGAGTATGTCGCGCTCACGCCCGCCAATGTGTACAACAGGAGTTACCGGTTGCAACATTTCATGTATCTGTATGTCAATAAAACCAGCGGCAAACCGGTTTCTGCCGCAATCGCCGATTTTCTCCGGACCGGCTTATCGAAAGAAGGCCAGGCGGCCGTTGCTGATGCGGGCTACCTACCGCTCTCGGATGATCTTATCCAGCGCCAGTTGAGCAAACTTAAATAATTCTGCAAACCGCCGTGGCAAAGCCCGCTCCGGCGGGGCACTGTTACGGAATCTCTATTGCCATGCCTGATACACCACCTATTGTGCTTACCTTTGCCGCCTCTGATCCCAGCGGGGGAGCTGGATTACAGGCGGACATCCTGACTTTGTCGAGCATGGGCTGTTACCCTCTTTCGGTGGTGACGGCCATTACGGTACAGGATACCGTGGGGGTGGAAGATATTTTTGCTCTGGATGCCGAACTGGTATCTGCCCAGGCCCGTGCAGTGCTGGAAGACATGCCGGTGGCAGCCTTCAAGATCGGCATGCTGGGCAGCGTGGAGAATGTCGCTGCGATTGCAGAAATCGTTGCGGACTATCCTGATGTGCCATTGATACTCGACCCGGTTCTGGCTTCGGGACGGGGCGATGAGCTGGCATCGGAGGAAATGCTGGAAGCCATGCTTGACATGCTGATTCCCCAGGCCACGATCATTACCCCCAACAGCCTGGAAGCACGCCGTCTATGCCAGGATGACGGTGACGAGGATCTGGATTTTTCGGATTGCGCCCGGCGTCTGGTCGAGCTGGGATGCGAGTATGTGCTGGTTACCGGCACGCATGAAAATACCCCGCAGGTGGTGAATACGCTTTATGGTCAGCATGGCGTATTGCGCTCTGATGCCTGGCAGCGCCTTCCAGGCAGTTATCACGGGTCGGGCTGTACTCTGGCTTCGGCGCTTGCCGCTTCGATTGCGCATGGTCTCGGTGTTGCCGATGCGGTGCGCGAGGCCCAGGAATATACCTGGCAAACCCTGCAGGCCGGATTCAGGCCGGGGATGGGGCAGTACATTCCGGATCGCCTGTTCTGGGCGCGCGAAGAAGAAAGCGATGCGGATTAGCGGGCTGTATGCGATCACGCCGGAACAGCCGGATACGGCACGTCTGTTGTCGCAGGTTCGTGCGGTTCTGAGCGGCGGCGCACGGGTGGTGCAGTACCGCTGCAAGAGTCAGGATGTGGCGCTGCTGCATGAGCAGGCAAGCGAACTGCGGGCACTGTGCCATGAGTTTGAGGTGCCGCTGATCGTCAATGACAGCCTGCGCCTCGCCGATCTGAGCGGCGCCGATGGTCTGCATCTGGGGCGAGACGACGGTTCCCTGCGTCAGGCGCGTATCGTGCTGGGTGCGGAGAAGATGATCGGCATGTCTTGCTATAATAGCCTGGAGCTGGCCTTGCAGGCGGAGGCCGAAGGGGCGGACTATGTTGCTTTCGGCAGCTTCTTCCCCTCCAGCACCAAGCCGGGGGCGGTGGCGGCGCCACTGTCGCTGCTAGGCGAGGCAAGGTCACGTTTGTCCGTGCCCATCGTCGCGATTGGCGGAATTACTCCGGATAATGCGGCTGCGCTGATTGATGCCGGTGCGGATGCAGTTGCTGTGATTTCCGGCCTGTTCGATGCGCCCGATATCCTTCTCGCGGCACAACAATATTCTCAATTATTTACCCAGCCGCCCCAATCCGGGCACTGGCTGCATTAGGAAAAATCATGACTTCACGCAATCAGACCCTGTTCGAGCAATCCCAGCAGCGTATTCCAGGCGGGGTGAATTCTCCAGTTCGTGCTTTCCGCTCAGTCGGCGGCACGCCGGTATTCTTCAAACGCGGCCTGGGACCGCGGCTCTGGGACGAGGATGACAAAGCCTATATCGACTATGTCGGTTCCTGGGGGCCGGCGATTCTGGGCCATGCCCAGCCTGACGTGGTTCACGCGGTGCAGGATGCTGCAGCCAGAGGGCTGAGCTTCGGCGCACCTACGGCGCAGGAGCTGGAAATCGCGGAACTGCTGTGCCAGCTGGTGCCTTCGATGGAGCAGGTGCGGCTGGTGAGCTCCGGCACCGAGGCCACCATGAGCGCGATCCGTCTGGCGCGCGGCTTCACCGGACGCAGCAAGATCATCAAGTTCGAGGGCTGCTACCATGGCCATGCCGATTTTCTGCTGGTCAAGGCCGGCTCCGGCGCGCTGACCTTCGGCAATCCCAGCTCTGCCGGCGTACCGGCGGAAGTCGCGGCACAAACCGTGGTGCTGGACTACAACGATGTGGCCGGCCTGACGCAGGCTTTCCAGAGCATCGGCAACGAGATCGCCGCCGTGATCGTCGAGCCGGTAGCCGGCAACATGAACCTGATCGCGCCCAAGCCGGAATTTCTCAAGGCGATGCGCGAGCTGTGCAGCCAGTATGGCAGCGTGCTGATTTTCGACGAAGTGATGACCGGCTTCCGCGTCGGCCTGCATAGCGCACAGGGGCTGTTCGGCATCACGCCGGATCTGACCACACTGGGCAAGGTGATCGGCGGCGGTATGCCGGTAGGCGCCTTTGGCGGGCGGCGCGACATCATGGAAAAACTGGCGCCGGTAGGCCCGGTTTATCAGGCTGGCACACTCTCCGGCAACCCGGTGGCGGTGGCCGCCGGACTGGCCACCTTGAAATTGCTGCAATCGCCCGGATTTTATGAAAACCTGACCCGCATGACGAAGAAACTCACCGACGGCCTGACCGCGGTGGCGAAGGAAGCCGGGGTTGCTTTCTGCGCCCAGTCGGTGGGCGGCATGTTCGGTCTGTATTTCAGCGCCACGCCGCCGACCAGCTACGCCGAAGTGATGCAATGCGACAAGGAAGCCTTCAACCGCTTCTTCCACGCCATGCTGGATGAGGGCGTGTACCTTGCGCCTTCCGCATTTGAAGCCGGTTTCGTGTCTGCCGCCCACGGCGATGCGGAAATCGAGGCAACGCTGGAGGCCGCGCGGCGCGTTTTTGCCAAGATGAAGTAAGCAGGAGATAACATGCGCCCAGCGCAACTGATGACGATTTTAGAGCGGGAATTTACCAGCGCCGCTGAAGGCCACCATACGCCCGTCATGCTGTGGGGACCGCCCGGCGTGGGCAAGTCGCAGATCATCGCCCAGGTGGCGGCGCGCCACCAGGCTCCGGTGGTGGATATCCGCCTGTCGCAGATGGAGCCTTCCGACCTGCGCGGCATCCCGTTCCGCATCGGAGACCACGTGGAATGGGCGGTGCCGGCCATGCTGCCGGATGCCGAGCGCCACGGTCCGGCTGGCATCCTGTTTCTCGATGAAATCACTTCCGCGCCGCCCAGTGTTTCGGCTGCGGCCTACCAGCTCATTCTCGACCGTCGCCTGGGCAATTACAGCGTGCCCGATGGCTGGGCTATTTTCGCCGCCGGCAACCGCCAGGGCGACCGCGGCGTGACCTATACCATGCCGGCACCGCTGGCCAACCGTTTTTCCCACTTCGAGGTGGAGGCCAATCTCGACGACTGGGTGGCCTGGGCCTACCACAGCGGCATCGACGAGCGCCTGATCGCCTTTCTGCGCTTCCGCCCCGAATTGCTGTTCGATTTCGACCCTGCGCATAATCCGGTCGCTTTCCCTTCGCCGCGTTCCTGGGAATTTGCTCACCGCGCCCTGCAGAAGTTCGGTGATATGCCGGAACTGCTGCTTGGTTCGCTGCAGGCCTGTGTCGGCCCGGCGGCCGGCCTGGAACTGCATGCTTTCGTCGACAACCTGGGCAAGATGCCGGATATCGATGCCATCGTGCGCGGCGAGGCCGCCGATGTGCCGCATGAAGTGGACCTGCAGTACGCAGTCGCTTCTGCGCTGGTCGGGCGCGCCATCCGCGCCAAAGGTGCGCCTGATGCGGCGACTGTGCATGGCCACATCCTTGATTACGCCACCCGTTTCCCCTTGCGTGAAATGGGCATCATGCTGGTGTCGGACATGCACCGCGCCATCGGCCAGCAGCTGTTCAAGGTGCCGCAGTTCTCGCAATGGGCCAATGCAGTGGCCGACATCATGCTGTACGAGATGTGATTTGAGTCACCGATGCAATGTTTGATACTTCAATCGAAACCAAGCTGGCTGCGGCACGCACCCGGCTGATTCTCGACAAGCCTTTCCTCGGCGCGCTGGCCCTGCGTCTGCCGATGGTGGCGGCAAGCGAAAAATGGTGCCCCACTTCCGCCACCGATGCGCGCAAGTTTTACTATAACCCCGCCTACATCGCCGCGCTGACGCTGGAAGAAACCCAGTTCGTGCTGGCCCACGAGGCGCTGCATTGCGCGCTCTCCCATTTCGCCCGTCGCCAGCATCGCGTCAAGCATCGCTGGGACGTGGCCTGCGACCATGCCATCAATCCCCTGCTGGTGGCTGACGGTTTAAAACCACCACCGGGCGTGCTGCTGCTGGATGCCTATGAGGGCATGACAGCGGAAGAAATCTACCCCTGCATCGGCGACAATAACTCCGACCAGACCATGGACCAGCATCTCTACGACAGTGATGAGCAGGAAGGTGGGCAGGAGGGAGAAAACGATCAGGAGCCGCAACAGGATGGCGGCGGAGGCAGTGGAAAACAGCAAAAGGACGATGCCGAGGGCAGTGGGGGCGGGCAGCAGCAGGAGCCACAGGAAGGGCAGAGTGGCGCCGACAGGCCGCCGCCCTTGAGTACGAAGGAACGTGATGAACTGGGCCAGCAATGGCAGCAGCGCATGGCCGCCGCCGCCCAGCAGGCCATGGCGGCTGGCAAGATGGGTGGCGTTCTGGCGCGTATGGTGGATCATCTGCTACAACCTCAGTTGCCGTGGCGCATGCTGCTGGCACGTTACATGAGTCAGGTGGCGCGTGATGATTACAGCTATATGCGGCCTTCGCGAAGAGAGGGGCAAGTGATTTTCCCTTCCCTGCGTAGCGGCCAGGTGGATCTGGTAGTGGCCCTGGATACCAGCGGATCGGTGGGGGAAAAGGAGCTGGCGCAGTTCCTCTCGGAAGTGAACGCGCTCAAGGGCCAGTTGCGCGCCCGGGTCACCCTGCTGGCTTGCGATACCGCTGTGGTTGAAGGTGCGCCGTGGGAATTCGAGCCGTGGGAAGAACTGAAGTTGCCGGAGCATATCAAGGGCGGGGGGGGGACCAGTTTTGTGCCGGTCTTCGAATGGCTTTCCCGTTACGGACGGCAGCCGGATTTGCTGCTCTACTTCACCGATGCCGAGGGCGATTTTCCCGGACAGGAACCGAACTTTCCCACTATCTGGCTGGTCAAGGGCAAGGCACCCGTGCCCTGGGGACAAAGGATACAGCTTAACTGATGGAACTCTCCAGCGAAGACGCCCTGCGCCTCAATGTCCTGCTGACGCATGATTTGCAGGCGGTACGCATTGACGAAAACAGCCTTACCCTTTATGCCCTGACCGAACGCGGCGAGGCGCGCGTTGCGCTGCACCCGACCGGGCGCAAGGAGCAATATCTGCGTCTGGTACGTGAAATGCTGTCCAGCCACGCGCTTGGCTCGCCCGGCGGCTACCCGTTGTACATTCAGCGCTGGACGCGCATGGGACAGAACTCCGGGGATAATATCGACAAACTGTTGCTGCTGGGCGATGCCGAGGCTGTGGTTTCGGTGGCCTACTCGCCCCGGCTGACGGACGAACTTGCGCGCCGTGCCTGGTGGTGCATGCAGAGCGGAGATAATGCCCGCCGCATGCTGGAGCGCACCTGTATTGCAGAGGGGGCGATGGGGCCGGTCCTGGCAGAGTACCTGGTGGAATACCTGCCGTTCGAAACCAGTCCGCATGTCATTATCGATACCGTGCGTATCGTGCTGCAGCCCGGCTTGATCAGTGAACAGACCCTGCTGCGTCTATGGGGACGGGCGAAAGGCGACAATACCTACTATGCGGGTTTTCTCGCGGCGCTGCCGGATGCGCTGCCCGGCCAGAGCACGGCGCGTGCCGACTGGGATCGTATCGAACCGGCTCTGACGCCATTGCTGGCCAGCGGCAACAAATATGCGCACCAGCTGGCACGGGTGCTGGACGCACCCGGTCAGATGTTTCTTGCCGCCTGTGGCGATGTGCTGAGCCGACCCGCAGACCAGGATGTGGCCCGTTCTGTGTTCCGCACTGTGGGGGCCTATTTTGGCGTGTTGCGGCAGGATGCCGGTCATGAGATCAAGCCGGACGAAGCTCTGACTCAGGCGGATTTGCGGCTGTTGAATCCCGATGCCGAACTGGCTGCGCTGCTTGCCGTGGTCCCGGCGTTGCAGCCGGAAACAAGAAGCCTGCTGGCGTTATCGGAAATGGGCGAATTCAGTGTGACGCCGATTCTGGTGCGTACTACCGCCATCGGCTCCCTGATGCGGCGCAAGCTGGAGCCGGTGAGCGAACCGGCAATGGAACAGCTTGCCGTATTGCGGGGCGCCCGCCCGGCTATTTAGCCATTCTTTCGGGCAGGCCGATCCGGGAGATGTAATCCGCTACTGCGCTGATGTCTTTGGCGGAATAATTTTTTACCACCCTGACCATTTTGGGATTGGCATTGCGCCGGTTCCCGTCCCGGATGTCTTCAATCTGGCGTACCAGATAGCGGTAGTGCTGGCCAGTGGTGACAGGATAGAATTTTTCGGCTTTGCCTTCGCCACGCTTGCCGTGACAGGAAGTGCAGTTTTTCAGGTACAGCGCCTTGCCGCGCGCGAGGTCGCTGCCGGGGCCGATGTCATTGTTGCCGGGCAATGGCAGGCTGTTGAGGAAGGCGGCGATGTCGGCCACTTCCTGTGTGTCTACAACATGCTTCCCGGCAAAGGGGAACATCTTCGGATTGTCGCGCCGTCCTTCGCGCACATCGGACATCTGTTTGATCAGCACCGTGGTGTGCTGCCCTGCCAGTTGCGGGTAAGTGCCGTCGGGCCGGCCGGAGGCGTCCGGCTTGTGGCAGCCCTGGCAGACCTGGTAGGCGATCTTTCCGCGCTCCACGTCACCTTTCATTTTCAGAAGAACCGCTTCCTCACCCGACTGTGCTTCCCAGTGATAATCGGGGGATTCGATGCCGGGTGCCCTGGGTTGTGCGGGCGGGGCCGCATGGGCGGATGCCAGCACAGCCAGGCTCAGGGACAGGCTGATCAGAAATGCTTTTTTCATCGTGAAAGTCCTTCTTTCAGTGACTACTTCAGGCTGGCGATATATTCGGAAACCGCTTTCATTTCCTGCTCGGTCATCCGCAACGCAAGGGACTGCATGACCAGGCCGCGGTCGTTATCCCGCTCACCGCTGGAAAAACGTTTTAACTGCTGGTAAACGTAGCTGGCATGTTGCCCAGCCAGGTGCGGGTAGGTGCTGGTGCCACTCCCATCCGGCTGATGACAACCATAGCAGGCCGGCACGCCCAGCTCGGGATTTCCTTCCGCATAGAATTTTTTGCCGAATTCGAGCAGTTCCGGGTTTTTGACTACATTGGGGCTGTTTTTCTGAGCCGCAAAATGAAGTGCCAGATTGGACATGTCGTCCGGGCTCAGCGTGGCCACCATGCCAGCCATGATGTCGTTTTTGCGCTTGCCTGCCTTGAAGTCCTTGAGCTGCTTGAGCAGATATTCCGGTTGTATGCCCGCAAGCTTTGGATAATCCGGATTGGGCGGGGTGATGCCGTTGCCATCCTGTCCGTGACAGGCCGAGCAGATCTGGGTTGCGATGATCGCCCCCTTCTTCGCATCACCCTTGACGGGTAGTGCGGCGCAGGCCGAGCTCGCGAAAAAGAAGGCCAGAATAGCGAGGATGGCTTGATTCACGGCACTTACCCCCTGCTTACAGCGTGCCATAGGAATGCAAGCCGGATAAGAACATGTTGACGCCAAGGAAGGCAAAGGCGGTCACAAACAGTCCAATGACCGCCCACCACGCCAGCAGCGGGCCGCGCAGGCCCTTGACCAGGCGCAGATGGAGCCAGGCAGCGTAATTCAGCCATACGATCAGCGCCCAGGTTTCCTTGGGGTCCCATGACCAGTAGCCGCCCCAGGCCTCCGCTGCCCACATGGCGCCGAGAATGGTGGCGATCGTAAAGAAGGCGAAGCCGATGGCGATGGACTTGTACATCAGGTCATCAAGCAGATCCAGCGCCGGCAGGCGGCTTGTGAGGATGCCCTTCCCGGCCAGCAGGTAAGCTGCGCCAACGCTCGCAGCCAGCGCGAAAGCGCCATAACCGATGAAATTGGCGGGGACGTGAATTTTCATCCAGTAGGATTGCAGCGCCGGAACCAGCGGCTGGATTTCATGCGCCTGACGGTCGAAGGTGTACCACAGCAGAAAGCCTACCGCCACGCTGATGACCGGAAGCACGAAGCTGCCCAGCTGGCGATTCTGGTAGCGCAGTTCGTAATAGAGATACATCAGCGCGGTGAGGATGGCGAACAGAATAAAAACTTCATACAGGTTGCTGAGCGGAATGTGCCCGGCGTCCGGGCTGATCAGGTAGGACTCGTACCAGCGCGTCATCAGGCCGACAAAGCCCATGACCACCGCGCTCCAGGTAATGGCACTGGATACCCGTTCGACAAACCCGGAGCGGGTCAACAGGGCAAGCCAGTAACTGGCGGTGGCAAGCACGAACAGGGCGCTCATCCACATGATGGCGGTCTGGCTGCCGAAGAAGAATTTGAGAAAGAAGGCCTGCTCTGCGCGTTCCAGTTGGCCGTGATACTGGCTGACGCCGAACAGGCTCAGCGCTGCCACCACCAGCAGCAGAATGCGGAACGGTTTCCAGAACCAGCCCTGCCAGATCATGCCTGCAGCGGTGAGAAACAGGATGCCCTTTTCGTAGGCATCCATGTAATTGCCATAGAGCTGGAAGGCAACAATACTGCCGCCCGCCAGCGCCAGTGCATACAGCCAGTCAAACCACGACAGGGATTTGAGCAGGGAGGGGCGGGCGTTATATTCGAGTGTCTTGTCCGTCAGTTCCATGGCTTATTCCCTTAGTAGTTCCGCCAAATGTGTCTTGTGGCGGCTGAATTCCTGTTCGAAGTCCAGCGTCTTGCGATTGGTGGAGGTCGCGAACAATACCGTTCCCAGTCTAGGTTGGACCAGCAGCCAGATACGGCGTTCCCTGATATAGAACATGAAAAACACGCCCAGAATCAGCAGCGCTGACCCGCCATAGACAATATTCTGTCCGGGGGAGCGAGTGAGTTGCAGGCCGCTCGCCATGACTTCCTCGAATTCCGCAAGCTGGAGATAGACCGGTGCACCATAGGCAAACAGGTCGCTGAAGGTGTTGAGGCTGTCGCGTATGAACCCCTGCGTCTCGTCATCCATGACAACAGGCTGACCGGCGCGCGACTGGGCGATGCGCCATGCCGAGAGTGTCGCGCTTTCAAGTATCTTGAGATAGGTCTGGGCGGCCTTGTCCCGTTCAGCCTCAGGCACGCTTTTTTCGATGAAACTGGCCATGGATTCATATCCGCCGCTGGCAAATACATCCAGTATTCTGGCCGTGCTGCCCACCAGTTTGTTTTGCAGTTCAGGGTCAATTTTTTCACCCTGCAATGCAAATTCGGCAAAATGGCGCGCTATTTCTGGGTGATTTTTCTTGTCCAGCAGCATGGCGCGCAGGCGCATGAAGCCGTCTATGTTGCTTTGCCTGTCCAGCGGCAGACGTATGTAACGGAACGGCTCGTTGGGCGCCATGCGCATGCCGGAGAGCAGGTACCAGCGGTCTTCAAACTGGATCGGCAGCATGTAGTTGAAATACTCCCGTGCCTGGCCCTGGGCGTCCCGGATCTTGTACTGGAAGCTGGGGCCAACATTGCGCAGTTCTTTCTGCGCACGCTGGGTGCTGCCGGTCTGGAGAAATTTGTTCAGATTATCCATTGCGCTTGCGCCTCCACCCTCGCCGGCAAAGTTTTCGATGTTGAACTTCCGGAACTCGGTAAATTCAATCATGTAATTGGCGTCGCCGTTGGAAAGCTGGGTGGATTCGCTGATGGTGCCCTTGATGTCAAAAGCGTTGTGATTCGTGCTGAACAGATTCCAGCCTTTCATTTTCAGGCGTGAGCCGCCATCGCCGAAGCTGGCCTGGTAAATGGCAACGCCCTTGTAAATCAGCGGGTGGTTGACGCTGATGGTGCGAGAAACACTTTCCCTGGTGGTTTTGTCGATCAGCGTGATGTCGCTTTCGAACGATTTGGGCTGCCCGGTAGGGTAATGCTCTACCCTGAATTTTTTCAGTTTGACCTCAAATGGCAGATCCTGCACCAGATAGCCATCGGCAATATGGATGAAGACGACATCGGCCCTGGCGCCTTCTGGAATGGTTACGCCGCCGCGGAATGACAGATTGGAGGGAGACAGGCGGCTGATGTCGGGGACCTGGTTCTGCGGAACATCTCGGGTTTCGATTTTCTTCCAGCCCAGCAGTTGCTGGGCCTTGAGCGGGATATTGCCGTCTATCAGGCCGCCCAGGCAGATCACCACAATGGCCGTGTGCGTGAGTATGTAGCCGATGCGGTGGTAGCTACCGGCCTTTGCGGCGATCAGGATATCCCCTGCTTCGTTCGGCGTACCCAGTTTGGTGCGGAATCCCTGACCCAGAAGATATTTCCCGAGCCGGTGAGTCAGGGCGTCTGCGGGCAGGGCTGTGGAGAATTCAGTCTGATGGGAAAATGCACGCAGCGAGGTTTCCGTGGCGTGCTCACGGAACGAGCGCATTTCGCGCAGCATCAGTGGCGTGTTGCGGTAAACGCACAGGCTGGTGGAGAGAATCAGGAACGCCAGGATGGTCAGGAACCAGCTGGAGTGGTACACATCGTAAAGGCCCAGCATCTCGAAAAACTGGAACCAGAACTGGCCAAACTGCATGATGTAGTTCGGGTAGGGTTCGTTTTGCTTGAGGACGGTGCCAATGATCGAGGCGATTGCCAGCACGGTAAGCAGGCTGATGGCAAAACGCATCGAGCTCAGCAGTTCATACAGGCTCTGGGAGAGGTTGCGGTGCGATGGCTTGGGCTGGGTCACGATATAAAAACCGGCACGGACAAAAAAGGGTGACTTGCGCCACCCTTTTCTATATTACGGTTTCCCGCAGATTTTTTAGTTCAGGCCGGAGATGTATTCCGAAACGGCCGCCATTTCCTGGTCGGTCATCTTGGCAGCGATTACGCGCATCATCTTTGCGGCATCGTTGGCACGTTCGCCGCTACGGAACAGTTTCAGCTGGGCCAGAGTGTATTCGGCATGCTGATTGTGGAGCGCCGGGAATTGAACCGGGATGCCGGCGCCTTTCGGGCCATGACAGGAAGCGCAAGCTGGCACGCCACTGGACTGGTTGCCACCCTTGTAGATTTTCTGGCCAAGTGCGATCAGATCTTTGTTCTGGGCACTGCCGGCGGCATTTTTCTGCCCACTGTAGAAGGCGCCCAGATTCTTCATGTCTTCAGGAGAAAGTGCTGCAACCATCCCGGTCATGATGGCGCTCTTGCGCTCGCCGGATTTAAAGTCGGTCAGCTGCTTGTTGATGTATTCCGGATGCTGGCCGGCCAGCTTGGGGTTGGCGGGTGCAACACTATTGCCATCAGCACCGTGACAGGCAATACAAACAGTCGATGCAATTCCTTGAGCCTTGGCAGGATCACCCTTGGCGGCAGATTCCGCCAGTGCTGAAGACGCAGCCATTACGCCAGCTAACGCCACCATCGCCATGGTTTGTTTCATTCTCCGACTCCTTAAACTGTTCTTTGGGCTTAAAAGTTGACAATTCTATACCAAGAGTGAGCTATCATGCCACTTTGATAGAAAAATTTTCCATGGCTTTACTTCAACACGCACAGTTCCATATTTCAGCGCATGATTTGCACGATCTGCCGCCACCATTCGGGCGCGAAGTAGCCTTTGCCGGCCGCTCCAATGCGGGCAAATCGAGCGCGATCAATACACTTTCCAACCGCAATCGCCTTGCCTTCGTCAGCAAAACACCAGGCCGCACGCAATTAATCAATTTCTTCAGCCTGGGCGAAGATCGTTATCTGGTCGACCTTCCAGGTTATGGTTATGCCAAGGTGCCGGAAAAAATCCGTCTCCACTGGCGTTCGGTGCTGAGCACTTATCTACAGACGCGCTCATCCTTGTGCGGTCTGGTCCTCATCATGGATGCACGCCATCCCATGACGGACCTGGACCGGAACATGCTGGAGTGGTTTCAGCCAACCGGAAAGCCGGTGCATGTGTTGCTGACCAAGTCGGACAAGTTGAGCCGCCAGGAGGCGACAGCGACCTTGCGAGTGGTGGCAAAAAGTTTGCAGGAAATCTATCCCGGCGCCAGCGTACAGCTGTTTTCCAGTCCCAAGCATCAGGGCATGGAAGAGGCTGAGCGGATAATCGGGGCGTGGCTGAACGAAAAAACCCCCGGCTAAAGGGGAAAAGCCGGGGGCAGAGACCTTAATAAAGATTAAGGCACCCGCTCAGGGAGGAGAAGCGGGAGACGAACTGAATCGTCTGCTAATTCAGAGTAGACCGGTCAAGAATTAGTTCCCGCTAATATTAAAATTTCCATCACTCCATTCATCCCACCTTGGGCAGGCGTTCCAGAGCGGCCTTGATAGCCTCCTCCGGATAGGCGAAATCCTCCAGCTTGCCACTGAAATAGCTATCATAGGCACCCATGTCGAAATGCCCGTGACCGGAAAGGTTGAAAAACAGCGTCTTGGCCTCGCCCGATTCCTTGCAACGCAGTGCTTCGTCGATACAGGCGGCAATGGCATGGTTGGATTCGGGGGCGGGGATGATGCCTTCGGAACGGGCAAAGGTAACGCCGGCCTGGAAAGTAGAGAGCTGATGTACCGCCACGGCTTCGACCAGCTTTTCATGGTAGAGCTGTGATACCAGTGCCGAATCTCCATGATAGCGCAGGCCACCGGCGTGAATGCCGGGCGGCATGAAGTCGTGACCGAGGGTGTACATCAGCGTCATCGGCGTCAGCTTGGCTGTGTCGCCGAAGTCATAAGCGTAATGGCCGCGCGTCAGGGTCGGGCAGGAGGTGGGCTCCACCGCCACCAGGCGCACATTCTTGCCCGCTGCCTTATCTGCGAGGAAGGGAAAAGCTGCACCGCCAAAGTTGGATCCGCCACCGCAAGGGGCGAAAATCATATCCGGATAGTCACCTACTTTTTCGAACTGTTTTTTTGCCTCCAGGCCAATCACGGTCTGGTGCAGCAGCACGTGGTTCAGCACTGAGCCCAGCGCGTAGTTGGTGTCGGTGCGCGAGGCAGCGTCTTCCACCGCTTCTGAAATCGCCAGGCCGAGCGAACCCTGGTTGTCGGGATCTGCTGCCAGCGCTGTGCGTCCGGAATTGGTTTCCACGCTTGGGCTGGCGAACACTTCCGCGCCCCAGGTCTGCATCATCGAGCGGCGGTAGGGCTTTTGCCCGTAGCTCACCTTGACCATATACACCCGCACTTCCAGGCCGAACATCTGACCGGCCAGTGCCATGGAGCAGCCCCACTGTCCGGCGCCGGTTTCGGTGGCGATGCGCTTGATGCCGGCCTCCTTGTTGTAATAGGCCTGGGCGATGGCGGTGTTGGGTTTGTGTGAACCCGCCGGGGAAACACCTTCGTATTTGTAATAAATCTTGGCCGGGGTGCCAAGCGCCGCTTCCAGCCGGTGGGCGCGAAACATCGGCGAGGGACGCCACAATTGATAGATCTCGCGAACTTTTTCAGGGATCTCGATCCAGCGCTGGGCGGACATTTCCTGTTCGATCAGGCTCATGGGGAAGATGGCGGTCAGTGCTTCCGGACCAATCGGCTTGCCATCCGGGCCGAGTGGCGGTGCCGGGGGATTGGGCATGTCGGCGACGACGTTGTACCAGTGTGTGGGAATTTCAGATTCATCCAGCAGTATCTTGGTTTGAAGCATGGTTTGGGCCCCTCTGTTTGTAATGAATGATGCAAGTCGATCATATCCTGATTGATTTTTTACCGCCCAGCGTTTAGGGCTTAAGTTATAATTCCAGCTCATCATATTATTTTATGTCTGGATAAAAAATGCATAATGGCACCACCATTACTCAGTTTATTATTGAGGAACAGCGCCGCATTCAGGGCGCAAGCGGCGATTTCACCTCGCTTTTGAACGATATCATTACCGCCATCAAAGTGATTTCCAATGTCGTGAACAAGGGTGCGCTGATTGGCGTGATGGGTTCTGCCGGCTCGGAAAACGTGCAGGGTGAGACACAGAAGGAACTGGACGTCATCACCAACGAAATCTTCATCAAATCCAATGAATGGGCCGGCCATCTGGCAGCCATGGCGTCGGAAGAGATGGATGATGTTTACTCGATTCCGGCGCAATACCCGCGCGGCAAATATCTGCTGGTATTTGACCCATTGGATGGTTCAAGCAACGTGGACGTGAACATTTCTGTCGGCACCATTTTCTCCATTTTGCGTTGCTCAGGTGAAAGTGATGCGGCTTCCGCCAAGGATTTCCTGCAGCCTGGCACAAAGCAGGTCTGTGCCGGATATGCGTTGTATGGCTCCTCCACCATGCTGGTGCTGACCAGTGGCCATGGCGTGAACGGTTTTACCCTGGATCGCGATATTGGTGAGTTCATCCTTACCCACCCCGGCATGACCATTCCGGAAGATACGAAAGAGTTCGCTATCAATGCTTCCAACCAGCGTTTCTGGGAGCCGCCCGTCCAGCGCTATGTGGAAGAAGCCCTGGCAGGCAAAACTGGCCCGCGCGGCAAGGATTTCAACATGCGCTGGGTGGCCTCGATGGTGGCTGAAGTGCACCGTATCCTGATGCGCGGCGGTATTTTCATGTACCCCAAGGACACTAAGGATTCAACCAAGGCGGGCAAGTTGCGCCTGCTGTATGAGGCCAACCCGATGTCTTTCATCGTGGAACAGGCCGGCGGCGTGTCCAGCACAGGTCGTGAGCGCATTCTCGATGTGCAGCCGGATGGCCTGCACCAGCGCGTGCCAGTAATCCTGGGTTCGAAAAACGAAGTGGAAACGGTCATCTCCTACCACAAGGCCTAAATCTCTGGCTTTGAAACCGGAGCCGGACTGGCTTCGGATAAAAATGCCGCTCGCCTGTTGCAGGGTTGGCGGCATTTTTTATTGGGAACAGGCCATGCACGTCTCACGACTCATCCATTTCGTTTGATATTTGCGGACGAATTCACCCCGGATGAGCCCTGAGCACTCACGGGCGAATATGCCATAATAACGCTCATGCAAAGTGTCGATCTCACCCATCACTTCCTTATCGCCATGCCGGCGATGACGGACCCTTATTTTTCCAAGACCCTGACCTATATCTGCGAGCACAATGAGCGCGGAGCCTTGGGTGTCGTGCTCAACCGCAAGATCGATCTCGATTTCAAGGCCTTGTTCGAACAGATCAATATTCCGCTTGATGCAGTGGAACTGGCCGGAATGCCGATTCACTACGGCGGGCCGGTGCAGATGGATCGTGGCTTCGTACTGCATCAGCCGCAAGGAAACTGGCAGTCCAGCCTGGCCGTTGCGGAAGGGATTGCGCTGACGACCTCGAAAGATATTCTGGAAGCTGTAGGGCGCGGTGAAGGGCCGGACAAGCTGTTCGTAACCCTCGGCTATGCGGGATGGGATGCGGGTCAGCTTGAGCATGAACTGGGACAGAATGCCTGGCTGACGGTGCCTGCGATTCCACAGCTTATTTTTGACGAGCCGACCGAAACACGCCTGGCTGCAGCGATGAATCTGCTGGGCATTGATTTTGCCAGTCTGGCGGATGAAGCGGGTCATGCTTGAGTTGGTGATAGGTAAACGGGAATGGGTGATGGGTGGCGTGGCAGGATGAGCGAGAATTCCTCCCATCACCCATCACCCATCGCCCATCACCAAACTACCGTGCTGGGTTTCGATTTCGGCCTCAAACGCATTGGTGTGGCCGTGGGCGACCGGACCATCGGAGTGGCTCACCCCTTGCAGACCATCCATGGCGAAAGCAACGAACAGCGCTTTAGCGCCATAGCCGTGCTGATCAAGGAGTGGCAGCCCGGCTTGCTGGTGGTGGGCCAGCCGTTTCATCTCGATGGCAGCGAACATGAAATGACGCTGCGCTGCCGGCGATTTTCGCGCCAGCTCGAAGGACGCTTCAGCCTGCCGGTGGTTCTGGTGGATGAGCGCCTCAGCTCTGCCGCGGCCAGCCAGGACTTGCACGAGATCGGCATTACCGGGCGAAAGCAGAAGGCGATGCTGGACCAGGTCGCCGCGCAGCATATTTTGCAATCTTATCTGGATGATAATTAGAGGTTCCAATAATGCAACTTCCTGACGCCGAGCAACTGGCGCAAGCCATGGCACAACAGATTGAGCCCTATCTGGGCGAAAACAGCGTGCTGGTGGGCATGCATACCGGCGGCGTGTGGCTGGCGGAAAAGATTCACGCTTTGCTGGGCAAAGATATTCCCCTGGGCACGCTCGACGTATCTTTCTATCGCGACGATTTCAGTCAGTCTGGCCTGCACGCGGAAGTGGCGCCATCGAATATCTCTTTTGATGTCACGGGGCGCGATATCATTCTGGTGGACGATGTGCTCTACACCGGGCGCAGCGTGCGTGCGGCGATGAATGAACTGTTCGATTACGGCCGGCCTTCGAGTATCATCCTGGCGGTGCTGGTGGATCGGGGCGGGCGTGAATTGCCGATTTCGTCCCAGGTGACAGGGGCGGTGCTGACGCTGGCGCCGGAGCAGAATATTCAGTTGAATCGTGATCCGCAGGGGCAGCTTGCGCTCAGCCTGCGTCAAACAACCGCCTGACGGAGTCGTTCCATGGCTTTTCTGAGTCGTAATCCACAGCTTAACCAGCACGGCGAATTGCAGCATCTGCTCACCATCGAAGGCCTGGGTGCCGGGATGCTAAAGCATATTCTCGATACGGCGGAATCCTTCGTCAGCGTGTCGGAACGGGAAGTGAAGAAAATCCCCTTGCTGCGCGGCAAGTCGATTTTCAACCTGTTCTTCGAACCCAGCACCCGCACGCGCACCACTTTCGAGATTGCCGCCAAGCGCCTTTCCGCCGATGTGATCAATCTCAATATCAACGCCTCGTCCCAGTCCAAGGGCGAAACCGTGCTGGATACCGTGGACAATCTTGCGGCGATGCAGGCCGACATGTTCATCGTGCGCCACGCTGCGTCAGGCGCGGCGCACCTGATTGCAAACCATGTTTCGCCCCACATTCACGTCGTCAACGCTGGCGATGGCCGTCATGCCCACCCCACCCAGGGGCTGCTGGACATGTACACCATCCGCCATTACAAGAAAGAGTTCCACAATCTGCGCGTGGCCATCGTGGGCGACGTGCTGCACTCGCGCGTGGCGCGTTCCCAGATCCATGCGCTCACCACGCTGGGCGTGCCGGAAGTGCGCGTGATCGCCCCCAAGACGCTGCTGCCGGCCCAGGTCGAGCGCATGGGGGTGCAGGTCTACCACGACATGGCCCAGGGCCTGAAAGATGTGGACGTGGTGATCATGCTGCGGTTGCAGAACGAACGCATGCGTGGCGCCCTGCTCCCCTCGGCGCAGGAATACTTCAAGTCCTACGGCCTGACCCAGGACAAGCTGGCGCTCGCCAAGGCTGATGCCATCGTGATGCATCCAGGCCCGATGAACCGCGGGGTGGAAATCGACTCCGACGTGGCCGATGGAACGCAGTCGGTAATCCTGCCGCAGGTGACTTTCGGCATCGCGGTGCGCATGGCCGTGATGAGTATTCTGGCGGGGAGCAAACAATGAAAATTCATATTCGCGGCGGCCGCCTGATCGAGCCGAAAAGCGGCATTGATGCGCAACGAGATATTTATATTGCCGCCGGCAAGGTTGCAGCCATCGGCGATGCCCCGGAAGACTTTCACGCCAACCGCGTAATTGACGCCAGCGGGCTGGTGGTGTGCCCCGGTTTGATCGACCTTTCCGCGCGCCTGCGCGAACCCGGCCTCGAACACATGGCCACCCTGGAGTCAGAAATGCAGGCGGCTGTGGCCGGCGGCGTGACCAGCCTGGTGTGCCCGCCCGACACCGACCCACCGCTGGATGAGCCGGGACTGGTGGAAATGCTCAGGCACCGCGCCAAAAATCTGCATCAGGCACGCGTCTTCCCCCTCGGCGCCCTAACGCAGAAGCTCGAAGGCCAGCGTCTCACCGAAATGGCAGAGCTGCATGATGCGGGCTGCATCGCCTTCTCACAGGCAGACGCGCCACTAACCGATTCCAACGTGTTGCTGCGTGCCATGCAATACGCCTCAACCTTCGGTTTTACCGTGTGGTTGCGTCCGCAGGATTCATTCCTTGCCAGGGACGGTGTGGCGCATGACGGCGAAGTGGCGTCGCGCCTGGGGCTGTCCGGGATTCCGGCCTGCGCCGAGAGCATTGCGATTGCCCGGATTTTGCTGCTGATGAAGGAAACGGGCGCCAGGGTGCACCTGTGCCGCCTTTCCACCCGGGACGGCGTGGACATGGTGCGCGAGGCCAAGCAACAGGGCTTGCCCGTAACCTGCGACATCGGTGTGCATCACGCGCATCTTTCCGAGATGGACATCGGCTATTTCAATTCCAACTGCCATGTGATTCCGCCCTTCCGCAGCCTGCGCGACCGGGATGCCCTGCGCGAAGGCCTGAAGGACGGCACGATCGATGCCATCTGCTCGGATCACGCGCCAGTCGACGACGACGCCAAGCTCCTGCCCTTCGCTGAAGCCGAGGCCGGCGTGACCGGGCTGGAACTCTTGCTGCCGCTGACGCTGAAATGGGCGAACGAAGAGGGGGTTGAACTGCCACTGGCGATTGCCCGACTCACCACCGAACCTTCACGGGTTCTCGGACTGAACAAGGGCGTGCTGGCGCCGGGGCTTAACGCCGACCTGTGTATTTTTGATCCGGAAGAGCTGTGGAAAGTGACCCCGCGCGCACTGAAAAGCCAGGGCAACAACACCCCGTTCCAGAATATGGAACTGGCCGGAAGGGTCCGCTACACCCTCGTCGAGGGACATGTGGTGTACGAGGCATAACAGGGCATTGTTTTTTAGCGTACAGGCCTAATCCGCCAGGAAGGGATAGTCGGTGTAGCCTTTGTCCTCTCCCGCATAGAGCTTTTCATAGTCCGGCGCATTCAGCGGGGCGCCACGGCGGAAGCGCTCGACCAGGTCCGGATTGGCCAGCAGCAGCCGGCCAAAGGCGATGGCATCGGCCGCACCGGTTTTTATCGCCTCCTGGGCACTGGCGAAGTCATACTCGTTGTTGCGGATCAGCTTGCCGCTGTAAAGCGAACGCAGCCGGTCATAGTCGAAAGGAATCCATTTCTCTTCCGCTGCGCCGCCCATGCCCTGCAGCAGGTCGAGGAAGGCCAGGTCAAAGGCATTGAGCCGAGCCGTCACGTACTCGAAAGTTTCCTGCGGGTTTTCGTC
This sequence comes from uncultured Gammaproteobacteria bacterium, assembly GCA_963779055.1. GTDB lineage: Bacteria > Pseudomonadota > Gammaproteobacteria > Burkholderiales > Sulfuricellaceae > Sulfurimicrobium. The sequence goes on from CAVZWN010000002.1 coordinate 151,138, forward strand.
ATGCAGATCGTTGAACGGCGTGACTGGCGACAGGCGCACCCCTACCCGGCCGCTGCCAATGGCGTTACACACCCCATCTACAATCTCCAGCAGCAGGCGGGCGCGGTTTTCCTTGCTGCCGCCGTAGGCATCGGTGCGATGATTGGTCGAGGAGCGCAGGAACTGGTCGATCAGATACCCATTCCCGGCATGCACTTCAATGCCATCAAAGCCCGCTTCCATGGCATTTTTGGCGGCCTGTACATAGCTTGCGATCAGGCCGGGAATCTCGCTGGTTTCGAGCGCACGGGGCGTGACGTAGTCTTTCATCTCGCTGCCGGTAAAAACCTGGCCTGCCGGGCGCAGCGCCGAAGGCGCCACCGGCGGCGCGCCACCGGGCTGAAAATCAGGATGCGAAATGCGGCCTACATGCCAGAGCTGGCATACGATTTTCCCGCCCGCATCATGAACTGCCCGGGTGACATTTTTCCAGCCCGCAATCTGCTCCGCCGTATAAATCCCGGGGGTGCGCGAATAGCCATGGCCCTCAGGGCAGACCGGGGTTGCCTCGGTGATGATCATGCCCGCCGAGGCGCGCTGGCGGTAATATTCCGCCATGAGATCGGTCGGCACGTTGCCTGCACCCGCGCGGCAGCGCGTCAGCGGGGACATCACGATACGGTTGGCCAGTTCGATAGCGCCGAGGCGCAGAGGGGAAAATAGATCGGTCATGTGTCAGCTCCATTCATTATTGTTAATTGTGAATCGTCCGCAGTCGCGGATCGGGTCAAATCAGCGCACGATTCTCGTACCCCTGAATCGCCTGCTCGATTTTCGCCCTGGAATTCACGAAAGGTACGGACTGGGCAGGGGCTCCTGCAAATGCACATAGCCCAGGCGGCGAAGTTTATGCCGGGGCCGGGTGGACGATGCGTTGCGGGTGCTCATATGGTTATCGTTTCAGCGCTGATGAAATGATTCGACACAAAGCCCGCCTGCTTGTTCCGTTTGCGCTCACTTCATCCTTCTCGCCCGTATATTGGGGCCTTGTCACGTATTTACAGTGCTTCTTCGCTTGCGGGACAGGGTCTGGGTGAGAGAAAATGGCGGGCATATCAACCATCAATCCAGAGAAAGGCCAGCACATGTCGCTTTCCCCCGCTTCCGTCAAGGAAAAAGCCGCCATTCTTTCCGAGGCGCTGCCCTACATCCGCCGCTTCCAGGATAAGACCATCGTCATCAAGTACGGCGGCAATGCCATGACCGAGGAGCACCTCAAGCATGGTTTTGCCAAGGACGTGGTATTGCTCAAGCTGGTGGGTCTCAATCCGGTGGTTGTCCACGGCGGCGGGCCGCAAATTAACGATCTGCTCAAGCGTGTGGGCAAGCAGGGTGAATTCATCCAGGGCATGCGTGTGACTGACGAGGAGACCATGGATATTGTCGAGATGGTGCTCGGCGGACAGGTCAACAAGGAAATCGTCAATCTGCTCAACCAGTACGGCGGCAAAGCGGTTGGCCTGACCGGCACCGATGGCGGCATGATCAAGGCGAGAAAGCTGATGGTCAAATCCAAGGATGCAAACCAGGCCCTGATCGACCTTGGCCTGGTGGGCGAAGTGAGCCATATCGATCCGGCGCTGGTGAGTTTGCTGGACAGTCAGGATTTCATTCCGGTCATCGCCCCGATCGGCGTCGGCGAACTCGGGGAAGCGTTCAACATCAATGCTGACCTGGTGGCGGGCAAGCTGGCGGAAACCCTGAAAGCTGAAAAGCTGATCCTGATGACCAACACCACTGGCGTGCTGGACAAGGACGGCAAACTGCTCACTGGTCTGACAGCATCCCAGGTGGACGCGCTGATCGAGGACGGCACGATCTCCGGCGGCATGATTCCGAAGATTTCCATGGCGCTGGAAGCAGTAAAGAATGGCGTCAAGAGCAGCCACATCATTGACGGCCGGGTGGAGCACGCGCTGCTGCTGGAAATTCTGACCGACGAAGGAGTGGGAACGCTAATTCGTTCCAATAAATAAACATGCCGGGAAGCGGACTGACCTGGGTATTCGATCTCGACAACACCCTGCACAATGCTTCGCCACATGTTTTTCCGCATCTCAACCAGGCCATGACCCAGTATCTGCAGGATCACCTTGCGCTGGACGCAGAGGCAGCAAATCAGTTGCGCGACCATTACTGGCGGCGCTACGGGGCGACTTTGCAGGGCTTGGTGCGGCATCACGGCACGGATCCGGATCATTTTCTGTGGCATACCCACCAGTTCCCCGCGCTGGAGCACATGGTGCTGCGCGAGCGTGGACTGAGGGCCGCCCTGAAGCGGCTACGCGGACGGAAGATCGTTTACACCAACGCACCCGCTTTCTATGCCGAGGCTGTCTTGCGCCTGCTGCGGATCGACGATCTGTTCGACGGGGTGTTTTCCATTGAGGGCGCGGCATATAGCCCCAAGCCCGATGCCAGGGGATTTTATCGGCTGTTTCGCTGCTGGCACCTGGTGCCGCAACGTTGCGTGATGGTGGAAGATTCCCTGGGAAACCTCAGGACCGCGAAACGCCTGGGCATGAAAACGGTGCTGATCGGTCCGGCGCCAAAACGGGTGGCCAGCGTGGATGCGAGCCTGCGTTCGGTGCTGGAACTGCCTCGGGCACAAAGAAAGTTCAGATAACAACAGGGGAAGAAAAAATGGCAAGCAAACCAGGCGAACGCAAGCTGCAGATCCTGCAGGTGCTGGCAGAAATGTTGCAACAGCCGCAAGGGGAGAAGATCACCACAGCCGCGCTGGCTGCGCGGCTGGAGGTTTCAGAGGCGGCACTGTATCGCCATTTCGCCAGCAAGGCGCAGATGTTCGAGGGCTTGATCGAGTTCATCGAACAGAGCCTGTTCGGGATCATCAACAAGGTCACCAGCGAGGAACAGAACGCTACCCGGCAACTGGAAACCATGCTCTCCCTGCTGCTCGGTTTTGCGCAGAAAAACCCAGGCATGACGCGGGTGCTGATCGGCGATGCGCTGGTAAACGAGAACGAGCGCCTGCAGGCGCGCATCAACCAGATACACGACCGGCTCGAAGCCAGCCTTAAACAGTCGTTGCGCATTGCTGCAAGCCAGGGTGAACTGGGCGTCACGGCAGATCCGGCCGCTCACGCCAACCTGATCATGAGCTTCATCGTCGGGCGCTGGCAGCAGTTTGCCAAGAGCGGTTTCAAACGCGAGCCGACGGAGTTCCTCGAAACCCAGAAAAAGATTCTGCTGGGTTAGGCGACCATCTCTTTCAATTTGGAATATGCATTTCGGGCTGAAGCCCGACCTACGATGCTGAACCGCACACCGGGCAGGCCGGGTCTTTTTTCAGCCTGATCTGGCGCCATTCCATGGCTAGGCCGTCGAGCAGTTGCAGGCGCCCCAGCAAGGGCTGGCCGATTCCGGCCAGCACTTTCAGTGCTTCGGCTGCCTGCGCTGCGCCGATAATGCCCACCAGCGGGGCGAATACGCCCATCACGGCACAACGCTCTCCTTCGTCTTCCGCATTTTCCGGGAACAGGCAGTGGTAACAGGGGCTGTCCGGATGACGCAGATCGAACGTGGTGATTTGCCCGTCAAAACGGATCGCAGCGCCGGAAACCAGCGGCTTGTGATGCCTGACGCAGGCACGGTTGACCGCATGGCGGGTGGCGAAGTTGTCGCAGGCGTCCACCACCACGTCGGACTGGGAGACCAGAAGCGCCAGCTCTTCGCCCTCAATGCGTTGCGGCAAGGCCGTCACCCGGATTTCCGGATTGATCGCGGCCAGGGTGTGCTGGGCCGAGAGCGCCTTGTTGCTGCCGAGGGAGTGGGTGAAGTGAGCGATCTGGCGTTGCAGGTTGGTGAGGTCCACCGTGTCGCCGTCGCAGATGGTGATGTGACCCACACCGGCAGCGGCCAGGTACAGAGCGGCAGGAGAACCTAGCCCTCCTGCCCCGATAATCAGGGCATGTGAGAGAAGCAGCTTTTCCTGACCCTCGACGCCGATCTGGGGCAGGAGAATGTGGCGGCTGTAGCGCAGGAGCTGGTTGTCGTTCATGGCGTTTACTTCCGGCATTAACCCCTCCCCCGGCCCTTCAACCCCCCCAATCCCCCCTTGTCAGGGGGGAAGTGGACTCCCTCCCTGAAGTGGGTCAAGCAGGCAATCCGCGCAGCGGATGCTGCACAAGGGGAGGGCCGGGGAGGGGTTAAGGTTAGCGGCTCTTGAGGATCTGCAGACCCTTGAGCAGGTTGATGGCCTGATTCAGCTGGTAATCGTTCTTCGATACCACTTCACGTTCATCGCTCTTGCTCTCATCCTTGTTTTCCCCTTTGTCTTTGGGGGCCTCTTTCTTCGGCGCCTGCAGTTTGACCGGGGGTTTTTCGCCCTTGCTGTCCTGGCCATTGGTCAGGTGGCGTTCCAGATCCGCTTCACGCAGACTGAAGGTCGCGTCCTTTTCCACGCCATTGACCGTGGCTTCTTCCACTACGATATCGGGGGTGATGCCCTTGGCCTGGATGGATCGGCCATTGGGCGTGAAGTAGCGCGCCGTGGTGAGCTTGATCGCGGTGCCGTTGCCCAGCGGCAGGACGGTTTGTACCGAACCTTTGCCGAAAGACTGCGTGCCCATGATGATGGCGCGCTTGTGGTCCTGTAACGCACCAGCCACGATTTCCGAAGCGGAGGCCGAGCCGCCGTTGATCAGCACCACCATTGGGACATCCCTCACGCCAGCCGGGAGCTGTTTGAGGTAATCGCTCTCCTTGGCGCCGCGCAGATAATTTTCCTTGCTCGCGGTCAGCTTCATCCTGGCGTCTTCGCTGCGGCCCTCGGTATACACCACCAGCGCATTCTCCGGCAGGAAGGCGGCAGATACGCCCACTGCGCCATTCAGCAACCCGCCCGGATCGTTGCGCAGGTCGAGAATCAGGCCCTTGAGGGATTCCTTATTTTCCTTGTAAAGGCCATCCAGTGCCTTGGCCAGATTTTCGCCGGTGTGTTCCTGGAACTGGGTGACCCGGACATAGCCAAAACCGGATTCGAGCAGTTTGGATTTCACGCTCTTGATCTTGATAATGGCGCGGGTCAAGGTGAAGGTCAGGGGTTTGTTCTCGCCCTTGCGCATCACGGTCAGGGTGATCTGGGTGTTGGGTTTGCCGCGCATGCGCTTGACGGCATCATTGAGTGTCATGCCCTTGACCGGGGAATCGTCCAGCTTGATGATCAGGTCGCCGCTCTTGAGCCCGGCATGATAGGCCGGTGTGTCCTCGATTGGCGCAACCACCTTGACGAAACCATCTTCCATGCCAACTTCGATACCGAGGCCGCCGAACTCGCCCTGGGTGCCGACCTGGAGATCCTTGAAGGCGTCCAGATCGAGGTAGGCGGAGTGCGGGTCGAGGCCGGACAGCATGCCGTTGATGGCTTCGGTAATGAGCTTCTTGTCTTCCACCGGTTCCACATAGTCGGTCTTGATCTTGCCGAAAATTTCGGCAAAAGCGCGCAGTTCCTCGACTGGCAGTGGCGTTTCCTGAGGTTTGTCAGCCACGGCGGAATAATTCAGGCTGAGCATCACGCCGAGCAGAGCGCCCATGGCGATGAGTCCGAATTTTTGCAGTTTGCCGTGCATGCTTTTCTCCATTTGCATTTGATTTGTCAGCTTATTTTGCACCAGTCCAGAGGATCGAAAGGCTTGCTCTGGTAGCGAATCTCGAAGTATAAACCGGTTTCCGCGTTGCCGCCGCTGTTTCCCGTGCTGGCGATCACATCACCGGCACGGACCTCTTCGCCTGTGCGCTTGAAGATGGATTCATTGTTGCCATACAGGCTCATGTAGCCGCCGCCATGGTCGACGATCAGCAGGTTGCCGAAGCCGCGCAGCCAGTCCGCAAAAACCACCCTGCCGCTGGCGATGGTATGAACTTCCTGCGCAGCTGCGGTGCGGATGAACAGGCCACGCCACGGCGAGCCGCTATCCTGTCGTGGAGTGCCGAAACGGCCTGTGAGTTCCCCTCGCACCGGCAGTTTTAGTTTACCTTTCAGCTGGGGGAATGAAGTGCCGGCAAAGGAAGCGTCCGGCACAGCCAGGTTGCGCGCGGCGGAGGAAGGCGTCGGCGTCTTTCTGGATGTCGCCTTCTGCTGCCGGGCGAGGCGTTCGATGAGTTGGGTCAACTGTCTTTCGTTGCGCTGCAGACGTGAAAGTTCGCTGCGCTGCTGCCCGATCTGTTTTGACAGCTGGGTGACCAGTTTTTTCTTCGTCTGCTGTTGTGCGACCAGTTTTTGCCGTTGCTTGTCCTGTTCGGCCCGGATTTGCGTAAGCTCGGCCTGTTTGGTTTCTGTTGCCAGGGCCAGCTGCTCCAGTTTTGCAAGATTGCCGCGTAGACGTTCAAGCAGCTCGCCGCGGGCGCGGGCAAGATAGGTGTAGTAGCGCAACTGGCGCATGGCCTGGCTGGGATCCTCCTGGTTGAGCAGGATCTTGAACTGGTCCTGCTGGCCGGAGCGGTATTGCTGGTAAATCAGGCGGCCCAGCATGCTCTGCTCGGCTTCGATACGTTTATCCACACTTGTTTTTTCCTGTTCGAGCGAACTCAGCGTGGATTGCGCAGCTTGCTGCTGCCGGGTCAGGTCACGCAATGCGCTGTTGATGCCGCTGATGGCCTGCTCCGATATTTTTAGTTCATCCGCAGCATCCGCCTTGGCATCTTCCTTGCTATCGAGCGATTTTTTCAGGGAATCGATGCGTCCGCGTAATTCCTGCAGTTCAGGCTTGGGTGCGGTATAGGCGTGTGTGCTCAGGCAGGTAAGTGCCAGCAGGGCAGCGGTTCGGAGGGTGGGCTTGATGCCGGGTATCACACGAATGTGATCAACGGATGCCCGCGCATCTCTCGTGGCTGGGGCAAGTCCATCATTTTCAGCAGCGTAGGCGCGATATCTTCCAGCGCGCCGGTCTCCGCGATTTGTGCCGGACGGCCAACATAGACAAATGGCACCAGGTTCAGAGTGTGAGCGGTGTGGAAATCCTGAGTGCCTTCATCGAACATCTTTTCGGCATTGCCGTGATCAGCCGTGATCAGCACCTCACCTCCGGTTTCCAGCATGGCCGGGACGATTTTCCCGAGACAGTCGTCGATGGTTTCAATGGCCTTGATCGCGGCCTGCAGGTTACCGGTATGCCCAACCATGTCGGGATTGGCAAAATTGCAGATAATCGCATCGTACTGGCGGCTCTGAATGGCCTCGACCAGTTTTTCCGTCACCTCATGGGCACTCATTTCTGGTTTGAGATCGTAGGTGGGCACGTCGGGGGAGGGTACCAGGATACGGTCTTCGCCTGGATAGCAGGTCTCTTCGCCACCATTAAAGAAGAACGTGACGTGCGCGTATTTTTCGGTTTCTGCAATGCGCAACTGGCGCAAGCCCTGGTCCGAGAGATATTCGCCGAAGCCATTCCGGATACGCTCCTGAGGGAACGCCACGGCCACGTCGAAATCCGCACTGTAGGCAGTCAGAGTGCAATAGGCGCTGAGCCTGGGTACATATTCGCGCTCAAAGGCGTCGAAATCCGGTTCGATCAGGGTACGGGTCAGTTCGCGCGCGCGGTCGGAACGGAAATTCATGAAGACCACGCCGTCGCCGTCCTTCATTTTGACCGGCTCGCCAATCACCGTGGCCTGGACGAATTCATCGTTTTCGTCGCGCGCATAGGCGTTATGCAGGCCTTCGATGGCAGAGCTGGCATGAAATTCGGCAATGCCCTGCGTGAGCAGGTCGTATGCGGTCTTGACGCGCACCCAGCGATGGTCGCGGTCCATGGCATAGTAGCGGCCAACAATAGTGGCGATCCTGCCGTGGCCGAGCTGGTCGATCTTGTCCTGCAGGCGTTGCAGATAGATTTCCGCACTTTTGGGCGGCGTGTCGCGGCCATCCAGAAACGCATGCAGGTAAATTTCCTTGATTCCGGCGCGCACGCCCATTTCCAGCATGGCCTGGATATGGATTTCGTGACTGTGCACCCCGCCATCCGAGAGGAGGCCGAAAATATGCAGTGCGCCGTTATTTTTCTTGATGGCGTCAACCGTGACGGTGAGTTCGTGATTGGTAAAGAAGGAGCCACTCTTGATGGCCATGTTGATGCGCGAGATTTCCTGGTAGACGACCCGGCCCGCACCGATATTGAGATGCCCGACCTCGGAATTGCCCATCTGGCCGGCAGGCAGGCCCACGGCAGCCTCGGAGGCGTGAATGCGGGCGTGCGGGCAGGTGGCCCAGAACTTGTCCCAGTTGGGCTTGTTTGCCAGGGCGATGGCGTTATCCGGGCCGGCTTCGCGGCAGCCGAAGCCATCAAGAATCAGGAGTAAAACAGGTGTAACCTTCATAACAAATATAGACTTTATTTTGGCGGGCGTGAATACAATTGATGTATCATTTTATTATGTTTTAATAATGTACGCATTAAACTTGTTCCAGATTCCTTGCAAAGTGATGTATTCATGTTGAATTTTGACCAGGTCGAATTGATAGATAAAGACGAACACATCGAGCAGGCGTCGCGAGCGATGAAGGCGATGTCTCACCCCTTGCGCCTGAAGATCCTGTGCGTGCTGGGCGACCGTGAAATCAGCGTGCAGGAGATTGTCGAAAATGTCGGCACTTCGCAAAGCAATATTTCCCAGCACCTGGCCATTCTTCGCGACAAAGGCGTGTTGCGCACGCGCAAGGACGCCAACCGTGTTTACTATCGCGTTGGGGATACCCGTACGCTCAAGTTGATCAGCATGATGCGGGACGTGTTCTGCGGTTTTTCCAAATAGCCCGACGGCCCGCCGGGCAGTGCGGCTGTATGTCGCCTGCCAGCTTGTAATCCATTTGGGCTGCCATTATCTTGTAGTCGTTTCCTACATGCGGAGCCTGCGCTGTGCTGAAATTTCCCCTTGCGCTCGTCGGAGCGCTTTTCCTTGTTCCCTCTGTAGAAGCGGCCCTGCCTTTTAGTACGGCACCGGTGCAATATCGCGAAGTTGACCAGACCTACGCGGCCGAGGCCGTGGTGGAGGCGGTAAATCAGGCGGTCGTGGCGGCCCAGATATCCGGGCGCGTGATCGAAGTCGCGTTCGATGCCGGCGACGTGGTCAGGAAGGGCCAGGTGCTGGTGCGCATAGACGAAAGCGAAGTGAGCCAGGCCGTGGCAGGGAGCGAAGCACTGGTGGCTCAGGCGCAGGCGAATCTGCAGAATGCCCGTCTGGCTTATGAACGCAGCAGGCAACTGCTGGTGCAGAAGTTCGTCAGCCAGGCGGCAGTGGATAAATCCCTGGCCGATTACAAGGCTGCCGAAGCGCAGTTGAAGGCAGCCCTGGCGGGTGTCGGACAGACCTCGGCCACCAGGAACTTTGCAAGCATCGTTGCGCCTTATGACGGGATCATTGCCTCACGCCAGGTGGAGCTGGGCGAAATGGCCAGTCCCGGCAAGGCGCTCATGACCATCTTTTCTCCCAAGGGACTGCGTGCAGTAGCGAGCATCCCCCAGTACCAACTGGCACAGGTGCGTCAATCGTCCCACGCCCAGGTGGAGTTTCCCGAGCTGAAGCAGTGGGTGACAGGCGCCCGTGTCACGATCCTGCCGGTGGCGGATGCGCTCACCCATACCACGCGCGCCCGGGTAGATCTGCCGGCTGACCTGAAAGGCGTCTATCCAGGCATGTTTGCGCGCGCGCATTTCTCGACCGGAAAAGCGCAGAAACTCCTGATCCCGGCAGTGGCCGTGGTACGCCGCAGCGAGGTGGCTGCGGTTTATGTGGTGGATGCGCAAGGCCAGATCCGCTTCCGCCAGGTGCGTCTCGGCGAACCGGTCGGGCAGAACGAGGTGGAAATCCTGTCCGGCCTGGTGCAGGGTGAGCAGGTGGCGCTGGAACCGATCAAGGCGGGCATGGCCTTGAAGGGTAAGGAGTGATGAGGAATGGGTAATGAGTAGAACCACACCCCCATCACCCATTCCTCATCACCCATCACCACCAATGGGCATTTCCGGGCGCGTTGCCAGACTATTCCTGACTTCGCAGATGACACCGCTGATTGCGCTCATCGCCTTTCTGCTCGGCCTTTTCGCGGTGCTGGTCACGCCGCGCGAGGAAGAACCCCAGATCAACGTCACCATGGCCAACGTGTTCATCCCCTTTCCCGGCGCTTCCGCCCGGGATGTGGAGAGCCTGGTTGCGACACCGGCCGAACAGGTGTTGTCGCAGATTTCCGGCGTCGAGCATATCTATTCCGTCTCGCGCCCCGGCATGGCCATTCTCACTTTGCAGTACAAGGTGGGCGAGGACCGCATTCAGGCCCTGGTGCGCCTGTACGATACGGTGCAGTCCAAACGCGACTGGATTTCTCCCAACCTGGGCGTGCTCGAGCCCATTATCAAACCGGTGGGTATCGATGATGTTCCCATTGTCGCCCTGACCCTGTGGACGGACGATCCGCAGCGCGGTGAATATGAGCTGGAACAGATTGCGCACGCTGCCGAGATCGAGCTGAAACGTATCCAGGGAACGCGTGAGGTCAATACTATCGGCGGGCATGGGCGTGTGGTGCGGGTACTGATGGATGCGGTACGCATGAAGTCGCATCGGATTTCCGCACAGGATATTCGTGATGCGCTGCAGGTGAGCAATGCCTCCCAGCCTTCGGGCAAGCTGGTGGATAACAATCAGGAAATCCTGGTGCAGACCGGCACTTTCCTGACCTCTGCCGCCGACGTGCAGCAACTGGTCGTGGGCGTGCAGGACGGGCGCCCGGTGTTCATGAGCGACGTGGCCCAGGTGGTCGATGGACCGGACCAGCCGGGGCGTTATGTCTGGCTGGGCACAGGGCCCGCGGCCAAGCAGCAGGGCATCAGCCAGCAGGGAGAATTTCCGGCGGTGACCCTGGCGATTTCCAAGAAACCGGGCGAGAACGCTGTGGATGTCGCCAACCGGGTTATTCAGCGCATCGAGCAGCTGCATGGCAGTGTGATCCCGGACGGCGTGACGGCCACGGTGACACGCAATTACGGCGCGACCGCCAACGACAAGGCGATGAAGCTGATCGGCAAGCTGGCTTTTGCCACGGCATTCGTGGTGCTGCTGGTGCTGTTCGCCCTGGGCCGGCGCGAAGCGCTGATTGTCGGCGTGGCCGTGATGCTGACGCTGGCTGCAACCCTGTTCGCCTCATGGGCATGGGGCTTCACCCTCAACCGGGTATCTTTGTTCGCCCTGATTTTCTCCATCGGGATCCTGGTGGATGATGCCATCGTGGTGGTGGAAAATATTCACCGGCGGCGCGAGCTGGATAAGCACAAGTCCCTGGCTCAGGTGATTCCGGAGGCGGTAGACGAGGTGGGCGGGCCCACCATTCTGGCGACCTTTACCGTGATTGCCGCGCTGCTGCCCATGGCGTTCGTGACCGGCCTGATGGGCCCCTACATGAGCCCGATACCCATCAATGCCAGCATCGGCATGGTGATTTCGCTGGCCATCGCTTTCATCATTACGCCCTGGCTTGCGCTCAAGCTGCTGAGCCACAAGCACGATGCGAGCAGTCATGGCGCACCGGCGGCTGAGTCGCGCTTGCAGCGCTTCTTTGTGCAGCGTTTGACCCCCTTCCTGCGCCGTGAACAGGGGAGCAGAAATCGCACCAAACTATGGCTGGCGGTTTTGGCCATGATCGTCGTGGCCATGCTGCTGGCGGTGGTGAAGCTGGTGGTCCTGAAAATGCTGCCTTTTGACAACAAGTCGGAATTCCAGGTGGTGGTGGACATGCCGGTGGGCACGCCGCTGGAACAGACTGCGCGCGCCATGCGTGAAATCGGGCAGTATCTGGCGACCGTTCCGGAAGTCACCGACTACGAGGCTTATGTGGGTACAGCGGCGCCGATAAATTTCAACGGACTGGTGCGCCAGTACTACCTGCGCGCCAGCCCGGAGATGGGCGATATTCAGGTCAATCTGGCCGACAAGCATCAGCGTGAGCGCAAGAGCCATGAAATCGCGCAGGCGGTGCGGGTGCCGATCGAAAAAATCGCCGAAAAATACCAGGCCAATGTAAAGGTCGTCGAGGTCCCGCCCGGGCCACCGGTGATGTCGCCGATCGTGGCGGAAGTTTATGGGCCGGACTACGAAGGCCAGATGGAAGTGGCGAAGAAGGTGGGCCTTGCCTTCGCCCGGACACCGGACATCGTCGCCATTGATGACAGCATCGAGGAAGTGTCGCGCAAGCTGGTGTTGCGCGTGCTGCAAAGCAAGGCGGCGCTGATGGGCGTGGCGCAGAAAGACGTGGTGGCCGTGATGAAAATGGGGCTGACCGGGGAGGACGTGACCCCGATCCATACCGGTGAAAGCAAGTATGAAATCCCGGTGCGCGTGACGCTGGCGCCGGAACGGCTGAACAATCTGGATGAATTGCTCAAGCTGACGGTGCGCGCCCGCGACGGCACCCTGGTGCCGCTCTCGGAACTGGTGGAAGTATCATCCGGCATCGCGGAGAAAACCATTTATCACAAGGACCTGCTGCCGGTGGTCTATGTTTTCGGCGATATGGCCGGCAAGCTGGATAGTCCGCTTTACGGCATGTTCGATATCCGTTCCCTGACCAATGGCGTGAAGCTGCACCAGGGAGGCAAGCTGGGCGACTACTTTATCAGGCAGCCGGATGACCCCTATGCGGAATACGCCGTGAAGTGGGACGGGGAGTGGCAGGTGACCTATGAAACTTTCCGCGACATGGGTATCGCCTATGCCGTCGGGCTGGTGCTGATCTACCTGCTGGTGGTGGCGCAGTTCAAATCCTATCTGGTGCCGCTGGTCATCATGGCGCCGATTCCGCTCACCATTATCGGCGTCATGCCTGGTCATGCCCTGTTCGGTTCGCAGTTCACCGCGACCTCGATGATCGGCATGATCGCCCTGGCTGGGATTATTGTGCGCAACTCCATCCTGCTGGTGGATTTCATCAACATGCAGGTGGCCGAGGGGATGGCATTCCAGGAGGCGGTCATCAACTCCGCTGCCACCCGCGCCAAGCCGATCATCCTGACCGGGCTGGCAGCCATGCTGGGCGCCCTGTTCATTCTGGATGACCCGATTTTCAACGGGCTGGCAATTTCCTTGATTTTTGGTATCTTCGTCTCCACCTTGCTGACGCTGGTGGTCATTCCGGTCCTGTATTATGCGGCGATGTACCGGCGGCTGGAGAAGGCTTTATAAGCCGCGCAGTTTTTTAATCGTTATTTGGGAGTTTCAGGCAAGTGCAATTCATACAGAACAATCTGGGCCTGGTGGCCTTGGTCATTATCAGCGCTCTGATGCTGTTCTGGCCCATGATCAACCGGCGAGTTTCCGGCATCAAGGAAGTCGGCGCAATGGAAGCGACCCAGCTTATCAACCATCACGATGCGCTGATCCTGGATGTGCGCGAGGATAAGGAATATTCGGGGGGACATGCGCCGAATGCCAAGCACATTCCTCTGGGGCAATTATCTGGCCGTATTCAGGAACTGGAAAAATTCCGGGACAAGCCGATCATTGCCATCTGCCGCAGCGGCGCACGTTCCGGCCACGGCTGCAGCGTGTTGCGCAAAAACGGCTTCGAGCAAGTTTATAATCTGAGTGGCGGTATGTCAGCCTGGCAACAGGCCAATATGCCGGTCGAACGGAAATAGAACGTTTTAATCAAAGGAAGACAAATGCCTAATATCACCATGTACAGCACCGGCACCTGCCCCTATTGCACCATGGCCGAGAAGCTGCTGCAAAAGAAAGGTGTGACGGATATCCAGAAGATTCGCATCGATCTTGAAGAAGGCCGCAAGGAAGAAATGATGGAAAGAACCGGGCGCCGCACCGTGCCCCAGATCTACATCGGCGATTTTCACGTGGGCGGCTTTGACGACCTCTCCGCGCTCGACGTGGAAGGCAAGCTGGACCCCCTTCTGGCGGGTTGATGCCATGATCCCAGATAACCCATTAGGCGGCTCTGCGAGCCTACACGAGCGCTGGCGGCCGGATTTGCGGTCATTTTTTGCGCTTGTTCGTCGTCCATGGAATAACCATGGACTTCTCTCAAGCCCAAAAACTGCCTCGCAAACCACCTCGCCATCATCTCGTGCCCTCATGGATTATCTGGGATGAATATCGTGTGCCCCGGTTGTGGCGCAATCAACCGGGTGCCGGAAGCGCGCCTGGACCAGAACCCTAAATGCGGCAAATGCGCTACGCCGCTGCTGGATGGCAAACCGCTCGAGTTGACTGCGGCCAACTTCAGCCGCTTTATTGCCAAAAGCGAGATGCCGCTGGTGGTGGATTTCTGGGCGCCATGGTGCGGGCCGTGCAAGATGATGGCGCCGGTATTCAGCCAGGTTGCCGCCGAATTCAAGACACGTTTCCGTTTTATCAAGCTTAATACCGAAGTGGAGCAGGCGCTGGCGCAACAGTTCGCTATCCGCAGCATCCCTACTCTGGCCATATTCAGAAATGGCGCAGAGGTGGATCGCGTTGCCGGCGCCATGGATGCCGGCAAACTCAAAAGCTGGCTGCTGCGTCACTGAAACCGGCGCTAAGGGTCCATTCACCCTCACTTCGCGTTACAATCCCAACTTTTCCCGAGGTTTTTTCCCATGAGTGAAGCACAAGAACAGATCGTTTTTGGTATCGAAAAAGTGTATGTCAAAGACCTTTCTCTGGAAATTCCCAATGCACCGCAGATTTTCCTGGAGCAGGGAACACCGGAGATCAATGTGGAATTTCACACCAAGGCCGAGCAACTGGGTGAGGATGTTTACGAAACCGTTCTCACCGTGACGGTGACTTCCAAACTACCGGAAGGCGACAAGACCGTGTTTCTGGTGGAGGCTGCGCAGGCCGGCATTTTCCGCATCAGCAACGTGCCGCAGGAAGATATCGAGCCGCTGCTCGGCATCGCCTGTCCCAACATTCTTTATCCCTACGTGCGCGAAGCCGTTTCCGATATGGTGACGCGCGCGGGCTTCCCGCCAGTCGTGCTGCAGCCGATGAATTTTGAATCGATTTACCAGCATCAGAAGCAGATGCAGGCGGAACAGAATCAAGCTCCGACAACGCATTAAAACCAGGATGAACAGAATGGGCCGCCAGCACTGGTCAGGATTGCTGCTGCTGGCCGCCGTTTTCTCTTCCTCGGCCTGGGCGCTTGACTACCGCTCTGTCCTCAGTGACCGCACGGTGATGTACGACACCCCTTCCCTGCGCGGCAAGAAGCTCTACCTTGCCAGCCGCTACTACCCGGTTGAAGTCATTGTCAGCCTGGAACATTTTTCCAAGGTGCGCGATGTTGCCGGAGAGCTGGCGTGGGTGGAAAAGAAACAGCTCAGCGAAAAGCGCATGGTGCTGGTGAATGTACCGCTGGCTGACATTCGCCAGGCGGCCGACGAAAAAGCCGCACTGGTTTTCCAGGCGGAACGTAGTGTCGTCCTGGAGTTGCTCGAATATACCGGCGCCGGCTGGCTCAAGGTGAGGCATCCTGACGGTGCGTCCGGCTTCGTGCGGATTTCCCAGGTGTGGGGCGCATGAAAATCGCCGTGCTTGGCGCCGGTGCCTGGGGCACCGCCCTGGCAGTCAGCCTGACAGGGCGCCACGAGACGAGCCTGTGGGCGCGCAATGCGACTCAGGTCGCAGAAATGGCCTCGTCGCGCCGCAATCTGCGCTACCTGCCCGATGTGCCGCTGCCTTCCTCTCTCCACTTCGGATCCGATCTTGCGGCCCTGCTTGGAGCGGCAGAACTGGTGCTTGCCGTTGTGCCCAGCAGTGGATTGCGTCCATTGCTGCGTGACGTCAATGCGCTGGCGCCGGGTGTTCCCGTGGTCTGGGCCTGCAAGGGATTCGAGGCAGGGAGCCGAAAACTGCCTCATCAGGTGGCGAACGACGAACTCGATCCGGACACCCCGCGCGGCGTACTTTCCGGCCCGAGTTTTGCGCGTGAAGTGGCGCTGGGCTTACCCACGGCCCTGACACTGGCCTCGCTGGACGATGTGTTTGCAAGCCAGGCGGCTCTGGCTCTGCATAGCCACCATCTGCGCGTCTATGCCAGCAAGGATATTCTGGGCGTGGAGCTTGGCGGAGCGGTCAAGAACGTGCTGGCAATCGCTGCGGGCATTTCCGATGGCATGGGTTTTGGCCACAATGCCCGTGCTGCACTGATCACCCGCGGCCTGGCTGAAATCACCCGGCTCGGGCTGGTGCTCGGCGGACGCCAGGAGACCTTCATGGGTCTGGCCGGAATGGGCGACTTGATTCTGACCTGCACCGGCGACCAGTCACGCAATCGTCAGGTTGGTTTGCAGCTGGCGCAGGGAAAAACGCTGGCCGATATTCTCGGCGGTCTCGGTCACGTTGCGGAAGGCGTCAATACGGCACAGGAAGTACTGAGCCTGGCGCAGCAGCAGCAGGTGGAAATGCCCATTACCGAGGCGGTATACCAGGTTTTATACCAGAGCCTGGCCCCGCGCACGGCAGTTGAGGGGCTGCTTAACCGCGTGCCCAGCGCGGAGTTCAAGCACTAACCCCCCCATGGCCACCTAACCCCTCCCAGCCTCCCCTTGTGCGAGCATCCGCTGCGCGGATTGCCTGCTTACCCCGCTCAGGGGAGGGGCAGACCTTGGATGCGCGAGCTTCCCCCTGACAAGGGGGGATTGAGGGGGGTTAGGAGGCCATGAGGAGTTAGACCCCGCCTTCAAACCCCGTCTGCCGCCACGCTTCATAAATCAGAACAGCGGCTGCATTGGACAAATTCAGGCTGCGGCTCGCAGGCTGCATCGGCAGGCGGATACGCTGCCCAGGCGTGAACTTTGCCAGTATTTCCGCTGGCAACCCACGGCTTTCCGGCCCGAAAATCAGTACATCCCCTGCCTGAAAATGCACATCGGTGTAGCGTGTTGCGCCCTTGGTGGTAATCGCAAACATTCTTCGCCCATCAAAATGCTCCATGCAGGCCGCCCAGTTCGAATGGACTTTGAGCGTGGCATATTCGTGATAATCCAGCCCGGCGCGTTGCAACTGCTTGTCCTCAAGGGTAAAGCCCAGCGGCTCCACCAGATGCAGAGCGTTGCCGGTATTGGCGCACAGACGGATGATATTGCCCGTATTGGGCGGAATTTCTGGCTCAAAAAGTACGATTTCAAACAATTTCTTGTATCCTGATTGGAAAAACGTTAATTTAACACTATCAATGAGATGTGTTTCACTTATGACAAACAACATGAGAAATCGGGGCGACGATGGCCAAGCCTGAAAAAATCCGCCTGGGTGAAGTGCTGATCCAGCAGAATCTGCTCACGGAAGATCAGCTCAAGCAGGCGCTGGCCGAGCAGAAAAGCAGTGGCCGCAAGTTGGGCCGGATTTTTATCGAGAATGGCTTCGTCACTGAAGAGGGTATCGCCGAAGCCATTGCGCGCCAGTTGCAGATCCCCTTTATCAACCTCAAGTTCTACAATGTCGACACCGAGCTGGTCAACAAGCTGCCGGAAACCCAGGCGCGGCGTTTCCGCGCGCTGGTGCTGGAGGATAAAGGAGCCACGCTGCTGCTCGGCATGGCCGATCCTTCCGATCTGTTCGCCTATGATGAACTGACGCGCCTGCTCAAGCGTGACATCGATCTCGCGGCGGTGGCAGAAAGCCAGCTGCTGCAAACCATCGACCGCGTATATCGTCGTACCGGCCAGATCAGCGGTCTGGCCCAGGCGCTGGAAGAAGAACTGGGCGATACCGTGGTGGATTTTGGCGGGCTTGGCGCCACCACCAATCTGGAAGAAGCGCCGGTCGTCAAGCTGCTGCAAACCATGTTCGAGGACGCCATCCAGGTGCGTGCATCAGACGTCCATATCGAACCGCAGGAAGCTAAACTACAGATCCGCTTCCGTATTGACGGTGTGCTGCATCTGCAAACGGAAGCCGACAATAAGATTGCCCCCGCCCTGGTGTTGCGCCTCAAGCTGATGTCCGGCCTGGATATTTCCGAGAAACGCATGCCCCAGGACGGGCGCTTCAACATCAAGGTGCGCGGCCAGTCAATCGATGTGCGGATATCCTCCATGCCCACCCAGCATGGCGAATCGGTGGTGATGCGCCTGCTCAACCAGAGCGGCGGCATCCTGATGCTGGACAAACTGGGCATGCCGCCGGACATGCTGGAAAGATTCCGCAAGATTCTGCATCGTCCCAACGGCATGGTGCTGGTGACCGGGCCGACCGGCTCCGGCAAGACCACCACCCTGTATTCCGCGCTGGCGGAACTGAACACGATCGAATCCAAGATCCTCACCGTGGAAGACCCGGTGGAATACCGCCTGCCGGGCATCAATCAGGTGCAGGTCAACGAGAAAATCGACCTGTCCTTCGCCCGCGTGCTGCGCTCCACTTTGCGGCAGGATCCGGACATCATTCTGGTGGGTGAGATTCGCGACCAGGAAACCGCGCAGATCGGCCTGCGCGCCGCCATGACCGGCCACATGGTGCTATCCACCCTGCACACCAACGACGCCATCAGCACTCCGATCCGCCTCATCGACATGGGCGTGCCACGCTTCATGGTGGCGACTTCGCTGCAAGTGGTGCTGGCCCAGCGCCTGGTGCGCCTGGTTTGCGAGAGTTGCGTTGAGACGTATACGCTCAAGCCTTATGAACACGAGTGGATGCGACT
Source organism: uncultured Gammaproteobacteria bacterium (assembly GCA_963779055.1). Taxonomy (GTDB): domain Bacteria; phylum Pseudomonadota; class Gammaproteobacteria; order Burkholderiales; family Sulfuricellaceae; genus Sulfurimicrobium. The sequence continues at coordinate 169,829 of CAVZWN010000002.1, forward strand.
CGAACTCAAAGACGAGGTAGATCAGCATTCATACAAACATGGCCGCGGCTGCACCAACTGCAACGGCACCGGCTACCAGGGCCGGATGGGTGTTTACGAAATGCTGGAAATGAACTTCGAAATGGTCGAAGCCGCCAATCACCACGATCCCGCACATTTCATGAAAATGGCGCGCCAGCAGATGGCCGGAAAAACCCTGCGCAGTCAGGCTGTCGGTGAAGTCCTCAGAGGGCGCACGACTGTGGCTGAAGCGATGCGCATCAGCAATCAATTCGAGGATTGATGGAAAGGCGATGAACCACGGAGAGCACGGAGCACACGGAGAATTGCGTGACTGCGACGATACTCTGATTGAGCGTGTACTAGGTGCAGCAATCAGTGTTCATCGGGAGTTAGGGGTGGGCCTGTTGGAATCGGTGTATGAGTTGGCGTTAATGATGGAATTGAATGCCCTTGGCATCGAGGCGAAGCGACAAGTGGACATCCCGGTAAGTTATAAAGGGGTAGACTTGGGTGTCGGCTTTCGAGCTGACATTATTGTTGCAGAATGCCTGATTCTTGAAATTAAGGCGGTAGATGAGCTTAGCTCAATACACACCGCACAGATAATGAGCTATCAGAAATTACTGGCTTATAAAAGAGGGCTTTTGCTGAATTTCAACAAGAAATTATTAAAGGACGGGATTCGTCGTGTTTCAATTTAGCTTTCCCTCCGTGATCTTTGTGCTCTCCGTGGTTAACAGGGTTTATTGACGTGCCTTTTTTCTCCTACAAAGCCCGAAACGCACGCGGCGAGCTGATCGAAGGCATTCAGGAAGGCCCGGACAGCGCTGCGGTGGCCGACATGCTGTTCAATGGCGGGATGACGCCGGTAGAGATCGCAGTTTCTGCCAAGGGGCCAGGCGCGCAGCAGGAAAGCTGGCTGGAGCGCATGCAGCAGCAGAAAATCACGGCTGTCGATATCATGCTTTACTCGCGCCAGATGTACACCCTGCTCAAGGCCGGTGTGCCCATCATGCGCGCCCTGGCTGGCTTGCAGGAATCGACGCATAACCACAGCATGAAAAAAGTGCTCCAGGATATGCGCGAGAGTCTGGATAGCGGGCGCGAGCTTTCCGCCGCCATGCGCCGTCACCCTGGCGTATTCAGCTCTTTTTACGTCAGCATGGTGCGCGTGGGCGAAGCAACCGGCATGCTGGAAGAAATTTTCCTGCGCCTGTTCCATTACCTGGAGTTCGAGAAAACCACCAAGGACAAGATCAAGGCAGCAATGCGCTACCCTACGTTCGTGGTTATAGCGATGGCAGTCGCAATTGCGATCATCAACCTGTTCGTGATACCGGCCTTTTCCAAGGTGTACAAGGGCTTCAATGCAGAATTGCCGATGATGACCAAGATTCTGATCGCCAGTTCGGATTTTACCGTGCAGTACTGGCCTGCCATGCTCCTGGTGCTGGCTGGAGCGTTTTACGGGTTTCGTCTCTATGTGGCCACGCCGGCCGGACGCTATCAGTGGGATAGAATCAAGTTGCGCTTGCCGGTGGTGGGTAGCATCATCGAAAAAGCCACGCTCTCCCGTTTCGCCCGCAGTTACGCGCTTACCAGTCGTAGCGGCGTGCCCATTGTGCAGGGACTGAGCGTCGTGGCGCAGGTGGTGGATAACGACTTTATCGCCAAAAAAATCGACAACATCCGCGAAGGGGTGGAACGCGGTGACAGTATTTTACGCACTGCGGCAGCTTCTGGCGTTTTCACCCCGGTGGTGCTGCAAATGGTCGCCGTCGGTGAGGAAACCGGCGAACTGGACGACCTGATGCAAGAAATTGCCGAAATGTACGAGCGCGAAGTGGCTTACGAAGTGGACAACCTTTCGGCCAAGATCGAACCTATCCTGATTGTCGGTCTGGGCGTTCTGGTACTGATTCTGGCGCTGGGCGTTTTCCTGCCAATCTGGGATCTGGGCAAAGCGGCTATGCAAAAGTGAGGCGCAAGCAGGCGGGCTTCAGCTTGCTGGAGTTGATGATTGTGGCCGGAATATTGGCTATTTTCGCCGGCTTGTTACTGAATCGCCTGCATTATTATCAGGAAACGGCCGAAAAAACCAATATGGAGGCTACTGTCAAAGCCTTGCAAAGCGGGCTGCGTTTCGAGATGGCGCGAGCGCTGATGGCGGGTCAGAAAATCGATTTTCAGCGCTTGATACATGAAAACCCGATGAACTGGCTGGAAAAGAAACCGCCCAATTACCTGGGTGAATATGGCAGCCATATGGGTGATCCGGCGCGGGGCGGCTGGTATTTTGATGCGGCAAAGCGGGAGTTGATTTATCTGCCCGCGCTGGGCGATCATTTTGTACCGGACAGCGAAGGACAGATACGGGTGCGTTACCGTGTCGAACTGCTTGCCGGGAAGAGTCCCTCGGAAACTGTCATGGCACGGCTGAAAGAGGTCGAAACCTATTCCTGGTTTTAGGGAAGGGCTGATTTAATCGTCATTGCCCCATGGGGTTCCGATCCACAACGAACTGAAGTTCGTGTGGAATCGTATACGAGGAGCAAAGCGACGAAGCAATCTGTAAGCTGTCGATTCGTTAAAATAAAGATTGCTTCGCTGCGATCGCAATGACGGGGCTGCGGAATAAATCAGCGCCTCCTTAGTGGTCATGCGCCTCCCAACTGTATCCGGCCTTTGTCTGGACACCCAAACTCCCCCTAGGGAGAATCCCCTATGGTTTTATGACAACCTGATACGTTAAGGTGCGGTTTCTTCTATTTTCCGTGAACCTGGCCGGGTCGGGTGTGCATTTCTGGCTGCACGTCGAGAGAACCAGCCTTTTCCTGGACAGGTTCGGGCAAAGGATTGCCATTGATGAAACCACTTTCGGTCTGGACTTACGTCTTTAGTCTTGGGCTATGGCTGTCCCTGTGCTTTGGTGCGGCAGCCATCGTGGTTGAACTGAATATTCGCGAAGCAGAAAAAGGCCTGACGCAATATGGTGATGCCTATTCAAGTCATCTCGACAAGGCGATGGTCAGCAGTGAAGCCGTCCTGAAAGGATTTTCCGCCCTGTTTGGTAGCGTTGGCACCACTGACCCGGCAAAAGTTGCGCGCTATGTTCAGCAGGTGGTCGAGACAAATCCGCATATCTTCGCGCTCGAAATAATCCAGGCCGTCTCAAGGAACCAGCTTGCCGGTCTTGTTGCCAGAAAGAAGCGCGATGGTGTGCCTGATTTCACAATCAAGTCGTTTTCCTATGACTCCGACCGGAAATGGCAGGCACCAAAAGATAAAGCCTTCTATTACCCGATCGTCTTCACGGAGCCGATGCTCTCTGGCTCCGAAGACATCCTTGGGCTGGATGTAGAAAGCATTCCTTTGCTGCAACAAACCATGAGCGAATCCCTCCGGCGTCGCGTGCCAGTCGCCAGCCATCCGTTCAGGCTGGTTCAGGGCAATCTGGCCTATATTGTTTTTTGTCCGATAGGCACGGCTAGCCGGACTGATGGCGCATCCCCGGCATCCGGCACTCAGGATGAACTGGTGGTGGACATGGTGATCGACGTTGCCAGGCTGGCCGGCGCTGCCAGACTCCCTGCTTTTGATGGGGGCGCGATGGTTGTACACCACAAGGATTTCAGTCCGGACGACCCCAGGGGCCAGTTGCTGACCATGTCGGGGAAGGCCCGCAGCCCTATTGAGCGCGCCATTTTCCCCCGCTTTGAGTACAAGAAAACACTGGCAACGATGGATGGCCCTTTTTCCCTGGTGGCGACCCGGCAACTTGGCTGGTCTGATTTGAGCCTGTGGCTGCTGGCCTTGATGGCGGCGTTGACATTCATGTCTTCCTTGATGCTGGTGGCGTATTTGCGCGCACATCAGCAGGGGCGGATCCTGGATATCGAGAACCAGCAGCGGTTGTGGCAGCTTGCCAATCACGATTCCTTGACGGGGCTTCCCAACCGCATGCTGCTGATGGACAGGATGGAGCAGTTGCTATCCAGAATGCGGCGCCAGGGCAAGCAGCTTGCTGTCATTTTTCTGGATATTGATGACTTCAAGCAGGTCAATGATGCCTATGGGCATGACATTGGCGACCAGTTGCTCCGGTTCGTTGCAGAGCGCCTCCAGACGGCGATTCGGGTGGACGATACCGTGGCAAGACTGGGGGGTGACGAATTTGTTATCCTGATCGAGGGCATGGAAAGCGTGGCAACGCTGGGTATCGTGAACCAGAAAATCCGGCAAAAACTGACCGATGGATTCATGGTGGATGGCCAGCTGATCCGTGTGCGGGCCAGTATCGGCATCGCCATTTCCCCCGAAGATGGCGACAGCCCGGAAGCCCTGCTCAAACAGGCCGACATGAGAATGTACGCAGACAAGAAAATCCGCGCGGCAAGGATCCATCTCGCCTGAGCGATAGTCATCCCTATCGCTCCAGATGACAATATTGTCATGCAATTGACATGATCTTGTCCTAAAATGCCACTCCCTGGGTAGCAAGACATGGAGTAAGCACATTCAAATGCAATCACAAGAAATCATACTGGCACAAATAGACTCGGCCCTGGCAGGACTAAGCCGGGTTCGCGAGCGCCTGGCCGATACCTCAATGCCATTCGAGCCGGACCTGATCGAATACGATTTGCAACGCGCCTCATCTCATCTGGAAGATATTTGTCATAACTGGCAGGCCTCAAGAACCTATTCAGCGAAGCAGCACCTTCCCAGTGTCACCCTGCCCAGGGCATTGGACTGAAACGCCATCCGGATTTAAGAAGGTCTGGATTAATAATGCGCTGCCAGTACAACTTTACCCTCAATAAAAACCAAGGAGAGACCATGTACCAACGTATTGCCCTGATTTTTGCCGCCAGTTTGCTGGCCAGCCCCGCCGCTTTCGCTTCTGGCAAGGCGCAATGGAAATACAGTGGACACGAAGGCCCTGAGCACTGGGGCGAGCTGGCGCCTGAATTTGCCGCTTGTGCCAAGGGCGTGAACCAGTCGCCGATCGACCTGAAGGGTGCAATCGAAGCAAATCTGCCTCCGATCAAGTTCAACTATGCCACCCAGGCCAGTGAAATCCTGAACAACGGCCACACCATCCAGGCCAATTTTGCACCGGGTAGCACGATCAAGGTGGATGGCATCTTGTTCGAGCTGAAACAGGTGCATTTCCATGCGCCGAGTGAAAATCTGATCAACGGAAAATCCTACCCGCTGGAAGGCCACCTGGTTCATGCCAACAAGGACGGGCACCTTGCCGTGGTTGCCGTCATGTATAACGAAGGCAAGGCGAATGCGGGCCTCGCGGGACTATGGAAGCAGATGCCTGCGGAGGCAGGCGGCCCGGTGGCCCTGGCTTCCAGCGTCAACGCCAATGGCCTGCTCCCGGCCAAGCGTGATTATTACCGCTTCAATGGTTCCCTGACCACTCCGCCTTGCAGCGAAGGCGTGCGCTGGCTGGTGATGAAGCAGCCCGTGACCGCTTCCAGAGAGCAGATCGAGCAATTTTCCCGTGTCATGCACCACCCCAACAATCGCCCGTTACAACCCGTCAACGCGCGCCCTGTATTGCAGTAATACCTAGTACCATATCGGCAACACTGAGCGAGGCACCCGGCCTCGTCATGTGTTGCCTTTTTTGTTTGTGCAGAATAAATATTCAATGAAACTTGCCACCTGGAATGTCAATTCCCTCAAAGTGCGTCTGCCACATGTACTGGACTGGCTGAAGCAGCACCAGCCGGATGCCCTGTGCCTGCAGGAACTGAAGCAGGAAGATAAAAATTTCCCTTTGGCTGAAATCGAGGCGGCAGGCTATCGCGCGGTTTTCTCCGGCCAGAAAACCTATAACGGCGTGGCCATTCTCAGCAAGGTTTCGCTGCAGGATGTGTGTATTGGCATACCGGACTATGAGGATGAACAGAAGCGGGTGCTGGCAGCGACGCTCGATGGCGTGCGCCTGGTATGCGTCTATGTGCCCAACGGCCAGAGCGTGGATTCCGACAAATACCAGTACAAGCTGCAATGGCTGGAAGCCCTGACCGCCTGGCTCAGGGATGAGTTGACGCGCTACCCGGAGCTGGCCTTGCTGGGGGACTACAACATCGCACCGGAAGACCGCGATGTACATGACCCCAAGGCATGGGAAGGCTCGGTGCTGTGCAGCGCACCGGAACGGGAAGCCTTCCGGAAGCTGCTGCAACTGGGGCTGAAGGACAGTTTCCGCCTGTTCCCCCAGGAAGAGGGCGCATTCACCTGGTGGGACTACCGGATGCATGCCTTCCGGCGTAAACTGGGCTTGCGCATTGATCACATCCTGTTGAGCGATGCACTGGTTCCGGAGTGTGTTTCATGCGTGGCGGATATCGAGCCACGCAAGCTGGAACGGCCTTCCGACCACGCCCCGGTGATTGCGGAGATCAGACATGCTACTTAGGCACACCAGATTTCGGGTTCTTTTGACCGGCCTGGCGGCGCTCTGCTGGTTATCGGCGGTGCAGGCCGACGTGGCGCCGGCTCAGGAACAGCCTATCGTATTTGAGCCTTCTTCCTTGCCCGCACTGGGCGCCGACCCTTTGCTGACCGAAGCACAAAAACAGTTCCGCACGCGCCTCATGATCGGCGGCGCAGCGACAGCCCTGCTCTGGTATGGCTCTGCTCACTGGTGGAACAACAGCATGAGCAATGAGTTTCGCACCGTCAATGAGGGCTGGTTCGGGCAGAACACCTATACCGGCGGCGCCGACAAACTGGGTCACATGTACTCGACCTATGTCGGCACCCGTCTCCTGACCCGGGCCTTCGAATGGGCCGGACACGATAGCCAGACAGCAGCCTGGCTGGCCGCTGCAACCGCCTGGGGCAGCATGCTGGCAATCGAGGTCGGGGATGGTTTTTCCGCCCATTACCGCTTCAGCAAGGAAGACCTGGTCATGAATACGCTGGGGAGCGGCCTGGCGCTGTTGATGGAGAACAACCCGGAACTCGATGCCGTTCTGGATTACCGCCTTATGTACTGGCCTTCCGGCGATGCGCGGCGAACCAACCAGATCGACCCGGTTGACGACCACAGCGGCCAGACCTATCTGCTGGCAATCAAGGCCAGCGGCATCCCGAAGTTGCGCCGCATCGAACCGCTGCGGTACTTTGAGCTGGCGCTGGGCTATGGCACGCGCGGCTATGAACCGAATCTGGGCGGGGAGCGCAGCCGCCACATCTATTACGGTATTTCACTCAATGTGGCGGAAGTACTGGGGGTGACGGCTTTCAAGGATGGCCGCGGCAGCCGCGCACAGAAGGTAAGCAACAGCGTGCTTGAGGTGCTGCAGATCCCCGGAACGGTCGCGCTGACAGATCATCGCCTTTAATGCCTGAGTGAACCGCAAAGACGCAAAGACGCGGAGAGAATGCAGGGTGTTAAAACTGTCAGGCTCTCGCACTGGGCGAACGCCCAACCGGCTTTATTCCTTTGCTTCCTTTGCGTCTTCGCGCCTTTGCGGTTCAACAGCATTTTGCAGGATTATGGCCGGTAAGCCCTTGTTCAGGCTATAATTCGCCCCCTATGCATATCCATATTCTCGGCATCTGCGGCACCTTCATGGGCGGTATCGCGGCGATTGCCAAACAGGCAGGCCACCGGGTCACCGGCTGCGACGCCAATGTCTATCCCCCCATGAGCACCCAGCTCGAATCCATGGGCATCGATCTGATCGAAGGCTTCGATGCCGCACAGATCAGGCTGGAGCCGGATGTCTTCGTGATCGGCAATGTGGTGAGCCGCGGCAACCCGCTCATGGAGGAAATCCTCAATCGCGGCCTGCCCTATATTTCCGGCCCGCAATGGCTGGCGGAGAACGTGCTGCACGACAAGTGGGTGCTGGCGGTGGCCGGCACCCACGGCAAGACCACCACGTCCTCGATGCTGGCCTGGATTCTCGAATACGGCAACCTTCATCCGGGCTTCCTGATAGGGGGCGTGCCGCAGAATTTCGGCATCTCGGCGCGCCTGACCGAGACTCCGTTCTTCGTCATCGAGGCGGACGAGTACGATACCGCCTTCTTCGACAAGCGCTCCAAGTTCGTGCATTACCGCCCGCGCACGGCGGTTCTGAACAATCTGGAATTCGACCATGCCGACATCTTTCCGGATCTGGCCGCAATCGAAACCCAGTTTCATCATCTGGTGCGCACCGTGCCGGGCAATGGCCTGATCGTCGCCAATGGCCGCGAGGCCAGCCTGGAGCGGGTGCTGGCGCGCGGCTGCTGGACGCCGGTGGAAAAATTCGGCGTGGCGGATGGCTGGATCATGGGCGGCGCCGATACCATCGCCTTCAAGGAAGCCTTCCAGGGCCGTCTGCAATGGGCCTTGCTGGGAGAGCATAACCGCATGAATGCCCTGGCGGCGATAGCCGCAGCGCGTCACGCCGGCATTCCCTCCGAAGTTTCCATCGAGGCACTGGCCCAGTTCCGCAACGTGAAGCGACGTATGGAAGTGCGCGGCGTGGTGAATCGCGTCACCGTGTATGATGATTTCGCCCATCACCCGACGGCGATCGAAACCACGGTTGCCGGTTTGCGCCAGAAAGTCGGTGATGCACGCATTCTGGCGGTGCTGGAGCCGCGCTCCAACACCATGAAACTGGGCGTGATGAAGGATGCCCTGCCCGCCAGCCTGAAGGACGCCGACCAGGTATTCTGCTACGGCGCCAATCTGGGCTGGGATGCCGCGGCCGCGCTGGCGCCGCTGCAGGACAAGGCGGCGACATTCGATGACCTGGCCGCGCTGGTGAGCGCCGTGGCAAGCGCCGCCCGCCCCGGCGACCATGTGCTGGTGATGAGCAACGGCGGTTTTGGCGGCGTGCACGGCAAGCTGCTGGCGGCGCTGCTGGCCCCTTAGCACTTGAAATACATTCAAACCGCAAAGACGCCAAGGTGCAAAGCGGACAGCTGAGAACTTTCTCTGCTCCTTGGCGTCTTTGCGGTGAACCCCTTATTTTTGAAATGACATAAATGAACGTACTGTACGAAGAAGATGGCGCCATCAAGGTGGCGAACGTCATGGCTGACAACACCTCCTCGCTGCAGGTGGAAACGCCGCATGGCAAGCGCGCCAAGATCAAGGCCGGCAACGTGTTGCTGCGTTTCGAGAAACCGCCCATGAGCGGCTTCATGGATGCCGCCGATGCGGTCGCCGGTGAACTGGATACCGATTTTCTGTGGCAGTGCTGCGGCGCCGACGAGTTCATGTTCAACGAACTGGCGCAGGAGTACTACGGCCATGCGCCCAATCCGGTCGAGGCGGCCGCCGTGGCGCTGCGCCTGCATTCCGCACCGATGTACTTCTACAAAAAGGGCAAGGGACGCTACAAGGCTGCGCCGGAGGAGAACCTCAAGGCTGCGCTGGCTTCCGAGGAGAAAAAACGCCAGCAGGCCGCCACCGTGGCAGCCTATGTCGAGCAGTTGTGCGCCTCCGCTCTGCCCGATGCCTTTACCCCCCAGGTCAGTGGAAATGCTGCTTTACCGCGAGGACAAGAACACCCTGGAATACAAGGCACTGGAGAAAGCCTGTGCCGAAACCGGCCTGCTGCCGGCCAGGCTGCTGGAGCAGTGTGGCGCGATTCCCGACAGTCACGATTTCCACTACCGGCGTTTCATTCTGGAGCATTTCCCGCGCGGCACGGATTTCGACATCGTGGGCGGGTTTGCGTGCGACCACGATCTTCCCCTGGCGAAAGTGGAAGCGTTCAGCATCGACGATGCCTCCACCACGGAAATCGACGACGCCTTCTCGGTGGAGCGCCTGCCCAACGGCAACTGGCAGATCGGCATTCACATCGCCGCCCCGGCACTGGGCTTCGGACCGGGCTCGGATCTCGACAATGTCGCGCTGCGGCGTCTTTCCACCATCTACATGCCGGGCCGCAAGATCACCATGCTGCCGGACGATGTGGTGAATTGTTTCACGCTCAACGAAGGCACCGCCAATCCGGCGCTTTCCATGTACCTCGAAGTGACGCCGGAAGAGTATGCCATCGAGCGCATCGAAAGCCGGGTGGAGCGTGTGCATATCGCCACCAACCTGCGCCACGACACGCTTGAGCCGATGTTCAACACCGAGACGCTGGCGCACGGCAATGCGCCGGACTTTCGCTTTCAAGGCGGAGCTGGAAATGTTGTGGCAATTCGCTTCCCGGCTTGAGCAGGTGCGCGGCAAGGCGGATAGTCAGAACCAGTACAAGGATTACAATTTCATCTTCGATAACGAGCGCGTCGACATTATCGAACGCCCGCGCGGTTCGCCGATCGACAAGGTGGTTTCCGAGCTGATGATCCAGGTCAATTCGCACTGGGCCAGGCAGCTCAGCGAGGCCGGGGTGGCGGCGATCTACCGCAGCCAGGGCGGCGGCAAGGTGCGCATGAGCACCAGCGCGGCGCCGCACCAGGGCCTGGGTGTGGAGCAATATGCCTGGTCCAGTTCCCCCTTGCGGCGCTACGTCGACCTGCTCAACCAGCGTCAGCTGATCGCGCTGATCAATGGCCATGAGCCGCCCTACGCGCCGAACAGCGAGGAGCTGTTTTCCGCCATCCGCGATTTCGAGCTGGCCTATGATGCCTACAACAACGTGCAGCGCAGCATGGAGCGCTACTGGTGTCTGCGCTACCTGCAACAGGAGGGCATGAGCACGGCGCATGCCACCCTGATCAAGGAAAACCTGGTGCGCTTCGAGAACCTGCCGCTGGTGACGCGCGCTTTCGGCATGCCGGAGCTGGCGCCGGGTACCCGCGTCGAGCTTGAGCTCAGCACGGTGGATTTGCTGGAGCTGGAGGTGCGCTGCAAGTTCCACGCCGAAAAGCCGCTGGAGCTGGCCGCTTGACACCCTCTCTCAAGTGCTTAAACTTTTGTCTGTAAATGACAATATTCAATGAATAAGCAATTGATGGCTACGCACGCGGCAAATCCCGGGGAATCTTCACGGCTGGGATTGATGCTGCTGGTTTCGGTGTTGCTGCACGCCCTGATTCTGACAGTACACTTTGCGGCCCCTGCCCTGAAGCAGCTACCCAATCCGGCGGCCTATCTCGAAGTGGTGCTGGTCAACAGCAAATCTTCCAGCAAACCCGTCAAGGCGGATGCGCTGGCCCAGGCCAACCTCGATGGCGGCGGCAATACCGAGGCTAACCGGCGCGCCAAGAGCCCCTTGCCCACGCTTGACCGGGCGCATCCCGATCCTTCCCTGCAACAGCGCGAGCAGCGCGTGGTCGAACTGGAACAGCAGGCACGCCGCCTGATGACCCAGGAAAAATCGAAACAGAGCGTGGCGCAATCTCCCGACACCACGCCATCGCCGCAGCAAAGCGTGGCCGCAGTGAACCCCAATGCCACCGAACTGGTGCAGCGCAGCCTCGAGGCTGCAAGGCTGGAGGCGCAGATCTCGCGCGACTGGGACAACTATCAGAAACTGCCGCGCCGCAAATTCATCGGTGCGCGCACCCAGGAATACCGTTTTGCGCGCTATGTCGAAGACTGGCGCATGAAGGTCGAGAAGGTCGGCAACCTGAATTATCCCGAGGCAGCCAAGCAGCACAAGCTGTACGGACAGTTGCAGCTCACCGTGTCGATTCGCGCCGACGGTAGCGTGGAGAGGGTCGAAATCAACCGTTCTTCCGGTCACAAGGTGCTCGATGCCGCAGCCCGGCGCATCGTCGAACTGGCCGGCCCTTACGCGCCCCTGCCGGATAATATCCGCAAGGATACCGATATCCTCAGCATCACCCGCACCTGGATTTTCACCAGCGCCGACCAGCTCGCCAGCGAGTAGTCAAACCACAGCTTGATTAACCGCAAAGGCGCCAAGATGCAAAGAAAAGCGGCGCCTGCGTATTTTCTGCTGATGGAAGCTTGTCTTACTCTGCGTCTTGGCGCCTTTGCGGTTCAGTTGTATTCAGGCGTTCATCCCTGAGCAAGGGTTTCAGCGCCGTCAGCAGGCTGGCAAACATCTTGGAATGCTTCTTTTCCTGCTCTGCCAGCATTTGCTTCATGTGCCAACGTTCCGTCGGCACCGCAAAACAGGACGGGCAGTTCTCTGCGATCACCGGCAGGCCGGAAGATTTGGCAAAGGCCGCGGTCTGGCGTTCACGCACATAGATGAAAGGACGGATGATGCGGATGTCGCCGGCATCGTTGAGGTAATGCGCCTTCATGGTGCGCAGCTTGCCGCCAAAGAAGGTGGACATGAAAAAAGTTTCCACTGCATCGTCCAGATGCTGCGCCAGCGCCAGCACGTTGTAGCTGTTCTCGCGCGCCGTGCGATAGAGAATGCCGCGCCGCATACGCGAACAGAAAGCGCAGAAGGAATCGCCCTGCATGGAGGTCTTGGCCTGTTCGACGATGGGCTGGCTCTCGTAGAAATAGGGCACGCCGAGCTCCGCCAGGTAAGCTTTCAGGGGTGAGGGGTCGAAATCCGGCGATTGCGGATCCACGGTGCAGGCAGCCAGCTCGAATTTGACCGGGGCTTTTTTCTGCAAATGCAGCAGCACCTGCAGCAGCGAAAGCGAATCCTTGCCACCGGACAGGCCCAGCAGTACCCGGTCGCCCTCGCGGATCATGGAAAAATCGCCAATGGCGCGGCCAGTGGCGGACAGCAGGGTCCGGGGTGGTTTCATCATTTCGTTCATTTCGTTCACTGGATAAGATTCAGCCACAGAGTTCACCGAGAATAGAGGGGTTTCTCTGTGAGCTCTGTGGCCATGAAAATCACAAACTGGCGCTCCGGCCACCGTCCACCGGCAGGATAACCCCGGTGATGTACGGCGCATCGTTGACCAGGAAAGTCACCGCTTTGGCAATGTCATCCGGGCTGCCTTCGCGCTTCAACAGCGTATGGGCGATGATGCGGCGGCGCTCCTGATCGTCGAAGCTGGGATCGCCTTCCGGCCACATGATCGGACCCGGCGCCACGGCGTTGACGCGCACATTGGGGCCGAGTTCGTGTGCCAGCGATTTGGTCAGCGCCACCAGCCCGGCCTTGGCGATGCTGTACACCACGTAGCTCTTCATCGGCCGCTCGGCGTGGATGTCGGCGATGTTGACGATGCAGCCATGGCTATGGGTCAACGCGTTGGCGGCGGCCTGGGAGAGGAACAGCGGCGCCTTGAGGTTGGTGCCGACCAGATCGAACCAGTCCTTTTCCGTGATTTCGCCCACTGCGGTGGGATAGAAGCTGGAAGCATTGTTGATCAGCACATCCAGGCGGCCGAAACCGGCGACGGTTTCTGCCACCATGCGGGCATAGCTGGCGGGGTCGAGCAGGTCGCCCTGCACGATGGCGGCAGAATCGGGGCGCAATTTGTTCAGCGCATCGCGCAGCTTCTCCGCTGCATCCGCCGAAGAGCGGTAATGAATCATGATGCGCGCCCCGCTCGCGTGCAGGCGCCGGGCAATGGCCGCGCCAACGCGCACGGCACCGCCGGTGATCAAGATAACTTTGCCTTCCATGTGCTTATCCGGATAATCTTGAGAATCCAACGAATTTAACACAGCTTGCCATGTCTTCACTACCGGAACCAAGTCCCTCAGCCCTTGAACACAGCCGCGCCGTCAGTGCAGCCATCGCCGCGGAAATTACCCGCGCTGGCGGCTGGATTTCCTTCGCCCGTTTCATGGAGCTGGCGCTGTATGCGCCGGGCCTGGGGTACTACAGCGCCGGGCTGGATAAATTCGGCTCGGGCGGTGATTTCGTGACTGCGCCGGAAATCTCATCCCTGTTCGGTCAGGCCGTTGCGCATCAGGCGGCACAGGTGCTGCAGCAAACCGGCGGCAATATCCTCGAAATCGGCGCCGGTTCAGGCAAGCTGGCGCTGGACCTGATGCTGGAGCTGGAACGCCTGAAGCAACTGCCCGCACATTATTTCATTCTCGAACTCTCCGCCGACCTGCGTCAGCGCCAGCAAGCAGCGCATCGGGCGCGATGCGCCTCATCTTCTGCCGCGCTTCGTCTGGCTGGACAGCCTGCCGGAAAAATTCACCGGCCTGGTGCTGGGCAACGAGGTGCTGGATGCCATGCCGGTGGAGATGCTGGCATGGCGCGGCGAAGCGGTTTCCACGCGCGGCATCAGCCTGCGTGACGGATGCCTGGTGTGGGAAGAACGTCCCCTGCCGGAGGGGCATTTGCTCGATGTGGCCCGGACTTTGCCGCCGGCAGGTTTCAGTACAGCCGAAGCAGCCTATGTCAGCGAGATCAACCTCGCGGCCCAGGGCTTCATGCGCAGCCTTGGGCAGATGCTGGAGCACGGGCTGATTCTCATGCTGGACTACGGTTTCGGGCAAAGTGAGTACTACCATCCGCAACGCAGCCAGGGAACCCTGATGTGCCATTACCGCCATCATGCCCACGGCGACCCCTTCTTCCTGCCGGGCCTGCAGGACATCACCGCCCATGTCGATTTCAGCGCCATGGCCCAGGCCGGGATGGCGGCGGGGCTGGATCTGCTGGGCTACGCCAGCCAGGCCAATTTCCTCATCAATTGCGGGCTGACTGACCTGCTGGGGCAGATTTCGCCGGAAGATCCCGGCGCCTATCTGCCCATCGTCGCCAAGGCCCAGAAACTGATGAGCCCGGCGGAAATGGGCGAATTGTTCAAGGCCATTGCCCTGGGCCGGGGGATCGAATCGCCCCTGCTGGGGTTCACGCGCGGCGATCGCTGCCACGCTCTGTAAGCCGGGAAAAGCTGGCAATCCGGCAATGATCAACCGCATACAGATGACGCACAAACCGAGCCACTTTGCCCGGAGAGGCATATAATTTACGGAAGGGAAATGCAGCCGTTGCGATGAGACCGGAGACTGCCTTGGCAGCTATCCCTGCAGTCCTGACCTGGATATTTTGAATACTTTGTGAAGGAGCGTATCGAATGGATGAGAAAACAAAAGTGCAGGGAAAGAGCAACATTCCGGCATCCCCCTCCAGCACGCCTCAAGGCAAGCCCAGAACCCGGGCAGCACGCGCCAAGGCACACCCGGCGCACACGCCTGATCCCGCCGTTACAGCAGAAATCGAAACCGTCAGTCATGGTCCGGCCGCCCTGGCGGTGGCACACGCTCCTCACGGCAGCAGTGAAGACAGCGATTATGCGAAGCTCCCGGCGAGCTACCCCTACCGTACCCGTATCCGGGCCAAGGACTACGAAGCCCAGAAAGCCAAGCTGCAGATCGAGCTGCTGAAGGTCCAGAACTGGGTCAGGGACAGCGGCCAGAAAATCGTGGTGCTGTTCGAGGGGCGCGATGCCGCTGGCAAGGGAGGCACCATCAAGCGCTTCATGGAACATCTCAACCCTCGCGCGGCGCGGACGGTCGCGCTGGAAAAACCCACCTCGCAGGAGCTGGGGCAGTGGTATTTTCAGCGCTACATCCAGCACCTGCCGACCAAGGGAGAAATGGTTTTCTTTGACCGCTCCTGGTACAACCGGGCCGGGGTCGAGCGCGTAATGGGATTTTGCACCCCCCAGGAACACCTCGAATTCATGCGTCAGACACCGCAATTCGAACGCATGCTGGTGAACAGCGGCATCCGGCTATTCAAGTTCTGGTTCTCGGTGAGCCGTGAAGAGCAACTGCGGCGCTTCGTTTCACGCCGTGACGATCCCCTCAAGCACTGGAAGCTCTCGCCCATCGACATCAAATCCCTGGACATGTGGGACGATTACACCGAAGCCAAGAATCTGATGTTTTTCCATACCGATACTGCCGATTGCCCCTGGGTGGTCATCAAGTCCGACGACAAGAAACGGGCCCGGCTCAACTGCATGCGCCACTTCCTGCACTCCCTGCCTTACCCCGGCAAGGATTTGCATGTTGCTGTCGCACCCGACCCCTTGCTGGTGGGCTCGGCGGGCGAGGTACTCTCCCTCGACGAAAACACCACCGTCACCCGCTTTTAACCCGAACTGCCAATTATGACCGGCCGGGGAGGAGGTTAACCCCTCTTCCCGGCTTTTTCCGGTACAGAAAAGTGTACGAGGGAAACGGGCCTGATCCGTCGTTTGCTTACTGCTGTGAGCGCCGCCGCTCGCCATTCTCCCTGTCCTGGCGGTACATGCGGTTGGCGGGCTGGCCGGGCAGGTCCGCACGTTCGCGGCGTTCCTCACGCGGCTCCACCCGTTCCTGCCTCCGGACTGGCTCAGGGGCTGCACGTGGCTGGGAGGGGGCGGCATCAATCCTGCGTGGTTCCTGGACGATGCGCTCCCTTTCCCGTTCCTGAGCGGCACGCGGGGGAGGCGCCTCCCGTTCGCTGCGTGATGGCATCTGGGCTTCTGGAGCCATCACGCGGGGAACAGCCGGTTCGCTCCTGATGTTCTCGGCACGTTCCCGCTCCTGAATCTGGCGCATGGGCGGGACTTCGCGCACGTTGCGGGGCGGTGCCGCGATTTCTGAAGGCTCCATGCGAGGCGTTGCAGGCTCTGCCCGGCCGCTTTCGACACGTTCGCGGTCCCTGCTGGCTGGCGCCTGCATTTCTGTTTCGCGGCGCCGCTCTTCGAAGCGTGGCGGCAGAGGCGGACGGGCGCGCTCCGCTCCCGACTGATTGCCGAATTCAGGGCGTGACGGCTCGCTTGCCTGCTGCCTGGGGCTGGGCACATAACGCGGCTCTGGCGCGGCCCTGTCCTGGCGGCGGGATGCTTCGCTGCGCCATGGAATTGTTGATTCGCGTGCCGGGCGCGTGCTGACCACCTGCCGCGACAGCATGGCTTCAGGCGGGCGAGTGCCCCTGGGCGCCCCGGCCACAAGGTTTATCGCCTCGGGCTTCACGGGCAGTGCGCCCCGGACATGCCTGAGTTCACGGGTTTCCCTTATGCGTACAGGCGCATCGTGCACATTCCCCCTGCCGAAGCGCTCGCGCGTCGTGGCGACAACGGCATTGTTCACGCGGGTATTGTGATAAGTGATGTTGGTCACATTGACGACCGTCGTATTCCTGATGACCACGTTATTCACCACCCGCGGACCATGCCAGCCGCCCCACCACGGCCTGCCGATGAAACCGGGCCGACCCCACCATGGGAGCAGGGGCTCGCCCCAGCTGAGCGCCACCCAGCCCAGCCCCGAAGTGCCAATCCCGATGCCAACGGACACATTGGACCCGACTCCGAAAAATGCCACCAGGGCAGGCGAATAGACCGCGACCCTGACCGCCGGACCGGGTGCCCAGCCCCAGTAACTGCCGAGGTGAACCCAGCGTCCATAATGGAATGGGGCCCATCCCCATGGCGCATCATCGATCCAGGTCCACTGGTAATAAGGGTCCCATACCCATCTTCCGGTGCTGTAGGGCGCCCACCCCGTCGCAACGGCGTCCGGCACCCAGACAGGGCCATAATCTCCTACCACGCGCCATCGCCCGTAATGGTCCAGGTCGCTGGCACCGGCAATACCGGCGGGGAGGTAGCGTTCGCTGACGGCATCAACCAGGTTATCCGTGCGCTCATAATTCCAGCGATCCCAGCGATCAAGCTCAGGGGCCACGTAGGTTGACGCCTTGGCCATGGCATCACCCCGGACCACGATTTCTTCGGAAGGCTGAATGCTCATGGCCTGCCCGCCAGCCGGAACCATCATTGCCCGGCCGCCGCGGCGGGTGATGAAGTGCACATCGCCGTTCACGTCCACCCGGTAATAGCCGCTACGGTCGATAGTGAAAACCGCATTGGGGGTATCGACCTCCACCGAGTACCCGGCAGGCAGAGTGCGCAGATCGAAAGACACCCGGCCGGAAGTGACCTTGAACTGGATGAAATCGGCGGTCTGGTTAAGCAGGGTGAGCTGCGTGTCATCATCGGCACGGATGAAGGCCCGGCTGCCCATCTGCAGTTCAAGGTCGCCGTCCCGCCCGACATAGAGTGCATCGCCAGCACTCAGCGGGGTGTTGTAGCGCGCCTCCACCCAGTCTTCGGCGCCATCGCGAAAGAAAGAAACTTCTCCTTCGACATAGCTCAGGCGCAGCGGGCTGGCCGCTATTTTCGGATCGTCAGCCTGAGCCATGACGGAAAAACTGCTCATGGTCATGAGCAGCAGGAGAGAAAAAACAGTGGTTATTCTGGCGAATGGATACATGATGGATACCTGTTTTAGGCCGTCAGGCCGATGGGCCCGGGGTTTTTAGCATATCTGGAAATAACGCCACGGCGTTGCGTCTGGTTGACATTACGACAGCCGAACGGGCAAAGCGTTCCTGCCGCCGGTTGACAGGAAAGCCGGTCAGAAAAACCGCATTTCCCGTGCAACGGCTTTTCTTACTTCCTCCGCCAAACCCACAAGGCCGCAGCCAGCATCAGCCCGGACAATTCTCCCGCGCCTTGGGTTTCAAGGCAATTGGCCCCGGTATTTAACTTCACTGCCCGCGCCAGAATGCCCGGAAATTAGGCGCGAGCGCTTCGCTCTGGTAAGATTCCGCCCTGCGGCAATTGCTTCCAGTCCTTGCGCCGCGGCCCTTCCGGCTCATCAACCCCCTATTCGTCCCAAGACTGGCGCCTGCAATGGCGACTGGCCGAAATAACTTTCAGGAATCTCATGTCTTTTTCTTCTCTCGGCCTGTCCGATGAAATCGTCCGTGCCGTTACCGAGCACGGCTACACCGTCCCCACCCCGATCCAGTTGCAGGCGATCCCCGCCGTGCTATCGGGCGGCGACCTGCTGGCCGGCGCGCAGACCGGCACCGGCAAGACCGCCGGTTTTACCCTGCCGATTCTGCATCGCCTCTCTGCCGGCGGCGACAAAACACCGTCTGGCGGCCATACCCCCGGCCATTATCCGATCCGGGCGCTGATGCTCACGCCGACGCGCGAGCTTGCGGCCCAGGTAGAGGAAAGCGTGCGCACCTATGGCAAATACGTGAAGCTCAAATCCATGGTGATGTTCGGCGGAGTCAACATCAATCCGCAGATCCAGCGCCTGCGAAGCCGCGTCGATATTCTGGTGGCCACACCGGGCCGTCTGCTCGACCACCTGCAACAGAAGACGGTCGATCTGTCGCACGTCGAGATTCTGGTACTGGACGAAGCCGACCGCATGCTGGACATGGGTTTTATCCGCGACATCAAACGCGTGCTTGCGGTGCTGCCCAAACATCGCCAGAACCTGCTGTTCTCCGCCACTTTCTCCGATGAGATCAAGGCACTGGCTGACGGCCTGCTCGACAAACCGGCGCTGATCGAAGTGGCGCGCCGCAACGTTACCGCCGACACGGTGGCGCAGAAGGTTTACAAGGTGGACCGCGAAAGAAAGCGCGAACTGCTCACCCACCTGATCAAGGAACACAACTGGCATCAGGTGCTGGTGTTCACGCGCACCAAGCACGGCGCCAACAAGCTGTCGGAACAACTGACCAAGGAAGGCATCCCGGCGCTCGCCATCCACGGCAACAAGAGCCAGGCAGCGCGCACCCGGGCCCTGTCCGAATTCAAAAGCGGCAGCCTGCAGGTGCTGGTGGCGACCGATATCGCCGCACGCGGCATCGACATCAGCGAATTGCCGCATGTGGTCAACTTCGAGCTGCCTAATGTGCCGGAAGATTACGTTCACCGCATCGGCCGCACCGGCCGCGCGGGCTCGGAAGGTGAAGCAGTTTCTCTGGTGTGCATCGACGAAAAGAAACTGCTGTCGGATATCGAAAGGCTGATCAAGCGCGAGATCCCCGAAGTCGCTGTGCCAGGCTTCGAGCCCGACCCCTCGATCAAGGCCGAGCCGATTCCGAACGGACAGAACAAGGGTGGCGGACAACAGCGCTCCGGCGGCAGAGGCCAGCCATCCGGCAACCGCCCGGGAGCGCCCTCGGCAGCCCGGCCCAGAGGTCCGGCTGGAGGTGGCGGCGGCAAGCCGCCACTGCATCGCTCCGGCGGGCGCGGCCGCTAATATGGTTCACTCCTCCCCTGTCTTGCCAGAGCGAGCAGCTTTGCTGCCGCTCTCGGCATTTCTCCTCCCCTGACAAGGGGAGGCCGGGAGGGGTTGGGGGGCTAATCGCCCCCCTTTTTTTGCGCCGGGCAAACCACAACGTATAGACCAGCGCATTCAGGATGACCACGCCCAGCCCCAGAACAAACTGCAACTCGCGCGTCAGGTCTGCCGGGTAGATCAGGGGAAGGATGTAGTGTTCGATGAAGCCGTGGGCGTAACCCTGACCACCGCCCGCCTGCCGCAGCAGGTTCTCCAGCGGCGTGAGCGGACAGATCCAGCCGGTGAATTCGATCGTTGCCCCCCAGATCGCGGCCGGCACATGCAGCCAGACCAGCCAGCGCCATTTCAGGGCGAAAAATCCGCCCGTCACCACGAACAGGATGAATGCGAAGTGGAGCAGGACGAGCAGATCGGCGACGATTTCAGGCAGCATTCCGTTGTGTGCCCCAGAATTCAGAAGCTTTCTCTCTCAACGCGCGGTCAGCCACGTTGAAGCAGAAGCCCCCCTGACAAGGGGGGATGGGGGGTTAAAGCCAGGGCTATGGTGCCGCCACTGCAACCCCCCTCGCTCCCCCCTTGTCAGGGGATGCTTCCGCATGCCAAGCATTCGTGTATTTCATGTTGATTGACCACCAGGCCTATACGCCCAGCTCTGCGCACAACTTGACCACCAGCGCCCGCAAATCACCGGCTTCCGTCTCGAGCCTTGCGACCCTGGCTTTCAGCGCAGCAATCTCTCCCAGTGAAATATCGTTTGCCATGCCCGGCCCGGATGACGGCATCTGCGCGGGTTCAGCGATGGCGGGCTCCCCGCTCAACAGGTGCGCCCAGCGGTTCTCGCGCGCGCCGGGCTGGCGCGGCAATTCGACCACCATCGCCCCGGCTGGCCGCTCGGCCAGCTCATGCAGAAACGCTTCGACCGATGAAATATCGGAAAACTTGTGCAGCCGTTCGCTATTGAGGCGCAGCTCGCCCGCCGTCTGCGGGCCGCGCAGCATCAGGGTGACCAGCAGGGCCACCGATTGCGACGGCACCTGCAACACCCGCTCGATGTTGTGGGCATAGCGCTGCACCCGCCCGCCGCTCGACTCTATTATCAGCGTCAGCGCCCTGAGACTGTCGATTGCCGTCAGCACGTCCGCCTCGCTCGCCTCGATCACCGGGTCGCGGCTGGTTTTCTGGTTGCAGCCGGAAATCAGGGCATTCAGCGTCAGGGGATAGGTATCGGGGACGGTGTGCTGCTTCTCGGCAAGCACGCCGAGGACGCGCGTTTCAAGCAGGGACAGAATGGGCAGGCTGGGGCTGGACATGGTTAGCGCTTCGAAAAAGGATCATTATGCACGCCGTCCGCTGTCATGAATATGGAAGCATCGCGGGTTATACTCGCAGCATATTAACCGGACGCAGTCAGGACGCAGCATTCAGAAATCATGAGCATGGATCCGCTACTGCAGCATCGAATCCCCGAACCCGATCTGATGAATGATCCGGAGCAGGCTCGCGCCTATGCCGAGGCAGATTTCTCCGAGCCGCACCAGGCATTTGTCGCTCACTTTCAACGCCTGTTCCCCGGACTTTCCCCGCAACGGGCCATCGATCTGGGCTGCGGCCCGGCGGATGTATCCATGCGCTTTGCACGGGCTTTCCCGGAATCCATGATTCTTGGCGTGGACGGCGCAAGCGCGATGCTCTCGCTGGGACGACAGGGCGTGGAAACAAAGGGGCTGGCCCAACGCCTCACGCTGCAACATTGTTACCTGCCCGATACCCAGCTGCCTGCCAGCACCTTCGATACCGTGATCAGCAACAGCCTGCTGCATCATCTCGACGATCCCGTTGTGCTGTGGCAGACTGTCCGGCACGTTGCCAGACCCGGTGCGGCCGTACTGATCATGGACTTGATGCGGCCCGCAAGCATTGATGAAGCCCAGCGCCTGGCCGGCCGTTACGCTGCGGATGCGCCGCCGGTATTGAAACATGATTTTTACCACTCGCTGCTGGCCGCCTATCGTCCCGACGAAGTACGGCGACAACTGGACGGAGCTGGACTATCACAGCTGCGGGTCGAGGCCGTGAGCGATCGCCATTTGCTGATTTGGGGAATAATGGATGTTTGAAAACCCGGCGCCGGATGAAATGCGCGCCCTGCTGAAAAAAACCCGCACCATCGCGGTGGTGGGCCTGTCGCCCCAGCCGGCCCGCCCGAGCTTTTTTGTGTCACGTGCCATGCAGGGCTTCGGCTACCGCATCATTCCAGTGCGCCCGGCCGTGAGCGAAGTGCTGGGGGAAAAAGCCTACGCCACCCTGGCCGAGGTGCCGGAGCAAATCGACCTGGTGGATGTATTCCGGGCAGCGGAGCATGTGGATGCCATCGTGGACGAATGCCTGCGCCTGAACATCCCGGCCATCTGGATACAGGAAGGCATCATCAATGAAGCTGCAGCGCAGAAGGCGCGCCAAGCCGGTATGCGCGTGGTCATGGATCGCTGTATTTACAAGGATTACGTGGAGCTGTTTGCCTGATGCGCCTGAAATTCACCAAAATGCACGGACTGGGCAATGACTTTGTTGTCATCGATGCCATTTCGCAGCACATTTCCCTGACTCAGGCGCAATTCCGCTTTCTGGCCGATCGCCATTTCGGCGTCGGCTGCGACCAGATTCTGCTGGTGGAGGGGCCTTCTGGCAGCGCTGCCGATTTCCGCTACCGCATTTTCAACGCCGATGGCGGCGAAGTCGAACAATGCGGCAATGGCGCGCGCTGTTTCGTGCGCTTCGTGCACGACAAGGGCCTGACGCAAAAAACTGAAATCAGCGTCGAAACGGCTTCCGGCACGATTTATCCGCGTCTCGAAACAGACGGACAGGTCACCGTCAACATGGGGGCCCCGCGCTTCGAACCGGAGCAAATTCCTTTTGTCGCGCCCCAGCGGGCCCTGACTTACCCGCTGCCGGTGGGCGATCAGACTATCGACATCAGCGCGCTTTCCATGGGCAATCCCCATGCGGTGCTGGTGGTGCATGACGTGGATTCCGCGCCGGTCGGCGAGCAGGGTCCGCTGATCGAAAATCATCTGGCCTTCCCGGCACGGGTCAACGCCGGTTTCATGCAGATCGTGGATCGCGGCCACATCCGGCTGCGGGTATTCGAACGCGGCTCGGGCGAAACGCTGGCCTGCGGCACCGGCGCCTGTGCAGCGGCGGTAGCCGGCATCACGCGCGGCCTGCTGGATGCGGAAGTCAACGTCAGCACGAGGGGCGGAAACCTGCTCATTCGCTGGGAAGGCGAGGGTCAGGCAGTATGGATGACCGGCCCGGCAGAAACCGTATTTGAAGGCGAAATCAATCTCTAACCTAGGATCAGAATCATGAATTTGAGTGCAGAAGCTATTGTCGAATTCCTGCAGGCAAACCCGGAGTTCTTCGAGGACAAACCCGGTCTGCTGGAGCAGATCGCCATTCCTCACCCGCACGGCGGCCGGGCCATTTCCCTCGCTGAACGCCAGCAACTGCAGTTGCGCGAGAAAAACAAGCTGCTGGAATCCAAATTGCGCGAACTGTTGCAGTTCGGCGAGGAAAACGACGCCATCGGCGAGAAGGTGCACCGTTTCAGCCTCTCCCTGCTGACCGCGCGCACGATCGAATCCCTGCTGCCGACCATCACGCTCGGCTTGCGCGACGATTTTGCCGTGCCGCATGTCGCGCTGCGTATCTGGGCTGCCCCGGCTCAAACAGTGGATCAGCCAGAGTTTTCCGAGGTCAGCACCGATCTCAGGGCTTTTGCCGATACCCTGGTGCGCCCCTATTGCGATACCCAGCCACCCTTCGAAATCCCCTCCTGGTTCGGTGATTCAAGTGATCAGCTGAAATCATTCGCCGTGGTTGCCTTGCGCAGCGAGCATGCCTTCGGCCTGCTGGTGCTGGCGAGCGAGGATGCGCAGCGCTTCTATCCGGAAATGGGCACACTCTACCTGAAACGCATCGGCGAGCTGGCCACGGTCGCCCTCATGCCCTATATCAACGAGGACAAGGACGCAGCCTGATGAGCGCGGGGGAGGACGGGCATGCTGCCGGTCATGGCCTGCTGCTGGCCTTCCTCTCCCATCTTCAGCACGAACGCCGTCTTTCGCCGCTGACATGCAAGAGCTACGCGCGTGACATCGAGGCGTTGCTGGGCCTGGCGGGCGAAACTCCGCTGGACCAGCTGCAAATCCACCATATTCGCCGCTTTGTCGCCCAGCTCCATGCTTCGGGCCTGAGCAGCCGCACCCTGGCGCGCATGCTCTCGGCATGGCGCGGCTTTTATCAATACCTGGGCCGCCAGCACGCCTTCGCGCACAATCCCTGCGCCGGCCTCAGCGCACCCAAGGCCGCCAAAACCCTGCCCCAGGCGCTCTCCCCGGAGCAGGCCGCGCATCTGATGGAAATTGAGGAAGATGGGCCGCTGGCCGCGCGCGACCGGGCCATGCTGGAGCTGTTTTACTCTTCCGGCCTGCGTCTGGCCGAACTGGTTGGCGCCAATCTGGAAGATATGGATTTTGCCGCCGGCGAGATCCGCGTGACCGGCAAGGGCAACAAGACGCGCATCGTGCCACTGGGGCGCCTCGCCATCGAAGCCATCCGGAACTGGATGGCCTACAGGACACTTTTGGTTTCAGCAGGCGAAAGGGCAGTGTTTGTCGGCCAGCACGGCACCCGGCTCTCGCCACGCGCGGTGCAGCTGCGGCTCAAGCAATGGGGCATCAAGCTCGGCATCAATGCCAGTGTCCATCCGCACATGCTGCGCCACTCTTTTGCCACCCATGTGCTGCAATCCAGCGGCGACCTGCGCGCCGTGCAGGAGATGCTCGGCCATGCCAACATCTCGACCACGCAGGTCTATACCCATCTCGACTTCCAGCATCTGGCCAAAGTTTATGACGCGGCCCATCCCAGGGCAAAAAAACGTACCAAGCCATAAATAGCATTTGGCTATTGACATTATTGCCACAATCAATTGGTGCTATTGACCACACTCCCTTATCATTTGTTTCAGCGTTGCAATTCATTTCAACCCAAGCAAAGGAGTCAACATGAACACCACCATGATCAACACTGAAGTTCAGCCTTTCAAGGCCACGGCTTTCCACAACGGCAAATTTGTCGACGTCACCAACGCCACGCTCAAGGGCAAGTGGTCGGTAATGTTTTTCTACCCGGCCGACTTCACCTTTGTCTGCCCGACCGAACTGGGCGACCTGGCCGACAACTACGCCGAGTTCCAGAAAATGGGTGTGGAAATCTACGGTGTTTCCACCGACACACACTTCACTCACAAGGCCTGGCACGACACTTCCGAAACCATCGGCAAGATCCAGTTTCCGATGATCGGCGACCCGACCGGCGCCATCAGCCGCAACTTCGGCGTGATGATCGAGGAAGCGGGCCTGGCAGAGCGCGGCACCTTTGTCATGGATCCGGAAGGCAAGATCCAGATCATCGAGATCAACGCCGGTGGCGTAGGCCGCGATGCATCCGAACTGATCCGCAAGATCAAGGCCGCTCAGTACGTGGCAGCGCATCCGGGTGAAGTCTGCCCGGCCAAGTGGAAAGAAGGCGACGCCACCCTGGCTCCATCGCTGGACCTGGTCGGCAAGATCTAAATCCGTTTTACAGCTCCCGGAATGCATCCCGGGAGCTGGATTTCAACGCAAAGGCGCCAGTGCCGCAGCGGCGCCTTTCCATTGCAATTCATTGTAGGGAGAACATTATGCTCGACGATACCGTCAAGACCCAGCTCACCGCTTACCTCGCAAAATTGCAGCACCCCATCGAGCTCGTCGCCTCGCTGGATGACAGCGATGCCGCGCTGCAGATGCGCGAACTGCTCGCCGATATCGCCGCGCTTTCGCATCTGGTCAGCGTGCGCGAGGACGGCACGGATGCACGCAAGCCTTCCTTCACGGTCGGACGCGCCGGCGAGACGGCGCGTATCCGCTTTGCCGGCATTCCCATGGGCCACGAATTCACCTCGCTGATTCTGGCGCTGCTGCAGAGCGGCGGCCATCCGCCCAAGGTCGAAGCCGCGCTGATCGAGCAGATCAGGGCCATTCCCGGCAGCTTCCGCTTCGAGACTTTCATCTCCCTGTCCTGCCATAACTGCCCGGATGTGGTGCAGGCCCTGAATCTCATGGCCGTGCTCAATCCCGGCATCGAAAGCGTGATGATCGACGGTGCGCTGTTCCAGGACGAGGTGAATACGCGCCAGATCATGGCCGTGCCCAGCGTGTTCCTTAACGGCGAGCCTTTCGGCCAGGGCCGCATGACGATCGAAGAAGTGGTCGCCAAACTGGATACCGGCTCGGCCGTGCGTGACGCGGAAAAACTGGGCTCGAAAGACGCTTTCGACGTGCTGATCGTCGGCGGCGGTCCCGCCGGCGCCGCAGCTGCGATCTACGCTGCGCGCAAAGGCATCCGTACCGGCGTGGTGGCGGAACGCTTCGGCGGCCAGGTGCTCGACACCCTGGCGATCGAGAACTTCATTTCGGTGCAGCACACCGAGGGGCCGAAGCTCGCCATGGCGCTGGAGCAGCACGTCAAGGAATACGAGGTGGACATCATGAACCTGCAACGTGCCGAGGCGCTGATTCCCGGCGAGGGCATGCATCAGGTGCGCCTTGCCAATGGCGCCACGCTCAAGGCCAGAACCGTGGTGCTCGCCACCGGCGCGCGCTGGCGCGAGATGAACGTGCCGGGCGAACAGGAATACCGGGGCAAGGGCGTGGCCTACTGTCCGCACTGCGACGGCCCGCTGTTCAAGGGCAAGCGCGTGGCGGTGGTCGGCGGCGGCAACTCGGGCGTTGAAGCGGCGATTGATCTTGCGGGTATCGTGGCGCATGTCACCGTGCTCGAATTCAACGACACGCTGCGCGCCGACGCGGTGTTGCAGAAAAAACTGAACAGCCTGTCCAATGTCACCGTGATCAAAAACGCCATGACCACCGAAGTCACCGGTGATGGCAACAAGCTCAACGGGCTGGTCTATACTGATCGTAACAGCAAGGAAAGCCACCGCATCGAGCTGGAAGGCGTGTTTGTGCAGATCGGTCTGTTGCCGAATACCGGCTGGCTCAAGGACACGCTCGATCTCAGCAAATATGGCGAGATCGAAGTCGATGCGCGCTGCCAGACTTCTGTTCCCGGCGTCTTCGCCGCAGGCGACGCGACCACCGTGCCTTACAAGCAGATCATCATCGCCATGGGCGAGGGTTCCAAGGCCAGTCTGTCGGCCTTCGACTACCTGATTCGCAGCACTGCATCACAGTAGATACCGTTTGTAATTCTGAAGTTCAACCTCTTAAAAAGGAGAAGGAACCATGAGCAAGAAAAAACTCACCACCAACGGGGGCTGCCCTGTCGTTGACAATCAGAACGTCATGACCGCAGGGCCGCGCGGCCCGCAGTTGCTGCAGGATGTCTGGTTCCTGGAAAAGCTCGCCCACTTCGACCGTGAGGTGATTCCAGAACGGCGGATGCATGCCAAGGGCTCCGGGGCATATGGCACCTTCACTGTCACCCACGACATCACGCAATACACCCGCGCGAAAATTTTTTCCTCGATTGGCAGGAAGACCGAACTTTTCACCCGCTTCTCTACTGTGGCAGGCGAGCGTGGCGCCGCCGATGCCGAACGCGATATCCGCGGCTTCGCGGTCAAATTCTATACAGAGGAAGGAAACTGGGACCTCGCCGGGAACAACACGCCCGTATTTTTCCTGCGCGACCCACTCAAATTTCCGGACCTTAACCATGCGGTGAAACGCGACCCGCGCACCAACCTGCGCAGCGCGAAAAACAACTGGGACTTCTGGACCCTGCTTCCCGAGGCCCTGCATCAAATCACCGTGGTCATGTCAGACCGGGGCATTCCCGCCACCTATCGCCACATGCATGGCTTCGGCAGCCACACCTTCAGCTTCATCAATGCCAGGAACGAGCGCTACTGGGTCAAGTTCCACATGAAGTCGATGCAGGGCATCAAGAACATGACCGATGCCGAAGCGGAAGCCGCCGTCGGCAAGTGCCGCGAAACCCACCAGCGCGATCTTTACGAAGCCATTGAGCGCGGCGAGTTCCCGAAGTGGAAATTCTGTGTGCAGGTGATGCCGGAGGCGGATGCCGCCAAGGTGCCCTACAATCCCTTTGACCTCACCAAAATCTGGCCCCACAAGGATTATCCGCTGATCGATGTCGGCATCCTGGAACTCAACCGCAACCCGGAAAACTATTTTGCCGAGGTGGAGCAGGCCGCCTTCAATCCTGCCAACGTCGTGCCCGGCATCGGCTTCTCGCCGGACAAGATGCTGCAAGGCCGGCTGTTCTCCTACGGTGATGCGCAGCGCTATCGCTTGGGCGTGAACCATCATCTGATTCCGGTCAATGCCGCGCGCTGCCCGTTCCACAGTTCACACCGCGACGGCGCCATGCGGGTTGACGGCAATCACGGCAGCACGCTGGGTTATGAACCCAATGGCTACGGAGAATGGCAGGAGCAGCCTGAATTCAGGGAACCGCCACTGAGCCTTGAGGGCGCGGCCGACCACTGGAACCAGCGCGAGGATACGGATTATTACTCTCAGCCTGGGGCGCTGTTCCGCCTGATGACGCCGGCACAGCAGCAGGTGTTGTTCGAGAACACCGCGCGCTCGGTCGGTGATGCGCCACGCGAGATCCAGCTTCGCCACATCCGCAACTGCCTCAAGGCGGATGCGGCATATGGCAAGGGCGTGGCAGACGCCCTGGGGATCCCGCTGTCTGAGGTGCCTGCGTAATGCAACAGGTTGTGAGCCATTATCTGTAGACGCACCGTGCTCACAACCCGCCTTTGAGCCAAATTTATTTCATAGGAGATCCATCATGTCCGCCAAGAAAACCAAGACCCCTTCCATCGACATCGGCATCAATGCCGCCGACCGGGAGAAAATCGTGCGCGGCCTGTCAGCGCTGCTCGCCGACAGCTACACCCTGTACCTGATGACCCATAATTTCCACTGGAACGTGACCGGGCCGCAATTCAACAGCCTGCACCTGATGTTCATGGCGCAATACACCGAGCAGTGGAACGCCATCGACCTGATCGCCGAGCGCATCCGTGCGCTGGGACATCCAGCACCCGGCACCTACAAGGAGTTCGTCAAGCTGGCGTCAATCAAGGAAGTAGAAGGCGTGCCCAAGGCCGACGACATGGTCCGCCATCTGGTGGCCGCGCAGGAAGCGACTGCACGCACCGCGCGCAAGATTTTCCCTGTGGTGAATTCTGCGGACGACCAGCCCACGGCTGACCTGCTGACACAGCGCCTCGAAGTGCACGAGAAAACCGCGTGGATGCTGCGCAGCCTGCTGGAGGATTAAGCCGATTTTTTTCGCGCCACCAGGTCCACCAGCGCCGACAAGCCGCTGTGGCCGGGACCTTCGCTGATTTCGGAATCATGCTCGCGTAGCTGCAGGATTTCCATGGCGCCGAAATCACGCCGCAGGTCCACTGCCGTATACAGGTTGTCGATGTTGGAAGGGCCGCCGGTTCTGTATTCGAGCTGTTTCGGCGTATAACCCTGCAGCAGCAGCAAGCCGCCCGGCTTGAGCGCCTGCTGGATGGCACGATGCAGGGCGGGGCGCTCCTGCGAAGAGGCGAACTGGATGAAGATCGCCACGATCACATCGAAGCGGTTTTCGCCCCAGTTCCAGGCGTGCACATCCGCCAGTTCCGTTTCCAGCGTTACGCTGCGGGAGGCCGCCAGGCGGCGCGATTTCTCCAGCGCCTTATCGGAAAAATCCACGGCCAGCACGTTCAGCCCCTGTTCCGCCAGCCATACGCCATTGCGCCCCTCGCCATCCGCCACCGACAGGGCCGACTGCCCGGCCTGCAGCAAATGGGCCTGCGCAGCCAGAAAAGCGTTTGGTTCAGTGCCGTAAAAATACCCGGCACCGCCAAAGCGCTCATTCCAGAGGTCTTTCATGGATTACTTCTTGCTGGGTGCAGCCGCTGGCTTCCCGCTCAGCAACTGTTCCAGCCTTGCTGCCGGGACCATGCCGGGAACGCGGCGGCCATCGGCAAAAATGATGGTAGGCGTACCCTGAATACCCAGTTTCTGTCCCAGCTGAACCGTTTTGACCACCGGATTGTCGCAGTTGCCGTCGTTCTTGGGCAGCGTGCCTTTCATCATCCAGTCATCCCATGCCTTGGCCTTGTCCGGCGCGCACCAGATCTGCTTGGACTTCTTGCCTGCATCCGGGTGCAGTTGCTCGAGCGGATAGAGGAAAGTGTAAACCGTGATATCGGTCACATTGACCAGTTCCTGCTCGAATTTCTTGCAGTACGGGCAGTCTGCGTCGGAAAACACCGCGATCTTGCGGCTGCCGTTGCCTTTCACCACCTTGATCGCATCGCCCAGCGGCAGCGTGTCGAACTTGACCGCCGTCAGCTTCTGCATGCGCTCTTCGGTCAGATTTTTCTGTGCCTCGAGGTCAAGTACCGCGCCCATGAAAACATAACGTGCCTTGTCGTCGGAATAGATCAGCTGCGGGCCTTCCACTAGCACCTCATACAGGCCGGCATAAGGCGTCTTGGTCACGCTTTGCACTTTGGCGCCGGGAAATTTGGCCTCGATGTTTTTCTTGATGGCCGCATCGTCGGCGTGCGCGGTGGCAGCAGCAAGGCCAAACAGCAGGGGCAGGGCAAAACGATGAAGAGAAAGCATGTTGATTCCTGAATAATGGGATTGAAATAATAGGGACTTCCGGAGTTTACCCGAGTTCCCCGATGGCATGGCGCATGAGGCGGTTTTTCAGTCCGCCGAGGTGATTGGTCAGGCTCAGGCCGGTATTGCGCAAGGTTCGCAACAGGGGGTCCGGGTTGTTGAAGAGTTTCTGCAGGCCATCGGTGACCAGTTGCATGGCCAGGATATCCTCCTTGCGGGCGCGCTCGTAGCGGCGCAACAGGAGGTGATCGCCGCAATCGCGCTGCGGCTCCCTTTGCAGCAGCACCTGCGCCAGTTGCTGCGCATCCTGGAACCCCAGGTTGACGCCCTGCCCGGCCAGCGGGTGGACATTGTGCGCGGCATCACCGATCAGCGCCACGCGCGGCCTGACCAGATGCTCCAGGTTGAGCAGGCGCAGGGAAAAAGCGGCGGGCGGGGTGATCAGGCGCAAATTCCCGAGCGTGTTCTTGCCCGCCTCCTGCACGCGGCGGCAGAACTCATCCGGCGGCAGCGCCATCAGTTCCTGCGACAGGGCATCGAAAGCCGACCAGACGATGGAGATGCGGTTGCCGGGCAGAGGCAGCCAGGCAAGTATGCCGTCTTCCCGGAACCACTGGTAAGCCGCATTGCGGTGGGGCTTTTCGGTTTCGAAGTTGGCCACTACGCCGTCCTGCCCATAGGCGCGCGGGCTGGCCTCGAAGCCAGCGTTAGCGCGCACCCAGGATTCGCGCCCGTCGGCGCCGACAACCAGCTTGGCACGCAAGGTGCGGCCATCCTGCAAGCTCAAGTAAGCAGCCTCGTCATCCACCTCCAGCGCCGTGCAGGCGGCAGGGCAGAATAGCTCCACATTGGATTGTTCCTGCACTGTCCGCCACAGCCCATCCTGCATCAGGCGGCTCTCTGCGATAAAGGCCAGCTCTTCCACGCCCGCCTCATAGGCGCTGAAATCCAGGCGCGCAGCGGCAGCATCGCCCCAGACATGCATTTCATGCACCGGGGCGATGCGGCTCTGATCCAGCCCGCTCCACATTCCGGACTGGTCCAGAAAACGCGCATTGGCAGGGTTGATGGCGTAGATGCGGTTGTCCCAGCTCTCATCCTGACGCAGCGCAGCCGGGGCACGACCCTCGATGAGGGCGATATGCAGCCCGCTGTCTTTCAGCGCCGCAGCCAGGGATGCGCCCACCAGCCCCGCGCCGACAATCACAATATCGAAATCCATCAGCCCTTCGCTCCAAAAATCATTTTTCGCGCCACGAAGCGTTTCGCCGCCGGCAGCAGATCCAGCGCAGCCAGGCCCAGCCCGCGCCCCAGATTGAGACCATGGTAATCATTGGAAAACAGCCGCACCAGGACATCGGTAAACAGGATGCTGCCGCCGGTATCCGGGCTGCGCCCCTCACGATAGCGCGCCAGCATGGCGGCATTGCCGATTTCCGCACGCGGCACCCGCTTGATGACCTCGCCCAGTTCCCACGCGTCGCGCAGGCCCAGGTTGAATCCCTGCCCCGCCACCGGATGCATGGTCTGGGCTGCATTGCCGATCAGGGCCATGCGCTGCGCCGTGACCGGACGGGCATATTTCAGGCTGAGGGGAAAACTGGCGCGGCGCCCGGCGCTGGTGAAAGCGCCGAGGCGGCCGCCGAAGCGTTCATGAAGTCTTGCCAGAAAAGCCGGGTCGTCGAGTTGCAGCAGGACGTCAGCCTCCTCGGGAGCGACCGTCCACACCAGATCGAAGCCCGTGCCAGAAGGCAGCAGCGCCATCGGCCCGTAAGGGGTGAAACGCTCGTAAGCGGTATTGCGATGCGGCAGTTCGGTGGTGACATGGCAGATCACCGCGGTCTGGCCGTAATCCACCACATGCCGCTCCACGCCGCGCACCTGGGCCAGGCTGCGTCCGCCGTCGGCCAGCACCAGCAAGCTGGCGGTGATTTCGTGCTGCTGGCCGGCATGACTGAACTCCGCCAGCGCGAAGCCGGGAGAAGTGCGCACCTCATTCACCACGGCCCCTGTCAGGTAGTGTTCGCTGTTTGTTGCCATGGCCCGATGCAGCGCCATGCTCAGGGCGGAATAATTGACCACATGGCCGAGCGCGGGGAGGCCGCATTCCGCAGCCTGCAGCACGGCGCGCCCAAAGCCCCCGCGCTGTGAAATATGAATGGTTTCGATCGGCGAGGGCGCCTCGATGGCGCTCCACACACCAAGCCGCTGCAACAGGATTTTTGCACCCTGCGACAAGGCCAGGGCACGCGGATCGGCAGGGCGAGAGAAGTCGTTATTGGCTTCCAGCACCATCACGCTCAGTCCGCTGTCTTTCAGGGACAAAGCCAGCGTGGCGCCAACCGGACCGCCGCCGACGATGAGCACGTCAACATGGCTGGGGATGGTCATTGCGACATCAACTCCTCGATTTCTTCTACGGTCTTGGGCGCGCCATGGGTCAGCACCTCGCAGCCGCCATCGGTCACCACCACATCGTCCTCGATGCGGATGCCGATGTTCCAGAAGCGCTCCGGCACATCTTCGGCCGGGCGGATGTAGCAGCCAGGCTCCACCGTCAGCACCATGCCCGGCATGAGCGTTCGCCACTCGCCACCCTGCTTGTATTCGCCCACATCGTGCACATCCATGCCCAGCCAGTGGCCGGTGCGGTGCATGTAGAAGCGCTTGTAGCTTTCCTTTTCCAGCACTTCGTCCAGCGTTCCCTGGCACAAACCCAGGTCGATGAAACCCTGCGCCAGCACCTTCAGCGCCGCATCGTGCGGCGCGTTCCAGTGGCTGCCGGGGCGGACCTGTTCGATGGCCGCGGCCTGCGCCGCCAGCACCAGTTGGTACACATCCTTCTGCGCCGCGCTGAATTTGCCGTTGACCGGGAAAGTGCGGGTGATGTCGGCCGCATAGCCGTCCAGCTCGCAACCTGCGTCGATCAGCAGCAGATCGCCGTCTTTGAGCGGCGCATCGTTGAACACATAATGCAGCACGCAGGCATTCGCCCCGCCCGCCACGATGGAGCTATAGGCCGGCGCCTGCGCGCCGTGGCGGCGGAATTCGTGCAGCAGCTCGGCCTCGATCTCGAATTCGCTGCGCTCTGGTCGCGTCTGCTGCATGGCCCGCACATGGGCGGCGGCGGAAATCTCCGCTGCACGGCGCATGGTGGCAATCTCTTCGTCATCCTTGATCAGGCGCATCTCGTCCAGCACGGCGCGTACATCCCGGATCGCGCCCGGCGCGGTAATGCCGCTCCGCACCTGCTCGCGCACGCTGTTCAGCCAGCCCACGGCACGCGCATCCCAGTCGCTGTCGGCGCCGAGGTGGAAGTGCAGGCTGGGCTGGTCGGCCAGCAGCTTGGGCAGCATTTCGTCCAGCTGGGCGATGGGATACGCCTCGTCAAAGCCAAAAGTCTCTTTCGCGCCTTCCGGACCATGGCGGAAGCCGTCCCAGATTTCGCGTTCCAGGTTTTTTTCGCGGCAAAACAGGATGCTCTTAACTGGCATGGCGCGTAGCGGCGACACCTCGTCCGCCGTTGCCTGAGCGTAGTCGAAGGCAGGGAGAGGGCTGCCCGCCACCAGCACCAGCACCGCATCCGGCTCGACAAAGCCGGTCAGGTAATGAAAATAGCTGTCGAAACGGTAGGGATAATGGCTGTCGCGGTTGCGCGGCCGCTCCGGCGCGGTGGGAATGACGGCGATGCCGCTGCCCATGGCCGAGGCAAGATGGAGGCGACGTTGCTGGTATACTTGGATATTGTGCATGTGAAGAAATGGACAGAATTCCCATGATTATTCAGGATTTACCCGGCAAAAGCAAAATGGCAGCAGCGGCCAAAGCAAGCCTGCTTTTTTTCGCCTCAGCGACACTTCTGCTCTCCGGTTGCTCTTCCGCGCCACCGCGCACCGAAGGCAGCGCATCCGCCCCGGTTGCCAGCAAGCCCGCCAGGGGCGGCGGCTATTATCTGGATGACGGCCCCGGCGATAATCCACCCGCCAATCTCGAAGCCGTTCCAGACGCCGAACCCAGAGTCGAGCCCTTGCACAAATTCGCCAACCGGCCCTACACCGTGCTGGGCCAGAGCTTCACCCCGGCGACCCAGCTTGGCCCTTACAAGGTGCGCGGCATCGCCTCCTGGTATGGCCGGCGCTATCACGGGCAGAAGACCGCCATCGGCGAAATCTATGACATGTACGGCATGACCGCTGCGCATCCCACCTTGCCGATCCCCAGTTTCGCCCGCGTGACCAATACCGACAATGGAAAATCGGTCATCGTGCGCGTCAACGATCGCGGTCCGTTCCACAGCAGCCGGCTGATCGACCTGTCCTACACGGCCGCCTACAAGCTGGGCGTGCTCAGTGGCGGCACTAACCGTGTTGAAGTGGAAAGCATCGACCCGGCCAGCGGGCCGCTGGCCGCTGCAAAATCTCAGCCGCAAGCCCTGCAGGCAACGCCGCTTGCCGCACCTGTACCGCTTGCGGCCGTTGCAGAAAAAATCGCTGCCACCCCGGAAACCACGCCACCGGTCAGCGGCAGCGATGGCAGCATTTTCCTGCAGCTGGGCGCATTCAGCTCGCGTGACAATGCTGAGAATTTCAGCGCCCGCATGAAACTCGCCCTCGGGCCCATGGTGGAAAAACTGCACATCACTGATGGCGGCGGGCTGTTCCGCGTCCGCCTCGGGCCTTACGCCAGCCGCAGCGAAGCAGGGCAGGCCGCCACGCAAATCAGCCAGGCGGCGAACATCTCTCCCGTCATCGCACGCTGAAAAGCGCAGGCCCGGGGAACCGGGCCGGGCGCAGACGGTCTGCTATAATTCCGCATCCCCGATTCAGGAAATCCCATGAAACATCTGTTGTTGCTATTCACGATCCTCTTTTCGTCCATTGCGGTTGCTGATCAGGCCCTGCCGCTCCCGCCGGCCCCGGCCATCGCCGCGCGCGCCTACCTGCTGGCAGACTTCTCCAGCGGCCGTCTGCTGGTGCAGCAGGGCGTCAGCGAGCGCGTCGAACCCGCCTCGCTGACCAAGCTGATGACCGCCTACCTGACTTTCACCGCGATCAAGCAGGGCCGGCTGAAAATGGACCAGGTACTGCCGGTGTCCGAAAAAGCCTGGCGTACCGAAGGCTCGCGCATGTTTATCGAAATGGACCGGCCGGTCACGGTGGACGAGCTGATCCATGGCATGATCATCCAGTCCGGCAACGATGCCTGCGTCACGCTGGCTGAGGGCATTGCGGGCAGCGAGGAAGTCTTTGCCCAGATGATGAACCAGCAGGCAGCGCGACTGGGAATGAAAAACACCCATTACATGAACTCAACCGGTCTGCCGCATCCGCAGCACTACACCACGGCCTATGACCTCTCGCTGCTGGCGGCGGCCATCATTCGCGACTTCCCCGAGGACTTCAAGTATTACTCGATGAAGGACTATCGCTACAACAACATCACCCAGCCCAACCGCAACCGCCTGCTGTGGCTCGACCCCAGCGTGGACGGCATGAAGACCGGGCATACCGAATCCGCTGGTTACTGCCTCATCGCCACGGCAAAACGCGACCCGATGCGCCTGATTTCGGTGGTGCTGGGCACCTCTTCCGACAACGTACGGGCCACCGAAAGCCAGAAACTGCTGAATTACGGCTTCCAGTTTTTCGACAGTAACCGCGTCTATGCCAAAGGGCAGACCGTATCCAGCCTGCCGGTCTGGAAGGGCCAGGAAAAAACACTCAAAGCGGGCGTCAGCCAGGATCTCCTGCTGACCCTGCCGAAAGGCCACTACAGCCGCGTCAAGGCTACCGTTACCAGCCAACAGCCGCTGCTCGCCCCGATCTCGGCCGGCCAGGTTGTCGGCACGCTCAAGCTCACCCTGGATGACAAGCCATTGGCCGAATATCCATTGGTTGCGCTACAGGAAATGCCGGTTGCCAATATCTTCGGCCGCGCCTGGGACACCATCAAGCTATGGTTCAAATAGTCCACCTCAACGGGGCGTTTCTGCCGCTGGATGAGGCGCGCGTTCCGGTGCTGGACCGCGGCTTCATCTTCGGCGATGGCGTGTATGAAGTCATCCCGGTGTATTCGCGCCACCCGTTTCGCCTGCAGGATCACCTGAAACGGCTGCAGCACAGCCTCGACGGCATCCGCCTCGCCAACCCGCACAGCGAGCAGGAGTGGGGCGCACTGGTCAATGAGCTGATCACCCGCAACAAGGGCGAAAGCGAAGACCAGTATGTTTACCTGCACATCACGCGCGGCGTAGCCAAACGCGACCATGCTTTTCCCAAGAACACGCCGCCTACGGTATTCATGATGAGCAGCCCGCTGCTGCCCCCCGACCCGGCCTTGCGGCAAAACGGCGTGGCGGCCATTACTGCAACGGACAACCGCTGGCTGCGCTGCGACATCAAGGCCATCTCCCTGCTGCCGAATGTGCTGCTGCGTCAGCAGGCAGTGGATGCAGGCACGGCTGAAACTTTAATGCTGCGCGACGGCTTCCTCAGCGAGGGTTCGGCCAGCAACATCTTCGTGGTCAAGGACGGCGTTCTGCTGGCACCGCCGAAAGGCCCGCTCATGCTGCCCGGCATTACCTACGATGTCGTGCTGGAGCTGGCTGCCGCAAACGGCATCGTGTTTCACGTGGAACCCGTCCCGGAAAACACCCTGCGCAGCGCGGACGAACTCTGGCTCACCTCATCCACCAAGGAAATCCTGCCCATCACCCATCTGGACGGCCAGGCGGTCGGCAGTGGCGTGCCGGGGCCGATGTACCGTAAGCTGGACCAGCTTTACCAGGATTACAAAGCCACCATCATGCGCCAGCCTTCGCCATGAGCGAACAGGAAACCCTGCTGGAATTTCCCTGCGCCTTCCCCGTCAAGATCATGGGAAAGACCGAGGACGGCTTTGCCAACGCCATGCTGGAAGTGGTGCTGCGCCATGCCCCCGACTTCGACTCGGCGACTCTGGCCATGAAGGCCAGCAGCGGCAACAAATATCTTTCCCTCACCTGCACCATCAATGCGACCTCGAAGCAGCAGCTGGATGACCTGTACCGGGAAATCACGGCGCACCCGATGGTGGTGATGGCACTTTGAGAGTGAGGGTGAGGGTAATGAGTGATGTGGAATGGGTCGAGCCCGCGATGCCGCCCTTCATTACCCATCCCCCATTACCCATCACCCGGCACCTGGGCATGGTCGAATATCAGCCTACCTTCGAGGCCATGAAAGACTTCACGGCGCAGCGCGGGCCGGAGACGCCGGATGAAATCTGGCTGCTGCAGCACCCGCCGGTCTACACACTGGGGCTTGCCGGCAAGCCGGAGCACCTGCTGCAGCGCAGCAACATCCCGGTGGTGAACATCGACCGCGGCGGCCAGATCACCTACCACGGGCCGGGCCAGATCGTGGTCTACCTGCTGCTGGATTTGAAACGGCTCGGCATTGGCGTCAAGGAACTGGTGCGACGCATGGAGCAGGCCATTATCGACCTGCTGGCAGGATATGGCGTCCATGCCGCGCGGCGCGACAAGGCGCCGGGCGTGTACGTCGGGGAAGCCAAAATCGCTGCGCTGGGCCTCCGGATCAAGAACAACTGCAGTTACCACGGCCTGTGTCTCAATGTGGACATGGACCTCACGCCCTACGCCAATATCAACCCCTGCGGCTACGCCGGACTGGCCGTGACGCAGACGCGCGACCACGGCATCAGCGCCAATGCAGCCGTCCTGGCAGAAGGCTGGCACGACGCCTGCCCTTGCAGCTGGGATATACTGAAGAAATGATTAACCACGGAGGACACGGAGAGCACGGAGATTTTTCCATGCAATCCTCCGTGTCCTCCGTGCTCTCCGTGGTTTAAATCAAGGTTTTCATGGCAGACCCAAAACTTCACAAAGGCGCCGCCAAGACGTCGCGCATCCCGATCAAGATCGTGCCCCAGGAGCCGCTGCGCAAGCCGGCCTGGATACGCACCAGAATCTCCTCCGGCGGCAAGTTCGGCGAGATCAAGCAGATCCTGCGCGAGCAACAACCTGCACACCGTGTGCGAGGAAGCCGCCTGCCCCAATATCGGCGAATGCTTCAGCCACGGCACCGCCACTTTCATGATCCTCGGCGACCTGTGCACGCGCCGCTGCCCGTTCTGCGATGTCGGCCACGGCAAGCCGCTGCCGCCTGACGCAAACGAACCGGCACAACTGGCGCGCACCATCGCCGCCATGAAGCTGAAATACGTGGTGATCACCAGCGTCGATCGTGACGATCTGCGCGATGGCGGGGCAGGGCATTTCGCCGCCTGCATCCAGGCCGTGCGCGCGGCTTCGCCGCAACACCCGCATCGAGATCCTGGTGCCGGATTTCCGCGGCCGTCTGGAAACCGCGCTGGAGATTCTCGGCAGCGAGCCGCCGGACGTGCTCAACCACAACCTCGAAACCGTGCCGCGCCTCTACAAACAGGCCCGCCCCGGTGCGGATTACGCCCACTCGCTGCAACTGCTGCGCGACTTCAAGCAAAGCCACCCCGGCATCCCCACCAAATCCGGCCTGATGGTCGGCCTGGGGGAAACGGACGAGGAAATCCTCGAAGTCATGCGCGACCTGCGCGCCCACGACGTGGACATGCTGACCATCGGCCAGTATCTGCAACCTTCGCGCCACCACCTGCCGGTCACGCGCTTTGTCACGCCGCAGCAGTTCGAGATATTTTCAAGTGCCGCCACAGAAATGGGCTTCAGGAATGCCGCCTGCGGGCCGATGGTGCGTTCGAGCTACCACGCCGACCTGCAGGCGCACGATGTTGCCTGACAGTACCGCCACACACAAAACCGGAGTAAGCAGTGATTAACAATGACGTATTACGCAGCATTCGCTATGCGCTTGACCTCAGCGATGCAAAAGTGGTGGAGATCATCCGTCTGGCTGAACGCGACATCCCCCAGGCCGAAGCAGCTAATTACCTCAGGAAAGAGGATGAAGCGGATTTTGCCGAATGTGGCGCAGACATCCTGGTGTCTTTTCTGGACGGCCTGATTATCCACAGAAGAGGCAAGATGGAACCCCGGCCGGAGCAGAACAAAAAGCCGGAACGGCGCCTGACCAATAACGCCATCCTGAAAAAACTGCGGGTCGCCTTCGAGCTGAAGGAAGAGGATATGCATCAGGTTCTGGAACTCGCCGGATTCAGCGTTTCCAAACCCGAGCTGAGCGCCCTGTTCAGGCAAAATGGCCACAAAAACTACCGCACCTGCGGCGACCAGCTGCTGCGCAACTTTTTAAAAGGCCTGGTGATCCGGCTCAGAGGGCCTCAGCAAGCATGAAAATCCCCAAAAGGCTTCAGCCGCTGGTCGAGGACGGCCTGGTTGACGATGTCGTCCGCCAGCTCATGAGCGGCAAGGAGGCGATGGTCTTCGTGGTGCGCTGCGGGGAAGAGGTCCGCTGCGCCAAGGTGTACAAGGAAGCCAACAAACGCAGCTTCCGCCAGAGCGTGGATTACACCGAGGGCCGCAAGGTCAGGAACAGCCGCCAGGCGCGTGCCATGGAGAAGGGTTCGCGCTATGGCCGCCAGGCGCAGGAAGAAGCATGGCAGAGCGCCGAGGTGGACGCCCTGTACCGCCTCGCCGCCGCCGGCGTGCGCGTGCCGAAGCCCTACAACTTCCACGAGGGCGTGCTGCTCATGGAGCTGGTGACGGACATCGACGGCAATGCCGCACCTCGCCTCAACGACGTGGTGCTGAGCGAAGAACTCGCCCGCGCCTACCATCACGAGCTGATTATGCAGGTAGTGCGCATGCTTTGCGCCGGTGTGGTGCATGGCGACCTGTCCGAGTTCAATATCCTGGTGAGCGGCGACGGTCCGGTCATCATCGACCTGCCTCAGGCAGTCGACGCTGCAGGCAACAAGAACGCCTGCAGCATGCTGGAACGGGATGTCGACAACCTGACCAGCTACTTCGGACGCTTTGCTCCCGCCCTGCGCAAAACGGACTATGGCAAGGAAATCTGGTCGCTCTACGAGAAGGGCGAACTGCACACCGGGGTCAAGCTGACCGGCCGCTTCGAGCGCAGCGAAAAACCGGCCGATCTCGGCGGCGTGATGCGGGAAATCAATGCCGCGCTTGCTGCCGAGGCGGCACGGCAGCGCCCACAGGAAACGGAACAATAGGGGCCCATGGCCACAGCCGAGCATGAAACCATCTCCTGCGCTTCCTGCGAAGCCTGCTGTTGCAGGCTGGAAGTGTTGCTGATGGCCGGCGATGACATCCCCCTCCGCCTGGTGGCAGAAAATCCGTGGGGCGGGCAGGTGATGGCGCGCATGGAGGACGGCTGGTGCGCAGCCCTGGACAGAAGCACCATGCTATGCCGGATTTACGAACACAGGCCGTGGATTTGTGGCGATTATCAGGCAGGGGCGTACGATTGCATCGAGCAACGCGCCCGGCGCCTCTCCCGCCAGATTGCTACACACAACATTGTCGTAACAGAAAAAGTGGCGTAGGGTGAACGCCCCATGAAAATCCGGTTACGGCTTCTGCCATTTCTGCTGCTTGCCTTCGCCCTGCTGTTTGCCCAGCAGGGCGCGGCGATGCACGCCCTGTCGCATCTGGCGGAGCCTCTGTCCAGCCACTCCCAGCAGGACAAACAGCTGCCGCATTCGCCTGCCTGCGACAAATGCGTAGTGTATGCCGGTGTCGGCAGCGCGATTACTTCCAGCAGCCTGAATATTCCAGCCGAAGCGCTTCACTTCCGGCACGTCGCGCCGCGCCGCGCCTCGATTCTTTCCCAGCCTGCCCGGCCTTACCTCGCAAGAGCGCCACCCACCCTCGTCTGAGCAGCATCTTCAACGGCCCCGATGGCCTTTATTGATTCTTTGTTGTGACGAGGTTTTCCCATGTTCAGACGCAAACTTATTGCGTCCGGCATCGCATTGATGCTGGGCGCCCCCCTGTCCGCGTTCGCTGCGGACAACGCAGAAATGCAGCAAATCCGCGCTGAAATCAGCGCCATGAAGCAAAGCTACGAAGCGCGTATCGAAGCCCTGGAACAGCGCCTGCAACGCGCCGAATCCGCTGCCGGCAAAACGGATGACCGCGCCGCGCCCAGCGTGGCGCAACAGGCTGCGGCCAGCACGCCGTCCAACGCCGCCAATGCCTTCAATCCCGCCATGTCGCTGATTCTTTCCGGCACCTATAGCAATCTGTCACAGGATCCTGCCGATTACCGCATCACCGGCTTCATTCCCGGCGGAGAAATCGAACCCGGTGCGCGCGGCTTCAGTCTGGCCGAATCAGAGCTGATAGTGAGTGCCAACATCGACCCGGATTTTTACGGGTACCTGACCCTTGCCCTGTCGCCGGAAAATACGCTGGCCGTGGAAGAAGCTGCGATTCAGACCACCACTCTGGGACATGGACTGACCGCCAAGGCCGGACGTTTCTATTCCGGCATCGGCTACCTCAACGAACAGCATCCCCACTCCTGGGATTTCGTTGATGCACCGCTCGCCTACAAGGCCTTCCTTGGCCGCCAGTACGGCAATGACGGGATGCAGCTGAAATGGGTCGCCCCGGCCAATACTTTCCTCGAGTTCGGCGCCGAAGCCGGACGCGGCAGCAATTTCCCCGGCTCGGAGCGCAACAAGAACGGTGTCGGCTCCTATGCCCTGTTCGCCCACCTCGGCGACGATGCCGGCACGGAACACAGCTGGCGCGCGGGCCTTTCCTGGCTGCACAACACGGCCAAGGAAAGGACGTATGAAGACCTCGATAATGCAGGCAATCTGGTCAGCAACGCGCTGGATGGCAGCAGCAAGCTGTGGCTGGCGGACTTTGTATGGAAATGGGCGCCCAATGGCAATCCTGCCTACCGCAACTTCAAGCTGCAAGGCGAATATTTCCGCCGCCAGGAGCGTGGCGACCTGACTTTCGACACCACCGGCATGGCGAGCATCGATCACTACAGTGCCACCCAGTCCGGCTGGTACCTGCAAGGGGTTTATCAGTTCATGCCGCACTGGCGGGTGGGCCTGCGTGCCGACCGGCTCGACAGCGGCACGGTGGACTATGGCGCCATCAACAGCGCGAACCTGAGCGCGCCCGTCTACACCCCCTCGCGCAACAGCCTGATGGTCGACTACTCCCCGAGCGAATACAGCCGCCTGCGCCTGCAACTGGCGCAGGACAAATCGCGCCAGGGCGTCACCGACAACCAGCTTTTCCTGCAATACATCATGAGCCTGGGCGCTCATGGTGCGCACAAATTCTAGGAGGTCGCGATGTTGAAACAAACGCTGAAGATTTCGCTGCTGGCCGCGCTGGGCACATTTTCACTGCCCGCGCTGGCCGCGCTCAACATCCTCGCCTGCGAACCCGAATGGGGTGCGCTCGCAGGCGAACTGGGCGGTGACAAAGTAACGGTTTATAACGCCACCACCGCGCTGCAGGACCCGCACACCATCCAGGCCAGGCCCAGCCTGCTGGCCCGCGCGCGCAATGCGGACCTGCTCGCCTGCACCGGGGCGGAACTGGAAGCCGGCTGGCTGCCGATCCTGCTGCGCCAGTCGGGCAACGCCAATATCCAGCCCGGCAAGGCGGGTTATTTCGAAGC
Organism: uncultured Gammaproteobacteria bacterium; assembly: GCA_963779055.1. Taxonomy (GTDB): domain Bacteria; phylum Pseudomonadota; class Gammaproteobacteria; order Burkholderiales; family Sulfuricellaceae; genus Sulfurimicrobium. The sequence continues at coordinate 213,109 of CAVZWN010000002.1, forward strand.
TGCGGCCTACGTGCAGAAACTCGAAATCCCGGCCCGCGTCGACCGCGCCGATGGCGATGTCCATGCCTCGGGCAATCCCCACATCCAGACCGACCCGCGCAATATCGCGCTGGTGGCCGATGCACTGGCCAAACGCCTGAGCCAGCTCGATCCCGCCAACGCTGCGCACTACGAGGCCCGTCACCGCGTCTTTGCGGACAAGTGGCAGGCCGCCATCCAGCGCTGGGAGAAACAGGCCACCCCCCTCAGGGGCATGCCGGTCGTGGTGCAGCACAAGTCCTTCCCCTACCTCAGCCGCTGGCTGGGGCTGCAGGAAATTGCCGCCCTTGAACCCAGGCCCGGGGTCGAGCCCAGCAGCGGCCATCTGAGCGAAGTGCTGACACAGCTCTCGCGCCAGCCGGTGAAGATGGTGCTGCGTGCCGCCTATCAGGACGGGCGATCTTCGGAATGGCTGGCCGGGAGAGCCCATATTCACGCCGTGTCACTGCCATTTACCGTGGGCGGCTCAGAACAGGCACGAGATCTGTTCGGACTGTTTGACGACACCCTCCAGAAGTTGCTGGCCGCCGCGAAATGAACCTGCAAAAAACTGTTGGCCACAGAGAACACAGAGTTCACAGAGAAATATCAAGGGGTTATAAAGTGTTGGTGACTTGCCCAATGGGTGCGCGGAAAACATTCATGAGTGATGCTTTATCTCTGTGTTCTCCGTGTCCTCTGTGGCTTGAATTGAGGTTTTTAGGATGAATATCGACCTGAATCTGCTGCTGCCCGCCTTCCTGGCCGGACTGCTGGTACTTGCCACCCACGTGCCCATGGGCATGCAGGTGCTGGCGCGGGGAATTGTGTTCATCGACCTTGCTGTAGCCCAGATTGCCGGGCTGGGGGTGATCGCCGCCGACCGCCTGGGCTTCGAACCCCAGGGCTGGGCCGTGCAGCTTTCCGCCGTGAGCGCTGCGCTGGCCGGGGCGGCCATCCTTACCTTCACCGAAAAACGCTGGCCGGAAGTGCAGGAAGCGCTGATCGGCACGCTGTTCGTTCTGGCTGCCAGCGGCGGAGCTTTACTGCTGGCGGACAATCCGCACGGCGGCGAGCGCCTCAAGGATTTGCTGGTGGGACAGATTTTATGGGTCAATCCTTCTCAACTTTGGCCGGTGGCGCTACTGACAGCCTTTCTGCTGGTCGCGTGGCGGCGCTGGCGGGATAAGCTTGGGCGCTTCGGGTTTTATGGTCTTTTCGCTTTTGCGGTCACCGCCTCGGTGCAACTGGTTGGCATCTATCTGGTCTTTGCCAGCCTGATCATCCCGGCGCTCGCCACGCGCCACTACGCACCACGCCAGCGCCTGCCAGCAGCTTACCTTCTTGGCGCCGCCAGCTATGCTGCGGGTTTACTATTTTCCGCCTGGTCGGACCTGCCGCCAGGTGCCGTCATCGTCTGGTCCATCGCCCTGCTGGGCGCATTTTTCTACTGGGCCGGGCCGGATTCAGGCAATCCCCTATTGAGTGAACCGCCTGATAGGGCCTAAAATGCTCTGCTAATTCGCCGGACGTCATCGTGCTTTCATTTTTTCGCAAATCCAAACAGGAAGAGCCTGCAGCCACCAAGCCGGTGGCCGCAGCCGTACCCGCCCAACCCAAGGCGCCAGAACCTTCACCGCCTGCTGCAACCGAAGCCGCCGCACCTCCACCTGCCGCCACTTCACAGGTAAAGGATGGCGATGAACTGGTCGTATACGAAAAAATCAGCGCCGAGACCGGCTCGATCGTGGAAGAAGCCGCCGTTTATTACGCCAACAATATGGCAGGGCAAGCCGTTACCACCCTGAGCCAGTACATTCAAGACCATCCCGGCAATAAAGAGATGCAGCCGTGGCTGATGCTGTTCGATCTTTACCAGTTGATAAACAATAGCCAGGCGTTCAACGAATTGTCGATGCAGTTCGTCGTCAAATTTGAGCGTTCTGCTCCGATCTGGAGGGCTGCGGCGGCACCTGTGCCCGTAAAGAAGGCTGATACCACAAACAAAAACCTGATCTCGCTGGGCACTCGCCTTGCCGCAGGCGCGCAGATGGAAAAACTGTGTCAACTGGCACAAGGCAGTAATGCTGCCCAGGTTAATGTGGCCGATATCACCGAAGTGGAACTGGGCGGCTGCAAGCTGATGCAGGAAGGGCTGCATAACTGCCGCAAGAAGGGCAAGAGCGTCCAGATCGAAGGTATTGAACGCCTGATTACCACCCTGAAAAAACAGATTGCCGCTGACGGCCAGGGCGATGAGGACAGGCAAGCCTGGCTGCTGCTGTTCGAACTTTATCAATGGCTGGGCAGAGAAGCAGAATATGAGGACCTGGCAATTGAATATGCCGTCACTTTCGAAATCTCGCCGCCAGCCTGGGAAGCTATCAAGACGCCCCTGGCCGTAGCCCAGGCAAAACCTTTATCCTCCGGCATGGAACAGAAGACCGCAGCCGACGAAGCCTTCGAGTTAGGTGGCGTGATTTCCGAATCCAGCCAGTCGCAATTGAATGAACTAATCAACTACGCAGCAGACAAACAGGAAGTTCGCATCAACATGGCCGAAGTCACACGCGTGGATTTTGTGGCAGTCGGCAACTTCATGGGCATGCTGATCAACCTCACCCAGGCCGGCAAGAAAGTGCTGATTCTGGAAGCCAACGAAATGGTGCAGGCGCTGTTCCACATGATGGGTATCCAGGAATTCGCCACCCTGATCCGCAAAAAATCGCGTTGATTGCACGTCCGCAAGGCCGGATATAATTCTTTCACCCAAAGACAAAGCAGGAAATTTCAATGGAACAGTATCACGGCACCACCATACTCTCCGTGCGCCGCGGCAACAGTGTCGCCATGGGCGGCGACGGGCAGGTGACGCTGGGCAATATCGTGGTCAAGGCCACGGCACGCAAGGTGCGCCGCCTTTACCACGACCGGATTCTGGCAGGCTTTGCCGGGGGCACGGCGGATGCTTTCACCCTGTTCGAGCGCTTCGAAGCCAAACTGGAAAAACATCAGGGCCACCTGTTGCGCTCCGCCGTCGAGCTGGCCAAGGACTGGCGCACCGACCGCATGCTGCGCCGCCTCGAAGCCATGCTGACCGTAGCGGACCACGAAGCCTCGCTGATCATCACCGGCAACGGCGACGTGCTGGAGCCGGAAGACGGCCTGCTCGCCATCGGCAGCGGCGGCGCCTACGCGCAATCCGCAGCGCGCGCGCTGCTCGACCACACCGAATTTTCTGCTGCGGATGTGGTAAAAAAATCGCTCAGCATCGCGGCGGATTTGTGCATCTACACCAACCAGAATCACATTATCGAAACACTGGAGTAATGAGTGATGTGGAATGGGTAATGGGTCGCCAATGCACCCATTCCACATCACCCATTACTCATCACCGTGAGCAAAACGAACCATGTCCCAAATGTCCCCGCAGGAAATCGTCCACGAACTCGACAAGCACATCATCGGGCAGGATGCCGCCAAGCGTGCCGTAGCCATCGCGCTGCGCAACCGCTGGCGCCGCAGCCAGGTGGCCGAGCCGCTGCGCACCGAGATCACCCCCAAGAATATCCTGATGATCGGCCCGACCGGGGTTGGCAAGACAGAAATTGCCCGGCGCCTGGCAAAGCTGGCCCATGCGCCGTTCATCAAGATCGAGGCCACCAAGTTTACCGAGGTGGGCTACGTCGGTCGCGACGTGGATTCCATTATTCGCGACCTGGCTGAAATTTCCATCAAGGAGACGCGCGATACTGAAACCCGCAAGGTCCAGTTTCGCGCCGAAGAACGCGCCGAAGAACGTATTCTCGATGTGCTGCTTCCCCCCGCCCGCGATGGCGCATCCGGCAATGACAGCGAAAAAGAAAGCGCAACGCGGCAGAAATTTCGCAAAATGCTGCGTGAGGGCCAACTCGACGATAAGGAAATCGAGATCGAGCTTTCCACGCCACAGGCCCACATGGAAATTTTTGCGCCGCCGGGAATGGAAGATCTCACTTCACAGATTCAGGGCATGTTCCAGAACATGGGCAATACCCGCAGCAAAACGCGCAAGCTGACGATCCGCGATGCCATGAAGCAGGCCACCGAAGAGGAAGCGCTCAAGCTGGTCAATGAAGAAGAGCTGAAAATCGCCGCAGTGCGCAACGTGGAGCAGAACGGCATCGTCTTTCTCGACGAAATCGACAAGATCACCAGCCGCTCCGAATCCAGCGGCTCGGACGTCTCGCGTCAGGGCGTGCAGCGCGACCTGCTACCGCTGGTAGAAGGCACCACGGTGACCACCAAGTACGGCATGATCAAGACCGACCATATCCTGTTCATCTGCAGCGGCGCATTTCACCTCGCCAAGCCATCCGACCTCGTTCCCGAACTGCAGGGCCGCCTGCCCATTCGCGTCGAACTCACCAGCCTCTCCGTGAACGATTTCGAACAGATCCTCACCAATACCGACGCCTGCCTGACGCGCCAGTATGAGGCCCTGCTTGAAACCGAGGGCGTCAAGCTGACATTCAGCAAGGATGCCGTACGCCGCCTTGCCGAAATCGCCTTCGAGGTCAACGACAGCACGGAAAACATCGGCGCGCGACGCCTGCACACCGTGATGGAAAAACTGCTGGAGGAGGTTTCATTCGATGCCGTCCGCCACAGCGGCGAGACCTTTGCCATCGATGAAGCCTATGTGGATAGCCGCCTCAGTGAACTGGCGCACAGAGAAGACCTGGCGAGGTACGTGCTCTAAAACAGGACAAAGGGGAGAGCAGGACTTATACTCGCCCCCCCGGAGTCAGGCCGTTTCCGGCTGGCTCGGCAAGCTGTCCATGAATACTTCGCCTTCCCTCAACGGCGCAAATGCTTTGCTCGCTGGGTCATAACCCAGCAGTTCGCCCTGAACCAGATCGAAATACCAGCCGTGGATGGAAATATCTCCGGCACTCGCCCGTTCGGCGATCCATGGAAATGTCAGCAAATTTTCCAGCGACTGCAGAATCGCGCCCTGCTCGCAAGCATGGACCTGACGATCAAAAGTTTCATGCTCCAATTCCCGCCGCACCTTCTCCCGGACGGGCTCGGCGATATGCATCCACTTGGCGATGTATTCCGAGCCCTCACATTCACCGGCATCCTGCATCAGTGCACGAATGCCGCCGCACTGCGAATGCCCCAGCACGATAATATGCTCGACGCCAAGGTGGCACACGCCAAATTCCAGGGCAGCGCTGACACCATGAACCCCCCCGCCATATTCCCGAGGAGGCACGAGATTGGCGACGTTGCGCACCACAAAAATATCGCCCGGATCGCTGCCCGTCAGAATGGCAGGATCGACCCGGGAATCACAGCAGGCTACCACCAGCGCACGCGGGTGCTGACCATGCTTTAGCTGCTCGAATAAATCGCGATCCTTACCGAAGTAATTTCCCTGAAAACGTTTGAATCCCGAGACAAATTTCTCAATATCCGGCATTTAGTGACTCCTCTGATTGAACCAATGGCGCATGTAAAATCCGGCGCCATAACCCATGACTATCAATGACTTGTCCGCCATCTCTTCAGAGATCTGCGCCCATGCAGGCATGGATTATAATGCCAGCTTATCTATACATAAACATTATTTATCTATAGACGGGGGCCCCGCGCCTAAACTCATAATCTTTACGCTGGTTTCTGCTACCCTCATAAGACGCAATCGACTCTGAAGGATAAAACATGCGTTCCTCTATCGCTTTGCTGGCTCTGGCCGTGCTTTCCCTCACCGCTCCGGCGGCGCATTCCGAAACCCGCATGGATGTTGGCGCCACCATCATCAATGGCGACATGCGCGGTTTTTACTTTGCCCTGGGTGACTATTTCCGCGTTCCTGAGCGCGAGGTCATCGTCATTCGTGAGCGCCGCATTCCAGATTACGACATCCCGGTGGTGCTGTTTATTTCCCAGCGGGCCCGCGTAGCGCCCGGAGCCATCATGGATCTGCGGCTGTCCGGCAGAAGCTGGATGGATATCAGCCTGCATTTCGGCCTCGGCCCCGATGTCTACTACATCCCGGTGAAAGAGGTTTATGGCCCGCCCTATGGCCGTGCCTATGGCCACTACAAGAACAAACACCGCAAGGACTGGCGCAAGATTCGCCTGGTCGATAGCGAAGTGGTCGATCTGGTCAACCTGCGCTTCATGTCCGAGCACTATGGGCGCCCCCCTGAAGAGGTCATGCGCATGCGCTCCGGCGGCAAGAGCTTTGTCATCATCAATAATGAGTTCCGCCGCGGAAAACCGGGCAAGGAAAACCGTGAGCGGGAACGCGAACAGCATCAGGAACAGCGCATGGATCAGCGTATTGATCAACGGCGGGATGAACGCCAGGAACAGCGAAAAGAACAGCGTATCCGCGATGGTGCAGGCCCTGACGAGCGCTCTCAGCGCGGCAGGAATGACTCGCAGGCAGGCAAAGGTCAAGGGAAAGACAACAACGACACTCGTTCCGGCAAGGGCAAGGGTCGAGACAAGGACGACTAAGCACTCTCTTATGTCGACTAGCGCCGGACTTACAGGATCAGGCAGATGAAATTCATGGATCTGGCCATGGGCCAGCAATTCGAGCTGGAAGGTGAAACCTATATTCGCACCGGCCCGCTGGTCGCCTCGCATGCCGGGAGCGGCAAACAGCGGTTCATGGCGCGCTATGTAATGGTCAAACCCTCCGGCACAGTTGCCAGCGAAGCACCGCACAAACCAGATATGCTTTCACCGGACAGGGTAAGCAGCGCTTTTGAAGACTTTCACGGCCAGTGCCTGAGCATACTGGGGCAGATAGAAGCAGAACTGCCCCCTGACCGGACAGGCGCTATCCGTACACAACTCGATCAGGCTCGCCGCGACTTTCTGGATTCACTCGTCGACAAGTAGACATTGCTTTCATATCCGGCCCGCCGCACTGGTGCCGGAACTCTATACAGCCTCTTCCAGCGCCATTTCCAGTTCCAGCCAGCTTTCTTCCAGTTGCGCGACCTGTGTTTCCAGGCTCTCGCGCCTTTGATTCAGGTCCTGAAGCAGCGTGGAATCGGGATTCTGGTACATCCCCGGGTCGGCAAGCTGTGCGTTGATCGCAGCCAGATCCGCCTGGGCCTGGTGCAGCTCGGTTTCGAGCTTGCTTTTTTTCGATAGCAGCGCCTTTTTACGCGGTGCATTCTCGCGCCGCGGCTTTTCTGCTGCAACTGACTCTGCAGGTGCGCAAACCGCCTGGCGGCGTGTCTCCACCCATAAGCGATAGTCCTCCAGATCCCCATCAAACAGCTTTACGGTGCCATCGGCCACCAGCCACAATTCGTCCGCCGTGGCACGAATCAGGCTGCGGTCGTGAGACACCAGCACCATCGCACCGCCATACTCTTCCAGCGCCAGCGTCAGCGCATCGCGCATATCGAGATCGAGATGGTTGGTGGGCTCGTCCAGCAGCAGCAGATGGGGCTTTTGCCACGCCAGCAGGCCCAGGGCCAGGCGGCTTTTTTCGCCACCGGAGAAACTTGCGACCGGGCGGTCCTCGCGCTCGCCCGCCAGGCCGAAACGTCCCAGAAAATTGCGCAAGTCCTGCGTCGTGGCCTGCGGCGCGATCCGCATCAGATGCTCCAGCGGGGTGGCGGTGCTGTCGAGATGCTCCAACTGGTGCTGGGCGAAATAGCCGATACGCAGATCGGGTGCGGTTTCACGGCTGCCCGATGAAGGCTGCAACTCGCCCACCAGCAGCTTGATCAGGGTGGATTTACCCGCTCCGTTGGGCCCCAGCAGGGCAATACGGGCACCGGAGCGCAGCACCAGATTGATATTCTCCAGCAGCGTCTTGTCGCCGTATCCGCAACCGGCTTGCTCCAGCTTGATCAGGGTGTCCGGACTGCGTTCAGGGGCTTCGATTTCCAGTTCGAAATGGCCGTGATCCACATGCGACGGCGCGATGCGCTCTAGCCGTTCCAGCGCCTTGACACGGCTTTGCGCCTGCTTGGCCTTGCTCGCCTTGGCGCGGAAGCGGCGGATGAAATCCTCGAGATGGGCGATCTTCTCCTGCTGCTGCGCAAAAGCCTGGTTCTGCTGCACGGCGCGCTCGGCCCGGGTGCGCTCGAAGTCGTCGTAGCTGCCGCTATAAAGGTCGATGATCTGGTCATGAACATGGGCAATGCGGTTGACGCAGGCATTGAGGAATTCCCGGTCATGCGACACCAGCAGCACACTGCCGGGATAGCGCGCGAGATACTGCTCCAGCCACAGGATAGCTTCGAGATCGAGGTGGTTGGTGGGTTCGTCCAGCAGCAGCAGGTCGGCACGGCGCATCAGCGCGCGCGCCAGGTTGAGGCGCATGCGCCAGCCGCCGGAGAAGCTGCTCACCGGGCGCGTCAGCTGTTCATTGGTAAACCCCAGGCCATTGAGCAATTGCGCGGCGCGGGATGGCGCAGCGTAGCCCTCGATGGCCTCGAAGCGATGCTGGGCCTCGAACCATCCGGCATCATGCACCTCGCGTTGCAGGGTTTGCTCCAGCGCGCGCAACTCGCTGTCACCGTCGAGCACGAACTCCAGCGCGGCGCGCTCGGAATTGTCGATTTCCTGCTCGACGAAAGCCAGGGTCTTGCCTTGCTGGAAAGCAATCTCGCCGCCATCGGGACGGATCTCGCCACGGATCAGGCGGAACAGGGTGGATTTGCCGCAGCCGTTCTTGCCCACCAGGCCGACGCGCTGGCTGGCAAAGATCTGCAAATTGGCATTCTGTAGCAGCGGAACGCCGCTCTGGTAATAAATCAGGTTCTGGATCGATAACATGGCGCGATCATACCAGAATGGGCTAGGATGCCGCCTGAAGAGCAACTCATGGAGAAATCGGCATGAACAAAATTTACGTCTGGGACCTGCCCACCCGGCTGTTTCACTGGAGCCTGGTTGCGCTGGTGGCTTTTCAGTGGCTAAGCGGCGAACTGGAAGACGAGTTTCTGGAGCTTCACCTGCTGGGCGGCTACGCCATTCTTGCCCTGGTGGCCTTCCGCCTGCTGTGGGGCTTCGTTGGCGGCAAATATGCGCGTTTCAGCAGCTTCCTGCTCGGCGTAACACCGACACTGGAGTATGCCCGCAAGCTGCGCGACAACGCCGCGCCGCGCTATCTGGGCCACAACCCGCTGGGCGGCTGGATGATCGTGGCCTTGCTCGCCACGCTCGCGCTGCAGGGCGTCACCGGCCTGTTTGCCAGCGACGATGTCATGACCAGCGGGCCGCTGCGCAGCCTGGTATCCGATCGGATGAGTGAACTGCTGACCGAACTCCACGAAGGCAGCTTCAATGTGCTGCTGACGCTGGTGGTGTTGCACGTGGCCTCGATCCTGGCGCACCGGCTGTTCAAGGGCGAGGATCTGGTGCGCCCGATGCTGACCGGCTACAAGGACTCCGACGAGGCATCGAAGAAGCAGTAATTGTTGCGTCCCCGCTGCTTGGCCTCGTACATCGCATTGTCGGCAAACTTCACCAGTTTGTCGCAGTCATCGGTGTCCTGCGGATAAAAAGTGATACCGATACTGGTGCTGGCACTCAACTCATGGCCGTCCAGCAAGAAAGGCTGCTCAAAAACAGCGATGATTTTGCGTGCGACAACACTCGCGCTTTCCCGATTCTCCACCTGGGGCAGCAGGACGGTAAACTCGTCCCCGCCCAGGCGCGCCACGGTATCGCTTTCACGCACACAGGCGCGGATGCGATTTGCGGCCTCCTGTAGCAGCAGGTCACCGACATGGTGGCCCAGGGTGTCGTTGACGGTCTTGAAGCGGTCCAGATCGAGATACATCAGCACCGCCGGATAATGACCACGCCGCGCCTGCACCAGCAAATGCTGCAGGCGGTCGTAGAAAAGGACACGATTGGGCAGGTCGGTCAGGGCATCGTAATGCGCCAGGTGCTGGATATGTGCTTCGGTGGCTTTCTGCGCGCTGATGTCTTCGAGAATGGAAATAAAATGCGTCACTTCCCCGCCCGTATCGCGAATCGGCGTGATGGTCTGCTGCACCGTGAACTCCGTGCCATTCTTGTGCTTCTCCACGGTTTCACTGCTCCATACATCGCCAGCGGTGATGGCCTGCCACAGCTTCTGGTAATACTCCGCACTCTGCTTGCCGGACTTGATGATGCGCGGAGTCTCGCCGATGGCCTCCTGCTGCGAGTAGCCGGAAAGCCGGGTAAAGGCATGATTCAGCCACTGGATGCGCCCGCGCCGGTCGGTAATGAACACCGCATTACCAGCAGAAGCCAGGGCCGTGCCGAGCAAGCGCAGTTGCTGCTGGTCAATGGCCATTTCCAGCGCGATGCAGATCCGTCCGGCAATCATGCTGAGGCGCTGCACCGTGACGGGGTCGTCGAAAGCCCGTTCCTGACGTGAATACAGGACGAAAACACCATACACCTCGGCGCGGATAATCAGCGGAATACCAATAACCGTCTTCAGGCCGAATCGCTCGGCAGCCTCGCGCCACGGCCTGAAGGCAGGGTCGGAACAACGGAACGCCTGGGTCTGGCCAAACCGGATGGTCAGACCGGCCGGGCCATGCCCCTGGGGCGTATCGTCCCAGCGCACACCGACTTTCTCCAGCTCGCGAAGATAGGCATCCTCCTCCCCGCCGCTGGCGGAGATGGAAATCTCGCCGCTGGCTTCCTTGTGCCCGACCCAGACAAAATGGCACCCCATCAGGCGCGCCACTTCGCCGCAGATGAAACCAAGCAGGCCGGGCAGCGGCAGGCCGCGCAGCACCTGCTGGTCGATTTCATTGAAAAGCGTATCCAGCGCCTGCAACTGCACGCGCTCGGTCACATCGGCAAGGGTCAATAACAGCCCGTCGACCTTGCCGTTCACATTCGTAACCGGCGAGAGTTTCCAGTCCCAGTAGGTCACCCGCCGTTCAGGCTGGCCCGGATATTCGAATGGCCGGGCATAGGCGGCATAGGGCTCGCCGCTTTCCAGCACGCGCCGGAAAATGGCCTCGTTTTCTGTATTGGGGTAAAGCTGGAAGTGGTTTTTCCCGACAAAAAAATCCGGTGTGCGCCCTTGGTCGGCCGCGGCGTAGTTTTCATTGACCCGGATAAAATTGAAATCGGTATCGAGATAGGCAACCAGCGCATGAATGTTGGAAAAAATCCGTTCCATCAGCTGATTGGTCAGCTGCAGCTCATGTGCCGTGGTACGGTAGCGCGCCTCACTCTGTAGCAGCGCCTTGCCCTTGCGATTCAGATAGCTTCCGAGAGCAAAGAACATGGCCAGCACCGCGGCCATCCAGACCAGCGCCAGCGAGGGCACCATGAAGTTACGGCCATAATCGACGTGCAGGCCGGCCATCGCCAGCAGAAACAGTCCGTTGGGAATAATCAGCACCACCGGCACGATAAAGCGCAGCAATACCCCGCCAGGCCCCTTGCTGAGCAGGAGGGCAGAAAGCCCCTGATCCGGACGCAAAAACAGCACACCCAGGCCCAGCAGCAGAAAGCCCAGTGCTGCCGGCAAAGCCATGCCCGGCACCATCAAGCCTGCGGGCAATGCGCTGGCGCGGAAAATCACTCCGATTACGGCCTGAAGCGAGAGAACCACCACCGCCAACGCAAAGGCCTGGGCAATAGAGGCCCGGCGCGCACCGGGGCGCGCCATGATCAGCAACGCCACACCCAGCAGCATGAGGCCCAGTATCGCATGGGGCAGGATACGCCCCGCGACACGAGCAGGCTCAGCCAGCAGCAGCAGTGCCATTCCCTCCTGAACACCGGAACTGAAATTGAGCCAGGCCTCCGCCAGGCCGAGCACGCCCAGCAGCAGCACCGCAGCAGCCGGCACTGCCGCCAGCGAAGCCGTCCCTGGCTTGCGCAGCAGCCACAGGGCCGCACTGGCCGCCAGCAGGAGAAGGGCCGTCGGAACCGGCAGGGGCGGTTCGCCAGCCACAAATGAGGTGAGGAAGGGCTTTTCAAGCCACCAGCCCAGCAGCGCCAGCACGCTGAGCAGGACTGTCAGGCCGCAGGCAAGCGCCGTCAGACGAGAAGAATATGTTTTACCGGCTGCAGCGGCCATGCGTCATACCAGCACTAAAAGTGACAAAAGTCGGTTATGGCACAAGGGCATAACCGTAAAAGCGGATTATACCGTCACCTTGCAGCTATTCGCGCACCGGATGCTTCCCCAGCTTGCGCTGCAGGGTGCGGCGATGCATCTTGAGCGCGCGTGCGGTAGCCGAAATATTCCCCTGATGCTCCGCCAGCACGCGCTGGATATGCTCCCATTCGAGCCGGTCCACCGAGAGCGGCTGCGGCGTGACCGGCATTTCCTCGTCGCCCCCCTCGCGCTCGAAAGCCGCAATGATCTGGTCCGCGTCAGCCGGCTTGGCGAGATAATGGGTGGCGCCCAGCTTGATGGCCTCGACTGCCGTGGCAATGCTGGCGAAACCGGTGAGCATCACGATGCGTGTTTCCTCATCCAGCTCCTTCAGGCGCTTGACCAGAACCAGTCCGGAGGGGCCGGGCATTTTAAGGTCCACAATGGCGAATTCCGGCGGGCTGGCTTCTGCCAGGGCCAGCGCCGTCTCTACTTCGTTCGCCACCGTCACTTCGAAACCGCGCCGGGTCAGGGCCTTTTTCAGCACGCGGCAGAAAGTTTCGTCATCGTCTACCAGCAACAGGCTGGGATGCTCGTCGTGAATCTGGGTTTCATCCATCATGATTCGATCCTTCGCTAGTCGATTTCAGCTTGTCAGCAGTTTTTTCAGGGGTAAGGATACCCGGGTCACCGCGCCGCCGCCTTCGCGGTTGAGCAGCACCACTTTGCCGCCAAAGCGCTCAATGGTGGCGTTAGCCAGAAAAAGCCCGATGCCGAAGCCATGCCCCTTGGTGGTGTAGAAAGGCTGCCCCATGCGTTGCTGCACTTCCGGAGCAAGGCCTGGTCCGCGATCGAAAATTTCCAGCTCCAGCGCCTGATTCTGCCAGCGGCCGAGAGCTTCCACACTCTGGGGAGAAGCATCAGCCGCATTATTAAGCAGATTTTGCAAAGCCTGCGTCAGGGTCTGATCGGCAATGATCTGCGGTGCGGGCAGCTCACCCTGCCATTCTGCCTTGACTTCAACACCCGGCCTGACCAGCTGCCATTTTTCGAGCAGTTCAGCCAGATATTCATCCAGCGGCTGTGCCACGGCGTCCTCGGCGCGCCCCTGCCCGGCGGCGGCGAGCATGTTGGAGAGGATATGCTTGCAGTTATCCACCTGTTGCCGCAGCAAGCGCAGGTCTTCCACCAGTTCAGGCTCTCCGGCATATTCCTGCTGCAGTTCGGTGGTTACCACCGCCATGGTTGCCAGCGGCGTCCCCAGTTCATGAGCCGCCCCCGCAGCCAGCGTGCCCAGCGCCACGATGCGCTCATTGCGCAGGGTTTCCTCGCGCGCGGCGGCCAGCGTCCGGTCGCGCTCCTTGACTGCATTGGCCATGCGCACCACGAAAAAGGCGATGAGGAAAGCGGAAAGCACAAACGTCAGCCACATGCCGGTGAGATGCAGATAAACCGCCGTGCTGAAATCGCCATTCCTGGGCATGAGCGGATAGTAATTGAACATCAGCAAGGTGTAACAGGCAGCCGTCAGTGCCGCCATGGACCAGGTGTACACAGCAGGAAGCGTGATTGCGGCAATCACCAGGGGCACCAGATAGTAGGAAACCAGCGGGTTGGTCGAGCCCCCGGCGTAATACAGCAGCACCGTGATGGCAAAGATATCCACCAGCAACTGGGCAAAAAACTCCCCGTCCACCACCGGCCAGGGCCGGCGCAGGCGCCACCAGGTCAGCAAGTTGACCAGCGTCAGCAAGGCGATCACCGAGAGCAGGGGCGGCAGCGGCAAAGGCAGCTCCAGCAGGCGGATCGCCATCACCCCGGTCAGCAGCAGGACGGCGATGGTAAAACTGCGCAGAACGAGAATACGGCGCAAATTACTGCTGGAGGGCGCCGGCAAAGGCGCGTCGTGTCTGAACATCCAGTAAAAATCCTCTAAAACCTGCTGAATTGTAAACGCAAGCCGGGGCTTTGTGCGCTGCGGCATTTCGCCACGGAAGGCCACTTTGCGTAAAAAAAACGATCCTGATCAAGTTTTTTCAACAACCCGCTGAAGCACACAAATCAAGTGCGACACATTGTCGCGCGACGCTATGCCGCATTTTTTCGGGGAACTTTTGCCTTTAACATTCAACCTCCGAATTCAAGACATGCACATCCTTTTGTCATTATTCAAAAAAATATCTTCTGAGGAGAAGAACAATGCTACCCAATGTACGCCCGATCAGCCGGATCATCGCGCTTCTTTGCGCCGGAACAGTAGGAAACGTTTTTGCCGCCACGGTTCCTGATACCACGCAGAAAATGAACGAAGTGGTGGTCACCTCGACCACCATTGACGACCGTTTTGCCTCCAAGCGCGACGAGCCTTCGAGTGTCCATGTGATCAGCGGCCAGACAGTGGACGAGAAACGGCCGGAAAACATGATCCAGCTTCTTCAGTCCATTCCGGGCGTCACCGCCGATCTTTCCAGCGGAGACGAGATCAAGATCAAGCTGCGCGGCATCGAGAATCAGCGCTACATGGGTGAAAAACCAGGGGTGGCGATTGTGATTGACGGCGTGCCGGTATTCGAGCGCACTGGCAAGGTCAACGTTGATCTCGACAATATCGAATCCATCCGCGTGATCAAGGGCGGCGCCTCCTACCTCTTTGGCGAGGATGCACTGATCGGGGCAGTGATCATCACCACCAAACGCGGCGCCAAATACAAAGGGGTGACCGTAGCGGCGGATGTGGGCTCATACGACTACAACCGGCAACTTGTGCGCGTTGGGTTCGCCAATGACTGGGGCAGCGGACACATTCAGTCAACGGAGCGGAAAGGTGACGATTACTACTGGCAGTCGGGGTACAAAACCAGTTACATGGATGGCAATCTGCGAATGTTCCTTTCGGACACGTCGGATCTGACTTTCGGTTTTGAGAAATCTGACCGCATGAAGGATAAGCACGGCTCGGTAAAGGGTGCGACTCAGGCAGATCTTGACCCGACCGGGAGCATCGGCCGGGACTATACCCGGAAATATGATGTCGAGCTGCAAAAGCTGAACATGACTTATTCGAAAGATCTGTCCGCAACCAGCAACATCCTGGCAACAGCCTATGAATACCGCGACCAGACTTACTATTGGTCCTCACCCCAGCGGGTAGCCGCTGACTGGCCAGGCAATCAGCGATTCCGCTCCGGGCGCCCAGGAACTTTATACCACCAACAATAACTACAACCAGATCCAGCGCGGGATGAAGGGCGAGTGGCGAGATTCATCCGGCAGCCTGGGCTGGCTGACCGGTCTGGACCTGCGGCGCAACAAATACGAGAACTACAACACGGCCAGGGTGGATTACTGTGGCAGGGTAGACTACGTCCCGCCATATACCTGCTCTGCAGCCAATCTGGTGCGGGCCGGCGAGGTGTTTACCGATAGCGTCACCGACGAGGCTATCAATGCCATTTACGGCGAATTGAAATTTGTACCGGCTCCGCGCTGGACGCTGACCGCGAATGGCCGTTATGACAATCTTGTTCTGGATTATGCAACGAACCAGACTCGCGAGATCACCACCCCCTTCACCCGCAGCAAAACCTTTAACGTAACATCATGGCGCGGCGGAGCGAACTACGCCGTCAACAATGATATGGATTTGTTCGGCAATGTCTCCACGGGTTTCCGTGCGCCTACGGCTGAGCAACTCTATAACGGCAGCGTTTCGCCAACCAGCACCAAGGTGGCAAACAACGAAAACCTTAAACCGGAGCAGGCGATCAACATGGAGCTGGGCGCGCGGGCGAGAACCAGTCTGTTCGGTGTGCCGTACGAAGTCGAAGCCGCCGTGTATCAGGTCGATCGCAAAGACTACATCATGAGCACCGTCGGCCAGTACAGCGCCTCCACCACTACCGTTCAGGAAATGTATGACAACATCGGCGGCGTGCGCAATCGCGGCTTCGAGCTTTCCCTGAAAAGCGACCGCCAGCGCGAGTACACCCTGGACATGGCCTACAGCTACATCCAGGCCGTGTTCACCAGCTACGAAAATTTTTATCAAACCCTGGGCAGCCCCTATGTTCCCAGCCCGGTTCTGGTGCACTTCAATAACACCGGCAACTCGGTGCCGCGCGTGCCGCGCCACAGCCTGAACACAACTGCAGGCTGGCAACCCAGTGAACGCTTCCGCCTGGCGCTGGAAATGGACACCAAATCCTGGTCCTGGGCGGATGAAATCAATCAGGAAAAAATGCCGGGGCGCACCTTGTTCAATCTGCACGCCAATTACGACATCCGGGATAAAGGGCCGCTGGGCGCCAAGTGGTCGCTGTTCGCCAGGGTCAACAACCTGTTCGACCACAAGTACTGGTCCAGCACCCGGGGCACGAACGATGCATCCAACTATCTGACAGGCGCGTATGACGACAGTCTACAATGCCGACGATCTGTCGATCGTCGTCGGCAAGCCGCGCACATGGATTGCCGGCGTGTCCGCAACCTTCTAAACGGCAATCGGAGAAATCATGAGCATTCATACAGGTATTTTCCTTGCGACCGCCCTGATGGCTGCGCAAGCAATGGCAGCAGACGGACCTGGTGCCAACCGTTCTTCTCAAGCACCCTCAGGCATGGCCGCCGAACACCAGCACCATGAACATGACGCTGCACAGCCGCCCTCCGGCAGCACTGAGCAGCCGAGGGCGGCAAGCCAAGGCAAATGGCAGAGCCGGGAGTGGACAAAATACCCCCTGATTACCCCGGCGATGCGCCGTGGAGAACGCGACCGGATGAGTACGGGGCTGGTGGAAAAGAACATCGAAACGGATTTTTTCGAGGTTTTTGCTCCTGATTCCAGTGTTGAAAGCGCGCGGCGAAAAGTAGCCGTCGAGCCGGAAGGCACCGCAATCAAGGCGCTGCCCAAGCTCGGAAATTACTACTGGGTGACCGCCCGGCAGGAAAAGGAAGGCGAGGTAACGATAGCTTCCACGCCTTACTATTTCGGCGAACCCGGCCCGGCGCCGACAAAGATGCTGCTGGAACAGAAGTACGAACTGGAGATCATTCCCCAGCCCTTGCCGCGCGAACACGGTGCCTGGCGCGAGAGCGAGAAATGGTCGTTCATGCTGCGCTTCAACGGCCAGCCGCTGGCCAGCAAGGCCGTCCGGATGGAAACCGAGTTCGGCACCAGAACGGATTTCATGAGTGATAAAGATGGCATCGTGACCGTACTGTTCCCGCGCGACTTCAAGCCAGTCGAGAAAAAACCGGGGCAGGACGGACACAGCCACGGCCCGCGCCGGGCGAAGTTCGTGCTGGCAGCAGAGCATGACGATAGCGGCAAACATTACCTGACAGCATTCAACTTCACCTATTCGGCCGACCCCGACCGCAACCGCGACATGCTCGCCGGGGTAGGTTTCGGCGTATTCGGCATGCTGCTGGCTGTACCGCTGCTGCGCCGCAAGAAGGCCGACAACAACAAAAACGCCAGGGAGGCATGATGCTCAAGACGATATTCCCCACGCTCGGCCGCTTCCGGCTGTTCATCCAGATCGCCATGCTGCTGCTGACGGTGTATGGCTCCAATGTAGTCGGTTTCTACATGGCTGAGAAAGTGTCCAATGCGCTACCGGCGCTATCCTGCGCCTACGATCAACAGAACGGCGCTTACTGCGTGCTGATCCCGACTCAGCACCAGTTGCACCACCGCATCGGAGAGGCGCTGGTCAAGGCGCAGCAGCTTACCTTCCAGATGGTGCTGCCGCTGCTGTTCACGCTGCTCACCTTCTTTACCTTCTTCTTTGTGCTGAGCAAGGCCTTCTGCGGCTGGATCTGCCCGCTGGGAACGATTCAGGAGCTGATCAACAAGCTTGGGCGCAGGCTCAACATGCCACTGCGCCGTTTCGAGAACGGCAATGTCAGCAAGGTGCGGCCGGTGAAATGGCTGATGCTGCTGGTACTGGTACTGGCGCTGCCGCTCCTGACTGGCCTCGGCGTGACGCCGCACAGCCTGGGCAACCCCTTCTGCGATGTCTGCCCGTCGCGCATCGCCACCACCCTGCTCACCGGCAACACCGAACAACTGGCGCTACGCACCGGCGACGGCATCGCCTTCACCCTCGGCGCCATCGCCAATACCATGGCCGGTTTCATTCTGGTGGCGGCATTCGCCGTGCGCCAGCCGTTCTGCCGCATCTGCCCGCTGCTTTCGTTCAACGCGGTATTCCAGCGTCTGTCGCCGATGCGACTGGTGAAGAAACAGCATGACAAGTGCGACAAGTGCGGCATCTGTGCCAAGGCCTGCCCGATGGACATCCATGAGATTGCCCGCGAACACGGCAGCAAGGCCTATCACGAGGACTGCACCCTGTGCGGCCGCTGTGTCGAGTTCTGCCCGGATGACGACGTGATCCAGATGAAATGGGGCCCGATTCCGCTGTTCAAGTCCAGCCGCGAGTATTACAAGCGGCGCATGAAGGGCGAGATGCCGGATGGCGCCATCAAAATCGTTGCGGCACCACGCAAGCCCGCCTCAGGAGCCGAAGAGCATGCTTGATACCATCATGCCCGGCGGCGCTGTAGCCGTGCCGGAAACCATCGGCCTGTTCTCGGTCTGGTTGCTGGGCGTTTCCATGGGACTGACTGCCTGCACCGTCACCTGCCTGCCATTCATGGGCACCTGGGTGCTGGGGCGCGGCGGCAGCAATCGCGAAACGCTGACAGACACCGGGGTGTTCCTGCTGGGCCGGGTGACGGCCTACAGCCTGCTCGGCGGCCTGGCCGGCGCGCTCGGGATGTGGCTGACCCAGACGCTCTCCAGCGGCATCGGCAATGTCTTCATCGGTGTTGCCAGCATTGGCGCGGGCATATGGCTGCTGCTGCCGGCACGGCGCAAGTCTCTGTGTAGCGCAGCAAAACGGGGGGCCGGCACGCCGCCTTTTCTGCTCGGCTTTTCCCTGAGCCTGACACCGTGTGCGCCGCTGGCCTCGCTCCTGGCCATCTGCGCACTTTCCGGCGGAACCCTGTCCGGCGCTGGCTTCGGCCTGATGTTCGGCCTCGGCGCCGCACTGACACCCTTGTTGCTGCTGCTTCCACTCCTGAACCTGTTCGGCGCCCGGATGCGAGAAAGCCAGCCCTGGTTGACGAAATGGATCCGTTTTGGCGCGGCAGGCGTCCTGATTCTAATCGGGATGCGCCGACTGTGGCCGATTTGGCTCATCCCTCCTCAGCGACAATTGTCTGACAGAGGGATAAATGGAAGCAATGAGCAAAGAAGCGAAAGAAATGAGCGTAGCAAGGCTCAGGTAACAGCCCAAAACCTTGAGGTCATGGTTCGCCTTGCCCACCCAGAATTACGTAATTGATCGGCTATTGCCCCAGGCCACGGCACCGAGGAGCAAGAGCCCGAAAAATCGGACTGAAGTCCAACCTACAAGTTAAAACATCAAATGGACACATCAATAGTTTTATGGCCACTTTCTGGAATACGCGACCCCAATCGACATTTTGATGCCAGAAAAAATGACGCTGATCAAGTATTCTCTACTTATCTCCTCCCAACCCCCGTCATCGGGTGCGGCATATTGCCGCGCGGCACTATGCCGCATTCTGTCGGGGAACTTTCGCATTTAACATGGCCCCCTCTAAATACAGCCATGTAACTCCATAAACAGGACGCTCATTTTTAGCCTGCTCCGAAACAAAGCGTGCCTGGAAAACGGATGGAAAAAATAATTTTCGGGAGAAAATAATAAAATGAGTAACAGAATTTTGCAGGCTTTGGTGGCAGGAGTGTGCGCGGGAATATCGGGTTCGGTTATTGCGGCAACGGTTATTGCGGCAGACGATGCTGTACTGGGCGAAATGGTAGTTAGCGGCGAAAAAACAGCCGTAGACCGGAATATTCCCGCAGTGTCCGAGGGAATCACCGCAAAGGAAATGGCTGAAACCGTCAACGTCATCAACGTTGAAGACGCGGTGAAATACCTGCCCAGCCTGCAAATTCGCAAGCGCTATATCGGCGACCGCAACAGCATTGTGGCCTCACGCTCTTCCGGCACGCTGGTTAGCGCCCGCTCCCTGGTCTATGCAGATGGATTGTTACTATCCAATCTGCTTGGCAATAGTTTTAACTTCCCTCCGCGCTGGAGCCTGGTGTCGCCGGAGGAAGTCGACCGGATTGATGTTATTTACGGCCCTTTTGCTGCAGCTTATCCGGGTAATTCGATGGGGGCCACGATCCTGATGACAACGCGCATGCCGGAAAAATTCGAGGCACACGCCAAGGCTCAGGCCTTTCAGGAAGATTTCCAGCTTTATGGCACTGATGAAAGTTATGACGGATATCAGGTCAATGCCTTGCTGGGGAATCGCCATAATGATCTGGCCTGGTTCGCCAGCTTCAATCATCTTGACAGCAAAGGCCATCCGATGAGCTTTGCAACCAAAGCCATTTCCACTACAGCCGCCGGTGGCGCCGACACGGTGGTTACCGGAGCATATCGCGACACCGACCCAAATGGCGATGGGCGCATAGTTCTGGGTGCGACCAGCATCGACCAGTCTGTGCAGGACAACCTCAAGGTCAAATTAGCCTATGACATTTCACCGGCGGTGCGGGCTTCCTACATCCTGGGCTACTGGAAGAACGATTCGGATTCCTCTGTACAAAGCTATTTGCGCGATGCTGCCGGTAACCCGGTCTACAGCGGCAACGTCAACATCGATGGGTTCCGATATTCCCTCAACTCCAGCGTTTTCCGGCCGAGCAAAAGGACTGAGGAACACTGGATGCATGGCCTTACGCTGAAAACCGACACCAGGAATGAGTGGGATTTCGAGGCCGCTGCCAGTTACTACAATTTCGGCACGGATGAACAACGCTCACCGACGACAGCCCTGCCCAGCGCACAGAATGGTGGCGCGGGCCAAATCGCCCTGAATGACGGTACCGGGTGGCGCAACCTCGACCTCAGGGCCAACTGGCGCCCGGGACTGGACAAGGGTCGCCACGAGGTGAGCTTTGGCTATCACTACGACCGCTATATTCTGGACAGCCGGGTTTTTAATACTACGAACTGGTTGAACGGCAGCTCCACCAGCCGTGTTTCTGCCTTTGCCGGAAACACCGAAGCGCAGGCAGTATATGCTCAGGATGCCTGGCGCTTCGCACCCGACTGGAAGTTAACCGTGGGAGGCCGCGAAGAGCGCTGGAATGCTTTTGGAGGTTCCATTTCGAACAGCTACATCCACGTTGGGTTACGCTGAGCGGACAGAAAACTTCTTCTCGCCCAAGGCCTCGCTTTCCATGCAGGCCACTCCAGACTGGCTGTTGCGCGCTTCCTTAGGCAAAGCCTACCGCATGCCTACCGTAAGCGAATTGTTCCAGGGAAGCATCAGCTCTGGCGCTATCGTCAACAACGACCCCAATCTCAAGCCGGAAAAGGCCATATCCGGTGAACTGACCGCCGAAAGAGATCTGGGAAAGGGACTGTTGCGAATGACCTTGTTCCAGGATGATGCCTATGACGCCCTTTACAGCCAGACTGATATCACGGTTTTCCCCACCGTGACCAACATCCAGAACATCGACAAGATCCGTACGCGCGGCATCGAATTGGCTTTCCAGGGTAAAGATGTCGGCCTGCGCGGGCTGGATTTATCCGGCAGCGTCACCTATGCCGACTCGGAGATTCTGAAGAATGACAAGAATTCTGCCAGTGTCGGCAAGACACAACCACGCGTACCAGACTGGCGCGCCACTGCCGCAGCCACCTGGCACCAGGGTGACAGCCTGAGCTACACGCTGGCCGCGCGTTATAGTGGGCGGCAGTTCAACACGCTGGACAATACCGATATCAACCCTAGCACCTATGGCGGCACAAGCAGCTTCTTCGTGGTCGATGCCCGGGTGAACTACAAGCTTGCAAAACAGTACACAGCCTCTATTGGGGTGGATAACCTGAACAACTATAAACACTATCTTGCGCACCCCATGCCACAACGGACTTTCCACGCCGAGGTGAAATTTGATTACTAGGGGCGGCGTCAATGATTAAAGCAGGGCTGGCCTGGTTTGCAGTGGCGATGGGCCTGGGGTTTGCATCCCAGGCGGCGGGGCAATCTACTCATGCAGACCATGGTGCCGCGCCCATCCCCACTGAGAGAGCCGCGAGATGGAAAGCAACGCTTGCCAAGCCTTCATTTGCGACATCCGCCGCTTTTGACGAGAACGGTCGCTTGTGGCGCACATCGACTCAGGATGGTTATGTAATCACGAGCCATTCTGATAACCATGGCAAAACCTGGAGCCAGGCAGTCAAGGTCAATACCGGGCCGGAGAATATTTTGGCTGACGGTGAAAATCGCCCCAAGATCCTGGTCCGCAGAAACATGGTCTACGTTTCATACACGCAAGGCCTGGATAAGCCCATGACCGGCCACATCCGTTTCAGCCGCTCGACCGACGGCGGCAAGACATTTTCGCCGCCTGTCACCGTCAACGACGATCCGGAAATCATCAGCCATCGCTTCGAGGCCATGGGCGTCAATGATCGCGGACAGGTTTATCTGGCCTGGCTGGACAAACGCGACCTCTCCGCCGCGCAGAAAGAAGGCCGGCCTTATACCGGCGCAGCGGTGTATTACGCCGTTTCTGATGACAACGGCGCCAGTTTTCGGCCCTAACCGCAAGCTGGCAGACCATTCCTGCGAGTGTTGCAGAGTAGCGATGGCGATGGAGCCGGATGGCGTGCCAGTCGTGTTCTGGCGCCATATCTTACGGCAAAAACACGCGCGACTTCGCGCTCGCCCGCCTGGATGAAAACCCCACGCCGGTGCGCGCCACGCACGACAACTGGCAGGTGGATGGCTGCCCTCATCACGGCGGGGCGGTCTCCATTGGTTCTGACGGAATCTATCACATGGTCTGGTTCAATAACGGGCCGGAACGCCATGGCCTGTTTTATGGATCGAGCAACGATGACGGCCAGAGTTTTTCACTCCCCAGAGCTTTCGGCAATGAGGATGCACAGGCCGGGCACCCGGATATACTGAGCCTGGGAAAGAAAGTTTTCGTAGTCTGGAAGGAATTCGACGGCAAGGAAGCCTCGGTACAGGAAATACATTCTTCCGACGGTGGTCACTTCCTGGTCCGGCCCGAGCCGCCTTGCGGCAACAGCAGGCGCTTCAGACCATCCCATGCTGATCGCCCATCAGGACAAGGCTTACCTGTCCTGGCAAACGGAAAAGGATGGGTTGCAAGTGCTGGAGATCAAACAGCCATGAACATGCGACAGCTTTTATTCATAGCTTTGTTCTGGCTCCTGGCTGTTGCTGCTCATGCCGCCTCACCGGACGCCCAAACCTTTCGTTCAGGGCAGCATGAAAGAAGTGGCCATCACCCACAGCGGCAAGCCCTTCATCCTCGCTTTCTGGTCGCTGAGCTGCGTCCATTGCAAGGCCAACCTGGAACAGTTCGGCAAACTGCTCCAGCAACATCCCCAGTTGCCTCTCGTACTGGTTTCCACCGACACGCCGGAAGAGAAAACAGCGCTCATGACGGTGCTTGAAAAACATGGCCTCGGAAGGGTGCAAAGCTGGGTGTTTGCCGACCGCTTCGTTGAGCGGCTGCATTTTGAAATTGATCGCAGGTGGCGCGGCGAATTACCCCGCACCTATTTGTATGATGCCAACCACCAGGCCCGCACCATTACCGGCAAGCTGGATGAAACGGAAATAGCACACTGGGTTAAAACCCATTACTAGAGGGTTTTCAGGTTAACCATGGGAGGAGAAAAAGCACGAAGATGGCTGACAGTTGTCATGTTGGTGGCGCTTGCCCATGCCGGGGTATGGTACGGCCTGAGCCAGTTGAAACAGGACATCATTCCCCCCAGGCCGCTGAAAGTGATCGAGGTGGCCCTGCTGGCGCCCCGCCGCCGCCACCAAGGTCACGCCGAAACAGCCGCGAGCCGCCCAAACCAGAACCCAAGCCCAAAGTGCAGCCCAAGGCCAAGCCTGAACCGCGCCAGTTATTGCAGCCTCAGCCGGTGGCAGAACGCGTGGTTGAGCAGGCACCGGAACCGGCCCCGGTCGTCGTTGCGCCAACCCCGCCGGCACCGGCTGCCGTGGCCGCTCCCCGAGCCGAGGTGGAACCCGTTGTGGAAGCGCCGCGTTTCAACGCCGCCTATCTCAACAACCCGCCACCGGCTTATCCCCTCTCGGCACGCCGCAGAGGGATTGAAGGGCGGGTTCTGGTGCGGGCCGAGGTGCTGGCAGACGGCTCCTGCAACCGGGTGGAGCTGAAAAAGACCAGCGGATTTGGCGCACTTGACGAGGCCGCGCTGGAAGCGGTTAAAAAATGGCGCTTCGTGCCCGCCCGCAGGGGCAGCCAAACCATCGCAGCCTGGGTGGAAGTACCGATTACCTTTAAATTGGAAAATTAACATGTTTGCACATGCAACCTCACCCATCGTAGCCGCAACCCTGTGGCTTCTGATCACATTCTCGGTCGTTGCCTGGACGCTGATCGTGATGAAAGCCTGGACGCAGTGGCGCCTGTCACGGCAGAACAGCGCCTTTACCAGAACATTCTGGAGCGCCCGCAACCTGGCGGAAGCTGAATCCGCCGCGCAACAGGCGCAAGGCCCGCTGGCGCAACTGTGCCGCTCGGGATTCGAGGTGCTGCGCGAAATCGAGAAAGATGGGGCGAACAGCCTGCAGAACAGCGGCGACAGACAGGACGTGCTGGAACGCCGCCTGCGCGCCGAGGTGCAGAAGGAAGTGCATAAGCTTGAAGGCGGCCTGATGGTGCTGGCCAGCATCGGCTCGACGGCGCCATTCGTCGGGCTGTTCGGCACGGTGTGGGGCATCATGCATGCCCTGCAGGATATTTCCCGCACCGGCTCGGCCGGGCTGGATGTGGTGGCGGGCCCGATCGGCGAAGCCCTGATCGCCACGGCGGTCGGCATCGCCACCGCCATTCCCGCTGTGCTGGCCTACAACTACGGCCTGCGCCAGGTGCGGCTGTATGGCGCGGAACTGGAAGAGTTCGCCAACGACTTCCTGCATCTCGCGCTCAAATCCGGTTTCAGCGTGAGATAGGAAACTTATCATGGCCCTGCACACTTCCTCCGAACAAACCGCCATGTCGGACATCAACGTCACGCCGCTGGTGGACGTCATGCTGGTGCTGCTGATCGTGTTCATCGTCACCGCGCCGCTGCTGATGCAGGCCGTCAAGGTCGATCTGCCCAAGACCGCGCCAGTCGCTCCGCTCAAGCAGACCCATACCATCCAGCTCGCCATCAATGCCCAGGGCACGGTGTATATCGACCAGCGCCCGATTCATTTCGACATTCTCGAAAACGAACTCAGCAAGCTGCGCGCCGCCACGCCCGACATCAACGTCCAGCTTCACGCCGACGAGAACGTCAAATATGGCCGCGTGGCGCAGGTCATGGCGGCGATCAACCGCGCCGGCATCGCCAAACTCGGATTCATCACCATACCAGAATAATTTTTTTTAACCTGAGGGGGTCCCATGAAACACCAGCTACGCATCATTCCTCTTGCTGTCGCTCTGGCTTTGCCGCAACTGGCCAGCGCCGCCGAGGAAAAAACCACCACCCTGCCGGAAGTGACCGTCAGCGCATCCAAGGTCGCCCAGCCTGTGGGCGCGACCTTTGTCGACGAGGGCAGCATCGCCCGCATGGGGGCCGCCACCAGCGACAGCGCCAGCCTGCTCAGGGACGTGCCCGGCGTCAGCCTGTATGGTGCGGGCGGCGTTTCCAGCCTGCCGGCCATTCACGGCCTGGCGGATGACCGCCTGCGCATCAAGGTCGATGGCATGGACCTGATTTCCGCCTGCGGCAACCACATGAACCCGCGCGCTTTCCTACATTGATCCAAGCAACGTCGAGCAGCATCCAGGTCTATTCCGGCATCGCACCGGTCAGCGTGAGCGGCGACAGCATCGGTGGCGCCATTCTGGTGAAATCGCCAGATCCGGAATTCGCCGCAGCAGGGCAGGGTATGCTGCTCAAGGGCGAGGCCGGCGCTTTCTATCGCAGCAACGGCAATGCCACAGGCGGCAATCTTTCGGCAACCATCGCGAACGAGAAGCTGAGCATGACGTATAGCGGCTCGACTGTGGAATCCGACAATTACACGGCAGGCGGGGATTTCAAGGCGGCAGGACCCGCTTTCATCAACGACCGGCAAATCCACGATAACTTCGACCAAATGGCTGGCCGGTGACGAGGTTGGCTCCTCCATGTACAAATCGACCAACCAGTCCCTCAGGTTTGCGCTGCGCAACGAGAACCATCTGGTCGAACTCAAGCTGGGTATGCAGGACATTCCCTACCAGGGCTTTCCTAACCAGCGCATGGACATGACCGGCAACGACAGCGACACAGGTCAATCTGCGCTATGACGGCCAGTACGACTGGGGCAAGCTGGAAGCCCGCGCCTATAACGAACATACGCGCCACAAGATGAACTTCCTCGAGGACAAGGCGTTCTGGTACCAGAGGGAACAATGCACCCGGGCATGCCGATGGATACGGAAGGACGAAATACCGGTGCCGTGGTCAAGGCGGACATCCCGCTTTCCGCACGCGACCTTCTCCGGGTGGGCGGCGAATATCAGCGTTATCGTTTCAGATGACTGGTGGGATCCCTCCGGCACAGGCGGCATGTCCCCAATCACCTTCTGGAACATCAATAACGGCGAACGCGACCGCTACGCCGCTTTCGCCGAATGGGAAGCACGCTGGAATCCGCAATGGCTCAGTCTGCTCGGTATTCGTAGCGAAACGGTAAAAATGAATACGGGAACAGTGCAGGGCTATAACGCCACCTACACCGACGAAGCAAATGCCTTCAATGCCAAAGACCGCAGCCGCACCGACAACAACTGGGACATGACCGCACTGGCCCGCTATATACCAGACAGCAGCAAGACCTATCGAATTCGGCTATGCGCACAAAACCCGCTCACCCAACCTCTACGAGCGCTACACCTGGTCGACCGGCGGCATGGCCATGAACATGATCAACATGACCGGGGATGGCAACGGCTACGTCGGCAATCTCGATCTGAAGCCGGAAGTCGCCCACACGCTCAGCGCCACCGCCGACTGGCATGATGCCGATCAAGCAAAACTGGGGGCTGAAAGTCACACCTTACTACACCTACGTCGAGGATTACATCAATGCGCGCGCGCTGCGCGGCAGCCGATAGCCTGATGGCTGGCACGAAATGTACCGCAGTAGGCCAAACAACAACAAATAACTTCGTGTTCCTCAAATATATCAATCAGGATGCCCACCTCTATGGCCTGGATATTTCCGGACATTTCCCACTGGCCAAGAACACAGGTTTCGGCAGCTTCACGGCAACCGGCATGCTGAATTATGTCCGCGGAAAAACCACAAGCGGTACGGATGACAACCTCTACAACATGATGCCGTTGAACGCAAAACTGGCCGTCGTACAGAGCTTGGGTAGCTGGACCAACACGGCGGAAGTCGTACTGGTTGATGCCAAAGATGATATCTCTCAAGAACGCAACGAGATTAAAACGGCAGGCTACGGTCTGCTCAACCTGCGCAGCAGCTATGACTGGAAACAGGCGCGCTTCGATGTGGGTGTGGAAAACGTCTTCAACCGGTTCTACAACTATCCTCTGGGTGGTGCTTATACCGGACAGGGAACGACAATGCCTCCGGAAACCACAGCAGGAAGTCCTCGCTGGGGCGTTGCAGTTCCCGGCATGGGCCGTTCCATCTATGCTGGCGTAAATATCAAGTTCTGATTTAGCTCCAGGCCAAACTGAAATGGGCGCTGCGGCGCCCATTTTTTTGCCCGGCAAAAACAAGCCCGGTAACACACTGTTACATTCCCGCACAGGAAAGAAATGTTTCTGTAACCCGCCGGGCGCATCATGGCTTCCATGCAGCAAGTTCATCACACATCGACTTTGGCGGTGTGTTCAGTTTCCTCCTCTCTACCATCCTAATGGTAGTTTCAACGGGCACTTCGGTGCCCGTTTTTTTTCGCCTGCCAACTCAGGTGAACTTCCGGACTGTTTTAACAGTCATTCAGATATTCACCATGCCGGGTGGAAAGCATCGCGCTTCCACCTACAATACCCTCACCACACCCTGAGGACCGACATGCTCATCAAACGCCCCGGCGACATTCGCCCATCGGAAATTACCAGCCAGGAAATTTACCGCGCCCGCCGCCAGTTTCTGCAAAGCATACCCGGCGTACTGGCACTGGCGACGCTGCCCGGCCTGTTCGCAACTCCGGCCCGCGCTGTGGAGAAGTTGCCAGGCACCAGGAAAAGCTCACTCAGCACCTCAGAGACGACGACCCCTTACAAGGAAGTGACCACTTACAACAACTTTTACGAATTCGGCACCGGCAAATCCGATCCGGCACAGGCGGCCAAGACCTTGGTCACCCGGCCCTGGACGCTAACCATCGAGGGCGAAGTCAAAAATCCAAAAATCTATGGCATCGAAGACCTGCTGCGCCTGGCACCGCTGGAAGAGCGAATCTACCGCCTGCGCTGCGTCGAGGGCTGGTCCATGGTCATTCCGTGGACGGGCTTCTCTCTCGGTGAAATCCTCCGCCGCGCGGAACCCACCGGCAACGGAAAATATGTCGAGCTCGTCACGCTGCACGACCCCAAACAGATGCCGGGGCAGCGCTCCGGCGTGCTGGACTGGCCCTATGTCGAAGGGTTGCGTCTGGACGAGGCCATGCACCCGCTCACGCTGCTCGCCTTCGGACTCTATGGCGAGGTGCTGCCGCAGCAGAACGGGGCGCCGCTGCGCCTGGTAGTGCCGTGGAAATACGGCTTCAAGAGCGCGAAATCCATCGTCAAAATCCGCCTCGTCGAAAAACCGCCGGTCAGCGCCTGGATGCGTGCTGCGCCCAGCGAGTACGGCTTCTTTTCCAACGTCAATCCTGCCGTGGATCACCCGCGCTGGAGCCAGGCCCGGGAACGCCGCATCGGCGAATTTTTCAAGCGCGCCACACTGCCGTTCAACGGCTATGGCGAACAGGTGGCGCAGCTTTATACCGGCATGGATCTGAAAAAATTCTTCTGATGCGCTTCCTGCCTGCGCTAAAAATAGCGGTTTTTCTCGCCAGCCTCCTGCCGCTGGTGCGATTGCTGTGGCTGGGCTTCCATGGCGGGCTGGGCGCCAACCCGATCGAATTCATCACGCTCTCCACCGGCACCTGGACCCTGACTTTCCTGCTCATCACCCTGACCGTCACGCCCTTGCGCCGTCTTTCTGGCTGGCAGTGGCCCATCCGGCTGCGCCGCATGCTCGGCCTGTTTGCCTTTTTCTACGCCTGCCTGCATTTTGTGACCTACATCTGGCTCGACCAGTTCTTCGACCTGACCGGAATTTATCTGGATATTTTCAAGCGCCCCTTCATCACCATCGGCTTCACCAGCTTCCTGCTGCTGATCCCGCTGGCGCTGACTTCCACTCAGGGCATGATGCGCCGCCTGGGCGGCAGGAACTGGCAGCGCCTGCACCGGCTGGTTTATCTGATTGCCATCGGGGGCGTGGTGCATTACTGGTGGCTGGTGAAGAAGGATGTCACCGAGCCGGCGATTTACGCCGCCGTGCTGGCACTGCTGCTGGGATTCCGGTTGTGGGTTTTTACCCGGACAAGAATTCCACGCTCACCCTGAGGCCAGTGCCGCGCTCACCGTCAGCCAGGGAAAGCGATGCACCATGATAATCCGCGATGCGCTTGACGATGGACAGCCCCAGCCCGCTGCCCGCAGCCTCGTTGCCGAGTATTCGGTAAAAGCGGTCAAACACCCTTTGTCTTTCCTGTTCGGGGATGCCCGGCCCGCTATCGGTCACTTCCAGCCGCGCCCGGCCCTGGTCCGTGACCAGGGATACGCTGACCTTTCCACCCCGGGGCGTATAGCGGATAGCGTTATCCACCAGGTTGCGCAGCAGGATGCCGAGCATGTCGGCGTTGCCCGTAATCGGGACCGAATCGGGGCTGTCCAGTTCCAGTTCGATTTCATTGTCCTGCGCCGCAGCAGCCAGATCAGCCAGGGTCTGGCGGGAAATCCTGGCCAGATCGCACGCCATCAGCGCAGCACTGCCGCCTGTCGGCTCAAGCCGCGCCAGGGTCAGCAACTGCCCGATCAGATGCGTCGCGCGGTCAACACCCAGAATCAAGTTGTCCAATGCTGCACCACGCTGTTCAGCGTTCTCGGCACGGCGGGCAACCTGAGCCTGGATTTTAAGCGCGGCGAGCGGGGTACGCAGCTCGTGCGCCGCATCGGCAGTGAAGCGCCGCTCGCTTTCCAGTGCTGTCTCCAGCCGCCCTAGCAGGCCATTGAGCGCATGTAGCAATGGGGTGATTTCGGCCGGGGCTGTGCGCGCCTCCAGTGGAGCGAGATTGGCAGGGTCGCGTTGTGCGACTTCACTGCCGATACGCCGCAAGGGACTCAGGCCTTTGCCGACTGCAAACCAGATCAGCAAAGCCAGCACCGGCAGGGCAACACCCAGCGGCAGCAGCAGGCGCTGCGCCACGGAAGCAGCCAGCTCGTTGCGCACCGCATGGCGCTCGCCCACCTGCACACGGATCTCGCCTTCTTCATCCTGCTGGCTATACACCCGCCAGGGCTTGCCTTCGATCATGGTTTCGGCAAAACCGTTCTCCTGCCTGGTCAGAGGTTCGGCCGGTGCGCTGGCGGAGCGCAGCAGCAGGCGCCCATGCTCATCCCAGATCTGGAATGCGATCTTGCGTTCATACTTGTGGCCGCCACTGGCAACTTCGCTCGCGATGCCATCATCGTCTTCGCGTGCATCCTTGAGATCGTGCCCGGCCTGGGCCAGCAACACCCGGGCCGACTGGGCCAGCTGGGCATCGAACAGTTCGTCAATCTCGTGGTGAGCATCGAAATAGATGAATGCCGCGGTCGCCACCCAGGCAGCAGAGATGATGGCCAGGAGCAGAACCAGCAGTTTGGCGCGCAGGGAATTCATGTTTGTGCCTTGAAATACGGCTGGCCCACTGAGGAAAACCCCAACCCCCCTCGGCCCCCCCTTGTCAGGGGGGATGTGTGGCTCCTCTCCTGAACTCACCCCCCTGACAAGGGGGGAAGGGGGGGTTGGGGTTGGGTTTGTTTTCTCCATGCTCAACCGTCCTGGCCCACTTTATCGACCACGTAACCTACCCCGCGAATGGTGCGGATCAGTTCCGCACCGAGCTTCTTGCGCAGATGGTGGATGTGCACCTCCACCGCGTTGCTTTCCACTTCATCGCCCCAGCCATATAAACCCTGTTCCAGTTGCTCGCGCGAGAGCGCGCGGCCTGCGCTTTCCAGCAGCACCAGCAGGATTGCGAATTCTCTGGGAGAAAGCTCCACCGGCTTGCCCTCCAGCATCACCTGACGGGATGCCGGGTCGACTTCCAGCCTGCCATGCACGATCAACGGTGCCGTACGTCCACCGGCACGCCGCAACAGAGCGCGGATTCTGGCTGCCAGCTCGTCAAGATCAAAGGGCTTGATCAGATAGTCATCGGCACCGGCATCAAGGCCGCTGACCCGGTCCGCCACCGTGTCTCTGGCGGTGAGAATAAGTACCGGGGTGGCATTCCCCGCAGCACGCAACCATTTCAGCAATTCCGGCCCAGACAGGCGTGGCAGGCCGAGATCCAGCACGACCAGCGCGTAAATCTCCGCCTGCAGCGCCAGTTTCGCCGCCTGGCCGTCCTTCACCCAGTCCACGACGAAGCCGGACTGCTGCAACCCGGCACGGACGCCGTCACCGAGCAGCGTATCGTCTTCAACCAGCAGCAGGCGCATGATCTTGTGCTCTTGTCCTCATGGAAATCAGTCTAACCGAACCGGCCAGGCTATGCACGAGGCAGCTTTGCAGGGACGAACACACTCCGTTCCGCATCCTGGTGGCAGGCCACGCAATTGGCGCGCGAGCCCACCTGCGGCTGCTTCCATACCGCTGCGCCGATGTCGTGATGTTTGCCTTGCCAATACGGTGTTGCGGTAATACGCAAGGGTGTTTCACGTGGATCAATCGAGCGGCTGATCTTGTGGCTTGCGTCATGTTCGCCGCCAGTAATTGGCGCACCGGAAAAATACCATACCGTACCGGCACCGATGGCGATCAGCAGCAGCAAAGCACTGAACAGACGGCGCGAGGGGGTCGCTGCATCCGGCGTTCCTTCCTTGAGGCCGGTGACCATGGCGCGCGGCAGGTTCTCGCGGTGGCGCCAGCTTTCCAGTGCCACGCCGGCGAGATGCAGCCCGACCACACCGAGCATCACGCTTGCCAGCGCCTCATGCACTTCCTTGAAGGCTTCGCCCGCCCAGTAGGGCACCCACGGCGCTAGCGGGCCCTGGCCTTCCTGACCGCCCAGCGTGATCATCCCGCTCAACCCAGCGAGCAATCCCAGCGCCAGCAACAGGTAAATCGCCCAGCTTCCGGCCGGATTGTGCCCGACATGGCGTTTGGCTGTGCCCGTCAACACCTGCAGCACGTAAGAGAGCCCTTCCTTCCAGTGATACAAGAAAGAAGTAAAGCGTGCATATCGCCCCCCGATGAACCCCCAAACCAAACGGAAGCCCAGCAGGCCCAGTAGCAGGTAGCCGGAAAAGACATGCACATTGAGCCAGCTATCTGAATCTGATGTCAGCCATGCAACCGTGAATGCGCCGGCAAACAGCCAGTGAAACAGGCGGGTGGGAATGTCCCATACCAGGATTTTCATATGACCTCCTTAACGCGGAATCCGGATCTCATGTTCGGAGTAGTTGCCTTGCTCAGCACCTTGGTGACAGGCGTTGCAATTGGCCGGGCTCCCGATTTTGGGGCGCTTCCAGACTTGTGGCGCCACTTCGTCATGCTCGCGCACAAACCAGGCGGTTTCGCTGATGCGCAGCGGCGCCTCAGCGGAGCCGAGGGAGCCCAGCACTTTTTTTGCCCGTTTGTTTCCTGCCCGCTCGGCGCTGTTGTTCACCAGAAAAGTCGTGATCTCCTTTGCTGTGGGCGCATCCAGGCTGGCATCCTGGCCAAAGTGGCTCTCCAGCCCCGTCATCATCTTGCGCCACGAACGCTCCGGCAACAGGGCAGGGGGGTAAGCCATATGGCAGGCGCTGCATTCATTTTTCCATTTCAGATTGCTGGCGGCAGGCGCCAGGTTTGTATTGCCGTCCGCCTGGACAGCTCCGCTAAACAACAGCGCAAAAATAATCAGTGAATGTTTCATCGCCATCTCCTATTTGATTGAAAGCAGGTAGGACAGAAAATCGCCCTTTTCCTGAGCAGAACAGGCGCGCTCCAGCACGTCCTGACAATTGCGCTTGAACCATTTTTCCGTCTTGGCTGAATCGGTAAAGCGCTCACGATTAACCACCGGGGCCAGTGGCAGAATTTCCTTGCCGGTTTTCTCATGGCGTCCGGCGGATTTGGGATTGTCGGTATGGCAGCTGGCGCAGCTCAGGGTTTTACCTGCGCTGTGCAAACGCTTGGCGTGATAAAGCTGCTCGCCACGGGTGGCAGAGAAAGACTGAAACTGGGGATTTTCCTGCTTTGCCTGAGCGGCATAATTTTGCAGAAGGTCCTGCGGTGCAGCCTGAGCTGCGCCGCAGGCCAGAATAGCGGCGATCAGAAGGGGGAATCGGGTCATGGCAGTTCTCCTTACAAACAATGTAGGGAGAACTGTAGCGCCCGATTCTTAAGTGGAGCTTAACAGCTCAGAAGAGACCAATTTTACTGGAAGATAAAACCACGCCACCACAACCACCCCAGGGCGACCGCAATGATCACCAGCAGGAAAAGGTAGCCGCCCCATGGCTGACCCTTTTCGGCAAAAGGATCAGCGAGAGAACGCTCCGCGCCTTCCGGCAGACGGGCAAGACCCGTCAGCGAGGTGCCAAACGGGATGTTGATCCTTGCCCGGGTATTCACGGCCCAGCCATTGGCATCGAGGATGGGGCCCAGATTGCGCTGGCGCAATTTCAGCCAGGCCAGCACCATCGCGGGACCGGAGATAATCAGCATCAAACCTGCCAGCGCCAGCGGCATCTGCCATGCTTTCAGGCCGAGGAAGCCGGTCAGCAGGGCGGCGACGGCAGTGCCAATCGCACCCACTGCCAGGCCAATGGCCGCAAAAATACCGGCGAACTTGGCCACGTCGAAAGCCTGCGCAGCAGCAGGCTTGCCCCCCTCGACCTTCTGACCGGCGGAACTCACCGATGCAGCCGCATTTTCTTCCGCCGCCTTGGCTTTGGAAGCGGCGATTTTCTGGATCTGCTCGCCGATCATTTTTCCGATGCGCTTGTAGGGCGACCAGAATGCCTGGCGGATGCTGATCGGGTGCTCGATGATCTTGCTGATCGTGGCGTCCCAGTCACGGCCCTTGCGATCGTAGAAAACACCGTTGCGTCCGGCCATGAGCTGGTCGGAATCGCCTGCGGTAAAAGCCGCAGCAATCTGAATTTTTTCCGCCCCGCGCACGCAGTCGCAATACACCAGGCAGACCTTGCTCAGGGAGGCCAGCGCCGCATGCTTTGCCGCATCCGTAACCTGCACGCACAGCTCACAACTGCGGCCATCCAGATACAGCGTCCCAGCCTGAAAGATCGCCTTGGCGCGACGGGTGTAGAAATCGCGGAAGGAAACAAAATTATTGACCAGGGTGCCCAGATCGCGGCAGAGATGCACCAGCTTATCCACTTCGACAATAGCAGTTGCTTCATCCTCGAACGCCATATCCTGGGCAAGGAGCTCATTCAATACGGCCTCAAAGGGGCCAGACAGAATTTCGCGAATGCGCGCCAGCCCCATTTTTTCCACCGCCCAGTCCTGCTTCGCCCCGAGCCATGCCTGGTAGGCTGCGAAACGGCCCTGAATATCGCTCCAGTCTTCTTCCTTCAGGGCATCTTTTTCGCCCAGCATGGGCTTCACGACCGCCGCATGGAAGTTCGCCATCTTTCCGGCCCAGGCGGGATTGATACCGGCCAGCAAAGGCAGCGCCTTGCCGGGACCGGCCCCGGCCAATGGAAACACCGCGATATCGTCACTTGCTGCAGATAGCATTTTGCTGCTGATCGCCTGGTATTCGGCCTCGCTGCCGTTCAGAACCGCCGCAGAGCGGGCATCGTAGGCCGTCAGGCGGCAGCGTGTGAAATAGTCCTCGATTTTCTCTTTAACCGCGGCATAGGCGGCCGCGGCTGCATCCATTTCCGGCCCCAGGGGCAAAATAGCCTGATCCTGCTCGGCGACGGTGTGCCAGCCGGAGAATGCACGCGCCTGCTCGAAAAACTGCGCCACTTTGGCTTCAGACAAACCCGCTTTCCCGCTGCGGTCGGCTTCTGCACCCAGGCACTCGATCAGTTCGGCAATCACCTGTTGCACGGCGGCATCGTCGCTCGCGTCTGGCGGGATAATGCCATCCCCGTTGAAACGGGTCTGTGCAAAGATCTTCACCGTATCACCCGTGTCTTCCGCCGAAATAGTCCTGGCTTCACCCTTGCCCAGATTAGTCAGGATATGCTGCGCCGATGCCAGGATGCGCCGCCCCTCCACCGTGTCGTCACGAATGGCATCCAGCGGAAGTGTGTCCTCACCCCTAACCAGCAGATCCGGGTTTTTCAGTAATGCGCCAGCCCACTTTGCAGCCGCAATAATTTCCGGGGAACGGATATGCCCGTCGCCATCCGTATCGATCAGGTCGAGCGTCCGGGCATCGAACTCGATGCCTCTTGTCGGGCAACTGAGCGCCACCCACAGCTTCTGATCCAGTTGATCCAGCGCCATCAGGTCTGCGCCGGTTTCCAGTTGCACCTGATCAAATCCGCCGGCCCTGAAGAAACGCCATTTGTGAGCGTCGCCGGGAGCGCCCTTTTGCCTTGTGTCAGTCGTCACGTTTTTCTCCATGCAGCAGTTGAGTTAAATCAGAAAAAGCTCAAACGAGCATTCTCCCCCGCCAAGCCAAATCGCTCAAGCCCGAAGACAGCACGCTCCTCCTCCTGTTGCCTGTTCAGCCATAACGGCAATACGTTTCCCTGCATCTGAATGCGCCGGCCAGCCCGGTCAAAGCGCACAGAAACAGAAGCAGCAAGCCGAGCTGGTAGTTTTCCCCTGCATAGACGCGCACGCCATCGGACAGGGTGCCGTCCCAGCCCAGATCCATCGTCCAGCCAACCAGTGGCTGCAACAGCCCGGCGCCAAGAAAACTGCCGGTATTGACAATACTGGTTGCCATGCCGGAGAGGGCGGGGGGGTTTACTTCCTTGGTCACCGCCCATGCCAGGGTAAAGCCGGAGGCCCCGATCCCCATGAGAAAAAATAGCCCGAAACTGATGGCCAGCGGTAACTGCAGCAAGGCCAGCCATGGCAGCCAGCACAGCAGGTAGAGCAGGATTCCGGCCAGCATGACCGGACGGCGGCGGCCCATGCGATCCGAAATCATCCCGGTGAGCATTGCACCGATAGCAAAACCGGCCAGCAGTAACGAAGTGTGGCCTGCCGCGAGTGAACGCGACATACCGTAAACATCATGCAGAAAAGGGACTGCCCAGAGCCCGGCAAAAGTGAACAGGGTGCCGCCGATGCCGAAATTGGGCCAGAATCCGGGCCAGGTCGCCCGGTTTCTGGCCACTTTTATCAGCCCATCGTACCAGTGCCCGGCGTGAGGGGCATGGGGTGGCTTGCCATCCAGCTCGCGCATGCTGGGAAAACCGGCCTCGCCAGGATGGTTCCGCACCAGAAACCAGGTCAGCAAACCCAGCAGGATGGAGAACGCGCCCAAGGCGGCAAAAATGCTGCGCCAGGAAGTGAAATCAAGTGCCCAGACCAGCGGTGCGGCAGCCAGAACCGAACCAAGGTTGCCCAGCAGAATGGTCAGGCCGCCAGCCGTACCAAAATGCCGGTCGTGAAACCACACGGCGTTGAGCTTCATGATGGAAATAAACATGACGGAAACGCCCAGCCCCACCAGCAGCCGGCCCAGAGATGCCTCAACGAGGGCGTCCGCATAGGCAAACAGAATGGATCCTGCGCCAGCCACCAGCCCGCCCAGAGAGGCGATCTTGCGCACGCCGAGGGTATCGACCAGCACCCCGGTGGGGATCTGCATCAGGGTGTAGATGTAGAAATACATGGCGGCCAGTGTCCCAAGGGCGGCGCCGCTGGCGTTGAAGGCGGACTGGAGTTCTCCGGCGATCGCCGCCGGAGCCATGCGATGGAAGAAAGCCAGCACATACGCCAGAATCAGGAGGGAAAACGCGGTCCAGCGAAAGCGGCGCATTGCGCGCCGCTGTAATAAAGTCAACACAAAGGCAGGGTCAGAACACCGGCGTCAACCGAGGTGGGCGAGGGCAGTATGGCGGCTGGATTCCAGCCATTTCTTGATGCGGTTGGCGTCGGCAGTGCGCGTATATTTACCCCAGGAATCGAGCAATACGATAATCACCGGGCGGCTGGCAATCTGCGCCTGCATCACCAGGCAGCGGCCTGCTTCGTTGATGAAACCGGTCTTCGACAACCCGATTTCCCAGGACGGGCTCTTTACCAGGGCATTGGTATTCTTGTAAGGCGTGCGCCGGCCATTGTCATTCACCACGTCATAGGTCTCGGCTGTGCTCATCTGCCGAATCTGCTCATAGTGGTAACCGGCCTTGACCATTTTCACCAGGTCTTCTGCCGTGGATACGTTCTCGCTATGCAGGCCGGTGGAGTCAACGAAATGGCTGTGGCGCATATCCAGCTCCACCGCCTTCCGGTTCATGGCAGCGACAAACTGTGCCGCCCCCCCGGGATAGGTTCGGGCCAGCGCGGCAGCGGCGCGATTTTCCGACGACATCAGGGCAAGATGCAGGGTTTCCTGCCGCGTCAGGGTGGTACCCACGCGCAGACGGGAACTGGAATTACGCAGCGTATCCACATCCGCTTCGCTGATGATAATGGTCTCATCCATACTGAGACCCGCGTCCAGCACGACCATTGCCGTCATGAGCTTGGTGATGGAAGCAATCGGCGCGGGACTGGCCGCATTGCGGGAAAAAAGAGTCTCGCCGCTTTTTTGATCAACAATCATCGCCACCGAGGACCCCAGTTGCAGACGGCCATCTTCAGCAGCCGCGCGCATTTTCACGGGCTTGATGGTTTTGCTGACTTTAACGGCTTTTGCCTTACCGGTCTTGTTGTAGCTCGACTTTTTGTGTGCTGGCGCTGCGATTGCTATCGAGGAAGAGAGCAGCAGACAGGCAACAAACCATTTCGCGTTCATGGCGGAACCTCCATGTTTTCTTAACTACATCCTGTAACGTCAGGATTTTCCATTACTTTAGTCTTATATAACGAACCTGTAAACCACCGCTTCAGGCAATACAGTTCATGAATGCCTGCTCCAGGCTTTCCGTACCGTATTGCTGGCAGCATTCTGCCGGCGTACCGATAAAGCGCAAACGCCCTTGATGCAGAATTGCCATGCGCTCACAAATTTCCTCCACATCCGACAGGGCATGCGAACTGAAAAACAGGGTGCGGCCTTGCCTTTTCATGTCCAGCATACAGCGTTTAAGCAAGGCCCTGGCTTTGGGGTCAAGGCCGCTCATCGGCTCATCCAGAACATACAGGGCCCGTTCGCTGAGAAAACTCGCCGCCAATCCGATT
This sequence comes from uncultured Gammaproteobacteria bacterium, assembly GCA_963779055.1. Taxonomy (GTDB): domain Bacteria; phylum Pseudomonadota; class Gammaproteobacteria; order Burkholderiales; family Sulfuricellaceae; genus Sulfurimicrobium. The sequence goes on from CAVZWN010000002.1 coordinate 251,906, forward strand.
TTCTGGGTCATCCCTTTGGAGTAAGCGCGCACTGGCATGGAAAGCGCGCTCAGATCCAGATCCAGCGCCTGCAACATAGCTTCTGCCGCGGCTGGCTGGTAGGTCTGGCCGCGCAACCTGAGCATGTACTGGAGAAAGTCTCTGCCGGTCAGATAGTAGGGCGGCGTAAATCGTTCTGGAACGAAAGCAAGCTGCGCGCGCGCCTGATGCTGCCGATGGCTGACACCAAAAATCTCGATATCCCCCTGGTCAGGCTCGGAAAAATCCATCAGGCACTTGATCAGAGTCGTTTTTCCCGCGCCGTTAACGCCCACCAGGCCAAAAAATTCGCCTGGCTGTATATCCAGGTCCAGGCCGTCCAATACGACACGCTTGCCGTAAGTTTTGCGGACATGGTTGAAGTGAAGGGCGGGCGTCGACATAAGACCGTCAAATTTACCACAGGCAAGTTTTTTCCGCCGCGCGATGAACCGAAAAATCCCGGGGCCGGGTGGAAGATTTTCATCGCATACACGGATGGCCTTATAATTCACTTCTTTCTAAAGCACCGGGCCTGAACTCATCATGGACATCTGTTTCATTGGCGGCGGCAACATGGCTTCTGCCCTGATCGGCGGCCTTGTCGCTCAAGGCTTTGATGCCTCTCGTATCCGTGTGGTGGACGTTTCAAGTGAAACACGGGATTCCCTTCAGGCGCGCTACCCGGTGCAGACTTTTGCCGCCGCAGGCGCAGAAGCCGTCGCAGGCGCGGTCATCGTCCTGGCAGTCAAACCGCAACAGCTACGGGAAGTGGCCGCCACCCTGGCACCCTTGTTGCACCAGCAACTGGTCATCTCGATCGCCGCCGGCGTGCGGGCCGCGGATCTCAGCCGCTGGCTGGGCGGCTATCGCCAGCTGGTACGCAGCATGCCCAATACGCCCGCCATGGTTTCTGCCGGCATGAGCGGCCTCTACGCCCTGCCGGAAGTCGCGCAGACCCAGCGGCAGCAGGCCGAAACCATATTGCAGGCAGTCGGCGCAACACTGTGGCTGGATGAAGAAGCGCAGATGGACGGCCTCACCGCTGTTTCAGGCAGCGGACCGGCCTATGTGTTCTATTTCATGGAGGCCATGCAGACGGCTGCCGCAGAACTGGGATTTACTCCCCGGCAGGCGCGCACCCTGACACTGCAGACATTTCTCGGCGCGGCCAGGCTGGCCAGCGGGAGCGAGGAAGATGCCGCCACCCTGCGTGCCCGCGTCACGTCCAGAGGCGGCACAACCGAACGCGCCCTGGCCGCCATGGAAGAAGCCGCCGTAAAAACAGCCATCATCCAGGCCATACATGCCGCTGCGGCGCGTTCGCACGAACTGGGTGACGCCCTGGGAAAAGAATAATGCTGAATCAGGCGCTCCTTTTTTTGCTCAGCACCCTGCTGACGCTGCTTGCCGCTGCATTTCTGCTGCGCTTTCAGATGCAGCACATGCGCACGCCATTCCGCAATCCGGTCGGGCAATTTCTGCTGGCAGTAACAGATTTCGCTGTCAAACCGCTGCGTCGCATCATACCCGGCGTTCTGGGATGGGACTGGGCTTCGCTGGCGGCGGCATGGGCAACAGAGTTGATTCTGGTTATCTCCACATTTCTGCTTCTCGGCCATGGCTCGAGCTTTCCCGCAGCACTTGGCGGCCTGGCTTTTCTGGCTGCGGTCAAGCTGCTGGGGCTGGGCGTGAACGTGCTGATCTGGACAGTTGTAGTTAGCGCCGTTCTGAGCTGGGTACAACCCTACCACTGGCTGAACGGCCTTGCCGGCAGTCTGGTGCAACCCCTGTTGCGCCCCGTGCAGAAACTCATACCGGCCATTGGCGGCGTCGATCTCTCGCCTCTGGCCCTGATTCTGCTCGGGCAGTTGGTCCTGATGCTGCCCATTGCCTGGCTTGAACAGTTCGCCCTGCGCCTGCTCTGATTGCGATGTCCGGCTCATGGTGCCGCATCGACGGCGAACGTTTCATTCTGAACCTGCATATCCAGCCCGGCGCAAAACGCACGGAAATTGCCGGGATTCATAATGGTGCACTTAAAGTCAGGATCGCTGCCCCTCCGGTTGAAGGGCAGGCAAACGCCAAGCTGCTGGATTTTCTCAAAAAAGCCTTTGACGTTACGTCAAGCCAGGTGATATTAAAGCAGGGCAGCGGAGGACGCCGCAAAGTCGTGGAAATTCACGGCTCACGGCGCGCACCGGATGATCTGGTCAATTGCACGGAAAACACAAAGTGCTCATGAGCGAACCGCTCGAACAACAGGTAGAACATTACCGCCAGTGGCGGGATGGCATCGTTGCTGCAATCAACGCCTACCGGTCCTGGCTGGACAGCACCAGCGAGATGAATGCCCAGCTTTCGCTGCGACTTTTCGATCTGACGGAAAGCCTTAAGAAAGACCGGCTGGTGCTGGCTTTTGTGGCCGAATTCTCGCGCGGCAAGACCGAGCTCATCAACGCCCTGTTTTTCTCCGATTTCAAGCAGCGCCTGCTGCCATCGGACGTGGGCCGCACCACCATGTGCCCCACTGAAATCTACTACGACCCGGAAGAAACGCCCTGTATCCGGCTATTGCCCATCGAGACCCGCTACCGCGAGGAAAGCATTGCCACGCTGAAGCGGCTGCCCATCGAGTGGAGCAAGATAAAACTCAATCTGGATTCGCATCAGGAAATGCAGGATGCCATGCGCACCGTGGCGCAGAAAAAATCCGTTCCGATGAGCGAAGCACGCTCCATGGGGCTGTGGGATGATTCCGACCTAGACCTCAAGGATATGGTCAATGCCGACGGCACGGTGGAGATCCCCGCCTGGCGCCATGCGCTGATCAACTATCCACACCCGCTTCTGGAAAGCGGCCTGGTCATTCTGGACACACCCGGCCTGAACGCCCTCGGCACCGAGCCGGAGCTGACACTTTCCATGATTCCCAATGCCCATGCCGTGCTTTTCCTGCTTGCCATGGACACCGGCGTCACCAAATCCGATATCGATATCTGGCATAAATACATCCAGAAATACGTTCCCCACCGCCTGGCCGTGCTCAACAAGGTTGATATCCTGTGGGATGACCTGAAGCCCTGGGACCAGATCCAGCTCGCCATCAACAAACAGGTCCACGACACCGCGCGCCTGCTGGAGCTGCCGCTCGGCAATGTACTCGCCGTTTCGGCACAGAAAGCCCTGCTGGCACGCGTCCGCGGTGACGATTTGCTGCTGAAGAAAAGCGGCATCCAGCGGGTGGAAGCCCTGCTGGCCGAACACGTCATTCCGGCCAAGCAGGCTATTTTGCGGGCTTCAGTGCAGCAGGAAATCGGCACCCTGGTGGACGCCTCCGGCAAGTCCGTGCAGAACCAGCTTGCCGCAGTGCGACACGAGCTGAAAGAACTGATGTCGCTTACCGGCAAGAATCGCGCGGTGATCAAGAAACTGCTCGACAAGGTTCAGGCAGACAAAATGCTCTACGAACAGACCGTGAAGAGCTTCAATATCACGCGCAGCGTGATCTCGCAGCAGGGCAGGGCGCTCATGGCCAGCCTGGATGGCGACAGGCTGGACGAAATGCTGGCCAAAAGCCGCAAAGCCATCGAGGGGAGCTGGACGACCAGCGGCCTGCTACGCGGGATGCAATCCCTGTTTGGTCAGGCCACGCAGCAATTCGAGCGCATCCACCATCACGCCGCCCAGATCAAGGGACTGGTGGACGCCGCTTACAAACGCTTTCACGAACAGCATGGCTTCGAGCTTGTTTTTCCTCCGCCGCTCAACCTGGAGCGCCCCAAACAGGGGCTTCAAAGCCTGGCGCAGCAAACCTCGGAGTTTTGCGATGACCCGCTGAACGTCATGACCGAGAAGCACTTTCTCATCCGCAAGTTTTACACCGGCCTGGTGGCCTCCGCGCAGCAGGTTTTCGAGCAGGCCCGCTCTGAAAGTGAAATGTGGCTGCACGCCTCGCTCAGCCCGCTGATCAGGCAGATCCAGGACTATAAAACGCAGATTGGTCAACGTGTCGCAACGGTGAAACAAATCCACGACAACACCGACACACTTGAAGAAAGGATCAATGAACTGCTCAAGGAGCAGGCTCAGCTGCTTGCACAGAGCAAGGTGATCGAGGGGATCCGAAAAAAAATCCAGGCTTCGCCGGAACGTCCGGTCAAGGCCGCATAACAGCAGGCTGCCTGCCGTTCGTCACATCAGGATCACGTCGTACTGCTCCTGCGAATACTGGCTCTCCACCAGCAGGGAAATCGGCTTGCCGATAAAGTCCCCGAGTTGCGCGAGACTTTGCGACTCCTCGTCGAGAAACATGTCGATCACCTGCTGAGAAGCCAGAATCCGGTATTCACGCGCATCGAACTGACGCGCTTCACGCAGCAGTTCGCGCAGAATTTCGTAGCACACCGTCTGGGCCGTCTTGAGTTCACCGCGCCCCTGGCAAATCGGACAAGGCTGACACAGAACATGTGCCAGGCTTTCGCGGTTGCGCTTGCGCGTCATTTCCACCAGCCCGAGAGCGGAAAAACCGTTGATGGTGATGCGGGCACGATCTTTCGAGAGCGCTTTCTTGAATTCGGCCAGCACCGCTGCCTGATGCTCTTCGTTATCCATGTCGATAAAATCGACAATGATGATACCGCCGAGGTTGCGCAGCCGGAGCTGGCGGGCGATGGTCTGTGCCGCCTCGAGGTTGGTCTTGAAAATCGTGTCGTCGAAATTGCGCCCGCCGACAAAACCGCCCGTATTCACGTCCACGGTCGTCAGCGCCTCGGTCTGATCGAGAATCAGATATCCGCCTGATTTAAGGTCCACACGCCGCGCCAGCGCCTTTTCAATTTCATCTTCCACACCGCGCAGATCGAACAGCGGTCGCTCACCCTGATAGTGCGAAAGTTTTTCCCCGACACCCGAAGTGTATTCCTGCGCAAACCCCTGCAGGCGGGTAAATGTTTCACGTGAATCAACCACAATCTGATCGGTTTCATCCGTGACAAAATCGCGCAGAACTCGCAACGGCAAGTCCAGATCGTGATAGAGCCGGGTTTTTACCGGGGCGCCCTTGGCATTGACCTGAATATCACTCCACACCTTGCGCAAATATTCGACATCATCGAGCAGTTCCTTGTCCGTTGCCGTTTCGGCCATGGTGCGGATAATAAAGCCGCCATGATCGGCCTCTGGCAGCAAGTGTTGCAGCTTCTCGCGCAAGTGCTCACGCTCAGCCTCATCTTCGATGCGCTGGGAAATGCCGATATGCGTTTCCTGCGGCAAATAAACCAGGAAGCGGCCAGCCAGCCCGATCTGGGTGGAAAGTCGCGCGCCCTTGGTGCCGATCGGGTCCTTGAATACCTGCACCATGATGCTCTGCCCCTCGTAGAGCAGGCGCTCGATCGGCCGCGCCTCTTCACCCTGGGGCGTCCAGATATCCGCCACATGGAGAAAGGCAGCGCGATCCAGGCCGATTTCCACGAAGGCGGACTGCATGCCGGGCAAAACCCGGCACACTCGCCCGAGGTAAATATTTCCCACCAGGCCGCGTGCGCTGGCGCGCTCGATGTGCAACTCCTGCACGACCGCCTGCTGCAGGACCGCCACCCGCGTTTCCTGGGGTGTCACGTTGATCAGAATTTCTTCGCTCATAGCACTTCGATACCAAATTTTTGTAATAGTTGGGTGGTTTCACACAGCGGCAGGCCCATCACACCGGAATAGCTGCCTTCCAGCCGGGTCACGAAGGCGGCCGCCTTCCCCTGAATGGCATAGGCGCCCGCCTTGTCATGTGATTCTCCGCTGGCCACGTAGCGTTTGATGGTACCCGCATCGAGCGGCGTAAACTCAACACTGGAAACGCTCAGCTTCACTTCGACCCGGTCATCGAAAGCCATCGCCACCGCAGTCAGCACCTCATGGCTGCGGCCCGCCAGATGCGCCAGCGTTGCCTCTGCCTCCTCACGGTCCGCGGGCTTGCCGATGATGCTGCCATCGAGAACCACCGTAGTGTCTGCCGCCAGAACAGGGTAGGCCGGCAAGCGGCGGGCGCGCATGGCCATGTTGCCGACTTCCGCCTTGGCATGTGCCAGGCGCAGTACGTATTCTCGGGGATCCTCCCCGGGGCGCGGCGTTTCATCGACATCGGTACGAGAAGGATGCGCGCGCAACAACAGCACCTCAAAGCGCACCCCAACCTGCTTCAGCAGCTCACGACGGCGCGGACTCGCGGAGGCCAGGTAAATGGTCTGGTAAGGGTAGGGCATCATTTATTCCCTATGGTAAGGATGGCCCTGAATCACCGACATGGCGCGATACAACTGCTCTGCCAGCAGCACTCTCACCATGCCATGGGGCAGAGTGAGTCGGGACAGTGACATCAACTTCCCCGCACGCTGGCGCAAGCCCGGGTGCAGCCCGTCTGCGCCGCCGATGACAAACGCCACATCCCGTCCCTCCTGCAACCAGAATTTCATGTTATCAGCCAATTCCAGCGTGCTCATTTCTGTGCCGCGCTCATCCAGCATCACATGCATTGCCGTGGCAGGGAGGGCGGCCTGAATCCGTTCCATCTCGGATGTTTGTATCTGTTCGACGGTTTTTCCGCCACTACGTTTCTCCGGCTTGATTTCAACCAGCTCGATACGCGCTTCCCGCGGCATGCGTTTTGCGTATTCGGCAAACGCCTCGCTGACCCAGTCCGGCATTTTGTTGCCGACGGCAAGAATCCACAGCTTCAAACGTTCGTCTGCCCCGCCAAGGGCTGGCCATGGCGCCGCCCTGCGCCCCACAACTGTTCAAGATTGTAGTGCTCGCGGGTGCTGGGCTGCATGATGTGGACCACCACCTGGCCCAGGTCCACCAGCACCCACTCGCCACTGTCCTCGCCCTCCACCCCCAGCACCTCTGCGCCCTGCTCCTTCAGCTTAACCAGTACATTGTTGGCCAGCGCCCGCGTCTGGCGGTTGGAATCGCCACTGGCTACGATCATGTAATCCGTCATGCTGGTCAGATGCGACACCTTCAACACGACGATGTCTTTTGCCTTGATATCTTCCAGCGCGGAAATGACCGCCTGTTTCATTGCTTCCAGTTCCATGGATTTCCTTAAATATACAGTTGATGCTCCCGAATATAATCGAGAACGCTTTGCGGGAGCAAATAACGCGGGCTTCGTCCTGCCTCGATTCCGGTGCGGATGGCGGTAGCCGAAATAGCCAGCGGCGTTATCGGGCAGGCCATGATCCGGCCACACGGCAAGTCCTGCAAGCCGGGTGCGTCTGCGCTGAGACGCTGCTCCAGTTCTTCACGCAGCATGCCGTCCATCTGTTCCTGCTGCAGCGAAAAACCCGGACGGTACGCCACAACCACATGGGCCAGTTCAAATAGATCACGCCAGCGGTGCCAGGATGGCAACCCGAGAAAAGCATCGGCCCCCAGCAGCAGGCACAGAGGCTGCACGCTGCCCATTTCCTGACGCAATTCCGAGAGCGTTTCCACCGTGTAGCCGGGCGAGTTTTTCCGGACTTCGCGCTCGTCGAGTACAAAACGCGAATTGCCGGCAATCGCCAGACGAACCATTTCCATCCGCTGTACGGGTGTGGCTGCGGGTTTATCCCGGTGCCATGGCTTCCCTGAAGGGATGAAACGCACCTCGGACAATGCAAGTTGCTGCGCCAGCTCCTCTGCAAGACGCAGATGCCCGAAGTGAACCGGATCAAAAGTGCCGCCGAGAATGCCGACCGGCCTCGAGGCTTTAACCTCTGACGTGGCCATCACCCAGCACGATGAATTTCTGTGAAGTCAGCCCCTCCAGCCCCACCGGGCCACGCGCGTGGATCTTGTCGGTGGAGATGCCGATCTCTGCACCTAAGCCGTATTCGAAACCATCGGCGAAGCGGGTGGAGGCATTCACCATGACCGAGCTGGAATCCACCTCGCGCAGGAAGCGCCGCGCCCGGCCGTAATCTTCCGTCACGATGGATTCGGTGTGCTGCGAGCTGTAGGTATTGATGTGCTCGATCGCCGCATCCATGTCTGCCACGACCCGCACCGAGAGGATCGGCGCCAGATATTCGGTATGCCAGTCTTCCTCAGTGGCCGCCTTCATCGCCGGTACGATGGCGCGCGATGCCGCACAGCCGCGCAGTTCGACGCCCTTGTCCTGATAGATCTTGCACAGCGGCGGCAGCACCTCTTTGGCTACACCTTCTGCCACCAGCAAGGTTTCCATGGTATTGCAGGTGCCATAGCGGCTGGTCTTGGCGTTGTCGGCGATCCTGACCGCTTTTGCCTGGTCCGCCTTGTCGTCGATGTAGACATGGCACACCCCGTGCAGGTGCTTGATCACCGGGATGCGCGCCTCGGCCATCAGGCGCTCGATCAGCCCCTTGCCGCCGCGCGGCACGATCACGTCGACGAATTCGCGCATGGTAATAAGTTCGCCCACTGCGGCGCGGTCGGTGGTTTCGATCACCTGTACTGCGGTTTCCGGCAGACCGGCAGCGGCCAGGCCCTCGCGCACGCAGGCGGCGATGGCCTGATTGGAGTGAATCGCTTCCGAACCGCCGCGCAGGATCGAGGCGTTGCCGGACTTCAGGCACAGCCCGGCAGCGTCAGCCGTCACGTTGGGGCGCGCCTCGTAGATGATGCCGATCACCCCTAGCGGCACGCGCATCTTGCCGACCTGGATGCCGGAAGGGCGGTAATTCAGACCGGTGATCTCGCCCACCGGATCGGGCAGGGCGGCAATCTGCAGCAAGCCCTCGGCCATCCCCGTCACCCCTTTTTCCGTCAGGGTCAGGCGGTCCAGCATGGCGGCATCCAGCCCGGCGGCTTTGGCTGCAGCCAGATCCCTGGCATTGGCCTCGACCAGCTTGGCGCTATCGCGCTGAATCGCCTGCGCCATCACGGTGAGCGCCTTGTTCTTGGCATTGGTGTCAGCCCTGGCCATGGCGCGGGAAGCCGCGCGTGCCTGCTGACCGAGTTTGTGCATGTATGCTTTGACGTCCATATCTGTTGTCCTCTTAACCATCCCAAAACCTTATTGAACCACGGAGAACACGGCGTTCACGGAAAAACCCTCGGCGAATTGAAAAATTCATCAACTCCGTGCTCTCCGTGTTCTCCGTGGTTAATTACCTTTATCCCTTAGCCACGGCCAACCCCAGTTGCAGCAGCTCATCCCACACATCGCCCTTGGCCAGGCCCTTGATCATGCGATCGATCCCTGCCGCTTTTTTAAGTCCCTGCAACAGGCGCGCCTCAGAAGTGCGCTTCACAGCCTGTTCCACCAACCGCTGACGCGATTCCCAGATCCAGGCATCACGCATCAGCTGGGGCAGGCTGCCGCCACGACGCATGCCACCACGCAACTTTGCCAGGCTGCGAATCTCGCGTGTCAGCGCCCACAGGATCAGCACCGGATCTTCTCCCTCGCCGCGCAATACGTCCAGAATACGGCAAACACGGGCGCCATCACCAGCCAGCAGGGCATCGCCCAGCTTGAATACGTCAAAACGCGCCACATCCGCCACCGCACCCCGGACCTGCTCCAGAGACAGTATGCCGGCAGGGAAAAGCAGGGCCAGCTTTTGCACTTCCTGAAAAGCTGCCAGCAGATTGCCTTCCACCTGGTCGGCGAGAAACTGCAGCACCAGCGGCTCGGCGCGCTGATTCTGCCGTGCCAGCCGTGCCCCGATCCATGCCGGCAACTGGGCGCGCTCAACCGGAAAAAACGGCAACACCACGCCAGCCTGCTCCATGGCCTTGAACCATTTTCCCGCCTGAGCTGTTTTATCGAGCTTGGGGCAGATCACCAGCGTCACGGTATCCGGCTGTAGCCGGGCGCAATACGTCTGCAGCGCCTGACTGCCGTCATTGCCGGGCTTGCCGGAAGGGATGCGCACCTCCACCAGGCGGCGCGACGAAAACAGCGACAGACAGTTGCCGCTGGCAAGCAAATTTTGCCAGTTGAAGCCGCGTTCCACTGTGAATACTTCGCGCTCGGCGCAGCCTTCCTGACGTGCGCGGCTGCGGATCGCATCCGCCGCTTCCTGGACCAGCAGCGCTTCATCGCCGAATAGCAGATACAGCGGCTGCAGCCCTTTGGTCAGATGCTGATCCAGCTGCTCCGGCTTAATCCGCACGCCCAGGGCCCCTACTTTTTCAGCGTACTCAGACGCCGCACCACCTGCTGCACCGCATCGCTCTGCATGTCGCGGTACAGCATGGCCTCTTCCTGCTCCTTAGCCAGCACCTGGACATCGCTGAACGACAGCGAGCGTTTCAACTCCATCTGCTGGGGAGGCATCAGCTCTGTACCCTTGCCGTCATGGAGGCGGAAGGAAAGGCGATAGAAGAGCTCGAATTCGCCGATCCGTCCGCCGCCGGTGAGCGACAGGATGCGCTTTTCGCGCCCCTCGCCCATAATTTGAAGCACGGCTTGAGCCTGTCCCGGCGTTTGCACCACAGTCACGTTTGTTCCGGAGCGCAGGTAACGCTGCAGATCCGGCCCCATCTGATCGCCGCCGCCCTGCACATAAATCGTCTCGAACGGCAACTGGGCCGCTCCGCGCAAATGAAAACCGCAGGCGCCGAGCGTCAGTACCAGCATCAGAAGCAGGAATTTTTTCATCACTTAATCCTAAGGACCGCATTTACTAACCGCGAAAGCGCAAGGCAACGGGAATTTCTTTACGTTCTTTGCACCTTCGCGGCTCAAGTGTTCTTGTTGCTTTTTCCGCTTTATACCACCACGTTAACCAGGCGACCCGGCACGACCACCACCTTCTTGATCGACTGACCTTCAGTAAATTTGAGCACCCCCGGGTTGGCAAGCGCTAACTTCTCGATCTCTTCTTTGCCCGCTGCTTTAGCCACAGTCATGCTGCCGCGCAGCTTGCCATTGACCTGCAGCATCAGTTCGACTTCATCCTGAACCAGCGCGAGCTCATCGACCATGGGCCATGGCGCATCCAGGATGTCGCACCCCGGTTTCAGCGCCTTCCACAAGGCATGGCTGATATGCGGCACGATGGGGGAGAGCAGCAGCACGACCGCCTCCAGCGCCTCCTGCATCACTGCACGCCCCGCGGGGCTGTGGTCCTGATTCTTGCCCAGTGCGTTCATCAGCTCCATCACCGCAGCAATGGCCGTGTTGAACTGCTGCCTGCGGCCATAGTCATCACTCACTTTCTGAATCGTGCTGTGGAGCTGGAAGCGCAAGGCATTGAGGTCGGCATTGAGGTCCATACTGCCGGCAGCAACCACGCCCTGCTGGACATGGTCGGCAACCGCCTTCCATACCCGCTTGAGGAAGCGGAAAGCGCCTTCCACACCGGCATCCGACCATTCCAGCTGCTGGTCCGGCGGTGCGGCGAACATCATGAACAGGCGCGCGGTATCCGCGCCGTAGATGTCGATCAGCGACTGCGGGTCGATGCCGTTGTTCTTGGATTTGGACATCTTTTCCGTGCCGCCGATCACCACCGGCTGGCCGTCGGCTTTCAGCGTGGCGCCGGTGGGCCGGCCCTTGTCATCCAGCTGCACGTCCACATCGGCCGGGTTGATGTATTGCTTCTTGCCGTCACCGATTTCGCGGTAGAAAGTCGGTGCAACCACCATGCCCTGGGTCAGCAGCTTGGTGAATGGCTCGTTGCACTCCACCAGGCCGACATCGCGCATCAGCTTGTTGAAAAAGCGCGCGTAGAGCAGATGCAGGATGGCATGCTCAATGCCGCCGATGTACTGATCGACCGGCAGCCAGTATTTGGCGCGCTCATCGACCATGGCGCTGGCGTTGTCCGGATTGGCATAGCGCGCGTAGTACCAGGACGACTCGACAAAAGTGTCCATGGTGTCGGTTTCGCGCTCAGCCTTGCCACCGCATTTCGGGCAGGTGGTTTCGTAAAACGAGGGCATTTTCTTGATCGGCGAGCCGATGTCGATCTTCACGTCCTCCGGCAGCACCACGGGCAAGTCTGTTTCCGGCACCGGCACATCACCGCAGTTCGCACAATGGATGATCGGGATCGGGCAGCCCCAGTAACGCTGGCGCGAAATGCCCCAGTCGCGCAGGCGGAACTGGGTACGCTTTCCGCCCAGGCCCCTGGCCTGGAGGTCATCGGCAATGGCGTCACAGGCGGCCTGAAATCCAAGGCCATTATATTTTCCGGAGCAAATCAGGCCGCCATGCTCCACATACGGCGACTCAAGCTCCATCTGGGCGGCAAACCCGTTGACCGCAGCGGAAATTTCTTCAGTCGTCGTCGTCAGATCAGCCAGAACTTCGCTCAGGTAATGCAGCATCCCCATGTAATCTATGGCTTGCTGGTTGATGCTGACACCATGAGCTTCAAGCAGATGCAGCAGTTTCTCCCATTTCGCCAGCAACTCGCTGCTTGCAATGACGTGCCGGACCGGCAGGTCATACTTCATGGCAAATGCAAAGTCCCGTTCATCATGTGCGGGAACAGCCATAACAGCGCCTTCGCCATAACCCATCAGCACGTAGTTAGCCACCCACACCGGCAACTTCTCATTGTTCAGCGGGTGCACAACAAAGCGGCCGGTCGGCATGCCTTTCTTTTCCATCGTCGCCAGATCGGCTTCGGCAACACTGCCCCGCTTGCATTCTTCGATAAAATTGGTGAGGTCGAGATTCCCGATAGCGGCTTCTGCGGCCAGCGGGTGCTCCGCCGCCACGGCCACGTAGGTTGCGCCCATGAGCGTATCCGGGCGGGTGGTGTAGACGCGCAGAACGTCTTCGCCTTCAGCATAGGGGAAGTGCACCTCGGCGCCGGAGCTCTTGCCGATCCAGTTTTTCTGCATGGTGCGCACCTGCTCGGGCCAGCCCGGCAGGTTGTCCAGTTCACTCAGCAGTTCGTCGGCATAGGCGGTGATTTTCATGAAATACATCGGGATTTCGCGCTTTTCCACCAGCGCACCGGAACGCCAGCCACGACCGTCGATCACCTGCTCGTTGGCGAGGACGGTATGGTCCACGGGATCCCAGTTCACCGTGGCCAGTTTTTTGTAAATCAGCCCTTTCTCGAACAGCCTGGTGAACAACCACTGCTCCCAGCGGTAGTAGTCCGGCTTGCAGGTCGCCAGTTCGCGCGACCAGTCGATGGCCAGACCGAGCGACTGGAGCTGGCCGCGCATGTAATCGATGTTGGAGTAGGTCCAGGCGGCTGGCGCCACATTGTTGGCAATCGCCGCGTTCTCTGCCGGCAGGCCGAAGGCATCCCAGCCCATCGGCTGCAGCACGTTATAGCCCTGGGCACGGTGATAACGGGAGAGCACGTCACCGATGGTGTAATTGCGCACATGGCCCATGTGCAGCTTGCCCGAAGGGTAGGGAAACATGGACAGACAGTAGTATTTGGGCTTGCCCGGCGTTTCTTCCGCCCGGAATGCCTGAATCGAGTTCCAGTGTTGCTGCGCCTGCTTTTCCACCTCGGTGGGGGTGTAGAGGTTTTCCATGGTTCTTGACAAGATAATGAATAGATAAAGCGGGTGATTATACGCTGAATCCAGGCGCCTCACGCCCCTGCCGGATAGTGACAAAACAGTACCGGCGAGATTATACTGAAACATTCGTGTCATTTATTTTCGGGGATCTCAACCATGTCTAAGAAACACCCTGTCGTCGCTGTTACAGGCTCTTCCGGCGCCGGCACCACCACCGTCAAAGTCGCGTTCCAGCACATTTTCGAGCGCGAGAGCATCACTGCCGCCGTCATTGAAGGCGACAGCATGCATTCCCTCGGCCGGGTGGAATTCAAGGAGGCCTCGAAAAAAGCGGAAGAAGCCGGCAACAATTTCTTCAGCCACTTCGGCCCGGAAGCCAACCACTACGCAAAGATTGAAGAAACCTTCAAAACCTACGGCGAAACCGGCAGCGGCCAGAAACGCTACTACATTCACTCCGATGCTGAAGCCGTCGACCTGAACGCGCGTTTGAATACCAATCTGAAGGCGGGTGAATTTACCCCCTGGGAAAATATCCCGAGCGGCAGCGACCTGCTGTTTTACGAAGGCCTGCACGGCCTGGTCAAGGATGGCGATATCGATGCATCCAAATTCGTGGATCTGGGTGTGGGCGTGGTGCCTATCGTCAACCTGGAGTGGATCCAGAAAATTCACCGTGACGGCAAGGAGCGCGGCTACTCGGCCGAAGCCACCGTGCACACCATCCTGCGCCGTATGCCGGACTATGTGAACTACATCACGCCGCAGTTCTCCCGCACCAACGTGAACTTCCAGCGCGTGCCGACAGTGGACACCTCCAACCCCTTCATCGCGCGCGACATTCCGACGCCGGATGAAAGCTTCGTGGTGATTCGCTTCAGCGATCCCAAGGGCATCGACTTCCCTTACTACCTCAACATGATCCACGACTCCTTCATGTCGCGCCGCAACACCATCGTGGTGCCTGGCGGCAAGATGGGTTTCGCCATGGAAGTGATTCTGGCCCCGATGATTCACGACCTGATCGAGAACAAGAAAAAAGCCTGATCCGGCTTGTTCTGAAAACAAAAAGGCCGGTACGAACCGGCCTTTTTTATTTATAGGCGCCATGACCACTTCTCTGCTCCACGGACTAAATCCGGAACAGCTTGCTGCTGTCACCCTGCCACACGAATCCGCACTGATTTTGGCGGGTGCCGGCAGCGGCAAAACCCGCGTGCTTACCACGCGCATCGCTTACCTGATCCAGTCCGGCCAGGCCGGCCCCAGCAATATCTTCGCCGTCACCTTCACCAACAAGGCGGCGAAAGAGATGCTCACGCGCCTTGCGGCGATGCTGCCAATCAACACTCGCGGCATGTGGGTTGGCACTTTCCACGGCCTGGCCAATCGCATGCTGCGCGCGCATCATCGCGAAGCCGGGTTGCCGGCCCTGTTTCAGATTCTGGATTCAGCAGACCAGCTGGGCGCAATTAAGCGGCTCTTGAAGGTGCTCAACATCGACGACGAGAAATACCCGCCCAAGCAGTTGCAACACTTCATCAACGGCGCCAAGGAACAGGGCCTGCGCGCCCACATGATCGAAGCTTTCGACCCGTATACGCGCAAGCAGCAGGAACTCTACGCCGCCTATGATGAACAGTGCCAGCGCGAAGGCGTGGTGGATTTTGCCGAACTGTTGCTGCGCTGTTACGAACTGCTGCAACGCGAAGCCCATTTACGGCGCCATTACCAGGAGCGCTTCCGCTATCTGCTGGTGGATGAATTCCAGGACACCAACCAGTTGCAATACCTGTGGCTCAAGCTGCTGGCCGGTGAGCAGGCCGCCGTGTTTGCGGTGGGCGACGACGACCAGTCGATTTACGCCTTCCGCGGCGCGCGGGTGGGCAACATGGCAGATTTCGAGCGCGATTTTCAGGTGCGCCAGATCATCCGTCTGGAACAGAATTACCGCTCCCACGGCAACATTCTGGATGCTGCCAATGCGCTGATTCATCACAACCAGACCCGCCTGGGCAAGAATCTGTGGACGGCGGAAAGCTCGGGCGAACCGATCCGGCTGTTCGAGGCCAACAGCGATTTTGAAGAAGCCGCCTTCATTGTGGACGAAGTCCGGGCGCTGCAGCGCGAAGGTACCGAGCTGTCCAGTATGGCCCTGCTGTATCGCTCCAATGCCCAGTCACGGGTGCTGGAACATGCCCTGTTCAATGCCGGTGTTGCATACCGGGTCTACGGCGGGCTGCGCTTTTTCGAACGCCAGGAAGTCAAGCATGCGCTGGCCTATCTGCGCCTGCTTGCCAATCCGGACGATGACGGCGCCTTGCTCCGGGTAATCAATTTCCCCACCCGCGGCATCGGGGCACGCAGTCTGGAGCAGCTGCAGGAGATCGCGCGGCAGGAAAATCTCAGCCTGTGGCGAGCGGCGCAGCTCGGGCGGCTGGGTGGCAAGGCGGGCAGCAACATTAGCGCATTCACCGCGCTGATCGATACTCTGCGCGAAGCCTGCAGCAGCTTGCCCCTGCCCGAACAGATCGAGCACATGCTTGAGCATAGCGGCCTGATTGCTCACTACAAGGCGGAAAAGGAAGGCGCCGAACGGCTGGAGAACCTGAACGAATTGATCAACGCAGCTTCCGGATTTATTCTGGAACACAGCGCGGATCAGTCCGATGCGTCACCGGATGTACTCGCGGCCTTTCTGACTCACGCCTCGCTGGAAGCCGGCGAACATCAGGCAACGGCTGGGCAGGAAGCGCTCCAGTTGATGACCGTGCATGCCGCCAAGGGGCTGGAGTTCCATGCCGTATTCATCAGCGGGCTGGAGGAAGGGCTGTTCCCGCATGAGAACGCCGCGAAGGAACGCGATGGGCTGGAGGAAGAGCGCCGCCTGATGTATGTCGCCATCACCCGCGCGCGGCGCCGCCTGTATCTCAGCTTTGCCGATAGCCGCATGCTGCACGGCCAGCTGCGCTATGGCATCGCATCAAGATTTCTCGACGAATTGCCTCCGGCCTTGCTGAAACGTCTGAACCGCACCGCCGCCAGTATTCCTGCACCAGCGATGCAGCCCGCCAGCCCGGACCGAAGCAGGCCCGCCGAGCAGGGATCGCCGTGGCATATCGGGCAGGCGGTCACGCATCCTAAATTCGGGCCGGGAATCATTATCAACAGCGAGGGACGGGGTGCGGATGCGCGGGTTCAGGTGAGTTTCAGTCACTCCGGCGTTAAATGGCTGGCGCTGGAGTATGCCCGGCTGGAAGCAAGCTAATGACCTGCTTCGCAATTAACGAAACAGGCCACTAGGCCTCGTCAACTATCCTGGTGTCAGCGACAAAAATATCCCGGTAGGCGGCATAAATGGCGGTTCCAAACAGAACGGGGACGACAGCAAGCAGGCCCAGTCCGAAGGGGATTGCACCCAGCATGAAAAGCAGGCCGCCAGCCAGGCCGTAAACGGTAAAAGCACCCATATTACGCAGGCAGGCCGTAAAACTCAGCTTCATGGCCTGTTTGGCCGTCATGTTGTCAAACAGCACCAGCGCGGGGGCAAACCAGAACGCCATCAGCAGGGGGACCAACAGGCTCAGGAGCAACATGCCGATGATCATGAAATGACGTGCTACCAGTTGCAGCTGAACGGGGTCCATGTCCTCCAGGGCAGCAAAATCCACCTCCGGCATGGGGCCGAAGAAAATCCCCACCAGGCCCATGGCCACCATGATCAGCAGCATTTTCCCGGCCAGATAAAACCCGCCCACGGCTACCAGCTGTCCCACGTTAGCGCGAAAACCCGCCATCAGGTGGCCGAGTTCCAGCTCTTCATCGAGCTCCAGCGCACGGCACCCCGCCATGAATCCTGCAATCAGGATCGGGTCCAGCAGCGCTGAAGCGATTGCACCCACCACCGGGATGGCAAGGGCCAGCACCAGTGCAAGCACCATGTAGATCAGAAAAAAAACGATCCAGATCAGCGGATTCTTGCCATATAGCCGGAAACCGGCCGTAATCCAGCGCCAGCCCTGAATCGTGGCGACCCTGCGCGGCTCGGGTGCCCCACTCAAAGTATCTGTCATCATAATTTTTTACTTTACCCAGGCTGTTTGCAGCCGATCGTGGTGTGTCACATGGTGCTGCAGAATACGACGGAAATGGGCGGGGTCCTTGGCCTGAGTCAATTCGCCGGGGCGGGGAAAATGGAAGTCATACAGGCGCGAGAGCCAGAAGCGCAACGCCCCGCCCCGCAGCATGGCTGGCCAGGCACTGTGCTCGATGGACGTCAAGGGACGGGTCGAATGATATGCCCGCAACATGGCCATCATGCGCTCATCATCGAGTTTGCCGCCAGTGTCCACGCACCAGTCGTTGACGGTAATAGCCAGGTCGTAGAGCCAGACATCGTTGCAGGCGAAGTAAAAATCGATCAGGCCGCCAATGACATCACCCTTGAACAGCACGTTGTCGCGGAACAGGTCGGCATGGATCACGCCGCGCGGCAGGTCTTCGAAGCGATACAGCGACTGGAAGCGCAGCTCCTCCGTCAGCAGCGCCGCATCTTCCGGCGACAGAAAAGGCATCACCTGTGATGCGGTTGCATTCCACCAGCGCGGACCGCGTGGATTCTCCATTTGCACAGGGTAGGATTTGCCCGCCAGATGCATCGCCGCAAGCATTTCACCGACTTCCGCACAGTGATGCGCCGTTGGATCGAGCAGCGACTTGCCTTCAAGGCAGCTGACGATGCACGCCGGCTTGCCGTTGAGCTGGCCCAGGTAGCCATTGTCCAGATTGGCCACCGGCGCAGGGCAAGGGATGCCGTGGGCGGCAAGGTGGGCCATCATGTTGATGAAATAGGGCAACTCTTCAGCAGTCAGCTTTTCGAACAGGGTCAGGACATAGCGGCCATGGCTGGTGGTCACGAAATAATTGGTATTTTCGATGCCGGCGGAAATGCCCTGCAGATCCTGCAGGGTGCCGAGGGCATAGCGGCTCAGCCAGTGACTGAGCTGCTCTTGGGTAACGGTGGTAAATACGGACATGAGGAAATCAGCCCCGGGGCTGCTTCAGGCTAAAACGATTTAAGCAGCCACATGGGCACCATGATGCTGGGGCTCACCTCACCCTGACGCACGAAATTTCCAGTGCCTTTTTCATCAATCAGGTAATAGGGGACACCATGCCGCGGCGTCACTTTCATCATGTAAAGCTTGCCGTGCATACGAAACTCCTCGACCGTATCCTCGCCACGCTTGGTAATGGTCACCTGCGGCTCGAATGCCGGATCAGGTTCATAGCCGGGCGGCGGCGCGGGAGGCTCAGGCAGGGGCTGCAGCCCGGCGGGCTTGTCTGCAAGCGCAGGAAGGGCGCACAGCAACAACAGGGGGAGAAGGCGACGCATAACAATTCCTAGAGGAAAGGATGAAAACGGATTATAGCGCTTGACGCCGCAGCCGATAAGCACCTGATAGCCAGAAACCGAAAATTGTCACAGGCGCAGCTGAATCTCCTGCTCCGCCGCTGTCGGTTCGAAGCCGCTGCTTTCGTAGTGCTTGAAAATCGCCGCAACGATGGCATCAGGGTCATCGATCACCTTGATCAGGTCAAGGTCCTCGGGGTTGATCATCTTTTCCTGCACCAGCGTGTTGCCGAACCAGCTGACCAGATCACGCCAGTAGGCCTCACAGACCAGGATAATCGGCATGCGGCGGGTTTTTCCGGTCTGCACCAGGGTCAGCGCCTCCATCAGCTCATCCAGGGTGCCGAACCCACCGGGCATCACGACATAGGCTGTGGCAAACTTGACGAACATCACCTTGCGCGCAAAAAAATGGCGGAACGTCTGGCTGATGTCCTGATAGGGGTTGGTATGCTGTTCATGAGGAAGCTGGATATTGAGGCCGACACTGGGCGAAGAACCGAAGAACGCCCCCTTGTTGGCCGCTTCCATGATGCCGGGACCGCCGCCCGAGATAACCGAAAACCCTGCGTCCGACAGCTTCCGGGCAATCTGCTCGGTGAGCTGGTAATAAGGGTGGTCTGGGGGGGTGCGCGCGCTGCCGAATATGCTGACGGCCGGCCGGATGGAACTCAGGCGTTCGGTGGATTCGACAAATTCTGCCATAATCTCGAACACCCGCCACGACTCGCGGGCCGAATAGGCCTGCGACAATACTTCCGGATCCAGGGCTTTGGGTAGCTTTTCTTCTGCATTCATGTTGATGGTCTTTCTCCGCCTATGAAAACACTGCTGCTGGTTGACGCCTCATCTTACCTTTATCGCGCATTCCATGCGCTGCCCGACTTGCGCAACCGGCATAACGAGCCGACCGGGGCGATCTATGGCGTTCTCAACATGCTGCGCCGTCTGCATCAGGATTACCAGGCTGATTATAGCGCCTGCGTGTTCGACGCAAAAGGCAGGACCTTCCGCGACGACCTGTACCCAGACTACAAGGCCAACCGGCCATCCATGCCATCCGACCTGGCAGCCCAGATCGAGCCATTACACGACAGCATCCGTGCGATGGGCTGGCCGTTGCTGGCAGTAGAGGGCGTCGAGGCCGACGACGTCATCGGCACGCTGGCACGGATAGGCGCCAAGGCCGGAATGCGCGTGATCATCTCCACCGGGGACAAGGATATCGCACAACTGGTAAACAGCCACGTCAGCCTGATCAACACCATGTCCAACGAGGCGCTGGACGAAACCGGCGTATCAGCCAAATTCGGCGTTCCGCCTGAGCGTATTGTGGATTACCTGACCCTGATCGGCGACAGCTCGGACAACGTGCCTGGCGTGGAAAAGGTCGGGCCCAAAACGGCGGTCAAGTGGCTGACGCAATACCAGACCCTGGACAATCTGGTGGAGCATGCCAGCGAGATCAATGGCGTCGTGGGCGAAAACCTGCGCAACACGCTGGACTGGCTGCCCAAGGCACGGGAGCTGCTCACTATCCGCTGCGATGTGCCTTTGCCGCTCCAGCTCGAAGAACTGACCGCCAGCCCACAGGACACCTCGCGTCTTGCAGAACTGTATGAACGCCTGGAATTCAAAACCTGGCTGAGGGAACTGCACGCCCGCGACAA
Organism: uncultured Gammaproteobacteria bacterium; assembly: GCA_963779055.1. Classification (GTDB taxonomy): domain Bacteria; phylum Pseudomonadota; class Gammaproteobacteria; order Burkholderiales; family Sulfuricellaceae; genus Sulfurimicrobium. The sequence goes on from CAVZWN010000002.1 coordinate 272,471, forward strand.
CGAAGAAACCGCGCCCGGCACCAGCAAACCACCGGTTGAAGCATGTTATGAATGCATCCTCAGCGAGGAACAGCTGGAACAGTGGCTGAACCGGCTGGAGCAGGCGGAACTGGTCAGCGTGGACACCGAGACCACCAGCCTCGATCCGATGCAGGCAAAGCTGGTGGGCATCTCCTTTGCCATTACGCCCCATGAGGCAGCCTATCTGCCTCTGGCGCATCATTATGCCGGCGCACCCCGGCAACTGGATTTTGAAAAAACGCTGCGGCGCCTCAAGCCGTGGCTGGAAAACCCGGACAGGTCCAAAGTAGGGCAAAATCTCAAGTACGACAGCCATATTTTTGCCAACCACGGCATTGCCCTGCAGGGTATCGTCCATGACACCCTGCTGCAATCCTACGTTGTGGAAAGCCATAAGCCCCATGACATGGACTCCATGGCATCGCGCCACCTCGGCGTAAAAACCCTGACCTACGCTGAAGTTGCAGGGAAAGGCGCCAAACAGATCGGCTTCGAGGAAGTCGACCTCGATACCGCCACCCGCTATGCGGCAGAAGACGCCGACATCACCCTGCAATTGCACCAGCACCTGTACCCCAAGATCAGCGCGGATGCCGGCCTGGAATACGTGTACCGGACCATCGAAGTGCCGGTTTCGCAAATTTTGTTTCACGTGGAACGCAATGGCGTGCTGATTGACAGCGCCCGGCTGGCGAAACAGAGCCAGGCGCTGGGGGAAAAACTCCTGAAGCTGGAGCAGGACGCCCATCAGCTTGCTGGCCAGCCGTTCAACCTCAACTCGCCGAAACAGGTTCAGGAGATTTTGTTTGGCCAGATGGGGCTGCCAGTAAAGAAAAAAACCCCGGGCGGCACGCCCTCTACCGACGAAGACGTCCTGCAGCAACTGGCCGAAGACTACCCGCTGCCGAAACTGCTGCTGGAATACCGCGGCCTGGCCAAGCTCAAGTCAACCTATACCGACAAGTTGCCGCGCATGGTCAACCCGGCGACAGGAAGAGTGCACACCAGTTACAACCAGGCTGTCGCAGTCACTGGCCGGCTCTCCTCGACCGAGCCCAACCTGCAGAACATCCCGGTGCGCAGCGAAGAAGGGCGACGCATACGCGAAGCTTTCATCGCGCCGCCGGAGCATCGCATCCTCTCGGCGGACTACTCGCAGATCGAGCTCAGGATCATGGCCCACCTTTCGGGTGACAGGAACCTGCTACGCGCCTTTGCCGCAGGGGAAGACATTCACCGCGCCACGGCAGCAGAAATTTTTGCCTGCACCCCGCTCGAAATCACCCCGGAACAGCGCCGCTACGCCAAGGTGATCAACTTCGGGCTGATCTATGGCATGTCGGCCTTCGGCCTGGCGAGCCAGCTCGGCATCGAACGCAGCGCCGCGCAAGCCTACATGGACCGCTACTTCGCGCGCTATCCTGGCGTGGCCGATTACATGACGCGCACCCGTGACCTGGCAAAACAGCAGGGCTATGTGGAAACCGTATTTGGCCGGCGCCTGTGGCTGCCCGACATCAAGGGCGGCAACGGGCCCCGCCGCCAGGCAGCCGAACGTGCCGCCATCAATGCCCCGATGCAGGGCACGGCTGCCGACCTGATCAAGCTGGCCATGATCGCGGTACATAAGTGGCTGCAGGAAAACCGCATGAAAACCCTGCTGGTGATGCAGGTGCATGACGAACTGGTTCTGGAGGTACCGCTAGAAGAACTGGCCGCTGTACGGCGGGAGCTGCCCGGCTTGATGTGCAACGTCGCCACCCTTGCCGTGCCTCTGGTGGCGGAAGTGGGCGAGGGCGAAAATTGGGAACAGGCGCACTAAATCCCCTATTCCGCGCCCAGCCCCTTCGCTATTTGCGCCAGAAGGCCGGGGTAAAGAGAATCAGCAAAGTAAACAATTCCAGCCGACCCAGCAGCATGGTAAACGTACAGACCCAGGTCTGGAAATCCGTCAATACCGCATAGTTCGCCGCTGGCCCCACCTGGTTCAGGCCCGGCCCGGTGTTATTGATCATGGCCACAATGGCTGAAAAAGCCGTGATCACATCCAACCCTGTGGCCGTCATGATCAGCGTCAGGGAAACAATGCTCGCCACATAGATAAAGAGAAACGCCAGTACCGCATAAATAATCTTGTTTGGCACCACCAGACCGCCAAGCTTGGTGGGCATGACGCCATTAGGGTGCAGCAGTTTTTTCATTTCACGATACACCTGCTTGTACAGGATCTGGGCACGAATCATTTTGATGCCGCCGCCAGTGGAGCCGGAACTGGAAGCAAAGCTGCACAGAAAGAGCATCCACAGCGGCGCAAAAGCCGGCCATAAGTTGTAATCTGTATTTGCAAAGCCGGTCGTGGTCGCGATAGACACGGTATTGAAAGCGGCGAAACGCAACGCCGTCACAAAATCCGGATATACGCCCATCAGTTGCAGATAGGCGGCCAGACCTACCACGCTCGCAATTATCACGCCCAGAAACAGTCGGGCTTCAGGATCATGGCGATAGGGCGCGAAGCTTTTGCTCCGCCAGACCATGAAATGAGAAGCGAAGTTAATGCCGGCTATCAGCATGAACACGATGGTTACAGACTCGATCAAGGGAGAGTCAAAATAGCCAAAACTGGCATCATGAGAAGAAAATCCACCCAGGCCCATGGTAGAAAAAGCGTGAATGACGGCGTCGAACCAGCTCATTCCGGCCCAGCGGAAAGCAAGCATGCAGGCCAACGTAATGCCGGCATAAACCAGCCACAACCCCTTGGCCGTTTCGGTAATGCGCGGCGTAAGCTGGCTATCCTTCATCGGCCCCGGTGTCTCTGCCTTGTAGAGCTGGCGGCCACCAATACCAAGGAGCGGGAGCACGGCCACGGCCAGCACGATCAGCCCCATGCCGCCCAGCCAGACCAGTTCGGTACGCCAGAAATTGATCGAAGGCGGCAGGCTGTCAAGGCCCGACAGCACCGACGCCCCGCTGGTAGTCAGCCCGGAAATGGTTTCAAAATAGGCATCGGTAAAGCTCAGTCCGGGCAGGTAAACCATCAGGGGAATCGTAGCGAAGGCGGCCAGGGAAGACCAGATCAAGACCACCAGAAGAAAGCCGTCGCGGATTTTAAGCTCGCGCCGGGCATGCCGCGTCGCCCACCAGGTCAGCAAGCCGACAACAAATGTCACGGCAATGGCCTCATCATAAGCCGCCATCGCACCATCCTGGAGCCACCAGGAAAGTGCCAGGGGCGCCAGCATGGTCAGGCTGAACAGCATGATCACCATGCCCAGCACATGCGCAATAGGGAAGAACCGGTTCATCAGAAGAACCCGATATCGACCTGGAACAGTTTCTCGACCTTGGAAATCATCTTCTTGTTGATCACGAACAGAATGACATGATCCTCGCTCTCAATGACCGTATCGTGGTGCGCGATGATGACCTGGTCTCCGCGCACGATGGCGCCGATCGTAGCGCCACGCGGCAGATCGATTTCCTCGATACTTTTGCCCACCACCCTGGAGGTCCTGGCGTCGCCATGGGCAATCGCTTCCAGAGCCTCTGCAGCACCGCGCCGCAAGGAATGCACCACCGCCATGTCGCCGCGCCGCACGTGAGCCAGCAGACTGCCTATAGTGGCCTGGGCAGGGGAGATGGCAATGTCGATACGGCCGCTTTCCACCAGGTCCACATAGGCGCTGCGGTTGATCAGGGCGATGACCTTGCGCGCGCCCATACGCTTGGCGAGCAGGGCTGCCATGATATTGGTCTCGTCATCATTGGTGAGCGCGCAGAAAACATCCATATCCTCGACGTTCTCGGCTTGCAGCAGGTCCGGGTCGGTCGCGCTGCCGAGCAGGACCAGGGTGCTATTGAGCTCGGCGGCAAGGCGCTCGCTATTTTTCTTGTTGTGATCAATCAGCTTGACCTGGTAACGCTGCTCCAGGCTCTGGGCCAGCCGCCGGCCAATATTGCCCCCCCCCGCAATCATCACCCGTTTTGCTGCCTTGTCCAGCTGACGCATTTCACGCATGACCACACGGATGTTTTCCGCCGCAGCAACGAAAAACACTTCATCTTCGGTTTCGATAACCGTGGTGCCTTCCGGAATAATGGGACGATCCTTGCGAAAAATCGCCGCCACGCGCGTATCAATGTGCGGCATATGTTCACGCAGGTACTGCAACTCGTGGCCGACCAGCGGTCCGCCGTGAAAGGCCTTGACCGCGCCCAGCTTCACCCTGCCTTCGGCAAAATCCAGCACCTGCAGCGCTTCCGGATATTCGATCAGCTTGTAAATATAATCCGTCAGCACCTCTTCCGGGCTGATGATGTAATCCACGGCAAAATTCTCCGCAGAACAAATACTTTCCTTATGCTGAAGATAATCAGCACAGCGGATACGCGCTATTTTTGTGGGGGTATTGAACAGTGTCGCAGCCAGCTTGCATGCCACCAAATTGGTTTCGTCGCTTTGCGTCACGGCCAGCAACATATCGGCGTCTTCGATACCCGCCTGACGCAACACCGAAGGATGAGAAGCAAAGCCATGCACGGTGCGCAAATCGAAACGGTCCTGCAGATTCTGCAGCTTGGCTGCATCGATATCCACGACCGTAATATCATTGGACTCCCGCACCAGGTTTTCAGCTACAGAGGCGCCTACCTGGCCGGCACCAAGAATCACGATTTTCACTTGTGGAATACCCGGGGAGAGGGGAAAAGAGGGATTTTAAGCTTTTCGCAACAGCACTGCCAGCAGCTTGCTACTCCTTGCGGGAAAACTTCACCCCCAACTGCTTCAGCTTGCGGTACAGGTGGGTGCGCTCAAGACCGACATTCTCCGCCACGCGGCTCATATTGCCCCCCGCCTTGGCGATATGGTGCTCGAAATAGGCACGCTCGAAAATATCGCGCACTTCACGCAAAGGCATATCCAGCGGCAAGCCAAGCGATGCCTCGGGCGCTTCGGGAGAACCGAACTGGGCCAGCACCCGGGTTACGTCCTGGGGCGAAATTTCCTCATGGAGGCTGGTCAGGGCCAGCGTTTTCACCACATTATTGAGCTGCGCCAGGTTGCCAGGCCAATTCTCGTTACGCAAAGAATTCAGTGCTGCAATGCTGAAATGGCGTGGCGGGGCTTCTTTTGACTCAACATAATTTGCCAGAATACGGTTGGCCAGGTCGGGGATATCCTCGCGATGCTCGCGCAAGGAGGGCAGGCTCAGGGTCAAACCGCTTAAACTCTGGTACAGCCCCGCATCAAAAACAGCCTGCTCCACCAATCCAGGCAAAACATCGCTCGCTGCACAGACCAGGCGCACATTGTTTTTTTCCAGTTTGCCCAATACGAACATCAGGCCCTTCTGTTCCTGTTTGCTGAGCGCAGCAATTTCAGCCATGAACAGCAAGCCATCGCGAGCCTGGGATAGCATTTCCAGCGGATCATTCGTCAGCCAGGCCGTCGTTTCAGGCGCCACGAAGGGCGTATTGGGCCGATGCAGAAAACGTGCACACAACTCTGCACCGCCCCCTCTTTCTGTCAGGAGCAGCAGGGGCGCGCCAAGATTCGCCACCTGTTCGAGCCGTTGCTCAAGCTCAAGAACCACTGCGCTCTTGCCCAGGCTCGACAAGCCCGGGCCACGATGAACCTCGGCTTCGCCACGAGTCAGGGCGCGCTTGACCGTAGCCAGCAGTTTCTGCAACGCAATCGGTTTCTCGAGGAAATCAAACGCACCGATTCGCGTCGCCTCGACTGCGGTATCTATCGTCCCATGGCCCGACATCATCACCACCGGCATGGTGAGCAAACCGGAACTGGCCCACTCCTTGAGCAGGGTAATTCCATCACTGTCCGGCATCCAGATATCAAGCAGCACCAGCTCGGGGCGGCCTTGAGCACGAATCTCGCGTGCCACCGTGGCATTTTCCGCCAGCTTGACCAGATAGCCCTCGTCTTCCAGGATTTCTCGCAACAATTCGCGGATTCCCGCCTCGTCATCCACCACCAGAATCTGATTGGTGTTCATTTAGCTTACCTCTCCTGCACATGGCAACTGGATGCACACCCGCGCCCCGTGCGGCTCAATATTCTGTGCCAGTATCCGGCCATGATGCTCATCCACAATTTTCTTCACGATCGCCAGACCCAGCCCGGTTCCCTTCTGCTTGGTGGTCACATAGGGTTCGAACAGCCGGCCCATAAGCGCTTCCGGAAACCCCTTGCCATTGTCCTCTATCGACCAGCGCACCGAAGCGCCTTCCATCCGTTCGGTACGCACCCTGATTTCGGCCTGAGGCACGTCAGCCAGAGCATCCTCGGCATTACGCATCAGATTATGCATGACCTGTCTCAGCAGGGCCGCATCCCCGCTCACCACAGGTAAATCAGACGCCAGTGCAACTTCAATATGTACACCCGAGGACTCATAAAGTGTGAGCACCTCCCGCACCAGCTGATTCAAGTCCAGACGAGCTAGATTGAGCTGGGGTGAACGCGCATATTCGGCAAAAGCATCCACCATGCTCTTCAGCGCCGCCACCTGATTCACGATCGTATGCGTGGAACGGGACAGCACTTCGGCATCGCTTTGATTCAGCTTGTCTGCCAGCTTGCGCTCCAGACGCTCGGCGGAAAGCTGGATCGGCGTCAGGGGGTTTTTGATCTCATGTGCCAGACGTCGAGCCACCTCACCCCATGCTGCATCGCGCTGGGCCTGCAGAAGATGAGTAATATCGTCGAAAACAACGACATAACCATTATCCACCGCGCCTGGCAGACGGGTGCCGCGCACCAGCAGAACCTGATTGCCGGAACTGCCGGAAAACTCCATCTGTTGCTGCCACTCCGTACTACCGGAAGCGTCGAAATACTGGTCAATTGCATGCGCCAGGGGTTGCAAAAGGATGTCGCGGCTCCCCCAGGAGAGCAGTGGTAAACCACGCATGACACTCAAATCCGAACCCAGTATCTCACCTGCTCGCGGGTTGGCGCCTCGCAGATGCATTTTTTCATCAAAGGTCAGCACCCCGGAGGAAAGATGCGCCAGGATGCTTTCAAGGTAAATCTTCGCCGCCTCAAGCTGCTGCTGCTTTTTTTCCACCGCCGCGCTTGCATCCGCCAGCTGACGAGTCATACGGTTGAAAGAAAGAGTCAGGGCGCCCAGTTCATCGCGACTTTGCACCGGGTTGATCTGGGTAAAATCCCCCTTGGCAATGGCGCGCGTACTTTCCGCCAGCAGACCCAAGGGCGCGGATAATTTCTGCGACAACACAAAAGCCAGAGCAATAGCCGAAAGCAACGCCAGCAACAAGGTCAGCGTCAGGGTCATGCCATAAATACGCTTCAGCCCGAGGCGCGAATAAGTAAGCTCCTGATAGTCGCGATATACCGCCTGCACCGTTTCCGCATCACTGGCCAGTCGTTTGGGCACTGGCTGCAATAGCTGCAGAATGCGCATATCCTCGCTCAGGGTAAGCACATTGACGGGTAGCACCACACGCAAATACAACCCCTTGCCGGCAATCGGTTCAATCACGCTGAAAGGTTGCTGCTGGCGCACCTGGCGCATAACGGAGGCGCTGGGTATGTCGGGCAGGAAGCTGGCATTTTCACCCCCGGAAATAGCCAGCACCTTGCCGCGCGAACTGAACAGCGCCGCCTCTTGCACCCCAACCTGTTCGCGCAGGCGGTTGAGCTGGGTCAGGTGTTCGCTGACCGGGTCATCCGCCAGCGCCAGCGCCATCACTTCGCCCTTTCTCACCAAATCCTGAAGCAGATTCTCCAGCGCGCTCTGGCCCAGGCTCAGGCCGCCCTCGAGGGCATTGTCCACGCGCACATCAAACCAGGATTCAATACTCTTGTTGAGGAACTGCACCGACACGCCATACACCAGCGCGCCAGGCAAAAGCGCCATAAGCGCAAACATCCATAACAGGCGGAGGGTCAGCTTGGTACCGAAGACGCGCTGCTTGAGCTTCTTCCACAACACCCACAGCTGGTAGCCGACAAGCCCCATCAACGCCACCGCAACACCGAGGTTCAAAACCAGCAGCAGGGTGTAATTCTGGGAAAAGGCAGCGGTGTTACTGCTGGCACGGGAAAGCAGAAACAGCAGTACCGTGCCTAGCGCAACCGCCAGGAATACTACGTATTTCATCTATAATTCAAGGCGTTAATGTCCACACGAACCATTCCGACTCCAGGTTCCAGTCCTTGGATGCAAGCGCATTTACTTGCAGCGGTTTGGGTAATTGGGACGCATCCAGCTTCATGCGCAGCCGTGCTTCGTAACTGTAACGCTTTCTGAGCTGGGCCCGCTCCACCACTCGCCACTCCTGGATATGGCCCAGCTCACTCTTGAGTTCGGCCAGAGAAGCAAAACTCTTTTGCTGCTCCTGTTGCTGCAGCCGGTATTGTTTGGTCAAGGCATGATAGCTGATGCGCAACGGGCGCTGGGCACTGGAAAGGTTCTCATCCAGCCAGTACCAGCGCGGGCGATTAAGCTCGAACTCAACTATAAAGTTGAGCGGAACGCCCTTGTTCAGGGCATCTTCAACCGCCTGGCTGAAATTCAGCTCAAAATCTGCCTTGAGCTGGTAAACCTCATCCACCATCTCCAGCTCTGCAGTCTTGACCTGAATCCCGGTTTCCGCCCGAACGCCAGCCGCCATGCATAACAGCAGCACGACCAGAAAACGCAGAAAGCTATTTTTTGGTGATAAGTGCGTAATAAAAGCCATCATGTTCATGATCAGGTAAAAGTTGCAGACCCTGCTCCACCAGCTCCGGCAAAGACAGAAGCCGGGCATCGGCATGGCGCGAGATAAAAGCTTCAATCTGCTGCTGATTTTCTTCGGCAAATACGGAACAGGTAGCGTACAGCAATTTACCCCCTTGCTCCAGGCAATGCCACAAGGCATCCAGAATATGCGCCTGCTGCACGGCAAACTGTGCAATATCGCTCTCGCGGCGCAACCACTTGATATCGGGATGCCGACGCACCACGCCGGAAGCGCTGCATGGCACATCCGCCAGAATTCGCTGGAACTTTCGCCCATCCCACCACTGAGATGGCTGCGCAGCATCACCCACCACGCATTTGGCCCGCAAGCCCAGACGGCCCAGATTCTGCTCCACTTTCTGCAAGCGCTTTGCGTCGTGATCCAGCGCGGTCAGCGCCACATCCGCCAGCTCCAGCAGGTGCGCCGTCTTGCCGCCTGGCGCGGCACAGGCATCCAGCACCCGCATGCCATCGCTCACGTCCAGCAGACTTAGCGGCAAGCTGCGCGCCAGCGTCCTGCACCGAAACCAGCCCCTGACTGAACCCGGGCAACTTGTCGACCGCTAACGGACGCTCCAGCAGAATGCCGGATGCGCCAACCACGCGGGCGGCGATCCCGGCATCAGCAAGCTGCTGTATATAAGCCGCAAGACTGGTCTGACGGCAGTTTATCCGCAAGGTCATGGGAGGATGCTGATTGCCGGCCGCCAGAACCTGCTCCCACGCTTCCGGATATTGGCAACGCAGCTTGTCGATCCACCACTGCGGGTGGGAAAACCGCCCCTCTTCGCTGGCGCTGGCAGCATCTGCCAGTAAGCGCTCACGTTGCCGCAAAAAATTGCGCAGCACAGCATTCACCAGGCCTTTGGCAGAAGACTTGCGCAGCACCTGGGTCGTTTTTACGGCATGATCCACCACCGCATGTGGCTGAGTGTGCGTGTAGGCCAGCTGGTAAAGCGCCACCAGCAGCAGGTGGTGAACGCTTTCGTCGTGCAAGGGTTTTTGCAGCAGCCTGGCGAGAATGGCCTGCAGTGTGCCATAGTGGCGCAGCGTGCCATAGCTCATATCCTGAAACAGGGCGCGCTGCTGGGGTGTCAGCCCGGGGTGGCGCTCGACCGTGGCCTGCAGCACCTGATTCAGGTTGCGCCCGGAGAAAACGGCGGCAACAGCAGCACACGCCAGTGGCTGAACGTCACGCAATGCCGCACACCGTAGCCATCATGCATGTGGCGGCATCAGGCTCGAAATGGCGGGGTGCCCCGGCAAACTCAAACATCGAAACAATCGCCGGCAGCAACCGGGTTGCCTTGTAGAAACTGTTCCGCTGACAGACGTTTCCCGCCAGCCTTTTGTAATTCTTGCAGCAGCAACGCGTCCTGACCACAGGCCACCAGCACACCCTCCCGGTCTGCCCTCAGAATTTTGCCAGACTGCCCGCCCGCATCTTCCCGCACATTGGCCCGCCAGATGCGCCAGACATCCCCCTTGTATGAGCCCTGAGCGACAGGAAAAGGATTATAGGCGCGCACGGCACGTTCCAGAACCCGCGCGGGAAGGCTCCAGTCCATCCGGGCCTCGGCCTTGCTAAGCTTGGCAGCATAGGTCGCCAAATTGTCATCCTGAACCAGGCCCGGCAAGGCGCCATTTTGTAACAGCGGCAAAGCCGATTCGATGGCTTCTGCTCCCAGCACTGCCAGCTTGTCATGCAAAGTCTGAGCCGTATCCTTTTCATCGATAGCGAGGGGGGTGCGCATCAGCGTGGGGCCGGTATCCAGCCCAGCATCCATCTGCATAATGGTGATACCTGTCTCCCTGTCGCCCGCCAGAATGGCTCGCTGGATCGGCGCCGCGCCGCGCCAGCGCGGCAGCAGTGAAGCATGAATATTGAGACAGCCCAGACGCGGAATGACCAACACTTCCTGCGGCAAAATCAGCCCATAGGCCGCAACGATCATGGCATCAGCCTGAACAGCCGCGAGCTGCCCCTGAATTTCCGGCTGCTTCAGGCTAACCGGTTGCAGAACATTCAATCCATTGGCCTGCGCCAACAGTTTGACGGGGCTCATGGTCAAGCTCATCCCCCGCCCAGCGGGCCGGTCCGGCTGCGTTAGCACCAGTGCGACATCATGGCCCGCGAGCAGCAGCGCATGCAGCGCCTGCGCTGCAAACTCCGGCGTTCCGGCAAAGATCAGCTTCATTACATGGTCTCGCGCTGCTGCTTCTGCAGCCGGATCTTGATCCGCGTCTGCTTAAGGCGGGAAAGATATTCAACAAACACTTTTCCCTGCAGGTGGTCAATTTCATGTTGTATGCATACCGCCAGCAAGCCATCAGCATGCAGCGTAAACGGTTTTCCCTCACGATCCAGCGCTTCGACCGTGACATGTTCGGCCCGGGTGACTTTTTCATAGATGCCCGGCACGGACAAACACCCCTCTTCCCGCTCGCCCACCCCGTCACGGGCAATAATTTTGGGATTGACCAGCGCCATCAGACTATCATGCGACTCAGAAATATCGACCACGATGACCCGCTTGTGTACATTTACCTGCGTAGCCGCAAGGCCAATTCCTGGCGCGGCATACATGGTCTGGGCCATGTCGTCGATCAGCCTGCGGATTTCCGCATTGACCTCCTTAACCGGAGAGGCAACTGTATGCAGGCGTGGATCAGGGTAATGCAGGATCGATAAAAGGGCCATAATTGCTTGCCTATTTAATTAATTACATGCAGAATTTAATTTAAAACCTAAGTACGGTCAGACAGGTTGGCCGATGTATAGAACTTCTGATAACAAACAAACCAGAAAAATTCTTCACCAGAGTGAGGCGCCCCCCTATGCGTAAGCCCATTATTATAGCTGTGCTTTCCCTTTCCGGCTTGATTTCCTCAGTGGCTGGCGCGGAAGATCTCAAACTCCAGGACAACCTGCCCCAACAGCATGTGGTAGTAAAAGGCGACACCCTGTGGGGAATTTCCGAAAAATTCCTTAAAGACCCTTGGCGCTGGCCGCAGTTGTGGCAGATGAATCGGGAACAGATCAAAAACCCCCATCTGATCTACCCCGGTGATGTGGTTGTCCTTGATATGCAGGGAGGCTCTCCAAGATTGCGTCTGCTCAAGGGCGAGCAAGCCATCAAACTGAGCCCCCGTGCTCGCGGCGTAGCCACCGAGACACAGGCCGTGCCCTCCATCCCCATGTCCGCCATCGGTCCTTTTCTGACCAAGCCGCTGGTCATCGAAGAAAACAGCCTGGATGACACGCCCTATATCGTCGGAACGGATGAAAACAAGTCCATCATGGGACAAGGTGACCGTATATATGCAGCTAATGCAAAAGATCGCAGCATCAAGAACTGGAGTATTTTCCGCCAGGGCAAGCTACTCATTGACCCGGATAACGAACAGCCCATGGGATACGAAGCCGAATATGTGGGTGAAGCCAGAACGCTGGATAACCGCCCGGACGACTTGATGACGCTGGAAATTACGCGCTCGGTCCATGAGATTCGCCGAGATGATCGCTTGGTGCCCAGCATCAGCAACAGCGAGCTCAAGTATGTTCCCCATGCGCCTGAGCAGGCAATCAATGGCCGGATCGTTTCAGCCTATGGCGCCATTTCGGATGCCGGCAAATATGGCACGGTGCTGATAAACAGGGGCAGCAAGGATGGCCTGGAAGTAGGACATGTGCTGGCGGTATACAGCAAGGGCCGTACGGTAGAAGGGAAGCCTGCGGATAAACGCAAAAATGCCTGGCGTTACATGGATAAGGAATGCCTGAAACCAGGAAAAACCGTCAGTTTTGACCAGTTTTATGATCCCAAGGATACACTTGAACCGTGTACCGATACGTCTGGCGAAAAAATCACCTATTCTGATATCGGCTGCCTCAAGCCAGGCGCAAAGATCAGTTTTGACCAGTTCTTCAACCCTAAAGATGTTTACAAGCTGCACTGCCGCTCCGGCAGCGGGGGGAACGATATCACCCTGCCTGATACACGCACCGGCCTGGTTTTTGTTTACCGCGTTTTTGACCGTGTTTCCTACGCGCTGGTCATGAAAGCAAACCGCCCGGTATATCTTCTGGACGTTGTCAAGAATCCTTGATCGACAAGCAACACCCGCTTTCCCTGTGGGTCGCCCTGAGCCTGATTCATGGCCTGGGCGGGGAAAGCTTCCGGCGCCTGCTGCAATCCTTCGGGGAACCTGAACATATTTTTTCCGCCGGGGTATCCGCTCTGGAAAAAATCGTGCGTGCACCTGTTGCTCGCCTTATCTGCACCGGGCCAGATTACGAGGCGCTCACTCCGACACTGAAGTGGCTCGAAGACCCGCTCAACCATGTCATCACGCTGGCGGATGAAGATTATCCCCGCGCCCTGCTGGAAACCCCCGATCCGCCACCCCTGCTTTATGTCAAAGGCCAGCGCCAGCGCCTCAACCTGCCAGCGCTGGCTATCGTCGGTAGCCGCAACGCTACGCCTCAAGGGCTCACCAATGCGGAAAATTTTGCCCGCCACCTCAGCAACTGCGGTTTGTGCATTATCAGCGGGCTTGCGCTTGGAATCGATGGGGCGGCCCACCGAGGCGGGCTGCAAGGCCAAGCCAGCAGCATCGCCGTAGTCGGCACGGGGCTGGATATTGTTTATCCTTCCCGCCACCGCGATCTGGCGCATGCTCTGGCACAGGAAGGCGCGCTGGTATCCGAATTTCCTCTGGGCACCCCGTCCAAGGCTCAGAATTTCCCGCGCCGCAACCGTCTGATCAGCGGCCTTTCCCGAGGCTGCCTGGTAGTAGAAGCCGCCCTTCAAAGCGGTTCTTTGATTACAGCGCGGCTCGCAGCGGAGCAGGGGAGAGAAGTGTTTGCCATTCCCGGATCCATCCATTCACCGCTGGCCAGAGGTTCCCATTACTTGATAAAACAGGGCGCAAAGTTGGTCGAAACGGCGCAGGACATCCTGGATGAACTTGGTTACCCTGCCGCGGCCGCTTCTAACCATGCACCAGACGCCGCCTCTTTTGATAAGGAAGAAGCCATGCTTATACAGAGCATGGGCTTCGACCCGGTCAGCATCGACACGCTGGTCAACAGCAGCGGCTTGACGAGCAATAGTGTTTGCGCCATTCTGTTAACCATGGAATTGGACGGTCATGTGACCAGCTTGCCGGGCGGCCTCTACCAGCGCAGTGGAAAAGTTTAATAGCGATATCAAATCATAATGTTCGACATCCTCGTTTACTTGTTCGAAAACTATTTCGAAGCCAACCTTCATCCAGACCAGAGTACGCTGGAGAAGGAGCTGTCAGCCGCCGGTTTCGACAGTTCCGAAATCAATCTCGCATTTGACTGGCTCAATGGACTGGACAGGCTATCCAATGCCCCCTATCCGGAAAGCCTTATAAATAGTACATCCACTCGTATTTATTCAGATATTGAGCTGGAAAAAATAGATACCGAGAGCCGGGGCTTTCTCTCTTTCCTCGAAGTCGCCAACATCATCAATCCGATACAGCGAGAATGGGTGATTGACCGTATTCTTGCACTGAATGACCGTGACGTGAACATCGAGCAGGTCAAGTGGACCGTCCTGATGGTTTTGTGGAGCCAGGGCCAAGCCGATGATTACCTGTTCATGGAAGACCTGCTGTTTGGCGATAGCACGCCGCAAATGCACTGATCTTTTCATCCTTTTCCAACCGCTGATTAATTTCGGCACCACCCTATACTGTCTATGTCATCCTTCCTTCTGATTGTTGAATCCCCGTCCAAAGCCAAAACCCTGAAAAAATATCTGGGCAAGGATTTCGAAATTCTCGCCTCTTATGGTCATGTGCGCGACCTTGTACCCAAGCAGGGCGCCGTAGACACTGCGCACGACTTCTCAATGAAGTACGAACTGATCGCACGCAACAGCAAACACGTCGATGCCATTGCCAAGGCAGTTAAAGATGCCGACACCATCTACCTCGCAACCGACCCGGACCGCGAAGGTGAAGCCATCGCATGGCACCTGGCAGAAATATTGAAAGCCAAGAAACTGCTCAAGAACAAAACGCTGAAACGCGTTGTTTTTCATGAAATTACGCAATCTGCTGTGCAGGCGGCCGTCGCTGAACCCCGAGAAATCGAGATGGACATGGTGAATGCACAGCAAGCCCGGCGTGCGCTCGATTATCTGGTGGGCTTTAATCTTTCCCCTCTGCTGTGGCGCAAGATTCGCCGCGGATTGTCAGCGGGCCGCGTCCAAAGCCCGGCATTGCGTCTGATCGTGGAACGCGAACTTGAAATCGAGAAATTTCAGACGCAGGAATATTGGAGTGTTCACCTTGACAGCCACAAGGGGCGGCAGAAATTCAATGCCAAGCTTTTCCAGTACCAGGGCGAAAAACTGACTCAATTCAGCGTCACAAATGATGCACAGCAAGCCGCGATAGTTGCCGAATTGCTGCAAACCGGCGGAGGCAAAGCCACCGTCACACAGGTCGAGAAAAAACGCAAACAGCGTGTTGCGGCAGCGCCATTTACCACCTCCACCCTGCAGCAGGAAGCGGTGCGCAAACTGGGCTTCACCACTGACCGTGCCATGAAAGTGGCCCAACAACTGTACGAAGGTTTCGATATCGGCGGAGCCGCCACCGGTCTCATTACCTACATGCGTACTGATTCGGTCAATCTGGCGCAGGAAGCCATCGAAGAAATTCGCACCTACATAGCCAGTAATTTTGAAGCCGACTATCTGCCCAAAGCCGCGCTAAGCTACAAAAGCAAATCCAAGAATGCCCAGGAAGCACACGAAGCAATCCGCCCCACCTCTATTCTGCGTTCGCCGCAGGAAGTCCGACAGTATCTCAGCGCAGATCAGGCAAAGCTTTATGAAATGATCTGGAAACGTACGCTGGCCTGTCAGATGAGCGCCGCAAGATTCGATACCGTCAGCCTGGATCTGGCGGTGGGCAATGATAAAAATCTGTTCCGGGCTACCGGCCAGACCATGGTTTTCCCCGGCTACATCGCTGTCTATCAGGAAGATCAGGACGACACTGAGGAAGAAGGTGAGAGCAAATTGCCCCCGCTTGAAAAAGGGGAAGAAGTTGCAATAGACCAGATTTCCGGTGAACAGCATTTTACACAGCCACCACCGCGCTATTCTGAAGCCAGCCTGGTTAAAGCCCTGGAAGAGTATGGCATTGGTCGTCCATCAACCTATGCAAGCATTATCAGCACCTTGCAGGCGAGAGAATACGCCCTGCTGGACAAAAAACGGTTTTATCCAACAGACGTTGGCAGAGTGGTGAACAAGTTTCTCACCGAGCATTTTTCGCGCTATGTAAATTACGATTTCACTGCCCAGCTGGAAGATGAGCTTGACCTGATTTCCACCGGAAAACGGGAATGGATACCTGTTCTGGCTTCTTTCTGGAAAGATTTCAGCCAGCAACTCGAACAGAAGAAGGACGTTGATCGCCCTGGCGTTGAAATACTGGACGAGGCATGCCCAAAATGTGGCAAACCACTTACTGCCAGACTAGGGAAGCGTGGAAAATTTATCGGCTGCTCCGCCTATCCCGAATGTGACTACACCCGTAACATGGATGGCGATCCCGGGGAATCCACCCAGCCCGTCATTGTGGAAGGACGTGTCTGCCCGCAATGCAGCAGTGAACTGGTAATCAAGGCCGGACCCTATGGGAAATTCATTGGCTGCACCAGTTATCCCAAATGTAAATTCATCGAACCCCTGGAAAAACCCAAGGATACGGGCGTCTCCTGCCCAGAATGCAAGGAGGGCACGCTGATTGAACGCAAGAGCCGCTATGGCAAGCTATTTTATTCTTGCAACAGCTACCCGAAATGCAAATACGCCACCTGGAACCCGCCCATCAATGAGCCTTGTCCAAAATGCGGCTGGCCTATCCTGACGGTAAAAATCACCAAACGCCGAGGGACCGAAAAAGTATGCCCTCAGAAAGAATGTGGTTTTGTCGAACAAATTGCTCCGCCGGAATAATCTTTCTCTGCAAACAGAAAAGGCTCCTTTGTAGGAGCCTTTTCTGTTTTAACGCGATATTCTAAATATCAATATTTTTTGCTATTAACGCGTTTGATTCAATAAAAGCGCGACGCGGCTCGACCTGGTCACCCATCAAAGTTGTGAATATTTCGTCAGCACCGATGGCATCCTCGATCTGTACTTTCAACAGGCGCCGCACATTCGGGTCCATGGTTGTTTCCCACAACTGTTCAGGATTCATCTCTCCTAGGCCTTTATAACGCTGGATCGACAAACCCTGTTTGACCTGATTCAGCAACCAGTCGAGGGCTTGTTTGAACTCCGATACTGCCTCCTTTTGCTCACCCCGCCGCACAAAAGCTCCTTTTGCAAACAGCCCATGCAGAACCAGCCCTGTTTTTTGCAGTTGCGCATAGTCCCCGCTCTCTACAAAATTCTGGTCTATCTGGCTAAGCAACATGTTGCCATGAACCTGTTTTTGCACGACGATCCTGTAACTTTCCGTGCGTTCGTCAAACTGACTGGATATATGGAAGTCTACGCTGGAAAGAAGAACTGCTAACGCGCGAGCACTTGCACTTGCATTCTCTGCGCTAGAAAGGTCAATAACAATATTTCCAAGCAACACCTGCAGGACTTCACGATCAATGACTCGTGCCAGGCGTTCAATTACAGCCTCGGCGAGCAAAAACTCCTTGGCAATTTCTTCAAAAGCTTCTTTGCTCAGCGGATCCTTTCCCGCTGCTGTGACAAGCTGCGCGTCTTCCATTGCTTTTTGCAGCAGGTACTGCTTTAACTCATGTTCATCCTTGAGGTAGCGCTCCTGCTTGCCATGTTTAACTTTGTAAAGAGGCGGTTGAGCAATATAAATGTGTCCACGCTCTACCAGTTCTGGCATCTGCCGATAAAAGAAGGTCAGAAGAAGAGTTCGAATATGCGAACCATCCACATCGGCGTCCGTCATGATAATGATGCGGTGATAACGTAGCTTGTCCGGATTATATTCATCTTTTCCGATGCTGGTTCCAAGC
Source organism: uncultured Gammaproteobacteria bacterium (assembly GCA_963779055.1). Taxonomy (GTDB): domain Bacteria; phylum Pseudomonadota; class Gammaproteobacteria; order Burkholderiales; family Sulfuricellaceae; genus Sulfurimicrobium. The sequence goes on from CAVZWN010000002.1 coordinate 290,309, forward strand.
GCTGTGATCAGCGTTGCAATTTCCTGGGAAGAAATCACTCGATCAAAACGGGCTCTTTCCACATTCAATATTTTTCCCTTGAGTGGAAGAATGGCCTGGAATTTACGGTCACGTCCCTGCTTTGCTGATCCGCCAGCTGAATCACCCTCCACCAGGTAGAGTTCTGACTGGGAAGGATCTTTTTCCTGACAATCCGCCAGTTTTCCTGGCAGGCCCATGCTATCAAGAACGCCCTTTCTGCGTGTCATGTCGCGTGCTTTGCGGGCAGCTTCTCGCGCACGGGCAGCTTCAACGATCTTGCCGGTAATTATTTTTGCTTCACTTGGGTTTTCCATCAGGAATTCGGACAATTTTGCAGATACGATTTCCTGCACTACCGGCTGAACTTCGCTGGAAACCAGCTTGTCTTTTGTCTGGGAAGAAAATTTTGGCTCAAAAATCTTCACGGAAAGTATGCAGGTAAGTCCTTCCCGCATATCGTCTCCCGCTGTTTCAATCTTTGCTTTTTTTGCAATTTCATTCTGCTCGATGTAATTGTTCAGCGTTCGCGTCAAAGCTGTGCGCAAACCCGTCAAATGCGTACCGCCATCGCGCTGTGGAATATTATTGGTAAAACATTGAACTGTTTCTGCATAGGAATCATTCCATTGCATGGCAACTTCTACGGTTACACCATCTTTTTCACCGATGGCATGGAAAACCTTGGGATGCAAAACAGTCTTGGTACGGTTGATATATTCAACGAATCCTTTTGCCCCACCGCTAAATGCAAAATTTTCACTCCTTCCATCGCGCTGATCAAACAATTCAATTTTGACACCGTTGTTAAGAAAAGACAGTTCACGCAAGCGCTTGGCAAGAATTTCATAGTGGAATTCAATCTTTCCGAAAGTTCCCAGGCTGGGCATGAAATGAACTTCTGTTCCTCTCCGCTCGGAATCACCGGTTATTTTCAAAGGAGCAACAGCATCGCCATGGCGAAATTCCATTTGATGCGTTTTTCCATCGCGCCATATTCTGAGTTTCAGCCATTCCGATAGAGCATTCACTACAGAGACACCTACACCATGCAAACCACCCGATACCTTGTAGGAATTAGCATCAAATTTTCCGCCCGCATGCAATTCTGTCATCACAATTTCAGCAGCAGAGCGCTTAAATTCGTCATCCTCCTTAACGCTTGTGGGAATACCGCGGCCGTTATCGACAACACTGATTGAACTGTCTGCGTGAATGATGATTTGAATATCATCGCAATACTTCGCCAAGGCCTCGTCAATCGCATTATCCACAACTTCAAAAACCATGTGGTGTAAGCCAGTGCCATCGCTGGTGTCACCGATGTACATGCCCGGGCGTTTACGAACAGCATCCAGGCCTTTCAGAATTTTGATACTGTCGGAATTATATTCGCTCATTCTTTTCCCTATGGTTTCACGTGGAACAGGAATTCATTTTTCACGGTTAAATATCAAATGCGCATCGGCATGACAACATATTTAAACCGGTCGTCTCCGGGTACGGTAATCAGGCAACTGCTGTTTGCATCGCCAAAAGAACAGTCAACATCTTTTGTATTGATGTTGTTCAGAACATCCAACAGATAAGTCACATTGAATCCAATATCCAGGGGATCTTTCGTATAACTAATTTCCAGTTCCTCTTCTGCTTCTTCCTGTTCTGTATTGTTGCAAATCACCCGCATGCTGTTTTGCATAAGCACCATGCGTACGCCTCGGAATTTTTCATTCGATAGAATGGATGCGCGTTGCATCGCATGGAGCAGTGTCAAGCGGTCTATTAAAATATGGTTGTCATAATGCGATGGGATAACCTTGTTGTAATCTGGAAACTTTCCTTCAATTACTTTAGATACCAAATTGATATTCCCGAAAGAAAAAGTAACTAGATTTTTACCCAGGCTGATTTTTACTTCCTCTTCTGTATCGCCTAAAAGTTTTATCAACTCTGTTACCGTTTTACGCGGAAGAATGGCTTCTGTAGTCTGATTGACTGTTTCTGCGCTCATGCTTGCAAAGCTCAGGCGGTGCCCGTCTGTTGCGATAACTTTTACTTCACCTGGCTCCAATACCATCAGCAATCCATTCAGATAATACCGAATATCCTGTTGTGCCATGGCATATTGCACTTGATTGAAAAGCTGTTTAAGCATGGATTGGGGTAAGGAAATTTCTGAAACCAACTCATCTGTCAGCGCCAGTTTAGGGAAATCTTCAGCAGGCAAGGTTTGCAGATTGAACTGGCTTTTCCCTGCCCTTAATTGCAAGCGGCTGTCTTTACTGTCAAATGAAATATCGGCATTCTCGGGAAGAGCGCGGACGATATCCTGAAGTTTTTTTGCGGAAACGGTAATCGTAGCATTTCCGTTTTTGTTGTTATTTGAAAGTGTTGCAGTGATTTGAATTTCAAGATCGGTAGCAACAAAAGCAATATTTTCATCGCTGATCTGAATCAAAACGTTTGATAGGATTGGAAGTGTATGGCGTCTTTCGACAATACCTCCAACCGACTGCAGCGGCTTAAGAAATTCTTCCTTATTTATTTTCATTAATAACATATATATACCTTGATACTAATAGATAAGTGCTGGTGTTTTTTTGTATAACTCTAAAATTACCCTTATATACAACAAGATAATTTACAGAACTACTTCTGTATAAACCATGGAATCATTTGTGGGTGGTTTGTGGATAGTTTTTTTAGAACGGGAAATCGTCACCTTATCCCCAATTCATACATATTCTATTCAACTTCTCAATACCTGTAATAACACACTGATATCACGCGTCATCGTAGGATCACTAATTTTCAACTCTTCTATTTTCCGGCACGCATGCATTACCGTGGTGTGATCTCGTCCACCAAAGGCATCTCCAATTTCAGGAAAGCTCAAATGAGTCAATTCCTTGGCTAGCGACATGGCGACCTGACGCGGTCTTGCAACATTGCGGGTTCGCTTTTTGGAATACATTTCAGCAACCTTGATTTTGTAGTAATCAGCGACGGTTTTTTGAATATTTTCAATTGATATCTGTCTATTCTGGACCGCCAGTAAATCCTTTAAAGCTTCCTTTGCTAAATCTAAACTGATGCTATGCCCGGTAAAACGTGAGTAAGCAATAACTTTTTTCAATGCGCCTTCGAGTTCACGTACGTTTGAACGAATTTGCTTAGCAATGAAAAAAGCAACGTCGCTTTCCAACTCAAGATTTTCTGCCTCAGCTTTTTTGATCAGGATGGCAACACGCATTTCAAGTTCGGGAGGCTCTACCGCGACAGTCAATCCCCAGCCAAAGCGAGAAATTAAACGATCTTCCATTCCTGATATCTGTTTCGGATAGGTGTCACAAGTAATAATGACCTGCTTTTTGCTCTCGATTAGTGCATTAAACGCATAGAAAAACTCTTCCTGTGTTCGCACCTTTCCACTAAAGAACTGAATATCATCGATCAAAAGGAGATCAAGTGAATGATAGTAGCGTTTGAAATCATCAAATGCTTTGTGTTGGTAAGCTCTTACTACGTCGGAAACATAACGTTCTGCATGAAGATAACTTATTTTAGCGTTGCTGTTTTGTTCCTGAATATGATTACCAATAGCCTGAATTAGGTGGGTTTTTCCGAGGCCCACACCTCCGTAAACAAACAAGGGATTATATGCAGTGCCTGGATTATCGGCTACCTGCAGCGCTGCTGCGCGCGCTAACTGGTTCGCCTTGCCGGTAACAAAATTAGCGAACGTAAAGGATGAATTAAGCCCTGTTTTTTCATTGCGCCCTTGCCGGACAACGGGAACGGGACGGATAATAGTGGGCGCAGGTGATGGCGTTTTTTTCTGGCTATCCAGATTTTCAGCAACAGATAACGTTAATTGTACAGGGCGAGAAAAATGATCATGCCCTATCTGTTCGAAGCGACTGAGAAATTTATCACGGACCCACTGCATAATAAACCGGTTTGGGGCCACTATGCGCAGCGCATCCACACCACCTTCGAAACGAAGGGGCTTGATCCAGTTATTGAATTGTTGCGGGGTAAGTTCTTGTTCGAAGCGATTCAAACAAGCTTGCCAGAAAGTTTCCATTGATTGCCCAAGATTCGCTGCAGAATAAATCAAGCGTATTGAGCTGTTCATTGTAGTCGGATTAAGGAGACTTATCCACAGGCTGAAGTTTTAATTTAGATTGACAGATTGTTATTAAAAGTAGTCTAATCACGGGTTCACAGTCTGTGTAAAAGTAAGAGGGATAATCATGAAACGCACTTTTCAACCTTCCGTGGTAAAGCGTAAGCGCACGCACGGATTCCGCGCCCGGATGAAAACAGCAGCAGGCCGCGCTATTATTAATGCCCGTCGCGCCAGTGGCAGGGTACGTTTGGCTGTTTGATTCAGGACAATGCAGTGAACGGCTTTGGTTTACCTAAAGCCAGGAAATTAGTAAAAACGGATGAAATATCATCCGTTTTTAGTTTCAACAGCCGGGTTACCAGTGAGCATTTCCAAGTTCTAGCAAAACCAGGGGTATATAAGTTTGCTCGCATAGCCGTTATTGTGAGCAAAAAAACAGCGCGTCTGGCAACGGATCGTAATTATATTAAGCGGGTATCACGCGAAATTTTTCGCCTGGAACAACAAAAGCTTGCCGGTCTGGATATTATTATTCGCATACGCAGGCGTTTTTCTTCCACGGAATATGCGGAAATTGCGAATGAATTGCGAGAGCAACTGGGCCGGACCCGTCTGAAATTTATACAGGAAGAAGAGCAAGCGACATCATGACCCGCATTCTGCTTTTCTTCATAAAAGCTTATCAATACTTGATCAGCCCAATGCTTGGACCGTCATGTCGATATACGCCTACCTGCTCTGAATATGCAGTACAGGCGCTCAAAAAATATGGTGCAGTAAAAGGGGGCTGGTTAAGTGTGAAGCGCGTTGGCCGCTGCCACCCCTGGCATGATGGTGGCTATGATCCTTTACCTTAGGTAGTCCATGGATACTCAAAGACTCATATTGTTTGTCGTGTTTTCCTTCTCGATCCTGATGCTATGGGATGCCTGGCAGAAAGAACAACATCCCCTGTCTGCTCAAACACCATCTGCGACAGTTGCGACTTCGCAGCATGGCGTGCCGGTACCAAATGCAAGTGTCCAGGCCCCTCTTAATGTCGTAGCCCCTGATTCGACGCAACAATTGCCGAGGGGGCAGCGCATCAAAGTCCATACAGATACGCTGAATGTTGAAATTGATACGATGGGCGGTGATATTCGCCTTCTTGAACTGCGCAAGCATCGTAGCGACGAAGATAAAGGCAAAAATTTTGTTCTTCTTAGTGACCAGAAGCCGAATACCTATATTGCCCAATCCGGCTTGATTGGGGATGTTTTGCCTAATCATAAAACCTTGTTTTCTTCCCAGGGAACCGAGTTTTCCATGGAAGCCAGTGCAAAAGACCTGAAAGTAAAGCTCAGCGCACCAGCCGCAGCCAGTGTCCAGGTGGATAAAATCTTTACCTTCCATCGCGGTAGTTATGTTGTGGATGTGGAATACCAGATCAGGAATGGTAGTGGCAGCCCAATCAGTCCGCATGCTTATTACCAGCTAGTACGTGATGACTCGGCTTCCAAAGGCGACTCGATGTTCATCAGCACGTACGCCGGCCCGGCCATTTATACAGACAAGGAAAAATTCCAGAAGGTAGCTTTTTCTGACATTGAAAAAGGCAAGGCCACATTTCAAAAACAAAGCAATGATGGCTGGGTAGCCATGCTTCAGCATTATTTTCTTTCTGCCTGGTTGCCTAAAAATGGAATCTCACGCGAGTTTTACACAAAAGCCATGGGCGACAGGCTTTATGCGGCAGGTGTTATTCTGCCTGTCGGCTCAATTGCTCCAGACGCAAGTGGCATAATAACAGTGCCGCTCTACGCCGGCCCGCAGGAACAGAAAAACTTGAGTGAGCTGGCTCCTGGTCTGGACTTGACCGTTGATTATGGCTGGCTGACGATTATCGCGGCACCCTTATTCTGGGTGTTATCCAAAATTCACAGCATGGTGAACAACTGGGGCGTCGCCATCATTCTGCTGACCATTCTGATAAAGCTGGCATTTTATCCCCTGGCGGCAAAGAGCTACCGCTCCATGGCCCACATGCGGGTGTTGGGGCCGAAGCTGCAAAAGCTCAAGGAGCACTATGGTGACGACCGGCAACGCTTGCACCAGGCCATGATGGAGCTTTATAAGACCGAGAAAGTGAATCCTCTGGGCGGTTGTCTGCCAGTGGTAGTGCAAATCCCGGTATTTATCGCGCTGTACTGGGTGTTACTGGCCAGTGTGGAAATCCGTCATGCACCATTCGGCCTATGGATTCAGGACCTGTCTGCGACAGATCCTTATTTTGTGCTGCCTATCATCATGGGGATTACCATGATCATACAGACCAAGCTTAATCCAACACCACCGGACCCGATACAGGCCAAGGTGATGATGGTGATGCCGTTTGCTTTCAGTATTTTCTTCTTCTTCTTCCCGGCCGGTCTGGTGCTTTACTGGGTGGTGAACAATGTGTTGTCGATTGCTCAGCAATGGCAGATCACCCGCAGCATGGAGCAGATGCACGCCGCAAAAGGGCATGGCAAGCACTGATACGATTGCTGCAGTCGCCACGGCCCCCGGGCGTGGCGGCATTGGCGTAGTTCGTATTTCCGGCCGGAACCTCGAAACATTTTTCCAGCAATTGCTGGGGAAAAAGCCCCGTCCCCGTTTCGCTACTCTAAGCGCTTTTCTCGATCATGACGGCTCAGTCATTGATGAGGGCCTTGCCCTGTATTTTCCCGCGCCACACTCATTTACCGGCGAAAACGTTCTAGAGTTGCAAGGTCACGGCGGAAATGCCGTGATGCAGCGCTTATTGAAGCGCTGCCTTGCACTGGGAGCCCGTCTGGCAGAGCCAGGCGAATTTACCAAGCGGGCCTTTCTCAACGACAAGATAGACCTTGCCCAGGCTGAAAGCGTTGCCGACCTGATTGATGCTGCCAGTGAAGAAGCGGCCAAAAGTGCTGTGCGTTCGTTGCAGGGAGAGTTTTCTCATGCGGTGCATGATGTTGTTGCCCGCCTGATTGACTTGCGTATGCTGGTGGAAGCCTGTATCGATTTTCCAGAGGAGGATATTGATTTTCTGGAAGCTGCAGATGCCTCAGGAAAGTTGTCGCGAGTTCAGGAGCAGCTCCAGCAATTGCTGGAGCTCGCCAAACAAGGCAGCTTGCTGCGCGAGGGTGTGCATGTCGTGCTGGTGGGCCAACCCAATGTTGGTAAATCCAGCCTGCTAAACCAGCTGGCCGGCGATGAGGTTGCCATTGTCACCGCCATAGCGGGAACCACGCGCGACACGGTGCGCGAGGAAATCGAGATTAAGGGCGTGCCCTTCCACATTCTCGACACAGCGGGCCTGCGAGATACTTCCTGCGAAGTGGAGCAGATTGGCATCGCCCGTACTTGGGCTGCCGTGGATAAAGCTACCCTGATATTGCTTCTGCTGGACAGCCGGGAGGGTGTTACGCCATCGGATGAGGCGATTCTTGCGCGTTTGCCGCCGGGCTTGCCGGTGGTGCAAATTTTCAACAAGATTGACTTGCTGCCGCGAGAAGCTGGAATAGAGAGCGGCGCTGGAATTACCCGCATTTATGTTTCAGCCAAAAACGGAACGGGACTGGAGTTTCTGCGCCAAAGTTTGCTGGAAATCGCGGGCTGGGAGCAAACCGGCGAGGGCGCGTTCATGGCGCGTGAGCGCCATTTGCGCGCGCTGGTTGAGGCGCGCGCCTGTTTGGAGCGTGCGGCGGAAAGCTGGCGGCAGCTCGAGTTTTTTGCTGAAGAATTGAAGCTGGCGCAAAATGCGCTGAGTAGTATTACCGGAGAGTTTGGTGCAGACGATTTGCTGGGCGAGATTTTCAGCCGCTTCTGTATTGGCAAGTAACTGTTATTAAACGGGCTTGTTCTTGTTTCACGTGAAACCGTCCAGGACGGGCTGACGCGCAAGCTGGTTTTGTCGTATCATTCCCGCTCCTGAAGCCGAAGTCCGGATTTCCATGATTTTCCCTTCCAAATTTGATGTGATCGTTGTTGGCGGCGGCCATGCTGGCACTGAGGCGGCGCTCGCCGCAGCGCGTATGGGCAGAAAAACCCTGCTGCTGACCCACAATATCGAAACGCTCGGGCAAATGTCATGTAATCCCGCTATCGGCGGGATTGGCAAGGGTCATCTGGTGAGAGAGGTTGATGCCCTGGGGGGCGCTATGGCGGCGGCCACGGATGAAGGCGGGATCCAGTTCAGAATTCTGAATTCCAGCAAAGGTCCGGCTGTACGGGCAACCCGTGCCCAGGCTGACCGTCTGTTATACAAGCAGGCTATCCGGCGGCGCCTGGAAAACCAGCCCAATCTGTGGTTGTTCCAGCAGGCGGTGGATGATTTTACGCTTGCCGGAGATCAAATTACGGGCGTGGTTACACAGCTCGGCTTGCGTTTCGAGGCGCGTGCGGTGGTGCTGACGGCGGGTACATTTCTCGCCGGCCTGGTGCATGTCGGGCAGTCTAATTACCAGGCGGGTCGAGCCGGGGACCCCCCCGCGATCAGCCTCGCACATCGCTTGCGCGAACTGAATCTGCCGGTGGGGCGGCTCAAGACGGGAACGCCGCCGCGCATTGATGGACGCTCTCTGGATTATTCGTTGATGGTGGAGCAACCGGGCGACAATCCCGCGCCGGTGTTTTCCTATCTCGGCTCGGCGAGTCAGCATCCGCAACAGGTCTCGTGCTGGATCAGCTACACCAATGAACGAACGCACGACATCATCCGCAATGGCCTTGATCGTTCACCGCTTTATACGGGCGTAATCGAGGGTGTGGGGCCGCGTTATTGTCCTTCTATCGAGGACAAGATCACGCGTTTTGCCGACAAGGATGCGCACCAGATTTTTGTCGAGCCGGAAGGCTTGTCAACGCATGAAATTTACCCCAACGGGATTTCCACCAGTCTGCCCTTCGATGTGCAGTATGCCTTGGTGCGTTCGATGCGGGGTTTCGAGAATGCCCATATCACCCGGCCCGGCTACGCGATTGAATATGATTATTTCGATCCACGCGGCCTCAAAAGTTCTCTTGAAACCAAGGCGATCAGAGGCTTGTTCTTTGCCGGACAGATCAATGGAACGACCGGCTACGAAGAAGCTGCCGCACAAGGTCTGCTGGCAGGTATCAATGCAGGATTGCTCACGGCGGAAAAAGAAGCGTGGAGCCCAGGCCGCGATCAGGCCTATCTAGGCGTGATGGTGGATGACCTGATTACACGCGGGGTATCCGAGCCCTACCGCATGTTTACCAGTCGCGCTGAATACCGGCTCCTGCTTAAGAGAAGATAACGCCGATTTGCGGCTGACCGAGATCGGGCGCGAACTGGGCGTGGTGGACGATGAGCGCTGGGCGCAGTTCTCGGTCAAGCGTGATGCGGTGGCGCAGGAAAAGGAAAGGCTCAAGAGCACCTGGGTCAACCCGCGCATGGTTGATGCTGCCAGCGCAGAGCGCGTGCTCGGTCAGGCCATGGAGCGTGAATATACCTTGCTGGATCTGCTGCGTCGCCCGCAGGTCGGCTACCAGGCCCTGTTGACCCTGCCTGGGGCGGGTGAGGGAGTGAGCGATCCACAGGTCGCTGAGCAGGTTGAAATTCAGGCTAAATATCAGGGCTACATCGAACGCCAGCAGGAAGAAATCGAGCGCCACCATCACTACGAGGCGCTGCGACTGTTGCCCGACATGGACTACAGCAAGGTGCATGGCCTTTCCATCGAAGTGAAGCAGAAGCTGGCCCAACACAAGCCGGAAACCCTGGGTCAGGCGGCGCGAATTTCGGGCATCACTCCGGCGGCCATCTCACTGTTGCTGGTCTACCTCAAGCGCATGCAGGGCCGGGCAGAGAGGAAGAGTGCATGAGTCTGGCCGATAAACTTTATGCCGGACTGACGCAACTTGGACTGTCTTTGACGGAAGCGCAGCGACAGTCGCTGCTGGATTACATTGCCTTGATGCAGAAGTGGAATAAGGTTTACAACCTGACTGCCGTGCGCGAACCTGAAAACATGCTTTACCAGCATCTGCTCGACAGTCTTGCTGTATTGCCTTATATCGGGTCGGGTCGGCTGCTGGATGTGGGCACCGGAGGTGGATTGCCCGGCATTGTCCTGGCCATCGCCAAGCCAGAGCTGGATATTGTCCTGCTCGACAGCAATCAGAAAAAAACCACTTTTTTGCGCCAGACCTGTATTGAGCTGGGCCTGAAAAATGTAAAGGTGGAGTGCATGCGGGTGGATGACTATCAACCCTCACCACTCTTCGACATGGTTATTTCGCGCGCCTTCTCCGAGCTTACCGAGTTTGTCCGCCTCTCTGCCCGCCTGTGCCGCTCCGGCGGGGCGCTGCTGGCGATGAAGGGCGTTTACCCTCACGATGAGCTGGCGCAATTGCCGGCGCAGTTCAGGCAACATGAAGTTGTCGCGCTTAATGTCCCGGGACTCGAAGCGCAACGGCATTTGGTAATTCTCAGGGTTTGAATATGGCCAGAATCATTGCGGTAACCAATCAAAAAGGTGGCGTGGGCAAGACCACCACCACCGTCAACCTTGCAGCCAGTCTTGCTGCAACCCGGCGCAGGGTGCTGCTGGTCGATCTCGACCCGCAGGGTAACGCGACCATGGGCAGCGGTGTAGAGAAGGATAGTCTGGAGCGTACGGTCTATCACGTGCTGTTGGAACAAAACAGTACGGCTGAGGTTCGTGTGCCATCGGTCCGTGGCGGATATGACGTGATCCCGGCCAATCGCAACCTGGCGGGTGCCGAGGTCGAACTGGTGCAGGAACTGGCGCGCGAGTGGCGGCTTAAAAAAGCACTGGAAAGCGTGGCGTCTGAATATGACTTCATTCTGCTCGACTGCCCGCCAGCACTCAATCTGCTGACCGTGAATGGCTTGTGTGCCGCAAGTGCAGTGATGATCCCGATGCAATGCGAGTACTACGCTCTGGAAGGACTCAGCGATCTGGTCAAGACCATCAAGCGGGTGCGCACGCACCTTAATCCACAACTGGAAATCGAGGGCTTGCTGCGTACCATGTTCGATCCGCGCAACGCGCTGGCGCAACAGGTTTCTGCCCAGTTGCAGCAACACTTTGGGGACAAGGTCTATCGTACCGTGATTCCACGCAATATACGCCTGGCGGAAGCGCCCAGCTTCGGTGTGCCGGTGCTGTATCACGACAAGGGATCAAAGGGCGCCCAGGCCTACCTGGCGCTGGCTGGAGAAATGCTGGGCAAACATAGCGGCGTTGAAACTGTTGACGCGTGATAAAAGGACATAGATAAGCATGGTAAAACACAAGGGATTGGGGCGCGGCTTGGACGCCTTGCTGGCAGGCGATGACAGCGAAACGGTGGAAATGTTGCAGCAGCTTGCTATCAGCGTGCTGCAGCCGGGCAAATACCAGCCCCGCACACACATGGACCCCGAGTCATTGCAGCAACTCGCGGATTCGATCCGGGCGCAGGGTGTGATGCAGCCGGTACTGGTGCGGCCACTCGCGGGGGGGCGCTATGAAATCATCGCGGGCGAACGGCGCTGGCGCGCTTCCCAGATGGCGGGCCTGACGGAGGTTCCGGCGCTGATCCGGGAAATCCCGGACGAAGCTGCGCTGGCCATGGCGCTGATCGAGAATATCCAGCGGGAAAACCTCAATCCGCTGGAAGAGGCGCTGGGTATCCAGCGTCTGGTCAATGAATTCAATCTGACACATCAGGCAGCAGCAGAGGCGGTTTGCCGTTCACGCAGTGCGGTGACAAATTTGCTGCGCCTGCTCAACCTGGCCCCGCGCGTACAGGAAATGCTGATGCAGCGTCAGCTCGATATGGGCCACGCACGCGCCTTGCTCGGACTGACGCAGGTCAAGCAAATCGACGCTGCACACGAAATCATTAACAAGGGCCTGTCGGTGCGAGAAGCTGAAAAACTGGCACAGCGAATGCTCAAGCCGGCGGACGAACGCAAAAAGGCGCCGGATCGTGACGTAATGCGCCTGCAGGAAGAATTGGCGGAAAAGCTTGGGGCGCGCGTAACTCTTGCTCCACGCAAGGGCGGCAAGGGTCGTCTGGTCATCAATTACGACAGTCTGGAACAGCTTGACGGCATCATTGCCAAGTTTTAATGCGGCTCGTCAATATTGTTGACGCATAACCTTAACTTATTAGACCATAAAGAAAGGTTTGACGAGTCGCCAAGGGTATATTATCATTTGCTGATTTTTCGCAGTCCCGAAAGCTGTTGTGTACGCAAACCGTATCATGATGTATCAGGCTGCGGCGGCTGCATTTAGCGCAATCCTGGCTTACCTCTACAAGGGAGAGGCTGCGGCGATGGCAGCGTGGTTTGGTGGCGCTGTGGCGCTGGCGAATACGATGTTGCTGGCTTGGCGCATGCGTAATAGTAGTCATGAGCCGGGGCAGGAGCCGCGCCGGGAGTTGGCCCGGCTTGTTCGTTCCAGTATGGAGCGTTTTTTTATGGTCTCGTTGTTGATAGCGGCGGGGCTGGGATGGATGAAACTGATGCCGCTGCCTTTGCTGGCCGGCTTCGCCTTGGGGCAATTGACCCTGATGGTTTCAACAATAATCAGTGGAATAGAGAAACAATAAATGTCTGGCGAAACGCAAACTTCTGCAGAATATATCAAGCATCACCTGCAAAACCTGACTTATGGTCAGCACACCGATGGAAACTGGGGGATTGCCCACAGTGCAGAGCAAGCCAAGGAAATGGGGTTCTGGGCGATTAATCTGGATACGACGATTATTGCTTTCGTGCTGGGATCGATATTCCTGTTCTTCTTTGCTAGGGCAGCACAAAAAGCATCCGCTGGCGTACCGACCGGCTTGCAGAATTTCGTTGAGTGGGTCGTTGATTTCATTGACAATAGCGTGCGCGGCTCATTTACAGCTAAAAACGATATGGTTGCGCCGCTTGCGCTGACGATTTTTGCCTGGGTCCTGCTGATGAACCTGATGGATCTGATGCCCATTGATTATCTGCCGTTGATCGCCCATGCTGCCGGCCTGCCGTTCCTTAAAGTAGTTCCGACCACCGACCCTAATGCCACCTTTGGTATGTCAATCGCCGTTTTCGTGCTGGTGATTTACTACAGCATCAAGATGAAAGGTCTGGGCGGCTTCGTCGGCGAACTCACGCTGCAGCCATTCGGCAAATTCGGCCTGCCTGCGAACATATTCCTGGAAGGCGTGAACCTCATTGCCAAGCCGATTTCTCTGGCCCTGCGTTTGTTTGGCAACATGTACGCAGGTGAAATGATTTTCATCCTGATCGCGCTGATGGGTGCTTCCTGGGCGGGCGCAACCTTCGGCAGCACGCTACTGTTCGGTTCCCAGGTCGTTCTCTCTCTTGGCTGGGCAATATTTCATATTCTGATTGTCACGCTGCAGGCCTTCATCTTCATGACACTTACTATCGTTTACATGGATATGGCGCATCAGGAACATCATTAAAGATTTTTTCAATTAGCAACTTAACTTTTAAATTAACTTAGGAGAAGTAAATGGAACACGCACTGCTTTTTATCGCCGGCGCGATCATGATGGGTCTGGGCGCACTGGGTGCAGCCGTTGGCATCGGCATTCTGGGCGGCCGCTTCCTTGAAGGCGCCGCACGTCAACCTGAGCTGATCCCGATGCTGCGCACCCAGTTCTTCGTGGTGATGGGTCTGGTCGACGCGGTGCCGATGATTGCAGTTGGTATCGCCATGTACGTCCTCTTTGCTGTTGCCGGCTAATCTGCCAGTGATCAATAACTCAAGAAAGGTTTGTGCATGAATATCAATGCAACCCTTCTCGCGCAAACGATCATGTTCATCATGTTCGTCTGGTTTTGCATGACGTTTGTGTGGCCGCCTATCATGCAGGCCCTGACCGAGCGCAAGAAGTTGATCGCCGACGGGCTGGCCGCGGGTGAACGCGGCAAGCATGAACTGGAGCTGGCTTCTCGCCGTGCAACCGAGTCCATGCATGACGCCAAGCAGAAAGCCGCGGAAGTCATAATTCAAGCAGAAAAACGCGCTTCCCAGATCATCGATGAAGCGAAGAATGCTGCCAAGGAAGAGGGTGACCGTCTGGTTGCCGGAGCCAAGGCTGAAATCGATCAGGAAGTGAACCGTGCGCGCGAAACATTGCGCCAGCAGGTGGCAGATCTAGCTGTCGCGGGCGCAGAGAAGATCCTGCGGCGTGAAGTGGATGCCAAGGCTCACGCCGAACTGCTGACCGCACTCAAGAACGAAATCTAGGCGGCGACTCTATGGAAATCGTTACGATAGCAAGGCCTTATGCTGAAGCGCTATACCGTCTGGCAAGCCAGAAGGGTGCGCTGGCAGAGTGGTCGCGCAAGCTCGAAATGGCATCCGCAGTGGCGAGTGATTCAGCCATGAAAGATATCATTTCCAGCCCTAAATTCACGCGTGCCGATGTGGAGCGGGTTTTTCTGGACGTCGTGGGCAAGGATTTCGATGAAGAAGGGCAAAACCTGATTCGTCTGCTCATTGAAAATGATCGTTTGACCATATTGCCAGAAATAGCCGCCCAGTTCGAAAAGCTCAAGGCGGAACAAAGCGGCATGCTTGAAGCCGCCATCAGCAGCGCGTTCCCTCTCTCTGCCGAACAGATTGCAGAGATGGTTGGCTCGCTGGAAAAACGCTTTGCACGAAAAGTGACGGCTCAGGTAAGCGTGGATCCTGAACTTATTGGCGGTGTAAAAATTAATGCCGGTGACGTGGTGATTGATGCATCCGTGCGCGGCCAGCTCAATAACATGACCTTTGCGCTCAAGCGCTAGGAGATAAAGAATGCAGTTAAACCCATCAGAAATCAGTGATCTGATCAAGAGCAAGATCGAGAGTTTTGCTACGGCCGCAGAAGCGCGCAATCAGGGTACGGTCGTTTCTGTAACAGACGGTATCGTACGTATTCATGGTCTTTCCGACGTGATGCAGGGTGAAATGCTGGAATTCCCGGGCAACACCTTCGGTCTGGCGCTCAACCTTGAGCGCGATTCGGTCGGTGCCGTGGTTCTGGGCGAATATGAACACATCAGTGAAGGCGACACCGTCAAGTGTACCGGCAAAATTCTGGAAGTACCGGTTGGTGAAGCGCTCATCGGTCGTGTCGTGAATTCGCTGGGCCAGCCGATCGACGGCAAAGGCCCGATCGCTGCAAGCCAGACATCCCCGATCGAGAAAGTGGCTCCGGGCGTTATTTCCCGCCAGTCCGTCTCTCAGCCGCTGCAAACCGGCCTCAAGTCGGTTGACGCCATGGTGCCGATTGGTCGTGGTCAGCGCGAACTGATCATTGGCGATCGCCAGACCGGCAAGACGGCTGTGGCTGTGGATGCCATCATCAACCAGAAAGGCACTGGCGTAATTTGTATTTACGTCGCCGTGGGCCAGAAGGCTTCCTCCGTTGCCAACGTGGTGCGCAAGCTGGAAGAGCACGGTGCCATGGGCCACACCATCGTGGTGGCGGCAATGGCTTCCGACCCTGCCGCGATGCAGTACATTGCCCCGTACGCAGGTTGCACCATGGGCGAATATTTCCGTGACCGCGGTGAAGATGCGCTGATCGTTTATGACGATCTGACCAAGCAGGCCTGGGCCTATCGTCAGATTTCCCTGCTGTTGCGCCGTCCCCCGGGCCGCGAAGCTTATCCTGGCGACGTGTTCTATCTGCACTCCCGCTTGCTCGAGCGTGCTGCGCGCGTGAATGCCGACCATGTTGAAAAAATCACCAATGGTGCCGTGAAAGGCAAAACCGGGTCTCTCACCGCGCTGCCAGTGATCGAAACGCAGGCGGGTGACGTGTCTGCATTCGTTCCGACCAACGTGATTTCGATTACCGACGGCCAGATCTTCCTGGAAAGCGATCTGTTCAACGCCGGTATCCGTCCTGCGATTAACGCCGGTCTGTCCGTGTCTCGCGTCGGTGGTGCAGCTCAGACCAAGGCGATCAAAAAGCTGGGTGGTGGTATTCGTCTGGCTCTGGCGCAGTATCGTGAACTGGCTGCATTTGCTCAGTTCGCATCCGATCTCGATGAGGCCACCCGCAAACAGCTGGAACGCGGCAAGCTGGTCACGGAGCTGATGAAGCAGAACCAGTATTCCCCGATGTCGATTTCCGAAATGGCTGTCACGCTGTATGCCGTGAACAAGGGCTACATGGATGATGTGGAAGTGAAAAAGGTTCTGGCCTTTGAAGCTGCCCTGCAGGCATTCATGAAGAGCAAGCACGGCGCCTTGATGAACACCATCGAGAGTGAGCGTGATGTGAGTGCCGACAGTGAGAAAACCCTGATGGGCGCCATTGACGAGTTCAAGGCCAGCTCGGTTTACTAAAGCGTCGTGGAATATAGACTTAGGACTGAATAATGGCGAGCGGAAAAGAGATTCGGACCAAGATTAAAAGCGTCCAGAATACACAGAAAATTACTCGCGCCATGGAAATGGTGGCTGCATCCAAAATGCGCAAGGCGCAGGAAAGGATGCGTGCTGCCCGCCCCTACGGCGAAAAGATTCGCAACGTGGCGGCTCACCTTAGCCACGCCCATGCCGAATACAAACATCCCTTCCTGATTACACGGAATGGTGTGAAGCGGATTGGCGTGATCATGGTGACTTCCGACAAGGGCTTGTGTGGTGGTCTCAATACCAATGTGATCCGCATGGTACTGAGCCAGATGAAAGCCTGGGAAGCGGCTGGCAAGCAGGTTGACGCCTGTGCACTGGGTGGAAAGGGTTTCGGTTTTCTGCAGCGCATGGGTGGTAACGTGCTTTCCCACATCACCGGACTGGGCGATACACCTCATCTGGAAAAGTTGATCGGCCCGATCAAGGTCATGCTGGATGCCTACATGGACGGCAAGATCGACGAGCTGCATCTGTGCTATACCCGCTTCATCAACACCATGAAGCAGGAGCCGGTGATGGAAAAACTGCTGCCACTTTCCGGGGAAGATCTCGGTGCGGCACAGGGTCACTGGGACTACATTTACGAGCCGGAAGCAAAATCGGTCATCGATGAGCTGATGAGCCGCTACATTGAGGCGCTGGTCTATCAGGCAGTTGCCGAGAATATGGCTTCCGAACAGAGCTCTCGTATGGTGGCGATGAAAGCGGCATCTGACAATGCCGGCAACGTCATCGACGAGCTCAAGCTGATCTACAACAAAACCCGTCAGGCGGCAATTACCAAAGAGCTGTCCGAAATCGTTGCCGGCGCAGCTGCCGTATAAACGATCCTGAATTTTCAGGCGGATTACAGAATCAACAGTATCGAGGATAGAAAATGAGCCAAGGTAAAGTGGTACAAATCATTGGGCCGGTGGTTGACGTGCAGTTCCCCCGCGACGCCCTTCCCAAAGTGTATGACGCCCTGAAGATGGAAGAGGTGGGCCTCACTCTGGAAGTTCAGCAACAACTGGGCGATGGCGTGGTACGCTCAATTGCGATGGGAACTACCGACGGTCTGCGTCGTGGCATGCCCGTTACCGGCACAGGCGCTGCGATTTCGGTCCCGGTCGGCACCAAGACCCTGGGCCGCATCATGGACGTGCTGGGCAATCCGATCGACGAAATGGGCCCGATCGGCAACGAGACCAGCTGGGGTATTCATCGCACGGCTCCTGCGTTTGACGAACTGGCAGCCTCCAACGAACTGCTGGAAACCGGCATCAAGGTGATCGATCTGATCTGCCCGTTTGCCAAGGGCGGTAAAGTGGGTCTGTTCGGCGGCGCCGGTGTGGGCAAGACCGTGAACATGATGGAGCTGATCCGTAACATCGCGGTTGAACACAGTGGTTACTCCGTGTTTGCCGGTGTGGGAGAGCGTACCCGTGAAGGTAACGACTTCTACCATGAAATGAAAGAAGGCGGCGTGCTGGACAAAGTTTCCCTGGTTTACGGCCAGATGAACGAGCCGCCGGGCAACCGTCTGCGCGTGGCGTTGACCGGCCTGACCATGGCTGAATACTTCCGCGACGAAGGCCGCGACGTGCTGCTGTTCGTGGACAACATCTACCGCTACACCCTGGCCGGTACCGAAGTATCCGCACTGCTGGGTCGTATGCCTTCCGCCGTGGGTTACCAGCCGACACTGGCAGAAGAAATGGGCCGCCTGCAGGAGCGCATTACCTCCACCAAGAAAGGTTCGATTACCTCCATCCAGGCTGTGTATGTGCCTGCGGACGACTTGACCGACCCGTCGCCTGCAACGACCTTTGCTCACCTGGACGCAACCGTGGTGCTTTCGCGCCAGGTAGCCGAGCTGGGTATTTACCCCGCCGTGGATCCGCTCGACTCAACATCGCGTCAGCTTGACCCGCTGGTGGTAGGCGAGGAGCACTACTCTGTGGCTCGCGCCGTGCAGTCGACGCTGCAGCGCTACAAGGAACTGCGTGACATTATCGCGATTCTGGGTATGGACGAGCTTTCTCCTGAAGACAAGCTGGCTGTGGCCCGTGCGCGTAAAATCCAGCGTTTCCTGTCGCAGCCCTTCTTTGTGGCCGAAGTATTTACCGGCAGCCCAGGTAAGTTCGTTTCGCTCAAGGACACGCTTGCAGGCTTCAAGGGCATCGTCAACGGCGAATACGATCACCTGCCGGAACAAGCTTTCTACATGGTGGGCGGCATCGAAGAAGCCGTGGAAAAAGCCAAAACCATCCAGTAAAGGACGACCTCCATGGCAATGACGATTCATGTAGACGTAGTAAGTGCCGAGCAGTCCATTTTTTCCGGAGTGGCGGAGTTTGTTGCCGCACCGGCGGAAGGTGGCGAGGTCGGTATTTATCCACGTCATGCGCCGCTGATTTCACGGATGAAGCCGGGTACGGTGCGCGTAAAAATTCCGGATCGTGATGAAGAAGAGCTGTTCTTCGTTTCGGGCGGAATTCTGGAAGTGCAGCCACAGGTGATAACGATTCTGGCCGACACCGCTCTGCGCGGTAAAGACCTTGATGAAGCCAAGGCGCTCGAAGCCAAACGCATGGCGGAAGAGGCGCTTAGCGACCGCTCTGCATTGATGGATTATGCGAAGGCAGAATCCGAACTGGCAGAAGCCGTCGCGCAGATTCGTGCGATTGATCTGATTCGCAAGTCTTCTCGCCGCTAAACACGTTATGATGTGATCCTGAAAAGGCAGCCTCGGCTGCCTTTTCTATTTATAATGGCGTTTTTATTTCATACTCATGCCATGCCACAAGCCCTCGATATCGTCATTCTAGCTGCCGGTAAGGGTACGCGTATGGTTTCAGAGCGGCCCAAAGTGCTGCACGAAATCGCCGGAAAAACATTGCTTCAGCATGTGCTGGAGACTGCAAAATCGCTGGATCCGGCACAAATCTGTGTTGTTTACGGTTATGGTGGTGAGGCTGTACCGCAGGCCATCGCAGATCCATCCCTTAAAATGGTAAAACAGGAGCCGCAGCTTGGTACCGGGCATGCCGTGCAGCAAGCGCTTCCCTGTCTGAATGAAAATCACGCGACGCTAGTGCTATACGGGGATGTGCCTCTGACCCATATTGAAACCCTGCTGCCGCTGGTCCGGATCGCACAGAGCGGGAAGGTGGCATTGCTTACGATCAAAATGGAAAATCCTCAGGGCTACGGGCGAATTATCCGTGAGGGAGGCAAGGTCAGGCGGATTGTCGAGGAGAAAGATGCCTCTCCGGAAGAGCGCTTGGTCACCGAGGTCAATACCGGGATCATGGCTCTTCCCAACAAACATCTTCCCGGCTGGTTGGCGGCATTGAAAAACGCCAATGCTCAGGGAGAGTATTACCTGACGGATGTCATCGGCCTCGCTGTCAATGCCGGTATTGAAGTGGCAACGGCTCATCCCACGCATCACCGGGAGGTGCTGGGAGTCAACAGCAAAACCCAGCTGGCCCAACTGGAGCGCATGTACCAGCAGGCACAAGCGCACAGACTGCTCGACAGCGGCGTGACACTGCTTGACCCTGATAGAATTGATGTTAGAGGCGAGCTGATATGCGGCAAGGATGTCGAGATTGATATCAATTGTGTCTTTGAGGGACATGTAAGGCTGGGCGATGGCGTGAAAGTGGGCGCTAACTGTATCCTGCGTGATGTCAACGTCGAAAAGGGATGCAGTATCGAACCATTCAGCCTGCTGGAAAAGGCGGAACTGGGTGCAGACTGCCGCATCGGACCCTTTGCCAGAATTCGTCCCGGTACTCAGCTTGCAGATCAGGTACATATCGGGAATTTTGTCGAGCTAAAAAATAGCCAGGTAGGCTTCAACAGCAAGATCAATCATCTTAGCTATGTAGGGGATGCCACGGTAGGCTCGATGGTGAATGTCGGTGCAGGGACCATTACCTGCAATTACGATGGCGCTAACAAGCATCGTACCGTGATTGAGGATGGCGCCTTTATCGGCTCGGACACCCAGCTAGTGGCTCCTGTAACGGTAGCAAAGGGTGCCACCATCGGTGCGGGGTCAACTATTACCAAAGACACCCCGGCGAATGAGCTGACCCTGTCCCGTACCAAGCAAATCACTATCCGCGGGTGGCAGCGCCCGGTAAAGAAAGCCAAGGAATAATCCCATGTGCGGAATCATCGGCGCAGTCGCGCAACGCAATGTCGTGCCTATCCTGCTGGAAGGGTTGCGGCGGCTCGAATATCGCGGTTATGACTCAGCCGGTCTGGTTGTGATCAATCAGGGCCTGCAGCGGGTACGGAGCACCGGCCGCGTGGCTGAGCTGACTGCCCAGACCGGGCGTCAGGAAACCCATGGCCACCTTGGCATCGCACATACTCGCTGGGCAACGCATGGCGGACCGACGGAGGACAATGCTCACCCGCACGTCAGCGCGGACTCCATCGCGGTGGTGCACAACGGCATTATTGAAAATCATGAAGTCCTACGCACAAAGCTGAAAACTTTGGGCTACGCCTTTACCTCGGAGACCGACACCGAGGTCATTGTTCATCTCATACATTATTATTACAGCGCTAGCCGGGATCTGCTCGTGGCGGTGCGTAACGCGGTTGCAGAATTGCATGGCGCCTACGCCATCGGGGTTGTCAGCGCGGAATCGCCCCATCAGCTCGTCGCGGCGCGCCGAGGCAGCCCGTTGCTGATCGGTGTGGGCATCGAGGAAAATTTCATTGCGTCCGATGTTTCCGCCTTGCTGCCGGTAACGCAGAAGGTGATTTATCTGGAAGAGGGCGATATCGCCGATATCGGTTTGCTCCAGATTCACATCTTTGACGCAGAGGGAAATCCGGTCGAACGTGGCGTACACGTGTCCGAGCTTTCCGCAGACATGGCGGAGCTGGGCAATTACCGCCACTTCATGCAGAAAGAAATCCATGAACAGCCGCGTGCGATTGCCGATACGCTGCTGGCAGGCGTGACCACCGGTTCGGTGTCCCCCGGCATTTTCGGGCCGCAGGCAGAGGATGTGCTGGGCAAGATAAACGGTGTGCGGATTCTTGCCTGCGGCACCAGTTTTCATGCTGCCAAGGTGGCAGAATACTGGATCGAATCACTGACCGGATTGCCATGTCGGGCGGAAGTTGCCAGTGAGTACCGCTACCGCGACAGTGTGGCGGATCCCGATACCCTGATTCTCACACTCTCCCAGTCCGGAGAAACGCGCGATACCATCGATGCCCTGATACAAGCCAAAAAACTGGGGCACAAGTACAGCCTGGCCATTTGCAACGTGCCTGAAAGCGCGCTGGTACGGGCTTCAGAGCTTAAATTCCTGACCCGGGCCGGCCCGGAAATCGGGGTTGCCTCGACCAAGGCGTTTACGACCCAGCTGGTTGCCCTGTTTCTCCTGACGCTGGTGCTGGGGCGTCTGCACGGCAGGATCAGCGCAGCACAGGAAAAATCCTGGCTGGACCAGCTACGCGAACTACCCGGCCTGGTGCAGCAGGCGCTGGCACTGGAGCCTGAAATTTCGGCCTGGGCAGAACGCTTTGCCGACAAGCACCATGCCCTGTTTCTGGGCCGCGGGGTGCATTACCCCATCGCGCTGGAAGGCGCGCTCAAGCTCAAGGAAATTTCGTATATCCATGCCGAGGCTTATCCTGCCGGCGAATTAAAACATGGGCCACTGGCGCTGGTGGACAAGGATATGCCGGTGGTGGCAGTGGCACCCAATGACGCTCTGCTGGAAAAACTCAAGTCCAACCTGCAGGAAGTGCGTGCCAGGGGGGGGGAACTCTATGTTTTTGCGGATCAGGATAGCCATTTCAGCGAGCAGGATGGTTTACATCTCCTGCGGCTTCCCACCCATGCGGGGCCGCTCAGCCCGATCGTACACACCGTACCGCTGCAAATCCTGGCCTACCATGCCGCGCTATGCAAGGGAACGGACGTGGATAAGCCGCGTAATCTGGCGAAATCGGTCACAGTGGAATAGGATGGAGGTGGAGCGGGTGAAGGGAATCGAACCCTCGTCGTAAGCTTGGGAAGCTTCTGCTCTACCATTGAGCTACACCCGCCAGTGCTGGCGAATTCTACTTGGCTTCCTGTTTTTACTCAACAACAGGTACCTATAAAAAACAGAACGCGCTCCTTGTCAAATGCGTACGCAGGAGAGGAAAAATGACTGATATCAAAGAACTCTTACAGTTAATGGTTGAGCGAGGGGCGTCAGATCTTTTTATATCCGCAGAAATAGCGCCCCATATGAAGATTGATGGGGTGACGCAAGCTGTTTACCTTCCTCCTCGGCGCCATCCAGAAGACGAAATAGTTACTCCCGATACGCAGATTCCCTGGCCCCCACTTAAACCGGGAGAGTCCAAGAAAATTGCTTATGAACTCATGACAGCACCACAGCGCAAGGAGTTTGAAAGAACGAAGGAATGCAACTTTGCCTTGGTTTCAGACCACATCAGTCGTTACCGTATCAATGTCTATTACCAGCGAGGCGAAGTTTCGCTGGCGGTGCGGCTGATTAAGGCAGAAATTCCAACATTTGAAGAACTCGGCGTTCCGCCTCAGGCGGCAGGTCTCGCATTACTTAAACACGGCCTGGTGCTGATGTCTGGTCCCGCAGGAACGGGGAAAAGCACCACTTTGGCGGCGATGATTGGGCACAGATCCAAGCTGATGGATGGGCATATCCTGACTATCGAGGATCCGATCGAATTCCTGTTTTCACATGGAAAATCTATAGTCGAGCAAAGGGAGGTGGGGCTCGATACCCTGACCTTTGGCGATGCTCTAAGAAATGCGATGCGCGAAGCGCCAGATGTGATCGTCATTGGAGAAATCCGGGATCGCGAAACAGCCCAGCATGCCATTATGTATGCGGAATCCGGTGCGCTTTGTATTTCCACGCTACATTCCAACAACGCAAATCAGGCTATTGACAGACTAATCAATTTCTTCCCGGAAGAGGCGCGCAAGCAGGTCTTGCTTGATTTGTCGCTTAACCTGAAAGGCGTACTTTCTCAACGGCTGATTCCTTCGCTGGAAGGCGGCTTGGTGTTGGCGACGGAAGTCCTCTTACAATCCGCATATTCCTCAGACCTGATTCAGAAAGGTCATATTGATACGCTGAAAGACGCGATCAAAAAAGGCACCGAGGTGGGAATGCAATTATTCGATGATTGTTTATTCAGACTCTATAAGCAGAAGAAAATTTCAGAAGCAGACGCGTTGCATCATGCAGACTCAAGGACCGATTTGGCGCTCAGAATCAAGCTGTCGTGATTCTTGGCGCATGCAGGGAGGGGGTGCAGCGGCCCGTTAAGTTTTTTGCGCACTCTGCTGCCGGAGTTCTCCATAGAGGACCGACTTCACGGCTGGCGTGATGACTTCGCTACTCTCAAGTTCATCCAGTGCTGCTATTTGCGACTGCAAAAGCTCCCGCTCCAGTATTTGAAGCTGCCGCGCTTCAAGGGCCGGAAAATTTTTCAGCAGGGTCGCTGCCTTGTTTAGCGTCTGGCTTTTATATTCCTGATATTGCTCGAGGATGGTTGAAAATACAGCATCCGCTTCAAAAACCCTGAGCCCTGGGTGCGTTGCCAGTTGCGATAGCAAGGCGATGACTTTTTGCGAGCTGATGGCCAGGGCACGATAGTAAAAAAACTTTTCTGCCGGATCGGTCAGGCGGTCCGTGGACAGGCCGAAAAAAGGCCGTACGCGCAGCCAGCGCCGCTTCCCCCGCACGGCCCCGAAATCCAGGTTTTCTGACAGGCCCTGCTCAAGCCGTTCCAGTTGCAGCTCAAATTTACCCAGCACCCTGCGGTACGCCATTTCAGAAAGCTCTGCCCCGGCATACAGTTCCTGTAAGGCGTGTTTTTCGATTTCGATAGCATGAATGCGCAGGACGCGCGCAAACATCGCGGCAGAGTTATGGACGTTGCGGGAAAGATCCCTGAAGGCGGTCTGGTAAAGCTCGGTGTACTTTGTCTGCAGAATCTGAAGGGTGCTCCTGTCCAGATGCGGTTGATCGCTCATGGCCAGCAGGCGCAATAATGATTGTGCATAGACATAAACTTTGCCTTCAAGGTATTCCATCGGCTCCAGCCCGTGAAACACATTGATGCGGAAGCGGCGGATCGCGACATTCATGGTTGTCGCCTTGATAAACAGGGTGAAGTAGATGCAACCGATCGTGAGTGCCAGAATGAACTCCTTGATGGAATACGCATGTTTCCACTCCGGATGGCTCAGCGTATCCGGGATAATGAGCACCATAGTCACTGCAAGTACCCCGCGCAGGCTGCCCCAGGCCATGAGATGCTGCCAGGAACGCGGGATGGGTTGCTCAAGACGGGTAGCGTTCATCATGCCGATGACCGGATAAATTGAAAGGGTGCGTGCCACCATAACCACCACGATGATTACAGTCAGAGCAGGCAGGATGTCCACCAGACGGACTGACAGGGAGGTAAACAGCAGGCCCAGCAGGATGAAGACCAGGGAGTTGGCGACAAAGGCGGCATAGCCCCAGAAATGGGTCATGTATATCTGAACCCGGGGCATGATTTTGAAGCGGCCATAATTACCGATCACCAGCGAGGCAATCACGGTGGCGAGGATGGAAGAAACATGGACGGGTTTGCCCATCAGTGAAAACGAATGGGAGATGAATTCAGCCAGCAGAAAGGTTGTATGCGCTGCGAGCATGGTCAGGGTGATCTGCAGGTGCTCGTGCCGGGCGAACTGGAGCAGCTTTGAAAAGCCCCAGCCCATCATGAATCCGAATACGGCTCCGCCAAACAGCATGGAAAGAAAAATGTATATGCCCTGTAGCACCGAGGCGGCACCCTGAAAACCCGCGCTCACCGATTCCAGCACAATCAGGAAAAGAGCCAACGAGGTTGCGTCGTTGAACAGGCTTTCGCCCTCGAAAATCAGTGCCAGGCGCCGTGGCGCACCGAAATCCCTGAACAGGGCCAGAATGGCAACGGGGTCGGTTGCGGAGATCAGGGCGCCGAACAGGAGCACGACGACGAGGGGTGCCGCGAACCCGATTGCCCCTAAGGCCCAGTAGCCAGCAAAGGCAATGAAAAAAGAGGAGACCAGCAGACCGGCGATGGCGAGCGCAGAAATGGCGCCGATGTTTTCGCCGATCTTGCGGATGTTCATGTTAAAGGCGGATTCAAAAATCAATATGGGCAGAAAGATGAAAAACAGAATTTCAGAGGTCAGCTGGAAACTGGTGAGGTAGGAAAAGGCGGGTATTTTGCTCAGGGGGATGAGCAGAAATCCGACCACCACCAGCAGTACGGAATAAGGCAGCCGCAACTTTGGCGCCGCGAGGTGGGTGATGATGGACAGGAACAGGAGAGAGAGAAGGGCCAGAATGATCTGGACAGTCGGGCTCATCGTATTAAACCCACGCGTAAAATAAGGTAACAATACCCTGTTTCTCCGGTGGCCCGATAGCCCTGCCCGAAACGCTGCTATGGGCATAACATTTGACGTAAGTTATTATGCACACACAAATAAGATAATTTTGCCTGGCAGCTATCCTGGAATTTATTGACCGAATTTTTTGCGTTCGGGTAATAATCTGCCAGTCCGGCTGATAATTCGGCCCCAGAAGGAAGCGACCATGTCTATCCAATCTCTCTCCATCGTCTCGGCGACCGCCATTGCACCCGAGGCCTCTGTGCTGGAGGCGCTGCAAATCATGATCGCCAACCGAAGCAACCATGTGCCTGTGTGCGATGGTGAGCGTTATGTCGGTCTGGTCAGCGTCAACATTATCCTGCAGAAGTTGTTGCCCGCCGGTATGGGCATCCCCCATGGTCTGCACGACCTCAAGTTTGCGGGCGATGCCTCGCGGCTGCTGAAATCCCATTTCCTCCGCATGCGGGAGCAGAAAGTGAAAGAAGTCCTTTATCAGGTGCGGCCTCTGGATGAAAACTGCCCACTGCTTGAGGCGGCGTTGCAGTTGAGTAATAGTTTGACGCCGTTGCCCGTGGTGAACGCTTCGGGAAAGCTGATGGGCATGCTTAGTCGCCGTGGCCTGCTTGAATATCTGGCCAACGAGGCGGAGAAGTAATATGCATGGAGTGGCGCCTTCCGCAAGCCAGGTCATTTTTGGATTGAGCCCGCTGCTTATTTCCGTGGCGGTTTTCGCGTTTACCTACGTCATCATCATTACCGAAAAAATCAATCGATCCATCGTGGCTCTCCTCGGCGCGGGCTTGATGATCTTCACCGGGGTGTTGCATCAGAGCGAAGCTTTTTCCGGGATCGACTTCAATACCCTGGCCCTGCTGACAGGAATGATGATGCTGGTAGGCATCACGCAGAAAAGCGGCGTGTTTCAGTATGTGGCCATTTTTGCCGCCAAAAAAGTCAAGGCCGACCCCTGGGGCCTGATGGTGATGCTGTCCATTGTCACGGCCATATTTTCAGCATTGCTGGACAATGTGACCACCGTATTGCTGATCGCACCGGTGGCTTTGCTGATTACCGACGCGCTCAGGATCACGCCCTATCCGTATCTGTTTTCCATCATCTTTGCTTCCAATATCGGCGGCACGGCCACCCTGATCGGTGACCCGCCCAATATCATGATTGGCTCCGCGGTCGGACTGACATTCAATGATTTTCTTTTCAATCTTGCGCCCATTGCCGCGGTGGTATTTCTGCTCACCCTGATCCCGATTTATTTCATCTGGGGCCGCAAGCTTTATGCTGCGCCAGAGGACCGCGAACAGGTGATGGCTTTTAACGAACGCGAAGCCATTACCGACGTGCGTTTGCTGAAACAATCCCTCTCCGTGCTGTTTCTGGTAATTCTGGGTTTTGTTTTTGCGCATTCCATTCATCAGGAACCCGGAACCATCGCCATGTTCGGGGGGGCGTTGTTATTGCTGCTGCAGGCGCTCGGCAAAAATGCGGAAGACCAGGCCCATGAGACCCATAAGGCTTACAGCGAGGTGGAATGGATCACCATTTTTTTCTTCATCGGCCTGTTTGTTGTTGTGGCCGGTATTGAAAAAGCCGGCGCCCTGGACCTGCTGGCGAAACAGCTTATTGAGCTTACCGGGGGTGATTTCACAGCCACGGTGATCACCATTCTCTGGGTTTCCGCCATATTTTCCGCCATTGTGGACAACATCCCCTTCGTGGCTACCATGATTCCGGTGATCCAGAGCATGGCGCCGATATTTGGCGCAGAGAATCTGAATCCGCTATGGTGGTCCCTTGCCATGGGCGCCTGTCTGGGTGGCAATGGCAGCCTGGTGGGGGCCAGCGCCAACCTGGTGGTGGCTGGTTTTGCGGAGCGCGCGGGACAGCCGATCCGTTTTTTGCCCTTCATGCTCATGGCTTTTCCGCTGATGCTGGCAAGTATTGTCGTGGCTAATATTTATCTTTATCTGCGTTACCTGTGAGCCTCCTGCAAAACGCCACGCATCAGTTTTTTGCAAATAAATTCGGCATCTGCAATATAGTTTTGTACAATACCATTTTGTCAGGAGTGCTGTCGCGCCCAGCCCTATGGCTACAAACCAGGAAAAAACTCTCCCCAAGCTGTTAACCAGACCATCCCGGCGGGCAGGAACCGTAGCGCTGTTCGGTGAGGTTCTGGCCGACAGGTTTCCTGATCGCAGCGTGCTGGGCGGCGCGCCCTTCAATGTGGCTCGCCACCTGCAGGCGTTCGGTCTGCGGCCGGTGCTGATCACGCGCACCGGCAATGATGCCTTGCGGGATGAGCTGCTCACGAGCATGGAACGTTTCGGGATGGATACGCTGGGTGTGCAGTGTGATCCCGTTCACCCAACCGGCCAGGTGGTGGTGCATATGGAGCAGGGCGGGCACCGCTTCGAAATTTCCCCCAACCAGGCCTATGACTTTATCCATGCCGCGGTGGCGCGCATGGTTGCGCTTTCAATCCAGCCGGACCTGATCTACTTCGGAACGCTGGCGCAGCGCCACAAGGTTTCCCGGCGCGCCCTGAATACCCTTTTGCAAAGCGTAGATGCGCCCCATTTTCTGGACATCAATCTGCGTGAACCCTGGTTCGATCTGCAGACCATCAGGCGTTCGATGCTTTGTGCGGACCTGGTTAAAGTGAACGACGAGGAGCTTGCATATCTCGCCCGGCAGTTGAAATTGCCGGGCGATAGCGCCCGCGCTCAGGCGGGGGCGCTGATCGAGCGCTTTTCTTTGGAGAAGATCGTCGTCACCTGTGGTGCGGAAGGGGCCTGGCAACTAACGGCGGATGGCGCAGAGACCCGGGCGGAAGGGGGTGTGTTGCCTGGAAGTATTGTCGATACGGTGGGTGCAGGGGATGGTTTCGCCTCCGTTTATATCCTCGGCACGCTACTGGGCTGGCCGGCCAGTTTGACCCTGTCGCGGGCCAACCGTTTTGCCGCTGCAATATGCGGAATACGCGGGGCCATTCCGGATGATGCCGGTTTCTATGAAACATTCCTGCTGGAGTGGGAAGCGCAATAATAACCCCCGCTGCAATCCACGGCCCGGATGTTGCCGGGCGCCGCACTTTCTGGCCTCAACGCGAGGCGTGAAATCCGCTGAAATCAGCTCTAAGAGGAAATGTCATGGAAAAATTTGTAGCCGGATTCGCTCTGGCTGATGTGAACGGCTTGTTGCAGTTTTCCCGGTCCGCTATTCATATTCTGCTTATTCTGATCCTTGCCTGGCTGTTGCTGAGGCTGTCCGGCAAGGCTATCCGGTTGTTGAAGGAATATTTGCGCGGGAATGCCGATAATAACCTGGAAGAACTGAAGCGTATCGAAACCCTGAGCCGGGTGTTCCGTTATGCCACTTCCGTGGCCATTTATGTGGTTGCCGGCATGGTGGTTCTAAGCGAGCTGGGTATTTCCATCGCGCCTATTCTGGCGACAGCCGGTGTGCTTGGCATCGCGATTGGTTTCGGCGCACAAAACCTGATCAAGGATTATTTCAACGGTTTCTTCATGCTGCTGGAAAATCAGGTCCGGCAGGGTGACGTGGTGGAAGCGGGCGGCAAGGGCGGACTGGTCGAAGAGATCACCCTGCGCCATATCCGGATGCGCGACTACGACGGCAACGTTCATTTTATCCCCAACGGCATTGTCACCACCGTCACCAATATGAGTCGCGGGTTCGCCTATTCTGTCATCGATGTCGGGGTGGCCTATCGTGAGAACCTGGACGAGGTGATGCAACTCATGCGCCAGGCCGGTGAAGAATTACGCGAGGATGAGGCTTTCAGCGGGAAGATTCTGGAAGCGATGGAAATGGCTGGCGTGGACCGGTGGGAAAATTCGGCGGTGATCCTGCGTTGCCGCTTCAAGGTGCTGCCTCTGGAGCAATGGGGCGTGCGCCGGGAATATCTGCACCGGCTGAAGCAGGTTTTTGACCGTCATGGTATCGAGATCCCGTACCCCCACCTGACCATTTATGCCGGTCAGGCCAAGGATGGTACGGCGCCACCCCTGCACATTGCCCGGCAAAGCGGCGCAACATAGGGTACGCCTGTCAGGGCTTGGGCGCCACGGCATCCGTCTTTTCCGGGTGATCTTTTTCGCGCTTGAGCCAGCGCCAGAGCGTGCTGCTGGCGCGCTCCTCGCCGGAATAGAGATAATCGAATACGTTATGGTTCTTCGCAATCCATTCCATTTGCTGGGCTGCTCCGAAGTGTCCGCAAAACAGGATGTGGTCGCCTCGCTGCAGCATTTCACCGTTGTCCGGCAACATGATCTTATCTTCGCCGCGTTTGATCAGTAGCGCAATGCATGGGAGGCACTCATCCCGGTTGCGCGGGTCGCGGCAAAGGTCGGCGATACTGGGCCGCCGGCCTCTTGCGATTCCGGCATACAAGGCGGGTGAGGCGGCGGGCGTAATTTCCAGCATCCAGGTCTGCGGGACCTCGTCGCCAGAGATGCCGCCGATTCGGCTTACCAGCTGGTTTGCCCATTCATTGGAATTTCGCCAGGCCTCCTGAAGAAAATCCGCCAGGAGCGGCGTGGTGGTGAGCGCGAAAATCTTGTTGGCAATGACGGTGCCGCGTTTCATGGTCAGGTCCAGCCGGGCTGCCTTGAACGTAATGCTGTTCTGATGCTGGTTCTGACGTGCAACCATGAAAAGACTGGGCTTGAGCTCATGGGCCGTCATGATGATGGAAAGATTGTTCGCATCGTTGTCGGTACCTGCCACGATGCCGACCGCGCCCTTGATCCCGGCTTCGAGCAGCGTGACGGCTTCCGCGCCGGACCCGCAGACGGTACCAGGCGGCGCCTGGGTAATTTCGGGCAGGGCTTCGATAACGGTCACCTGGACGCCCTCCGCAACCAGTTTCTCATACACCGCCTTGCCGAATCGCCCGTATCCGCACAGAACCCAGCGCCCATGGGGCGGAAACAGGGGTTCGCGCAGCGGCTCATGCGGCACCGCAGTCATCCACTCATACAGCAGGAACATGCCGGGGGAGTGAAGCGCAAGAGCGAGGCGCCCGGCAAAGGTGTCGAAGGGGTTGAGTACCTGGTCGGTGCCGAAAGAAAGCATATTGGCTTCGACCGCATGTGACTCGGCCCGCGCAACTGTGACAACGCGGGGGCGGAGCAGTTTGGCGGTAATCGCGACGTTGAGATTGACGGCATCTACATTGGTCAGTGCGATCACGCCAGCGCAGTTAGGGCGGTTCAGTCCTGCCATCACCAGAATCTCCGGTTCGGAGGCGTCGGCGCAAAGCCCGGGTACGGGCATTCCCAGGTCTTCCAGCTCCAGTGCAATGATGCGGCTCTGGTCGACCTCGATCACCACCGAACGGTAGCCGGCTTCGGACAGGGCGCGTACCAGCGTGCTGCCGGTGTCGCCGTAGCCGCACACCAGGTAGAAGGGCTCGGTAATCAGGTTGACCGCCCGGCGAAAGGCGTTCACCCGCAGCGTTGACTGGAAAGCCGGGTCTTGCAGGAGCGACAGGGCTGCACCAATGCCATACAGCCAGGCGAAAACAGTGCCATAGATGCTGGCCGTGGCCCAGAGGCGCTGTGCGTCGGTAAATGGGTAGGGAATTTCGCCGAAACCGATGGTGGTGCCCATGAAACTGACAAAGTAAAAGGCATGGAAGAAACTCATGTCCCATGAATTGCCCTGATCGTCCATACCGGGAATCAGAACAAAACCCAGAATTGACACGGAATACACGCATACCAGCACAATCAGCGGCACATGAATGCGCCGCAGCAGAACGTACACGAGATTGTGCATGGCTGGCCCTTTCTGGCCGGTCAGCGGCGCACCGCGATGGTTTCAGCCACCAGCAGGATAACGGAAGTGATATTGGCCAGCAGGGCGCCGCCAGACAGGGAGACGATGATCGCCGTGATATGAGGCGTCAGCCCAGTATGGGTGACATGCTCCGCCACCGCCCATACCAGTGCTGCCGCGATCAGCTGCAAATCAGCGACCAGGCTGGTGGCCAGCAGCACAGCACCGAGATGGGTGCGATCGCCGAATTTCAGGATGGTGGCGATCAGGCTGACGACGATGGCCGCAAACAGCTCATAAACGCTGTGGTGAACCGGATTGTCGATGCTGCCAAGGAAAAATCCAAAATTCAGGGTCAGTGCCAGAACAATAAAAAAAGCGAAAATCACTTTTTCAAGATTCATTTTTATTTTCCCCTGTTAAATTTCTTCAGATTTGATTCTAGCCTAATTTGTCATCGATCTGTATTGGATGCCGGGAATGATATTAACCTGGCTGAAAAAGGCTTGAGGAATACATGAAAATTGGGCACAGTACAAAGCTGTATTTAACGAATGTACCGGCAATCTTTTGGAAAACGAAATCATCCGGAATACTATGGATTCTGTTCAGGAATCCGGCTTACGTGAAAAATCGCTGGAAGCGCTGAAAAAATTCCGTCAAATTTTCAGTTCGGCACAACATCATTTTCGCCGGGTCGAGGACCAGTGCGGATTGAGCGGTGCCCAGCTGTGGGTGTTGAGGGAGGTTGCCGAGCACCCAGGGCAACGGGTTTCCGATCTTGCCCGGGCCATGTCCGTACATCTGTCAACGGCAAGCAATTTGCTCGACAAGTTAACGAAACGCAAACTGATCCGGCGCGAGCGTAATGACCCCGACCAGCGGATTGTCCGCCTGTTTCTCACTGAAGAAGGGGCGCGGATTGTGGCCAGCGCGCCTGGTCCGGCGCGTGGCGTACTTCCTGACGCGCTCAATCGCCTGCCGGATGAGTCGCTGGATAGCCTGAACAGAAGCCTTGCCCTGTTGCTCGATGCGATCGAGGGGGAGAACAAGGAGGCTGCCATGAAACCGCTTTCAGATCTGATCCCTCCCGATTTGCAACTTGAAAAGGCAGCGGGAGAAGTTAAAACCTGAAGCGGCTTTTTACTGGTTTGCGCATCCGGAATCTTGCTGAAATCTGTTTGCCGGAACCGCGATCATTTACTGCTTTCCCGAGAGGATGCCATGACTCAAACAAGCGCCCAGCCCAGTGCCCTGATTCTCGCCACGATTGATCACCTGACCCGTTTTGCCCCGTTCGACCGTATGGAACGCGAAAATCTGGAGTGGTTTGCTGCGCGACTGGAGACAGCTTATTACGCCAAAGGGGAGGTTTTGCTCTCGCCAGAGCAGGGCGAGGCGCACAAGTTCTTCCTGATCAAGCAGGGTGTGGTGCAAGGGGAGCAGGGCGTTGCTCTGGCCCAGGAAGATGCTGCATGGCTGGAGCTGCACGAGGGCGAATGTTTTCCGCTCGGTGCGCTGCTTTCCAGGCGCCCCGTCACCAGCGTATACCGGGCACGGGAAGACGTCTTCTGTTATGAGCTCAGCGCGGCGGACTTCATGACCCTGACCCACAAGAGCGAGGCGTTTCACGATTTCTGCACACGCCGCATTGCGAATCTGCTGGAGCAGTCCAAGCATATCATTCAGGCGCAGTATTCCCAGTCCAGTTCCGAGCAGCAATCCATGTCCAGTCCGCTCTCTGCCATCATCCGGCGTGAGCCTGTCGCCTGTCTTCCCGAAACGCCGCTGCGCGAAGTGCTGGAAACCATGCATCATCACAGCATCGGGTCCATGATTGCAGTCGATGCCAATCACAAGCCGGTGGGTATTTTTACGCTTCACGATGTGCTTTCCCGCGTCACCTTGCCCGGACTGAGTCTGGATACGCCGCTGGCCAGCGTCATGAGCGCGGACCCTTTTACCCTGCCGCCTCACGCCCTGGTCCATGAGGCTGCGCTGGCGATGGCGAAACACGGGTTCAGGCACATCCTGATGGTGGAAAATGGCCGCCTCAAGGGCCTGGTTTCAGAGAAAGACCTGTTCAGTCTGCAACGGGTCGGCTTGCGACAGATCAGCGGCGCCATCCGCAATGCCGAGCGGATCGAATGCCTGCAGCAGTCGGCGCAGGATATCCGCGAGCTGGCCCATAACATGCTGGCGCAGGGCGTTGCCGCAGAACAGCTGACCCAGATCATTTCCACCCTGAACGATTTGCTTACTTGCCGCATTATCGAGCTGGAGTTGCGTGACAATCCGCTGGACGACATTGAATTCTGCTGGCTGGCGCTCGGTTCCGAAGGCAGGGTCGAACAGACCCTGAATACCGACCAGGACAATGGCCTCATTTTCAGCGTGCCGCCGGGCAGCACCGCCGAAGAGGTGCGCCTTCG
The DNA here is from genome assembly GCA_963779055.1 of uncultured Gammaproteobacteria bacterium. Classification (GTDB taxonomy): domain Bacteria; phylum Pseudomonadota; class Gammaproteobacteria; order Burkholderiales; family Sulfuricellaceae; genus Sulfurimicrobium. The sequence continues at coordinate 324,569 of CAVZWN010000002.1, forward strand.
CCTGCTGCCCTTTGCCAGGCGCGTCAACAATGCGCTGGATGCCTGTGGCTTCCCCTTGTGCGGCGGCGAGATCATGGCGTCGAATCCAAAATGGTGCCTTTCCCTCGGCGAATGGCAGAATACCTTCGACAAGTGGATCTACCATGGGGCGCCGATGGATCTGCTTCATTCCACCATTTTTTTCGATTTCCGCCCGCTGTTCGGCGCCGGATCTCTGGCTGTGTCGCTGCGTGAGTGGCTGAGCGCCGAGGCGCGCAAAAACAGCCGCTTCCTGCACCAGCTGGCGGTCAATGCCCTGAGGAACCGCCCGCCGCTGGGCATGGTGCGCGACTTTGTCATCGGCGAGGGGCATACCCTCGACCTCAAGCTCAACGGCATCACCCCTTTCGTCGATGCGGCCCGTATTTTCAGCCTGGCACATGGCGTCACGGATACCAATACCCTGCAACGGTTGCGCGAGATTGCCGAACCTCTCCGCATCAAGCCGCATGACGCCGAAGCTTACGGCGATGCTTTCCTGTTCATCCAGCTCTTGCGCCTGCGCCTGCATCACGAGCAGACCCAGCGTGGCGAGAAACTGACCAACAGGGTAGATCCGGACAATCTTAACAGTCTCGATCAGCGCATCCTGAAGGAAGCTTTTCGCCAGGCGCGCAAGTTGCAGACCAAGCTGGGGCTGGATTACCAGGTATGAGCTGGATGACCCGACTGTTTGGCGCCAGTCCACCGCTGACAGATGTCCAGCGGGAGCGCCTGCGCGCCTGGCGGGCCTTGCCTGTCCCGGATGCCCGCCAACCCCTTGCGGCAAGCCGGCTGGTTGTGGTGGATGTCGAGAGCAGCGGACTCAACGTGCGCAAGGATCACCTCATTGCGATTGGTGCGGTAGCCGTGGTTAACGGCAATATCATTCTGGCCGACAGCCTGGATATGGTCCTGCAGCAAAGCCGGATTAGCGAAAAGGACAACATCCTGATTCATGGCATCGGCGGCGAGGCGCAGCGCCTGGGCATGCTTCCAGCTGAGGCGCTGCTGGCCTTTCTGGAATTCCTGGGCAAGTCTCCGCTCGTCGCTTTTCATGTTGCCTTCGATCAGGCCATGATCGGCGGCGCCATGAAGGCGCATCTTGGCTTCCGGTTCCAGCATGCCTGGGCTGATCTGGCCTATGTCGCTCCGGCCTTATATCCGCATCTGGCGCGCAGTTACCGCTCTCTCGATCAGTGGATGGGGTTTTTCAGGATCGGCAATTACGCCCGTCATAGCGCCCTGGCCGATGCCATGGCTACTGCCGAACTGCTGCTTGCCTTGCGGCCCCAGCTGGAAATGCGGCAAGCAACGAGTTTTCAGGGGTTGCGTGATATGGAACGTGAGCGCCGCCATCAGACGCATCCGGCGGGATAGTGGTATTTGCGGCAACAAAAAACCCTGCCGAAGCAGGGTTTTTTGCATTCCGGGGTAATCCGGATTAGTGCGACTGGGCCGTTCCGGCGCCGCGCGGGTAGCGGATGTCTTCCACCAGGTGCTGGATGTGATCCGGGCACGGGGCGGTCATCTTCATGACGATGAACGCAACGGCAAAGTTTAGCAGCATGCCGATGACGCCGATCCCTTCCGGCGAGATGCCGAACAGCCACTGGCTGTCAGGCACCTTGTCCATGCCCAGCAGCACATCGCGCTTGAAGTACACGATGTACGTCATGGTGAAGATCAGGCCTGTGAGCATGCCGGCGATGGCGCCACCCCGGTTCATCTTCTTGCTGAAGATACCCAGTACGATGGTCGGGAACAGCGATGCGCAGGCGAGACCGAAGGCGAACGCCACCACCTGGGCAACGAAGCCCGGCGGGTTGTAGCCCAGGTAGCCGGCGATCATCACTGCCACGGCGGCTGCGATACGGCCCGCCATCAGCTCGCCCTTTTCGGAAATGTTCTTGGCGAACACGCCCTTGAGCAGGTCATGCGAGATGGAGGAGGAGATCACCAGTAGCAGGCCGGCGGCGGTGGACAGCGCGGCGGCGATACCACCAGCGGCGATCAGGGCGATCACCCAGTCGGGCAGGCCGGCAATCTCGGGGTTGGCCAGCACCATGATGTCGCGGTCGACCGTGCCATCGAACTTACCCTTTTTGTCAGAGCCCAGTTCGTTGCCCTTCCAGCCAGCAGCCTCGGCCTTGGCCAGGAAGGCCTCGTCCTTGCTCTTTTCGTTATAGTACTGGATGCGGCCGTCGCCGTTCTTGTCTTCCCACTTGATCAGGCCGGTCTTTTCCCAACGTTTCATCCACTCAGGACGGGACTCGCCCTGGATACTGGCCTCAGGTGCAAACACGTCACTACCTGTTGCCACTGCGGTGTTTACCGTAGCGTGCAGGTTGTAGCGGGCCATGGCACCAACTGCCGGAGCAGCGGTGTAGAGAATGGCGATGAAGACCAGAGCCCAGCCTGCGGACAGGCGTGCATCATGCACCTTGGGTACCGTGAAGAAACGCACGATCACGTGCGGCAGACCGGCAGTACCCGCCATCAGTGCCAAAGTGATACAGAACACGTCGATCATGCTCTTGTTGCCCGAGGTGTAAGCGGCGAAGCCCAGATCGGTCACGGTCTTGTTCAGCTTGTCGAGGAAGTACATGTCACCGGTATGGCCGCCCAGACCCAGCTGGGGCAGCGGGTTGCCGGAGATCTGCAAGGAGATGAACACCGCCGGAATGGTGTAGGCGAAGATCAGCACGCAGTACTGCGCTACCTGTGTGTAGGTGATGCCCTTCATGCCCCCCAGCACCGCGTAGAAGAACACCAGGCCCATGCCGATGATCAGGCCGGTGGTGATGTCCACTTCGAGGAAGCGGGAGAACACGATTCCGACACCGCGCATCTGGCCAGCAACATAAGTGAAGGAGATGAAGATCAGGCAGATCACTGCCACGATACGCGCGGTCTGCGAGTAATACCGGTCGCCGATGAACTGGGGCACGGTGAACTTGCCGAATTTGCGCAGGTACGGGGCCAACAGAACGGCCAGCAGGACATAGCCGCCAGTCCAGCCCATCAGGTAGACGGAACCGCCGTAGCCGAGGAAGGCAATCAGGCCGGCCATCGAGATAAACGAGGCGGCAGACATCCAGTCCGCGCCGGTTGCCATGCCGTTGACGATAGGGTGAACACCGCCACCAGCGACGTAGAACTCCTTGGTGGTGCCCGCGCGGGCCCAGATGGCGATGCCGATGTAGAGGGCGAATGACAGGCCCACCACGACGTAAGTCAGTGTTTTCAGATCCATGTTGTTTTCCCCTTAGTCTTCGTGCACGTCATGTTCGCGGTCGATCTTGTCCATACGCCTGGCGTACCAGAAAATCAGGCCGACAAAGACGAAGATGGAACCCTGCTGGGCAAACCAGAAGCCCAGGGGATAGCCGCCGAGATGAATGCTATCAAGCGCATCGCGGAACAGGATGCCGGCACCAAAGGAAACGATGAACCAGATGATAAGGGTTGTGACCAGGAGCTTGAGTGTGGCGCTCCAATAGGCCTTGGGATCAAAGCTTGGTGAATTGGACATTTTTCCCCCTCAGGAAAGAAGTTGTTTTCGATCAATTTTTAATTACGCTCTGTTTGCTATTGGCTGCAAACTTTGAGCGGCCAGTCTACACCGCAAAATAATCCGCTGGCAATGTTTCTTTCGGCTCTGGAAGCCGCTGTCAGGTTAGTTAACCGAGAAAATCGCTACCGGCGGCGCGATACCGAAAATAAGATCAGGTGCGCATAAATGCGTAATTTGGGTCGGGGTGAGATATGGCGGATTGGCCGGGCTTGTATATACAAGCCCGGTTGCAAATCAGGGAGAGAGTCGCTTCGCACGCTGGGAAGCCAGTTGCAACATGAAGTAATAGGTCCACAGGATAAAAGCCGCCAAGCCCATCCATAGCGTCAACTCCAGCCCCAGCAGCAGAACGGAAACGCCCACCCCCAGCAGGCCGGCGCCGCAAAGCATATTCACTGCCAGGACGAAATTCGCCCATGACTGGCCCTTGCCGATTTTCCTGCCGCGCCAGTCGGCTATGTAACGATCGTCCTTGCGCACGGCAATACCCCAGGCGCGAAAAAACATCCCGCCAGCCATGAGAAAAACACCCAGAAACATCAGGCGGATCAGCCACATAAACCAAATTTCCATCCTGCTTCAGCCCCCTGAACCGGGATACGTTGTCGCCAGCTCCGTGCCCTTGATCCGGTCGTAGTAGCGAGCGCGGTAAAGCAGGCGACGGCAATCTTCGTCGTCGCTGAACGAGGCGCGATCATGCAGTACATTGTTGCAGATCAGGCCCATGCCCGGTTCCAGGCGGCCTCGAAAGATGTAGGGTGAGTCGCTGTTCAGTAACTGATCAAGGAAGGCGACAGCCGCTTCCACCATGGGTGTTTTTTTCCAGCGGATGCTGCGCGTGCGGGCAGTGTAGCGCATATGCAGGTCACCGCTCGCCGGGTGCAGGGAAAACACCGGGCCGGTTTCGTCCGGGCGTGCGATGCCGTCTTCATCCATGCGTGCGGGAATGGTCATGGCATCAGGCGCCATCAGGGCCCGAATGTATTCCGGATTGGCATCACGCAGCAGGATATAGGCGATTTCATGATCCAGCAGGCCATTGCTACCCCCGGAAGCCGCGCTGCATACGCAATGCAGCTGCAAACCCCAGATCTGGCGTTCATGCGGGTTGTAGTAACCGTCGGTATGCCATTTGATCGGGCGGTCGGTGTAAGGAATGTAATGCTGGTGTTCACCGCTGGCATGGACCGAGAGCGAGGTAATGCCGTCATCTTCGGCCAGCATGTTGTGATCCAGCCGGTTGAGCCCGAACTGGAGGCCAAGCTGGCGCGTGATTTCCTTGTCCGCTATGTTGCTCAGCGGGCTGGCATACAGTGCCATATTGGTTTTGCGGCAGCGTGCCAGAATGGCGTTATATTCGTCAGGCGTCAGGCGGAGGGGGTCCTTGATCTGCACCACCAGGTCCGCCAGGGCGGTGGGGTAGTCTTTAAGCTTGCGGTCGCGCCAGCTCTGGTAATCGGTGTCATTGTCGAGAAAAAAGGGATTGAAGCGGGATTGGCTCATGGAGGGGCCTCGAATGGTACGAATCTAGTCTGCGGAAAGTATACCCGCCTTTGCTGGTGCGATAAAGAAAGGCCAGGAAACGCGTGAAAACGCTAGAACTGGCATGATGATTGCTGTTTAATACGCACTTATTAGCATATTTCGGATTCCAGAATGTTCGATTTTCTGCCTTTTGGCCGGAAAAAACAGCCCCCAGCCGACCCCTTGAGTAATCTCAGAGGCGCTACTGTATGGATGCATGAGCTACCCATGGGGGACACGTTTTCGGCGCATGAGAAAGTGGTAAAGGCGCTGAGCGAGTTTAACGAAAAAGCGGAGCCGCCAGGGCTGGACCGCCTACAGGTGCTGATGCATATCGATGAAGGCGCTCAGGAACTGCAGCATAGCCTGGTGCGGCAGTATCTGCAAAACCCTCGCATGTCGCGGCAGATGGAAAGCCGCCTGTGGAATGCCATATTCGCCTTCAGCTGGCAGATGGCTCGGGCCTATCATATTTTTATCATGTCTTATGTGGGGGACCCCAATAACAGCGAGATCCGTCACGAAATACCGCTGATCACGGCGCGTGCCATCCGCCACTTCGCAATGCAGGCCAAGTGGCGCTATTTCCGTTATGAAGCCGTTGGCGTCAAGCTGTGGAAGCATGTCCACAATCTCTATCGGCTGGCGGAATACGAGGAGTTCGGGCGCAAAAATTTTCTTCTTTATCCGCAGTGTCAGCACACATCCTCCTGCGCAGAAGAATATCTGCAACTGCTGAGCCTCGATGTGCTCAATACCAATAGCCTGTTCCCGAAACAGATCGAGATGGCGGATTTATGGCTGGACACCTGGTCGGCTACGCTGAAGCTGGAGAAAACATTTGATCCGGAGCGGCACGTGTTCTGCATCAATCTGGGCGAGGACAAGGGTCCCCGGAGGCTGCGCAAGCCCATGGCGGACGGCATGTTGCGTTATTGGGGAAGCGATGAGTTGATGGCGCGGGTGGAGCAGACCAAGGATGCGCTACGCAACGGCGAGGCGCCGGTCCGGCTCGGGCTGGGCGAGGACTGCCGTTTGCCCGCCTGCCTCGAATTTATTGACCGTATCACCCAGCAGTGGGCACCCTCCGGGGAGGGGCGTGCAAGGCGGAAGCAGGAGCGGGTTGCCAAGGTCAAGCTGATTGACGTGGCCAAGGATTATCTCGAAATCTGTGCCATGGTCAAACAGGATAATGAGGCACTTTCGCCCAGGCTCCAGGAAGATGATCAGAAAGTAAAAATCAGTTACGAGGAGATGCTTGACGTACGCCTGTATGGCTTTGTTACCCAGCGTACCCAGGCCAAGCTGGAGCAGGCAAGCCGGCAATCGCAAGGTGCTGTGCAGCTGCGGCCGAAGGAAGCCCATCATGAACGCTGGCTGATGGAAAACGAAAGCTCGACGGGGTTCGGGGCGACAGTGGATGCTGTGGAGAAGGACTGGATTCGCCTCGGCAAACTGGTTGGCCTGAGGCCCGAGCGCAGCCAGAACTGGGTGGTCGGTGTAGTGAGGCGCCTTTCCCTCCTTGAGTCCGGTCAGCGCAATGTCGGTATCGAGGTGTTGTCCAGCAAGCCGGTCACGGTCACGCTCCGGGCGACGAAACCTCGTCATAGTGGTTATACCATCGACGGTGTGGATGCAGTGGATATCGTGCTGCCGGTCAGTGCCTTGTACCTGGGCGCCAATAATGAGAGTAAAAACGGCGTGAGCCTGATTCTCGACAGTGTGGAATACGCGCCTGGCCGGCATTTTGAATTGAGCGCGCGCAGCCGGAGTTATTCTATTGCTTTAGGCGGAGTGATCGAGAAGGGTGACGACTGGCTGAGAGCCAGTTTCGAGGTGCTGAAGAAGGATTAGTGCCTTTGCCGGGCAAAAAGAAAGGCCCCGCGAACGGGGCCCAAATATATTGAACAGAAACAAGCATCACACTTGCCGGGAAAGTATAGCACAACATCCCGACGCGAATAGTCCTTTGTAACCAGACAAGCAAGTCTTTTTCTACCGGCAGGGTCAGCTTGCGTCCGAGCGTTTGGCCAGGCCGTGTTCCAGAGCAAAAGTCGCCACCTGTACCCGGTTATCGAACTCAAGTTTTTCCAGAATGCTGCGCAAATGATTGCGTACCGTATTCTCGGAGAGACCCAGCGCATCGCCGATGGCGCGGTTGCTCAGGCCGCGTGCAACATAACTGACAATTTCCAGCTCGCGATGGGAAAGCCTGCTGGCGATGCTTGGGCCCAGTTCGCCGCGCGCGATCTTCTGTAGAACCTGAGCCGGGAAAATGCTGCTCCCCTGAGAAACGGCAATGATGGATTGGATGATCTGGTCCGGTTCGCTCGATTTCAGCAGGTAGCCATCCACGCCTTTTTCCATTGCGTCACGGATCTCGTAATCCTCTTCCGCCATGGTCAGCATGATGACTTTGATGTTGTGCTGGTGCAGTTCGGGTACCAGATCAAGGCCATCCACGTCACCCAGCGTGCGATCAAGCAGGGCTACATCGGCGTGGCCGCCCTGCTGCAGCCATTCGCTTACTCCGGCGGCATTGGCAATCTGTGCGGAGATGGTGATTTCCGGGCGGTTTTCCAGCAGGTGCAGCAGCCCCTTGCGGAACAGGGGGTGGTCATCCACCAGGATAATCGACAGGGGCATGGCGCGCGTCCGCTAATGACAGAGCCGGTTTAGCTCTTGCCGCCCCGTTCCTGGCGGGCTTTCTTGATCAGTTCGTCGAGCGCCGGGAGCAGTCTTTCATTGCTTCCGGTCTGTGAGGCGGAGGTCATGTATTTGCCATCCACCACCAGAGCCGGCACGCCCGTAACGGCAAATGAACGGGTCAACTGCTTGGCACGCTGGGCTTTGCCCTGTACGGCGAAAGAGTTATAGGTTTCCATGAATTTCTTGCTGTCCAGCCCATTCTTTCCGACCCACTCCAGAAGGATTTTTTCGTTCGTCAGGTCAAGGTGGTCGACGTGCATGGCATTGAATATGGCAGGGTGCAGTCTGTCCAGCTGGCCCAGTGCCTCGGCGGCATAAAAGACCCGTGCAAGAATCAGCCACTTGTCGCTGAATACGGCGGGTACCCGGCGGAAGGTGACGTCACCCGGAAGCTTCTTGACCCACGGGTTCAATACCGGTTCCAGGTCATGGCAGTGCGGGCAGGCATAGGAGAAGAATTCCAGCACTTCGACATTCTTGCCGCTTTCCGTCGGTTGTGACGGTGAAACCAGCGTGTATTGCTTGCCCAGTTCAAGCTCTGCCCGAGCCGGTGCGCTCCACAGCAAGCCGAAGCAAAGCGCAGCAAATATCACGCGCACAAATGCAAGATTCATTTTCTTCACTGACACTCTCCTGATCGTTTTAAATATTGTAAACAATTAACGCGCTGCTGCCTGTTCATGCACCTTGACCAGGCTGCTCGTGATGCCGTTTTGCGTCAGATTGGCGCGGGCCCGGTTCAGGTCATCCACATTATCATAGGGGCCGACCCGCACCCGGTGCCAGACCCCTTTGTCCGGTACGGTTGCGGTCTGGATGCTGGCCTCGATCCCCATCAAGGCCAGCTTGGCCTTGAGGTTGTCAGCATCAGCTTCATTCTGGAACGCACCGGCCTGCAGGAAGTACTGGCTTTTGGCCGCATTTGCCGGACTCTGCTGTTTGATGTCCTTTTCGGTCACGGGTTCCTCTGTGCCGGGCAGGATGGTATAAAAATCGAAACGCGGTTTTTCAGTGTTGTTTGGTTTTTCCGCCGGTACTTCCGTGGTAGTAGCCGGTTCCTGCGTTACTTTCTCACCGCCATTGATCGCCTGGGGATTGCTGCGCTCCACGAACGGGCTTGGGCTGCCCTTGATGAAAACAGCCACCGCCAGTGCGATGGCCAGGCCCATGAACATTCCAATGAAAATGCCGACCAGCATCGGATTGCCAGATTTCTTTGCTTGTCCCCTGGGGGTGGGTTTGTAATCGCGGCTCACTACATTTTCTCCGGGCTGCTTACGTCGAGCAGTTTCAGGCCATTCCGGATCACTTCACGCGTTGCGGTGACAAGGGCCAGGCGCGCCAGTTTGATCGTCTCATCTTCAACCAGGAATTGCTGGGCATTATAGTAGCTGTGCAGTTCTCCGGCCAAATCCTTGAGATAGTAGGCGATGTGGTGCGGCGCGAATTCCCGTGCCGCGCTTTCCACTGTCTCCGGATAGGCTTCCAGGCGCTGCAGCAATGCCAGCTCGTGCGGCAGATCGAGGCATGATAGTTCGGCCTCAGCGAGATCGCTCACGTCGCCCCCCCACTGCGCGAGTACGCTGCAGATGCGGGCATGGGCATACTGGATGTAATAGACCGGGTTGTCGTTGCTCTGCGACTTGGCCAGTTCGAGATCGAAATCCAGGTGCTGGTCGCTTTTGCGCAGGACGTAGAAAAAACGGCAGGCATCGTTGCCCACTTCGTGACGCAGTTCACGCAGCGTGACGAAATCCCCGCTGCGGGTGGACATGGAAACCTTTTCCTCGCCGCGGTAGAGCACCGCAAATTGCACCAGCGCCACTTCCAGGCGGGATTCGTCCAGACCCAGGGCTTTCAGCGCGCCCGTGACGCGCGGGATGTAGCCATGATGGTCGGCGCCCCAGACGTTGATGATGTGGTCGAAGCCGCGCTCGAATTTGTTGAGATGGTAGGCGATGTCGGAGGCAAAATAAGTGTACTGGCCGTTTTCGCGCTGCACCACCCGGTCTTTTTCGTCGCCAAAGGCCGTAGAGCGGAACCAGAGTGCGCCATCCTGGGTGTAGAGGTGGCTGTTTTTACGCAGGGTTTCGACCGCGCGCTGCACCAGCCCGCTGTCGAACAGCGATTTTTCTGAAAACCAGGTGTCGAAACTGACGCCGAATTCCATCAGGTCGTTGCGCCCGTCGCCCAGTTGCTCGGTGAGGGCGAAGTCATGAATATAGGCATAGTCGTCGCCGAGCAGTTTCTTGGCGTTGGCAATCAGGCCGTCGAGATGCAGTTCGTTCTGCTGCTTGGCCCATTTCTCATCCTGTTTCAGCTCCTCTTCCGTGGAGCGCGGCGGTACGCCCTCCAGCAGGGTCCAGGGCTGATGCACATAGCGGTCACCATGCAGGCGTTTGATTTCCGCTGCCATGTCGCGCACATACAGGCCCTGATAGGCATTGGCAGGGAAGGGCACGCTGATGCCGTTCGATTCCAGATAGCGCAGCCAGGTGGAGAGCGCCAGGATATCCATCTGTCGCCCGGCATCGTTGATGTAATACTCGCGCCGGACCTCGAATCCTGCTGCTGCCAGCACATTGGACAGGCTCATGCCGAAGGCTGCGCCGCGGCCGTGGCCGACATGGAGCGGGCCGGTCGGGTTGGCGGAAACGAATTCGACTTGGGCTTTCTTGCCTTTTCCCGTCTGACCGCGGCCAAAGTCAGGCCCCTGTTGCAGGATCGTGGCAATGATGCGCTGCTTGGATGCTGCGCTGAGGAAAATATTGATAAATCCGGCGCCGGCGATTTCGGCTTTTTCGACCCAGGGCGAGGCCGGTAGCGCGTCCAGCAGGGCACTGGCAATTTCACGCGGATTGCGTTTGAGCGTGCGTGCCAGCTGCATGGCCAGGTTGCAGGCGTAATCGCCATGCTGCACCTGCTTGGGGCGCTCAAGAATAATGCTGGAGCCGGTCGCCTCCGGGGCGACGGTGCTCAGCGCTTTGGCAAACAAATCAGTCAGATGCTGTTTCAACTCGGGATCTCTGGACAAGCATTAAAACCGCATATTCTAAAGCTTTCTGCGAGCAGCGGCTAGAAATCGAGCGGATCCACGTCGAGCGACCAGCGCGTCTGGCGTGCCTTGAGTTCTGTCAATCCCGCATTCCAGTCGTACAGGAATTGCTGCAAGGCGCGGCGCGAATCCGCCTGCACCAGCAACTGGGCGCGTTCGCGCCCTGCGAGGCGGGCCATGGGGGCGGGCACGGGGTCGTAGAGCGTGATCGAAGCGGAAATCGGGGTGGCCAGTTTTTTTGCCTGGCGCAGGAAGGCCAGCGCCGTTTCCAGCTGTGTCGCCTCGGCACGCAGCAGGGCCTGGTGACAGAAAGGCGGGAACCCGGCCTGCTTGCGTTCCGTCAGTTGCGCGCTGGCGAAGGCCTCATAGTCCTGATGGCGCAAGGCCTCGAACAGGGGATGGTCGGGAAACTGGGTCTGGATCAGCACCGTGCCCGGCTCGGCCGCGCGCCCGGCGCGACCTGCCACCTGCATCAGCTGGGCAAAAAGGCGCTCGGCCGCGCGGAAATCGGCGCTGTACAGTGCGCCATCCACATTGAGCGCACCCACCAGGGTGAGGCGCTTGAAATCATGTCCTTTGGCGAGAATCTGGGTGCCGACCAGGATGTCCACGCGTTCCTCATGCACTTCCTGCAGCATTTCACGGAGAGCGTGCTTGCGCCGCGTGCTGTCGCGATCGATGCGCAGGATGCGGGCGTCAGGGAAGTGCTGTGCCAGGGCGTCTTCCAGGCGTTGCGTGCCTTGGCCCAGCGGGGCCAGATCCGGATTGCCGCAGCCCGGGCAGGCGCGCGGAATGCGTTCTTCGTGCCCGCAGTGGTGGCAGCGCAGGCGCCGCTCGCGCAGATGCACCACCAGGCGGCTGGAACAGCGCAGGCAGGGCGCCAGCCAGCCGCACTGGTTGCACATCAGCACCGGGGCATAGCCGCGCCGGTTGATGAATACCAGGCTCTGATGGCCATGGGCGAGATTCTCAGCCAGCGCCCGGAGCAAAGCGGAAGACAGGCCGTCCAGCGGTTTTTCATTGCGCATGTCCACGCACCGGATGGCGGGCAGTTGCGCGGCTTCAACCGCGCGGCGGGTCAGGCGCAGCAGGCGGTAACGCCCGGCCAGCGCATTGTGGTAGCTTTCCAGCGCCGGCGTGGCGGAACCCAGCAGAATCGGGATGTTGCGCTGCTTGGCGCGCGCCGCGGCCATGTCGCGCGCATGGTAGCGCAGACCGTCCTGCTGCTTGAAAGAGCTGTCGTGCTCTTCGTCCACAATAATCAGCCCCAGTTCCGGCATGGGCGTGAAGACGGACAGGCGTGTGCCGAGGACGATGCGCGCCTGCCCCGACTGGGCCAGCAACCAGTGCTGCAGGCGCTCGCTGTCATTCAGGCTGCTGTGCAGGCTGACCACGGGCACATCGGGAAAGCGGGTCTGAAAGCGGGCTTCCAGCTGCGGCGTGAGGTTGATTTCCGGCACCAGCACCAGCACTTGTCGGCCCTGCGCCAGTTGCTGTGCGGTCAGGCGCAAATAGACCTCGGTTTTGCCGCTGCCGGTGATGCCCAGCAGCAGCGAGGCCGAAAAGCCTGCGGGGGCAGACGCGAAATCCGCAATGACAGCAGCCTGTTCCGGGTTGAGCGTGGGCAGTTCCGGGGCAGTGTCTGATGAAACTGGAACAAAATTTTTGAGGCGAGTTTCCTGTCGCTCGGCGATCCAGCCCGCTGCGAGCATTTCCCGGAGATGTTTGCCCGCGCTGGGTGAAAGGGCGAGCAGGACTTCGCGGCTTGCGGGGGAGGTCAGGGCCAGTTGCGACAGCAGCTTGCGTTTCACGATGGCACGCGGAGGCAGTTCATCCTGCTGGGGCGCCGCTTCGTTCAGCGTGTAGCTGATCTGGCTGGGCAGCGAAGTGGTCTTGTCGGCGCGCAGGCGTTGCGGCAGGGCGGTAAATATCACTTCGCCCAGCGGGTGATGGTAATAGCTGGCGCAAAACCGCAGCAGCTTGAGGATGTCCGGCGCGAGCGCCGGCGTATCCCGGAAAATCTTCAATACCGGTTTGATGTTTGCAGCCGGAAGATCGGAGTGGCTCGTCAGCCCGGCAATCAGGCCGACCATTTTTCTGCGCCCGAAGGACACCAGTACCCGCCGGCCGACATCCTCTGCGCTTATTTCTTCGGCCCGGTAGTCAAACAGGGTATCGAGGGGGACGTCGAGCGCGATCTTGAGAATCTGGGTCATGAGGCCGCCAGTTTAACCTTAAAAGCATTCAGGCTGCAGGAGCGCAAAGAGGTGAAGCTGTGTGGCGTCTTTAAGGCATGAATGGGTGTTTTCGGCCTTGCAAGAGTTGAGGCCGACTTTATGTTTTCAGCGTAAACGCCTGTCATGCATGGGGAATTTGGTTTACTCACAGTGACTGTGGATAACTCTGTGAGTAAGGTGCCGCCAAGTGGATTAATTGCTTGGCAGAAAAGGACTTTTTACTTCCGGGCAGTCTTTAAGCAATTATTATTAATACATATTAAACAAATGGTTATGCATAAGCGCGAATAATTAGGGGATTTCCCTATTGACGCGAGGAACTTTTTTCGGGCTGTGCATAAATCGTCACATGAACAGCCCGGAATCGGCCTAATTGTGGTAGGGGCGGCTTAACTCATGCACGGCTTCGACCAATGCCGCGGCGTTCTCGGGCGGCGTGAACTGGGAGATGCCATGTCCAAGGTTGAATACGTGGCCGGAACCTTTGCCATAGGAAGCCAGAATCTTGCCGGTTTCGGCGCGAATGACTTCGGGATTGGAGAACAGCACCGTCGGGTCGATGTTGCCTTGCAGCGCCACCTTGTCGCCCACGCGGCGGCGTGCTTCGCCGATATCGATCGGCCAGTCCAGGCCAACCGCATCGCAACCGATGCTGGCGATGCTTTCCAGCCATAAGCCGCCGCCTTTGGTGAATACGATGGCGGGAATCTTGACGCCGTCTTTTTCGCGGATCAGGCCGCTGACGATTTTCTCCATGTAGGCCAGGGAGAATTCGTGGTAGGCCGCATGGCTGAGCGCACCGCCCCAGGAGTCGAAAATCATTACAGCCTGCGCGCCCGCTTCGATCTGGGCGTTGAGGTAGGTGGTGACGGACTGGGCATTGATGTCGAGGATGCGGTGCAGCAGGTCCGGACGGCTGTAGAGCATGGTCTTGATCAGGGTGAAGTCACTGCTGCTGCCGCCTTCCACCATGTAGCAGGCCAGCGTCCAGGGGCTGCCGGAGAAGCCGATCAGGGGTATCGAACCGTCCAGCGCCGAGCGGATCTGGCTCACGGCGTCCATCACGTAGCGCAGATGGACGTTGGGATCGGGCACGCTGAGGTCGCGGATTTCCCATTCGTTGCGCAGCGGGCGCTCGAATTTCGGGCCTTCGCCCTGGGAAAAATACAGGCCCAGACCCATGGCGTCGGGGATGGTGAGAATGTCGGAAAACAGAATCGCCGCATCGAGCGGGAAGCGTGCCAGCGGCTGCAGCGTTACTTCAGTGGCCAGATCGGGGTTTTTGCACAGCGACATGAAATCACCGGCGCGCTCGCGCGTCTTGTTGTACTCCGGCAGGTAGCGGCCAGCCTGGCGCATCATCCAGACCGGGGTGTATTCGGTTGGCTGGCGCAGCAGGGCGCGCAGGAAGGTGTCGTTTTTCAGTGTGCGGAACATGTATAAACCTCTTTATCCCCGCATCGCTTGCGAGCGATGCGGAAGATGCAAAATTACCGGGGCAAATCGGAAAAACCCGTCAGGTATTCATCGACGGCACGCGCGGCCTGACGCCCTTCGCGTATGGCCCATACAATCAGGGACTGGCCGCGGCGCATATCGCCGGCAGCGAACACCTTGTCCACGGAGGTTTTGTAGCAGCCCTCTCCGTCCGTTGCGGCTTTGGCGTTGCTGCGGCCATCCTTTTCCACGCCGAACGCATCCAGGACTTTTTGTACCGGACTGACAAAACCCATTGCCAGCAGTACCAGGTCAGCCTGAAGCTCGAATTCACTGCCGGGGATCTCGATCATCTTGCCGGCATTCCACTCCACGCGCACGCAGCTCAGTTTTTCAAGCTTGCCACTGGTGCCGTGGAATGCCTTGGTGGTGACGGCCCAGTCGCGCGTGCAGCCTTCTTCCTGCGAGCTGGAAGTGCGCAGCTTGAGCGGCCAGTCGGGCCAGGTCAGCGCCTTGTCTTCCTGCTCGGCAGGGCGCGGCATCACTTCGATCTGGGTGACCGAAAGCGCGCCCTGGCGGATCGAGGTCCCGACACAGTCGGAACCGGTATCTCCGCCGCCGATCACCACCACATGCTTGCCGGTGGCCAGGATCTGGTCCGGCAGCGCATCTCCGGCAACCACTTTGTTCTGTTGCGGCAGGAATTCCATGGCGAAATGCACGCCCGGCAACTCCCGTCCGGGCACCGGCAGGTCGCGAGCCTGCTCGGCGCCGCCAGCCAGTACCACTGCGTCGAATTCGTCCTTGAGCTGCCGGGCGGACACCTGCTCGCCGACCTGCTGGTTGACGCGGAATTCCACGCCCTCCGCACGCATCTGTTCAAGGCGGCGATCAATGTGCGACTTCTCGAATTTGAAATCGGGGATGCCATAGCGCAGTAATCCGCCGATGCGGTCATTCTTTTCCAGTACCACTACGGCATGTCCGGCGCGCGCCAGTTGCTGGGCGCAGGCCAGACCAGCGGGACCGGAGCCGACGATGGCGACCTTTTTGCCGGTCTTTTTCTGTGCCGGCAGCGGCACGACCCAGCCCTGCTCCCAGCCCTTGTCGATGATCGCGTGTTCGATGGATTTGATGCCCACCGCGTCATTGTTGATGTTCAGCGTACAGGCTGCCTCGCAGGGTGCGGGGCAGATGCGGCCGGTGAACTCGGGAAAGTTGTTGGTGGAATGCAGCACGTCCAGCGCCTGCTTCCAGTTGCCGCGGTACACCAGATCATTCCAGTCCGGAATGATGTTGTTGACAGGGCAGCCGCTGGTGCAGAAGGGAACGCCGCAGTCCATGCAGCGGGCACCCTGGATGGCGGCCTGTTCGTCGCTCAGATGCTGCACGAATTCGCGGTAGTCTTTTACGCGCTCCTCGACTGGAAGGCTCCCCTCGTCCTGGCGGCGCAATTCCAAAAATCCGGTCGGTTTGCCCATTTATGCAACCTCCTTTACCTTGGCCTGCTGCGCTGCAATTTCCTGCAGGGCGCGGCGATATTCGGTAGGCATGACCTTGATGAACTTCGGCAGATAGCTCGCCCAGTTGTCCAGGATCTCCTTCGCACGCGCACTGCCGGTGTAGCGCAGATGTTTTTCGATCTTTCCGCGCAGCGCTGCTTCGTCGGTCTTGCCCAGGTGATTGAAATGCACACGGCCATGCGCTTCCATTTCACCGGTTTCGCTGGCAGCTGCTTCTTCGGGTATCGGCTCCAGTTGAACCATGGACAAGTTGCAGCGGTGCTCGAAGCTGCCATCCTCGTCGAGAACGTAAGCCACGCCACCCGACATGCCCGCAGCAAAATTGCGTCCGGTCTGGCCCAGCACGATCACCATGCCGCCGGTCATGTATTCGCAGCCGTGGTCGCCCAGGCCTTCCACCACGGCGACGGCGCCCGAATTGCGCACCGCGAAGCGTTCGCCGGCCACGCCGCGGAAGTAGCACTCGCCGCTGGTCGCGCCGTACAGCACGGTGTTGCCGACGATGATGTTCTCTTCTGCGACGATCTTGCATTCCTTGGGTGGCATCACCACGATGCGTCCGCCGCACAAGCCCTTGCCGACATAGTCATTGCCTTCTCCGGACAGCTCGAAGGTAACGCCATGGGCGAGGAAGGCACCGAAGCTCTGTCCTGCCGTGCCGGTCAGCTTCACCGTGATGGTATCGTCCGGCAGCCCGGCGTGGCCGTAGCGTTTCGCCACTTCGTGCGACAGCATGGTGCCGGCAGTACGATTGACGTTGCCGATGGTGCTGTTTATCACTACCGCTTTTCCGGTTTCCAGGGCGTTTTTGGCCTGTGCGATGAGCTGATGATCGAGGGCTTTGTCCAGTCCATGATCCTGCGTTTCGTTGTGCAGGCGCGCCACGCTGGAAGGCATGTCGGGCTGGTGAAACACTTTGGAAAAGTCCAGTCCCTTGGCTTTCCAGTGCGCAATACCCTGTTTCATGTCGAGCAGGTCGCTGCGTCCGATCAGCTCATCGAATTTGCGGATGCCCATCTGCGCCATGAGTTCGCGCGCTTCTTCGGCGACGAAGAAGAAATAGTTCACCACATGCTCGGGCTGGCCGGTGAATTTCCTGCGCAGCACCGGGTCTTGCGTCGCCACGCCGACCGGGCAGGTGTTCAGATGGCACTTGCGCATCATGATGCAGCCTTCCACCACCAGCGGCGCGGTGGCGAAGCCGAATTCGTCGGCGCCCAGCAAGGCGCCGACCAGCACGTCGCGGCCGGTCTTGAACTGTCCGTCCACCTGCAGGGCCACGCGGCCGCGCAACTGGTTCAGCACCAGGGTTTGCTGGGTTTCCGCCAGGCCGAGTTCCCACGAGGTACCGGCATGCTTGATGGAAGACAGCGGCGATGCGCCGGTGCCGCCGTCGAAGCCGGAGACCACGATATGGTCCGCCTTGGCTTTGGAAACGCCGGCAGCCACCGTGCCCACGCCCACTTCGGAGACCAGCTTGACCGAGATGGATGCGGCGGGGTTGGCATTTTTCAGGTCATGGATCAGTTGCGCGAGATCCTCGATCGAGTAAATGTCGTGGTGCGGCGGCGGAGAAATCAGGCCCACGCCGGGAACCGAGAAACGCAGCTGGGCGATGTATTCGGAAACCTTGTGGCCGGGCAACTGGCCGCCCTCGCCGGGCTTGGCGCCCTGCGCCATCTTGATCTGGATCTGGTCGGCGCTGGACAGATACTCCGCCGTCACGCCGAAGCGGCCAGAGGCCACCTGCTTGATCCGGGAGCGCAGCGAATCGCCTTCCTGCATTTCCAGGTCGCGCTCGATACGGCCCTTGCCGATTATCTCCGAGAGCTTCTCGCCGGCCTTCACAGTCCTGAAGCGGGCGGCATCTTCGCCGCCTTCGCCGGTGTTCGATTTGCCGCCGATGCGGTTCATGGCGATGGCCAGCGTGGTATGCGCCTCGGTGGAAATGGAGCCGAGCGACATCGCGCCGGTGACGAAACGCCTGACGATCTCTTTCGCCGGCTCGACTTCTTCCAGCGGTACCGGTGCGCCCAGCGGCTTGATCTCAAACAGCCCGCGCAGGGTTTTCAGCTGCGTGCTCTGGTTGTTGATCAGCCCGGCATATTCCTTGTAGGTCTGGAAATTATTGGCGCGCGTGGCATGTTGCAGCTTGGCGATGCTTTCCGGCGTCCACATATGGGCTTCGCCGCGAACCCGGTAAGCGTATTCTCCACCCGCTTCCAGCGCATTGGAGAGCACAGGGTCGTTGCCGAATGCGGAGCGGTGGGTGCGCACGGTTTCTTCGGCGATCTCATGCAGACCGATGCCTTCGATCTGGGTGGCCGTGCCGGTGAAATATTGTTCGACAAAGCCGGAGTTCAGGCCGACCGCCTCGAAAATCTGGGCGCCGCAATAGGACTGGTACGTGGAGATGCCCATCTTGGACATGATTTTCAGCAGGCCTTTATTCAGGGCCTTGATGTAGCGCTTGCCTGCTTCCTTGCCGCTCGGTCCGGTGGGGAGGGAAGCTGCCAGGGCATCGACGGTTTCGAAGGCCAGCCAGGGGCATACCGCCTCGGCGCCATAACCGGCGAGCAGGGCGAAGTGGTGCGTTTCGCGGGCGGAGCCCGTGTCCACCACCAGACCGGCGCTGGTGCGCAGGCCTTCGCGCACCAGGTGATGGTGTACGCCGGCACAGGCCAGCAGCGCAGGGATGGCGGCACGGTCGCGGGACATGGCCCGGTCGGACAGGATCAGCACGTTATAGCCATCCGCCACAGCGGCATCCGCCGCCACGCACAGGGCCGCAAGCGCCGTTTCGCAGCCGGCCGCGCCTTGCGCGACCGGATAGGTGATATCCAGCACCCGGGCTTTGTAGCGCCCTTGCGTCAGCTGGTCGATGTTGCGCAGCTTCGCCATGTCCTCTTCAGAGAGCACCGGCTGGTGAACTTCGAGGCGCAGCGGGGGATCGATTTCGTCGATACCGAGCAGATTGGGCTTCGGCCCGATGAACGAGATCAGCGACATCACGATTTCTTCGCGGATCGGGTCAATCGGCGGGTTGGTCACCTGGGCAAATAGTTGCTGGAAGTAATCGTACAGCGGCTTGTTCTTGTCGGAGAGCACCGGCAGCGCGGAATCGCTGCCCATGGAGCCGGTTGCTTCCTCGCCTGCCGCAGCCATGGGGGCGAGGATGAACTTGAGGTCTTCCTGGGTGTAGCCGAAGGCCTGCTGGGTGTCGAGCAGGGTTTCCTGGAGCGCAGGCTTGCCGTCGCCGCCGGACAGATCACCGAGGAAATAGCGCGATTTCTCGATCCACTCGCGGTAGGGTTTGGCAGTGGCCAGCTGCTGTTTCAGCTCGGCATCATCCACGATACGGCCTGCCTGCAGGTCGATCAGGAACATCTTGCCTGGCTGCAGGCGCCATTTTTTCACGATCTTGTGCTGCGGAATGTCGAGCACGCCCATCTCGGACGCCATCAGCACCACATCATCGTCGGTGATCAGGTAGCGTGCCGGACGCAGGCCGTTGCGGTCCAGTGTGGCGCCGATCTGGCGGCCGTCGGTGAAGGCCACCGCGGCGGGGCCGTCCCACGGCTCCATCAGGGCGGCATGGTATTCGTAAAATGCGCGCCGTTCTTCGTCCATCAGGGGGTTGCCCGCCCAGGCCTCGGGGATCAGCATCATCATCGCGTGAGGAAGCGAGTAGCCGCCGGCCACCAGCAGTTCGAGAGCATTGTCGAAGCAGGCCGAGTCGGACTGGCCATCCACGATCAGGGGCCACAGCTTTTCGAGGTCCTCTCCCAGCAGCTTCGAGGACATCGCCGCATGACGCGCCGCCATCCAGTTCACGTTGCCGCGCATGGTGTTGATCTCGCCGTTGTGGGCGATCATGCGGAAAGGATGGGCCAGGTCCCAGGTGGGGAAGGTATTGGTGGAGAAACGCTGATGAACCAGTGCCAGCGCGCTGATCACGCTCTCGTTTTGCAGGTCGAGGTAATATTGGCCGACCTGATTGGCCAGCAGCATGCCCTTGTAAACGATGGTGCTCGCGGACAGGGAAGGAATGTAGAAACCCCTGCCCGATTCGCCTGGCAGATTGCGCACGGCGTGCTCGGCCGTCTTGCGGATGACGAACAGCTTGCGCTCGAAGCTTCCGGCATCGGCGCAGTTTGCGCCGCGACTGATAAAGACCTGGCGCACGACCGGTTCTTCCGCCTTGACGCTTTCGCCCAGACTGGCGTTGTCCACCGGCACATCACGCCAGCCCAGCAGGGTCTGGCCTTCCGCGGCAATTTTTTCGCCGATAATGCGCTCGCAGGCGGCACGTGCCGCCGTATCGCGCGGCAGGAAGATCATCCCGGCCCCGTATTCGCCGGCCGCTGGCAAGCTCATGCCCTGGGCGGCGCAGGCGGTCCGCAAAAATGCGTCAGGAATCTGGATCAGGATACCGGCGCCATCGCCCGCCAGCGGGTCGGCGCCCACCGCGCCGCGATGGGTGAGATTTTCCAGGATCTGCAGGCCCTGGCGGACCATGCTGTGGCTCTGTTTTCCCTTGATATGTGCGACAAAGCCTACACCGCATGCATCGCGCTCCTGGCGCGGATCATACAAGCCCTGTTGTGCCGGCAACGAAAGATGGCTCACGTTGTTCCTCATTAAATCATGTACAGTTGTTTGAAATCGGTGACCTCGAAGCGCCAGGATAACCATGTAAAATCAGCGCGAAAGGGCGGAAATGTTACCCCGTCTGGAGGCGGATGGCAACCGTTAAGGCGTGTGTATGCCGTTGCGCCGGAGGCTGGCGCGGCTGTTCCGGGAATTCCTGCTGCTACAGAGGAATTTTGACGGGACTCAGCAAGCCTTTCGCAGATGGCACAGCGGAAGGCTTGCAGGGCCGAAATTTTAGAGGCCGAAAATACCCTTGATCGATTTGAGCGGATTTTCAAGGGCATCCGTGCCACCCTTGTTGCGTGGCTGAGAGGCGGAATCACCTTTATCTTCTGCTTCCATCGCCGCTTTTTCACGCTCGTCCTGTCCCAGCATGCTCATGGCGGTCGATTTCAGCCGCACCTTGGCGTTCCAGTCCGGCATCCAGCCTTTGGGCGGATTTTTCGGTCTTGGCGGGTGCGACAGGTCGAGATCCTGTCCATAGGCGATGAACTGCAGCATGGCACCGGCATCCTTGAATACGTCCTTGGGAATTTTGCATTCGGTGCTGGATGGCGGCATGATCACGCGCTCCTTGACCAGTTTGCGCACTTCCCCGGTCGGGACGTAATCCATCAGGCTCCAGCCCATATGTGGCGCATCGCTGGAAACCCAGATCACCATTTCATTATCGTTGCGCCCGCCCATGGCCATGGAGAAATAACCGCTGGCGTTGGGGATGGATTTCCAGCGGAAGGGCACGGCCTGCGTCAGATCGCTGCCCATTTCCGTGAATACCACCGGATCGAGGAAATCCTGCTGGCGGGGAATGTCGAAGCGGATTTCTGGTGCATAGTTGGCCTTGATGGTCTGAGGCCCGACCAGAGAGCTGTCTTTCGGAATCGACTGGCTATCTTTTTCATTCGGCCAGCGCGGCGTAGGTCCAGCCGTTAGCCGGACGCGGGCCACGCTGGCTGCTGACGGCGTAAGCCTTGAAAAAGGAAGCGTACTGCTGCGGAGAGGCGCTTGCCATATCCAGCACCCTGGGCTGGCCGCTACGGATTTTATCTCCACAGCCCCAGTACATCAGGATCTTGCCTTTGGGCTTCTCGGGTTCCTGCGCTTCTTCCGGGGCTTCATGGCGGGTGAGCTTGTCTGTGCGCGGCGAAATCAGGGGCAGGGACTCGCCCATGTTTTGCCCGGGCGGGATGAAATGATCGGCCTTGGGGTCGGATGGCGTTCCCGGGCCGCTCAGTTGCAGCAGAAGGGAACGATGAGTGCTGCCGGTTTCGGGCGTGCCGGATTTGCTGCCGCCGAACATGCCGCCCAGCAGCCCTTCCGAGACCATCTCCCCGACGCTCCCCATGGCCATCCCGCCCATGCCGAACGCGCCGCCCACGTCGGTGGATACGCTCATCCAGTAAACCGCCGGTGGTTTTTCCGCCGCCTGCGCCAGAGGCAGCGCGCCAAGTATCAAGGAACCCGCTAAGGCAAATTTGATTTTTCCCATGATCTCCCCCGTTGGAACGACTGAAATGCAGCAGGTGAATCATATGCCATTTCCATGCCTCTGGAAATTAGGGCAAATGATCCCACTTGAGATGAAGGTCGCATGATTGGCGGCACCCCGGTTCTCGGTTATGATTCACCACTATTGAAAAGGAACACCTAGTATGAGCGGTTTAGATCACAATACGCCCCGCCCCACGGAAATCAAGCTGCACCAGAAATCTCGCGAACTGGAAATCGCTTTCGCCGATGGAAAAGTTTTCCATCTGCCCTGCGAGTTCCTGCGTGTTTACTCGCCCTCCGCCGAAGTGCGTGGTCACGGACCAGGGCAGGAAACGCTGCAAATCGGCAAGCGGGAAGTGGAGATTACTGGCGTCGAGCCGGTGGGCAATTACGCGGTAGTGTTGCGTTTTTCCGACGAACACGACAGCGGGATTTATTCCTGGGACTACCTATATGATCTGGGCGCGAATCAGGATGCCCTGTGGCAAAACTACCTGGACCGCCTGCAGGCTGCCGGTGCGAGCCGGGAGTCGCCGGTCCACGAAGCCATTGCCAAAAAATCGGGCGGTTGCGGTTCCGGCGGCTGTGGTTCGGGTGGCTGCGGCAGCAAGGGATAATTTGCAGTAGCGAGAAGAGATAATTAAGGGAACGGGTTAGCAATGAGCGATAAAACCACGCACTTCGGCTTCGCGACGGTCGCCGAGGAAGAGAAGGCGAGCAAGGTCGCGGAAGTCTTTCACTCCGTAGCCAGCCGCTATGACCTCATGAATGATGTGATGTCGGGCGGCCTGCATCGTCTGTGGAAAATCTTCACCATCGAGCAAAGCGGCGTGCGCACCGGCGGCAAGGTGCTGGACGTGGCTGGCGGCAGCGCCGATCTGTCGCTGCAGTTCGCGAAAAAGGTCGGCCCCACCGGTCAGGTCATTCTGACCGACATCAACAGCTCCATGCTGACCGTGGGCCGCGACCGTCTGCTGGATGGGGGATTCAACGCAACCGCAGCGCAATGCGATGGCGAGAAGCTGCCTTTCCCGAGCAACTACTTCGATTGCGTGACGGTGGCTTTCGGCCTGCGCAACATGACCCACAAGGATGCGGCGCTGAAGGAGATGTACCGCGTCATCAAGCCCGGCGGACGGGTGCTGGTGCTGGAGTTTTCCCGGATTGCAGCGCCGTTGCGGCCATTTTACGATTTCTATTCCTTCAAGCTGCTGCCGGTCATGGGCAAGCTGATCGCCAACGATGAAGCGAGTTATCGCTATCTGGCCGAGTCCATCCGCATGCACCCGGATCAGGATACGCTCAAGCAGATGATGGAAGAGGCCGGTCTGGAACGGGTGGAGTACTTCAACCTCACCGGCGGCGTGGTGGCCCTGCACAAGGGTTTCAAGCTCTGAGGCCATGGCATCCGCAAACGAAACATCCGAACCGCGCCCTCTTCTGACTGCCCAGGCATTCGCCGCAACCTTTAACCATCTGCTGCAAAGCCAGCCTTGGTCGCAGGAGCGTCTGCAGCGCCATGCCGGCAAAACGCTCCGGCTCAACCTGCCGCCCCTGCTGCTGCTTGTCAGCATTGAGACCGACGGCATGATTGCCGCCGCCCCGGAAGATTCCGAGCCCGACGCCACTCTTGGCGTTTCCCCGCTTGCCTTGCTGCACATGCTGTCTTCGCGCCCGACGCCGCAGGAGCTGGTGCACACTGCGGGCGACGCGACGCTGGCGGTGGATTTCGGCAATATCCTGCAGAATCTGCGCTGGGATGCGGAAGAGGACCTGAGCAAGGTATTCGGCGACGTGCTGGGGCATCGCATGGCCAGCACCGGCGCGAGCCTGCTGGCCCACACGCGGCAGGCGGCGGAAAATCTGGCCGCCAATCTGGTCGAATACTGGACCGAGGAAAAGCCGCTGCTGGCCAAACGCCTGGATATCGAAGATTTTGTCCGGCAGGTGGACGCGGTGCGCGATGCTGCGAGCACGACTGGAAAAACGGGTGGAGCGGCTGAAACAAAGGAATAATTCGTA
Organism: uncultured Gammaproteobacteria bacterium; assembly: GCA_963779055.1. Classification (GTDB taxonomy): domain Bacteria; phylum Pseudomonadota; class Gammaproteobacteria; order Burkholderiales; family Sulfuricellaceae; genus Sulfurimicrobium. The sequence continues at coordinate 348,815 of CAVZWN010000002.1, forward strand.
AAATGCGGCTGCTGCGCCTGATCAAGATTCTGCATGTGGTATTCCGCTTCGGTCTGGAAGAGTTTTTCCTCGGCCACGAACGCTTCCGCATATTGCGCCCGCTGGTCAGGCTGGCCCTGTTCTGGCGGCCGATCAAGGCGCCGCGCGCCGAGCGGCTGCGCCTGGCGCTGGAGGCGCTGGGGCCGATTTTCGTCAAGTTCGGCCAGCTGCTTTCGACCCGCCGCGACCTGGTTCCGCTCGACCTTGCGGATGAGCTGGCCAAACTGCAGGACCGCGTGCCGCCTTTCCCTGCCGCCCAGGCGCTGGAAGTGTTGCGCAAGGTTTATGGCCGGCCGGTGAGCGAGGTATTTTCCGAATTCGACGAAGTGCCCATCGCATCCGCCTCGGTGGCCCAGGTTCATCTTGCGGTGCTCAAGAATGGCCGCCGCGCAGCGGTCAAAATCCTGCGCCCCGGCATCGCGCCGCTGATCGACAAGGATATCGACCTGCTGTATGTCGGCGGCAGCCTGATCGAAACCCTGTGGGCGGACGGAAGGCGCCTCAAGCCGCGCGAGGTGGTGGCGGAATTCGAGAAACATCTGCACGACGAACTCGACCTGATGCGCGAGGCGGCCAGCGCCTCCCAGTTGCGCCGCAATTTCGAGGGATCGGACCTGCTGGTGGTGCCGGAAGTATTCTGGGATTACTGCCATAGCGGGGTGATGGTGATGGAGTGGATGGACGGCACGCCCATCAGCCAGGTCGACAAACTGCGTGAGCTGGGGGTCAATATTCCCAAGCTGGCCTGCGCCGGGGTGGAAATTTTCTTCACCCAGGTCTTCCGCGACGGTTTTTTTCACGCCGACATGCACCCCGGCAACATCCTGGTGGCCCCAGACGGGCGCTATATCGCGCTCGATTTCGGCATCATGGGCACGCTCACGGACGTGGACCGCAACTATCTGGCGCAGAACTTTCTGGCCTTTTTCCGCCGCGATTACAAACGCGTGGCGCAGGCGCATATCGAGTCCGGCTGGGCGCCGAAAGGCACCCGGGTGGACGAGTTCGAAGCGGCAATACGCGCGGTGTGCGAACCGGCATTCGACCGTCCGCTCAAGGAAATTTCCTTCGGGCGCGTGCTGCTGGGGCTGTTCCAGGCCTCGCGCCGCTTCAATGTAGAGATTCAGCCGCAGCTGGTATTGCTGCAGAAAACCCTGCTCAATATCGAGGGCCTGGGCCGCGAGCTCGACCCGGACCTCGACCTGTGGCAAACCGCCAAGCCTTATCTGGAGCGCTGGATGTCGGAACAGGTCGGCTGGCGCGGGCTGGTGAATTCACTCAAGACCGAGGCGCCAAACTGGGCCGGACATCCTGCCGCAATTGCCGCGTCTGGCACATGCTGCCCTGAGCTACGATCATGAGGGTGCAATCCTGCGCCTGCGCATCGAGATGGAAGCCCGCGAGCGCCGCGAACAGCGCCGTTTCTGGCTGCTGGCGATATTGCTGACCCTGGTTCTGCTGACGCAGTTGCTGCCGTGGGTGCTGCTGCCGGAATAGAATTTAACCCGGATTGCCCATTAAGCTCCAACCCCTCCCAACCTCCCCTTGTGCGAGCATCCGCTACGCGGATTGCCTGCTTGACCCACTTCAGGGGAGGAGAGGCTGGCTCGGTTCTCCCCCTGACAAGGGGGAGTTAGAGGGGGTTTAAAGGCAAGCCCTGTCTATTGGAAATCCGGATTTGCCAATAAAATTGTGTTTAACCTGATCTGACCGGATTTACGCCATGCTGCTCGGGTATCTCGTTCTCTATCTGCTGGTTTCCATCGGCATCGGCCTGTATGCCGCCACCCGGGTTCACAGTGCGCGCGATTATGTAGTCGCCGGCCGCCATCTGCCGCTGTATATCGTCACCGCCACGGTGTTCGCCACCTGGTTCGGCTCGGAAGCGGTGCTGGGGATCTCCGCAAAATTCGTTCAGGAAGGGCTCAGGGGCATCGTCGAAGATCCCTTTGGCGCCAGCATGTGCCTGATTCTGGTGGGCATGTTCTTCGCCGCCAAGCTGTACAAGCTGAATCTGCTGACCATCGCCGACTACTACCGTCAGCGTTACAACCGCACGGTGGAAATACTGACCGGGCTGGCGATCGTGACTTCCTATCTGGGCTGGGTTTCGGCCCAGATCATCGCTCTGGGGCTGGTTTTTTCCATTGTCTCGGACGGCGCCATCTCAAACAGCCACGGCATGATCATCGGCGCGACGATCGTGCTGGTTTACACCCTGTTCGGCGGGCATGTGGTCAGTGGCGCTGACGGATTTTTTCCAGATGAGCATTATCGTGGTGGGCCTGCTGTATATCGCCTATCTGGTCAGCGACATGGCGGGCGGCGTCGGCAGGGTGGTGGAGCATGCGCACACGGCAGGGAAATTCGAATTCTGGCCGGCGCTTGAAACCCGGGATGTGCTCGCCTTTGTCGCCGCGTGGGTCACCATGATGTTCGGCTCCATTCCCCAGCAGGACGTATTCCAGCGCGTGATGTCGGCGCGCAGCGGGAAAATAGCGGTGACGGGGGCGATTCTCGGGGGCCTGCTGTATTTTGCGTTCGCCTTCATTCCCCTGTTTCTGGCCTACTCCGCCAGTCTGGTGGACCCGGCCATGGTCGCGGGGCTGATCGAGAAGGATTCGCAGCTCATCCTGCCCAGCCTGATTCTCAACCATATGCCGCTGCTGGCCCAGGTGATGTTTTTCGGCGCGCTGCTGTCGGCCATCATGAGCACGGCGAGCGGCACCCTGCTGGCACCATCGGTGACCTTCACCGAGAACATCCTGAAAAACATCATCGGCCAGCAGAGCGACAGACATTTCCTGTGGACCATGCGTCTGGTGGTGGTGTGCTTTACGGTAATCGTCACCCTGTTTGCGCTCAAATCCAACGCGAGTATTTACGACATGGTGAGCAATGCCTACAAGGTGACGCTGGTGATGGCTTTCGTGCCCCTGGTGTTCGGGCTGTACTGGAAGCGCGCCAATACCCAGGGCGCCCTGTTCGCCATTGCCGCCGGGCTGACTAGCTGGTTGCTGCTGGAAATCTTCAATCCGGAGGGCTTGTGGCCGCCGCAACTGGTGGGTCTGCTGGCCAGTGTGGCCGGCATGCTGACCGGATCCTTACTGCCCCATTTTGTCGGAAAACCTACGCCGACACGAAACCGCTCACGCGGCACTGCATCATCATGCAGCGGCGGAAACGCACCATGTGAGCGATCACTCTCCCAGATAGCCTTCCGCCCTCAGCCGGGAAACAATGATTTCCATGGCTTCGCTTACCGATGTCGTGCCGGTATCGATGCTGATTTCCGGGGCATCCGGTGTTTCATAGGGGTCGCTCACGCCGGTGAATTCCTTGATGATCCCGGCGCGGGCCTTGGCATACAGGCCCTTGGGGTCGCGCGCTTCGCAGACTTCCAGCGGTGTCGAGACATGGATCTCGAAAAACCCGCCCAGCGGCTCGATCATGTCCCGCACTGCCTGCCGGGTTTCCCGGTAGGGCGCAATCGGTGCGCAGATGGCAATGCCGCCGTGGCGGGTGACTTCAGCGGCGACAAAGGCGATGCGGCGGATATTCAGATCGCGGTCCGCATGGGAAAAAGTGAGCCCACTGGATAGCAGGGTGCGCACCACGTCGCCATCCAGCAGCGTGACCGGCCTGCCGGTCAGCTCCTGCAGTTTCAGCTCCAGGGCCTGCGAGATCGTGGTTTTGCCCGCGCCGGAAAGGCCGGTGAAGAATACGGTGAAACCGCGTTTGATCCGTTGCGGCATGCACTTGCGCAGCTCCGCCACGACCTCCGGAAAGGACGCCCATTCCGGGATGGCTTCGCGGCCTTCGAGAATGCGCTGCTGCAGTTCCTGCGAGGACAGGCTCAGCGTCTCTTGCCCGGGCGGCAGGTATTCCTCGGGCATGTACTGCGCCAGCTCCGGCACATAAAGCATGCGCGGAAAGATGATGGGCTCAACTCCGATCGAAGCAAAATATTCAGCCAGGGGCTGGATCTGCTCCGGCGCGAGCGCGTCGCTGCCGCGCCGGATTTCGCCGGGCCCGGCATCGCCGCCGATGATGAAGTGGGTGCAGCCGAAATTACGCGCCACGATGGCGCGCCACAACACTTCCCGGGCACCTGCCGGACGCGGGCAGAGCGGCAGCAGCGAGAGGCTTGCCTGTCCCGGCGGGTAATGCGGCAACAGCGCCTGGTAGCAGCGCATGCGGGTGTAATGGTCCGGCGAAGCGGCTTCTCCCCCGATGGCCTGGATCAGCAGGGCGGCATCGTTCTCCAGGGCAACGTGGCGGGTGAACTCGAACTGCGCCCGGTGCATCACGTGATGGGGGTGGAAAGCCGCCACCCGGTCGCGTCCGGCCTGGGTGAAATGCTCCCGCACCGCTGCCGGGGTCAGGCGCAGCTCTGTGAAATCGTCGTGGCTCGGCAGGTTCAGGCCTTCCAGCGTGCCGCCCACAAAATATCTGCCGAGGTTTTGCAAAAAGGCGACACCGGGATGCCCGGCCTGATCCGAACCATAGACCTGCCGTGCTTCAAGCGCCTTGTCTGCCTGCCAGCACTCACTTACGTGAAGAATGGCGAGCATCAGCGCCATTTGTGTCATTAAGGGCAACACGGCTGCCGGGTGCAAGCGCTTCGCTTACATCGAGAACGATGGGGATGGGCCAGAAAGTGCCGTCCATCAGGAACATGTCCGTCAGCACGCGCTGGTAATCCGCTTGCCCCATGTAGCCCTGCAATGGCGCCATCGCGCCATTAAGCAGCAGCTCCAGATCGCACAGCTGGCGCGGGTTCAGGGGCAGGGCGGGGAGGGTGGCGGCTTCGCCCAGTAATGCGTCGCGGCGCGCACCCTCAGCCATAAGATTGAGCAGCTTGCCGCCGTAGGGGGAGATCAGCATGTTCAGGATCGGCTCTCTTTGTCGAAGGCTGCCCGGAAGCTGGTCAGGAAGCGCGCCAGTTCGTTCTCGGGCAGATGATTGATACCGGCGGCAGCTTTGCGCCCGCCACCGCTCTCGAACTGGCGGCATAGTTCGTCAGCGCCACTGGGCCGCTCGCGCGGGGCACGCACGCTGACCAGATAGCCGCCGGACGCATTTTTTGTCAGCACGGCATGGGCGAGGCCGGGTTCATCCTGCGCCAGCCGGTTGCCGAATACGCCGCTGACGCGCCGTGCCCAGGGCTGATCCGGGAGCTGATAGACGCTGCTGCCCGGACAAACCTCGTTCCGGCTGGAGCGCCATCGCCAGCCCCATGTCTGTCGTATAGCCTTGTTGCAGAGGGTAAAAACGGATTCGGTGGCGATGAATTCGAACGGATCCTGATAATCATGCAGGCGGCGGTACAGTTCGGCAGGGTGAAAAAAGAGATCTGCCTCGCTGTCCCCATAGGCGTTGTAGTTGAGGCATTCTCCCAGTGCGCGCAGCATGCTCAATTGTGCTTCGGACAGGTTCAAAGGGGTGGCGGCAAGCCGGGCGCTGTCCGGCAGGCCATCGCCAAAAGCCGCTGCCACTGCCCAGGCACGAAAGCGGCCCGCCAGCATCTTGTCCACCAGCAGGCTGGTGCAGGTGGCGGGCGAGGGGTCGATTACGGCATGCAGCGCAGGGTGGCTGGGAATTTCACCGGCATAGTGATGATCCACATAAACGACCTTCACGCCCCGTGCGAGCAGGGTATGCAGGGCTTCGCGGTTCCTGTCGAGCGAAATATCGAGAACCGTGACCCGGTCGTTTGCCTGTGCCGGAACCCGCTTCAGCAGCCCGATGTCGCGCTTGACTCCGGTGACGAGCGTAGCGTCGCCGCAAGGCTCGGCGAGCCGCAACTGGTGCAGCGCGCAGATGCCGTCAGCATCGCCGTTGAAGACATCGAAATTGGCCATAGGGCTGATATGATACACATCTTTGCGCCGGAATCAGCCATGCCACAGCGTTCCCTGGAAGCCCTGCGCGACGCATTGCGGGAATTTGCCGCTGCACGCGACTGGGAGCAGTATCACACCCCGAAAAACCTTGCCATGGCATTGATCGTCGAGGCAGCGGAGCTGGTCGAGCAGTTCCAGTGGCTGACGCCTGAGCAGAGCCAGAAGCTGGAGCCGGAGAAACTGGAAGCCGTGCGCCAGGAATGCGCCGATATCCTGATTTACCTCACCCGTTTTGCCGACATGCTGGGCATCGATCTGCTCGATGCCGCGCAGGACAAACTGGTGATCAATGCCGCCAAATACCCGGCACCCGAATGAAAAATGATTAACCACGGAGAACACGGAGGGCGCGGAGTAAACAAGGGATTGAACCTCGTTTGGCATTCACCTTGAGGTTGAGCCCATGCAAGACCCAAAATTGCTTCTCTCCGTGTTCTCCGTGGTTAGAATGCCTTATTTAAAAGGATGCAAAAAACCATGAGTTACTTCGAGAAACACGTTTTTTTCTGCACCAACCAGCGCGAGGACGGCCAGCCCTGTTGCGCCAACCACGATGCCCAGGCGATGCGCGACCATGCCAAGGGACGGATCAAGAAACTGGACATGAACGGGCCGGGCAAGGTGCGCGTCAACAGCGCGGGCTGTCTGGACCGCTGCGGGGAAGGGCCGGTGCTGGTGATCTACCCGGAAGCGGTGTGGTACACCTATGTCGACCAGTCGGACATCGATGAAATCATCGACAGCCACCTGATTGGAGGCCGGGCCGTTGATCGACTCAAGATCTGAATTGAACCCGGATTGGCCATAGCGAAAGAGGCTTTAATTGTTTTTCAATATGGTAGACTAGACCAAGTCGACTTAGTTTATGTGGGTTTGTCATGCAAACAGTAAATATCCATGAAGCCAAAACCCAGCTTTCGCGTTTGATTGAGCAGGCGGTGCAGGGGGAGTCCTTCATCATAGCCAAGGCAGGGAAGCCTCTGGTCAAGGTGACGCGGCTGGATGCGCCGTCAGCTCGACAAGTCCGCAGGCTGGGATTTATGCCGGGCCAGATTAAGGTTCCAGATGATTTCGACAGCATGGGCAGCGGGAATGTCGAGCAATTTTTTAGTGGTGAAGAATGAAGCTGCTGCTGGATACGCATTTGCTATTGTGGGCGGCTGGATCGCCCAGCCTGCTGCCCTCAGCAGCACGTTCCCTGCTGGAAGATCCCCTGAACGAATTGCTTTTCAGTGCAGCCAGCTTTTGGGAAATTGCCATCAAAAACGGCCTTGGGCGATCTGATTTTCAAGTGGATGCAAGGGTGCTGCGCCGTGGATTGCTGGACAATGGTTATCAGGAATTGGCAATTAGCAGCGAGCACGCGGTTTTCATCGATAGTCTGCCTCCTCTCCATAAAGACCCCTTTGACCGTATGCTGGTTGCACAGGCAACCGTCGAGGGCATTATCCTGTTGACGGCGGATGCCTTGGTGGCGCAGTACCCAGGCCCGGTCCGGCAGGTCTAGTTTGATCTCGCGCGCGGCACCTGTTTTTTGGTAACCAGTCGATGACTTTGAGAGTAAATGAAAATTTGTCGGCCGTTCTTTCCGCTAATAATCTACGCAAGCGCTATGGTTGCAGCGAAGTGGTCGCGGGTCTTGATCTGGCGCTGGCGCCGGGCGAGTGTTTCGGCCTGCTCGGCCCCAACGGCGCGGGCAAAACTACCACGCTGCGGCTGCTGCTGGGCCTGACCCGGCCGGACGGCGGCTCGATTTCGCTGCTGGGTTTGCCGGTGCCGCAGCAGGCACGCGAGGCGCGGCTCAAGGTCGGCGTGGTGCCGCAAATGGACAGCCTCGACCCGGATTTCACCGTGACGGAAAACCTGATGGTCTATGGACGTTATTTCGGCCTGAAAGACCATGAGATCCGCGCACGCATTCCTGCCCTGCTTGAATTTGCCGAGCTGGAGAGCAAGGCGGAGGCCAGTATCGAATCGCTCTCCGGCGGCATGAAACGGCGCCTGACCCTGGCACGCGCGCTGGTCAACGACCCCGACGTGATCTTTCTCGACGAGCCCACCACCGGCCTCGACCCGCAGGCGCGCCACATGATGTGGCAGCGGCTGAGAAGACTGCTGGCGGCGGGTAAGACCATCCTGCTCACCACCCACTTCATGGAAGAGGCCGAGCGCCTGTGCGACCGCCTGCTGATCATGGACAAGGGCGTGGCGATTACCACTGGCGCCCCGCGCGACCTGATCGCCGAGCATATCGAGCCGCATGTGGTGGAAATCTACGGCGGAGAAGGGAAGCCGGATTGCTCGGGCCTGTGCCAGCGCCAGGAACAGGTGGGGGAAACCCTGTTTTGCTACACCGCCGATCCTCATGACCTGCTGGAGCGCTTGCAGCAACAGTGCGAATTGCGCTATCTGCATCGCCCTTCAAACCTGGAGGACGTATTTCTGAAGCTGACCGGGCGGGAGCTGCGGGAATGACGCGCAACACAGATTACAGTCTGCCAAAACTAAGCTGGCGCTTCGTTTCCGTGTGGCGGCGCAACTTCCTGGTATGGCGCAAGCTGGCGATCCCATCAATTCTGGGCAATCTGGCCGACCCGGCTTTTTACATGCTGGGACTGGGTTACGGGCTGGGCAGCCTGCTGCCGCAAGTGGCGGGTGTGCCCTACATGACCTTCCTTGCCGCCGGTACCCTGTGCTACAGCACCATGAACAGCGCCACCTTCGAGAGCCTGTATTCCGCTTTCTCGCGCATGCACGTGCAAAAAACCTGGGATGCCATGCTCAACGCGCCGCTGGAGCTGGATGACGTGATGCTCGGCGAGCTGGTGTGGGCGACCAGCAAGAGCGTGCTTTCCGGGATCGCGATCCTGGTCATCATCCTGGCGCTGGGGCTGGCGAATTCCTGGCTGCTGCTGTGGACCCTGCCGCTGCTGGTGCTGATCGGCTTCTGTTTCACCGGTCTGGCGCTGGTGATGAACGCGCTTTCGCCCAACTACGACTTTTTCATGTACTACTTTACGCTGGCAATCACGCCCATGGTGCTGCTGTGCGGCGTGTTTTACCCGGTCGAACAGTTGCCGGCTTTCCTCCAGGCTGCCGCAAACTGGCTGCCGCTGACGCATGCCATTGCACTGGCCCGGCCACTGGTGCAGGGTGAGTGGCCGCAGCAGATTTTTTTGCACGTTGCCATATTGCTGGCCTATGGGGGCGCGGGGTTTTATGTGGCTTTGGTATTGGTGCGGCGCAGGCTGTTAAAATAGCGCACGGAATTTCTTGGGCAAATAATCATGATCCTGGTAACGGGCGGCGCAGGCTTTATCGGCTCGAACTTCATTCTCGACTGGATTGCCGGTGAACAGACGCCGGTAATTAATCTCGACAAGCTGACCTATGCCGGCAACCTGAACAATCTGATCACTTTGCAGGGTGATTCAAGGCATGTTTTCGTGCAGGGCGATATTTGCGATGGCGCCCTGGTGGGCCGACTGCTGCGCGAACACAAGCCGCGCGCGATCGTCCACTTTGCCGCCGAAAGCCATGTCGACCGTTCCATCCACGGCCCGGCGGAATTCATCCAGACCAATATCAACGGCACCTTCAGCCTGCTGGAAGAAACGCGGGCCTACTGGCAGGAACTGCCCGCTGCGGAAAAAGGCGCCTTCCGCTTCCTGCATGTTTCCACCGACGAAGTGTACGGCTCGCTCGGGCCGGATGATGCCCCCTTCAGCGAAACCACGGCCTACGCGCCCAATAGCCCTTACTCAGCCTCGAAAGCCGCCTCAGACCATCTGGTGCGCGCCTACCACCACACCTACGGCCTGCCGGTGCTGACCACCAACTGTTCCAATAATTACGGTGCCTACCAGTTTCCCGAGAAACTGATCCCGCTGATTATTCTCAACGCCCTTAACGGCAAGCCCCTGCCGATCTACGGCGACGGGCAGAATGTCCGCGACTGGCTGTATGTCGGCGACCATTGCACAGCGATCCGGGAGGTGCTGAAAAAAGGCCGGCTGGGTGAAACCTACAACATCGGCGGCTGGAACGAAAAAACCAACCTCGACGTGGTGCACACGGTTTGCGCCATTCTGGACGAACTGCTGCCGCAATCCACGGCCATTACCCATTACGCATCACTCATCACCTATGTAAAGGACCGACCCGGCCACGACCGCCGCTACGCCATCGATGCGCGCAAGATCGAGCACGAACTGGGCTGGAAACCGGTGGAAACCTTCGAAACCGGCATCCGCAAGACGGTGCGCTGGTATCTGGAGAATCAGGAGTGGGTGAGAATGTCACCAGCGGCGCTTACCGGGAGTGGGTGGCGAAGCAGTATGTGATGGGGAATGAGTGATGGGTGATGGGGTAAGACCGCACTATAATTTGGCTGCTTGGAAGGAGTCGATGGAGTTGGTAAAAGCGGTTTATCAGGTCAGCCAAAATTTCCCTAAAGAAGAAATTTATGGGCTGACGTCGCAAATACGTCGTGCCGCAGTTTCTGTTCCGAGCAATCTGGCTGAAGGTGCTGCGCGTACTGGGCAAAAGGAGTTTGCCCAGTTCCTGAGTATCGCGCGCGGCTCCCTGAGTGAACTGGAAACACAATTACTCATCGCAGCAGAGCTTGGCTATTTGACCCAACCTCACCCGATTTTCCCCCTACTCGACAGGGTTTCCAAACTCATTACCGGATTACACAAAAAAGTCAGCCCCCAGCCATGACCCATTCCCCATTCCCCATCACCCATTCCCGCCCCAAAGGCATCATCCTCGCCGGCGGCTCCGGCACACGCCTGCACCCGGTGACGCTGGCGGTTTCCAAGCAGCTGCTGCCGGTGTACGACAAGCCGATGATCTACTATCCCCTGTCCACGCTGATGCTGGCTGGGATACGCGATATTCTGATCATCTCCACGCCGCAGGATACGCCGCGCTTCGAGCAACTGCTGGGTGACGGCGCACGCTGGGGACTGAACATTTCTTATGCCGTTCAGCCCGAGCCGGAGGGCATTGCCCAGGCATTCATCATCGGTGCGGACTTCATCGGCAGCGACCCATGCGCTCTGGTGCTGGGCGACAATATCTTTTACGGCCACGAACTGTCAGAAGATCTGCAGGCGGCAGCAAAGAAAACACAAGGTGCTAGCGTATTCGCCTATCCGGTAAACGATCCAGAGCGTTATGGCGTGGTGGAGTTCGATGCACAGCGCAACGCCGTCAGCATCGAGGAAAAGCCAAAACAGCCGAAATCCCGCTACGCCATCACCGGCATCTACTTCTACGACAACCGGGTGGTTGAAATCGCCCGCAACATGAAGCCCTCGGCGCGCGGCGAACTGGAAATCACTGATGTCAACAAGACCTATCTGGCCAACGGCAAGCTTGATGTGGTGGTGATGGGCCGCGGCATGGCCTGGCTCGATACCGGCACGCATGAATCCTTGCTGGAAGCCTCGCTGTTCATCGAAACCATCGAGAAGCGCCAGGGACTGAAAATCGCCTGCCCGGAAGAAATCGCCTACCGCATGGGTTACATTTCAGCGCAGCAACTGGAAACCCTGGCGGCGCCGCTGGCCAAAAATGGCTATGGCCAATATCTGCTGAACGTGCTGCGCGAAGAGGTGTACTGATGAAAGTCGTCGAAACGACTATTCCTGATGTCCTGATCATCGAGCCCAAGGTGTTTGGCGACGAGCGCGGCTTTTTCTTCGAAAGCTACAATGCGCGGAAATTTACCGAGCTGACAGGGATTAAAGCGGAATTCGTTCAGGACAACCATTCCCGCTCGGCAAAGAACGTGCTGCGTGGCCTGCATTACCAGATCCAGCAACCGCAGGGCAAGCTGGTGCGGGTGGTGGCAGGAGTTGTGTTCGACGTGGCGGTGGACCTGCGCAAAAACTCGCCCACATTTGGCAAGTGGGAAGGTGTTGAGCTTTCGGCCGAGAACAAGCGCATGCTGTGGATTCCGCCCGGTTTCGCGCATGGTTTTCTCGTGCTAAGTGATTATGCCGAATTCCTGTACAAGACTACTGACTATTGGGCGCCCGAGCATGAGCGCTGCATCGCCTGGAACGATCCGGAATTGGACATTGACTGGCCGCTTCAGGAGGAGCCGCAGCTTTCATCCAAGGATCGTCATGGCACGGCTTTATTGGGGGCTGAAGTTTTTTGATAGTATGGGAGCTGGCGGGGTCGCGGCTCTATCCAACGGTGTCAGGGTGTGCAGAATGAGGCTGAGGGAGCAGACATGAGACTACAGGCATATGAAGTGGATGCCATCAGGCAGGCCGCGCGTGATGCTTTTTTGCCGGGAACGGCGGTGTTTCTATTTGGCTCACGGTTACGCGATGAGGCTCGGGGTGGAGACATCGATCTTCTGGTTGAAACACCCGAGACCTTGTTGCCAGAGGATCTCGTTCGACGCCGCACGCGTTTTGTCTCCCGCATTTATCAGGCGCTCGACGAGCAGCGCATTGATGTTGTGATTGCCACACGTGGCCAGCAAGATTCCCGGCCAGTCGTGTCCATGGCGAAACGTGACGGTTTGCAGGTGGCACAGGTATGAGTGCGACGGACAGGATGAATGCGGCGATCTGGGAAGCGGATCGACACGTGGAAACGCTTCTTGAGGCGATTGGCGAATGGGACCGCTCGCCCGTTTCTTCATGGGAAGCGCTGGAAACAGATCGTGCCCGGGTTCGCGTCATTGACCAGCTTCTATTTCGCTTCATGAAATTGCAGGACACTGTAGGTGAGCGCCTGACTCCGGCAACACTGGTTATCCTTCGCGAACCTTTTGAAGAGTGGCCCATGCGCGATCGCCTTAATCGCCTGGAAAAACTGGGTTATCTCGATGTTGAAAACTGGTTGAGCTGGCGAGAGATTCGTAATCGCCTGGCGCATGAATATCCGGATCAGCCAGAGATTCGTTTCGCCGCATTAGTGGCTGCTATTGAAGCCGCCCGCGCTCTGGCTGCGTTGTATCAGGAGTGGCGCACCCGCCTGAATGTGGCCGGTCGGTCATGAAAATTCTCCTCACCGGCAAGAACGGCCAAGTCGGCTGGGAGTTACAGCGCACACTTGCGCCCTTGGGCCAAGTAATAGCGGTCGATCGCCAGGTGCTGGATCTGAGTAAGCCTGACTCGATTCGCTCAGTGATTCGCGAGGTGAAGCCTGACCTGATCGTCAACCCTGCCGCCTACACTGCTGTGGACAAGGCTGAAAGCGAACCGGAACTGGCCATGGTGGTGAATGGCATCGCGCCTGGCATCATGGCGGAAGAGGCCAAAAGGCTGGGTGCCGCCATGATCCACTATTCCACCGACTATGTATTCGACGGCAAAAAAGCCAGTCCCTACACAGAAGAGGACGCTCCCGGCCCCATCAACGTTTATGGAAAAACCAAGCTGGCTGGTGAACGGGCAATAGAGGCGGTGGGAATCCCCCACCTCATTCTGCGCACCAGCTGGGTGTACGGCATGCGCGGCAAAAACTTTCTGCTGACCATCCTGCGCCTGGCGCAAGAACGCGATGAACTGAAAATCGTGGACGACCAGATCGGCGCGCCCACCTGGAGCCGCATGATCGCCGAAGCTACGGCACAGATTCTAGCGCAAAGTGTTTTACCGCTTCCTCATCACCCATTACCCATTGCCGAAGTCAGCGGCATTTACAATCTGACAGCGGCTGGGAGTACTTCCTGGTGTGGATTTACGCAGGCGATCCTGGAAAATGCGCAGCCTGGAATGCGGGTGAGCCCCATCCTTACAGCCGAATATCCCCTCCCTGCGCCAAGACCATTATTTTCCCTGCTCTCAAACGACAAACTGTCCAGAACATTTGGCATAAGCTTGCCGCCTTGGGATGAGTCGTTGGCACTTTGCATGGCCGGGCATTTAGCCGGGGGCGCCGGGTGATTCTGCGTGCTCAATGGCTGGTGAAAATGCCAATGCATTGCTTTGGATTGAGCGCCTCCCCAAGTTACAATAGCGAACTATGCTGATACCCGTCATTCTTTCTGGTGGAGCCGGTACACGCTTGTGGCCAATCTCCCGTGAGTCTCATCCCAAGCCATTCATGAAGCTTCCCGACGGGCAGAGCCTGTTGCAGAAGACTTTTTCCCGTGCGGCTGCGCTCGGCGGCGTGAGCGAAGTGCTGACTATCACCAACCGCGAGTACTACTTCAAAAGCCGGGATGAGTATCAGCCTGTCAGGAAAAACCTTCCCTCTGTGGCAGATACATTCCTGCTCGAGCCCTTCGGACGCAACACGGCCGCTGCGATTGCGCTGGGCGCCCTCAAAGTCGCTGCCGAACAGGGTGATGAGGCCGTGCTGCTGGTTTTACCGGCGGATCATCTGATCGAAGACCATGGCGCTTTTGCTACGGCGGTAAAACAGGCTGAGGACTTTGCGAAAAGCGGACGGCTGGTTACTTTTGGTATAGTGCCGGGCGCCCCGGAAACAGGGTTCGGCTATATTGAGGCAGAAGGTCATGTCGTTAAGCGTTTCGTAGAAAAACCTTCGTACGAAACCGCACTGGAATATGTCAGTTCAGGCCGCTACCTGTGGAATTCCGGCATGTTCTGTTTCAAGGCAGGAGCGATACTTGAGCAGCTCAAGCTTCATGCGCCTGAAATATATCAACATGCGCAGCAGTGCTGGGAAGCGACCCGTGCGGCAAATCCAAATAACACGGCAATGGTGGAAATCGATCCGGAAACTTTTTCTGCCATTCCAGAGAACTCCATCGACTACGCCGTCATGGAGAAATCAGACAAAGTCGACGTCGTTCCCGGAAGTTTCGGCTGGAGCGATATTGGCTCGTGGAATGCCATCAGCGAGCTGTCAGTGCCTGACAATGCGGGCAACCGGGTCATCGGCGAAGCCGTGCTGGTCGATGTGGGCAACTCTTTCATCCAAAGCGATGGCCGCATGGTTGCCGCCATTGGCCTCGATAACATCATGATTGTAGATACCCCGGATGCCCTGCTCGTGGCGGACCGGGGCCACGCTCAAGACGTCAAGAAAGTAGTGCAGCAACTCAAGCTGATGAACCACGACAGTCACAAACTGCATCGCACTGTCGCCCGCCCCTGGGGGGCCTACACCGTGCTGGAAGAAAGCCCGAATTTCAAGATCAAGCGCATTGTCGTCAAGCCCGGCGCCGCGCTCTCCCTGCAAATGCATTATCACCGCAGCGAGCACTGGGTTGTGGTGAGCGGCACAGCGAGCATCGTTAACGATGACAAGGAAATGCTGGTTCGGACGAATGAATCCACCTATATCCCCGCAGGTCATAAACATCGCCTGGTTAATCCGGGGCTGACAGATCTGGTGATGATCGAAGTGCAGAGCGGCGAATATCTGGGTGAAGACGATATCGTGCGTTTTGATGATGTGTATGGGCGGGCGTGATTCATGAGAATCATAGGATCCCGCAGGGAGCGGCCGATTTCATTTTCAGCCTCCGCCTTGCTGCTAGCCGAGGGGGCTCGTTTTAATGATGAACTCCATCGCCTGCCAACCGGGAATACTGGCTTCATCCCCAAGGGCGTGTATCGTTTTCGCTCCCACGAAGAAGCCAACCGGCAGTGGGAAGGCTGTCTTGCCCTCGGAATGGCTAAGGCTGCATTGGCAGTTGAATAATGGAAGAATACAGTCGGCCAGCAACGTTCGATGACCTTAAGATGCTGATCCGCTCACTGAATGAGCAAGGTGTGGATTATCTCTTGATAGGGGGTTATGCGTTATTTACGCATGGCTACCATCGCGCTACGACTGATATTGATGTCCTCGTCCCTGCCACACGTCAGTCTGGGGAGCGCGTCAAGCAGGCGCTGATGGTGCTGCCTGACCAGTCGGGAAAAGAACTGGATCCATCCTGGTTCGAGGAAGGTGAAGCGATACGTGTAGCAGACGCTTTTGTGGTGGATATCATGTTCAATGCCTGTGGCGAGACATATGACACATTGAAACACTATGCAGAAACCATAGAGGTTGATGGCGTTCCTGTTAAGACGATTAACCTTGAGGGGTTGCTACGCACCAAACAGACGGTAAGGGATAAAGACGTATCTGATCGCATTATTCTTGAGCGAGCTCTCGATGTTTATCGTCAGGAGCGAAATATTAAAGCGGAAAAGCAGGGCCAGTCAGAGTAGCGCTGCAGTCCGAATTTGAAAGTGATAAAAAAATGAAAAAAGTTGCACTGATTACCGGGATCACAGGCCAGGATGGCGCCTATCTGGCAGAATTCCTGTTGAAAAAAGGCTATGAAGTGCATGGCATCAAGAGGCGCACTTCGCTTTTCAATACCGACCGGATCGACCACCTCTACCAGGACCCGCACGAGAAGGATCGCCGCTTTGTCCTGCATCACGGCGACATGACCGACTCCAGCAGCCTTGTCCGTATCATCCAGCAAGTACAGCCCGATGAAATCTACAACCTGGCGGCGCAAAGCCACGTCGCGGTTTCATTTGAGGAGCCTGAATACACGGCCAACTCCGATGCTCTGGGAACGCTAAGGGTGCTGGAAGCGGTTCGCATCCTTGGATTGGAGAAGAAGACGCGCTTTTATCAGGCATCCACCTCCGAGCTTTACGGCCTGGTACAGGAAACCCCGCAAAGGGAAACCACGCCTTTTTATCCGCGTTCGCCCTACGCGGTCGCCAAGCTTTATGCCTACTGGATCACCGTCAATTATCGCGAAGCCTACGGCATGTACGCCTGCAACGGCATCCTGTTCAATCACGAATCCCCGGTCCGGGGTGAAACCTTCGTTACCCGCAAGATCACCCGTGCCCTGGCACGCATCAAGCTCGGGCTGCAGGACGCACTCTATCTCGGCAACCTGGATGCAAAGCGCGACTGGGGCCATGCCAAGGATTATGTTGAAATGCAGTGGCTCATGCTGCAACAGGACCAGCCGGAAGATTTTGTCATCGCCACCGGCGTGCAATACAGCGTGCGCGATTTCGTCAATGCCGCAGCCAAGGAGCTGGGCATGCAGATTCGCTGGGAAGGTAATGGGATTGACGAAAAAGGCTATTGGGAAAACCGCGCCGATTTTCACTCCTCACTTCTCACCCCTCAGCCCTCTCCAATAGTGGCCGTTGATCCGCGTTATTTCCGCCCTACGGAGGTCGAAACCCTGCTGGGTGACCCCACCAAGGCAAAAGAAAAACTCGGCTGGACACCTAAAACCACTTTCGAAGAACTGGTCGCCGAGATGGTACGCGAAGATCTGAAAGCATCTGAACGGGATGAACTGGTCAAGAAGCACGGCTACTCGGTGTTGAGCTGCCATGAATGAAGCAGGACCCCTTGATATTCCATTGTACGATCTGCAATTATTTTTTGCTGGCCACGAGAAAATCGAGCTCGCATTGTTGATTGGCAGCCGGGCCAGGGGTCAAGTTCGGGCGGGAAGTGATTGGGATTTCGCCATCCAGTGGCGCAAGGATATTTCCTGGATAGAAATGCTGTCGCAAACCGAAACCTTGCGTCGGGAACTGGCCATTCTAATTCAGGTAAGGCCGGATGAAATTGACCTGGTTGATCTTCCGACCGCGCGTCTCGCAATGCGCGCAGTGGCAGCAGAAGAGGGAGTGGTACTCAAAGGCGAAAATACCCTTCCCTTGAGCCATTTCCTGCTTCGTACATGGGGTGAACTAGAGGACTTTTACTGGAGAAAGCAACATGCGGCTTGACGTTTACCAGGAGGAAACGGCACAAATCGCGCGATACCAGTCGGAAATCCTGGCAGAGGCCAGGAAGATGATGGTAACAGGAGAAGCGCTATCCCGCCTGGAGGAGAACGGCGTCTTGCATGCATTGCAGGTACTGGTGGAAAACGCTATCGGCAAGGCCAAGCATCTACTCAAGGCGGCAGGGCAGGAAATTCCCATCTCCGCTTATGATGCTTTTGTCTTGTTAGCCGAAAATGGACAGGTTCGACATGAGCAATTGGGTGACTGGAATCAAGCGGTGGGGCTTCGTAACCGCATTGTTCATGACTATATGAATATACGCATGGAGGTCGTGCTGGGACTGGTGAAAAGTGAACAATATCGCTTTATTACCGAATTCCTTCTTCGTCCGATCGCTCACCCGAAAGATCTCTGATATGCGACCTTCCCAAGCCCTGCAGGCTCATCGTGAAGCTGTGCGCCAGATCGTACTTCAGCACCATGCCCGGAACGCGCGAGTGTTCGGGTCAGTGCTGAGAGGGGACGATACGGACGGCAGCGATCTCGATTTACTAATTGAACCAACGCCTGAAACCACGTTGATGGATATTGGTGCAATTCGCTATGAGCTTCGCAAGCTGCTCGGCATCCCGGTTGATGTGTTGACGCCGAAAGCATTGCCGGAGCAGTTTTCGCGAGCAGGTTCTTTCTGAGGCCATGCCGGTATGAGCAAGGCAGACAAGCTCCGTATTCCGGACTATCTTAGCCATATTCTTGACGCAATCCAGCGGATTCACCGCTATGTCGAGGATATGAACGAAATGAAATTTCTAGATGACCCCAAGACGCAGGACGCCGTGATTCGTAATTTTGAGATTATCGGTGAGGCATGTC
The DNA here is from genome assembly GCA_963779055.1 of uncultured Gammaproteobacteria bacterium. GTDB lineage: Bacteria > Pseudomonadota > Gammaproteobacteria > Burkholderiales > Sulfuricellaceae > Sulfurimicrobium. The sequence goes on from CAVZWN010000002.1 coordinate 367,344, forward strand.
GAAATATCGAGCTTCACCATGCCGATTTCGCGGCCAATCATTCAGAAGTGCCTTGGGGATTCGCATACGAGATGCGCAACGCATTGGCACATGGCTATTTCAAGGCGGATTTGGAAATCGTCTGGAAAACAATTCATAATGATTTGCCCGGTCTGGCTGAGCAGGTTCTCGGCATCATGGGTAAGATAAATTGAAAGTGTGTCAAATGCCAATTTACGCGGCTTGTTCTATCGCAAATTTCTGACTGCACCCGAATTCACGATAACTGATTAATCATGCGAGCCCAATTCCAAAATTTATATCGCAGGCCACCGCGGCCTGGTCGGTTCCGCCTTGATGCGTCGTCTTGAGGCGGGCGGCTATACCAACCTGCTTACCCGAACCCATGCCGAACTCGACCTGACCAACCAGGCGGCAACAGAAGCTTTTTTCGAGCGAGAAAAACCCGACTACGTCTTCCTGGCGGCAGCCAAGGTGGGCGGCATTCTTGCCAACAACACCTATCCAGCCGATTTTATCTACCAGAACCTGGCGATCCAGACCAACATCATCCACGCCGCATACAAAAATCAGGTCAAGCGCTTGTTGTTTCTGGGCTCAAGCTGCATCTACCCGCGCGATTGCCCGCAGCCGATGAAGGAGGAATACCTCCTCACCGGCCCGCTGGAACCGACCAACCGCCCCTACGCCCTGGCCAAGATCGCGGGTATCGAAATGTGCCACGCCTATAACCGGCAATATGGCACCCAGTATCTTGCGGTCATGCCCACCAACCTCTATGGGCCCGGCGATAATTACGATCTCAACAACTCACATGTCATCCCTGCGCTGATCCGCAAAATTCACGAGGCCAAGCAGCGAGGCGACAAGGAAGTTGTGGTTTGGGGAACAGGCACACCGCAAACGTGAATTTCTCTACAGCGACGACATGGCGGATGCTTGTGTTTACCTGATGAACCTGCCGGACGAGCATTTCTCCTCGCTCCTCACCCCTCACTCATCTCCGCTTGTGAACATTGGTTATGGCGACGATTTGACTATCCGTGAGTTGGCAGAAACGGTCAAAAACGTCGTCGGGTTTGAGGGAGGTCTCGCTTTCGACCCAAGCAAGCCAGACGGCACACCGCGCAAACTGCTGGATGTCGGCCGTATGAACCAGCTCGGCTGGAAAGCCAAAACCAGTTTGCGACACGGGATGGCGTTGGCTTACGAGAATTACCTCGCGAGTATTTCTGGCAATTGATAGCGAAAACGGAAAGCCGGTCATTAAGCCTGGTAGGAAGTGGGCGCCAATGGAAATTAACCTACTTGCCAAAAATAACCAACTAGGTTATCATCTGCCTATGGAAAAACGAACCCCGCACTGCAAGCTGTCCGAAGTCAAGGCCTTGGCAGAAGTGGGCAAGGTGCGTACTACCTACTCGGCAGAGTTTGGGGCGGCGCAAATGGGGTTGGGAATAGCCGACATGCTGGCCGTTGTGATGGCGCTCAAGCCAGCAGACTTTTTCAAAAGCATGACCACCCACGCCGATCACACGATGTGGCAGGACGTGTACCGCCCCAGCACACAGGCGGGCGACGTGTACCTGAAACTGACGGTCATGGATGACGTGCTAATCGTGTCCTTCAAGGAGCTATGAACATGAAATGTCCTGTTTGCGGCGCGGCGGAACTCATTCACGACACCCGCGACCTGCCCTACACCTACAAGGGCGAAACGACCACCATTGCGGCAGTGACGGGCGACTTCTGTTCAGCTTGTGCTGAGGCGGTCCTGGATATGGGCGAGTCGGTGCGCACCAGTGAATTGATGTTGCAATTCAACAAGCAGGTAAATGCGGCGATTGTTGATCCTGGCTTCATTATGAACGTGCGCAAGAAGCTCCGTCTTGACCAGCGCGAGGCCGCTGAAATCTTCGGTGGCGGCATCAACGCCTTCTCTCGCTACGAGAATGGCAAGACCAAGCCACCGCTGGCCCTGGTGAAACTATTCAAGTTGTTGGATCGGCACCCTGACTTGCTCAACGAAGTGAGAGCCGCCTGACCAAAGAACCGCGAGGGCCCGCCCTGTTTTCACTGATCAGTCTCCCCTCTCCCGCAGGCGGGAGAGGGGAGGGGTTTGAAGGCAAGCTTATGCGATACTAATAAAAATCCCCCGCCCCATCCCAAATGCCGTACAATCTCACTCCTCAAAATGAACGGCACACCGCAACCCCAACCCATGCCTCCAGAAAGTCAGCGCCTCGAGCTCCTCAAGCTCCTGCATGCCCACCCCCACCTCAGCCAGCGCCAGCTCGCCGGCAAAATGGGCGTCAGCCTGGGGAAGGCCAACTACTGCACGCGCGCGTTAATCGCAAAAGGGCTGGTCAAGCTGGAAAACTTCCGCCAGGCCGAGAACAAGCGCAAATACGCTTATCTGCTCACCCCCGCCGGCATAGAAGAAAAAACACGCATCACCCTCGCATTCCTCAAGCGCAAGGAAGCCGAATTCGACCAATTGAAAAGCGAAATCGCAACGCTGCGCAGCGAGTTGGACCATACAGAAGCAACGGTAGGCCGGTCGGCATAAAGTCAAAATGAGCACCCCGCAAAAACCATGAACATTACCCCGGCCAGCCACCCCCTGGACAATCAAATCGCCGCAATTCTGCGCGCTGCACTGCCAGACCTGCAGGCCATCTATCGCTACGGCAGCGCAGGGGGAGTGTACCAGCGGCCGGATAGCGATCTTGACCTGGCCGTCATGGCCGGGCATGCGCTCACCGCAGGCGAAAAGAGCGCGTTGGCGGCACAACTCGAGCCCCTGGCGCGTTGCGAAGTGGACATCAACGACCTCCGTACCCTTCCGCTCACACTGCGCGTTCAGATCGTCATGGACGGTGCGCGCCTCTATGCCGCCGACAAGGCAGCCGCAGAAGAATACGATTCGCGAACGCTGTCCAGCTACGTCCGCCTCAACGAAGAGCGCCGCGGCATACTGGATGACATCCGCAAAAGAGGGAGCATTTATGGATGAAGTATTGCTGGGCAAAGCCGCCATCATCGAACGTTGCCTCAAGCGCATCAGCGAAGAGTATGCCGGGCACGAAGCAGAGCTGGAAACCAACCTCACCCGGCAAGACTCCATATTGCTCAATCTGCAGCGTGCCTGCGAAGCCTCTATCGATGCCGCCATGCACCTGGTGCGACAACACCGCCTGGGCATCCCCACCGAGAGCCGGCAAGCGTTTATCCAGCTGGTTCAGGCATCCCTGCTGGATCAAGAGCTTGGCAAACACCTGGCGGGTATGGTCGGCTTTCGGAATATTGCCATCTATAACTACCAGGAACTGAACCTTGACGTAGTCCGCAGTATATTGAAAGAACGCCTGCCGGACTTGAAAGCATTTGCCCTGCGCATTATCAAGATTGCGATGGAGCCAATGAAACCATGAAAATCGCCAACGCCAGAATGGGTGGCGCCGGACCCGCCTCTGCCGCCCTGCTTACCCACAACGAAGTCATAGAAAACGACTGCATTGACACCACTACCCCATTTTCGCCACTCGTTATGGGCTGGCAGGTAAAGACTTCCATGCAAGCTGGCCTTGCAAAGGCTTATCGGGACTTTACACTGGGATGAGTGAAGCTTCCACGTCTACTCAAGAGGTTAAAGGCGTCTGCGAAAAATCCCGTGCGGGGAAAATCTCAGCCTATTATGGGCACCTGCCCTATGAAGTTGTGCTTTGATATTGGTTCACTCAGGCTGAATGCAGTCTGGAGCTAAGGCATAGGCTGGACTAAATTGCGATGAATTCGCTTTGACCATACCCCATTTAACAATGAATCTATGAATTGGCTCCGCTTCCTACCCGCTCCTCTGTGCAACAGAATAGAGCACCGGCCTAATCTACAAAGAATCCTCGCCAACATGAGTTGGTTGTTCTTCGACAAAATTCTGCGCATGGGTGTGGGGCTACTCGTGAGCGTTTGGATCGCGCGATATCTAGGCCCTGAGCAATTTGGCCTATGGAGTTTTGCAATTGCATTTGCAGCGCTGTTTGGGGCGTTCGCGACATTGGGGCTGGATGGTATTGTTGTGAGGGAGTTGGTCAGAAATCCAGCTCAACAAAATGAGCTTTTGGGAAGTGCATTTTCACTAAAACTTATTGGAGGTGTAATTACACTTCTGGTTAGCCTTGTTTCCATCTCGCTCGTACGAAATGGCGAAACGCTCACACTATGGCTGGTGGGGCTTTCTGCCGCAGGATTTATCTTTCAGTCAGTCAATGTTATCGATTTTTATTTTCAGGCAAAAGTCCAATCCAGATACACCGTTTATGCCGCCAATGGCGCATTTGCCCTGATGACACTGGTGAAAATTGCCTTATTGCTAACCTCTGCACCTCTCATCGCTTTTGCTTGGGCAGGGCTGGGCGAGGTTGCTTTGACAGCCATATTTCTCCTTGTCGCCTACTGGGCAAATCATCACAGCTTGCGAAAGTGGCAATATGACGGACGAGTAGCGCGCCAGTTGCTTAAGGATTGCTGGCCACTATTGCTGGCGGGTCTGGCGGTAATGCTCTATATGCGTGTGGATATGGTGATGCTTCAACAGATGGTGGGTGACCGGGAAGTCGGCATCTATGCTGCGGCTACCAGGCTTTCTGAAATGTGGTATTTCCTGCCGGGAGTGATTGTCGCCTCAGTGTCACCATCTATCATCCAGTGTCACGGCACAAACACTGCTTTATATAACAACAGATTCAAACAGCTCTATTTCCTAATGGCGTGGCTAGCGATAGGTGTTTCGTTGCCGCTTTCGTTATTGTCAGGTTGGATTGTCAGCATTTTTTATGGCATTGATTTTACGGAGGCAGCGCCTGTCCTTGCTATTCACTTATGGGCAAGTATTGCAGTTTTTTTAGGGGTGGCAAGCAGTCAATATCTGTTGGCCGAGCAATTGCAGAAGATATCGTTCTACCGGACGCTCATCGGGTTGGTATGCAATATTGTTCTTAATCTAATACTGATCCCAGGGATGGGTGCAAAGGGGGCTGCGATTGCAACAGTCATATCCTATTTTATTGCGACATTTTCAGTGGTGTTTTTTAAGAGTACACGGGCTCACACGCTTTATTTGGTGATGGCACCGTTTAGGCGATAATCAGTTTAGGCAAAATTTAAGGAGGGTGAAATTGATAACGCAGTTAATGGCGAGGTTATTTCCTAGTCTCGCACGGATATCCCGTAATTTCATGCGGCTTGCCCTTGATTATGGTCAGTGGCGGAGCATCAGAGAAGGTAAGGCTGTTGATGCATTTGGTCAGCCGGTCCCTTGGTACACTTATCCTGCCATTGAATACTTGCGCAGCTTTGCTTTCAAGGAATGTGATGTGTTCGAGTTTGGATCCGGTAATTCCTCGTTATTCTGGGCACATCGGTCGCGCAGCATTATCTCCGTTGAAGATAATGCTGAATGGTTTCAATTTGTTAACAAGAGGTCTGAGAGTAACCAGTTAGTTATTCATCGTAGTTTAGAAGAAGACTACGTTAGATGCTTATCTGAACAAGGCAAGCTTTTTCATATTATTGTTATCGATGGGAAATGGAGAGATCGGTGTGTGTGTGAGGCTGTCAAGTATTTGGAAGATGGCGGAATGATCGTGTTGGACAACTCTGATCGGATAGTTGAGAAAGAGAGCAGTAATTTTCTTCGTGAAAAAGGGTTCTTACAGATCGATTTCAGTGGATTTGGCCCCATTAATGGGTATTGCTGGACAACGTCAATATTTATGAAAACACCGTCAACAATTCAACGGAACTATTCTGGACCTACGCCGATTGGCGGGCTTAAATAACTGGCCAACATGACAAAATGCTAAAAGAATTATCACAGTTACTGCCAACCAGATTCAAATCTACCCTTATCCGCCTGGCATCCAAGATATTCGACATTTACGCCATCAAATCTTATTCCCAAGAGGGCGAGGATATGATTCTGCGTAGGATATTTCAGGGCCAAGTGTGTGGGTTCTATGTGGACGTTGGGGCTCATCACCCGCATCGATTTTCGAATACATTCTTCTTCTACCGGCGAGGGTGGTGTGGCATCAATATTGAACCCAATCCAGAAGCCTTTCGTGCTTTCCAATCTGCTCGGGTTAGAGATACTAATCTTAAGGCCGGAGTGTCAGATCGCGCTGAAAAACTGACATATTATTTGTTCGATGAGCCGGCTCTAAATACCTTCGATGCTGAAATTGTTAAGTCGAGGCTAGCGAATACAACTTACAAGCTTGTGAAGACAGTTGAAATCCCGGTGGAGCGTTTGGATAGTATTTTAAAGAAACACTTACCGGCAAATCAGGAAATCGATTTCCTTTCCATTGATGTCGAAGGGCTGGATTTCGCAGTGTTGCAGTCAAACGACTGGCAGCTATTCAGGCCAAAGTGCGTGCTAGTGGAGGCGCTCGGAATGTCACTGGAGGATGCAATGCGAAGCGATATTTTTTTGTTTATGAAAAACCAAGGGTACGAGTTATTTTCAAAAACATATAACACTCTTATATTTCGTGAAAAAAAATAAAAGCATGAAAATAGCAAATAGTGTCGATGCTTGTTCAAGCCATATTGGCGCTCCTTCAGTTCTGAGTGCTGACAAGGCGATGAATCTGGCGCCCATAGCACTTTTCGTCTACAACCGCCCATGGCATACCAAGCAAACGGTTGAAGCACTCAAAAAAAATGAACTTGCTCAAAAAAGTGCACTTGTCATTTTTTCTGACGCACCTAAATCCACTGAAACTTCAGCGGCGGTTGACGTAGTCCGAGAATATATCAAGACAATTGATGGGTTCAGATCGGTCAGTGTTGTCGAACGTGACAGGAACTGGGGGTTGGCCAATTCTATAATTGATGGGATCACTCATCTGTGTAATGAGTACGGGCGGGTGATTGTGCTGGAGGATGATCTAGTGACCTCGCCATATTTTCTGGAATATATGAATTCTGCGCTTGACCACTACCAAGCAGATGAGCGAGTAATGCAAATCTCAGGTTACATGTTCCCATTGTCGCATCCTGAAGTATTGCCCCAAACTTTTTTTTGTACAGCGACAACTTCATGGGGATGGGCTACATGGAAAAGGGCATGGCTTGAATTTGAACCAAATGCCAAAGAATTAGCCGGCAAAATACAAACTCAAGATTTACGTGCTGAATTTGATATGGGATGGAATTATTTTCAACTGTTAATTAAGCAGGAAAGAGGTGAAGTAGATTCCTGGGCAATTCGATGGTACGCGAGTGTATTCCTGGCTGGTGGGCTCTGCCTCCATCCATCGCAATCCTTAGTTAATAACATTGGGCATGATGGAACTGGAGTTCATTGTGGTATTTCACGCGTGTTCCGATCTCCACTAAATGAAAAAAGAATTACCAAGTTTCCCTCAAATATTATTAAATCAGAGTTGGTTCAGAAACAGCTTGAGCAATATTACCGTTCACTTAAGCCTGCGTTTTTTAATAAAGTATATCGCCGCTTAAGACAACTATTTCTTACAAGTAACTATAAGATTCGCAGGTGAAAATATTACATTTAAATACGTATGCTAAAGGCGGAGCCGCATCAGCTGCATTGCGTATGCATCTCAATTTGCAGAAAATTGGACTTGAGTCCCATATGTTGATTATGAGTGGAGAAAGTCAAAATGGAATTGTTTCAATTACGAAATATCAACTTTTATTTAAAATCGATAGGGCAATTAGGCAGATATTCAATAGGGTGATCAAGAAACATACGAATCCTGAGTACTGCTTCTTTCAGCAACAGAGAAACTCGTTTGTAAGAGAAACAGATGACATTAGGAGATATTTCCCTTTTAAGCCAGATGTAATTGTTGCTCATTGGGTTTCCAATTTTGTCACTATCGAAATGTTATATAAGTTGAGTAAAGAAGATGGTATTCCAATTGTTTGGTATTTGCTGGATATGGCGCCACTTACTGGGGGGTGCCATTACGCTTGGAATTGTAAAGGGTACACTAGCAGATGTGGAAATTGCCCGGCGCTCTATTCCCATCAGGAAAAAGATTTATCATTTAATAGCCTGATGGAAAAGAAGAAGTTTATTCGGGAAATGAATATTACCTTTGTTGCCGGTAGTTTTTGGCTTGAAAACCAGTCTCGTAATGCTGTTATTACAGAGGGAAAAAGAATTGAAAAAATTCTTTTGGCTGTTGATCCTGAAATATTTAAGCCTTCGTCTAAAGTAAATGCCAGAAATGTGTTTGGGCTTCCTATAGATAAGAAGATAGTCTTCTTTGCTGCAAATTCATGGGAAGAATCCAGAAAAGGCATTAAGTACGTGTTGGAATTAATAAATTTATTTTCTGAAAAATACCCCTCTGAATTTGAGTCTTGCCTTTTTGTTGGCGCTGGGAGAGATGATGATAGAAATACATTTGATGGTACCCAAAATTTTTATCATTTAGGGTATTTAGGAAATGATCAATTACTGGCAACAGCCTACCAAGCTGCGGATTTGTTTTTGAGTCCATCTGTAGAGGATTCTGGCCCGATGATGATCAATGAGGCTTTGATGGTTGGCACCCCGGTTGTTTCTTTCAGAATGGGGGTGGCGCCTGATCTCGTTTACGAGGGTAAAACGGGATATATTGCAGAATTAGGGGATGTTGAGGGACTCATGGCAGGAATGAGGAAAATTTTGAATCTTGGCGAGCAAGAAAAAGCAGCCTTAAAAAATAACTGTATTAAGAAAGCGATGGAATTATGCCATCCGCAAGTACAGGCTAGATCATTTGAAAAGCTATTTAAATCCATTCTTGACGGAGAATAGATTCAATACAGGCTGTTGTGGATTGAATCGTATATTTTCCACTTCAGTGTTGTATGTAACTCTTCATCCGGTTGCTCTAAGACTGGTTGATTATTGAAGACGCTACGGTGCATTGGGTATTAAGAGATTGGGGTTGTTATGTTAAAAAAGCTGAGAGAATATATTCGTCGGCAGTATTCGGATCCAGGGCTATTAGGTATTTGGACAAATCCTTTTTATTTTACCCAAAAGGAATTATATCGAATGATGGCAATCATGGCGCCAAAAATGGAAGGCCATCTGCTTGACGTGGGTTGTGGAAGTAAGCCCTACAGAAATTTGTTCGGGGCTGAAGGTGGCTATGTTGGGCTGGAGGTAGATACCCCTGAAAGTCGGGCTACTAATTGCGCTGATTATTTTTATGACGGACTTGTCTTTCCCTTTAATGAGGAAAGTTTTGACGGTGTAATTTCTAATCAGGTACTTGAGCACGTTTTTAATCCGGATGAGTTTTTAAAGGAAATTTTTCGCGTACTAAAACCAGAGGGGAAGTTGTTGCTTTCAGTGCCCTTTGTTTGGGATGAGCACCTGCAGCCAATGGATTATGCGCGTTATTCATCATTCGGTTTGCGTAGCTTGTTGGAAAAAAATGGTTTTGTTGTGGAAGAGTTGCACAAAATGAATGCAGATGTACGAGTTATCTTTCAATTGATCAATGTGTATCTTCATAAAATATTGCTAACGTCTAGCTCCAAAATGAATATGCTTATATGCGCCATCTTTATGGCGCCGTTTAATTTGTTGGGGATATTGTTGAATAAGGTGTTGCCTTCCAACCCAGATCTATTTCTTAGTCAAATTGTAATGGCCAGAAAAAAATAGATTAAAAAATTGTAACTTGTCGATTGTAAAATATATTTTATGTAGAAAATACTGAAATGAGGGATAGGTGAAACAATTCATAAAGAAATTAATTAATATGATTGGTTTTGATCTTGTCAGATATCGACCGCCTCGAGAGGTGAATCTAAACATAGACGAACAATTGGGCTATGAGTTAGAAGCCGAGGCGACGGTGTGCATCAACATAGTCAAAAGCAACACGATGCTTTCAAAAAGAAGGTTGGTTACTCTTTATCAGCAAGTTGCTTACTGTGAAGAATATGAAATTCCCGGTTGCTTCGTTGAGTGTGGTGTCTGGAAAGGTGGGGCTGCAGGTGTGATGGCACTTGCTAACCTGAAAAAGGGCACGGAGAGGAGGCATTTGCATCTATTTGATGCTTTTCAAGAAATCTGCGAGCCGGATGCTGCTGTAGATGGGGAGCGCGCGTTGCGTGAAGTACGGGAGCTAACAGGAAGAGTAGGTCATGATGAAGGCAAGCTAGAAGCATTGAGTGGCATATATGACAGTTTTGGCGGGCCAGGGACTTTTGAGGAAAATCAGCAATTATTGGAACGAACGATTGGTTATCCAAAGGAATTTGTTCATTATCACGTTGGCTGGTTCCAAAACACAATTCCGGTAGATCATCATAATATCGGCTCAATTGCCATATTGCGGCTGGATGGTGACTGGTATGCTTCTACAAAGATATGCCTCGAATATCTTTTTGATAAGGTTACAAAAGGCGGTATCGTAATTATTGATGACTATGGTACCTATGAAGGTTGCAGGCGTGCGGTAGATGAGTTTATGGAATTGAAGCAGGTACAGGCTTACCTTGCGCCGATAGATAGCGATTGCCGGTTCTTTGTAAAAATCTGAGAGGTTCATGGAAAATCAGTATGTACCTCTTCAATGGGATTCGGATTTTTTTGGATTCAAAGTTGCCAGAATTATTCGGCTCGAAATGGATGACGCGAGCTTGTCGTCTGTTTTGGGGGAATTAAAAGCCAGTAATTACCGACTGGTTTACTGGTATGTTCCTTCGGATAATCAGGCGGCCACTCGAGTGGCGCAGAGCCATGACGGGTTATTGGCTGATGAGAAGGTTACATATGTCAGAGAGTTGACTGGTGTATCGCTCGTTAACCGATCATCTTCATACCGCACAATCCCATACTCACATAAAGAACCTGAGCCAGAGCTAATTAGTCTCGCGCTTGAGAGTGGCGAATACTCGCGTTTTAGGCTTGATCCTTCGTTCCCGCAAGAGTTGTTCGTAAAGCTGTATTCCTGCTGGATTACGCGCGCGGTTCGCAGGGAAAATGCGTGGGAAGTATTGGTGGTAAAAGACGGGGCAAACATTTTGGGGTTTATAAGTCTTGGGTCGAAGGAGGGGAGGGGGGATATTGGTTTGCTAGCAGTATCTTCCCAAGCAAGGCGAAAAGGGATAGGCCAAATTTTGGTAGCGGATGCCGAGAGAGGTTTTGTGGAGCAACACCGTGGTGAAGGCCGACGAATCCGCCCGCGCCTGGGAGCCGCGCATCATCGCGTTCCTCTGCTACTGGTGCTGGTACACGGGCGCCGACAACGCGGGGACCGCACGCCTGAAGTACCCGGCCAACATCGACATCATCCGCGTGATGTGCTCGGGCCGCATCGACCCCGACGACCTCATCATGACCGCCTTCGCCAGGGGCGCGGACGGCGTGATGGTGTGCGGCTGCCACATCGGCGACTGCCACTACATCGCGGGCAACCACAAGACGATGGCGCGCATGCCGATCGTCGCGCGGGTGCTCGGGGATTTCGGCATCGAACCGGAGCGGTTCGTGCACGAGTGGGTCAGCGCCGCCGAGGGGGACAAGTTCTCGCGCCTGTGCGCAGGTCACCGAGCAGGTCCGGCAGGCGGGCCCGCTCAACTGGCCCGAGCGCATGCGGCAGCGGGGCGTGGGGCACGGCCAGGATCTGCATCCGTGGGGAGGAGAGGCATGACCGCAAGCTTCCCGGCGGGCGAACGGCAGCCCGGCAAACTCCGGATCGGGATGTACTGGGCGTCGAGCTGCGGCGGGTGCGACATCTCGCTGCTCGAGATCGCCGAGCACCTGCTCGAGCTGATCGAAGTCGCCGACGTCGTCCTGTGGCCGTGCGTGGCGGACTTCAAGTACCGCACCGTCGCCGACTACCCCGACGGGCACATCGACGTCTGCCTGTTCGACGGCGGCATCCGAAGCTGGAACAGGGGGAGATCGCGCGGCTGCTCAGGCGCAAGAGCCGGACGCTCGCCGCCTACGGCGCGTGCGCGATGGACGGCGGCATCCCGGCGCTGGCCAGACCTGAAGTCGCCGGGCGAAGATCTACGACGGCGGCGTACGATACCGAACCCGACGCTGCAGGAACCGCGGGAAGACCCAACGGGTCGAGCGGTGGTCCACGCCGCAGGGCGACCTCACGCTCCCCCGGTTCTACCCCCAGGTGCTCCGCCTGGCGGATGTCGTCCGCGTGGACTATCGGAATCCCCGGGTGCCCGCCTGTCGGCACGCAGGTGTGGAAGGTGCTGCAGGCGGTGGTGGCGGGCGAGGTGCCGGCCCGCGCCGACGCCGTCCGCGTCGGCTGCGACAACCGATCGGTGTGCGACGAGTGCCACCGCGAGAAGCGCAAGACCCGCGTGAAGGAGTTCAAGCGGCCGCACCTGGCGATCCCCGAGCCGAACTGGTGCCTGCTCCGCGAGCAGGGTGTGTCGCCTCGGCGCCGCCACCCGCAGCGGCTGCGGCGCGCTGTGCACGAAGGCCGAACTCACGTGCCGCGGCTGCTACGGCGCCGCGGGCCTGGGCGGCCGACCAGGGGACGGCCATGCTCAGCGCGCTCGGCTCGGTCATCGACGCCACGACCGAGGACTCGGGCCCGCGAGATCGTGGACGCGATCGCCGATCCGACCGGGACGTTCTATCGCTTCAGCCTGGCGTCGAGCACGCTCAAGGCCCGCCGGTGAAGCACGCGAGGAGCGAACGATGACGACCGCGCAGTCCCCGACCGCCCCGCCCTTCCGGCGGATCAGCATCGACCCGATCACCCGGCTCGAGGGGCACGGGAAGATCGACATCTTCCTGCGATGCACGGGGAGGTGGCCGACTGCTATCTTCCAGGTGCCCGAGCTGCGCGGCTTCGAGAAATTCTGCGAGGGCCGCCCCGTCGAGGAGATGCCGCGCATCACGCCACGGATTTGCGGCGTCTGCCCCGAGGCGCACATGATGGCGGCCGCCAAGGCGTGCGACGCCGTCTACAAGGTGTCGCTGCCGCTGACCGCCGCCGGCTGATCCGCGAACTGTGTTCAAACGACTCTTCTACGTCACCGACCACGCACGCACTTCTACGCGCTCGCCGCGCCCGACTTCGTCATGGGCCCCGCGAGCGACCCGGCCGAGCGGAACATCATCGGCGTCATCGGGAAGCTGGGCGTCGACGTCGGCCGGAAGGTCATCACCGCGCGGAAGTGGGGCCACGAGGCGGCGGCGATCTTCGGCGGCCGGCCGGTCAACCCTGAGAACGCCATTCCGGGCGGCGTGTCCAAGCCCATCACGGCGCAGGAGCGCGACCGCCTCGAGGAAATCGCCCGCTACATGGTCGACTTCGCGAAGTTCACGCTGGCTGCTCCAGCAGGTGCTCGCCAACCCGCGTACGTCGACCTGATTCTGAACGGCCCCTACCGGCACCGGACGTACTCGATGGGGCTGGTGGACGACAAGAACCGGACCAACTTCTACGACGGCAAGGTGCGCGTCGTGGACCCGGACGGCCAGGAGCTGTGCAAGTACGCGCCGCGCGACTACGCCAAGCACATCGCCGAGCGGGTCGAGCCCTGGAGCTACCTGAAGTTCCCGTACCTCACGCAGGTCGGCTGGAAGGGCTTCGTCGACGGCAAGCAGTCGGGCGTCTACCGCGCCACGCCGCAGGCCCGCCTCAACGTCGCCGACGCGATGAGCACGCCGCCGGCGCAGGAGGCGTTCGAGGAGTATTTCGAGACGCTCACCGGGGACCGCAGCGGCCGGACCATGGTGCACCATACGCTGGCGATCCACTGGGCGCGCGTCGTCGAGATGGTGAACGCCGCCGAGCGCGCCGCCGAGCTGGTGCGCCACCCGGAGCTCACCCACCCGGAGAACTACCGCGTGATTCCGCGACGACACCCCCACCGAGGGGGTCGGCATCGTCGAGGCGCCGCGCGGCACGCTCGTGCACCACTACGTGACCGACGAGGACGGCATCGTGCGGAAGGCGAACCTGGTGGTGGGCACGACCAACAACCACGCGGCCATCTGCATGTCGATCAAGCAGGCCGCGCAGGGGTTGATCCGCCGCGGGCGGAGGTCACCGAGGGCCTCCTGAACATGGTGGAGATGGCGTTCCGCGCGTACGACCCGTGCTTCGGCTGCGCGACGCACAGCCTCACCGGGCGCATGCCGATGACGGTCCGGGTCCGGGAGGCGGACGGAACGGTCGTTCAAGAGGCGCCAGGATCAGGGCTCAAGGCTCAAGGCTCAAGGCTCAGGGCCGCAAGCCGCTAGCCGTGAGCCGTGAGCCGTAGCGTGAGCCGAGAGGAGGCAGACGATGGCTGACATCAGGAACCGGTACGACGCGCTCGTGATTGGCGGCGGGCATCGCCGGCATGCAGGCCGCGCTCGACCTGGGCGAGCAGGGCTTCGAGGTGCTGCTGGCCGAACGCACGCCTTCAATCGGCGGCGTGATGGTCGGCCTGAACAAGGTCTTCCCCACGCTCGACTGCTCGAGCTGCATCTGCACGCCGCGGATGGCCGAGTCGGCGCACCACCCGCGCATCCGCCTGCAGACCTACACGGAGGTGCGACAGGTGGAACCCGCCGGTGCCGGGTTCCGCGTGACGCTCGAGTGCAAGCCGCGCTACCTGAACGAGGAGACGTGCATCGGCTGCGACGAGTGCGAGCGGGCATGCCCGGTGGCAGTGCCCCACGAGTTCGACTACGGCCTCGGGGCGCGGCGGGCCATCTACATCCCGCACGGTAACGCCATCCCCCAGAAAGCGGTGCTCGACCTCGAGCACTGCGTGTTCTGCGCGAAGTGCGAGAAGGTCTGCCCCACCAACTGCATCGACTTCACGCCAGGAACCGCGTGTCGTCACGGTGACGGTGGGCACGGTCATCGTGGCCACCGGGCTCGAACTCCTCCCCATGGCCAGGAAACCGGAGTACGGCGGCGGGCGGATGCCGAACGTGATGAGCCCTCTGGCAATGGAGCGCATCCAGTCGAGCAACGGGCCGTACGGCCGCGTGCTGCGCCCAGCGGACGGCAAGATTCCCCGAGTCGATCGCCTACATCCAGTGCGCCGGGAGCCGCGACCGCTCGATCGGCGTTCCGTACTGCTCGCGCGTCTGCTGCATGTACGCGCTGAAGCAGGCGCTGCTGCTCCGCCACTACATCCACGGCGTCGAGGTCACGCTCTACTACATGGACATCCGCGCGTTCGGCAAGGGATACGAGCAGTTCTACCGCCGGGCGGTGAGCGAGGGCGTGTCGGTCGTGAAGGGCAAGGTCGCCCGCGATCACCCAGACCGACGACTTCGACCTGATGCTGCGCGTCGAACTACTCGACGAAGGCGGGCGCGTCGACGAACACCGCTACGACCTCGTCGTCCTCAGCCAGGGCGTGATCCCGGCGTGGCACGCCGACGGTGTCATCGACATCGAAGAGCGGCCGACGGCTTCGTCCACACGCCGGAAGTGAAGCTCAACCCGTCGTTCACCACGATGCCGGGCGTCTTCGTCAGTGGCGTGGCGGCCGGCCCCAAGGACATCCCCGACGCGATTGTCGAGGCCGGCGAAGCCGCGATGGCGGCGGCAAACCACTTGACGCGGAACCGGTGGCGCACGAGGATGGCGTGGCGTAGGGACGAACGTGAGAATTAGGAATTGAGAATTGAGAATTGGAGGATCGGAAGTGAGAATTCAGAAGATAGAAGACAGAAGGCAGAAGACAGAAGGAAGAAGCCACAGGCGAGGCCGCCAGCCGTGAGCCGTAAGCCGTAAGCCGTGAGCCGAGAGTCTGGATCGCGCAGGCGCCGCATGACGACCAAACCCAAGCGCCCGATCGAGCAGCTGCGCGAGCGCCACGGCGGCATCTCGCCGAACTCAAGGCGTACTTCACCGAGCAGCAGAAGGTGTTCAAGGCCATTCGCACCGCGCTCGGCAACGGGCCGCGCACCATCCCGCAACTCGCGCGCGAGTGCGGCCTGCCCTCCACGGTCGTCACGTGGCACGTGATGGCGATGCCGCCGGTACGGCGAGGTGCTGGACGGCCCCGAGCAGGACCGCCACCTGCTCTACACCCTCCCGGGAGCCTGACCATGCAGCACTATCGAATGGACCCGACGCTCGTCGACCGAACTGGCCGCCTTTGGCGGCAGCACCCTCGGGCGGTGCTTCAGCTGCGGCAACTGCACGGCGGTCTGCGGCCTCTCCAAGGGCGACACGGTCTTTCCGCGGAAGATTATCCGCTACCTGCAAGTCGGCCTGTCCGACCGACTGCTGGAATCGCCGGAGCCGTGGCTCTGCTACTACTGCGGCACCTGCTCGGACACCTGCCCGCGCAGCGCCGAACCGGGCGAGCTGATGATGGCGACCCGCCGCTGGCTGGTCAGCCACTACGACTGGACCGGCCTCTCGCGGCGGCTCTACCTGTCCGAAGCCTGGGAACTGGGGCTGCTCGCCGAGCATCGCCGCGCTGGTCCTCGCGCTGTTCCTCGTGCCGGGCTGGCTGGGGCTCCCGTTCGGCTTCCCCGCCATCGATGCCGCCGCCACCGCGCACGTGCGGCTCGACCTGTTCGCCCCGAACCCGGTCGTGCATGCGGCCGATCTCTCCTGGCCGCGCTGCTCGCGCTGCTCCTCGGCATCAACGCCCTCCGCATGGCCGGTTTCGTCGCGCGGGGACGCGGGGGCCTACAGATCCCGCTCTCCATCTGGCTCGGCAAGGCGTACGAGTTCGTTTTCCACGCCGCCACGCAGAAGCGCTGGCTGGAGTGCGACAACGACGCGCGCGGCCCGTGGCTCCGCCACTTCCTGCTCGTCACCGGCTACGCGACGATGCTGCTCCTGGTCGTCGCGTTCCTCCCGGTGTTCCAGCGCGACGACGCCCAGTTCCACTGGACCGCGCTGTTCGGTTACTACGGGACCGCGGTGCTGCTCGGCGTCACCGCGATCGCGATGCGGCAGCCGGCTGCAGAAGAAGGCGCAGTACCACAAGTTCTCGCACGCCAGCGACTGGATGTTCCTGGTGCTCCTGTTCCTGACCTCGCTCTCCGGGCATCGTGCTCCACCGGTCCGCCTGTTCGACATGCCGTGGCCGACCTACGTGCTCTACGTCGTCCACCTGATGATCGCGGTCGCCGATGCTCGTCGTCGAGGTGCCGTTCGGCAAGTGGAACCACCTGGTGTTCCGGCCGCTGGCGCAGTACCCTCGTCGAAGTGCGCGCGGCGGCGCAAGCGAGGCAACCGGCGCCGACGCAGGCGGCCCGCCACACCCCCGCCCACGTGGGTGCACGATGACCTCGCCGGCGCGTGAACCGGGCGCGACCATCGTCCTGGGCCTCGGCAACCCGGTCCGCTACGACGTGCGGTCGGGTTGCGCGTGGCGGAGGCGGTCGAGCGCCTGCTGGCCGACGAGCCTCTGCCTGGCGTCAGCGTGGCGACGAGCACCCGCGCCGGCCTCGAGCTGATCGACCTCCTCTCGGGCGCCGCTCGCGCCGTCATCGTGGACTGCCTCGCCCGGCCGAATCCGGCGCCCGGCCCGTTCTGCCGCCTCACCCTGGACGATGTGGCCGGTTCGGCCCGGCTGGTGTGGGCGCACGACGTGACCGTCGCCACCGCGTTCAAGTTCGCCCGCGCCGCCGGCGTGCCGATGCCCGACACCGTGGACATCTACGCCATCGAGGCCGCCGACATCGATCGCATCGAAGAGGGCCTGTCGCCTGCCGTGGCCTCGGCCGTCAACGAGGTGGCCCGTAGAGATTCACTGCCGCCTCGCCGCCCGCTCGCCCCGCCTGTGCGCCGCGGTGTAACCTATCCTCTCCGGACCTTCAGAACGCCTCGCCAGACATCTTCCACGGGGCCAGAACGTGACGACTGGAGCAAATGTTCCGCCTCGTGCTCGACCCGGGAAGATGTCGATGACGACGCCGAAGGCGCCGTCCGGAAACACCGTAGACGAGCGAGGCGAGCCTCGCCGGTTTGAGGCGACGCTTCGCTGGCAGCCGGAGGGCCGACATGACGACGACTCGGGACCGTGAACAACCGGCCGGGGGGAGCCCGGCGCGACGCGCAGCGGCGGGTGGACCAGATCGCGGCGTTCGACCGCGAACTGGGCGAACTCGAACGCGAGGGGATCCTCGCGCTCGCCGCGGACCAGCGGAGTGCCGTCGAGCGCCATCACGCGGGCCTCCTGGCGGAAGTCGCGAAGCGGTTCGACGTGGACCGCACCGAGGGGCAGCGCCAGATGGCGCTCGGGATGCGCATCGCCTCGCTGCTCGGCGCCGTGACGCTCAGCGCGGCGGTCGTGCTGTTCTTCTACCCGGGTGTGGGGGCTGCTGACGACGCCGGTCCAGGTGGCGGCGCTCGTCGCCATGCCGCTGGTGATGCTCGCGGCCGTCGAGATCGCGGCGCGCCTGGAACCGACCCGCTACGTCGCCGCCGTCCTCTCGGTCATCGCCGCCGCCAGCTTCGCCCTGAACCTGTCCGGCGTCGGCCTGATCTTCAACATGATCCCTTCGCCGGTGATTCTGGCCGTGTGGGCCGCCTTCGCGCTGGCCGTCGCCTACGCGTACGGCATCCCGCTGCTGCTCGCCGGCGGCGTGGCCGCCGCGATGGGCTACCTGATGTCGGCGGTAGCCGTCGCACACGGACTCGACTGGACCGTGTCGCTGGTCCGCCCCGAACCGCTCCTCCTGCTCGGCCCGTGCGCGATCGCGGCGTCCTTCTGGCGCCCGGCCGTCAGGGCCGAGGGCTTCGCCCAGACCTGGCGCCTGACGGGCCTCGTCGCGCTGCTCCTGCCGCTGCTGTTCTTGTCCACCTGGCCCGAGGTCTTCAGCTACGGCCTGTTGCCGCTCGGCGCTCTGCACGCCGTCTACGACGCGGCCGGGTTGATTCTGCCGGCCCTGGCGGTGTGGGCGGCATCCGCCGGCGATGGCCCGAGGTGGCGAATGCGGCGGGCGCGTTCCTCGTGCTGTTCGTCTACGCGAAGTGCTTCGACTGGTGGTGGGGGGCGATGCCTCGCTACCTGTTCTTCCTGATGCTCGGCGGGCTCGCGATCGCGGCGATGGTGGTGCTCGCGAAACTGCGTGGCCGGATGAGGGAGGTGTAGCGTGACGCGCAAGGGGCTCTGGATCGCGCGCAAATTCATGCGTGACGACCCAGTCCTCAATAGGTGGAATGTAATCCTGCGCATTGGCACCACTCAGAAGGAGTAGCATGATCAACAATCCTTGAAGGGCTTGAACTGGGGCCGGGCCAACTCTAAGGTTGGAACATTGCCAATTGTATGTCTGGTGAAGAAACGCCCATATCGACGCAACGAAGGGCTTGAGTTTCTGATTCATGGTTTGGTCCTGCTTTTGATCCCATGTTGGTCATAGCAGGAGCAGTCGCGCTAAACAACCATTTACCGCTGCACAGATCTTGCCCGTCGCATGGCAAGTAATGTGGTTCGTGACTGCATCCTTCCCTTCAATACCATTTCATTCATCCCTTATTCCACGGGAATATTGGCCAAATCATGAAGGTGGATTGATGATGCTCGTGCTCTGGATGCTCGTCGAGCGCAGCTATGCCCCTGCCGGGACGGTCGCGGTGTTCGCAGCGGTGACGCTCTGGGCGTACTTCGTTGCGCAGTCCCCGAACAACCAGCTCGTGTTCGTCACCCCGTACGTGGTGACCCTGATCGCTGTGTCGATCGGGGCACAACGACTGCGACCGCCCGCAGAAGAGGGCATCCCCTGGTTCAAGGGGATGCAGTAGGCACCGCCGCGCCCCGTCGACGATGACCATCAGGCCATGACGATCTCGATCGAACAGGCTCGACACCTGCCCAAGGTGCTGCTGCACGACCATCTCGACGGTGGTCTGCGGGTGGGCACGATCCTGGAGCTCGCCGACGCGATCGGGTGGACACTGCCCACGATCGATCCGGACGATCTCCAGGCCTGGTTCACCCGCGGCGCCGAGACCGGAGATCTGCTCCAGTACCTGGCCACATTCGAGCACACACTCGCGGTGATGCAGACGACGGAATCGATCGAACGCGTCGCCTACGAGGCAACGGTCGACCTCGCCGACGACGGCGTCGTCTACGCCGAGGTCCGTTTCGCGCCAGAACTCCACCTGGACCAGGGGTTTCGCTCGACGCCGTCGTCGATGCCGTCACGAGCGGCTTGCGGCGCGGCGAACTGGCGGCGGCCGAGGTGGGCCGTGTGATCACGGTCAATGCCATCTGCTGCGCGATGCGCACCGAGCAGCGGTCGCTCGAGATCGCCCAGCTCGTCGACCGACTGCGCGTGTGGAACGACAAGGTGGTCGCCTTCGACCTCGCCGGCGCCGAGACCGGCTTCCCGCCGTCGCTGCACGCCGAGGCGTTGGCGTTCGCCCGCGGCGCGCACCTCAACATCACGATCCATGCGAGCGAGCCGCCCGACCTGGAGTTGATCTCCGACGCACTGGCCCAGGGAGCTCATCGCATCGGCCACGGCGTGCGACTGCGGTCCGACACGAGCCTGGTCGATCCGGCGGCCCGAGTGGACGATCTGGTCCTCGGGCCACTCGCCCAGTACGTGCTCGACCACCAGATCCACCTCGAGATGGCCCCGACCTGCAACGTGCAGATCGGTGCCGTGCCGAGCGTCGCCGACCATCCGGTCGGTCCGTTCCTGCGCGCCGGCTTCAGCGTCGGGCTCAACACCGACAACCGGCTGATGAGCAACGTGCGCCCGTCGAGCGAACTCGTCGCCATCGCCGAGGCCCACGAGCTCACGCTGGCCGA
>CAVZWN010000003.1:0-26029 GCA_963779055.1 uncultured Gammaproteobacteria bacterium
GGGTCTGTTGAAATTGAGGCCGGAATTTAATGGTGGGTGAGGTGGAAGTGGCGCAGAAAATGGCTCACTGCAAGATAAGCGCCAATCCAGCCCAGGATGGCTGAGAACCCTAGCAGCATGGCCGCATCGCCCAAGGCGAGCCCTTCGAGCCGGAAAGCCGAGCCATAAAGGCTGGTAAGCCTGGTGACGCTGATATTCAATAACTGGACGCTCGTGATAATGGCCCAGCCGCCATGCCGCCCAGCAATCCCTGGAGTGCGCCGTGGTAGAGGAATGGCAGGCGGATGAAGCGGTCGGTGGCGCCGATCAGCTTGCTGACTTCGATTTCTTCCTGACGTGTGAGGATCTGCAGGCGGATGATGTTGCCCATGCCGGCAATCAGACCAAAAGCCAGCAAGACGGCAAGCACGAGTGTCAGTTGCTGGCCCAGTTCGAGCATGGCATTCAGGCGCCTGGCCCAGGCTGAATCGAGTTCTGCGCTTTCCACTCCCGGCCATTCAGGATTTCCAGGCGCAATTTATCCAGCAGGGCGGGATCATTGTCTTTGGCGGTCAGAATGTAGGCGTCAGGCAAGGGATTGTTCGGCAGTCCGGCGGCGAGGTCGCCAAGCGCGTTGCTGGCGGAGAGTTCCTTGAGTGCCTGATCGCGGCCGACAAAGCGAAAGGTCTTGATTGCGGCATGGGATTTGAGCTTCAGCTCGATCTGGCGCTGTGCATCTTTGCCTGCGCCAAGCTTGAGAAACAGGCTGATCTGCGGCTGGATGTCCAGCGTGCTGGAAACCTGACCAAGATTGGAAAGCAGCAGATAGAGCCCGGCAGGCAGGCTGAGGGCGATGCCAATGACGCAGACCGTTATCAGGGTGGCCACGGGCGTGCCGCCCAGACGCCGCAGGGTGCTCATCAGGGTGCGCCAGTGGCGGCTCATGCTGCCAGAGTCCCGTGCTGCAAATGCAGGGTGCGTTCGCCGAAGCGCTCAATCAGGCGCTCATCATGGGTGACGATGACCACGGTGACGCCGACCTGGTTGAATGACTTGAACATTTCCAGAATCTCGCTGGCGTAAGCGCTGTCGAGGTTGCCGGTAGGTTCGTCTGCCAGCAGGATGGACGGGCGGTGGACAATGGCGCGGGCGATGCACAGGCGTTGCTGTTCTCCGCCGGAAAGCGCGATGGGCATGGTTTTCTCGCGTGCCAGCAGCCCGACTTTGTCGAGCGCGGCGCGTGCGCGCTTGGCAGACTCCGTTCGGTCAAAGCCGGTGATTTCGAGCGGCAGCATGACGTTGTCGAACACGCTGCGGTCAAAAAGCAGCTTGTGGTCCTGGAAGATCAGGCCGAAATTGCTCCGCAGGAATGGCACTGCCGCCGGGCGCAGCTGGCTCAGGTTCTGCCCGTTGATGATGATGCTGCCGCTGCTGGGCGGCTCGATGGCGGCGATCAGATTGAGCAGGGTGCTTTTGCCCGCGCCGGAATGGCCGGTGACAAACACCATTTCCCCTTTTTCGATGCTGAAGCTGATGTTTTTCAGTGCTTCGAAGCCGCCGGGATAGCGCTTGCAGACCTGGCTCAGGGAAATCATATTGCTTCGGCGCCCAGTCCGCTCAGCGCCAGTTCGGCTGCACGCAAAACTGCACGCGCCTTGTTACGGGTTTCTTCCCATTCGCTCTGTGGTACGGAATCGGCCACCACCCCGGCGCCGGCCTGCACGAACAGGGTGCCGTCCTTGATCACGGCGGTGCGGATGGCGATCGCCAGATCCATGTCGCCGTTGTAGCCGAGATAGCCGACTGCGCCGCCATAGATGCCGCGCTTGGTGGGTTCCAGTTCGTCGATGATTTCCATGGCGCGCACCTTCGGCGCGCCGGACAGGGTGCCTGCCGGGAAGGTCGCGCGCAGCACGTCCAGCGCAGATACGCCCGGCTTGCGCCGGCCTTCGACGTTGGAAACGATGTGCATCACGTGCGAGTAGCGTTCGATGACCATTTTTTCGGATACCTGCACCGTGCCCGTTTCGGCGACACGGCCCACGTCGTTGCGCCCGAGGTCCATCAGCATCAGGTGCTCGGCCAGCTCCTTGGGGTCGTTGAGCAGATCGGTTGCCAGTGCTTCATCCTCTTCGCGCGTCTTGCCGCGCGGGCGTGTGCCGGCAATCGGGCGCACGGTCACGGTGTCGGATTCCAGTTGCACCAGAATTTCCGGCGAAGCGCCGACTACGTGATGGTCGCCCATGTCGTAGTAGAACATGTAGGGGGAAGGATTCAGCGTGCGCAGCGCCCGGTACAGGGAAAGCGGCGAGGCGGCATAGGGCTGGCTCATGCGCTGGGACAGCACCACCTGCATGATGTCGCCGTCGAAAATATAGCGCTTGGCTTTCTCCACGGCGGCCTTGAATGCTTCCTCGCCGAATTCGGAAGCGGCCTGCTGCGGAGCGGCGACCGCCGACTCCGGTATTTCTACCGGACGGCGCAGCATGCCGCACAGTTCGGCCAGGCGCTGCTGCGCATGGGCAAAGGCATCGGGCTGGCCGGGGTCGGCATAGACGATGAGATAGATCTTGCCGGAAAGGTTGTCCATTACAGCCAGTTCGTCGGACAGCAGCAGCAGGATGTCGGGTGCGCCAATAACATCAGGCTTTACGGTGCCCGCAAGCTTCTTTTCGACATAGCGAATGGTGTCGTATCCGAAGTAGCCGGCCAGACCGCCGGAAAAGCGGGGCTGACCGGGGCTCTCGGCAACCTTGAGGCGGGCCATGTAGGCATGGATAAACTGGAGCGGATCAGTGCTTTCCACACTTTCGAGAATGGCGTGATCGCTTTCGACGCTTACCTGCTTGCCGCGCACCACGATGCGGATCCTGGCAGGCAGGCCGATGAAGGAGTAGCGGCCGAAGCGTTCGCCGCCCTCGACCGATTCGAGCAGGTAGGAATAGGGCCGGTTGGCGAGCTTCAGGTAGAGCGAAAGCGGGGTGTCGAGATCGGCCAGCGTTTCCAGCGTGAGCGGGATGCGATTGTAGCCTTCTGCGGCAAGACGGTTGAATTCCTGTTCGGTCATGATATTGATTCCGTAAGTTTTGCTGAAAAAGTGAAGGGCGGACGCCGTATGCAGCTAGGCACGCCATCGCCAGAAAAAACTGGCATTTTTCAGTGCAACTTGGAGTTTATTCATGAATCAGATTTTCACCATCAGCTTGGTGG
Source organism: uncultured Gammaproteobacteria bacterium (assembly GCA_963779055.1). Lineage (GTDB taxonomy): Bacteria > Pseudomonadota > Gammaproteobacteria > Burkholderiales > Sulfuricellaceae > Sulfurimicrobium. The sequence continues at coordinate 3,190 of CAVZWN010000003.1, forward strand.
CTTCCTGCAGGCTTGGTACCACGGCGTCGAGGTCAAGTTCTTCCACGCTGCGCCCGCGGTTGTAGCCGTAGGGAACGCAGAATACGTGGCAGCCAGCCGCACGTGCGGCCTGGGTGTCATTGAGGGAGTCGCCGATCAGCAGCAGTTCCGCTGGCTCGATGCCGAAATGTTTACAGGCATGCAGCAGCGGCATTGGGTCCGGCTTGCGCTTGGGAAGGGTGTCACCGGAGAGAATCAGCTCGAAATAGTCGAACAGGCCGGTGTCTTTCAGCAGCGGCACAGTGAATTTTTCCGCCTTGTTGGTGATGCAGGCAAGGCGATATCCGGCGGCCTTCATTGCTTGCAGGCCTTCGACCACGCCGGGGAATGGGCGGCTTTCACGGCTGACCACTTCAGCATAGTGCTTTTCGTAAATCGGCAAGGCCTTGGCAAACAGGGCAGGATCTGGATTCGCATCCATATCACGGGTAAGCACCCGCTTGACCAGGCGGGAAACACCGTTGCCGATATAGGTTGTGACGGTTGCCAGTTCTACCGGCGGCAGCGCAAGCTCTGCGGCCATGCGGGTGGCAGCTTCAGCCAGGTCCGGTGCGGTATTGAGCAATGTGCCGTCAAGGTCGATGACAACTGACTTGAGACGCAGGGGAAAAATGGGTTTTGTCATGAATTTTAGTGCTTCTCAGGTTGTTCGGCAGGGGCTTCCGCAGCTTGATCGCCTTCGGGTTTAACCTCGCCTTCGGTTGCGGCATCATCGGCCGGTTTTTTCTCCGGGCCGTGGGCCTCTTCCTTTTTCTCCGAATCGGCACGCTTCCAGCCTGTGAGGATAGACGTGGGCGTGTAGATGCTGTTTTCCTTCATGCAGTCTTCAGGCAGCTTGTCCGACAGGCGGCAGGCGAATCCAATGGATTCGCCATCCTTGCCCTTATCCCCGCCGCTCAGCATCTCGCAGCCAGCCAGCGGCAGTGCCGCAACCAGCAGCAAGAATGAAACAGCACGCCTGGCCATGTGGTGCTTAAGCCTTGGCCAGTTCGGCGCGCATCGCGGCGATGACAGAGTTGTAGCGATGCGGATCACTGTCCTTGGCAGCGCCGAATACAGCGGAGCCAGCGACAAAAGTGTCTACGCCAGCCTTGGCGACTTCAAGAATATTGCCGGGGCCGACACCGCCGTCGATCTCCAGGCTGATGTCGAGACCGCGTGCATCGATCATCTGGCGAACCTTGCGGGCCTTGTCGAGCACGTAGGGAATAAATTTCTGGCCGCCGAAGCCGGGGTTAACCGACATCAGCAGGATCATGTCGAGCTTGTCCAGAGTGTATTCCAGCACATCCAGCGGGGTGGCCGGGTTGAATACCAGGCCGGCCTTGCAGCCGCTTTCCTTGATCAGGCCGATAGTGCGGTCGATGTGCTCGGAAGCCTCGGGGTGGAAGGTGATGTAGGTTGCACCGGCCTTGGCGAAGTCGGGGATGATGCGGTCCACCGGCTTGACCATCAGGTGCACGTCGATCGGTGCGGTCACGCCATGTTTACGCAGGGCTTCACATACCAGCGGACCGATGGTCAGGTTGGGGACGTAATGGTTGTCCATGACGTCGAAGTGAACGATGTCAGCGCCTGCGGCGAGGACATCATCAACGTCTTTACCGAGGTTGGCGAAGTTGGCCGAGAGGATGCTGGGCGCGATGCGGTATTGAGGCATGATGATTCCTTAAAAAAGCGGGAAAATTTGTATTTTAACCCTAATTCACCCCTCAGGCACAGGGGCGGTGCTAAGCAATGATGTCTGGTGTGGAAAGAGGCTCTATTAGATGCGACGGGTTCTTTTCCAGGCGCGTGGTTTGGCTAAGCGGCTAATATTCCGGGTTGAAGTTCCTGATGATGACCCCGCCCGATTTTTCGTCGTGTTCAACTTCCAGCAGTTTGCGCGCTGCGGCTTCGTCCAGTAGTTTGCTGAACGAACCGAACCCGTAGTAACTTTCATTGAAGCCCGGTTGGCGTCGCTTGAGCGCCTGTTTAACCATCGAACCCCAGATTTTTTCCTCTTCCCCGCGCTCCAGGAAAAGCGCTTCCACTGTGCCCATGACCAGATCGAGGGCTTCCTGTTTCTTGTCGCTTTCTTCCTTGGGTGCGGTTCTGGGCGCAGCCTCGCTCGCATCCTTGATGGCGGGTTTCTTTCTGACGCGTGTTTTGGCTTTTTCGGCTTTCTTTTCCGTTTCCCTGACCAGATCGTCGTAGTAGATGAATTCGTCGCAATTGGCGATCAGCAGGTCGGATGTGGAGTTTTTTACGCCCACGCCGATGACCGTTTTGTTGTTTTCGCGCAATTTGCTTACCAGGGGCGAGAAATCCGAATCGCCGCTGATGATGACGAAAGTATCGACATGGGATTTGGTGTAGCAGAGGTCAAGCGCATCCACGACCATGCGGATATCGGCGGAATTCTTGCCTGATTGACGTACATGGGGGATTTCGATCAGCTCGAAAGCGGCCTCATGCATAGAGGCCTTGAATTCCTTGTAGCGCTCCCAGTCGCAGTAGGCCTTTTTCACCACGATACTGCCTTTGAGCAACAGTCGCTCCAGCACTTTGCGGATATCAAATTTTTGAGTGTGCTTGGCGTCGCGCACGCCCAGGGCGACATTCTCAAAGTCGCAATACAGGGCCATGTTACGGATTTTTTCAGATGTAACGATCATGTCCGGCTCCGAAGATGACATATCAGGTCAATACTCTTTGTGCTGTCGCAATTATGTCCTGGGACGGCTGGACCAGCGCAGCATGACCATACCAGCAACAATCATGGGTAGCGATAGCCATTGACCCATGGATAGACCCAGGCTCAACAGGCCCAGAAAGTTATCCGGCTCGCGGGCGAATTCCGCCAGAAAGCGGAAGCTGCCATAACCGATCAGGAACAGTCCTGAAACGGCTCCCCCCGGGCGCGGCCGGGCAGAAAACCACCACAGCAGGGTAAACAACGCCAGCCCTTCAAGCGCGAATTGGTACAGCTGCGAGGGGTGGCGCGCGATCCCGTCACCGGCCTGGGGAAAGATCATGCCCCAGGAAGCATCGGTGGGACGCCCCCACAATTCGCCATTGATGAAGTTGCCGATGCGCCCGGCGCCCAGTCCGAGGGGCACCAGCGGTGCGATGAAATCGGTGACAGTCAGCCAGGATTTGCCGCTCTTGCGCGAAAACAGCCACATTGCCACCAGCACGCCGAGAAAGCCACCATGAAAGGACATTCCGCCCTGCCATACGGCGAAAATTTCCAGCGGATGTTGCAGATAGTAGGCTGCCTTGTAAAAAACGATATAGCCCAGCCGCCCGCCCAGCACCACTCCCAGCACGCCATAGAACAACAGGTCGTCGAGTTCGCGCTTGCTCCAGCCGAGATCCGGGCGGGTGTGCATACGGTAGCGACCGAGGCCTAGAAACAGGGCAAAGGCGGTGAGGTACATCAGGCCGTACCAGTGAATGGCGAGGGGGCCGAAGTGAAGGGCAACCGGGTCGAATTGGGGGTGAATCAGCATGGCGCCGGAATGGGAATAAAGGCCGGAATTTACCACAGAGGTGTGGCAATGTTGCGATAATTATCGATGCCGCTCAGCTTAATGAAGGTGCAGGGCGCGGCACCTCATGAATCCGGAATCCGGGTGGGCAGCGGCACTTTCCACCATTGGTCGTGCTTGGGCGCGACTTCATGCCTGGCTGCCATGGCTCTGCTGACGAGGCCGACCCATTCCTTGTCGGCGATGAGGATGTGATCCTGCAGCCAGCGTTTAAGAAGGTTGAGGATTTCGAGTGAAACCGATTTTCCTTCTGCCCGGTGCGTATATGCGATATGACTGATTTTTTCGATAAAGGCCCGGTGCTCGTGCTGATGAGCATCGAGTTTCGCTGCGTCATACCCCGCGTCCTTCAATAGGGTTTCTTCCAGGCTAAAATGCGTCTTGGTGTAATCGGCCAAGGCATCGAGAATCTCGACGGTTATCCTGTTGCTTTCGAATTGCGCAACTGCCATGCACAAGCGGTTCAGAATGCCAACCAGCGTTTTGTGCTGGCTGTCGATTTCAGTAATGCCCACGCTCATGGCATTGTTCCATGCAAAAAAAACCTTGCCTTCCATCGTCGTGCCTCCTGGTGCGTTTTTGCCTGCTGCTGAACGGCAGTTTGTATGCTCATGGAGTGCAGGAGCTTAATACAAGGGGATCCAGCCGGGCATCAGGGAAACCATGATTTTTGTCAATAAAGGCTTGCCGGGACTGGTGGCCGTGATCCGAGGTCTGCTGTTAAGGCGATGCGTGGTATAGATGCGCAAGGCGAGTTAGAATGCCCGGATTAACGTATTCCGATCAGGAGCCTTGCATTCATGCCGCAATACCGTTCCCGCACCACCACTCACGGCCGCAACATGGCCGGTGCCCGCGCCTTGTGGCGCGCGACCGGCATGACCGACGGTGATTTTGACAAGCCCATCATTGCCATCGCCAATTCATTTACCCAGTTCGTGCCGGGGCATGTCCACCTGAAGGACATGGGGCAGCTGGTGGCGCGCGAAATCGAGGCCGTGGGTGGCGTGGCCAAGGAATTCAACACTATCGCGGTGGACGACGGCATCGCCATGGGTCACGGCGGCATGCTCTACAGCCTGCCTTCGCGTGAACTGATCGCCGACAGCGTCGAATACATGGTCAACGCGCATTGCGCCGATGCGCTGGTGTGCATTTCCAATTGCGACAAGATCACCCCCGGCATGCTGATGGCCGCCTTGCGCCTCAATATTCCCACGGTGTTCGTTTCCGGTGGGCCGATGGAAGCGGGCAAGGCGGTCATCCACGGCAAGACCATTGCGCTGGATCTGGTGGACGCCATGGTGTCCGCAGCCGACGAAAAAGTCTCCGACGAAGAGGTTGCCACCCTGGAACGCTCCGCCTGCCCGACCTGTGGTTCCTGTTCGGGGATGTTTACGGCGAACTCCATGAATTGTCTGGTGGAGGCGCTCGGCCTGGGCCTGCCCGGGAACGGGTCTCTGGTGGCGACGCATGCCGACCGCAAGCGCCTGTTCCTTGAAGCCGGACGCCTGATCGTGGCGCTGGCCAAGAGCCATTACGAACGTGACGACATGTCGGTCCTGCCGCGCTCCATCGCCACTTTCGAGGCTTTCGAGAATGCCGTGGCGCTGGATGTCGCCATGGGCGGTTCGACCAATACCGTGCTGCATCTTCTGGCGGCGGCGCACGAGGCAGGGGTGGATTTCACCATGAAGGACATCGACCGCATGTCGCGCAAGGTGCCGCACCTCTCCAAAGTGGCGCCCAGCATCCAGACCTACCACATGGAGGACGTGCACCGCGCCGGCGGCATCATGGCGATTCTCGGCGAACTGGACCGGGCCGGGCTGCTGCATCGCGACCTGCCGACCATTCACAGCCCGTCCATGGGACAGGCGCTGGAGCACTGGGACGTATGCCGCACCAAGGACGAGAAAGTGAAAACTTTCTACCGCGCCGCGCCCGGCGGCGTGCCCACCACCGTGGCCTTCAGCCAGGACAAACGCTTTGCCGAGCTCGATCTTGACCGCGCCAACGGCTGTATTCGCGACAAGGCTCATGCCTACTCCCAGGATGGCGGGCTGGCGGTGCTGTACGGCAACATTGCCGAGGATGGCTGCATCGTCAAGACCGCCGGGGTGGACGAGAGTATTCTCAAGTTCACCGGCCGGGCGCGTATTTTCGAAAGCCAGGACGACGCCGTGGCCGCCATTCTTGCCGACCAGATCGTGGCTGGCGATGTGGTGGTGATCCGCTACGAGGGGCCGCGCGGCGGGCCAGGCATGCAGGAAATGCTGTACCCGACCAGCTACCTCAAATCCAAAGGACTGGGCAAGGATTGCGCCCTGCTGACGGATGGGCGCTTCTCCGGCGGCACTTCGGGCCTTTCCATCGGCCATGCTTCGCCGGAAGCGGCGGAGGGTGGCGCCATCGGCCTGGCAGAAGAGGGCGACACCATTGAAATTGATATTCCCAAGCGCAGCATCAACCTGATGGTTTCGCCAGAAAAGCTCTCGCAGCGCCGTGCGCTGATGGAAGGAAAAGGCAGCAAGGCCTGGCAGCCAGTCAAGCGCGCACGCCTCGTTTCCCAGGCTTTGCAGGCATATGCCGCGATGACCACCAGCGCGGCGCGCGGAGCCGTACGTGATATTTCGCAACTGAAAAAATAAAGGCACGCATGGCCCTGCCCGACCACGAGCATAAACTCACGCTTGACGAAGTGCTGACCGAGCTGGTGGCGGACGGCCTGGTTCCGCAGGCGAATGCCGACAAGATCAATTTTCCGGCACGTAACCTGAGCGGCATCAGGCTGCACCCGCTGGTGGCGGTGGCAAGCCAGAAATGGAAAAATCCGCGCCCGCCTTTTCAGAGTCTTGATCTCGAAGAACTGACCCAGTGGCTGGCAAAGAAAGCCGGGCTGCCCTATCAGCATATTGACCCGCTCAAGGTGGATGTGTCCTCGGTAGCCAGGGTCATGTCACATGCCTATGCCTCGCGTTTCATGGTCTTGCCGATAGCAGCCAGCTCGCGCGAAGTGGTGGTGGCGACCGCCGAGCCCTTCGAGCGCGAGTGGGAAAAGGAAGTCGGGCAGATGCTGCGCTGCGAGATTCGCCGCGTGATTGCGACGCCGGAGCAGATCAAGCGTTATCTGCCTGAATTCTACAATCTGGCGCGCTCCATGAAGGGCGCCGTAAAACTGCACGAAGGCGCAGGACAGTCCGGAATTGCCAATTTCGAGCAGCTGGTGGAATTGTCGCGCAGCGGCCATCTCGATGCCAACGATCAGCATGTGGTGCAGATCGTGGACTGGCTGTTCCAGTACGCCTTCGAGCAGCGCGCCTCGGATATTCACCTTGAGCCGCGGCGTGACTCGGGTAACGTGCGCTTCCGCATCGATGGCGTCATGCATCAGGTTTACCAGATTCCTGCACCGGTGGTGATCGCCATCACCAGCCGTATCAAGGGCCTGGGGCGCATGGATATCGTCGAGAAGCGGCGCCCGCAGGATGGCCGCATCAAGACGCGCACGCCGGATGGGCAGGAAGTCGAATTGCGGCTCTCCACCATGCCCACCGCCTTCGGCGAGAAGCTGGTGATGCGGATTTTCAATCCCGACGTGATCGTGCAGGACTTCAAGGACCTCGGTTTCGGTGAGCAGGAAGAGCAGCGCTGGAACCAGATGGTGTCGCAGCCCAACGGCATCGTGCTGGTGACCGGGCCGACCGGCTCCGGCAAGACTACGACGCTGTACTCCACGCTGCGGACGCTGGCTCTGCCGGAAGTCAACGTCTGCACGGTGGAAGACCCTATCGAGATGGTCATGCCGCAATTCAACCAGATGCAGGTGCAGCACAACATCGGGCTGGATTTTGCCAGCGGCATCCGTACCCTGATGCGTCAGGACCCGGACATCATCATGGTGGGCGAGATCCGTGACCTGGAGACGGCGGAAATGGCGATCCAGGCGGCCCTGACCGGCCATCTGGTGCTCTCCACCCTGCACACCAACGACGCGCCTTCAGCCATTACCCGCCTGCTCGACCTGGGCGTGCCCGGCTATCTCATCAATTCCACCGTGCTGGGCGTGCTGGGTCAGCGGCTGGTGCGCACCCTGTGCCCGCACTGCAAGGAAAAAGCCAGCATCGACGAGGAGGCGTGGAGCACCATGGTGGCGCCCTGGAAAGCCACGCCGCCGGCGAGCATCAATGCGCCCAAGGGCTGCCTGGAATGCCGCATGACCGGCTATATGGGACGCTCCGGCATTTATGAAATCATGCTTCTGTCACCGGCGCAGAAGAAGCTCGTTGGCGCTTCCGCCGATATCGCCCTGATCCGGGAGCAGGCTTACAAGGAAGGCATGCGGCCGCTGCGCATCAGTGGCGCGCAGAAAGTGGCGGCGGGCATGACTACCATGGATGAAGTTCTGCGCGTGACGCCACCGCCGGGGCAGTAGCTACCGGGGTGTTTCCATTTTCGTTCAGGTTTCAGTCAGCTTGCGTGTGTAAAAATTCTTGCAATGGCAGCAGGTTGGTTTAAGATAGCCAGCTCCAGATTTGTGGTTTTGTTGTAAATCTATTATTTGCCATATCTTTGAGGAGTTGATTATGAAAGCAACCTGGTTGGGAATGGCCGCTGCGGCCGCTGTGCTGGTTTCCGGTTACGCCAATGCGGCGGATGAAGCTGCCATGATGGCGCTGGCGCAGAAAAGCGCCTGCATGAGCTGTCACGGCATGGACAAGAAAATCGTCGGCCCTGCTTATAAGGACGTTGCCGCCAAGTATAAAGGCGACAAGGCTGCAGAAGCCAAGCTGGCCGCCAAGGTAAAGGCAGGCGGCAAGGGCGCGTGGGGCGAGGTTCCAATGCCGCCAAATGCTGCGGTCAAGGATGAGGATGTCAAGGCTCTGGTGCACTGGATTCTGACCCGCAAGTACTAAAAAGAACGTAGCTCGTTTAAACAAAAGCCAACCTTCGGGTTGGCTTTTGTTTTTTGCAACGCGGAAATTTCGATAGAATAGGCGGCTTGATGAATCAATAATGGTTTTGGGGAGAAAAAATTGAAATCACGCCTGCTTGCTGTGCTGCTTTCCACCCTGCTGCTCAATCTTGCCGCCTGCGGCGAGAAAGGCTCCGAGCCGGCCGCAGATGGGACGGTGGTGGTGAAGATTGGCGCGATTCAGCCCCTTACCGGACCGCAGGCACATCTGGGCAAGGATAACGAGAACGGTACGCGCATGGCGATTGATGATGCCAACGCAAGGCGCATAAGCATCGGCGGCAAAAAAGTCCGCTTCGAACTGCTCAGCGAAGACGACCATGCCGACCCTAAAACCGCGACCATCGTGGCTCAGAAGATGGTGGATGCGAAAGTCAGCGGCATCATCGGTCATCTCAATTCCGGCACCACCATCCCCGCCTCGAAAATCTATTCTGATGCGGGCATCGTGCAGATTTCTCCCTCTGCAACCAACCCCAAATACACCGAGCAGGGTTTCAGGACGGCTTTCCGGGTGATGCCCAATGACGTGCAGCAGGGTAAGGTACTCGGCGATTTTGCCGTCACCCGGCTTGGTGCGAAGAAAATCGCCATCATCGATGACCGCACGGCATACGGGCAGGGTCTGGCGGACCAGTTCGAGGCTGCGGCCAAGGCGGCAGGCGCGGAGATCGTGACGCGCCAGTACACTACGGACAAATCTACCGACTTCATGGCGATCCTGACCGCGGTAAAGTCCGAAAAAGCCGATGTGCTGTTTTTTGGCGGCATGGATGCTCAGGGCGGCCCGATGATCAAGCAGTTCAAGACTCTGGGACTGAACGCCAAGTTTCTCATGGGTGACGGCGGCAGCACGCCGGAGTTCATCAAGCTGTCGGGTGGCAGCGCTGAAGGCGCCTACAGTTCCCTGCCAGGCTTGCCGCTGGACAAGATGCCTGGGGGCAAGATTTTTAACGATAAATTTACCGCCAAATATGGCCAGATACAGCTTTACGCGCCCTATTGCTACGACGCGGTGAGCGTCATGATCGCTGCCATGCAGAAGGCCGATTCCATCGATCCGTCGAAATATCTGCCGGTGCTGGCCGGCATCGCGCATGAAGGGGTGACGGCCAGGGTCAGCTTCGATGCGAAAGGCGACATCAAGGATGGCGCGATCACCCTGTACCAGGTCAAGAACAACCAGTGGGAAGTGCTTGAAACGGTGGGCGGCGCCGAACCTGCCAGGTAATTTATCTTGGACATCTTTCTCCAGCAGCTTATCAACGGCCTGGTGCTGGGCAGCGTCTATGCCCTGATCGCACTGGGCTACACCATGGTGTATGGCATTCTCGAGCTGATCAACTTCGCCCACGGCGAGGTGGTGATGATCGGCGCCATGGTCACGCTGGCGGTGGTGAATGTGCTGATGGCCAGCGGGGTGGATCTGCCCGGCATCCTGATCGTCGCAGCCGGGCTGCTGGTGGCGATAGCCGTCTGCATGGCGCTGGGTTTTGCCATCGAACGGATCGCCTATCGGCCCTTGCGCAAGGCGCCGCGCCTGGCACCCCTGATCACCGCTATCGGCGTCTCCATCGTATTGCAGAACGTGGCCATGATCATCTGGGGACGCCAGTACATTTCCTTCCCGCCCATCCTGCCGATGACGCGCCACGATATTGCCGGTGCAGGAATTACCGACCTGCAAATCTTCATTTTTGTGCTGGCGCTGGTGTTGATGGCGGGGCTGGTGTTGCTGGTCAAGAAAACCCGCATCGGGCGCGCCATGCGCGCCACTGCCCAGGCACCGGAAATTGCCGGCCTGATGGGGGTGAATGTCAATGCTGTGATCTCCTTTACCTTCATTCTCGGCTCGGCGCTGGCTGCCATTGCCGGGGTGATGGTGAGCGCATACTACGGCATCGCGCATTATTACATGGGCTTCCTGCTCGGTCTCAAGGCCTTTACCGCGGCGGTGCTGGGCGGCATCGGCAACATTGCCGGCGCCATGTTGGGCGGCCTGCTGCTGGGCGTCATCGAGAGCATGGCCGCAGGCTATATCGGGGATATCACCGGCGGCTTCCTTGGCAGCCATTATCAGGATGTGTTCGCCTTTTTCGTACTGATCGGGGTGCTGGTGTTCAGGCCCTCTGGCCTGCTTGGTGAGCGCGTGGCGGAGCGCCCGTGAGCTGGAGCAGGCTCAAATCGGACCGCCGCGCGGCAATGCTGGCCTTTGTTGTGCTCGGCCTGCTGCTGGCGGCGGCGCCATTTATAGTCGGCGCGAGCCTGGGCAATGGCTGGGTGCGCATCCTCGATTTCGTCCTGCTCTACATCATGCTGGCACTGGGGCTGAATATCGTGGTTGGCTATGCCGGCCTGCTCGATCTGGGCTATGTCGCGTTTTACGCTGTCGGGGCTTATCTCTATGCCCTGCTGGCCTCTCCGCATTTCGGCCTGCATCTGCCCGTGTGGCTTATCCTGCCGCTCGGGGCACTGGTCGCCGGACTGTTCGGCGTGATGCTGGGTGCGCCGACCCTGCGGCTGCGCGGGGATTATCTGGCCATCGTGACCCTGGGTTTCGGCGAGATCATCCGCATTTTTCTCAACAACCTTAACGCCCCGTTCAATATCACCAACGGGCCGCAGGGCATCAGCATGATCGACCCGCTCGGTGCCGGCGGGATTTCTCTCAGTCAATCGTTCGAACTGTTCGGCATGCAGGTGCCCGGCATCTACGCCATTTATTACCTGTTTCTGGCACTGGCCCTGCTGATCATTTTTATTTCGCTGCGTTTGCAGGATTCGCGCATCGGCCGCGCCTGGGTGGCGGTCCGTGAGGACGAGGTGGCCGCAGAAGCGATGGGCATCAATACGCGCAACATCAAACTGCTGGCTTTCGCCATGGGCGCCAGTTTCGGCGGGATTTCCGGGGGGCTGTTCGCCGGTTTTCAGGGCTTCGTCAGCCCGGAAAGCTTCAATCTGATGGAATCCATCATGATCCTGTGCATGGTGGTGCTGGGTGGCATGGGGCATATTCCGGGCGTGATCCTGGGTGCTGTCCTGCTCACCATCCTGCCCGAAGCGCTGCGCTACATCGGTCCGCTCCAGGATGCCCTGTTCGGGCGCGTGGTGGTGGACCCGTCCGACCTGCGCATGTTGATTTTCGGCCTGGCGCTGATCGTGGTGATGATTTTCCGCCCCGCCGGGCTGTGGCCGTCGAAGACGCGCCAGCGCGAATTCAGCAGCGAAGCAGATGTGCTGGAGCACGAGCAGGAGGCCCTGTATGACGCCAGTAAGTGAGCCTTTGCTGTGTGCTGAAAATGTGAGCAAGCACTTCGGTGGACTGGCAGCACTGAGCGAGGTTTCCTTCAGTATCCGGCAGAGCGAGATTTACGGCCTGATCGGTCCCAACGGCGCGGGGAAGACCACCCTGTTCAATGTGCTGACTGGCCTGTACGCCCTGAGCGCCGGGGAGGTGACTCTGGACGGCCACGCCATTCACGGCCAGAAACCCAGCCAGGTAACGCGCCTGGGGCTGGCGCGGACCTTCCAGAATATCCGTCTGTTCGGCAATATGAGCACGCTGGAAAACGTCATGGTGGGATGCCATGTGCGCACCCATGCCGGAGTGCTCGGCGCTATCCTGCGCGGTGCCGGAACACGCGCAGAAGAAGCGAAAATCCGCCGCCGTGCCCATGAACTGCTTGCCTACGCCGGTATTACCAAGCACTCGCAAACACTGGCAAAACACCTCTCCTATGGCGATCAGCGCCGCCTGGAAATCGCCCGCGCCCTGGCCACGGAACCGAAACTGCTGGCGCTTGACGAACCGGCTGCCGGCATGAATGCGAGTGAAACCGCAACGCTGGAGCAACTGCTGCAAACCATCCGCGCCGATGGTGTAACCCTGCTGCTGATCGAACACGATGTGAAGCTGGTGATGGGCCTGTGCGACCGCGTGGCGGTGCTGGATTACGGTAAAAAAATTGCCGAGGGCACGCCAGCCGAAGTGCAGCGCGACCCGCTGGTGATCGAGGCCTACCTGGGCGGGAGCGTGGCATGAGCCTGCTCGAAGTGCGTGGCCTGAACGTTTCCTACGGTGGCATCAAGGCGGTCCGGGGCATCGATCTGGAAGTCGCTGCCGGCGAGCTGGTTTGTCTGATCGGCGCCAACGGCGCGGGAAAGACCACAACGCTCAAGGCATTGGCACGGCTCCTGCCTGCGCACGGAAAAATCCTTTACCAGGGCCAGTCTATCGCCCAGATGCCGGTGTTCGATCTGGTGCGGCAAGGCATTGCGCTGGTGCCGGAAGGTCGGGGCATTTTCGGCCGTCTCAGCGTGGAAGAAAACCTGCTCATGGGGGCCTACAGCCGCAACGATACGCCTGCCATACGGCGTGATTTGGAAAAGAATTACCATCTCTTTCCACGCCTGCTCGAACGCAGGACCCAGCAGGCCGGAACCCTTTCCGGCGGGGAACAGCAGATGCTTGCCATCGGCCGCGCCCTGATGAGCCGCCCGCGCCTGCTGCTGCTCGATGAACCGAGCATGGGACTGGCGCCGCTGATGGTCAACAAGATCTTCGAAACCATCCGCGCCGTCTCTGCCGAAGGTGTGACTATCCTGCTGGTGGAGCAGAACGCCAAGCTGGCGCTGGAGGTCAGCCATCGCGCCTATGTCATGGAAAGCGGCGCGATCTGCCTGTCCGGGGAGTCTGCCACGCTGCTCAACGATCCGCAGGTGCGTCACGCCTACCTGGGCGAGTAGCGCTTCCGGCAGATTCCCGGCGATTGACCCACTGAACAGTGAATAAACGCATGTCTTTCCGCACCGTCCGCATCCTGTTATTGCTGGGCTTTCTTGCTGCCGCTTCCGGCGTAACCTATTGGGAAAGCGTGGTGGTACGCAACTGGCTGCGGCCACTTGAAGTGAGTATTTACCCGGTAAACGGGGACGGTTCGGCGCAAACGGATGAATATATCGCCGCCCTGAAACAGGCTGATTTTCAGGAAATCGGTCGTTTCATCGCCAGCCAGTCCGAACGTTATCGCGGCAAGGACCTGGCGGTAGTAAATATCCGGCTGGCCGAGGCAATCAGGACGCCGCCTCCCTCTCTGCCGCAAGGCCATCGTTCAGCTTTCTCTGCTGTTCTGTGGAGCCTGCGCTTGCGTCACTACACTTTCGGTCATACGCCTTTCTGGGCCAGCCTCGGTGCGGTCCGGTTGTTCGTGGTGTATCACCAGGGAGAAGACGGCAAGCCGCTGCAACACTCACTCGGCCTGCACAAGGGTCTGGTGGGGGTGGTGCATGCTTTTGCGCGAGACGAACAGAATGCGCAGAACAATGTGGTTATCACGCACGAGCTGTTTCATGCCCTGGGCGCCTCGGACAAGTACGATTCCGCCAACCAGCCAATCTACCCGGAAGGCTTCGGAGACCGGGGCGACAGGCCGCGCTACCCGCAGCATGCGGCTGAAATCATGGCGGGGCGGATTGCTGTTTCTCCAGATACGGCGAAAATTCCTGCCGGGCTGGAGGAGTGCGTGGTGGGCTACAAGACGGCCTGGGAAATTAACTGGTGAAGTGCCGTTAGCTGAATGCACTTCGTGCATGCGTGATTGGATGCCGGGGCCGCCCGGCAAGCGGGTTACTTTTCTTGCTTCGGCCAAAGAAAAGTTAACCAAAAGAAGGCGACCCCGCTGCGCCGCCCTACGGGTTCCTTCGGCTTGGCAGGCGAATTGGGCGTCTGCGCAACTCGCCCTGGCAGCCCGCACAAAACGCGGGCTACTGCGGAGCTCAGACAGGGCGCAGCCGACACCCCCCAATCCGCCTGCCAAGCCGAAGCGGCGCAGAGGGGAAGTTGGTGGCCTGCCACGATGGGCGAACTAATCCGGGACCAAAAAATCTGCGCCAAACTCCCCTTGAGCCACCGCCGAGCAGCACAGGCAAGCCGGGGGCAGTCGGCGAGCACTGTCTGAGCGCAAAGCGCGAGTTATGCATACGATCTTTCATCCGCTTTAGCGGATAGAAAGTCGGAGTCCCCTTGTGGGACAGCCGCCCGGCTTGACGAGCAGCGCAGGGTACCCCGTAGGGGCGGTGGATGGGGGTCGCCTTCTTTTGGATTACCTTTCTTGGCGAAGCAAGAAAGGTAATCAGCCGCCGGGCTGCCCCCGGCAATCAAACATGCCGCGAAGCGGACAGAACCATTCTGCGAAATGCTCTCGAATCGAGACGTGAATTAGTACTCTTCAGCTTATTCACCAGTTGCAACGTGTTTCCAGTTGTTAAATGGATCCAGTAGCAGGCCAATAGCGTGCGGGGGCCACTATGTCGTTCAGGGAAATTGCCAATAAATTATAGGTTCTCGCACAGCCTGACAGACGTTTCACCCGCCTTGCCACAGGGCGTCAGTGCCCCGGAAACCGGATGCGGAGTGCCTTCCTGATCCATCCGCGCAGCCATGGTATCCCACTCGATCAGACCACCACGGTCCACGCTCAGGCGCAGGAGCCAGCCTTCGCGGGTTTCCGGAATCTCGGGCGGGTCGAAGCCGTCGAAGATGAAGTTGCCCAGGCTGTAGACGATCAGCTTCCCCCGGTAATATTCCGCCCCCTGGGTGACGTGGGGATGGCCGCCAATTACCATGTCCGCGCCCGCATCGATCATCGTTCGCGCCAACTGGCGCTGGCGTTGGCTGGGTTGCAGTTCGCGCTCCCAGCCCCAGTGCATGAAGGGGATCACCAGATCAGCGCCTGCCGATCTCGCGGCGCGGATGTCGGCGACGACCTGACTGTCTTCGCTCCAGGCAATGCCCGCCCAGTCCGGCCCTGCTTCGAATGAGCGGGGTTTGAATTCGTTGTAGCCGAGGAGGGCGATGCGCAGCCCCTGGCGGACTATCCACAGCGGCGCATGGGCCGAAGCGAGATCACGTCCGCCGCCGAAATAGGGGAGGTGGTTTTGTTCGAGCAGCGTCAGGGTTTCGAGAAAGGCTTCCTTGCCATAGTCGCCGGAGTGGTTGTTGGCGACGGCCAGGGCATTGAAACGCCCTTTCAGGATCGACAGCACGCGGGGATGAGCACGAAAGGAAAAAATCTTGCTCTCCAGCGGATGGCCGACGGTGGCTACCGGGCACTCCAGGTTGCCAACCGCGAAATCGGCCTCGGCCAGCGTGGCTGCAAAGTGGGCCAGGGGGTCGCGTCCTGACTGGATCACTTTCCCCGGCCCGTCGTCAAGCATGATGTCACCGGCGAAGATCAGGCGCACCGGCTCTGCCCAGGCCGGAGATGTCATGAATATCAGGCACGCCAATACCAGGCTTGGAAGCTGGCTGGGGCTATTCATTAAAGACGTTCATTTCACACCAGTACAGCAATTCGCTGTCGCGTACCGGTTCATAGACGGCATGCAAGCCGCTGAAACCGTAGGGGCTTGCCGCGTTGTCCTGCGCGGGGTAGGGGAAGCTGGCCTGGTGAATCAGCACCGGGCCTTCGTCCCGCTCGACATAGGTGTAGATCTTGATGGCGGCCAGGTTGGCAGGTTCATTCTGGAATACCAGGCGAAACTGGAAGTACGACCCTATCTTGATGCCCTTGACCGCATAGGGCGAATTTACTGCATGTGAGGCCAGAACCTGAGTTTCGCCGCCATAAGTGTAATGGCAAACCACCTGCTCGGCCCCCGCAACGGGTAGCGAAACCAGCAGCAGGGCCGATGCGAGGGCACGCTTCATTTACATTTCTTCGATCGAGAACAGCCGCCGGTATTCGCGGTAGGCATAGCGGTCGGTCATGCCCGCAATATAGTCGGCAATGGTGCGGGCCTTGTCCAGGCTGGCTTTCTCCTGATACTGCGGCGGCAGCAGGAAGGGGGTCTTGAAGAAGGCACCGAACAGTTCGCGCACGATGCGGCGCGCTTTCATGCTCATGCGGTTCACCTGATAGTGGCGGTAGAGGTGCTCGCGCAGAAACTGTTTCAGCTCGCGCTGCTCTTTCACCAGTTCAGGGCTGAAGGCGATCAGGGGCGGCGCGTGGCGCACGTCGTCCAGACTGGCGGGCGCGGCGGCGCGGATGTTGTTGGTGCTTTGTGCTATCAGGTCCATGACCAGGGTGTTGATCATGCGCCGCACCGTTTCGTGGATCAGCCGCCGTCCGTCGATGCCGGTGTGTTTTTCCTGCGCCATCGCCAGGTGCCGGGCAAACAGGCTGGTCCTGGAAAGCTGTTCGAGCGTGATCAGGCCGGAACGCAGGCCATCGTCCACATCGTGGTTGTTGTAGGCAATTTCGTCCGCCAGGTTGGCGACCTGGGCTTCCAGCGTGGGGCGCTGGTCCTGGAGAAAACGCTCGCCCACTTCGCCCAGCGTTCTGGCGTTGGGGAGGGAGCAGTGCTTGAGGATGCCCTCGCGGGTTTCGAAGCACAGGTTGAGGCCGTCGAAATCGGCGTAACGCTCTTCCAGCAAATCGACTACCCGCAGCGATTGCAGGTTGTGTTCGAAGCCGCCGTGTTCCTTCATGCAGGCATTGAGTTCGTCCTGACCGGCATGGCCGAAGGGCGTGTGACCCAGGTCGTGAGCCAGGGAAATGGCTTCGACCAGCACTTCGTTGAGTTGCAGGTTGCGCGCAATGGTGCGCCCGATCTGGGCGACTTCGATGCTGTGGGTCAGGCGGGTGCGGAACAGGTCGCCCTCGTGATTGACGAATACCTGGGTTTTGTATTCCAGGCGGCGGAAGGCGGTGGAGTGGATGATGCGGTCGCGGTCGCGCTCGAATTCGCTGCGGCCGTCAGGCGCTGGCTCGAAAAACCCGCGGCCGCGGCTGTGCTGCGAATGCGCGGCGTAGGGTGCAAGATCCGTCATATGGGATACCTCTGGATGGTTCTGGCTTGGTCGGCAACGGCGCCCGGAGTGAAAGGGCGGCACATTGCAAACGGGGAGAATAGCATCATTGCCAGGCAGACAACTAGGCGGCCAGTCTGGTCTGGTTGCGCCCGGCATGCTTGGCCTGGAGCAGGGCATTGTCCGCCCGCGACAAGGCATTGCTTTCTGCGTCATCCCCTTTCCTGTATTCGCTCAAGCCGCCACTCCAGTGCAGCTTGTGCATAATGCCGCGCGTCAGTTCCACTTCTGCAGGCATGTTCTGGCGCAAACGGTCTGCAAGTTCGGACGCTTTTTTTATGGGCGTATTGGGAAAAATCACGCAGAATTCGTCTCCACCCAGGCGGGCGATAAAGTCGCTGGAGCGCAATTGCTCTTTGAGCACTTTCCCAAATTGCACGATCAGTGCATCTCCGGCATCGTGGCCAAACGTGTCGTTTACCTGCTTGAATTTATCGATATCGATAATGAGCAGGCTATGGGTCCAGCCTTCAGCCAGGGATTTGAGCAGTTCTTTCTGCTTGATGTCAAAACTGCGACGGTTGTTGACCTGGGAAAGGTGATCGATGCTGGCGGTGTCGCTCACTTGCTTGTGTTTTCCCAGCATGAGTTTTCCCAGGCGGTGCATGAGCCCGAAATTTTGTTCCAGATCCTTCAGCTGGATGGAATACGTCTTGCGCAGGCGGGAGTGACGGACATCCGAGAAAAACACCAGTATGGTTTCGATGTCGTTTTTCAGAATCCTGCGCAAGGTGATATTCAGCCCCGCCATGGCAAGCGCCAGAAATAGCGAGAAGAACGCCCATGCGGCCAGGTGGCGCTGAAGCGGAGAGGCTTCCGGCTGGGCCAGCAGGGCCGGGGTGCGCCACTCCACTAGCCGCCATGCGGTGCCAGGAAAATCGGTCAGTTCCTGAAAGGTGCTGGCCTTCATGCGGACATCGCCGCGCCGCATCAGGACATCGTGAAGGCCGTTTCCGTTGGCCTGCTGCAATTCTGCATAAGCGCCCTGCAATGGCAGTGAATCGAACAGGGCAACAATCTCCGGAACGCTTTTTCCGATTACGACAAAACCCAGTATTGCCTTGCTTTGCGGGTCAATGACTGGCTCCGTGACGGCCGGGTGAAAAGAGGAGGGCGCAGATGCAGCCTTGGCGGAGACAAGTTTCTTATCGAAGGTTTCTGCCCTGTGCGAATAAACGACTGAAAGTGACGGGATGGGAGAGCTGCCGGCAGCACTGATGTCCGGCAGCGCCCACTGAATCCGGGCATCCGGATAAAGTGCGTGAATGTTGACAAGCTGAGCCTGAGAGCCGCTATCCGGGCCGGCCTTGAGTGCATTGACGGTTTGGGGGAGCTGCGCAATATGCGCGGCGGTAGCCCGCATATTACGAGCCAGTCCAATGATGGCGGAGCTTAGTGCGTGTTGGGTATCCGCTGGAGCAATTGCCTGAACTTGCGAGGATTGAGACAGGCTGGTCTGGTACAGGTAATAAATGGCTGCACTGCTGACCAATTCCAGCACCAGGAAAGTAATCAGGCAGAAATGCGCCAGGGAGAGTTTCATGTGGGGGATGGATTTTCCATTCAGACGCTATGATTATGCCATTATCAACCCCGCCCCAGCGGAGAGGAAAAATAAAAAAATGGGCTGGTGAAGATAAAATCAGCGTCGTTGCGTCAAATGTCTGGCCCTGTCATGAGAGAAGCGAAGTGCTTCCTCGCTAGGGATTTTCCGCGCCGGCCGCTGCCCGCTGCAACCCGGCCGGGCGCACAAACCCCTTCAGCGCCTGTGCCAGGGCGTCGGCTGCAACATCGGGCGTGACCAGCGCATCACCGATCGCCTTCAGCAGGACAAAGCGGATTTTTCCGCTTTCCACTTTCTTGTCCAGGCCCATGTAGTCGAGATAAGCCTCCACGCCCAGATCGGGGGCATGATCAGGCAGTCCGGCATGCTGGAAAAGACGCCGGATGCGCTCGACATCTTCTTCGCTGAGCCATCCCATGCGGCGCGACAGGTCGGCTGCCAGCACCGTGCCGCCGGCCACCGCCTCGCCGTGCAGCCAGTTGCCATAGCCCATGCCAGCCTCGATGGCGTGGCCAAAGGTGTGGCCGAGGTTGAGCAGGGCGCGCACACCGCCTTCGCGCTCGTCCGCAGCCACGATTTCGGCCTTGTTCTCGCATGAACGGCGGATGGCGTAAGCCAGAGCGTCCTTGTCGCGGGCCAGCAGCCGGTCCATGTTCTGTTCCAGCCATTCGAGAAACGGCAGGTCGCGGATCAGGCCATACTTGATGACCTCGGCAAGGCCAGCCGCCAGCTCGCGTGTGGGCAGGGTGTCGAGGGTGGACGTGTCGGCGAGCACCACTTGCGGCTGATAAAAGGCGCCGATCATGTTCTTGCCGAGCGGGTGGTTGATGCCGGTCTTGCCGCCCACCGAGGAATCCACCTGGGCCAGCAGCGTGGTGGGCACCTGGATAAAGGGCACCCCGCGCAGGAAGCTTGCCGCCGCATAGCCGGTGAGGTCGCCGATGACCCCGCCGCCCAGCGCGATCAGCGTAGTTTTGCGCTCGCAGCGGTTTTCCAGCAGGGCGTTGTAGATCAGGTTCAGGGTTTCGCTATTTTTGTAGGCTTCGCCATCCGGCAGGATGATGGGCAGCACGCTGACACCCTGCTGGGTGAGCGTATTGCTCAGCTGCGCCAGATAAAGCGGCGCCACCGTGGTGTTGGTGACAATCGCCACGCGCTTCTGCGCCAGGTGCGGCAGGATCAGCTGGGCCTGTTGCAGCAGCCCCGCGCCGATGTGGATGGGGTAGGAGCGCGCGCCTAAATCTACGGTCAGGGTTTGCATGTTCGGGTCTTGTCTATCGGTGAGTTTCTGTATCAGGTGGCGTACCAGCGCGTGAATGTTCTGGTCGCCGGTATCCATGATGATGTCGGCCAGCTGGCGGTAAATCGGGTCGCGCTGGGCGAAAAGTTCGCGCAGCTTGGCCTGCGGGTCGGCAGTCTGCAGCAGGGGGCGGTTCTTGTCGTGGCGGGTGCGGTGGTAAAGATCGCGCACCTGTCCCCGCAGGTAGACCACCGTGCTGTTTTGCCTGAGGAGTTCGCGGTTCTGCTCGCGCAACACTGCCCCGCCGCCGGTGGCGAGCACGACATTGTCCATCCGGCACAACTGGCTCAGGACGGCAGTTTCGCGGTTACGGAAGCCTTCCTCGCCCTCGAATTCAAAGATGACCGGGATCTTGACGCCGGTGCGGCGTTCGATCTCGTGGTCAGAATCGATAAAGCGCATACCAAGGTGTTTGGCCAGCATCCGGCCCACAGTGGTTTTGCCTGCGCCCATGAGGCCGACGAGAACGATGTTGTTTGGATAGGACATGGGCCGTAATGATAACGGCTAGAAGGGGGTTTTAGCCAGAAAAGCGCAAAGGAAGAAACCGGCCTTGTGGCCGGTTTCCCGTTCTGGAGGAACGTCAGGAGTGCTGCTTAGTCAGCCTGTTTGCGCAGGAAGGCCGGGATGTCGAGGAAATCGACCCCGTTGGCTTTCATGGCTTCGAGCTGTGCGCCACGTTCGCGGCGGCGCATGACTGCCGGCTGATCCAGCGCGGCATAGTCCACTTCCATCATCGGCGCATTGTCTGTGCCGTTGCGCACCACCAGTTGCGGCTTGTGTTGCTGGCGGGCAACCAGGCCGCCGAGGCCGGTTGCGACCATGGTCACGCGCAGGGTTTCACCCATGTTCTCGTCGATCACGGTGCCGACGATCACGGTGGCATCTTCAGCGGTGAATTCCTTGATGGTTTCCATCACCTCGTAGTATTCCTTCATCTTTAGAGACATGCTGGCGGTGATGTTGACCAGCACGCCACGTGCGCCGGCCAGATCGATGTCTTCCAGCAGCGGGCTGGCAACGGCGCGTTCTGCGGCCAGACGGGCGCGGTCCACGCCGGAGGCGGAGGCGGAACCCATCATGGCCATGCCGTTTTCCGACATCACGGTTTTGACGTCCGCGAAGTCCACGTTGACCAGGCCGGGGCAGTTAATGACTTCGGCGATGCCGGAAACGGCGCCATGCAGCACGTCGTTGGCGGCCTTGAACGCATCCTGGAAGCTGACATCGTCGCCCAGTACCTGCATCAGCTTGTCGTTGGGGACCACGATCAGGGAGTCGACGTGCTTTGATAGAGTTTCCATGCCCAGCTGTGCCACCTTGGAACGCTTGCCTTCGAAGGCAAACGGCTTGGTGACCACCGCTACGGTCAGAATGCCCAGTTCCTTCGCTACTTCGGCGACGATCGGCGCAGCGCCGGTACCAGTGCCGCCGCCCATGCCGGCAGTGATGAAGAGCATGTTGGCGCCCTGGATCATTTCGGCGATGCGATCGCGGTCCTCTTCCGCCGAGGCGCGACCAACTTCCGGATTGGCTCCGGCACCCAGTCCCTTGGTGATGTGTGCGCCCAGCTGGAGCTGGGTTCTGGCCTGGCTGCGCTTGAGCGCCTGGGCGTCGGTGTTGGCGCAGATGAATTCCACTCCTTCCAGACCGCTCACGATCATGTGGTCAACTGCATTGCCGCCGCAGCCGCCCACGCCGATGACCTTGATAACTGCATCCTGCATTGGTGCTTCCATAATTTCGAACATTTTGTTCCTCCTTTTAATTACCGTTTATCCAGAACTCAAACCAAACTCAAAAAACCCTGATCCCCTTACCGTCATTGCGCTCGCAATGACGGCCCTGCTAAAAATTCCCCTGAAACCAGCTCTTCATCTTCTCGAAAACCTGCTGCAGCGATGTGGTTCCCATGGCCGCGATCTGGTGGCGCTGATGTTGCTCCTGTGCCGACATCAAGAGGCCCAGCCCGGTAGCGAAGCGCGGATTTCGTACCACTTCCGCCAGCCCGCCGGAATAGTTGGGCACGCCCAGCCGCACCGGCATGTGGAATACTTCCTCGCCCAGCTCGACCATGCCCTGCATGGCCGAGCTGCCGCCGGTGATGACGATGCCTGACGACATCAGATCCTCGAAGCCGCTGCGGCGCAGCTCGGCCTGTACCAGCGAGTAAAGCTCTTCCACGCGCGGCTCGATGACTTCGGCCAGGGTCTGGCGCGAAAGCTGGCGCGTTTCACGTTCGCCCACGCCGGGCACTTCCACCATCTGATTGGCATCCGCCAGCTGGCGCAGGGCGCAGCCATGGGTGCGCTTGATGTCTTCCGCCTCCTTGGTGGGCGTGCGCAGGGCCATGGCGATATCGTTGGTAATCTGGTCGCCGGCAATCGGGATCACCGCGGTGTGGCGGATGGCACCATCGGTGAATACGGCAATGTCGGTCGTGCCGCCGCCGATATCCACCAGGCATACGCCGAGGTCTTTTTCGTCCTCGGACAGCACTGCCATGCTGGAGGCCAGCGGTTGCAGGACCAGGTCGCGCACTTCCAGGCCGCAGCGCTTG
>CAVZWN010000004.1:0-930000 GCA_963779055.1 uncultured Gammaproteobacteria bacterium
CCCATCGTGCAAAACACCAGTTGCTACTTACGGCATCTACGCAGCCGGAAAGGGTTACTACTGCAAACCGTGCAAGAAAGTATTTCCGTTGGCTGACGCTTCTGGAAACGATATTGAACCAAAGGCCGTTCTCAATGAACTCTAGCCCTAACCCGGCGGTCAACACCGCTCCACTTCGTTCCGCTGGACGCGGCATGAAGCCGCCGCGCCTGTTACCTCTACGTTGGGCGGCACAAACTCAATCGCGAAACGAGTATAGAAAGTTTAATTATGAGTAAAGCTTCCCAGTCCTCCTTCAATTTCGGCTACGGCGTTCGACTGTCCTCATTGTGGGGCATTTACCACACAGCACTGGTACAAGCTGCACGCGGCTCAGGTCGATGAAAAAGAACGAGTCCCGTCGATTCCAGATGCTGAAACACGAGAGAAAATCTCAAATGCAAAGGAACTCGAAGCGAAGCATAAAGAGCGGCTACTGCTGTGGGTAGACAAAATACTCGCAGGGTTGATCCTTCTGGATCGAAACCAAAACGGCGCATATGTATACAACGATGTAGGCAATCTTCATTTGAGCGAGTGCTACAACTGCAAGAAAATTGCTGTTTGGGTACATGGCAACTTGGTGTTCCCGGTCAACGCGTCGGCCCCGTCCCCAACATTGATTTACCCCAAGAACTTATTGCGGATTTTGAGGAAGCCCGATCTATTGTGGGTAGTTCACCGCGTGGTGCTGCGGCGCTCATGCGGCTAGTCATTCAAAAGCTTTGCGCCCATCTTGGTGAAAAGGGCAAGAACATTGATGATGACATCGCCAGTTTAATCTCAAAAGGGTTGAATCCTCTCGTACAGAAAGCCCTCGACGTGGTTCGAGTCATAGGCAATGAAGCCGTTCATCCGGGAATAATCGACCTCAAGGATGACCGTGACACAGCGCTACGCCTCTTCGGCTTGGTAAATGCCATTGCTGACCAAATGATCACACACCCTAAATCTGTGCAGGAGATGTACAACCAGCTTCCTCCAGGAAAACTGGCAGCCATTGATGCTCGGAATGAAAAAGTAACCAGTCGAGCGAAGAAGTGACGCCCAACCCCACATTCGAGAGGGACAGGCCAGAAGCGGCCGGCCCCTCAATTTGAACGTTAGGCATAGGAAATCAATGTCTCCTGAAAGGATTTTTGGCATTGCCATCGTGGTAGCCATTGGCTTGTTCTTGATCGGCAAGATCTTCCCCAAGCGCCTGCCCAAGCAAAAACATTTCAAGTGTGCACGCTGCGGTACATTTTCACCTCATACCGAACGAACTATCGAGGCTTGGCGCAACAGTAAAACCAAGTTTTTTTGCCAGGCGTGCCATGCCAAATGGCTTCAGTCGAGGCCACCTCAAGAGCGTTCCCAGTTTTCATCTCGGGGTAATGGTGGGGCAGGTTCCGGTTGTCTCGGCATCGTAGTGCTCTTTGCATTTATACCTGTTGCAGGCTATTTCTTAGTGCGCACATATGCCTAGCAGGCGGTACAAATAGTCGTATCAAGCACACCCAATAACATAGGGAGGAATGGAAATGTTGGTCTACTTGGGGCTTTTTGTTTTCGTTGTCGGCGGCATAGGAACCTTGATTGCCGCATTCAAAACAAGCATTTGGTGGGGGCTTGGCTGCTTACTTATAGCGCCAGTATCCCTGCTCTTCTTAATCGTGAATTGGGGTGTCGCTAAAAACCCATTCTTCCTGCAACTGGTTGGCATTGGCATCATGCTCTTGGGCAAATATGCCTAACAATCGTCGAGCGGGACAGCCAAAAAGCTGCGCATTTTGGTTTCCTCCGCTGCGCTCCGGCGGCCCCTCACTCAGACGTTAGGCCGATGCCATGTACTACCTTGCTCACTTGGCTCTACCTGCAATCGTGGCATTGATCATGGCCGTCTCTGGCACCCAGATTGAGTTGAGCCTCTCGTGGTTTGCGCGCACGATGGAAAAGCTCGCAGAGCTCTACATGATCTTTGCGGCCCCCCACTGGATTTGGGCGGCCATTTCTGGCTACTTCGAGGCATCGAAGGGCGCTACCGTCGGTGGCTTTATTGGCCTGCATCTTTTGCTGTTTTTGGTTTGGTTTCTTGTCGCGCAGTCCAACGAATCTCACGCGGCAAACGGCTGGTTCATCTATTTCTTGGGCGCCCCTATAGTCATCGCTATCGGTGCCGTCGCAGGGAGGTATGTTGCATCATGGAAAACGCGTCAATCCGCCTAACCCGCCGCTCCAGAGGGACGCTTCGCCGGCAAGCCGGCTTCGCGCCCCTGAGCTAGCACGTTAGAGAACTACATGCTATCCGGTCCATACAATTCGAACCGTTGGCTAAACCGCCTGCTTGAAATTGAGTCCCTGTCAGTAATTGCGGGGTTTTTCTTTAGTTGTTACTTCTTGCTGAAGGCTGGCTGGTTTTTCTTCTCGGCAGGTGCGTTTCTCAAATTGGCGCTGCTTGTGTTGGGCGTCTGTGTCTTCGGCGTCGTACTGCGCTACCTGTCGGCTATCTGGCGCCTTGTCGCTCTCGGTGTTTTCGCATTGTGCTCGCCGCTATTTGAACACTTGCTCGGCTAAACACCATGTTCTCTAACATCCTGCTCCAGCCGACCGTCAAAAAGCTGCGCTTTTTGCCGTCGGCTGAGCTAGCACGTTAGGCCTCTTGATGCCATAAGGCACACAGGTGTAATATTCTCCCCATGAAACCTGTGAACTGGAGCACCGAGAAAAATATCCGCCTCAAAGCCGAGCGTGGCGTATCTTTTGAGGAAGTAGTGTCGGCCATGTCGAATGGTGGCCTGCTTGTTGTACTAGACCACCCGAACACAGTTCAATATCCGAACCAGCGCATGTTTGTGGTTCGTATTCGTGGCTACGCATATCTGGTGCCGTTTGTGGAAACGAAGCAAGATGTTTTCCTTAAAACGATTATCCCTAGTCGGAAAGCCACTCGCATCTATCTGTTTGAGGAGAATTAAAATGGACAAAGAAAGTAAACTTGAAGAGGAAATTCTGGCTTCTTTTGAAAGAGGTGAATGGCAGCCCGTTCCAAAAAACAAAAGTGAAATTGCACGCTATGCGGCAATGGCTTCCGTATCTCTGGCTAAAGACAAGCGTGTCAACATTCGCATTTCTTCCCGTGATCTCGACGACCTTCAGGCAAAGGCAGCAGAAGAGGCAATCCCTTACCAGACGCTAATGGCAAGTGTTCTTCACAAGTACGTCACCGGGCGCCTTGTAGAGCCGAGCCTAACCCCTCGTTCAAGCGGGACGCGCCAAAAGCGGCGCGCCCCTTAACTTGAACGTTAGGCTTTCTATGTCAGAGATTGAATTCCGCCATAATTTCCCCCTCGCGGCAACTGATGTAGTTGCAGTTTTTGATGCGTCCGGCATTCGCCGCCCCACCAATGATTTGGCACGGATTGAGCGTATGTTTGCCAATGCAAACCTGACTTTCTCCGCTTGGCATGAAGGCAAACTCGTTGGAGTCTGTCGCGCTCTGACCGATTTCAGTTATTGTTGCTACTTGTCCGACATCGCAGTGAATAAGGCCTTTCAAAAGCACGGTATCGGGCGCGAACTTATTGCCCGCGTTCGCTCCGCTATTGGAGAAGAAGTGGCGCTTGTCCTACTATCTGCGCCTGAAGCAATGGAGTATTACCCCAAGGTCGGCTTCGAGAAAATTGAAAATGGGTTCATTATTAAACGCGCCCGGTAAATCCAAGCCTAACCCTACGCTCAAGCGGGTCAGGCCAGAAGCGGCCTGCCCCTTAGCTCCACGTTGGGCCTCTTGAAGTGCTCGCATAGTCGGATTGAAAAGACGTACGATATCGCGTACCATGCAAGCTTCTTTGGAGGAGCGCAAAATGAACACACTTACCGCCAGCGAAGCTCGCGCAAATCTCTACCGACTAATTGACCAAACAGTAGAGTCACACGAGCCGATCATCATCTCCGGCAAACGTAGCAGCGCTGTTCTGCTGTCAGCGGAAGATTGGAGTGCAATTCAAGAAACCCTGTACCTATTGGCTGTGCCTGGCATGCGCGAGTCCATCAAAGCTGGTATGGCCGAGCCCCTCGCCAAAAGTTCTAAGGCGCTTAAGTGGTGAGTTGGGAAGTTGTTTATTCTAAGCAAGCAATGAAGGACGCAAAGAAGCTTGCTGCAAGCGGCCTTAAACCAAAGACACAAGAACTGCTCGCACTTCTTTCCAACGACCCATTTCAAAATCCACCACCCTTTGAAAAGTTGGTCGGTGATCTTGCAGGCGCATACTCTCGCCGCATCAATATTCAGCATCGCATTGTGTACGAAGTCTTTACCAAAGAAAAAACAGTTCGTGTCCTACGCATGTGGACGCACTATGAGTGAGCAGAAGCCCAACCCATCCATCAACTCGGACTGGCTTACAGCGAGCTTCGCCCGCTTCCAGCCCGCCGGTTATGTCAAACGTTAGACATTCACCACCACAGGCACGCACAACCATGGGCAAACGTATTCTTGTAATCCTTGGCCATCCCAAAAGTGACAGTTTTTGCGGCGCCCTCGCGAATTCATACGTGGAGGGAGCCAAAGAAGCGGGAAATGAGGTGCAACTAATTTCTCTTGGCAATCTGTCTTTTGACCCAGTGCTCCACAATGGCTACGCCACTATTCAGGAGCTAGAACCCGACTTGGTTGCTGGACAGACAGCAATTACATCGGCGCAACATATCGTTTTCGTCTATCCCATCTGGTGGGGCGCAATGCCAGCTTTGCTCAAGGGCTTTGTTGACCGCATTTTCCTACCTGGCTTTGCCTTCAAGTATCGTGAAGGCTCTCATCTATGGGATCGCTTGCTTTCTGGGCGCTCAGCTCATCTTCTCGTCACAATGGACACCCCGCCTTGGTATTTTCGCTGGGTGTACCGTATGCCGGGCCACAATCAGATGAAGCGCACCATTCTTGAATTCAGCGGCATAAAACCCGTGACGGTTTCTAGCTTCGGCCCCGTTAAAGATAGCAAGTCGGAAAAGCGGGAAAAATGGCTTGCGCAGGCATATTCATATGGACGCCATGCCTAACATGGCGCTCAACCTCGCTCCCTTCGGTCGCTGGACGCTGCGCGATAAAG
Organism: uncultured Gammaproteobacteria bacterium; assembly: GCA_963779055.1. Taxonomy (GTDB): domain Bacteria; phylum Pseudomonadota; class Gammaproteobacteria; order Burkholderiales; family Sulfuricellaceae; genus Sulfurimicrobium. Next base: position 5,130 of record CAVZWN010000004.1, read on the forward strand.
CCCCGCAGCGCCGGTTAGCTCGACGTTAGAGCACATCGTCCCGACACTTGATTTTCTCACAATAAAGGTATATTTTTTATACCATGATTATTTTTGAATTTGACGAAGCAAAAAGTCAGGCTAATCTTCTTAAGCATGGCATCAGCTTTGACGATGCTCAGACATTATGGAACGACCCGAGGCTTTTGGAAATTCCCGCAAAAACAGAAGATGAGCCGAGATACCTCGTGATAGGGTTGATTTACGAAAAGTGTTGGTCAGCCGTCATTACCTACAGAGGGCCGAATATTCGGATCATTTCTGTTCGTCGCTCACGAACCGAGGAGGTAGCTCTCTATGAAAGCTAAAAAATTTGAACAGCAATTTGACGAAGGTGTTGATATTACCGCTTCGCTGGATTTATCCAAGGCTAAGAGGGTGTTGCAGGAACAAAAGCGCGTTAATGTCGATTTCCCCACTTGGATGATTGATTCGCTTGACCGTGAAGCCGGAAGACTTGGCGTAACTCGGCAGTCTATTATTAAGGTGTGGCTTGCTGAGCGTCTCGAAATGTTGGGCTCTAACCCGTCGTTCAAGCGGGACGCACTAAAGCGCGCCCCTTAACTTTACGTTAGGGGTTTCCGATGACTTCCGAAGATCGAAACTCACCTTGCCAAATAACAGCATCTGGAAAGCCAGTTGCAGAAAGTTTCCGCACACAAGAATCCGTCGCCACGACTGACCTGCCCCCATTAGAAGTGCCATCGGCATTTCGTTGCAAGCCAAAACCGCGCACGTTTGAAAATGGTCTAGCCCTACATTCGAGCGGGACTGGCCGATAAGTGACTTCCTTCACGGGCAGTGGTGTTTGAGCAATCATGGCTCCGTCCAAGCTTTGCGGTTGGACAACCCCTCAATTTGAACGTCAGGTCATAGAACCGTATGCGCATCTGGTCGCTGCATCCCCAATATCTTGATCCACAGGGTTTGGTTGCGCTCTGGCGTGAAACCCTATTGGCGCAAAAGGTTCTGCGTGGTGAAACTCGTGGCTATCGATCACACCCACAGCTAATTCGATTCAGAGCACAAAGTCAGCCAGTTACCGCCATTGGAGCCTACCTTCACGCAGTGCATACCGAAGCAGTCCGTCGGGGCTATTCCTTCGATAAAACTAAAATTATTCACTGTGCGGCACACTCAGAAATTCATGTAACCGCCGGTCAAATCGAATATGAGTGGAAACATCTACTGGCGAAGTTATCCGTCCGCAATCCAGCACTGCACGAAAAATTCCGTGTTGTTTCGTCTCCAATCGTTCACCCGTTATTTCGAGTGGTGCCGGGCGGCATCGAATCATGGGAACGAGTGTGATGGTTGAGCCAACACTGAGTAAAAACCCGGCCTAAGCGGCGCTTCAACGTTTGGCTCTAACCATGAATCCGAGTAGAGTCGAACATTCCAAAATGCATAAGCTGACGGGCCTGCCGAACGTGGCCCAGAAATGGCACAAAACCTGGATTTGATCGAAATTCGAACGCCAAAGGGTATTGTTGGGCGGGACGCGCTGAAATTCTTATGGCAACGCACATGACAACCAAGCAACTGCTGATACCGGCAATCCTGCTCGCCATCGTGGCGCTGTTTTTCTGGCGCTGCTGGCGCCACGATATGCTGGCCGCCGTGAAACGCCAAGGGCTACCCCATGACCCTTGAAATCGCCCTCATTCTCGGCATCCTCGTCGTCGCGCTGACCCTGTTTGTCACCGGGTGGCTGCGCATGGATCTGGTGGCACTGCTGGTGCTGTCCAGCCTTGCCCTGCTGGGGCTGGTCTCGCCGGTCGAAGCGGTCAGCGGCTTCAGCAACCCGGCGGTGATCACCGTCTGGGCGATGTTCATCATCAGCGAGGGGCTTACGCGCGCCGGCATCGCTGAGCAGATCGGCCGCCAGGTGACGCGCGTGGCCGGGCGCAGCGAGCTGCGCATGATTGCGATCTTCATGCTCGTCGCCGGCGTGATGTCGGCGTTCATGAACAACATCGGTGTGGCCGCGCTACTGCTGCCGGTGGCCATGGAAGTGGCGCGCCGTGGCGGGGTGGCGCCCTCGCGGATACTGATGCCGCTGGCCTACGGCACCCTGGTGGGCGGCATGATGACGCTGATCGGCACCCCGCCCAACCTGCTGGTGAGCAATGCGCTGCGCGAGGCCCGGGGGGTGGGCTTCGGCTTCTTTGATTTTGCATGGATCGGCCTGCCGATCCTGCTGACTGTCACTGCTTTCATGGCACTCGCCGGGCGCTACCTTCTGCCGCGCACCGATACCACGCAATCTTCGGCCAGCCAGCACGAGCTTCGATCGCTGTATGGCCTGCAGGAGCGCATCGTCGCGCTGCGCGTGCCGGATGATTCACTGCTGGCCGGCCGCACGCTGGCCGACTCGGCGCTGGCCTCGGCAGCCGGGCTGATGGTGATCGCACTGACGCGGGCCGGCCGCACCGAGGCCCTGCCCCCAGGCAAGACTGAACTGCAAGGCGGCGATGTGCTGCTCGCCCAGGGCCGTCTTGACCGCTTCGAACTGCTGCGGCGCTGGAGCTCGCTGAGCATCGAGCGCGAGGCGCCGATGCTGCACGAACGCCTGTGGTCTCAAGCCGCACTGGCCGAACTGGTGCTGGACGAAAATTCGACGCTGGTCGGCCAGCCGCTGCGCCACCTCGAATTCCGCGAGCAGCATGCGGCCAATGTGCTGGCGCTGCGTCGCGGCGGCATCGTGCACCGCACGCGCCTGGCCGAACAGTTGCTGGCCATCGGCGACCGGCTGCTGGTGCAGTGCAGCGACGAGGCCCTCGAAGCGCTGCGCAAGGTACCGGGCTTCGAGATTGTGGCGCCCGTCTCCGAGGGCGAGCGCCGCAAGGTCTGGCGTCTGGATGAGCGGCTGTTCGTGCTGCGCGTGCCGCAGGACTCCGCGCTGGCCGGCAGCACCTTTAGCGAGAACCGTATTGGCGATGCCTTCGACTTCCGTCTGATGGGTGTCTTCCGTGGCGGGGCGCTGCTCGACGCTGCCGCCTCCGAGGGGATGGTGGAGGCGGGCGACCTGCTGCTGACCCAGGGCCGCGAGGAGGACCTCGACGTGCTTCGCGGCCTGCAGCAGCTGGAACTGCTGGAAGATGCCACGCCCTATCTCCGTGTGTTCGACGAGGGGCAGCTCGAGATGGTCGAGGCCACGCTGCACCCGCACGCGCGTATCAACGGCAAGACGGTGGCCAATCTCGAGCTCGGCGAGCGCTATCAGGTTGCAGTAGCGGCAGTCTGGCGCAACGGAAAAGCGCTGCGCTCGGGTGTCGGCGCACTGACCTTGCAGCGCGGTGACGCGCTGCTCGTGGTCGGCCCGCGCGAGCGGTTGGCGGCGCTGGGTGCCGACGAGGATCTGATCGTGCTCAATCCAATACAGGTGCCGCCAATAGACACGAGCAAGGCACCGCTGGCAGGCGGCCTGATGGTGCTGACCATCGGCACGGTGCTGGCCGGCTGGCTGCATATCTCGATCGCCGCAGTGGCCGGCGCCACGCTGATGGTACTGACACGCTGCCTGAGCATGGAGCAGGCCTACCGCGCCATCGACTGGCGCTCGATTTTCCTGATCGCCGGCATGCTGCCGCTGGGCATCGCGATGCAAAGCAGCGGCGCGGCAGAGTTCCTTGCCGGTGGTGTGATCGCGGTGCTGGGGCCTTACGGGCCATGGCCGGTGATCGCGGGGCTGTATGCATGTACGGCCCTCGCCACGCTGATCATGCCCAACGCGGCGCTGGTGCTGCTGATGGCACCGATCGCGCTGTCGGCCGCTTCTGACCTTGGTATCTCGCCGCTGGCGCCGGTGATGGCGATCGCGATCGCCGCCGCAGCCAGCTTCGCCAGCCCGGTGGCACACCCAGCCAACGTACTGGTGATGGGTCCGGGCGGATATCGTTTCGTGGACTATGTGAAACTTGGCCTGCCGCTGACGCTGCTGGTGTTTGCCGTGGCAATGCTGCTGCTGCCGGTGGTGTGGCCGCTATGAATGACTTTCCAGGAACGTGGCTGGCGCATTCTGCACCCTGCTTCGACGATTCGCCGCGAAGCGGCTCGCGTCCCTAGTTCCGCGTTAACACCAAACTGGCGCTCGGGCTTACCGTTCCCACCGCCCCGCCGCCTTTTCATCGCTTTCCCGCGCATCCACCCAGCGGGCGCCGGATGGCGTCTGTTCCCGCTTCCAGAATGGCGCTTCGGTTTTGAGGTAATCCATGATGAATTCGCAGGCGGCAAAAGCTTCGCCGCGGTGGGCGCTGGTCACGGCCACCATGACGATCTGGTCGGTGGGCAGGAGGTCGCCGACGCGGTGGATCACCAGGGCATCGAATATATCCCAGCGTGAGTGGGCTTTCTCGACGATGGCGGCAAGCGCTTTTTCCGTCATGCCGGGATAATGTTCCAGGCTCATGCCGGCCACCGCGTCGCCCTCGTTGATGTCGCGCACCAGACCGAGGAAGCTGGCGATGGCACCGATTTTCGGATTGCCCTGACGCAATGCGAGCAGTTCCTTGCCGAGGTCGAAATCTTCCTGCTGTACCCGGACAGTCATGTCAGCCCCCGGTGACCGGCGGAAAGATGGCAACTTCGTCGCCGTCCCGGACCGCCGTCGTAGCGTCGGCCATGTCCTGATTCACCGCGACACGGAACGCCCGGCCTGTCGCCAGTTCCACTTCCCAGTCGCCGCCCCGTTTGCGCAGCCAGGCCGTCAGCCCGGCAACATCCTGCACATCCGGCGGCAGGTCGATCTGTTCCGATGACACGCCCAGCGCTTCGCGCAGGCGTGCAAAATAGATGAGTGTCAGCATGATTAACCCAACAATTCCGTAAATGGGGTGAACTTGACCTGGTCGCCGCGCGCCACGGTCGAGCCCTCGATGATTTCCGCCAGCCCCTCGCCCCAGACTGCTGAAGTCAGCACGCCAGAGCCCTGGTTGGGGTAAATGGCGACCCCCGGCGTGCCATCCGCTTGCGGCTCCAGCCGGGCGCGGACGAATTCGCGCCGGGGGCCCGGCTTGTTCCAGTCAAATGCGGCGGGCAAGCGATAGCTGCGCGGTGTAGTTTTTTGCACGCCCTGGCTGCGCAGGATGTAGGGCCGCACGAACAGACAGAAGGTGGCGAAGGCCGAAACCGGGTTGCCCGGCAGGCCGATGAAGGGTGTGCCCTGTACCGTACCGTGGGCGATGGGTTTGCCCGGCTTCATCGCCACCTTCCACATATCGAGCTTGCCCAGACTTTCGACCGCCGCCTTGACGTGATCCTCCTCGCCTACCGAGACGCCGCCGCTGGTCACGATCAGGTCGGCTTCGTGCCAGGCCTGCTGGAGTACGTTCACCGTGGCTTCAAGACTGTCCGGAACGATGCCGTAATCCGCCACACGGCATCCCATACCTTCTAGCAGGCCAAGCAGGGTGTAGCGGTTGGAGTTGTAGATTTCGCCTTCTTCCAGCGTTTCGCCCGGCATGACGATTTCGTCGCCGGTAAAGAACAGCGCCACGCGCAGCTTGCGATAGACACGCACATCGGCCAGCCCGATCGAGGCGATCAGGCCCATTTCCTGCGGGCGGATTCTGATGCCGGCTGGCAACACTTCGCTGCCAGCGGCAATATCCTCGCCCGCGCGGCGGATATTGGCTCCGGATTTAGGTATGGCACCGATGATCACTTCATCCCCATCCAGCGTGCAGTCTTCCTGCATTACCACGGCATCCGCGCCCGGCGGCACGGGCGCGCCAGTGAAGATGCGCGCCGCAGTGCCATGCTCCAGGGCATGCCCCACAGTGCCAGCGGGAATGCGCTGGGAAACCCTGAGACGGGTCTCGCCGACCGGGTTCAGGCTGGCGCAGTTCATGGCATAACCGTCCATGGCGCTGTTATCGAGCGGCGGTACGGTGACGGAGGAGATCAGCGCTTCAGCCAGCACCCTGCCCAGCGCGTGGGTGGTGTGGATGGTCTCGGTCTCGTTCACCGGGCGGGCATGGCTTAGCAGCAGTTCGAGCGCCTCGTCGGCGCTCAGCATTTTCTTGGGTTCACTCATGTTTCAGGTCCAGATAGCGCAAAATAAAGCCGGCAATCGCAGCCGGGTCGTTGAGATTGAACGATGGCAATGCCGTCTCGACATCGACATCGCTGGCAACGGCGATGATATGCAGGTCATTCGGATGCAGCAATGGCTTGCCATTGGCAGGACGATAAATTTCCAGCTTGGGAATCGGCTCCTGCTTGAAGCCTTCCACCAGCACCAGATCGCAGGGAGAAAGCCGCGCCAGATGGTCTGACAAGGCAGGCTCCGCCTCGCCGCGCAACTCATGCAGCAATACCCAGCGCGCAGATGAGGTCAGCAGCACCTCGCTTGCACCCGCAGCACGGTGGCGGTAGGAATCCTTGCCGGGCTGGTCGAGATCCACGTCGTGGTGGGTCTGTTTGATGGTGGAGACGCGGAGGCCATGCCCGGCAATAATGGGCAGCAGTTTTTCCAGCAGGGTGGTTTTGCCGCTGCCCGACCAGCCGGCGAGGCCGAATATTTTCAAAGCCGAACCCCTCCCAGCCTCCCAACCCCACCCATCCTCCCCTTGTCAGGGGAGGGGCAGACCGGGGAGGAGTTTTTAGGCTCTCCCCCTGTCTCGCCAGAGCGAGCAGCTTTGCTGCCACTCTCGGCGGGGACACTCCTTGCGGGCGACAAGGGGGAGCTGGAGGAGGTTTGAATGTTCAAAACACCTCCCCCTCGCCCAGATAACGCCACTGCCCCGGCGGCAGGTCGCCCAGCTTGACCTTGCCGATCCGCACGCGCTTCAGGCCGACCACCTTGAGGCCCACCAGCTCGCACATGCGGCGGATCTGGCGCTTCTTGCCTTCCTTGAGGATGAAGCGCAACTGGTCGGCATTCTGCCAGCTCACCCGCGCCAGCTTGAGCGGTTTGCCATCCAGACTCAGGCCGTAATTCAGCAGCTTCAGCCCGGTTTCGTCCAGTTTGCCCTGCACCCGCACCAGGTATTCCTTCTCGATGCCGGAATCTTCGCCGATCAGCTGTTTGGCGATGCGCCCGTCCTGGGTCAGCACCAGCAGGCCCTGAGAATCGATATCCAGCCGCCCTGCCGGAGCGAGGCCGAAGAGCTGCGCGGGGTCGAACTGTTGCGGCGCGGAGTCATCCTTGAAGCGGCTATCTTTAGCGATCAGGCTGGCGGCAGCCTTGTAGCCTTTTTCCGGCTGGGCGGAAACATAGCCCACCGGCTTGTGCAGCAGGATGGTCACGCGAGCGGCCTGCTGGGTTTTGGCGCCATGCCCCAGCGTCACGGTCTGCGTCGGCAGCACCTTGGTGCCCAGCTCCGTTATCTTGAAGCCATCCACGAACACCAGGCCGCGCTCGATGTAGGAATCCGCCTCGCGACGCGAGCATAGCCCCAGCTGCGACATCAGTTTCGAGAGCCGGATTTTTTCTGCCGGCTCGCTCATCGACGCACCTCGTTGCGCAGCACCATGGCTGCCAGGCCGGCCAGGAAAAATACCACGAACCAGCCCAGTGCCCAGGCGGGAATGGAAAGCCCGAGCATCGTCCACTCCACCTTGGCACATTCACCGGAGCCCTGGAATATCATGGGCAGGGCTTTGATCAAGGGAAAAGTTTCAAGCATGTAATCCAGTCCCGGCCCGCATTCCGGCACCTGATTCGGCGGCAGGCTCTGCAGCCACAGATTGCGTCCCGCCACTGCCGCGCCTGCAAGGGAAAACAGCGCGATCAGCAAGCCGTAAAACATTCTGCCCAGCACGCCCGGGTTATGCAAAAAAGCCGCCATCGCCGTCATGCCGACTGCAAGGAATGCCACGCGCTGCAGGATACACAGGGGGCAAGGCTCCAGGCCTACGCCATGCTGCAAATAAAGGCCGATCCCGAGCAGGCCGAGGCAGCACACCAGTACCGCCAGAAACAGGTTGCGCAATGGGAAGATCACGCCTTGCCGCCCACGGATTGCGCTGCGACAGGTGTCAGATGCCAGATGTCCCAGTTGTATTCATGGATGGTACGGTCGCTGGAAAATTTCCCGCTGGTCGCGCTGTTGATGATGCTCATGCGTGTCCAGCGCTCCTGGTCCCGGTAGGCTTCGGCGGCGCGCTTCTGTGCTTCCACGTAGCTCCTGAAATCGGCCAGGATCATCCAGTAATCACCATGTTCGGTGAGCGAATGCACGATACCGTCAAAGATGCCCGGCTCATCGGCGTTGAAATGATTGTCCGACAGCAGCTGCAGAACGCGCTGCAAATCCCTGTCGGATTCGATCAGCGCAAGCGGATTGTAATCGCGGCGGCGGGCTTCGACTTCGGAGGCGGTCAGGCCGAACAGGAAGAAGTTATCCACTCCGGCTTCTTCACGAATCTCGATATTGGCGCCATCCAGCGTGCCGATGGTCAGCGCACCGTTGATCATGAACTTCATGTTGCCAGTGCCAGAAGCTTCTTTGCCAGCGGTCGAAATCTGCTCCGACAGGTCCGTGCCGGGAGAAACGATCTCCATCGCTGTCACGCGGTAGTCCGGCAAATACGCTGCCTTGAGCAGCCCATCGCAAGCAGGGTCTTCATTGATCACCTTTGCCACGCTGCATGCCAGCTTGATGATGGATTTGGCCATCATATAGCCCGGCGCCGCCTTGCCGCCGATCAGCACGCAGCGTGCTGTCCAGTTAGCTGTATCGCCGCGCTTGATGCGGTCGTAAAGGTGGATCAGGTGCAGAATATTGAGCAACTGGCGCTTGTATTCGTGAATACGTTTGACCTGCACATCGAACATGGCGTCGACATCGAAACTCACCCCGCAGTCAGCCTGCACCAGTGCGGCCAGACGCACCTTGTTGGTCAGCTTTACTTCACGCCAGCGGGCGCGAAAAGCGGCGTCATCGGAAAATGGAATCAGCTTGCGCAACTGTTGCAGATCAGTCGCCCAGCCATCGCCGATGGTATCGGTAATCAGCTGGCTCAGTTCAGGATTGCTCGATGCGAGCCAGCGGCGCTGCGTGACGCCATTGGTCTTGTTGTTGAATTTGGCAGGCCACAATTCATAAAAATCACGGAACAGGTCCTGCTGCAACAACTCGGAATGCAGCGCGGCCACGCCATTGACGGAGAAACTGGCCACCACCGCCAGATAAGCCATGCGGACCTGATCATCATGACCTTCCTCGATGATGGACATGCGCGCCAGACGCTGGCTGTCACCCGGCCAGCGCTGGGACACCTCGCTCAGGAAGCGCCGGTTGATTTCGAAAATGATGTCCAGCAGGCGCGGCAGCAGCGAGCGGAACAGGTTCACGGACCATTTTTCCAGGGCTTCCGGCAACAGGGTGTGATTGGTGTAGGCCATGGTGCGGGAAGTGATGCTCCATGCCTCCTCCCAGTTCATGCCGTGCTCATCCATCAGGAGGCGCATCAGTTCCGCCACGGCGCAGGTCGGATGTGTGTCGTTAAGCTGGAAGCAGCTTTTCTCGGCAAACTGGCTGAAATCCTCGCCATGATCCCGCACCCAGCGACGCAGCACATCCTGCAGACTGGCCGAAGCCAGGAAATATTGCTGACGCAGGCGCAGTTCCTTGCCGTTTTCGCTTGAGTCGTTGGGATAAAGAACCATGGTAATGTGTTCGGCAGCATTCTTGGCAGCCACGGCTTCGGGATAACTGCCAGCATTGAACTCATTCAGGTCGAACTCGTCCGTGGCGGCGGATTTCCACAGGCGCAAAGTGTTCACGATGCCGTTCTGGTAGCCCGGCACCGGAACATCAAAAGGAACCGCCAGCACGTCATGAGTATCGAGCCAGCGCACCCGCATTTTGCCGTCCGTATCCTCGTAATAATCGCAATGCCCGCCAAAATGGATGCGCTGGGTGAACTCGGGGCGTTCCAGTTCCCAGGGATTGCCGTTGCGCAGCCAGTGGTCAGGCTCCTCTATCTGGTAACCGCCCTCGATATGCTGGCGGAACATGCCATACTCATAGCGAAGTCCGTAGCCCGTCACGGGTAGTTGCAAAGTGGCACAGCTATCCAGGAAACAGGCGGCCAGACGCCCCAGGCCGCCATTGCCGAGGCCAGCATCATTTTCTTCGTCTGCCACCTCCTCCATCAGCAAGCCAAGCTGATGAAGCGCTCGCGTCGCCTCATCGGCGATGCCCAGGTTGAGAACGGCATTGGACAGGGCGCGCCCCATCAGGAATTCCAGGGATAAATAATAAGTACGCCTGCAACCGCTAGCGTCGTAGGCGGCATTGGTGGCTTTCCAGCGTTCCACCAAGCGGTCGCGCAGGGTCAGCGCCAGCGCGGTATAGAAACAGTGCGGCGGCGTGCCATGCTGATCCCGGCCAAGGGTATGGCTGAAATACTGGCGGAAATCCAGCGCCAGGCTTTTGGCATCCATGCCCAAAGGCGATAAATCAGTCAGAAGTACAGGAGGCGTGCTGGTCAGGTCAGTCTGGGCGGATAAAGTCATGAGGAGTCTCTTAAATCAATACTTGCGATGAACACGGAGCCACCAGGCCAATCTGGCCAAATATAGCTACAGGCAGACACGTCCGTCATCTCGAATCTGCAATTTTAACTTAGATTGGCAATAGATAGGGAACACGAAAGTTTCTGCCTGTATTGATCCAGCGGCATATGCAGTTGCTTTTTGGACTAAGTCTAAATATAATACCTGAATAGGATTTCACTTATTCACGGGCTGCCGCCTATAATCGTGAGCAGCTTTTTCTCTTCAAATCAATGACAAGGAAGGAAATACCATGGCAGTTCTCGTTGGCAAGGCCGCACCCGATTTCACCGCCGCAGCGGTAATGGGCAATAACAGCATCGAAGAAGGCTTCAATCTCAAGACTCACATCAAGGACAAGTACGCGGTCATTTTCTTCTACCCGCTCGACTTCACTTTCGTGTGCCCTTCCGAACTGATCGCTTTTGACCATCGCCTGAAGGAATTCAAGGATCGCAACGTGGAAGTGATCGGCGTTTCCATCGATTCCCACTTCAGCCACCTGGCGTGGAAAAACACCGCCATCAACAATGGCGGCATCGGCCAGGTCCAGTATCCGCTGGTCGCCGACATCAAGCACGAAATCTGCAAAGCCTATGATGTCGAAGCCGATGCTGGCGTCGCTTTCCGCGGCTCCTTCCTGATCGACAAGAGCGGTGTAGTGCGCCACCAGATCGTAAACGACCTGCCGCTGGGCCGCGACATCGACGAAATGATCCGCATGGTTGACGCCCTGCAGTTCACCGAGCAGCATGGCGAAGTCTGCCCGGCTGGCTGGAACAAGGGCAAGGCCGGTATGAAGGCCGACACCAAAGGTGTAGCGGATTACCTGGCGAAACACTCCGGCGAACTGTAAAACTCTGTTTAGCCGCCAGTAGAAGCCGCCAGGGTGAATTCCCCGGCGGCTTTTTTGCTTTCAGAAAGGCTGTTTTCATCACCCGCAAGGAGAAAAAAAATGAAAATCACCAAGAAAAAACTGATTGAAGAACTGAACAAGGATCTGGAGTGGGAATACGCCGCCGCCGTCCAGTATGTGCAACACGCGGCAGCCATCAGCGGACCGCAGTACGATTCGATCCAGAAAGAGCTGATCATCCATTCCCAGGAAGAAATGCAACATGCGGTGATGCTGGCGGAACAGATCGATTTTCTCGGCGGCACACCCACCATCGACGTGGAGAAGCGCGAAATTGCTTCCAGCGCCAGGGAAATGCTGAAACAGGATCTGTGGGGCGAGGATCACGCCATCAAACGCTACAAGGAGCGTATCGCCCAGGCTGAAGCGCTGCAGGAATACGGCCTGCGCCGCATTCTTGAAGACATCCTGATTCAGGAAGAAGAGCACAAACGCGATATTTCAAACGCACTCGACAGCAAATAAATCTCTGGCCGGACACATTCCTTCGGGTGCCCGGCCCTTCCGCCGGGCCTCTTGACATCCACCTTCATTAGCGCCAGGTTCCACGCCTTATCACTGTCTTGACCAGCATCAAGGATAACCCACATGATTTCTGACAAATCCCGCTTCGACCTTGCAATAGCCCGATTTGATGCCGCCAACGCGGAAGACCCCAACAAGGAAGTGGTTGACGGCAAGGAGCATCCCAAGGAACTGCTTTACGCCCAGCGCATGAGCGATATGCTCAACCGCTTCGCGCCGGATGCACCCGAGCATATCCAGCTCGCGGTGCGTGCCCAGCATATCTGCCGCTGGAAAGTACCGCGTGAAGACTATCCGATGGACAAGCCTGGCTACCACAAGTGGCGCACTTATCTGTACACGTTTCACGGCGATACTGCCGGCGCCATCATGCAGGAAGTGGGTTATGACGAGGAAACGATCAGCAAGCTTAAAGCCCTGCTGCGCAAAGAGAAACTCAAGCTCAACCCGGAAACCCAGCTACTTGAAGATGTAGTGGATCTGACATTCCTGGAGCATTATCTGGAAGCTTTTGTAGAGAAATACAGCAGCCGCTATGAAGAAGAAAAGCTGCTCGACATCCTGCGCAAGACATGGAAAAAAATGTCCGGCAAGGGCCACGAAGCCGCACTGAAACTCAACTACACGCCGGAAATGCTGGCAGTGGTCCAGAAAGCACTAGGCTGATTTTAAAGCATAAAACGTAGCCCATTAACCGCAAAGACGCTAAGGCGCAAAGCTATCAAGCCCCATGAAAACCATCAGGCATTCACCCCGCAGGTGAGCCGGTTGATCTTGATAACGCCTTGCCTTCCCTCTGCGCCTTCGCGTCTTTGCGCTTAATTGCTTGCAGGCTTAATGCAGCTGGGCCTTTTCCTCGGCCAGTTGTTGCGACAAAGTCGCCACGGATTCCGGATCGAGATCGATGCCCACATCCCAGCCCGGATTGATGGTCACACCGGCGCCGGCATCAATTCGCTCCAGCACCCAGCGAAAATCGGCCAGCAGACCGCCACCGAATTTCGGAAACTCATCCTTCACCACCTTGGCCCGTTCCGGGCTGCTGAACAGTACCAGCACATGGACCCCACCCTCATCCTGAATCACCAGCGGACGGGCATTAAGTGAGCGCTGAAACCCCTCAATGCCGGAATCCTCATCTTCCACCGGCATGAATACCTGATCATCGAGCAGGCTGCTGATCAGTTCCTCGACATCCACTTCACCATTTGCTGCCGCCAGCAACTTCTGCTCGAGCTCGTTCCTGGGCTCAAATACTTCATCACTCATAATATTTCTCCGTAAATCATCCTGATTCCTATTTTACCCTGCCGTATTCTATTCACCTATGAGCAGCTTGCTATCAGCGCTGCACCCAGCAGGCCCACTTTCGGATTCATGACCACCCGCACCGGGATACTCTGCATCAGCGAGGCAAAACGCCCCTTGTCATTGAAGGCGCGCATGAACTCGCCGCGTTTGAGCCTGGCAATGATTTTTGGTGCGATGCCGCCCGCCACGTAAACACCGCCTTTGGGCAGTGTCGTCAGCGCGAGATTTCCGGCTTGCGCGCCGTAGATGGCGATAAACATGTCGAGCGCCCTGACCGCAGCAGGGTCGCGTTCGCCGAGCCCGAATTCGGAAATTGCCGCTGCCGGATCATTTTCCTGCATGGCCTGGCGCAATGGTTCTGTGGCTTTTTCCAGCCCCGTTCCGGTCAGGTATTCGAAAATCTTCACCAGACCTGCGCCAGAGAGAATGCGCTCATAGGAAACATGGCCAAAAATCGGCCTCAGATAGCGTAGCAAGCCATCCTGATCCTCATCAACAGGTGCAAAATCCACGTGCCCGCCCTCGGAAGGCAGGGTTTGATAATGCCCCCCCTGCCACACCAGGATGCCCTCGCCCAGACCGGTCCCGGCCCCCAGCACGGCGCGCGTGCCATACTTCTCGGGCTCGCCCGCCTGCAACGAGAACACATCGTCCTCATGCAGCGCCTCGATGCCAAAGCCCACAGCAGCGAAATCATTGATCAGGCGGACATCGGCGATACCGAATCCGGCACCCACTGATTCTGCATTGATCGTCCAGCCCAGGTTGGTGATTTTTGCGCTTTGGCCGTGAATCGGGCCTGCCACGCCGAAGCAGGCCGCATCGACCTGCCCGGCAGCGGCTGGCTGGGATGCGGCAGCGTGCATGAACTCACCCAGCAGCGAGTTGAAATCATGATGGGCCACGCTGTCGAAACGGCGCTCATAGACAGCGTAAAAACCGCCATCCTCCACCGAAACCAGTTGCAGCAGGGTTTTGGTGCCGCCGATATCGCCAGCCAGGACTAACTTTGCCATTGCTTCACCACCACTTTTTCTTCTTGAAATAAATCACCATGCCCAGCGCCACAAGCATCATCGCAACCCAGGATGCAAAATAACCATAGCGCCACTCCAGCTCCGGCATGTTCTTGAAATTCATGCCGTACACCCCGGCAATCCAGGTCAGCGGAATGAAGATCGTCGCAATCACGGTGAGCACTTTCATCACAGCATTGGTGCGGTTGCTGATACTGGAGAGGTAGATATCGAGCATGCCGGAGAGCATGTCGCGGAAAGTCTCGACGGTATCGATCACCTGGATGGTGTGATCGTACACATCGCGCAGGTAGTAGCCGGTTCCCTCGCGGATCAGGGCTGAATCGCGGCGCTGCATGCCGCTCACCACTTCGCGCAGCGGCCATACCGACTTGCGCAGGTAGATCATCTCGCGCTTGAGATTATGAATCTGGTGCAGCGTCTCCGGCCCTGGGGCACTAATCAGGGTTTCTTCCAGCAGTTCGATGCGTTCGCCGGTTTTTTCCAGGATGATGAAATAATTATCCACCACTGCATCAATCAGCGAATAGGCCAGATAATCCGCACCCAGCTTGCGGATCTGCCCCTTGCCATTACGGATGCGGTTGCGCACCGGGTCGAAGACATCGCCCTTGGCTCCTTCCTGGATGGAGAGCACGAAATTCCCGCCCAGGATCAGACTCACCTGCTCGGAATTGATTTCACCACTCTCCTTTTCGTGGCTCAGCATGCGCAGCACGATATACAGATAATCGCCGTAATCCTCGATCTTGGGACGCTGGTCGGTATTGAGAATATCCTCCATCACCAGGGGATGCAGGCCAAAACACAGACCGATCTTTTCCAGGGTCTGAATGTCATTGATCCCTTCGATATCCACCCAGGTCACGCCTGGCTTGTCGCGCAAGCTGATGCACTGGTCAGGGCCGGCCAGCGTGGATTCGCTGCAGCTTTGCTCGTCATAATCCAGTGCCAGAGTTTTCATGACGCCGGTTTTATGTTCCCCGATATGAACCAGGGTACCGGGAGGCAAGCCTGCTTTTTTCGAGCGTTTCTTCAGTGCGTGCCTAACCATGGCAGTTACCCTCCATCAGCGCCGGCACATGGATACCATAGCCCTGGGCATAATCCACGCCCAGCACCGCCAGTCTCTCGATCAGCGCCTTGTCCTCGACGAATTCCGCCACGGTTTCGATGCCCATCACGCTGGCAATACGGGCGATCGCCTCGACCATGGCCTGATTGACCGGGTTCTGGTCCATGTTGCGCACAAAGGCGCCATCGATTTTCAGATAGTGAACGGGAAGATCCTTGAGATAGGCAAAGGACGACATGCCGCTGCCAAAATCATCGAGCGCAAAGCGGCAGCCCAGACTGGAAAGCTCGCGCATGAATTGCGAAGCCTTGTTGAGATTGGCGATAGCCGACGTTTCGGTGATTTCCAGGCACAGCGCCTGGGGAGGCATGCCATGCCGCTCGATCTGGTCCTTGAGGAATGCCGGAAACAGATCGTCGTTGAGGCTGGTAGCGGAAAGATTCACTGCACACAGAATCGGAAAAGGCTTGCCCTGATTCTCGCATTCCTGCCACAGATGGCGCCATTCCGTGCTGCACGCATTAAACAGGGTGCGGATCACCCAGCGATCCACGGTCGGCATCAGATTATAGCGTTCGGCCGCAGGAATGAAGACACTGGGCGGCACAAGCTTGCCGTCTTCATCGATCATGCGCAGCAGCACTTCGAAGTGCTGCATGCTTTGCTGGTCCGGCCTGACTGCGACGATTTTCTGATAATAGAGCTGGAAACGGTCATCTTCAAAGGCCTTGGTGATGCGGGAAATCCATTGCATCTCACCGTGACGCCGGAGCAGTTCGGTATCGTTTTCCTGATAAACATGAACACGATTGCGCCCCCCCTCCTTGGCGGCATAGCAGGCAGCATCGGCATTACTCATCACGGCAGCAAGATTGCCGCTGGCGGCGTTCACTTCCACCAGTCCGATACTGACACCGATGTCAAAAACCTTGTCCTGCCAGATAAAGCGGAATTCCTGCACGCCCTCGCGCACCCCGTTCGCAAGGCGCAGCGCCGGCTCGAGCGGGCAGCCGTAAAGCAGCATGCCGAATTCATCACCGCCCAGGCGCGCCACTACGTCGGAATCACGGCCACGCGTAAGGAACACCGTTACCAGCTGACGCAGCAATTCGTCCCCCGCCATGTGACCACAAGTATCGTTGACCACCTTGAACTGGTCCAGATCCATGAACAGAACGGCATGTTCTTTTCCATCCAGCGCGGCACTCTCGATCAGCTCCCGCAGCAGACGCTCGAATTCGCGCCGGTTAGCCAGCCCGGTCAGGGCGTCGTGACTCGCCTGCCAGGACAGCTGATTGGCCATCTGGCGCGCATCGGACACATCGTGGAAAACCACCACGGCACCGATCACTTCGCCGCTCCGGTTGCTGATCGGCGACAGGCGATCCTCGATCACAAACTCCTGCTCGTCACCGCGCCGCACCAGCAGGGAATGTCGCTTCAGCCCCACTGCCTGCCCATCCGGCAAGGCATGGCTGGCAAGATGCGCCAACTGCTCACGCGTTGTCTCGTCCATCACATTGAACACCTGGCGCAATGGCTTGCCCCGGGCTTCCGCCAGAGGCCAGCCGGTAAGAATTTCCGCCACGGTATTCAGATAATCGATCAGGCCCCGATCGTTGGTGGTAATCACCGCGTCGCCGATGGAGTGCAGCGTGACCTGCGCCAGTTCCTTTTCCTGGAACAGGGCATCCTCAATCTCCCGCGTGCGGCCAATGACAAACACCGCGATCCCCATCGACAACACCACCGCAGCCGCCCCGCTCAGCAGCATGAACAGCGTGGCAAAACGAAACTGGTCATCGGCGTTCGACATGGCCTGGCGGGCCGAATCGCGCTGCATATCCAGCAAACGGGTATACAGCACGAAAATTCTGTTCTGCTCCGGAATGACTTCTTTCAGCAAAATACGATGTGCAGTGGCCGTCTCGCCTTTCCCGATGAAAGCCACCGCTTCTTCCTGGGATTTCGAGGCCTGGGCGATCAGGCGCATTGTCTGATGCAGCGCCTCACGCTCGGATTCCCGCAGCCGGGTCATTTCCAGCTGGGTGCGCGCCCGGAGAAAATCGCCCGCCAGCGCCTTGTAGCGCAGATAGGCCTCGTCTTTTTCAAACGGATCTTCCAGCACAGTCATTGCGTACAGGTTGATCACCCGCTCCCGCGCCACAGTACGCATGCTGGACACCAGTTCGGTCTGGACATTGTGCTTATGCACGATGGATTCCAGCTCTCCCTTGATTACATACATGCGGGAGATGCCGATAAAGGTCAACGCCAGCATCAGCGCCACTGCAACGCCAAAACCAACGCCGATGATGAGTTTTGAATTCTGTTTAAACACAGGAGGGCACGTTAAACGCCGGCCACTGTGAGCAGCATGATGAGTTTCATCAGAGGAATCCCGTTGCCGCCAACTCGGTGATCAGTGCATCGTAATCTTTGGCGCCCTGGCTATGCGGCGCATGGGTAAAGATATCCTTGTTGTGGGCAGGGCTTTCCGCCAGACTGACATTTTCAGCGATATGCGTGACGCACAGTTCGTCACCGAAACGCTCTCGCAACTGCGCGACAATTTCATGCGACATGCGGCGGCGGGTATCGTAACGGGTCACGACATAACGCCGCTCGATGCGCTTCTTCACCACATGCTCCAGCGCCTTCAATGTACTCTCGAGCTGGATTGCCCCCCTCACCGACAGGAAATCAGCCGAGATCGGCACCAGCACCTTGCCCGAAGCAAAAATTGCATTGAGCGACAGCACATTGAGCATGGGGCAGCAATCGATCACGATCGGCGCGCCCTCCTGCTCCAGCATTTCCTCCTGCAGCGCGGTTTTCAGGCGCATCACTGACTTCAGCCCCTTGCCGTGCAAGGCGTCCACCTTGGACAGCTCCATGTGGGACGGAATGATGTTGCCGCCAATGGGAAATTTCCGTACCAGATCGGACAGCATTCGGGATTCCGCATAAAACCCGAACATACTGTCACTGCCGGAAGCCACCGGCACATCGCCGATAATACTGAGATGGGCTTGCGGGTCCAGATCGATCGCCAGCGGATCCAACCCGCCCCGCGCCAGCGCCGCAACCAGATTCAGGCTGGTGGTCGTCTTGCCGACCCCCCCTTTTTGATTGAAAACCGCAATGATTGTCATAGTCCTGCAATCCTAATGGATTTTGTTAGGCATGGGCAAGCTGGCATAATGTCTCTTTTTTCCAATCCATTACGGAGCATATTCATGTCTGAAACCACCACCGAAAGCGGCCTGATTTACGAAGATACCACAACGGGCGAAGGCACCGAGGCCACGGCTGGCCGCATGGTGTCGGTGCACTACACCGGCTACCTGACCGACGGCAGCAAGTTCGATTCCAGCAAGGATCGCAACGACCCCTTCACCTTCCCGCTCGGCGCAGGCCATGTCATCAAGGGCTGGGACGAAGGCGTGCAGGGCATGAAAGAAGGCGGTGCACGCAAGCTTACGATTCCTCCTCAGTTGGGTTACGGTGCCCGTGGCGCGGGTGGTGTGATCCCTCCCAACGCCACATTGGTATTTGAGGTGGAATTACTAAAGGTGCTTTGACCTCAAGGTAGCGCTTTTCCAGGTCCAGGGTTTCCACCACGCGCCCCAGCATCACCACCATGCCTTTGAGCCGGTTGTCGCCGTTGTCTGAGAATTCGAAGCGATAAATGCGGCGGAGCTTGAGGTGGCCAAGCCCGTCGCGCCCGAACCCCAACCCGGAAAAGGCCACCGTATCATCCAGAAACTGTACCCCTTCCTCACGGCAGGCCCGCTTGCCCGTCAGTTCCGCCTGTTCCCGCGCCGCCATGCTGTCGATCCAGAACCAGACCAGCACAAGAAAAAATATGATCAGAAACAGTTCCATCGCGTTTTAGAAAGCCCCATGACGTGATTTGCGCGCCGGTTTCGGATGCTCGGACAAATGGCAGATACGGCGATAATGAAGCAGGGTCTTTTGCACCTGCCCCAGCACACTGTTGTGGGGGTAGCCTCCGCTTTCATCCAGTTCACCGGCGGGCTGACCCATCAGTATCTCCAGCCCATCCATAACATCCTCGATGGCATGGATATGAAACTGCCCCCGCTCCACGGCCGTTACCACTTCTGCATTCAGCATCAGGTGAGAGATATTGCGCGCGGGCAAAATCACGCCCTGAGTGCCGTCCAGGCCCGCTTCCTGACAGACGCGGAAAAAGCCCTCGATTTTTTCGTTCATGCCGCCGATGGGCAGCACCTCGCCATGCTGGTTGAGCGCGCCGGTCACCGCAATCCCCTGCCGGATAGGTAGACCGGAAAGGCTGGAGAGCAATGCATACAGTTCGGCGCAGGAAGCCGAATCACCTTCCACACCGTGATATTCCTGCTCGAAAGCCAGCGCGCCATTCACCGACAACGGCCCGAGATGAATAAACAGCGCGGCAAAATAGGATTGCAGGATAAACATGCCCTTGTCGTGGATGGGCCCGGACATCTGCACTTCGCGTTCGATATTGAGCACGCCTTCCTTGCCCGGGAAGGTACGCGCCGAAACCACCACCGGCATGCCGAAGCGATGATCGCCCAGGTCGATCTGGGTCAAAGCGTTGAGGCGACCCACCCTTTCGCCCTGGACATCGATCAGCAATTCGCCTTCGGCAATGGATTCATGCAGGCGCTGGTCGGGATAATCATGACGGCCAATCTTGGCCGCCAGTGCAGCCTCCACGTCTTCGCGCTGCACCCGGTCGCCACTCGCAAGCGCGGCACTTTCAGTCACCAATTGTTCCAGGTAGGCAAACACCGCGTACTGGCGCTGCTGATCATCCGCTTCGCGTTGCATTTCCTCCAGCAGGCGCGCTACTGCAGGCGCTGTAAAATGCGGCAAGCCCAGGCGGCGGCAGGTATGCGCCACGAAGATCGCCGTTGCGCGGCGGGATTCCGTCGAGACTTTGAAACTCTCGGCGAAATCGACCTTGATGCGGAAATGGCGGCCGAATTCCGGATCTTCCTCCTGCAGCTCGTAATAGTGCTCGCGCGTGCCGACCAGAATCACCTTCACCCGTACAGACACGGCTTCCGGCTCCAGCGAAACCACCGCACTGGGGGCATATTGCGTACCCGGCTCTTCAATCTGCAGGCGTCCGCTGCGCAGAAAACGCCGCAGTTTCTCCCATACCAGCGGATCACCCAGCAGATCCCTCAGGTGCAAAAGCAGAAACCCGCCATGGGCGTGCAGCAGGCTGCCGGCACGAATGCGCGAGAAATCCGTCATCAGCACATCGTTTTCCACCTGGTATTCGATGCTGCCGAACAGGGAACGGAACAAGGGGTTGTCCTCGATCAGTACCGGCGCACCGTTGAGACCGCTGTTATCCACCACCAGGTTCACCCGCTCGCGCACCAGCATGGCGACCAGCTCAGGTTCAACTTCTTTCACACCAAACAGGTCGATCTGATCCAGGACATCTTCGCTCACCCGGTCAAGGTAGCGACCCAGCTTGACGGAATCCTTGATCTGCTGCTTCATGGCGGCACGTATCCTGCCGAGCTCGTGTTCCAGCAGGGATTTCACGACACGCCGCTTGAGCTGGGATACCGCCTCGTTCGCCGCCCGTTCCTTGGGCCGCATTTTTTCCAGGAAGCGCGTAATTTCAGCGCGCAACTCCAGCTCGGCACCGTCCACCTCGGCCTTGCGTTCCGCCGACAGAGCCAGCACTTCATCCTCGGTCAGCGCATGCCCGCTCTCGCCCAGCAGGGTAAAAATCATACGGTCTTCTTCGCGATGCAGCGTGAAGTGCCGGGCAGAAGCAAATGCCGTAAGCTCGGCAAAGGCCAGCGCTTCCTCATCCTTGAAGGATTTCTGGATGGCATCGCTTTCAGCCTTGAATTCCGGTCCGGAAAGCCGGGAGGGAATCTCCGTACGCAGCTTTTTGACCAGTTCGGCCATCATGTCACGCAGCACCCGCCCCTGCCCAGCGGGCAAACGCAGTGCCAGCGGCCGCTCGGGGCAGTCGAAATTGTGCAGATAACACAGATCCGGTGGCACGGAACGCAGCGCTGCCGCTTCCCGCATTGCCAGTTCCATCAGCGAAGAGCGCCCGCTTCCCACCTCGCCCAGCACAAACAGGTTATAACCCGGCTGATCCAGCGACAGACCGAAACGCGCGGCCTTTTCGGCACGCGCCTGACCGATCCACGGCAATGGCTCGGAAACAAGCGATGAAGTATCAGGGCACCCCAGTTCTGCGGGGTCTATCGTCAATCGTAGTTGCTGGGGAAGTAACTTGGTGGAGGGCATGGCAAACCTGTCAGCGTGGAACGGGCATTGTCCCACGAGTCAGGAAAAAATGCAGGAGGGCTTCCGCCCTCCCCGGTAGCAGCTAGCTGAAGAAGATTATTACTTGAGGTGCCGGAGCATCTCGATGCGCTCGTCCAGCGGAGGATGGGTCATGAACAGACGCTTCAGGCCGGAGGCCATGCCACCGGAGATACCGAAAGCGGCCATCTTTTCCGGCAGGGGATGAGGTTCGTGCTGGGCCTTGAGGCGTTCCAGCGCAGCGATCATGGCGGGCTTTCCGGCCAGCGCTGCGCCGCCTGAATCGGCAATGAACTCGCGCCGGCGCGAGAACCACATGACGATGATCGAAGCGAGGATACCCAGCACCATCTCGGCGATGATCATGGTGACGAAAAATGCCGGTCCGGTGCCGCGTTCGGTCTTGAATACGATCTTGTCCACCAGGTAGCCGATAACGCGCGACAGGAACATCACGAAGGTGTTGACCACGCCCTGAATCAGCGCCAGCGTCACCATGTCGCCGTTGGCGACGTGGGAAACCTCATGCCCCAGCACCGCTTCCGCTTCGGGCTTGGTCATGGCCTGCAGCAGGCCGGTCGAAACCGCTACCAGCGCATTGTTCTTGTTCATGCCGGTAGCAAAGGCGTTGACGTCGGGCGAATCAAAAATCGCTACTTCCGGCATGCCGATACCGGCGATCTGCGCCTGACGACGCACGGTTTCCACCAGCCAGACCTCACCAGGCGTGGAAGGGTTTTCGATTACCCTTGCGCCCGTCATACGTTTGGCCGTCCATTTCGAGATGGCGAGTGAAATGAAAGAGCCACCCATTCCCATCACGGCGGCAAAAATCAGCAGGCTGCCGAGATTCAGGCCGTTCTCGTTAAGGTAAGGCTCCACGCCGAGAATTTTCATGGTGAGCGAGAGCACCAGGACGATGGCCAGGTTGGTTGCAAGGAACAAAACAATACGTTTCATGATTCAAGCTCCTGAAGAATTCAGAAAATTACAATATGGGGCAGTGTAACCATCATTTCCATATCCATAAAGTCGAATATAATTTACCACTTATTCGACATTTTCGAAGGGCGATTAAATCATGGGCGCACTTAATTACAAACATCTTCACTACTTCTGGGCGGTCGCCAAGGCCGGTGGCGTCACCCGTGCCAGCGAGCGGCTGCACCTGACGCCGCAGACCATCAGCGGACAATTGAGCCTGTTCGAGGAAGTGCTGGGAGAAAAGCTGTTCAAACGCACGGGCCGCAGTTTTGAGCTGACTGAGACGGGGCGGATGGTGTTGAGTTACGCCGATGAAATTTTTTCGCTCGGGCAGGAACTGGAAGAAGCATTACACCATCAACCCGCAGACCGCCCGCTGCAATTCAGCGTCGGTGTCACCGACTCGGTTCCCAAAGCCCTCGCCTACCAGTTGCTGGAACCCGC
Organism: uncultured Gammaproteobacteria bacterium; assembly: GCA_963779055.1. Taxonomy (GTDB): domain Bacteria; phylum Pseudomonadota; class Gammaproteobacteria; order Burkholderiales; family Sulfuricellaceae; genus Sulfurimicrobium. The sequence goes on from CAVZWN010000004.1 coordinate 28,286, forward strand.
CATGCAGGTCGAACAGCCGCCGCGCATCATCTGCCGCGAAGGCAAGGTGGCCGACCTGCTGGCGGAGCTGGCGTTGCACCGGCTCGACATCGTGATCGCCGACAGCCCCATGCCGCGCAGCATCGACGTACGCGGTTTCAGCCATCTGCTCGGCGAGTGCGGCCTCACCTTTTTTGCCACCAGGGAACTGGCGCAGCAGCATACGGAGCCATTCCCGCGCTGCCTGGACGGCGCACCGCTGCTCCTGCCGGGCGAGGATGTGGCAGTACGCTCCAGGCTGACACGCTGGCTCAGCGACAAGCGGATTCGCCCGCGAATTACTGGAGAATTCGATGACGGCGCCCTGATGAAAGCCTTCGGGCAGGCGGGCGCGGGGATATTCGCTGCCCCTTCGGCAATTGCGGAACAGGTGATGCGGCAACATGAAGTCGTCAGCATCGGCGCCACCGAAGAGGTGATCGAGCAATTCTATGCCATTTCGGTGGAGCGCAAACTAACTCATCCCGCGGTGCTTGCCATCAGCCATGCCGCGCGCCAGGAACTGTTCTGCAAGCGCCAGTAGCGTGCTCAATTCAGGTTATTGATACAGCCACTTGATAGTTGAACTTGTAGGTCGGACTTCAGTCCGATTTTTCGGGCTCTTGTCCTCGGGTGCCCTGGCCGGGGGAAAGCCCGACCTACAATTAAAATAAATCCTGGCCGGGTCATTAAAAGGAGTAAACCTGCTGCTTTTTACCCCTGGCTTCGCGATACTGCGGCCCCATCTGTGGCGCCAGGCGCGACAGCTCGGCGATACGGGTTTCATGCGAAGGATGGGTGCTGAGCCACTCAGGCGGCCCATTGCCCTGGCGTGACATTTTCTGCCACAGGCTGATGGCAGCTTCCGGATTGTAGCCAGCCCGTGCGGCAAGCTCGATGCCGATGCGGTCAGCTTCGCTTTCCGCCGTCCGGCTGTTTGGCATCTGGATCACATACAGTGCCAGTGCATGCGCCATCTGCGTCTGGCCGGCAGATGCGCTGGCGCCGGTAGCGAGCAATTGCACCCCCAGATCGGAAGCCATGGCCATGGACATTTTTTCGCGCGTATGGTCGGACAGCGCGTGGGCGATTTCATGCGCCATCACCTGCGCCAGCTCATCGTCGCTCGGATTCAGTTTATCGAAAAAACCGCTGTAGATCGCCATTTTGCCACCCGCCATGCAGAAGGCGTTGACCTCAGGGCTATCAATGACGTTCACCTCCCACTTCCAGCCCGCCGCGTCGCTGCGCCAGGCAAAAGCATGAGGAATCAAACGCCCGGTAATGGCGCGAATGCGTGCAACTTTCGCCGCATCCCGATTGATCTTTGACTGCTGCTGCAAACTGGCCGTCATGGCCGAATAAGCCTGATAGGAAGAAGTCACCGCCTCCTGTCCGGAAACCAGCATGAGCTGGGAGCGGCCGGTAATCGGATTGGTGGCGCAGCCTGCCAGAGCAGCCAGCAACAGCGCAGCACCCGGAATGAATTTAGCGTTTTTCCACATCAGGCATCCCTCCGCAAAAAAAGATTAATCGCTCCCGCTCAACCGTAATCCAGCCCCATCGCCTCGCGCACGTCACGCATGGTCTCGTTGGCCATTTTGCGTGCTTTTTCGCAGCCGTCGGCGATGATGTTGCGCACCAGGGTCGGGTCTTCCTCGTACATGCGGGCGCGTTCGCGCATCGGCTCCTGCTCCCTCAGCACCGCCTCGATCACCGGCTGCTTGCACTCGATGCAGCCGATACCGGCGCTCTTGCAGCCCTGCTGGACCCATTCGCGCGTGGCATCGTTCGAATACACCATGTGGAAAGACCACACCGGGCATTTTTCCGGATCACCCGGATCGGTACGGCGTACCCGCGCCGGATCAGTGGGCATGGTGCGGATTTTCCTGTTCACGCTTTCCGCGTCTTCGCGCAGGGTGATGGTGTTGTTGTAGGACTTGGACATTTTCTGCCCATCCAGGCCCGGCATGCGCGAAGCCGCTGTCAGCAGCGCATCCGGCTCCACCAGGATCATTTTGCCGCCGCCTTCAAGGTAGCCGAACAGGCGTTCCTTGTCGCCCATGGAGAGATTCTGCTGCTCGTTAAGCAGGGCCTGCGCGGCTTCCAGCGCCTCGTCGTCCCCCTGTTCCTGATAGCGCTTGCGCAGCTCATCATAGAGCCTGGCACGCTTGCTGCCGAGTTTTTTCACTGCGGCCTCGGCTTTTTCCTCAAAACCAATTTCGCGGCCATAGAGATGGTTGAAGCGGCGCGCAATTTCACGCGTGAATTCGATATGCGGTACCTGATCCTCGCCCACCGGCACCTGGTTGGCGCGGTAGATCAGGATGTCGGCGCTCTGTAGCAGCGGATAGCCGAGAAAGCCATAGGTGGAAAGATCCTTTTCCGAGAGTTTTTCCTGCTGGTCCTTGTAGGTCGGAACGCGTTCCAGCCAGCCCAGCGGCGTCATCATGGAGAGCAGCAGGTGCAGTTCGGCATGCTCCGGCACCCGCGACTGGATGAACATGGTGGCATTGGCCGGATCGACCCCTGCGGCCAGCCAGTCGATCACCATCTCCCATACATTGCGCTCGATCACTTCCGGCGTGTCGTAATGGGTGGTGAGCGCATGCCAGTCGGCAACGAAAAACAGACACTCGAATTCATGCTGCAACTCCACCCAGTTTTTCAGCACACCATGATAGTGGCCGAGATGCAGGCCACCCGTGGGGCGCATGCCGGATAAAACACGTTCCTGATACATGATGGGTCAAACGTCCTTTTAATGAAGTCCAAAGAGAGAAGCGACCAGCGCCATGACGGTATTGATCATCGGCCACAGAATCGTGCCCAGTACGCCAGTGAACAGCAGCGCCACAAGAATGATCATGCCGTAAGGCTCGAGGCGCGAGTAAGAATAAGCCAGGGGCGGCGGCAGCAGGCTCATCGCGATGCGCCCGCCATCCAGTGGCAGCAGGGGCAGCAGGTTGAGCACCATGAGTACGGCATTGATGGTAATACCGGCCTTGCCCATCAGCGCCATGGGCAGAGCAATGCTGCTTTCCGGCATGGACAGGCCGATTTTCATCACCAGTGCCCAGAACAGTGCCATCACCAGATTGGCGGCAGGCCCGGCAGCGGCGACCCACAGCATGTCCCGCCTGGGGTTGCGCAGGTGATTGAAGTTCACCGGCACCGGCTTGGCCCAGCCAAACAGGATGCCGCCCAGCGCCAGCGTGAGCAGCGGCACCAGCACCGTGCCAACAGGATCGATATGGCGCAGCGGATTCACGCTGATGCGCCCCAGCATGTAGGCCGTGGTGTCACCAAAATGCTTGGCGGCATAGCCGTGAGCGGCTTCGTGCAGGGTAATCGCAAAGATCACCGGCAGCGCGTAAACCGCGACTTGCTGAATCAGGGTGAGCTCCATCAGCCTTCCAGACCAAAAGGTTCCAGGCTACCCTTGCCGGCGCGAATCAGGGCCGGCTCGCTGCCAGTCAGGTCGATCACCGTGGACATGCCGGTACAGCAGCTGCCGGCATCGAGAATCAGGTCCACCTGTTTTTCCAGACGATCGCGGATTTCCTCGCCATCGCTCAGCGGATCTTCATCCCCTGGCAGCATCAGGGTGGAGCTCAGCAGCGGTTCGTTCAACTCCTCCAGCAAGGCCAGCGCCACCGGGTGATCCGGCACCCGGAGGCCGATAGTGGAACGCTTGGGATGCTGCAGGCGGCGCGGCACTTCCTTGGTGGCCAGCAGGATAAATGTATAGCTGCCCGGTGTATTGGACTTGAGCAGGCGATATTGCTGGTTATCCACGCGGGCGTAGTGCGCGAGCTCGGACAGATCGCGGCACACCAGGGTGAAGTGATGGCGCTCATCCACGCCGCGGATATCGCGGATGCGCTGCATCGCATCCTTGTCGCCGAGATGGCAGCCCAGGGCATAGCAGGAATCGGTGGGATACACCACCACGCCACCGTCCCTGATGATATCCACCGCCTGGCGAATCAATCGGGGTTGAGGATTGTCAGGGTGAATGGAAAAAAATTGTGACAAGTTATAAAGACTCCCGGTTTCAGACACGGATGTGCTGCGATTCAGGTTGAGATTCAAAACGCGCCAGCTCCGGCCAACCCTGCCACACCGGAATACAGCCTGATGGCAAGGGGGGCAGCCTGCCCATGTCGAAATAATTGTGCGAAGGGCCGTGATAATCGGAGCCGCTTGAAGCCTGCAGCTCATAGAGCTTTGCGTATTCGGCAAAAATGCGGTACTGGTCGGCGGTATGGCTGCCGGACACGACTTCCACCGCCTCGCCGCCCGCCTCCTTGAAGGCGTTGAAAAGGCCGTGCATGGTGGTTTTACCGATATCGTAGCGGCCCGGATGCGCCAGCACCGCCACGCCACCGCTGTTCCTGATCCAGCCAATGGCCTCGCTCATGTCCGCCCACTGGTGCGACACATGGCCCGGTTTACCCTTGACCAGAAATTTCTTGAACACTGTCTTCACATCCTTGGCATGGCCCTGCGCCACCAGAAAACGGGCAAAATGGGTGCGGCTGATAATGCGCTCCTTGGCATATTCCATAGAGCCTTCCAGGCTGCCGGCGATCCCTGCCTTGTCCAGTTCAGCGGCGATCGCCTCGGCCCGTGTCAGGCGCCCGGCACGAATATTTTCCAGTCCGGCGAGCAGTTCGGGGTGCGCGGGATCGACGCGCAAACCGACAATGTGAATGGTGCGCTTGTTCCATGTCACGGATATTTCAACCCCGTTGATCAGGCTCACACCCAGTTTTTCAGCCACGGCGCGAGCCTGCTCCAGCCCGCCGACATCGTCATGATCGGTCAGCGCCATGATTTCAACACCCCTGGATGCAGCGTATGTGACCAGCTCGGCTGGCGTGTAGGAACCATCAGAAATTGTGGAATGACTATGCAAGTCAATCTTTAGCATTCAGGGGAAGGAACTTGTAAGAAGGAAGCTAATCATAGCAAAATGCTCGATCTATTGAAATGAAGCCCCTGACACCCGATGAAATTCCTGTTCGATTTTTTCCCCATTATCCTGTTCTTCGCCGCCTTCAAGCTGTATGGCATCTACACCGCCACCGCCGTCGCCATTGTGGCCACCTTCGGCCAGATCGGCTGGGTCTGGCTCAGGCACCGCAAGGTGGAGACCATGATGTGGGTGAGTCTGGCCATCATCACCCTGTTCGGCGGCGCGACCCTGTTCCTGCATGACGAGACATTCATCAAGTGGAAGCCCACCGTGCTGTACTGGCTGTTTGCCGTTGTGCTGGCGGCAAGCGCAAGCCTGTTCCGCAAAAACCTGATCCGCACCATGATGGAAAAGCAATTTTCTGCCCCGGATTTCGTATGGCGCAATCTCAATCTGAGCTGGATGGTCTTTTTTCTGCTGATGGGGATGCTCAATCTTTATGTCGCCTTCAACTATTCCACCGACGCCTGGGTCAATTTCAAGCTCTTTGGCAGCATGGGACTGATGTTCGTATTCGTCATCCTGCAAGGCCTGATGCTGTCCAAGTATATTGAAGAAGAGAAAGGTTCCTGATGTTCTACGCCATTCAGGGTGAAGACGTGCCGGACAGCCTGGAACGGCGGCTTGCTGCCCGCCCCGCACATCTGGCGCGCCTCACGGAACTGCAAAACAATGGCCGTCTGCTGCTGGCCGGCCCTTTTCCCGCCATCGACAGCAATGATCCCGGCCCGGCGGGATTCAGCGGCAGCCTGATCGTGGCGGAGTTCACTTCGCTGCAGGAAGCGCAATCCTGGGCCGATGCCGACCCCTACGTGGCCGCTGGCGTTTATGCCAGGGTCAGTGTCAAACCGTTTAAAAAGGTACTGCCTGCATGACAACAATAGAAGAAATGCAACAAAGACTCGCCACACTCGAACCCGAAGCGGTCGAAATCGGCGACGACAGCGCGCTCCATGCCGGCCACGAAGGCGCCAAGGGCGGCGGCGGACATTACAATCTCACCATTGTTTCTCCCCAGTTTGAAGGATTGTTAACGATCAAGCGTCATCGCCTGATATATAATGCCCTCGGCGATCTGATGCAAACCAGAATTCATGCCCTGAGCATAAAATCTTATGCACCCGGAGAGTTTTAATCCGGGTTTGTTGAATGTTTTTTTATCATTGCTTTAATCACGTTAAGGAACTGTAAATGATGTCAATCAAATCACGCATTCTGCTGGCCAGCGCTGCTTCGCTGCTTACCCTGAGCGCCTGCAACGCCGACGAAAACGCAAAAGCCGCCGCCCCTGCCGCAAAAAGTGCGGCTGCCGCCACCGTGAATGGCACCGCCATCAGCAAGAATCGCGTTGACCTGCTGGTCAATCAGCGTGCAGGCATGGGCCAGCCAGACAATGCAGAGACGCGCAAGGCCATCATAGACCAACTGGCGATGCAGTTGCTGGTGTCGCAGGAAGCGCTCAAGAAAGGCCTGGACAAGTCTCCGGAAGTACTGGACCAGATCGACCTGACCAAACAGTCCATCCTGGCCAATGCATTCGTGCAGGACTATCTCAAGAACAACCCGGTCAGCGACGACATGCTGAAAGCCGAATACGACAAAATCAAATCACAGATGACCGGCAGTGAATACAAGGCACGCCATATCCTGGTGGAAAAAGAAGCCGACGCCAAGGACATCATCGCCAAGCTGAAAAAAGACATCAAGGCATTCGAAAAGCTGGCCAAGGATAAATCCAAGGACCCCGGTTCCAAGGCTCAGGGCGGCGATCTGGGCTGGTTTGATGCACGCAGCATGGTGCCGGAATTTGGCGAGGCCGTTGGCAAGCTGGGTAAAGGCGAGTTCACTAAAGAACCAGTCAAAACCCAGTTCGGCTACCACGTCATCATGCTGGAAGATTCCCGCCCAATGCAGGCGCCTCCGTTTGAGCAGGTCAAGTCTGGACTGACCCAGCAGGTGCAGCAGCAGAACCTGAAAAAGCTGGTTGATGACTTGAAGGCCAAGGCCAAGATCGAGATCATGGATGCACCGGCTCCTGCGGCAGCACCAGCCAAGTAAGACATAGCTTCAGCAGCATAAAAAAGGCGGCCCAAAGGTCGCCTTTTTTGATTTTGCGTTCCAAATTTAAGCGTTAGAATAGGTCACTTTAATTTTTCTCCCGCCATTGGCATGATCAAAAAGATCGATATCGCGCAACTGATCCCCGGCATGTACATCCACGACCTGAACTGCGGCTGGATGGACCACCCTTTTGCAGCTAACCGTTTCACGGTCAAGGATGAAACGGTTGCACAGGAACTTCACACAATCGGCGTCAAGGAACTGTACATCGATACCAGCAAGGGGCTGGATATTGTCGAAGGAAAAACAGAAGAAGAGGTCAGCGAAGAAATCCAGGAACAGATCCTGCACATTGCTGAAGAAAAGCCTGCGCAGCCTGTTGCCGTTTCACTGGCTGAAGAGGCGCACCGTGCCCGCAAGCTGCACGGCGAAGCCAACCGCATCGTCAAGGACATGATTACCGACATCCGCCTCGGTCAGCAGATCGAAATGGAGAAAATCGAACCGCTGGTGGAAAACATGGTGGATTCCATTTTCCGCCATCAGGATGCGCTGATTCCGCTGGCACGCCTGAAAAACCACGACGAATACACCTTCCAGCACTCGGTTTCGGTCTGCGCGCTGATGGTCGCCTTTGCCCGCGGGCTGAAACTCTCCCGCGACATCATCAAGGAAATCGCCATCGGCGCCCTGCTGCACGATGTCGGCAAGGCCAAGGTGCCGGACAGCATCCTGAACAAACCGGCCAAGCTGACCGATGCCGAATTTACCAAGATGAAATCCCATGTGGTGCAGAGCATCATCATCCTGCAGAACACCCCCGGCATCAGCCAGATCGCCCTCGATGTTGCAGGGCAGCACCATGAACGTTTCGACGGCACCGGCTACCCCAACAAGCTGAAGGGCGATGAAATTTCTCTTTACGGGCAGATGGGCGCGATTGTCGACGTGTACGACGCCATCACCTCGGAACGCGTCTATCACAAGGGCATGCCCCCCACCGAGGCACTCAGGAAGCTGCTGGAATGGAGCAAATTTCACTTCAACCCGGAAATGGTGCAGACCTTTATCCGTACCCTCGGCATCTACCCCAGCGGGTCACTGGTGCGTCTTGGCAATAACCGCCTCGGTATCGTACTGGAGCAGAATGCGGAAAAAATGCTGCAGCCGAAGGTAAAAGTGTTCTACCACGCCGAAAAGCTGTATTACCTCCCGCCCGAAGAAATCGACCTGGCACGCCCCGGCTGTCAGGAAAAGATTATCAGCCATGAGTCATTCGAAAAATGGGGCATTGACCCTGCCAAGTGGCTGCCCAGCTAAGGAAACACAGCCAAATTACCATGTCGGCGAAAAACGCGGCTGCGAGTCACGCAAGAGCAAATCGGGCGCCGAAAACGGTGCCAGCCTTTCCAGAAAATCCAGCAACTCCAGTGCCGGACTGTTGCTGAAGAAACGCGCCGCAGGTGTTTCGATCCAGATCCGGTCTGCATAGGCATAAGCCTCGTGGGGCGTGTCGCCTATGCCGTCTTTATTGAGATCAAACCCCTGATAGTCATCCCAGTAATTACCATGCCAGCGATTGGAAAGCGCATCCCCGGAACCGGACATCACAACCTGAATCAGATTCTTTTCAAAGCGGTTGTTTTCGAAGATGTGCCCCCCTCTTTCACCGTATAGCTGAACACCTGTCGTATTGTGCGCAACGCGGTTGTTGCGGAACACGACCCTGTTCATATCGCCGACCGGAGAATCGGAAAGGATGCCGGTAGCGCAATGCACAATCCGGTTACCCTCCGCCAGAATTTCATTGCTCTTTTTGATGGCAATGCAGGCGCCGCCGACACTTGCCGTATGCTGCAACGTATTGTTGCGAATCGTGATGTAATCCGAATTCAGCACAACAATGCCGGTGGCATTACTGGAAAGGCGGTTTCCTTCAACATGGCAATTGGGCGAAAAAATCAAGTGCATGGCATAACGGCTGCCACTGATGGCATTGCCGGAGACATGGTTATTGGGCGAATTCATCAGGGTGAAATCGCGCGCATCGGCGATATCATTATCCTCGATGCGGTTTCCAATACTGTTCCAGAGGCGAACCGACTCACCGCGCATGGACAACTCTGCCGTCTTGGAACGGATGCGGTTGCGGCGCACCAGATTGTGCTTCGACTGCTTGAGCACGATGCCAAAAAGCGCGTTTTCAATCACGTTATCTTCGATACGGTTGCTGTCACCCTCAATCGCCACACCGGCATCCATCTGGTCATGAGAATTTCCGCTATTGCGAAGAACGAGGCCTCTCACCACGGCATTACCGGTTTTGACCCACAGCACGGTTCTTTTTCCGCCCCCGTCAATGACGGCCTTGCCTCCCCCTTCCAGCACGATGGGCCTGGAAAGCGTCACTGGGCCGGCATGGACACCGGGAGAAAGACGCAAAGTGCCGCCATCCGGCGTCGCATCCACAAGCGTCTGCAGCGAAGGCTGGCTCAGTGCTGGCACGGGGAAAAACAGGAGAACGAACAGAAAAACATGGGGCATACGGGTGAACACGGCCCGCGGTAGAGGTGAAACATTCATATTGCGTGCGGTGTTTTGATCATGGGGAAAATTACTGGCTATGTTCCGGTGGACAAGGGAGCCATACTGCCATTGCACACCCCGGCCCGCCTTGATTCGGCGCAAGAAAATACGCCCGGACTCCGTCAGGGAACGAATGGAGCGGGCGTCAGCTTGCGCCCCTTTTGGCGGTTTTCAAGACCTGAGCTTTTTCCCGTTGCCACTCCCGCTCTTTTTCGGTATCACGTTTGTCGTGCTGCTTCTTGCCTTTGGCAAGGCCTATTTCCAGCTTGATGCGCCCTTTCGAATAATGCATGTCGAGCGGCACCAGCGTATAACCCGCGCGCTCCACTTTGCCGACCAGTTTGTCGATTTCCTCGGCGTGCAGCAGCAGCTTGCGTGTGCGCACGGGGTCAGGGTGGACATGCGTGGAAGCGGTCGGCAGCGGGCTGATATGGCAGCCGATGAGAAAAATCTCACCGCTGCGGATAATGACGTAGGATTCCTTGAGATTCGCCCGCCCGGCACGTATCGCCTTGACTTCCCAGCCCTCCAGCACCATGCCGGTCTCATATCTTTCCTCGATAAAAAAATCGTGGAAGGCTTTCTTGTTCTGCGCAATGCTCATGGGGGCGTGAATTTCCGCGGTAAATAGGGTATTTTAACGCCTTTATATACCAGCGTTAAAGCTGCAAACTCAAAGATGGCAATTGTAGACAAATCGGTACTGGTCCTGCACTCGGCACAGCAGATGTTCGACCTCGTGGATGGCGTGGAACTTTACCCGCAATTTCTTCCCTGGTGTGGCGGGACTGACGTGAAATGGCGTGACGAGACCAGCACCGTGGCAACCATCGGGATCGATTTCCACCGCATCAAGCAGAGTTTCACCACCGAAAACACCAAGCAGATTCCCTCGCTGATTGAAATGAAACTTCAGGATGGCCCTTTTCGCCATCTGGATGGCTGCTGGCGCTTCATTGCCCTTAACGAAAGTGCATGCAAGGTCGAATTCAAGCTGCATTACGAATTTTCCAGCAAACTGCTGGAATCCCTGGTCGGCCCGGTGTTTCATCATATCACCAATAATTTTGTGGACGCGTTCGTGGAACGCGCCGAGAAGGTCTACGGCACAACATGAGCGAAACCATCCGCATCGAAATTGTTTATGCCCTGCCACAGGAACAGTTCCTGCTCACGCGACAGGTGGTGCCCGGCACCACTGCAGAGCATGCAATCCAAGGCTCGGGTCTGCTCGAGAAACACCCCGAAATCGACCTTGCCAAAAACAAGATCGGCATCTTCGGAAAGCTCGCCAAACTGGATACCGTGCTGCGCGAAAAGGACCGGATCGAAATTTACCGCCCGCTCATTGCCGACCCCAAGGAAGTGCGCAAGAAACGCGCCGAGGAAGGCAAGGTCATGAAGAAAGGCGGCGGGGATGTTGCCTCTGCCGGCGACGAATAGCGGTAGAATACCAGCCGCAAACCATAGAAACCAAAGCCAAAAACCGCAAAGACGCGAAGGCGCAAAGCAATCAAGGCACAGAATCATTCACCTGACTGGTTGAACTGATCGGCCCTGAGAACATATGATTTTCTCTGCGGCATTGCGCCTTTGCGGTTCAACCATTTTTGTAGGATATATGCAGTAATGCGAACCGAAGTACATGTACACGGCAGTCTTTATCTGCGCAAAGGCGCCACCCTCTCCCAGATCGAAGCCGGCCTGCGGCAATGGATGGAATATCTGGATGCGGAAAGCATCAGCGAAATGCGCAGCCTGGAACCCAGCGAACCCGGCGTGAACTACGACCAGTCCGCCCGCGTACTCGATATCTGCTGGACCGGCGAAGTCGGCCGCACCTTCCAGCGCAGCCTGCAGGCCACCCTGGCCGACATGGGTCCGCTGCTGGAACATGCATCGGAAGTTGAACTCACCTTCTACCACGAAGATGGACACGACGAATTCCAGCTCCTGTTTGCCGGCCCCAGTGCCGAATCTATCCATCAGGTCCAGCGGCGGCTCATGCTGACGGATGTTGCCGGACTGCTATCGCGCCACTTCGCCCCGGCAGAGGTCGGACGCGTCGAAGCCCTGGTCAATGAGCTGTTCGACCGCGACTGGGAACAGAAGGCCACTCAGGCTGAAACAGATTTCCAGCCATCGGGCAGCCTGATCCAGTTTCGCGGCAAGAAGCACCTGCATTAATTCTACAGAACCAGATTCGCCAGTTCGCGCTCGATGGCTGCAGCATCGAGCCGCTCGAAATCCTCCCGGTTGAAGGTAATCACGCCCCCCGCCAGTTCGTGCCAGGTAAAGCCGCTGGTCCAGGCTGGCTGCGGGTAGATTCCCTGTTTGCGGCGTGGGGCAGGTCAAGGCGGCCCTGCGTGTAGAGCAGGTTGTTGGGCGCTTCTCTCTCATGCAACTGGTGAAGCCTGTCCAGGCCGACTTCGGGCCGGCGTAGGCAAGGCACGCCGCAGGGTAAGGCGTCTCTCCGCCATTGCGGCGCCACTGCGGCGCCATTACCGGGAATCCTTCTCAATCATCGACTCAACAAACACCTCGGCTACCGAACCCATCATGAGGTCTTGGCATGGCGCACTTTGAAAGTGAATCCACCATGCGCCCTTCTTCTTCGTGCTTTATACGAAACTTCTCTGATCCGGTGGACAATCAGAACGAACACATATTGACATTGACATAATTAATATACTATAAATCACTCCTTTGAACAGAATGTTAAGTGTGCAGGTTGAACAAGGGCATGTTGATAATGAGAAGAGACGTACGTTTAACTAACCGGAACAAAATACCAGGCGCCACCCCCATTTTTTCAAAGGGGTTGAAACTAATAAACGCGATTCTAGCCGTTTACATCATCGCGGCATCGTCTCTTACCGCCCAAGCTGCAAGCTTGGGGGATGTATTCAACGTCATTTCGAATGTTCAGCGTGCAGCACAGCAAGACCGGCCGGCAGGCAGCAACAATTCCGAGCACCCCGCAATTTTCGGAAGCAACCGTAGTGAGCCTGATTGGTTGACACGTTATCCTCGCGCAAGTCTGAGCAAAGAATTTGTCAACCCGTTCGACACTGTTTCAATTCCTTTGACAATGCCATCTGTGGATGCGACCACGACCCGATATGCTGTCCCTATGGAAGGAAAAGTGACGATGCTGCAATACCGTCATGAAGCAGATGATTCGCTATTGTTAATCCAACGGCACTATGACGCGATTCTGGCGCAACAGGGTTTCGAAAGAGTTATTGTTTGTGCAAAACCGTGCCCTAGTTCTGGTGGAGCGGCGCACTGGATGAAAATGCTTGATCCGAACAGCAAGGTTGACTACTTCAACTTTCCAGTTGCGCCGCAGATTCTGATTGGCTACAAGGCCAATGCAATGGTTTTTGTCGCAATCGGGAAGAACCCTAACTTGCCATATGCCAGTTTTATCAAGCTCGTTGAAGGAACAATTACAAACCGATCAGATCTCAATGCCTGGCTGGCCTCACTGAAGCCTGCTGAACCACCTGCGCCCGCCGTGCCAGCCATGGTGGCGCAGCAGCCATACGCATATGTGCCACATGAAACTGCAACTCAAAGCGACATCGTGGAAAACATCTCACCGACACGACTGCAAAGTGCAATTGCACAAACCAGAGGGCGTCTGATCGTTCTACTGTCATCAAGAGACAAGAACTGCTCTTTCTGTGTGCGCGCCATTCCGCGCTATGCAGAGCTAGCCAGTAAGCGTGCTAGTGCGGGCCGGTTCGTGATGGTTACATGGGAGCCATGGGGTAGCGCATTTAAGCATGATTTCTTAAGAGCTCATGAGATTCTTGCACTGCCTACGTACCTTACATTCATGGATGGAAAGCTTGATGCTCGCGCAGATGGAAATTTGCCTGTGGCTACGTTAGAAAATAAGTTAATCGATCAGCCTCAACACAGATGATTAAAGCTTCGGAATCAAAAAGGACGAAAGCACGCAGGAAGCGAGAGTCCAGTGCGAAGTGATGCCCTTTAAGAGTCGTACCATTATTAGGGACGCCTACACACGTAGGCCACCGCTGGTCAACTAACGGTAGTGCAGTGCAAAGCCCGCCAAAGGCTGTGAAACACGCAGGTTACGTACCGCTGAACTCCCAGCGCGCCCCTTGGTAGAACTTTTCTCAGCTTGATTTCACAGCGCCAGGCACGCCAGTTCGCGCTCGATGGCTGCCGCATCGAGCCGCTCGTAATCTTCCCGGTTGAAGGTAATCACGCCCCCCGCCAGTTCGTGCCAGGTAAAGCCGCTGGTCCAGGCTGGCTGTGGATACGTTCCCTGCTTGCGGCGTGGAAACAGGTACAGGCGTCCGGAAGCATAGAGCAGGTTGTAAGGCGTTTCGTCTTCATGCAGGTGGTGAATGGCAGACCAGGCTGATTTCGGATCTGAAAAAGCAAGACAGGTCGCCGGGTAAGGTCTTTCTCCGCCGTTGTGACGCCACTCCGGCGCCATCACCGGGAAGCCATCCGGCTTGATGAACATCTGGAAATGCAGATGATTCACCGAGGCAAAAGCCCCCAGCGAGTTGTAGCCGAAGCCCACACCGTCCAGCGTCTGCGCCAGTTCTGTGGTCGCTTCCCAGAGATAGAAATGGTGCGCCTCGGTCAGATACTGCGGCAGGCAGCTATCCCGCTCCGGCACCAGCAGGCCGTGAAAATCCACGAACGGATATTTGTTGTAATACAGCGTTGCATGCCGGCCAAGCAGCTCTCCGGTCCAGAATGCCTCCTTCTGCATGAAGCCCTTATTGAAGTGAAAGCCGCCCTCGTCAAACGGGGCGCGCAGGCGTTCCGGCACGCGTGAAGTGATGCGCTTTGGCCGGAATGAACGCAGGTGGTTGAACTGCAGTTCCCAGATACCCGCCTGACGTTTCACGGTCGGCTGGAGCCGATCCAGCCCGACCGCATGAATCTTGAGAAAGACCAGCAGGTCTTCCTCTACCGCCTGAATATCGCGCCCCTGTTCCAGCGCCAGAACATACTCATCGCGCAGGGCGGCGTAGAGCTGCGCTAGCCCGGCAGAAGCTGCCGCATAAAGGCGTTGATCGAAGGTCGCATTGGCGCATACCAGAATGAACGGCCCCAGGCCACCCTTGTGCAGCAGTTCATTCAGGCCAGCTGAGAAAGCCTCGGCAAATGCCTCACCAGAGGTGAAGAGCGGCTCATTTTTCGAAATCACAGCGAATTTTCTCCAGTTCCTTGCGGTAGGCTTCCGCATCGCCAAAATCCACGAAATTCTGGTAGCGTTCATGCGCCTCGACCACCTGTTTTGCATGCTTGATCGGGCACCAGTACTGCTCGGTCAGGGCCACGACATGCTTGACGTAGGCAGCAAGGCCGTTGCCATAGGCACAATAGGTGCAATTGAATTTTTCAAGGGTGTTCAGGTAGGCCAGATTGCCGCGATCAAAGTGAAAAAAATCGCCCCGCTTCACCCGGGGAATCCGGTAAAGCGGGAAGCAGATCCATTGATACAGGCTCACGCTAAGATCCAGCAGCAAAAGCGGAAAGATCATCGCATAAATCACGGGCGCCGAAATCAGGTTGCGCAGGCTCGCCTGGCGCAGATATTGCAGCAAACCCGTTTTCAGGCGCCGGTGCTGCTCCAGGACTTCTTTTTCGAAGCGAACCTTGCGATCTTCCAGCCGGAACCTGAACTCGCTGCGCCGTGCCTCGATATCCGCTTCAATCTCGGATTCCAGCTCCCGGATGCGTTGCAGAAGTTCATTGATTTTTGGATTCATTCAATGCTCCCGCACTGAGAAACAGACAAAAATACCTGTTTCATTCCGCCGCCAGCATGTGCTCAGCCAGACGCGCCCAGTAGCTCGCCCCGAGTGCCAGCACCTCGTCGTTGAAATCATAGTGCGGGTTGTGCAGCATGCAACCGCCCTCCCCCATGCCATTGCCCAGCCAGACGTAGCAGCCGGGCCTTTCCAGCAGCATGAAGGAGAAATCCTCCGCGCCCATGGAGGGGCGCAGGTCGTTGCGTACGGCTTCTTTCCCCACCAGCCCGGCGGCAACGTTGCGACAGATTTCCGCCTCGGCCACCGAGTTGATGGTGGCGGGATAGCCGCGCCGGTAATCGAGGCTGACCTGAACTCCGAAACCCGCTGCGATGCCGCCGCAGATGCGCTCCATGGCTGCCTCGACATGATCCTGCACCTCGGGGCGGAAAGCGCGCACGGTCCCGCCCAGCGTGGCATGATCGGGAATCACGTTGTAGGCATCCCCGGCATGGAAGCGGGTCACGCTCAGCACGGCTGCATCGAGCGGGTCGAGCGTGCGGCTGACAATGGTTTGCAGCGCCTGCGCCAATGCGCTGCCCGCCGCAACCGGGTCTGCACCCTGATGGGGCATGGCCGCATGGGCGCCGTGACCCTTGATGACGATATCGAACTGGTCCGCCGAAGCCATCATTGGGCCAGGCATGATGGCGAACTGCCCGGCCGGCAGCCCCGGCCAGTTGTGCATGCCGAATACGGCCTGCATGGGGAAACGCTCGAACAGGCCATCCTCGATCATCACCCGGGCGCCGCCCTCGCCTTCCTCGGCGGGCTGGAAGATGAAGTACACGGTGCCGTCGAAATTGCCTGTAGCAGCCAGATATTCCGCCGCACCCAGCAGCATCGCGGTATGTCCGTCGTGCCCGCAGGCGTGCATCTTGCCGTCGTAATGGGAGCGATGCGGGAAAGGGTTCTGTTCATGGATCGGCAAGGCATCCATATCGGCGCGCAAGCCGATGGCCCGGCCGCTGGTACCCGAACGCAGCACGCCCACCACGCCGGTCCCGGCCAGGCCGCGGTGCACTTCGATGCCTGCGGCGGAGAGCACCTCCACCACCAGCGCGCTGGTGCGCTGCTCCTCGAATGCGGTTTCCGGATGGGCGTGAATATCCCGCCGCAAGGCGACAAGGCGCTCCTGATTCTGCTTGATATGGGGTAGGACTGACATGGCGATCTCTGTCTGATACATCAATACGCCACGATAACACTCACCGCCTACCTCTGAAAGGGAGAGAGGCAGGCGGTGCGTTTTTACAGGAAAAGATCAGTCGCGGAAAGCTTCAACCTGAATGGCAATTTTCACTTCGTCGCCAACGGCCGGCACATACTTGGTCATGCCGAATTCGGAGCGCTTGATCGTCGTCGTCGCATTGGCGCCGCACATGGCTTTCTTGTTCATCGGGTGCGGCGCGCATTTGAAGTGATCCACTTTCAGGCTGACGGGCTTGGTCACGCCCAGCATGGTGAAATCACCATCGGCGCCGGTCAGTTTATCCCCGTCGAACCTGAGTGTTTTTGACTTGAAGGTAATGACCGGATATTTGGCCGTATCGAAAAAATCTTCCCCCTGCATGTGCTTCTCCAGCTCTGCCAGGCCGGTGTCGATACTGGTAGCGTCAATGCGGATGTCGATGCTGCCGGACTGGGACGCCGCATCCAGCATGAAAGTGCCAGAGGTCTGGTTGAAACGCCCGCGCTGGATGGAGAAACCTAGATGGCTGACCTCGAAGCTGGGGAAAGTATGGCGCGCATCGATGGTGTAGGTATCCGCGGCAAAAGCGGATGTGCTCAGGGTGCCGGCGATAGCGATGGCGATCAGTGCTTTTTTCATGGTGTTCTCCTGGTGAATTACTTGCGGGTGGGGCTTAATACAAAATGGAACCGGACCTGGACTTCGTCGGCGACAACCGAGGTATCACTCCAGATGCCGGAACCGATCCCGTAGTCCATACGTTTGAGGGGAAAACTGCCATCAAGGACAAGCGCGTCTTTTTCCTGCCGCAACGTGAGCGGCGCACGCACTTCCAGCGCCCGGCCCTTGATGTTCATCTTGCCGCTGATTTCAAATCGACCGCCGCCCAGCGCCCGGAAAGCAGTCGAACTGAAGCTGGCCATGGGGAAATCACGTACGTTGAACCAGCTCTTGCCTTTGACTTCCTCATTGGCCTCCGCGCTGCCGGCATCGACACTGGCCAGATCGATTTCGATCCGGGCATGCCCGGTTTCCGGTCTGGCCGGATCGAGCACGATCTGTGCCGTGAATTTTTTGAAAACGCCTTCGACCGGCACATTCATCTGCCTTGAGATGAATGCAATCGAGCTTTTTTCGGCTTGAAGCACGCCGAATTCTGCGCCCTGGGCAATGCCTGCCGTCAGCAGGAGCAAAAGGGTAAGCAGTCGCATCATTTTGAATCTCCGCGTTCGAGGAAAGGCAGCATGCGGGCGAGGATGCCGTCACGCTCGATAAAGTGGTGTTTGAGCGCTGCGCCGACATGGGCCAGCAGCAGAACCATCAGCGTCATGTTGAGCGTCTCATGCACTGCCCGCAGCAAATCGCCCAGCGCCTTGTCCTTGCCGATCAGGTCGGGCAGCGGCAGCACCCCAAGGTAAACCGTCTGAAAGCCCTTGGCCGAGCTCATCAGCCAGCCAGACAGGGGGATGGCAAACAGCAGCAGGTAAAGCAGGCCATGCAGGCCATTTGCGGCATGACGCTGCCACGGCGGCATACTGTCGGGCAGCGGCGGCGGAACATGACCGGCCCGCCAGGCCAGGCGCAGCAGGAGCAGCAGAAAAACCGTCACCCCCAGCCATTTGTGATAGCTGATCAGCTTGAGCTTGAGCGGAGAAAGCGCCAGGTCTGCCATATAAACGCCGAGCGGAAACAGCGCCACAATCAGCAGCGCAGTGAGCCAGTGCAGGGCGATGGCAGTGCGGGTATAACGGGCCGGAATCATGCAGGCTCCTTGCCGGTGCGTGCCGTCTTGAAAGCAGTGCGCAAGCGGCTCAGGTGGGTTTCTATGGAGACCAGGTCCTGTGCCGAAAGTTCGGTAAAGGCTTGCGCCATGTAGTCCAGGTGCTCCGGAAAAACCCGCGCGAACAGGGCCTCGCCCTGCGGAGTCAGTTGCACGATCTGGCTGCGTCCGTCGCTGGGCGAGGCCATTCGCTGCACCAGTTTCTTGTCAGCCAAGCGATCCACCACGCCGGTAAGCGTGCCCTTGGTGATCAGGGTTTTTTCGCCCAGCTCCTTGAGCGGCATGCCGCTGGTGTTACCGAGCGTGGCAATGATGTCAAATTGCGGCGGCGTCAGGTCCAGGGTGCGGATATGCGCTGACGAATAAGCCTCGAAGGCCTGGTAGGCCTCGGCCAGCTCGCGCAGGACCGGCAGGAAAGGGGCATGAGGCATGAATGCTCCATCTGGTTCTAATTAGAACCATAGTAGTTCTAATTAGAACCAGATGTCAACATCTGATACTGGAAATCACCCGTTGCGGTGAATCCAGTCTGCGCCCAGCGTGCCGGAAAGATCGTTCAGATATTGCGCGCCGGACACATAGGCCTGCTCTTTCCGGGCCTGTTCGAGAAGGCCTGCATAATGCCCGCGCTCCGCCTCCGTAAGCTGATTCTGACGCTCAAGGAAACGCTGCAGATTCTCCTCATGCCGCAGCCATAGCGCCACATCGCGCTGCTGCTTGATGGACAGGCGTTCCTGATACCAGTCGCTGGCCAGCAGTGCTTCTCGCGTGAACATGCTGCGGATTTCCGGATGGTTCACATCCTTGCCCTCATAGCGCCCCGTCGCCATGATATGGAGGATTGCCTTGAGCGGCGGGCAGGCATCATTGACCGATCCGTCGTCGAGATAATTCTGCGCCACGCGCCGCTGTGCTTCGACGATGTTGTCGACGCCATCCGCAAAAGACTCCAGGTCCTGCGTCTCCGGCCTGAGCATGGCCTCGTCGAAGACTGCCATCGGGTTATCGAAGATCTTGCCGAAGTTGCCATGCACAAAATGGCTGGTGATGCGATAGCCGAGACGGCTGGCAAGAATCTGGCGTCCCTGATAGTCGAAATCTGCAACCGGCTCAAGGTAGCCGCGCTCGATCATGCGCTGCGGATCGCGCTCGCGCACCGACATGCGGCACCACAGCTCGGGGATCAGCAGACTGATATCGTGGTCCACGCGCCGGTTGGGGCCGATGTGTCCGGCTGCGGTAGAAAATCCGTCGTAGCCGCTGATGATGTAGGAAACCAGCGCATTGTTCAGGTCCGCCGTCGCGCGCAGGGAGTTGAATGGGCCCTTGGTCAGCGCGCCCTCCGAACCGGCACCGGTAGTCGAGGGCGATTTCCCGGTCAGGCTGGCGATAAAGTCCATGAACAGCTCGGGCAGTTCCTGATAATGGATGGGATTGTAGACGGCAAGCGGCCGTATCCCCTGTGCCCGGTCCGGCGGATTGTTGCGCCGACCGGGCATGACCGCATTGACCGGGAAATGCACGGCTTCGTTCAGCGGCACACGCCGGTAAAGCCTGGCCCCCATCTCGGCAATATAGCGGTCGCGCGGGTTGACCAGATCGGGGCGGCGCTGCAGGTAGCGCACGTTGGCAGAGGGCTTGCCATCCACGATGCGCGGATGCGCGGACGAGACAAAGTAATGGTCATCCGGTGCCTTGCCGGCATCCTGTACCAGCTGCTTCATGAGCGGGCTGAACATTTCAAGGCCGATGGCGTCATCCACCATTTCCCGTGCATCCGCCGTAGTCAGGGGTTCGAAGTTGGAAATGAAGTTATCCGGCCCGGCCAGGTCCGTCTCGGCCTGCAGGTCCAGACCGCGGTGGATCGCGTCATCCGGCCGCTGGAACAGGCGCTGTTCGCAGTTCACCGCCAGCTTGACGCTGGGGTTGGCATAGTCCGGATTGAGGTGGGCCAGCCGGGCTGCAGGCACGGTGATGGAAGCCGTGATATCGTCTTCCGTCTGGATCTTTCCCGCACCAATGAAATCGTGGCGCAGCTTGTACATGCGCCACGAGCCGTCCGGCTCCACGCCGACCCGGAGAAAACTCGCCACCAGGCGCCGTCCGTTGTATTTGAGCTCGTGCCCCGGATAGCCGTTCACCATATCGACCGAGAAATGCTTGCGCCAGGCGCCCCCCCATTCCGGACGGTAAAAACGCTTGATCACAAACACCAGTGCGCGGATATGCTGCGGGATGCTTTCCAGCCACTGATTGTATTCGCCGGTGTACGCACTCTCGGAGGGCGTCAGCAACTTGATCACCGAACCCAGCGTGCGCTCATCGCTCAGCAACGGGCGGCTATCGCGAGCCTGCGCGCTGCGAAAACGGGCCGAATAATCCCTGTCAAAAATCTCCTGCACCTGGGCCAGGTCATCATGCATGTCGCGCACGTAAAATGGCCCGGAAATGATCGTGCCGACGATGGATTTCGAAATCTCCGACTTTCCGCCGCCTGAAACCGTGCACGGCTTGTGCACGAAGGTCCCTTCGGCATCGGTCCCGATCAGACGCCAGGTCGGCGCATGAGGGTGTTTCTCCATGTGGACCTTGTAGCCGCAGGGGTGAATGTAGGTGCGCCCGGCCAGCAGCTTGATGGTCTGCATTTCACCATTGCGCGGCCAGTGAATGGTCTGGTCGAGCAGATGCATGGTGGCATCTTCCGGCACATAGATGATATCCGGATAGTGCTTGTCGACGCCGTAGCCCTCGTCCCTGACATGCATGACCTCGCCGAACAGGGACACCAGGCCGTCGAAGTCATGACCATCCGTGCGGATCCGGCTGTCGGGGCGGAATACTTCGCCGAGATTGAAGCTCGGGAAGGCCAGCGCGCCGCCCGAATGCTCCTCCTCGCAACCGCCGAAGAGGTTGGCCGCATAGCTGATCTGGGATTTGACTTCTTTCTTGCTGTAGCCGAAATAATTATCCGCAATCAGGGTCACGACCACGCCGCTCATGTCGCGGCAGGTGATCTTGAACGGCTGGCCGCCGTTATAGAGTTCATTCTCCTCGCGCCAGCACATGCCCTCGCGACGCTGGCGTTCGCTGGCCTGATCCCAGTGCGGCAGGCCCAGTTCGGCCTTCTTCAGTCGCACCAGATGCGGCGCCAGGATGACGCAGCCGGTGTGGCCGCTCCAGTGCAGCACATCCAGCGCGGCATCATTCTCCGGCAGGCAGGGGTTGCCGCCGTTGCCGAAAATGCGCTCCACGAAATCCAGGTTCGAAACCAGGCTGCCGGGTGCGAAGAAGCGCGTTTCCATGGTTTTTTCATGGCTGATGCCGGGCACTTCCGGCGCCACCAGGGGACGCAACAACAGAGACACCCAGCTCTCCGCGTGTTCCGCCTGGCCGCTGGTGAAAGGCAAGTACAACGTATCGCGGGGCGGATTGAGCGCAGCCTTCAGCAAGCCTGCAAAAGCAATTGCAGGCACCGCGCTCTTGTCCGCGGGAATCGGCAAACCGCCTTCAACGATGTGGAACACGCCCTTGGTCGTGCGACGGTCGTTGCGCGGATTGTGCAGCACGCCCTGAGGCAGACGGTAGGAATCGACAAACTCGGCGCTGAAATGCTGGCCATCGACCGGCAGGGAGAGTTCGCGCGCAAGCCTTGGACGGTCCAGCACGAAGGTGGAGCCCGGCAATGCGACTTCACTCTCGACGCCGTTTTTCCGCAGATAGGCATTGAGGAAATTCTGGATGCGCTGATCCGCCGGACAGCGGTAATCGGCCAGCAACCGCTTCTGATGCTGATAACTGCGCAGCAGGTCGGCAGCAATATGCAAGGGTGAAGCGGCATCGATTCCCTGTGGAACAGGCAAACCAAGCGCAGCCAGATGGAGATTGATATGCTGAATCAGTTCCAGCCGTTCATCCGTCGCATCCTGCAGACCCTGATGGCCTTTTATTACCGCACCCATTACTTCTCCCGAGATAAATTTTCATGTCACAAAACGGGGCTCACCCACGTTCCATTCGCAATTCAAGCCTATTGTGCCGCTACGCAAACCCGACATTTTCGCAGCTTGAGCACCATATCCATATCAAAATTTTTTAGATATCCATAGAAACCGGCATGCAATGGCTAATCGCCCTGGCCCTTGCAAGCGCATCCGGCACGTCCTCCAGCATCCCAAGCAGCACCTGGATGGGTTCTTCATGAGAAACGATCAGGATGCGCTGCTGAGGGATTTCGCGCAGGCGCTCCAGAAACCGCTGCAGGCGCGACTTCATTTCGGCAAATGATTCACAGCCCGGCACCACGGCATTCAGGCGGTCTGGCACCTGGGCACGATGCCATGCGCTGCATGGCAAACCTTCAAAGGCAAATGCGCCGGTCTCGTTGATCCGGCGGTCAACGACAATGGGTACGCCGCCGCCCTGATTGATGATCTCCGCCGTCTGGCGCGCACGCGGAAATTCGGAACAATAAATCACCTCGATCGCCACTGATGCCAGCGCCGAGCGGCAGCAAGCCGCCTGCTCGCGGCCGGTCACGGTCAGGTCGTTGCGCACATCGGGGTGGCTGTTGACCCGGTCGAGCAGGTTATAAGCCGCCTCGCCGTGCCGCACGAAATATAGGGTCTTGCCGGACAAATCAGAAATCGAGCGGCAGATAGAAAAACACGAAGCGCCCTGCTTCGATATCCACCATCAGCGTGGCGCCGCGATACAGGGCGTAATCGACATAGCCCGGCACGGCGCTGCCCTGGTGGCATTCGCTGGCGTGCTGCGGCGATTCGAAATCGCGGTCGCGGTCATACCATGAAAGCAGCATGCATTCGCCCAGGCGGGAGCGGGCTTCAGCTTCTGCAAGGCGCATCGCCACAAGGTAATCCGCGAGCGGCGGCTGGGGTGCCAGCTTCACCACGGTCACGGCAGAAAAATCCGCGACCGCCGGCACGTCGCAGGCGCACGACTCGATTTTCCGGGTTTCGCTCACGCGCGAGCCGGCTCCAGAGAGGCATCCAGATTGAGGTCGTCGCAATGTTCGAAAAAGGCGTCGCGCAGCTGGGCAAGGGAGGTCCCGCCCGGCACACCCACGGTCATGTGCACGGCGAACATCGGGCTGCCGGTATGGGGCGCGGGATAACTGTCGGTCTCCAGTTCCTCGATATTGATGCCACTGGCGGCAAAAAAGCGTGCCAGATTGTGCACGATGCCGGGGTTGTCGAGCGCGACCACTTCCACCAGATAGGGCACGACAGGCACGTGCCGCTCGCGCTCCCGGGTCCACTTGTGGATGATAGCCAGACCCAGCTCATCTCCCAGCGGGCCAAGCCGGCCTCTCCAGTGCGGTCAGCGCTTCCTTGCTGCCGGTGACGCGCATGATCAGGGCAAACTGCCCGCCCAGCACGCCCATACGGCTCTGCTCGATATTGCAGGCGCTGGCGGTGATCTGACTGGTCAATTTTTCGACCAGGCCGACCCGATCTTCGCCGGAAGCGGTGATTGCCAGACATTCGTTAGTAATGTGGGTAGTCATGAAGAAATTCCGTGCAAATGGGGATGCAGCCAGTATAAATGGGAATGCGATGAAGCAAAAAGGGTTTGCCGCCATTTTCCGGGCGCATGAAAAACGCCCCGGAGGGGCGTTCAGTAGCGGGAGAAGAAGGATCAGAAGCCCGGCACCCAGCCTGCTGGAGGGTGATACCCCCCGGAGTGCTCAAGACTTGAAACGACTGGTTTCTGTTTTAACCCCGTTCGCCAGCGCCACCATTTCGCTGGCCGAATCCGACATTCGTGAAGCGGCTGCATGCGTTTCTTCAGTCATCTGGGCAACTTGTTCGACATGGCCGGCGATTTCGTTACTCGCCACGCTCTGCTCTTCCATTGCACTTGCGATATCCGCGATGGAAGCTCCCGTCTGATCGACAAACTCACGGATACGCCCGATGGCATCTCCCGCCTGTCCAGCGAGACGAACACCCTCATTCACGCGGGATACGCCATCCGCAATGGATTCAACCGCTCGCGATGTGCCGCCCTGAATGGTCTCGATCATGCGCGCGATATCCGCAGTGCTGGCAGACGTCCGCTCTGCCAGTTTTCGAACCTCATCCGCGACCACGGCAAACCCCCTGCCCTGCTCGCCCGCCCTGGCCGCTTCGATGGCGGCATTCAGTGCCAGCAGATTGGTCTGGTCCGCAATTTCCCGGATGGATTGGACAATAGACGAAATCTGGTTCGAATGCTCGCCCAGTTCCTCGACGATATTCGAGGATGTTTTAACTGCATTTGCAATTGAATGCATATCGGAAACCACGCGCAGGATGACCTCACCTCCCTCGATTGCGACATCCATCCCGGATTTTGCTGAAGCCCGGATTTCCTTCGTGGTTTCGGTGATGTGGGCAATACTGACGGTCATCTCCTCAACCGCTGCAGCCATGGCTGACGCCGCCTCACTCTGATTTCCGGCCGCATTGGAAAGTTTTTTTGCGGTAGCGGCGATCCCATCTGCCGCCGAATGTGAATTTTCCGACATGGCACCGATCTGCTTCATGCTGCTGCCGATTTCTGCCAGAAAACGATTGATATCCGCGGACAGCAGACCAATTTCATCACCAGTCGACGCATCGAGCCGAACGGACAGATCACGGTTCTTGCTGATGTCACCGATGGCCTGCCCCAGACCAGACAGGCGGCGGGTGATACCTGTCGCGACGACAAACCAGACAATAGCAACAAACAGCAGCATTCCAGCCCCGATCAGCGCCGACAAAATCATGCTGTTGCGCGCCGCTACGGTATTGGCGGCAGCCTGATCCAGAAGTCCCTGGGCCAGCATGTTTTCGATTTCATGCAGGGCATCGATTCGTGCACTTGAACTGGCGAACCACTTCTCGGGATCGACCCCGAAAGCGGATGTTTTCAGCGCACCCAGGCCACGCACCTTCGCGACTTCATTGAATGCAGCGCTGTCCTGTTTCGATAGCAGTGCAGACGAAATATTTTCAGGCGCCCAGCGGGAAAATTCGTTCTGCAACTCATTCTGGGCTGCAATCTGGCCGACCCATTTGCGGTATTGCTCCGGTTCGATAGCGTCGGCAAGAAAAACGCCCGTCATTAATGCCCGCTCCTGCCCGGCCTGCTCCTTCATGGAAAGAAAGTTCATATAGGCGCTGGCCAGCCGGGACATTTCTGCATCAGAGATATCGCGACTGACGACAGAGGGAATAATCTCAAGGAGGGTGTTTATGGTGCCGGTGAAATAGCCTGCAGCAGCCTGTGCCCCAATCGATAGAGAATCTGCGCTTTTTCGCATCTCCGGCAGCTTTTTCAAAGCGGCATCGGCCTTTTCCATACTGCCGGAAATAGCCGCCGTTTTCGTTTCAGGCGCCATGGCAGCATAGGTATTGTGCATTTTTTCTATCGAGGCGTCCGTCTTTTGCCGCCATCCCGGCAGCACAGAAGCAAACAGCTTGCCCTGGCTTCGGACAAAGCCGACCGTAGCGCCGCGCTCCCGCTGTAATTCATGCGCCATCGGCCCGGCATCGACAACCAGGGTGATCTGCTCACTCATGACCCGCATGTTTCGCCATTCTTTTAACGAATGATAAATATCTGTGCCAACAGACCATGTCATACCCAGCATGGGTACAGCAGCAAGCAGCGCAATCTTGTGCGAAATTTTCATCTATAACCCCAATTTATGAACTGAAAGCCCTCTGAGCCGCCCCCAGGCAATACGCCAGGAAAGGCACAGGGTTAAGAGCGCCGCAAGAATTGCGTACGGAAGCCCAAGCCGGCACTTTGCCGCATTTCAGAAATGCACAAGGAAAGCAATACGGTTATTTATTTATTTTATGGGTGCGCACAAGAATAACATTGACATGGCAACATGGGAATACAAGTTGGCATAATCGCCGCCGCGGCTTCCTGCTGATGCACCGGCAAGCCGGCGCTCTGTCAATAGATCAGGTTCAGCATCACCATCACAACAGCAAGGAACAGCAGCGTCATGATGCCGCCGGCACGCAGGAAATCCGTCACCTTGTAACCTGCCGGGCCCATGATCAGGGCGTTGACCTGATGGGTGGGCAGGAGGAAGGAGTTGGAGGTGGCGAGCGCCACGGTCAGCGCGAACACCGCCGGATTGGCCCCGGCGCCGATGGCGATATTCACCGCCAGGGGCACCAGCAGCACAGTGGCGCCGACATTCGACATCACCAGGGTGAACAGGGTGGCGAGTACGGCGATGGCCAGTTGCAGCACCCAGATCGGCAGTCCGCCGAGCAGGATCAGCGTCTGCTGGGCGATCCAGGCCGCCGTGCCGCTGGTCTCCACTGCCAGCCCGAGCGGGATCAGGCTGGCGAGCAGGAACACCGACTTCCAGCTCACCGCGTGGTAGGCCTCCTCGATGCGCAGCACGCCGGAGAGAATCATGCCGATCGCCCCGGTCATCAGGGCGAGGGACAGACGCACATCGGTGAACAGCAACATGAACAAGGCGATGCCGAAGAAGGTCAGGGCCGGGACAACCTTGTGCGGACGCAGTTCCTCGTGTGGATATTCGGTGGTAATGACCACGAAGTTCTTGTCACGCTCCAGGCGGGCCAGCGCCGCCCAGGTGGTATGCACGATCAGGGCGTCACCGGCCTGCAGCGGCAGGTTGCGAATACCGTCACCCTTGCGCAGGGTTTTTCCGCCCCGGTGCAGGGCCACCATGGCGATGCCGTAGGTCTTGCGCATCCACACGTCGCGGGCGCTCTTGCCTACCAGATCGGAACTTGGCGGGATGACCACCTCTGCGATGCCGGCATTGGTGGCGGCCAACTGTTCGGCAAAAGTTTCCAGATTATTGCGCAGTTCCAGACCGCTGGCCGTGACAAAAGCCCGCAGATTTTCAGGCGAAGCCAGGATGCCGAGCACGGTGTTGGCTTCGATACCTACATCGCGGTCAAGACTGCCGGGGCCGACGCGCAGATCCTTGCCGCTACGGGCAGCGATCACTCTTATTCGTGCCTCGGCCTCGACCTCATCCAGCTTTTTCCCCACCAGAGGACTGCCTGCCTTTACCACAACCTCGAACAGGTCGTAATTAAGGCCGTAGATATCCTGGAAATACTGCATGGCATTGGTGCCACTGGTGATGTCGTCGTGCTTGCCGCCGGGTAGTACAAAACGTCCGGCAAGCACGAAATAGGCGATCCCGGTAGTCAGCAGGGCAATGCCAATGGGGGTAACCGAAAACAGTGACCAGGTGGCCATCTGTTGCGCGGGCGCCAGTGCCTTGTTGGAAGTAAGAATCAGGTCGTTGAGCAGGATCAGGGGGCTGGAGCCAACCATGGTGATGGTGCCGCCCAGAATGGCACAGAAGCCCATGGGCATCAGCAGCCGGGACATGGGCAATCCGGTATGGGCCGAAATGCGGCTGACCACCGGCAGAAACAGGGCTGCGGCACCCACGTTCTGCATGAAACTGGAAATGAAGCCGACCGAGCCTGAAATGGCGGGGATAACCCTGGCCTCGGTATGACCGGCCAGCTTCAGGATGGTGCCCGCCACCTTGCCCATCAGCCCGGTCTTGTCCAGTCCGGCGCCGATGATCATCACGGCAATGATGGACATCACCGCATTACTGGAAAAACCCCGGAACAGCTCTGAAGTTGGCACCAGAGGCTGCGCCAGACCCAGCACACCGCTGAATGAGCTGATCAGGCCCAGCAGGACCATGATGCTCACCGCCGCCACATCCACACCCACGATCTCGAAAGAGAACAGGAAAACCGTCAGCAGCAGGATGCCCATGACCACGGCAATTTCAACGCTGGGAACCACGGAAGCGGCAGCCAGGCCAATCAGCAGAAAGATGGATGCGGCAACGATATTCTTGACGGGGATATTGAGCATGACGAGTCCTGAAGCTGGTGTGGGCGCGAAATTCAGAAAACCCCGGGCCGGGCCCACTGGCCGAAAAAAACCGGGGGAGGGTCGCTATTTTACAGGCTAAATGGTGAAAACCGAAAAGCGCTCAAATATGCGCCAGGAAGAACATCGGCCGCCGCTGAATCCGGCTATTCCTTCCGGCTCTTCATAATCAGGTCATAGGCAAGCTGCACTTCCTTTGCCTGCTCGGTCGCCACGGCGATCATATCTTCCGGAACGCCCTGACCCATCAGTTTGTCCGGGTGATACTGGCTCATCAGCTTGCGATAAGCCCTTTTAACTTCCTGGTCGCTGCTATCCTGGCTTACGCCCAGTGCTTTGTAGGCATCCTCCAGAGCTGAGGCCGAAGTGACCTGACCACCGGCAAAATGCGACTGGTTCAGAATCATATCCAGCATATGTCTGAACGCTGCCTGGTCATAACCCAGATGGCGGGCAATCTCCATCAGCAGGCGCTCCTCTGCCGAATCGATGCGCCCATCAGACAAAGCCATCACAATCAGGTAAACCAGCAACATCTGTTTCAGGCTGTGCGTATGGCCGCAAACGACCATGAAGCGCCTTATGCGCGGCTCAAAATCAAAATCCGGAGCAGCGCCCTGCTTGAAAAGAGCAATAACCTGCTGCCTGTGCCCGGCAGTCATGCCCAGCTTCTGAATAAACTGCTCGACATGCTCGATCTCATCTTTTGAAATATGACCGTCTGCCTTGGCAAGCTTCCCCATCAAGAGAAAAACAGTTTCAAGAAAAACCGCCTGACGATGCGCGGCACTAAGCGGGTTAACGCCACCAGCGCCATAAGTGCGATAACGATCGGCAAGGCTTCCCAGAAAAAATCCGGCAAATGCACCGAAAAATCCGAACAGAAAGTACCCTAACAAGGCACCAATAAGCTTGAACAAAGCAACTCCTGAAATCGCGTGCGAAAGCATCAATTATAAACGTATTGAATTGCCATGACGGCATCGTGATGATGGGCGGCAATGCCATGTCACCCGCAAGCAAGCAATTTTTCGCTCAAATTTGAGTGATGATGAGATAATGCTGAAATGAACGATCAGCAACCAACTTCTCCACGCCGTCGCCAGCAAGAGCTTCTGGCCATCCCGGAACGCCAGCGGACAGATGCCGAGTGGGACGAGCTTAATGAACTGGAAATCACGTTAGCTTCCGTGAACCGGGTAGATGCACGTGATCAGGGCAATCGCCGCCCCGCCCCTGCACCTGCCGACAGGCAAAAACCGGGCGCTGGCGCCGGAACGCAGGGCAAAAGACCAGCCAGGAAATTTCACAAGAGACCCCCCAAGGGGAATCCCCCTTCAGGGCAGGCCGGCTAGCTCCTTCCCTGAAAAACAGGAGCAGCGCCCAGTTTTTTTGTGCGCCGAACGCCTGACCTGATTCCGAGATATTCCCTACCATGAGCAAGGCATCCAATCTTCATGCCGTCCTCCAGAGACCCGGAGCGATTGCAGCCACCCATTCCGGCTCCTTCCATGCGGACGAGGTTTTGTCCGCTGCCGTATTGCGGCTGGCAAACCCTTCCATCACCCTGCTGCGCACCCGCGACCAGGTACAGCTGGACGCCGCAGACATCGTGTTTGATGTGGGGCGAGTTTTTAATCCGGAAACCTGCCGTTTTGACCATCACCAGCTGGAATTCAGTGAAGCGCGGGCGAACGGCATTCCTTTCAGTTCGTTCGGCCTGATCTGGCGGGAACTGGGCGCAGAACTTTGCGGCTCGGCGAGCGCGGCAGCCAGGGTGGATCGCCTGCTGGTGCAAGGCGTGGACGCGATAGATTGCGGAGTAAACCTGTGCAAGGAAACGCAGCTTGCAACCGTGATGTCCATTTCCGCCATTATTGGCGGCTTCAATCCCGGCTGGCAGGATGACGGTTCAGCGGAAGCCAGGGACGCAGCCTTTGATCAGGCGGTCGTCTGCGCAGAAACCATCCTGCAAAACACCATCCGCGAAGCCCGCGGGCTGGAAGCCGCCCGGGCCGTTGTGGAACAGGGCGCTTTGTCTGAATCGGGGCGCCTGCTGGTGCTGGAGAGCGGCGCACCATGGAAGGAAGTTGTATTGGGGTCGTCAAAGTACGCCCAGCTTATATACGTCGTTTCCCCGGACACCCAGACGAAATGGCATATACACACGGTTCCGGATCAGGCTGGAAACTTCAGCAACCGGAAATCCCTGCCAGCGGCCTGGGCAGGCCTGGACGGAGAAGAACTGGATAAAGTTACTGGCATCTCCGGCTGCGTGTTCTGCCACAGGGCGCGCTTTGTCGCAGGCCACTTAACAAAGGATGGCGCGATGGAAATGGCGAGGCTGGCGCTGCTGGATTAGGGCTTATCCGGGCAGCACATTACGGACTACTGCTGCCGGTTCCACCAGTCGTCGGCAGTGCGTTCATGCCAGCCCCGGCGTGCCCGCGACATGAGCCAGCCGACATAGAAAAAAGCCTCGAACATCAGGAATGTCAGCCCCCACAACAGCACGCTCCCCGGTGAATAATCACCCATCTCCCCCACGCCCCACGCCTGGGTGGGGTTGATCCAGGAAACCACCAGCGGCCCGGCCAGCGGCCCCAGCAGACAGGCCAGCCCGACCAGCAACAGCATGTCGCGCAACAATTGCCGCCGGCCCGGCAGGAAATTCATCAGGGATTTTTCAGCATCGGCAGGGGGCATGGTTTATTTTCCGATATCCAGAAAGGGCTTGATGGAAAAGTAGAGAATAATGGCGATCACCATTATGTAGGCAAAAAAGCGCAGCGGATGTTCCTGGATCACATCTGCCAGCGTGCGCTGTTTTCCTTCCCGGCACAGTTGCTGGTATTCCGCCTGTGCCCGCGCCTGACGCTCGATCTGATAGTCTGCGATCAGCGCCTTTGCTTCCTCCCGCCGGGAACCGTCCTGCAGCCAGATAGCCGCTGAATTGATGCCCCAGTTCCCCGCCGAGGTTTCATGGAATTCCACGCCATGCGCTTTCAACAAGGCGCGAATTTCTTCCGCCTCGTCATCGGGCACACCATTCAGGGAGAAAAGTCTAACCGGCATGACTTAAACTGCAAAAAAGAAATAAACCGCAAAGACGCGAAAGCGCAAAGTAAAAATAACACGTCATCAAAATTTACCGGCGCCCCACTGGGGTGAATACCAGGCTGCTTTCATGTCTCTCATTCCTTTGCGTCTTCGCGTCTTTGCGGTTAATGAACTTAAAACAGGAATTAGGCCACACCAAGCACGCGGATGCGCACATCCCCCAGCGTGACCACCTGGCCCGCGCGTATCTTGCAGGTCTTGCGCAACTCCACCTTGCCGTCCACCGAAATTTCCCCGGCGGCGACCATCTGCTTGCCCATGCCACCGCTGTCGCAGACACCGGTCAGTTTGAGCAGATTGTCGAGTTCGACAAATTCGCGGGTCAGGATAAATTCATGATCTTGCATGGGGTCCTTTGTGGTGGGCTGATTGAGCACGTGCATCTTAGCACTCCGGCAAGAGTGTTAAAATGCCAGCCATCAGCCTTTCAGGATCACGCAGTGAACTTCACCATTCCAGAAATCAAGCCCGAGCAGTCCGTTGAACTCTTAAAAGAGCTGCATATCCTGACGCGCGATGGCAAGCTCAATCAGGACAGCCGGCGCAAGCTGAAGCAGGTCTATCACCTGTTCAATTTTATCGAGCCCTTGCTAAACGAAGTTCTGGCGCGACAGGATAACCTGACGCTGGCCGACCACGGCGCGGGCAAATCCTACCTCGGCTTCATCATTTACGACCTGTTTTTCAAGGCCAGGCAGGCCGGTCATATCTATGGCATCGAAACCCGCGAAAAACTGGTTACCAAGTCGCGCGAGCTGGCGGAAAGGCTGGACTTCGGGCGCATGACCTTCCTCAACCTGTCGGTGGAAGAATCCATACATTCCCCGGCATTGCCGGAAAAAGTCGATGTCGTCACTGCGCTGCACGCCTGCAACACCGCGACCGATGATGCGATCAAATTCGCCCTCAACAAGCAGGCCAGATTCATCGTACTGGCGCCCTGCTGCCAGGCCGAGGTCGCCGCTGTGCTGCGCAAGAACAAGAACCAGTCATTCTCCCGAACGCCGCTCTCGGAAATCTGGCGCCACCCCATCCACACCCGCGAATTCGGCAGCGTGATCACCAATGTACTGCGCTGCCTGCTGCTTGAATCGCACGGCTACCAGCTCACAGTGACTGAACTGGTCGGCTGGGAACATTCGATGAAGAACGAACTGATCATTGCCCGCTTTACCGGCGAGCCGAGAAAAAATGCGCAGGAACGGCTGGAACACATCCTGCAACGAACTGAATCTGGAAGAACTCAGGGGCCGCTTCGTTTACTGAAACAATTTGCACTCTTCAATCTTCTCACTACACAAGGTTTTTACATATGAACGAAGTCAAACATGGCCCCCGCTTCTGGATCGGCAACGGCCTGCTGGCACTGGCCCTCACCTCCCTGTTTTTCATGGGTCCCTTGTCGGAAAGCCTGGGGGTATGGGCCATGGTCCTGTGGATGATCCTGGCCGGCGTGGGAATGTACTTCCTGATGACGGACAAAGGTGGCGAGCCGGGGATGCCGGATTGATCAATCATAAAATCGTAGTTCACTAACCGCAAAGACGCGAAGACGCAAAGCCATCAAGGCCATGAAAGCGATCGGACATTCCCCCATCGGGTGAGCAGGCTGATCTTGAAACGCATTGTTTTCCCTCTGCGCCTTCGCGTCTTTGCGGTTCAGCTTTTTTAAGACTATGGGAAAATCTCGCGATAGGCCTGCCTGCTGGCAAAGGCCAGCACCGGAAACACCACCGGAAACAAAGGCAGCAGAAGCAGCATTGCCGCAAACATGGCTAGCGACAGGACCGCAGCCCATACCAGCATTGCCGGAAAACTGGAAAATATAGCCCGCACACTCGCGCTTACCGCACCCGCCAGGTTTGCACGCCGGTAAAACAGCAGCGGCACGGCAAAAGCAGAAGTGGTATAGATAATGAATGCCAGCAGCGTTCCCATCAATCCGCTGAAGAAAAGATAAGGCCAGGTATCACCCTCCCCGGCCAGCCCGGTAAGAAACTCCGGCAGACCCATTTCGCGCGTCATACCAAAATACAGGCCGTAAACCACCCCCGCATCCGTCAGCCAGATCAGGAACAGAAACATCTCGATAAGCGCCACGACCCACAGGGCTGGCGGTGCTTGCCGGAACCCGGAAAAAAAGAGGCCCAGGCTCACTTGTTCTTTCCGCTCCAGATGATCAGACACATTAAAGAACCCGCACAGCAAAGCCGGACCGAGCAGCATGAACCCGCCCGCCAGTGCCACCACCAGCGGCGTCAACCCGGCCACCACCACGGCAAAGAACTGCATGAAACCGAGCACAGCGAAAATGCCGGCATAAGCCGCACTCAAACCTTTTACCTGTAAAAAAACCTGCCATCCCGCACGCAACCAGCGGGGCAGACTGGAAAGACTCACTTTATCGGGTGTAAGCGCATTCATGAGGCTCCTCCTCGATCAGACTGGGATAAGCGCCGCCGCATCATTCAAGGCGCTGCGGGAAAAAACGCCCGTCGCGTTGAGACCATACAAGCCGGAACGCGTTCACATCAAACGTCTACGCAAACATTATTGAGCCAGCGAGAATTTATTTTAATCGTAGGTCGGGCTTTCCCCCGGCCAGGGCACCCGAGGACAAAAGCCCGAAAAATCGGACTGAAGTCCGACCTACAGGTTCAAACATCAATTGGCCGTATCAATAGAAATAAAAAAGCGCAGTTTCCTGCGCCTTATTACCTATCCTTCACAGCATTTCTCCAGCTCCTGCCGCTTCAACCAGTGTACTGCCTCAGCAGGGGAAACACCGAGCCCAAAACAATGCTCGATCACCTCAACGGAGGGCCCTCCCGCATCGTACACGCCCAAGTTGAAAACATGCCGGTACCAGCGATCGAAAATCTTTTCCCACTGCTCCCGGGACATTGTCATTACGTCCATCCCCAGCTCCTTGATTAGTTGAAGGAAACGCCAGAAAAACACCCGTTGCCAAACGCATAAATCACAATAATCATATAGTTACAGCGTGAGGCGGGGCTGATTAAATAGCTGCAATACTACCCAAAAACCGCCCGCCGGTGAAACATTTCTGCAACATTCAGTCCCAGCTCAAAGCCCCCCCGGTCTGATACTCGGTCACACGCGTTTCGAAGAAATTCTTTTCTTTCTTCAGGTCGATCATCTCGCTCATCCACGGGAACGGGTTGGTCGCGCCGGCATACTGCTCGTCCAGGCCGATCTGCTGGCAGCGGCGGTTGGCGATAAAGCGCAGGTATTCCTTGAATTGGGCGGCATTCAGGCCCAGCACGCCGCGCGGCATGGTGTCCTCGGCGTAGCGGTATTCCAGTTCCACGCCCTTCCGGATCAGGCCGGTGATTTCGTTGCGGAACTCGGCAGTCCACAGGCCGGGATTTTCCAGCTTGATGGTATTGATCAGGTCGACGCCGAAATTGAGGTGCATGGATTCGTCGCGCAGGATGTACTGGTACTGCTCGGCGGCGCCGGTCATCTTGTTCTGGCGGCCCAGGGCGAGGATCTGCACGAAGCCCACGTAAAAGAAAATACCTTCCATGATGCAGGCGAAGACGATCAGGGACTTGAGCAGCTTCTGGTCATTCTCCGGCGTGCCGGTCCTGAATTCCGGATTGGTCAGGGTATCGATGAAGGGGATCAGGAATTCGTCCTTGTCGCGGATGGACGGGATCTCGTGATACATGTTGAAGATCTCGCCTTCGTCCAGGCCCAGGCTTTCCACGATGTACTGGTAGGCGTGGGTGTGGATGGCTTCCTCGAAGGCTTGACGCAGCAGGTACTGGCGGCATTCCGGCGCGGTGATGTGACGATAGGTGCCGAGCACGATGTTGTTGGCAGCCAGAGAGTCGG
Source organism: uncultured Gammaproteobacteria bacterium (assembly GCA_963779055.1). GTDB lineage: Bacteria > Pseudomonadota > Gammaproteobacteria > Burkholderiales > Sulfuricellaceae > Sulfurimicrobium. The sequence goes on from CAVZWN010000004.1 coordinate 63,610, forward strand.
CAGTGACGAAGAAACCCAGGTTGCGCTTGACGATCAGGCGCTCGTCCTCGGTCAGGCCATTAGGGTCTTTCCAGGTCGCGATGTCGCGGCTCATGTTCACTTCCTGCGGCATCCAGTGGTTGGCGCAGCCGGCAAGGTACTTTTCCCACGCCCATTTGTACTTGAACGGCACCAGCTGGTTGACGTCCGCCGTACCGTTGATGATGCGCTTGTCCTCGGCACGCACGCGGCGCAGATTGTTGATGCCGGTCAGGGCGCTGGAATGCACTTCCTGAGCCGAGGGAGCAGGCGGTGCGTCGCCAAAGTGCGGCGCTTGAGCAAACAGGTCCGGGGTGTGGTCTTCTTCAAAATTCAGCAAGGTTCTTGTCTCCACATTGTTATATTGGCATCAGACTGTAGGTCGGGAATCATCCCGACCTATCCGAAATTACTGGCAGGCTTCGCATTCTTCGAAACCTTCATCGCCGGGGCGCATGGTGCAAGCCTTGCCGACGATTTCAGGCTCGGGCAGGCTGGCGGCGCTCATGCCACCGCTGACCGGGACGGCATTGAGCTCGCCGCCCTTGCCGGTAGATTTCTCGGCGCTGGTGGCACCCAGGGTACGCAGGTAATAGGTGGTCTTGAGGCCGCGCAGCCAAGCCAGTTTGTAGGTTTCGTCGAGCGTCTTGCCGGATGCGCCGGCCATGTAGATATTCAGGCTCTGCGCCTGGTCGATCCACTTCTGGCGGCGCGATGCGGCTTCCACCAGCCATTTCGGCTCCACCTCGAAAGCAGTGGCGTAGAGCTGGCGCAGTTCTGCCGGCACCCGGTCAATCTTGGACAGCGAACCGTCGAAATATTTCAGGTCGCCGATCATCACTTCATCCCACATGCCCAGCTGCTTCAGGTCGCGCACCAGGTACTGGTTGGCCACGGTGAATTCGCCCGAGAGGTTGGATTTCACGTAGATGTTCTGGTAGGTCGGCTCGATCGAGGCCGACACGCCGACGATGTTGGCGATGGTGGCGGTCGGTGCGATCGCCAGGCAGTTGGAGTTGCGCATGCCATGCTTCTTGATGCGGGTGCGCAGCTTGTCCCAGTCCAGAGTGGCGGACTGGTCCACTTCCAGGTAGCCGCCGCGCTGCTCGCCCAGCAGCTTGTTGCTGTCATGCGGCAGGATGCCCTTGTCCCACAGGCTGCCGGTAAAGCTGCTGTAGCGGCCGCGCTCCTGTGCCAGTTCGCTGGAAGCCCAGTAGGCGTAATAGGCCACGGCTTCCATGGAGCGGTCGGCGAATTCCACCGCAGTCTCGGAGCTGTAGGGGATACGCAGGTTGAGCAGGCAATCCTGAAAGCCCATGATGCCCATGCCCACCGGACGGTGCTTGAGGTTGGAATTGCGCGCCTTGCCCACGGCGTAGAAGTTGACGTCGACCACGTTGTCGAGCATGCGCATGGCGGTGGCGATGGTGCGCTTGAGCTTGTCGTGATCCAGTTGGCCGTCTTTAAGATGATTCACCAGATTGACCGAGCCCAGGTTGCACACCGCGATCTCGTGATCGTTGGTGTTGAGGGTGATCTCGGTGCACAGGTTGGAACTGTGCACCACGCCCACGTGCTGCTGCGGAGAACGTACGTTGCACGGGTCCTTGAAAGTGATCCAGGGATGACCGGTTTCGAACAGCATGGAGAGCATCTTGCGCCACAGCTGCACAGCAGGAATCTTCTTGAACAGCTTGATCTCGCCACGCGCGGTTTTGTCTTCATAGGCGCAGTAGGCAGTCTCGAAATCCATGCCGAAGCGGTCGTGCAGGTCGGGCACGTCGTTGGGCGAGAACAGCGTCCAGTCCTTGTTTTCCATCACGCGCTTCATGAACAGGTCGGGGATCCAGTTGGAGGTGTTCATGTCGTGCGTGCGGCGGCGGTCGTCGCCGGTATTCTTGCGCAGCTCGAGGAACTCTTCCATGTCCAGGTGCCAGGTTTCCAGGTAGGCACAGACCGCGCCCTTGCGCTTGCCGCCCTGGTTCACCGCCACGGCGGTGTCGTTGACCACCTTGAGGAAGGGGATGACACCCTGCGATTTGCCGTTGGTGCCCTTGATGCGGGCGCCGAGGGCGCGCACATTGGTCCAGTCGTTGCCCAGGCCGCCGGCAAACTTCTGCAGCATGGCGTTTTCCTTGATCGCCTGATAGATGCCGTCGAGGTCGTCAGAAACGGTGGTCAGGTAGCAGGAGGAAAGCTGGCTGTGGCGCGTGCCGGAATTGAACAGTGTGGGCGTCGAGCTCATGAAATCGAAGCTCGAAAGTACGTTGTAGAACTCGATGGCACGCGCTTCGCGGTCAATCTCGTTGAGGGACAGGCCCATCGCCACACGCATGAAGAAGGCTTGTGGCAGCTCGATGCGGCGTTCCTCGATATGCAGGAAATAGCGGTCGTAGAGGGTTTGCAGACCGAGATAACCGAACTGCTCGTCGCGCTCGACCTTGAGCGCGGCGCCCAGGCGCACCAGATCGAAATGCGCCAGCTTCTCGTCCAGCAGTTCAGCGGCGATGCCCTTCCTGATGAAATCGGCAAAATATTCAGGGTAACGGGTCGCCATGTCAGCCTGCGCCACCTCCTCGCCCAGCACTTCATGGCGCACGGTATTCAGCAACAGGCGTGCGGTGACGAAGGAATAGGCCGGATCTTTTTCGATCAGGGAACGCGCGGAAAGAATCACCGACTTGCGCACTTCATCCATCGGCACGCCGTCGTACAGATCGCGCAGCGTTGGTTCGATGATGGCCTTGGCGCTCACCTGCTCACCCAGGCCGGTGCAGGCGGCTTCTACCAGCGTAGCCAGCTTCGCCTCGTCAAGCGGCACACGCACGCCATTTTCAATCGCATGCAGCATCGCTTCAGCACTTGCCGGTGCTTTTGCCTTGGCCTGGGCGCGTTCCTGGGAGCGTTTCTCGCGGTACAGCACATAGGCACGCGCCACGTCGTGCTCGCCGGAGCGCATCAGGGAGAGTTCCACCTGATCCTGGATATCTTCGATATGGAAGGTGCCGCCATGCGGCTGGCGACGCATCAGCGCATTCACCACCGCCGCAGTCAGCGCTTCCACCTGCTCGCGAATCCGCGCCGAGGCCGCGGCCTGACCGCCATGGACGGCGATGAAAGCCTTGGTCATGGCGATAGCGATCTTGGCCGGCTCGAAGGGAACCACGCTGCCGTTGCGGCGGATGATCTTGTAATCGGCGTAGGAGGCTTCCGCGGCAGGTGCGGCAGATTGAGCGCCAAAATTCGAGCCAGGGAAAGCGGGATTGGAGACAGTATCGGTAGCCAGTTGCATAGGGTTGAATCCTCCTTGTTTTTGTTCGCTTTAGGAACAGTTTATCCAGCTCTTATCCACAACATATCCTGAGAGATATACACAACATGTTGTGTTTGGCTGTGCATGATTTCACTAATTCTAGTTAGCGAGTTGACAAAATGCAACTTTATTTTTGCATCCACTCGTCATCGTCTGAGCTATTGACAGCCACCCTGAATGCGGTTGTAAATCAAAGCCCGGTGGGCTAATCTTTGTCTGCAAGCCCAACATCTGCATGGACGGGTTTTGCCACAGAATTTCCGGCGTTGCTGTATCGCCTGATATGCCACTTTTAAAGAGGAATGACCATGGACAACAATGATCAGGACAAGGACAAACTGGCACGGCAATACGACATGCTGGCCAGTAAATTCCACGAGCTTTATGAGGCGGGGAAAGAGCGTGGGCGCGAATCAATGTCGGTGGCACTGGAAAAAGCCAACGAGCAGATGACCGCACTGGGTGAGTTCAGCGCTGAACAGGGGGAAATATTGAAACAACACCTTGCCCGCGACCTGGACCAGACCATATCCCATGCCCAGCAACTGGGCGAAGAAGCCAAAGAGCGCTTCAATCCTGCCCGCCTGGGGGCAGGCGCGCTCGCATCCCTCTCGACCGTACTGCAACTGGCCGGCGATGCCTTACGTTCCATGGGTGATAAAACCAAAGAAGCGCTGACTTACAAGACTGGCGAAATGACAACCGCCGGCACACTGACCTGCCAGGCTTGCGGACAGAAAGTGCACCTCAAGAAAACAGGGCATGTCCCACCTTGTCCAAAATGCAGCGGCACTCTGTTTTACAAGGGTTACTGACAGTCAAGCTTCGGTGGTTCGCTAAGGGTGTGGCCGGACCAGAATGAAAGTTCTATCAGGAACGTCGTCTGGTTCGCCCGCTATGCCCTTATAATTGGGCCTCGATCCAATCTTCATCTGCTTCCATGAAAAACACCGCGACCCTGCTCATCAGTTGTCCCGACCGCAAAGGCCTGGTGGCGACTATCGCCGAATTTCTTTACCGCCATAACGCCAACATCCTGCATGCCGACCAGCACCAGGACAACGAGAACAAGCTGTTTCTGATGCGGGTGGAGTGGGATCTGGAAGAATTCAATCTCGAAATCTCCGATTTTGAGCGGCTGTTCGCGCCCATCGCCGCCCAGTTCGAGATGCAGTGGCGGCTGGCGCTTTCCAGTCACCGCCCGAAAGTGGCGATTTTCGTTTCGCGCTACGATCACTGCCTGGCAGACCTGCTTTACCGCCACCAGGCTGGCGAACTGCACTGCGACATTCCACTCATCCTCAGCAATCATCCCGACAACAAATGGCTGGCGGATGCTTATCACATCCCGTTCCAGCATATCGAAGTACTCAAGGATGCCAAGGCGGAGGCCGAGAAAACCCAGCTCGCACTGCTGCGCCACCACCACGTGGAACTGGTGGTGCTGGCACGCTACATGCAGGTGCTCTCGCCCGATTTCATCCGTCATTACCCCAACCGCATCATCAATATCCACCATTCTTTCCTGCCCGCCTTCCACGGCGCAAAGCCCTATCACCGGGCCTTCGAACGGGGCGTGAAGCTGATCGGGGCAACCAGCCATTACGTGACCGAAGTGCTGGACGACGGCCCGATCATCGAGCAGGACGTGGCGCGCATCTCGCATCGCGATGCACTGGAAGATCTGATTCAGAAAGGCGCAGACCTGGAGAAGATCGTGCTTTCGCGCGCCGTGCGCTGGCATACTGAAAACCGGGTGCTGGTGTATGCCAACAAGACGGTGGTGTTTGACTGACTTATTACCATGCAGCAGAAAAAACAGCTTTCCGCTTTTACTGGCGTAGAGCTAAACCCTCTCTAACGCCCCCTTGTGCGAGCATCCGCTATGCGGACTGCCTGCTTGACCCCCTTCAGGAGGAGAACTGACTCCTCCCCAAAGCACTCCTCCCCTGACAAGGGGAGGCTGGGAGGGGTTGGGAGGCGGGAGGAGTCTCAGTCCGGCACCAGCGAGTTAACCGGCATCCACCGGCTGTCCGACTGATGCCAGATATCGCTTCCATTCGAACAATGGTCCCGGATCGGTTTTGCGATCCGGTGCGATGTTGTGGTGGCCGGTGATATCCCCGATGGGGTAGGCGTTCTTCAGCGCCTGCGTCAGTTCCGCCAGTTTTTCATATTGCACGTCGGCATAAGCATCGAAATCGCTGCCTTCCAGTTCGATGCCGATGGAAAAGTCATTGCAGCGCTCGCGCCCCTTCCATCTCGATATCCCCGCATGCCAGGCACGCAGGTTGCAGTTCACGAACTGGATGATTTCGCCGTCGCGGCGGATGAAGAAATGGCTGGACACCTTCAGGTCCGCAATCGCGCGATAATAGTCGTGCGCATTCGGGTCGAGGCGGTTGGTGAAGAACTCGATCACGCCGTCTCCGCCATATTCGCGCGGCGGCAGGCTAATATTGTGAATCACCAGCAGACTGACCGGCTCTTCCGGAGGCCGTTCATCGAAGTTGGGAGAAGGGATGAAGCGCACCCCTTTCAAGAAGCCTGACTGATCTATTTCCACTGCACACACCCTTTCATGGTTCATCCTGCGGCGGGGCGGCAAGGGCCTGCTCCAGCGCCTGCTGCATTTTAACCGCTGTCACTTCACTTTCGAGCGGCGCATGGTAGCGCCCATCCACAAACAGGAACAGCGCAGGCAGATGAAATACCTCGTAAGCCCGCGCCAGTCCCATGCTCTGCTGCACATCCACCTTGTACAGCCCGCTTACCAGACCCGCCACTGCAATGGGCAGGAGCTTTTCCACCTTGCGGCAGGTGCCGCAGGTGGGGGCGCCGAACATCACCAATACTGGACCGGCAGTCGCCGCCAGTTCGTGGTAAAAATCGGAGTCGCCCAGGGAATTGAAGCACAGCATAGCCAGTCACTTTACGGGATATCGCTCAGGCGCAGCAAGCGCTCATTTCGCCCTGAAAGCTTTAATTACCGGCAGGAATCGCCTCTCCGCTTTACCCGGATTTTCCAAACCGCTATGCTGGCGCATCGTTCCCCACGGAGATGCGCTGTGACCCCCAAGCCCCTGCCACAAGACGAACACGCCCCGCTGAATCTCAGCCTGAATTCGGTCAAGCAGTCTCTCACCAACCACCTCATCTTTTCCATCGGCAAAGACCCGATCACCGCCACCGATCGCGACTGGTTTTTCACTCTCGCCAACGTGGTGCGCGACCGCCTGATCGAGCGCTGGATGGAAACCATGCGGCGCTACTACAACCACGATGCCAAGCGCGTGTATTACCTGTCGATGGAGTTCCTCATCGGGCGCAGCCTGATCAATAGCGTACTCAATATCGGCTTTCTCGACGAAGTCCGCCAGGCCTGCATCGATGCAAACATCCAGCTGGACAAGGTGACTGAGCTGGAATTCGACGCGGCGCTGGGCAACGGCGGGCTGGGCCGGCTGGCTGCGTGTTTTCTGGATTCCATGGCGACCATCGGCCTGCCCGGCTACGGCATGGGCATCCGCTACGAATACGGCATGTTCAACCAGAAAATCGAGAATGGCTGGCAAGTGGAGCACCCGGACAACTGGCTGCGCTATGGCAATCCATGGGAGTTCCCGCGTCCGGAAGTCCTCTATCCGGTCAAATTTCACGGCCGGGTCGTTGCATACAACGATGAGCGGGGGCAGATGCGCCACCACTGGATCGATACCGACGATGTCATGGCCATGGCCTATGACACGCCGGTCCCGGGATTCGGCGCAAAAACCGTCAACAACATGCGCCTGTGGTCAGCCAAGGCCTCGCGCGACTTCGACCTCAGGTATTTCAACGAAGGCAATTACATCAAGGCGGTGGAAGACAAGAATGAGTCGGAAAACCTTTCCAAGGTGCTCTACCCCGACGACACCACCGCCATGGGGCGCGAGTTGCGCCTGAAGCAGCAGTATTTCTTCGTCTGTGCCTCGCTGCAGGACATCCTCTACCGCTTCACCAAACACCATGAGTCCTTCGACCAGCTGCCGGACAAGGTCGCAGTTCAGCTCAACGACACCCATCCCTCGATCGCCATCCCTGAACTGATGCGGCTGCTGGTTGACGTTCACCACATGGAATGGGATCGCGCCTGGAATATTACGACCCGCACCTTCGCCTACACCAACCACACGCTCATGCCGGAAGCGCTGGAAACCTGGCCGGTAGCCCTGTTCGAGTCGGTTCTGCCGCGCCATCTGCAGATTATTTACGAAATCAACCATCGCTTCCTGCAGGATGTCATGCACCATTTCCCCGGCGACGGCGAACTACTCAAGCGCATGTCCATTGTCGACGAGACCCATGGCCGGCGCGTGCGCATGGCACATCTGGCCATTGTCGGCAGCCATCACGTCAATGGCGTGGCGCAGCTGCATTCCGAGCTGATGAAAACCACCATTTTTTCCGATTTCGACCGCTACTATCCTGGCAAACTCACCAACATCACCAACGGCATCACCCCGCGCCTGTGGCTGAACCAGGCCAACCCGGGGCTGGCCAGCCTGATTACCCGTCATATCGGCAAAGACTGGATCACCGATCTGTGCACAGCTCGGCAAGCTGGAAAAACTCGCCGACGACCCGCGCTTTCAGGATGATTTCCGCGCAGTCAAGCGCGCCAACAAGGAGCTGCTGGCGGCACGGATCAAGGACTGCCTGGCGATTGAAATCAGCCCCGATTCCATGTTCGACATCCAGGTCAAGCGCATCCACGAATACAAGCGCCAGCTTCTGAATGTGCTGCATGTCGTCACCCTCTACAACCGCATCCGTTCCAACCCGGCACTGGACGCCGTGCCGCGCACCGTCATCATTGCCGGCAAGGCGGCTCCCGGCTATGCCACGGCCAAACTCATCATCAAGCTCATCAACAGCGTGGCCGACATTGTCAACAACGACCCCGCTGTACGCGGCCTGCTGAAACTGGCCTTCATCCCCAACTACGATGTCTCCACCGCCAGCGGCATCATTCCCGCCGCCGACCTGTCGCAGCAGATTTCCACCGCCGGCACCGAAGCCTCCGGCACCGGCAATATGAAACTTGCCATCAACGGCGCGCTCACCATCGGCACCCTCGATGGCGCCAATATCGAAATCATGGAAGAAGTGGGTAAAAACAATATTTTCATCTTCGGCCTCAACACCGATGAAGTCGCCGCGCTGAAAAATGCCGGTTACAACCCCTGGGATTACTACCATGCCAACGCCGAACTCAAGCTGGCGCTGGACATGATCGCTTCCGGCTACTTCTCGCCCGAGCAGGCCGACCGCTTCCAGCCCATCATTCACAACCTCACCCGTGGCGGAGATCATTACCTGCTGCTGGCAGACTATGCCGCCTACGTTGCCGCACAGGAAAAAGTGGACGCCCTCTATCGCACCCCGCAGCAATGGACGCGGCAGGCCATTCTCAACGTGGCGGGGATGGGGAAATTCTCCAGCGACCGCAGCATCGCCGAATATGCAGAAAAAATCTGGGATGCGAAAGCCGTGTTATAGCGTTTATCTTCCACGCCATTAACCCGATTCCAGCTAAAATGCTCACCAATGAACATGAAAACAGCTCTATATCTCGCCCTTGCACTGGGTGTCAGCCACACGCGACAGCTGAAGAAATCACCTCGGCCTATCTGCTCGACGACCTGGGCGAGCAGACCAGTATCGCGACGCGCACCCGGCTGCACGTCGATTATGCGCCGGGCACCATCAACATTCTGCACGGCGAGAATCTCACGACCCAGGGTGCGCGCACGGTGTGGGAAGCCCTGGCAATGGTTCCGGGCTTCGATCTGTCCATCGACGAGACCGGCACACGACATGTACTGGTACGTGGCGTAGGCGCAACCTATTCATCAGGGAACATCAAGATTCTGCTCAATGATGTGGCGCTCAACTCGGAACTGATGAGCCTGGCCAACCCGGTGTTCAATCTGCCCATGGAGCAGGTGGAGCGCATCGAAGTGATCCGCGGCCCGGGTTCGGCCATTTACGGCGAATCCGCCTACATGGGGGTGGTCAACGTCATCACCCGCAAACAGGGGCAACGCCTGTTCGCAGGCATTGGAAGCAACCGTGCCTTAGCCGGTGGTGGTGTCATGTCATTCGTCAATGAGGAAACCGGCCTTGGTTTCAATCTCAATCTGGCGGGCTGGAATGCGGATGGCAGTTCTGCCAGGACAGGCCATGACAGTCTCTATGCCACGGGAGACGGCGTTTATTCATACGCCCCCGGTCCGGCCAATAACAAGATGGAATCCAGATCAGCCCTGATCAACCTGAGTCTCGACAAGTTCTCGCTCTCTGCCCAGTGGCTGGAGGATGGCGCAGGCGATCATTATGGCATCAACTACATCCTGCCTCCTGACGAAAAGCGGATTGTCACCCGGCAGCGACACCGCGCGCTCGAACTGCGACAGGGCCTGGAACTCTCTCCCGCGCTGCAGGCAGAATTCAAGCTTGGCTGGCAGGATTTCAGCCACAATCGCGACCACCTCTATGTTTATCCGGGCCTGCTCTACTGGGCGCCGCCAAGCAGTGAGCCGCTCTGGCTGAGCCGCGACTACCTTGAAAGGCGCTACACAGCGGGTGCCGATCTCGCTTGGGAACAGGGGCGCAACACCGTACTTCTGGGCTGGTCATTCAACCATGTCGAAATAGCCAGCGCCAGCTGGGATACCAATTTTGGCGGCCATGCGCAAAACTGGATCGACACTGGCATGAAGCGGATTGTCAGCAGTCTTACCCTGCAGGACGAGTTCCGGCCGAGCGGGGCACTCACGCTGACCGCAGGCGTGCGCCATGACCGTTACAGTGACCTGGGCAACAGCACCACCCCGCGCCTGGCTGCTGTCTGGCAGCTTTCTCCCGGACATACGATCAAGGCACAGTACGCAGAAGCCTTCCGCGCCCCCACTTTTTACGAAACCTACTATGGCAGCTATGCGCCTTATGATAATCATCTCCGCCCGGAAACCGTGGCCACCAGGGAACTGGGCTATCTCTTCAGGGGACAGAAAGGAAATGGCGGCATTACCCTATTTCATTCCGAGCTGAAAGACATGATCGTGTGGGACTGGGTACGCGGTTATTACAATCATAGCCAGGCACATACCCAGGGCGTGGAACTGGAATGGGAGCAGTGGCTGTCAGCAAAGCTGAAATTTACGGGCAACCTGACTTATCTGGACACGCTGGAGCATGCTACGGACAAAAGCATCCCCGGCTCGACCCACTGGTTAGCCAATGCCGGACTGGAATACGCTGCCAGCCAGGATCTGACCCTGGCCATACAGCTCAGACACAGCGGAGACAAGGCCCGTGAATCGGCAGACTCTCGATCGTCACTGGGCGGACATCAGGTCGCGGACCTTAGCGCACGGCTATTCAATGTGGCTGGAAACAAGGGGCTAACGCTGCGCGCCGGCATCAAGAATCTGTTTGACCGCGACGTGCGAATTGCCGCGCCTGCCGATACCTATCCGAACGATTATCCGGTCATGGATCGCCAGTGGTGGAGCACGCTGACCTACAGCTTCTGAAACTGAGCAGCGCTAACGCGCCTTAGTCTATCCCCAGCCGCGCCAGACGATACCTCAGGGCACGGAAGGTAATCCCCAGTAGCCGGGCAGCCGCTGTCTTGTTGTAGCGGGTCTTTTCCAGCGCCTCCTGCAGCGCTTCCTTTTCCACCCGGTCGAGATAATCCGGCAGTGGCCATTTTGCGCCCGGTTCGTGGCTGGCAGGATCATCGTCTTCAACCGGATCGGTCAGATAGAGATCGTCCTTGTGAATACTGGCACCACCGCACAAGGCCAGCGCGCGTTCAAGGATATTCTCCAGTTCGCGCACGTTGCCGGGAAAATCGTAATGCTGCAGCGCCTCGACCGCATCCGGCGCCAGTTCGGGCACCGCGCCCCCGGCGTGACGCGAGAGCCGGGCCAGGATGCTCGTGGCTATCAGCGGCACGTCATCGCTCATTTCACGCAGCGCCGGCATCTTGAGTTCGATCACATTGAGACGGTAGTACAGGTCCTGGCGAAAATTCCCGCTCGCCACGCAATCCGCCAGCTTCTGGTGCGTGGCACTGATGATGCGCACGTCCACCGGGTCTTCCTGGGTAGCGCCGACCTTGCGCACCTTTTTTTCCTGAATCGCGCGCAACAGCTTGACCTGCATGAGCAGCGGCAGGTCGGCCACTTCATCGAGAAACAGTGTGCCGCCGCTGGCTGCCTGGAAGAAACCGTCGCGGTCCTGATCCGCGCCGGTAAAAGCGCCTTTGCGATAGCCGAAAAACTCGCTTTCCATCAGGTTTTCCGGAATCGCCCCGCAATTCACCGGCACGAAAGGCTTGTCGCGGCGCACGCTTTTTTCATGGATCAGGCGTGCGGCCAGTTCCTTGCCGCTACCCGACTCGCCCGTGACATACACCGGCGCCTGGCTGCGCGCGAGCTTTTCGATCAGTTCACTAACCTGCTGAATGGCAGCGGATTGCCCCAGCAGCGCGTAGCCTTCCGGGGCCGAGGGCTCGGCTGCGGAAGGCAGCTTGAGCGCGGATTTGACGACGGCACGCAACTGATCAAGCGCGACCGGCTTGGAGAGATAATCGAATGCCCCGGCCTTGAGGGCCGCCACCGCGTTCTCCAGTACTGCCGTGCGCGGTGATTACAGCCACCGGCAAATCCGGGCAGTTGGCGCCGATATAACGCACGATCTCCAGACCCTCCCCATCCGGCAGGCGCATGTCCGTGAGGCACAGGTCGAATTCCTGCTCCTGCACCTTCTTCAGCGCATCCTTTACCGTGGATGCGCGCTCCACCTGCAGCCCCATTTTCAGCAGGGTCAGTTCCAGCAATTCGAGAATATCGGCCTCATCGTCCACGATCAGGGCAAGAAAATTTGCAGCATTGGCTCTGGAACGCTTCAACAGGGACTCCCTTTCATACAGATCCTGAACTGACCGCCTGGTGCGACCTCGACATAGTCCAGACTGGCATCATTAGCCTCGCATATTTCACGGGCGATATACAAGCCCAGCCCGGTACCGCTGCTGAACGTGGTGAAGAACGGCTCGAACAGCTGGGTAGCCAGCGCCTTGTCGACACCGGGGCCATCATCGATGACATCGATCTGCACCACATTGTCCAGGTGCGCAGCGGAAACGTAGAGCCGGATGCTGGCATCGGCTTGCTGGCTGTGACGCCAGGCGTTGCGGCACAGATTCCATAACACCTGATGCAGATGCGAACGATCGAAGCAGATGCTGGGGTGCGTTTCCATTTCCAGCGAAATGGCGGCAACCGGTATTTTTTCCGCCAGGCAGAACTGCTCGATGAAGCTGCCCAGAAAGACATCCAGATGGAGGGTTTCGCGCTGAGCCCGGTCGCGCCGGTTAAGCTGCAGCACATCCTGCACCATGCGATCCAGACGCAGCGTGTTGTCGCGAATAATCTGCAGCAGGCGGGCTTCGGTTTTATCGTGCTCCTCTTCCTGCAAAAGCTGTGTAGCGTGACCGATGGCCGAAAGCGGATTGCGGATTTCGTGCGCGATATTGGCTGTCAGACGGCCCAGTGCGGCCAGCTTGATCTGCTGCGCCTGGGCCTGTTGCTGGCTGACATCCTCAAGAAAAATGACTGCCCCGGCCTCGTTGCCGCTTTCAATCTGGCTGAAACGGGTGCTGATCTGCTTTCCAGTCGCCGGCACGCGAAGCGGCGGGAAGCTGAGCGTCCGGTCGCCACGCCAGCGTGCCAGGCGTTCCGCTATGGCCGGGGCATAATCATAAAGACGAAGATCGTGCCTGAAGCGTGAAGGACTGCCCAGCAGCCGCTCACTCTGGGCGTTATGACTGCGCACCCGCCCCTGGTCATCCACCACCATCACGCCATGCTGCATGGCCTGGATCACCAGCGCATTGACCTGGGAGAGGTTCTCCAGATCGATGCTTTTCTGCTCGGCCAGGCGCTCGCTTTCCACCACCTGCCTGGAAAGAAAATACCCCATGCCTGCGGTGGCAAAGAAACCCATGCTGAGTAGCACCGCCTGGAAATAGTCATCCTGAACCCCGAGCCAGTACAACTGGTAGCTCTGTTCCAGCAGCACGGCGATACTGGCCATGGCCGCATAGAACATCGCCTGTCGCCCCTTGCAGATCAAACTGCTGGCCGCCAGCGCCACCACCAGCAAGAGGCCGAGGCCGCTCTTGATGCCGCCGCTGGCATGCGTCAGGAGCACAATGAACACCACGTCTCCCAGCGTCTGGAAAGTCAGCTGGGGATTAAAATCAGGCCAGCGTGCACTAATCGTCAGTGTCATCAGTGCGCTGAAAGCCACATACAAAATACTGACGATCAGAAACATCCCCGGATGCTGCTCGCCGTAAACCGGCATGGCGCCGAGAAAAATAAAAACCGTCACAAACAGGCCGGAAACAGTCAGCCGGTAGAGATTGAAATAGTGCAGCGACTGCCAGTAGGCATCCGGTGATGGCGTGCGGTGCCTGAGATAAGCCCAAACCGGATCAAGCTTGCGAAGCAAAGATGCGCTCATCGGGCGGGAGGAATTTGCTTCAGCCGGAATGATGCAGCCGGCGATGTTCGTCGCAGCAGAAAAATTCATCCTGGGACTGAATCGCCTCGCTGCGCGGCAAGTGGACGCCACACTGAACGCAGCGCACCATATCCTCCTCTATCTGCGATGGCGGCGCGGGCTCTTCATCCTTTTCCACGCTCCGGCCGTAATTTTTCAGCAGGGTGTAGATCAGCCAGACGCCAACTGCCAGTAATAAGATCTTGATCAAGCGCTTCCCCGGTTGATGCTTTTAATGAGCTGGATTATCAGGCGGCTGGCCTCGCTTGTCCACTTCCCGTTCCCTTCCCGTTCCCTGGATGCACAACGGAATTTTCGATCTTCACCGCGCTTTGTGTAATGCCCGCTCAAATCGCAAAGGTGTAAATCAAACCCGACAAAGCACAGGCCCCGATCACGCGCATGATGTCCTGCTTGTATTTCCATAGCGCGACAAAGGCGGCGAAGGAAATCAGGGCATAGAACCACTCGAAGCCGCCGCTGAAAGGCGCGGCCTCGCTGGCCTTGGGCCATAGCACATGCCAGCCGAAGAAAATGGCCAGGTTCAGGATCACGCCCACCACGGCGGCGGTAATGCCGGTCAGCGGCGCGGTGAACTTGAGATCGCCATGGGTGGATTCCACCAGCGGCGCGCCTGCCAGGATGAACAGGAATGACGGCAGGAAGGTGAAGAAAGTGGCCACGCCGGCGCCGGCGAATCCGGCCAGGAACAGGGCATCCGGGCCGAAAATCTGTTTTGTCCAGGCGCCCACGAAGCCGACAAAGGACACCACCATGATCAGCGGTCCCGGCGTGGTTTCGCCCAGCGCCAGGCCGTCGATCATCTGGGTGCCGGTGAGCCAGTGGTAATGTTCGACGCCCCCCTGATAGACGTAGGGCAACACCGCGTAGGCGCCGCCGAAGGTGACCAGCGCGGCCTTGGTGAAGAACTCCCCCATGTCGCGCAGGGTCGGCTCGCTCAGCAGCAGCATCGCCGCGCCCCACAGCACCAGGCAGGACAGCAGCAACACGGCCAGCCGGGCAGCGCTGAATCTGACGTGATCCGGCGGCGGCGTATCGTCGTCGATCAGCGCCGGGCCGTACTGCTTATTGCTCGCACCGTGGCCGCCGCCTACCTTGAATTTCTCCGGCATGACTTTTCCACCGATGAAGCCCAGCAACCCCGCGCCCAGTAACAATGTAGGGAAAAGGAATGTTCAGGGCAAAAATAGCCAGAAAAGAAAGCGCGGCCATCACCCAGAGCAGCCTGTTTTTCAGGGCACGCGCTCCGATGCGCCAGGCGGCAAACACCACGATGGCCACCACCGCAGGCTTGATGCCGTTGAAAACGCCCTGAACGAATTTCACGTCGCCGAAAGCCAGGTAAACATAAGTCAGCCCCGCCAGGATGAACAGCGAGGGCAGCACGAACAGCGTCCCGGCGACGATGCCGCCCCAGGTTCGATGCAGCAGCCAGCCGATATAGATCGCAAGCTGCTGCGCTTCCGGCCCCGGCAGCACCATGCAGTAGTTGAGCGCATGCAGGAAACGCTGCTCGGATATCCAGCGTTTTTTCTCCACCAGTTCCTGGTGCATGATGGATATCTGCCCGGCGGGCCCGCCGAAGCTGATGAAACCGAGCTTCAGCCAGTATCTGAATGCCTCACCGAACGAAACTGGCGCAGGGGGGGACAGATTTTCATTATTGTCAGGCATCTACTTTCCCTCTTCTGCATAAACCGCATATAAATCATCGAAAATCTTCGATGCCTCTGCCAGCAAGGCATCGTCATCCGGGCAGCGTTGCCGGACCCCGCCCAGCAGCATTTCGATCCCGGCTGCTTCCGCCACTGGCAGACCGCCCACATCCAGGTTATGTACCAGTGCTGCCAGCTTCTCCAGTGCAGGTTCCTTTTCCAGTGCGAAGCTTGCCAGCAGGACCTCGAACGTCACCCGATTACCGATATGGGTAAATTCGGCACCATCAAAATCAAATCCCGAAGCCTCCGGCGGGCAATCCACTGGATTTTCCAGCCACAGGAAACGGGCATCACGGTCAATAAAGCGGCGAATCAGCCAGGCACTGGCCATGCGGTCCACCCAGAGATTTTTGCGCGTGGCCCACAGGTGCCGCCGGTAATCAGCCACTTCACGCCGTATCACATCCCCCCCGGCGGCCTGCGGCTCGCCCGCGGACAGGCTGGCAAAAAAGGCTGCTTCCGCCTGTGCCAGCATGGCATCGGCTTCTACCTTGCCATCGCTTGAAAAATAATCCAGCGCTACCAGCGCCTCGAAATCCCGTGATAAGACCTTAAGCTGGCGCCGCCCGGCAGTCGCATCCAGTGACCCGATAGTGGCAATGAATTCGTTGATGCGCGCCATCAGCTTGCAATACTCGTCACTTCGGTCGAACAGACCCTGAAAATCCGTCTTTTCCTCGACGGAAGGATTGGCGACATTCAGCAGGTAGGCGCTGCCGCCGCCCTGCTTGATTTCTTCCGCGTGCATGCGCAGCGCCTGGCGCAATCCCCGCCCGGCGGGCAGCAAGTAGACGCCATCGCGCAACACGGCACATCCCAGCGCCCGGGTGGCGCGCCAGATGCGCATGCGCAAGGTGGCATTGGAGGCGGGCAGGCTGACGACAAGAACCAGCCATTTATCAGTACTGTATGAAGAAGGCTTCAAGGGTAGGCATCTCGCCGATTAATTAAACAAGTGTTACATATAAATGTAGCAATGTGAACAACTAATCAGCTTTATCTCTTTCATTTAAGGCATAAGTCCCTGTAAAATCAGCGCCCATAAATACATTAGCAAAATCTAATTTTCCATTAACAAAAATCTTAGCCCGTTTCTAAAACTTTAGGACTCCCTTGGAAAACTGCCCCTCCTGCAAGCTCTGGCTCTTCCGCGTCTTTCCATTTCTGCGCTGGTCGCCAATGGTCAACCGCGACACCACGAAAGCCGACCTGATTGCCGGCATCACCGGCGCCATGATCGTGCTGCCGCAGGGCGTGGCCTTTGCCACCATTGCCGGCATGCCCCCTGAATACGGGCTTTACGCCGCCATGGTGCCAGCCATCATTGCAGCCCTGTTCGGCTCCAGCTGGCACCTTGTATCCGGACCCACCACGGCCATTTCAATCGCCGTGTTTGCCGCGGTAAGCAATCTGGCGCCCCCGGGTTCACCGCAGTTCGTCAGCATGGTTCTGACACTGACCTTTCTCACCGGCCTGTTTCAGCTCATTCTCGGATTGGCGCGTATGGGCGTACTGGTCAACTTCATTTCCCATACGGTGGTTATCGGCTTTACCGCCGGTGCGGCACTGCTGATTGCCGCGAGTCAGGTGAAAAGCTTTTTTGGCATTGCAATCGAGCGGGGATCGCATTTCCACGTCGTAATCGAGCAGCTTTTTCTGCAGATCGGCAACCTCAACCCCTATGTCACGTCTGTTGGCGTGGTCACATTGGCAACGGGGATCCTGTCCAAGAAATTCATTCCCAAATTTCCCTACATGATCGTCGCCATGGTCGTTGGCAGTATCGTGGCCTATATCATCAACATGGAATTCGGCGTAGAAGTCACAAAGATCAAAACAGTGGGCGCGTTGCCTTCTCATTTGCCGCCACTGTCCCTGCCTGATTTTTCCTATGCCACCATTCACAAGGTGCTGTTTCCAGCCCTGGTGGTCACCATGCTGGCGCTGACCGAAGCCGTGTCCATTAGCCGTGCCATCGCCACAAAGTCCGAGCAGCGCATTGACGGCAACCAGGAATTCATCGGCCAGGGTCTGGCCAACCTGATCGGCAGCTTCTTCTCCGGTTACGCTTCCGCCGGCTCGTTCAATCGTAGCGGCGTCAACTACGCTTCAGGCGCACAGACCCCGCTGGCAACGGTTTACGCCGCGATTTTCCTGGTACTGATACTGCTGCTGGTTGCGCCGCTCGCCTCCTTCCTGCCGAATGCCGCCATGGCCGGCATCCTGTTCCTGGTCGCATGGGGCCTGATCGACTTTCACCACATCGCCACCATCGGAAAAACCAGCAAGGCCGAAACCGTGGTGCTGTGGGTAACCCTGCTGGGCACGCTGGTTGATCTGGAGAAAGGCATTTTCTTCGGCATCCTGCTTTCGCTCACCCTCTACCTCTATCGCGTCTCCCGCCCCGCCATCACCCCGGAAGTGCCGGCAAAAGAGGAAGGCGCTTACCATCTCATGGATGCCCATGGCCATCACGAATGCCCGCAATTCCGCATCGTGCGCATCAACGGCTCGATTTTCTTCGGCGCCGTCGATCATATACAGAACAGCCTGCTGCAGATCGATGAAGCCAACCCGGATCAGAAAACGGTAATGATCGTTGCCAGCGGCATCAATTTCATCGACGTGGCGGGCGCGGAAATGCTGGCCCAGGAAGCACGCCGCAGGCGTAAACTGGGCGGCGGCCTGTACTTCTACCGCTGCAAGGATTCCATCAAAAAATTCCTGCGCAAATCCGACAAACTGGATGACATCGGCGAAGGCGGCTTCTTCCCTGCCATGTCGAACTGGATTCACCCCATTTACGACACGCTCAACCCTGAAATCTGCCGCAGCTGCAAATACCGCATTTTTAACGAATGCCATAAACGCCTGCCCGGCGGCGAACCAAGAGAGGAACCATGATCCGGAAGAACCCCAGTGGCGATCTGCCATCTATCCACGAATCGGCCTATGTGGACAACACGGCCATACTCTGCGGCAAAATCATCGTCGAGGAAAATGTGTTCATCGGCCCCTATGCCGTGATTCGCGCCGACGAAGTCAACGAACAGGGCGAAATGGACCCCATCATCATCGGCGCCAATTCGAACATCCAGGATGGCGTGGTCATTCATTCCAAGGCAGGTGGCCTGGTCAAAATCGGCACGAACACCTCGATCGCTCATCGCTCCATCGTGCACGGCCCGTGCATCGTGGGCGAGAATGTATTCATTGGCTTCAATTCTGTGCTTTTCGACTGTGTCATCGGCAATGGATCGGTGGTGCGCCACAACTCGGTGGTGGAACATTGCGAGGTGCCGGACAATTTCCACATCCCCTCCACTACCAACATCCATTCCAATCAGGAGCTCGGCAAGATCGAACAGGTTTCGCCCCAGGTCAGCGACTTTTCAGAGTCCGTACTGAAAGCCAACCATGAACTGGTGCGGGGATACAAGAAACTGCAGAATGAATTCTGAACATAACAGACTTCAAGCGCCTAACTCAGCAGACTTCACTACTTCAATACCCCGTTTTTTCCGAAACAGGCCCTTAACCTGGATTTAACGTAAAATTAACAGTGCGTATGTGTTTATAAGACCATTTTATCCATTGAACGCTTGCTCCCTGTTATGATCACTGGCTTTATCTGTTTACCAGAATCAGCCTAAACAAAACGTCACTTCCGGGGTAAGCATCATGAATCAAATCGCTCGTTTTTTGCCTTTCCTGAGCTGGTTTCCATCAAGCAGGGAAAACGTCAAAGCCGATTTGATCGCCGGCCTCACCGTTGCGCTGGTACTCATTCCCCAATCCATGGCCTACGCGCAGCTGGCCGGTATGCCCGCCTATTACGGACTTTACGCCGCTTTCCTGCCGGTGATGATCGCCGCCATGTGGGGTTCCTCAGCCCAGCTTGCTACTGGTCCGGTTGCGGTAGTTTCGCTGCTGACCGCATCGGCGCTGGCACCGCTTGCCGCCGTCGGCTCTGATCAGTTCATTGCGCTGGCCATCCTGCTGGCGCTGCTGGTCGGCTGCATCCAGCTTCTGCTCGGCCTGTTCAAGCTTGGTGTGATCGTCAATTTCCTTTCCCATCCAGTCATTGTCGGCTTTACCAATGCCGCCGCCATCATCATCGGCCTGTCCCAGCTCAACAAAATTTTTGGCGTATCGATGGGGCGCAGCGAACACTTCATCAATGACATCTGGGGTGTCGTGCAACAGATTGGCGATACCCACATCCCGACCCTGGCAATGGGCGTAGCTGCCTTCGCCATCATGTGGGGCCTGAAGAAATACCTGCCCAAGTTGCCGGGCGTGCTGATTGCAGTCGCGCTCACCACCGTGGTGAGCTGGGCCATCGGCTTCGAACAGAATGCCAAGGTAAATGTCGACCAGCTGATGGACCCTGATGTTCTCGACGTAGTCGAACGAGTCGCCCAGAGCGATGCCAGAATCGTTGCGATCAACAACCAGATCAGCGCCCGTTCGGTCCGTACCAAGAAGCTTGAAAAAGAGCCGGGTGACAATGATCGCCTCATTGCCGCACTGCACTATGAAATCGACCTGCTGCAGAACACGCTCAAGGATATTGAAGACGAAAACGTCAAGGCGCGGAGTACAGCGCGCAAATTTGTGCTGGAAATGGTGCCCGCCAGCGAAAGTCAGCCCGCCCGGCTTTACCTGAAAAGCCGCACCCCTGATGGCGCGACATCTGATGGCCAACGCTGGCGCATCAGGAAAATCAGCAATGGCGAGCTCAAGCTCTCCGGTGGCGGGGAAGTGGTCGGCAGCATTCCTTCCGGCCTGCCCCGCATGGAAGTGCCAAAGCTGAACTCGGAAAGCATAATGGCCCTGCTCAGCAGCGCCCTGGTCATCTCGCTGGTCGGCTTCATGGAAGCCATTTCCATCGCCAAGGCCATCGCCGCCAAGACCAAGCAGCGCCTCGACCCAAGCAAGGAACTGGTTGGCCAGGGCATCGCCAACATTGTCGGCAGCTTCAGCCAGGCTTTCCCGACTTCCGGCTCGTTCTCGCGCTCGGCAGTCAACATGAACGCTGGCGCCAAGACCGGCATGTCCTCGGTCTTCACCGGACTGATCGTACTGGTTACCCTGCTGTTCCTCACCCCGCTGCTGTACCACCTGCCGCAAGCCGTGCTGGCTGCAGTGATCATGATGGCGGTCATCGGGCTGGTTAATTTCAAGGCCATCAAGCACGCCTGGCATGCGCACAAGCATGATGGTGCTGCCGCCATTGTCACCTTTGTTGCCACGCTTGCCTTTGCGCCTCACCTCGACAACGGCATCATGGTCGGCGCCGGCCTTGCCATCATTCTTTACCTCTACCGCACCATGTCGCCGCGCGTTGCCATTCTGGGTCGCTACCACGATGGCACCCTGCGCGACATCAGCGTTCACAAGGACCTTCCGACGGACGAAAACATCATCGTACTGCGCTTCGACGGCTCACTGTATTTCGCCAACGTGCCCTTCTTCGAGGATGCCATTCTGGAAGCGGCTTCCAACAAACCGAATGCCAAGTACCTCGTGGTAGTGGGCGACGGCATCAATGAACTCGACGCCTCTGGCGAGGAAGTCATCCACCACCTGGTGGAACGCCTTCACGGCATCGGCATGATCATGGTATTCACCGGCCTGAAAAAGCAGGTGCTCGATGTCATGCGCCATACCGGGCTGTTCGATCTGATTACCCAGAACAACATCTTTGCCACCGAGGCGCAGGCCTTTGAGGCGATATACAACTGTCTGGGCACAAACGAAGGTGCATTCTGCCAGCTTCGCCGTCAGACATGACTCCGGGCAGTTCGTTAATGCCACCACTCAAATCAGGCGGTATGGAGTTCTGAGCCAGCCATGCTGAGGATCCTTCTACTCATGCCCATCCTGGGCGCGGTCATCATTGCGCTGCTGCCTACGACCAACCCGCGCCTGATCCGCTTCGCCGCTCTCCTTGCGGCGGGCGGCGCCATGGGCATGGCATGGGGATTGCTGACCCAGTTCGACCCCAACATCGCCGGCATCCAGCTATTTGAAACACACGTATGGAATCCGCGCCTGGGCAGCGCATTTTCCCTCGGAGTGGATGGTTTTTCTCTCCCCATGGTGCTGCTCGGCACACTGCTTACCGTAGTCACAATCCTTGCTTCCAACTGCATCACCAAACACGTCAGAGGCTATTTTGCGCTGATTCTGCTGCTGGAATCCGGCATGCTGGGCGTGTTCATGGCACGCGACTGGTCACTGTTCTACGTCTTCTGGGAACTGACCCTGATCCCGCTGTTCTTCCTCATCGACCGCTGGGGCGGCGTCAACAAGCACCGCGCAGCGCTTAATTTCGTTCTTTACACCATGGGTGGCTCGGTATTCATGCTGGTCGCCCTGCTGCTGCTATACGATGCCAATCCCGGCCACAGCTTCGATATCGCCTCCATTGCACAGGGCGCGCGCACCCTGACGCAGGAAGCACAGATCCTGATCTTCCTCGGCCTGCTGGTCGGCTTTGGCGTCAAGGTCCCGATCTTCCCGCTTCATGGCTGGCTGCCACTGGCCTACGTGGAGGCGCCCAGCCCTATACCCATCCTGCTCTCGGGCATTCTTGCCAAGATGGGCAGCTACGGCCTGATCCGCGCCGCCGAAATGCTGCCGCTGGCAGTGCAGGCGCTGCAGGGCTGGCTTGCTGCTTTAGGCATGATCAGCATGATTTATGGCGGGGTGCTGGCCTGGCACCAGCGCGACCTGAAGAAGATGGTGGCCTATTCATCCATGTCCCACATGGGTGTTGTACTGCTGGGCATTGCCACGCTGAATGAGGCCGGACTCACAGGCGCGGTTATGCAGATGGTGGCGCACGGGCTGGTGGCCGGCTCGCTCTTCCTGCTTATCGGGCTGCTCTACGAACGTACCCATACGCGCGACATCGCCGACTACAGCTCGCTGGTGCAAGTCATGCCGCGCTTTGCCTTTTTTACCATCCTGGCACTGGTCGCCGCGATAGGCTTTCCCGGCACTGCCGGCTTTGTTGCCGAGATTCACGTGCTTGTCGGCGGTTTTGCGCGCTGGGGAGGCTGGCTCATCGTCCTGTCTCTCAGCGTGCTGATCAGTGCCGCCTACGCCTTCAGAACCGTGGGGCGTCTGTTTACCGGGCCGATACGCGAGGAAATGCGTCAGATTCCTGATCTGAGCCGTGCCGAATTTGCTGCTGTCGGCGTGCTGGCCAGCGGCATCCTGCTGGTGGGCATATTTCCCGCAGCGGTGCTGGGGCTGATTTCAGCCTCGGTCAAGCAATTGAGCAAGGCATTTGGCTGATATGACCACGGACAACCAGGACCAGGATATCCGCACCCGCCTGCACGAACTGATGCATCATTTTGAGCACATCCTTCCCGCACAGGCGCCAATCCGGGATTTCGTCCACCATAATACGCTGCACGGCTTTCAGCATCTGCCTTTCGATCAGGCGCTTGCCGCTTCGCGCAAACTCACCGGCGCCCAGGGCTACCTCCCGGAAGAACGCTACCGTGCCTGGTTTGCCGAGGGCCGCATCACCCACGAAGATCTGGTTGCGGCACTGGATAGCATGGCGCAGATCGATGCCGCAGCAGTCGTCATTGAAACCGCCGCCGGCCCGCTACACCGTCGTGATGTGCTGATATCCGGCTTGCTGCATTCCTTCAAGCGACTGTCGCGCAGTCAGCTCAAATGGCAGGTCGAGGAACTGCACGCACTGGATCGTTTCCAGTGCACGGTTGGTGATGATGCCAGAGCCCGCCTGCTCGCTGCCGGCACGGATGAAAAAACCGCACTGAACCAACTGTGGGCGGCCTGCCTTGAAACACTGGGGCTGGAGCATGAACTGCGCCACCCGGAGGAACTGCTCAACCCCTCGCCCGACCACGTTCAGGCGCTGGCGGCTCAAATCGCGGCGGAAACCGGTCAGGCTGGTGAAGGCCCTCTGGTGGAGCGACTGATCCGCAAGAATGCTATTCATCTGCTCGATTCCCTGCTGGAAAAAGTAGGAAAAGAATGGACTTTGCGCGGCCTGCTGCTGGCCCTGACCGGTGAAGACCTGATGGATGAGGTCAGGCCGCTGCTGATCCGCTATCTTTCCACTCATCTCGACCAGGGCATGGCTGCATGGCACAACCCGGCCCGGTCAAAAGGCTTCTACGCCGCCTGTCGCGAGAGTGCTGAAAACGACCTGGCCTGGATACTCAAGGACCTTTCCGACTGGCGCATGCTGGCCGATCGCCTGCCAGCGGACCCGGTCGACACCATCATTCAGGAACTGCGCCTGTTCGGCCTGCCGGAGGATCGCTGGGAAGGTTATCTGGAACGTCTTGCGCTGGAGATTCCCGGCTGGTCCGGCATGGCTTTGTGGCGCCACAATCACCCTGGTTACGGCGCCATGGACACACCGGTAAACATGATGGACTATCTCGCGGTGCGACTGGTTCTGGAGCGTCTCTTCGCCCAGCGTCTGTGCCGCCGCCACTGGCGCGTCGAGGCCACGCTCTCCGCACTGCGCTGGTACTTCCGCCATCTTCCGGCGGAACTGGTGGTGCGCCACGCCCTGTTCGAAGGCCGCATGCCGGAATATCTCATCAGCTTCGCCGAGCAGCTCACACGCGAAGCCCCCAACCGCAAGGAAAATATCCACGACGAAGGCTGGCAGACCATGGCCCAGCTACTGTGGAGCTGGCAGCAGACCCCCGCCGGCGACCGGCGCGGCGGCGTCAGCGTTTCCGGATCGGCTTGGCCGCTGTTCTGTCTTGCCCAGCATCTCGGTCTGACGGGCAGCGACATCACGGGCATGGGACGTGCCGGAGTGGATGCCCTGCTCCACAGCCTCACGCTGCTGGATAGCGACCAGCGCGGTCATGTCTGGCTGCTGGCTTACGAACGCAATTACCGCGAACAGATATTTTCTGCCCTTACGGCCAATCACCAACGCGGCCCGTGGAAGACGCGCGAACGCCTGCCCGAAGCGCAGCTGGTTTTCTGCCTGGACGACCGCGAGGAAGGCCTGCGCCGCCACGTGGAAGAAGTCAATCCACGGCTTGAAACCCTGGGCGCAGCCGCCCATTACGGCATCTTCATGAACTGGCGCGGGCTGGATGATAGAGAAGCGGGACCACTGTGCCCGGTTATTCCCGTAGTCATTATCCCGGCTCATGAAGTCAGGGAAATTGAAAAAGCAGGATATGAACAGCAACGCGAGGCACATGACCAGCGCCATGACCGGCGTATGCGCTGGGCCAGGCACCTGAATCAGGATACGCGCCGCGGCCTGATCCTTCCGGCGCTGCTGGCGGCGGCTGCAGCCCCGGCAGCACTGGCCGTGCTGGGTGGCAAGCTGCTGGCGCCTGCGCGCATGGGGCAATGGGCGAAAAAACTCGCTGCTGCATTTGACCGCCCCGTTCCCACCCGCGTCGCCCTGACTGCCCCCGCCGACAGCCCCGCCGCAACCCCGGAATCCCCCCGGTTAGGCTTCACCGACAGCGAGCAGGCCGAACGCATGTATGGATTCCTGCGCGGCATGGGCCTGGCTTCCGGCTTTGCGCCACTGGTCGTCATCGCGGGCCATGGTTCCAACAGCCAGAACAACCCTCACATGGCCGCCTATGACTGCGGCGCCTGCTCTGGCCGGCATAGCGGCCCCAATGCACGGTCTTTCGCCGCCATGGTCAACCGCCCGGAAATACGGGCGCAACTGGCAGTAAAGGGCATCAGCATTCCCGACACCACCTGGTTCCTTGCAGCCGAACACAATACCTGCGACGACATCGTGACCTGGTACGATGAAGATCTCGTTCCCGAAGCGCTGCAGGCCGCCTTTGCCAGGCTTCAGGAAGAAGTGGCGCAAGCCGCCCGCCTGCACGCCCAGGAACGCTGCCGCCGTTTCGCCTCCGCGCCCGACAACCTCCCTCTGAAGAAAGCCTGGCACCACATCCAGAACCGTCGCCACGACTTCTCGCAACCGCGCCCGGAACTGGGGCACGCAACCAATGCTTGCGCTTTCATCGGGCGGCGTTCCATGAGCCGGGGAGCGTTCTTCGACCGGCGCGCTTTCCTGATTTCATACGATACGACTATCGACCCGGATGGGCTGATCCTGGAACGTCACCTGCTGATCAACGGCCCGGTGGGTGCGGGGATTTCGCTCGAGTATTATTTTTCCATGGTGGATAACGAATACTATGGCTGCAGCAGCAAGATCATGCACAACATCTCAGGTCTGCTCGGCGTCATGGAAGGCGCGTCTTCCGACCTGCGCACCGGCCTGCCGCGCCAGATGATCGAAATCCACGAACCGATGCGCCTGCTGGTGGTGGTTGAAGCCAAAACCGAACTGATCACCGCCATCTACCAGCGCCAGCCAGCTTTGCAGGAACTGGTTGGCAAGGAATGGATGGTGGTTGCCGCCAAGGACCCGGACAGTGCCGATATTCAGCTGTTCGACCCGAGCCGTGGCTGGCTACCTTGGCACGGCAACGTGAATGAGATCTCCACCGTGGCACGTTCGCTGGACTGGTTCGCAGGCAGGCGCGATCCGCTCCCTCCGGCCCTGCTACAGGTACCGGCCCAAACGGAGGCAAGGGCATGAACGAGGCTATCAAAATGGCCTTCGCGCTGGCCTGGCTGATTCCCCTGTTGCCCCTGCTGGCTGCGGCAGGCATCGCGCTGCGCATCCTCGGCGGGAACGACAAGGGCGACCAGGCCGAACCACCCAGTGCGCGCATTGCCATTTACTGCACCGCAACCGCGCTCCTGCTGCTGCTTGGGCTGGATGGACTCGCCCTTGCAGCGGGTGCGCCTGGCCATGTCGTCAGCGGCACATGGTTTTCCAGCGGCGCCATCCGGTTGCCCATCAGCTTCACCCTCGACGCGCTGGCGTTGTCCGTCGCCTCGCTGGTTGCCTTTATCGCCACGCTCACCCTGATGTTCTCGCGCAATTACCTGCACCGCGAAGCCGGTTTCCATCGTTTCTTCCTCGGCATGTGCCTGTTCACCGCGGGCATGCTGCTGATCGTGCTGTCTGGCAACGTGGCGCTGACCTTTGTTGGCTGGGAGCTGGCGGGCGTCAGCTCGTGGATGCTGATCGGCTATGCCTATGACCGCCCCACTGCCAGCATCAATGCGCTGCGCGCCATTGTCACCAACCGCATCGGCGATGCCGGCTTCATTCTGGGCATCTCCCTTTCCTTCATCTGGCTCGGCACAGTGGAGTGGCCGGCCCTGCTGCAAGCCAAGCAGCTCGGCACCCTCTCCGCCGGTCTGCTGGCGCTTGGTTTCGTGGTGGCGGCGCTGGCAAAATCGGCACAGGTACCGTTCTCGCCCTGGATCGCCCGCGCGCTGGAAGGCCCGACGCCTTCCTCGGCTATTTTCTACGGCGCCCTGATGGTGCATGCCGGGGTGTATCTGCTGGTGCGCATGGAACCCCTGTTGCGCCAGGCGCCTGCGCTGATGTCCCTGATCGCCGTCCTGGGGCTGCTGACCGCGCTGTATGGCTATTTCAGCGGCCTCACCCAGACCGACGTAAAAAGCGCGCTGATGTTCGCCACCACCACCCAGGTCGGGCTGATGTTTCTCTTCTGCGGGATGGGCTGGTTCACGCTCGCTGCCTGGCACCTCGGACTGCATGCCAGCTGGCGTGCCTGGCAGTTCCTCGCCTCACCTTCCTACATGCACCTGATGGGAGGTCCCACGCGCGCCGCCCCTGTCTGGCTGAAGAACAGCCAGCGTCTTTACACTGCTTCGATGCAGCGTTTCTGGCTGGAACACCTCGGCGACTGGCTGCTGGTGCGGCCCACCCGCCAGATGGCGCGCGATGCCCGCAATCTGGACGACAACGTAGTCAGCCGGCTGGTCGGCCTGCCCGAATCTGCCGGTGTTCCGGCCTTTCTGGTCGCCAGCGGCGAAGAGATGAACAAGGACCAGGTGGTACGCGGTAGCGGCCTGGCTGGCGCATTTCTGGAGTGGATCGCGCTCAGGCTGCATCGCTTCGAAGCAAACCTGCTATTTCAGGGCGGCGACAGCCGGATCAGCCGCATGCTCGGGCGCATCGGCTCCTACCTGCTGGCCGTGGAAAGGCTTCTTTCCCAGCCGCGTTACCTGCTGCTGCTGATCATGGCAACCCTGGTGGTGATTCTGTAATGAACGAAATACACTGGACCCAGCAGGCGGTCTATCCCATTCTTGGCATGCTGCAACTGGCCCCCCTGCTTGGCGCCGGCCTGCTCCTGCTGCTTGGAGAACGGCGCGAAGCGGTCGCCATCGGCCGGGGCTTTGCGCTGATAGAACTGCTGCTGGCGATCGACCTGTTCCGCACCCTTGATGCCGCTTCGCCGGCAATGCAGCTGGCCGAGAAGCTGATCCTGTTCGACCCGTTTGCCTATCACGCTGCGGCCGATGGCATCACCGTTCTGTTCGTCCTGCTGACCGCGCTGCTGGTGTTGCTGCTCACCATCTACAGTTTGGTGCGCGGACTGCCCGAACCATCGCACCTGCTGATGGCGATTCTGGCGGCAGAAGGCGTACTGATGTCGCAACTGGTGACCACCAATCTGCTGTGGTTCGTGTTCGCCTCCCTGATCGAGCTGGGCCTGGTCGGCTACCTGCTGTGGAACTGGGCTACTTCGCCGGAAAAAGATGTCATGCTGGCGCGCTTTTACCAGTTTCAGGGCACCGGTCTGCTGCTGCTGCTCATAGGCACCATGCTGCTGGGCTGGCTTCATGCCGAAGCCACCGGAGGCGACTGGAGCTTTGAACTGGCAGACCTGAGCGCAGTGCCCATCGGCGGCGCAGTCGGCTCGGTTATTTTCTTCCTGCTGTTTTTCGGCCTGGGTATCCGCACGCCGGTCTTTCCCCTGCACGGCTGGCTGCCCTGGGTAGCGCAGCATGGCAACGTCGCCATCGCTCCCGCCCTTCTTCTCGGCATCAAGGTCGGCATCTATGGCCTGGTACGCTTCGTGTTTCCCATCGTCCCGGCGGCGGTAGTGCAATGGAGCAGCTTCGCCGTCGCGTTTGCGGCGACCGGGGTCTTCTATGCCGCATTCCTCGCCTTTCTGCAAAGCGACCTGCGCCGCCTGATGGCTTTTGCGGTGGTGAGCCATACCAGCCTGCTGATAATCGGGCTATTCTCGCTGCAAGCTGAAGGCTTTCAGGGCAGCATCCTTCTGGCGGTCAACTTCGGTTTGGCCATGACAGTCATGCTGTTCATTGTCGGTTTTGTCTATCGCCGCACCCACACCACGGTGCTCGACCAGCTGGGCGGCCTGTTCGACCGCATCCCATTTATTGGCGGTGCATTCCTGCTTGGCGGTCTGGCCATCGTGGGCATGCCCGGCACCCCCGGCTTCGACGCTGCCCACCTGCTTATGGAGGCGTCCATCGAACGCCTTGGCGCGCTGCTCACAGTGGCCGTAGCGCTTGGCAACGTGGTGGCGGCGGGCTTCCTGCTGTGGGCCTTCCAGCGCGCCTTTCTCGCCCCGCGCAGCGAAGCATCCAGGGTCGGCGCGATCGAACGCACCCTGCCCATGGAGTATCTGGTCGCCGGCAGCGCCGTGGCCGTGCTGCTCATCGCCGGCTTCTACCTCGAACCCTGGATGAAGCTGATTGAAGTACCGCTGCTCACGCTCGCAGAAAGATTCGCACACCCATGATAGATATGCCGCTGCTCAGCCTGCTTTTTCTCACCCTGCCCATTGGCGCCGCCCTGACCTGGCTGCTGCCGCGCCCGGAATGGGCAAAGCGCATCGCCCTGGGCTCTGCGCTGGTTGACCTGAGCATCGCCCTGGCCATCATTTTCAGGTTCGACCCCACCCAGCCCGGCTTTCAACTGGTCGAACAGGCTCAATGGATTCCCACCCTCAACGTCCAGTACCTGGTCGGCGTGGATGGCATTTCGCTGCTGTTCCTCCCCGCCACCATCCTGCTGTTCATCGGCGTCATCCTGGCATCCTGGAACAGCGTGACCACTCTGCCGCGCCTTTATTACAGCCTGCTGCTGATCCTTGAAACAGCCACCCTGGGGATTTTCTGCTCGCTCGACACCATGCTCTTTTTCCTTTTCTGGGAACTATCGCTGATTCCGATCTATTTCCTGGTCAGCCTGTGGGGAATCGGGCCGAACCGGCGCTATGCGGCAGTCAAGTACATTCTGGTCATGGTGGCAGGGGGCGTCCCCTTGCTGTTCGGCTTCATCCTGCTTGCCTTTGGTCATGCCGCCAATGGAGGCGAACTGGTCTTTGATCTGCCTACCCTGCTGGCGACGCCGCTGCCAGCCAGATTGCAAATCGCGGTGTTCCTGCTCCTGCTCCTGGGGTTCGCCGTCAAGATCCCGGTTTTTCCGCTCCACACCTGGCTGCCGCTGGTGGCAATGGAGGGGCCCGCAGCGGTCATCGCCCTGCTGGTCGGCATCAAGCTCGGCGCTTACGGCCTGATCCGTTTCGCGATTCCGCTGGCGCCAGAAGCAGCCCAGCAGATGCACTGGCTATTGGTGGCGCTCGGAACGATAGGTGTGATCTATGGAGCGGTCGCGGCGCTGGCCCAGACCAACCTGCGCCGCATGCTGGCTTATGCCAGCCTGTCGCACGTGGGACTCGTGGTACTGGGAATCGCGTCTTTCGACCTGCAGGGCTTGCAGGGCTCGGTGCTGCAACTGCTCAATTTCACCCTGGCGGCAGGCGGCGGCTTCCTGCTTGCCGGCGCGCTTCACCACCGTATCGGCTCGACCGACATCCTCAGCCTGGGCGGCGCGGCACGTTCCATGCCCTTGCTGGCAAGTTTCTTTCTGCTGTTCGGCCTGGCAGGCATGGGCATGCCTGGAACCAGTGGCTTTCCGGCCGAATTGCTGATCCTGATCTCGACCTTCAAGCATCACACCGGCGCCGGACTTGCCGCACTATTCGCCATGGTACTGGGTGCGGCCTACTTTCTCAGTCTCTACCGCCAGGCATTTTTCGGTCCTGTCACCAACCCGGTCGTGGCAGACGCCATGGACCTGCGATTGCGCGAACTTGCTGTCGTCGTGGTCTTCGCCTTCCTCATCCTGGCGGCCGGACTTTATCCCTCGGCCGTACTGGACGTTATCAAGCCGGCCGGAGAGGCCTGGGTGGCCCTGCTACAGAAACAATAGGGCCTCTCGTCCCGGTACTACCCGGAACCTATTCGTACCCCAGGCTTTTCAGGGCACGCTCGTCATCTGCCCAGCCGCCCTTGACCTTGACCCAGATTTCCAGATAGACCTTGCTGTCGAACAGCTTCTCCATGTCCTTGCGGGCCTGGGTGCCGATTTCCTTGAGCCGCTCGCCCTTGTTGCCGATCAGGATCGGCTTCTGGCTTTCACGGTCAACAATAATGGCTGCAAAAATTCGGCGCAGATTGCCGACAGTTTCAAATTTTTCAATTTCGACGCTGACGGCATAAGGGACTTCGTCCCCAGAAAGGCGAAAGACTTTCTCGCGCACGATTTCAGCCGCAAGAAAGCGCTCGCTGCGGTCAGTGATCTCATCTTCGCCGTAGACCGCCGTCCCTTCCGGCAAATGGCGCCTGATTTCCACCAGCAGTTCATCCAGCTGCTTGCCACCCTTGCGGGCGCTGAGCGGCACAGAGGCTGCAAAAGGGAACAGCGCAGACATTTTCTCGATGAAAGGCAGCAGCTTTCCCTTGTCTTCCACCCGGTCGATCTTGTTCAGCACCAGCAACACCGGCTGCTCGCGCGGCAACAGCGCCAGCACTTTCTCGTCGCGCTCGTCGAAGTGCAATGCTTCAACCACGAACAGGACCACGTCCACATCCGACAACGCCTGCGTCACGGTGCGGTTCATCACCCGGTTCAGGGCGCTCTTATGCTGCATCTGAAAGCCAGGCGTATCCACGAAGATATACTGCGTATCCGCATCGGTACGGATGCCGGTAATGCGGTGGCGGGTCGTCTGGGCCTTGCGTGAGGTAATGCTGACTTTCTGACCGACAAGGTGATTGAGCAGCGTCGACTTGCCGACATTGGGGCGCCCGACAATGGCGATATAGCCGACGTTTACTGGGCTTTCACTCATGTTTCATGGCCATCTGATACGCATCAATGGCGGCATTCTGCTCGGCACTGCGGCGACTGTGCCCGATACCCACAGTGCGGATATCGAGGTCGGGGAGAATACATTCCACTTCAAACTCCTGGTCGTGGGCCTCACCACGGATGGTTATCACATCATATTGAGGAAGCCCGTGTTTGCGGCTTTGCAGATATTCCTGCAACTGTGTTTTGGGATCTTTTGCGATTTTTTTGGGATCGAGCGCTTGCAGCAACGGCTCGTAGAGGGCAAGAATCATCGCCTCGGCGGTGATAAAACCATCATCGAGGTAAGCTGCGCCAATGATTGCCTCGAGCGCATCCGCCAGGATGGAGGGACGACGGAATCCGCCACTTTTCAGCTCCCCCTCGCCCAGCATGAGGTGATCACCCAGTTTGAGCCGCCCGGCAATCTCCGCCAGTGTCTGCTCTTTCACCAGCGCCGCACGCATGCGGCTCAGGTCGCCCTCCGGCAGGCGCGGGTAGAGCTGGTATAAACGCGCGGCAATGACACAATTCAGAATGCTGTCGCCAAGAAACTCCAGCCGCTCGTTATTGGGCGATCCGTAACTGCGGTGCGTCAGCGCCTGCTGCAACAACGCGGGCTGTGAAAAATCACGCCCAAGCAGGCGGCAAAGTACCTGGCGCTTCATCAAAACCGGGACATGTGCAAGAATTGAATCACCTGCTGGCGCTGGGCCTTATTTCGCATCCTGAGTAGAAGCTCGAAACTCGATCAATGCGCTCAGATTGCCTACAATCGGCACAGTCACCGAGTAATCGGCCGCAACCACGGACTGGCCGCGATCCTTGCCAATATCCAGATCTTTGCCCTCTATCACCCTGACATTGTCGATCACAGCGCGCCTGTCAAATGAATCTCTGATCTGGGCCGGTGTCATTTCAGGCAGCCCGGAATCCTTGGCCATCACACCAATGATCTTCTGGACCGACCAGAATTCGAGGTAGGGAGGAATCAGTTTCATGATCAGAATGGCCCCGAAAACGATAACCATGCCAACAAACATCACACCTATAAACGTCATCCCCTGCTGATTTTTTTTCATCCCCGTCTCCTTATATGGTGTTCACACGCCTTAATCGATTGCCTGGCCTATACGCTTGAAGTCGCCAAAATTCCACCAGATCATGAATGCCTTGCCGACAATGTTACGGTCAGGCACGAAACCCCAGTAGCGGCTATCGTTGCTGTCGTCACGGTTATCACCCATCATGAAATAGTGTCCTTCAGGCACGGTGCAACTGAAACCGCCCTCATTGTAATCACAGTTGGCGCGCGACGGAAAGGGCTTCACATCGCCCAGACGCACAGGCGGCAGCTCAGGCAGAATCAGCAGCGCATGTCGATGGCTGCCAAGCTGCTCGTTGGCGCGTTTGGCGGTCACATAGTTGAGGCCGCTTTTGACGTAATTGAACTGCTCGCCGCGATCTTCCCGCGCCACAGCCTTGCCATTGATAAACAGATATTTATCACGATAAACCACACGGTCGCCAGGCAGGCCCACCACCCTTTTGATGTAATCCAGCGACGTATCTTCCGGGTAACGGAAGACCATCACGTCGCCATGCTGCGGCTGATTGATGCCGATAATCTTGGCATTGATCACCGGCAGACGAATGCCGTAAGTGTATTTGTTGACGAGGATAAAGTCGCCCACCAGCAGCGTCGGCAGCATCGAACCGGAAGGGATCTTGAACGGCTCCACCAGAAACGAGCGCAGCAGGAATACCGCCAGGATGACCGGAAAAAAACTTCTGGCATATTCCACCAGCACCGGTTCCTTGGCTTCCTTTGCCCGGCGCGGCTTGCCCAGGTAGATATCGAACAGCCAGATGGCGCCGGTAACCAGCAGCGCAATCAGCATGATGAGTGCGAAATTCATTTCTATCCTTGGTAATGGGAGATGGGAAATGGGTGAGGGGTGGGCGCATTTACCCATTCCCCATCACTCATCCCCCATCACACTATTTATTATCTACCTGCAGAATTGCGAGGAAGGCTTCCTGCGGTATTTCCACATTGCCTACCTGCTTCATGCGTTTCTTGCCCGCTTTCTGTTTTTCCAGCAGTTTGCGTTTGCGCGAAATGTCGCCGCCGTAGCATTTGGCCAGCACGTTCTTGCGCAGCGCCTTGACGTTCTCGCGCGCCAGGATTTGCGAGCCGATGGCCGCCTGCACGGCGACATCGAACATCTGGCGCGGGATCAGCTGGCGCATCTTGGCGGCCAGTTCACGTCCACGATAAATCGAATTGGCGCGGTGCACGATCACCGAGAGCGCATCCACTTTCTCGTTGTTGATCAGGATATCGACCTTGACCAGGTCGGCGGTGCGGAATTCCTTGAACTCGTAATCCAGCGAGGCATAGCCACGGCTGGTGGACTTGAGCTTGTCGAACAGATCCATCACCACTTCGTTCATGGGCATGTCGTAGGTCAGCATCACCTGCCGCCCCATGTATTGCATATTGGTCTGCGAGCCGCGTTTCTGGGTGCACAAAGTGATCACGGCGCCGACATATTCCTGCGGCACCAGGATAGTGGCGGTAATGATCGGCTCGCGGATTTCCTCGATTTTCGACAGGTCCGGCAGCTTGGAAGGGTTTTCGATCTCCACCACTTCACCGTCGCGCATCACGACCTCATAGATCACCGTCGGCGCGGTGGTGATGAGGTCCATGTCGTACTCGCGTTCCAGCCGCTCCTGCACGATTTCCAGATGCAGCAGGCCCAGGAAACCGCAGCGGAAGCCGAAGCCCAGCGCCTGCGAGGTTTCCGGCTCGTATTGCAGCGATGCGTCGTTGAGTTTGAGTTTTTCCAGCGCATCGCGCAGTGCTTCGTAGTCGTGCGACTCCACTGGATACAGCCCGGCGAACACCTGCGGCTTGATCTCCTTGAAACCGGGCAAAGCCTCGCTGGCGGGATTGCTGGCCAGTGTCACAGTGTCGCCGACCTTGGCGGATTTCAGTTCCTTGATGCCGGCGATGATAAAACCCACGTCACCGGCAGAAAGCTGCTTGCGCATCAGCGACTTGGGCGTAAACACACCGACCTGCTCACACAGATGCACGTCACCGGTCGCCATGAGGCGAATCTTGTCCTTGGGCTTGAGCACACCGTCCACCACCCGTACCAGCATCACCACGCCAACGTAGTTATCGAACCAGGAATCGATAATCAGCGCCTTGAGCGGCCCATCGGGATTGCCCTTGGGCGGCGGAATCCGCGCGATCACGGCCTCCAGCGCATCCTGCACGCCGATGCCGGTCTTGGCGCTGGTGAGCACCGCATCCTTGGCATCGATGCCGATGATGTCCTCGATTTCCTTGATCACCCGCTCCGGCTCGGCGCTGGGCAGGTCGATCTTGTTCAGAACCGGCACCACTTCCACGCCCTGTTCGATCGCGGTATAGCAGTTGGCCACGCTCTGCGCTTCCACGCCCTGGGAAGCATCCACCACCAGCAACGCGCCTTCGCAGGCGGCCAGCGAACGGCTGACTTCATAGGAAAAATCGACATGGCCCGGGGTATCGATCAGGTTGAGCTGGTAAACCTGGCCGTCGCGCGCCTTGTATTCCAGCGCGGCGGTCTGCGCCTTGATGGTGATGCCGCGCTCGCGCTCGATGTCCATGGAATCGAGCACCTGGGCTTCCATTTCGCGGTCGGAAAGCCCGCCGCAGAGATGGATGATGCGGTCAGCCAGGGTGGACTTGCCGTGGTCGATATGGGCGATGATGGAGAAATTGCGTATCAGGTTCATGCTTGCTTGTATGCAGCAAAAAGGGCACGGTGATGTGCCCTTTTCTGGTTAGGAAAGCTGAATTCTAACGGATTTTGGCCTCAAGCGCATCAGGGAAGCGCCGCCACCGGAACACAGAAAGCCTACAGATGGTCCTCCGTCTGCTCGATAATGCCGATCAGGAACATGACTTCGCGGAAAGCATCTTCATTAAAGCCGGAACGCTCCCCGCTCCGGTTATCCTTCATCAGGGATTGCAGATAGCCCAGACTGGAAGACGTCCCCCAGTAATCCGAAATCTTGTCCAGCAGGTGCGGAAAATGTTCCAGGCCATGGCGCCCTTCTGCCTGCAGCGTACTATCCTCCCACGAAGGCAAGGCCACATTGAAACGCACCCGGATATCTTTCGCCAGCTTCTCGAAACTGGCCCTGTCTCCCCGCACATGATAGATATCCAGCAGCTTGAACCATATCCGGGGATCACACTCTTCGTTTACCTCAATACGGGACAGAAGCATGCTGACCGCCACTTCATGGCGCCCCAGCAGGAGAAACAGGTCGACCTGCTCGGCGATATTGGACAATTCTTCCACCGTCACTGTGGTGTCTTCATCCAGCGAGGTCAGATATTCCGAGAAATTTTCATCTTGCGCGCCTTTCCCAGAATCGGCTTTCTCCGAACTTCGCACAGGCTTTATGGCTACAGCTTTGGGAACTGCAGTTGACACGTATTCAGCGCGATGATGAGGGCGTTTTTCCAGCAGAAATAAAATGAATGCCCAGCCAAGTGCGCCAATCAGCATCCAGATCAGACTGTTCAAATCAAAATACAAACCGGAAAAATCATCAGCGTAAGCCAGCGTATTTGTGGCGAAAAACCATGCCACAACGCGAAGTACAAATGAAAGGAGTGCAGCAGGAGGCATGAATCAGGAAAGGATCGTTATCAATTCTGCAATTTTAACCTAAATAAAAGGATATGCAGACCCTGATTTGGTGTCCGCAGACACCGGCCTGGTCTGAACAATGCCCGCCTCTGCCAAATATTGGAACAACCCCGTCCTGCATAGAGGGGTCACAGCACTTCCAGGCAGACCCGGTAAACCTCGGCCAGCGAGGTATCCCCGCTACGCGCCAATTCAAGAGCATTGGCGGTCAGGGTGACCATCCCTTCCTGGATTGCCAGCCTGCGCAATTCGTTTCCAGAAATACCGGGTGCGAGATGGTGCCGGACATTCTCATTGACCGCCAGCAGTTCATAGGCCGCAAGGCGGCCATGATAGCCAGTGCGATTGCATCGTTCGCAGCCCTCCCCCCGGTAAAACACTTCGCCATCGGGCACACCCAGGCTGGTGCGAACAAAAGGATCGATATTTTCTTCAACCACGCAATGCGTGCAATTGCGGCGCACCAGACGCTGTGCAATGACGCCGATGACGGCAGACTTGAGCAGATAGGGCTCGACGCCCATCTCGATCAGACGGGTGATGGCACCCGGCGCATCGTTGGTATGCAGGGTCGAGAGCACAAGATGACCGGTCAGCGCGCTTTCCACGGCAATCTTGGCGGTTTCCTCATCGCGAATCTCGCCAATCATGATCACATCCGGGTCGTGACGCAAAATATGCCGCAGCGCCTGGGGAAACCCGAAATGAATCTGCGGCAGGATACGAATCTGGCGCATACCCTTCAAATTCGTATTCCACCGGATCTTCGACCGTAACAATGTTAAGGCTGTGCTTCGCCACTTCGCGCATGGCGGCATACAGGGTCGTGGTTTTGCCCGAGCCGGTCGGCCCGGTTACCAGAATGATGCCGAAACTCTTGTTGATCAGATGGGTGAAAAGCGTTTCATCACGCTCGCTGAAGCCGATATCCTTGACCGAACGCAGCCCCTCGCCCTTGTTGAGCAGGCGGATCACGACACTCTCGCCGAACTGGCAGGGGATGGTGGAAATGCGCATGTCCACGATGTTCTTGCCATCCAGCATGCGCGAGCTGCCGTCCTGGGGCAGGCGATGCTCGGCAATATTGAGCCGGCTGATGATCTTGATGCGGCTCACGATCGCAGGCAGCAGACCTTTCTGTATCTCGCGTTTCAGGATCAGCGTGCCGTCGATGCGGTAAAGCAGGTCCACCTTCTTGCCGCCGGGCCGGATATGGATATCTGAAGCACGCTGGTGAATGGCTGCCAGAATGAGATTATCCACCAGCCGGACCACCGGCGTTTCGTTGGCGAGACGCTCCGCCTCCTTCCAGACCTCCTGATCGTCCTCGTAATAAAAATCAGAAAGCTCAAGACGATCCAGTTCACGTTCCTGCTCCTGCAGATCGTAGTACTTGTTGATCGCATTCCTGATTTCGTCGTGCGGCGCAAAGACCGGTTCGATGGCCCGCTGCGTGGTAAAACTGATGGCATGGATCGCATCGGTATCGAGCAGGTTTTCCATCGCCAGCACCAGCCGCTCACCATGGAACATCAGGGGAACCACATGATGGTCACGCACCATATCGGGCGTAAGCATGGCGAGCGCCTTGTGATCGAAGTCAAACCCGCTGAGAGCGACGATGGGCGCCCCCAGCGAACGAGCGACGGCAAGAAATATCTGGGGAGTGGTAGCCGCGCCTTTCTCTGCCAGAATGGTCCCCAGCTTCTTTTCGGAATGCCAGTTCTGATAGGTGAGCGCCTCATCCAGCTGGGTCTGGGTAATGATTTTTTCCTGCACCAGCAGGCTGCCCAGGGAAGCATGACGAAATGGCTGCCGCCCCTCGAGCATGGATTCCAGCTCGCTGGAATTTAGGACAATCGGGTGACGCCGGGTTTCAATACTTTCTGCCTCTTGCATAAACGATGCCACCCTCGGGAAACCCTTTTAGCGTTTCGCCCCTCCCGGAGCAGAGGCGCCAAGTTGTTCCAGGAATTCAGGGTTGATGGTAAATCCTTCCAGGCTTTCCCCTACGCTTTCCTGCGCCTGAAGATCAACCTGGGTATTGCCGCGCACGCCACCCTTGCCTTTTTCCTGAGAAACATTGCTGATCAGCCATTCCATGTCTGTACGCGAATCAGCGTTGGCGAGGGCTTCCTCGCGAGTGATCCTGCCAGTGGCGTAAAGATCCAGCAGGGAGCGTTCGAAAGTCCTGGAACCCGCATTCAGGCTCTGTTCGATCGCATCCTTGAGTTTGTCCACCTCGCCCTTCTGGATCAGTTCGGAAACATAGAAGGTATTGAGCAGGACCTCCACCGCGGCCACCCGCCTGCCGTCCACACCCTTGACCAGGCGCTGCGAAACAATCCCCTTCAGGGTCATGGAAAGATCGAGCAGGAGAGACTCGCGCTCATCTTCCGGGAAAAAGCTCACGATACGGTTGATGGCGTGATACGCATTGTTTGCGTGCAGGGTACCAAGACATAAATGGCCGGTCTGGGTAATGATCAGTGCCTGTTTCATGGTGGCGGTATCGCGGATCTCGCCGATCAGCAGGACGTCGGGTGCTTCGCGCAGAGAATTGACCAGGGCGGAAGCATAGGTTTCGGTATCGATCCCGATTTCACGCTGGTTCACCAGCGACTTGTTGTGCTTGTGAACAAACTCGATCGGATCCTCGATGGTAAGGATATGCCCCGTCTTGTTGGCATTGCGATGATCGATCATGGAGGCAAGCGTGGTGGACTTTCCCGAACCGGTCGCGCCCACCACCAGGATGAGGCCGCGTTTTTCCAGCACCAGATCTTTTAGCACCGGCGGCAAACCACTTTTTTCCAGTGAGGGAATTTTGCTGGTGATGTAGCGGGCCACCATGGCCACGCTGCCGCGCTGGCGAAATACGTTGATGCGGAAGCGCCCGGCATCAGCGACCGAAAGCCCGAAATTCAGTTCGGAATGCGCCTCGAAAGTCTGGATCTGCGCTTCAGTCATCAGGCCGAAAATCGCTTTCTTGACCATGGCCACATCCAGCACCTGGGCATTGATAGCGCGCAACTCCCCTTCCATCTTGATATATACCGGAGCACCAGCAGAAATGAACAGGTCAGATGCCTGTTTCTCCGCCATGAATTTGAAAATCGGGGAAAGATCCACTGATATCACCTATTCTTTGGAAAGCAGGGATTTAAGCGAGCTGAACAAACCTTTCTTGCGCTCTTTTTGTGCGCCGTCTGCTTCTGCATCCAGCCTGGCAGCCTGTGCGGAGTCAAGCTTGGCGTAAGCCGGCTCTGTGCCCATGCGCCGGGCAACCACCTTCTGTTTGAGCGCTTGCTGGTGGCGTCCAAGTTCCATGAAAATACCCGGCTTGCCCACCAGGTACTTGGCGAATTCGTCCAGGAAGCTTTCATCGATTTCGTCTGCATCATAAGAGAACTCGTTGACAGTCAGGCCATTGAAATTCTTCAACGAAAGAAAAATCCGGGCCTTCTCGAAATCGGCGGCAAACTTGATATGCACCGGGATTTCATTCACCACATTGAAGGTTGCGCGGTCCACCATGCCTTTTTCATTCTTGAAATCGGTGCACTGGAACTTGAGATTGGCCTGCCACAGGTATTGACGCTGCATTTCAATCATGGAAGGAACGTTCTTGTTGATCACGATTTCCTGATCCGTTTTGCAGGCAAAACGCAGGTAGATGATCTTGATAAATTCTTTTTCGTTGACACTGAAGCGGTCGGTATTCACCACGAACCGCTCAGGGCGAAAATCGTCTATCGTCCCAAACCCGTCAATGTAGTAATTGCGGGGGGCGGCGGCAATCGTGTTGAGGTGTTTCACCAGTTCCTGCAAATAGAGCAGGATCATCCTGAGCCTGGACTGTACCAGCAGAAAGCTTTGCGTCACTTCCTGGGCGCGAGCCTGGGTCAGGTTCTGCTCCTGTTCCTGAAGCGCCTGCGCTTCCTTTTTCAGTTCATCCAGAAAAGCCATATTTACCGCCTCGATAGTGCCAAACCCGGTTAATTGTATGCCAAAAAACGGGAAGGGTTAACTGGCGTTATCAAGTATAATTCTTCGCTAATATTCCCTTTTCATGAACTCCTGATGCGTCCCACCCATTCCGGCACGAATCCCCGGCAAAATCGCAATGACTGGAAGACCATCCGGACCCTGCTGCCCTACCTGTGGGAATTCAAGGGCCGGGTCATTTTTGCGGTTTTATTGCTGATTATTGCCAAGATTGCCAATGTGGCCGTGCCACTGGTGCTCAAGGACATTGTCGACGCCCTCGACCAGCCGCGCGCCATGCTGGCCCTGCCGGTCTTCCTGCTGGTGACTTATGGGGCGCTACGCTTCATGTCCACGCTGTTTGGCGAACTGCGCGATGCGGTATTTGCCAAGGTCGCCCAGCGCTCCATCCGGCGCGTGGCGCTCAGGGTTTTCCGCCACCTGCATGAACTGGCGCTGCGCTTTCACCTGGAGCGGCAGACCGGCGGCATTTCGCGCGACATCGAACGCGGCACCCGCGGCATCGGTTTCCTGCTCAACTTCATGCTCTTCAACATTCTGCCCACGCTGGTGGAAATCGTTCTGGTGGCGGTGATCCTGCTGGCTAAATACGATATCTGGTTCGCCGTCATCGTCTTTACCACCCTGGCAATCTACATCGCCTTTACCCTGATCATCACCGAATGGCGCATGGTGTTCCGCCGCACCATGAACGACATGGATTCCAAGGCCAACACCCGCGCCATCGACAGCCTGCTGAACTACGAAACCGTTAAATATTTCAGCAACGAGGAATTCGAAACCCGGCGCTACGACGAGAGCCTGCAGGTGTGGGAACAAGCCGCGATCCGCAACACGACCTCGCTCGCCACCCTCAACGCCGGACAGAGCCTCATCATCGCTATCGGCGTCACCGCGCTGATGCTGCTGGCCGGTCAGGGGGTGGTGGATGGCACCATGACGCTGGGCGACCTGGTGCTGGTCAATGCCTACATGATCCAGATCTACATCCCCCTACATTTCCTCGGCTTCGTCTATCGCGAGATCAAGCATTCCCTTGCTGACATGGAAAAGATGTTCACCTTGGTGGAACAACATGCCGAGGTGCAGGACCAACCCGGCGCACCGGACCTGAAACTGGAACAGGGCGCCATCCGTTTCGAGGAAGTGCAATTCCATTACGACGAAAAACGCCCTATCCTGCATGGCATCAGCTTCGAAGTGCCCGCAGGGCAGACCGTGGCCGTAGCCGGTGCTTCCGGCGCGGGCAAATCCACTTTGTCCCGCCTGCTATTCCGCTTTTACGATGTGACTGCCGGGCGCATCCTGATCGACGGCCAGGATATCCGTACCGTGACGCAAAAATCCCTGCGCCAGGCCATCGGTATCGTGCCGCAGGATACCGTGCTGTTCAACGATAGCATTTACTACAACATTGCCTATGGCCGCCCGGATGCTTCGCGCGAGGATGTCATCCAGGCCGCGCGCCATGCGCATATCCACGAATTCATCGAATCCTTGCCGGACCAATACGAATCACTGGTGGGCGAACGCGGGCTGAAACTCTCCGGCGGAGAAAAACAGCGCGTCGCCATCGCCCGTGCCATCCTCAAAAACCCGCGCATCCTGATTTTCGACGAAGCCACCTCGGCGCTCGATTCCAAATCGGAAAAAGCCATCCAGGCTGAGCTGAAGCAGATCGCCCGGAACCGCACCACGCTGGTGATCGCCCACCGTCTTTCCACCATCGTCGAAGCCGACCAGATCCTGGTCATGGACCAGGGCCGCATCGTCGAGCGCGGCACCCACCATGAACTTCTGGCGCTGAACGGTGCCTACGCCCACATGTGGGCGCTGCAGCAGCAGGAAGAGTCCGAACAATCCCCCAACGCCATAAAATAAGGAGACACCATGGCCACAGTAGACCTGAACAAAGAAAATTTTTCCGACGTCATCACCGGCAACGACGTGGTCGTGGTGGATTTCTGGGCGCCGTGGTGCGGCCCGTGCAAGTCCTTTGCCCCGGCTTATGAAGCGGTTTCAGAAAAAATCCCCGGCGTGGTATTTGCCAAGGTCAACACCGAAGTGGAACAGGAAATGGCACACCATTTCCAGATTCGCTCCATTCCCACCCTGATGATCTTCCGTGAACAGATCATCATCTTCTCGGAGCCAGGCGCCTTGCCCGGCCCCGCGCTGGAAGACATCATCACTCAGGTCCAGGCACTGGACA
Organism: uncultured Gammaproteobacteria bacterium; assembly: GCA_963779055.1. Lineage (GTDB taxonomy): Bacteria > Pseudomonadota > Gammaproteobacteria > Burkholderiales > Sulfuricellaceae > Sulfurimicrobium. The sequence continues at coordinate 106,301 of CAVZWN010000004.1, forward strand.
TGGCTGAAGTGCACAAACAGATCGCCGCAGAAAACGCCAGTCAGTCAGAGTAAGCCCCGGCAATAAAGCCGCTGGCTACTCGCTCACGGCACCACGCCCACGCTTGATTTCGCCGCGCTGTTTTTTGGCTGTCAGGCGGCGTTTTTTCGATGCCAGCGTGGGCCGGGTAGCGACGCGCGGTTTGGGCTTCTCGGTAGCGCGGCGAATCAGTTCCACCAGCCGGCCAATCGCATCCTCGCGGTTGCGCTCCTGAGAACGGAAGCGTTTCGCCTCGATCACCAGTTCGCCCTCGGTCGTCAGGCGGCTGCCCGCAAGGCGCATCAGCCGTGCGCGTACCTCCTCGGGCAGATTGGCCGAACGGGCCACGTCGAAACGCAACTGTACCGCCGTCGCCACTTTGTTGACATTCTGCCCGCCCGGCCCGGAAGCACGGATAAATTGCAGTACAATTTCGCGCTCATCAATCGCGAGCTGTGGTGTAATTCGGATCATGACTGGAGTTTAGCCTTTCCAGCCAAAGCCGCAGCGATCCTGAAATAAATTTTTACACTTCATTTTGGAGAGAGAACCATGAAACTGCTTCGCCTTTTCACCCTGATCTTCGGCCTGGCCCTGAGCATCGGCGCACATGCTGCCAACCCAATGGTGGAAATGAAGACCAACCTCGGCAGCTTTACTCTGGAACTGTATCCGGACAAGTCTCCCAAAACCGTCGAAAACTTCCTTAGATATGTGAAAGGCGGCTTATACAAGGGCACGGTATTTCATCGTGTGATCGACAACTTCATGATTCAGGGCGGTGGCTTCGACAAGAACCTGCGCGAGAAAGAGACTTTCTATCCGATCCAGAATGAAGCCACCAACGGTTTGAAAAACGAGATCTACACCATCGCCATGGCACGCACCATGGATCCCCACTCCGCCTCGGCGCAATTTTTTATCAATGCCAAGGACAACGCATTTCTTAACCACACTGCCCCCAACGCGCGTGGCTGGGGTTATGCCGTGTTCGGCAAGGTCGTGAAAGGCCAGGAAGTGGTGATGAAAATTGCCAAGGTCAAAACCGGCCCGCGCGACCCCATGCCTTCCGATGTGCCGCTGGAAAACGTGGTGATCGAGGATGTGAAAATATTGCCTTGAATCTGAAATTCGTAGTTCATTAACCGCAAAGTCGCGAAGGCGCAAAGAAATCAGAGCCAGACCCTGGGAGCGAGCAGCTTGTTCTTGATAATGGGTAGCCCGCCCTCTGCGCCATTGCGTCTTTGCGGTTCAACAGTTTTTCGCAGATTGAAATGACCCCCGCCACCTACACCTGGCCCTACATCCTCGGCATCGCCCGGGAGCATAAAAAGGAACTGATCGCCGCACACATCATCGCTGTTTTCGCAGCGCTGGCAAGCGTTCCGATCCCGCTCCTCATGCCACTGCTGGTGGATGAAGTGCTGCTGCACAAACCCGGTGTTATGGTTGGCTGGATCAACGGCCACTTTCCATCCGAATGGCACGGCCCCTTGCTTTATGTCAGCGCCGTCCTGGCGCTCACCGTACTGTTGCGGCTGGTTGCCGCGATGCTGGGTGTATGGCAGACGCGCAATTTCACCTTGATTGCCAAGGATGTTTCCTACCGCCTGCGCGAGGGCCTGCTGCAACGCCTGAAGCGCATTGCCATGTCGGAGTACGAAACCCTGGGTAGCGGCGCGGTGGCCTCCCATTTCGTTACTGATCTCAATGCCGTGGACGACTTCATCGGCGCCACGGTCAGCAAGTTCCTGGTAGCGCTGCTTTCCATCGTCGGAACCGCAGCTATCCTGCTGTGGATGCACTGGCAGCTGGCGCTGTTCATCCTGCTCATGAACCCGGTGGTGATCTACTTCACTACGGTGCTGGGCAAGAAAGTCAAATCGCTTAAGAAAAAAGAAAACAGTGCTTTCGAGCTGTTTCAGCAGGCGCTCACCGAAACCCTCGATGCCATCCAGCAGATCCGCGCGGCCAACCGCGAGGAGCATTACATCAGCCGCGTGCTGGATCGTGCACGAGACATCCGCACCCATGCCGCCGCGTTCTCATGGAAAAGCGATGCCGCCAGCCGCCTGTCTTTTATGGTCTTCCTGATCGGCTTTGACGTCTTCCGCGCGATCAGCATGCTGATGGTGGTTTTTTCCAACCTCACGGTCGGCGAAATGATGGCGGTGTTCGGCTACCTGTGGTTCATGATGGCCCCTGTGCAGGAAATCCTCGGTATCCAGTACGCTTATTTCGGCGCCAAGGCCGCGCTGGGCCGCCTCAACCGCCTCATGGAACTGGAAGAAGAACCGCACTACCCTGCCCTGCAAGACCCTTTCAGCGGCAGACACACCGTCGGCGTGCGTATGGAAAATATCTCCTTCCGCTACGGTGACGGCCCTCTGGTGCTTAACAACGTCAACCTCGACATCAGACCGGGTGAAAAGATTGCCCTGGTCGGCGCCTCGGGCGGCGGAAAATCCACCCTGGTGCAGGTCATCCTCGGCCTCTACCCTATTGAGTCCGGCACGCTGTATTTCGATGAAATTCCAGTGACGCAAATCGGCATGGAGGTGGTGCGCCAGCATGTCGCCACCGTACTGCAGCACCCGTCCATTTTCAACGACACGGTGCGCGCCAATCTCACCATGGGCTGCGACTGCCCGGATACAGAACTATGGCAGGCGCTGGAAGTGGCGCAACTGAAAGATATGGTGGAACAACTCCCCAAAGGGCTGGACACCATCGTCGGACTTCAGGGGATACGCATCTCCGGTGGTCAGCGCCAGCGCCTCGCCATCGCCCGCATGATCCTGGCCAAACCCCAGGTGGTTATCCTGGATGAGGCCACCTCAGCGCTGGACGCAGAAACCGAAGCCAGACTTCATGAAGCACTGCGCGTATTCCTGCAGGACCGCACCACAATCATCGTCGCCCACCGTCTGTCAGCCGTAAAACAGGCCGATCGAATCTACGTCTTCGAGGATGGTCACATCATCGAAGAAGGTGCCCACGAGGAACTGCTGAAAGGTGAAGGGCTGTATAGCCGGTTGTATGGCCAGCTACAGCACTGAAGCAGGCAAAGTCTACTCGGGCAAGTTATCGCGCAGCTGATTCCGGTCAAACCACCACGCGTTGCCGACAATGGTATTCACAACCTGACTCAAACGGGGAAGAAACACCTGCGGATCACGCAACTCCAGTTTATCCATCCAGGCATTCAGGGCCTGCTGGTCCTGCACATTGCCATGGCGTGCGGCAACACGAGCAATTAGATTATTCGCAAGCAGGCTCAGATTCTCATGTTTCACATCATCTGCCCGGACATCAATTACATAGCGTGTCGCAACGGCAGCAAGGGCCGCACCATCGGAATGAACCGGCGTTTCCGTGACGACATGCTCAAGCATGGCATAGGTAAGTTCCGGCTCAACCGGAAAGGTGACCGCCAGCCAGACACCCATACCCAAAGCGGGAATCGAGAAAGCCTGCTCAGTCTGATACAGCACATTGCAGGCTTCCACTGCATCCTGCCAGGATTCATTTTTCAGCGCCGTATCAAAAGCCGCGCGAGCCAGGTCCCAGGCTTCCTCCTTGCGCTCCAGCCAAACCAGTATTTCGGCAATATCCAGTTGCAGACGGGCGCACGCCATCAAATCAGCACCTGAACAGTTTTCCAGTTGAAGCTGTTTTTCGCCTAGCTGCCGCTCGAAATCAAGCTTCTCGCCCTCGGACAAGCCATCCGGCAACTCAGCCATATAAGCAAAAGGGTCAGAATTTGTATTGTTTTCACTCATATTTGCACTTCATATTCGTTATTGAAAAGAAATAATTTAAGTTATTTGTAAAAACCCGGCTTGCGCCATCGCGCACACATTAAGGAAGCCCTGATTCTCAATATTAAGCGTAATTGCCACTCCTGGCAGGAGAAGCTACTGGTCGACACCGACGATATCGCTTGCTTCAAATTCGTCCGGAATTGTTCCATCGCCAATGCCGGTTACCATGGCTGCCAGACTTTCACTTTGTTTAATAAAATATTCGGCGCTGATTGGGTCATAGAAACGCTGACCGACAGCAAGCTCGCTGAACTTGATTTTGTTACGAGAGATATTTGAAGTCATAAAAATTCACCTCAGAAAGTGATTAAGGATGCGGGGGGATGACCCGGAAGAGCGTATGGGTTGGCGGAAAAAAGCCACTCAGCACCTACACTGACTCCAAAAAGCAAAAAGCCCAACCTTGAGAGTTGGGCTTAAGTGCTTTTTTATTCTGGCTCCCCGACCTGGACTCGAACCAGGGACCTGCGGATTAACAGTCCGTCGCTCTACCGACTGAGCTATCAGGGAATTGACAAGCCAGCATTCTAAGCAGTTGACGCCCTAAGGTCAACCCATTGACACCAAAATCTCGTGCCCACGGGATATGGCACGATTCTGCACGAGCCCTTAATTTCGGATAAAATTCATATTCCTGATCAACCTGCCTTTACAAGATGAGCCACAATCCTCCCCTGATTATTAACGTCGATCTCCATGACTTTGAACAAAGTGTAATTGAAGCGTCCAAAACCCTGCCTGTATTGGTGGATTTCTGGGCTGACTGGTGTCCGCCCTGCTTGGCGCTTTCACCTGTGCTGGACCGTGTAGCAAATACTTACGCAGGCAAGTTTACGCTCGCCAAGGTGGAAGTGGATGAGGGCGACAACATGAAACTTGCGGGCCGCTATGGCTTGCGTGGCTTCCCTACCGTGCTGATGTTCATAAATGGAGAGGAAGTGGGTCGATTTGCCAGCGCGAAGCCCGAGCACTGGGTGCGCGAGTTCGTTGAGCAGCACTGCGGCTGCTAATAGCTGCGCATGAGCGCCTTATGCCCATGCGGGTCTGGAGCCGAATTCGAGGATTGCTGCGCGCCTTACCTGAAAGGCACGGCTTCGGCGCCCACGGCTGAAGCTTTGATGCGCTCCCGCTACACTGCTTTTGTCGAACGGGACTGGGGCTATCTGAATCGCACCCAGTTGATGCAGGACACCGCCCCACCCACACCGGACATGACTTGGCTGGGTCTGGAAATCCTGGATACGCAAACAGGCTGTGCCGAGGATGAAACAGGTACGGTTGAGTTTATTGCGCGTTACAGCCATCAGGGAATCCACGCTACGCTGCATGAAATCAGTCATTTCAAAAAAGAAGATGGGATGTGGCTCTATGTGGGCGGCACCTTTCCCCGTGCAAACAGGAAACCCAAGCCAGGGCGAAACGACCCCTGCCCCTGTGATAGCGGGCTAAAATTCAAGAAATGTTGCATGGAAAAATAAGCTGGGTTCAGCGCTTGGCCGGATCGGGCTGCTTAACGGAGGGTGGCAAAGGATGATCGCTTTCCAGCACCTGAAAAAACACTTCATCCTGCTTGATCATGCCCAGCTCGCTGCGCGCCCGCTCCTCAATTGCGCCGTAACCCTGCTTCAGGTCACGTACCTCGGCATCAAGGGAGGCGTTGCGTGCCTTCAGGCCTTGATTGACCTGCTTCTGCGCTGCAATTTTCTGATCCACTTCCCATACGCGCAGCCAACTCCCCTTCCCCAGCCAAAGCGGATACTGCAACGCGGCGATGACAAGCACCAGATAGCAGCGTCAGCCAGCGCATGGGAAAAGCTTAGGACTCCGGGTCAGCGGTTGATCTGGTAAAAAGCTTCGCGCCCGGCGTAGCTGGCGCCATCACCCAGCTCTTCCTCAATGCGCAGCAGCTGGTTGTATTTGGAAATACGGTCAGAGCGGCTGAGGGAGCCGGTTTTGATCTGAAGTGCATTGGTAGCCACTGAGATATCCGCGATGGTGGTGTCTTCCGTTTCACCCGAGCGATGTGAAATCACGGCGGTGTAGCCGGCGCGTTTGGCCATCTCGACTGCGGCGAAAGTTTCGCTCAGGGTACCGATCTGGTTCACCTTGATCAGGATGGAATTGCAGACGCCTTTCTTGATACCTTCGCGCAGAATCTTGGTGTTGGTTACAAAAACATCATCACCGACTAGCTGGATCGTTTTGCCCAGGCGATCGGTAAGCAGTTTCCAGCCATCCCAGTCGAACTCGCTCATGCCATCTTCGATGCTGATGATGGGGTATTTGTCCACCCAGGTCGCGTAAAGGTCGATGATCTGTTCCGCATTGAGGGTCAGACCGTCGGCCTTCAGATGATACTGTCCATCTTTGTAAAACTCGGAAGCTGCGCAATCCAGGCCGATGGCCACGTCGGCACCCGGCAGATAACCGGCAGCCTCAATTGCCTCGACGATCACTTGCAGCGCACCTTCGTTGGAGCCCAGTGCCGGGGCGAAACCGCCTTCATCGCCTACGGTGGTGGCAAAGCCCTTGGAATCGAGAATTTTTTTCAAATGATGAAACACCTCGGCGCCGCAACGCAGCGCTTCACGGAAACTTTGCGCGCCTACCGGAATGATCATGAATTCCTGGATATCCGCACCGCCGGAAGCATGCGCACCGCCGTTGATGATGTTCATCATCGGCACTGGCAGTTGCATCGGACCGGAGCCACCGAGATAGCGATACAGCGGCAAGCCGGATTGTTCGGCTGCGGCTTTAGCTACTGCCATGGATACGGCAAGGATAGCGTTGGCACCCAGGCGACCTTTGTTGTCCGTTCCGTCCAGTTCGATCAGGGTCTTGTCGATAAAACTTTGCTCTTCGGCATCCAGGCCGATAATGGCTTCGCAGATTTCAGTATTCACATTTTCTACTGCCTGCAACACGCCCTTGCCCAGATAACGGGCCTTGTCGCCATCGCGCAGTTCCACGGCTTCCTTGGTGCCGGTAGAGGCGCCGGAAGGCACGGCGGCACGGCCAATCACACCGGACTCAAGCAACACATCGGCCTCCACCGTGGGGTTGCCACGGGAGTCCAGAATTTCACGGGCGATCACATCAACAATTGCACTCATTCTTATTTCCTTATTTTCTCAGTCATCTATCACAATTTCATTTCAGCAAAGCCTTGCTGCTTTACCAGTTCATCCAGTTGCTTGAGCGTACTCAGTAGCTCGCGCAGTTTTCCCAGAGGCCACGCATTGGGGCCGTCCGACAGCGCCTTTGCCGGATCGGGGTGGGTTTCCATGAACAGCCCGGCAATACCGCTTGCCACCGCCGCACGTGCCAGCACCGGCACAAATTCACGCTGCCCGCCGCTCTTGTCCCCCTGCCCGCCCGGCAACTGCACCGAGTGGGTAGCATCGAACACCACCGGGCAATCCGTATCGCGCATTACCGCCAGTGAGCGCATATCGGACACCAGATTGTTGTAGCCGAAGGACACGCCACGCTCGCACACCATGATGTTATCCTGGCCGCCATTGGCTTCGCGCGCCTTGTCGACCACGTTTTTCATGTCCCAGGGCGCAAGAAACTGGCCCTTCTTGATATTCACCGGCTTGCCGCAACTGGCTACGGCATGGATAAAATCGGTCTGCCTACACAGGAAAGCGGGGGTTTGCAACACATCCACCACCGCTGCCACAACCGGGATTTCTTCTTCGGTATGCACATCGGTCAGGACGGGCACACCAATCTGGCGCTTCACTTCCGCCAGAATGCGCAAACCTTCGTCCATGCCAAAGCCGCGGAATGATTTTCCTGAACTGCGGTTGGCCTTGTCGTAGGAAGATTTGTAAATAAAGCTTACACCCACCAGGTTACAGATTTCTTTCAGTTGCCCAGCCGTATCCAGTGCCATCTGCTCGGACTCGATAACACAGGGGCCGGCGATCAGAAACAGCGGGTGTTTCAGACCCGCATCAAAACCACAGAGTTTCATCGTTAAGCCTTCTTTCCCTTGGCGTGCTGCAGCGCTGCTTCAATAAAAGACTTGAAGAGTGGATGGCCGCCACGCGGAGTCGATGTAAATTCAGGATGGAACTGGCATGCCATAAACCAGGGGTGAGCAGGCAGCTCGATCATTTCACACAGGTCTTCACCCCCCATGGAACGACCGCTCACGCGCAAGCCCGCCTGCTCCAGGCGGGATAGATATTCATTATTGACCTCATAGCGGTGACGGTGCCGTTCAACTACGGTATCGGCGCCATAGACCTTGCGTGCCAGCGAACCTTCCGCAAGGTTTGCCTCCTGCCCACCCAGACGCATGGTACCGCCGAGATCGGATTGGGAACTGCGGGTTTCCAGTGCCCCCTCCTTGGTCCGCCACTCGGTAATCAGCGCCACCACAGGGAAAGGCGTATCCGGATTGAATTCAGTACTGTGCGCATCTTCCATCTTCGCCATATGGCGCGCAAATTCAATCACGGCCAGTTGCATCCCAAGGCAGATACCCAGATAAGGAATGGACTTTTCGCGTGCATAGCGGATCGCTGTAATCTTGCCTTCAACGCCGCGTTTGCCGAAACCGCCAGGCACCAGAACAGCATCCATGCCATTCAGGAAATCGGTATTGCCGGTTTCAAGCGTTTCGGAATCGATATAGTGGATATTGATCTTGCTGCGCGTATGAATGCCCGCGTGGATCAGGGCTTCGGAAAGCGATTTATAGGATTCGGTCAGATCCACATACTTGCCCACCAGCGCGATGTTCACCGTATGCTGTGGATGCTCCAGCGCATAAACCAGTTTTTCCCATGTACTCAAATCGGCGGGGGGCGGCGTGAGTTCCAGCTTGGCGCAGACGATCTTGTCCAGCCCCTGCAGGTGCAGCAAACCGGGAATCTTGTAAATGCTGTCCACATCGACGGCGGAAATCACCGCTTCTTCCTGAACATTGGTGAACAGCGCGATCTTGCGCCGCTCGTCGTCCGGCAACGGGCGGTCAGCACGGCATAGCAGCACATCGGGCTGAATACCGATTTGGCGTAGTTCCTTGACCGAATGCTGGGTCGGCTTGGTCTTGATTTCGCCTGCAGAAGCAATATAGGGCACCAGCGTCAGGTGGATAAAGCAGGTGTCACTACGCCCAAGCTGCACGCCCATCTGGCGGATGGCTTCCAGAAACGGCAACGACTCAATGTCACCCACCGTACCGCCAATCTCGACAATCGCCACTTCCGCATTGCCTGCACCGGCACGGATGAAATTCTTGATCTCATCCGTGATATGAGGAATCACCTGCACAGTGCCGCCCAGATAGTCGCCGCGACGCTCTTTCTTGATCACGCTCTCGTAAATCTGGCCGGTGGTGAAATTGTTGGACTTTTTCATCTTGGCACTGATGAAGCGCTCGTAATGACCCAGATCCAGATCCGTCTCTGCACCGTCTTCGGTGACAAAAACCTCGCCGTGCTGGAAGGGACTCATAGTGCCGGGATCCACGTTGATGTAGGGATCCAGCTTGAGCATGGTGACTTTGATGCCGCGTGATTCGAGGATGGCGGCCAGGGAAGCTGCTGCGATACCCTTGCCAAGTGAAGAAACAACCCCGCCCGTAACGAAGATAAATTTGGTCATGAAAAACCTGAAAATCATGAAGATTGGACGGGTTCACATCATACCCTAAACCCCATTTACCCACAATTCAGGCTTGGATTAATGTGAAGAACAATAAACACTCACCCGCTAAAAATCCAAGACTAACTGACAGTCTCAGTGGGAAATGACAGATGCCGTTTACAAAGCAAAAATACCCGCAGAGAAGAAAACCGCCCACGCACAATATTCAGCGCGCCTGGACGGCTTGATCAATCTATTCGGAATAAGCCAGAAAAAACTAACGCTCGACCTTCTCCAGCGCTTCTTTCCTGACCTCGATTTTTGCTTTTTGCTTCAGGCTGGCAAGGTATGCCGCAGCATATTCTCGCTCCAGTATGCTTGCAAAGCGCTGGGCATAGGCCTGCTTGCGTGCTTCTTCCTGGACTCCGGCCTCAACCAGTTTAGATACCCTGACAAGCGTGTAGCCGCCCTGATTATTCTCCACCCCGGCATAAGCAGGCAACTTGTCTGCCTTCGCCCTGAAAGCCTCCTTCAGCACATCCGGCATCAGGCCATCCGATTTGGAACGACTGGCCAGCTGCGGCGAACTCCAGCTCAAACTAGCGGGAACATCGCCCTTTTGCAACTGAGCAAGGGTCTCTTTACCCAACTTCACTGCAAGAACAGAGGCCTGCTGACGCTGCAAGCGCTGCCCCAGTGAAGCAGCAATCTCTTCCAGCGGCTTGACGCTGGCTGCCTTGTATTCCAGCAAGCGGGCCGCAACCAGCGTATTAGGCACGACTTCGACAGCTTCGGTGTTGCGCTTGTTCTTCATCACCTCTTCAGTAAACACGGCCTGCAACAGCTTGGGGTTGTTGAGCAAAGACGTATCGCTCGCCATGCGACTGACCCAGCCACTCTGTTCGACTTTGATCCCAAGTTGCTGGGCGACTGGAGCGAGACTATCTCCCTGTTCGTAAGCCAGGTTGCTGAAATTCTCGGCATTCTCGGTAAATTTCTTGCCAGCTTTCTGCTTCCTTAATTCCTGCGTGATTTCACCATGAACATCCTGCAAGGCGCGCAGCTTTGCTGGTTTAATCGCGGTCAGCTTGATGATGTGAAAGCCGAAATCCGACTGCACCAGATCACTAATTTCGCCAACCGTCATCCGGAATGCCGTGTCCTCGAAAGGTTTGACCATCGCACCGCGGCCAAAATACCCGAGATCACCACCCTGAGCCGCTGAACCGCTATCCTGCGAATGCTGTTTGGCCTGTTGCGCAAAATTGTCCGGGTTCTGTTTTACTTCCTGCAAAACCTTGCGTGCCTTTTCCATGGCGGTCTTTTTGTCAGCAGCGCCGGCTGACGATGAAACACCAATCAGAATATGACTGGCCTGACGTTCTTCTGGCTGGCCGAACTGACTTGCATGTTCTTTGTAGTAGGATGTAATTTCTTCTTCGCTCACAGTCACCTGTGACGCAAGATTATCCGCTGAAAGCACAACGTACTCGAGCCGCACCTGCTCCGGCAGCCTGAATTCATCCTGATGTTTCTCGTAATAATCCTTGATTTCAGCCGCCTCGATCTTTGTCTGCGGCATGAACTGCTCGATCTGGATCGTGGCCTGGCTGACTTCGCGCTGTTGCTCAACGATTCGGGTCAGTCGGTCCGCTACCGTTCTGGGAATAAAAGTATTGCGGCTTACGCCTTCCTGAGCAGTCTGAAGGAGCAGGTCCTGGCGCACGCGGTGTTCAAACATGCCGACAGTCATATTCTGCTGACGCAGTACCGATTCATAACGTGTATGGGAAAATACGCCATTTTCATGAAAGGCATCAATCCCTGCGATAAGTCTGGCAAGCTGGGCATCGGAAACCGCCAAGCCTTCCTGTGCGGCATCAGCCAGCAAAACGCGCTGATCGATCAGACCGTCCAGGACGGACTTGCGCATCTCCGGATTGTCCATGACCGCAGGGTCAAAATCCTTTCCCAATGCCGAGCGCATCCGGTCCTGCTGGTCCTTCAATGCCTGTGAAAATTCATTTTGCAGGATTTCCTGCCCACCCACCTTGGCAACCATAGGACCACTGCCACCGCCCTTCATGTAAGAATCGACACCCCATAAAGCGAACGGAATGGTAATCAGGACCAGAATGGCTTTGGCAATTTTGCCTTGAGCGTGTTCACGAATGACTTCTAGCATAGTTTTAACCCGTCAATGGCTTGCCGCTTGGACGAAGCCGGTTTGATTTGGCTGCAAGAAAGAAAAAAGGGTGAACCGAAGTTCACCCTTGTTTGGCGGAGTGGACGGGATACTGCAGCCGACTACAAAACACTATCCATTCAATAAGTTATGCGGCATCAAAAATGGTGTTTTGTACCCTTTTTGTATGCCCTTCAGATTCGCCGAGAATTTTATCATAAGCTTACGCCTAAGGCGAGCAGGCTTAGAAGAGCGGGCATCATTACCCCTCCCCGCGAACGCGCAAGTAAATACGCCAATTTATCGGCATTATCAATTTTATCCCCAGTTACGGACGCTAACTGAGATGCCAAGCTAGTCAGGTTTTATTCCTGCCAGCATGGTATTGGCTTCCTGAATATTCATCTCAGCTAGTTTTGCGTCATTTGAGCCAGCCAGCGCAACCGCCTTCATCCGTTTCCAGTAGCTAACCGCCTGCTTGTAGTCGGCATGGTAAAAGGCTTCACTGCCAGCGAGAGCCAACGCCTTCAAATTCTTAGGGTCGGCTGCCAGTGCCTGCTGCACGATCTTGTGAGACTCATCATCCCACTTGCGCTCATTAGCCAACACGTGGGTATCCGCCCACTCGGTCAGAAAAACGGCATTGGGAGGGAGCAACGCAGCTGCCTTGGCATAAGCATGTGCTGCCTCTTTAAATTGATGCAGCTCGCCATAAGTGCGTGCAAGCAGAAGCCATCCTTCCCCGTTACCTGGGTCATTGAGCATCTTGTCTGCAAGACGTTTGACTACCATATTGAGGTCGCCACCTGAGTTTGTCTGCGACGGTGTCATGGATTCCGTGATAGGCAACCCTGAAGAAAATACAGGTGAAGGGAGAGGGGTAACCACTTTGGGTTTGCCCAAGAAAATATAAATCACAATCGGCGGCAAGGTGATCAAGGCGATGGCAGCAGGTATCGCCCAGCGCAGATGGCGCCTTCTCGCCATGGGGATTTCTTGCGGCTCATTTAAGAGCGATGCATGCAACTCGGCTTGGCGGCGTTCGAATTCCTCGCCATTGATCCTGCCTTCAGCTCGTGCCAACAGCAGCTCTTTCAGCGCGGCACTGATCTTGGCTCCATGGCTTCGGCGTCCGAAGGGCAAGAGGCCACTGATGCCGAGCACTACAAAAACAAGAAGGACTACAACGACAATTTCAAAGATAACCACTCGTGATCTCCGGTTAATTTTTCATGAATTGCGATAAATGGCCAATCTTGCAAGGGGCGATAGCAGGAAGGGTAAAATCACGGCCGCTGTTCTACGAATGGCACGCCATCCGTTTGATTTTTTAATGTAAATCCCAGCGCATGCCCATGTACATGTAGTCGCGCCTGGCACGGTCATTGCGGGTCGGCCCTGATGAATTGGAGACCTCTCGGCCCACTTCCCCTTCCAGGTAAAGGCTGTTGCGCCACTGATAAGCAAGTTTCAGACTTGGGGATGTTCTTTCCTGCTTATCGCCGCTGTCATCCTTTTGTGTGTAGTAGCGAAGGTTTATATCGAAACGCCATTTCTCCCAAAAGGGCAGCGTGTAGACGAGCCCCAACGACTGTCCGGTGTAAGTCGGGGCCTGAATCAGACTGAGACTTCCTACCCCTACGGCATTGGCAGTGAACAGATTGGTGCCCACCGTCTGAAAAGTCACTACATGATTCTTGCCAGAGCCCTGCTGTGAAGCGGTGTCGATCACACAGGTGCTATTGACGGGATCAATTGTACCGAGGCAGGTGCCGATCACCGCCAGTGGCAGTACAGCTACCACCGGTTGCGTACTGGAAATGGAGGACAAGCGGTAATCGACGCCGACTTGCCAGTTCTCCGACAATGGATGGGTGACACCGATGGAAAACATGTCTGATATGGCAGTCAAAGCACTTGCCTGGGCACGAACCTGCTCAACACCCTGTAGTGCAATCATCTCCTGTAAAGACAAACCTGGTGTAGCGGGCAAGGCGTTGGTCAGGCTATAAGAGGGGGCGCGGCGATGATCGATGACGAAAAAATAATTATCTCCCCCTTCGCTGAGGTAGTTACCCTGCAGCAGGGCAATATTGACCCCCTTGTACAGCGTATCGTAGTCCAGCATGCCATAGGCAGTGGCGTGGCCATCAAAGTAACGTACTTCGGAGCCAACAGCGCGACGGTTCGCAAAACCATCCAGGGTTTGCTGGATGGCGTAGACGCCGACCCCCGGTATCCCGATCTGAGGTAGCAGATCTACGCTGGCACCATAAAAGTTCTTCTTGAATGGAGAGTTGAATTCAACCGCGTCACCATACACCGCATTGACGCGCCATTGCGGATTCAGGTTGTAGCCAGCCTGCAGGCCATCAAAGCGATCCATGACGCCCATGCCATTCGGGTTCTGCCTGCCAAGTTTCAGGTAATAGCCGAGCCGCCGGTCGGTATGGTCAAGATAGGCTGAATACAGTCGATTGTAGCTGCGATCTGGTCTGAGGTAATTCTGGTTGTCGGTGTCACGAACAACAATGCGTGTATCGGTAAAGGCATCGCGGCGCCGGGCATTGAGATTGATCGAAGTAATTAACGAATTCTGGTCCACCATCGACAGGGTATCGCGGTTGAAAGTCAGCTGCCCTGGGGGCGGCGGCACCAGAGTTTCGATCTGCGATTTTCCGGTGTAATAGTAGGAGGAAATGCTGCCGTTGTACGTCCATTCTGCCGGCCCAGCCTCCTTTGGCAGCGCCCTCGGGATAGAACGCGCAACGGCTACATCTTTTGGAAGCGCTGCCAGGCGTTCCCGGACATGCGGCGCATTCGAGCCATTAGGAAACAGCTTGAGGTACAAATCATATTCAGCGCGAGCCTTCAGGATTTCGCCATTCAACTCGCGCGCTTCACCAATCAGGGCCTGGGCAGTTTCGGTCTGGCTATTGGTGGGCATGCCAAGCACTCTGTTCAGGCGATTGACTGCAGTGACAGGGTCCTTTGTGGCAATCGCGCGGCGAGCCTCATCCAGATAAGTCCTGGCACGAGCCTCGACCTGATCAGTAGTAGGCGCGGGAGGAGGAGGCGCAACCTGAATCGACGGCTCAACTGTAGCGCCCCCCCCGACAGGCGCATCTGTTGGCAAGCTCACCTGCGGCGTTTCTTTTGCAGCCAGTACATCAATCGACACAGGGGGGGATATCTTGGGGGTATCCTCCACTGGCGTCTTCACTGTTGGTTTCTTGGCTGGCGGCATTGTGACAGGAGGTGTTTTAACTTCCGGTAGCAAGGGGACTGTGATGACAATGCTTTGCCCGTCAGTTCCGGGATGCACCGAAAACTTTGTTGACTGCGAGAAGGTGACCAGCATTCCATTAATTAGTTCGGGGTAGAGCACGGTCACACTGGGCACGCGTTCGGTTTTTGGCGAGCGCACAATTTCCTGTGCCAAGTCACTTTCCAGCAGGTTGGTGTCGATCAAACGAATAAAAATACGCAGATCTTTTCCATTGTTGATGGGGATATGCCGCAGGTAAAGTATTTTTTGAGAAAAATTGATCACAATTTCGGCTTCGCGCTCACCCGAAGTTACATCAATATGATCGATCATTCCCGCATGAGCGAAAGAACAGGCCAATAACAAAATTGTCGCAAGAAAATGGCGAAGTGAAACCGGTATAGCCTTGAAATAATTCATATTCATTGATGTTGCGCAATATTGCCCCGCTGCTCTCCGGCTTAATTTCATAGGACTGATGGATTCAATTCGAGAGGAAAAATGCGTAATGGGATCAGTTCCATTTGGTGTAAGTGCTGCCTTTACTACCCAGCGGCCTATGACAGCCACTGGTGGAACAATCTTTTGTTCCCGCACTGTGATGATTCGAACGATTTATTTTTATCATGTTCCCCAAGTAGGAAGCAGACGAGTCATGGCATGTGATGCAGGAGGTCTGCATGGTGCCATGCTTCATTTTTTCCACGGCAAAAGACGTTGTGCTGCTGTGGCACAGGGAACATTCATTGCCCGGCATGCCGGCCGGGGTGAGTGTCGGAATGTGGTTGACCGGTTTTACCATGATATTGGAGTAGGTGCCGCCATGGCAGGTCTGGCATGTTCCCGTCACGACACCGGCATGGTTGAATGTCGTCGGCAACCAACTGGAAAAACTACGGTGACATGACTCGCAACCAGCTGTCGTTGGCAGGTGGTTGGCAGGCTTGACGTCGATATTGGGGTAAGCGCTGCTATGGCAATTACTGCAACCGGTGGTGGGTACTCCTGCGTGGGAATAGGGAGTTTTGAGCGGCAGCCAGGCAATACCGGTCTTATGGCAGGAATCGCAGGATTGAGTTGTCGGGATATGCGGAGTCGATTTGCCGCTTGCGTTAACGTTGTTATGACAGCTGGCACAAGAGCCGGCCACCACCCCGGTATGGGCAAAACTGGTTGGCTTCCAGCCGGTTGTCGTATGACATGCGTCGCAGGACTGGGTCGTCGGGATGTGAGTGGCGTTCTTGGCCTGGGCATTAACGGCAAGGTACGCGCCGTTATGGCAGCTCGCACAGTTGCCGGCAGCGACTGGGCCTGTTGTGCTGGCGTGGCTCATCGTTGCCGGAGAAAAAGTCGTGTAATTCTTGTGGCAGGTATCGCACTGCGCCGTTGTCGGGATATGGAGGGTAGGTTTGCCAAGAGCGTTGGTGCCGTTATGACAGGTCGAGCAGCGACCGGTGGCGGGCGGACTCACTGTGGCGTGATTGAAGGTGGCAGTCGCCCAGGTGGTGGTCGAGTTATGGCAAGTATCACACTGTGCTGTGGTCGATATATGGGTTGGCGTCTTGGCCTGCGCATTCTGTGCGACATATGCGCCACTGTGACAGGTCGAACACTGGCCCGCCAGACCTGCGTGACTCATCACAGATGGCGACCATGCTGCGTAGCCAAGGGTATGGCAGGAGTCGCACTGAGTGGTCGTCGGGATATGCGTTGCCGGTTTGGCCAGCGCATTGACTGCAATGTAACTGCCATTGTGGCAAGTCGCACAATTGGCAGTCGCGACCGGCCCCGTCGTTCCGGTGTGGCTCATCGGGGCAGGCCGGAAAGTGTTGTAGTTGTTATGGCATGTGGAGCACTGCGCAGAGGTCGGAATATGGGTGGTCGGCTTGCCCAGAGCGGTCATCCCATTGTGGCAGGTCGAACACTGGCCAATCGCGCTGGCATCGTGGGTATAGGTCGCGGTAGCCCAGGTTACTGTTGTCTTGTGGCAGGTGTCGCATTGCGCTGTGGTGCTGACGTGAGTAGCCGGCTTGACTTGGGCATTGATCGCCAGATAAGCCCCCGTGTGACAGGTCGAGCAGCTTCCGGCAGCAAGCGGCCCGGTCGATCCAGTATGGTTCATCTTGGCTGGGGCGAAGGTGTTGAAGTTGGTATGACAGACATCGCACGCAGCGCTGGTCGGCAGATGACTCGCCGGCTTGCCAAGCGCTGCCGTCCCGTTGTGGCAACTGGCACAAGTGCCAGCCACGACACCCTGGTGCGAATAGCTGGTGGGCTTCCATGCCACGGTAGCGTGGCAGGTATCGCATGACTGCGTGGTCGGGATGTGGGTCGCGGTCTTGGCTTGTGCATTGACGGAAACATAGGCCCCACCGTGGCAGGTGGCGCAGTTTCCGGCAGATGCCGGGCCGCTGGTGCCGCCATGGTTCATCAAACCCGGGGCAAAGGCAACAAAACTGTTATGACAAGTGTCGCACTGGGCTGAGGTGGGAATGTGGTTGGTCGGTTTGCCTAGGGCATTGGTGCCGTTATGGCAGCTGGAGCAGCGCCCGGAAACTGCCGGGGTAGCAGAGGCGTGATTAAAGGTGGCGGTCGCCCAGGAAGTTGTGGAGCTGTGGCAGGTGTCGCACTGGGCGGTGGTCGATAGATGGGTTGGTGACTTAACCTGGGCGTTTTGTGCCAGATAGGCGCCGCTATGGCAGGTTGAACAGTTGCCCGCTGCAATCGGAGAGTTTGTCCCGGCGTGACTCATGACGCCAGGCGCAAAGGTAATGAAACCATTCACGTGGCAGGTGTCACACTGTGCGCCGGTGGGGATATGAGTCGCAGGTTTGTTCAGTGCATTGACGGCTGTGTAGGCCCCGCTATGACAGGTCGAACACTGGCCGGTCAGCCCAGAGTGGTTCATTTTAGCCGGCTTGAATGCGGTGTAATTTGTATGGCATGCATCGCACTGGGTGCTGGTGGGAATGTGTGTTACCGGCTTGCCAAGCACGGTGGAGCCGTTGTGGCAACTCGAGCAGGTGCCGGTCGCCGTGGCAGCATGGGTGTAGGTGGCGCCAGCCCAGGTTATCGTCGACTTGTGGCAAGTATCGCACTGCGCCGTGGTCGTCAGGTGGGTGGGAGTTTTGGCCTGGGCGTTGACCGCGATATAGGTTCCGCTATGACAGCTGGAGCAGTTTCCAGCGGCGACTGGCCCGGTGGTGCTGCCATGGTTCATGGCCGCTGGTGCGAAGGCGCTGGTGTTGGTATGGCAGGTATCGCATTGAGCCGTGGTTGGAATGTGATTGGTCGGCTTGCCCAGGGCGCTGGTGCCGTTGTGGCAGGTTGCGCAGCGGCCCGAGACAGCAGGCGTGGCTGAGGCATGATTGAAGGTGCCGGTTGCCCAGCTGACAGTCGAATTATGACAGGTGTCACACTGAGCCGTAGTCGAAATGTGGGTCGGGGTCTTCATCTGCGCATTCTGTGCGATGAAAGCGCCGCCATGGCAATTCGAGCACGAGCCCTGAAGGCCGGCGTGGCTCATCACCGATGGTGTCCATGCAACAAAACCACCAGTGTGGCAAGTATCGCACTGGGAAATGGTCGGAATATGGTTAACCGGCTTGGCCTGCGCATTGGCGTATGCATAGCTGCCGCTATGGCAGCTGGAACACTGACCAGACGTCCCCGAGTGGCTCATCCGCGCTGGCCTGAAAGCCGAGAAGCCGGTGTGACAGGTATCACACTGCGCACTGGTGGGGATGTGGTTGGTCGGCTTGCCAAGCGCCGTTGTTCCATTGTGACAACTGGAACACTTGCCGTTGGCGCTGGCGTCGTGCGCGTAAACTGCCGTTGCCCAGGAAATGGTAGAAGTGTGGCAGGTATCGCACTGAGCACTGGTGCTGACGTGCGTTACGGGCTTCATCTGGGCATTCTGGGCAAGATAGGCGCCACTGTGGCAGGAAGAGCACAAGCCGGTAAGCCCGCTGTGATTCATTGCCGCTGGATTCCAGTTGACGAAGCCGCTGACGTGGCAGGTATCGCACTGCGCGATGCTGGGAATGTGGTTGATCGGGCGCGCCAGCGCATTGGCGAAAAGATATGAGCCATTGTGGCAGGTCGAGCACTGGCCGCTCATGCCACTATGGTTCATCTGGGCCGGCTTGAAGGCGGTAAAGCTGGAGTGGCAACTGTCGCACTGCGCCCCGGTGGGGATATGGGTAGACGGCTTACCCAGAGCCGCGACGCTGTTATGGCAGCTCGAGCAGCGGCCCGATACCGCAGGCGTAGTTGCTGCGTGATTAAAGGTGGCTGTCGCCCAGGAGGACGTAGAGCTATGACAGGTATCGCACTGGGCAGAAGTGCCGATATGGGTTGCCGGTTTGGTCTGAGCATTCTGGGAAAGGAAAACACCACTGTGACAAGTCGAGCACTTGCCCGTCATCCCCGCATGGCTCATCGTCGCTGGCGACCAGGTTACGAAGCCGCCGACATGACAGGAGTCGCACTGCGCCGTGGTCGGGATGTGCATGTTTGGTTTAGCTTGCGCATTGGCAAAATTGTAGGAGCCGCTGTGACAACCCGAACACTGGCCAACCGTGCCGATGTGGTTCATTTGTGCCGGTTTGAAAGCCGCGAAATTGGTGTGGCAGCTATCGCACTGTTTCGCAGTTGGAATATGGTTTGTGGGTTTTCCAAGGGCATTGACACTGTTATGGCAGTCAGAGCAGCGACCGACCACAGACGGCATGATCGTGACGTGGTCAGGCTTCGCAGCGGTCGCCCATGATGTTGTTGAAGTGTGGCAAGTATCGCATTGCGCTGTCGTGGCGATATGGGTTGCCGGCTTGGACTGGGCATTTTGTGAAAGGAAGGCGCCGCTGTGGCAGGAAGAGCAATTTCCGGCAGCAACGGGGCCACTCATGTTGGCATGCATCCCGCTTACGCCAACTGAGATCGGTGCAAAAGATACCCCGGCAGCATGGCAGGAATCACAGGAAGCCAAAGTAGGAATGTGGGTGGCAGGCTTTCCAGTGGCACGCGTTCCGTTATGACAGGAAGCGCAGGTTCCTGGAACGACTAGAGCGTGGGTATATCCGGCGGGCAGCCAGGACGAGGTTTTGTGGCACGAATCGCAAGAAGATTTTGTCGGTAGGTGCGTGGCTGGTTTGCCTGTAGCCGTACCTCCGTTATGGCAGGTATTACATGTGCCCGGCACAATTCCCTGGGTTACCCGGTGCTGAAAACTGCTAGGTGTCCAGCTGATATTTCCATGGCAGGAGTCGCAAGCAGTTGTCGTCGGAATATGAGTGGCCGGTTTCCCAGGAGCCTGCCCCCCCGGGCGATGACAGGTTGCGCAATCGCGCGGCGTGCCGCGGAAAAGACCTTGGGTGTGACAGGATTCGCAATTTACCTTGGCGTGGGCGCCATCCAGATAAAAGCCGGTGGTGTTGTGATTAAAAGACAAGCCTCCGGAAGCCGGAGTTTCAGCCAGTGCCAGACCAGAAATGATCTGAGCCAGCAGAAAAAAAATCACCAAGGTCAAATGCCTTAGCAGAAGACAATATTTCATCTATTGACAAGCCATGGGGATTTTCATGTTTTTCTCTCATTAGCCGTCAAAAATTGGCATATGAATTATTGTTTAATTTTTTTGCATTCTATGACAAATATCAACTAATACTCCATTACATTTGTTTAATTTTTGTAGAAATATTCTGATGCTCCGTGTTATGGATGAGTGCAATAACGGTGAGCCACCGCTTTTACCTGCGCACTTTCTTCCAGTTACTCGTCACATGGCACCGCTCACACTGCCCGCTGAAGCCGCCATTATGAACATCGTCCTTCAGGTGGCAGGCGACACAAGCCTTGCCAGGTTTGCCCAGGCTACCAGCGGGCTCCTTATGGCAGTCGTAACAGGCCACTTTTGTGTGCCCCCCATCAAGCACAAAGTGTGTTGTGCCATGATCGAAGTCCCAGGTTTTCCAGGTGCCGGTGTAATGACAAGTTTCGCACTTGGTGCCAAAGCGCTGCTTGTGCTTGTCATCTTTCTCATGACACGCATTGCAGGCAGACGGCGCATCGTGGAATGCCGGCGTCTGATGGCACTTTTTGCACTCCGTCTTGACGTGGCTGCCAGTCAGCGGGAAGCGTGACTTGTTATGGTCATAGGGGGCGTCTTGCCAGCGCTTTTCATTGTGGCAACTTTCGCACTTGTTGCCGAGCTGGTTCTTGTGCTTGTCATCCTTCCCGTGGCAGGAAACGCACTGACTTCCCAGCTTCTGCTGCCGGTAGAGCGCCCCTTTCTCTGGCAAATGGCAGGCATCACATTTGGTTTGCTGATGTTTTCCCATCAGCTTGTACTTGGTATCCCGGTTATGGTCAAAGGTGCTGGCTGTCCATTTCTTCTCGTTATGGCAGCTCTCGC
This sequence comes from uncultured Gammaproteobacteria bacterium, assembly GCA_963779055.1. Taxonomy (GTDB): domain Bacteria; phylum Pseudomonadota; class Gammaproteobacteria; order Burkholderiales; family Sulfuricellaceae; genus Sulfurimicrobium. The sequence goes on from CAVZWN010000004.1 coordinate 127,615, forward strand.
ACTTGTTGCCATAACGCCCCTTGTGTCCTTTTTCCTGATCGTCTTTTTTGTGGCAGGCTACGCACTCCTTTTCCAGCTTGAGCTTGGCATTCGGGCCTGACACGCCACCCTTGTGACAGGTATCGCACTTGGCATCCTTGTGCTTGTCGCGCAACGGAAAATGGGTGTCATCATGATTGAAGTTCGAGTTCTTCCATCCGCGCTCGTTGTGACAGCTTTCGCACTTCTCTCCCAGGCCGCCTCTGTGACCTTTTTCCTGGTCATCCTTTTTATGGCAGGCAACACACTTGTCCGGCAGTTTGTGCTGGTAAATCTGTCCTTTCTCCGGCAGGTGGCAGCTGTTGCATTTGACCTGGTTATGCTTGCCACGCAAGGGATAACGGGTGTCAGCATCGTGGTTAAAGCGCAGCTCCTTCCAGCCTTTGTCGTTGTGGCAGCTATCGCACTTGGTGCCATACAAACCCTTGTGCCCCTTCTCCTGATCGATTTTCTTATGGCAACCGTTACAGGTTAGCGGTGTCTGCTGGTAGGTTTTGTCAGCATGGCACTCTGTGCACTTGACCTCGGCGTGTTTTCCGCCAAGTAGCGGAAACTTGGTCTTCTCGTGATCAAATTTGGCTTCTTTCCAGTTCTTGTCGTTGTGGCAATTTTCGCATTTCGTGCCCAGCTTGCCCTTGTGGCCTTTTTCCTGGTCATCCTTCCTGTGGCAGTCATTGCACAGTTTGGGGGCATCGCGGAACTTGGTTTTTGCAAGGTGACAACTCTCACACTTGACGCGAGCCTCCTTATGCGCGCCCTTGAGAAGGAAATCAGTATGACTGTGGTCGAACTTGCCCTTATCGAATCCTGCAATTTTTGCATTGCGGCCCTTGTGATCGGTATGGCAATTGCGACAATTCTTATCATCAAGGTGGCCGTGCATCCCGCTCTTGGCGTTGATGTCCACGGCAATTTCCTTATGGCAATCGGTGCAGAGTCGTGCCTGAGCAGCCTTGTCAAAGTGCTGGTGGCACTTGTTGCAATCCAGTTCGTACTTGGCGTGGCCGTGAATTACCTCACCTGGCATCAAGGCCTTTTCAAAAGAATCGGCGGAGGCAAGGCCTGTAAAGCAGGCCAGGAAAAAACACAGGCTAGTAAAGATGAACCGCAATGACATGAGCGATCCCGCTGAAGACAAGCAGATAAATGAAAGGCACATGGGCAATGTGCCAGAGCGAGAACAGCTTTGCCCAGCTGGAAAGCTGGGCAAGCCGGATGATGGCATACACATAATCATCAATCTGCTGCTTGGCTAAGTTGTAGTGCAGAATGAGTTGAGGGTAGGACCAGTGTTTCTTTTTTGCCTCGGCTGCCAAGGCTTTTTTTGCATCTTGACGTATTTTGCGTGACAGCCTTTTGCCTTTGTGGCGCAACGTCATGAATCGCCACATGCGTTGTGGTGTGCTGTCGATCTTGGCAAAAGCCAGCTGATGAAATTCTTCAAGTCTTTGCTCGATGTCAGGCCTCAGCGCAAAAACCGAGCCGATGTGATCCTGTCGCTCCTTGAACTCTGCCTCAAGATCAGCCAGAGTCAACTCCCTGCCATAGAGGCCACGGTGGATGTGGCGGTAGACAAAACGGCCAACCACACCGCTGATGGCGACAAGCAGCATGGCGTATAATGCAATGCTGGCGTTTATCGAACCGATCTTGAAAGTGGAATGGAACAGGATCAGCACCGGGCCGCCGATGCCCATGAACATGTGGTAACGGAACCAGGATTCCATTTGTCCCAGTCGGCCCAAAAAGCGAACGCGCTTGCGCAAAGGGTAAAGTAACAGGCTCAGTATCATCAACCCGCCCGCCAGGCCGAGGTTGTAACCCAGATCCGAACCCGCCTTAAAAAAGTCGGCGAACGCCACCAGCCAAGCCAGACTCAGGACCAGCAACGTCAGCAGGACGACCGAAAGGCGCCACACCCACAGCAGAGCCTTTTCTATGCCCAGCTTGGTTTGTATCCCCATGGAAATTGAGTTCATTCGATTTGGTATTATTAGTATGTGCCGCATTCTATTTATTTTATGAGATTTCAGCAAAGTTAACTTTCTGTCATGTTTGTTACTCCGTAGTTCGGAGTAATGGCGATTATTATTCAAGCACTTTTTTAAAATCGACCTCACCAATGTCCGATATTTACTTTTATCTTGTTCCAGCTTTGTTCGTCTTGGCCACAGCCACACTGCACGTTCGGGCTCATAAAAAGGCTTCCTGTCGTCATGCTGAAGTGCTGAAAGAGGCGGTGGAGGCCGGTCTGACAGAACCACCTTCGCTGCACCCGGTCGTTGACACCTCTATATGCATAGGTTCAGGAGCCTGCGTCAGAGCCTGCCCAGAAAGCGCATTGGGCGTCATTAGCGGCAAGGGCCTGCTGGTCAATCCGTCGCACTGCATCGGCCATGGTGCCTGTGCACCTTCATGCCCGGTCGGCGCGATCAAACTGGTATTCGGCACGGCTAAACGTGGCATGGAAATTCCCCAGGTTTCGCCCGAATTCGAAACCAATGTGCCAGGCCTGTTCATCGCCGGTGAACTGGGCGGGATGGGGCTGATCCGAAATGCCGTGAAGCAGGGGTCTCAGGCCATCGGCACTATCGCTGGAAGAGCCAGAGGGAAGGCGGATTTCGATGTGGTCATCGTTGGTGCCGGACCAGCCGGGATATCTGCTTCGCTCGCCGCAAAACAGAGCAATCTGCGCTATGTCACCATCGAACAGGAGGATTCGCTCGGTGGTACAACCTACCACTATCCACGCAACAAACTGGTGATGACCGCGCCGATGAACCTGCCCTTGATCGGCGAGATCAAGGTACGCGAGGTGAGCAAGGAGGCACTGATGGAGATCTGGCGCGGTGTGCTGGACAAGGCCAAGCTGGATGTCCACTTCAGCGAGCGGATGGAAGATATCAGCCAGGAAGACGGCATATTCGTGGTCAAGACCAACAAGGGCAGCTACCGTGCTGCCAATGTCCTGCTCGCCATCGGCCGGCGCGGCACGCCGCGCAAACTCGGCGCCAAGGGAGAGGAACACCCCAAGGTCGTCTACCGCCTGATTGAAGCCGAGCAATACCGTGAAAGTCACGTGCTGGTAGTGGGTGGCGGCGATAGCGCGCTTGAAGCCGCACTGGACGTCAGCGACCAACCTGGTACTACGGTCACGCTTTCTTATCGCAGCAATGCCTTCAGCCGGGTCAAGCCGAAGAACCGCGACCGGCTCGACCAGGCCATCGCCAAGCAGCGCATCCAAGTCATCCTCGAATCCAGTGTCAAGGAAATCACCCCTGATCAGGTCAGACTAGAAAAAGGGGAAGAAATGATTGAGCTACCCAACCAAGCGATTATCGTCTGCGCAGGCGGCGAGCTACCAACCCCTATGCTCAAGAAAATCGGCATTCAGGTGGAAGCGCACTACGGCACATGAGACGCAACGCGGACAAAAAAAACACTCCACGAAATCATGAAAACCGCTTGAAATGGCAATCAAAGGCTGGGGTTTGCCATTAGAAACATGGGCTATATGCAATCTGAGGTGGGAAATCATGACTTTCCTACCGCAGACTATCTGCTTCGGCGATCTCTGTCAGGTTGGAAAACAGTCTTGGCCGAATCAGTACGTGCAGAAGACCAGAACACCAACTCCAAATAGGCGGCATCGTAGACAGATAGCTTATAGCGCCGCGCGAGGTGCAAAGTGTTACCCAAGGCATGTGTCGCCGTCGCTTGATCGGTCACGATGTTGAGCCTACCGAGGAAGGCAACAATGCGTGACAAGAACTCATCCACAGGCTTGCGACCACAAGCCCTTCCTGACGGGCCTCCATGCCGCTATAGGCCTCCAGACTGGCTTGAATCATGACGTAGGCCAGCCGCCTCCAGACATCCGGGGCAAAATCAGGCTGATAGCCACGCCCCACCAGAAGCAGCCGGGTCAAGTCCATCATGGGTTCGAGATTGCCCATAGCCAGTTGACGCCCCGAGGCTTTGAAAGCCTCATCAATATGCAGACCATAGACTTTGATCTCATCGGGACCTAGGCCGGAGATGCGGGTTTACTCATCTGTTTCAAGCAACTAGGCATGCATGAGATTACTGAAAAGAATTTCCAGCTCGGCTAACGGCACGTGTCGTGTACGGTGTGAACCTTCACGGGAATTCGGTTCGATAGGAATATTATCGAGTTTGACCCTGGCCTCGGCAAGAAGCACATCTACATCTACAGCAACACGCTTGCATTCACGTGCAGCTTTGGCGTAATCACGACCGAGTGATTTTTTTCGCGCTTTCCAACAATGGAAAGCGGCTCTGCGGGACTGCCTGGCGAAAATAGTAGGAGTTATCTATGCGGGTAAGGTATTGGGGCATTGCCTGTCCTTGCGGACCGCAGTTTGTACCCTTCCTTTGCACCCTGAAAATACCAAAGCTGTTGATTATATAATCAACAGCTTTGGAAATGTTGGCGGAGTGGACGGGACTCGAACCCGCGACCCCCGGCGTGACAGGCCGGTATTCTAACCAACTGAACTACCACTCCATAAACCTTAAGCACAACTGGTGGGTGCTGACGGGGTCGAACCGCCGACATTCGCCTTGTAAGGGCGACGCTCTACCAACTGAGCTAAGCACCCTGATGATTTTTTAATCGGGGACTTTTTAAAGTCCTCAAAATCAAAGAGCGGCTAGTTTACAGCATCTTTGAGCGCTTTGCCAGCTCTAAATTTAGGAGTTTTTGCGGCCTTGATTTTGATGGTTGCGCCGGTGCGTGGATTGCGGCCGTTACGGGCAGCGCGTTTACCCACGTAGAAGGTACCAAAACCAACCAGGGTCACCATATCGCCTTTTTTCATGGCACCCTTTACAGCAGCAACTGCAGCATCCAGAGCGCGGCCAGCAGCAGCCTTGGACATGTCAGCATCTTTTGCGATCGCGTCAATCAGCTCAGATTTGTTCACGTGTAGTCCCCTTTCAGTTTGGTTGATGTTACAAACAGTCCAGCAACAGCTTTATATCAAGCCGCAAAACCTTGTGTCAAGCGGTTCTGCGAAGTTTCATGTCAAATAATTTAATGTTTGACGGCAGGGGCAGCAGCCTTCCCCTCTACGGCTGCAGGGATCGAATCCACTTCATCTGCATTTTCCGGCAATGCCTCCGGCTTCCTTTCCAGCGCAAGATCAAGAACTTGATCAATCCACTTAACCGGATGAATCTCGAGCTTTCCCTTGATGTTGTCAGGAATTTCAGCCAGATCCTTGACGTTTTCCTGCGGGATCAGGACTATCTTGATTCCACCCCGGTGCGCCGCCAGCAATTTCTCTTTCAACCCCCCGATCGGCAATACTTCGCCCCGCAGGGTGATCTCGCCTGTCATCGCCACATCGGCCCGTACCGGGATTCTGGTCAGGATGGAAACCATGGCTGTCGTCAGCGCAACGCCAGCACTCGGCCCATCCTTGGGTGTCGCCCCTTCTGGCAAGTGGATGTGGATATCGTTCTTCTGATAAAAATCTTCCGCAATACCCAACCCGCGCGCACGGCTGCGCACTACGGAAAGTGCGGCCTGAATAGATTCCTGCATCACCTCACCCAGTTTTCCGGTGGTGGTCATTTTTCCTTTACCAGGCAAAGCAACGCCCTCAATAGTCAGCAGCTCACCGCCGACTTCGGTCCAGGCCAGACCCGTCACTTGTCCGATCTGGTTACGCTGCTCCGCCACACCAAAGGTAAAGCGCTGCACGCCGAGATACTTATCAAGGTTTCGCACCGTCACCGAGACTTTCTTGCTCCCTTTCTTTAGCAACAGTTCTTTCACCACCTTGCGGCAAATTTTGGCAATCTCGCGCTCCAGACTGCGCACACCTGCTTCACGCGTGTAGTACCGCACCACGTCACGCACCACACTCTCCGGCACGCTGATTTCAGAGTCTTTCAGGCCATGGGTCTTGAGCTGCTTGGGCAGCAGATAGCGCATGGCAATATTGATTTTCTCGTTCTCGGTATAGCCGGAAAGACGAATCACCTCCATGCGGTCGAGCAAAGGAGCCGGAATATTCATGGTATTGGAAGTGGCGACGAACATCACATCCGAAAGGTCATACTCCACCTCGACGTAATGATCGACGAAAGTATGGTTCTGCTCCGGATCGAGCACTTCCAGCAGGGCAGACGAGGGATCACCGCGGAAATCCATTCCCATCTTGTCCACTTCATCCAGCAGGAACAGCGGATTGCGCACCGCCACCTTGCTCATGCTTTGCAATATCTTGCCCGGCATGGAGCCAATATAGGTGCGGCGATGGCCGCGAATCTCGGATTCGTCGCGTACGCCACCCAGCGCCATGCGAACGAACTTGCGGTTGGTCGCACGGGCGATGGACTGGCCCAGTGAGGTTTTGCCCACACCAGGAGGCCCGACCAGGCACAGGATCGGCGCTTTCAGCTTGTCCACACGCTGCTGCACTGCAAGATACTCGACGATGCGCTCCTTGACCTTCTCCAGGCCGTAGTGATCTTCATCCAGAACCGCTTCGGCCGCAGCCAGATCCTTGCTGATCTTGGTTTTTTTCTTCCATGGCAAGCCGACCAGCACATCAATGTAATTACGCACCACGGTCGCCTCGGCCGACATCGGCGACATCAGCTTGAGCTTCTTGAGTTCCGCGTCTGCCTTGGCCTTGGCTTCCTTGGGCATCTGCGCAGCCTTGATTTTTTTCTCCAGCTCGTCGAGATCGGCGCCCTCATCCATGTCGCCCAGCTCTTTCTGGATCGCCTTGACCTGCTCGTTGAGGTAATACTCGCGCTGGCTCTTCTCCATCTGGCGCTTGACCCGGCCGCGAATGCGCTTTTCGACCTGCAGGATGTCGATTTCTGAATCCAGCTGACCCAGCAGGTGTTCCAGGCGTTCGTGCACCGGGAACATTTCCAGCACATGCTGCTTCTGCTCCAGTTTCAGCGGCAGATGCGCGGCGATGGTATCAGCCAGACGCCCCGCCTCGTCGATACTGGCGAGAGAAGTCAGAATTTCAGGCGGGATTTTCTTGTTCAGCTTGACGTATTGATCAAACTGGGCAAAAACACTGCGCATCATCGCTTCGGTTTCGTTGTCATTCTCGGCAGGCGCTGGAATCACATCGGCCTGGGCGGAGAAATAGCCATCATCATCAATGAACTCGGTCACTTCCGCGCGCTGATTGCCTTCCACCAGCACTTTGACCGTACCGTCAGGCAGCTTGAGCATCTGCAAAATACTGGCGACGCTGCCAATCCGGTACAGATCATCCAGAGTCGGCTCATCCTTGGCTGCGGATTTCTGCGCCACCAGCAGAATATGCTTGCCCGATTCCATGGCCGCCTCAAGCGCCTTGATGGATTTTGGGCGACCCACAAAAAGGGGAATCACCATATGCGGGAAAACCACTACATCGCGCAAAGGCAACAAAGGCAGTTTTACGGGACTGGAAAGCGGTTCGTGCGTTTGTAACGACATGGGATATACACCTTAGTAAATGCTAGTCTTATTCAACTTAAGGGGAGGGCCCGGAATTTCAAGCCAGTCAGGAAAATAAACTACAGTAAGCGGGAGGGTATGGCAAAGGAAAGATCCGGAAGCGCAGGCGCGCTTCCGGAACGGCATAAATCAGGCAACCTGTGGCTGATCAGCGTAAATCATGAGCGGCTTGCTTTCGCCGTTCACTACACCATCATCCACCACCACCTTGCTGACATTCGACATGGACGGCAAATCGTACATGGTATCCAGCAGCGCATGCTCCAGAATGGATCGCAAGCCACGGGCACCGGTCTTGCGTGCCAGCGCTTTTTTGGCGATTGCATCCAGCGCATCTTCACGGAATTCCAGCTCCACACCTTCCATGCCGAACAGTTTCTGATATTGCTTGGTCAGCGCGTTCTTGGGCTCGGTGAGAATGCGGATCATGGACGATTCATCCAGCTCTTCCAGCGTTGCGACGACCGGCAAACGGCCAACAAACTCAGGAATCAGACCGAACTTGATCAGATCTTCGGGCTCAACCTCGCGCAAGACTTCGCCGATATCCTTGCGGTTATCCTTGCTCTTCACTTCTGCACCAAAGCCGATACCGCCTTTTTCAGAACGGTTACTGATCACTTTTTCCAGTCCACTGAAAGCGCCACCACAGACAAACAGGATGTTGGTGGTATCCACCTGCACGAATTCCTGATTGGGATGCTTGCGCCCGCCCTGTGGCGGAATCGAAGCCACGGTCCCCTCGATCAGCTTAAGCAAGGCTTGCTGCACGCCCTCGCCTGAAACATCGCGGGTAATGGACGGATTGTCGGACTTGCGTGAAATCTTGTCGATTTCGTCGATATAGACAATGCCGCGCTGCGCCTTTTCGATATCGTAATCACATTTCTGCAGCAGTTTCTGAATGATGTTTTCAACATCCTCGCCCACGTAGCCGGCTTCGGTCAGGGTGGTCGCATCCGCCATGACAAACGGGACATTAAGCAGGCGCGCCAGGGTTTGCGCCAGCAAGGTCTTGCCTGAACCTGTCGGCCCGATCAACAGGATATTGCTCTTGGCCAGTTCCACCTCGTCATTCTTGTTCTGATTTTTCAGACGCTTGTAATGATTGTACACAGCCACCGACAGAATGCGCTTGGCCTGCGCCTGGCCAATAACGTACTCATCCAGAATCTGGTTGATTTCCAGTGGCACGGGCAGATCATCAGTCCCGCTCTTGCTGGACTGATCACCACGGATTTCCTCACGGATAATGTCGTTGCAAAGATCTACGCATTCATCACAGATAAATACCGAAGGCCCCGCAATCAGTTTGCGCACCTCATGCTGGCTCTTGCCGCAGAATGAGCAATAAAGCAATTTTTCACTGCCTGAGTCTTTTGCCATCGTTCCCTAATCCCAAATATTCAACCGTTTCACTGTTCCATTAAGCCGCAACTTCGGCTCGGTTGACAAGCACTTTGTCCACCAGACCGTACTTCACCGACTGTTCCGCGCTCATGAAGTTATCGCGATCCGTGTCTTTTTCAATCGCCTTGACGGTCTGACCGGTATGCTTCGCGAGAATCTCGTTAAGCTTCTGACGCAGAATAGAGAATTTCCTTGGCATGAATCTCGATATCCGAAGCCTGCCCCTGGAATCCGCCCAGCGGCTGATGGATCATCATGCGCGAACTGGGCAGGCTGTAACGCTTGCCCGGCGCACCTGCGGTCAGCAGCAATGCGCCCATGCTGGCGGCCTGGCCAATGCACAGCGTGGAGACATCCGGCTTGATGAACTGCATGGTGTCGTAGATCGCCATCCCCGCCGTGACTGAACCGCCGGGAGAATTGATGTAAAGGTAAATATCCTTGTCAGGATTTTCCGATTCCAGAAACAGCAACTGGGCCACAACCAGATTGGCGCTCATTTCATTGACCGGCCCCACCAGAAAAATCACCCGCTCCTTCAACAGGCGCGAGTAAATATCGTAGGCCCGCTCGCCACGGCCGCTCTGCTCAATCACCATCGGGATATACCCGAGGTTCTGCGGATCCCAGTTACTCATTTCATTCATTTATTTTTTTCCCATCAATTCGTCAAAAACGATCGCCTTGTCCACAACCTGAGCCTGCGCCAGAGCCCACTCGACCACATTGCCTTCCAGCACCAGGGATTCAATCTCTGCCATTTGCTGCGGGTTGGAGTAAAAATGCTTCACCACCGAGTCCGGATCTTCATAGCTTTGCGCAACCTCTTCAACCTGAGCACGAATTTGCTCTGGTTTGGCATCGAGCTCATTAGATTTGACCACTTCCGCCAAAATCAAGCCCAGCGCGACGCGGCGTTTTGCCTGATCGCGGTGCAATTCCGGCGTCTGCATGCCGTCCATCACCTTTACACCATGAGAAGCCATGCTCTGGCGCATTTGCTCCATCAGACGCTCGATTTCCATTTCGACCAGCGCCGAAGGCAAATCCACTTTCGTGGCTTCCAGCAGGGATTCCATCACCTGTGACTTTACTTTCTCCTGAATCCGCTTCTTGCCTTCACGCTCCAGGCTGGCACGAATCTCGCCACGCATCTTTTCCAGATCACCATCTTCAACACCCAGGCTCTTGGCAAAATCGGCATCGATTTCGGGCAGCTTCGGCTCTTCTACTGCATTCAGGGTCACTTCGAAAGTCACGCCCTGACCTGCCAGTTCCTTGGAATGGTAATCGTCAGGGAAAGTCAGGTCGAACGTCTTGCTCTCACCGGCCTTCATCCCCACGAACTGGCCTTCGAATTCAGGCAGCGTGCGCCCTTCACCGAGTATCAGGCCGAAACCCTTGGCCTGACCACCGGCAAACTCAACACCGTCCTGCGTGCCGCGATAATCCACATTCACGCGATCGCCAGTGGCCGCCGCACGCTCAACCGCCTGATAACTGACTCGTTGCTTGCGCAATATTTCGATGGTTTTGTTGACTTCTTCGTCGCCAATCTCCACTGCCGGACGCTCGATCGTGCTGGCGCTGATATCGCCCAGCACAACTTCCGGATAGACTTCGAAGGTAGCCGTAAACATCATGGACTCACCAGTTCCCTGATCGGCCTTGGGTTCGATGCGCGGATAGCCGGCGACTCGTAGCTGGCTCTGCTGTACCGCATCGGAAAAACTTTTCTGCACCGACTCTCCCAGCACTTCCTGACGCACCTGGCCGCCGTGCTGCTGCTCAACCATTTTCATCGGCACTTTCCCCGGGCGGAACCCCTGCATTTTTACCGTGCGCGACACCTGCTTCAGGCGCTTTACCACCTCAGATTCAAACTGCGCCAGCGATACGGCCAGATCCAGAGTTTTTTCAAGCGGGTTCACATTTTCCGTTTGCATCTTCACATTCCTTAATATGTACTTAAAATTCGGGTTACAAATCTACAACTTCCATCAGCCTGGCGCGCCTTTGCGGCGACAAAAACAAATAATTTTTAAGTATAGCATAAGCGGCCAAATCGCTACGCCCGTGCCACTCTCAATCACAGGGAGCCGGGTAGATGCTTGATTGTTCCTGAGAATTTGGTAGAATCATCGGTTTTTCCAACCTTGCCTTACCGCCCCGCATGGCGGAAGGCTTCAATCCACAAGGAGTATGCATGCGACATTACGAAATCGTTTTCATCGTCCATCCCGACCAGAGCGAACAGGTTCCGGGCATGGTCGAACGTTACCGCGGGCTTGTTACCGCCAAAAGCGGCAACATCCACCGCCTTGAAGACTGGGGCCGCCGCCAGCTGGCTTACCCGATCCAGAAAATCCACAAGGCACACTACGTGCTGATGAACATCGAATGCGACCAGGAAACCCTGGATGAACTGGAACACGCTTTCCGCTTCAACGATGCCGTCCTGCGTTATCTCATGGTCAACATGAAGGAAGCAATGACCACGCCTTCCCCGATGATGAAGGAAGAGAAATCGCGCTCCCTGCAATCCCAAGGCGAAGACCAGGCTGCTCCTGCTGCCGCGGCCTAAGTGTCTGGCAACCGGATCGTACTGAGCGGAAAAATACTTACCATCGACCCGCTGCGTTACACCCCGGCAGGAATTCCGGCGCTGAATCTGACTCTGGGACATCAATCCAGACAAATCGAAGCCGGAATGGAACGCGAAGTTGAATGTGAAGTACAGGTTGTTGCACTGGGTGAGCTGGCTCAACAGACCGCCCGCTGCAAAGTGGAAGACGGGATCAGGATTCAGGGATTCCTCGCCAGAAGAAGCCGCAAAAGTACGCAACTGGTTTTGCATGCAAACAGAATTGAACTGATAGATATTTAAAGAGGTAAACAACATGGCACGTCAAATGTTCCGTCGCAAGCGCTTCTGCCGCTTCACGGTTGAAGGCATCAAGGAAATCGATTACAAGGATGTGGATCTGCTCAAGGATTTCATCTCCGAAAACGGCAAGATCATTCCGGCCCGTATCACCGGAACCAAAGCCCGCTACCAGCGCCAGCTGGGCACCGCCATCAAGCGCGCCCGCTTTCTGGCCCTGATGCCTTACACTGACCAGCACTAAGGAGAAATCATGCAAGTCATTCTTCTGGAAAAACTGGCCAAACTGGGCCAACTGGGTGATGTTGTTAAAGTCAAAGACGGCTATGGCCGCAACTTCCTGATCCCGCAAAAGAAAGCCAAACGCGCAACCCCAGCCAACCTGGCCGAGTTTGAAGCCAAGCGCGCCGAACTGGAAAAGGTCCAGGCTGAAATTCATGCCCAGGCAGAAGCACGCGGCGAAAAAATCAACGGCACCACTGTGCAAATCGCACAGAAAGCTGGTGTGGATGGCCGTTTGTTCGGCTCCGTGACCACCGGTGACATTTCGGATGCGCTCAAGGCCCAGGGCCTGGAAGTGGCCAAATCCGAAGTACGTCTGCCTGACGGCCCCCTGAAGCATGTGGGCGATTTCCCCGTGGATCTGTCCCTGCACACCGACGTAACCGCAAGCATTACGGTATCTGTCGTAGCTGCAGCCTGATCGCTTCAGCAGAAACAAAAAAGGGCTGGCAACAGCCCTTTTTTTGTTTCTGCGCCAGTCTTGCCAATTCTCCCATGAACCCGGAAACTTCGGGTTTTAGTCTGAGCAATATCATTCCATGAGCGACGCACAACTCGACGCTATCAAACTTCCCCCGCATTCCATCGAGGCGGAACAGTCCGTGCTCGGCGGGCTGTTGCTGGACAACAGCGCTTGGGACAGGATCGCCGATGTCATAGCTGAAAGTGATTTCTACCGCCACGACCATCGCCTGATCTTTCGCCATATTTTCAGGCTGCTCGAAGGCGGCAGGCCGGCGGACGTCATCACGGTTTCCGAAGCACTTGAAAACAGCGCCGAACTGAATAACGTGGGTGGACTCGCCTACCTTGCTGCACTGGCACAAAACACGCCGAGTGCAGCCAACATCAAGCGCTATGCGGAAATCGTGCGTGACCGTGGCGTCATGCGCAAGCTATCCGAAGTCGGCACTGCCATCTCTGACAGCGCCTACAATCCGGTGGGCCGCAGCGCCGGGCAATTGCTGGATGAAGCAGAATCCAAGGTTTTCGAAATCGCCGAAGCCAATGCGCGCGGCAAGCAGGGTTTCGTTGAAATCCAGCCTCTGTTGATTCAGGTGGTGGAGCGGATCGACGAACTGTTCCAGCGCGACAATCCCAATGAAGTCACCGGCATCCCCACCGGCTTTCACGATCTGGACCAGAAAACATCCGGCCTGCAGCCCGGCGATCTGATCATCGTGGCGGGCCGTCCCAGTATGGGAAAGACCGCTTTTTCCATCAATATCGGCGAAAATGTCGCGCTCAACACCGGCCTTCCCGTTGCCATCTTCAGTATGGAAATGGGCGGCGCCCAGCTGGCCATGCGTATGATCGGTTCGGTGGGAAAGCTGGACCAGCAGAAGATCCGCACCGGCCAGTTGCAGGACGATGACTGGCTGCGCCTGACCAATGCCGTGGGCAAGCTCAACGACGCCCCGATCCACATCGACGAAAGCGGCGCTCTTACGGCGCTCGAACTGAGGGCGCGTGCCCGGCGCCTGCACCGCCAGTGCGGCAAGCTGGGCCTGATCATTATCGACTACCTGCAGCTCATGAGCGGCAGCGGCGGCGGCGAGAACCGCGCCACGGAAATTTCCGAAATCTCGCGTTCTCTCAAGGCGCTGGCAAAGGAACTGGAAGTGCCGGTGATCGCACTTTCCCAGCTTAACCGCAGCCTCGAACAGCGCCCCAACAAGCGCCCGGTCATGTCCGACCTGCGCGAATCCGGTGCGATCGAGCAGGATGCCGACGTGATCCTGTTCATCTACCGCGACGAAGTCTACAACCAGGACTCCCCAGAGAAAGGGCAGCGCAGAAATCATTATCGGCAAGCAGCGTAACGGCCCGATCGGCACGGTGAGAATGACTTTCCTCGGAGAGTACACCCGTTTTGAAAATTATGCGCACGGTGGTGGAGACTACTAATCCCATGTCGCGCCCGCTTCGTGCCACGGTGGACCTGTCTGCACTGCGTCACAATCTGGGCGTTGCCCGCAAGCATGCGCCGCATGCACGCATCATGGCGGTAATCAAGGCCAATGGCTACGGACATGGCATGCTGCGGGTGGCAAAGGCGCTGGACGATGCGGATGGATTCGCCGTACTCAATCTTTCAGAAGCCATCGCCCTGCGTGAAGCAGGCTTCAGGCAGGAAATCCTTTTGCTGGAAGGTTTTTTCAGTGCAGATGAACTGCCCCTGTTGTTTCAACATGGCTTGTCCAGCGTGTTTCATGCACAGTGGCAGATCGATGCCCTGCTGCAATCACAGGCATCCAGGCCGATCCAGGCATGGCTCAAAATCAATACCGGCATGAACCGCCTCGGTTTTCAGCCCGATGAATTTCCTGCGGCACTGCAAAATTTTCAGCAGATTGGCGCAAAAGTAACGCTGATGACCCACTTTGCCTGTGCAGATGAAAAAGGTGGCATTACGCAACAGCTTGCGCTGTTCAACACCATCACCTCCGGGCAGCAGTTGCCACGCAGCCTGTCCAACTCCGCCGCAACCCTGTGCTATCCGGAGGCGCACGGGGACTGCATCCGCCCCGGCATCATGCTTTACGGCGCTTCGCCCTTGAGTCACCAGAGCGCTTCAGAACTGGGCCTCAAGCCTGCCATGACGCTTTCCAGCGAAATCATCGCCGTGCGCGACATTCAAGCCGGTACGGCAGTAGGCTATGGCGCCAGCTTCCGGGCAGACAGTAGCATGCGCATTGGCACCGTGGCCTGTGGTTACGCTGATGGCTACCCACGCCACGCCCCGAGCGGCACGCCTGTGCTGGTTAATGGACAACGCAGCCGCATCATCGGACGAATTTCCATGGATATGCTGACCGTGGATCTGACCGGCATTCCTGATGCCCGGATCGGCTCCCCTGTAACACTGTGGGGCAAAGGCCTGTCCGTGGACGAAATCGCCACCGCAGCAGGCACCATCAGCTACGAGCTGCTCTGTGCTGTGGCCCAGCGCGTTCCCATGATCGAGGCTGCCTGATTCATGGCCAAAGCCAAATCCATCTATACCTGCACCGAATGCGGCGGCCAGTCGCCCAAATGGCAGGGACAGTGCCCGCACTGCACGGCCTGGAATACGCTGGTCGAGACTATCGCCGAAACGGCCGCAGGCAATCGTTACAACGCCCTGGCGGTGACCAGCAAGGTACAGAGCCTGAGCGAAGTCGAGGCTCAGGAAGTCCCGCGCCAACCCACCGGCATTGCAGAATTCGACCGCGTGCTGGGCGGCGGCCTGGTGCAAGGTGCCGTGGTGCTGATTGGCGGCGACCCGGGCATCGGCAAATCCACCCTGTTGCTGCAGGCTTTGTGCCATCTGAGCACCCGCAATAATGTGCTCTATGTCAGCGGCGAGGAATCCGCTCAGCAGATCGCATCGCGCGCCAAGCGCCTCGCACTGGAAGCCAGATCTGTCCAGTTGCTGGCGGAAATCAGCCTGGAAAAGATTCTGGCTACTCTGGCGGCGAATAAACCTGCAGTGGCGGTCATCGACTCGATCCAGACCGTGTATTCCGAAGCGTTGCAGTCCGCTCCCGGCAGCGTGGCCCAGGTACGCGAATGCGCGGCCCAGCTCACGCGCTTCGCCAAGCAGTCGGGTACGTCCGTGATCCTGGTCGGCCACGTCACCAAGGAAGGCGCACTGGCAGGCCCACGAGTGCTGGAGCACATCGTCGATACCGTGCTCTATTTCGAAGGCGACAACAACTCCAGCTTCCGCCTGGTGCGTGCTTTCAAGAACCGCTTTGGCGCAGTCAACGAACTGGGCGTCTTTGCCATGACTGAAAAAGGGCTGCGCGAGGTCAGTAACCCCTCTGCGCTATTCCTGTCTCATCACGGGCAGGATGTTGCCGGTTCCTGCGTCATGGTCACGCAGGAAGGCACCCGCCCACTGCTGGTGGAAATTCAGGCGCTGGTGGATGAGGCGCATGCACCCAACCCGCGCCGCCTGTCCGTGGGGCTGGAGCAGAACCGCCTTGCCATGCTGCTCGCGGTGCTGCATCGCCACGCCGGAATTGCCTGCTTCGACCAGGATGTCTTCGTCAATGCCGTAGGCGGCGTCAGGATTACCGAACCGGCAGCAGACCTGGCGGTATTGCTGGCGATCGTTTCTTCGCTCAGGAACCGGCCATTGCCGGGCAAGCTGGTAGTGTTCGGCGAAATCGGGCTGGCCGGGGAAATCCGCCCGGTACAGCGCGGGCAGGAACGCCTCAGGGAAGCTGCCAAGCTGGGTTTCACGCATGCGGTCGTACCCAGGGGCAACAAACCCAAACAGGCGATTTCCGGCATGGAAATCATCGCGGTGGAACGGCTGGAGCAGGCCGTCGACTACTGCAGGGCTCAATAGATGAACGCCCGCACCTTCACCTGGGAATTTGCCGGCGCCAGTGATACGGGCCAGGTCAGATCGGGCAATGAAGACGCCATCGCCTGGGATGCCGATTTCGGGCTGGCCTTGCTGGCCGACGGAATGGGCGGTTATGAAGGCGGAGAAATTGCCAGCAATCTGGCCATCAAAACAGCGCTTGAATCCTTCAGCAAACCCCTGGCACCTCATTGGCGCGAAGCCGAATGGGCCAGCAAGATCAGCGACCCGGTATTGAAGCTATACGCGGCTGTCAGCGAAGCCAACCAGCGCGTGCACGATACCGCGCTCAAGAAGCCCCGCTACGAAGGAATGGGGACTACTTTCGTGGCAGCCTACTTTCATGATGACCGGGTCACCTTGGCCCATATTGGGGATTCACGCATTTACCTGTGGCGCAATCGCATGCTGAAGCAGCTCACGGTTGATCACACCATGATTCAGGAACGCATCGAGAGTGGAGAAATCACGGCGGCAGAAGCTGCCTCCGATGCCTACCGGGGGGTACTGACACGCGCCCTGGGTGTGGATGCCGTGGTGGAAGTGGATATGAGAGAAGTCACCATCCAGGCCGGGGACATTTACCTGCTCTGCTCCGACGGGTGTTACGATATGCTCTCTAATAGTGAAATAATCGCCACCATGACCGCATTCCAGGAAGACCCGCAGCAACTGGTCCGCCAACTGGTGCAACAAGCCAATGAGAACGGCGGCTATGACAATATTTCGGCCGTTGCGGTACGCGTCAGTTAGGGAGGGATATGTCTAAACTGGTTTTGCGGGGAGAAAGAGGCCCTGCCAAAGAGTTTGAACTCGACCGTGAGCGTGTCACGATCGGGCGCAAGGCGCACAGCGACATCCATCTCGATGACTCAGCCGTCAGCGGGAATCATGCCGTCATTATCACGCTGGGCAGCGATTCCTTTCTGGAAGACCTGGACAGCACCAACGGCATCAAGGTCAATCAGAACAGCATCCGGAAATGCGTACTCCAGGATGGTGACGAAATTCGCATCGCCCACTACACCTTCACCTTTGTCAGCGAAATACTGGAGCCCAGCGCACCGGGAAAAACCATTGCCGCAACCCCCATAACAGAGATTGCGCCTCCCCCTCATGCCACGGCACTGGACGAGGCGACCACCATGCCGTGTTTGCCCGGACACAAACCCGCTACCGGCCCGGACACACTGCCTCAGCGTGATGCATTCGAGAATGGTGAAACAGCCCAAACCGGCGGCAGCGAGCTCGGCGTACTGAAAATCACCTCCGGCCCGGGAGCCGGGCAGACGCTGGAATTATCCAGACCTGTCACCACGCTCGGGAAACCCGGCATTCAGGTTGCGGCCATCACCTTGCGTGATGGCCAGCATTACCTCGGGCTCGTTGAAGGCACGGAACTTCCCCTGATTAACGGCGAAGAAATCAAGACCCTGCCTTGCCAGCTCCAGCCCCGCGACATTATCAATATTGCGGGTATCGAACTGGAGTTTTCCCTGAAATAAGAAGGCCGTATCCGCAGACGCTGTTTTGCGGAAAAGGGAACTCGCAGCCGGGGATGGAATCTTATTCTGCGCCCCAACAACACTGACATTCAAACCGGAAGAAATAGACCCCATGCCAAGATTCATACTGCCTTCTGCCCTTATGGCGGCCTTGATGCTCACTGCCTGCAGCAGTGAACCCCAGGACACCCACCCGAATCAGCCTGTCACCAAGCGCAAGGCGGTTTTTAAGCAAATGATGCGCACACTGGAGCCGATGGGGATGGTGACACGTGAACGCGAACCCTATGAAAGCCACGCATTTCTCGCCAGCGCACAGCAACTGAAGCAGCTGGCGACGGAGCCTTGGTCACATTTCACTGCGGACAGCAATTACCCGCCTACGCGCGCCCGGCCAGAGGTATGGAAAAAGCCGGCCGAGTTCGTCCAGGCGCAGCAAAAACTCAGGGAATCAACGGAACAGCTGCTTAAAGCGGCGGAAAGCGGAAATATGGCGCAAATCCGGCCGGCGCTCAACAGGGTCGAGGAAAGCTGCAAATCCTGCCACCAGCAGTTCCGTGGCAAGATTTAGAAACGAATTACGCTTAGTTCTTGCGGTTTTTCCTGGCTGCCGCTTCAGCCTGCACCTCCCGGAACACCGGCCCCCAGATAGGGTGGCCAGCCTCGCCGGCACTCAGTTCAAACTTCGGATTGAGTGCCAGCACTTTCTTGAACTCACCCCGGCATGCCAGTTTCTCTCCGGAAACACAGTAGATAAAGGCGAGAAACTTGTGCGCGGTGACCTGTTCGCCAAGCGTAAGTGAATTATCCCCCAGCGCATTCTGAAAATAACCGGCAGCCTCCTGGTATTTGCCGTCCTCATAATTTTTTACGCCCAGATTCAGGTTCTGTTCGGATTTTCGAGGCGCTGCCGCTGGAGCGGGCTGCGCTGGCGGCGTTTTTTCAGCCGGTTCATCAGGCTTCATCTGAACCAGGACTTCATCTATCTTGGTGTTGATTTTTTTGATGCTGGGATTGCTGCATGCACTGACCAGCAACACCAGAGGCAGCAGGGCAAGAAGAGTCAGATTGGATTTCAGCATAATCTCATTTAAATTTGTGTTTGATTTTTTGCGTTGATTCAGACTCAACATCTATCGTTTGGGAATAAGTCGGGAAACCCGGGTTTTTAATTTCGATTTCGTGTTTGCCAGCGGACAGTTTCAACTCGTTCAGCGGAGGAGAAACACCTTCCCGCTTCCCGTCCACAAACACCTCCCCCCAGGGCGTCACCGCCAGAGCAAGTGTTCCTTGCGGCGCGGAGAGCATTGAGAGCAAAGAAGAATCCGTTTTTTCAGGCTGGACCTCGATTTTTTCACTTGGAGCCGGAACCGGTTTCTGCACAGCAGATTTTCCCATATTCAGGAGAAAAAACCCGAGCACCAGAACAAATGCTCCCAAACCCAGAGCAAGGGGATGCTTCCACCACAAACCCGCTTTCACTGTGTCGCGATCCGCTCCGGAGAACATCAGCAGCGTCTGTTCCTCAATTGGCCGCGGTTTGCTGCGGCGTTCCAGTGTACGCGGCTTCCCATCCACCCCGGCGTAAAAATTCAATGGCGTCTGCAATGACCCATAGCCGCGCAAATCTTCCGCCATCTCGGCCGCATTCTGATAACGGTCGTCCGGATGCTTGGCCAGGGCCCTGGCAACAATATAATTAAAAATTTCCGGCAGCTCTGGCTTGAGCGTCACCGGCGCTACCGGCATTTCATTGAGAATGCGGTACATGATGGCGCTGATATTGTCCCCGCTGAAGGGCGGCTTTCCCGTCAGCATTTCATACAGCATCACCCCCAGCGAAAAAATATCTGAGCGCCGGTCCACATCCTGACCAACCACCTGCTCCGGCGACATGTATTTGGGCGACCCCAGCACCATGCCCGCCAGGGTGCGGGAAGAGGAAGGAATCAGCGCGATACCGAAATCGGTAATCTTCGCCACGCCACTCTTCAGAATCATGATATTGGACGGCTTGATGTCGCGGTGAATCACACCATGCTCGTGCGCAAAAGCCAGCCCATCGGCAACCTGGCTTACAATTTCGACGACACGATCGAGATCGAGCTGCGCGCCGCCATCCATGATATCGCGCAGTTCCACGCCTTCCAGAAACTCCATCGCCATGTAGGCGATATTGTCAGTGTTGCCCACATCATGAATCGTGACAATATTGGGGTGGTTGAGGCGTCCGGCCGATTTGGCCTCACGATAAAAACGCTGTTCAAACTCTTCGAACTCATCCCTGGACAAATCCAGGCTGATGGTCTTGATTGCCACGATCCGCTCCAGCAGAGGGTCCTGAGCGCGGTACACCACGCCCATCGCGCCCTGCCCGATTTCGGAAATGATTTCGTAACGACCGATATTCTGCTTGACCATGGAACAGGATTATAAGGCGCGTATCCATTTTGAGCGGACATTCTGGCTTATTTTTAATCATTCCTTCCTTGCATGGCATCGGAATGGAATGCGAGAATGCGGCGTAGAAAAAAATAAAAACAGGCAACGCCAAACAGGGGATACATAAGTCATGTCAGTACGCAGCGCTCTGGAAATTGCAACCATTACCGATACAGGAGTAGTACGCTCATTCAACGAAGATGCCATTGCGACCGAACCTGAGCTGGGCCTGGCCTTAGTAGCCGACGGCATGGGAGGCTACAAGGCGGGAGACGTGGCCAGCGGCATGGCCGCCTCGATCATGACTTCGGAGCTCAAGCGCCTGCTGCGCGAAACCGAACTCACCGCGAGCAGCATTGCGGAAATACTGAAATCCTCGGCGGGCAGGGCCAACCGGGCCATTTACCAGGCCGCGCAGGCCACTCCGCAGTACCATGGCATGGGCACTACACTGGTTGCCGCTGTGTTTTATGACAATCACCTGCATTTCACACATATTGGCGATTCACGCCTCTACCGGCTGCGCAGGGGCAAGCTCAAGACACTAACGCAGGATCACTCCATTCTTCACGAACAGGTTGCTCTCGGCCTGATTTCCAATGATGACGCCAAGATCTCGCATAACCGCAACCTGGTGACCCGCGCCCTGGGCGTCGAAGCCCAGAGCCAGTGCGAGGTGCAGGACCAGGCTGTCGAAGTGGGCGATCTCTACCTGCTGTGCTCGGACGGCCTCAACGATATGGTGGACGACATCAACATCGAACTCGCCCTGAACGCACTGCAGGCCAACCTGCCCCTCACGGCAAAGCAACTGGTGATGATGGCCAACGACAATGGCGGACATGACAACATTTCTGCGATTCTGATCAAAGTGCTGGAACCCTTCCCCGCTATCGAGCAATCCAGTGGGCTGTTCAGCCGCCTCTTTGGCTGGCTGAAATAACAGGAGAAAATGATGGCAAAACTGGTTTTAAGCCTTGACGGCGATGTACTCGGATATCATTTTCTTGAAAAGGAACGCTTCAGTATTGGCCGCAAAGCGGATAACGAAATGCAGATCGACGACTCTTCGGTCAGCAAGGAACACGCCGCCATTCTCACCGTGGGCAACGACCAGATACTGGAAGACCTGGGCAGCACCAACGGTACGCTGGTGAACGGAATCAAGATCCAGAAACACATCCTGCAGAACAACGATGTCATCGACATTGGCCGCTATCAGCTCCGCTATATCAATCAGAAAGCCAAACCGGGCGTGGATTCCGACCGTACCATCATGATGATGCCGGTGATGAGCATGAGACCGGGCAAAAGCGCACCGGAAACACCGGACCAGCCAGACGATCAGGTCGATACAGCGGTTTCAGTGGCCCGTGCGGCCAATGACAACTTCCCCCTTGGCGGAATCAAGGGACTGGGAGGGATTTATGCAGGGCAGACACTGGAACTAAACCGTCCCCTCGCGACCTTTGGCACGGCGGGCGTTCAGGTGGCTGTCATCAACCGCCGTCCGCACGGCTATTTCATCACGCGGGTAGAAGGCAAGAAACAGCCGCTGGTCAATGGCCAGGCGATCGGAGAAGAAGCGCAACAGCTACAGGACAGTGATCAGATTGAAGTCGGCGGGGAAATACTGCGCTTCTTTCTGAAAGTTGCTGGCTAACACTCAATAATCTGTCCGCTCACGCCGCGGCTGCCGCTACCCATCAGGTACAGGTATTGCGGCATCAGGCTTTCCGGCAGCGGCAAGGATTCAATCACCTCGCCGGGATGCGTCCTGACACGCTGGGTTGACTGCACCGGGCCGGGAACAATCCCATTGATGCGCAGATTGGGATGCAACTCCAGCTCCTGCGCCCACATCTTCACCAGCACTTCTCCGGCCGCCTTGGAAATGGCAAAGCTCCCCCAGTACGCCGCCGGCAAATGGCCATGGGTTTCCGAAGTCAGGATGACGGAGGCATCCGGCGACGCTTTCAGCAAAGGCAGACAGGCGCGGGTCAGGGCAAAAGGCGCCGTCAGATTGACGCGCAGGGAAACCTGCCACTGTTCGAGGGTATGCTCCTCCAGCGTGCGCAAGCTGTCGAGGTGCGAAGCGTTGTGCAGAATACCGTCCAGGCGGCCGAACTGGCGCCGGACCCCTGTCGCCAGTGCTTCGAACTCCCTGTCCCCGGCACTGAACAGATCAAGTGGAAAAATCGCCGCCTGAGGCAGGCCTGCCGCCTCGATTTCATCATAGACCGCCTCGAGTTTTTCCACCTTCCGGCCATGCAGAATAACCGTTGCGCCATACGAAGCAAAAGTCAGAGCCGCCGTTCGACCGATGCTCTGGCCTGCGCCAGTCACCAGTATCACGC
Organism: uncultured Gammaproteobacteria bacterium; assembly: GCA_963779055.1. Lineage (GTDB taxonomy): Bacteria > Pseudomonadota > Gammaproteobacteria > Burkholderiales > Sulfuricellaceae > Sulfurimicrobium. The sequence goes on from CAVZWN010000004.1 coordinate 150,389, forward strand.
GATCCTGAAGCAGATTTTGAGCGGGCTGATAATTCTTCATTGGGAACCGGTAATCATAATTTCGAATTTGCGAATTATAACGGATATCCTGGCCTGGCTTAACTCCGGTGATGATGGTTTGTGCCAGCGCCTTAGACGCGCGCCAATTCCGCCATTACATCTCCTTCAGCAGCACCTGTCCGCGCTGGTAGCAATCAGTGAAACGCTCCAGCCCATGTGAGCCGCCATTGACCAATCTGCGGGCATGGCGCAGGTCATGTTCCATCAGCGCCTCCTTGATGGCGCGTTCCTTGGCCTTGATAAAACTGCACAATAAGCGTGCGGCGATGAGCGGGTCATTGGCCAGTTCGGGATTATTGATGAGGTCGTCACCCAGGCCGATGGCATGGCCATGTTGCCGGTAGTTGGCTTTGCCGGTGAGCTGGATAAAGCCGCGACCACAATAGCGTGCGCCGTCCCCCGGCTGGCTGTTGCCGATATCGGTGCGATGGTCGTAAAGATCGAAGGGCTTTCCACCGGGCGAAGTATTAAATCGCGACTTTCCTTCAGAAATGGGCACGAAGCCTTCCGTCTCTGCCCGGATGCTGGCCAGTGCCATCAGCACCATGGGCTTCTCCTGCAGTTTGGCTTCAACCAGCCCTTGCAACACGGCGGGCAAGTATTTCTTGATATTCTTGCTAGGCGTGAAGGGAAACATGACGCAGGTGTTCTCCACCGTAACCTGCGGAATGGCGCTGGGCAGGGTGGCATCGCTCATCAGGCCCAAAGCAGCCAGGGTGCGAGGTCCCGCCACGCCGTCGGCCAACAGCCTCTGGCTAGACTGAAAACCACGGACCGCCGCCTCGGTGCCGGGTCCGAAATCGCCATCAATCTTGCCGGGCGAAAAGCCCAACTCGACCAGGCGTGATTGCAAGAGTTTGACTTCATCGCCGGATGAACCGGGTCGCAGCGTGTTCATGATGGTTGTCTCCTTTTATGGTAAATGATCTGATCAAACAGGCCGTGCCTTGGGGGCCGCCAGCCAATCAGGCCGGCCACTTTTCTGGCCGCTATCCGCCCCGCTCGATCTGTGAACGCAATTTCTGCAGCATTTCCACCGCCTTCGCCAGATTCCTGGCAAATTCGGGGTCTTCGGTATCGCTGAGGCTGCTGCGCAGGTCTTGCAGGTGGTGTACGCTTTCCGTCAGGGATTGCGCGGCCCGGCGGGTCTTTTCCAGGCGAATCTCCGCGGCCCGCATGCCCGCCGATTCGGCCTGTTCGCGGAACAGCCTGGCAATCAGATGCCATTCGGCAGTACGCCCCGCAATCTCCTTGAACCGTTCGTCCAGGGTGGCCAGCATCAGATCCTGCGAAGCTCTCGCTGCAAGCCCATCCAGCGCCTTGATGGCCGCATCGTTAGGGCGGGAATTGACGATGAACCCGGCCAGCCGATCACTCACCGCCAGACGCATTTCGATATCGGGGCTGCTTGCTGCCGCCTTTGCCGCATCCAGCAGTTCACCCAGTTTATCGGTCCATTGCTGCAAACCCTCGATGTTGTCCCATTCGCTCATAGCGCTCTAAGCCTCCTCACAAGCGCCCTCGCCTCCAGCGTGGCCTGGATTAGCGCTTCTACATTCACCGTCCGTTTTTCCCGCACGGCTGCTGCGATAGCGCGATGGGCGGCAGCCCACTCGGCCACGGCCACCTGGGTCGCTTTAATCAATTCAATGCGGACCTTGAGCGTGCTTTCCATCTCCGCCCGGGCCTTTTCCAGCGGCTCGCGCCACACCCGCGTCACTTCATACAATTCACCGATCTTGCGCAGACGCTGTTCATCTTCCGGGCGCAAGCCGCTCCTGGCATAGATTTCCTTGCGCTCCTTGACCAGGGTCTTGAGATAACCCAGCTCTTCGTTGTAGTTCAGCACCAGCGCATCCCGCTGCAATCTGTGGGTCACTCGCAATATATCCTCCGATGCCTGCAGATCCTGCGCGAGCAGGGTTGCCACGCGATCCACTGCAGGCTGGGCTGCCTGCAGTGCCTGGTCGAGAGACTGGGCAGCGCGCACGGCGGCGATGTGGCCATAGATAAAGGCGGCGGCATCAGTCGCTGCGGCTAGTGTTCCAGACGCTGGCAGGACAATGCCTGCACCAGTGGCAAGCTTGCCCAAGGAATCAGCCAGGGAACGCGCTGCCTCGGCTCCTTCCGTAGCTGAACGGGCGATATCGGCCACCGCATCTGTATAGGCGACAAGCGCATCGGCGGCCTCGACCCGCGCCTTCCAGTCTGTGGCAAACTTCTGCGAGCTTTCCCTGATCCGCATCGCGGCCGGGTCGCCGGCTTCATAACTGCCGGCTGCAGCATCCAGCCCGGATTGCACCGCGCTGCCCCCGGCCAGAACCGTAGACCGCAGTTGCAAGGTAGCATCACGGTAAGGTGTCAGATCGGGCAAACTTGCACACCCCTCCAACAGGGCGAATAAAGCCGGAACCAGCATTTTCGGAATCGTCTTGAACCTTGCCTCCATTCCCTGTTTCCTCACAAGTTGCATTTTTGTGCTCCTGACGAGATACGATCCAGAATCCTGAACTGCTGCCGCTTGGCTGCTTTGCCCATGACAGCCCGGATTTGCAGTGCCCAATGTTTTAATAGCCATTCTGCCATCATGGCGCTAGCCGGTGACGCATTTTTCGACGCCTTCGATAAGCTTTTTCAATGCCGTCTTTACCTTGCTGGACTTATCGTCCGAGGGCAGCATATCGATCAGGAATTTCAGCTGATTGGTGGCCGACTCCTGTTCGCGCGCGCTGCCCAGGCGCTTGAGCACATCGCAATAGCGTGCGCTCAGGCGGTTCAACACCTCGGGGTGGGTGATGCAAGCATCGGCGTGATTGGCGTAACAGGCCCACAGGGCATCGATCCTTTCAGCTTCGACTTCGGCCAGGGCATGAAAGAAGTCCCGGCTCTCGGCGTAGCGTCTCCGGCTGTTTTCAACCCCGGCTTGCAGCAGGCTGGAAAGTTGACTTGCGCGCGCATCGAAACTCGCGCGCTCCCCTCTGGCTGCGGTCAGGACATCTCCGTCCAGCGCATTGAACAACGGGTAGTAATCCCATTCGCCATTGGCCTGGCGGGCGTGTTCTGCGGCGCGCCAGTAGGCCGTGCGCATCTCGCCAAGACAGTGCTTGATGTCCTTGCGATTGCTGCGCGCAGAGTGCGTCTGGGCAAGGCGCTTCCAGTAGGAGCCGAGCAGCGATAAGCGTTCGACGGTCGCGCCGATTTCGACCAGCAGGTTCAGCCGGGCCAAGCCTTCATTCATGTAGCCGGAGCCTGCTTCCTGCTTCTTGCCGCCCTTGGCCGCCAGCAATCCGGCGCCGTAGCGGATCTCCAGATTGGCGAGCTGCTCCAGGGCTTTCAGGCTGAACCCGGCGTCTTCCAGTGCCAGCGCGGCACGATAGTGATCAATGGCGCGGCCGGTGTCGCCGAGCTCGGCCCAGGCGCTGGCGAGCTTTTCCCGGACGCTGGCTTTCTGGAAGTCCGGGCCGCGCGCCGCTTGTTCGATGGCCTTGATCTGTTTGCTGTAGAAGTCCTTTTTCTCGCCATCGCTGGCGCCCTGAAGGCGAGCGCAATACATGTCGAGATCGGCGACGAGATCGCTGGCGTGGATGTAATCCCCGGCGCCTGACGAATCTTCCCATGCATCGGGGAAACGGTAGCGCTCGTCGCCATAAGCCTGATAAGCGCCCCAGGTGTTGCTGAGGCGATGTTGCTCGTAGGTGGCGGCGCGTGCCTGGAGCACCGCCTGGCCGAAGCGTTTGCCGTCAAACATGGCCTGGTAAAAGACCTGCGCAAAGGTATTGGCGGCGCTGTCGTCCACGGCCCATCCCGCTGCCATGACGGCCTTGCAGCCCATCTCGATGAACTGCGTGGCCAGGTTGGCGGCCAGTTCGCCCCAGCGTGGCTGGGCTTCTTCCTTCATAGCGCCGAGGTGGCAGCAATTGATGAAGACGAATTCCGGCACGTGCCGGAGTTTGTCGACCTGCGCCGTTGTCAGATAAGTCTTCGGCCCGAGGACCATGCCGGTAAGGCCGGTCTCCTTGTCCTTGACCACACCGTGCCCGGCCAGGTGCATGAAGCGGTAGCGCCCGTAAAACAGGGCATCGAATACCTGCTGGGCATTGGCGCGGTAGAGGTCGTTGACCTCATAGCCCTGGGCGGAGAATGCCTTGGCGACGACTCTGGCTTCATCTTGCGCACGGGGCAGCTCGATCATGCCGGACTGGGTGTCGCCGACGATGAAGACACGGCTTTCGGTCACAGTCGGCACCCTGCCCCGGCCATGAGTCGTGGCGAGCTGGCGCACCAGTTCGACTCGGGTAGCCAGGGGCTTTTCACCGGGCAGTTCGCTGTCGCGCATCAGCTCCCACGGATAAGAGGCGGCTTCCTGATCGACAGACATCATCAGGCTGCGCACTTCGGCCACGGCCTCTTTCATTCCGTTGGGCACCATGAGTTCGAATATGGCGCGCGACAGGCCAGGCTGATCCTGGGTGGCACGGGTGATCGAGGCGATCAGACCATCCACCGCCTGACGCTGGTCCGCCTCGGCAGCAACCTCGTTGCGCGCCCGGTCGGTGATGACGGTAAAACGCAGCCCGCCGTTGCCGTTGGCGACGATATGCACGCGATAGGCGCCAGGCGCTCCACCGCTGCTGACACAGCGTCCGCGATAACCTCCGGCGCCGGATCTCAGGCGGCCATCGAAGCGCACGCTGTCTGCAAAGCGCGCATCACCGGCCAGATCGCGCAGGGCCATTACCGTTGCAATGGCGCGATCCTCGGCTTCTTCATACAGAGTCAGGTGACCGATCCGGGTTTTCATTTCGGCACGGCTCAGCGCCTCGTTGGCTTGCCGCAAGGCGTCGAGCAGGCAGCGCGCGCCGACTTCGATGCTGAGGCCGCTGAAGCCGGTCCCCACCAGCACGGCAGAGACCGCCAGCCGCCCGGAACCGGTGATGCCGGTGCGGCGGCACTGCTCCCGGCTGCGCGCATATTCCAGCAGGCCGTTGCTCAGCGCCAGGGTGAGCTTGCCGGGCATCAGTTCGCCCAGTGGGCCCAGTCCGGCAACGATGGCGCCGCCGGGCTTGCCGCCCGCTACCGGATTCAGAAAGACCATGGCATCGTCCGCCTGGGCCGGATAGCGGCCCAGCATGGAAGCGCGCGCCAGTTGCCCGTCCAGATGGCTATCCAGGAAACTGGCGCTGCCGCGCAGGCTGTCGTTGGCGTAAGCGCCGATCAGCACCGGCGATCCGGCGCTGGCCAGGCTGCCGTGAATGACTTCAAGGATGGCGGGCGCTTCCTTGCTTGCCGAAGCGCGCTGGCCAGGACGGGCGCCGCCGGTAGCGGCGGCAAGGACCTCGTCGAGGCTCGGATACAGGGCATGCCCTTCCAGCCCACGCGGGCGGAAGATGGGCGCAGACTCGCCGCGCGTCCCGGGCGGGATGCGGGCCAGCGCGGATTCGCGCGTGTCGCCGGTTTCGATCAGTTCCCGATAGGCCTCGAAGGCCTTTTCGTGATTGGCCAGATCGCCATGCGCGGCATCGGTGTACCACACCGGCACGCCAGGCGGGATACCCGTCTTCCACGGCACCCGGCCATCGCCCTCGTCGACCCAGCCGATCTCCACCCGGCCCTCGACGATACGCACGGCGATGGGCGTGGGCGCGCGCCCTGCGACATAGAGGGTGCATTCCGGGTCAAGCCCTGCAGCGCGCAGGGCAGCGATGGTGTCGCGCGCCTTTCCCAGCGCGCCTTGCTGCGGCGGCAGCCAGGACTTGCCTTTCTTCGAATCCTGGTCCTCAGCGTACCAGTTCTCCCAGACCCTGGCGTCGAAGTAGTCGACGCCATCGCTGGCCTGGCCGTTATCTTCCGGCCAGGGCAGAAGTTCCAGCACGCCGGGGAAATCACGGACGATCTCCAGGAAGTCCCGCATGTCGTGTTTCCAGTCGAACCAGCGCTCGATGGTCTGGACGAAATCGTCGCGTCCCATGAGCACGGCGGCGATGGAATGCGAGCCCTGATTAGGCGTTCCCAGCTGCAGCAGACGGCTGCCGGGGATGGCCTTGAACTTGTCCCAGCGCCCTTTCAGCGCCAGCCGGGCAACCAGGCCGCCCATGGAATGGGCGACGATGCGCAGGGGCTGGCCGCGCTTTTTGGCGTCGAGCATGGCCTGATCGAGTTCCCTGCCGAAGCGCTCTGCCGCATCGCTGACCGACAGGCGCCAGTCGTAGGAAAAGGGCCGTACTTCATGGCTATCGGCCAGGTGACGCGCCAGCATCTCGTAGTTGCGGTCCATCCAGCCGTCCGGTGTGACGCCCTGCGCATCCACCTTGAGCTTGTCCATTTCGCCCGACCACATGCTGAAGGGCTCGAACCAGATACGGTTCTTGCCGCGCTGGATATGGCTGCCCATGATGCCGGGCAGGAGGAACACAATGGGGGCGTCATCCTTGCGCTTGGGCTCCCTGCCGCCGCGACTGATCGCGGCCCTGGACGGTCCTTCGAGCAACTGGAACTGGCTGTCGTCGCCCCTGAGCGCGCCCAGCAATGCCAGCGCGCTCTCGTCGCGCTCGAAATAGCTGAAGTGGGTGACTTGCGGACCGCTGACCGGTTTCTGGTGGATGCCCTGCACACGCATCGCGCCGCCGCTCATGGAGGGCGTGTTCACCACCAGGTCGGTCTCGCTGCCGTAGAAAACCTCTGACAGACAGTCGCCCAGCCAGGGCAGCAGGCCATCTCCCTGAAAATCACCGGCCAGCACATGCAGAGGGTGTTCAATCTTCACGCCCGGGGTATTGAGCAGGCCCACCAGCGGCGAATCGGGCATCATGGCCTCGATTCCGGGCAGGATACGCGCATCGGTGCGTTCCTTGACCACCGCAAGCAGGAAGCACTTGAGCAGGCCATAGCCTTTGGCCACCGGCTCCATACCGGGAATAAGCTTGCCCGTCGCGTCAAAGCCTTTGCCCAGCAGGTTGAGCATGACGCTGGCCCAGCGGTCCAGCCGCCCCGAGGCCAGGGTGGTGCCACGCGCCGGGCAGGCGACGCGCACGAAGCGCTCGACGCGAATGGCGCGCTTGCGCAGCTCCCGGTTGAGTTCACGCAGACGTTCGGCATCAGCCTCGAATCCATCGCGCCCGAGACGTTCGGCATGTGCCAGGAAGCGTTCGATCTCGGCATCGGTGAACGGCTCCAGATCGATGCGGTTGGCGCGCGCCAGCAGTTCGCCCACCATGCCGCCGCGCGAATGGCTGACCAGATGCAGGCGCGCGCCCTTGGGCAGGGTCTTGACCAGATCCAGCGCGTTGGCGATGGGGCTTTCGGTCAGGCTGCGGTGTTCGAAGGCATAGAGGCGGGAGCCGTAAGCCGCGGCCAGTTGCTCGCGGTATGTGCCGTTGCTCCACAGATCCTTGAAGCTGCCTTCTGTCGAGGACGCCGTGCCGTGAATGAAGATCAGCGTCGGCTCGGCGGATGCGGGTAGCGCGTCCACCTTGCTCAGCCCGAAAGCCTCGCTGGCACAACGGTACAGGCCATTGTGGTCGTCCAGCTCCGCATCCTGGAAGGTGCCCGCAGCAATCAGTGCGGTCATGCCTGCCGGGCCATGCCGGTAGACCCGCAAGCCCTTGAGAATCCAGGCGCCCAGGCCGTCGCGCGCGACGCCTTCAGGCAAGCGCGCCCCCGAGAGGCGCAGCACCTGGCCGACCTCGATCTGCCCTGCATCACCTTCGCCGCGCCCCGCCGCCGCTCCCAGGTAGCGCCCGGCGTCCTCGGCAGCCACCAGGATGCTGGTGCCATTGGCCAGCTCCAGCTCCAGCACCGCATCGGCTTCAAGAACCTCCGGCGTGACGCGCTGCGCCTCGCCGCGCGTCACGCCATCCAGCTCGTAGACCTCGGCTGGCCATTCAGCGAGGGTGGCGTCTTCACCCTTGAGCGCGCCATCGATGCGCAGCTTGATGTTGCCTGGTTCCTTGCTCATTTCAATCTCCTTTTGAATTCATTCCTGGCACGGCGAGTGACGCCTCATTTGAAGACCTTGAAGCCACGTGATTTTTTGGTGCCGAGAATTTGCGGTGACTGCGGCAGGCGCGTGGACGGCAGGTAAGCCCGAATGGCGTCGAACCACTTCAGATAGGTAGTCGGTTTGGCCTCGCGCAGCGTCTTCAGGGCATAGTAGGTGAAAGCGCCGTTGGGCCTGCCGTGAAAGCTGGTGTCCCAGCTGTATTCGTGGTCCTGGCAACCGGCCAGGAGCAGATCGCCGCCGGCGCGGGTGAAGCCTCCGCGCGGGGTCACGGTACTCAGGGCGGCGGGCGGGAGCGGGCCCTTCATCCACGCCTGGGGCGGCATGAAGCGTACCCTGGGCATGCCGGGATCAAGATCGGCCTCATCGCCCCGGGTCACCGAGCCGGAGTGGCAGCTATCCGAAATCAGGGTAATGCGCACCCCGGCGGCGCGGCGCAAGAACAGCTCATGGATGTCGTCGTCGATCAAGGCACCCTTGCTTGCCAGATCGTAGGGACAGAGCGCCTCGTCGCGGCCGTCCGGCTCGTCGCCGTCGCTGTCCGGCACCCAGGTGCCGTGGCCGGAATAGGTGATCACCAGGCTGTCGCCTTTCGCGGCACCATCAATCAGGCCACCGATGGCCTTGATCATGGCGGCGCGGGTGGCCTTGCTGTCGAGGAGCTGCGTGACTGCGAAACCACGCCGGGTCAGCTCATCGGCCCAGTCGTTGGCGTCGTTGACGCAGCCGGACAGATCGTTGGAAGTGCCGGGGTAATCGTTGATGCCGATACAGAGTGCTTTGCTTGCCATGATAAGTTCCTTTCATTCCAGTTAAGTTCGGGCCGGGTTCAGGCCGGCGAAAATTCGGCTGAACAAGAGGTAATCAGCCAGTCACTACAGTCTTTGAGCCTATTTTGTGTATCTGAACGTCCGCCACGGGCTTTTCACCCCTTCCCGTCCATTCCTGTCGACCGCCCATACCCGCCAGCGTCCCGGCTGAGCGCCCGCGAACTCGAATTTGTAGCCGGGCGATATTGCAGCGGGTATATCGCGAGCGATTTTCCATGGCCTGCCCAGTTCGGAGCACCATTTGCCCGACACACAGCAGTGCAGGCAGTCCACTTCCACGGAGTAGCTGGCGGCGCCGGATAGCGCTTTCCAGCGCAGGGTGGTGTTCCGGGGAACGTTGTCGAAGGCGCGTCCATCTTCGGGCCATATTTGCTCCGGCGCGAGGAAGACCGGCCGTTCTCCGGCGCTCACCGCCACCACCAGAATCACCGTTCCGCCTTTCTCCATACGGGTTTTTGCGGGCGGTCGCTGGGCAATCACCGTGCCTGCCGGGTGTTCGCTGCTGGCCTTTTCCTTCACCGGCCCGAGAACGAGCCCCGCCTCCCTGAGGAAGCCCTCCACCTTCGCGACAGGTGAGCCGGTAAAATCGGGAAGCAATATCCCGCTGGCCGGTGCTCCGTCGCGGGGCGCCACCGCAACGACCAGCGTGACAACTGCATTGGGATCTACCCGTGAACCCGGTCTCAAGCTCTGTTTGAGCACGGTCCCGGCTTCCGCCTTGGTGGTCTCTTCCCTCTCGATCCGCTGTTCGCCCCTCAAACCGGCTTCTTTCAGCCTGGAAATAGCCCTCTTCACATCCATCCCTGTCACATCGGGGGCCATCACCATCGAGGGCGCTGCTGGGCTTACGGCTATCACAAGCTCCACGCTTTCTCCGCGTGGCAGTTTTGTCCCAGCCTTGGGTGACTGCACGATGACGGTGCCTTCGGGGGCCTCGCGGGTTTCTTTCTGCGATGCCTTGACGCCTCTTAGCCCTGCCTCATCCAGCAGAAGATAAGCCTTCTCCAGTGGCTGGCCCAACAGCTTGGGTACCGTGGACAACATAGCCTCTGTGGCCGACACGCTCCCGTTTTCCGGCTTTTTCTCAGCCAGCATCAGATTTACCGGCGACTCTCTGGGAACTTGGCTGCCCGGCACCGGGTCCTGTTCGATCACGCTGCCCGCCATACGGTCGGACGGCATGGGTCTTACATTCCCGGGCCGGAGGTGCTCCCGCTCCAGGCGCGCGACAGCCTCGTCGAGGGAGATGCCAGTGAGATCGGGCACAACCGCCTTGTCTGACGGGGAAAAATAAAGCAGCCCCCCCAGCAGCGTGATCACAACCGCGACAGAGGAGAGGATCCAGGCAAGCCTGTTCTTGCCGGAACCGGATAAAACAGGAGCGGCGTGCTCCCGCTTTTCTTCGGCAGGCACCGAGTCTCGGGTCACCGCTCCGACCCTGGCCCGAGCCGGTTTCGGCTCTCCTGGAAGCACCTTCACCAAGGTCTCAATCAAATGCCCGGTATCCGAATCCCAGTGGGTGTCATCGATCTCGGTTGCCTGCCGCCGGGCCAGCTTCTTCAGGTCATCGGGCAGGTCGCCCTCGCCCGGCATGAGCGCATCCTGCACCAGCACCGGGATGACCCGGATATCCCGCCTCAGGGCTGTGGCGGTCTCCAGCCGGATGAAATCCTTGGGGTCGTCCAGGCGCTTGTTACCCAAGGCATCGGTGCAGGTGAGCCACTTCTTCCCGATAATGACCAGCAGCACATCACACGAGCCCACCGCCTGGTCGATGGCCTCCACGAAATCGACACCCGGCTCGATCCCGGCCACATCCATGAACACCCTGCCCTGGCCGAATTTTTCCTTCAGCCGGTCAAAGATCCTGCCAGCATGCCCCGCCGTATCTTCCCGGCGATAGCTGATAAAAATGCCACCCATAATGCCCCCTATCCCCGCTCTGCCAGTGAAGCCTCGTACCCCTTGCGCACCCACATGATGGCATCTCCAACATGGTATTTCTCCAGCCCTTCCGGAGGCTTTGCGTCAGGATCGAGCGGGTGAAGTTGCAGGGCGTGTTCCCCTTTTTCCTTGAGCGCTTCTTCCAGCTCCCACACAACCCACTTTGATTCGCTGGCATTCTTCGACCAGAAGAGCAGGAACAGATCGCGTCGTCTGATTTCATCGTCGAGGCGGGGCTTCCATTCCTCGCCAGGGTGGAGATCGAGGCAGTCGAGAAAGACATCGATACCGGCGCTGATCCTGATTGATGCCAGCCGGTCCAGCACCCGGAGACGATCCTTGGACGAGTAGGAGGCGAAGGCGCTCTTTGCCGGTTCGACCCTGGCCGTCGCATTCTCTCCGGCCACAGGATGCAGCGTGATTTCCAGGTCGAGCCGCAGCCTGGCCACCACGATATCTTCGATAGCCACGTCGAACTTGAGTACCACCTTGCCTTCGGGCGACTCACGCGGCACTTCCACATCGAATTCAAGGAGCGAACGGCCGCCATTCCAGACAAATTCCTGCTCGGCGGGGTCAATATTCAAACCGCGCCCGGCAAGCTTTACGGTCACACGGGTACCATGCTGCCAGCGGCATTCCTGCACCCCAAGGACCGGCTCGACTGTGGGCGAAAGCTGTTTGAGAAACTGGCGCACTTTTTCTTCCAGTGCCTTCTCGTAAGCCACGAAGCGGGCCGTGAATTCCTCGCCCGGCTTTACTGCTTTGGGAGCCGACGCCCCCAGCCATACGGGTTCGGATCCGGGTTCAGACGACTTCCCGTCTCCGGCTGGGGCTGGCGCGGATTCCTCCCTGGAGGGCGCACTCTTCTCCTGGCGGCCGAGTAGCGTTTCACTCATCTTTGCCTTCAGATGTCCAAAAGCTGAAGGCGGCGGCCCTGATTTCATCTTGGCCAGCCTGTCCCCAAAAATGAGCCTGTCGTCTTTCGCGCTGCCGCCCAGGATAATGGGGCTGGATGGTGCTGGCTGAGTTTCCTTCACTTCTGGCGCCGGCTCACTGCCAGCTTCCATTTTCGCCCCCTCTTGCGGCGGCAATGCTGCCAGGTGTTCCACCTTCACTTTGCGCTCAGCCACTGCTTGCCCTATCCGCTGCAACTCGGGGATGTGCGCCACTGAATCGAGCTGCTGCACATCCTTTGGATCGATGTCATGCAGCCCCAGCGCATCCAGTCCTGATCGTGTCAGCTCTGCGTTGTAGCGCACGTAGGTGAACAGCTTGCCCGGCCCCACCGGGCCTTTTGCACCGATCAGGTCGCCCACTTCCCGGTCGAGCACATCTCCGGCCAGGCATTTGCCAAAGATGCGGCACAACATGTCCTGCTCGTTGAGCGCCGCATACATCAGCGCGGAAGGAAGGGAACTCGCGTTATAGATCAGATTCATCTCGTCCGGCGCGAGATCGGCATTGGCCTCGGGACTGGTGCCGCTGCCGATGGAGACCACCAGCATCCGGTCCTCGCCCGCGGGCCAGTTCATTTGGTAGGGCTCTGCCGTCGCCATCAGGAAAGCCTGGAAAGCCGGGTTGTTGTAGGCAGTAATGCCGCCATCCACGAACACGAACTCATGCTCGCCCACCTTGACCACTTCCGGCGGAAAATACACCGGCGCCGCCGTGCTTGCGCGCACCAGCTGCCACAGCGGCAGGTCGAGGTTACAGCCGGGCCGGTCGATCTGGTTATACCTGGCGAAGGGGTTGTTGGAAAGCGGCCAGTGCGAATCCGTGCTGGCATTGCGCATCACCATCATCAGCACTGTTTTCAGCCTGTCGCTGCCTAAGCTTGTGTCCTTGCCGAACACCGCCTGCATTTTCGCCGCCAGTTTCTCGTCTTCGTATTTGTGATGGAAACGCTTGAGCAGAAAAGCCTTGTCGAACATCTCCTGGCCGCTGCTGATGTAAAAGGTGCGAATATCGGAAACTTTCATCCCGAGCGAGATGCAGGTAGCGAGGATCGCGCCTGTGCTGGTACCGGCGACGAAATCGAAGTAATCCGCCAGTACGAAATCATCCCCGCGCCCCAGCTCCTGGCGCAGCAGGCTTTCGATCCGGGCCAGAATCTCCACCGTCATGATCCCGCGAATGCCGCCACCGTCCAGGGCGAGGATCTTCTTGGGACCGGGGGCTTGCATCCGGGCTATCAGTTTTGTGTTCATGGCTCCTCCTTGATGCTTTTCGAGTAGCCGGGAGTGATTCACCATCGAGTTCCTGCAGCCGTTCCAAATCCGCCTGTCCAATCCTGGCCGGACTATAGCCGACCACTGGATTCAGGCGCTGCAAGACCTCGAGACCGCATCACGCACGGCCTGTGCCCCCCCTTTATTGTCTTCCCGGCTGAAGCCGGTCTTATTCTGACTGATCGATGCGTGCGTTTATCGCTGGCTTTTTCTCCCTTGCCCTAGAAATTCACCACAGTACCCTGGTATCCAGCCACACCGCGCTGCCCGTCCTGCGTTTCACCTCGTTATACAGATGCGCCGTGCCGCCCGGCCCGTCACCACCACCGCCATTCCAGAGGCAGATGAAGCGCACCTTGTCCAGACCACAAGCCAGCGCGGTGTAGAGCAGCCAGAGATTGCAGCGCTCATAGGGGTAGCCGTGCCCGGCATGCACTGGCGGCTCACCCAGCGCATCCGGCGCGGACCGGACCGGCGCGGAGAGCCGGGTTCTGGCGTCAAGATAACGCTTGCGCCACGACTCGCCGCCAGGTGCCACGGACTTCTCTATGAAGCCGGATTCGCGGAAAGGTTGCAGCCAATGCACTTTAACGCCGCGCTGCTGGCAGGCTTCCGTGAACAGGAGGTCACCACCACAGGCGCCCTGGGTGAGCGCGAGATCATCCGCTCCGGCGCCGAGCTGATCCAGCGCATCGGCGATTTTTTCCGCAGCAATGGATTCATTTTCTGGCGGAAAGCGTGGGGAGGCACGGCCTGGCGCGTCTATCATGTGGCCGCTGAAGAGGAAGACCTGGCGCGGTTGCCAGCGATCTTCCGGCTGGGTGAGCTTTTCCAGGGCGCGCTCAAAGGTGGCGATGCCGGCCTGAACATTTTCGGGTTGAAAACCGAGATCCTTCAGAAGCTGCAATTGCGCAAGGCTCGAATTGAGTGCGAACCAGTCCTTGTCGTTCTTCGCAATGGCTTCCTTATAGGCAGCCTTGACACTGTCTGGTGAACCGGCCAGCACTTCTAAATCGCCGAGCGTCACCCGCGGCCAGAAGGGCTGCTCCCCGTCCACATCGCACTCTGCGCCAAAGCGTACCGCACCGGCCATGGCGGCCATTTCGCGGTCGTAGCGCGCATCGTTTGTGAGGTGGCGGCAGAGATGCATCAGGGTGAGCGCATTGATGCCGGAATAGTAATGGCCGGGGTTGCGGCGGTAGCCCTTGGCGTAGCTGCCGATGGCGGCATGCAGCAGGGCATCTTCGTAAGCAGCTTCTTCGCGCATCTGCTCCGGCATCTTGCCGGGCTGGCGCCAGGCGGCGGTCCAGGCATCCTTGTCGACGCGGCCCAGCAGCGCCCAGGTTTCCGCATCGTCGGGGTGGTTCTCCAGCACGTTCCGATAGTGCTCCCGCACGCGCTCCAGCGAATGGCCCGCCCGCCCCATTACCGCCAGCCGCTGCAGGCAGATTCCCTTCTCGCGCAGGCCTTTGAGGTTGTCAGGCTCGATCTCCAGGCCAAGCTCAAGCTGTTCCAGTGCAAAATCGAAGCGTTCCATCTTGCGCAGGGCTTCGCCCGCCTTGATCCAGGCTTCGGCGCGGAAAACGGCGACCGGGGCTTCGCCGGCCAGCACCAGCAGATCACCGCTGCGATTCGCCTTGCGCGCCAGCGTGATGCGATCTTCCCACGCCTCGTAGCGTTCCCAGAATTCCCGCACGCCGCCGAGGCGCAGCGATTTCCAGTCCGGCTCCTGCAGGTTGGGCAGCAACTGATAAACGGGGCTGACTTTGCGGCCATGCCAGGATTCCATGGTGGCTTTCACCATATCGGCGAGGCGCCGGATATCGTTTTGCAATGTGGCCGGGTCCGGCCCGCCCTTGGCGATGGCGTAGCGCAGCTTGCGATCGGTATAAAGGTCGAAGGCCGTCGTAACCTGTCCACCGCAAATAATCACCACGCCACGGGCACGCAAGGCATGGCGTACGCCAAGCTCATACCAGACGTTGGGGTTGGGAAGCGTGAGGTCGGCCACCACCAGATCGGCGATAAGCAATTCCTGGAACATGTCTGATCGAATGTCGCCAGCCTGCTGTTCTTCATCGGCGCGAAAGGCGTCCAGACCGGCGGATTCAAGCGCAGGCCTGACCAGCTCGGCATAGACACGGTTGAAATCGATCGTGTTCCCTTCGCTATCGCGCTTGATGCCGAAAGGCATTGCGACGAATGCATGCAGTTTCACGAACTTGCTCCCCGTGGTTCACTTCCATTCAGTTACATACGGCTATGACTAGAGCGAAAACCAGCAACTACCAAAGCCGCCCGCTGATTAACATGATACTCGCATTTTCTTGCGGATCGCATTACAGCAAGCGATAGACCCTGAGTTCATGCGCGGGAAAAAGTGAAAATCCCCACCGGAGACAAGCTCGGAAAACAAGCCTGTCTTTGTGTTTTTTATGCTTATTTTTAATTGCCGATTTTCCGGCCAGACGCTGCTTGCAGCGTTAAACCTCACCCTCGGGTGTTGCCGAAATCTTGTGGATGGAAAGGTCGGCGCCATTGAATTCCTCTTCCGCATCCAGGCGGATACCAATGAATTTCCTGAGCAAGGCATAGACAGCGAAGCCACCCGCCAGAGCAATCGATATACCGAGTACAGTGCCCGCCAGCTGGGACAGTAAGCTCACGCCACCCAGCCCGCCCAGCACCTTGAGGCCGAATATTCCGGCGGCGATTCCGCCCCAGGCCCCGCACAACCCATGCAGCGGCCACACGCCCAGCACGTCATCAATTTTCCACTTGTTCTGGGTTTGCATGAACATCCACACGAACAGTGCGCCCGCCACGAGGCCGGTCACCAGCGCGCCCAGGGGATGCATCAGATCAGAGCCGGCGCAGACTGCCACCAGACCGGCCAATGGGCCGTTGTGTACGAAACCGGGGTCATTCTTGCCCACGACCAGCGCGGCAAGGGTTCCACCTACCATGGCCATCAGAGAATTCACAGCAACCAGGCCGCTGATGGCGGAAAGGGTCTGCGCCGACATGACATTGAAGCCAAACCAGCCCACGGTCAGAATCCAGGCACCCAGGGCAAGGAAGGGAATACTTGAAGGCGGATGCGCAGCCATCAAGCCATCCTTGCTGTAACGACCACGCCGCGCACCCAGCAGCAGCACCGCCGGTAGCGCGATCCAGCCGCCCATCGCATGCACCACCACGGAACCGGCAAAGTCATGAAACTCGGCGCCAAAAGCAGCCTTCAGCCAGTCCTGCACACCAAAATGATGGTTCCAGACAATACCTTCGAAAAAGGGATAGACGAAACCCACCAGGATGAAAGTCGCAGCCAACTGGGGATTGAACCTGGCACGCTCGGCAATGCCGCCGGAGACGATGGCCGGAATGGCAGCGGCGAAAGTGAGCAGGAAGAAGAACTTGACCAGATCATAACCACTCTTTTGCACCAGCATCTCAGCCCCGGAAAAGAAGCTCACGCCATAGGCAATGCTGTAGCCGATAAAGAAATAGGCGACAGTAGAAATGGCAAAGTCGGTCAGAATCTTCACCAGCGCATTCACCTGATTCTTCTTCCGCACCGTACCCAGTTCAAGGAAGGCAAAACCGGCGTGCATGGCCAGCACCATGATGGCACCGAGAAGAATGAACAGCACATCACCACCCGTATTCATATTTCCCATCAGAAGTTCTCCAGAATTTTTATCCGCGAAAATAAAGCACGAATCATTCCAAATACAGACACGATTGATTTTATGAAAATTTTTCCAGTTGCCGTGCAAATCTCATTTCAACACGCACCAATAAAGTGCATTCATGAAACATTACGCACCACAACGAGCCACGCAGCGCCTTGACCTTGTCAATTCAGTGCCCCTTCGCCATACTTCAGGAATGCTAAAAATCTTCGTCGCGCTGTATTTTGCCATTTTTTCGCTATCTGCCTTTGCTGCCGATCTGGCACGTGAAAAGCGCCTTGCAGATGAAATCGTGGATATGATTATCGAGGGAGAACCTGTCTGGCTTAATGCCGGCAAGCATTCCTTCCTGTCCATCTACACGCCAACCACGCAGCGCCATCCACGCGGCGCCGTCATTATCCTGCATGGCCGCGGCATGCATCCGGACTGGGCGGATGTGGCCGGACCTTTGCGCACTGGCTTGCCTGCCAGCGGATGGCACACGCTATCGCTCCAGATGCCAGTGCTGGAAAAAGATGCGAAATACAACGACTATGTTCCCCTGTTTGCGGAAGCCGGCCCACGCATTGATGCCGCCATTGCCTATCTGCGCGATACCGGGGTCAGGCACATTGTCCTCATCGCTCACAGTTGCGGCGCGCACATGGCGATGCACTGGGTGGCGCGCCAGGGCGACAAGAACATCAATGCCTATATTGGCATCGGCATGGGCGCAACCGACTTTGGACAGCCGATGAAAGAAGCCTTTCCACTGGCCAGCATGCATGTGCCTGTTCTGGACATTTATGGTAGCGCCGAATATCCGCAGGTGCTCAACATGGCCCCTGACCGTCTCGCGGCAATGCGCAAGGCAGGCAACCCGCAATCCCGGCAGATTGCGATCCCCGGGGCGGATCACTATTTCCACGAGCGCAATAGCGACCTGCTCAAAGCCGTAGCCGATTGGCTCGATCAACTTAAATTCTAAGCAAATTCATGCTCTATTCTTTGTTACGTTCCGTGTTCTTCAGCATGGACGCCGAATCAGCCCATCACCTTGGCATGCAGGGCATGAAGACTGCCCAGCGCCTGGGGCTGATCAAATTGCTGGCTTACCCGGTTTCTGACAAGCCACGCAGTGTCATGGGGATCGACTTCCCCAACCCCGTCGGCCTCGCCGCGGGACTGGACAAGAATGGCGACTACATCGATGCGCTGGCGGCTCTTGGCTTCGGCTTCCTCGAAATCGGCACCATCACGCCCCGTCCCCAGCCCGGCAACCCCAAGCCGCGCCTGTTCCGCATCCCGCAGGCGAATGCCATCATCAACCGCATGGGATTCAACAACGACGGCGTGGACAAGCTGATCGAAAACGTCAGGCAGGCAAAATATCGCGGCATTCTCGGCATCAACATCGGCAAGAACTTCGACACGCCGATCGAAAACGCCGCCGACGACTATCTCACCTGCCTGCGCAAGGTCTATCCTCACGCCAGCTACGTCACGGTCAACATCTCCTCACCCAACACCAAGAACCTGCGCCAGTTGCAGCAATCGAGCGAACTCGAAGCCCTGCTCGACGCGCTCAAGAACGAACAAGGAAAACTCGCACAGACACACGGCAGGCACGTTCCCCTGGCACTGAAAATCGCACCTGACCTGGAAACAGAACAGGTCATCGAAATCGCCGACCTGCTGCTGAAATATCAGATTGAAGGCGTGATCGCCACCAATACCACGCTGTCGCGCGAAGGCGTAGCGGGCTTGCCCCACG
Source organism: uncultured Gammaproteobacteria bacterium (assembly GCA_963779055.1). Taxonomy (GTDB): domain Bacteria; phylum Pseudomonadota; class Gammaproteobacteria; order Burkholderiales; family Sulfuricellaceae; genus Sulfurimicrobium. The sequence goes on from CAVZWN010000004.1 coordinate 168,901, forward strand.
GTGAAGAGACTGGCGGCCTTTCGGGCGCGCCGGTAAGGCTCAAATCCACCAGCGTGGTGAAGCAGCTCAGCCTCGCGCTGGACGGCAAAATCCCCATCATCGGCGTGGGCGGCATCATGAATGGCCTGGATGCGAAGGAAAAAATCCTCGCTGGCGCGAGTCTGGTGCAGTTCTACAGCGGCTTCATCTATCGCGGCCCGGAACTGATCCGGGAAGCGTGCGAGGAAATCTGAGGTGCTGATCGGCGTCCCAAAGGAAATTAAGGACCACGAATTCCGTGTCGGACTGACCCCGACGGGTGTTCGCGCGCTGGTCGCAGCTGGGCATGAAGTGAGGGTGGAATCCAGTGCGGGCGCTGCAATCGGCTATGCCGATGAACGCTATGCCGCAGCCGGGGCGCAGATCGTGGCAAGCGCAGTGGAAGTCTTCGCCTGCCCCATGATCATCAAGGTCAAGGAACCCCAGCCTGCCGAGATCGGGCTGCTGCGGGAGGGCCAGATCCTCTTCACCTACCTGCACCTCGCCGCCGATGCCGGGCTGACGCGCCAGCTGGTAGAACGCAAGATCATCGGCATTGCCTACGAAACCGTCAGCGATCCCCAGGGCCGCCTGCCCCTGCTGACCCCGATGTCCGAAGTTGCGGGGCGGATCGCGATTCAGGCGGGAGCAGTTTCCCTGCAAATGAACCATGGCGGGAGCGGCGTGCTGCTGGGCGGGGTCGCTGGCGTCTTGCCGGGGAAAGTCACGATACTTGGCGCCGGCTCGGTCGGCACAGAGGCCGCCAAAATGGCGCAGGGACTGGGTGCAGATGTCACGATTGTAGATATCAACCTGAATCGTCTGCGCTATCTGGATGACATCTTCGGCGGACGGCTCAAGACCTGTTATTCGCAAACGGGCACCGTCGAGATGCTGGTTGCCGATGCCGACCTGGTGGTCGGCTCGGTGCTGATCCCCGGCAAGCGCGCACCAAAACTGCTCAGCCGTGACCTGATCGGAAAAATGCGCCCCGGCTCGGTGCTGGTGGATGTGTGTATCGACCAGGGCGGCTGCGCCGAAACCTCGCGGCCCACCACCCATTCCCAGCCCACCTATATCGAATCGGGCGTAGTGCATTACTGCGTCACCAACATGCCCGCCGCCTGCGCCCGCACCTCGACTCAGGCACTGACTCACGCTACGCTGCCCTATGCGCTGAAAATTGCCAGTCTCGGCTATCGGGAAGCAATGCGTCAGGATGCGGGATTGCTGAACGGACTGAATCTGCATCTGGGGCAAGTGACGCATCCCAACGTTGCCGATGATCTGGATTATCCGCTCACGCCAGCGCAGGAAGCGATTCAAAGGCTCTAACCCCCCTCAACCCCCCTTGTGCGAGCATCCGCTACGCGGATTGCCTGCTTGACCCACTTCAGGGGGGAGGCTCCTCCCCGAACTTGCACCTCCCCTGACAAGGGGAGGCTGGGAGGGGTTGGGAGGCTGGGAGGGATTAAGACTATGCCGGGACGCAATTCCGTGGCGTAAAATCCCTACTCCCCATCCAGCACTTCCAGCACATCCTGCTGGGGATGCTCCAGCTCCACCGCCTCGATCTTGCGGAAGCGGTCGCTGATCTTCTTGCTGGTGGTATGCACTTCCACCGCATCGTCGTGCGCCAGTCGGATATGGTCGGCGAGCTTTTTCATGCGCGTGTCGAAGCGCTCGAATTCCTTGCCCAGCTTGTTAAGCGCGTCCTTGATGATGTGCACCTGCTTGCGCGTTTCCACATCCTTCATCACTGCGCGGGCGGTGTTCAGCACCGCCATCATGGTGGTGGGCGAGACGATCCACACCCGCTTGCTCATGGCGTAATCCACCACTTCCGGGTGGTAGGCATGGATTTCGGCGAACACCGCCTCGGCGGGCACGAACATCACCGCGCCGTCTGAGGTCTCGTTGGCAATGATGTATTTGTTCGCGATGTCGTCCACATGTTTCTTTATGTCCGCCTTGAATTGCCTCTGGGCAACAGTGTGGTCGGCATCACTGACACCCGGCGTAAACATCTTGTGATAATTTTCCAGCGGGAACTTGGAATCCACGCCCACCGTGCCGGTCGGCTCGGGCAGGAACAGGGCGCAGTCCACCCGGCTGCCATTGGACAGCGTGTGCTGCATGGCGTACATGGTGGGCGGCAGGATATTGCGGATCAGGTTTTCCAGCTGCACCTCGCCGAAAGCGCCGCGTGAGCGCTTGTCGCCCAGCAGTTCCTGCAGGCTGACGACATTGGTGGTGAGGCCGTCGATCTTCTTCTGCGCCTCGTCGATGGTTGCCAGCCGCGCCATCACATTGGCGAAAGTCTCGTTGGTCTTCTTGAAGCCTTCGTCCAGGCGCTCCGTCACCTTGCCGCTGATCTGCTCCAGACGGCCATCGACAGTTTTGCTCAGGCTCTCGATGGTCGCCACCAGTTGCTGGGTGCTGTTCTTCATCGTGGTCTGGATCAGTTCCTGGTCCGCCCTGCCCTGTTCAACCAGCGTCTGCATGGTCTTGGCGATCACTTCGGCGCGCATGGCATCCTGCTTGCTCTGCAACTGCACGCTCAGTTCAGCAAGCTGTTTCAGCAAGGCCTCGCGCGTCTGCGCCAGGCTGTCGTTCTGCGCCAGTTGCAGGGACTGCATGGCGTCGCGGGTATGTTTCAACTCCAGCGCGACGATCTCGCGCAGGCGTTCCGAGCTTTCCTGCAAGGCATGGTTCAGGCGATCACCCTGCTTCGCCAGTCCGTCATGCAGATCGGTCAACATGGCACGGTGCTTCTCTTCCATCACCTGCGCCAGATAATCCGGCAGTTCGTGCTGCGAGCGCGTCAGCCCGCCGAGCTTGACGCCGACCCACAACGAGGCCAGCAGAATAAAAATAATCAGTACGGCAATCAGAATTTCGAGCATGTTTTTCTCCCCTGGCGGGAGTATAGCGCAGAGGCCGGAAAGGCCGGCTTACTCAGGCGTAATCATCGATCTGATGATCGTCATCGTGAGGTTTTTCTGCCGGGGGCGGGGGCTTTCGTTTGCCAGGCTGCCGCTTGTGAAGTTGCTCTTCCCAGTATTCAAAAGGCTTCGTGCTTCCCTGATCGGGGTGAATTGGAGGGGAGTGATCCAGACCGCCAATCGGATCGTCGGTAGCGGCAAAGAAAGGGACTAAAGCCGGCTCATGGATGGATGATGAAGAAAAAATCATTACATCCCCCTCGCAATTAATTCAAAGACTAAGCAGTCAAGCTCATCCCGAGCATCAGCTCACGCAGGCGTTCTGACTACAACTCAGAATATCTGGGTCAAGAGTTCATTCTATCGTGCCGATATTAAAATTTACAACACTTACAACCGCCCACATAATGCATTTAATTTGTTCATAAAAAAGTGTCAATCTAATGACCTACAGTACACCAGATCAACCTGCTGAGACTCAAACGCAAGAACAAGCGCTGAGCATGGCCATCACATTCCACCAGGCTGGCCAGCTTCAGGAAGCCGGGGAATGCTACCTGGCTATTCTGCAAAACCAGCCGAGCCACCCGGAGGCCAACTACAACCTGGGCATGCTGGCAGTACAGGCGAATCTGCCCGCTGCCGGCCTGCCCTATTTCACGGCCGCACTGGATGCTGACCCCGCACGGGGCCAATACTGGATCAGTTACATCGATGCACTATTGCAGGCTGATCAACGGGAGGATGCGCGGAAGATACTGGCTCTTGCCAGGCAGCAGGGACTGGAAGGAGAGGAAGTTGAAGCATTGGCAAGGCTGCTGAATAATGAAATGCCGACCTCCGGGCAATCCAGTGCAGAGGATAATAAAAACCCTACCCATCAAGAGATCAATGCACTGGTCGCCCTGTTCAGTGAGGGCCGCTTGACTGAAGCGGCGACCCTCGCAAAGGAGATGACTGAGCGCTTCCCTTTGCACGAGTTTGGCTGGAAGGCGTTAGGCGCAGTGTTCAAGCAAATGGGTCAAAGTGCGGATGCGCTGACTCCCATGCAAAAGGCTGCAGCGCTATCACCGGGTGACGTGGAGGCGCATTACAACCTCGGCGTCATCCTTCAAGATCTAGACCGGCTGGACGAAGCTGAAGCCAGTTACAGGCAGGCGCTACAGATTAATCCGGATTATGCCGAGGCGCACAACAATCTGGACGTTATTCTTCAAGCACCAGACCGGCCCGGGGAAGCTGAAATCAGCTACCGAAAGGCGCTGCAGGCCAATCCATACAATCTTGTCGATCACGAAATGCCCTATCAGCTAGTTAAGGCCCGGCATGGCTGGTTCCTGGTCAGCCCCCTTGATATATATTTAGGGCGTGCTGTGGTCACCTATGGTGAATGCTGCGAGATTGAGTGGAAATTGCTGGAACAAATACTGATGCGTCTTGGGAAAGATGCAATAGAGGTTGGCGCCAATGTCGGGGTGCACACCGTGTCCATGGCAAGCACGCTGGCCGGAATGGGAAGACGATTATTGGCCGTAGAACCGCAACCCGTGGTGTTTCAGAACATGTGCGCCAATCTTGCGTTAAATGGGCTGTTTAACGTCATAGCGGAAAATGCTGCTTGTGGTAACGCACCGGGCTGGCTGAGTTTTTCGGCGCCAGATTACCATCGGCAAAACAACTCCGGAGGCGTTTCCATGCGTGAAGATGGCAGCGGCAACCAAAGCGTTCGGGCAGTGCGTCTGGATGAATTAGTACCAGAAGATTTTGATGTCGGCCTGATCAAGATTGATGTCGAAGGGTTCGAGCAAAGAGTCCTGGAAGGGGCTACGCAAACAATCGCACGTTTCAGACCCGTCATATATCTTGAAAACGATAGAGTCGAACATTCAAAGGCGTTAATCGAATGGTTGTGGGCGGCAAATTACAAGCTGTGGTGGCATATCCCAAGGCTGTTCAACCCGGACAATTTTGTTGGCAAAAAAGAAAACATTTACGGCAATGTCGCATCGTTCAACATGCTGGCGCTACCAAATGAGATGACGCTCTCGGTAAAAGGACTAGTCTCTGTCGAAGATTCAAATATGCACCCATTGAAATCTGAACGCCCTTCATGAATCTAAATTCCTGCCCAATTTGTGCCGGCACGTGCTCCCTGTTTGATGTTGTGGATTTCAACAAATCGTGCGAGGAGCTAAGGGGAAAGTTTCTCAGCCTTGCAGGGATTCCCGTCTATTACGCCCGCTGCGGCACATGCGGCTTCTGTTTTGCTCCTGAGCTTGCCCGATGGAAGCCGGAGGAATTCTCAGAAAAAATATATAACGATGAATACGTCATCGTGGATCCGGACTACATCGAAGTCAGACCCCGTACCAATGCCGCCAATTTAATCACCCTATTTGGCGACCGGATTCATTCAATCAAGCATCTTGACTATGGCGGAGGCGCGGGGCTTCTTGCCAAGCTCCTAAGAGAATCCGATTGGAATTCGACCTCTTACGATCCGTTCGCCGACAAAAACATTAGTGCCGAGCAGCTTGGGAAATTTGATCTAATCACAGCCTATGAGGTTTTTGAGCACGTTCCGAATGTGCCTGAATTAATGTCCAACCTGCGCGCATTGCTCGCCCAGGATGGGCTTATATTGTTTTCAACCTTGTTGTCGGACGGCAATATCCATCCCGGCAAAAGATTAAATTGGTGGTACGCATCGCCGAGAAACGGTCATATCAGTTTGTTTTCGCGCGATAGTCTCTCAATCCTGGCGCAGAAGAATGGATTTAATTTCGGGAGCTTTAATGCGGGTTTTCATGCTTTCTTCACAAAGCTGCCGCCCTGGGCAACTCACCTTGTGAAACTAAAGACCGCTGATCTTCCTCCGCAGCAACCAGAGCCACAAACGCTAGAGCAAACACTGCGCAAGGGCATCACACTCCATCAGGCGGGTCAGCTACAAGAAGCCGGGGAATGCTACCTGGCCGTTCTGCAAACTCAGCCGAACCACCCGGAGGCCAACTTCAACCTGGGAATGGTCGCAGTGCAGGCGAATCAGCCCACTGCAGGCCTGCCCTATTTCATGGCAGCGCTGGATGCCGACCCCGCACGAGGCCAATACTGGCTGAGTTATATCGAGGCCCTGTTTCAGGCAGGGCAACTGGAAGATGCCCGGCAGATTCTGGCGCTGGCAAAACAGCAGGGACTGGAGGGGGATGATGTCGAAGCGCTGGCACAGCGTATTGAAAATGGCGCAATAACCGCCGGGCGGCCGAATGCGGAATTTCAGCACGCCCCGGAAGAATCATCGCCCATTCCGCCAGCACCCCCGGAAACCGGCAACACACCCCTCAAGGCCCAACCCACCTTGCAAGAGACAGATGCACTGCTGTCCCTGTTCAACGAGGGACGCCACAGCGAAGCGGAAACCCTTGCAAAGGCGATGACAGTGCGCTTCCCGCTGCACGAGTTTGGCTGGAAAGCGTTGGGTGCAGTACTCAATCAATCAGGGCGCCATTCCGATGCGCTTGCGCCCATGCAGAAAGCAGCGTCACTGGCACCGGGGGATGAGGAGGCACATTACAATCTGGCCATCACCCTTCAGGCGCTCAACAGGTTAGAAGAAGCCGCAGCCAGTTACCGGAAAGCATTGCAGATTAATCCGGAACTAGCCGAGGCGAATTACAGGCTAGGCGACACGCTATATATCATGGGACGGCACAGTGAAGCTGAAACAAGCTATCGACGTGCCCTGAAAATCAGACCGCACGATGCTGCGGTACTCAGCAACCTGGGCGTAAACCTCCATGCGCTTGATCGCCCTGAGGAGGCTGAAGCCTGTTATCGACGCGCGCTGCAGATCAATCCCGACAATGCCGAGACCTATAACAACCTGGGCATCACCCTGCAGCGACTGGGTCGAATGGGCGAGTCCGAAGAGAGCCTGCGCAGGGCGCTGGAAATCAAGCCGGATTATGCCCAGGCACACTGTAATCTGGGCGCTACCCTTTACGACATGGGGCGACTGGATGAGTCCTCCGACTGTTACCGGAGGGCCCTGGAAATCAAGCCGGATTTGGCCGAGGCACATAACAACCTGGGCAATACGCTCCTCGATCTGGGACGACTTGAAGAGGCCGAGGCCTGCTGCCGGCGGGCGCTGGCAATCAAGCCGGATTATCCCAGGGCACACCATAGCCTGAGCCTTATCCTGCTCACGATGGGAAGGCTATCCGAAGGCTGGCCAGAATATGAATACCGCTGGGAGGCAAACCCCAAAGCATTAACACGACCAGCCACCCTTCTGCCTCAATGGATTGGCCAGACCCCACTACCTGGCGATCGACTACTGGTTTTCAAGGAACAAGGCCTGGGCGATCAGCTTCAGCTTTCACGCTATTTTCCTCTGGCTGCGAATCGCTTTACTAATTGCGCAATTGCATCAGTGTCGTGGCTGCCCCTTCATTGCTGACATTGTTTCGACGTTCATTTCCCAATGTGGAAATTCTGGATACCGCCCCCGCCGAGCAGTCGTCATGGCAATGGCAGTGCTCCACGCTCTCCCTGCCACTGGCCTTCGACACGAAGCTGGAAACCATTCCTAATCATGTTCCCTATCTGATTCCAGATCCGGCAAAGGCAAGCGACTGGCAATCAAAGATCGCCGCGCTGAATTTGCCTGCTTCGACACGCAAAATCGGCATCGTGTGGAAACCAGGAGGCGGCATGAAAACCGCACCATTCCGCGCGCTCGCCTTGCAACAACTGGAGCCGCTGCTGGACCTGCCTGGCTGCGCCTGGTTCAGTCTGCAAAAGGAACCTGATCCGGATAAGGCGTCTTTCGTCACCTCGGGAAAGCTTGTCGACTGGACGGATGGATTCAGCGATTTTGACGACACCGCCGCCTTAGTGGCCAATCTTGACCTGGTGATCTCGGTGGATACTTCCGTCGCGCACCTGGCCGGCGGACTGGGAAAACCCGTCTGGCTGCTCAACCGCCATGCCAGCGAATGGCGCTGGATGCGAGAGCGAGAAGACAGTCCGTGGTATCCCACCATGCGTATCTTTACCCAGGAAACAGCTGGTGACTGGGATGGGGTGATTGAGAGAATGGCCGCAACTCTCCAGCAGGCAGGCCATGCCGGAGAAGCGCACTACAGGTACGGGTGGAGGATAAGGCAGACACGTTGAGCGCAGTGCCCGACAGATGAATCAAGAGCCACACGACCACCAGCACTCAAGCAAAGAAAAGCCCCAGTCTCTCAGGAGATCAATGCACTTCTGGGCCTGTTTGGCGAGGGGCATTTCGCAGAAGCAGCAGACCTGGCCCAGTCAGTGACCGAACGCTTCCCTCTGCATGAGTTTGGCTGGAAGGCATTGGGTGCAGCATTCAAGCAGATGGGGCGTAATGCAGAGGCGCTGACGCCCATGCAAAAAGCAGCGGCACTTGCACCAGGGGACGAGGAGGCACATTACAACCTGGGTGTCACGCTTCATCAACTCGGTCGACTGGACGAGGCTGAAGCCAGTTACCGACGTGCACTGCAAATCAACCCGGATTACGCGGATGCTTACAGCAACCTGGGCGTCATGCTTCACGATTTGGATCGCTTGGAAGAGGCTGATGCCAGCTTCCGACGAGCATTACAAATCAACCCGGATTACGCCTGACAGACTCAGCAATCTGGGCGTCACATTTTATCAATCAGGCCGACTGCACGAGGCAGAAGCAAGCCTGAGAAGGGCGCTGGAAGCCAGGCCGGATGATGCCCAGGCACATTGCAATCTGGGTGTAACACTTCATGACATGGGGCGACTGGACGAGGCCTCCGCCTGTTACCGAAAGGCAATAGAAATCAAGCCGGATTTGGCCGAGGCACATTACAATCTGGGCAATACGCTCAAGGATTTGAACCGCCCGGATGAGGCCGAGATCTGGTACCGGCAGGCTCTACAGATCAAACCGGATTACGCCGAGGCGTATTACAATCTTGGCATCACCCTCGAGGATCTGGAACGGCAAGACGAGGCCGAAACCTGTTATCGCCGCGCGCTACAGATCAAACCAGATTATGCCGATGCACACAATAACCTGGGTAACCTTCTCAAGGCCACGGGACAACTGGACGAGGCCGAGGCCTGTTTTCGACGGGCATTGGAGATCAAGCCGGATTATGCCAAGGCATACACTAATCTGGGGAACTGCAAACTGGATCTGGGACAGCTGGATGAGGCCGAAGTTTATTACCGGAAAGCGCTGGAAATCGAGCCAAATTACTTTCTTGCACATAGCAACCTGTTGTTCTCGCTTAATTACGCATCAAGCAAGTCGCCAGGAGATTGTTTATCAGAAGCGATTCGATATGGTCAAAACATAAAGAGCCAAGTCACATCATCATTTACGGAGTGGTCTTGTACCAAACACCCGGAACGCCTGCGCGTCGGGTTTGTATCGGGCGATTTCAACAATCACCCGGTTGGATATTTTCTGGAAAACTTGCTGCAGCAGCTCGACACGACAGCCATCGATTTCATTGCTTACCCGACCTCCACCAAAACTGACGACCTCACGACACGCATCAAGCCGTTCTTCTCTGCCTGGAAAACCTTATTCGGTCTGAAGGACGAAGCCGCCGCACACCTGATACACAACGATGGCGTGCATATTCTGATAGACCTTTCTGGTCACTCATCACTCAACCGACTACCGGTGTTTGCCTGGAAACCGGCCCCAATACAGGCAAGCTGGCTGGGATATTTCGCCACCACAGGGGTCGCGGAGATAGACTATCTGATTGCCGACCCCTGGACACTACCCGAAAGTGAAGAGGCCTATTTCACGGAAAAAATCTGGCGGCTGCCAGAAACCAGACTATGTTTCACACCACCTGATATTGATCTGGAAGTTTCTGCATTGCCTGCACTGACGAATGGATATATCACCTTCTGCTGCTTCAACAATCTCACCAAGATGAATGAAGATGTTGTCGCCCTGTGGTCGCAATTACTTTTATCCATACCAGACAGCCGGTTATTCCTTAAATCAAAACAACTCAACGAGACAGCAGTACGGCAACACACCATTGAACGCTTTGCCGAGACATGGTATTGAAGCTGACCGTCTCATTCTGGAAGGTTATGAGACCAGAGAAAAATATCTGGCTGCCTACCAGCGAGTTGATATTGCCCTGGACCCATTCCCTTTTCCTGGCGGCACAACGAGCGCCGAAGGGCTGTGGATGGGTGTGCCAGTGTTGACCTTAGCGGGGAATCGCTTCCTGTCCCGGCAGGGAGTTGGGATTTTGATGAATACAGACCTGCCCGATTGGGTTGCAAGGGATAAGAAAGACTATGCCGCGCTGGCAACAGCTCATGCCGCAGACCTACAACGCCTGTCCAGGCTCCGCAATGGATTGCGGGAGCAAGTGCTCGCGTCACCATTCCTGGACGGAAGACGATTTGCCAGTCATTTTAAGGACGCACTGATCGGCATGTACCAGGCATGGAATGAAGAGCAAGATAGGAAGTAATCAATATTAAAGGCAACTCGGAATGGAAAATCAGCCAAATTAAATTCAAATTCCCCTAAAGTTTTAAAATAGCCATCCGATAATGTATTCAACAACGGTTAATTAGTTTCGCCAGCCCTAAGGCTAACCGAGGTTGATGGCACAGATGCCATCGTTAATACTCAAAACATGTAACCAGGAGAATTATCATGGCACAAGTCATCAACACCAACGTTGCAGCCCTTTTCGCTGGCGCAGCACTGAATAAATCAGCAATTGCCCTGCAAACCGCACAACAGCGCCTGTCCTCAGGCGTGCGCATCAATAGCGCCCAGGACGATGCGACGGGCCTGGTCACAGCCACGAACACCGATGCGGCGATTCGCGCCGCGAACGTTTCCGTCCGTACTGAAAATGACACCATTTCAGACTTGCAAACGAAGGACGGTTATCTGGCCATCATGACCGACAACCTGTTGCGCATTTCCGAAGTCGGTGCAAGCAGTACAGAAGGATCTTCGCTTACAGCTGAAAACACAGCTATTGCAACTTTGGCCGGCTACACTGGCACTGCAGATCTAAGTTCTGTAGGCGCGGCACGTGCAGTTCACGGCGCCAACATGGCTGTTGCCGCATCCAAGGTAGCCACCCAGCAGGTTCTTTCAGTGAACTTGTCTGCAAAGTATAGCCGTATCATGGATACCGACTATGCGGCCGAATCCACGGCCATGGCCCGCGCCAACATTCTGCAACAAGCAGGAACGGCAGCGTTGGCACAGGCCAACCAGACACCTAACAATGTGCTGACTTTGTTGCGTTAATTAACTAGAATATGAAAAACCTGACCGGTAATACCGGTTAGGTCTTCTTACTCGAAGGGGATCGAAAATGATCATCCAGAATGCGGATACCACGACTCAAGTCGCGCGGGGCAGCAACACTGTTATTAATGATGCCCCCAAAGTCATCACTGATTCAGCCAAAGCGCCAGTTGCGCAGGAACTGTCGCCTCAAAGCTTGAAAAGTGCGGTAGCCAACGTCAACCAGGCACTGCAGCAATCATCAAGCCAGAGTTTGCAAATCAGCATAGACTCTTCAACCAAGCGACCTATCGTCAAGCTGATGGACGTACAAACAGGCGAGATGATTCGACAAATGCCATCGAAAGAGGTGTTGGCAATTGCACAGTCGATTGACCAGTTTCTTCAGAATGGCCAATTGTTAAGTGAAAAGGCTTAGTAACAGGAGGTACGATCATGGCGACAATATCACCGACTTCGAGCGCGCTAGACGTACCTTCACTCGTCTCGCAGTTAATGGCACTCGAACGTAAGCCGATCGACAATCTCAATACCAAAGTCGCCAGTTACCAGGCTAAAATTTCATCGCTTGGAACCATTAGCGGGTTAACCTCTACTTACCAAAGTTCAATAAAAACCCTGCAAAACAATTTGCAGGGTTTTAGCGCCACGCCATCCAATCCAAGTGCTTTTTCAGCATCCGCAACGAGTTCTGCTGTTGCAGGCAATTACACATTGAATGTGACCAGTCTGGCCCAGGCTCAAAGCTTGGTAGCCACAGGGCAAACCAGCAGCACAACCGCAATCGGCACTGGCGCAGCAACTACGGTCACTTTCGACTTCGGCGCCACGCTAAAAAATGCCACGGTAGGCGGTACTGGCACAACCGTAACCGTAGCCAGCACGGCGAATCTTGCCGTTGGCGCGACCATAACGGGGCCTGGTTTTCCACCCGGGACAACTATTACATCCATTATCGATGGAACCACATTTGTCACCTCCGCCGCGGGCACGCCAGGCACGGCAACACTCTTCGCGGGTAATGGCAGCGGAACCCAAAGCATCTCCATTGCTGGAAACAGCACATTGGAAGGCATGCGCGACACGATTAACGCCGCTGCCATGGGAGTGTCTGCCACCATCGTCAATGATGGCAGCAACACGCCCTACCGGCTTGTACTGACATCGAACAGCACAGGCATAAGCAATAGCATCAGGATCACGACGGATGGCGGAGATCCCACAGTTGATAACTTGCTCGCCTATGACCCGACGACAGGAACACAAAACCTGACCGAAACCGTTACCGCAAAAAATGCAGAGTTCACTGTTAACGGCATCCAGATCAGCAAGTCGTCCAATAATATCAATGATGCAATTCAAGGCGTCAGTCTGACACTGACTCAAACCACCACCACACCCGCCACTCTGACCGTCGCGCGTGACACGAATTCAATCAACACCGCAGCATCTGGCTTTGTCGATGCGTATAATGCCTTGGTTAGGCAGCTCAAAAGCAGCTCAGCCTATGGGACAGCAACAGCGGAGGCGTCTGCTCTTGCTGGCGACCCGTCGGTGCGTCTCATGCTGGATCAGTTGCGCGGCATCATTAATTCTCCAGCCACACCCGCCAGTGGCGGAACCCTGACCACGCTGAGTCAAGTTGGCATTTCGTACCAGAAAGATGGCACATTGAAGCTGGATAGCAGCAAACTTAGCAGCGAAATCAATAAAAATTTCAGTGATGTTTCCAATTTGTTTTCCTCGGAAACAGGTTTCCTTACCAGGATGGGCACATGGTCAACATCCGTACTCTCTGTTAGCGGTCTGATATCCACCCGCACTGCAAGCATTAACACATCCATTAAAAATTCTAACGATCAGATTAGCCGATTGGAATACCAGATGGAGTCTATCAAAAAACAATACACGACCACCTATACCAATCTCAACAGCTTCCTGAATAGCATGAACAACACAAGCGCTTATCTGACATCACAGTTCTCTCAAGGAACATCATCATGAACGCAACTGCCAGCATAAATGCCTATAACAGTGTCAACATAGAGTCGCACGTGTTGGGCGCCGATCCACACAAACTGATCGCATTGCTGTTTGAAGGGGCACTATTTGCAATCAGCGATGCAAAAAACAGCATATTACGCAAGGAAATTGCGGTTAAAGGAAAGTCTATTTCCAAGGCAATATCTATCATTGGTGAAGGTCTGAATGCCAGCCTGGATAAAAAAGTTGGTGGCGAATTGGCATTAAATCTGTCTGAACTATACGATTATATGGTCAGGCGCCTGGTTGAAGCCAATTTGAAAAATGACATCTCAATTCTGGATGAGGTGGCACACCTGCTGGGCGAAATAAAAGGTGCCTGGGATACAATTCGCCCTCAGATCGTGGGCGCAACGCCTAAACCCAATGCCGCTGGCAATACTCAAAGGACTTATGCAAGCGCATGAGCCTGAGAAAACAAGTTCTGCTCAAGTCATAGCGAACTACAAATTACTCTCTGCGCTCACCGTGCAGATGCTTAAAGCCGCCGAGGATGGCAACTGGGAAGAGCTGATAGCCATAGAGCAGCAATGCAGCAACTTGGTCGACGGCATGAAGCCGGTAGATGCTGAGACCAGGCTTGACGAAGCTGCGCGCCAGTACAAGAACCAACTAATCCAACAGATACTGGCCGACGAAGCCAAGATAGGCAATCTTGCTCGGGCCTGGATGGCACAATTTAAAGACCTCATGCAAAGCAATCTTCAGGAGCAGCGCTTGCTAAAGACGTATGGGCGTACCACCGCTGATTAAACTGAATCAGACAAGCGAAGGTACCCAGGCCTTGAGCCAAACATCCAGATTGTCTTCCAGCATCCAGTTTCCCTCCACATAGTCGCGAAGTACATCCCCTCGCCTGGCCAGTTCATCCAGATCAGAAACATGTTCGCGTATTGCATCGACCCAGTCCTGAGTGCGATTTCTGACACGAGTGATGGGGTACGCGCCGCGATAGGGCGTAATATCTGTAGCAATCACCGGACAGCCGAGCGCCCCATACTCAAGAAGCGGCATATGGCTCCCGGCATGATTAAACGGATTATCCTGCAGAGGTGAAAGCGCCAGATCCAGATTCAGACTTGCAAGCTTGGAAGGATAAATACGATTCACCACACCACCATGGTACTCCACCAGACCTCTGGTACCTTCCGGGCATAGACCAAAGAACACCCACTCCACCTCATCTTGCAGGGCCTTTACCGCCTCTGCAATGATTGCCAAATCGGCCTCGTGTACAGCGCTTCCAGCCCACCCGACACGTGGCTTTCGTCCCTGCATGCGTTTCGGATTCAATGCCCCCCATCTGGAACGTTCGATATGGTCGGGGACCACATGGATTTCAGGGCTGAATTTTCGATATTCGTGCGCGAGATACTCCGTCGGCACAACGAGTCGATCACTCAGGTTCAGGGTGTCAGCCAGACTATTGTCCTGATAAAGCTGGGTGTTGCTTAAAAACACATCCAGTTCAAAGATCCGCAATGCCCTGGAGTTACGCACATAACTTTCAATCAGTTTAGGTTGACACCCTTCTTGCCTGTACTGGAAGATCAATGAATCGGGTGATATGCGAGCCAGTTCAGGGATGGACAAAAACTCTGCTGCATCAGCCCCCTGGACTTTGCCTGCATTATCCAGGGCACGCATGGGCGCAATGATTCTATGCTCCTCGCGCCCTTCTCCACCACCAGTGAAAGCAAGGACTCGTGGCATCGGGCGAAAATCCGGATCCCATGTCAAGGCTGGCAAAGTTTCGATCTCGAAACCCCTGATATAAGACTCGTTGGTAGCCAGGCTCAGACTGAGGTTACGATTATATGCCGGGTCAAAGGCGATACGGTCTCGCCAACGGTCGAACATCACCTGTGCTGTAGGGCCAGGCAAGATCCGGGACCGATGCGTTTCAGCATCTGCATCCTCATCCACCTCAATCGCCTCGGGGGGCTCGATTTCGTGTGGCTGAAACATGACTGCGAATGGCGTCCAAACCACCCGTTGATTTGCCTTGCCAACTTTAAGGCAATAATCCACATCGCTGTAACCCGCCGCCAGCAAATGCTCGTCAAAACCACCCAACTCATCGAATAATTTCTTTTCCGTCAGCATGCAAGCGGAAGACACGGCAGAGGGATTACCCGGCACCTGCAAACGGCCAAAATAACCCGGATCATCAAGCGGCGCATGGAGATCATGCAAACCAGCCGGTTGCCCACCCAAACCAAGAATATATCCAGCGTTCGAAACATTGCCATCCGACCCGACCGCCTTCGCTCCAACCACCCCCACACCCGGCTGAACAGCATAACCCAACATTTCATCAAGCCAGTCGTTACGTAACGGCTGCGTTGAATCGGACAAAAAAAGCAAGTAATCCTGGCGAGCCGCCTGAGCCCCGGCATTACGCACAGATGGAAAACTGGCAGACCTCGGTTGCGTAATGACACGTATCGCGTCGTTATTAAAATCCCTGAGATAGTCTAAAAAAACCATGGTGGCCGCATCATCACTTTCCCGGTCAACGACAATGAGCTCCCAGTTCTTGAATTCCGTATTTTCCACGACCGCATTCACGCTACTTTGCAGCATAGCGCCACCATTCAGCGTCGGGATGATGATGGAGACTGCGGTTTCCGTATCATATTGATAACGAATGTGGAAAGTACCAGGCAAGACACCATTTTCAATGTAGGCTGCTGCACCGATTCGATCGAGATGCTCCTGCAAAGCTTTATATCTGGATGCAACAGCATCTTCCTGAATCAAGTGCTCGCCATCAGCATTGCAGTGATGCAAAACGTCCGCTATGTGGCCGATTCCGGCTTTACCCAAACGCTCATAAGCGCGCAGGATAAGGTCATAAAACTCAGCACCACTCCGTTCCGTACACAACCCACCAAGACTTATCAAGAATTCGCGTTTTATCACCAGCAAGCCGTCAGTAATAAATGGTGCAGACCGAAACATGTCTAGACTGAAATTAGGCTTGAAAAATGGTTCAGAAAAAACACCAGCCGAACTCAAGGTGTCCTTATCTGTATAGAGCACTGACCAATCTGGGTGACGGGATATTTTCTGAGACAGCGCCAGAAAGGCATGGGCTTCAAGATGATCGCCGGCATTCATGAAGCAAAACCAGTTTGATTGATCTTTTGATGCGGTTTTGTTGATAGCGTCTATGAAGCCGGTTTCTGCAATATTCTGCCAAGCAATACCAACGGGCAAAGCAACCCCGCTAGGGGGTGGGGTCATTGCCAATACACTGACGTACCAATTCGGATAGTTCTGATTCTGTAAGGATGCAATTGATGCGAGCACCCCTGGCTCCTGCGTATGAAAGTCAAGCAATAGAACGTGAAACGTTGGACGATTAGGTAATTGTACAAGTTCTAGAATATGTGAAATACCAGATTGGCAATGGCCTAATCGCCAAAGGCTATAGGCATCATTGGTAGTACAAGCAGTTGAGGGAGCTATCAGACACGCGGTGCGGGAAGAGAGCAGAAATTCTTGATAACGTGCCTGAGTTAGATCAACAAAATTGGCAATATGCTCCCATGCGCCCTTGATTCCTGCATCATATTGATCTCCGAAGAGCTTTACATTATGTTTAGCAAGCGCTAACTCTGCCGGATTATCATCAAAAACAATTCCATGGCCGCCGCCACTCTTTGAGTTGTTAGTATTTGATTTCCAGTAATCTGTTACAACAACGGAAACGGGACAACCACATAGCAGTGACTCCTGAATTAGCGCAGTAGGTTCATACACGTAAAGCAATTCGGATCGCCGCAATATCTGAGCGATCTCATGCTGTGTCATTCCTGTATCCCGACAAAGGCTGATTGCGTTTTCTACGTGTTTAGTTAGTTTTCCGCCCCTCTGCAGGTATTTGTTTGCATAAAAACATCTTCCGCTTCGCCTATCGTTTTCAGGATTATTGTCGTTATTAAAAATTGACTGATCAACTGTAGGTAGATATAAATACTCGACCTTTATATCTTCAGGAACAAACTGTCCGGAGTAAGCAAAAATCAAATCAAGATCATCAAACACCTTGTCCCCAGAAAGATGACCTGGCCTGTTAAGAAGCCAACGCGCTACAATCCGTCCATTCAAAGGATTGCCGGAGAACACCTCTGGGTAGACGACAATCGGTTCACGTCCCGACTCTTCATGTTGTCGTCGTATTGATTTTGTCAATTTTGGTGTTCGCAGGTATGGCATCCTGACATCACATGTCACATAGGCTTCCTCCCCCATTTCATTCAATGCGTGGCAGAGATAATGTGTCGCACGTATACCAGCGGAATGATATAAATAATTTGGCGCCGCAATGTAATAAGGAGCCCTTAACGCGCGAAATAGGCTTTTTTCTGGCATCAAAAATATCCGATAGCTGTGGCAAATGAGATTCAGCGTGAATACATAGATGATCTAACTGCTTTTTTTACCATCTATAAATTGGGTAGTGTAGCTTCCACAAACGACAATTCCAAATCAGGGGCCATTTCTATATGATTAAGCCTCTACATTCGGTCTATCCCTACATACTGTGAAACCAATCCTTTCAATTTGCATACCGACCCTTAATCGAAGCGAACTATTAAAAGTAATTTTAAAAAATTTGGAGCGTGAAGCATCCGCTTACCTAGATGAGATCGAAATCGTGGTCGCTGACAATGCATCTCCAGATGCAACCGCTGACATTGTCGGGCAAAGTCCATTGCCAATTATTTATGACAGGCAGAAAAGCACCGTCGGCTTTGCGCGCAATGTGTTATTTGCCACAGCGGGATTAGCCTCCGGGGAGTTCGTCTGGGTCATAGGTGATGATGATCTCGTGCTTCCCGGCGGTGTCGCTCGTGTACTTGAATCCATTCGTAATGCACCAGACGTTGATTACCACTACCTTAATTTTGGCTGGATCGATTGTAATCTGCGCACGCGAATCCTCCACGAAATGGATGGACATCCTCCTGCCGCCATACTCAAGCGGCTGCAATGCATGGATACTGACTGGAAGCGCTTGTCCCGCCTGGAAGACTTGGCATTCCTGCCAGCAGATAATCCATCGGCCCTGTTTAGCGGTATCTTCTGTTTCGTGACACGCCGTCAATATTACATTGATGCTGTCTCTGTATTGCAACCCAGTAACAGTCTGGATGGCTCATCTACTGTAATCGCCGACTGCTTCCCGCATGCCATGCTTTCCTTGCCCAGGGTAGCCGGCAAACCCATCGCGTATATTGGCGAGCCTTGCCTGATGCAGGGCATCAGCGGCTGGGAATGGGGCGCATATGCCTACAAGAACATGATTTTTGGAACGCATCAATTTTTTGAGTGGCTAGAACAGACGACCTTTGCCAGTGATGCGATGCAACATCTCTGGAACAGTTATTACCATATGGCTGGACGATTGTATTTCCGCATGCTGCACTACCGGGAGGAACACAAAGGGCTGGACATCGTGCTGAAAAAGGCGATCCCTTCCTCCGCAGGGCATGTAATATTTTGGGATGCATTCATGGAGGAATCACACCTGCATTTCGACACGGATCATGATGCCAAGAACTTGTTAGAATGGGTCAGCTTGGCACTCGCAGAAAACCCGGATGCCAGAATCGGGCTGTGGGGGGTGATGGGACGAGGGCATAAGTTCGTCAAAATTTCCCCACATTTGCACAAGAACCTAGTTTGGATTTCAGACAGGGATGTGGCCTTGCAAGGAACTTGCCTGGATGGAACAGAAATAAGCATCTCTCATCCAGATACAATGATAGAGGCCAGTCTGGACATTCTCGTCGTTGGTGCACGCAGGGATTTCGTAGATGAGATAACGAACTATGCGATACCTTTTTTAAACGGAGGGGCGTTTATTATCAGCACCAAGGGACTAATTTCCGCCCACTCTCAGACCAATAAAAAATGAGTGCGTCGAAACCTGTATTAATCGGATTTCTTCCTCCCATCGGCGGGCTACCCAAGACCGATGAATTTTTCGATTACCACAAGGCCCTCATTAACACTGGTGACATCGTGTATGCCCTCGCTGTCACGATGTTGTGCGCCGGCAAGAATCATTTAGCTTGGAATTTCAGCGCAAGCGCTGAGGTAGTGAATGAGCATTTTTCCCAAGTCGTGTGGGCCATTCCATGTCGTATAGCCGGACAACCATTTCACCAGGATGGATTTCCTTACGAGCTTGCCACAAAATTCATTGAGCAGCTCAACATCCCATTCACCTCGGTCACGGAATCCATTCAATCCAACACCTATGATTACGATCCCGATTTCCACAAAACCTTGCCTCCAGAAGTTGTGCGTTACCTAAAAACCATAGCGGGAAAATCGCGAGTAATAGGTACGCGGGGGGAGTATTCTGCAGAGGTGTTGAACAAACTTGGAATCAAAAACGTCAGACCGATCGGCTGTCCTTCGCTATACATGAACGGTCCGACTTTGCACTCATCACTTTTGCAGAAGAAGCCATTCGCAGAAATTAATAAAGTTGCTGTTACTTACTCCAATTATCAGCTACGTTCAGCATCATTGATCAGCGAAGCAATGTCCTTGGCTGCAACCAAGGATTATTATTTTATCGAGCAAACTTCAAATATCGTTCCAAAATTACTTTATTATCCAGCCAAAATCACCGCAGAGGATTTTCTGCAGGCAAGCCAATATTACGGCGGGCTGGATCATTTGCATGCTCTCTATGCCGCGAACAAGCTCCGTTACTTCACAAATTATGGCAATTGGAAGGCGTTTTTGTCCCAAATGGACTTCGTGTTCGGAGCAAGAATGCACGGACTCACGCCCGCACTTCAATCAGGTGTTCAGGCGCATTTCATTGCTCACGACAGTCGTATCCGTGAGATGTGTGAATTTTATAAATTGCCTTTTTCCTCGGAACGGAATTTTTTGACAACAGGCTTTGATGTAGCAGAAATTTACAATCGTACTGATTACTCCGAAACAGTAAAAGCTTATCCGGTTCAATATCGTAAATTCCTTGAATTCCTCACAGAGAATCAAATAATCGCCAACTGTAATGAAAATAGTGCCATATTGGAGCAGTTAGATTACAACCCTTCTCCCGGAGTAAAAGTAGAACAAAATCCGGCGACGAACAACCCCATGGCCCGCCTCTACGGAGGCCTCTTATTCAAATTAGGCAAAGCGATTGCTAAACAGGGCAGTACTAGCGGTTACGAACAATTTTTCGAAACCGGTGATGACCTTAAGCATACCCCTTGACCTTGAAAATGGCTGTATTCATAAACCCTGTTGCTAAGCACGTTGCCCAGCTCCATTACAAGCCACTGCTGGTGTTTTGGACCACCGGCCGGCTTTAGCTTTTCTGTCTGTCCAAAAAACGTAACCACCGCAGACGCGTCAAATCGCAGTAATATTTATATCCAAACATACACCTCGGCGAGAGCCGTTTCTTACAGGATGATCAAATACATGAAAGCCGTATATATGATCATGCCATCCGGCTGGACTATGATTCTGACGGATCCTCATTTCTTCCAATTTGCGCATATCATGCGTTTCATTCCATTCACGAATAGCCAACATTTCCCCACACCAAGAGTTATTTGTCAGAAGATCGTTAATATCGTCGAAGTATAAAATTGTGACTGGCAAATAAAATTCTGGGTTGGACCGTTCTAATAGTTTTAAAACGGAGAGAGTTGATGAATATAAATCCACATCAACGGCGACAAAACCAATCGGAGAATTTGTACTCAAATTGTTTTCACAAAATTCAACTATTGTATTATCAATATTCCCAGAAATAAGTTTTGCGTTTGATGAAAGTTTTGACCTGATTTGATCATGATCAGATAAAAATTGCCCTTCGTGCCAAAGCTCCGGATGGTCCTTATAACCTGCTGATAAAGCAGGCATACCTATATCGGAGTCAAATCCATAAATCTCATATTTCATACCTGTTGATTTATTCATAAGATCACAGATTTCACAAAGGTTGAGTAGGCCTGCTCCACCGGCAACCCCAAACTCAAAAACTTTGATGCTTTGAATCCCTAGCTTTGCCGCCTGTAACGTGGCCAGCCATAGACCGAATGCAAAATGAGGTCGGCCAATTTGATCCCGATAAACCATATTGCCAACACCGAGAGCATCCTGCAAATTACTCATATTCGTCTCCTCCGAAATAAATAGATTGATAGCATCTCATTGTAAAAAATCATGCTTCTGCCATTCGTTTGATTCCGGTCACTATGCCAGTCCAGATTTCAACTCCAAGTTCCTGGCGAATGCGCGAGACATCCGGCACATAATGGATGCGGCTGGTCGACGCTGATTGGCCGAGTATTTCGAGCGGCGTGCGCATCCCCAGAGTATCGTTGATCAATTGTGCCAGTTTTTCCAGACTGAACGCTTCATCTGATCCTACGTTATAGGGCTCACCCACTTTACCCTTGCATGCGAGAGCCAGCAGCCAGACAGCAAGATCGGCCGCGTACAGGTAGCTTCTGATTGCTTTGCCGTCGCCCTTGATGACGATCCGGCCCTGTTTAAGGGCGCTATGGATTAACTGCCCCACCGCCAGATGCGCTGGCAAGCCGTAGCCAATGAATGCAAAGCATCGCGCAAACACAGGTACCAGCCCATATTCGCGTGCGTAGCAGGTGGCCAGCATTTCCATTGCACGCTTGCCTTCGCCGTAAGCATCGGCAGGATTTGTCGAACTGCAGGAGTAGGGAGAATTTTCGGGGATGTGCGTGATGTCGGCAGGTTGATCGCCGTACACCGCGCCCGAACTGATGATCAGGACACGGCGTGTCTTGCATGCTACGGCATGATCGAGCACATGTCGGGTGCCTTGCACGATGGAGTCGAACAGCTCCAGTGCGCGTTGCGCAGCCTCCGGGCTGGTATCAGAGGCGCCATGGATGAACAGGTCGAAGTTTCCATCCGGGAATTGATAGTTCCTGACATCACCCTGAATGAACTGCAGCCATGATGCCGAACACAACTCAGGGTAGCGATCCAGAAAACACGCAGGGTTGCGCGACAAGGCTACAACCGAAATTTGTGCGCCTGCGGCGTTGAGGCGGGCGATGGTCATCAGCAACCAGTAGCCAAAAAAACCGGTTCCGCCGGTCAAAAACACACGCTTGCCGGCCAGCTCAGGGAGCGGGTAACAGCTCAGCACGCGGTCGATATCCGCAACGATGTTGTTGCGGCAGGTATCAGCTATTGGATTGGACATCTTTGAGTTTTCCCAACAAGGAAACAGGCGAATCCAGTATGGGCCAGTTGCCGCTGGCAGTGAAGTCGCCGTAGCCCCAGATCACGCCCAGGAAGGGTAGTTTATTATTTCCGGCAGCCACCCCATCTTCAGTCTTGTCGCCAATGTAGAGCGACAGCTCCGGACGCAAATCCTGCTCAATCAACAGATGCTTGAGCAGTGCGCTTTTGTCCGGCATTCGTGGTACACACCGATCCAGCGCGTGAATGGATTGAAACAGCGATCCCCAGCCAAGATAATCAATGATCAGGCAAGTCGGTGCGTAGCGCTTGTTGGTGGCGATATGCAGTTTGTAGCCGTGGCTGTGGAGTGCATCCAGCATTTCTGCAATGCCGGGATAAACCCGCGTGTCTCGGTAGGTGCCGCCATCGTAGTTTTGCTTGAATGATTCGATCATGGCCTGAATGCGTTGCGGGTCATCAGTGCCAGAGATTTTTGCCAAGGTTTCCGCAAGTGGCGGGCCGATCAGGCTGGGTTGAAGCGGTACTTGCGCAGTGATGCCGGCTTCCTCCAGCACTTTTGCAAAAGTGGCGAGAATGCTGGGAGCTGAATCGATCAGGGTGCCATCCAGATCGAAGATCAAAGTTTGTTTCTGTGTCATGGATAAAGTTGCAGTATGGGGTTGCTGTAGTGGTGGGCTACAAAATCCGCAATGGCGGATTGTGCATTGAACGAGGAAATCACGACAGTGGCGATTGGCCAGTTGGACAAAGTATCTGGAGCAGAAACCACATGCCGCCCTATGCGTTGCTCCTGCAAATTGGGGTTACTGTCGACGATGCCGGCAATGCGCCCGGAAAGGCCCAGCACATCCAGTCTGGGTAACAAGCGTGCAGTGTGGCTGCCGGCACCATAGATGATGAATTGCGTTGCAGGACAATCGGCGATCCGTTGCAAAGTCTGGCGCATGATGATTTCCGATTGCCGGATGTATCCGGCCGGATCAACGACGTTGTCTGAATCTACTGCATGTTGCTGTGTGCCGCGTGCAAACAGGGCAAACAGGCTGTCGGTAACGCCGGCAGAGAGCGCCACAATGTCGCTGGACAGGCAGGTATAGCCCAGTTGCGTCATCAGTTTCCTGAGAGATTCGGCTGAAAAATACTGGATGTGCTCCAGCGAAAATTCACCGTAGGCTTCCATAGGCGTGCGCACGAAACACTCCAGCGCCGGCACTTCGACCAGAATCTTCGCAGCAGGATGCATAGCTGCAATCAGTGTATCGAGATCGGAGTGCAGATCTGGAAGATGTTCCAATACTCCAGTCACGCAGACCAGACCAGCCTGTCCCAGCGGCAATCTGGTTGCGGCCTGTTTCAGCGTGCCGGTGGTCACATTATGCAGGCCGAAGAGTGTTGCGGCTTTCGCTGCGGCCTCTGGTGCCGGGTCTATGCCATACAGGCGCGTCCAGCCCGCAGTCTTGAAGGCATCGAGCAGCGCCCCGGTGCCGCAACCGATATCGACGATCAGTGCATCGGCAGGCAGATGCGGGCGACACAGTTCAACCGTGGCCGACATGCGTACCCGATCGACCGGGCGAATCTCGGCGACAGAAGCCATCACATCGTATTTGGAAAGCTCCCGATAATAAGCTTCATATACTGAGGAAGCTGGCAACTCCGAGGCATACATGAAGCCGCAGTCGTTGCAGGTGGATACCTGGTAGCTCATATCCAGCCCGCCGATGGGCGCCAGCTCATTGGTGTAAAGCTGGTTGTGCTGGGTACTTCCGCAAACCTGGCAAGGGCGTATCCTGCGCCGGGTAGAGAGCGTCATGGCTTTATCCGTAAATAGCATCCAAGCCGAAAATGGCCTGCGCTGGAACACCCCGTTGCCGCAGTAATGCCGTTAACTCACACTGGTAGCTCAGGCTGGAAACCAATACCGGCATGCCGGCAAATTTTGCAGCATCGTAGAGTTCGATAATGCGACCGGCAACTGTCTGGCCGATGCGCTGCGGATTGGAGTCGACGAGTGCAACCACGTTCAGGTCTGCTAATACTGGCGCAACGTAGTTGTTAAAGTCACCTCCAATACCGTAGATGACGAAGGGCTGATCCAGGACTGAGTGAAAGCGGGCAAGTAACGCAGCGTGCTGGGCCTGTGCCGGCTGGCGCGGTGTTGCCAAGATACGAAGGCTATCGGGATAGACGACAGATTCGAAGTGAGCAGTCGAGAGTTGCCGAATGAAAAAGCCCGCATGTCCAAGCAGTGCAGACATTGACGCGGAACTGAAGTGATGCAAATGTTCCGGGTTGGCATCCCATGATAGCAACTGGTGCCCGGCTTCGTTTGGCACCTCCACCATCAGCGAGCCGGACGGCTTCAGCAGGCGGTACCATTGTTTTGTTTCTGCTCCAATATCGGGAATATGCTCGAGCACATGAAATGAAAGAACCAGATCGAAGGGAGCATCATCAAGATCAGCGGCCACCTTGCGGCTGACGCGATCTAGAACCTGCGCAGCGGCATCGGCGTCGGCAGACAGCTCAATGCCAACATACTCGATGTTGGCTATGGTCTTAATGCGTCTGCCAAGTTCGCCTTCGGCACAGCCCACCTCCAGCACACGCAAACCATCACGCAGCAGGGGCACCAAGTCGCGTAGCCGATCTGCCATTTTTCGCTCATGTTCCGGTGCGGAAACCTTGTTTCGTCCACACAGTTGTGCGTAGTAATCACGGCGCTGCCGTTCCATCAGCGCTGGTGTCGTCCAGAGATGTCCGCACAGGGGGCAGGCAAGATGCGAGTGTGGCGCGCCGTGGCTTGCGGCACTCGGATTGAGGCAGCTTGGACAGGCATTATTCATTTGCAGTGAATTGCTCTGATTCGGTTACTTGGTCAATGCCGAGGCATCAACGCTTGACATTGAGAGAGGTTGGCTGCAACGGGACCAGCATTTCTTGCTGCAATTGAGTCAGCGGCAGCAGTGGCGACATATCCTCCAGCGGCATGGAAATCATCGAACCATCCGGCTGAGGCAGGGCCGATACTTTAGGTGCAAGCGATTCGTCGGGTATCAGCCGAACATCCACCAGTAAAGGGCGGGGTTGTGACAAGGCCTGTTGCAGTTTTGCTTTTCAGTTCAGAAGCATCGGTAATACGCAGGAATGGCAGATCATAGGTCGCCGCCACCTTCTCAAGATCGGGCAGCAGTAGTCCGGCTTCCGGCCCTGTGCCCACGAAACGCCCGTTGAAATAATTGCGTTGCGTGTTGCGGATCGAGGCATAACCCTCGTTATTCATCACGATCAGGCAAATGGGCAGATTGAAGGCTCTCAGGGTGGCCAGTTCCTGAATATTGAGCTGCAGGCTGCCATCGCTCTCGATCGCCACCATCGGCTGGCGGTCTCCGGCAAAGCAGGCGCCAATCGCAGCCGGCAGGCCATACCCCATGGCTCCCAGGCCCGAAGTCAGGAAAATGCGCTGCCCCGGCTTGTTGCGGAAAATGGTGTAGAACGCCTCGACCGCCAGCCCGGAACTGCCCGTGCTGATGGTGGTGTTTTCAGGGATCGCGTCTGACAGCGCATCCATCAACTGGTAATGACTGATGGGGCCACTGGACGGGAAAGGTGCGCCGTCGTTCACCGGATAACGCCGCTTCCAGTCTGTGCAGCGGTCTTTCCATGCTGTCCAGTCCGGGCAGGCAGACGTCTTGGCATCCAGCCATGCCGTCAGGAATGACTTTGCATCGGCTTCCAGTGCCAGGGCAATATCCATATCGAGCTTTTCGATTTCGTTCCGGTCAACATCGACCACCACTTTTTGGGCGCCCCTGGCGAAGCCGCGCGGGTTGTATGCGGTAATGATGTTATCGAGGCGGCTGCCGATGCTGATCAGCAGGTCGCAATTCTGCACTGCAAAATTCGGCGCGCGCAAGGCAACTGCGCCGGGACGGCCAACCAGAAGGGGATGATCGTAGGGCAACAGATCGAGCGCATTCCACGTCGTTACCACAGGGATATCCAGTTTCTCGGCCAGTTCCCGGAATAACAAAGCGCCGCCAGCAAGGCGCACGCCGTGCCCGGCCATCAGCAAGGGGCGTTCTGCCTTGGCCAGCAAGGCTTGCAGCCGTTCGACCTCGCCGGAAAAACCCACATGCGCAGCACCCTGCGCTTCATTTTTCCAGTGCGGCAAATTCGCGGGGTCGACCGGCGCACCCTGCACGTCGAGCGGAACATCGATCCAGACCGGCCCGGCCCGGCCACTGCGCGCCAGAATAGGCTGCGCGCTCCATCTCGATGCGGATGTCTTCGGGACGTTCAACCGTCACGGCGTATTTCGTGATGCTCTCGACAATTCTGACGATATCGACTTCCTGTACGCCCTTCTGCCGTAAGGGCGCGCCGCGCAACATGTCCGAGCGCTTCACCTGGCCGGAAATAATCATCAGCGGAACGGATTCGATCCAGGCCCCGGCAACGGCAGTGATCGCATTGGTCGCCCCGGGTCCGGTGGTCACCATGGCCACGCCGATATTTTCATTGATGCGGGCATAGGCCTCGGCGGAAATCGCCGCCGCCTGTTCGTGCAGGCAGGCAACAGCTTCAAGTTCCGGGCATTTTCCGGCGGCATCCATCAGATACATGGCGCCGCCGCCGGGGAGAAGAAAAATATGTCTGACGCCGAGTTCTGCAACAAAATCGGCAATAAAATCGGCAACCCGATAGGCTTCGTTCACTCTGATCAATCCATCCAGTAGGTCAGCAGGCTCTTGCGCTGCTTGTTTTCCATGATTGCGGCATCCGTATAGTACGAATCATCCTTGTCGTGCGTAGTCGAAATCTCTTCGATCACCGCGCCGCCTTCACTCCGGAACGCATGGCGCACGCCGGGCTCGACCGTCACCACGTCGCCGGGGCGGCAGACGCTTTGCACGCCATCCAGTTCAAGCAGGATTTCACCCTGCAGGACATGGAAGGTTTCTTCTTTTTTCATATGGTACTGCTCGGGGTGCGACTGGCCGGGCAAAATGACCAGCAGTTTCTTGCAATAACAGCGATTGACCACAGTGATCAGCACCAGGCCGAACTCGTCGAAACGGTCGAGCCCGTAATGGTGCGAGACTTCCAGATCGGCACTGCCGGGCACCACGATATTGGTGCGGGCAAGCAGCGCCTTGACCCGCTGGGCAATATCCCAGATGCACGCCCTGCGGTCTTCGTAACCGGCATTGTCCGGCGCGATGGCCTGATCGAGTGCGATGGCCGAGGTCGCCGTGAATTCGGCATATTTCGACCAGTCGTTGGCAGTGAACTGCTCGGGCTGGGGCGGGAAGGCGAAATAGACGTCTTCGCTGCGAATCGTCTCGCCTGCTGCAATCGGCCGCCGTGCAAAAACGCCGCGCCGCAGGGAGCGCAAGCTGGCCGCCTCTTCCGGGTTGGGCGGCAGACGGGCATCCCCGACGCCACACAAGGTCCAGGCCTGCTGCGCAGCCTGCAACCATGCCCGAACCTGTTCGGGGCTGGCCGAGTAGGCATTCAGCGGATAAGCATCGGTCGGCAGGCCAACGTGTTTTTCGAACAGCGTCACGCCCTTGGCTACAGCCAGTTTGACGATATCCGTGTGATCCGGTTGTTCGTGCGTGGAAAACCCGATCCGCACGCCCGGATAGCGAGCGCGCAGGAAGTCTATCTGCGACAGATGCATGCGCTCGTCCGGCGTCGGGTATTCGCCCACGCAATGCAGGATGGCGAAATCCTTCTGGCGGTGCGCCAGAAAACTGACCACCCGGTCGATCTCCTCCAGGCTGGCGCCGGCTGTAGAAGCAATGACCGGCTTGTCTGTGAGGACGATCACGCTCCAGCAATGGCCAGTCGGTAAAAGAACAACTGGCGATCTTGATGATGTCGAGTTGCTGCGCCTCGATGACATCGACCGATGGCTCGTCGAACGGGGTCGACATGGCAAGGAAACCATTGGCGCGCATCTCGGCCACCAGGCGGTCGAAATCCTGCCGGCTCAGGCGCGTTTCGGAGAAACGCTTGACGTACTTGATATCGTCACGCCCCCGAGCTGCCGGGTGAATGAAGGTATCCAGGTCGCGGTATTGCAGCTTGAATGCGAAATGAAAAGGGAATGCCCGGCAAACCTCGCCGAAGGCGCGGATCACGGCCACGCCGTGTTCGACATCACCCATGTGATTGTTAGCCATTTCCAGCACGAAGAGCGGCGTCGGGATGGTCGCGGACATCAGTAATCTCCTCTGTAAATCTTCTTATTCCCAGCCATGTCCGATGAACTCGGCGATTTTTTGGCTCATGAAATCCAGCTGCGCTTCCTCAAGGCCGGGAAAAACACCGATCCAGAAGGTATCACGCATTACCCGGTCAGTGTTCGGCAAATCGCCCACGCAGCGGTATGTCTGATGCGCAAAATAAGGCTGCCGCGTCAGGTTGCCGGCAAACAGCAGGCGCGTGCCGATGCGGTTCTGCTCCAGATAGCGCAGGAGATCCACCCGGTTGACATTGGCAGTCTCCCTGAGCGTCACCGGAAAACCGAACCAGGAGGGCTGCGATTCGCTGGTCGCCTCGGGAAGAATCAGATATTCCTCCAGATCCGCCATTTTCAAGCGCAGATAATCAAAGTTCCGGCGCCTTGCCTCGACGAACCCCGGCAGCCGGTCCATCTGCGCCAGGCCGCAAGCGGCCTGCATGTCGCTGATCTTCAGGTTGTAACCCAGGTGGGAATAGACGTATTTGTGATCGTAGCCCTCGGGCAGATCGCCCAGCTTCCAGCAGAAGCGCCGCCCGCAGGTATTGTCCCGGCCCGGCGGACACCAGCAGTCGCGGCCCCAGTCGCGAATCGACTCGATAGCGCGCACCAGCGTATCGTCGCTGGTAAAGACCGCGCCGCCCTCCCCCATGGTGATGT
Organism: uncultured Gammaproteobacteria bacterium; assembly: GCA_963779055.1. GTDB lineage: Bacteria > Pseudomonadota > Gammaproteobacteria > Burkholderiales > Sulfuricellaceae > Sulfurimicrobium. The sequence goes on from CAVZWN010000004.1 coordinate 198,383, forward strand.
GGTGGGCCGGATAGAAGCTGAGCGTGCCGATGTGGCCGAAGGTGCCGACATGCTGGCCCCGCCATGTCGAGCCCAGCGCATCGCAGCAGTCCTCGATCACCCACAGGTCATGCTTGCGCGCAAATGCCATCACGGCATCCAGATCGAATGGATTGCCCAGCGTATGGGCCAGCATGATGGCGCGTGTCCTGGGCGAGATCGGCTGCCTCCAGCTGGCTGACATCGATATTGTAGGTGCCGAGCAGGACATCCACGAATACCGGCACCATGCCATAGAGCAGCATGGGATTGACGGTAGTCGGGAAACCGGCCGCCACGGTGATCACCTCGTCGCCCGCCCTGAGCGCCCGCTCTCCCAGGAGTGGAGAAGTCAGCGCGGCGAAGGCCACCAGATTGGCGGAAGAACCGGAATTGACCGTGCGCACATGGCTGCACCCGATGAATTCCGCCAGCCGTTTTTCCAGTGCCTCGTTGAATCGCCCCGTGGTCAGCCAGCCGTCCAGGCAGGCATCCACCATGCTGACGAATTCTTCCGCCCCGAGGACCTTGCCGGAAACCGGAACCGGGTCTTCTCCGGGGCGAAATGCGGCTGTCGTGTTGCGGCCAGCGGCAAACTGGCGAACCTGCTCCAGAATGGACTGACGATCTGTATCCTGACTCATTGCGAAAGTGCCATGTAGTGGTCGATCTGGCTCAGGGTAAAGGCGCGCATATCCTCGCCCGCCATCCAGGCACGATGCCAGCGGATAACTTGTTCCAGCGCCTGATCGATATTGAAATTGGGACGCCAGCCTAGAAGCGTTTTCGCCTTGCTGCTGTCCAGTCTGAGCAAACCGGCTTCATGCGGATGTTGCAGCGCGTCCGACTGCCATGAAGCGCCATCGCCCCACAAAGCAGCCAGGCTCTCAAGAAGCCCCCCTACAGGTCGCATATCAGCATCAGAGGGGCCGAAATTCCATGCTTCTGCACTCTTGCCATGGTGTAAATTTTCAGCCAGCAGCAGGTAAGCTGCCAAGGGCTCAAGCACATGCTGCCAGGGGCGTACTGCCTGAGGGAAACGCACCTGAAGTACCTTGCCTCCCTGCCAGGCACGCAAGGCATCCGGGATCAGGCGGTCTGCGGCCCAGTCACCACCACCGATGACATTGCCCGCACGCGCGGTCGCCACCGCCACCTTCTGCTCATCCAGAAACGAAGCTCGCCAGGAAGCCGTCACGATCTCGGCGCACGCCTTGCTGGCCGAATAGGGATCACGGCCGCCCAGCGCTTCATTTTCCCGGTATGGCCAGAGCCATTCGCGGTTTTCATAGCACTTGTCGCTGGTAATCACGACCACCGCTTTGACAGACGGGGTGCTGCGGACCGCTTCCAGTAAATTCATGGTGCCGATCACGTTGCTGGTCATGGTCCCGACCGGATCGCTATAACTTTCCCTCACCAGCGCCTGGGCGGCCAGATGGAAGACGATTTCGGGTTGAGCAGCATCCATGCTCGCCTTGAGATGAGACAAGTCGCGGATATCCGCCTCGACATGCGACATGCCCTCGCCGACCCGTGCTTCCATAAACAGAGAAGGCTGCGTTCCCGGAGCCAGGGCGTAGCCATGCACATGCGCGCCCAGGTGCTGCAACCAGAGGGAAAGCCACCCGCCCTTGAAGCCGGTATGCCCTGTAACCAGTACCGATTTGTCGCGCCAGAATCCGGGCGTCATTCCCAGCTGCACCAGGGCGCCCGCTTGGCCTGCCACAAATCTTCCAGCATGGCGCGATCGCGGACAGTGTCCATGGCATGCCAGAAGCCATAGTGGGAAAAAGCGCTTAACTGACCTTCCGAAGCCAGCTTCCTGAGCGGCTCATTCTCCCAGGTGGATGCATCACCGGATATGTAATCGAACACGCCCGGTTCCAGAATGAAATACCCCCCATTGATCCAGCCGCCATCGCCCAGGGGCTTTTCCTGAAACGAGGCCACACGGCCCCTTTCAACTTCCAGCGCACCATAACGACCGGGAGGCTGGACAGCCGTCACTGTCGCCAGGCGGCCTTCCTGCTTGTGGAATGCCAGCAACTCGGCAATGTTGACATCGGCAACACCGTCGCCATAGGTAAAACAGAATGGCTCACCATCGAGATAATCCCGGACACGCTTGAGACGACCGCCGGTCATGGTGTTTTCGCCGGTATCGACCAAGGTCACCGTCCAAGGTTCAGCATGTTTATGATGCACCTGCATCTGGTTATTCTTCATATCGAAGGTCACATCGGACATGTGCAGGAAATAGTTGGCGAAGTATTCCTTGATGACATAACCCTTGTAACCCAGGCACACCACGAAATCATTGATGCCCTGTGCCGAAAAAATCTTCATGATGTGCCAGATGATGGGGCGCCCGCCCACCTCGATCATCGGCTTCGGCTTAAGGTGCGATTCCTCGCTGATTCGGGTTCCATAACCACCCGCAAGAATGACGCATTTCAATACATATCTCCATCATGTGAAGCGCTGATCGTCTAGGCACTGGCGCTAATTCTCTTTTTTATCGCACCATTTGATTTGCAGGCAATACTATCACTGCACGAACAGCTTTGCCTGATGTGAGCATCGCACAACATGAACACATATCAGTTATATCGGTTGGCAAATAAAAAACATAAGATCTCAATCTTATTGCTTCACCGGGTAACCTGGCCTGAAATAGCGGGTATTTGCATAGAATGCTTCTTCCTCGTTCCCTTCCCACCATCCGGGCACACCCAATAATGGCACAGGGGTCAGATCCTGAGCCCTGATCGGCCAATCCGAGGAAAGTCTTTCTGCCAGCAGCACGTCAATAATTTCTTTTTGCGTCGCCATATCAAGCGAAAAATAATTGCTATCCACTTTGAGCAACAGCCCTTTCCCGGTAAACCCGATATAGGGATTCAGTGCCTTTTCATATAACGAATGGCCAAAAATCATGAACCCCAAAAGCTCATTCATTTCCTGGCGCCGCTTCCAGAACAGATCATGCCACTGAAACCCCCGCAGCAAATCCGCCATCCCGTCATCGGAATATAGAACGACAACGCCGCTTTCATCGAACAAGGTGAGCGCATCCTGGGTTTTACCCCGGTTTCCCGCCTCTGAAGTCTGGAAAATCATTTCAAAATGACGTGCATTCAAGGCACTTTTGGTGCGCGGGAAGGTCAGCCAGACCAAAGCATTAAACAAGTCGTGCCAGTTTTCGGTACGTGTCTGAACTTCACCCGTAAGGTAGATGCGCGCCTCGTATTTATCTTCCGTGCAAGCCGGTTTCACGCCCTGTGCAACAAACTTTATCGGGGCGCCGCCGGCGGTCTGAATCGTAGGAGAAAGCTGAGCATTGAGTTCATCCAGGGTTGGCCATCGATCCAGTTGTTCGATCGACCGACCTGCATCTCGCAACGGCTCGAACATGGGGGATAAATTCAGAAAATTCTTTTTCCACTCATCCATGACGGTCGAGACAGGCGAAATACACCATCGGGTCGGGTTGCGTGCGGCTACGCTGGGCCTGCCAGATCATTTCGCCCAGGCACTCCATTACCTGATGCAGGGCGTGATGCGGGTCGCCGCTCTGTGCCAGCAGTTTCTGGTAGCGCCCCTTTATACCTGGAGGCTGGTCGATGGAGAGTTGCTCGGCAATGGCGAGATGCAAGCTGAGATGCAGAAAGGGATTGGTCTCACCCTGCTCGGGGAGGTAATCCTGATCCAGATAGCGTTCCGGGTTGTTGAGCAGGGGATGATATTCGGGATGCTGCTGCAGAATTTCCAGCGTCATGCTTTCCAGCGCGCTCAAAGGCTGGTGCTGATGGTATTTATGCCAGGTGTCGAACAGAAACTGGCGCGCCTGATCACGGCTGGGATTAAACATGGCGAAACAGTCCAAGTACTGCGGCGTATTGGAATAGCTGGTTGCTACCGTTGAAAGGCGCAAACTCTCCGTTGCCGTAAAAACCGATCACAGGCATGCCGGGAAAGCGCTTCTGCAATATCTGCAAATCCAGATCCACGCCGCCATAGAAATAGGGGCCGCGTCCCATGCAGGGAAAACACAGGCCGAAATCGGGCGAACCTTGCAAGGCATGTTGCAGACTTTCCGTGGTGAGGCGCATGTCGCGCTCGGCGGCCAGTGGCTGGCGCATGGCCCAGAACAGATGTTCGCCAGCCACCGGGCGAACCGACAGGGTTACCGAGCCTTGCTGCGGATCAACGGCGATAATGGGGGAAGTGCGAAACCGCCCCTCCGCAATTGCAGTGACAGGGTCGCCGTAAGTAATGCCGGCCATGAGCAGGTGAAGCGGCAGCTTTTCGTCGCGCAATTCCAGCGGCAGGTCACGCATCAGCGCGTTGAGCGCAGCTTGCCCGGCCAGTTTGTGCACTTCGAAACCATTTGCCTGAGTAATTTCGAATGGCTGCGGGCTCAATGAACGAACGCCCTGCGAGACGCCAACCACGCCATGCGCCCCGCGAAGAGTCATTTCACAGCGCCCAAGTTGCGCCATCCTGCCACCTTGCCATACGCAAAACGGGCCCTGACCGGTGGCGTCGCCGGACACCCCGCCAAAGCGCTGTCCGGGTTTGTCCAGCCATTCGGTGTGAATGGCATTGGGCGCGGCCAGGGTGAGCAGCAGATTTTCTTCCTGTGCCTGATGCACAGACTCCAGGCTGACCCCATCACTGAACACCATGGCTGCCGCCGCCGGGGTATCCAGCACCCAGTCCTCCTCGGTGAAGATGCCAGCGGCGCTGCAGCCAGTGATCTGGGTGCAATTTGCCGCCCTGGCTGCGGCTCGCAGCGCGGGCTGTGGTTCACGGGCGAATTCCGGCGTCAAAAACAGCAGTACGCTGCTGGCAATAGTGATGCCTGCCTTTTCCATTGCGGCAGAAACTGCCTCAGACGCCAGCTCTTCGCTGGCGGTGTGGCTGGTGGCAAGGCCTGTCGCAACTTTCATAAAGCTGAAAACCGCAATTCGATAACTGCAAAGATACAGAAGTACTCAGCGAGCCTTTTAACCCCTCCCAGCCTCCCCTTGTCACCCGCAAGGAGCATCCCCGCCGTGAGCGGCAGCAAAGCTGCTCGCTCTGGCGAGACAGGGGAGGAGCGAGCGGCTTCCCCCCTGACAAGGGGGGATTGAGGGGGGTTATGTTTCATGATTGGGAGGAGCGCCTTCGCCATGTTTATTTGCATCAATTTTCCGTCTTGTCTTTGTACTCGCACAAATCGCGGATCAGGCATTCGCCGCACAGGGGCTTGCGCGCCTTGCATACATAGCGCCCATGCAGGATCAGCCAGTGATGCGCATCGTGCCTGAACTGCGGCTCGATGACCTTGAGCAGCTTCTTCTCCACTTCCAGCACAGTCTTGCCCGGCGCCAGACCGATGCGATTGGCAACGCGAAAAATATGCGTATCCACGGCAATGGTGGGATGACCAAAAGCGGTGTTGAGAATGACATTGGCCGTCTTGCGACCCACGCCGGGGAGCTTTTCCAGCGATTCACGCTCGGCTGGCACCTCGCCGCCATGCTGCTCCAGCAGAATGCGGCAGGTTTCAATCAGGTGCTTGCCCTTGCTGTTGTAAAGGCCGATGGTGTTGATATATTCCTTCAGCCCATCCAGGCCCAGATCGAGAATAGCCTGCGGCGTACTGGCCACGGGAAACAGTCTGGCGGTGGCCAGGTTCACCCCTTTGTCGGTCGCCTGCGCCGACAGCACAACGGCCACCAGCAGCTCAAACGGGGTGCGGTAGACCAGTTCGGTGGTGGGGTGGGGATTGCCGGCCTGTAAGCGGGTAAATATCTCTCGGCGCCTGGCAGCGTTCATGGGCAGGCCAGATTATGCGGCAGCAGTTGCTGCCTGTGGCGCCTGAAGCGGTTCGACCTTGGCTGCCTTGCGCTGATCCAGCCAGTTCTTGCCGGCGATCAGCAGGCCCAGCCCAATAAAGGCACCGGGCGGCAGGATGGCAAGCAGGAAGCCGTGGTAATCGGGAATCACGGTGATTACCCATGTCTTGGCGGATGCGCCAAATGCCAGATCAATACCCGACAGCAGGGTACCCTTGCCGAGAATTTCGCGCATCCCGCCCAGCACGGCCAGAATCAGGGTCAGCCCCAGGCCGACCATGAAACCGTCCACCATGGAGGGGAAAACCGGATTCTTCGAGGCAAAGGCTTCGGCACGGCCCAGCACGTTGCAGTTCACCACGATCAGCGGGACGAAGATGCCCAGCACCAGATACAAGGGCTGGACGAAGGCATTCATGGACAGATCGATGATGGTGACCAGCACAGCAATGATCAGGATATACACCGGGATGCGGATTTCGCGCGGTATCCAGTTGCGCGCCAGCGACACGATGCCGTTGCTGAAAGCCATCACCAGAACAGTGGCCATGCCCAGCCCGACGCCATTGACCACTGTGGTGCTTACGGCAAGCAATGGACACAGGCCGAGCAGCGTCACGATGCCGGCATTATTCTTCCACAGGCCGTTCCAGATGATTTCCTTGTAATTCACGTCACTCATTTTCAGGGCTCCTGCGTCGGTACGGGGAGAGAGAATACTTTCTCGCGATTGGAGGAAAACCACACCAGTGCGTTGTGCACGGCCTTGATCACCGCGCGCGGGGTGATCGTCGCTCCGGTCATGTAGTCGAACTGGCCGCCATCTTTTTTCACTTTCCAATCCTTGGAGGGGTGTTTGTCCAGGGAAGTGCCATCAAAAACCCTGATCCAGTTACTCCTGGCGATTTCAATATAATCGCCCAGTCCCGGGGTTTCCTTGTGAGTCACCACGCGCACGCCGGAAATTTCACCATTCACCCTGATCGCGATGAGCAGTTTGATTTTTCCCGCATAGCCGTCGGGTGCAATCGCCTCGATTACCATCGCCACGGGCTTGCCATCTTTCATTGCACGATAGACCAGGGTCGGCTCCGTCGTGCCGAGTTCTGGTGAACGGGGCTGTTCAACCGCGTCCCGGATGATATCGTTATCGTATAGCGTCGCCGGCAGAATCTGGGCAATCAGGGCCAGCTTGGCCCTTTTCTCGCTTGCCGCGATATTGTCCTTGGTCGCGCTATAAGTCAGCGCCAGCAAAGTCGTTCCAACCAGGGCAAAAGCCGCCAGCACCATGGCCAGCTTGCCAGAGTGGCGGGTATACACGTTCATTCCTTGCCTCCCCCGAACCACTTGGCCTTGTGGCCGAACACCCGCGGCTGGGTATAGGCATCGATCAGCGGCACAGCCGAGTTGAGAAACAGCACGGCGAATGCCACACCGTCCGGATAGCCGCCGAAGACACGGATCACATAGGCGCACACGCCGATACCCGCACCAAAAATCAGTTTACCCGTCAAGGTAGTGGGACTGGTGACATAGTCCGTGGCGATGAAGAAAGCCCCCAGCATGGTGCCGCCGGCAAACAGGTGAAACAGTGGCGAAGCATAGTGGCCGGGGTCGAACAGATAAAACAGGCCAGCTATTCCGGACATGGCAGCAAGAAAAGAAACCGGGATATGCCAGCTGATGATGCGCTGCTGCCACAGGAATAGGCCGCCAAGCAGATAGAACAACGCAATAAACTCGGTTCCCGTGCCGCTCAAGGTGCTGAAAATCTTCCCGGACTGGATATCGGCAATACTGCGATCCAGATGGAGCTGGGTTTTCAGCGCATCCAGCGGCGTTGCCATGGTGACTGCATCGAGTTTGCTATCAGCCGGCAGCGCACCGGAAAACACGAAATCCATCTGCTGCGCAAAGCTCCAGTGGGCCTGTGCCAGCACATCCGGGGCGGGCCACTGCGTCATGTGAGAGGGAAAAGAAATCATCAATGCCGCAAACCCCACCATGGCAGGATTAAAGAGGTTATTACCCAGGCCGCCATACAGGTGTTTGGCGACCAGAATGGCAAATACCGTACCCACCACCACCATCCACCAGGGTGCCAGAGGGGGGATCGAGAGCGCGAGCAGCCAGGCTGTCACCAGCGCACTGCCATCGGTCAGATATACGCGCAGCGGGTAGCGGCGCAGATGCAGCACCGCCGCCTCGGTCGCCAGAGCGGCAACGCTGGCCAGCGTGATGCTCACCAGAACTGCCGGACCGAAAAAATACACGTAAACGGCGATTGCCGGCACCAGGGCGCCCAGCACTTTGAGCATGATGATGCTTACCGTAGATTGTTCTGCCACAAGGGGGGAATTCATGCTCATGCGCTCTGCCCTTCATCGGGATTTTGTGCCATAACAGCCTGCTCGGCGGTTTCCTTGACCTGAGCGCGCCTTTGATCGATCTCGTCTATTTTGGCCTGCGCTTCGGGCGACAGATCCTCAACATTCTGCGGCTTCACTGCTGCTTTCTTGGCTTTGGCACGCTCAATAGCCGCCTGAATCGCGGCTTTTTTGGCAGCTGCGGCGGCATCGTCAACGCCAGCAGCAGGCTCTCCCCCACCGGCGGTTGTTTCCGCAGCCTTGGCCGCCATTTCGGCCGCCTTGGCAGCATGCTTGGCCGCCTTCTCCTGTTTTTCCCGCTCCTGACGGAATTCCCGGAACTCGTGCCGCTCGCGCGCCATGTCGGCGGATTTCCTGCCTTTTTCCTGAGCAGAAATCTCGCTTTTGGCGAAACGGTAAAACTGCACCAGCGGAATATGGCTGGGGCAAACATAACTGCAGCAACCGCATTCAATACAATCGAACAGCTTGTATTCCTGCGCTTTTTCGAAATTTCTGGATTTGGCGAACCACAACAGCTCCTGCGGTTGCAGATCGGCCGGACAGGCATCGGCACAGCGCCTGCAGCGAATGCACGGCATGGCGCGAGGCAGGGGCGGAAAAAGCGCTTTCGAGGTGGCGATAATACAGTTGGTCGCCTTCACCACCGGCACGCCCAGATCCGTCAGTGGCACGCCCATCATCGGGCCACCCATGAGATAGCCGGAGGTGTCTGTTTTCGGCCTGCCCAGACTGACCAGTTCGCCAATCGGGGTGCCGATCAGGACCTCGTAGTTGCGCGGCTCATCGACGTTGCCGGTGAGCGTTACCAGCCGGGAAATCACCGGCTCTCCATGGTTGACCGCGCGGTGCATGGTGTATGCTGTGGCGACGTTGAAGCATTGCACGCCGATCTGGGTGGACAATCTGCCGCTAGGTACTTCCTTGCCAGTAAGAAGCTTGATCAGTTGCTTGACGCTGCCGCTGGGATAGAGCGTCGGCACCACCACCACTTCCATTCCAGTCCCCTGGATTGCCGCCTGCATCGAAGCAATCGCCTGCGGCTTGTTGTCCTCGATGCCGATCAAGACGCTCCTTGCGCCCATCGCGTGCTGCGCAATCATGATGCCCTGCACCACTTCCGCTGCGCGCTCGCGCATCAGCATATCGTCACAGGTGATGTAAGGTTCGCACTCGGCTGCGTTGATTACCAGCGTTTCCAGGGCACTGGCGTTGAGTTTGACATGGCTGGGGAAAGCCGCTCCGCCCAGCCCAACCACGCCCATTTCCTGAAGATACTTGCGCAGCCCGGAAGGGTCGATGGCGCAATAATCCATCGGCTGACGCTCGATCCAGCGCTCCTCGCCATCAGTTTCCAGAAAGATCGACAACTCAGGCAGGCCAGAAGGATGAGGGGACGGGTGCATTCTGATGGCCGTGATACGGCCCGAGCTGGGCGCATGGACAGAGGATGAAATCACGCCTTCAGCGGCGCCGATCATCTGGCCCTTCAGCACATGCTCGCCTACGGCCGCCACCGGTTTGGCCGGACTTCCCTTGTGCTGGGAAAGCGAAATAATCAGGTGCTTCGGCAGCGGCGCAAGGGCGATGTGCAACTGCGTCGAGTCACTCTTGTGCTCGGCCGGGTGGACGCCCCCATGGAAAGGATAAAGGATTCTCACGCGATCACCTCGCCATCCTTCCGTGCTTCACTAATCGGATACACCGGATATTTCCACTTCCAGCCGCCCAGTCCTTCGTCCACCGCCTCCATGGTAATGCAGTCCACCGGACAAGGCGGCAGGCACAGCTCGCAGCCGGTACACTCGGAAGCGATGATGGTATGCATCTGCTTCGCTGCACCGGCGATGGCATCCACCGGGCAGGCCTGAAGACACAATGTGCAGCCGATGCAGGTCTGCTCGTCGATGAAGGCCACCTGTTTTGGCTTCTCTACTGCATGCTCGGCAGCGAGGGGCTGCGGCTCGACGCCCAGCAGATCAGCCAGGCGCAGCATGGTGGCCTCGCCGCCAGGCGCGCAAAGATTGATTGGTACGTTACCGGCGCTGACTGCTTCCGCATAAGGCTTGCAGCCGGGATAGCCGCACTGGCCGCACTGGATCTGGGGCAGGATGGCATCTACCTTATCCACCAGCGGATTGCCTTTCACCTTGAATTTCAGGGAGGCAAAGCCAAGCACTGCGCCCAGAACCGCAGCCAGACCGATCATTACCAGGAGTGCGCTCAACATCGGATTACTTGACCAACCCGGAGAACCCCATCGAGGCAATACTCATCAGGCCTGCCGTGACCATGGCAATGGCAGAACCTTTGAAAGGCATGGGCACATCCGCACCTTCAAGGCGCTCGCGCATGGCGGAAAAAGTGATCAGTACCAGGGCAAAGCCGACTGCACCGCCAAAACCGAAGAACAGGGATTCGATGAAATTGTGGTTTTCCTGCACGTTGAGCAGCGGGATACCCAGCACGGCACAGTTGGTGGTAATCAGCGGCAGGTAAATACCCAGCACCTGATACAGCACCGGGCTGGTTTTATGGATGAACATTTCAGTGAACTGCACAATACTGGCAATGACGATAATGAACGACAGCGTACGCAGATAAATCAGTTCCGGCCCGAGCAGGTACTGGTTTATCAGATAGCTGGAACCGGAGGCCAGGGTGAGGACAAAAGCCGTAGCCATGCCCATCCCGACCGCAGCTTCCAGCTTTTTGGAGACACCCATGAACGGACACAGGCCAAGCATTTTGGCGAGTACGATGTTGTTTACGAACACCGTTCCGATCAGGATCAGAAAATAGTTTTCCATGGAGGATATTTACAGGGCGAGACAATAGGCGGAATTATCGCCCTCGCCACCGTATGTTGCAACCACTACACCAGCGCGGACATCGCTTCCATGCACCCGGAGCGCTTCAGGAAAAGAGGGCTTGCCACCAGCGCTTGCGGCCGGCAGGGACGATACCATTGGGTTGCAATTCGGTTGGAGGCAGAACACTCATCACCCAGCCTGGCAAGGGTGGCGGATTCCTGCCGGACCCGCAGGACGAGCCAAGATTGTTGGGATCGAAGATCTTGATCAGGGTGGGATTCTCCAGATTATCGGCGTAGACAATGGCGCAATAATCTTCCTTGTGATCGCGACGCAGCAGGGCATCAATTTCCTGAACAAAGCGGTTCACCGCCTCACCGGATGCGGGTTCAGTCGGCACCGGCTCACCGATGGCATAGAGGTGCCAGCCGGCCCCCCGGTCTACCCTGCCCCAGAATTCGGTCAGTTGATTCCACGACATGAGGCTGTAAAAAGTACCCAAAAAGGCAGTCTTGAAATCCGACATAGAAGGAACTCGTCTTGGAGGTGCAGAAGGATACTGCGAACCTATGGCCGGTGCGCCCAATTCAAGTGAGCGCAACCGATAAGCAGATTATTTGGCTACTTGTTTTTCACGCAGCTCATCAAGCGTCTTGCAATCGATGCACAGCGTTGCGGTAGGCCGTGCCTCAAGACGTTTCAGGCCGATTTCCACACCGCAACCGTCACAGTAACCATATTCTTCGGCTTCGATTTTGCCGATGGTTTCGTCAATCTTCTTGATCAGTTTGCGTTCACGGTCGCGGTTACGCAGTTCCAGCGCCATGTCGGATTCCTGACTGGCGCGGTCATTAGGGTCTGCAAACAGGGTCGCTTCATCCTGCATGGTATGCACGGTGCGATCAATATCCTGGCTCAGCTCGGCTTTCCAGTCCTCGAGAATTTTGCGAAAATGGGCGAGCTGATCGGAATTCATATACTCTTCGCCCTTTTTCGGCTCATAAGGGGTGAACTGCTTGTGTAATTCTGCGGACATATGCGCTCTACTCTTCTCTTCGGTTTAAGGCAAAACCGCTTTAATAGCAGATAATTTTACTTACCGCAAGTTTACGCAACACTCTACAGGAGGCTACAAATTGGCTTTACAGGCTTTGATTTTCGACGTGGACGGCACACTTGCCGACACCGAGCGCGATGGCCATCGCGTGGCATTCAACCTGGCTTTCCGCGAATTCGGACTGGACTGGGAATGGGATGTGGACCTGTATGGCAAACTGCTGGCCGTCACTGGCGGCAAGGAGCGCATCCGCTTTTTTGTTGAAAGCTTCCTGGAGGGTTACATCAAACCAGCCGATTTCGACAACATGGTCGCCGAACTGCACAAAACCAAGACCCGGCACTACACCGAAATGCTCAGCGGCGGCCGCATTCCTGTGCGCCCCGGCGTCAGGCGCCTGCTCGATGAAGCACGCAAAGCCGGGTTGCGTCTGGCCATTGCCACTACGACCACGCCAGAAAACGTGACTGCCCTGCTCAGGTACAGCCTGGCGGAAGACGCTGAAAACTGGTTTGAAGTCATTGCTGCGGGCGATATCGTTCCGGCCAAGAAACCGGCCCCCGACATCTACTTCTGGGCAATGGAAAAGATGAACCTCGGCCCGGCAGATTGCCTGGCCTTCGAAGACTCGGAGAACGGTCTGAAATCAAGCCTTGCCGCTGGCATCCAGACCCTCATCACCACCAACGATTACACGGCGGATCATGAATTCCCAGGCGCCATTGCCATCCTCAGCGACCTGGGCGAACCTGGCAATGCCTGCCAGGTGTTCAGCGGCGATATGCGCGGCCGTAGCTATGTGGATGTTGCTTTGCTGAAGCAGTGGCACGAAAACACCTGATTCAGAGGGTCTTCACAAACTCCAGCACTTCCTGGGCGTGGCCGGGGACCTTCACCCCGCGCCACTCCCGGCGCAGCACGCCATCAGCATCAAGCACGAAGGTGCTGCGTTCGATGCCGCGCACCTGCTTGCCGTACATGTTCTTCATTTTGATCACGCCGAACAGCGCGCAGGCTTTTTCCTCGCCATCGCTCAACAACTCGAACGGCAATTCCTGTTTGGCCTTGAAATTCTGATGGGATTTCAGGCTGTCGCGCGAGATCCCGTAAATCTCGCAGCCTGCCGCCTGAAACTCCGGATACAGGTCGCGAAACTGCTGCGCCTCGGTCGTGCAGCCCGGGGTGGAATCCCTGGGATAGAAGTACAGCACCACTTTCCTGCCACGCAAGGCACTGAGCTGAAATGGCTTTTCGCCGGTGACCGGCAACTCGAAATCGCTTACTACCTGATTCATCATGCTTCGCTCCTGACAGATAAAAACTGCGGCCCCTGCAGCGCCAGATCGCCCGAGCGTCCCGGAATTTCACCGAACACCACTTCATGGCGCGGCAACCCGGCCACGTCCAGATCCGCAAAATACTGCGCCATCGACACCAGTTCGTAGCCCTGAGCGCGCCAGCCTTCAAGCAATTGCTCGAACACCCCGGCCAGTTTCATGCCTTCCATCTCGGCGTGCAGGGTATAGACATGGCCAGTCGGGAGCGCTGTTTCGGTGAGTTCAAGCACATGCTGGGCGACATTATCGACGCTGATGTCATCCACACCGATCAGCTCATCCAGAGTCGGCAGTGTGGTCGGCAACTGCGGACAAGCGATGATTTCGGCACGATAAACCGGCACGAAAGGTTCACTGCCGCGCGTATCCGAGCTATAGGCAAAGCCCAGCTGCTGCTCCAGACGCAAGGCATGGCGGTTCATCTGCCAGCCCGCTGCGCCATGCGTTCGGGCCGGCTCGCCAAAAACCTGTTCGAATCGGTCGCAGGCACGCTGCATCTCGCGCGCCGTCCATTCGGCGTCCCGGTTGGCCACGTTATCCTGCCAGTAGACGTGGTCGTAGCAATGGATTCCGACCTCAAAACCCGCATCGCGCACCTGGCGCATGGTATCTGCACAGCGTTTTCCGATATGCGGGCCCGGCAGCAGCGTGCCATACATCAGGGTCTTGAGCCCGTAATGTTCGCGCACAGAAGTACGCGAAACTTTTTTCATGAAACCGGGGCGAAACACCCGCTTGATGGCGCGGCCGGTATGGTCGGGACCGAGGCTGAAAAGAAAAGTGGCCTGAGCCTGGTGCTTCTGCAACAGTTCGACCAGCCGCGGCACGCCTTCGCGGGTGCCACGGTAGGTATCGACATCAATCTTGAGGGCTAGTTTTTTCATTGTGGATTCAGGGCAAGAAAAAACGCCTGCACGGCACTTCCGGCAAGTTTGGAAGTGCAGCAGGCGCTGGCGCGCGGCGAGAGAGATGCGTCACAACAGCGTCCGGACGCATCAAAACTCAGTGATGGTGGCGAACTTCACCTTTCAGCTTGTAAAGCGTGCCGCAATAAGGGCACAGCGCCTCGCCCTTTTTCTCCAGCGGCAGGTAGACGCGGGGGTGACTGTCCCACAAGGCCATTTCCGGCGTGGGGCAATGCAGGGGCAGATCATCTGCGGTCACTTCGATATAGCGCTGGGTGCTATCGGCCAGGTTATGTTCCATGGGGTGCATCCTTAAACGAGTGTGAGCCAGTCCGAATGCTGCGCCGATTTTCCGGTCACACAATCGAAATACATGCTTTGCAGGCGGGTGGTAATCGGACCGCGATCGCCGTTGCCGATGGCGCGGTTGTCCAGCTCACGGATCGGCGTGACTTCCGCCGCAGTGCCGGTAAAGAAGGCTTCATCGGCGCAGTAAACCTCGTCGCGGGTAATGCGCTTCTCGATCACCTGCAAACCGATTTCTGCTGCCAGCTGGATGATGGTGTCGCGCGTGATGCCTTCCAGCGCGCTGGTCAGATCAGGCGTATAGAGCTTGCCATTGCGAATGATAAAAACATTCTCGCCCGAACCTTCGGCCACGAAACCATCCACGTCCAGCAGCAGCGCTTCCTGATAGCCGTCATGCTCAGCCTCGCGGTGGGCCATGATGGAATTCATGTAGTTGCCGTTGGCCTTGGCCTTGCACATGGTGACGTTGACATGGTGGCGGCTGAACGACGAAGTCTTGACGCGGATGCCGTGCTCCAGCGCCTCGGCGCCCAGGTAGGCGCCCCACGGCCAGGCAGCGACGATGACATGAGTGGAGAGCGTCTTGGCCGAAATGCCCATGGCTTCCGCGCCATAAAACGCCATCGGACGCAGGTAGCCGGATTCAAGCTTGTTGTCGCGCACGGCGGCCAGCTGTGCCTGGGAAATGGTTTCCTTGTCGAACGGCATTTTCATGCCGAGGATATGCGCCGAGCGGAAAAGACGGTCGGTGTGCTCCTTGAGGCGAAAAATCGCCGTGCCCTTGTCGGTCTTGTAAGCACGCACGCCTTCGAATACGCCCATGCCATAGTGCAGGGTGTGGGTCAGGACATGGGTGGTGGCGTCGCGCCAGTTCACCATCTTGCCGTCGTACCAGATCAGGCCGTCGCGGTCGGACATAGACATCTTGAATTCTCCGGAGAATGCTTTGATAAAAGGGAAAATTGTAGCTCAAATTTGGCTGCTTGAGGTACGCGACACACTAAATTCAGGCTTCCTTACCCTCTGTATTTGCCGTAACTTGGCTTTTCAAACAGAATGCGCATCATGCGCCGATTTACCATCCCGCCCCTTGTCCTGCTTGCGCTTGCCATCGCCCTGATCGCAATCATCGAACTGTCTGCGCTGCATTGGCTGCTGCCACTGGAAAACCGGGTTTCCGATTATTTTGTCCGGACCCACGCACTGACGCTGAAGGCCGATCCGGATATCGTGATCGTGGATATCGACGAAAAAAGCCTCGCCTCCATGGCCGACACCGCCGGTAGCTGGCCCTGGCCGCGCTCTGTCCACGGCGAACTGGTGGAAGCCATCGAACGGCAGCAGCCAAAAGCCATTGTGTTCGACATTCTGTTTACCGATCCGGATATTTACCGCCCGGAAAGCGATGCCTATTTCAATGCAGCTGTGGCGCGCTATCGCAATATTTACTTTCCCATGATCCGGCTCGACCCCGCCAACGACAACAAGGGCGTGCCCGTCAAGGATTTTGCGGCGCTGATCAGCCTGGAATCGACCCCCGAAGCAGATCCGGATGCCAGAGTGGCACTGGCTCCGCCGCGCGCCATCGACACCGCAAGCTGGCGGCTCGGCGCCATCAATTACAGCGAGGACAGCGATGGCATCGGCCGCCGCTATCATGTTTACCTGCCTGCCTCGGGCTGGCGCATTCCCTCCCTGCCGGCCCGGCTGGCCAGGGATCTGGGCTTTGACGTACCGCAAACTGACCAGATCATCCTCGGCTGGCGCGGCGGCGCGCTTTCGCATCCGCATGTTTCCTACG
Organism: uncultured Gammaproteobacteria bacterium; assembly: GCA_963779055.1. Taxonomy (GTDB): domain Bacteria; phylum Pseudomonadota; class Gammaproteobacteria; order Burkholderiales; family Sulfuricellaceae; genus Sulfurimicrobium. The sequence goes on from CAVZWN010000004.1 coordinate 214,856, forward strand.
CCGACCTTTATCTGGATGCCAGCCGCAAGACCCCAGTACGCCCACAACAGGAGCTGAAGGACAAGATCGTTATTATCGGTGCCAGTGCTTCGGGCCTGCACGATATCCGCTCAACCCCGATCAGCAGCCTGCACCCAGGGCTGGAAATTCTCGCCACGGCGATCGACAATCTGAAAAACCGCAGCCATTTCCAGGCCGCGCCACCCTATACCGCGCCCTTGCTGGTTCTGACACTGATCGCGTTGCAATTGATGCTGTTTACCCGATACCAGCAGACATTGCCCATTGGCGCTGCACTGCTGGGAATTACCGCAGCATTGCTGGGCGCCAGCTATTTCGCGGTCAGCCTGCGCTGGCTGGTACCCGTATTGCTTCCATTGCTGTTTGCCTGGGTTTTCTACTTTGCGGCGGCGCTGCACGAGTATCTGCGCGAGCGCAAGGCACGAGAGCAGACAGTGCAGATGTTCAACCGCTTTCTCGACCCGCGCGTGGTGCATGAGCTGATGGATCAGGGTCGGACGGCAAAAAGCATGAGCGGTCAGACCCAGACCCTGACCGTACTGTTTTCCGATATCCGTAATTTCACCACCTACTCCGAACAGCACAGTGCTGAACAGGTAGTCGCCATGCTGAACCGCTATTTCAGCATGCAGGTGGAAGTGATTTTTCGCCACGGCGGAACCCTGGACAAGTTCATCGGTGATGCCATCATGGCCTTCTGGGGCGCGCCCGCTGCCGATCCCGACCATGCCGCCAATGCCGTGGCGGCAGCACTGGAAATGGCCGAACACCTGGAAGCGTTCAAACTCGAGCTGGGCGAGGCCGGCGCTGCTTTCGACGTCGGCATCGGCATTCACTGCGGCCCGGCGGTAGTCGGCTTCATCGGCTCGGAGCGGCGTCAGGATTACACGGCCATCGGTGACACGGTCAATCTATCCAGCCGCATCGAGGGACAGACCAAGGACGTGGCGCGTATCCTTGTTTCGGATGAAACCCGTACCTTGTGTGCGGATAAGTTTGACTTTATCGATCATGGATTTTATAAAGTCAAAGGACGCACTCAGGAAGTGCACCTGTTTGAACCACGGAGGAAAGCGGCATGAGGCCATTTATTGCATGGGTTTTTCTGGGGCTTGCCTTCAGCTTTTCCGCGGCAGCCGAAACAGCAGTCATGAACAGAGAAACGGAACTCAAGCGCGAGCCTTTCAGCGATGCCGCCACGCTTGCCACGCTGCCGGCACAAAGCAGCGTGGAAATCCTCAAGCGTCAGGGTGGCTGGACCCAGATCAAGCCGGCAAACTCGGCTGCGGGCTGGGTCAGGATGCTGAGTCTGCGCCTTGGCAACGGCAACACCGCAAAGCAGGGCGATTCCGGCATCGGCGCGCTGTTCAACGTCGCGCGCAGCGGCAGCAGCGGCAACACCGTTACCACTGGCGTTCGCGGCCTGTCCGAGGAAGATCTGCGCACCGCCCGGCCGAACCCGGAGGAACTCAAGCGCATGCAGCAATTCTCTGTATCCAGCACAGAAGCGCAAAAATTCGCCAGTACTGCCAAGCTGCAAAAACAGCAACTCGAATATATCAAGGGCAGTTCAGGCCGCGCGTCTTCCGATAGCAAGCCGGCTTCTTCCTGGGGAGATACGCCATGAAACACACTTCACGCACATCCAGCACGCTGCTTGCTCTGGGCCTGTTGCTGACCGCTCCCGCCTGGGCCTTTAACTTCAACAACCTGCAGGATCTGGGGAAAATCGTCAATATCGCCAAGAAGACCACCGACCTCAAGGAAGTGGACGAGAACGGTGAAATCGCCATTGGCGAGGGGGTTGCCTCCAACCTGCTTGGCGCTGCCCCGCTGGTAAAAAACGATGGCCTGCAGCGCTATGTCAACCAGGTTGGGCGCTGGCTCGCACTGCAAACTGAACGCCCCGATCTCGCCTGGCATTTTGGCGTGATCGACAGCATGAACGTAAATGCCTTTGCCACACCAGGCGGCTACATTTTCCTCACCCGCGGCCTGGTGATGAAAATGCGTAACGAGGCTGAACTGGCCGGTGTGCTGGCACACGAGATCTCCCATGTATTGCGCCGCCATCACCTCAACGCCATTCAGAAAAACGCCCAGATGGGGATCCTCGGCGATGTGCTCAACGTCGCTGCCGAACGCAGCAGGAATACCGAGGCGCTGAAAAAAGTGGTCAGCACCGGCACCGAACTCTATGCGCGCGGACTCGACAAGGATGACGAATTCGAAGCCGACCGCATGGGCATCGTCATCGCCACGCGCGCCGGTTACGACCCTTACGGCCTGCCTGCGGTACTGCAGACGCTGGACCACATGAACCCGCAGGATGGCAGCCTGGCGCTGATGTTCAAGACCCACCCCAGCCCTGCCAGCCGGCTCGAACTGCTGGACGGGATGATGCAGAGTAATTTTGACCAGTATCGCGGCGACACCATCCAGAATCGCTTCCAGAAATTCGTGCCGCCAGAAAATGCCAAGGGAAAGACCCGGTGAAACTGACCGTGCTGGGTTGCAGCGGGGGCATCGGTGCCGGATTGCGCACCACCTCCATGCTGCTCGACGATGACATCCTGATCGATGCCGGCACAGGGGTGGGAGATCTGTCGCTGGAACAGATGGCGCATATCGATCATGTTTTTCTCACTCACTCGCATCTCGACCACGTGACCAGCCTGCCCTTCCTGCTCGATACCGTTGGCGCCATGCGCGAGCAGCCAGTCACGGTTCATGCCCTGCCGGAAACCATAGCGGTATTGCGCGAGCATCTGTTCAACTCGAAGCTGTGGCCGGATTTCACTCGCATTCCCGCGCCGGATCAGCCTTTCCTGTGCTTCGAGCCCCTCCAGACCGGGGAAACCGTGCAACTGGAAAAACGCAGAATCACTGCCCTGCCTGCCCGGCATACCGTTCCGGCAGTGGGCTATCTGCTCGACAGTGGTGAAGCCAGCCTGGCCTTCAGCGGCGACACCATCGACTGCCCCGGATTCTGGGATGCGCTAAACCAGGTGAAAAATCTGAGCTACCTGATCATCGAAACCTCCTTTGCCGATGAAGAAAACAGCATTGCCCAGGCATCCCGGCATTACCACCCCTCGCTGCTGGCCGAACAGCTGCCCAGGCTGCTGAATCCGGTGGAAACCTACATTACCCACCTGGGACCGGGCGACCAGCCACGTATCATGGCCGAAATTCTCGCCAAGGCACATGGCACTGCGCCGAGAATGCTGGCGCACGGCCAACTGTTTGAGTTTTGATCACAACCGGGACCTATCGTGAATACCCAGACCTCAATAAATACATCTGAACTCAGTTCCCAGCTTCTCTTCTCACGCAAGCTGCAAGTCGTCACCAACAAGATTCACGCCACCCAGAACATCGACGAAATCATGCTGCAGTTATCCAGTGATATCTGCGCTCTGTTCGAAGCGGATCGCCTGACGATTTATTCCGTCAGTGAAGACAGGGCCTCCATCGTCACCAAGATCAAAACCGGCCTGGGGGCGTTCAAGGACTTCAAGCTGCCCATTTCATCGCAAAGCGTGGCGGGCTATGTGGCGCTCAACAAGGCCATCGTCAACATCAAGGATGTGTATGACGATGAGGAGCTGAAAACCCACTATCCCAGCATCACCTTCCTCAAGGATATCGACCGCAAGAGCGGCTACCGCACCAAACAGATGCTGGCTGCACCGGTCATCGACGCTGACAGCGGTGAACTGGGCGGAGTCATCCAGCTGATCAACACCATCTCTGGACAGCCTTTTTCCGTTGATGCGGAAGAAGGGCTGCAAGAGCTGGCAAAAACCCTGTCTATCGCCTTCAGACAACGCCGGCATATCCGCACCAAATTCGACACTCTGATCGGCCAGGGCATGCTTTCACCGGCTGAAGTCGAACTGGCCACGCGCTCTGCGCATCGTAAAAACAGGGATATCGAAGATATCCTGCGGGACGAATTTCAGATCAAGACAGCCGACCTGGGCCAATCCATGGCGGATTTCTATCGTGTCCCCTACGAGCCCTTCAAACCCGACCGCATCAAGCCTGATGAATTGCTCAAGAACCTCAAGCGCGACTATGTGGAAGGTAGCCTGTGGGTGCCAGTGGACGACACCCCGGAAGGGGTGGTGATCGTGACCCCGGAACCGGACCGGGTGATGGGATCGCGCGTGGTGAGCAACATCTTCCCCAAGCACAAACTGGTTTACCGCGTGTGCACACGGCGCGACTTTGCCGCGACACTGGACCAGTTTTACGGCGCCTCGGCCAATCTCGGCTCGATTGACGATTTGCTGTCGAATCTGGACGATGAAACACTCGATGAAAGCGGCTCCAGCAGCGATGAAATTTCTGCTGCCGCCGACAACGAGCTGGTCAAGCTGGTCAACAAGATCATCGTGGATGCCTACAATCAGCGGCGCCTCGGATATCCACATCGAGCCCTATCCTGGCAAGAACAAGACCATCATCCGTTTCCGCAAGGACGGCACGCTGTTCCCCTACATCGAGGTTCCGGCCAGCTACCGCGCCGCCCTCCTGGCGCGTCTGAAAATCATGTGCGACCTGGATATTTCCGAAAAACGGAAACCCCAGGACGGCAAGATCATGTTCAAGAAATTCGGCCCGCTGGACATCGAACTGCGCGTGGCGACCATTCCCACATCGGGGGGTCTGGAAGATGTGGTGATGCGCATCCTGGCTGCGGGCGAACCGATCCCCATCGACAAACTGGGCGTCAGCCCGCACAACCTGGAGCGTCTGAAGAAGGTTGTCAGCAAGCCCTACGGCCTGTTCCTGGTGTGCGGCCCGACCGGCTCGGGCAAGACCACCACCCTGCATTCGGTGCTGGGCCATATCAACACCCCGGAAACCAAGATCTGGACTGCGGAAGACCCGGTGGAAATCACCCAGAAAGGGCTGCGCCAGGTCCAGGTCAATCCCAAGGCGGGCATCACCTTCGCCGTGGCGATGCGCGCCTTCCTCCGCGCCGACCCGGACGTGGTGATGGTGGGCGAGATGCGCGACAAGGAAACCGTCTCCACCGGCATCGAGGCCTCGCTCACCGGCCATCTGGTGCTCTCGACGCTGCATACCAACAGCGCGCCGGAAAGTATCGTGCGCCTGCTCGACATGGGCATGGACCCGTTCAACTTTGCCGACGCCCTGCTCGGCATCCTGGCCCAGCGTCTGGGCAAGAGCCTGTGTTCCGCCTGCAAAAAACCCTATACCCCATCGCCACAGGAGGTCGAGTCGCTGCTCACCGAATACAGTGAAGAGCTGCAAAACACCCCGGAATGGACCAAGGACCCGGCCACCGCGCGCAAGAATCTGCACCAGTCCTGGATCAAGAGCTTTGGCAACGACAAGGGCGAACTGCAATTACACCAGCCGGTCGGCTGCGAAAAATGCAACCAGACCGGCTACAAGGGGCGCTTCGGCCTGCACGAACTGCTGATCGGCTCCGATGCCGTGAAGAAAAACATCCAGGAACACGCCCGCGTCGCCGAAATGACGGTAACCGCCTTGTCCGAAGGCATGCGCACCCTGCGCCAGGATGGCATCGAGAAGGTCCTGCAGGGCATGACAGACATGAAACAGGTACGGTCGGTCTGCATCAAATAAAGGGGAAAGCCATGCAGGAATCAAGTTCAGCGCATCTGCTGCAGCGGCTCAACGAGCTCAATGCCATCGGCGTGGCACTTTCCCGGGAAAAGGATACCAGCCGCCTGCTGGAAGCCATTCTGCTGGCGGCAATCCGCATCACGCACTGCGATGCCGGCACACTCTACAGCGTAGGCGAGGACCAGGCGCTGTACTTCGAGATCGTGCGTACCCAGTCGCTCGGCATTGCGCTCGGCGGCACCACCGGCAAGCCGGTCCCTTTTCCACCGGTCCCGCTCCAAGCCCCGAGCGGCCAGCCCAATAACAGTAACGTCGTGGCCTACGCGGTGCTGCATGACACCACGATCAACATTGCAGACGCTTACAGCGAGCAGGGATTCGACTTCTCCGGCACACGCAGATTCGACAGCGCCAACGGCTACCATTCCAAATCCTTCCTCACCGTGCCGATGAAAAACCATGAGGACAAAATCATCGCGGTACTGCAACTGATCAACGCCATCGACCCGGAAAGCGGCGAAATCACCCCCTTTTCCAGCTCCGATCAGCAACTGCTGGAATCGCTCGCATCCCAGGCAGCCATTGCCCTCACCAACCGGGCGCTGATCAACCAGCTGGAAGACCTGTTTGAGTCCTTCATCTCACTCATCAACATCGCCATCGACGAAAAATCATCCTACACCGGGGGCCACTGCGAACGCGTGCCGGTGCTCACCATGCTGCTGGCCGAGGCGGCCAGCAAGACCACCAGCGGCCCACTGGCCGGTTTCCAGATGAACGAAAAGGATCGCTACGAACTCAAGATTGCCGGCCTGCTGCACGACTGCGGCAAGATCACCACGCCGGTGCATGTGGTGGACAAGGCCAGCAAGCTGCAAACCCTGTTTGACCGGATCCACCTGATCGACACCCGTTTCGAAGTACTCAAGCGCGACACCGAAATCGACATGCTGAAACAGAAGCTGGCCGCATTGCAGAATGGCACAAGCGACACAGCACAGATCGAATCCGCCTGCCACGAACGCATCGCGCAGCTCGACAGTGACCGTGAATTCCTGCGCAAGGCCAATATCGGCGGTGAATTCATGTCCCCGCCGCTACAGCAGCGGGTAAAGGATATCGGCGCCTACCGCTGGATCAATGAAGCGGGGCAGGAAAGTGATTTTCTGTCCGCGAATGAAATCCAGAACCTGAATATCGAAAAAGGCACCCTCACGGCAGAAGAACGCGAAACCATCAATCATCATGTGACGTCCACCATCAACATGCTGGAAGCACTGCCCTGGCCCAGCCACCTGCGCAATGTGCCGGAGTATGCCGGCGCCCACCATGAACGCATGGACGGCAAGGGTTATCCAAAAGGCCTGAAGGGTTCGGAAATGACGGTGCAGGCGCGCATCATGGCCATTGCCGACATATTCGAGGCACTCACCGCCAAGGACCGGCCCTACAAGGAAGGCAAGAAACTGAGCGATGCCCTGACCATCCTCGGCCGCATGAAGCTGGACCTGCACGTAGACCCCGACCTGTTCGACATTTTCATCCGCGATCAGGTCTATCTGCAGTACGCCCAGGATTTTCTTGATGACTACCAGATTGACGCGGTGGATGTCAGCAAGATTCCGGGGTACTTGCCGTAACCCATGCCATGTATTTTTTCCCGACCTTAACCCCCCCAGCCCCCCCTTGTGCGAGCATCCGCTACGCGGATTGCCTGCTTACCCCGCTTCAGGGGGGAGGTTTGCATCTTCGCCCTTTTTGTCAGGGGAGTGGTGCGCATCTTCCCGGTCTGCTCCTCCCCTGACAAGGGGAGGCCGGGAGGGGTTAAAAAGCGCGCTGCAATAACACATGCCAGAACCTAGCCAGCCCACTCTCATCAAGGCACTCCTCGATCCGGCATGCTACGACTATCCGGTTACGGCTGTCGAGCTGATCGAAACGCACATCTCATGGATTCTGCTTACCGGCAGCTACGCCTACAAGATCAAGAAACCCGTCAATTTCGGCTTTCTCGACTTCAGCTCGCTGGAGAAACGCCGCTTCTACTGTGAGGAAGAGCTGCGCCTCAACCGCCGTTTCGCTCCTCAGTTGTATCTGGATGTCGTTCCCATCTGCGGCACACGGCAGCAACCTGTGCTTAATGGCAGCGGCATGCCTGTCGAATACGCCGTCAAAATGCGCCAGTTCCCACAGCAGGACCTGTACGACCAGATGCTGGAAAACGGGCAGCTCGGCGCTTTCCAAGTGGATGAAATGGCACGTGAAGTTGCGCTTTTTCATACCAGGATCGCCGCCAGCCCGGCGCCCGCCGGGTTCGGCACACCCGAAGCAGTGCAATACCCGGTGCTGGAAAATTTCCGGCAGATCGCCGAACTGGCAGCCGGACGGCCGGAACTGGAAATGCTGGCTGCACTGGAAAACTGGAGCAAGGCGGAATTCGTGCGGCTGCAGAAAGATCTGTCAGACCGCAAGGAGAACAACTACATCCGCGAATGCCACGGCGACCTTCATCTTGGCAACATGGCCTGGATCAATGGCGCAGTGACGCTGTTTGACTGCATCGAATTCAATCCCGGGCTGCGCTGGATCGATGTCATGAGCGATGCCGCCTTCGTAATCATGGACCTGCACGACCGCGGACGTCCCGATCTGGCACAGCGTTTCCTCAACACTTACCTGGAACAGACCGGTGATTTTGACGGCCTGGCCGTGCTCAACTACTACCTGGTTTACCGCGCCATGGTGCGCGCCAAGGTAGCCGGTATTCGCGCCAGCCAGCCCCGTCTGCAGCCGGAACAGGCGCAGGCGGCCTGGAACTCGATGGCCGGGTATCTGAAACTTGCCACCCGTTTCACTCAGCCACGCCGCCCATGGCTGCTCATCACCCACGGACTTTCCGGATCCGGGAAAACCACCCTTAGCCAGACGCTGCTGGAGCAGAGCAACGCCATCCGCCTGCGATCGGATGTGGAACGCAAGCGGCTATTTGGCCTGACTCCACGGGAATCCAGCCAGTCCGGTTTGAATAGCGGCATTTATAATGCAGACGCCCGCCTCAGCACATACCGGCATCTGGAGCAGGTGGCGCGTAAAATCCTCCAGGCGGGGTATCCGGTGATCGTCGACGCAGCCTTCCTGAAACTGGCCGAGCGCAAGGTGTTCCGGAGTCTGGCAAGCACGCTGCGGGTACCCTTCGTTATCCTCCACCTGCAGGCCGATGCAGCCACCTTGCGCCAGCGCATCACAGAAAGGCAGGTGTCAGGAAGGGATGCTTCAGAAGCGACCCTGCAGGTACTGGAACTGCAATTGCGCGACAGCGAAGGACTGACGCACGAGGAGGCGGCCGCTACCTGGACGCTTGACACGGAACACCCAGCTACGGCCAGCACTGCACTGCAAAAACTGGCACGCCAGCTCATGGACAATCCCGACAAGATCTGTCAGGATTAAGGCTTTATTTCAGAATTCAGTATTGAACCAGGACACCATTATGACCGCTGAACAATTCTCTCCCGAACAACGCATCCTGCGCGTCATGCGCAAGGTTCTGGCCAGTGTCGTCAAGGACGTCACACCGCAGGACGGCATGGAAAACCCGCTCACCGACCGTACCATCGAGGATATCCGCGATATTTTCGGCATGATTTCCACGCGCGAGAAAGAACTGCTCGAAGCTTTCGGCCAGGCCATGGGCGACCGCCCTTTCTACCCGGGCGAAAAACCTTCCGCCAAGGTGATTCCGATCAGTGTGGGCAGCCTGAAAGATTCGCGCAAAAAGGCCGAATCCAGCAACCCGCTCTCCACAACACCGCTTTTCAAGGATGTCGATCTCGGCGCCATGGAAGACTTGCTGGATGCCTGCACAGTATATGAGCTGAAGGCGGGCGAAGCCCTGCTGGCTGCCGGAGAAAAGAACAACGAGACCTATCTGGTCCTGAATGGCCGTCTGCAAGCCGACCTGGGAACAGCGGAAGCCCCCCGCATCATGGCTTTCGAGCCCAGGCAGACCATCGGTGAAATTTCGGTGCTGGGCGAAAGCACCCTGTCCGCCCCGGTCGTGGCTACGGAAGAAGCGGTCGTGATGGCGATCAACCCCGACGCCATGTGGGCGATGATGGAAATCGACGCCGTGCTGGCGCGCAATATCCTGGGCCTGCTGGCGCAGCGCTAAAAAAGCGGTTCATTAACCGCAAAGTCGCGGAGGCGCGAAGAAATCAAGGCCATGAAAGCGTTCGGGCATTCACCCGATGAGCAAACAGGAGCATCCTGCCAAGCCTTGTTTTCCTCTGCGTCTTTGTGACTTTGCGGTTCAAATGCTTGTTCCAGGGATAATTTTCAGTTGCGAATCCCTCACCCCTGCACCCGCGCTCCCCACAGGTCATGCTCGTCAGCATCCTCGATTAAAACCTGGATGAAATCACCCGGCTTCAATCCTTCACTTCCTTCCACGTAAACCAGGCCGTCGATCTCGGGCGCATCCGCCATGCTGCGGGCGGCCACGCCTTCGTCATCCACTTCGTCCACCAGCACGGTCAGGGTCTTGCCGATCTTGCTGGCCAGACGCTCGGTGCTGATTTGCGCCTGCAGCTCCATCAGGCGCGCCTGACGCTCCAGCTTGACCTCTTCCGGAACGGGGTTAGGCAAGGCATTGGCCGCCGCGCCTTCCACCGGCGAATAGGTAAAACAGCCGACCCGGTCGAGCCGCGCTTCGCCGATAAAATCCAGCAGTTGCTGGAAATCGTCTTCGGTCTCGCCGGGAAAGCCGGTGATGAAGGTGCTGCGCAGCGTGAGGTCGGGGCAGATTTCACGCCATTTCTTGATGCGCGCCAGATTGCTGTCCTGATTACCGGGCCGCTTCATGGCCTTGAGCACGCTCGGGCTGGCGTGCTGCAGCGGGATGTCAAGATAGGGCAGGATTTTGCCTTCCGCCATGAGCGGGATCACTTCGTCCACATGCGGATAGGGATAGACGTAGTGCAGCCGCACCCAGGCGCCGAGATCGCCGAGCGCGCCCGCCAGTTCGGTCATGCGGGTTTTCAGCAGCTTGCTCTGCCAGAATTCGGCGCGGTATTTCAGGTCCAGCCCGTAGGCGCTGGTGTCCTGCGAGATCACCAGCAGTTCCTTCACCCCCGCCTTGACCAGGTTTTCCGCCTCACGCATCACCTCGCTCACCGGACGGCTCACCAGGTCGCCGCGAAAGGAGGGAATGATGCAGAAAGTGCAGCGATGGTTGCAGCCTTCGGAGATTTTCAGATAGGCATAGTGCTTGGGCGTGAGCTTGATGCCCTGTTCCGGGATCAGGCTCATGAAAGGATCGTGCGGCTGCGGCAGGTGTTCATGCACCGCACTCATCACCTCCTGCAAGGCATGCGGGCCGGTCACCGCCAGCACGCGCGGGTGCTTCTCCATGATCACTTCGGGCCGCGCGCCGAGGCAGCCGGTAACGATCACCTTGCCGTTCTCCGCCAGCGCCTCGCCGATGGCATCGAGCGACTCCTCCACCGCCGCATCGATAAAGCCGCAGGTATTGATCACCACCAGATCAGCGGACTCGTAGCTGGGTGAAATATCGTAGCCTTCGGCGCGCAACTGGGTGAGGATTTGCTCCGAGTCCACCAGCGCCTTGGGGCAGCCGAGGGAAACAAAGCCCACTTTGGGGCTGGAATTTTTCATGGATCGACTCATTCTGGATTGGCGCAGTCAGTACGCGCCAGAAGCCGTGAATTATACCAGCCTACCCCCTGCGCAGCAGAACCGCCCGCATCCCCGCCGCGTACTTTCTAATCATCCTCTTCCTGTGCATTGAACTGCGACATCAGGGCCTGCTGCACCGCTGGCGGCACTGCGGCATAGCGGCTGAATTCCAGCGAGTAGGCGCCTTGTCCACTGGTCAGCGAGCGCAGCCGTGACTGGTAGTCGTTGAGTTCGGCCAGGGGGACTTCTCCGGAAATGGCTGTGGTGCCGCTGCTGCGCGGCTGCGTGCCAGTGACATGGCCGCGTTTGCCGGAAAGATCTCCGGCAAGGTCGCCTATGGACGATTCCGGACACACGATCTCGATGTTGACGATCGGCTCCAGCAGGATGGGTCTGGCCGCCTTGACGGCCTCGATCACCGCCTTGCGCCCTGCCGCGACGAAGGCCACTTCCTTGGAATCCACCGGGTGGTGCTTGCCGTCGTAGACCACGACGCGGATATCCTGCACCGGATAACCGGCGATCACGCCGCTATCCAGTGCCTGCTTCACGCCCTTCTCCACCGCCGGCATGAATACGCCGGGAATGGTGCCGCCTTTGACCGCATCCACGAATTCATAGCCGGCCCCGCGTGGCAGCACTTCGATGCGCAGGAAGACTTCGCCGAACTGCCCCGCCCCGCCGCTCTGTTTCTTGTGGCGGTAGTGCCCTTCGGCGTTGCTGGAGATGGTTTCACGGTAGGGAATGCGCGGCGGCCGGGTGTCCACTTCCAGCTTGTAGACTTGCGCCATCTTGTCCAGCTTGGCGCGCAGATGTAATTCGCCCAGGCCGCGAATCACGGTTTCATTGGTGGAGGGATGACGTTCTACCTTGAAAGTGGGATCTTCCATTTCCAGCTTGTGCAGGATCTCGAACAGACGCTGCTCGTCTCCCTTGCGCCGGGTTTCGACGGCCAGACCATGCATCGGCTGTGGAAACTCGAGCGGCCGGAGGTGAATGTGGTCTTCGTCATGCGAATCATGCAGCACCGCGTCAAACTCGATTTCTTCCACCTTGGCCACAGCACCGATATCGCCCGGAAACAAGGTATCGGTCTCGACATATTCCTTGCCCTGCAGCAGATACAGGTGCCCGGCCTTGAATGGACGCTTGCCATCGCCGATGAAGAGTTGCGCATCGCGCCTGATGGTTCCCTGATGGACACGGAACACCCCCATCTTGCCCACATAGGGATCAATGATGACCTTGAAGACATGCGCCAGGACATGCTTGCCGGCATCCGGTTCGGCATGGAATTCAAGTGCGTCAGCGCCTTCTCCCTTGAGGAAAGGCGGCGCATTGCCCTCGGCCGGGTTGGGCGCGAGCCTGGCAATCACATCCAGCAGCTCGGCTACGCCTGTGCCGTTTTTAGCTGCGGTGAAGCACACCGGCACGAGATGCCCTTCGCGTAATGCCCTTTCAAACGGCGCATGCAGCTGCTCCGGGCTCAATTCCTCGCCCTGCTCCAGATAGATCGCCATCAGCTCCTCGTCCACTTCGACCACCTGATCGATCAGGGCAGTGTGCGCCGCCTTGACCGAGGAAAAATCGGCGTCGCCATCGGGGTTGAAGAAACAATCCACCACATCTTTCCGCCCATGCGCCGGGAGATTGATGGGCAAACACGCCTTGCCGAAAGTTTCCTGAATCTCTGCCAGCAAGCCTGGCAGATCGAGATGATCGGCATCGATCCTGTTGACCACGATCATGCGGCACAGTCCGCGCGCCGCGGCCGCTTTCATCATGCGGCGCGTGGCAAGCTCGATCCCCGCCTGGGCATTGATCACCACCACGGCGGTATCCACCGCTGCCAGCGCACTGATGGCCTGGCCGGAAAAATCCGGATAGCCGGGAGTATCGATGAGGTAAACATGCTGACCCTGATGGGGAAAATTCACCACGGCAGCATTGAGCGAATGCGCACAGTTTTTTTCCAGCGCATCGAAATCGCAGACGGTGTTGCCCTTTTCGACACTGCCCCGGCTGGTAATCGCCCCGGCCTGAAACAGCAGGGACTCGGCCAGCGTCGTCTTGCCGCTGGCACCATGGCCGACGAGCGCCAGGGTTCGGATGGAGGCTACGGGATCGTTTGGCATTTCAAGTCCTTTCGATTATTGTTTGATACCGTGAAAGGGAAATCAGGATCGGGATGTTTGAATTATATCCCTCTGGCTTCTGCCGGAACATTCCTGTGGCACTGCTAAAGTGAATCGCTGGGGGTATCCATCATGACCAATCAGGAAATTATTGCGCTCCATCCTTCGCTGGCGGAGTACCAGTCCCGCCTCATATCCGCTGCTGAAGCTGTCAGTCTGGTTCAGCCCGGCCACCAGGTTTATCTTGGCAGCGCCTGCGCCACGCCACGCCTGCTGGCGGAAGCGCTGGAAAATCTGGCCAGCCCGCCTCCTGACGTCACATTGCTGCACTTCTTCAATTACGGTGCCATTCCGCATCAGGGCGACAAGGCGAATACCCGTTACCGGCACAAATGTTTTCATGTCGGCTCCGATGAACGTGCCGCCGTGGCAAGCTTGCAGGCCGAATATATTCCCGTTTCGCTGTCCCAGGTGCCGGGACTGATCGAGAATGGGCGCATCCCGATGGATGTCGCACTGGTCCAGGTGTCGCCGCCGGATGAATTCGGCTACGCCAGCCTGGGCGTTTCTGTGGATGTCACGGCATCCATGGTGCAGCATGCCCGGCTTATCATCGCCGAGATTAATCCCAATATGCCGCGCACACTGGGCGACAGCCTGGTCCACGTCAGCCGTTTCAACGCCATGGTCTGGAACGACACGCCGGTGGCCGAATCTCCTGTCGTACCAGCGGATGAAGTAGTCGAACAGATTGCACGCAATATCGCCAGCATCATCGAGGACCGCTCCACCCTGCAGATCGGCCTCGGGCGCCTGCCGCAGGAATCGCTTAAATACCTCATGGACCGCCGCGATCTGGGCATTCATTCAGACCTCATCACGGATGCCGTCGTACCGCTGCTGGAAAAAGGGGTGATCAATGGCCAGAAAAAAAGCCAGTACAAAAGCATGATCGTCGCCAGCTACTGCATGGGAACACGCAAGCTGTACAACCTGATCGACCGTAACCCGTTCTTTTCCATTCAGGCCATCGAAAGGGTGAGCGATATTCACGTGATTTCGCAACAGCACAAGATGGTTTCGGTCAGCCAGGCCTGCTCGATAGACTTGACCGGGCAGGTTTGCAGTGATCAATTCGACGGCCAGTTCTGCGGCGGAGTAGCGACCCAGCCCGAGTTTATCCGTGGCGCAGCCCAGTCGCCGGGCGGCAAACCCATCATCTGCCTGCAATCCACGACCGATAAAGGAAAAACCTCGCGCATCCGCCCTCTCCTGCTCGGTGGCGAAGGCGTCACCATCGCACGTTCGGATGTGCATTATGTGATCACGGAATATGGCATCGCCTACCTGTTCGGCAAAACCATACGCGAACGCACGCTGGCCCTGATCCAGATCGCCCATCCCGATTTCCGGCCCTGGCTGCTGGATGAGGCAAAAAAACTGGGCTATATCGGCCCAGAGCAGTCCCTGAAAAATCCTGAGGAATACCCCCTTGAAGAAGAACGGCGCCTGGTTCTGAGAAGCCAGAAAACCGTACTCATCCGCCCCACCCGCAAGAGCGATGCACCCGCCCTGCAAGACTTCTTTCTGCGCATGATCAAGGAGGACCGCTACACGCGCATGTTCTGGCGCCTGAATCGCCTTTCCGACAACGAAGCCCAGCGCCTGTGCAATGCGGATCAGGACAGCGACGTTGCCTTCCTGGTGGTCTCGGGGTCAGGGGATAACGAGATACTGATCGGCAGCGCCTGCTATTTCGTCAACGCCTCGACCAACATGGCCGAAGTCGCCTACATGGTGACACCCGAATGGCAGGGCGTGGGGATAGGCAAGGCCTTGCAGTTAAGACTGATGGAACATGCCAAGGCCAGGGGCTTGCGCGGATTCAATGCGGAAATCCAGACCTATAACGCCAACATGATCAATCTGGCCAAGCAGGCCTGTGACAACATCACCATCGCACGGCATGGGGATACGCATGAGGTCACCATGCTGTTTGAATAAGCCGATAGCAAGGCTTCATGAACTTTAAAATCAAAACGCATTAACCGCAAAGACGCGAAGGCGCAAAGAGAATCAGGGAAAAAACTACAAGCATTTACCCCTGGAAGTGAGGCGAGGAATCTCGCAAAAACTTGTTTTTCCTCTGCGTTTTCGCGCCTTTGCGGTTCAATTCGGTTTCTGGCAAGTTGACCTAACTCTTGAACAACAAGGCCTTGAGTTCATTCAGTTTGTCGCGCAGCTCGGCCGCACGCTCAAATTCAAGGTTCCTGGCGCAGGCCAGCATTTCCTTTTCGATCTGCTTGATTTCCCTGGTCAGTACTTTTTGATCCAGATGCTGATAGTGAGCCAGATCCTGCGCCACCTTGAGCTCTTTCTGCGCAGTTTCGAGATCGAACACGCCGTCGATGATGTCCTTGATGCGCTTGGACACGCCCTTGGGCGTAATGCCGTGCGCCTCGTTGTAGACAATCTGCTTGGCACGGCGCCGCTCGGTCTCGTCGATGGCGCGGCGCATCGAGTTGGTGATTTTGTCGGCATACAGAATCGCTCTGCCGTTGATATGGCGCGCCGCCCGTCCTATGGTCTGGATCAGCGAACGCTCCGAGCGCAGAAAACCTTCCTTGTCGGCATCGAGAATCGCCACCAGCGAGACTTCCGGGATATCCAGCCCCTCGCGTAGCAGGTTGATGCCGACCAGCACGTCAAATAGCCCCAGACGCAGGTCGCGGATGATCTCCACCCGTTCCACGGTATCGATGTCGGAGTGCAGGTAGCGCACCTTGACGCCATGATCGGACAAGTAATCGGTCAGATCCTCCGACATGCGCTTGGTCAGCGTCGTCACCAGCACCCGCTCGCCCAGCACCACTTTTTCCTTGATGGTTGGCAGCAGATCGTCGACCTGGGTGGTCGCGGGGCGCACTTCCAGCACCGGATCCAGCAGGCCGGTGGGGCGCACCACCTGCTCCACCACCTGGGCCGCATGCTCGGCTTCGTATACAGCCGGCGTGGCGGAAACGAAAATGGTCTGGCGCATCACTTTTTCGAATTCATCGAAGCGCAGCGGCCGGTTGTCCAGCGCTGAAGGCAGGCGGAATCCGTAATCCACCAGGTTTTCCTTGCGCGCCCGGTCGCCCTTGTACATCCCGCCCACCTGGGTAATGGTGACGTGGCTCTCGTCGATGAACATCAGCGCATTGGGCGGCAGGTAATCGATCAGGGTCGGCGGCGGATCGCCCGGATTGCGCCCGGAAAGATGGCGCGAGTAGTTCTCGATGCCCTTGCAGAAACCGATTTCATTCAGCAATTCGAGGTCGAAACGGGTGCGCTGCTCGATGCGCTGCGCCTCCACCAGCTTGTTGTTCTTATGAAAAAATTCGAGCCGCTCGCGCAATTCCAGACGGATCGTGTCGACCGCCCGCAACACGGTGGAGCGCGGCGTGACATAGTGACTGGAAGGATAAACGGTAAAACGCGGCACCTTCTGCTGGACATGCCCGGTCAGCGGATCGAACAGCGACAGGCTTTCCACCTCGTCGTCGAACAGCGATACGCGGATCGCCAGTTCGGCGCTCTCCGCCGGAAAAATATCCAGCACGTCGCCGCGCACCCGGAACGTGCCGCGGCTGAATTCGACATCGTTGCGGTCATACTGCATTTCGGTCAGGCGCTTGATGGCCTCGCGCTGGCCGATTTTCTCGCCCTGGCGCAGGTGCAGGATCATGCCGTGGTAATCCACCGGGTCGCCGATACCGTAGATGCACGATACCGAGGAGACGATAATGCTGTCTTCCCGCTCCAGCAGAGATTTGGTGGCGGACAGGCGCATCTGTTCGATATGCTCGTTGATCGCCGAATCCTTCTCGATGAACAGGTCGCGCGACGGCACATAGGCTTCGGGCTGGTAGTAATCGTAGTAGGAAACGAAATACTCCACCGCATTCTCGGGAAAAAACTCGCGCATCTCGGAGTAAAGCTGCGCTGCCAGTGTCTTGTTATGCGCCAGAATAAGTGCCGGGCGCCCCAGGCGCGCGATCACGTTGGCCATGGTGAAAGTCTTGCCGGAACCAGTCACCCCGAGCAGGGTCTGGAACGACAGTCCATCCTCCAGCCCCTCCACTAACTGGGCAATCGCCGTCGGCTGGTCGCCGGAAGGCTCGAAAGGCTGGTGAAGTTTGTACGGACTATTGGGGAAAGTGACGATCACAGGTAGAATTTGATAGCTTAATTAAACCCCAGAATTGTACCATGCGGGCCAATACCCGACCCGCCCACTCAAGGATAGAACTTTGGAACTGTCACAGCGCGTTCAAGCCATCAAGGAATCCCCCACCCTCGCCGTCACGGCCCGCGCAGCCAAGCTGAAAGCCGAGGGAAAAGACATCATCGGCCTGGGCGCAGGCGAGCCTGATTTCGACACCCCGCAAAACATCAAGAATGCCGCCAAGAAAGCCATCGACGATGGCTTCACCAAATACACCCCGGTAGGCGGCATTCCCGGCCTGAAAAACGCCATCATCGCCAAATTCAAGCGCGACAACGGCTTTGACTACACGGCAAAGGAAGTCATCGTCGGCGTGGGCGGCAAGCAGACCATCTTCAACCTGGTGCTGGCCGTCATTAACCCCGGCGACGAGGTCATCATTCCGGCGCCCTACTGGGTTTCCTATGCCGACATCGCGCTGGTGGCCGAAGGCAAGCCGGTGATCGTCAACTGCGGCATCGAGCAGGGCTTCAAAATCACCCCGGCGCAACTGGAAGCGGCCATCACCCCGAAGACCAGGCTGTTCATGATCAACAGCCCGTCCAACCCGACCGGCGCGGTCTACACCCTGGCCGAACTGCAAGCCCTGGGTGCGGTGCTGAAAAAGCACCCCCACGTGCTGGTCGCCACGGATGACATGTACGAACACGTCAACCTCTCGGGCGAGAAATTCGTCAACATCCTTAACGCCGCTCCGGAACTGAAAGACCGCTGCATCGTGCTGAACGGCGTCTCCAAAGCCTACTCCATGACCGGCTGGCGCATCGGCTACGCCGCCGGCCCGGAAAAAATCATCAAGGCGATGGAAATCCTGCAATCACAATCCACCTCGAATGCGACCTCCATCTCCCAGGTGGCCGCACAGGAAGCGCTGGACGGCGATCAGGAATGCATCACCCCCATGGTCAAGGCCTTCCGCGAACGCCATGAATTCGTGGTGCGGCGCTTCAACGAAATGAAAGGCCTGAAATGCATCAAGGCCGGCGGTGCCTTTTACGCCTTCCCCGATGCACGCGAAGCCATCGCCGACCTGCACCAGCGCGGCCTGATCAAGGAAACCAGTGACATGGCACTATCTGAATACCTGCTGGAAAAGGGCGTAGCCGTGGTTCCCGGCTCGGCATTCGGGGCTGAAGGCTATTTCCGCATCTCCTTCGCCACCTCGATGAGCAATCTGGAAAAAGCACTGGATCGGATTCAGCAAGCCTTGTCGTAGCTTTCGCTTGCAGAGGGCGCGAGATTTACATATAATTTGCGTCTTCAAAATGCGCCGGTAGCTCAGCTGGATAGAGTACTTGGCTACGAACCAAGGGGTCAGGGGTTCGAATCCCTTCCGGCGCACCAGAAAACAAAGGGCCTGCAGAAATGCAGGCCCTTTTCATTTCCAACCTTGCGGGGGATTTTCATCCCCATTGTCCTTAACCCGCCGAGGCGTTCCGCACTTCGCAAGAAAAAGCACATTCAGAGGGCAGGAACATAGCCGTCCATATGAGCAATAAAACCATCCAGGTCCTGTGTTGCCACTTCTACGGGCATACTGGCGCAAAGCGGACGTGCTGCTGAATATTCACTAAGAACGGCATGCAATGGTGGATTTTCCTGATATACATCCAGAGGCGCCGTGAGAACACCCGTCATACACTGGGCATCAGGGGCTGAGTAGTCGCTCTCCCACTGGCCGGTTGTCATATCCATTATGCTGATCATGGTATACCTCCCTTCGGGTTGTACTGCCTATAACTCCTTAACGCCATGAAACGTAAAAAGTTGAGTCTGCATATTCATTTTCTTACCCACTTTATACAAGCATGATATATGCCCAACATTCACCGTTTTCAACAGTCTTATGCGAAAATTAGCACTCTCCACACATTGTCAGAACGCAATGCACGATATAGCGCATTCAGAAAATCTCTTTTCCGCATCAATACTGGCCCGCGCAGATTTCCATGCATCGAACCGAGGGGGTTTGCAATGAAACGTGCACGCAGCCTGATGTTCTTTTCATGCATGTTGCCGCTAATGGCCGCCGCTGCGGATTACGAAAAATGCACCGCCATCGTTCCGGATGCAGAACGTCTTGCCTGCTACGACCAGATCGCGTCACAGGCCCTTAAGCCGCCTCCCGCCGAGCCTGCCCAGCCGATTGCCGGGCAGTTGCCAGATACCACAGCCGTGGCGGATTCATTCCTTGGCAGGCGCTGGGAACTGGATGAAGGGACCAAAAAGGGGACATTCCGTTTTCGCGAATACAAGCCGGTCTATATCATGCCGTTTCACCACAGCAACGCTCCCAATCAGTCGCCGGCCTCACCCGCACCGGATCATTCCGCTTCTTCGCCCATACCGGTAGGCAACACCGACGTAAAATATCAACTGAGTTTCAAAACCAAGCTATGGGAAGACGCTCTTGGCGACAATGGCGACCTGTGGTTTGCCTATACGCAGCAATCACACTGGCTACTCTACAATCCGGAAGTCTCTTCTCCATTCCGCGAAACCAATTACGAGCCCGAGCTGATTTTTTCCCTGCGCACGGACACCGATCTGTCTGGAATGCGCTGGCGCATGTTGAACCTGGGACTGGTGCACCAATCGAATGGGCGCGGGTTGCCGCTTTCGCGCAGCTGGAACCGGGTCTATGCCCAGTTCGGTCTCGAACGTGACAACCTGACCCTGTTCCTGCGTCCCTGGCTGCGCCTGCCAGAGCACAGCGAGAAAGACGACAATCCTGACATCACCCGTTTTATGGGCAATGGCGATGTGCTGCTTAACTACCGGAGCGGCGAGAACACCTATTCGGCGCTGGGGCGCTACAGCCTCAACACTGGCCATGGCGCGTTGCAACTCAGCTGGAGCTTTCCGATTTCGCATACGCTCAAGGGGTACGTGCAAGCTTTCAGCGGCTACGGAGAAAGCCTGATTGACTACAATCATCGCCAGACCACCGTCGGCTTCGGCTTTTCCTTGCAGGAGTGGCGCTGAGCATATGCAGCAAACCTGCGCAAAACAAATCACGCTGAAACCGGCCCATCATCTCTGAGGACTGAAAAGCCATGACCACCGAACAGCTACCCGGATACTGCGCTCTGTGCATTTCCCGTTGTGGCTGCACAGGTACGGTTGAGGATGGCGTCCTTACCCGGGTCGATGCCGATCCGCTACATCCCACCGGACAAGCCTTGTGCATCAAGGCCAAGGCTGCGCCGGAGGCCGTCTACAATCCGGAGCGCATTCTCCACCCGCTGCGCCGCACCCGCCCCAAAGGCTCGGCCGACCCAGGCTGGGAGCGGATTTCATGGGATGAAGCGCTCGACCTGATTGCCGGCAAGGTACACGCCGCCATCGCCCGGCATGGCAACGAGGGACTGGCTTTCGGCGTGGCTACGCCGAGCGGAACGGCGGTTGCCGACAGCTTCGCCTGGATTCACCGTCTCGCCCATGCCTGCAAAAGCCCCAACCTGGTATTCGCCACCGAGAACTGCAACTGGCACAAGGATTTTGCCCCGGCCTACACCTTCGGCGCGGGCATCGGCATGCCCGATTACGAGCACACCGGCTGCATTCTGCTGTGGGGTTTCAATCCGGCCACTTCCTGGCTCTCGCAGGCCACGGCGGTGCGGGAAGCGCAGAAGCGCGGCGCCAGATTGATCGTGGTAGACCCGCGCCGCGCCGGACTGGCAGGCGCTGCCGACCTGTGGCTGCGGCCCAGGCCGGGGAGCGACGGTGCGCTGGCCATGGGCCTCGCCAACGCATTGCTGGAAAGCGGCCGGTTCGACCGCGATTTTGTCATGCACTGGAGCGATGCGCCCTTTCTGATCGCGGAGGAAACCGGGCAGCCGCTGACCGCCGCCGACCTGGCGGCTGATGGCGACCCGAACTGTTTCGTCGTCTGGGATCTTGCTGCGGATCGCGCTGTGGCCTGCTCACCACGCCCGCCCAATGTCCAAGGCGAAGCCGCACTGGCGCTGGAGGGAAGCTACACTGTGCAGACCATGCGCGGCCCGGTGCTCTGCCGCCCGGTATTCGAGCGTCTGGCCGGGCGCTGCCGGGCCTGGCCGCCTGAAAGAGTGGCCGAAGTGACCGGCATTCCGGCAGACCAGGTGAGTGAAGCGGCACGTCTCATTTCAGATCACCTGCCCCTGTCCTTCTTCACCTGGACCGGCACCTGTCAGCATACCAACGCCACCCAGAGCGGGCGCGCCATCGCCGCTTTGTATGCCCTGACCGGCTGCATCGATGCGCCCGGCGGCAATGTCTGGTTCAGCAAACCGCCGGTTGCCGATGTCGCGGGCTTCGAATGGGTCAAACCGGAGGACCGCGCATTGACGCTCGGCCTCGGCCAGCGCCCCAACGGCCCGCCGCAGAAAGGCTGGGTGACGACGCGCGACCTGTTCCGCGCCATCGCCGGGGAGCAGCCATACCCGGTTTCCTGCTTCATCTCCTTCGGCAGCAACTTCCTGCTCTCCAAGCCGGACACCCGCCTGGCGGAAGAGGCGCTTGAGAAACTTGATTTCTTTGCTCTGGCCGAGCTTTTCGAGACGCCCACCGCACGCCATGCAGACCTGCTTCTGCCGGTCTGCACCGCATGGGAGCGAGAAGGGCTACAGGCGGGCTTCCAGGTCAGCGCCGCAGCCGAGGCGCACGTGCAGTTGCGCCCCGCCTTCGTGCCACCCCGGGGAGAAAGCCGCTCCGATACCTGGATCGTGTTCGAGCTGGCCAAACGTCTTGGATTCGTCGGCCAGTTTTTCGAAGGCGACCCCGGCAAGGGACTGGAGCATGTGCTGGCACCGGCCGGCATCACGGCCAAGCGTCTGCGCGCCGAGCGGCGGGGCGTCACACTGCCGCTGGAAACCCGCTACCGGAAATACCTGGAAAACGGCTTCGCCACACCCAGCGGGCGGGTCGAATTCCACAGCGAGCGGCTGCGTGCCGCCGGGGAGGACCCTCTGCCCGATTTCGTCGCACCGTGCGTGCCGCGCGGCGCAGATTTTCCCCTTACCCTGAGCACAGCCAAATGGCCGCAGTATTGCCACAGCCAGCAGCGCAACCAGCCCTCGCTGCGGCGCCGCATGCCCGAACCGCTGCTGGAAATTCATCCGGAGACGGCGGCAGCGCGCGGTATCCGCGAAGGCGACTGGATCGAAGTGGCGACGGCAACCGCCCGGATGCGCGCCCGCGCCCGGCTGGACAAACATCTTGACCTGGAAGTGGTGTGCGCCCAGTACGGCTGGTGGCAATACGCAGATGGGGCGGGAGATGCCAACCGCCTGATCGACGGAGAATATTTCGACCCGGTGGCGGGCTCGAACAGCCTGCGTTATTTCCCCTGCGAGGTCAGATTGGGCGAGGCACTACCCTCGTCCCTCGCAACTGATGCCGCTTCAAACCCCCTCTGACTCCCCCTTGTCAGGGGGAGGACCCGCGCGCCCCTCACCGCTACAGGCGCCTTCTGACAATGTAAAGGTGGAGAGACTCTCCACTTCCGGCCCCTCCCCTGGCAAGGGGAGGACGGGAGGGGTTAGAGACTGGGAACCGCCTCAAACCGCGACGTTCTCAGCCATCCAGCGCAACATAGCGAATTTCCACCACGTCCAGCTCCTCCACCCCGCCCGGCGTGCGCAGCGTCACCACATCGCCTTCCCGCGCCTTGATCAGCGCACTCGCCAGAGGTGAAACCCAGCTGATGCGGCCCCGCCCCACATCCACTTCGTCCAGACCGACGATGCTGTAGGTTTTTTCTTCGCCGGCCTGATTGCTCACCGTGACCGTCGCGCCGAAGAACACCTGGTCGCAATCCCCGCGCTGTGCGGGGTCGATTACTTCAGAATGCTCCAGCCGTTTGGAAAGAAAACGGATGCGGCGGTCGATTTCGCGCAGGCGTTTCTTGCCGTAGATGTAATCGCCGTTTTCCGAACGGTCGCCGTTGGAGGCGGCCCAGGTAATGGTCTTGACCAGTTCCGGGCGCTCCGTTTTCCATAGCTGGTCGAATTCGTCCATCAGGCTCCGGTAGCCGCCGGGCGTGATGTAGTTTTTCACCCCTTGCGGCAGCTTGGGCAGATCGTCGAGGTCTTCGTCGTCCTCGCTTTCCTTGGTAAACGCTTTACTCATCCATTGCTCCATGATCGCCGGTCAGCGGCACGAAGGTCACCGGCAGTATGTTTCGGGTTGTCACTACGCCGTCCCTGTCTTTTTCCAGCAGCAAGAGGTCCTGGCGCCTATAGGGCAAGCCCACCGGAATCACCATGCGGCCGCCGGGTTTGAGTTGTTCAACCAGGGGAGGCGGAATTTCGGGCGCGGCAGCCGTCACGATAATGCCGTCGAAAGGCGCATGTTCCGCCCAACCCTGATAGCCATCGCCCTGCCGCACCGTCACATTGCCATAGCCCAGGCGCGACAGGCGTTCCTGCGCCGCCTGCGCCAGTTCGGGTACGATTTCCACTGAATACACCCACTTCACCAAGCGCGACAGCACCGCGCTCTGGTAACCAGAACCGCAGCCGACTTCGAGCACGACGTGATGCGGCCGGGCTGCCAGCAGGTCGCTCATCAGCGCCACGATAAAAGGCTGCGAAATGGTCTGCCCACTGCCAATCGACAGCGGACCATTATCATAGGCGCATGCCTCAAGCCCTTGCGGAACGAAAGCATGGCGCGGCACCTGCCGCATCGCCTCAAGGACGCGCGGATCAAGCCCGGACTTGCCAATCCAGGCGTGTGTTTCAGAAGTTTCCCAGCCGATGTCGCGCAGCATGCGTTCGATCCCGGCATGGATTTTTGTGGTCATGGCAAGGCGGGTTCCAGAAAAGAGGGGGACACGTTATTCTATCAAACCCATACCGTATACTTTCCCCTTATGAATCTCATCAGCGCACTCAAACTCGCATTCCTGAGTCTCCTTCATCCCCGCATGCTGGCGCTGCTCCTGCTGCCCATGGGTTTTTCGCTCCTGCTGTGGGGTGGGCTGGCCGCCTGGTTCTGGGGCGACTGGGCCCAAATGCTGGGGCACTGGCTCGCCACCAGCGCCATAGGCTCTTACGTGGAAGGCATCACCTGGCTGGCCGGATCGGCAGTGACTTTCCTGATCCTGCTGATCCTGATTCCGCTGGCCTATGTCACTGCCCTGCTCATCGTGTCGGTTTTCGCCATGCCGATGATGGTGCGCCACGTGGCGCAAAGCCGCTTCCCCAGCCTGCACCTGGAACATGGCGGCAGCAACCTGGGCTCGGCCTGGAACAGCTTTGCCGCACTATGCATTTACCTTCTGCTGTGGATTGTGACCCTGCCCCTGTGGCTCCTGAGCGGCCCACTGGCGCTGCTGTTCCCGGTGCTGCTCAATGCCTATCTCAATCAGCGCCTGTTCCGCTATGACGCGCTGGCCGAACATGCGAGCAAGGAGGAATTCGCCGCCCTGACGGAACGCTCAGGCAAGAAGCTCTACCTGCTTGGTGGGATTCTGGGGCTGCTGCAGTATGTGCCGCTGCTCAACTTTCTGGCGCCGGTGTACATCGGGCTGGCCTTCACCCACTTCTGCCTCGACGATCTGGAAAAACTGCGCATGGAAAAAGCCGGGCTTGCAGTGGCCGGATAAACCCAAGGTTCGAAATCGCTAAGAACATAAAGCCAGAATTTTGTGCTCGCATCGACTTTAACCCCCCTCAATCCCCCCTTATCAGGGGGGAAGCCAGACACGCTACCCCGCTACGCGCCTCCCCGAACTACCCCTCCCCTGACAAGGGGAGGCTGGGAGGGGTTGGGAGGCCGGGAGGGATTCCACCTTTCTCCGTAAACGCTCTGGCTAACTACTTATTTCCGGGCAATTACCGAGGACCCATTTCCTCCAGCGCTTCGGCAGCGATCTCGCGCACTTCGGCGCTCTCGTCAGCCAGGCAGTCCTTGAGGTAAGGGACAATAGCTTCGCCGCCGATGAGCGACAGATAATGACAGGCATCGGCCCGCGTCAGCGCATCCGCATTTTGGGTCAGTTCGCCCAGGCCGGGGATCATCACCTCGGCGATGGAGTCGCCCTGAAACTCTTCCAGCACTGCACCGATTCCCAGGCGCACCGCCATGCTGGATTCCGCATCGGCCAGCAGCGTCACCAGCGCCAGCAGGCGCTGCGGCTGCTGGCGTGCCATGGCTTCCACCTTGTCGCGGCGGCCATTCTTGAGCAGATGCAGGAAAAACTCCGGCATGCCGCGCGGCGTGCCGGAAAGCTCAGCCCAGCGGCGCAATTCACCGGGCGTCTGCACGCCTTCCAGCTCGAATTCGCCGATCCGCGTCCAGGGCACGGTGCGCACCCCAAGGGCGGCTGCCTGATCCGGATGCACCGCGATATTGACCGCTTCCAGCCGTCCGATCACCCCCTCCTTCACCAACCCGGACAAGCCTTCCAGCACCGCAGGGCAATGCGGACAACCTGGGGCCAGCAGGAGCAATGCATCAGGCACTTCACGCAGTTCTGCCATGGCTTACAACTCCATTTCGATTTGCAGCAACTGGCGCAGCAAGGGCACCGTGACCGGGCGCTGCTGCTCCAGGGTGATGCGGTCCAGGGCATCGAGCACCGCCATCAGGGAAGGCAGGTCGCGCCGCCAGTGGCGCAGCAGGTAATCCAGCACTTCCTGCGGCAAGGAAAAGCCGCGCGCCCTGGCGTGTTCCTGCAAGGCCTGTGCCTTTTCCATATCGCTCAGCCCCTGCACCTGATAAACCAGACCCCAGCCGAGACGGGTCGCCACGTCGGGGCGCACTTCAAGCTGCGCGGGAGGACACGGGCCGCTGGCCACGAAAGCGCCTCCGTTCTCGCGCAGATCGTTGTAGAGATTGAACAGGGCGATCTGATCTTCGGCATTCAGCTGAGCGACATCATCCACTGCCACCAGCATCCCGGCATCCGGCTGAACGGGGATGGCCTCGCCCGCCGTCACCAGCAAGGCAGGCCGCCCCGCTTCCTGAGCGGCCGCAACCAGGCCGTGCAGGAGATGCGTTTTTCCGCTGCCGGCCTCACCCCAGAGGTAAACGGCGCGTTCGCGCCCGCTGCCTGCCAGCAGGTGCGCAATGTCTGCACCAGCTCGGCATTGCGCCCGGCGACGAAATTGTCCAGCGTGGGCGAAAAAACGGGGGAGATTTCCAGCAGCAACTGTTTCATAAATCAGAAGCGCAGGAACGAATCAATATGCAACTGCGCTTCAGGCAGGCCGTGTTCGAGCAGCAAGGCACGCGCCTGCGGCACGGCGTGCTCGGGGCCGGTCATGTAGATCCGGCAGCGCGACAGATTGGGATGCTCCGCGACAATGCGCTGCGCGCCCAGCAACTGCCCGGTCTCCGTATCCGAAAACGGACTGCTCCCGGCGCCTTCATCCAGCATCGGCGTAAAGGAAAAATCATCCAGTGCATCCAGCCAGGAGCGGCACAGATTTCCCATGTAATGGCCGCCTGCCCCGGATGCCACCCAGTACAGGTGCAGCGGGTAGGCATATTCGAGCGAGATCGCATGCTCGATCAGGCTCTTGATGGGCGCGAAACCGGTGTCGTAAGCCAG
Source organism: uncultured Gammaproteobacteria bacterium (assembly GCA_963779055.1). Lineage (GTDB taxonomy): Bacteria > Pseudomonadota > Gammaproteobacteria > Burkholderiales > Sulfuricellaceae > Sulfurimicrobium. Next base: position 242,139 of record CAVZWN010000004.1, read on the forward strand.
AAAGATGACTTCCTCGGTCGCATCATCGTCAAAAGTGAAGTGTCCGGACGGCCCGGTCAGCATCACTGGCTGGCTGGGTTTCAGTTCGGAAAAACAATATTCCGCGAAAGGATCGCCGGGCACGCGCTGGATGTGAAACTGCAGGTTCATTGCATTGCAGGGGCAACTGGCGATGGATTTGTTGCGCGGCGGCAAACCGGGAATCTCCAGCAGGGCATGCTGACCGGCCAGAAAGCGCAGGGACTGGCTGCGCGGCGTGCGCAGATGCACCACCATCACGTCCGGATGAGGATGTTCCAGCCGGGAGACCCGCGTTTCGATCTGCTGCAGCGGCATATCTTCAACACCACCCGCTTCCCGCACCTCGATTTCCAGATCTTCCTGCGTGCAGGCCTTGCAGGTCAGAAAATAGCCGGCAGCCTTTTCAGCGGCGCTGAACTGGTAATCGTGCATGCCATCAGGCGTCAGACGGCCAGAAACCAGACGCGCCTTGCACTCGCCGCAGGCACCGCTGTTGCAGCTGTAGGGAATGGAGATCCCGGCACGCAGCGCCCCGTCCAGCAACGTCTCGCGAGGGCTGATGTTAAATTCGCGCCCACTGGGCAGAATGCGGATTTTTGCGGTCATAAGTCGCGAAAGAATAGCATATCTGCCCGAATGTCAGATCGCTCCGGGGCAACAGCATGGGGGTCATTTGAGGTAAAATGGCACAAATTTTTTGCCGCCATGGAATACAAATGAATCCCTCCGAACCCTCCAAGACCTCCCTTTCCTACCGCGATGCCGGCGTGGATATCGATGCCGGCGATGCGCTGGTGGAAAACATCAAGCCCTTCGCCAAGCGCACCATGCGTCCTGAAGTCCTGGGCGGTCTGGGCGGTTTCGGCGCGATGTTCGAAATCAGCAAGAAATATAACAACCCGGTGCTGGTATCCGGCACCGACGGCGTCGGCACCAAGCTGAAACTGGCGTTCATGACCGGCAAGCACGACACCATCGGCATCGACCTGGTCGCCATGAGCGTCAACGACATCCTGGTACAGGGCGCCGAGCCGCTGTTCTTCCTCGACTATTTCGCCTGCGGCAAGCTCGATGTGGCCACCGCCACCGATGTCGTCAAGGGCATCGCAGCAGGCTGCGAACAGGCCGGCTGCGCATTGATCGGCGGCGAAACGGCGGAAATGCCCGGCATGTATCCGGCCGGTGAATACGATCTGGCCGGATTCGCCGTGGGCGCAGTAGAGAAGGACAAGATCATCACCGGCCAGACCATCAACGCAGGCGACGTGGTGCTGGGCCTGGCTTCCAGCGGCGCGCACTCCAATGGCTACTCGCTGGTGCGCAAAATCATCGAACGCACCGGCATCGATCTCAACAGCGACTTCCACGGCCGCCCGCTGCGCGACGTGGTGCTGGCCCCGACGCGCATTTACGTCAAACCCCTGCTCAAGCTGATGGGCGAACTGCCGGTCAAGGGCATGGCCCATATCACCGGCGGCGGCCTGCTGGAAAACATCCCGCGCGTGCTGCCGGAAAACCTCACTGCCGTGATCCAGAAATCCAGCTGGCCCATGCCGCCGCTGTTCTCGTGGATGCAGCAGGAAGGCAACGTGGCCGAGAAGGAAATGCACCGCACCTTCAACTGCGGCATCGGCATGATCGTTATCGTGGCCCCTGAGCATGCCGAGGCCGCGCTGAACTCGCTTACTGCCAGCGGCGAACAGGTATGGCGTATCGGCCAGGTCGAAACCCGCGCCGACGGACAAGCCCAGACGGTCGTTGAGTGAAACGCGTCGTCATCCTCATTTCAGGGCGCGGCAGCAACATGCAGGCGATCCTGGAAGCCGGTCTGCCGGTAGAGATCGCTGCGGTCATCAGCAACAGGCCTGAAGCAAAAGGCCTGGAAATCGCGGCCCAGCATGGCATCGCTACTTCCGTGGTAGACCACCGGCTGCACCCCAGCCGGGGACAATTTGATACCGCCCTGGCGAAAGCAATCGACAGCTTCCATCCGGACCTGGTCGTTCTGGCCGGCTTCATGCGCATCCTGACCGAAGATTTCGTCAACCGTTATCAGGGTCGCCTGATCAACATCCACCCTGCCCTGCTGCCTGCCTTTCCCGGCCTCGACACGCATGAGAAAGCCTTGCAGGAAGGCGTCAGAGTCCACGGCTGCACCGTTCACTTCGTCACGCCCACCGTAGATCATGGCCCCATCATCTCCCAGGCTGCCGTGCCGGTGTTGTCCGATGACACACCTGACGCGCTGGCAGCCAGGGTGCTGGAACAGGAGCACCTGATCTACCCCGAAGCCATCCGCTGGTTTGCCGAAGGCCGCATCCATCTGCAACAGAACCGGGTAAAAGTGGATATTGCGCAGGCCTCCACTCCTGCGATGAGGTCGCCATGGGCCGTCTGATCCTCCTTTTTCTGGCGCTGGTCAGCTTCGCGGCACAGGCCGCGCCACCGAAAAAAATCGACGCCACTTATCGGGTGCTGAAAAGCGGCCAGATCGTGGGCAAGGTCACCGAACATTTTGAACATGATGGCAAGCGCTACCGCATCGAAAGCACGACGGCCGCAATTGGCATTTTCGCGCTCTTTGCCAAGGGTAACATCCGCCTCGTCAGCGAAGGGGAAGTCACTAAAAACGGCCTGCGCCCACTGCATTTCGAGCACCATCGCGGTTCTGATCCGGCCAAACTGGTCGTGGCCGACTTTGACTGGGAAAAACGCATCGTCAGCCACAAATACGACGGGAAGGTCGAAACCGCACCGCTCGAAGACGGTGTGCAGGACCGCATCAGCCAGCACTATCAGTTCATGTTTCAGCCGCCAAAAAACAAGGATATCGACATCCACCTGAGTACCGGGCGCCAACTCAACCTCTACAACTATCGTGTAGTCGGAGAAGAACCTGCACAGACACCTATTGGCCTCTTCAAGGCCGTGCATATCTCCAAACAGCGCACGCCGGATGAAGACGGCATCGACTTGTGGCTGGCTAAAACCCGGCACTATTTTCCGGTGCGCATTCTTTTCGATGAAAAGGATGGCGGCAAGCTGGAACAGCAACTGGAAAGTCTGTATCCCCCGGCAGCCACTGAGCTCAAACCCGCCAAACGGTGATCCCGAGCACAGTCCAACGTTTTTTCTGGGCACTGGCCCTGTCGCTGCTGGTTCATCTGATCGCGACTTTCGGCCCCAGCATTCCCCTGCCGGAATACCATCCCGACCCGGTCATGGAAGCGTCGATCAGGACGCTTCCCCCTCCCGCGCCAGTATTAGCGAAGAAACCCAAACCGCGTCCCAGACCGGCACCGCGCAAGCCCCCCGAACCTGTCGCGGCCAGCACAACGCCTGAACCCGCGCCTATCGCAATTCCGGAACCCGAGCCGGCGCCCGCAACGGAGCAGGAAACACAAGCTGCAACACCGCCACCGGAGAGCGAGATTGCCGAGGAAGAACCCATCACCCTGCCGGAACACGCTGAAATCCGCTACACCCTGTACAAGGGCCGCGACGGGTTCCCGGTAGGCCGTGCCAATCACACCTGGAAGCGCGATGGCAAGCGCTACTCCATTACCCAGATCGCCGAAGCCAGCGGCATCGTGTCGCTCTTTTACAGCGGCCGCCATGTCCAGATCAGCCAGGGCGTCATCACGGCCAGCGGCATGCAGCCGGACGCCTACTGGGTACAGCGGGGACAAAGCGCTGACAAGACCGACGCTGCCAAATTTGACTGGCAGGACAGACAGCTCACTTTTGGCAGCGGCGGCGATATGCGCACCGTGCGTCTGCCGGATGGCACACAGGACCTGCTCAGCTTTCTCTATCAACTCGCCTTTTCTCCGCCGCTGGAGGGCAGCACCCAACTCCACATCACCACCGGGCGCAAACTGGGCAGCTATGGATACGAGTCGAGGGGAGAGGAAACAGTGGAAACGCCGCTGGGCCCCATCAAGGCGCTGCACATCGCCCAGCTGCGCCAGGATGGGGAAGAAAACACGGAAATCTGGCTAGCGACGGAGTATCATTACCTTCCCCTGAAAATCCGTTTCACCGACAAACAAGGCAGCGTGATGGAACAAACCGTTGCCGCCATCGATATCAAATAACCATGTCCATTCCTGTTTCCCGCTTCGGCCACCTTGTCCACGCCCTGCAATCCGTGATGCGACTGCACGAGCCCGCCGATGCCAACCTGCACAACTATTTCCGCATCCACCGCGAACTCGGCAGCCAGGACCGCGCCTTCGTGGCCGAAAACGTCTACGCCGCCCTGCGCCGCAAACGCTTTCTCGAACACCTGATCGGCGCTGACGCCACCCCGCGCCAGTTGGCACTGGCAACGCTGATGAAGCTGCAGGGCATCAATGCGCGCGAACTGGCGCCCCTGCTGCTGGACAGCGAAGAGGAATGGCTGAAACAGCTCAAAGCAATTCCCACCAGCGATCTGCCGCTTGCCGTGCAGGCCGATTTCCCGGACTGGCTGATGGAAAAGCTGGCCACCTTCATGCCGGAAGCCGACATTCTGGCACTGGCACGCGGCATGCAACAGCCAGCCCCACTGGATTTGCGCGTCAACACCCTGCTCGACAAACGCGACGAGGTGCTGCACACCCTGGTCAACAGCGATGGCATTGCTGCGCAAATCACTCCCCACTCCCCGCTCGGCTTGCGCCTCAAGGACAAGCCTTCACTCAACAGAAATTCGCTGTTCATGAAGGGCAAGATTGAGGTGCAAGATGAAGGCAGCCAGTTGATCGGCCTGCTGGTGGCGCCGCAGCGCCGCGAGATGGTGGTGGATTTCTGTGCCGGCGCGGGCGGCAAGACCCTGCTGCTGGGGGCGCTGATGCAGAACCAGGGCCGCGTCTATGCTTTCGACGTATCGGAAAAACGCCTCAACAACCTCAAGCCGCGCCTGAAACGCTCAGGGCTTTCCAACCTGCACCCGCAACTCATTGCCAACGAGAACGACCTCAAGATCAAGCGCCTGACGGGAAAGATTGATCGCGTACTGGTCGATGCGCCATGCAGCGGTCTTGGCACCCTGCGTCGCAACCCGGACATGAAATGGCGCCAGACTCCGGAAGGCATCTCCGATCTGACCCAGAAACAGTCGGCCATCCTGCTGGCGGCCTCCCGCCTGCTGAAAACCGGTGGACGGCTGGTGTATGCGACCTGCAGCTTCCTGTTGGAAGAAAACCAGCAGATCGTGGAAGCTTTTCTTGAACAGCATCCAGAATTCAAACTGCTGGATGCCAGCGAAATCCTTGCCTCCCAGCATATCGCCCTGAATACGGGAAAATACCTGCAACTCCTGCCCGCATCTTCATGGCACCGACGGCTTCTTTGCTGCGGTAATGGAAAAAAACTGAAGCTAATATATACTTTCCGCGCCGCAAAAAACGCATCTCAAGGAAAAAAGAAATGGCCCAAGCCACCCTTCCCTCAATGAGTATCAAAACCCGCCTGTTACTGGTAATTGTGCTGGCGCTGGCAGGCATGCTGACCGTTTCCTCTTTTGCCCTGATGGGGGAAAAATCCACACTGCTGGAAGACCGGAAAATCAAGACCCGTCATCTCGTCGAAGCCGCCCATGGCGTACTGGCACATTACCGGGCACTCCAGAAAAGCGGCGCGCTCGATGAAGAAAGTGCAAAACAGGCCGCGATCACCGCGATCAAGAGCATCCGCTACGAAGAAAAGGAATATTTCTGGATCAATGATTTTACGGCCCCAGTACCGAGAATGATCATGCACCCCACCGCGCCTGCACTCGACGGTAAAATTCTGGATGCGGAAAAATTCAACTGCGCCACCAGTTTGCAAGCGGGCACGGACGGCGCGATCAAAAAAACGGATGGCAAGAAGAACCTGTTCGTAGCCTTCAATGAAGTCGCAAATCAGGCCGGGCACGGTTTCGTCACATATAACTGGCCAAAACCCAAGGCGGGTGGCGGCACGACAACGGAACTCTACGCCAAGCTCTCCTATGTCAAGAAATTCGATGACTGGAACTGGCTAATCGGGTCTGGTATCTACGTCGATGATATCGAGCAAATTTTCTGGCAGCGCGCGGCATGGCTGATTTCAATCACCTTGGTGGTGACTGTCCTGATCGGCATCCTGCTTTTGTTGCTGATCCGCAGCATTACCCGGCCGCTGGGCGAACTACGCAGCGCAATGCAGGCGATCCAGGACACACAGGATCTGTCTCGCCGCGTCACCATTCAAAGTAACGACGAGATCGGGGAAATCGGCCATTCCTTCAACCAAATGGTCAGCAGCTTCCAGGGCATCATCCAGCAGGTCGTGACAGGCGTGCGCGAAGTCATGAGCAGCGCAGCCCATTTATCCGATTCATCACAGCGTGTCGCGGCCAGTTCCAGCCTGCAAAGTGAGGCAGCGGCTTCGATGGCGTCAGCAGTCGAGGAAATGTCGGTCAGTATCGATCACGTTGCCGACAACTCCCGCGACACACACGACATCGCTCAGCAGGCCGGTACGCTCTCTGCCCAGGGCGGCGAGATCGTCAATGGCGCCGCCTCGGAAATGTCACGCATCTCCGACTCGGTCAACCAGTCCGCCCGGCTGATCCAGACCCTGGGCGAACACTCCGAGCAGATTTCCGCTATCGTCAACGTAATCAAAGAAATTGCCGACCAGACCAACCTGCTCGCGCTCAACGCCGCGATCGAAGCCGCGCGCGCTGGCGAACAGGGGCGAGGATTCGCCGTGGTTGCAGATGAAGTGCGCAAGCTTGCCGAGCGCACCAGCAAATCCACCGAGGAAATCAGCGCCATGATCAGCAACATCCAGATCGGCACCACCGGTGCTGTCAGCAGCATGGAGGAAGGCAGCACGCGTGTCAGGGATGGCGTCAGCATGGCCCGTCAGGCTGGCGAATCAATGCAGAAAATCCGTTCTGGCGCCGAGCAGGTTATCGCCTCTGTCAGCGAGATCATGTCGGCCCTGAAAGAGCAAAGCATCGCCAGCGGACAGGTCGCCGGCAATGTTGAGCAGATCGCCCGCATGACCGAACAGAACAATGCTGAAGTTCAGGAAATTGCCCGCACCGCCGAGCATCTGGAACAACTCGCCGCCTCGCTGCAGAGTTCGGTCAGCCAGTTCAAAGCATAAGCGCCCGTGACAGGACCAGGACGCGTTAACACTAATTTCACGCCCTATTGATGCGGCCATTTAATGCTTGAACTGTAGGTCGGACTTTAGCCCGAAAAATCGGACTGAAGTCCGACCTACAATTGAAATAAATTCTGGCCGGGTCAATAACTGAAGTTTAGCCAGAAACAAAAAGCCCCACAGTTCCCTGTGGGGCTTTTTGTTGGCCAAGCGGCCAGGGTATTGCTTACTCGCTAGCTTGCGGCTGTTCCGCAGGCGCTTGAGGCGCTGCAGGTGCAGGGGCTTCCAGCAACGCTTTCATGGACAGGCGCAGACGGCCTTTATCATCCGCCTCCAGCACTTTCACCTTGACTGCCTGGCCTTCCTTGAGGTGGTCAGCCACTGCGTTGACGCGCTCGTGGGCGATCTGGGAAATGTGCAGCAGACCATCCTTGCCCGGCAGCACGCTGACGATTGCACCAAAATCCAGCAGCTTGATCACGGTACCGTCGTAGGTCTTGCCCACTTCGACTTCGGCAGTGATATCGGCGATACGCTTTTTGGCCAGCTCGCCCGCTTCCGAACTCATGCAGGCAATGGTCACGGTACCGTCTTCGCCGATATCGATGCTGGTGCCGGTTTCTTCGGTCAGGGCACGGATCACCGCACCACCTTTGCCAATCACGTCACGGATTTTTTCCGGGTTGATTTTCATGGTGATCATGCGCGGCGCGAAGTCGGACAGCTCTTCACGTGGCTTGCCAACAGCTTCCTTCATGATGCCCAGGATGTGCATGCGGCCTTCCTTGGCCTGACTCAGGGCAGCCTGCATGATGTCCCTGGTGATGCCGTTGATCTTGATGTCCATCTGCAGCGCGGTGACACCATTCTCGGTGCCGGCCACCTTGAAGTCCATGTCGCCGAGGTGATCTTCATCACCCAGAATGTCGGTCAGCACGGCAAAGCGGTTGCCTTCCTTGATCAGACCCATGGCGATACCTGCCACGTGATCCTTGAGCGGTACACCTGCGTCCATCAGGGACAGGCAGCCACCGCAGACGGATGCCATGGAGCTGGAGCCGTTGGATTCGGTAATCTCGGACACCACGCGCATGGAGTAGCCGAAATCCGCCGCATCGGGCAGAACGGCTATCAAAGCACGCTTGGCCAGACGACCGTGGCCGATCTCGCGGCGCTTGGGCGTACCTACACGACCGGTTTCGCCGGTGGAGTAGGGAGGGAAGTTGTAATGCAGCATGAAGCGGTCGGAATACTCACCCTGTAGTGCGTCGATTTTCTGTTCGTCGCGTGCAGTGCCCAATGTGGAGACCACCAGTGCCTGCGTTTCACCACGGGTGAACAGGGCTGAACCATGGGTACGCGGCAGCACGCCGGTACGAATGGTTATGGGGCGGACAGTGCGCGTGTCGCGACCGTCAATGCGTGGTTCGCCGTCGAGAATCTGGCCGCGCACAATCCTGGCTTCGAGATCCTGGAAAAGGTTCTTGATATGGTTGATGCGGTCCGAATCGGCACCTTCACCGGAAACGGCAGCTACTACACGGCTGCGAATCCCGTCCACCTGAGCATAGCGCGCCTGCTTCTGCTTGATCTGATAGGCCATGCGCACATCGGCCTCAGCCAGTTCGGCAATTTTTGCGACCAGATCGGCATCCTTCTCGGGTGCGGTCCAGTCCCACATTTCAGGCGCGACTTCTTCAGCCAGCTCATTGATGGCATTGATCGCTGCCAGCATCTGGTCATGGCCGAATACCACAGCCCCCAGCATCACTTCCTCCGACAGTTGCTGCGCTTCGGACTCGACCATCAGCACAGCGGTGTCGGTACCGGCAACCACCAGGTCCAGCTGGGTGGACTTCAGTTCGGTTGCAGTCGGATTGAGCACGTAGTTGCCGTCGATGTAGCCCACGCGCACAGCGCCGATCGGGCCATCGAAAGGAATACCGGAAATGGCGAGCGCAGCTGAGGCGCCCAGCATGGCCGGGATGTCGGCATCAATTTCGGCATTCGAGGACATGACCGTGGCAACGATCTGCACTTCATTGTAAAAGCCTTCCGGAAACAGCGGACGCAGGGGACGGTCGATCAGACGCGACGTCAGGATTTCCTTCTCGGAGGGACGCCCCTCGCGCTTGAAGAAACCGCCGGGGATCTTGCCCGCAGCGTAAGTGCGCTCCTGATAATCGACGGTCAGCGGGAAGAAGTCCTGCCCGGGCTTGACGCCCTTGTTGCCGACCACGGTAACCAGTACCGAGGTGCCATCCATATCCACCATCACAGCGCCATGGGCCTGACGGGCGATCTCACCCGTTTCCAGGGTGACTTCATGGCGTCCGTAGGAAAAACTTTTCTTGATATGCTTCAATGCCAGATCCTTTTTTCTTGTTGCTCGATGCGTGCTGCCAGTAAATTATCTACACAGATAACTTACTTACGCAGGCTCAGGCGCTCGATCAGGGTGCGATAACGGTCGCCGCTCTTGCCCTTCAGGTAATCCAGCAGCTTGCGGCGCTTGCTGACCAGCTTGAGCAGACCACGACGGGAATGGTGATCCTTGGCGTTTTCCTTGAAGTGACCAGTCAGGTCGTTGATGCGAGCGGTCATCAGAGCAACCTGAACTTCCGGGGACCCGGTATCAGCAGCTGCGGTTTGATAATCTTGCACGATTTGTGCTTTTTGCTCGGTGGTAACGGACATCTTCCTCTCCAAAAACTTAAATCGTGCATTTTACCTGTTTTAATGGAAAGTTCACAAGTAAATTAAGACTCTCCTGTCTTGCCCGCTGTGCGCGACTGCCGTACTCGTTCGAAAAAACAGATGGCGGCAGCCGCTGCAGCGTTAAGCGACTCCATTGCGCCCGGCATCGGAATTCTAACCTGCTGCGTGGCTGCCTGCTGCAGCATGGGCGACACGCCCGCCCCCTCGTTGCCAATCACGAACGCCACCGGCCCGGTGAGATTCAGATCAAACAGGTCTGCCTCTGCCTGCAGGCTGGTCACGACGACATTGCCGGCAAAGCTTTCGGCAACGGCGACAAGATCCACACCCTCGTAGATCGGCAGGCAAAAATGCGCCCCCATCCCGCCCCGCAGCACTCTGGGCGACCAGGCGTCGGCACATTCCGCTGACAGGTAGGCGGCCTGTGCGCCTGCGGCGGCTGCGGAGCGCAGAATGGAGCCGAGATTTCCCGGATCCTGAAGCGCCTCGAGAAATACCGCAAAATGTATTTTTTCCGCCAAAGGAAGCTGCGGGATCGCTACCCGCGCCAGAATGCCGGTGGGCGACTCAACCGGCGCGATTTCCTGAAACAGGGCGTCATTCAGAAGCGTGAGCGGAACAGACGGCAACTGCTCCAGCAGGGAACGGATTTCTGCTCGCTCCTGCCCCGAAGCCGACACGATCAGCATCTGGGGCAAGCCCACCTGCGCCACATAGGCTGCAATGAGATGAACGCCATCCAGCAGCGCCTGCCCCGTTTTTTTTCTTTCGCGCCCGCTCTGGGCGAGCTTCCGGAGAGCCTTGAACAGGGCATTATCGCGCGAAGTAATCACCGGCACTGTCCCCGCGAGCCCACTGCGCACTCTCGCCCATCCTGCCAGATAGCGCGGTCCAGCACGGCGCCCTTGAGTGAAGCAGAAATCAGAGAAGCGCCGCGCAAATCGCTGTAGCTCAGATCCGCGCCGCTCAAGTCTGCATCATTCAGATTGGCCTGCTTGAAATTAACCCCGACCAGCCCGGCCCGACGGAATCGGGAGCCGGAAAGATCTGCCCGGGAAAAATTGGCGTAGGCCAGATTGCTGCCACTCAGATCGGCACCACGCAGGCGGATCTCCTGCTTGTCGCAGCCGCTCCAGTTGACCCGGGGAGCCGCGGCATGCTGGCATTGCGGCAGTTCCGGCACGACTGCCACCTTGAACGGGTTAACCGGCTGGTAAAAAACCAGCCCCATGACCACCAGCAACACCAGCACAGAAATGACAATGACCGCACCAAGATAGCGCCGCGGCCGCTGCTCAAGCGCAGGATGGAGATGCGGCAACGCCAGCAGATCCGGGCTGACGCTGGTTTTCCGGCGCTCTTCGCCGCGCGGCACATCGGTCTTTTCATGCTGCCGCCGGTCATGACGGGTGCGCTCATCCGCCCAGCGATGGGCCGCCTTGAGACGCTCCTCCAGCCATTGCCTTCTCTCCGGATCAAGCTCAGTCTGCAATTCCAGCAATTCCACCGGCAGCAGGGCACGCACACTCATCAGGGGCTGCCACTCAAGCTGATCCATGCTGACATCGTCCGAAGGCGTGAACCGCCCCAGCAAAACATGGTTGGCTACGACCTGATTCGGAAATGGCCCGTTCACCACGCCCGCACGGCGCACATACCAAAGTTGACGATCACTCAATACCGGAATCCCTTCATGTGCAGGCCGTTTGCTATAGTAGGCAGAAAAATGACGCAGTCTAGCCCGATTGGCACGTTATGAAAATAACCCTGATTACCCCTTATGCCGGCCACTCCCGCAGCGGCAACCGCAATACTGCCTACCGCTACGCCCACTTCCTGCGCCAGCTCGGCCACCGGGTCAGCATACAGGTAAACTGGGACGGTCGCCCTGCCGACATGATGCTGGCCCTGCACGCCCGGCGCAGCCATGATTCGATCCGCCGTTTTGCAGAAACCTGCCCGCAACATCCGCTGATCCTTGTCCTGACCGGCACCGACCTGTATCGCGACATCCGTCATGACAGCTCGGCACAGACATCCATGCATCTGGCCACGCGCATGATCGTATTGCAGGAAATGGGCCTGAATGAGTTAAGCAAAGCACAGCAGGACAAGACACGCGTCATTTACCAGTCCGTCACCCCACCGACACCCCACCCCAGGCTCAAAACATACTTTCAGGTCTGCGTAATCGGCCACCTGCGCGCCGAGAAAGATCCCTTTCGCTGCGCCTATGCGCTGCCGTATTTGCCCACCCAATCAAAAATCCGCGTCATTCAATTGGGTGGCGCCCTGGAACCGGCCATGGAGGAAGAAGCCCGGTCCCTGATGCAGCAGGACAGCCGTTACCACTGGCTGGGAGAGCTACCCCACGGACGCGCCATGCAGAGGCTGGCGCAGAGCCATCTCATGGTCATCAGCTCGCGCATGGAGGGCGGCGCAAACGTGATCTGCGAAGCGGTTTCAGCGGGGGTGCCGGTCATCGCCTCCGATATCTCCGGCAACATTGGCATGCTGGGGAAGGATTATGGCGGCTACTATCCGCTGGAAAATGAATCTGTCCTGGCCGAACGCATCGACCAGGCCATGAACGATGAACACTACTACCACCAGTTGCTTACGCAATGCCAGGCTCGCAAGCATTTGTTCAGCCCGGAACGCGAAAAGAACGCGCTGAAATCCCTGCTGTGTGAATTCTGAGCCCTGGTAGCCGGCCTTTCGAAAGGCGGGGGGAGCTTAAACGATATTTTACTGCTACTTTCTCGCCAGGTGGCCCAGGCCGTCTGCAGCACGCACGCACAGCTTCTTGAATTCAATATAACTGTGTTCGTCCAGCCTGCACTCGCCATGTTTACGGTCGGCATAAAACAGTCCTACCGGCTTGCCGTGTACAAAAATGGACATGGCAAAGAACTCGCCCTCTCCTATCGTCTTCAGCACTCCCGGTGGAATCATCGGCGTCAGGGTTTGGGCATTGGCAGGACTGAACCAGACCCCCTGCATTTTCTCCAGCAGACGCACGAACAGATTGGGGCTGCGCAGATCGACCTCGAATTGCCGCAACGGCGATCCAGGCGGGATACCATGAACATACTTGGTCTTGAGAGCGGCGCGGTCGCGCGAGATCAGGCTAAACACGATACGATCAAGCCCAAGCCCTTCATGCATCCCCTGCAGCACCAGCGTCATCATGTCGTGCAGGTCGAGCGAGCCATCCAGATGCGCGCTGATTTCATCCATCACCTGCTGCAACCGGACGGGGTCCGGCAGCAGGCAGGCCCCGCCATCACCCGCCGCCTCCTGTTCCGGCACTGCACCTGACAGGGAGGGCGCAGCATCCGGCAGGGGCTCTTCCTCCCAGGCACCCGGGAGCATGGGCAGCCACGCCGCAGCGGGAGGCACGCCATACCATTGCCAGTGCCGCGCGGCAGAAACGGCGGTCTGATGCACCAGCCAGGTCGTCGTTTCCAGCGGCAAATTCAGATTATCTGCCATTGCTTCCAGCGTCGCTTCCATCTGCGGCCCATACCAGCCTCTTTCGGCCAGATGCGCGATGGATACACCCAGCAGAACGCCCTGGGCGCGCGGAATTCCGGCGTTACGGCAATCCACCAGTTCCGCCAGCATCTCCGGAAAATGACCAGGCGGCCGCCAGTGCCAGGCGGAAATCCGCCACCGGAAATCCCATGAGCTTTTCATGCGCCACACCGTAATACAGATGTTCGCGCCGCACTGCATCGCGAATCTCCCGGGCCCGCTGCGGCGCATATATCCACAACATGATATTGCCCATATCGTGCAGCAGAGCCGCGATATAGACCTCCTCCACCCGGATATCCTGGTGCTGGATGGCCCACTGCCGCGCCTGATAGGCCGCATGCAGAGAACGGCTATACACCTGAAGCACGCTGGTCAGTACCGGCTGCTGCTGCGCCAGCATATCTTCTAGCGCGACCAGAGAAGCAAAACTCTTGAAGAGCGGCACCGCGCCCAGCATGATGATGGCGTGTTCGACACTGGTGATTTCTGCCCCCAGACGACCGCGCCGCGCCGAATTAGCGAGACGCAGCAGTTTCAGTGTCATCAGCGGATCACGCAGGATAACAACGGCGAGCTGCGAAGCCGTCAGCCGCTCCGCACTGGGCCGGAGCCTGTCGAGCTCGCGGATGGTGCGGCGCAGCACCGGCACGTCCTGGCTTCCCAGAAACGCGACCCACTCCTGCATGGTGCCGGGCAACGGGCTCATTCCGGGTTCCCGCCTCCCAGGCGGTACAGGTATAGCCGGGATTGGTGCAGATCGTTCAGCTGCACCACTTCGCTCGGCTCCACGCCGGGGACCTGGAAAGTATTGCTGATAAAGAGCGTTCCCGGCCGCATTTCCTGCTGGACTTTGCGCCACAAGCTGGCCATAGGTACTGGCGAGAGGTAAGCATAGATCACATCAAAGGGCCGCAAATCAGCCTGCCACAGACTGCCCCAGCGTATCTCGTAAGCGCCGGAACCCAGTCGCATCCGCAGCCAGCTCACCAGAAAGGGCAAAGGGGCGATTTCCATCCCCACATAGCGGCCATCCGGGTGCTGTTGCGCAAGAAATCGCAGCAGCCCGCCAAGACCGGAACCCAGATCAGCCACCACGGCAGAAGGCGGAAGCCGCTCTGCCACGGCCTGCCATGCCAGACGACTGGAAAGATACAAGGGAACCCGCGTTCTGGCGACGCTCCAGTAAACCAGAAGCAGCAGCGCGAAAGCCCCGAGATACCAGTACGGCGCAATAGCCAGGCCGTGCATCGTCACCAGCGCGGGAGCAAACAGAAAATTGATTGGCAGCCACCAGCGTGGCAACTGCCATGCCCAGCCCAGGACGGCCGCCATGACGCCAACACCCAGGGCATGTTGCAAAGGAAGCCAAAACACATCGGCAAGCTCCAGCAGCGGCGCGCCCAGCATCAGCCACAACAGCACGGAAACAAGCTGAACCAGCAAAGCCTTCAAGCCTGGCGCCATTCTCTTGACGGAAGGCGATGCATCAGGCATCCGGGCCACGAAATCAGTGTTTGGCTGGCTCTGCACCTGCCGCCTCTTTACCCTGATCCTGCAGCGTGCCGGCCACATCCTCCTTACTGCTGACTTCAAGCCCGGCCTTGTCTCCCTTGGTAATCGCCTCTTCCGCTTCCCTGTTCATGACGATAATACTGATGCGGCGGTTGACCGGGCTTTCCGGATTTGCCTGATCAAAGGGTACTGCGGAGGAAAGACCGACCACGCGCAGCATTTTTCCATCCGACATGCCCCCAGCCACCAGTTCACGACGCGAAGCATTGGCACGGTCGGCTGACAACTCCCAGTTGCTGTAGCCCTTGTCGCCCCCGGAATAGGGCGTGGCATCGGTATGCCCGGACAGCGAAATGCGGTTATCCACTTCATTCAGCACCTTGCCGATTTCACGCAGGATAACCTGTGTATAGGGCTTTAGATGCGCGCCGCCACTATCGAACATGGGCCGGTTTTGCTCGTCCACGATCTGGATGCGCAGCCCTTCCTTGGTGATATCCAGCATCAGCTGCTTTTTGAACTGCTTGAGCAGGGGATTGCTGTCGATGGTCTTTTCCAGCCGTCCTTTGAGATCCTCGAGCTTGATTTTCTCCTTGCGGACCAGCTCAGCCTTGGCGGCTTCCAGATTAATGGCCCGCTTTTTAATGGCGGGATCTTCAGCTTTCTTGACCTGACCGGATTTGCGGGTAATGTCCGTACCACCGCCCTTGATCACGCTGGAAGCATCGCCACTGCCGGAACCACCCTGCAGGGCCACCTTGAGGGGGGTTTTGAAGTACTCTGCAATACCTTCCATATCCCCCTTGGCCGTTGACCCCAGCAACCACATCAGGAGAAAGAAGGCCATCATCGCGGTCACGAAGTCCGCATAGGCGATTTTCCACGCGCCGCCGTGGTGGCCGTGGCCCGCCTTCTTGATTTTCTTGATGACTATGGGGCGCTGGGAATCGTCGCTCATATTTTAAGTTCGCGGTCCGGCCAGAGCTTAAGCGCTGGCAACTGACAGCTATTTCCCCTTGGACTGTTTGACGTGCTCTTCCAGCTCGAGAAAACTCGGACGTTCGGTGGAATACAACACCTTGCGGCCAAATTCGACCGCCACCTGAGGCGCGTAGCCATTCAGGCTGGCGAGCAGGGTGACCTTGATGCACTCAAAGACTTTGCTGGATTCCTGCAGTTTGTTTTCCAGCAAGGTTGAAAGCGGCCCCACGAAACCATAAGCCAGCAGAATACCGAGGAAGGTGCCCACCAGCGCAGCGGCGATCAGCATACCCAGTTCCGAGGGCGGAATACCGACCGATTCCATGGTATGCACCACGCCCATCACCGCCGCCACGATACCAAAGGCCGGCAGGCCATCGCCCAGCTTGGCCACGGCAGATACCGGAATATGGCCTTCCTGGTGATGCGTTTCGATTTCGTTATCCATCAGATTCTCGATTTCCATGGCATTGAGGTTACCCCCCACCATCAGGCGCAGATAATCGGTAATGAATTCGACTACGTGGTGGTCATGCGAAATTGTCGGATATTTGCTGAAAATCGGGCTGGCATGAGGATCTTCCACGTCGGACTCAATCGACATCAGCCCTTCCTTGCGGACCTTGGCCAGCAACTCGAACAGCAGGGTCAGCAACTCCATGTACAAGGCCTTGGAGTATTTGGAGCCTTTTAAAACGGACGGCAGCGCCTTGAATGTTGCCTTCATCACCTTGGGTCCGCTACCGACCAGCATCGCTCCCAGCGCGCCGCCACCGATCATGATCACCTCAACCGGCTGCCAGAGCGATGCAAGGTGGCCACCAGCCATGGCAAAACCACCGAAAATCGAAGCCAGAATGACCACATAGCCAACAATCACCAGCATCTCAACACTCCCTCGTCGCAGGCCTGCTTTTCAAACCAGCGGAATAATTTCGGCAACTTTATCAACTTATGCCATCTCACGCTATGCCAACATGGCTCCTACCGTGGCAATGAGGATTGTAATCAGCCCCAGGCTCAGGTTGATGCCCACCAGTTGCCGGATCAAGGCCAAAGCTGCGCCACCGCTTTTCCAGTCCTGATCTGCCACGCTTTTCCTGAGGCGGGAATAGGGCATGAAAAACACATAGACAAAAATCACAATCATCGCCAGCCCGAGTCCATACATGGCATGCACGTAGAGAGGAACCGTTCCCATCCCGCCCATCAGCTTGATCATGAACAGGCCTGACGCCAGAACCGCAGCAACACAAACCCATACCCAGGGAAAGAAACGCCGGAACACGCCCACCCACAACTGCAGGCGCAGCGGTGGCTCAAGCAGATCAGCCGCTACCGGACGCAGCAACTGGTGCGCAAAAAACATCCCTCCGACCCAGATTACGATTCCCATCACATGAAGCATCATCATGAATTTCATAAAAACTTCCTCTTTTAGTTGATTTCCAATTCCAGCGCCCGCCTGACCGGGCCAAAACTGCGCCGGTGCTGCGATGTGACTCCATGAAGCGCTATGGCCTGTAAATGCATAGCCGTAGGATAACCCTTATGACGCGCAAAATCATATTGCGGATAAATCAGGTGCAGTTCACGCATTTCAGCATCTCTGGCAGTTTTAGCCAGGATGGAGGCTGCCGATATCTCCGCCACCAGGCTGTCGCCCTTGACCACCGCACGTGCGGGCATGGCCAGAGCAGGACAGTGCAGACCATCCACTGCCACCTCATGCGGCACCACAGCCAGCGCTTCAACTGCCCGCTTCATCGCCAGCAGGCTGGCCTGCAGAATATTGATGTGATCGATTTCCTCTGCTGAAGCGCTGGCAATCGACCAGGCCAGCGCGTGTTGCCTGATTTCCAGCGCCAGGGCTTCGCGTTTTTTCTCACTCAATTTTTTTGAGTCTGCCAGTCCGTCAATAGGATGCGCAGGGTCGAGAATCACCGCTGCGGCAAATACCGCGCCGACCAGCGGACCCCGCCCAGCCTCGTCCACGCCACACAGCAGAATCATGCCTTGCTCCACTGCGGCAGGTAACGCAACACCGCTTCACAGGCGCGTTCCGCCGTATTTTGCCGCAGGCTCTCATGCATACGCTGGAATTCGGCTTCCAGACCTTCCTGCACCTGGGTGTCATGCAGCAGATTCAGCAAGGCCTGCGCAAGATTGTCGGGCGTGGCATCTTCCTGCAGCAATTCCGGTACCACAAAACGCCCGGCCAGCACATTTGGCAGGCCGACATAAGGCAGGTAGCCTTTGCGCCGCATCAGAAAAGCAGACAACCGGGACAGCCTGTAGGTAATCACCATGGGGCGTTTGAGCAGGGCTGTTTCCAGGGTGGCCGTACCAGAAGCCACCAGCGCCACATTGGCGGCGGTCAGGGCTGCATGTGCGTGGCCAAAAAGTATTTTCAGCGGCAAATGCTCTGCGCCCAGCTTGTACAAGGCCTCCTGAAAATAGTCGCGCGTCTCGCGGCTGACCAGGGGCACCAGAAACTGGATATCCGGATCGATGCTGGCAATTTTCTGCGCCGTATGGATAAACAGCTCCGCCATATAATGCAGTTCGCTTTGCCGGCTGCCCGGCAACAGGGCAATGACATTTCCCTGTGCAGCAAGTTTGAGCTGTGCGCGCATCACTGCGCGGTCAGGGTTTTGCGGCAATACATCCGCCATGGGGTGGCCGACATAGCTGACTGACACGCCGGCCTTTTCATAAATTTCCGGCTCAAAAGGAAACAGGGCGAGGATATGCGTGACTGAACGCGCGATCGTCCTGACCCTTTCCCGCCGCCATGCCCAGACCGATGGGCTGACATAGTGAATGGTAGGAATGCCGTGCGCCTTGAGGGTTTTTTCCAGGCCAAGATTGAAATCCGGCGCATCCACGCCGATAAACAGATCCGGTGGGTTAGCCAGAAAGTAACGCTTCAGCTTGCGCCGGATGCCGAGTATTTCAGCAAAATGCCGCAGCACTTCAAGATAGCCGCGCACCGCCAGCTTTTCCATGGGGAACAACGTCTGCGCCCCGGCAGACTGCATTTTTGGCCCGGCAATTCCGACAAAATCGGCATCCGGCAGTTTTTCCCTGAGCGCGGCAATCAGATGACTGCCGAGCAGATCCCCCGAAGCCTCTCCCGCGACGATACCAATCCTGAGCCTGCGTCCTCCTGCCACAACCCTGCTCCTGACTTAGCGGATGATGCCGCGTGTGGATTTGGCCAGGAACGCCAGCAGCAAAGCGACTTCCGGGAATGACCGCCCCTGCTCCGCCAGCACCTGTTTTGCATCGGCAAGGCTCAGGCCAGACTTGTACAGGGTCTTGTAGGCGCGGCGCAACGCCATGATGGCATCAGGTGAGAATCCGCGCCGCTTCAAGCCCTCTGAGTTGATGCCGTGCGGCGCCGTGGGGTTCCCGCCCACCGTCACATAGGGGGGCACATCCATGGTGATGACTGAACTGATGCCGGTAATGCAGTGAGCGCCAATATGGCAAAACTGATGAACCCCGGTAAAACCGCCGAGAATGGCAAAATCATCGACCGTGACATGGCCGGCCAGGGTGGCGTTGTTGGCAAAAATAGTGTTGTTGCCGATCTGGCAGTCGTGCGCAAAATGCACGTAGGCCATCACCCAGTTATCATTTCCAAGCCGGGTGACGCCGACGTCCTGCGCGGTGCCCAGATTGAAGGTGCAAAATTCGCGGATCGTATTGCGGTCGCCAATTTCCAGACGGGTCGGCTCACCCGCATATTTTTTATCCTGCGGCACCTCGCCCAGGCTGGAAAACTGAAATATCTTGTTGTCGCAGCCGATCCGGGTATGGCCCGAAATCACCACATGAGGCCCGACCCAGGTGTTGTCGCCAATTTCCACGTGTTCGCCAATCAGCGAATAGGCGCCGACGGCAACCCCCTTACCGAGGCGTGCATTGGGGTGAATAATCGCGGTGGGGTGAATCATGAATCCACCTCAGGCGATGTCGCGCTTGGCGCACATCAATTCGGCCTCGGCCACAATATCCCCGTCCACCCTGGCCTCGGCCTTGAACTTCCAGATGCCGCGCATATTGCGCAGGATCTCGACATGCAGGTGCAACTGATCGCCAGCAGTAACCGGCTTCTTGAAACGCGCGTTATCGATGCCGACAAAATAAAATACCGAATTCTCATCCGGCTTGGATCCCATGGTCTTGAACGACAGAATACCCGCAGCCTGAGCCAGCGCTTCCATGATCAGCACGCCGGGCATTACAGGATGATGGGGAAAATGGCCCTGGAAAAAAGGCTCGTTGATGGTGACATTCTTCACCGCGACGATATTTTTCCCCGGCTCGCATTCCAGCACCCGGTCCACCAGCAGAAAGGGGTAGCGGTGCGGCAAATGCGCCATGACTTCATGAATATCCATGCTGCTCACGATTTTTTCCTTTCGAGTTCTGCAATCTTTTGTTCCAGCTGGCGAATCTTGTCCGCCATGCTGTCGAGGTGGCGCAAATGCGCCGCATTTTTGAGCCACTGCTCGTGGGTCGAGAATGGCATCGCCGAGGTATAAGCGCCGGGCCTGGTGATGGATTTGGTAATCAGTGTACCGGACGAGACCGAAACATTATCCGCAATATCCAGATGACCGAGGATCATGCCCGCTCCGCCAACCGTGCAATTGCGTCCGATGCTGGCGCTGCCGGCGATGCCGACACAACCTGCCATGGCACTGTGGGCACCGATTCGAACGTTGTGGGCAACCTGAATCTGGTTATCCAGTTTCACCCCCTCCTCGATCACCGTATCTTCCAGTGCGCCTCGATCGATAGTGGTATTGGCACCGATTTCCACATCATCTCCGATCAGCACCCGGCCAATCTGCGGGATTTTCAGCCAGCGTCCTTCCTCATGAGCCAAACCGAAGCCATCAGCGCCGATCACGGCACCGGAGTGAACGATCACGCGCGCCCCCAGCTGGCACTGGTGATACACCACCACCCGAGGGTACAGACGGGTGTCATCGCCAATCTCAACCTGATCTCCGATAGCACAACCGGAACCGATGGCGACACGCTCGCCAATCCGTGCTCCACGTCCGATGCAGGCAAATGGTCCGATGGAGGCACTGGCGGCAATGACAGCCCCCTGCTCCACTACTGCCGAAGGATGAACCCCTGCCACAGCGGGTTCAGCCGGGTTGAACAGCGCAATCACCCTGGCAAAATAGGCTGATGGATTGCTGGTGACAATGCGAGATTTCAGTGTGGCATCGCGGTTCTTCTCATTCAGAATGACCGCACCGGCCTGAGTCGCATCGAGCTGCTTTTTGAAGCGAGGCCCGGTATAAAAACTGATACTTTCTGGCTGCGCCGTCTCCAGCGCGGCTACCTGGCTGATCCGGGGCTGGGCATCACCCAGCAACTCGCCACCCAGGCGGGCCACGATTTCACCCAGCGTAAATGTATGCTCCATGCCGGCGCCCACGAACTGTTCCTGATGAAAACCGGCATGAAATCCGGCCATGAACTTACTTCTCGGACAGTGCCTTGAGCACTTTCTCGGTCACATCAATACGATGGCTGGCGTACACGGCTTCCTGCAGAATGAGGTCGAACTTCTCGCTCTCGGCAATGGCAATAATCGCCTTGTTGGCGCGTTCCTGAACAGCTGAAAGTTCTTCGTTGCGGCGCAGGTTGAGGTCTTCACGGAATTCACGCTGGGAACGCTGGAAATCGCGGTTCAGGTTAGCCAGATCGCGTTCCTTGTTGCGCCGTTCGGTATCGCTGACCGTCACGCCTTCACGTTCCAGATAAGCCTGCAGATCCTTGGCCTGTTTAGCCATTTTCTGCAGTTCCTGGTCACGTGCAGCAAACTCCTTCTCCAGTTTTTTCTGCGCCTTCTGCGCGGGCGCCGCTTCACGGAATACGCGCTCTGTATTGACAAAGCCGATCTTGAATTCGGCTGCCGCAACCGCGCTGCCGATCTGCATCAGGGACAAGACAAGCATCGATGTGACAATTTTTTTCAATTCATTCTCCTAAATCTTAAAATACAGTGCCCATCTGGAATTGGAACACTTCAGTCTTGTCGCCTTCTTTCTTGTTCAGCGGACGGGCCAGACTGAACTTCAGCGGCCCGATGGGCGAATACCAGCTCAAAGCAACGCCAGTTGAAAATTTCATATCCGCAAAACTGATCTTCGAATAACGCCCATAGTAATCATCCGGGCCGAATACCGCGCCGCCATCGACAAACGCCCCGAGACGAACAGACTTGTCTGCGCCCAGACCGGGGAAGGGGAGCATCAATTCAGCTGACCCAACGATACGCCGGTTACCACCAATCGCATTGTCGAATTCATCGCGCGGCCCGATGGAACTGGTGCGGTAGCCACGCACAGACCCGATGCCGCCCGCATAGAAATTCTTGAAGAAAGGCAGTGGTTTGTTGCCATAACCATCGGCATAGCCCACCTCGCCATTCAGCAGCAGCGTATAGCTCTTGGCGAAAGTATGCAGATACTGGTGCTGGTAGGAAGCCTTGTAATATTCCAGATCCAGCCCCGGCAAGCCAACTTCGCCATAAAGACGCTGCAGGCTGCCGCTCGTTGGATACAGCAGGCTGTCGCGCGTATCTCGTGCCCACCCGAGATCAGCACGGGCAGTTTTGACACTGTTGCCAAACAGATTCACAAAATCGATATAACGCTGGGCACTGTTTTCATCCACCGTGGTATCGATCTTTTCCAGCGCCAGCCCCAGATTGACCGTATCCTTTTCATTCAAAGGGATGCCGAAGCGGATGCCGCCACCCAGCGTCGAGGTTTTATAGTTTGTCACAGACAGGCTGGTCGGGTTGACATCGCGCTTGTAGACATCAAAGCCGCGGCTCACGCCATCATCGGTAAAATAGGGATTCGTGTAGGACAGGGAATAAATCTTGTTGATGCTGCCGCTGTTCACCTGCGCCGCAAGGAAATTGCCGCTGCCGAACACGTTCTGCTGCGATATGGAACCGCTCAGCACCAGCCCTTCCGAGCTGGAAAAACCGGCACCGGCCATGATGCTCCCGGTCGGCTTTTCGGTCACGCTGTAATTCAGATCGACCTGGTCTGTGGTTCCGGGCACAGCGGGCGTTTCCACGTTGACATCGGAAAAATAGCCCAGACGCTGCAGGCGTTCACGCGAGCGGTTGATCTTGTCGGCCGCATACCAGCCGCCTTCGATCTGACGCATTTCGCGCCGCAGGACCTCGTCCCGCGTCTTGGTGTTGCCGGCCATATTGATGCGGCGCACATAGACGCGGCGGCCCGGGTCGAGGAAGAAAGTGAAAGCCGCGGTCCCTTTCTCCTTGTCGATTTCCGGGACAGCATTGACGTTGGCGAAAGCGTAGCCGTCATTGCCTAGGCGATCGCTGATCGCCTTGCTGGATTCAGTCAGCTTTTCACGCGAGAAGACATCTCCGGCCTTTACCTTGATCAGTTTGTTGAGCTCTTCTTCCGGCACCAGCATTTCACCCGCCAGCTTGACATCAGAAATGGTGTACCTGGCGCCCTCGCGCACATTGATGGTGATATAGATATCGTTCTTGTCGGGCGAAATTGAAACCTGGGTGGAGTCCACATTGAACTCGAGATAACCGCGATTCAGATAGAACGAGCGCAGGGATTCCAGGTCGGCAGACAGTTTCTGCTTGGAATACTGGTCGTTCTTGCTGTACCAGGTCATCCAGCCCGAGGTGGACAGCACGAACTGCTCCAGCAATTCCTTTTCCTTGAAGGTTTCATTGCCGACGATATTGATCTGTTTGATCTTGGCGATCTCGCCTTCAGAAATATCGAAGCTGATCGCAACGCGATTGCGCTCCAGCGGCGTTACTGTGGTGGTGATCGTCACGCCATACTTGCCACGGCTGAAATATTGGCGCTTCAATTCCTGTTCGGCCCGGTCGAGCAACGCCTTGTCAAAGATTTTGGCTTCGGCCAGGCCTGCCATCTTGAGGCCATCCTTGAGCTGTTCCTTGCTGAATTCCTTGCTGCCGACAATATCCACCTGGGCGATTGCCGGTCTTTCCTGCACCATCACCACCAGCACGCCATTATCCGACTCCAGGCGCACATCCTTGAAAAAGCCGGTGGCATACAGCGCCTTGACGGCTGCAGCGGCCTTTTCATCATCCAGCGTGTCGCCCACCTTGACCGGCAGATAGCTGAATACCGTACCGGCTTCAGTACGTTGAATACCTTCCACGCGAATGTCTTTGACGACGACAGGCTCAATGGCTGCGGCAGAGGCTGCGTACAGCGAGGCGATCAGGAACGGGATGAGTTTTTTCATTATTGGCCGGAAAGCAAGCGGTTAATATCGTTGTAAAAAGCGAAAGCCATGAGCACCATCAGCAGCGCCATTCCGACCTGCTGGCCGATCTCCATGGCGCGCTCCGAAACCGGGCTTCCCTTCAGGATTTCGGCCATATAATACATCAAATGTCCGCCGTCCAATAAGGGAATGGGCAACAAATTGAGCACGCCCAGGCTGATGCTGATCAATGCCAGAAAGCTCAGGTAAGGCAACCAGCCCATCTGTGCCGACTGGCCAGCATAATCTGCAATCGTAATGGGGCCGCTGATATTCTTGAACGACACCTGCCCCACCACCATGCGTCCCAGCATGTTCAGACTGAACACCGAGGTATCCCAGGTTTTATGCAACGCAGCGCCCAGCGCCTGGAATGGCGGATAGCGCACTTCTGTCAGGAGTTTCTTGCCCAGCTCAGCATCCACCTGCGGCGCAGCGCCGATTTTCCCCACCACCTTGCCCTGCTCGTTTGCGGCAGAAGGCG
The DNA here is from genome assembly GCA_963779055.1 of uncultured Gammaproteobacteria bacterium. GTDB lineage: Bacteria > Pseudomonadota > Gammaproteobacteria > Burkholderiales > Sulfuricellaceae > Sulfurimicrobium. Next base: position 266,860 of record CAVZWN010000004.1, read on the forward strand.
TCACCGGCAAGCGTAAAAGCTGGTCTCCACGCTGGATTTCAAAGTCCAGCGCGCGCTCCGGATGATCTCTCACCCATTGCACCAGATCCTCCCAGCGTTCGATAGTCTCGCCATTGACAGCCACAACGACATCGCCAACCTGCATGCCGGCCTTCTCGCCAGCCCCGCCCGCCACCAGCTTGCCGGCAACAGGTTTCAGCAGGGGGCGAAAATGCGTCAAACCCAGCTTTTCAAGAAAATCGCCATCCAGGTCGTCAGCCGTCAGGCTTGACGTTTCCAGCGTCCGGAAGTGGATTTCGCCGCGGTCATTGCGGGTTTCAATCTTGATGCCCTGCTTGCTCACGACACGCTTGAGCAGCAGCCAGCGCGTATCCTGCCAGGTCACCACCGCCTCGCCGTCAATCGACGTCATGAGTTCTCCCGGCTGAAAACCCGCCACAGCCGCCGGGCTACCTGATGTGGGTTGCCCCAGCACGGGCTTCACGCCAGGCACCCCGCTGATGAACAGAAGCCAGTACAAGGCGATGGCCAGCAGAAAATTGGCCACCGGTCCGGCGGCGACAATCAGGATGCGGCGCCATACCGACTGCCGGTTAAAGGCGCGCGGCAGTTCGTGGGGCGCGACTTCTCCCTCGCGCTCATCCAGCATTTTGACGTAGCCCCCCAGAGGGAAGGCCGCCAGCACCCATTCCGTACCATCACGGCCCAACTTTCTGGCAGCCAGGGGCTTGCCGAAGCCGATCGAGAAACGCAGCACCTTCACGCCGCACCAGCGCGCCACCCAGTAGTGCCCCAGCTCGTGTACAACGATCAGGATACCCAGGGCAAGGGCAAAAGCGGCAAGGGTAAAGAGCAGGCTCATGTGGATCGGTGAGGGGTGAGGGGTGAGGGGTGAGGGGGAAAACCACTGCCGGCCGCGCTTCTGATGTGTTCAATGGCAATTTCTCGTGCCGACTGATCCGCTTGCTGAACATCTTCCAGGCAATGCACAGGCGCGACACTGATCTGTTCCAGCGCATGTTCGATCACGGAGGGTATGCCGAGGAAGGACAGTTTCTCATCGAGGAAAGCGGCTACCGCTACTTCATTAGCGGCATTGAGGATCGCCGGCGCGGTTCCGCCGCTGCGCAGGGCCTGATAGGCCAGATCCAGGCAGCGGAAACGCGTCAGGTCCGGCGCTTCGAAATCCAGACGGGCAATCTTGAACAGATCGAGTGGCGCGACCCCGGAGTCGATACGCTCCGGAAAACCCAGCGCATAGGCGATCGGCGTGCGCATGTCCGGGTTGCCCAGCTGGGCCAGCACGGAACCGTCGGCATATTCCACCATGGAGTGAATCACGCTCTGGGGATGGACCACCACCTGAATCTGGTCTGCGGGCGCGTCGAACAGCCAGTGCGCCTCGATGACTTCCAGCCCCTTGTTCATCATGCTGGCAGAGTCCACCGAAATCTTGCGCCCCATCGACCAGTTGGGGTGGGCGCAGGCCTGGGCTGGCGTCACATGCGCCAGTTCGGACAAAGCCTTGCTGCGAAAGGGGCCGCCGGAAGCAGTGAGCAGAATGCGCGTCACGCCGACAGCATCCAGCCCACGCCCGAAATCTCGTGGCAGGGACTGGAAAATGGCATTGTGCTCGCTGTCTATCGGCAGCAACTCCGAGCCGCTTTCCCGCACCGCATCCATAAACACACGGCCGGACATCACCAGCGTTTCTTTATTGGCGAGCAGGATTTTTTTTCCGGCCTTTGCCGCAGCCAGGGACGGGCGCAAACCCGCTGCGCCGACAATCGCCGCCATGACACTATCCACCTGCGGCAAAGACGAGACGCGTTCCAGCGCCTCGACCCCATGCAGCACCTCGGTTGCCAGACCGGCAGCTGCAATCTTCGAGTGCAACTGCTGCGCAGCATCCGCGTCCAGCAAAACCGCGAATTCCGGCTCGAACTGCTGGCATTGCAGGAACAGCTTGTCGATCTGGGAATGAGCCGTCAGCGCAACCACCTGGAACCGCCCTGGGTGGCGTGCAATGACATCCAGGGTGCTGACGCCAATCGATCCGGTGGAGCCAAGTACGGTAATTTTTTGTTTATCGGTCATAATCAGATCAGTGTTAACACGCGCTAAAAACCAGAAACAAAATAAGCGGCAGCCGCCAGAGGCAAGGCTGCCGTCAGCGCATCGATGCGGTCCAGCACGCCGCCGTGGCCGGGCAGAATATGGCCGCTATCCTTGATCCCTGCCTGACGCTTGAGCCAGGACTCGAACAGGTCGCCCACCACACTTAAGGAAGCCATGGCCAGCAGCAGGAAAAACCCCGGAAAAGGCACATTCAGAGCACTTTCCAGCACCATCCAGAGTGCGCCATACAGCGCCACGCCCAGCAATCCGCCAGCCACGCCTTCCCAGGTTTTTCCCGGACTGATAGTGGGGGCCAGCTTGTGTCGGCCGAACGCACGCCCGGCAAAATAGGCGCCGATATCCGCCACCGCCACCACAGCTATCAGACCGAACAGCAACGCGGGGCGCATTGCGTGAAAGTCCATCAGGGCAAACCAGGTGGGGAACAGGACCAGCCAGCCCGTTAGCGCCAGCACCAGCGGATTACGTACCTTCCAGCCGCGCAGCAGCCAGGGCAGGACCAGCAGCAGCCAGAAGGCGACTGCAACAGGGTACGCCGGATCAACCGGTATTTTAAGGAACAGAAAGGCCAGGCCCAGGGCGATGGTTAATACCAGATAGACCCAGCGCGCAAAATTGTTGTAGGCAGCAAGACCACCCCATTCCCAGGCACCGATCGCGATCATTCCCAGCGTCAGCCAGCCCCAGTAAAGGCCGGGCAGATAAAACAGTCCGAACAGCACCCCGAACAGCAGGGCAAAAGCCGTGATCACACGGGTTCTAAGCATGGGTCTTCAACTGCTCGCTGGTGCGCCCGAAGCGGCGTTCGCGCTGCTGGTAGGAATGGATCGCCCGGTCAAGTTCGGCAGAATTGAAATCCGGCCACAGCACTTCCGTGAAATACAGCTCGGCGTAGGCCAGTTGCCACAACAGGAAATTGCTGATGCGCTGTTCCCCGCCCGTACGGATAAAAAGGTCCGGCTCGGGGGCATAGGGCATGGCCAGATAAGGCTGCAAATCGTCCTCACCGAAACTGCCCGCCAGTTCGGGACGGTCTTTCAGCATGGCTTTCACCGCCTGCATGATGTCCCAGCGCCCGCCATAGTTGGCAGCAATAGTGAGCGTCAGCCGGGTATTATTCGCAGTGAGTTTTTCGGAGTTACGCACCAGTTCGACCAGGCGCGGCTCAAAACGGGAAAGATCGCCTATGACCAGGAGGCGAACGCCGTTCTGGTGCAGCTTGCCGACCTCTTTCTCCAGCGCCAGCACAAAAAGCTGCATCAGGAAAGAGACTTCCTCCTCCGGGCGGCGCCAGTTTTCGCTGCTGAAAGCAAACAGGGTGAGATATTCGACGCCGCGCTCGATGCAGGATTTGACCATTTCCCGCACCGTTTCCACGCCGCGTTTATGGCCCATCACGCGTGGAAAATGGCGCTTCTTCGCCCAGCGGCCATTGCCATCCATGATGATGGCGATATGGCGGGGAATGTGCGACACCGCCGGAATTTCACGGGTCGAGCTTTTTGAATGGGCCACCAGTTGCTGGCTCAGATGGCCATCAATTCAGTTTCTTTGACCTGCAGCATCTTGTCCACTTCCGCTACGTAGCGGTCAGTGAGCTTCTGGATTTCATCCTGGGCACGGCGATCATCATCCTCGCTGATCTCCTTGTCCTTGAGCAAATCCTTGAAGTGGGCATTGGCATCGCGGCGAATATTGCGGACCGCCACCTTGGCGCCCTCGCCTTCGTGCTTGACCACTTTAATCAGTTCCTTGCGCCGCTCTTCTGTCAGGGCTGGCATCGGCACGCGAATCAGGTCGCCCTGGGAAGCGGGATTGAGTCCCAGGTCGGAATCGCGAATGGCGCGTTCGACAGCGCCCACCATTTTCTTTTCCCACGGCGCCACGCCGATGGTGCGCGAATCGATCAGGGTCACGTTGGCGATCTGGTTGACTGCCGTCGGATTGCCATAATAGTCAACCATCACATGGTCGAGAATCCCGGTGTGAGCACGTCCGGTACGCACCTTGGCCAGATCGGCCTTGAGCGCTTCCAGGGACTTCTGCATTTTCTGTTCGGCAGTTTTTTTAAGGTCTGAAATCATGTTCTGGCTTCCTTGTTAATCTAACCCCTCCCATCCTCCCCTTGTCAGGGAAGGGGGCAAATCGGGGAGACGGTCCGGCTTCCCCCTGACAAGGAGGATTGAGGGGGTTAACAATAAACCCGCGTACCTTCGTCCTCGCCCATCACCACGCGCTTGAGTGCACCCGGCTTGAAGATGCTGAACACGCCCAGCGGCATGCTCTGGTCGCGGCACAGGGCGAGAGCGGTTGCATCCATCACCTTGAGGTTGCGGCTGATCGCCTCGTCGAAACTCAGTTGCTGATAACGCATGGCTTCCGGGTTGGTTTTCGGATCGTCGGTATAGACGCCGTCCACCTTGGTTGCCTTGAGTACGATTTCAGCGCCGACCTCCATGGCACGCAGGGCCGCTGCAGTGTCGGTGGTAAAAAACGGGTTGCCGGTACCGGCACCGAAAATCACCACCTTGCCTTCTTCCAGATAACGGATGGCCTTGCCTCGAATATAAGGCTCAGCTACGGCTTCTATGGCCAGCGCGGTTTGCACCCGGCTCGCCACGCCGATACGGCGCATGGCGTCCTGTAGCGCGAGGGCATTCATGACCGTGGCCAGCATGCCCATGTAATCTGCAGTGGCGCGGTCCATGCCGGCAGCAGCAGGGGCCACACCACGAAATATATTGCCGCCGCCGATGACCACCCCCACCTGCACGCCCATCTGCACCACCTCGGCCACTTCACCGACGATGCGTTCGATGGTGGGCCGGTTGATGCCATAGCTGTCCTCGCCCATCAGGGCCTCACCGGACAGCTTGAGCAGAATGCGTTTGTAGGCGGGCGCAGTCATGGCTTATACCTTTGCAGCAGCAGCGACTTCAGCGGCGTAATCCACCACTTTCTTCTCGATGCCTTCACCCACGATATACATGGTGAAAGCGCTGACGCTGGCTTTCTTGCTGGCCAGCAGTTTTTCCACGGTCTGGTCCGGATCCTTGACGAAAGGCTGGCCCATCAGGGTCACTTCAGCCAGGTATTTGGCAATCCGGCCATCTACCATCTTGGCGATGATGTCGGCTGGCTTGCCGGATTCGGCGGCCTGGGCCGAGAAAATCTTGCGCTCGTTTTCCAGCAGATCGGCAGGCACCTGATCCCTGGAGACGCACACCGGCTTGCTGGCAGCGATATGCATGGCAATATCCTTGCCCAGTTGCTCGTCGCCACCGGTGCTGTCGACCATCACGCCGATACGTGTACCGTGCAGATAGGTGGTCAGCTTGCCGGAAGTCTCGGCGCGCACCAGACGGCGCGGAGAGATGTTTTCGCCCAGCTTCATGATCAGCGCCTGGCGGGTTTCTTCCACGGTCTGACCGGAAGGCAGCTTGGCAGAGGCCAGTACGCCGAGGTCTTCAATGCCCTGCTCGGCGACCAGTCTGTGCCAGCGCCTTGGTAAATGCGGCAAAATCTTCATTCTTGGAAACGAAGTCGGTTTCGCAGTTCACTTCGACCAGCGCGCCCTTGTGGCCGTCGGCGCTGATGAAACTGCCCACGATACCTTCTGCAGCCACGCGGCTGGCGGCCTTGTTGGCCTTGGCACCGCTCTTGATGCGCAGCAGATCTTCCGCCGCTTTCATGTCGCCAGCCGTCTCGGTCAGCGCCTTCTTGCATTCCATCATGCCCAAGCCAGTCAGCTCGCGCAGCTCTTTAACCATACCTGCGGTAATGTCCGCCATATTCAAACTCCTAAATTTCTCAAATATCCAAAGCTAAAAAAAGGGGCTTCCGCCCCTTTTCTGCGGAAAATCAACCCGCTGTCTGTTCCGTATCATTCACCTCGACGAACTCGTCGCCCTTGATGATGTCTGCGACAACCTGACTCCGACCTTCCAGGATGGCATCGGCCATGCCCTGAGCGTAGAGGCGAATCGCCTTGCTCGAATCGTCGTTGCCCGGAATTACATAATCCACACCAGCCGGGGAGTTGTTGGTATCCACGATGCCGATCACCGGAATGCCCAGTTTTTTGGCTTCGGTAATGGCGCCGCTTTCGTAGCCCACGTCGATCACGAACATGGCATCCGGCAAGCCGCCCATATCCTTGATACCGCCCAGGCTGCGCTCCAGCTTGATCATTTCGCGCTTGAAGCCCAGTGCTTCCTTCTTCGACAGGCGATCCATGCTGCCGTCTTCCATCATGCCTTCCATGTCTTTCAGGCGCTTGATGGACTGCTTCACCGTCTTGAAGTTGGTGAGCATGCCGCCCAGCCAGCGGTAGTCCACATAGGGCGCACCGGCGCGTGCAGCTTCTTCCTTGACGATCTCGCGAGCCTGGCGCTTGGTGCCGACGAACAGGATGTTGCCCTTGTTGGTGGACATTTTGCGCACGAACTTGATTGCCTCTTCGTACATCGGAAGAGATTTTTCCAGGTTCACGATATGAATTTTGTTGCGGTCACCGAAGATGAACGGGGCCATCTTGGGGTTCCAGTAGCGGGTCTGGTGACCGAAATGAACGCCTGCTTCGAGCATCTGGCGCATAGTTACTGCCATGGTAAAACTCCTTTTAAGGGTTAAGCCTCCATCCGTCCGCCTGCGACCCGCTGAATTCCAAAGTATCCGGCGGGCACCCTTAACGGGACAGATGTGCGTAGTTTCCGCCTTGCGGCGGCGTTAAAATCCGGCTGCATTCAAAGACAGCCAAATTGGGCCGCGATAATAGCACATTCAGGCCCTGCTATTCAATCACTACATGCCTTATTTTCTGGCTCTCGCGGCCTGCTCCAGCAGCTCGCCGATATCGGTATTGCCGACACTCAGCGCCATTTCCAGCGCCGACTGGCCCTGTTTGCTGCGCAGCCGGGGATCTGCGCCCAGTCGCAACAGCAGCGTGACGCATTCGATGCAGCCCTTCTGAGAAGCCAGCATCAGAGCCGTGAGGCCGGCATCGGTCTGGCCGTCTACCGGCTCGCCATGACTCAGCAGCAAACGGACCGTGCCGGCATGGCCGTTATAGGCCGCATACATCAGCGGGCTCCAGCCCTTGCTGTTGGCGTCAAGCGTTGCCCCCTGCGCCAGCAACAGCTCAATCACCGGGTTATGCCCATCATAGGCAGCGAGCATCACGGCGGTTTCCCCGAAGCGGTTTCTCCGGTACACCCTGGCGCCGTGCTTCAACAGTTGCCGCACCACTTCGGGCGAACCTTCGCGGGCAGCCATCATCAGGGCCGTGTAACCCTGCTCATCCTGCACATCGGGATCCACGCCCAGCTGCAACAGTTGCGCCACGCTGTCTGCATCGCCATTTTTGATCGCGATAAACATGTTGCCCACATTCTCTGCCGTATCGGCAAAGACCGGCACAGCCAGGCACAGCCAGGGCAACATCAGCCACACGGCAAGATGCCGCATGAAAAACCGGATCAGCATCGCAGACGCAACCCGTCGTAAGCCGGCTGCACGCCGGCAGGGAGCTTCGCACTCAATTCGGAATATTCCAGTTCATGCGTCATGTGGATCAGCCGGGTTTCCCGCGCGCCGATTTTTTCCGCCCATGCGACCGCCTCTTCCATGCTGAAATGGGTGTGGTGAGGGCGATAACGCAGGCAGTCCAGCAGCAGATAATCCAGTCCCTGCAATTTTTCCATGCTGGCGGGTGAAATATCCGACACATCGGTCAGATAAGCCATGTTGCCGATGCGGTAAGCCAGAATCTCGTATTTGCCGTGCATCACGGGCACGGGGATCACTTCCACTCCGCCTGCCGCAAAGGGGCTGTCGACGCTATGCGCCCGTAGCACCGGCTTGTCCCAGTGATGCTGTTCATGGCTGGGGAATGCGTAGGCAAAACGCTGCACGATGCCCTGCATGGTGACCTCGTTGCCATAGACCGGGATGGGCTGGCGCTGGAGATGGCAAAAACTGCGCAGATCGTCGAGGCCGTTGAGATGGTCGGCGTGGAAGTGGGTATAGAGCACGGCATCCACGCGGACAAGCTTCTCGCGCAGCGCCTGCAGCCGCAGGTCCGGCCCGGTATCCACCAGCAGCACCGCGCCATCGTCCATTTGCACCGCGATTGAGCAGCGCGTGCGCTTGTTGCGGGAATCGGTCGACAGGCAGGTGTTGCAGCCGCAACCAATCACCGGCGTGCCTGCGCTGGAGCCGCAGCCGAGAAAGATTATCTCCATGCCTGCGCGGCCCGGAAAAGCTCGAAAAAATTGTGCGTCGTGGCCGCACCCACTTCCTCAGGGCTGATGCCGCGCAAATGGGCGATCTCTTCCGCCACATGGCGCACATAGGCCGGTTCGTTGGTCTTGCCGCGGTAGGGCGTGGGGGCCAGGTAAGGCGAATCGGTTTCGATCAGCATGCGCTCCAGCGGCACGCGTTTCGCCACTTCTTTCAGCTCCAGCGCTTTTTTGAAGGTCACGATACCGGAAAAGGAAATGTAGAAATTCAGCGCCATCGCCTGCTCTGCCACGTCCAGGCTTTCGGTGAAACAGTGCATCACCCCGCCCACCCGCTCTGCGCCCTCCTCGCGCATGATGCGCAAGGTATCTTCAGCCGCTGCGCGGGTATGGATGATCAGCGGCTTGCCGCTCTGCACTGCGGCACGGATATGCGTGCGGAAACGCTCGCGCTGCCACTCCAGATCGCCGGTCAGGCGAAAATAGTCGAGCCCGGTTTCGCCCACGGCAACCACTTTGGGATGATTCGCCAGGGCAACCAGCTGTTCGACATCCGGCTCTCCGCAATTCTCGTGATCGGGATGCACGCCGACCGAAGCAAGGATATTGGAATATCGCTCTGCCAGCTCGCGTATCTGCGGAAAGGCGCCCAGTTCGACGCTGACGCACAAGGCATGAGTGACCTGGTTGCGCGCCATGGCGTCCAGCAAATCCGGCACGCGCTCGGCCAGGCCGGGGAAATTGATATGGCAGTGTGAATCTATGAACATTGCTTATTATTGAGAATCGTGATGGGTAATGGGTGATGAGGAATGGGGACGGAGTCCAGTGAACCACTTCACCCATCACCCATCACCTCACTCACATGGTATGTGTCGGGCGGGTGGATTTGAGGTTGCCGCCCAGCAAACCCTCGATCTTGTTGCGCGCGGCGATGCCGCTTTCGTTGTCGGAAAACTGCACACCAATGCCCTGGGACTTGTTGCCCTGCGCCTCGGCGGGAGTGATCCACGCCACCTTGCCGGCCACCGGCAGTTTGTTGGGGTCGTCCATCAGGGTCAGCAGCATGAAGACTTCATCACCCACGCGATATGTCTTGGTGGTCGGGATAAAGATACCGCCCCCCCTGAGAAAAGGCATGTAGGCCGCGTACAGGGCCGGTTTTTCCTTGATGCTCAGCGACAGCACTCCGGGGCGGGATACAGGGGCTTTGCTACCGGGTTCGGACATTTTCAGACTCAGTCGGGTTCATTAACTGCATATAGGATAACAACAATTGCTCCAGAAACAACTGTGTATTCAAGGGATGATGCACAAATTTTTGCGCTGCCAGCAACTCCTTCTGAAACGTCAGCGCCGCAGGCAAGGAAATTCGTGGCGCCAGCGCCCGGATTTCGGCGGCGAAATCCGGCTGGTAACGGATCAGCCCGCTCAGATGGCAGCCAATCAGGTCGTAGAGCCATTGCTGCAGCCATTTCACCATGCTGGGCAGATCCATTTTCTCGTTTTTTTCCGCCAGCGCAATGGGGTCGAGCGCCTCGGGCCGCGCCAGCTGAGCAAGAAAGCCCTGGCGCTGCTCCTGCGAATCGTCCGCCGACAGATCCTGCGCTGCCAGCGGGGCATATCCTGCCTGCGCCAGAAATGCCGCCGGGTCTGCCATGCCCTGCTGGCGCAGCCATTCCATCGACTGCGCCAGTGGCGGAACGGGGAAAGCCAGCTTGAGGCAGCGGCTGCGCACCGTGGGCAGCAGGGATTGCGCCTGATGCGTCACGAGCAGAATCAGGGTATGCGGCGGCGGTTCTTCCAGGGTTTTCAGCAGAGCATTGGCTGCGTTGGTATTCATCGCCTCGGCCGGGTGGATCAGGATCACGCGCATGCCGTTGCGGTGCGTGCTGAGGTTGACCAGCCCGGCCAGTTCGCGAATCTGCTCGATCTTGATTTCATGGCTGGGCTTCTTGCCCTTGGCCGGCTTGTCGTCTTCGGCCTCGGTCAGCGCCTCGGGTTCCACGCTGCGAAAATCGGGGTGATTGCCCTGCGCGAACCAGCCGCAGGCGAGACATTTCCCGCACCCTTCGCCGGAAGACAGGGGGGTTTCGCATAACAGACCCTGCGCCAACTGGCGGGCAAATTCGAGCTTGCCCACCCCCTTGCGCCCCTGAAACAGCAGGGCGTGCGGCAGGTTCTGGCGCATGGCGTTGATCTGGCGCCAGATCTCTGTTTGCCAGGGATAGATCGCCACGGCCTTACAATCCGGCAATCAGGGTTTCCAGTTCCGCGCGGATTTGCGGTACTGTCCGGGTCGAATCAATGACGCGGATGCGCTCCGGGAACTGCGCGGCGCGGGCGAGATAAGCCTGGCGCACGCGCTGGAAGAAATCCTGTTTTTCCTGTTCGAAGCGATCCAGCGTGGTGCTGGCAGTGAGCCGCTGCCGCGCCACTTCCAGCGGCACATCGAAAAGCAGGGTCAGATCGGGTTGCAGGCCCTGCTGCACCCAGTCCTCCAGAACGCGCAGGCGCGACCCATCGATGCCGCGTCCTCCGCCCTGATAGGCGAAACTGGCATCGGTGAAGCGGTCGGAAATGACCCATTTACCCGCTTCCAGCGCAGGCAGGATGACTTGCGCCAGATGCTCGCGCCGCGAGGCGAACATCAGCAGCGCCTCGGTCTCGAGGTGCATGGCGTGGTTGAGCAGCAGACCGCGCAGCGTCTCGCCCAGCGGAGTACCGCCCGGCTCCCGGGTGACCACGACGTCCTGCCCGCGCTGCCTCAGGGTCTCTGCCAGCCACTCCAGATGAGTGCTTTTGCCGGCCCCGTCAATGCCTTCCAGCGTAATGAATTTGCCTTTAATTTTGCGCTCCCTGCTTACGTCTCAACTGATAGCGTGCCACCGCCAGATTGTGCTCTTCCAGACTGCTGGAAAACTTGTGCGTGCCATTGCCTTTGCCGACGAAATACAGCGCCCTGGTTGTTGCCGGGTGAACCGCCGCCTGGAGCGATCCCCAGCCCGGCATGGCAATCGGACCCGGCGGCAGGCCGGAACGGGTATAGGTATTATACGGCGTGTCGGCCAGCAGGTCGGCACGGCGCAGATTGCCGTCAAAACTGTCGCCCAGGCCATAGATCACGGTGGGATCGGTCTGCAGGCGCATATTGATGCGCAGGCGGTTGACGAATACTCCGGCAATCATCGGGCGCTCGTTCGCCTGCCCCGTTTCCTTCTCGACGATGGATGCCATGATCAGGACTTCATAAGGCGTGTTGTAGGGCAGCAGGGGATCGCGTTCCGCCCAAGCGCTGGCAAGGCGTTTCTGCATCGTCTGGTAGGCACGCCGGAGGATGTCCAGATCGCTCATGCCGCTGCTGAAATAGTAGGTGTCGGGAAAGAACAGCCCTTCCGCCACAGCTTCCCGCGCGCCGATTTTTTCCAGTATTTCCTGCTCACTCAGTTGAGCCGAATCATGACGGACCGCTTCGTGTTCGTTCAGCGCCTGGCGCATGCGCTTGAAACTCCAGCCTTCGATCAGGGCGATCTCGCTCTGGCTCACATCGCCGCGGCTAATCATGCGGAACAACTGGAACGGCGTGGGATTGGCTTCCAGATAATAATTGCCGGCCTTGAGTTCTCCGGCCTTGCCCAATACGCGCACCAGCAGGGTAAAACCCCAGGGCTCTTTCAGGATATCGGCTTCCACCAGCTGGCGCGCCACGCTGCGCAGGGAGCTGCCATGCTTCAGAGTGAAGCCATAAGGCGTGGCCGGCAACTCCAGCGGCGTAGAGACAAAATAGACCGCCCATCCCGCCATCAGCAGCAGCGCCAGTGCAGCCAGCCGGAATATTTTCTTAATCATCCCGCGCTTCCAGTAAAAGTCTGCAGGCGGGTGCTGACCTCGCCGTCACCCCACACCCGCCCATTGAATTCACGCACCTGCCACAGGCCGATCACGCTGTTGCACAGCAGCACTTCATCCGCCGCCATCACTTCATCCAGCGCAAGCGGCGCAATCCGAACCGGCAAACCCAGTTCTGCCGCCAAGGCCAGAATGCGGTCGCGCTGCACGCCCGCCACGCCGCAGCGGCTCAGCTCCGGCGTATGCAGCACGCCATTCCGCCACGCGAACACATTGCTCAAGGTGCCTTCGATCACGCTGCCCGCCTCGTCCTGCAACAGGCCCTCGGCAATCGACGCATCGTTCCACTCCATGCGCGCCAGCACGTTTTCCAGCCGGTTGAGATGCTTGATTCCCGCCAGACGAGGCTGGGAAGCGAGGCGGAGCTTGCACAGATGCGCTTTCACGCCGCCCGCATAATGGCTCTCGGGATATTCCGGCAGGGCGCTGGCCGTCACGATGCGGGTCGGCATGGCGTCCGCCGCCACGGCATAGCCTCTGGCGCCCGATCCGCGTGTGATGATGATCTTGGCCACGCAATCCGGCGGCAATTGCGCCAGCTCGGCCGCCAGCGTTGCCGCATCCGGGCAACGCAAACCGAGCGCCGCGCAATCGGCTGCCAGCTTCGCGTATTGCCTTGGCCAGCAGCGGGAAACGCCCCCTTCCCTTTTCAGGGTACGGAACACGCCATCGCCATAAAGCAGGCCCCGGTCACTGGCAGAAACAACATCCGCAGGGATGCCATTGATCAGCGTCATGAAATCCATGAGGGTAGTAAAAAGCGACATTCTACCTGCATGCGAATCAAACGGGTTTCAATCTGCTCACGGCGCATCGGCGTTGCAAAGGGGGGAGAACCATAACAGCAGGAGAAAAAATCAGTTCGCGGCCTGATGCACCGGGATCCAGATCCTGAATGTTGTACCCTTTGCCGACTTCGCTTTCCACCTCGATTTTGCCATGGTGTTTGCCGACGATGCCATAGGAAAGCGACAGCCCCAGCCCAGTGCCCTTGCCTACCGGCTTGGTGGTAAAGAAGGGATCAAAAATACGCGTCAGGTTCTCGGGCGCGATTCCCTTGCCGGTGTCGGAAAACTCGACCCACACCATCTCATCCTTAGCGCCGGTGCGAATCGTGATCCTGCCGTTGCCCACCCTCGCCGATGGCATGGGAAGCATTGACCAGCATATTCATGAAAACCTGATTGAGCTGCGAGGCAAGACATTCCACCTCGGGAATGTCGCCATATTCCTTCACCACCTCGGCATTGTATTTGATTTCATTGTTGACCACGTTGAGCGTACTGTCGATGCCCTTGTGCAGATCGACCCATTGCCATTCCGTCTCGTCGACGTGAGAGAAGTCCTTGAGATCCTGCACGATCCGCTTCACCCGCACGATGCCCTCGGTCGGACTCTTTAAGCAAATCAACGATGTCCTGCCTGAGATAATCCCATTCCGCTCCTTCTTCAGCGCACGGATTTCCTCCAGCGGCAGGCATCGCTCAGGCGTGAATCCGACCCGCTCATAGGCATCGGTCACCAGGAACAGTTTTTCCACATATTGGCCCAGGCTGCCGAGGTTGGAATTGACATAGCCGATAGGATTATTGATCTCGTGCGCCACGCCTGCCGCCAGCTGGCCGATGGAGGCCATCTTTTCCGATTGCAGCAACTGGTTGTGCGCCTGTTCCAGTTTCTTGATCAGCGCCTTCTGTTCCTCTTTTTCATGCCGCAGCGCCTCTTCCGCCCGCCGGCGCGCAGTGATGTCGCGAAAGCTCAGCACCCGGCCGACATTGTCCACCCCCAAGGGCTGCGGCAGGGAATAGCGCTCGATCACCCGCCCATCTGTGCACTCGAAGGTGTCGTAGCACTCCGCTTCGGGGTGATGACACAGGTAATCCAGCTTTTCCATGAATGCCGCCGGATCGAGAATCTGCCCCAGCATGTGCGACATCAGGGCATCGTGGGTCCAGAACGCGAGAATTTCATCCGGCACATGCCACATCTCGGTGAAGCGCTGGTTGAAGCGCATGATCCGCGCCTCTGTATCGAGCGCCAGAATGCCATCTGCCGTCGACTCAAGGGTGGTTCCCAGAAGCGACAGCAAGTGTTCGAGCTGCGCCTCGGCACGTTGCCGCTCGGCCAGTTCTTCCCTCAAATCGGCGTTGCGTTCGGTTAGTTCACGCGACATCAGTTCCAGCGAACGCTCGATCATCGCGCGATCCGCGTCAGCGCTGGCGTAAGCCTCGTCCACCGCAGCCAGAAACAGCTCCCAGTCAGGTGAGAAGGCGGACCTGTCACCCAGAAAGCGCTTGATCTGGCGTTCCAACAAACGGTGCATGGCCTAATTTTCCGAAAACGTGGTAATGGTCATAGTCTGGTTATGCAGTTCGCAACGGGTGATTGCATCGTGCGGACAGATTTCGCCGTAGGAATAGAATCCGGTCAGCACCGCCTGCTCGCCCAGCACCTCGCGCACCCCCTCGACCTCTTCCTCGATGCGCTGCTTCAGTACCAGCTTGCGCCCCACGCAACTGATCAGAATGGCCAGATCCGGTGATGAACCACCGAGCATTTCATGGCTGGCGCCGGCTGCACCACTCGCGCCATCCACCAGGCGGTCGAAGTTGGCTTTCATCAGGCGGGCATAAGTCCCTTCGGGCATATCCCCGGCAAAGGTCATGCTTTGTTCTGCCTCGTCGACACCCAGCACAGTGCGCACCAGATCGCCCTGCTCGCCGCGCAGAGCCAGCGGAAACAGCAATGCCGTGGCAGGCAAGCCTGCCGCATGCTCGCCCAGGTATTGCTTGTACAGCGCCAGCGCGGACTGGCCATCCAGTTCGTACAGGACATTCCCTTTCGACTTTGTGATCAGCCGTTCCGCGCCGAAGGTATCCCAGCCGCCCAGCGAACCGTAGCCTACCCTGAGGCGATCACCGTAAAAACCCAGCGCCGCGATCCGGCCTTCTGCCGCTTCGCCTCCTGCGCACACCAGGGTATGCGCGAAACGCCCGCCGTCACCGGCAAGGCCGCCGGTCACTGCGACACCGTGCGGCAAGCTCTCGCGCAAGCCACGTGCCAGCTCGCTGCCGTTTACCCTGAGGCCATCCGACAAAACCAGTACATGCACCAGTCCCTCATGGGGCAGCGACAAGGCCAGCCGCTTGCCTGCATCGTAACTTTCGCCCGCATCGGCAACATCGACCCCGGCGGGCTGGATACGGGAGTGTTCGAAACGCACCGCAGTCGCCACGATGGAATCATCACGCACGCGCGTGGCGCAAATCTCGCCTGCGGTAGAGCAACCCATGATCAGGGCGCCGGGATAGCGTTGCCCGAGTTCCTCCAGGCAGGTCGCTTCGCGCGCCGCATCGCGTCCGCCGAACACCAGCACCCAGTCAGCCTGCCCGTCCAGAGTGCCGCTGCCCTCCTGCTGCCAGCCTTCGCTTTCAGTCCAGTAACGCTGTTCGATTTTCATGCTTGCCTCCCGTCATCCCGCCAGAATCGCGCGCGGAATATCCTGCAAGGGCATCACCCGGTCCACCCCGCCCAGCTTGATGGCCTCCTTGGGCATGCCGAACACCACGCAGGTCGCCTCGTCCTGGGCGATGGTGGGGGCGCCCGGCCTCGTGCATCTCCAGCAGCCCGCGGGCGCCGTCGTCGCCCATGCCGGTCATGATGATGCCGACGGCGTTGTTGCCGGCGAATTGCGCCACCGAGCGGAACAGCACATCGACCGACGGCCGGTGGCGGTTGACCAGCGGGCCGTCCATCACCTCGACGGATAATAGCGCGCCGCTGCGCTTCAGCAGCATGTGCTTGCCGCCCGGCGCGATCAGGGCGCGGCCGGGAATGACGCGATCGTCGTTCTGCGCCTCCCGCACCTCGAGCTGGCAGAGTTCGTTGAGCCGCGCGGCGAAGGCGGCGGTGAACTTCTCCGGCATGTGCTGCACGATGACGATGCCGGGGCAGACGCGCGGCAGCGCAGTCGAGCACCGCCTCCAGCGCCTGCGGTGCCGCCGGTGGAGGCGCCGATGGCGACCATGCGCTCGGTGGTCTGCGCCATGGCGCATGGTTGCCGGGCGCGGCCAGCATCGACGTCGGCGGTGAGCTTGGCGTCGACCGTCAGCGCCGCTATCGGCGCGACGTTCAGGTGCCGGACGTCGGCCTGCGCCGCCGCGCGCACCGCCGTCACCAGTTCGCTGGATCGAATCCTCCAGGAAACTGCTTGAGGCCGATCTGCGGCTTGGTGATGATCTCCACCGCGCCGGCCTCCAGCGCCTGCAGGGTCGTCTCCGCACCCTTCTCGGTCAGCGTCGAGCAGATCACCACCGGGATCGGGCGCTCGGCCATGATCTTTTGCAGGAAGGTGATGCCGTCCATGCGCGGCATTTCGACATCGAGCACGATCACGTCGGGCCACTGCCTGTTCATGCGCTCGACGGCAAAAATCGGGTCGGAGGCGGCGCCGATCACCTCGATATCCGGCTCGCGCGTCAAGAATGGCCTGCACCACCTGGCGCACCACGGCGGAATCGTCAACGATGAGAACCTTGATTTTATTCATGAATATAAATACGGCATGTAGACTCAGGCCATGGCATCAAAATGTGTGACCAGCATATGAAGCTCCTCTGCCGTGGCAGCCAATTCCTCGACGGCCTGGCCAACATGCGTAATGCTTTTGTTGTTTTCCTCGATCAGCACTGACATCTGTTCCATATTTCTGACAACGTCATCCGTTACTGCAGATTGCTCGTTTGCGGCGCTGACGATGTGGTCGGCCATTTCCGTAACATGACTGCTGGCCGTAGTAATCTGCTGAAAACTGTCACTACTGTCCTGTAGCAGCTTGCGCCCGTCCGCCACCTCTCTGGCAGCTTCATCCATCGAGGTCACTGCCTGGCTGGCTGTTTGCTGAACATCCTTCACCATTTTGGAAATATCTGCAGTACTGGCAGCCGTTCGCTCGGCCAGTTTTCTCACTTCATCCGCCACGACCGCGAAACCTCGCCCCTGTTCTCCCGCCCGTGCAGCTTCGATTGCCGCATTCAGGGCCAGCAGATTGGTCTGATCGGCAATATCCCTGATTACCTTTGTGACGATATCGATATGCTGGATCGACTGACTCAGCTTGTTAATGGTGGCCCCTGATTCTTGCACTGCCATCACCACGCGTGACATCGAGCCCATGCTATCAGTCATCCGCGCGCCTCCCTCCTTGACTGTACCCAGGGAGTCCTTTGCTGCATCTGCTGCGCTTTCAGCCCCTTTAGCCATTTCCATGACAGAAACACCAACCTCTTCCATGGCCGCATCCACCTGAACGACGCCATCTTTCTGTTTCTGCGACTGCATTGTCACCCGGCTCACATCCCGCTCAAGTTCGTTGCAACGCAAATGAATCTTGCGGGAAGCGAGTGCGATTTCGTCGATGATTACCCGCAGGTGAACCTGGGTTGCGGCCAGCGCGGTCAGAACCCGCCCAGCCCCATGTTTTTCGGAGATCGGGATATCACTACTCAAATTACCCTGGGCAATCTGCTCAAAATAACCGATGGCCTCATGCAGGGGCCTGTTGACCGTGCGGTCCATAAAAATGGCAGAGCCAATACCAATAACGGCCCCCGCGATCACACACAAAACTGCCAGCTTCACCATGCCGGCAACCCCTGCCGCAGCGGCCAAGCCCAGAAGCGTGATCATTACCGCAACGAACATTGCATAGCGGGCATTGAATGACAGATTGTAAATAGAATCGAAGGATGACCCCGTTTTCAGGTGTACGCGCTTTTCCCTGATATCCCTGTACAACGCCTCGCATCCCGCCACCTGTTCTCGCCGGGGCTCCTTGCGGACGGACATGTAACCGACAGTCTGGTTATTTTCCCGGATAGGCACCACAAAAGCATCAACCCAATAGAAATCGCCATTTTTGCACCGGTTCTTGACCACACCCCGCCATGGCCGCCCTTCCTTGACGGTTTTCCACAAATCATCGAATGCCTCGGGCGGCATATCGGGGTGACGG
The DNA here is from genome assembly GCA_963779055.1 of uncultured Gammaproteobacteria bacterium. Classification (GTDB taxonomy): domain Bacteria; phylum Pseudomonadota; class Gammaproteobacteria; order Burkholderiales; family Sulfuricellaceae; genus Sulfurimicrobium. The sequence continues at coordinate 285,160 of CAVZWN010000004.1, forward strand.
ACGATATTGTGATTTTTACCGTACAGTTCTTCCTTGCTGAAACCACTCAGCTCAATGAAGACATCGTTGGCATAAGTAACAAGACCTTTGAGATCAGTCTTGGAAACAAGTGTCTTGCCTTTTGGATAAGGACGTTCGATACCTGTCACCGGCATATTGATTTTCACAACTCAGTGTTCCATGACAAAAAGCAACATTATTGTTTATTTTCGCTTCAACGGGCGCAGAACATCAGGATTTCTCGTGCCTCACCCACACGCTTCCATCGTTCAGATCGAAAATAACACGGCGATGACCGCTCCCGTCCACGTCCTCGGCAACAACGCCGAAACCGGCGGCAAGCAGTAATGAGCGGGCCTGCCTGATGTTATTTTCACCGACACAGGGCACCTTGCCTTTCTTCAAGGCATGGAACATTTTTCCTCCGCCAAAAATCTTGGCCTGATATTCGCCGGGACGGGTGTTGAAGCGTGCAATTTCCATCACGAACAATTCCATCGCCTCGTCGCCGTAGCGGCCGTCCAGCGCAGAGGAAGCAGCTTCACTCTTCTGGCGGACTGGCAGCAGGAAATGGCACATGCCGCCGCAACGAAATACCGGATGCCAAAGCGTGATCGCCACGCAGGAACCGAGCAGGGTATGAATGCGCACGTTTCCATCACTGAAATGAAAATCTCCCGGATTGAGAAATATTTCAGTGGGCGCATCGCAGCTCGGTTTGGGCTTTGCCATGGATTTCACGTCATGGCTTGCGGTAAATGGCCGGAGCGACCGGCTGGAGCGACTCCACCACGCCGTTCAGACTTTCCGAATGCCCGACCAGGAAATGGCCGCCGGCCTTAAGCAGCGGCAGCATGCGCTGCACCACCTGGCGCTTGGTTTCCGTGTCGAAATAGATCATCACGTTGCGCAGGAAAATCAGGTCGAACTCGCCCAGCGCCGGCAGTGGTTTGCTCAGATTGAGCTGCATGAAATTCACCCGGCTGCGCAGCGTTTTCTCCACCAGCAAAGTGCCCGTCTGCGACCCGACGCCTTTCAGACAATAACGCGACAAATGCTCGCGTGAAATGCCGCTGGTGCGCTCCAGCGGATAGTGTCCGGCACGCGCCTTCTCCAGCACCCGCGAGCTGATGTCGGAGGCCACCACTTCCCATGGGCTATCGCCCAGCAGATCAGCCAGCACCATGGCAATGCTGTAGGGCTCCTCGCCACTGGAACAGGCCGCGCTCCATACCCGGAAAGGCTTTCCAGGCTTGCTGCCATCAAGAACATTCTGTACCAGAAAATCGAAATGCTTGGTCTCGCGGAAGAAATAGGTTTCGTTGGTGGTGAGCAGATCCACCGCCATCTGCAGCTCGCTCTGGTGCTGCCTGTCGGTCAGGTAATTGAAGTATTCGCCATAGCTGTGTAAATGATGCTGAGCCAGGCGCTTCCCCAGCCGCCCGCACACCAGTGCTTTCTTGGCCGGAGACAGGCTGATTCCAGCAACCTGATAAATCAGTTGCTGAAACTGGCTGAATTCCTGATCTGAAATTGGAATTGTTTCCATTTTTAATCTCCAACTACTGCTTAAAACGAAGGGGCTCCCCCCTGACAAGGGGGGTGGGGGGGTTAAAACTGGAGAAAACACACCACCGTAACCCCCCTCATTCCCCCCTTATGCGAGCATCCGCTGCGCGGATTGCCTGCTTACCCCGCTTCAGGGGGGAAGTGCCAGCGCCATCCTTCATGGCTTCGATTACATACCCTCTCATCAAGAGAAAATGTACGCATCCACTATGCCTATATATTCCCTATTGACCAGACACTACTTCAAACCCACATCCAGGTCGCTCAGCCAGTTGATGAAGCGCTTCACGTCCTGCCCCTGATAGATTGCACCGTGCTGCGGACAGAGCATGTCGATTTCCATGCTATCCACCCGGCGGCACCATTTCTGTTTGGCTTCGTTCGACCCCATCCAGCGGCGGTGGAACCCTTCCGCATGGCGGATATGCTTGCTGAAATTTCCGACGAACAGTTCATCTTCGCCGGGCGGCAGCAAGGCTGCGCCCACGTCGCCGCTGAAAAGAATTCTGGCCTTCGGGTCGTAGAGGTGAAAATTACCGGAGGAATGCAGGTAATGGGCCGGCACCGCTTCCAGGCTCAGCCCGTTCAGCGTCAGCGCCATTCCCTCGTCGGGGATCTGAATAAAAGTATCGGCATTGCCGCCGAAGTGCGGAATAAAGCTCGCCCACAGCCAGCTCAGGTAACACTTCAGATCCGGATTGAAATCCAGCCACAGGCCGAGCGAGGAAATTACATCCGGGTCCTGGTGCGAAGCAAAAACCTGGCGGATATTTTGCGGATCGAATTCCGTGCTGATAGCGGAAAACACCGCAGAAAACACCTCCATACCGCCCGGATCGGTAAGAATTGCCTGATCGCCGTTAATGACCAGATATTCGTTGGTGTCGATCAGGTAATCCGGTTTTTGCGGGTCGCGCGTGATCGCTGCCCACTTGTGGCTGCCATCCTCGTAGATCCAGCTTGTTTTTTTCATTCTTTTGGCACCTTATGAAATTTCCGCCCTGAGCGCCTTGATGATGGTCAGAATGCTTTCCACCGTCTGCTCGATCTGGTTTGAAACCTGCTTCAGGGACGCCGTCATGTCCCCGCCATAAACCGCCTCGATCTTGGCGCTACGCGACAGCGCACCGCCCGTTTCACATAGCTGCAGAGCCCGCTTGAGCAGCATGGACAGACGCTTCCAGTCATGCTTCACCAATTCCCCGCTTGCTGCCAATTCAACCTCCTTGCGTGCCAGTACCGGCGCCAGCAGTCGTTTCGCGCCATCTCCGCCGCGCATGGCCGCAGCAAAATGGCGCTGAACCCGCGCCTGTTTCAACTGCTGGGATACGCCTCTGAGCAACTCGAAAATCGGCGCTTCGAGGTCGCCCATGAAATGTTCCAGTTTGCCGCTGAATACCCGCAGTTCCGACGACACCACACCAAAGCCGCGCGATTTTTCTCCCGAACGCTTGGCGGTCAGCATGGCGTTCAGCGCCACCAGATTCACCTCGGAGGAAATCTGCACCACTTTTTTGATTTCCTCGTTGATCCTCACCACACGGTGCAGATCGGCTGCCGCCTCGCTCACAATACCCTTCATGTCCGACTCCTGCTCACGCCTCTGCCGATCCGGTGATCTGGCTCAGCATGGTCATTTCGTCAATCGACAGCACATGGTTCACGTTCAGGATAATCACGAACTTGCCATTGATTTTCCCCATGCCCTGGATGAAATCAGTACGGATGGCAGCACCGAACGAAGGTGCCGGCTCGACTTCGCGGCCAGGGATTTCGAGCACCTCATTGACGGTATCCACGACTACCCCGATATCCTGAAGCTCGTCTTCGGACTCGATTTCGATGATGACGATGCAGGTACGGCGGGTGATTTCCGTGCTCTTCCGTCCGAAACGGGCAGAGAGATCGATTACCGGCACCACGCTGCCGCGCAGGTTGATCACCCCGCGAATGAATTCCGGCATCATCGGCACCGTGGTGAGATGGCCATATTCGATGATTTCCTTGATATTTAGAATCGGAATGGCAAACATTTCCCCACCCAGCATGAAAGTCAGGTACTGGTCCTGCTCCTGTTCCACGCTGGAAACCACGATCTGCTGTTCAGCTTGCACCAGTGCGCCCATGATTCTGCCCCTAGCAAGTTTGGAGAAATTGCAGGTCGGGCTTCGACCCGACATTTCGGGCTGAAGCCCGACCTGCAGTACTGACGATTGCGCCCATGATGCCTTCTCCTAGAATTTAACGAACTCGAACTCATCGAGAGATACCGCAGGCTTTGCAGCGGCCGGTTCTTCCCAATGCGTCGTGCTCGGTGTCTTGCTAACCTTTGCAGCTTGTCGCACAGGCTGTTTTATTTCCGTCACGGTCCCGCCGCCCGCCAGCTTGAAGAAGGACATCAGCTCCTGCAGCTGTTCGGCCTGGCCACTCATTTCCTCCGCTGTCGCCGCCAGCTCCTCGGAAGCGGAAGCGTTCTGCTGGGTAATCTGGTTCATCTGGTTCATGGCGGTACTAATCTGCCCCACCCCGGCGGTCTGTTCCTCAGAGGCTGCGGTAATCTCCTGCACCAGATCGGAAGTCTTGTTGATCGAAGGCACCATTTCATCCAGCAGCTTGCCGGCCTGCTCCGCCTGCATCACGCTGTCGCCCGCCAGTTCGCCGATTTCCTGCGCCGCCACCTGGCTGCGCTCGGCCAGCTTGCGCACTTCCGCTGCCACCACCGCGAAACCCTTGCCGTGCTCGCCGGCACGCGCGGCTTCGATCGCCGCGTTCAGGGCCAACAGGTTGGTCTGGTAGGCGATGTCGTCGATGATGCCGATCTTGTTGGCAATCTGCCTCATCGCACCCACGGTTTCCTTTACCGCGACGCCGCCCTCGGTGGCTTCTTTCGCCGCCTTGGCTGCCATGCCGTCGGTCACCTTGGCATTCTCGGTGTTCTGGGCAATGGAAGCGGACATCTGCTCGATCGAGGCGCTGGTCTGCTCCACGCTGGCCGCCTGCTCGCTGGTGGCCTGGGAGAGCGACTGTGCCGTGGCGCTGATCTGGTCGGAGGCGCCGGTAAGTGAATCCGCCGCGCTGCGCACCTCATCGATGGTGCCGGAGAGTTTTTTCACCGTATCGTTGGTGGCATCCTTGAGCTGCTTGAAGCTACCGTAATATTCCCGGTCGATGGTCTGGGTCAGATCGCCCCTGGAAACCAGTTCGATCACCCGGATGCTTTCATTGATGACATCCTCGGACACCTCGGTCAGATTGTTGATGCCTTCGCCCAGCGCCTTCATGAAGCCTTCCTTGCCTTCCATGCCGATGCGCTGCGAAAGATCGCCAGCCACCGCAGCATCGACGATGCGCTTCACTTCCTCCTCCACCTTCACCTCTTCGGTTGCATCGATCCACTCCACCGAGGCACCCAGGCGCTGCCCTGCTGCATTGAACACCGGGTTGGCCGCAAGACGGAAAGTGCGCCCGCCGATTTTGATGGTCGCGTTGTAAGTGGAGGTAAAGGACTTCAGCAACTGGCGCTGGTGCGCCGGATTTTTGTGGAAACCATCGATATTGGCGCCCAGCAGCTTGTCGGCGCTGAAATCCGGCAGATCTTTGCGGATGTCGGTCTCGGCATTTTTCAGCATGTCCTGCACCGATTTGTTGATGTAAATGATGTTGAGATCATTGTCGGCGATCATGACGCCGGTGGAAGCGTTGTCGAGCGCATTGGTGATGCGCAGGGATTCGTCGGCGCGCCGCTGGGCATCGTTGACCTCAAATCCCATCTTGATCTGCATGGAGCGGAGGGCATTCAGCACCTTGCCGATCTCATTTTCGCTGTTCACTTCGATGCGGTTGTTGTAATTGCCCTGCGATATCTGGTCGAAATATCCGATGGTTGCAGCCAGCGGCCGGGTAATGGCGCGGATCACCAGGAACGCGATGAACGCGGCCAGCAGTACGGCAATAATGATGGCCATAATGATCTGGTTACGCAGGGTGAGGTAATGAGCCTGTGCCTGCTCATAATCCTGCTTTCCGGAATCCAGATAGAGCTTTTTCAGGGCATCGATATCCTCAGCAACCGGCTGATACAGCGGGCGGACTTTTTCAACTGCAAGTCTGCTGGCTTCCCTGATATCGTTGGCGCGCAAGGCGGCCACCGCAGGTTTCAGCCCCTCCTTGACGAACGTCGCCCGATTCTCGGCAAACCGGTCAGCCAGTTTTTTCTCTTCTGGCATCAGCTGGCCTTCGCTGTATTCTTTCCAGACCCGCGTGATTTCTCCGATATTCTTTTCGACGACTTCGTTATTTTTCCTGATTTCCTCCGGTGTCGGCGTATTCAGGGATGCGGCCACACGGAGGCGGTTCTGCAGCAGCATGCGCTGGATCTCGGTAATCTGGCCGAGGGGAACGGTACGGCCCTGATAAAGACCCAGCATGCTGTCGTTGGCGCGGCTGATGCCGAACATGCCGTAAGCACCGATCGCGATCATGCCCAGCGCGAGGAAGGCCGCCAGGAAAATCAGCCGTGCCCTGACGGAAATATCCTTCAGGAAACGCATCTTGTCGAGAAGGCCGGCGCGTACCGCCTTCCCCTCCCGGATATGCAGCTTGCCTGCACGCCCTTCGCGGAACAGACGATAGGCCGCATCCGCTGCCTCGACCTGGGCACGCGCAGGTTTACTGCGCACCGACATATAGCCTACAACCTGTCCATTCTCGCGGATCGGCGTGGCATTGGCCTCGACCCAGTAGTAATCGCCGTTCTTGCAGCGATTCTTGACCATGCCGGTCCAGGGCTTGCCCGCCTTGAGGGTTGCCCACAGGTCGGCGAAAGCCTCTGAAGGCATATCCGGATGACGGATATAATTATGCGGCTGGCCAATTGAGTCCTGCTCGCTGTAACCGCTCATTTCGCAGAAATACGGGTTCACATAGGTAATGATGCCCTTGAGATCGGTTTTGGAAACAATGGTTTCCCCGTCCCTGAACTCGCGTTCCACGCTGGTTACCGGCATGTTGGTTCTCATTGGTCGTTCCCCTTTTTATCTATTCAGATTGCCTGTTAACGTGAAACTCGCGTCATTCACCCGCGCTTCAACCCCCCTCAATCCCCCCTTGCGCGAGCATCCGCTGCGCGGATTGCCTGCTTGACCCGCTTCAGGGGGAAAGCGCTCTGCCCTGCCCCGATCTGCTCCTCCCCTGAAAGGGGAGGCTGGGAGGGGTTAAAGCATCTCAGGCCGAAGCCGAAATACGTTTTTGTCCGCCCTGAGACAGGCGCTGCATGTCACTGCTCGCCACTTCCTGCACCAGGGCCGGCACATCGAGGATCAGCGCCACTTCGCCGCTGCCGAGGATGGTCGAGCCGCCGATGCCGCGCAGATGGCTGAACAGGTTCCCCAGCGGCTTGATGACGGTCTGGAATTCGCCCAGCAGCTGGTCGACCACGATGCCGGCCTTCTGCCCGCCGTACTGACGACCACGACGTTTTCGCGCTCGGCCGGCGTCGCCCTCGACGTCGAAGAAGTTGCGCAGGCGCAGGAAGGGCAGCACCTCGCCACGCAGGTTGAGCAGCGCTGCCGCGCGTCGAGCCGGCCTGCAAGTTCGAGGCACTCGACCACCAGGTCGAGCGGAATCACGAACGACGAACCGCCCACGCCCACCAGGAAACCGTCGATGATCGCCAGCGTCAGCGGCAGGCGGATGGTGATGGTGGAGCCCTCGCCCTGCGCGCTATCGATACGTCGACCGTGCCGCGCAGCGCCTCGATGTTGCGTCGTACCACGTCCATGCCGACACCGCGACCGGAGAGGTTGGTGACCTTCTCGGCGGTGGAGAAGCCGGGCTCGAAGATCAGGTTGACGATTTCCTGGTCGGTGAGACTGATCGGGGCCGACGAGTGCCGCGCTCGATGCGCCTTGGCCAGGATCTTGTCGCGGTGCAGGCCGCCGCCGTCGTCGCCTGACCTCGATCACGATGCTGCCGGACTCGTGGTAGGCATTGAGCTCGACCGGGCCCTTGGCGGATTTGCCGGCGGCCGCGCGCACGTCGGCCGACTCGATGCCGTGGTCCATGGCGTTGCGCACCAGGTGCATCAGCGGATCGCCGATTTTTTCGACCACGGACTTGTCGAGTTCGGTTTCCGCCGCCGGTGATCGACAAGCTCGATTTCCTTGCCGAGCTCCTTGGAGACATCGCGCACCACGCGGTGGAAGCGGGTGAAGGTCTCGCCGATCTGCACCATGCGCAGTTGCAGGGCCGAGTCACGGATGCTCTCCACCAGCCGCGACAGGATGGAAGTGGCTTCAACCAGCGCCGTCTGCGTGCTCTGCTGCGCCAGCAGGTTGGCGGAGGCGCCGGCGATGACCAGTTCGCCGACCAGATCGATGAGTTGATCGAGCTTGTCGGCATGCACGCGGATATATCGGCTCTCCTGCGCCTTGCTGTCGCGCCCCTGCTTCTGCTTGCCGAGGGCGGCATCCACCAGTTCCCGCTGCACCACGCCCTGCTCGACCAGCAGCTCTCCGAGCGGCGGAACCGCCTCTGCGGGCATGTCGCCTGAGCCTGTTTCAGAACCGGCCTGACGCATGACCTGGCACATCAGTACTTCGTCCAGCTCCTTCTGAGTCACCGCGCCGGTTTTAATCAGGATTTCACCAAGACGCGCATTGTCTTCGGGTAATTCGCTGATGAGCTGGACGTATTCTGCAACCATGCTGTGGGGCGGGAGGATGCGCAGATTGCAGTCGTCGCGCACAAACTCGAACACGCCCTCGATGGTGGCCTTGTCGGCATCGCTCCTGAAATCCAGCTCGAAACCGAGATAACTGCACTCCGGGTCCATTTCATCTGCCGCAGGCATGGCATCGGGGAGCGTGACCACGCTGACGATTTCACCCAGGGTGGCGAGATAACGAATGAAGGAAAGCGGGTCCATGCCGTTCTTCAACACGTCCTGCCCGAAGCGCAGCGAAATATGCCAGGTATCGCTTTCCACCAGCCCGCCGCCACAGGAATGCACCGGCGCATCCTGCTCCACCGCCATTGCGGTCTGAGCGCGAGGCTCGCTGTTGCCGGGCTGAGCGCCAAGATAAGCGCGCAGACTCTGCAGCAGCATTTCTCCATTGGCCAGGGTTTCCGCTTCAGGATCGCCCCCCTGTGCTGCGACCTGCTCCACCAGATCACCGATATGATCCCCGGCGGAGAGCAAAACCGCGATCAGGTCGCTATCGACGGCGATCTCGCCGTTGCGCACCTTGTCGAGCACGTTCTCGGCCACATGGGTAAAGGCGACAATCGGCTCCAGCCCGAACAGCCCGGCCGAGCCCTTGATGGTGTGCGCGGCGCGAAATACGGCCCCGACCGCTTCCTTGTCATCCGGCTCAGTCTCCAGATTGAGCAGCGCCTCCTCCATCGCCTGCAACAGCTCGCGGGCTTCGATGAGGAAGGTTTGCAGGGCTTGATCCATGTTCATCTCTAAAACCTCAGTTAGCCACAGAGAACACAGAGGAGAGCAAGCGGTTACAGAAGTGATCATGTTCACCCATCGGATGAGAGATCAAAGGTACAGAAACCCGCTTTTTCTCTGTGTTCTCTGTGATCTCTGTGGCTTCAAATAATGCGCTTTTCAGCTTCATCAGATTTCCCCTTTAACCCTGAATCACCACGGGGTCGCCAAAATAGGCCGCCATATTGAGCAGATCCATCACTTCCAGCGAGGCCGGGCTATGCTCCACCAGACGCAACGGGCGGCCCAGACGTGCGGCCTCGCGCTTGGCCAGCACCAGCAACTGGAAACCGGCAGTATCCATCTCGCTCACATCCGCCAGACTGACCTCCATCTCAGCGCAGTCATGTAGGTACTGCATCAGGCACTGCTTGAGTTCCAGCGCCTGATAGATGGTCATCTCGCCTTCCACGCGAACGCGGTAAATCCCGTTTTCAACCTGTTGCGAAATCATAAAAGGCTCCTTTGGAGCGAGTGAGCAGGAAGCGGTAAACAGCTCACAGCTCACTGCTCACCATTCACCGCTAACTAAATCACGGCATGATCAGCTTCGATACCGCTGCCAGCATCTGAGCCGGCTGGAATGGCTTCACCATCCACGCCTTGGCGCCTGCCGCCTGACCGCTGGCCTTCTTGTCCTCGCCCGCTTCGGTGGTGAGCATGATGATCGGGGTGAATTTGTAGCTGGGCTGCGTCTTCACGTTCTTGACGAAGGTGAAGCCGTCCATGTTGGGCATATTCACGTCGCTGATGATGAGGTGAATTTTCTGGCCGTTGAGCTTGGTCAGGCCGTCCTTGCCGTCACACGCCTCGATGACCTCGTATCCCGCGCCACGCAGCGCGATGCTGACCACCTGCCGCAGCGAGGCGGAGTCGTCGACGATCAAAATAGTCTTGGCCATATTGTTCTCCTGCTAAAAAAAGGTGATTTCCGCGGCTTCCGCCTGCGCGCTGGCCTTGCTCCCCTGATGGATGGAACGCTGCTCGCTGGTGGTATAGGTCCGTTCCATTTCCTTCAGCCAGACGGCGACTTCCATCGGCTGTGCCTGACCATTGCCGTCACGGTCCTGCTGGTAACGGGAAAGCTCCTGATGCAGTTCGTCCAGATTGGCGCGCACATGCGCCAGAATCTGGCTCACGCGATCCTGGAACTGGAGCGCCACCAGCGCATCGGCGATTTCGCTGTGAATCCCGGCGCTCTCCTTGCGCAGTACATCGGCGGAATCGGCCAGTTGCGTGGCAAGGCCATTGAAACGGGCCAGGACGCCCTCGATGGTCTGTTCAGAAGAGGCCACCGCTTCCTGATCGTGTGCCGCTGAACTTTCCGCCGCGCTGGAAACGGACTCGATCGCCGCATTGATGATTTCCACCTTGTCCGCCATTCGCTGGCCGGTTTCGGAGGACAGGCTGGAGAGCTTGCGCACCTCGTCCGCCACCACGGCAAACCCGCGCCCTGCCTCGCCTGCGCGGGCCGCCTCGATCGCCGCATTGAGCGCCAGCAGATTGGTCTGGGCAGCGATAGCCGCGACACCTGCCGCCATGCTTTTCAGCTCCTCGTTATAGCCGGTCAGGCCGCGCACCGAAGTCAGCATCTCGCTGCGGCTGACCAGGGCGGATTTGAGATATTTGATCACTGTCGCCAGTTCGCGCTCGCTGTGATGCAGCACCTCGACCGCCCCGCCGCCATCCTCGTCGGCTGCAGGATGAGAAGCCGATACCGCCGCTTCCAGATTGCTCACGATGCCGGAAAAACGCCCGGTAAGATCCGTGATCGCCTCCTCGGACTGGCTGCGCGCAATTTCTACCTGTTTTGCCAGGATCGGCAGCACCTCGCCGCATACCTGCTCCAGACCTTTCACCTGTTGCCGCACGGTAATTTCCTGCTGCCTCTGTCCGGCATCGAGACGGGTTTCCTCCATCAGAGAAGCCACGCTGGAGCGGTTCTGGCGATTCGACCACCAGCCCAGCACGCCGCCCAACCCCATCAAAATTGCCGCCCCGCCCTGGCTAGCAAGATTTGCTTCTCCACTGCCAAGCAAAGCGGCTCCGCCCGCTACGCCAACCAGCAGCGGAGCGCCCCAGAGCCATCCGGCACCTTGTGTTGTTTTGTTCTCCATGGCTCTCTTTCAGGCAGCAACGTCAAATTGGAAGGGATTACCCGTTTTCGCCAGCCCGCACAGTAATTCCTGCACTTTGTGGAATTCGGTTGTCTTGTCGAAAAACCAGTCCGCGCCCTGGCTGGCGCATTGCTCCCGGTACATGGCCGAGGTGCAGTCGCACAGCATGAGGATCCGGGTCAGCGGGTATCTGCGCTTGATAAACTGCAGCACCCCGAGGCCGCAGCCATCGGCAAGCTGGATATCAATAATCAGCACCTGTGGTGGAACATGCCCCTGCGCACAGTCGAGAAACCGCTCGATCGCGCTGCTCGGCATCCCCGGCCATGCCAGCCAGTTCAATGCCATCTGTCTCGGCAATCAACTCCTGCAGGGCTTCGCACACGCTGTCCGCACTCTCTGCCAAAAATATGCTGGTCATTTTCCCCACCCCTTCCATGAGACGTTGCAACATTTTTGTTACGGTTTCATGTTGCCGGGGAAAAAGGCCGGAGAATATCGGGGGAACGCGGATAATCGGATAGGTAATAGAAGACGGGGCTTGTAGGACAAACGTCTACACGCAATAGGACAACATCGAGAAACGTCAGGCCAGCTGGTGCGTAATGGCGTAGTGAGTCAGTTCGGCATTGTTTTTCAGGCGCATCTTGCCCAGGATACGGCTGCGGTAAGTGCTGATGGTCTTGACGGAGAGGTTCATCTCCTCGGCGATGCCGGACACGGTTTTCCCCGAGGCAAGCTGGAGCAGTATCTGGTATTCCCGGTCCGAGAGGCCGGCATGGAGTGATGCGCCGTTGCCGCCCCCGACCTCCTCGGCGAGCATTTCGGCCACGCTGGGGCTGATGTACCTCTTGCCCGATGCAACCCGGCTGATTGCATCCACCAGCGCCTGCGGCGCGCTTTCCTTGGTCATGTAACCGGCCGCGCCGGCACGGATCAGGCGCACTGCGTATTGTTCTTCTGGATACATGCTGAGGATCAGCACCGGCAGCCGTGGCATTTCATCCCGGATCATTTTCAGGGCATCGATGCCGTTCTTGCCCGGCATGGAAATATCCAGCAGGGCCACATCGATGCCATCCGCCAGGTCGCGCACTTTCTGCACGGCTTCCGCACCAGTCTGCGCCTCGGCCACCACCGTCATGCAGCCGGAATCGGCCAGAATCTGCTTCAATCCCTGGCGCACGATGGCATGATCGTCAGCAATCAGCACCCGGATCATTTTAAAAGCCCTGATTGAACCACGGAGAACACGGAGGGCACAGAGAAATACGGTCCAGTCCCATGGATGGCCCCACCCCAATAGCGAATACCAAACAACATGCAGTCCATTATTTTTCCTCCGTGTTCTCCGTGTTCTCCGTGGTTAATTGCTTTTTTCAGGATCATGCCGCCGCCCCCGCCATGGCCAGCGGGATACGCACGCTGATCGCCACCCCCTCGCCGGGCGCACTGCCGATTTCCACCGATCCGCCCAGGGAGCGAGCCCGTTCCATCATGCCGCGTAGACCATGGGATGTGGGTTGCATGATTGCGCCTTCCGGGATGCCGATACCGTTGTCGAAAACTTCCAGCGCGATCTTATCATGCTCCCGCCACACGTCGACCTGCACCAGGCTGGCTCTGGAATAGCGCGCCACATTGGTGAGCGCTTCCTGATAAATGCGAAACAGGGCAATGCGTATCTCATCCGTCAGATCAACTTCTTCGCCGTGCATCGCCACCTTGCATTGAATGTTGTAGCGCTTGCTGAATTCGGACGCCTGCCACTGCATTGCGGCCAGCAGACCGAGGTCGTCCAGCACTGTCGGACGCAATTCTGTCACGATGCGGCGAATGGCATGAACCGACGTATCCACCACCCCGGACATGGATTCCACCTTGTCCCGTGCAAGGTCCAGCTCCGTCGGCAGCTTGCGCAGCAGCCAGTAAATATCCATCTTCAGCGCGGTGAGATTGCCGCCCAGTTCATCGTGAATTTCACGCGCGATGCTGGCCTTTTCTTCCTCGCGCACGATCTGGAGGTGATTGGAAAGCTCGCGCAACTGTTCACGCGAGTCACGGATTTCCTGCTCGATCTGTTTGCGTTCGGTAATATCCTGCACCAGGCCGAACATGCGCACCCCCTTGCCGTCCGCATTGAATTCAACTTCCCCCTCGCTATGCAGCGTCAGTTCGACCCCGCCACCGGTAAGAATACGAAAATCCACGCTATAACTCACCTCGCCCGCCAGCGCTGCAATCATGTTTTTTTCCACCAGCTCCCGGTCATCAGGATGGACATAGCGCAGGAAGCGCTCCCGGGTAAAAACCACATCGGGGCTCACATCAAAAATCCGGTACAGCTCATCCGAACAGAGAATACGGTCATTCACAACATCCCAATCCCAGTTACCAAGCCGCGCCATCTGCTGCGCCCTGGCAAGCCGCGCCTGGCTCTCCCGCACCGCATTCTCGAAGCGCTTGCGTTCGGTGACATCCCGGTCTATGCCCTGATACCCCCTGAACACACCCTGCTCATCAAAAATGGGGGTGCCGCTGGTTTCCATCACAACGGGCGTCCCATCGCGGTGAAGATTGATGTTTTCCAGCATGTGAATGGGGCTGCGGCTTGCGGCAATCTCTGAAAAAGCTGCGCCTACTCTTTCCGCCTCCTCCGGCACCATCAGGTCGAATGGCGTTTTGCCCAGGACTTCATGAGGCTCATAGCCCAGCATTTCGCGCACCCTGGGGCTGGAATAGGTATAGGCCCCGTGTTCATTCACTTCCCAGACCCAGTCGTGGATGGATTCCACCAGAGTGCGGTATCTGTTCTCGCTGGCGCGCAGGGCATTTTCAGCCGCCTTGCGCGCCGTAATATCGAACACATAGCAGGCTACGCCGATTTCCTGCCCGGCAGCATCCCTGAGCAGGGTCAGGGAAAAATGCGCGGTAAAGATTTTTCCCGACTTTTTTTGTAGCGGGATTTCCAGCGTCCCCCTGCCTGCCCGCATGAGCACGAGGAAAACCGTGCTGTAAAAATCTGCCTCTGCCCCCGCTGGCGCGATGAAACGCACTGGCTGCCCGACTGCCTCTTCATGGGAATAGCCGAACAATTGCCTGGCACCCTTGTTCCAGCTCACCAGCGTCCCATCAAGATCGGTCGAAAACACCGCGTCATGAATCTGATGGATGATCTCGGCCTGCTGGGACATGACACCCTCCGCCAGCTTGCGCCCGGAAATATCCTCGATCACGGCAATAAAATTCCTGGGCTCGCCAGACGACTCGCGTATCAGCGAACCGGTCAGGTTAATCCACACCAACGTGCCGTTCTTGTGGATATAGCGTTTCTCCATCTGGTAAGACTGGATTTCACCGGCCAGCAAGTGGTGCGCCATATCCAGGTCGGCTTCCAGATCATCTGCATGGGTGATGTCCTGAAAAGTGCGCGCCATCAGCTCTTCCTGGGAATAACCGACGATGTCACAGAGTTTGCGGTTGACCTGCATGAAGCGCCCATCCGGTGCGACATGCGCCATGCCCACGGCTGCCTGTTCGAAAGTGCCACGGAAGCGGTCTTCGCTTTTGAGCAATGCCTGTTTTGCCAGCTTGCTCTGGGTAATATCAACCCGCACCGAAATGAATCTGGATATGGCCCCATCCGGCCCGATCACCGGCGTAATGGTGGTCAGGAGCCAGAACAGGTCTCCGCTTTTGCCACGATTGCAAATCTCGCCCTGCCAGGTTTCGCCGCGCCTGAGGGTAGACCACAGATCATCAAAAAATGTGCTCGAATGGGTGCCCGCGTTGAGAAAGCGATGATCGTGACCGATCACTTCATCGCGGCTGTAGCCGCTGACTTCACAGAACTTGTCGTTGACGTAAATGATCACGCCACTGGTGTCCGACTCGACCACGATCACGGCATTGTCGACTGCGCGCCGCTGCTCTGAAAGAGAAAGCAGCAAGCCGCCCACTTGCGCCACAGACTGGTTGAGCATCTCTGCCATGGCCCGGATTTCAGGCACGTAACCCGGCGAGCTCACAACGCGTACGGAATAATCGCCGTCCATGAAGCGACGCCCGGCAGCGTTGATGATTCCCAGTGGCCGCAGCCAGCGCGCCAGAAAAACGAAGAGCACCAGCATCAACAGCATCAGCGATATGCCCAATTGCCACAACTGGCTGCGAGCCTCACGCCACAACCGGTTTTCCAGCAGCGCTCCGCTGAAACGGACCTGGATCTCGCCATAATGCATGCCGCCATACGCTTCCAGCGCACGCACCTGCACCAGCGGGTGGATAGTGAAAAAATGCCGGAACCAGGCCGGGGCAAGTGCCTCCGGCGCGGATCCGTGCGCTTCCACGCGCACGCCGGAACGGTCACGCCATTCAATGTGCCCGATCAGCGGATTCCGGCTGTATTCCTCGATCTTTCCGGCATTGGCAGGACTGCCTATCAGCCCTCCTGCCATCATTTCCATAAGATTTCCCGCCTCGCGGGCCATATCTGTCCGGTATTCAGCCACCTCGTACCGCAACTGAAAAACATGCTGAGCCACGCCGGCCAGTACCAGAACCGGTGTCAGCAAAACCAGTAAACGCGCGCGCAGACCAAGGCTACACCAAAAAGTTTTACCAATTTCATACATCTCGTTTACATTACTGAAGCAACCACCTCCCGGCAAGTGCTTTCCACGGTCAATTATTGCATGGTTAAATAACTACCTATAATTAAGCGACGGCATTAAAACATGCAGAATCATAAAATCATCCTGTATTGTGGCCGGCAACCCGGAAAGCGGGGAGTTATGGCAGTGTCAGATACGCACCACGTTGCAAAATCAAATATTCAGTCGCAGAAAATTTTATTTAGCTGGGATAAAAACTGAACATGGAACGCACGATTCTGCTGGTAGACGATGAAGCCAATATCCTTTCTGCCCTGGCACGTTTATTGCGCCCGCAGGGTTATCGCATTCTGCGTGCCGGCAGCGGGAGGGAAGGCCTGGAATTGCTGGCGCAGAATGAAGTCGGGGTGATTATTTCCGACCAGCGCATGCCGGAAATGACCGGGGTGGAGTTTCTCAGCCAGGTGAAAGGGCTCTATCCGGACACGGTGCGCATCGTATTGTCTGGCTATACCGAGCTGACTTCGATTACGGATGCCATCAATCGCGGAGCGATCTACAAATTCCTCACCAAGCCCTGGGAGGATGACCTGTTGCGCGCCAATATCGAAGAAGCTTTTCAGCGCTACGAAATGAAGCGTGAGAATGACCGTCTCAACCATGAACTGGAGAAACGGGTTGACGACAAAACGCGCGAACTGACGCGTAGCATCAAGGTGCTGCAGGTTTCGCAGGAAGTGCTGGAAGCCCTGCCGGTAGCGGTAATCGGCATCGATAACGATGGCATCATCGCGGTGGCCAATTCCATGGCCCATGTCCTGCTTGGCTGCGGCGGGGATCGCCCCTTGCTGGGAGAACAGGGGCAGGATCTGCTTCCTCCCGAATTGCTGGCTTGCCGCGGAGATGCCCTCGTGACCCTGCCGGATGGTACTCGCGTCCACTGCTGGCAAACCACGATGGGGCGCCTGTCTTTTTCGCAGGGTACGGTGCTGGTTCTTGCTCCATCGCAGAATATTGATACAGGCTCGTAACATGAATCATGTCCTGGAAAATCTGCACCAGTTGCCTTCCATTCCCGCCGTGGTGCAGGAGCTGATCGCCAGCTTCAATAACCCCGATCTGGACAGTCATCATCTGGCTGTGAAAATCGGCCAGGACCAGGCGCTTTCCGCCAAAGTACTGAGGGTCGCAAATTCAGCTTTTTACGGCTTGCCGCGCCAGGTCGGCTCGATCCAGGAAGCGGTGACTGTGCTGGGCTTCAGCACTGTCCGCAGCCTGGTGCTTTCTGCCGGTTTTATTGACGCTTTTTCGACGGATGGCGTAGCCTGCATCGATCGCAAGCTGTACTGGCAACACAGCATGGCCACAGCCACCTATGCCAGGGCGCTCGCCAGATGCCTGCGGCAGGATGGTGAAATGGCCTTTTCAGCCGGCCTGCTGTGCGATATCGGCATCCTGGTGCTGGATGTCTGCGATCACGAGCGCTTCGCGGCACTCTGGCAGGACGTTCAGGAGGACGGGCGTGTGTTGATCGAGGCTGAACGTGCCGTGCTGGGGTTCGATCATGCGGAACTGGGTGCGGAAGTGGCGCGCCGCTGGAAATTTCCGCACCCCATCGAGGAGGCGATCCGTCACCACTACCTGTCAGAACGCCAGACATTGCAGAAACTGGCAGGCATCGTGCAGCTTGCCGCGTTGCTGGCGCGTTTCGATCAGGAGGCCAGGCCCCGGGATACGTGGTTCGAGAATATCCCGCAGGTGCTGCTGGATGTCTTGCCTCTGGAACAGCCGTTGTTTGAGAAATGCCTGCCTCAACCCGAGCAACTTGAAGCAGCAAAAAATCAAATCTAGGGGCATATTATTGATACGGCCATCTGATGTTTGAACTTGTAGGTCGGGCTTCAGCCCGAATTTTCGGGCTGAAGCCCGACCTACAGTTAAAATAAATTCTGGCCGGGTCAATAACACCTCCTGTAAGGAAAGCATATGCCGCTGGATCGCATGACCAAACTGTCCTGGATTTATGATCTGTACCGGCTGGGGCAGTCACCCCAGTTGCTGAAAGAGCCGGATAAGATCTACCAGCAGTTGCTGGACCATATCGTAGCCGGTTTCGATGCGCGCAGCGGCTCTCTTGCCCTGCTGAGCGATGATCCCTCCACCCTGACCATTGTGGCCGGGATTGACCTGCCGCCCCATGTGATTGGCTGTACCGTTGCCCTGGGCAATGGCGTACTGGGCTGGGTGGCCCAGCAGGGGCAGCCTCTTCTGATCAACGGCGATCTCGACCCGCAAAAATACCCCGGTATTCAGCGCAAGCGCGAGCAGGCGGCGCCGAGCTCGGCCTTGTGCTGGCCGCTCAAGTTGCGCGACAAGGTGATTGGCGCCCTCAGCGTGAACCGCCCGGCAGAGAAGGTGCCTTTCGGCGAGAGTGATCGCGACCAGGGAACCGCCGTGCTTAATCTCGCCAGCCTGGCGCTGGAAAATGTCCAGTTGCAGCTTGATCAGCAGAAGCGCTTCATCGAACTGCAGACGACCAATCAGAAACTGGCCGATGCGCAGGACCAGTTGCTGCAGGCGGAAAAAATGGCTTCCATCGGGCAGCTTGCCGCAGGTGTGGCGCATGAGATCAATAATCCGGTCGGCTACGTGGCTTCCAACCTGAGTTCTCTCGGGCGTTATGTGAATGAACTGCTATCCCTGCTCGATGCCTGCGAACAGCTCGATAGCAGCCTGTCGGGCGAGGCGCCAGAATTGCTGGCGCTGCGCGCGCTCAAGGAAAAAGTGAACGTCTCCTATCTGCGCGAGGATTTGCACGATTTGCTGGCGGAATCGAAAGAAGGCCTGGAGCGGGTCAAGAAAATCGTCCTCGATCTGAAAACCTTTTCCCACGTGGACGAGGCCGAATGGCAGATTGTCGATCTGCATCAGGGCCTGGAAAGCACCCTCAATATCGTATGGAACGAGCTCAAGTACAAGGCCGAGGTGGTCAAGGAATATGGCACTCTGCCGGAGATCGAGTGTCTGCCTTCCCAGCTCAATCAGGTGTTCATGAACCTCATGGTCAATGCTGGCCATGCGATCGAGGATCACGGCACCATTACCCTGCGCACTGGCCAGGCCGGTGAACAGGTATGGGTGGAAGTGTCCGATACCGGCAAAGGCATCGCCCCGGAAAATCTTGGCCGAATCTTTGATCCCTTCTTTACTACCAAGCCGGTAGGTACTGGCACCGGCCTGGGCTTGTCTCTTTCCTACGGCATTGTGAAGAAACATCACGGCAATATCGAGGTGGATAGCACGCCCGGAGAGGGCACGACTTTCCGCGTATGGCTGCCATTGCGGCAGGCTGTGCATCAGGAAGCGGAAAAGGGCCCGGATTGAGCGTGAACGTCACAACACAGACATGGCTGGAGTACGTCTTCGGCCAACGCGGCACGGAAAGGCGCATCAGCATCTATACCGCAGCCATTCTGATCCTCAGCGTGCTGATTACCGGGGCGGTCATTGCTGCCGTGCTGGCGCAGCAGATCAGAAGCGACCTGGAAAATGGCCTGGTACGGACGCTCAACGACCGGGACGTGCTGTTCCAGCACGAAATCGATAGCGCGGCTGTCATTGTCGACAGCATTGCCAACCGCCGGCCGCAACTGCTCCGCTTGATGGCCGGGCTCAAGGCCGGCACGGCAGGCGAGGAAGCACGGCGCGAGATCGGCAAGGTGCTGGAGATTGTCCGCAGCGATCAGGGGCTCTCGGCGCTGGCTCTCTACGATACACGCGGCGAACTGGTGGCGAAAAGCGGGATGTTTCTCGACGCGCCTTTTGCCATGAGCCTGCGCCGCCCGGAGAATGCAAGCCTGTTGTGGCACGATGGCTTCTTCCTGGGCGTTGCCGCACCGATGCGCTTCGATGGAGAGAGCATCGGGACAGTCAGGGCGGAAGCCCCGCTAATCTCCATGACGCGTGCCTATCGTGATTATCAGGGTAGCGGCGAAAGCGGCGAGATTGCCCTGTGCGGCGCCCTTTCGGGCGAGCAGATGCGCTGCTTTCCCACCCGGCATCACCCCCAGCCCTTCGATAGCCCGCGCAGCATCCATGACAAGGTAATACCTTTGAGTCATGCCATCGATGGCATGCAGGGCGTGATGGTCGCACTCGACTACCGCGGCCATGAGGTATTCGATGCCTACCGCCCGGTGGGCAATACCGGCCTTGGAATGGTGGTGAAAATCGACACCGATGAACTCAAGCGGCCGGTGCTCCGGCATTTGTACTGGATTGTCCCTTTCATTGCTGCGCTGCTTGTCTTTGGCTTTGGCCTGCTGCGCTCGCAGGTGATGCCGCTGGTGCGCCAGATGCTTGATGCAAAAGCGCGGGTGAACGGCATCCTGGACAATTCTGCGGACGGGATCATTACCATCGACGAACTCGGGGTGGTCGAGTCGTTCAACTTTGCAGCCGCGCGAATTTTTGGCTACCCGCCTCTCGAGGTGATCGGCAGGAACGTCACCATGCTGATGCCTGAGCCTTATCGCAGCGGCCACGACGACAATATCCGGAATTATCTGCGTACTGGCGAGGCCCGGGTGATCGGGCATGGCG
Organism: uncultured Gammaproteobacteria bacterium; assembly: GCA_963779055.1. GTDB lineage: Bacteria > Pseudomonadota > Gammaproteobacteria > Burkholderiales > Sulfuricellaceae > Sulfurimicrobium. The sequence continues at coordinate 305,556 of CAVZWN010000004.1, forward strand.
CACGCGAGGTGCAGGGGCAGCGCAAGGATGGCAGCGTTTTTCCCATGGAGCTCAACCTGGGCGAAATGGTCCTGGACGGCAAGCGCCTGTTCATTGCTTCGATCCGCGACACCAGCACGCTCAAGCAGGCGCACGATGAGCTTAAATCCAGTTTTTTCGCTTTGCAGGTGGTCAACGAAGAGCTGGAAGAGACGCATGCTCAACTCAGGCAGGCAGAACTGGACAAGAACCGGCAGATGGATGCACTGGCGGAAGCCAACGTGCGTATGGCGCTTTTCCACTCAAGCATGGAGCATATCCGCCAGGCCGATGCGGGTTTTCTGGAAAGTGGTGATGCGGATACCTTTTACCACAGCGTTCTGGGCGACATCATGTCCCTGGCCGGCACGAAATATGGCGCGGTTGGTCTGTTCGATGCAAGCGGCAAGTTGCAGCAATTTCTGACCGAAGGCATCAGCGAAGAAGAGCGGCAAAAAATCGGCCCTTATCCCGTCGGCAAGGGCCTGCTGCAGGCGTTTTACAAGGAAAATTCTCTTACGCGCGTCGCGCGGATTGCGGACGATCCGCGCTCCTGCGGTTTTCCGCCAGGCCACCCGCCGATGAGCAGCCTGCTCGGGGTGCCGCTGAATGTGAACGGGGTGACCCGGGGCGTGATTTACCTGACCGACAAGCACGGTGATGAGCCGTTTACGGAACAGGACGAGATGCTGGTGGAGATGATCGCACGCGAAGTGGAGCACATTCTGGAGCGGAGCGAGCTGATGGCCCGCCTGCGCGATAGCAATCTGGCCCTGACGCGGGAAAAAACGGAGCAGCAGAGCCTGATCGCGAAGCTGCACGAGGCCCAGGGCCAGTTGCTGCAATCGGAAAAGATGGCATCCATCGGTCAGCTGGCGGCCGGGGTGGCGCACGAGATCAACAACCCCATCGGTTATGTGTACTCCAACCTCGGTAGCCTGGAAAAATACATGCAGGATGTGTTTTCCATGCTGGAAGCCTTCGAGGCGGCGGAAAGCGAATTTCCACCGGAGAGTGCGAGCCTGTCGCGCATACAGGCGCATAAGGAGACGGTCGATCTGTCTTTTCTCAAGGAAGACATCCCCAGCCTGATGGCTGAATCCAAGGAAGGCATTACCCGGGTAAAGAAAATCGTGCAGGATCTCAAGGATTTTTCACATGTGGACGAGGCCGAGTGGCAGTGGAGCGACCTGCATCATGGCATCAACAGCACGCTCAATATCGTGTGGAACGAGCTCAAGTACAAGGCGGAAGTCGTCAAGGAATATGGCAACCTGCCCGAAGTCGAATGCATCCCCTCCCAGTTGAACCAGGTGTTCATGAACCTGCTGGTCAATGCCGGGCACGCCATCGAAAGCCAGGGCACCATTACCATTCGCACCGGGCAGGAAGGCGATCAGGTGTGGGTGGAAGTTGCAGACACAGGGAAAGGGATCGAAGCTGAGAACCTCAAGCGTATTTTCGATCCTTTCTTCACCACCAAACCGGTCGGGAAAGGCACCGGGCTGGGATTGTCGCTATCCTATGGAATCGTGACAAACCACCATGGGCGCATCGAGGTGGAGAGCACGCCCGGCGTGGGTACGACGTTCCGCGTCTGGCTGCCAGTCAGCCAGACAGCGCCTTCATGATTTGAACTGAATGGAGACATGCATGGTAAAAGGGCCATCACAAGAAACGCCTCCTTCAGTCTCTGGTTTGCGTTACTGGGTGCCCTTGCTGGCATTCCTTTTCCTGGCCTTTGCCATTGGTGCAGCCGGCTACTTTGCGTTCAGCCGCGCTCAGCAGAATGTCAAGGATGAAGCACACGCTACCCTGGGCACCATTGCCGACCTTCGGATCAATCAGGTGGTCAAATGGCGCGAAACCTACCGGTCAATCGGCGCAGTGATGGCCGGGGATCCTTTGCTGGCGGTCGAGATCGAGCGCTGGCTGACAGCGCGGCGCGCCGCAGGATGAAGGCGCGCAACATATCGCGCAGCGCCTGAAAGCAGTGCAACAGGCCTATGCTTTCCAGGGTGTGTTCATTCTCGATGCGCAGGGCCGGGTGCGCGACCTGGCGGTGACGCCGGATGCCCGTCCGCCTACGCCAATAGGCGCTAGACTGGTGATGGAAGCCATGCACACACGCAAGGTTATCCTCACCGACCTGCATCCGGGAGCGGAAGCGCCGCGTGTCAGGCTGGACCTGGTGGTGCCGGTCCTTGCCGGGGGTGATGCGCGCAACCCGGCCATCGCCGGCATTTATTTCCGCATCGACCCCGAAACCTATCTTTACCCCCTGCTGCAATCCTGGCCAACTGCCAGTCCGAGCGCGGAAGCCATGCTGGTGCGGCGCGAAGGCAGCGAAGTGGCATTTCTGAACAGGCTGCGCCACCGCGACAACACGGCGCCGCAGCTTCGTTTGCCGGTCAGGGAAAAAGAACTTCTTGCGGCAATGATGGCGCGTGGCATTGGTGGTCTGGTAGAAGGCACCGATTACAGGGGCGTTTATGTGATCGGCGCGACACGCAAGGTACCGGATTCACCCTGGTTCCTGGTCGCCAAGATAGACCGGGACGAGATTTATGCGCCGGTGCGCAAGGCGGCTTTGATCGTGGCTGTGCTGACGCTGGCTTTCATCATTGCGGCGGGTGTGCTCATTGGCCTGTGGTGGCGGCAGCAGCGCTCAAAATTGCTGGCCAGCCAGTATGGGAGTGAGCTCAGGCATCAGGAACGGGTGCTGCGCAGCGAGCAGAAAACACGCTTGCTGCTCGAATCCGCCGCCGAAGCCATCTACGGGGTGGACATGGAAGGCAATATCACCTTCGTCAACCCGGCCTGCCTGCAATTGCTGGGGTACGAGCGGGAGGCGGAACTGCTTGGCGGGCATGCTCACGCACTGTTTCACCACAGCCATGCGGATGGCTCACCCTATCCTGCGGACAAGTGCCGTGCTTATGGAGCCTGCCGGAACGATGCAGGCGTGCATGTGGATGACGAGGTATTCTGGCGCCGGGATGGCAGCACTTTCCATGTCGAATATCGCGCCCATGCGATTCGCCACGAAGGTCTTATTGAAGGCTTCGTCGTCACTTTCATGGATATCTCGGAACGCAGGCGTGCCGAGCAGCAGTTGCGTCTTGCAGCCCAGGTGTTCGAGGATAGCCTGGAAGCCATTTTCATCACGGATGCAGAGAACCGCATCGTTTCTGTCAACCATTCCTTCATCGACACCACGGGCTACACGCCGGACGAAGCGATTGGCCAGAACCCGGGCCTGCTGAAATCGGGGCGTCACGATAGTGAATTTTATCGCGCCATGATGGAAGCGCTTCGCGATACCGGCCACTGGCAGGGCGAAATCTGGAACCGGCGCAAGAATGGGGAAATCTATCCGGCCTGGATGGCGATCAGTGCAATCAGGAACGCTAAGGGGAGAAGTCACCCACTATGCCGCGATCTACAGCGACATCAGCGTACTCAAGGCCGCAGAGGAGAACCTCAGGCTGTGGGCGCGGGCGATGGAATCCAGCGTCAATGCCATTTTCATCGCCGACGCACGGCAGGCGCATTTTCCGATTTTCTATGTCAATCCCGCATTCGAGCGCATTACCGGTTTTTCCAGCGTGGAAGTGGTGGGCAAGAGTTGTCGCATGCTCGACAGCGAGGGGCTGAACCAGCCGCAGATCGGGGAACTGTACCAGGCCATCCGCGAGCAGCGCGACGGCAACGCGGTACTGAGCCATTATCGCAAGGATGGGAGCCTGTTCTGGGTCGAGCTGTTTTTTTCGCCAGTACGCGACGAGAGCGGCGAGGTAACCCATTTCGTCGGGGTGATGAACGATATCACCGAGCGCAAACGTTATGAGGAACAACTTGAACGCCATGCGCATTATGACGAATTGACCGGCCTGGCCAATCGTAATCTGGTACACGACCGCCTGAGCCAGTCACTTGTTCATGCCCGTCAACAGCAGAGCGAACTGGCGGTGCTGCATCTCGACCTCGATAACTTCAAGCTGGTTGTCAATAGCCTTGGACATGCCAATGCCGACCAGTTGCTCAAGGCTGTCGCCGGGCGTCTGGCGGCCTGCGTTGGCGAGAGCGATAGCGCCGCGCGCTGGAGTGGCGACGAATTTGTGCTGGTTCTGTCCAGTCTGGCAAATGGCGACAATCTGACCCAACTTGTACAGAAAATCATGGATACGCTGTCCGAACCCTATGTCATCGCCGGGCAGGAGCTTTACACCACCTTCAGCATAGGCATCGCGCAGTACCCCAAGGATGGCCGCGAGGTGGAACAGCTGCTTAAAAATGCCGATGCTGCGATGTACCGTGCCAAGGAACAGGGACGCAACAATTTCCAGTTTTACGGCCAGGGCATGAATGTTCAGGCGATGGAACGGCTGATGCTGGAAAACAGTCTGCGCCATGCGCTGGAGCGGGGCGAGCTCCTGTTGCACTACCAGCCCAAGGTGGATTTGCAGAACGGGGCGATGCTCGGGATGGAGGCGCTGTTGCGCTGGCAGCACCCGGAAATGGGCATGATTTCTCCCGCCAGCTTCATACCGCTGGCGGAGGAAACCGGCCTGATCGTGCCGATCGGTACTTGGGTGCTGCATACCGCCTGCGCCCGGAACAAGGCGTGGCAGGAGGCCGGGTTTGCACCCATCAGCGTTGCCGTAAATCTGTCGGCACGCCAGTTCTGGCAGCAGGACCTGGTCGAGACGGTCAGGGCGGTGCTGAGTGAGACCCGGCTTGACCCTGCCTTCCTTGAACTGGAAATTACCGAAAGCCTGCTGATGCACAATGCCGAAGAGGCAAGTGCCACTTTGAAGAAACTCAAGGCGATGGGGATCCGGCTGTCGATCGACGATTTCGGCACGGGTTATTCCTCGCTTAGTTATCTGAAACGCTTCCCGATAGATACCTTGAAAATCGACCGTTCCTTCGTGCGCGACATTATCAGTGATCCGGATGATGCGGCGATTGCCAAAGCGGTGATTTCCCTGGCCCATGATATGAAATTGAAAGTGGTCGCGGAAGGCGTGGAAACGGAGGAGCAAATGAATTTTCTGCGCCAGCGGAACTGCGATGAAATACAAGGTTACTATTTCAGCCGGCCCATACCGGAAGAAGCGTTCACCGAACTGCTCAGGGAGGGGCGGTGCCTGCAGGTCAGAGCATCCGGCAAGGGAGCCGGTGAGCGCGTGCTGCTCCTGCTCGACGATGAGGAAAATATACTCTCGTCGCTGCTGCGCCTGCTGCGCCCGGACGACTACACTATTCTCAGGGCGGCCAGCCCCGATGAAGCATTCAAGCCTGCTGTCCGCACATCGGGTCGGCGTGATTCTTTCGGGCCAGCGCCTGCCGGGTATGAGTGGCACTGAATTCCTGCGGCGCGCAAAGCAGCTTTACCCGGAATCTGTGCGCATGGTGCTGTCAGGTTTCACCGAATTGAAAAGCGTGACCGACGCCATCAACGAGGGATCTGTGTTCAAGTTTCTGACCAAGCCCTGGGATGATGATCAGTTGCGCGAGCAAATTCGCGAGGCATTCAGATATTATGAACTGTCCAGCGAAAACGAGCGCCTTGCCAGGGAAGTCATGAAGGCCCGGGAGGCACTTCCCGGCATTCCCTCATGATCAAAATCAGCGGGAAGACCAAGTATGAAGAATGAGGTATTTTTCAGCAAAAAATATGCCGGATGTCATTTGCAATGGCTGCCGGGCATCTGGTATAAGTTTCCATTCGATCTCCCCGGATTCCGTGACTGCTGGAATAACAAAAGTTATGAGTGAAATAGATTCACAGGCATCTTCTCCCAAACCGGCCACTCTCCTTTTCGTGGACGACGAACCCAATATCCTGAGCGCCCTGCGCCGTTTGTTCCGGCCTCATGGCTACAAAATACATACGGCCGAAGGCGGTGCGCCGGGTCTGGAACTGCTCGAGCGCGAGCCGGTCGATCTGGTGATTTCCGACATGCGCATGCCCAATATGGACGGCGCCCAGTTTCTCGAACAGGTGCGGCAGAAATGGCCCGACACCATGCGTATTCTGCTGACCGGCTATGCCGATGTCAGTTCCACCATTGCGGCCATTAACAAGGGTGAGATTTTTCGTTACGTCTCCAAGCCGTGGAATGACGACGACATCGTCCTGCTGGTCAAGCAGGCGCTGGAACTGAAAAACCTGGCGCTGGAAAAAAAGCGGCTGGAAGAACTGACGCTGCGCCAGAATGAAGAACTCATGGAGCTGAATGCAAGCCTCGAAGCCAAGGTGCAGGAGCGTACCCAGGAAGTCCGGCAGACCATGGGATTTCTGGAACTGGCCAACAGGAAACTGAAAGACGGTTTCATTAACTCGCTCAAGGTATTTTCCAACCTGATCGAACTCAGGGAGCGCAGTCTCGCCGGTCACTCGCGCCGCGTGGCGGATCTGGCGCGTACGCTGGCCAAGCGCATGAATCTTTCTGACAGCGACGTGAATGATGTTTTCGCCGCCGCCCTGCTGCACGATATCGGCAAGATCGGGCTGCCCGACAAGGTGCTGACCAAACCTTTTGCCGTTCTGGCTGGCGAGGAGCGCGAACTGGCGATCCGCCACCCCGCAACCGGCGAGGCCGCACTGATGGGGCTGGAGCAGCTCCACGGTGCGGCCAGGCTGATCCGGGCTCACCACGAGCGCTGGGACGGCATGGGCTTTCCCGATGGCCTTTCAGGACTGGGCATCCCCATAGGCGCGCGTATTCTGGCTCTGGCCAATGATTACGATGCTGTTCAGATCGGTACGCTTCTGAGTAAACGGATGACGCAGAGCGAGGCTATCGCTTTTATTATCGAGGGACGTGGCAAGCGGTACGACCCGCAGGTGGTCGACGTTTTCGCCCCAATGATGGGGGCGGCGAGCGCTGCTGTTGCAGAAGTGAGCGTCAAGTCACCTCAACTAAAAGTGGGCATGATTCTGTCGCGGGATCTGGTGACCCCGGAGGGCATCATGCTGCTGTCGCGGGATTTTGTCCTGAATGAGGCCATCATCGAGCAGGTTCACAGTTTTGAGAGATCTTCAGGGCGAACCTTGACTATCCATATTCATGCCGGGAAAGGGGAATAATTCATGTATCGCATCATGCTGGTGGATGACGAGGAAAATATCCTCAAGGCGTTGCGCCGATTATTGACGATTACGCCCTGTGTGTACGACGGGATCGAGTACAAGATCAGGGTCGAGAGTTTTTCAACGGCCGACGAGGCGCTGGAATTCGCGCGCCACAATGCGGTGGATCTGGTGCTTTCGGATTACCGCATGCCGCGCAAGGATGGCGTGACCTTCCTCAAGGAATTCAAGGAAATTCAGCCCAACGCGGCGCGCCTGATTCTGTCTGGGTACGCTGATCTCAATGCCGTGATCGGCGCTATCAACGAAGCCCAGATCTACCGTTTTATCAATAAGCCGTGGAACGATTATGAGCTGGTGTCGAGCATTGCCCAGGCGCTGGCCTATCGAAACCTGGGGCTGGAAAATCAGCATCTGGCCGACCAGGCTCGTCTCGATAATGGCGCCATGAGCCCGCAGGAACTGGAGCGCAAACGCCTTGAAGAACAGGAGCCGGGGATTACCAATGTCCACTGGGGCCCGGACGGGTCGGTGATTTTTGATGATATGTAAGAGGCTGGGCGCCAATCCTGTGGTCATTGCGCGCATAGCGAAGCAATTTTTTCATGCGGCTATGACAGCCGGTAACGAGATTGCTTCGTCACTGCGCGCCCCGCAATGACGGATTCAACAGCACCGCCCGGAAAACCATGCCTGAATTCGACCCGCAAACCAGCAAGCTGACCTTCAAGCTGGTCTACTATGGCCCGGCGCAAGGCGGCAAGACGACCAATCTGATGAAACTTCATGATTTGCTCGCGCCGGACATGAAGGGCGAGATCATGACGCTGGAAACCCAGAATGACCGCACCCTGTTTTTCGATCTGCTGCCGCTGGGCTTTCGCGCGCCTTCCGGCCTGCTGGTGAAATTCCGTCTTTTTACCGTGCCCGGCCAGGTGGCGCATGACGGCACGCGCAAGGCGGTGCTGTCGCGCGCCGATGGGGTGGTATTCGTGGCCGACTCACAGAAAACCCAGACTGTTAATAATGGCGAATCTTTCCAGAATCTGGCAGATAACGTTGCGAGAGTCGGGCTTGATTTCGAAAAACTGCCGCTGGTGGTTCAATTCAACAAGCGCGATCTTCCCAACATCCTGAGCGAGGAGGAAATCAGGCAGCGCTGGTCGTCCGCACCGTGGCCCCTGCTGTTTTCATCTGCACTGGATGGCTCGGGTGTGCGAGAAACCTTTGCTGCGCTGCTGCGCGAAGTGTACCGGGCGTGTAACGCAGAATCCGGTTTGCAGGATCGGCATGGTCTGGATGAAGAAGCATTCGTCAAAGGCGCCATGGGATGAGCGATCATCTGCCGGTCCCATCCTTTGATCGCGAGCTGGGCTTTGCGGAACTGCTTGCCGATATTCCGCGTGAGCGCCTGCAAAAAGCACTGGTACTGCTGCTGGGCGGCGCATTCCGCCTTGTGGATGAGCGCGGAAACCTGCTGATCGGGGCTGCCGCAGCTCCGGAACAGGCCAGAAGGATGCCGGTGGTACTCGAACTCGAACCGGTCGGCTATCTGGAATGTGCGGGTGCGGATGATTCAAGAATGCAGAGCGCCGTGGCGCTGCTGGAACTGTTGCTGCGCGGTGCGGCACGCTACAAAATGGCTTCCGGACTGCATATCGAGTCTGTCCAGGCGGACTATGAAACCCTGAAGCGCAAGCATGCCGCGCTTGAAGAATCCGAGACGCGTTTCAAAGCCCTTTCAGAGCAACTGGAATTGCGCGTGCAGGAGCAGGTCCGGGCACTGGAAGAAGCCAGCCGCCAGCTTTATCAGGCAGAAAAGATGGCATCGGTTGGGCGCCTCGCCGCAGGTGTGGCACATGAGATCAACAATCCCATCGGTTTCGTGCGCAGCAATCTTTCCACGGCCCAGGCTTACGTTAAAAAAATTGCTGTTCTGGACGAGATGGTCAAGTCGGGGCAGCCAGTGACCCAGCACTGGAAAGCGCTGGATATGGATTTTGTTCTGGAAGACTTTGCCGAACTGATCAAGGAAAGCATTGCCGGCATTGACCGCGTGGCCCGTATCGTTGCCGATCTCAAGGGCTTTTCCAACGTGGATCGCGGCGAAGAAGAAATGGCGGACATCAACGACTGCCTGCGTCAGGCCTGCCAGGTTGTTGACGGGCATTTGCCGCCAGGCGTCCGGCTGGTTCAGGAACTGGGTGAAATTCCCCGCATTCTGTGTTTGCCCGGCTATCTCAATCAGGCCTTCCTGAATGTGCTGGAAAACGCATTGCTGGCCCTTGTCGATGGCGGGGAGGTGAAGGTCCGGTCGGAACGGGATGGTGACGAAATCCTGATTACCATCAATGATAATGGCTGCGGTATGTCTGAAGATGCCATGAGGCAGGCTTTCGAGCCTTTTTTTACCACGCGGGACGTAGGGCTGGGAACGGGTTTGGGGCTCACCGTGGTCCGTGATATCGTTCAGGTTCATGGCGGCAGGGTGTCGATTGAAAGCCAGCCCAATGCGGGCACCACTGTCACGATTCGATTACCTGTGTAAGCAGGACAAAAATGCCGAATTACGCTTCTTTATTCACGGGTGCGCCCGCCGAGGAAAGCACTTCCCGGCCGGCACCGGCACAGCAATATCGTCTCCTCCTGGTGGATGACGAACCCAATGTGCTCAAGGCCCTGCAGCGCGTGTTCCGTCAGGAAAACTACCTCGTCGCCACAGCATCCAATGCGGGCGAGGCACTGCAACTGATGGGGCAAGGCGCATTCCATCTGGTGATCAGCGATTACATGATGCCTGGCATCACTGGCGCCGAATTTCTCAAGCAAGTCAAATCGCTCTATCCTGAAACCATCCGCATCATGTTGACCGGCCACGCAGATACCGGTGCGGTGATGGGTGCGGTCAACGATGGCGCTGTTTACAAGTTCATTCTCAAACCGTGGAATGACGATGACCTGCGTATTACCGTGGCGCTGGCGCTGGAGCAGTTCGACCTGATCAGGAAAAATCGCATCCTGCAGCAGGATAACAGCAATAAATCCAAAGAAATCAGTGCGCTATCCAGGATTGCGGTATCCAACCGCAGCCAGCTGGCCATCATGCTGAACAAGCATGGTTTGCTGAATTCCAATCAGGTCCAGGAGCTGCATCGCTTGCAACAGGCGCACAGGGAGCCGGTGATCAAGCTGATGCTCGACAAGGGCTGGGTGGAAGAGAAAGACGTACATCGCCTGTTGCACAAGGAGCTGCTGTTCGAAGAGGTTTCGCTGGCGGAATTCCAGGTCGATCAGGCCCTTGCGGACCTGATCCCGCACAGTTTCTGCGAGCGTCAGCTGGTTGTGCCTCTGAAACTCGAGGGGCGGCGCATGATGCTGGCGGTCGCCGATCCGCTCGATGCCGGGCTGATGGATGACCTGCGCTTTACCTCCGGACTGGATATCAATGCGGTGCTGGCTGACGTAGCCTCGATCAGGGCCAAAATCGTGGAGGTATATGGCGATCAGGATGAAATCAATTTCGATGCGCTCGAAACCCTGGTGTCCAGCACGGATCCCTATGAAGGGATAGAGGTTGTCATCGAGGATGACGAGGAAAATGTTTCACTGGAAGAATTGTTGCGTGGCACGGAGGAGCCCCCCGCAATTCGCCTGGTGAATGCGGTTATTCTCGAAGCCATCCGGCTCGGAGCGTCAGATATCCACATCCAGCCACGTACCAAGAGCGTGGTGGTGCGTCTCAGGATCGATGGCGTGCTGGTGGACAAGATCCAGATCCCACATCAATTGCACCAGTCGCTGGTGTCACGTCTCAAGGTCATGTCCGAGCTGGACATTTCCGAGCGCCGCCGTCCGCAGGATGGGCGCCTGATGGTAAAAACGCCGCTGCGCGTGGTGGACCTGCGGATTTCCACCTTGCCGACGATCAACGGCGAGAAGGTGGTGATGCGCATCCTGGATCGTAATGCCGCCGTGCACAGCCTGGCCGGACTGGGTTTTGGCCCGCAAGCCCTGCAGCAGATACTGGACATGGTGGATAAACCACAGGGCATCATTCTCGCCACGGGTCCGACCGGTTCGGGCAAGACCACGACCCTGTATTCACTGTTGCAGCATAATGCCACGCCGTCCAAGAACTACGTCACCATCGAGGATCCGGTGGAATATTACCTCGACATGGCAGGTCAGGTGCTGATCAAGGAAAAGATCGGCCTGACCTTTCCGGTGATCCTGCGCTCCATTTTGCGCCAGGACCCGGACGTCATCCTGCTGGGCGAGATCCGCGACTTCGAGACCGCCGAGGTGGCTTTCCATGCGGCGCTCACCGGCCATCAGGTATTTTCCACCCTGCATACCAATTCAGCCATCGCAACCGTTTCCCGCCTGCTGGACCTCGGCCTCAAGCCCTACGTGATTGCTACCGCGCTGCAGGGCATTATCGCCCAGCGACTGGTAAGAAAAATTTGCACGCATTGTCGTGAACCCGTCGAGCCCGATGCTCAACTTCTTTCCCGCCTGGGCAAGCCATTCCAGCGCGAGGGCTTGCAGGTTTTCAGGGGCAAGGGCTGCCCGGAATGCCATGACAGCGGTTACAAGGGACGGCTGGGGATATATGAAGTGCTGACACTGAACGAACAGTTGAGCCACCTCATTAGCACCGGCGCCAGCCTGCTGGAGGTGAACCAGGCCGCGCGACAGGGCGGGCTTTCCACCCTGATTGACGATGCGTGCGACAAGGTGCATCAGGGACTGACGACACCGGAAGAAATCCTGCGCGTGCTGGGGCCTCAGTAACCCAATAGTAGCCCGAGTCGCCATACAATGGGCGCGTTTGATATTGAATACACTACCAAAACGATTCTGTCATTTTCAATTACTGGCAACTCTTCACGCCTAAGCGCTGCGGCGAATCTCTTATCAAGTATAATTTTCACGTTTTTGGTACTTCTCCTCATGGATACCCTTAGCCACCAACTCCCCGTCCAAACTACAGCACCTGGCAACATTACCGCCACAATTTAACCAAAATCAAAAATAAATTGGCGCAAGTTATTGTAATCACATGAAAGCATGACAATAAATAACAACTTGATAAATAATAATTACATCCCACCTGACAGAGAGTTAGTCAGGCATACGCCCATGATGCAGCAGTATCTGCGCATCAAGGCCGAGCACCCCGGCATGCTGCTGTTTTACCGCATGGGGGATTTTTACGAGCTGTTTTTCAATGATGCGGAGCGTGCTGCCAAATTGCTGGGCATCACGCTGACCACCCGCGGTGCTTCAGCGGGCGAGCCGATCAAGATGGCAGGCGTGCCTTATCACGCCGCCGAGCAATATCTCGCCAAGCTGGTCAGGCTGGGTGAAACGGTCGCCATCTGCGAACAGATAGGCGACCCGGCCACCTCGAAAGGCCCGGTGGAGCGCAAGGTAGCGCGCATCATCACACCCGGCACGCTCACCGACGCCGCCCTGCTCGACGACAAAAAGGACAGCCTGCTGCTGGCCGTCGCCGCCGAAAAAAACCTGCTCGGCGCGGCCTGGCTGAATCTGGCCAGCGGGCGCTTCACCCTGATGGAAATGGCGCCGGAGCAGCTCGCCGCGACGCTGGAGCGGCTCGGCCCTTCAGAAATCCTGCACCCCGACGGCCTTGCCCTTGCCGCCCTCGACAACGCAAAGTGCGCTACCAAACCGCTGGCGCCCTGGCAATTCGACCTGGACACCGCCCTGCACAAACTGACGGCGCAGTTTGGCACACGCGATCTGGAAGGTTTCGGCTGCGCCGGTTTGAACCCGGCCATTGCCGCTGCCGGCGCCCTGCTGGAATACGCACAGGCCACGCAATGCGGAAAACTGCCCCACATTCAGAGCCTGCGCGTGGAACGCGAGAGCGACTATGTGCTGCTCGACGCTGCAGCACGGCGCAATCTGGAAATCAGCGAGACCCTGCGCGGCGAAGCTGCGCCCACCCTGCTTTCCCTCCTCGACACCTGCGCCAGCGGCATGGGCAGTCGGGCACTGCGCCACTGGCTGCATCATCCGCTACGTGATTACACCACCCTGCGCGGCCGTCAGGACGCCATTGCCACTCTGCTGGGCGATGGCGGCCCTGCCCCGCATCAAGGCATCCACAGGATTCTGCGCCAGTGCGCCGACATCGAGCGCATCACCGGCCGCATCGCCTTGCGCAGCGCCCGCCCGCGCGACCTGTCCGGCTTGCGCGACAGCCTGGCACTGCTCCCTCAGCTGCAAGACATTCTGAACAGTCTCGACAGTCCCCGGCTCAGGGCGCTCAACCTCGCAACCGAGTCGCCGCAGCACATCACCGGCACACTGCGGCTGGCGATCATGCCGGAGCCCAGCAGCGTGCTGCGCGAAGGCGGCGTCATCGCCACCGGCTTTGACCCCGAACTGGACGAGCTACGCGCCATCCAGAGCAACTGCGGGGATTTCCTGCTGGATCTGGAAAGCCGTGAGCGCGAGCGCAGCGGCATTGCCAGTCTCAAGGTCGAATACAACCGGGTGCACGGCTTCTATATCGAAGTCAGCCGCGCCAATGCAGACAATGTGCCGGAGGATTACCGCCGCCGTCAGACCCTGAAAAATGCCGAGCGCTACATCACGCCGGAGCTGAAAGCTTTCGAGGACAAGGCCCTGTCCGCCTCTGAGCGTGCGCTGGCGCGCGAGAAACTGCTTTATGAAGGCCTGCTGGACATGCTCCAGCCCCACCTTGCCGACTTGCAGGCCATCGCCGCCACAGTGGCCGAACTGGATGTGCTCTCATCCCTCGCGGAACGCGCCGGTGCCCTGAACCTGACCGCGCCGGAATTCTGCGACGAGGCGGTAATCGACATTCAGGCAGGCCGCCACCTGGTAGTGGAAAACCAGACCGAGAACTTTATTGCCAATGATGCCCAACTCTCGCGCACACGCCAGATGCTGCTCATCACCGGCCCCAACATGGGCGGAAAATCGACCTACATGCGCCAGACGGCGCTGATCGTGCTGCTGGCCTACTGCGGCAGCTTCGTCCCGGCGCAGGGCGCACGCATCGGGCCAATCGACCAGATTTTCACCCGCATCGGCGCCTCAGACGACCTGGCGGGCGGACGATCCACCTTCATGGTGGAAATGACGGAAACCGCAAATATCCTGCACAACGCTACCGAGAACAGTCTGGTGCTGCTGGATGAAATCGGGCGCGGCACTTCCACCTTCGACGGTCTGGCACTGGCCTGGGCCATCGCACGCCAGCTGATCGGCAAGACCCGCTGCCACACCCTGTTTGCCACCCACTACTTCGAACTGACCCAGCTCGCGCAGGAATTCAAACAGGTTGCCAACGTACACCTGGACGCCGTGGAGCACCGCGACCGGATTGTCTTTCTGCATAGCGTGGAAGAAGGCCCGGCCAGCCAGAGCTACGGCCTGCAGGTAGCCCAACTGGCGGGAGTGCCGGCAAGCGTGATTCAGCAGGCCAGGAAAAGGCTGCTGCTGCTGGAACAACAGGGGCTGCAAAATAGCCCGCAACAGGATCTGTTTGCCGCAGCGCCCATCGAGGAAGCCGAACACCCCGCAGTGGAAGCGCTGAAACAACTGGACCCGGACGAATTAAGCCCCAAGGCGGCTCTGGAGCTTATTTACCGGCTGAAGAAAATGGGGTGAGGGGATAAAACCAACCCCTCCCGGCCTCCCCTTATCAGGGGAGGGGCAGATCGGGGAGGAGCAAACCGTCCACCTCCCCCCTGATAAGGGGGGATTGAGGGGGGTTAGTGCTGGTGCCCGTGCTCGCCGTGCGCGTGTTCATGCGCGATTTCATCCGCAGTGGCAGGACGCACTTCTGTAACTTCGCACTTGAACAGCAGCCGCTGGCCAGCCAGAGGATGGTTGCCATCCACGACTACCTTGTCGTCGGTGACATCGGTTATGGTGTAGAGAATCCACTCATCATCCTCGCCATCCGCAGCGCCTTCGAACTGCATGCCCACTTCCAGCTTGTCGTCTGGAAACTGGCTGCGCGGCTCGATCCGCACCAGGTCGGCATCGTATTCGCCGAAAGCATGGTCCGGCTCCAGAGTGATCTCGCAAACTTCTCCCGCTGCCTTGCCATGCAGCGCTTCTTCCACGGTCGGGAATATGCCGTCATAGCCGCCGTGCAGGTAGCTGACGGCGTCTTCGCTGTTTTCCAGCACTTCACCTTCACTGTTGCGCAGTTCGTAGCGAATCGATACAACCGTATTTTTTGCAATATTCATGCTTGCTCCAGAGTTTGCACGAGGCGCATCGCTTCAGCGGCATGGCCGCGGGGACTCACGCCGTAAAGCGCGTGACGCAATACACCTCGTTTATCAATAATAAAAGTGGAGCGCACGATCCCCATTTTCTTCACGCCGTCCTTTTCTTTTTCCTGCCATACCTTGTATTTCTCGCACATTTCGCCTTCAGTATCAGCCAGCAGGCGGACCGACAGTCCGTGCTTGTCGCGAAATGCGGCATGGGAAATGCAGTCATCCCGGCTGACGCCCAGCACTGCAGCGCCCATACTGGCAAGGTCTTCTTCCAGCTCACTGAACTCGGTCGCCTGAATCGTGCATCCTGGCGTATCGTCCTTGGGGTAGAAATACAGGATCAGGTTCTTGCCCTTGAAGTCTTTCAAACCCAGCATTTCCATATCGGAGTCAGGCAGGCAAAAAGTGGGGGCGGGTCGTCCAATTTCCAGCATCGGCGGTCTCAATCATCGTTAAAGATTTGGCGCACACATTCTAACTGATTTTGCCAGACGGCTATACTTGCGCCTCCCCATTTCAGGTGGAAAAGCGGCTGAAGCAATGCTAATCTGCCAATTATATCGTGCTGGAGCAAGTCTCATGACCGAACCGACCGTACCTGCCGCACCCGAATATCGCCGCCTGGAAGGCCCTCAGGAATATGAACAGGCGATTGACGCCATCATCCAGCAGGCCAGCCATCAGTTGCGCATTTTTGATTACGACCTGAAAAACGAGGGCTATAACAGCCTGCAACGTTTCGATCTGCTGCAAAGCTTCCTCCTCGCCAGCCGCGCCAACCACTTGGTTATCGTTCTGCATGACACCCGCTATCTGACCAGCGAGTGCCCGCGCATGATGAACCTGGTCAGACAATTCAGTCACGCTATCAGCATTTATCAGACCACAACTGAAGCACGGGTGGCGACAGACCCTTTTATCATCGCGGATGACGCTCATTTCCTGCACCGTTTTCATTACGATCACCCGCGAGCGGCATTGAGCCTGAACGACAAGGACGCCGCGCTGGACCTGATAAGGCGTTTCAATGAAATTCTGGAGCTTTCCGAACCTGCGGCACCGCCGACCACTCTGGGTTTATGACAAAGCACTCATAAATTGAATAAAACCCCTTAAGGCACACCAATAAATTACTTATTCATAATATTTTTTTCCAGCCCGGCCCTAGCATTTTCCGGAGAAGGTGTATAGAATTCTCCGCGTCGGTTGGCGCCCCAATTATTTGGAATAACCGGCAACATTATCGTAATTACATGTAATTTTTCACAAGGAAAGAAATAATGAAACATTCCGTACTGCTCGCCGCTCTGCTGGCTCTGTCCCTGTCCGCTTGCGGCAAAAAAGAAGAAGCCGCTCCTGCACCTGCTGTTGAAGCACCTGCTGTTGCCGCTCCTGCTGTTGAAGCACCTGCCGCTGCACCTGCTGCTGACGCTGCCGCTCCTGCTGCTGACGCTGCCGCTCCTGCTGCTGACGCTGCTGCTCCTGCCGCACCTGCTGCTGAACCAGCCAAGTAATTCGGGCCTCAGCACAAAGAAAAAGCCAGCCTTCGGGCTGGCTTTTTTTATCTGCGGCAGCAGGTTAAATAATTTGCCGCCATCCGAACCCTGCCTCCTGTTCCGCGATACCGACCCATTCTGCCTCGCAACCCAGAACACGGCTCAATGCCCTCTGAGCAAGATGAGGCTGGTTATTCTTGTCGCTCAGATGTGCGGCAATCACATGCTGCAGCAGACTCACATCCAGCTTCTCCAGCAATGCAGCCGAAGCCTCGTTGTCCAGATGCCCCAAACGGCCTGCAACCCGCTGCTTGAGGCTTGCTGGATAGGGGCCGTTGCGCAGCATATCCGCATCGTGATTACACTCCAGCACCAGCGCATGGCATCGGTCCAGAGTGGCCTCGATATGAGGTGTTGAACACCCGGCATCGGTGAGCACACCGAGACGCCGGGCGCCATCTCCAAAGACGAACTGAGCAGGCTCACGGGCATCGTGAGGCACGGGGTAAGGTTCGATCTCCACATCGCCGATCATGAAACGATGATGGCAATCGAACAGATGAACGACCTGAGCATCCTTGAATTGGGAGGCACTGCTACTGAAAGTACCGTGAGTAAGCCAGACCGGCAAATTGTGTTTGCGCGCAAAAGCGGCGACGCCGCCGACATGGTCGGCATGTTCGTGCGTCACAACAATGGCGCTGAGATCCTCAGCCACCAGATCCAGCCGCGCCAGACGCCGGACGGTTTCGCGAATTGCGAAACCGCAATCCAGCATCACCCGGGTCTGTCCCGCCTCAACAACCAGTGCATTGCCGCGGCTGCCGCTTCCGAGGGAAGCGAACCTCATTACTTCAGTTGCGCGTGCAGCAGCTTGAGAATTTTCTCTGCGGTGTCTGAGCTTTCTGCCTTGCCATCCTTGTTCAGCACTTGCACCTGCGAATTATCGGCGCTTTCAGTCACCTGGATGCGGTACTGCTCCTTGCCCATGACCTTGCTGTCGCTGCTATTCCAGAATGCAAGCTTGGACAGCCAGCCTTTTTCTTCCTTCTTGCTATCGGTTTCCGGGTCAACATAGCGCACAAAATACAGCCCTTTGGAGCGGTCGCGATCTACCACGGTGAAACCGACGCGGTCCAGTGCCAGGCCCACGCGGCGCCAGGCACGATCAAAGGGATCCAGCACCAGCAGCATCTGCGATCCATCCTGGGCACGGCTGATTCTGGCATGCTCTTCCACTGTCGCGGTCGCAATCTGTGTTTTGGCGCGTGCCTCTTCTACACCAAAACGCACCATCAGGCGGCGCAGCATTTCGGCTTCCATATCCGGATCCGCCGGGCGTGGCTGCCAGATCGTCCTGTTACTGCTACCGCCATCGCCGCCTTCAAGCACCTCATACATGCCACGATGGCTGATATAGATCTCCGTAGTCGCAGCTTCTTTGCCGCGCTCCAGGCGGGTGCGGAACTTGTCGCGTTCCGCCGTGGAATAAAGGCTGTCGAGCACCTTGCCCAGCGCATTGCGGACCATGTCCTGCGGAATCTTGGCGCGATCCTCCGCCCAGTCCGTTTCCATCACACCGGATTCAGGAGACTCGGTTTTAATGATGAAACCCAGCTCCTGCCAGAAATCCTTTACTACCGGCCATACCTGTTCAGGCGTGGCGCGCACCACCAGCCAGCGCTCATTGCCGGCACGCTCGACACTCACCTGGGGCTGCTGCGGCAATAAATCCGTACCTGCCTGAGGCTGTGCCGCGCGTTCCCGGTTGTAGGTTGAAAATGTTGCGCTACCCTGCGGGTTCACATCCGGCACCACAAACTTGCTGTCCCCGCTGGGCGCAGTCAGGTCCGGAGGGACTTCCAGCGAAGGAACCTTGCCTGCGGATTTGTAATCGATTTTCTTGCCTTCCAGGAAGGAAGAACTGCAACCTGACAGCAAAGCCAGAAGAGCGATCGGTAGAACCAGTTTGCGTAATTTCATATTAACCTTCAGATCAGTTCTGCTTGTTTCATGGCGGCTTTGAGTGTGTCATGGAAAGCCGTTGAAAGCGGGGTGAGAGGAAGCCGGATGCCGTTGCCGATCATCCCCAGTTGCGCAACCACCCATTTCACGGGGATGGGATTGGCTTCCACGAACAGCTTCTGGTGCAGGGCGAACAGTTTTGCATTAATAGCCAGCGCCGTGGGCAAATCAGCGCGGAATGCCGCTGCACACATCTCATGCATCTTGCGCGGCGCCACATTGGCTGTCACCGAAATCACACCGTGACCGCCGAGCAGCATGAATGCCAGCGCGCTGGCGTCGTCACCGGAATAAAGGGCAAAATCGGCAGGCGCACGCAGGATCAGATCCGTGCCGCGCTCCAGATTCCCGGTCGCGTCCTTGATGCCGATGATGTTGGGGATCTGCGCCAGGCGCAACACCGTGTCGTTGCTGAGGTCACAAGCCGTGCGCCCCGGAACGTTGTAGAGAATCTGCGGGATATCCACCGCCTCGGCAACTGCCTTGAAGTGGCGATAAAGACCTTCCTGGGTGGGCTTGTTGTAGTAAGGCGTAACCAGCAGGCAGGCATCGGCGCCAGCCTCCCTGGCGCAGCGGGTCAGCTCGATGGCCTCGCTGGTCGAGTTGGCTCCGGTACCGGCAATCACCGGAATACGCCCTGCCACCTGCGCCACCGTCGTGCGAATCAGCTGGCAATGCTCTTCGTAATTCACCGTCGGTGACTCGCCGGTCGTGCCGACGATCACGATGCCATCCGATCCTTCCGCCAGAGTGAAAATCCACCAGTGCACGCAGGCGATCCAGATCCAGACTGCCATCCTCGTGCATGGGCGTCACAATCGCTACCAGACTGCCTTTAAGCATGAACCTGTTTCCCGCAAAAAATGTGAAGTTTAACCGATTATCAGGGCTTATGAAACAGCACCGGATCAGTCTGTTTCGCGTTCTGGAGAGCAGCAACCACGCTCCAGACGGGATGAAACAGAAGCCGCCAGAACCTGTCCGGTCACCGCATTGGGACGGAATGCCGTGCAGCCCTTGAGGCCCAGCCTGCTGGCATGCAGATACAGGCCGCTGAAGGCCGGAAAACTGATCTCTTGCGGGACATTGATGGTTTTTGAAATGGCGCTGTCGACGTGACCTTGCAATACGGCCTGCATCGCCAGATGATCGTCGGGAAGCAGCTTTTCCGCCGTTACGAAGGCCGGTGGCAGGGTTGCATCCTCGCCGTGCAGATAACGGAAAAGTTTATAGGCATAGTCCAGCGTTTCATAAGTAAGCAGATTGTCCATCCGCCCCTCTCACGGTGCGCTGGCAGCGCCAGTCATAAACCGGCTCCAGCCCGCTGGATACATTACCGGCCAGCAGGCTGATCGTGCCGGCCGGGGCAATCGCCGTAAGGTGGCTGTTACGGATACCGTACTGCCGGATGCCGTGCTGGATATCTGCCGGAAGCTTACTGACAAATGCGCCCTGCAGATATTTTTCCGGCTCCAGCCGGGGAAACGTGCCTTTCTCCTGCGCCAGTCCGACAGAGGTTCGATAGGCCGCATGGCAAATGCACTTCATGGCCTCATCAGCTATATTCAGAGATTCCGGGCTGCCATAGCGCGCACCGAGCATGATCAGCGCATCAGCCAAACCTGTCATGCCCAGTCCAAGACGTCGTGTAGCTCGCGCCGCATCCGCCTGCTGCGGCAGCGGAAAGCGCGAAACCTCATACACATTGTCCAGCATGCGCGTGGCCAGCGCTGCAGCCCTGCTGATGGCATCCAGATCCAGTGACGCCTGTGCGCTAAATGGCTGACGCACGAAACGGGTCAGGTTAATTGAGCCCAGATTGCATGCGCCATAGGCTGGCAGAGGAATTTCGCCGCAGGGATTGGTCGCATTGAGATGTTCGCAATACCAGAGATTGTTTTGCTGATTGACGCGGTCGATAAAAATTACACCGGGCTCGGCGCAATCGTAGGCTGCGCGCATCAGCTTTTCCCACAGTTCACGCGCCCTTACCCGCCGGAATACCCGGCAAGGTTGCGGCGCGTCACTGCCTGACCAGTGGCGCTCGATAATTTCGCCAGAAGGCGCCTCATCCGGCGCCAGGGGAAACAACAGCGGCCATTCCCCATTCCTCTCCACTGCGGTTATGAACGCATCGCTTACCAGCACTGAAAGATTAAAGTGGCGCAGAACCAGCGGGTCGCGCTTGGCATCGACAAATGCCTCGATATCGGGATGATCGCAGCTCAGGGTAGCCATCATGGCACCACGCCGCGAACCGGTAGAAAGAACAGTGCTGCACATGCTATCCCAGATGTGCATAAAGGAAAGCGGCCCACTGGCCACATGCCCGGTTTGCTGCGCCACCATGCCACTGTGGCCGCAGAGTAGAAAAATCCAGGCCGATGCCACCGCCCTGCTGCAGGGTCAGCGCGCTCTCCTTGAGGGCATCGAAAATGCCCGTCATGGAATCTTCGATGCCGCCCATCACAAAGCAGTTAAACAGGGTAACGCGATGACGGTGTCCCCGCCCCGGCCAGAATTCTCCCGCCCGGGAGAAACTTGAAGTCCTGCAGCAAACCGTAAAACTGCTCTGCCCAGTCACTCGCACACTCAGGTTTTTCGGCTGCGGACAATGCCTGGGCAACACGTCGCCAGGAATCCTCAATCGTGACATCGCGAATCTCACCACGTTCGCGATAACGATATTTTTCTTCCCAGATTTGCCTGGAAAGCAGCCCGATCAGATCGTTATCCATGACTCAGAAAAGCAGAAAATAATTCACGGCCCGGCCGGCCATGTTGCCTGCGCTACCTGCAGCATCTTTTCCAGGCCATCAAGCATCATGTGTTCGAAAATCGGCGCCATGTAGGGCAGGGTCACAAACAGCACCAGAAAGCCGGCGGCCAGTGTGATGGGAAAACCCACGGCAAAAATATTCAGTTGCGGGGCAGCGCGGGTCATGATGCCGATCGACAGGTTGGCAATGAGCAGCGCAGCTATCATGGGCAAAGCCAGCAGCAGACCGGTGCGAAAAATCTCACCCCCCCAGTCGACCAGGGTTTTCCAGCCGAGCGCGGACACTGGCTGCGCTGAAATGGGAAAAATCCTGAAACTCTCTGCCAGCGCCTCGATCATGAACAAGTGGCCATTGAGCGCAAGGAATACCAGCGAAAAAAGGATCCCGAGAAACTGGGCGACCACAGGCACCTGCGCCCCGTTAATAGGATCGAAAAAAGTTGCAAATCCGAGGCCCATTTGCAAGCCGATCAGGCTGCCCGCCATCTCGACCGCAACAAAAACCACCCGCATGGCCAGACCCATGGCAATCCCGATCATGACCTGCTGGGCCAGAATCAGCAAGCCGGCAGCAGAACCGGGGTCTATATCGGGCATGGGGCCCAGCACAGGCGAGACGACCAGCGTAATAGCCACGATCAGCGCCATTTTTGCACTGCGAGGAAAGCCTGGATTGCCAAGCACAGGAGCACTGGCGATCAGTGCGGCGATACGGAACATCGGCCAGAGAAATGCGGTCAGCCAGCCGATGAGTTGAGCAGAAGTAACAGTCAGCATGCGATGGCAGCCAGCAGCGCGACTAGCCGATCATGCCCGGGATGCCGGAAAACAACTGGCGCATGTAATCCACCATCAGGGTAATCATCGTCGGTCCGACAAAGTACATCACCAGGAACATCACCAGCAGCTTGGGAATGAAAGACAAGGTCATTTCATTGATCTGCGTTGCCGCCTGAAAAACACTGACCAGCAAACCGGTCGCAAGCGCAGCCAGCAATACGGGCGCGGAAAGCAGCAAGGTCACCTCGAGTGCGTGGCGGCCCACAGTCATTACGGTTTCAGGCGTCATGTGTAAAAGCTCTGTACCAGTGAAGCCATGAGCAGAGCCCAGCCATCCACCAGCACAAATAGCATGAGCTTGAAAGGCAGGGAAATCATCACCGGAGACAGCATCATCATACCCATCGACATCAATATGCTGGCAACAACCATATCGATGATCAGAAAGGGAATGAATACCAGAAATCCGATCTGGAATGCGGTTTTGAGTTCACTGGTCACAAAGGCCGGGACAAGAATTCGCAGCGGCACAGCTTCAGGCCCGGCGAGCGGCTGGCTATTGGAAAGCTTGACAAACAAGGCCAGATCCTCATGTCGCGTCTGCCTCAGCATGAAAGTCTTGAGCGGTTCGACGCCTTTTTCCATGGCTCCCGTAAGATCAATCTTTTTTTCTGTATAAGGCTGATAAGCCTCGTTGTAAATTTTCTCGAATACCGGGGCCATGACAAAAAAAGTCAGGAACAGGGACATCCCGACGATCACCTGATTGGTCGGTGTTTGCATGGTGCCCAGCGCCTGGCGCAGCAGGGCCAGCACAATGACGATGCGGGTAAACGCAGTCATCATGAGCAACGCTGCGGGCAGGAAGGTCAGCGCTGTAAGAAACAGCAGGGTCTGGATGCTGAGGGTATAAGTCTGGCCGCCACCGGGTACTGGCGTACTTGTCACGGCGGGGAAACCGGCATCGGCAGCGAAAACCATCTGCGGAAAAACGAGCAAAAATACCCACCCCGCTACAGCAAACAGATCACGCATCCATCGCCGTCCCATGGCTTACTTGCTGCCAGCCGTAGTGTTTCGGCGCTTCATGACATCCTTGAGCCAGACAGAAAAACGCTGCTCACCTCCGGACTGCGCACCGGATTCAGGCAAATCAGCGATTCTAGGCATATTGTGGAGTGCAGTGACCTGGCCCGGTGCCACGCCCACCACCAGCCAGGTTTCTCCAACCTCCACCACCACGACGCGCTCTTTCGGTCCCACGGCAATTCCGCCAATCAGCCTGATGGCGCCTCCGGCAGAAACCTGTCCCGGCGCAAGCCGCTTCAGCAGCCAGGCTGCAGCGGCCACCGTACCCAGAACAATTGCCAGGCCAAACAGTACCTGCAACGCGCCCCCCAGAGAGGCTGCCGAAGAAGGAAGCTCAGGCACCTGCGGTTGCGCAGCGAAAAGGGGAGTTGAAGCCAGAAACAGCATACCCGCCAAGGCGGCAGGAAAAAACCGCAGCGAATTCATCGGTTGAGTTTGCGAATCCGCTCAGCGGGAGAAATGATATCCGTCAGGCGGATACCAAATTTGTCGTTCACCACCACCACCTCGCCCTGAGCGATCAGGCAGCCGTTGACCAGTACGTTCATCGGTTCGCCAGCCAGGCCATCCAGCTCCACCACCGAGCCCTGAGCAAGCTGGAGCAAGCTGCGAATGGCGATTTTTGTCCGTCCCAGTTCAACCGTCAGGCTAACCGGGATATCCAGAATCATGTCCAGGTTATTCACCATACCGGCCTGCCCGGTAGTTGCAGCAAACTGCTCAAAAACAGGTGCTGTACCTACCTGCGGCTGGGAGGATGAGGCACCTGAAGCAGGCTCAGTATCGCCCTGCTCAGCCATGGCGGCAGCCCAGTCATCTTCAGCAGAGGTGCTGTCAGCCTCGCCCTGTTCTGACATGGCGGCAGCCCAGTCATCAGCGCCAACCTGGCCTTCTTCTTCAGCCATTGCTTTTCTCCGGCAGAAATTCGGATTCCGGCATAGTCAGTATCTTGTTTACCTTCAGGGCGTACTGCCCATTGAGAACACCATATTTGCATTCCAGCACCGGCACACCGTCCACTTCTGCCACGATGGCTTCAGGAATATCGAGGGAAATGACATCACCAACCTGCATATTGAGGATCTGTCCCAGATTCACGGGAGCTTCACCCAGGTTTGCGACCAGATTGACCTCAGCCGCCTGAAGCTGCTTGGTCAGCAAACGTGTCCAGCGTTCGTCCACGTCCATGCGCTCACCCTGCATGCTACTGTACAGGACATCCCTGATCGGCTCGATCATAGCATAGGGCATGCAGACGTGAAAGTCGCCGCCGCCTGACCCCAGCTCGATATTGAAGGTCGTCACAACCACCACTTCGCTGGGAGTGGCAATGTTTGCAAACTGGGTATTCATCTCCGATCGAACATATTCGAACTCTACCGGATGAACCGGAGCCCAGCACTTCGCCATTTCTTCAAAAACCACGTTAAGCATATTCTGAATAATGCGTTGCTCAGTCGGGGTGAAATCACGGCCTTCGACACGCATATGGAAGCGGCCGTCACCGCCAAACAGGTTGTCCACCACCAGGAACACCAGGTTGGGATCAAAAATGAATAGCGCAGTACCCCGCAAAGGCTTCATGTGAACCAGATTGAGATTGGTTGGCACGACCAGATTGCGGATGAATTCACTGTACTTCATGACACGGACAGGGCCAACAGAGATTTCCGCGGTACGCCGAATAAAATTAAACAAGCCGATGCGCAACATGCGGGCAAAGCGCTCGTTGATCATTTCCAGCCCGGGCATGCGCCCGCGCACGATGCGTTCCTGCTTGGCGATGTTATAAGGCTTGACGCCGGAGGCGTCTTCGGCCCCGACTTCCTCATCGACCTCGCCCGTCACCCCCTTGAGAAGGGCATCGACTTCGTCTTGCGAAAGTATATCGTCAGCCATTTATCAGATATCCCGACAGCACAGTCTGGCCACTTACTGAATCACAAAAGTCGTAAAAAACACCCCGGACACCCCTTCGCTTTCTTTAACGTGCAGTTCCTTATTGATTTTTGTCTTGATTTCTACGCTCAGCTTCTGCTTGCCATCGGTCGTTGCCAAGGCGCTGGCGGTCTTGCTCGACAACAATAGAAGCAGGGTATTGCGCACTTCCGGCATGTGCGCCTTGACTGTCTCGACCACCTTGGCATCCACCACTTTGAGCTCGACATCCGTTTGCAGCATGCGATCCTCGCCTTCCGAGGCAAGGTTGACTGTAAAAGTTTCCAGCTTGACGAATACCGGCGGCTTCGCGGGTTCGGCCTCATGTTTGGCTTCTTCCTGGCCTTCGCTTGCAGCTTTTTTGTTATGCATGAAAAACCAGGCTGCTCCGCCGCCCCCGGCCAGCAACACGACTGCCGCGACGATGATGATCAGCAGCTTGCCTTTACCTTTTTTGGGTGCGCCCTCTGCTGCGTCAGCAGCCGGCTTTTCCTTGTCTTTAGCCATCATCTCCTCCCTTTCCATTCTCGCTGCGACCAGCCAGAGTCGACTTTTTCTGCTTTGGAGGAACTTATAAACTTAAATGATATAAAAAACAAGTAGTTTTGATTGATAATTTATGTGCTTTAAGAACTACCGCAGCGCACTTTCACCGGCCGCGCCTGTGCCGTGCATACCAGATTACGGAAAACATAATCCGCCAGCCATCCGGCTTTAACAAATTTATCATTAACAATCAATATGATAAGAAATAACTGATGGGCCCGCACCCGGAGAACCAGAAAAGGCAGCGGAGAGAGGAGAGAAAAATCAGGGCATTTCACAATGCAAGTGTTGCGATAAAACAACACCGCATCATAAAAAACAGCGCAAGCAGTGAAGCGCCAGGATTACCGGATTTCAGGCAAACAGATCAACCATTCCACTACCATCTTGACGCAAGGGAATCACCCTGCTCATGCCTTGAGGCATATGCTGATTGCCCTCCGCATAAGATTCTGATTGTCTCGGCTGCCCTTCACGACCCGATGCCTGCTGCTGCGGCAAGGAATCAGAACTGACAGAGGCGTCCCCCAGCATCATCCCGCTTTCAGCCAGCATCTCTCGCAAGCGGGGCATTGCAGCTTCTATGGCCTCGCGGACCGCCGGTTGATGCGAAACAAATAGCGCGGAAATCTGGTCGTTGCTGACAGAAATCCGAACTTCCATCGGGCCCAGATTGGGAGGATTAAGACGCAACTCGGCAACCTGTGTTTGCTGGCCGGCCATCCACACCACCTTCTGCCCCAGGGCATCACCCCAGCCCGTACTTCCCACGGGCACCTGAAGTGTCGCATGGGATGGCAGCACGGATTTTGTTTCAATCGTGGACAAATGGTTCGCTGCCTGCATTGATGGCATTGCGGGGGGCATCGCGGTCTGTGTGCTGACCGGCATATCCGGAGTGCGCGGGAGCTCCACATTCAACACGGGCAGAGTTGGCATCTCGCCACTTCTTTCACCGCGACTCTGCGGCAACATCTTGCCGTCAACGGCAAATTCTGCCACCCGGCCAGAACCCAACGAATCCATATCAATTGCAGCAAATCCTTTATCTGTTTGACCAAGAGTCACGGAGTCGCGCTTACCGCCTTCCAGCAACCTTCCGGAAAGCGCCGTCATCAGAACAGGAGACCTGGCTTGCGGTTCAAAAACTGCCGAGGCCGGCACAAACCCCACCAGCAAAGGGACCAGGCCATCACTGGACGCACCAGGCAAGGACACGGCATCCGGCTCCTGCTGCGCCAACAAATCATCCAAAGGAAGTTCTACGGCTTCCAGGTCAGAAGGCACTGCTGCCTCAAGCAACAGCTCAGGATCAGCGCCACGCCCACCCCTGATCTGGGCCACCAGCAAAGCGGAAAAATCCACGCCCTCTGCATCCGGCGCGCCCCCTGTTCGCGGAGCCGCATTACCAGCGCTTTGGGGCGCCACAGCTATAACCGGAGTTGCCTGCATATCCAACCTCACCCAGCGTCATTAATTTGATAACAGGCATCTAGCAACATGCATGCCTGTCTCATTCATCATGGGTTCGGCCGCTCTTTTTACCTGAAAACTCGTCCTGCTCTTTCTGCTCAATCTGATTTTCGCGCTTTTCCTCGGAGCGCCGGTGGCGCTCAGACAAGACGCCAAAAGCCTTGACCTTGCTGCGCTGCCGCATCCACTCCTGACGTCCGGCGTCCCACCTTGCCTGGCACCGCGTCACTTCATCCTGCTGCAGATTGATCGCCTTATCCAGCTTGGCCAGAAAAAGCTGGAAGTCCCGTAGCGCCATGGCAGACGTTCCACCGCTACCAGAATCGCGCAGACGCTCCCGGTAACTCTCACGGTAAGCCAGCAGTTGCTTGAGCTTCTCCTCTGCATCATTCCAGCGCACTTTCAGGATTTGCAGATTTTTTGCAGCCGAATCCACATGATTCTGAGAGAGGTCCAGCAGCGGTTGAAGTGGGAATTTTCGCGCCATGCTGTTTCAGTTGCTTACTGGCCGAACAACGCAGCCAGCTGGACGATGCTCTCGTGCTCGTTGACCTGCTGCCGCATACCCTGCTGCAGGAAGGCCTCAAGGCGCGGGTACATCATGATCGCCTCGTCCAGCAATGGATCGCCGCCCTTGACATAGGCGCCGACACTGATCAGGTCACGGCTGCGATGATAACGGGAATACAGCAACTTGAAGCGCCGCACCCACTCCAGGTGCTGCGGAGTAATCAGTTCGGTCATGGCACGGCTGATTGAGGCCTCAATATCGATTGCCGGGTAATGCCCCTGGTCCGCAAGGGAGCGCGACAACACCACATGGCCGTCAAGGATTGCCCGGGCGGCATCAGCGATAGGGTCCTGCTGATCATCGCCTTCAGTAAGCACCGTATAAAAGGCCGTAATTGAACCGCCTCCTTCATGACCGTTGCCGGCACGCTCTACCAGTTGCGGTAGTTTGGCGAACACTGAGGGCGGATAGCCCTTGGTGGCCGGAGGCTCACCAATTGCCAGCGCAATTTCACGCTGTGCCATGGCATAGCGAGTGAGGGAGTCCATGATCAGCAACACGTGCTTGCCCTGATCACGAAAATATTCTGCGATCGCTGTCGCATAGGACGCGCCATGCAGGCGCAGCAAGGGCGGCGTATCAGCCGGCGCCGCCACGATCACCGAGCGCGCAAGACCTTCGGAACCCAGGATATTTTCGATGAACTCCTTGACCTCGCGGCCACGCTCGCCGATCAAACCAACCACAATCACGTCGGCACTGGTGTAGCGTGCCATCATCCCCAACAACACGCTCTTGCCAATACCACTACCGGCAAATAGCCCCATACGCTGGCCACGCCCCACGGAGAGCAGGGAATTGATGGCGCGCACGCCGACATTCAGGACTTCACGAATCGGCGCCCTGGCAAGCGGGTTAAATGGGCGGCTTTGCAGAGGGACGGCACAATCTGTCAGGAGCGGACCCAGGGCGTCGAGGGGACGGCCCGCACCATCGATTACACGCCCCAGCAGGCAGTCTCCAACCGCCACATGCTTGGCGCGATCCTCTGCCCGGCGATGCCGTCCTGGACGGCCTGAAAGTTTTGCAGATGGGGTTGGGGGCAACTGACTGCTAACGACGGGCGTCACTTTTGCGCCTGGCGTCATGCCATACACATCGGTGGAAGGCATGAGCAGCAAACGCTCTCCGGCAAAGCCGACAATCTCCGCCTCTACATCATGGCCATCCGGCATGGAAACCACACAACTGCTGCCGACTGCCAGCTTGAGACCCACAGCCTCCATCACCAGCCCGGTCACCCGTGTCAGACGGCCGGTGACAGCCCATGGTGGATTCCCCTCCACGACTTCCCGGCAATCCTGCAGATAACCTTGCCAGTTTTCGAGCAGGTTCATTTCGGCGCCAGCCAGTTCCCGTTCTGCCCGAGCGATTCGAGCACGTTCTGCCAGCGCCGTTCCAGCGTGGCATCGAGTTCACCATGAGCGGTCTCGAGGCGGCAGCCGCCACGTTCGATCTGGGCATCTTCGAGCACTCGCCAGTGTCCATGCGCAAGTTCAGACTCAAGACCGGAGCGCACCAGCGCCGCATCCTGCGGATGCAATACCAATTGCGGGTGCTGATTGGCATGGGGAAAACTATTGATTGCCTCTTTCACCACGGCCAGCACCAGTTCTGGCTGCACGATCAACGCCTGGCGCAGCATCTGGCGGGTGATACCGAGCGCCAGATCAAGCAGTTGCTGCGACATTTCCTGATCCAGTTTCTGCAGGGAATCATTCACCTGAGCCAGCAAATCATTCAGGCGCTGCGCTTCCTGCCGGGCCGCTTCCTGTCCCTCCCGGTAGCCCTGCTCCTTACCCTGCTCCAGACCTTCGCTATACCCCTCCTGATGCGCCTGCTGATGCATGAGCTCGATTGCCTCAGCTGTGGGCAGCGGCACCTGGCCAGCACCTCCCACACCGCCAGGCTGCGTATTTTCAAACGCCTCCATTTCCCAGCGCTGGTATGCGCTTAACTGCTCTTTTGGAATAATGTTGGACATAAGTTAACAGGCAGCAGACGCATCAGACCATCTGCTCATCGCCCTTGCCTCCGAGCACGATCTGGCCTTCATCTGCCAGGCGGCGCACCACCTTGAGGATTTCCTTCTGTTCGGCCTCGACCTCGGACAGGCGTACCGGCCCTTTGGCCTCCAGGTCGTCGCGCAGCATCTCTGCGGCACGGGAGGACATGTTCTTGAAAATCTTCTCGCGCAGATCCGGCGTCGCCCCCTTCAGGGCAAGGATCAGCGATTCGGACTGAACCTCGCGCAACAACAACTGGATCGAACGATCATCCAGATCGTTCAGGTTGTCGAACACGAACATCTCGTCCTGAATCCCCTGCGCCAGTTCCGGATCATAATCGCGGACGCTGTTGATCACCGAAGTTTCGTTGGACGTCCCCATGAAGTTGAGAATCTCCGCCGCAGCACGCACACCACCCATGGCACTTTTCTTGATATTGGTATTGCCGGCAAGCAGCTTGGTCAGCACATCATTCAGCTCCTTCAGGGCAGAGGGCTGAATACCGTCCAGAGTTGCGATGCGCAGGATGACATCATTGCGCAGGCGTTCGACAAAGAAATTCAGCACCGCACTGGCCTGATCCCGGTCCAGGTGCACAAGGATGGTAGCGATGATCTGGGGATGCTCGTTCTTGATCAGTTCCGCCACCGCTGCGGCATCCATCCATTTCAGGCTTTCGATGCCCGCCGTATCTCCGCCCTGCAGGATGCGGTCAATCAGGTTCCCGGCACGTTCGTTGCCCAGCGCCTTGGTCAGGACGGAGCGGATATACTCGTCGTTGGCCATGCCAACGCCGGTTTTCTCCCCTGCTTCCTTGCGAAAATCATGCAGCACGCCCTCGATCTGATCGCGCTTCACATTTTTCAGGGTCGCCATTGCCGACCCCAGCTTCTGCACCTCTTTCGGGCCGAGATGCTTGAACACCTCGGATGCCTCCTCCTCCCCCAAAGACATTAGCAGAATTGCGCTTTTAAGAACGCCGTCCTCGCTCACTCCGTGCCCACCCAATCTTTCACGACGCTGGCCACCACGCGCGGATCCTGTTTTGCCAGTTCCTTGGCAGCCTTGAGGTTCTCTTCATAACCAGCAGCCTGAGTTGCCCTCGCGGCCGCCTCGGGTGAAATCACGGCGACTTCCTCGCCTTCCTCGCCCACCACACCCCCACCCCCTTGTGCACGTGGGCGCGCAAGATCACGCAAAATGGGGCGGATCACACCGAACACCAGATAGAAGAGCAGGGCAGCGATCAACAGGTTTTTCACGACTTCTTTTACCAGAGCCATATTGCCCGGCTCTTTCCACAATGGAATGGCAGTAACCTCTTCCAGCTCACCCTCGGTAAAAGCCGCATTAACCACATTCAAGGTATCGCCGCGGGCCTGACTGAACCCCATCGCCTCTTTGACCAGATTCTGAACCTGACTCAGTTCGGCCGGGGTAAGCGGTTTGTTGGCGCCCTTGGCAACCTTGCGGTGATTCACCACCACCGCCACCGAAAGGCGTTTGACGCCACCCACTGGCTGGCGGACATGCTGGATGGTTTTATCCACCTCGAAGTTGACCGTGGACTCTTTGTGAACATTTGCACTACCCGCAGCTGCGCCACCAGCCGCCCCGCCGCCTGGTGGCGCAGCTGCTGTAATTGGCGCACTTGCAGCCCCCGGCGGCTGGTTGGACAGCGCGCCCGGCACGCCGCTGGCCTGCCTGCCTGCATCACCGTTGGTTTCGCTCGTCTGCTGGCTGCGAATTGCGGCCTCATTCGGCACAGGATTGGGCTTGTAGGTTTCCGCTGTCTGCTCGACCATGGAAAAATCCAGGTCAGCAGCCACCTGCGCCTTGATATTCCCCACCCCCAGAATCGGCATCAGAATGGATTCAATTCGTTTGACGTAACTCTGCTCAACCTGATGCAGATAATCCAGCTGGGACGGATCCAGTCCTGCCTGCTTGCCTGCGCCATCCCCTGCGCCGGTGAGCAGATTGCCGTTCTGATCCACCACAGTCACATTTTTCACTGGAAGTTCTGGAACGCTGCTTGAAATCAGATGTGCGATACCACTCACCTGCGACGCATCGAGAGTGCGTCCGGGATAAAGACTCAGCAAAACGGAAGCGCTGGGCTTCTGCTGCTCGCGAATAAAGACCGAAGGCCGGGGAATGGCAAGATGCACACGCGCACCCTGCACCGCAGAAAGCGACTGGATGGAGCGGGTGATTTCGCCCTCCAGCGCACGCTGGTAATTGACCCGTTCCTGAAACTCGCTCATGCCGAGTTTCTGGCCATCCATCAGCTCGAAACCGACCACGCTGCCCTTGGGCAAACCCTGCGAAGCAAGACGCAGACGCACCTCATACACCTGATTGGAGGGCACCAGAATTGCGCCGCCACCTTCGGCCATTTTGTAAGGGATATTCATCTGTTGCAGCGAGGAAATAATCGTACCGCCGTCGCGGTCGGAAAGATTACTGTAGAGCACCCGGTAGTCGGGTGTCTGGGACCACATCCAGCTACCAGAAAGAACTGCGATAATCGCGGCCACGGCGAACATCAAACCCAGCTTCTGCTGATTGCTCAAGTGGCCGATCCCTCCGAGCAGCCTGCCTAAACCCGCGTCCTGAACCGCTACTGCCATTGATGAGCTCTGTGTCTGTTAACCCCTGCCATACGCACCGGGAAGAAGGAAAAATATAACCTCTGCAAAGAACCCAGAGGCGTCATACCGGCATATTCATAATGTCTTGGTAAGCGGAAACCAGCTTGTTCCGCACCTGGACCATGGCCTGAAAGGACACATTCGCCTTTTGCAGCGAGATCATGACTTCCTGCAGGCTGGCATCACTCGTACCCAGCTCGAAGTTCTTTGCCATTTCCGAGGACTCTTTCTGCGCGCTGCTGACCTGATCGATGGAAGTCTTGAGCATGGCGGCAAAATCCGCCCCTTCCTGCGGCGCCTGCTGCGCACTTCCTCCAGCGGCCACAGCAGCAGTTGCCTGCATCTGGCTGAGGAGCTGATCAATTCCCTGCATATTCATGGCTAAAAACTCTCCGGCATCAGTTTATATACGCTAACGAAAGCAAAAACCATACCTTAACTATCCCGAGCCTGCCCTGAGGCGGCACTTTCTTCCCGGTATTGCTGCAACTTGTAACGCAATGTGCGTTCGCTCATTCCCAAGCGCTGCGCAGCCAGCTTGCGCGACCCATTCACAGCGGCCAGCGCTTCCATGATGTGCGCCTTTTCCAGCGACTTCATGTCCAGCAGCGGCTCTGCAGTCAACTCAGCCACCGGCAATGCGGCCATTTTTGCCGGGCGCGGAAGTTGCAGCTGCCCGGCCTCAATCACATCACCCGTCGCCAGAATCAGCGCGCGCTGTATGACGTTTTCAAGCTCCCTGATGTTACCCGGCCAGTCATATTGCGTCAATTGCCTTGCCGCCTCTGCTGACAGGGAAATGCCGGCGCGTCCGAAGCCGGAGGCAAAGCGGCTGACGAATTGCTGAGCCAGTGGCGCAATATCGGCGGGGCGCTCACGCAATGCGGGCATTACCAGGGGAAAAACGTTTAGCCGGTAATACAGGTCCTCGCGGAATCCACCGCGTTTCACTTCGGCCGCAAGATCACGATTGGAGGTCGCAAGAACACGCACGTCCAGAGAAACCACCTTGCGCCCGCCGATACGCTCCACTTCTCTTTCCTGCAACACCCGCAACAACTTGGCCTGCAATGCCAGAGGCATCTCCGACACTTCGTCCAGCAACAAGGTGCCGCCCTGGGCCTGTTCAAACTTGCCAGGCTGAGATTGCTGGGCGCCGGTAAACGCGCCTTTTTCATAGCCGAACAGGGTCGCCTCCAGCAGATTTTCAGGGATGGCGGCGCAATTGATGGCCACAAAAGGGCCGCCAGAGCGCGGAGAGGAGCGGTGGATAAAACGCGCCACGACCTCCTTGCCGGTACCGCTCTCCCCCGTGATCATGACCGTCGCCACGGTAGATGCCACCCGTTGCGCCATGGCAAACAGCTCGCGGGAGCGTGTGTCTTCGGCGATCATCTCAACCGCGCCTTGTGCGGGGGCCGGCAACATATAACGCACCACTTCCGCCAGCAGGACATCCGGCTCGAAAGGCTTGGTCAGGTAATGGCACGCTCCGGCCCGCATGGCCTCCACCGCCTTGTCGATCATGCCATAGGCCGTCATCAGCAATACCGGCAGATGCGGATAAGCCTGCTTGATTTCGACCAGCAGGGTATGGCCATCCATCGGCTGCATCTGCACATCCGTCACCACCAGGCCCACCGTGCGGCGGCGCAGTGTCTCCAGCGCCATCACGCCGTCCGGAGCACCGATGGTTTCATATCCGGAGAGCGCAAGCGTGTCGCACAGCGCCTCGCGCAAATCCCGGTCATCCTCGACAATCAAAATCGGCAATGTTTTCATTTATATTTTTTCTATTGGCAGCCGCAACACAAATTCACTACCCTCGCCCGGAACAGAGCGGGCCTCCACTCCACCGCCATGCGCCTCCGCCACATTACGCACGATCGCCAGTCCGAGGCCTGTCCCCTCGGTGCGGGTTGTAAAAAAAGGCTCGAACAGCCGCCCGCTCACTGCCGCATCAAAACCACGCCCGGTGTCACTCACACTCAGCAGCAATACCCCGTCCTCAACCTGCCTTGCACGCAGCATAACCTTTCCACCGGGATCACATGCCTGCAGGGCATTTTCCAGCAGATTGAGCAACGCACCGGCCAGCGCCTTGCGATCGGCACGCAGCACGCAGGCGGGACAAAGATCATCAACCACCAGCGCAACATTGCGCTCCAGCATTTGCGGCTCCATGACCAGCGCCAGCTCCGCCAGCAACTCCGGCAAGGGCAGAAGTTCGCGCGCACCCGCCTGGCCTTTGACAAAAGACAACATATCCTGAATCAGATGCTCCAGATGGCGCAAACGCGCCACCGCCTTGTCGGCAAAGCGGGTACGATCCGCCTCCGGCAGGCCCGGCTTGCTCAGATTGGCGGTATATAACAGCGCCGTAGCGAGCGGGGTGCGCAGCTGGTGCGCCAGGCCGGCAGCCATCTCCCCCATCGCCGACAAGCGCTGGTGGCGCTGCAGATCCCGCTCCATCTGGTAAGCCTCTGTAACGTCATGCAACAGCACGATCCTCCCGCCCAGCGCATCCAGTGGATTGACCGAAAGGCCGAGCCGGCGCACTGACCCATCCGCAGCCGTCATCTCCCATTCATGTGGCGTGGCCGTCTGGCGCAGGCTGCGCGCCAGCACCCCGCTCCACTCCAGCCCCGCCAGATCATCCCCCAGCAAACGCTGCGCGGCAGCATTCGCCTCCCCTACCCTGTCTGCCCCATCTACCACCACTACGCCCGCCGGCAGGGCAGCCAGAAGCATGGACAGGCGCTGAGACAAGGCCTCTTTTTCCAGATACTGACGGCGCAGTTCGCCATTGGCCACAGCCAGCTCACCCGTCAACCGCTCCACCTGCCCCTGCAACTCGTGATAGGCGCCGGTCAGCTGGGCTGAGGCCTCGTTAAAAAGGTTGAATGCCTGCTCCAGCTCCTGTGGACTGACATGTTTGGCGGTTTCAGACAAGGAGAACCCCGTTCAAATGATCCGCTCATTATACATATCAGGTTCCGAGTTTATTTAACCCATACTCGTCAGGACCGGACACGGTTGACGCTATAGTGGAATCCACTACAATGCCATCAGGCAATACCCAAATCGTAAGGAGCATATCCATCACGTAAAACAAGAACCCGAACCTGAAAAACTGCGGGTCACATCAAGACAAAAACCAGAATTTTAAAGGATTCCAGGAGCAGAACAGGCGCCAACCGTCAAGACAATCAAAACTATCGTCCTGATCGCTCCTAAAAAGAAATCCGCAGTTCTGAAATAAAAATCACGCAAGCAACCATGGGGGGAATAACCATGAAAAAAAACCTGCCGGTCTCCAGTACCGAAGCAATTTATCGCGATAGCGCGGTGCTGATTTCCAAGACCGACCCACGCGGCGTGATCACATACGCCAACGCTGATTTTATTGAAGTCAGCGGATTCAGTGCCGATGAACTGATTGGCAAGTCACATAATATCGTGCGCCACCCGGATATGCCGCCGGAAGCCTTTGCCGATCTGTGGAAGCAGGTTCAGGCGGGAAAGCTCTGGCATGGTTTTGTCAAAAATCGCTGCAAGAGCGGCGATTACTACTGGGTAGAGGCCAATGTCACCCCGATCACCGAGCACGGGACCATCACCGGCTACCTTTCCGTACGCACCAAACCCAGCCGTGCCCAGATCAGCGAAGCAGATGCCCTGTATACACAGATGCGCGACGGCAAGGCCCATGGCGCAAAACTGGCGCGCTGGTTCAGTGCTCTGAGCATCAAAACCCGCCTGATCGGCATGATCGTGCTGTTCGCCATGATCTCGAGCGCTGGCGCTGCACTGGGCCTGGGCGGACTGGCACTGAGCGCGCTCAACCTGGGGCTTGCCACGGTACTTGGTTTGTTCATCGCTCGTGCCGTCGTGATGCCGCTGGAAAACCTGAAGAATACGATCATCACCGTCCTGGGGAATGAAGATATGTCGCTCCGCGCCAGAGTTTTCAAGGATGACGAAATCGGACAGACGGCACAGGCGCTCAACGCGCTGGTACTGGGCTTCCGCGGCATCAATGGCGAAGTCATAATGAACGCGGGGAAGATCTCTGGCGCTTCAGCCCAGCTCGCCAGCCTTTCCAGCCAGGCCAGCCAGAATGCGTCCACCCAGGATGAGGTCAATGCCGTCTCCGCTGCACTGGAAGAATTGACAGTCAGCCTGGCATCGGTAGCCGAAACCACCCAGAGCGTGCTGCATATTGCCCGGGAAAGCCTGGACGGCTCGCACCATGGCAACGAGAGCCTTTCCGCATTGCTGGGGGAAATCGACGTCGTGGAACAGACCGTGCAGGAAATTGCCGGCAAGGTAGCGCAATTCGTCAACAGCACCCAGAGCATCCGCCAAATGACCAAGCATGTGCGCGACATCGCCGACCAGACCAACCTGCTCGCCCTCAATGCTGCCATTGAAGCCGCCCGTGCAGGCGAACAGGGCCGTGGTTTTGCCGTGGTCGCCGACGAAGTCAGAAAGCTGGCCGAGAAGTCTGCTGCAGCTGCCAGGGAAATTGACAACCTGACCCATGAAATCGGTCAGCACTCCAGCGGCGTGGACGAATCCATCAACCGGGGCCTGGAAC
Organism: uncultured Gammaproteobacteria bacterium; assembly: GCA_963779055.1. Taxonomy (GTDB): domain Bacteria; phylum Pseudomonadota; class Gammaproteobacteria; order Burkholderiales; family Sulfuricellaceae; genus Sulfurimicrobium. The sequence goes on from CAVZWN010000004.1 coordinate 342,927, forward strand.
ACCTGAGCAACAGCCAGGATGCAATGGAAAACCTGGCCATGGTGCTGGCTGAATCATCGCAGACTGTAAAAAATGTCAGCCAGGGCATTGAAACCATCGCGGCAGCAACAGACGAAGAGGTCCAGGCAAGCAGCGATATCAGCCGCAACGTGGATAAAATTTCCACCATCACCGAGAACAACAGCATGGCGATAAATCAGACCCTGACATCTTCCGGAGAACTTGAAGAGATGGCCCGCCACTTGAGAAATACCGTCAATCGCTTCAAGATATAATGCAGTTACAATAAAAATTGGTTATCCTCACGCTACGTGGCGGTACAGCCGGAGTCTAAATAAAGATGTCAGAACTATTAAAACGGATTGATGCCCGCACCAAACTTGCCGGTACCAACAAGCTGGAAATCCTGCTCTTCACATTGGGCGTGGATCGGAACAGCGGACGCAAGGAAACCTTTGGCATCAACGTATTCAAGGTGCGCGAAGTCATGCGGGTACCGGAAATCACGCGTGCACCAGACATGCCTCCCACCGTGGAAGGCATGGTCAGCCTGCGTGGGTCGCTGGTACCGGTGGTGGACCTGATCAAGTACACGGGTATTGTGACCGACACCAAGCCAGACATCATGATCGTTACCGAATATAACGCCCGCACCCAGGGATTCCTGGTGGAGAGCGTGGATACCATCCTGCGTCTGGACTGGTCCGACATCAAGGTGCCGCCTGAAATGCTGGTGGCACAGATGGGGGGCCTGGTCACCGCCGTCACCCAGCTCCCGGATGGCCGCCTGGTCATGCTCATGGACGTGGAAAAAATCCTCGCCGAAACAACACATTACGACGAGCATGAAATCATCTTTTCCAGCCTGACGCCACTGGAAGAAGATCGCACCATTTTCTTCACCGACGATTCCCCGGTTGCACGCAAGCAGATCGAACGCACCCTGGATGCGATGAATATCCGCTATCGCAGCGCCACCAACGGCAAACAGGCGTGGGAAGAGTTGCTGCAGATCGCCGCACGCGCCGATGCCGCCAAGCAACCGGTCAAGCACTTCATCCAGCTGATACTGACCGATGTGGAAATGCCGGAAATGGATGGCTACATCCTGACCAAGAACATCAAAAGCGACTCCCGTTTTGCAGGCATACCCGTGGTCATGCACTCTTCTCTCTCTGGCGCATCGAATCAGGAACTGGGCCGTTCTGTAGGCGTGGATGAATATGTCTCGAAATTCGCCCCGGCCAAACTGTCTGAAATTCTGACCCGCCGTTTAACCTCCTGATCAATTCTGGACCGACAACATGATGAATCAAGCCAATGCCGCGCTGATCGAATCGGTTGATGCACGTACCAAGCTGGCCGGCTCCAACAAGATGGAAATTCTCCTGTTCACACTGGGTACGGGTGAGGTCTTCGGCATCAACGTGTTCAAAGTACGCGAGGTTTCACAAACCCCCTTCATCACCAAGACCCCCAACATGCCCGAAGGCGTGCTGGGTGTAATTTCTCTGCGCGGCAACATCATCCCGGTGCTGTCGCTGGCGGATTTCATGCTGCTCGACAACGTACCGGAAGATACCGGCCAGACCATGATCGTCACTGAATACAGCAAGCACACCCAGGGTTTTCTGGTGCATGAAGTGGACCGTATCGTGCGGGTTGACTGGGAAAAGATCAAACCGCCGCAATCCGGGCTGGCAGGCGCAGAAGGCCTGATTACGGCCATTACCGAGCTTGAGGATGGGCGCCTGGTGTCGATTCTTGACGTGGAACAGATCCTGGTAAACGCGCTTGGCATGGAAGCCATTCCGGAACTGACGCCTGTCGAGATGTCCCCGGAGCAATACCTGTTCTTTGTGGATGACTCAGCGATCGCCCGCAAGGAAATCATGATGACGCTGGATAAGCTTTCCGTTCCCTACCAGCAGGCAAACAATGGCCACGAAGCATGGGAAAAATTGCAGAATCTGGCAGCACGCGCGCAACATGATGGCATTCCGGTCAGCAACCTGATCAGCGTGATTCTGACCGATGCCGAAATGCCGGAAATGGATGGCTACGTGCTCACCAAGAGAATCAAGAGCGACCGCCGTTTCGAAGGAATTCCGGTTGTCATGCACTCTTCCCTCTCTTCGGATGCCAACCGCAGCATGGGAAAAGCGGTGGGCGTGGATGCCTACGTAGCGAAATTTGATCCGACGGTCCTGGCAGAAACGCTGCGGCCATTGTTGATGCGATAACGGAATAACGGACACTAAAAAGCTGTAACTGGAGCAAGCATGGTAGACAAGAACCTGAAATTCCTGGTCGTGGATGATTTCTCCACAATGCGCCGCATTGTGCGCAATCTCCTGAAAGAGCTGGGCTTTACCAATGTTGATGAGGCGGAAGATGGCGTAGTGGCGCTCAGCAAACTCAAGGGGGGTAATTTCGAGTTTGTCGTGAGCGACTGGAACATGCCCAATATGACGGGTATTGAGTTGCTTCGTGCGATACGCGCGGATGCCACACTCAAGCATCTTCCGGTAATGATGGTGACCGCCGAAGCCAAAAAGGAAAACATTATCGAAGCGGCTCAGGCGGGCGCCAGCGGCTACATTGTCAAACCATTCACGGCGGCAACGCTGGAAGAAAAACTGAACAAGGTTTTTGAAAAAATGGTGGCTAAATAAGTTATTCCGGAAACATAACCGGCTGCTGCACATTAAGTGCTGCAGAAGTCGAAACAAAATCTTTGAAAAGCAGGCAAGCAAGGGGAGGTGACGAGTGAGCAACACGCCACAGGACAGCAGCGATTCAGACGATCTGGAAGCCCTGTTTGACAGTATCGTAATGGCAGGCCAAAGCGCCGATCCGGTTGCGAAAGCAATACCTCATGAGGTTCCGGCAGCAGGCATTCAGACAGCCACGGTTGGCGACGAGAGTGGCGAGGCATGCAGCGAGAAGGTATTTTCTTCGCTGGGTCACATGACACGCAAACTGCACGATACGTTGCGCGAGCTGGGCTATGACAAGTCGCTTGAAAAGGTGGCTGAAGGGCTGATTCCAGATGCGCGTGACCGTCTGAACTATATCGCCGCCATGACAGAACAGGCTGCAGAACGCGCACTTTCTGCGACCGAAACCGCCCAGCCAATCCAGGATAAACTGGAATCCGGTGCGAATGCGCTATCAGCGAAATGGGACAAAATGTTCAGCAACCAGTTAAGCGTGGATGAATTCAAGCAACTGGCATCCGACACCCGCTCCTACCTGCATCAAGTACCGACTCATACACAGGCCACCAATGCCCAGTTGATGGAAATCATGATGGCGCAGGATTTCCAGGATCTGACGGGTCAGGTCATCAAGAAAGTCATCGAACTGGCGCAACAGGTGGAATCCCAGTTGCTGCAACTGCTGATCGACAGCACCCCTGCGAAGAAACGCAGCGAGGTTGATTCCGGCCTGCTGAACGGCCCCGTCGTCAACGCCGAAGGCCGTACCGATGTTGTCACCAACCAGCAGCAGGTGGATGACCTGCTGGAAAGCCTGGGATTTTAAGTAGTGACCGGTAAGCGGTGAGCAGTAGGCGGAGAATGGGGTTTTCAGCCCACTGCTTTCTGCTCGCCACTCCCCCATAACAAGGAAGAATCATGAGTCATTTCGCCGGAATGGAAGAACTGCTCCAGGATTTCCTCATGGAGGCAGGCGAGCTCCTGTCCGATGTGGATAACAAGCTGGTGGAACTGGAGAAGCGGCCGGGCGACAAATCCCTGCTCAACGACATTTTCCGCGGCTTTCACACCATCAAGGGCGGGGCCGGGTTCCTCAATGTCAATGAACTTGTGGAACTGTGCCACCGCACCGAGAATCTGTTCGACAAGCTGCGCACCGCCGAGCTTACCCTGACCCCGGATATCATGGACGTCATCATGGCGGCTACAGGCGTGGTGCGCGACATGTTCGGTCATCTGGGACAGGCCCAGGTGCCGCCGCCAGCAGAAAAACACTTGCTCGATGCGCTGGATGCCGTCATCGCAGGCGGCCATGTATCATTGCATGCAACGCAGGCACTGCCTGAAACTGCATCAACTGCAGTTTCACCTGCCAGTTCAGGCCATGGCCCAGACTGGGAAATCATGTATCACACCCTGCTCGGAAACGAGGCCCCCATTGCACACCAGGTGCCTTCTGCGTCGGCATTGACCCAGGCTCACCCCGCGCCGCACCCTGAAATCGTCCCCGCCGCCCCACCACCCAGGCCCGCTGCCGCGCCGCAAGCCAGCGCGGCGGCGGTGAAAGAAGCCACCATCCGTGTCGACACCACGCGTCTCGACCAGGTGCTGACTTATACCGGCGAAATTGGCCTGACCAAAAACCGCCTCACCAGCCTGCGCGCTGACATACTCGCCGGTAAACAGGATGCCAATACACTGAAGGCGCTCGATGAAGCAGTCAGCCAGCTTGATCTGCTGGTAGGCGATCTGCAGAGCGCAGTCATGAAGACCCGCATGCAGCCCATTGGGCGTTTGTTCCAGAAATATCCTAGGCTTGCGCGTGATCTGGCAAGGCAACTGGGCAAGGATGTGGAATTGCTGCTGTCCGGCGAAGATACCGAGATCGACAAGACCATGATCGAAGATCTCAATGATCCGCTGGTGCATCTGGTTCGCAATGCAGTGGATCACGGCGTGGACAGCCCGGAAGAACGCGCCGCCGCCGGCAAGCCGCTTAAAAGCGTGGTGCGCCTGAGCGCTGCGCAGGTGGGTGACCACATCATTATCGAGATAGCAGATGATGGACGCGGCATGCGTCCTGATATGATCCGCCACAAGGCTGTGGAAAAGGGCCTGATCGATCTGGATATGGCCAACAGCCTGGATGACCGGCAAAGCCTGCAACTCATCTTCCTGCCCGGCTTTTCCACCAAGGACCTGATTTCGGATGTATCCGGGCGTGGCGTCGGCATGGACGTGGTAAAAACCAACATCGGCAAGCTCAATGGCCGCATCGAGATTGCCTCCACCATTGGCGTGGGCACGACCATCACCATCTCCCTGCCGCTGACGCTGGCGATTCTGCCTGTATTGCTGGTGCGTGTTGGCGATCAGCCCTTTGCCGTTCCGCTCTCCATGGTCAGGGAAATCACCCCGATTACCCCAAAGGACGTAAAACAGGTCTCCGGCCGCGCCACCATGGTAGTGCGCGAGGAAGTCATGCCGGTACGCTCTCTGGCCAGCATGATAGGCTGGCCAGAAGGCAGCGCACCTGCTTTTGGCGTGCTGATGCAAAGCGCAGACACCACCTTCGTGCTTGCAATCGACGGCTTTATCGGGCGCGATGACGTCGTGATCAAACCCCTGCTCGACATCAAGCCCAAGGGTATTGCAGGTGCCACACTCTCGGGCGATGGTTCCGTTGTTCTGGTGCTGGATATGGAAGAACTGCTGCGCATGAACCCGGACACCACGCGCGCAGCCCTGTTTACCCAGATAACCCACTAAATCGAAGAGTCCAGTGATGCAGAATCAGGCGTTTATCGGCCGTCAACCCATTGTTGACCTTCAGCAAAAAATCATCGGCTATGAGCTATTGTTCCGCCATAGTGCGGACGCAACGGAGGCTCAGATCAGCAGCGATCTGGAAGCCGGTAGCAATGTGCTGATCAACACCTTCAGCAACATGGATGCAAACTGGTTACTGGGCGACAAACTGGCTTTCATCAACGTTGAAGCGCCCATGCTCAAAAGCGACTTTCTTGAGTTGCTCCCTGCCAAGCGCGTGGTGCTGGAACTGATCGAAACCGTGGAAGCCACGCCGGAACTGGTGGCGCGCATTCAGGAACTGCGTCAGATGGGTTTCCGGTTTGCACTGGACGATTTCGATCATCGCCCGATCAACACCGACCTGTTGCCACTCGCCGACTACATCAAGGTGGATGTCCGCGAACTTGGCCTGGATGGCACCGCCACCCTGGTGCGCAGCCTGAAAAACACCAATGCCAAACTGGTCGCGGAAAAAGTCGAAACCCGCGCGGAATTCAAATTCTGCAAGGAACTGGGGTTCCATTACTTCCAGGGCTATTATTTCGCGCACCCGGAAACTCTCACGGCAAAAATCATCAACCCGGCCCATGCCACCGTACTGACACTGCTCAACAAGGTGCGCAACAATGAAGATGTGAAGGACATTGAGAATGGCTTCAAGGCGGACGTGGCGCTTTCCTTCAAGCTTCTGCGCTACATCAACTCGGTCGGTTTCGGCCTTTCATGCGAGATCCAGTCGATCCGCCATGCGCTCGCCATTCTCGGCTATCAGCAGCTCTATCGCTGGCTGACCCTTTTGCTGGCCACTGCCGGCAATGACTCGACCCCGCCCGCCCTGATGAAAACCGCCATCACCCGGGGTCGGCTCACCGAGCTGCTGGGCCAGAATTATCTGGAAAAAAACGAATGGGACAACCTGTTCATCGTGGGAATTTTCTCGCTCCTCGATGCCATGCTCGAAATGCCCATGGACGACATTCTCGAGAAGCTCTATCTGCCCGAAGCTATTTGTGATGCTCTGCTGACACACCAGGGCATGTACGGCCCCTTCCTCGCCCTCACCATCGCATGCGAAAGCGCCGATCCAGGCGAGATCGAAGCCCTCGCCGCGTCCATGGCAATGGATCCGGTACAGGTTAACAAGGCCCATCTGGAAGCACTCGCCTGGGTGGAACAGCTCGGCATCGGCTAGTGACAGCTGTCAGCCTCAAGCCTGACACCGAAGGCTACCTCAATCTCCCCAGCCAGGCGGTTCATTACCGCCTCTACCGATGCAGCGCCCTTAATGACCGCCGCCTGCTGCTATTGCATGGCGGCGGCGTGGATGGCCAGGTAACCTGGGAACCCATCATCAACCACCTGCTGCACTGGTCCGAAATTCTTGTGCCGGACCTGCGCGGCACGGGCAAGACACACTTCCCGGATCATCAGGAACACCCTTTTGAAACCAGCGAGGTCGTGGCGGACATGGGTGCGCTGCTTGATTCCCTCAACTGGGAATCCTTCGACCTCGGCGGCTATTCCTATGGCGGACTGGTCGCCATGCAGCTCAAGGCGGATCGTCCAGCGGCAGTAGGCAAGACCTACCTGTTCGAACCTGGCCTGCTGAGCGGTGCGGACGAACAGGAACTACTTACCCGGCGCGAGCGTTTGCTGCAGGCAGCCCAGAAAGCTGCGCATCGACGAGGAACTGGAATACGGCCTGCAAATCTTCCTCGATGCCGTTTCTCCCAAACGCAGCCGCAACACGCGCAACGAGGAAATCGTGCGCACCCGGTTGGCGCACCGCCCCAAAGGCCTGGCCGCCATTCTCGAAGCGGTAACCCATGCGGCGAGAAATCTTGACCGAACGCAGTTGATCTCGGCTCAGGAACACGTCAGCAGCTTTGTCGGGGCACGTTCGAGCGGAGAAATTTTCGACTTCTGCCGGCAACTCGCCATGCAGCGAGCCGACTGGACTTGCCACCTGATTTCAGGCGCCGACCACGCCCTGCCGTTCCAGAAACCGGAAGCCATCGCCGGGCTGGTGAACAGCGACATGGCACATTTTCTTGCGCCTCAGCCTGGCTGATGTGCCTGAGCCAGCCAGGCATGAGACTGCATCTCGGCCAGCCGGCTCAGCGCGCGCTCAAACTCTCCGTCGAACAATCCTGCCTCGCCTAACTGCGCCAGCGGGACGGCAGCGGAGAGAATCAGCCTGACCCTACGATCATAAAATTCATCCACCAGCCACAGGAAACGCCGCGCCTGCGCGAGCGAGTGCGGGTCGAACTGCGGCACGCCTGACAGCAGCAGGGTATGGAAGCGCCGGGCCAGTTCGATGTAGTCGGCCTTGCTGCGCGGAGCTGCGCATAATTCGCCAAAATCGAACCATGCCACGCCGGCGGACTGGTATCGGGCCACGATGGGCCGGCCCTCAATCTCCAGACTGGCATTTTTCTCGCTTCCAGCGCCAGCCAGCTTGCTGAAGATTGCCTCCAGCGCCTGCTCGGCGTCTTCATCAAGCGGCGCATGATAAACACCGGCCTGTTCGATGGCGCGGAGACGATAATCTTCCCCCTTATCGAGATGAACCACCGCCATGCGCGCCCTGATCAAGGCGATGGTGGGCAGAAACTGGCCTCTTTGCAGTCCGTTGCGGTACAGGGCATCCGGTTCCGCATTGGAGGTCGCCACTACCGCCACGCCCTGATCAAACAAACCTTGCAGCAGTCCGCGCATCAGCATGGCATCGGCGATATCGGTGATATGGAACTCGTCCAGACACAGCAAACGGATATGGCGCGAGAGATCCCGCGCCACTTGCGCCAGCGGATCTGTTTGCCCTTTCAGCGTGGCGAGGCGCGCGTGGATGTCCTGCATGAAATGGTGGAAATGGAGGCGTTTTTTGCGTTCCAGCGGCGCACAGGCAAAAAAAGCGTCCATCAGGAAACTCTTGCCGCGCCCCACCGCGCCCCACAGATAGATTCCGCGCACGGAATGCGGCCGGAGCAGATGCCGCAGCAGGCTGACATGCTGGAATGGGGAGGGCTGTAGCAGCGCGTCTCGCAAGCGCTGCAACTCGGTGGCGGCAGCAAGCTGCGAAGGGTCCAGTATTAAACCATGCATTCCCGCCTGCCGTTCCAGGCAAGTCAGGAACTCGCGGCCAGCCGCGTTTACTGGCGTGCTCAAACCCCGAGCAGTTGCCGCGCCGGGTCTTCCAGCGCTTCCTTGATCGCCACCAGGAACAGCACCGCCTCGCGGCCGTCGACGATTCGATGATCGTAGGACAGGGCCAGATACATCATGGGGCGGATCACTACCTGGCCGTTTTCAGCAATGGGCCGCTCGTAGGTCTTGTGCATGCCGAGGATGGCGCTTTGCGGCGGATTGAGGATGGGGGTGGACATCATCGAGCCGAACACGCCACCGTTGGAAATCGAGAAGGTTCCGCCGGTGAGTTCTTCGATGGTCAGCTTGCCGTCGCGGGCACGGATGCCATATTCAGCGATCTGCTTCTCGATCCCGGCGAAGGAAAGGCGGTCCGCATCCCGCACCACGGGCACCACCAGGCCGCGCGGCGAACCGACTGCGATGCCGATATCGAAGTAGCTGTGGTAAATGATGTCGCTGCCGTCGATGGAGGCATTCACCACCGGGAATTTCTTCAGTGCCTCCACTGCCGCCTTGACGAAGAAGGACATGAACCCCAGTTTGACGCCGTGCTCCTGCTCGAATTTTTCCTTGTAACGGCTGCGCAGCGCCATCACCGGCTGCATATTGACTTCGTTGAAGGTGGTGAGAATGGCGGCACTCTGCTGCGCCTGCACCAGTCTTTCCGCCACGCGTGCGCGCAAACGGGTCATGGGTACGCGCTGTTCGGAGCGTTCGCCGCTCATCGCTGGCGCCGGGCTTTGCTCCGGTGTAGCGGAATGGACTGGCGGGGCGGATTTTTCCAGCTGCGCCAGTACGTCCTCTTTGGTGATGCGTCCACTGCGGCCGCTGCCTGCAATCTGTGCCGGGTCCAGGTCATGCTCGGCCACCAGCTTGCGTACTGACGGGCTGAGAGCTGGTTCAACGGCAGCAGCTCTGACTTGAGACTCGCGTAGCGAGCCTGCGTCACTCTCTCCCTGCCTTCGGCTTCGCTCAGGCAACGCTGTCCTGGCATCGGTATCGAGCAGGGCGATCACTTCACCGGGATAGACCACTTCGCCATTCTGTTTCACGATCTTGCTCAGCACTCCGGCCTGCGGTGCGGGCAGTTCCAGCACCACCTTGTCGGTTTCGAGGTCGATCAGATTATCCCCCGGCGCCACCGCCTCGCCTTCCTGCTTGTGCCAGCTCAGCAGCGTCCCCTCGGAAACGGACTCGGACAGTGCAGGCACCTTGATTTCGATCATCATATTAAATCTCCATTTTTCCAGGACAGGTCCAGCGCCGCATCCACCAGCGCCTTCTGCTGCACCACATGCTCTTCGTAATGGCCGACAGCGGGAGAAGCGGATGACTTGCGGCTGGAATAGGTCAGCATCAGACCGGGTTTCATGTGCCTGCGCAGATAATGTTCGATGGAATACCACGCCCCCTGGTTTTTCGGCTCTTCCTGTACCCACATGATTTCACTCGCTGCATCATAGCGCTGCATTTCCTGGGCAAATTCGTCATGAGGAAAAGGATAGAGCTGGGCGACCCGGATGATGGCGATATCGCCGATGCCGCGCTCACGGCGTGCAGCCAGCAGATCGTAGTAAACCTTGCCGCAGCAGACCAGGACGCGCTTGACGGCGGATGGCGGAATATCGTCCTGCTCGGGCATCAGCGGACGGAAGGAGAGGTGGGCCAGATCGTCCAGGCTCGAAAAGGCATCCCGGTTGCGCAGCATGCTCTTCGGACTCATGATGATGAGCGGCTTGCGGTAGGGGCGCAGCATCTGGCGGCGCAGCAGATGGAACATCTGCGCCGGTGTGGAAGGGACGCACACCTGGATGTTGTATTCCGCGCACAGTTGCAGGTAGCGTTCGAGGCGCGCGGATGAATGTTCCGGCCCCTGCCCTTCGTAGCCGTGCGGCAGCATCATCACCAGGCCGCACATCCGCCCCCACTTGGTTTCACCCGCCACGATGAACTGATCGATCACCACCTGGGCACCGTTGGTAAAATCGCCGAACTGGGCTTCCCAGACCACCAGTTCATTCGGTTCAGCAGTGGAATAACCATACTCGAAGCCCAGCACGGCCTCCTCAGAGAGGACGGAATCGATTACCAGGAAATGCGGCTGGTTCTCGGCGATGTGCTGCAGCGGAATATACTCGCCGGCGTTCCATTGTTCCCGGTTCTGATCATGCAGCACGGCGTGGCGGTGGAAAAAAGTGCCGCGCCCGCTGTCCTGCCCGGAAATCCGCACACCATAACCATTCTCCAGCAGACTGGCGTAGGCCAGATTCTCCGCCATGCCCCAGTCGACCGGCAACTTGCCCTCGCCCATCAGGCGGCGGTCGGCAAGAATTTTCTCCACCCGGGGATGGAGCGCGAAATCAGCCGGTATCGTAGTCAGCTTTTCCGCCAGACGCTGCAAGCTCTCCAGTGGAACCGTCGTGTCGGCTGGGTGATTCCAGTTGGCGTTGGTAAAAACCTTCCAGTCGGTGGCAAAGGCACGCTTGAAATTGCTCAGCACCGGCTTGCAGCGCAGCTGGTTGCCCGCATCGATGGTGGCGCGATGATCCGTGATCATCTTTGTGGCCTCATCTTCCGTCACCACGCCTTCCGCCGCCAGGCGTGCAGCGTAGATGTGGCGCGTTCCCGGATGTTTGGCGATTTTCCTGTACATCAGCGGCTGGGTCACGGCTGGCTCGTCCTGCTCGTTGTGCCCCAGACGGCGCAGGCACACCATGTCGATTACCACATCCTTCTTGAACGTCATGCGGAAATCGAAAGCAATCTGCGCGGCCAGCAGTACCGCTTCCGGGTCATCGCCATTGACGTGAAATACCGGCGCCTCGACCATCTTGACCACGTCGGTGCAGTGCAGACTGGAACGGGTATCGCGCGAGTCCGAGGTGGTGAAGCCGATCTGGTTGTTGACCACGACATGCACCGTACCGCCGGTACTGAAGCCGCGCGTCTGCGACATATTCAGGGTTTCCATCACCACGCCCTGTCCGGCGAAGGCGGAATCGCCATGCACCAGCACCGGGATGACCTGCTCGCCGAGATGGTCCTTGCGGCGATGCTGACGCGCGCGCACCGAGCCTTCGACCACCGGATTGATGATTTCCAGATGCGATGGATTGAAGGCCAGGGTGACATGCACCGGCCCGGTCGAGGTCGAGACATCGGATGAAAATCCCTGGTGGTATTTCACATCGCCGGTGGTGATGTGGTCGTCATGCGCATGCACCCCCTCGAACTCCTTGAACAGTTCGCGCGGTTCCTTGCCGATGATATTGACCAGCACGTTGAGGCGGCCGCGATGCGCCATGCCGAGGATGACCTCCTGCACGCCGCTGGCGCCGGACAGCTCGACCAGATGATCGAGCAGGGGAATCAGACTCTCCCCCCCTTCAAGGGAAAAACGCTTCTGGCCGACAAAACGGGTATGGAGATATTTTTCCAGTGTTTCTGCCGCAGTAATACGGCCCAGGATGTGTTTCTTCTGTGCAGCGGAAAAACTCGGCCGCGACCGGCGCCCCTCGATCTGTGCCTGCAGCCAGCGTTTCTGGGCTGGATCGTTGATGTACATGTATTCGGCAGTGAACGTGCCGCAATAGGTTTCCTGCAGCATCGCCAGAATCTGCGCCAGCGGAGCCCGGTCCAGGCCGACCAGGGAACCGGTATCGAATTCGATCGCCAGGTCGGTTTCGCTCAGGCCATAGTACTCAAGCTCCAGTTCCGGCACATGGGGGCGCTCGAACCGCCGGAGAGGATCGACATTGGCATGGCGCATGCCGAGGAAACGGTAGGCATTGATCAGCTGCAACACCTTGATCTGCTTGTGCTCCTGCTCGAGAAAAGAGGCGCAAATCATTTCGGAGCTGGCGCCGGGCGGCAGCTGTGCGCGTTGCAGCAGCGCTTCCCGGACAGGCTGGTGAGCGACATCCCGTTCGCTGCCGCCTTCCCCTAACTGCAGGCGATCAAAATAACGCCGCCATTCCGCGCTGACACTTTCCGGATTGGCCAGCCAGGATTCATAAAGACCCTCGATGAACCCGGCATTACCCCCGTAGAGGTAGGAGTTTTCGAGAAATGCCTGCATTTTGCTCATGCACATCCTTTCCGGTAATAGGTTATGGGTAATGAGTAATGGGGTTACACATCCCTCATCACCCATTCCTCATTACCACTCACCGCTTCCCGATCGGCACAAATTCCCGCTGTTCTGCGCCACAGTAAAGCTGGCGCGGACGGCCGATTCTCTGCTCCGGATCGGCAATCATTTCAGACCACTGGGAAATCCAGCCGATGGTGCGGGAAATCGCAAAAATCGCGGTAAACATGTTCACCGGGATGCCCATCGCCCGCAAAACGATGCCGGAATAGAAGTCCACATTGGGATAAAGCTTCTTCTCGATGAAATAGGGATCTTCCAGCGCGATGCGCTCCAGTTCCAGCGCGGTCTTGAACAGACGGTCGTCCTGCATGCCGAGTTCTTCCAGGACCTCGTGGCAGGTCTTGCGCATCAGGTTGGCGCGGGGGTCGAAATTCTTGTAAACCCGGTGCCCGAAGCCCATGAGGCGGAACGGATTGCTCTTGTCCTTGGCGCGGGCAATCACACCCGGAATGTTGGATACGTCACCGATCTCCTCCAGCATTTTCAGCACGGCCTCGTTCGCGCCGCCATGCGCGGGACCCCACAGCGAAGCGATACCGGCGGCAATGCAGGCGAAGGGATTGGCGCCGCTTGATCCGGCCAGTCGCACGGTGGAAGTCGAGGCATTCTGCTCGTGGTCGGCATGGAGGACAAAAATCCGCTCCAGGGCGCGCACCAGCACGGGGTTCGGCACATATTCCTCGCATGGCGAGGAAAACATCATGTGCATGAAGTTTTCCACATAGCCGAGGCGATTCTGCGGATAGACGAAAGGCTGCCCGATGTTGTACTTGTAGGACATTGCCGCAATCGTCGGCACCTTGGCCAGCATCCGGAAGGCCGAGATCTCGCGATGGCGCGGGTCGGCAATATCGAAGGAGTCATGATAAAAAGCCGACAATGCGCCAACCACGCCCACCATCAGAGCCATCGGGTGGGCATCACGCCGGAAACCGCGGAAAAAATTGTTGATCTGGTCATGTACCATGCTGACCTTGCGCAGCGTCAGGTCGAAATCATGACGCTGATCAGCCGTTGGCAATTCGCCATTCAGCAGCAGATAGCACACCTCCATGAAATCCGCATGCTCGGCAAGCTGCTCAATCGGGTAACCGCGATAAAGCAGGATGCCTGCATCACCATCGATATAGGTGATGCTGGAATTGCAGCTCGCGGTGGACATGAAGCCAGGATCATAGGTAAATACACCATGCTTTCCCAGCGAGCGGATATCCACCACATCCGGGCCCATGGAGCCGGAATAAACGGGTAGCTCAATCGGCGGCTGCCCATTTCCCAGGTCCAGATATGCCTTGCGTTCTGCCATGTTACTTCTCCATATTTCAGCCGGAAGCAGCGTCCCGGCTCATTATTTTCATTCCTGACCGGCGCGCAGCCATTGCACGACAACCGAGTCATGCGCTCCATCACCACGAATCAGGGCCCACAGCGCCTGATCCGGCAAATCGAGCAAAGCATCGAACTCAAGCAGTTGCTGCGCCGTCAGTTTGACGTAATTTTCCCCCAGAAAGCGCTCCAGCACCAGATCAAGTTCCAGCATGCCGCGCCGGCAGCGCCAGCGCAGGCGGCCCAGGGCTTCGCCGTGATGGGAAATGGGCGATGGGTGATGCGTTGAATCCACCCTGGGGTTTTTCCCATGACCCATTTCTCATCTCCCATGACCAAAAACAAGCTTAAGATTCACCCCCTATTGCTGCCGGGAGCCATCATCATCCGGCGGCGGCTCCGGTTTTTTGCTGCCCCACCCGCCCTCCGGGCGGTTCTTGCTCTCATCCGCAAAGTTGAAGCGCCCGAACAGCACGCAGCCCTTCATGCCCGGACTGCAGGGCAGGTTGTTCACCCGCTGGCATTTGCCTGCGATCTCGTGCGGGCAGCCCCAGCCGCTCATCATTTCACCTCAGGCTTTCTTCACAAATTCGGACTTCAGCGACATCGCGCCGATGCCGTCAATCTTGCAGTCGATGTCGTGATCACCCTCGACCAGACGGATGTTCTTCACCTTGGTGCCACCCTTCACCACCGATGACGAACCCTTGATCTTCAGGTCCTTGATCACTGTCACGCTGTCGCCGTCATTCAGCACGGTGCCAAAGGCGTCCTTCACCACCCGTTTTTCCTCACCCCCTTCAGCGGATGCATCCGCGCTCCACTCGTGGGCGCATTCCGGGCAGATGTAGATGCCGCCGTCTTCGTAGGTAAATTCGGAACTGCATTTGGGGCACTTGGGTAGATCACTCATGTTCTCTCTCGCAAATAAAAATCAGGTTCAGATCATACCGTCCGCTTGACCAGCAGCTCCTTGATTTTGCCAATGGCACGGGTCGGGTTCAGCCCCTTGGGGCACACCTCGACACAATTCATGATGCCGTGGC
The DNA here is from genome assembly GCA_963779055.1 of uncultured Gammaproteobacteria bacterium. GTDB lineage: Bacteria > Pseudomonadota > Gammaproteobacteria > Burkholderiales > Sulfuricellaceae > Sulfurimicrobium. Next base: position 358,136 of record CAVZWN010000004.1, read on the forward strand.
AGCGGAACAGCCGGTAAGGGTCTTCCAGGTCATCCAGGCGTTCGTTGGTCGCCTGGTCGCGGCTGTCGTCGATGAAGCGGTAGGCCTGCAGCAGCCCGGCCGGGCCGACGAACTTGTCCGGATTCCACCAGAACGAAGGGCAGGAGGTAGAGCAGCAGGCGCACAGGATGCACTCGTACAGACCGTCCAGTTCAGCCCGGTCCTCAGGCGTTTGCAGACGCTCGATTTCCGGCTCCGGATCGCTGATTGATGAGGTAGGGTTTGACCGAGCGGTAATGCTTGAGGAACTGGCTCATGTCCACGATCAGGTCGCGGATTACTGGCAGGCCCGGCAGCGGGCGCAGTTCGACCGGCTGCTTCAGGTCCTTGAGCGGCGTGACGCAGGCCAGCCCGTTCCTGCCGTTGATGTTCATGCCGTCCGAACCGCACACCCCTTCGCGGCAGGAACGGCGCACGCTCAGGGTTTCATCCTGCTCCTTGAGCAGCAGGATGGCGTCGAGCAGCATTTTTCCTTCCGGCTCGATGTCCAGCTCGTAGTCCTGCATGTACGGCTTGGCATCGGTTTCCGGGTTGTAGCGGTAGATCGAGAAATGCATTTAATTCTCCTGGTGAAGGGTGATGGGCAATGGGTGATGAAAACCAACTGACATTCCGCACCCATTCACCCATTCCTCATCACCCATACCTCAATACACCCTGGCCTTGGGCTGGAACGCCTCCACCGTCAACGGCTTCAGCCGCACCGGTTTGTAGTCGAGGCGATGCTCTTCGGCAAAATACAGGCTGTGCTTCAACCAGGCGTTATCGTCACGCGCCGGGTAGTCGTCACGCGCATGGGCGCCGCGGCTTTCCTGGCGGGCGGCGGCGGAATGCATGGTGGCCAGCGCCACGGCCATGAGGTTTTCCAGTTCCAGCGCCTCGATGCGGCCGGTGTTGTAGATTTTGCTGTGGTCGCGCAGCACCACTCCGGGCAGCCTGGCGGCGATTTCCTGCATTTTCTTCACCCCATCCTGCAGCACGGCCTCGGTGCGGAATACGCCGCAATGAAGCTGCATGGTCTTGCGCATTTCCTCGCGCAGCTCGGGCACCGTGATGCCGTCGCCCTTTTTGTCCCAGCGCGCCAGGCGCGCCTCGATGCGCTCCAGCGCCTGCGTGGGCACGGGGCGCGGAAAGGGATTTTCGCGGCAGTATTCGATCACATCATTGCCGGCAGCGCGGCCGAACACGATCAGGTCGAGCAGCGAATTGCTGCCCAGGCGGTTGGCGCCATGCACCGAAACGCAGGCGCATTCGCCGATGGCGTAGAGGCCGGGCACGGCTTCCTCCGGGCCGGTCGCGGTCGGCATCACCACCTGGCCGTGCAGGTTGGTGGGAATGCCGCCCATCATGTAATGCACCGTGGGCACGACGGGAATGGGATCGGTGGCCGGATCGACGTGGGCGAATTTCAGCGCCAGTTCGCGGATGCCGGGCAGGCGCTGCTGGATCACTTCCGGCCCGAGATGGTCGAGCTTGAGCAGCACGTGGTCGCCGTCCTTGCCGCAGCCCCGCCCCTCGAAAATCTCCACCGCCATGGCACGCGACACCACGTCGCGGCTGGCCAGATCCTTGGCGTTGGGCGCATAGCGCTCCATGAAACGCTCGCCGTTCTTGTTCACCAGGTAGCCGCCCTCGCCGCGCACCCCTTCGGTGATCAGCACCCCGGCCCCGTGCACACCGGTCGGGTGGAACTGCCAGAACTCCATGTCCTCGAGCGGGATACCGGCCCGGAGCGCCATGCCCAGGCCATCGCCGGTATTGATCAGGGCATTGGTGGTGGCGGAAAAAATGCGCCCTGCCCCGCCGGTGGCCAGAATGGTGGCGCGCGCCTCGATGAAAATCGGCTCGCCGGATTCGATCCCCAGCGCCACCACGCCCTGGGAATAGCCTTCCTCGTCCATCACCAGATCGACCGCGAAATATTCCTCGAAGAAATGGGTGCGTGCCGCGATATTGCGCTGGTACAGGGTATGCAGCATGGCGTGGCCGGTGCGGTCAGCCACAGCGCAGGTACGCACGGCGGGCGCACCGCCATAATCCTGGGTCATGCCGCCGAAGGGGCGCTGGTAGATCTTGCCGTTCTCCAGCCGGTCGAAAGGCATGCCGAAGTGTTCCAGCTCGATCACCGCCTCGTTGGCCTGACGGCACATGAACTCGATGGCGTCCTGATCGCCGAGATAATCCGAACCCTTGACCGTGTCGTACATGTGCCAGTGCCAGTTGTCCTCGCTCACGTTGCCCAGGCTGGCGGCAATGCCGCCCTGAGCGGAAACGGTATGCGAGCGGGTGGGAAACACCTTGGACACCACCGCCACCTTGAGGTCGGCATGGGCAAGTTGTAGCGCAGCGCGTAAGCCCGCACCGCCGCCCCCAATAATTACTGCATCAAAAGTTCGTTTTGCGATACTCATTGCACGCTCCACAAAATTTGCACGGCCCACGCGGCGTAAGCCATAAGCGCAAAGATCACCGCCACATGCAGGACGAGGCGGATAACGGTGGGATGAACATAGTCCATGAAAATATCGCGCATCCCCACCCAGGCGTGGATAAACACGCTGAACAGGAACAGCAGGCTGGCCAGACGCACCGGCAGGCTCTGGAACAGGCTCTGCCACGAAGCATAAGTCAGGGGCTGGGATAGAAAAAAGCCGATCAGGAACAGGGAATAAAACGCCATCACCACGGCGGTAACGCGCTGGATCAGCCAGTCCTTGAGGCCATAATGGGCGCCGCTGACGATACGCTTTACCATAGCCAGAGTCCGATCAGAGCGGTCGCACCCATGCTGACGGCAAGCACCAGCTTGGCACTGAAACGCGCTTGTGGCAGATCGACACCGATATCCAAATCCAGCGCCAGATAGCGCAAGCCCATACAGAAATGGTGCAGGTAGCCCCAGATCACGCCGATCAGGAGCAATTTCACCAGCGGCAGCCGGAACCAGCCTTGCACCTCCGCGTAACCCTGTTCCGATGCCAGGCTCAATTGCAGCACATACAACAACACGGGCAACAGCAAAAACAGCAACGCACCGCTCATGCGATGCATGATCGACACCACACCCGGCAGCGGCAACCTGATTTTGAACAGGTTGAGATAAACCGGGCGACGATTATTCATGCCTCAGCCCAACGCTTTTAATGCCAGATCGGCAAAATCCAGCGGGTCGTTGAGATGGTGCTCGATGACATCAACCATGACGCTCAAATCCAGTTTCTTGTATTCGTGCACCAGCACGTTGCGAAACCCCACCATGCCTTTCATGTTGTCCATCATGCTTTCTGAAATCAGGCCGGCGCGCTGCAGCAGGGCAAAGGCGTCGGCGCTGTCCTGTGGCAAGCCCAATTTCCGGGTCTTGATGAGGTAATTTGCAATATCTATGGTCAACTCGCTTATTCTTTGCAGGTTCATACCGATGGCGTCCTGCCTGAGGAAATCCTGCTCGAAAGGTTTTTCGCTTTCCATCGCGTAATAGTGCCGGATTTGCGCAATGCAGCGCTCGATGCTTATTTTCTTGTTGATGATGATTTCATTCATATATTGTAGAACCTCCCGCTGCGCAAACCCTCGGCCAGCACGCCCGCCCGTTCCTCATTGAGTTTCTGGTAAAAGGACAAGGTCAGCATCTCGAACTCTTCCGCCGCATATTCGTCTGCGGTATAAATGCGCCGGTCGGCCATCACCACTTCCTTCTGGAACACGGTGGACACCCGGCGCAGGTTGAGCAAATCCACAGGTTTATGCAACTGCGACGACAACTCGGTTTGTGTTTTGATGAGATCCATAACACCCAGGTTTTTCGCGGTTTCCGGCGGCAGCAGCATGGCGATATCCACATCGCTATCTGGCCATTCATCTTCGGTTCCCCACGAGCCAAACAGGAAAATGGCCTGAACATCCGGGTGATGTAAAAGGATGGTTTGGGCAATTACCTCGTGGGGATTCATGGCGCCGCCCTATTCCTTCGACGCGGCCGCCACGGCAGGCGGAATGCGCTCGATGAGGCGCGGGTCGAAGGGTTTGGGAATAATGTAGTCCTTGCCGAAGGCCATGGACGTGGCATTGTAGGCACGCAGCACTTCCTCCGGCACGGGTTCTTTTGCCAGTGCGGCCAGCGCCTTCACGGCGGCGATCATCATGGCCTGGGTGATCTTCTTCGCGCGGGCATCCAGCGCGCCGCGGAAGATGTAGGGAAAGCCCAGCACGTTGTTGACCTGATTGGGGAAAGTCCGAGCGCCCGGTGGCCATGATCAGGTCGTCGCGCGCCGCATGCGCATCTTTCGGCAGGATCTCCGGATCAGGATTGGCCATGGCAAACACGATGGGTTTGGCCGCCATGCTTTGCACCATGTCGCCTGAGTCACCAGATTGGGGCCGGACACGCCGATGAATACGTCGGCGCCCTGCATCGCGTCTTCCAGCGTGCGCAGTGGAAGTTTCCTTGGCGAATTCCTGCTTGTGGGCATTCAGATCGCTACGGCCACTGTGAATCACGCCCTTGGAATCCACCAGGGTCATGTTGTCCTTGTTCGCGCCCATGGCGATCAGCAGGCGCATGCCCGCCAGCCCGGCGGCACCGGCGCCGAGGCACACCAGTTTGGCATCGGCGAGGTTCTTGCCCTGCAGTTCCAGCGCGTTGAGCAGGCCGGCGCAGATGATGATGGCGGTGCCGTGCTGGTCGTCATGAAACACCGGTATATCCAGTCGTTCCTTGAGAATACGCTCGATCTCGAAACAGTGCGGCGCGGCGATGTCTTCCAGGTTGATGCCGCCGAAAGTGGGCGCGATGTTGACCACGGTTTCGATGAAGGACTCGACGCTGGGCGCATTGACCTCGATGTCGAACACATCGACATTGGCGAAGCGCTTGAACAGCACCGCCTTACCCTCCATCACCGGCTTGGAAGCCAGCGGGCCGAGATTGCCGAGGCCGAGAATCGCCGTTCCGTCGGTAATCACCGCCACCAGGTTGCCCTTGTTGGTGTAGCGGTAGGCATTTTCCGCATCCCTGTGGATCTCGCGCACCGGCTCGGCCACGCCCGGTGTATAGGCCAGCGACAGTTCCGCCGCCGTGCCGCAGGGCTTGGAAGACTCCACCGAGAGCTTGCCCGGCTTGGGAAACTCGTGATAATCCAGTGCGCGTTGTTTCAGGTTGTCCATGCTGACCTCAATTCAATTCGTCGAAATAGTAGTAGTTTTCGGTGTTGATATAGCTCTTGCGCCACTCGACCGGATGTTTGTCATAGGTAAAAGCCACCCGCTCTACGCACAGCAAGGGTGAGCCCAGCGCCACATTCAGCAGCGGCGCGCTGATTTCGTCCGCCACTGTCGCACGGATGCGTTCCTGAGCAGAGATGATACGGATCTGGTAACGGGTTTCGTAGAGCGAATACAGCGTTCCCTTATGCGCATTGACGTGATCTTCGATCATCGCGCTCGAAATGCCTTTGAGAAGCGCGGCAGGCAGGCGGATATCGTCATAGACCACCGGCTTGCCGGCAAAATCCAGCACCCGGCGCAGAACCACCAGCGCGCTGCCGGAGCGAATACCGAGACGTTTTGCCACCTGGGCATCGGCCTTGCCGCGCTGAAAGCCGATGAAATTGCTGCTGGGATGTTCTTTCCTGCCATCCAGGGTCAGCAGATTGAGAAAACGGTAGTTGGTACCGTCATCGGTCAGGGTGGCCACAAAAGTGCCCTTGCCCTGACGCCGCACCAGCATATTTTCCATCACCAGTTCGTCGATCGCCTTGCGCACCGTGCCCTGGCTCACCTGATAGCGCCGCGCCAGCTCCATTTCGCTCGGTATCGCCGCACCCGGATGCCACTCCCCATTCGCCAGACCGCGCGTGATCAGGAGTTTGATCTGCTCGTACAGCGGGAGAAAATTCGCGGTGGCCGGGTCTTTCTTCATGGGACTGATTTATATCAGAAAGATGGGGAGCCGTCCACAAGTCTTATATAAGACATACAAACCCGGAAACGAAAATTCATAAACCGCAATACCCAAAGGGCACAAGAGGCGCGAAGACGCAAAGCCAGGCCAATTATTTCTTTATTTTTATTTGCGCCTTCGCGCCTTCGCATCTTCGCGGTTCAAATGCAGTTATTAATCAACCTGTGTTGCGCATGCCTCCGGCAATGGCATTGATCGAGCGCAACAGGGGGTTGATCCACCGATCGCGCTGCTCCTGCGGCATTGACTCGTCTCGGGTGCGTTTCAGCAGCATGACCTGGATGTGGTTGAGCGGGTCCAGGTAGGGACTGCGGCGCGCCAGAGACAAGGCCAGTGTCGGGTTCTCCTCGATCAGCATCCGGGCTCCCGCAATGCTCAGCACCTGGTTGACGGTGCGATGATATTCGTCGCGGATGGTCTGGTAAATCGCTTGCGCCTCTTCCTTGCGCTCAGCCAGTTCGGCGTAGCGTGCTGCAATATTCATGTCCGCCTTGAACAGGGCCATCTGGGTATTGCTGAGCAAAGCGCGGAAAAATGGCCACTCCGCATACATGCGCTGCAACTCGGCGAGCCGCTCCGGATTGTCGCCGCGCCAGTTTTCCAGCGCAGTGCCAATGCCGAACCAGGCCGGCATGGTGTGACGTGACTGCCCCCAGCCGAACACCCAGGCAATGGCTCGCACCGAGCCCTTGGAGCGGTCCCCTTTCTTGCGATGGGAAGGCCGCGATCCGATGTTCATCATGCCGATCTCGGTCAGCGGAGTGGCTTCGTAGAAATAGTCGATGAAGCCGGGAGTATGGTCGGTCAGCCCGCGGAAAGTCTTTTCGCCGTCTTCGGCCAGCTTGTCCATGATGCCGAGGAAATCCTGGCGCTCCTGGGCTGGTTCGCGAATCAGGCTGGTGCTGGCTTTGAGCAGGCCGGTCATGCCCATGGACAGCTCGTAGGAAGCGGTTTCGGTATTGCTGTATTTGAACGACAGCACCTCGCCCTGTTCGGTGAGCTTGATCTGGCCGCGCACCGTGCCTTCCGGCTGGGAAAGGATCGCATCATGGGTCGGGCCACCGCCGCGGCCGACTGTGCCGCCGCGTCCGTGGAACAGGCGGCATTCGATGCCGCGCGCCTGCGTCAGTGCGGTAATCCGGGTCTGCGCATCGTACAGGGACCAGACCGAAGCCAGGATGCCGCCATCCTTGGCCGAGTCGGAATAGCCCAGCATGACCTCCTGCATATTGCCGGAACACTTGACCAGCGCGGCATACACCGGGTTGTCGAGCAGCGCGGTCATCACCGGCTCGATGTGCTCCAGGTCGGTAATGGTTTCGAACAGCGGCGAAATGCTGATATTGCAGAACCACTCCTTGCCGTCGCGGCCGGCCAGGCCCGCCAGGCTGGCGAGGAACATGACTTCCATGACATGGCTGGCGGCGTGCGTCATCGAGATGACATAGGCGCCAAAGGCTCTCGGGCTGATTTCATGCCGCATGCGGGCCATCACCTCGAGTACTTCGAAAGTCTCGCGGGTGGTGTCGCTGAGCTTGCTCCTGTCGACCCCGAATTCCTGCGCGCGGGAAATTGCCATCCCGAGCGCTTCAAGACGCCCGGCCTCGCTCAGCCCGTTGTAATCCGGCAGGCCGGGGAATTGCGCAAACAGTTCGGCAACCGCTTCGGTATGGCGCGTCGATTCCTGGCGGATATCGAGATGAACCAGATAAAAACCGAAAGTCTCGGCCTGGCGGATCAGGTCCTGCAGCTCGCCATGCGCCGTGCTGGTGTCGCCATGACTGATCAGCGAATCCCGGATCAGGTAGAGATCGGACAGAAACTCCTGTTCCGACTGGTAGGCGTCAGCAAACGGACTGCTGCTGCTTCCATCCAGCTCGGCCTCGACGAAATTCAGGCTGTGGCGCAGACGGTGCAGCATGACGTAAAGTTTGCGGCGGTAGGGTTCCTGTGCGAAACGCTGCTGGAAATCGCCGAATACAGCGGGAAAGCGCTGCTCGTCCTGAAGCAGGCTTTCGGTCATCGACTCGCTGATGGCGCACAGACGCTTCGAGTGGGTCAGGACATGGCTGAGATCACTGACCACATCCAGGTAAAGACGCAGGATTTCACGCTTGTGCAGGCGCAAGGCGAGGATGGTTGTGTCGGGCGTGACAAATGGATTGCCGTCGCGGTCACCGCCGATCCAGGAGCCGAAACGCAGAATATTCGGCACCCGTATCGGCTCGCCTGCTGCCATTTCCTGTCCGTAGACACGATCAATGGCTTTGTCCAGGTAGCGATAGGTTTCGGGCACGGCCTTGAACAGGCTTTCGCGGAAATAAAACAAGCCATTCTTGATTTCATCGCGCACCTGGGGTTTGTTGGTGCGCACCTCGTCGGTTTTCCACAGCGTCTGGACCTGACGCTCAAGCAAACGGATCAGCTCCTTGCGCTGCTCCTTGCCAGTGCGCGGATCATCCAGTTGTTCGCCGGTCAGGAAAATGTGGCGCAAATGCTCCATGATGGTACGGCGCTTGGATTCTGTCGGGTGCGCGGTGAGCACCGGGATATAGGCCGCCTTGTCGAGCAGGGTCTGCAATTGCGGGGCAGTTATGCCCTGTGCGTGAAATTCGCGCAGCGTGGCGTCGAACGAGCCTTTCCACAGCGGCCCGCCGCTGTATACCTGGGCGCGGCGGATATGATGCTGGTAAGACTCTTCAGCCAGATTGACGAGACTGAAATAAGTGCTGAAAGCACGCACGACGTGCGTCAGCGTTTCCACATCCAGCGCGCCGATGAGCTTCTCGAGTTGCAGGCGAATACGCGGGTCGTCGCGCTTGCGCAGGCGGATGAAGCCTTTGCGCAAAGCTTCCACCGCGGCCAGCACATGTCCGTCTTCCTGGGTTTTCAACACATTGCCGAGCAAATTTCCAAAGAGCTTAACTCGAGCGCGCAACTGGGCATCTGTAGGTAATTTTGGCACTTTTATCACTTTTTTCCATACCGCGAAAAGCGGCAAAATCGGGCGGCGAGCAGCAACCAGCCCAGTTTGATATTTTCCTGCAAAGACCGGCATTATGGCGATGCAGCATGACAGGACAAACATTTTACAGCACTAAAGCCCATGCTCCTAGAAACACCCGCCGGTCACTTACATTTATTCTCAACACAATGATATTGATCAACATTCCAGTGAATCCCGCTTGTCATGACGGAGCAGCTGCCGGAGGATCTGAACAGCAGAGTTCAACGCATTTTGTGAACATTTGCACTGGCCAGCGGCCAAAGCGTTATATTCTTGAGAAGTACCCATGTCATGAAAGAGAAAAGCCCGGTGGACTCCATCCCTAATCATCCATGGCACCATCTTGCATCGACCGAAGTTGCATCCCTGCTGGAAAGCGATCCTGAGCGGGGGCTTGAACCGGATGAAGCAGAACGGCGCCAGGCGCGTTTCGGCCCCAATTGCCTGACTCCGGCAAAAGGACGCGGGCCGCTGCTGCGCCTGCTGCTGCAATTCCATCAGCCGCTGATCTACCTTCTGCTGGCGTCGTCCGCCATCACCGCGGCACTGCAGGAGTGGGTGGATGCCAGCGTGATTCTGGGCGTGGTGCTGGTCAACGCGGGCATCGGCTTCATCCAGGAAAACAAGGCCGAGAGCGCCATCGCCGCGCTGGCAAAAATCGTAGCCACCAGCGCACGGGTGCTGCGCGGCGGAAAAAAAACCAGCATGGCTTCGGAGCAGCTGGTGCCGGGCGACGTGGTGCTGCTGGCGGAGGGCGACAAAGTGCCGGCGGACCTGCGTCTGCTGCACTGCCGTGAACTCAGCATCAACGAATCCTCCCTCACCGGCGAATCGCTCCCGGTCGCCAAGCACGCCACGCCACTGGCGCAGGACACGCTGCTGGCCGACCGCGCCAACATGGCCTACGCCGGCTCTCTCGTCACCCGGGGGCACGGGACAGGCATGGTGGTGGCGACCAGCGACGCCACCGAGACCGGGCGCATTTCGCGCCTGATGGAAGAAGCGGACGTTTTCTCCACACCGCTCACGCGCAAGATCGAATGGTTCAGCAAAATCCTGCTCTACGTTATCCTCGGGCTGGCGGCCTTCACCTTCGTGATCGGGCTGGCGCGCGGCGAAAGCGCATTCGACATGTTCATGGCGGCGGTCGCCCTGTCGGTCGGCGCGATCCCTGAAGGCCTGCCCGCCGCAGTGACCATCACGCTGGCCATCGGCGTATCGCGCATGGCCAGGCGGCGCGCCATCATCCGCAAGCTCCCGGCGGTGGAAACCCTGGGCAGCACCACCGTCATCTGCTCCGACAAAACCGGCACCCTGACCCAGAACCAGATGACGGTGCAGCGCCTGTTTGCAGGCAACCAGGACTTCGCAGTGGGCGGCGCCGGGTATGCCCCGCAGGGCGAGATCACCCCGGCTGCCAGCCCGGCCGCGCAGGAATGCCTGCTGGCCGGACTGCTCTGCAACGAAGCCAGCCTGGAAAAAAAGAATGGTGCCTGGCACGTCGGAGGCGATCCGACCGAGGGCGCGCTGATCGTGGCGGCAATGAAAGCCGGCCTGGAACCGGAAAGCAGCCATGCCGCCCATCCCCGCCTCGATGCTGTTCCTTTCGAATCCCGCCACCAGTACATGGCCACCCTGCACGACGGCCGCATTTACCTCAAGGGGGCGGTGGAAAAAATACTGGCACGCTGCACCGGCATGCTCGGACCAGAGGGTCACATCCTGCCGCTGGACCATGAACGGATCACGCAGGCAGCCACGCTGATGGCCGAACAGGGCCTGCGGGTGCTGGCCCTGGCCAGAAAGCCATCTGAGCAGGGACAGAACGCGCTGAACCACGACGATCTCGCCGCAGGCATGATTTTCCTCGGCCTGCAGGGCATGATGGACCCGCCGCGCCCGGAGGCGGCCCGTGCGATCAAGGCCTGCCACCGCGCAGGGATCGAGGTAAAAATGATTACCGGCGACCACGCCATCACCGCCGCCGCCATTGCCCGCCAGATTGGCCTGCTAAAAGCCGGGCTATCGCCCGATGACCAGCCGGGCATCCTGAGCGGGCACGAACTGGCTCTGCTGGATGATGCTGCTCTGGCGCAGGCGGTACGCAACACGCACGTCTTCGCCCGCGTCGAGCCGGAGCAGAAACTGCGCCTGGTCAGGGCCTTGCAGGCCAATGGCGAGGTTGTCGCCATGACCGGCGACGGCGTCAACGATGCCCCGGCGCTGAAGCAGGCGGACATCGGCGTGGCCATGGGCATCACCGGCACCGAGGTCGCCAGGGAAGCCGCCGATATGGTACTCACCGACGACAATTTCGCCTCCATCGAAGCCGCAGTGGAAGAAGGACGCGGGGTATTCGACAACCTGACCAAATTCATCGTCTGGACCCTGCCCACCAATTTTGGCGAGGGGCTGGTGATCACTGCCGCCATCATCGCCGGGGTGGCCCTGCCCATCCTGCCGGTGCAGATCCTGTGGATCAACATGACCACCGCCGTGCTGCTCGGCCTGATGCTGTCCTTCGAGCCGATCGAGAAAGGCATCATGCACCGTGCGCCACGCACCCCCACGACGCCGCTGCTCACCCCGGTGCTGATGGGCCGCATCGCCATCGTCAGCACCCTGCTGCTGGCAGGCGCCTTCGGACTGTTCCTGTGGGAGCTCGAACATGGCGCATCGATTGAGTATGCGCGCACAGTCGCCGCCAATGTCTTCGTCTGCGGCGAAATCTTTTACCTCTTCAACTGCCGCTCCATGAGCGAATCCATGTTCAAACTCGGGATATTTTCCAATCACTGGCTGGTGGGGGGCGTCACGCTGATGACGGCCCTGCAACTGCTCTTTACCTATCTGCCAGCAATGAACGCGTGGTTCCGCACCGCGCCGATCGACATCTGGTCGTGGGGGCGCATTCTTGCGGTCGGCGTGATCATCTACGCCATCATCGGCATGGAAAAATGGCTGCGCAGAGAAAATTAATAAACGGACATGGCGCTGCATGTTATAAATGAAGCAGGAAACTACTTACAATAACTACATGGTCGACAGCCAGCCCCTCTTCATCGACATTTCCCTGCTACGCATCGGAATGCACATCCATCTCGACCTGGGATGGATGGACCACCCCTTCCCCATGAACAGCTTCACCATCCGCACTCAGGAGCAGATCGACATTGTTCGTGCGCTCGGTCTGGAGCGGGTGCGCTTTTCCCCCGACAAGAGCGACCCGGAAATATCGCAGCAGCAGTTCACGGCGGGTGCGGCGAAGCAGCCGCCCGAAGCGGATGCAGAATCACCGGAAGCGCTTGCCACGCGCCTGCGCCGCAACCTACTTTCGAGCCAGCAGAGCAGTCTGGCAGCATGCGAGCGCCAGTTCGCGGAAGCCAGCCGCACCTACAGGCAGGCTATCGAAACCGTGCATTCCCGGCCCAGCGCATCGCGTGAACAGTCGGAACACCTGATCAGGGGTTTTCTGGGCGAAGTCATGGGGGAACATGAAGCCTGCATCCGCCTTCTTTCGGAAAATGCCGGGGAAAAAACCTCGCTCCACTCGATCAATGTAACCGTTATTTCACTCCTGCTAGGCAAAGCCAGCGGACTCGGCGAACAGGACCTGGTGGACCTGGGCATGGGCGCACTGCTGCACGACATGGGAAAAATCGAACTGCCCGGCCGCCTGCGCTGGAATGATGAACAGTTCACCACCTCGGAACGGGAAATCTATCAGGCGCACGTCGCCCACGGCGTCACGCTGGGGCAGAAAATGGCCCTCTCCCGGGGCGCCCTGCTGGTGATCGGGCAGCATCATGAATTCGCCGACGGCACAGGCTATCCGCAGCACATCTCAGACAGACACATATCCCTGCCCAGCCGCATCGTGTCGCTCGTCAATCTGTACGACAACCTTTGCAACCCCGGCAACCCGGCCCTGGCAATCACGCCCCATGAAGCGCTGGCGCTGATCTTTGCCCAGCGGAAATCCCAGTTCCATGCCGACACCCTGTCGCTGTTCGTGCGCATGATGGGGGTTTACCCGCCGGGTTCGGTAGTGCAGCTCTCCGACGAACGCTTTGCCATGGTCGTTTCCGTCAACTCCTGCCGCCCCCTGAGGCCGCGTATCATTATTCATGACCAGCACATCCCCAGAGATGCGGCGCTGGTCCTCGACCTGGAAGACGAGCCGAAGCTCGGCATACGCCGCAGCCTCAAGCCGCTGCAGTTGCCGAAAAGCACTTTTGACTACCTCTCTCCCCGCAAGCGCATGTGCTACTTTTTCGAACGGGCACGCGAATCCGCCTTTTCCGGAGATGACGCATGAAGGCTTCCAGCTGGCAGCCCCTCATCGAAGGCATGCTCGATGCGGTGTGGCTGGTGGACCCGATCGAGTTGCGGATCGTGGCCGTGAACCGTGCCGCAGAAACCCTGCTCGGCACCGGGCACGGCACTTTCGTCGGCCAGCCGGTAATCGAACTGTCCGCCACGCCGGAAGACCTGTTTTTCTGGGAAGATGTGGCAGCGGGCCTCTCCGAACAGATTTCTTCCGAGACCCTGCTGCGCCGCCAGGACGGCACGACCGTTCAGGTTGAACGCCGCGTCTCTCTCATCAGGACCAGCCAGGACACCTCGGTCTATGTCGTAGCGGCACGCGACCAGAGCGCCCAGCGGCGGGCAGAAGGCGAGCTTGAAAAACTCATCGCCGAACTCCGCGCCACGCTTGAATCCACCGCGGACGGGATTCTGGTATCCGATCTGGAGGGCGCCATCCGGGGCTATAACCAGCGTTTTGCCGAGATGTGGAGCCTGCCGCAGGAACTGCTCACCCAGCGCAACGATGCCGCCGTCTATGCCTGGATGCACCAGAGCGTGCTGGATACCGAGCACTATGCCGAGCGCCTGGGCACCATCGCCCGCTTTCCGCTGCTGGAAGCGACGGATGTGCTGGTGCTGCGCTCCGGACAGGTGCTGGAGCGCGTCACCCTGCCGCAATATGCGCGCGGCAGGCCGACCGGACGGGTCTTTTCCTACCGCGACATTACCCAGCGGCTGGCTGACGAAGCCCGTCTGCAACTCGCGTCAAAAGTCTTCGAATCCAGCCTGGACGCCGTTTTCGTCTCTGACGCCGCGCACCGGATCGTCGCCGTCAACCCCAGTTGCGAACGGCTGACGGGCTATACCCAGGCAGAACTGCTGGAACAGCCCTCGCGCATTTTCTTTTCCGACCTCAGCGAAGACGCCTTCATCGAGCAAATCATGGAACAGCTCGTGCGCGAAGGCATGTGGGAAGGCGAAGTCTGGAACCACCGCAAAAACGGCAATCCCTACCTGTGCCTGGCCTCGATGGTGCGGATTCTGGACAAGGAAGGCGCGCCCGTTCATTACGTCGGTTTTTTCAAGGACCTGAGCGAAACCCATGCGGCGCGCAAACGCATCGAGGAGCTGGCCTACAACGATGCGCTCACCGGCCTGCCCAACCGGCTGCTGCTGACCGAGCGCTTCAATCTTGCGCTGAGCTATGCCGACCGCAATGGCGGTTCCTGCGCGGTGCTATTTATCGATCTGGATCATTTCAAGCATATCAACGACTCCCTCGGCCACCTGTTCGGCGACCGGGTGCTGATCGAGGTATCGGAACGGCTCAGGCAGTGCCTGCGCCATGTCGATACCGCGGCGCGTCTGGGCGGGGACGAATTTGTCCTCCTGCTCAACCAGGTGGATGCACGCGGCGCTGAAATTACCGCAAGGCGTATTCTTGAGACGCTGTCCAGACCCTTCGGTATGGACGACATAACGTTTACCGTGACCTGCAGCATCGGTATCGCGCTTTACCCTGGCGACGGCGTCACCATGGACAACCTGATCAAGAATGCCGATAGCGCCATGTACCATGTCAAGGAGCGCGGACGTTCGGATTTCCGCTTCTACCAGCGCCAGATGAACATCGGCCTGCTGTCGCGCATGAAGCTGGACCATGCCATGCGCCAGGCGCTTGAAAACGGGACATTCCGCCTGCACTACCAGCCCCAGGTGGACCTCGCAAGCGGCGAAGTTTTCGGCGCGGAAGCCCTGATCCGCTGGCACGATGAGGAACTGGGCAACATTTCTCCCGCACAATTCATTCCGGTGGCAGAAGAAACCGGCGTCATCGTCGCCATCGGCAACTGGGTACTCGCCGAGGCCGTTCGGCAATGTGCGCAATGGCAGGCACAAGGCTGGAACCTGACCGTGGCGGTAAACGTTTCCGCGCTGCAGTTCCAGCAGATCAACTTTGTCGAAGGCGTCGCCGAAATTCTGCATGCATGCGCACTGCCGCCGCAGCTTCTCGAACTGGAACTGACCGAATCCATTCTCCTGCGTGACGTGGATGACGCACTGGCACGCCTCGATGCGCTGGCCGGTCTGGGGGTAAAGCTGTCGATCGACGATTTCGGCACGGGCTATTCCAGCCTCAGCTACCTCAAACGTTTCCCGATTCACAGGCTGAAAATCGACCGCTCCTTCATCTCGGAGCTGCCTGCCAATGACAGCGACACCGCGATTGTCAAAGCCATCATCAACATGGCCCAGGCGCTCCGGTTGCGCGTCATTGCCGAAGGTGTTGAAACCGAAATGCAGCGCCACTTCCTGGTCGCCGCCGGGTGTGACGAATTTCAGGGATTCCTCTGCAATCCGGCGCTATCGCCCGAGGAATTCGGCCAGTTCATGGAAAATGCCGAAAAACAGCCGCAAACCAAGCTGTTTTAAGCCCTGACCTGCCTGATACGCAGTCTTCCTGCTGCGTTTGCCCGTTTCCCCAGCGCTTCCCTCTTCAATCATCCAGAACGGAATTCGCCGTCCGCTTGAAAAGCATGGCCGAATGCCGGAACATGTCATGCAACCAGACGGGGGAAATCACATGGCCATAATGAAAAAAATGAAAATCCGCACCAAGCTTTACCTGCTGGTGACATTTGCCTGCATTGCACTGGCAAGTGTGGGCATTGGGGAGCTGTCTGCGCTTTATCATACCAAGAATGCCTTGCAGCAAGTCTATGAGGAACATCTGCTGGCGATCAACCAGCTCAACGAGATCCGCAACCAGCAGATGCAGATCCGCATGGAACTGATCGAAGGCCGGCTGGAAAGCGACGCCTTTGAGGTCATGACCCACACCGACAAGGTCACAACCCATATTTTCAAAACCGACAATCTGATCCAGGAATATGCCAGCAGGCAAGTACAGGATGAAGAAAAACAGCTTTACGACGCTTTCATCGCTGCCCGCCTGAATTTTGGCAAGATGGGGGTCTTGCCGATGGTGGATCTCCTTCAGGGCCAGCATTATGACAAGGCCGACAAGCTGCGCCATGAGGTGCTGATCCCGGCCTATGCCAGGGCATCCGATGCCATCGACGCCCTGATCGGATACCAGGTGACAGCAGCCAAAAACACCTATGACCGCGTCAGTCAGCTCTCGAAGAACGTACTGATCTTCACAATCGGCGCAATCGCCGGCGGGGTGCTGCTGATCGGCCTGTTCGGCATATTCATCGCCCGCTCCATCGGAAAAAACGTCCGCCAGCTGCAACAGGCCACCAGCCGCCTGGCCGACGGGGAACTGGCGACCCGCGTTCGCCTGGACAACGAAGACGAACTGGGCGTCATTGCCCAGGCATTCAACAAAATGGCGGAAGAATTATCCGGCCTGATCAGCCAGACGCGCCACTCCGCCGACCACGTCAACAAGGCATGTGTTGCCGTCACCGGGATGACCGACCAGGTCAGCGCTTCATCCCAGACTCAGACAGACGAGGCCGCCATCGCCGCGCAATCCATCAGCCAGCTGAACGAGATCGTCAAGGAAGTTTCTGCCAAGGCCAGCGCGGCCGTCACCACAGCCGAAGAAGCCAGCCAGGTCTCGAACGAGGGGCAGCGTATCGTCGGGAATTCCGTGGCGGGGATCAATGCCGTGGCCAGAACCATTATCGAATCGGCCAAGACCATCGAAGCACTGGGTCAGCAGTCGGAAGAAATCGGCAAGATCCTCAAGGTCATTCGCGACATCGCCGAACAAACCAACCTGCTGGCACTCAACGCCGCCATCGAAGCGGCTCGCGCCGGCGAGCAAGGCCGCGGTTTCGCCGTGGTAGCGGACGAAGTCAGGAAGCTGGCGGAACGGACGGCAGGGGCAACAACGGAAATCTCGGCGATTATTTCAGCCATCCAGAATGGCACGCAACAGGCTGTGAACGCCATGAAATCAGGCGAAGAACAGGTCGGGAAAAGCGTTTCGCTCGCCAACCAGTCTGGAGACTCCCTGGCGCGCATCGGCCAGAGCGTGAACGCCGTCCTGCTGGTGATCCAGCAAATCGCCCAGGCCATGGAAGCCGAGAAATCCACCAGCGAGGAAATCTCCCTGCGCATGGACAAGATTGCGCAAACCGCCCTGGACAACAATATTGCCATCGCGGAAGCAGCGGCAGAATTCCACCAGATGCAGGATCTGGCCGGGCAACTGCAAAACACGGTGGGGCGCTTCCATCTGGGTTAAATGCGGCTTGCGGGAGGGCGGCTGAAAATACTGCATGCCTTTTCCACGCCGTTACTGGTCAGCTTTTAGAAAACAAATCGTCCAATGGGCGGCGACCGTGACTCACGATTACAAACGTCATGGCACGACAACGTTGTTTGCGGCACTCAGCACGCTGGACGGACGGGTCATCGAGCAGCGCGCCACATCGAGTGGCTCGATTTCCTGAGGAAGATCGCCCGCATCGTCAACGGGGTCAAGTCTTGCATTAATACATTCCCCAGTGTGGTAAGGCGCAAAAAGTAGTAGGTATTCCACAGAACACCTGTCTTTGTCCGCTTCGCGGAATGTTTGATTGCCGGGGGCAGCCCGGCGGCTTTTACCTTTCTTGCTTCGCCAAGAAAGGTAACCCCACCCGCAAGGAGTGTCCCCGCCGGACGCTCTGTGCTGCGCACAGGTCGCGGCGAGAAAAGAAGGCGCCCCCCATCCACCGCCCCCTTTCGGGGGTTCCCTGCGCTGCTCGTCAAGCCGGGCGGCTGTCCCACAAGGGGACTCCGACTTTCTATCCGCTAAAGCGGATGAAAGATCGTATGCATAACTCGCGCTTGCGCGCTCAGACAGTGCTCGCCGACTGACCCCCGGCTTGCCTGTGCTGCTCGGCGGTGGATCAAGGGGAGTTTGGCGCGTGTGAAGCATTTCCTGTTTGATCTCTGACGGTGGAGCCACCACCCAACTTCCCCTCTGCGCCGCTTCGGGTTGGCAGGCGGATTGGGGGGTGTCGGCTGCGCCCTGTCTGAGCGCGTCAGCGCGAGTTGCGCAGACGCCCAATTCGCCTGTCAAGCCGAAGGTACCCGTAGGGCGGCGCAGCGGGGCGGCATTTCTTTGGTTACTCTTCTTTGGCCGCACAAAGAAAGTAACCCGCTGCCGGGCGGCCCCGGCACCTAATCAAGCATGCGCAAAGCGCATTCAACACCTCAAGCAAAAAAGAAATAAGCCGCCGCCACCGCCGCCACAAATCCCCCCAGATCCGCCAGCAACCCGCAGCTCACCGCATGGCGCACACGCTGGATGCCGACTGCACCAAAATACACCGCCAGCACATAGAACGTGGTCTCGGTGCTGCCCTGAATAATCGAAGCCAGACGCCCGGCGAAGGAATCGGCGCCGTGGGTATGCATGGTTTCGATCATCATGGCGCGCGAGCCGCTGCCGGAGAGCGGTTTCATCAAGGCCGTGGGCAGGCTGTCGACGAAACGGGTATCCCAGCCCAGCCCCTGCACCACCCAGCGCACGCCTTCCATCAGCGCTTCCAGCCCGCCGCTGGCGCGGAATACGCCAATAGCCACCAGCATCGCGACGAGATAGGGAATGATGCCGACGGCAATGTGGAACCCCTCCTTGGCGCCTTCGATGAAGGCTTCATAAGCATTCACTTTTTTTACTACCGCACCGACGAGGAAGGATGCTATCAGCGAAAACAGCAGGAAGTTGCTGAGCAGGGCCGACTGCGCCTGCATGGTGGCCGCGTCAAGCTGTGCGAAATAGCCCACCAGCCCGGCGATGGCTGCCGTGATGACGCCGAAATAGGTCAGCACCACGCGGTCGAAAAGATTGATTTTCTGGATCACGGCAACCGAAAGCAGCCCCACCAGCGTGGAGCAGTACGTCGCCAGCAGGATGGGAATGAACACGTCGGTGGGATCGGCCGCGCCGAGCTGGGCGCGGTAGGTGAAGATGGTCACCGGCAGCAGGGTGACGGAAGAGGCATTGAGCACCAGGAACAGGATCTGCGCGTTGCTGGCGGTATCTGGCGTGGGGTTGAGGGTCTGCAACTCGCGCATGGCCTTGAGGCCCATCGGCGTGGCGGCATTGTCCAGCCCCAGCATGTTGGCCGCCATGTTCATGGTGATGGAGCCAAGCGCCGGGTGATTGGCCGGCACATCGGGCATGAGGCGGCGGAACAGCGGCGCCAGCAGGCGCGTCAGCCATTCCAGAAAACCGGCCTTCTCGCCGATTTTCATCACCCCCAGCCACAGTGTCATCACCCCGGTCAGCCCCAGCGCGATCTCGAAACCGGTTTTGGCCGAGTCGAAAGTCGCCTTCATCATCAGCGGAAAGACATCGGCCTGACCGAATAGCAGCCACTTGCCCAACCCGATGACGAACGCGAGCAGGAAAAAACCGATCCAGATCGTGTTCAGCATTTTAAATCCTAAAAAAACGATTAACCGCGAAGACGCGAAGGTGCAAAGAATTCATGGAGGGAAATCCATTACAAGGTGACTTCAGCTTCATTCAATCAAAGAATGGCATTTTCTCAGCGTCTTTGCGCCTTTGCGGTTCAACTGCTTCTTGATGATCTATTCATCCCTGTAATTTTTCCAGTTGCCGGTCATGCAGCCGCGCAAACATGAGTTGCGAGGCGACCGCGCCGCACAAGGCAAGGAACATGTCCCACTGCGTATCCCACACATCCCCCTGGGTGGCGAGGAAGGCCACCGCCTCGTCGCCGGAAGCCAGCGCGACCCACCATTCGAGAAATTCGTAGCAGGCGCTGATCGCCAGACACACGCTGGCAACCAGGAAAAACAGCCACTTGCCAGGTTGCAGGGGAGAGCGCCGCAGCAGGATTTCGCGCACCACGATGGCGGGAATGAAGCCCTGGGCGATGTGGCCGACACGGTCGTAGTGATTGCGGGAAAGCTCGAAGGTATCGCGCAGCCAGCTGAACAGCGGCATCTCGGCATAGGTGT
Source organism: uncultured Gammaproteobacteria bacterium (assembly GCA_963779055.1). GTDB lineage: Bacteria > Pseudomonadota > Gammaproteobacteria > Burkholderiales > Sulfuricellaceae > Sulfurimicrobium. The sequence goes on from CAVZWN010000004.1 coordinate 378,400, forward strand.
AATGCCCGCCCACCATCAGGATCGCGGCATGGAACGCCAGCAGTGCATAGGCAAGGAAGGTCAGGGGGAAACGGCGAAAAGTCAGCATCAGCAACGGCAGGCCGATCAGCACCGGCGCCACTTCGAGAAACCAGGTGAACAGGTCTTTCGGCTGCCAGCCGGACCACGCCAGCACGGCCAGTACCAGAAACAGCAAGGCGGCACGTGAATAGCGGGGAGTGGTCGGTCCGGAAAGCATGGCGGCATCTTGTCACGAAAGCACTGGCCGGACAATCCCGCTTTGCAGGGCTGATTATTCGCGTGGTTTCAGAACCGGCAAGACCGGTGCAAGCATGGGACGGGTTTTGCGTCCGCTGGGCATGCGGTTCAGTTCGCGCTCGATAATCTCCATGGTCAGGCGGCCAATATATTCGCTGCTGGAATCCAGTGTATCGACGGCTTCGAGATAGGCGCGGCCGATCAGGCGGCCCAGCGGTTCCGGGTTGTAGAGCAGCTTCTTGATCACGAAGGGATTGAGCGAAAGCGGGTTGTAGTCCGGCTTGAGATAACCCTGCTTGATCAGCAGACGCTCCACCGGTGTATTGGGCTGAATACCGATGAAGAAAATGAAGGGCAGCACGTTGTCGCGGCCGAACATCTCATACAGCTCCTTGATTTTCTCAATGGTCTTGCGCAGGGTTTGCACGGTTTCTCCCGGTGCATTGAGCGGCATGTAGAGCTTGATCTTCTGGTCGGTGTAAGCGGTGGTCTTGAACATGCGGAACGCTTCCATCTGCTGTTCCAGCGAATACCCCAGGGTCAGTTTGTCGATAATCTCCTGCGAGCCGGTAAAGGACAGATCGACGCTGCCCAGGCCGGTGGCGAGCATTTTCTGCGCCAGTTCCGGGGTCAGGTGGTTGAGGCGCAGGTAGCCCGACCAGGTGATATCCAGCTTGCGCGGCAGCAGTTCGTCGAGAATATGGCCGACATGCTCGGTACTCTTCCTGGTCGAACAGAATTGCGCATCGGTAAACCAGATCTTCTTGACGCCATAATTCCGGTTCAGCGCCTCGATTTCCTTGGCGATTTCGACTGGCTCGCGGTAACGCTGATTTGCGCCCTCGATCTTGTTGTAGAGGCAGAAATGGCACTGGAACGGGCAACCGCGCTTGGTATGCACGCCGATGTCGTCGTTCAGATAGCTATGGAAATCGGGAAAAATCGACTCGACATAAGGGAAGTCCACCGCCGTCAGCTGGCTCAGATCGAAGGTTTCGGCACGCGGGCGATGCTCGATGTGACCGGCATGATCCTTGTAGTAAACCTCGCCGGCCGGCTCCTTGAAGCCATCGACAATGGAGAGCATGGCATCCTCCCCTTCGCCGATGACGATCACCGTGTCGGCCGGGCATTTCTCGGCCACGTACTTGCCGAAAATGGAGACCGCCGTGCCGCCCACCACGATGCGCGTTGCAGGCAGCATTTTGCGCACCAGCTTCATGTAGCCAAAGTTGTTCAGGCGGCTGGCGGTGTAGTCGTAGATGATTGAAAACGCGCTTTTGGCCGCCTTCAACTTGCGCTTCCAGTTGGGCGAATAATCGAAATTCATCACCACATCGAGCGCATCGTCTTCCGGATGCGGGCCGAAGGACTGCATGTTGCGCCAGGAGAAGGCCACGATATCCGGCTGCAGGGAATCGAGGTGTTCCCTCAGCACACGTTTGCGGTCGGCAGGCCCGACCAGAGCCAGATCGAGCAGATGTTGCTGAATGCCGGGGCGCTGCTTGTGAATGTAGTCAGCGACATAGATCACGCCGCCCGGATAGATTTTCCAGCACGGCAGGCGGATGTAAAGAACGGATTGCGTTTCAGAGGACATGATCTTTCCAGTATGGGTAGTTATTGTTATAAAAATCCGGACATCACTGGAATAGAACCGGAACCCGCATGCAGTTCCTGCATGGTCTTGATTTGTTTATTTTGCGGCTGAATTATTACAGGCATTGGATTCAGCCAGCAGAGTGTTGCGTCACTTCATCATCTCGACCACCCATTTGGTGACCGTTCCGGTGGCATGCGCGCACTGCTTGCCGCGCGCATCGCTGAAGGCCTGATATTCCGCCGCATCCCACATATCGTAGGTACGGCCAGTGAACTGTTTCTGCAGATCTTCGCAGGTGATGCCGCCAAATTCTTCGCGAAAACGCTCGACCAGTTCCTTGGTTTTCTTGAAATTATTGATGCAGCGGCCTTTATCGAGCTTGTCCCGATCGCGGCCATATTTGGCACTGAGCGCCATCAGGCCGCCGGTCAGCGCGCCGCACGCCCCCTGCGCCATCAGGCCGCCACCACCGGAAAGCCCGTGGCTGGCCTTGATGGTGCTGTCATCAATAATGCCGACAGTTTCCTGCACCGTGGCCAGGACGCATTGCGGGCAGCAGCCGTAATCCAGTTCGTACTGGACTGCTTTCTCGTAGGCTTGTTCGCCAAGGCCCGCTTTATCTTCTGTGCTCATGATCGCCCTCCAATTGCATTAGCAAATTCTTATATACGATCATACGCTTCATTTCAGATAAGAAGACAGGCATAAAAATAATTTGGGCCGGCGCGATGGCCAGCCCGGAGATCAGAGAAATCGATCGTCGCCGATGGCTCAGGGCATCCCGATCCGCTCCATCAGGTAGCACAGGCAGTCCTGCCGGATCACCCGCTCGTCGCGCGTCAGCATCGCCGGCATCAGGGGCTGCTTGAGCGTGATCTCACCCTGACGGTAATCGAACAGGCGCAGGCCGATGTCCACGCCGTTTTCATCCCGCACCTGCAGCCGGGCCGGGCTGCCTTCCTTCACCCGCCCGAGGCGCTCGCCGCATGCCAGTTCACGGAAATTGAAATGATCCAGTTCGGCACAAAGTCGATGTCCACATCCGGCGCTGCAAAGCCGAAGCTGACCTGTTCCGGCACCTTGACCGTGGCCACGGTATGAAACAGGTCGATATCATGCGGCGCGACCGGATGCGCGGGAAACTCGGACAAATGCAGGCAGGCTTCCATGAAGTCGGCGGCATGTTCGACACTGCCGGGAGTGCCGGGTTTGCCGCATTCCAGTGTAACTGCCGGGCACAGTTCGGCGAAAGCGGCCGACTGCACGCCGCGCGGCCGGATGAAATACACCACGATGCGGGAAAACAGCGTGGCCAGATGCAGGAACGCCTGATCCAGGCGGTTCACGCAGGCGTAATGCGGATTCAGCCCGGTGTTGTTGTGGATATCCAGGCTGGCGAAAACACCGCGTGCGCGCATCGCATCGACTACCTGCTGCATCATCGCCCGCTCAGCCGGAAACGCATCTTCCTCACTACCCGGCCAGACCCGGTTGTAATCCGGCTGGCCATCCAGCCGGCGCAAGCCCGAGCGTGCCGCCTCGATGTTGCCGATAAACAGCGACAGGGCCCGGGGCAATTCGGCCGCTGCATACTTTCTGAGAATGGACTGCGCCGCCAGCCAGCCGGTGTCCTCATTGCCGTGCAGCAGCACCGAGACGAACAGCGGCGGCGTGCGCCGCCCCGGCAGGTGGATCAGCGCCGGGCCCGGCAGCACCTCGCCCATCCGCGCGGCGGGCAAATCGAGCAGGCCTTCCGGCAGGTGTTCATACTGGGTCAGCATCCGATGCCCCACTCATGCACGGGCGCGCCGGAGCGCTGGTTTTCCAGGTAATCGTTCATCATGCGGCGCACATCCCCATCGTTTTCCTCCAGTTGCCGCAACTGCCATTGCGAGCCGGTCTGCCCTGATCGCGTGCGGGCTTCCACCACGCCGAGATAATGCTCGATTTCCGCTATCGGGCAGGCCGAAGGTCTGCAAGCCCAGACGCGCCAGCGGCAGGCAGGTATCCAGAATCAGCCCGCTCGCCGGATAACGACGGCCATCCAGCCACAGCAATTCGGCATCCAGCCCATGCCGCGCCGCCGCATAAAAATTACTGCGCGTCGCGGCAAAAGGCAGATCGAATGCTGCCGTCACGCCAGAATGGGCCAGCGCATGCACCAGCCCGTAATAAAACGCGGCATTGGCCAGCATATCCAGCACAGACGGGCCGCTGGGCAACACCCGCTGTTCCAGACGCACATGCGCACGCCCAATCTCATCGAAGCCAATCAGCGGCCGCACCCAGCGCCAGATTGCACCATTGTGCAGGCGCAAATGCGGGAAGCGTTCAGGCGCTTCTTCCAGTTGAGCTGGCAGCAGCGGCGGATAATGCTCGAAATTCTCCTTGAACAGTTCCAGCAGGCTATCCGCCACATAGCCCCGGCCAAACGTCACCCGCCTCACAGAAGGCTCGGCCAGCCCTGCATAACCGCCCAGTTCGACCGCCTGCTCGAACAACGGCACGCGGGTTTCCTGCCACAGGCGATGGCCGAACAGCAAAGGCGAATTGACGCTGGCCGCCAGCAAGGGCGCGCAGGTAATCAGCGAGGCATTGTAATAGCGCGCGGCCTGCTCGAACGGCACCTGCAAGTGCAACTGGAATGAAGTGGTTGCCGCTTCCAGCATCACATCCGGACGCTGGGTGCGCAGATGGTCCAGCCCCTGGATATCGATTTGGATCGGCGCGCCGTCGCGCTGCTGCAGGATCTGCGCGTTGAGCGCGTCATAGCGCTTCATGGCCGAGATATTGGCAAGGCACAGATCCGCATCGCGAATAGTCGGTAAAGTGCCGATCATCGCCAGCACCGCATCCATGCCGTGGGCCACATGCTGACAGCGTTCCCAGGTTGTCCTGAGCGATTTTTCCAGGGCGGTCAGGATGCCCGCCCCCATTTCGACCGGCGGGGCGTTCAGTTCCACGTTGAAGCGCGAAAGCTCGGGCACCACCATGGGATCGTTCAGTTTTTGCAGGTAGGCTTCATTGACCGGATTAGGAAAGCCGGAGTGATCCAGCAGCCAGGCTTCCAGTTCGAAGCCAGCAATGAAACGCCTGTCCGGAAAGCCCCCCGTTGCGGCAAACCGCTGCAGGCTGGCGGTTTCGTCGGACAACCGCTCCCGGAACTGCTCAAAATCAGCAGCGGAAAACTGGCTGAAGGTGATTTCCTGGCCCATGGTTTGAAATCTCAGGCTGGTGAGCCGGATAGTTCCCGATTAACCGTAAAGACGCGAAGACGCAAAGAAATCCGGGGTGTAAAAATCATAAGACCCTCGCTCAGGAGACAGGCGGCTTGATTCAGGCAACTCAATGTATATTCTCCGCGCCTTCGCGTCTTTACGGTTTAACTGTTTTAGGACTTAATCCGGTTTTTCCATTGAAGCAGACAAAGCCTCCACTTTCAGATTGAGCTGCGTGCCCTTGCGCGCACGGCGGCCAACCTCGAAGCGCGGCATTTCCTCGATCGCCCTGCCACGCCGCACGCCCTTGGTGGTGAGCGACTCCACGAACACGCAAGTCAGCTTGAGGCTGTCTTTTTCTTCCAGCCCCATCAGGATCACGCCGCGGCCCTTGGGCATGCTCCTGACCTCGTTCAGCGCATACACCAGCAGGCGGTCACTGCCCGACACGCAGGCCACATAGCGCTGGCCATTGGGTGCGATGCGCGCCGGAGGCAGCACCTGCTCGCCAGGTTCGAGCGTCATGATCAGCTTGCCGCCCTTCTGGCGCGAGAGCATGTCGCCGATGGAGGTGACGAAACCATAGCCGCCAGAATTCGCCAGCAGCACCTGTTCTTCAGGCTGCCCGGTCAGCATGGCGACGATGCGGGTTCCGGCTTGCAGGCCCATCAGGGAGGCAGCGGGCACACCATCGCCCTTGCCGCCGGGAATCTGCGCGGCATTCAGGGTGTAGGCCCGGCCATCGGAGCCGAGCAGCAGCAGGGCATCGGGCGAGCGGCACTCCAGCGCCGCGAACAGCTTGTCGCCTTCCTTGAAGGACAGCGCCGCCAGATCGACGCCATGCCCCTGTCGATGGCGCAGCCAGCCTTTGTCGGAAAGAATGATGGTCACCGGCTCGTCCAGCACCGCCGCTTCGGACAGGGAGGCGCGCCGTGACGGCTCGATCAGGGTGCGACGCTCGTCGCCGAATTTTTTTGCATCCTCGCGGATCTCTTTTGCCACCAGAGATTTCATGCGCGCCGGGCTGCCCAGCAGGGATTCCAGTTTGCCCTGCTCCTTCTTCAACTCGGCAATTTCCTGCTCGATCTTGATGCCTTCCAGCCGTGACAACTGGCGCAGGCGGATCTCGAGAATATCCTCGGCCTGCCGCTCGGACAGGGCAAAGTGCTCGATCAGGGCTGACTTGGGTTCGTCGGAGTGACGAATGATGCGGATCACCTCGTCGATATTGAGGAAAACGATGTGCCGGCCTTCCAGGATATGGATGCGCTCGTTGACCTTGCCGAGGCGGTGGCCGAGGCGTTTTTCGACTGTTTTGACGCGGAACTGGCACCACTCCTGCATGATGGTGAACAGCGACTTCTGCATCGGGTTGCCGTCCAGTCCGACCTGCACCAGGTTGAACGATACCGTGGTTTCCAGGCTGGTGTAGGCCATCAGGGTGCGGGCGAATTCGTCGCGGTCGATGCGCGAGCTTTTCGGCCCGAACACGATGCGCACCGACTGCTCCTTGTCGGATTCGTCACGCGCCGACTCAAGCAGGGAGAGCAGCAGCGTCTTGGTCTGGGTCTGCCCCTGGTCGATGGATTTCTTGCCCAGCTTGGGCTGCGGATTGGTCAGCGCCTCGATCTCCGACAGCACCTTGGCGGCAGACGCGCCGGGCGGCAGCTCGGTGATCACCAGTTGCCACTGGCCGCGCGCCATTTCCTCGAACACGTAGCGCGCCCGCACCGCGATGGTGCCGCGCCCGCTGGTGTAAGCATTACGGATTTCCTGCGGGCTGGAAAGAATCTGGCCGCCGCCGGGAAAGTCCGGCCCCGGCACCCTATCGAGAAGCTGAGCTTCGCTGAAATCGGACGACTCCACCATGCAGGCAGCCGCCTCGCTGACTTCGCGCAGATTATGCGGCGGCACCTCGGTGGCGATGCCCACGCCGATCCCGGAAGCGCCGTTGAGCAGCAGGAAGGGCAGGCGCGCCGGCAGCACCACCGGCTCCTCGAAGGAGCCATCGTAATTCTGGCGAAAATCCACCGTGCCATGGTCCAGCTCGGCCAGCAGTAACTGGGCGATCGGCGTCAGGCGCACTTCGGTGTAACGCATCGCCGCGGCCGAATCGCCGTCCAGGCTACCGAAGTTGCCCTGCCCGTCGATCAGCGGATAGCGCAGCGAAAAATCCTGCGCCATGCGCACCGCCGCCTCGTACACCGCGCTGTCGCCGTGCGGATGGTACTTACCGATCACATCGCCGACGATACGCGCCGACTTCTTGTGCGGCTTGTCCGGCTCGTTGCCCATTTCGCGCATGGCATAAAGAATGCGCCGCTGCACCGGCTTCTGCCCGTCGCGCACATCGGGAATGGCGCGCGACTTGGACACCGCCATGGCATAAGCAAGATAGGCGGCCTTGGCATAGTCCGCCAGATCGTCCTGCGGATCTTCGGCCAGCACGTCCACGGGCGGCTGCGGCGGCTCGGGCGGCGGCAGTTCAGCGTGAGGCTCTTCCACCGTGACTTCCAGGTGCGGAAACAGGTCGGGGGTGTTGTTATCGATTTCGTCTTTCATCTGATGACTCGTTATCTGTTTACATTATCCGCTGGTGCATCCCATGGATTGATCATTTCCAGGCCGGCGATTTAGGCAAAATCCTTGGTATTTCGGTGACCAGAAGCAGGTCATGGGACAGGGCAATCGCGGCAATCTGCCCGTCTTCAGTGCTGACAGGCTGGCCGGAACGGATACGTGCGGCCACGAGAACTGCATATTCATCCGCCGCCCTTTCATCGAACGGCAGGCAGCTCCTGGCAAAATCCTCCTGAAACATGCGTTCAGCCGCGTTGGAGAGATCGTCGCGCCGTCCGGCCCGGCGGAAGCAGCGCAATACCCAGAAAAATCTCTGCCCGGGTAACGACGCTGACCGAAAATACGGCGTCCAGCTGCCGGTCGAACCAGGCCAAAACCTGGTCATCAAGCCGGGGGCGCATCAATTCTGACAGAACATTGGTGTCCAGCAGAAAGCGCCGGCTCATGAATCACTCCACTCCGGCTGCTGACGTGCAGTCCGGCGCGCGGGGACCGGCAACTCATCAATGCCAAGCTGGGCAAAACGCTGATGGATGCGCTGCGCAAAACTGCTTTCATCCTGCACCGGCATCACCGTTCGGCGCAGTATCTGGCGCACCTCCTCTTCCATCGAGCAGCCATGAAGCGCCGCCTGCTGGCGCAGGCTGGTCTTGAGATTATCGTCGAGGTTTCTGATCGTGATGCTGGCCATCTTTCTCACCCTGATGATTGCAATGCAATCATTGTAATCACCGAACGATCAAATATCCAGGCAAATTGCTTTGCCGAAACGGTTGATGATGGGCATGAGAAGCGCATATTTTGAAGGAGTCTAAACCCGAAGGGTCCGCTTTGATGAAAACACTGGCCAGGGCTATTTGTCATGACAGGCGAAACACAGGTTGCTACCTGGTGCACTCCTGTCGAAGTGAAGATCGAGACAATGAAATTCTGCATTCAGGAGCGATGCCACTATCGGTATCACAGCGGTTTGCTGCTGAGCGACGTCTGATGGCACTAGTCCCGTTGGCTGAGCGAAGCCGCGGTGCACTGAGCCTGTCGAAGTGAAGCCAAATCGAGACCAATGACTATCATTCCTGCATTCCGCCAGCCGATGCAACACATTGGTATCGCCCGCAATCAGCGCCTGTTTCTTTTTCCGGCTCCAGCCCTGGATCTGCTTTTCAGCGAGTTTCACGACGGAAGGCATCCTCGATACGATCGCCTTCCTCGACATAGACCAGCTTCACCGGCAAATGTTTAGTCGTGTGATTCGCACCCTGGCTATTCTGATGCTCCCACAGCCGCTTCTCCATATCCCAGGTGCTTCCGGTGTAATACTTCCGTCAGGCATTCGGGATAATATGGCAAGTGACGCTGTTTTTGATTGGCACCGGCAAATGTTTAGCCGTGTGATTCGCACCCTGGCTATTCTGATGCTCCCACAGCCGCTTCTCCATATCCCAGGTGCTGCCGGTGTAATAACTTCCGTCAGCGCATTCGAGGATGTACATATAGGGCATAGTGGCGTTCCTGTTTTTGAGTTGGCTTGGCTTCGACTACGCTCAGCCAGCGGGTGGCTTAGGATTTTTTCACGGGCTGAGCGTAGCCGATGTCCGCTGGCTGAGCGTAGCCGATGTCCGCTGGCTGAGCGTAGCCGAAGCCAGAAATTCCACTGCGGTCTGTTTCGGCTTGGCAATGGCCTTCGAATCGAGCCTGAAATTTTTCAGCTGATCCAGAGGACCGGCATTACCCTCGGCTCCCACGACCAGAAAGGGAAGAACCGTGATCCACACCCATTTTTTCTTCATATATACCTCCTCACACGACTTTCAATCTTTCAAAAAAGAGACCGCCCTGCCTTGACCTTCGCGTTATGAACGCCGAGAAGCGGCAAAAACCATCACTCGCCTGCCTCCACCAGATGCCCCGCCTCTTCCATCCATGCCCGTCTGGAAGCCGCCTCGGACTTGGCCATCAGCTTGTTGAAGACTTCTCGGACGTAGCCGCTGAAATCATCCGTTCGCAAGGTCAGCAAGCGGCGCGCATCGGGGTTGAGGGTAGTTTCCCACAACTGCACCGGGTTCATCTCGCCCAGGCCCTTGAAGCGCGACACCTGCCAGGCCCCCTCGCGCACCTTGTCGGCACGCAGGCGGTCGAGCGTGCCTTCCAGCTCGCCGTCGTCGAGGCAGTAGAATTTGCGCGCCGGCTTGTTCTTGCCCTGCGCCGGGACATCCACGCGGTACAGCGGCGGCTGCGCCACGCATACCCGGCCGCTGCGCACCAGCGCCGGGAAGTGGCGGTAGAACAATGTCAGGAGCAGCACCTGGATATGGCTGCCGTCCACGTCCGCGTCGGCCAGGATGATCACCCGGGCGTAGCGCAGGCCGGACAGGTCGGGCGTGTCGTCCGGCCCATGCGGATCGACGCCGAGCGCCACGGCGATGTTGTGGATTTCGTTGTTGGCGAAGATGCGGTCGGCCTCGTGCTCCCAGGTATTCAGCACCTTGCCGCGCAGCGGCAGGATGGCCTGAGTGTCCTTGTTGCGGCCCTGCTTGGCGGAGCCGCCGGCGGAATCGCCCTCGACCAGGAACAGCTCGCGTTCCTCCAGGTTATCCGACTGGCAGTCCGCCAGCTTGCCCGGCAGTACTGCCACGCCGGAGGATTTGCGCTTCTCGATCTTCTGCCCGGCGCGCTGGCGCACCTGGGCGGCCTTGATGGCCAGATCGGCGATTCTTTTCGCCGCGTCCTGATGCTCGTTGAGCCACAGTTCGAGCGGGTCGCGCACCATGGAGGCGACCAGGCGCAGGGCATCGCGCGAGGAAAGCTTGTCCTTGGTCTGCCCCTGGAACTGCGGGTCCAGCATTTTGGTCGAGAGCACGAAAGAGATGCGGCTGAAGACATCATCCGCGGTCAGCTTGACGCCCTTGGGCAACAGGCTGTGGTGGTCGATGAAACTCTTCAGTGCATTGAACACACCGTCGCGCAGGCCGGATTCATGGGTGCCCCCGGCAGGCGTGTGGATCAGGTTGACGTAGGATTCGCGCACGATCGGCCCATCTTCCGTCCAGGCCACCACCCATTCTGCGCCCTCGCCCTCGGCAAAGGCCTCGTGCGAAGCGGGCGCATACTTGGCGAGCTTCCAGAACAGGCCGTCGAGCAGATAATCCGAGAGTTGCGACTTGAGATAGTCGGACAGGCCGTCCTGATAAACCCACTCTTTTTCATCCTTGAGGTTGCCGTCCTTATCCTCGGTTTCCAGCCGGACGCGCACCCCCGGCAGCAGCACCGCCTTGGCCTTCAGGACCCGTTCGAGCTGGGCGGGCGGGATGTCGCCGCTATCGAAATACGTGGCATCCGGCCACACCCGCACCGAGGTGCCCGAGGCGCGCTTGGGCGCCGTGCGTATCTGCGTCAGCGGCTCCACCACGTCGCCGCCCGCGAACACGATGTGGTGCACGCCGCCTTCGCGCGTCACCGACACTTCCAGGCGCTTCGACAGCGCATTGGTCACGGACACGCCGACACCATGCAAACCGCCGGAAAACTGGTAGGCGCCGCCGGCCTTCTTGTCGAACTTGCCGCCCGCATGCAGGCGGGTGTACACCACCTCGACGGTCGACACACCCTCCTCGGGATGAATCCCCACCGGAATGCCGCGCCCGTCATCGCTTATGGAAACCGATCCATCGGCATGCAAACGCACGGCGATCACCTTGGCAAAACCGGCCAGCGCCTCGTCGGCAGAGTTGTCCACCACTTCGGTCAGGATATGCAGCGGATTGTCGGTGCGCGTATACATGCCCGGCCGCTGCTTGACCGGCTCCAGTCCGCGCAGCACGCGGATGGAATCATCGGAATAGGATTTGTTCATTTCGACTCTGTCATAAATTTCGGGGTGATGGGTAATGGGTGATGAGTAAGCAGTGGGGACTGGCTATTGCTGTTCGCGCCAAACCAGCTTTCCCATCACCCATTACTCATCACCCATTACCATCAAGTAATCACCGTCGGCTGTTCGCGCCCGGTGCGCGACTTGAGCTGCGACAGCTCGTGGGCGATATCGATCAACCCGCCAAGCGCCTCCTGCGCATCCATGCGCTGCCGGGCTGCATCGGACTCGAAGGCTTCGAGGTAGATGCGCAGCGTGGCGCCCTCGGTGCCGGTGCCGGAGAGGCGGAAGACGATGCGCGAGCCGTCCTCGAAAATGATGCGCAATCCTTGCCCGGTGCTGACACTGCCGTCGATGGGGTCGGTATAGCTGAAATCATCGCAAAGTTTTACCTGATAGCTGCCAAAACGTTGGCCCGGCAGGCTGGCAAACTGGCTTTTCAGGTGATCCATCAGGCCTGCTGCGGCATCCGATGGCAGGCCTTCGTAATCATGGCGCGAATAGACGTTGCGGCCATATTCGGTCCAGTGCTGGTGCACGATATCCTCCACCGACTGGCCGCGCCCAGCCAGGATATTGAGCCAGAACAGCACCGCCCACAGGCCGTCCTTCTCGCGCACGTGGTCGGAGCCGGTGCCGAAACTTTCCTCGCCGCACAGGGTGACCTTGCCCGCATCCATCAGATTGCCGAAGAATTTCCAGCCGGTCGGCGTTTCATAGCAGGGGATGCCGAGCTTCGCCGCCACCCGGTCAGCCGCTCCGCTGGTCGGCATGGAACGCGCCACGCCTGCCAGGCCCTTGGCATAACCCGGCGCCAGCGCCGCATTGGCGGCGATCACGGCCAGGCTGTCAGAAGGATTGACGAAGAAATGCTTGCCCAAAATCATGTTGCGGTCGCCGTCGCCGTCCGAGGCCGCGCCGAAATCGGGCCTTCGACTCCGCTCAGGCAACGCCCCTCCCGTTGCCTGAGCGGAGCCGAAGGCAGCGGGAGAACCGTACATGATCTCGACCAGCTCATGCGCATAGGTCAGGTTGGGGTCGGGGTGGCCCTGGCCGAAATCAGGCAGCGGCACACCGTTGATCACCGTCCCGGCAGACGCGCCGAGGCGCTGCTCGATGATCTCTTTTGCATACGGACCAGTCACCGCATGCATGGCGTCGAAGCAGATGCGAAAGCCGCCGGAAAGCAGCGCGCGGATGGCCTTGAAGTCGAACAGCGATTCCATCAGGTCGGCATAGTCCGCCACCGGGTCGATCACTTCCACCGTCATGCCACCGAGGCTGAAACAGCCCTGCTGATCCAGCGCCACGTCGGGCACATCGGCAATGCGGTAGCTTTCCAGCGTCCTGCTGCGCGCAAAAATTGCATCGGTGATTTTCTCCGGTGCCGGGCCGCCGTTGGCGGTGTTGTACTTGATACCAAAGTCGCCGTCCGGGCCGCCCGGATTATGGCTGGCGGAAAGGATGATGCCGCCGTAGGTCTGGTATTTGCGGATCACGCAGGAAGCCGCCGGAGTGGAAAGAATGCCGCCCTGCCCCACCAGCACCCTGCCGAAGCCGTTGGCCGCCGCAATTTTCAGGATGATCTGGATGGCTTCGCGATTGTAGTAGCGTCCATCGCCGCCGACCACCAGCGTGCTGCCCGCCGGAGCGGCAATGGTATCGAAAATGGCCTGAACGAAGTTTTCCAGATAATGCGCGCCCTGGAAAACGCTTACTTTCTTGCGCAAGCCCGAGGTGCCCGGCTTCTGGTCATTGAACGGGGTAGTAGCGACAGTATGGATATTCATGAACACCTCTTGGCGGTTTTTCTCTCTGACAATCCCAATTTTAACCCAGATCATCCGGCAGGCGGCGAGTTGATAGCGCACCGGATGTTGGGCGGCATTGATCAATCAATCCGGTCTTTCAATATATAAACATGCATCACGAAGCGCACCAGTCCGCCAATTTTGGCTAAGATGTTGTTCTATCGAATGCGCCTATCCGTAGCGCTGGCACTAAAAACCTTTCCCGAGACAGACATGCAAGCCATTTTCATCCCCTTCCTCATTCTGCTTTCCCTGTCGGCCTGCTCCAGGCCGGCCGAACAGGCCGATCAGCTCCGCCCCGCCCTGGTTTACACCGTAGTGGAAAGCGCCAATGGGCAGACAGGCGCTTACTCCGGCGAAGTGCATGCCCGGCACGAGGCGGAACTGGGCTTCCGTGTTGGCGGGAAAGTTGCGGCAAGACGGGTGGAACTGGGCGACAAGGTCAAGCCGGGGCAGGTACTCGGCCAGCTGGACCCCAAAGATGCGCAGCTTGCTGCCGGAGAGGCCAGTGCCCAGGTCGCTGCGGCTGAATCCGAGGCCAGCACGGCCGCTGCCGAACTGGCGCGTGCCAGAAAACTGGTGGGGCAGAAATTCCTCAGCCAGGCCGCGCTGGATGCGCGCGTGAATGCCTTTGACACCGCCCAGGCCCGCCTGGCCGCCGCCCGTGCCAAACATGAGCTTGCCACCAGCCAGTCGCACCACACCGCGTTGACCGCCGCTGCGGCGGGCGTGGTCACGACCATCAATTTCGAAGCCGGCCAGGTGGTCAGCGCCGGGCAGCCGGTCGTGCGTGTCGCCTACGACGGCGAAAAGGAAGCGCATATCCGGGTGGGTGAGGCACAGGCGCAGCAAATCAAGGCGGGAACGCCCGTCCAGATACGGTTGTGGTCTGCGCAGCAGAAAGTGTATGCGGGCGCCATCAATGAAATCGCACCGGCTGCGGATGAAAACCGCACCTATCTGGTGAAAGTCGGCATTCATCAGCCAGACGAAGCCATCCGGCTCGGGATGACGGCCAGCGTGGCGTTTTCCGGCCCGGCTGCAGCGTCGTCTGCCGTCAGACTTCCCCCCGGCGCGCTGATCCAGCAGGGCAAACAGACTGCCGTCTGGGCCGTCGATGAAAAGCAGCAGGTAAACGCTGTGCCTGTAGAAGTGCTGCAATACCAGGATGACGGCCTGCTGGTGCGCGGCGATCTTCCCGTCGGCAGCCGGGTCATCGCCGCCGGCGCGCACAAGCTGCATCCGGGCCAGAAAATCAGGCCCACCCCCTATGAGCGCTATTCTCCTGCGGTGAGCGGGAGCAGCAAGTGAGCCGTTTCAACCTCTCCGACTGGGCCATCGCTCACCGCAATTTCGTGCTCTATCTGATGGTGCTGCTGACTGTGCTGGGCGTCATGGCCTATGGCAAACTGGGGCAGTCCGAAGATCCGCCATTCACTTTCAAGGTGATGCTGGTGCAGGCCTTACTGGCCGGGCGCCACGGCCAGCGAAATGGAGCAACTGGTCGCCGAGCGGATCGAGAAGACGCTGCTGGAATCCCCCAATATCGATACGGTCAAAAGCTATTCCCGCCCGGGAGAGACCAAGATCTTCGTCGCTGTGCGGGACGAAACACGCGCCAGCGACATGCCCGACACCTATTATCAGGTCCGCAAACGCGTGCAGGACATGCAGCACACCCTGCCACAGGGCGTGCAGGGGCCGTTTTTCAACGATGAATTCGGCGAGACCTACGGCAATGTTTTCGCCCTGACCGGGGACGGCTTCAGCCTGGCCCAGCTGCGCGACACCGCCGACAGCCTGCGCAAGGAACTGTTGCGCGTGTCCGGCGTGGCGAAGGTGGACGTCATCGGCGTGCAGGACGAGAAAATCCATATCGAGCTTTCCAACCAGAAGCTCGCCAACCTCGGCTTCGACCCGCAGGAAATCATCCGGGCGCTGCAGGCATGGAACATCATGGCCCCGGCGGGGAGCTTCGAAACCGCCAGCGACCGCATCTATCTGCGCCCCTCCGGGCGCTTCACCAGCGCGCAGGAAATCGGCGACCTGCCGCTGCGCGCCGGCAAGCGCACCGTCCTGCTCAAGGACATCGCCGAAATCCGCCGCGGCTATGCCGATCCGGCCCAGCCCCGCATGCGTTTTGAAGGCACGCCCGCCATCGGCATCGGCGTTTCGATGAGAAAAGGCCACGACATCATCGCACTGGGGAAAAACCTCGATGCCGCCCTGCTCCGCATCGAATCGCAACTGCCGGTGGGGCTGATGCTGCACCGCGTCAACGATCAGCCCAGGGCGGTGAGCGATTCGATCCGCGTCTTCCAGAACTCGGTGGCCGAAGCCGTGCTGATCGTGCTGGCGGTCAGCTTCTTCAGCCTCGGGCTGCGGGCCGGGTCGATCGTCGCGCTGTCCATTCCGCTGGTGCTGGCCGCCACCTTCATGCTCATGAATTTCTTCAACGTCGGCCTGCACAAGATTTCCCTCGGCGCCCTCATTCTGGCGCTGGGCCTGCTGGTGGACGACGCCATCATCGCGGTCGAAATGATGGCGGTCAAAATGGAGCACGGCTTCGACCGCGCCAAAGCCGCGAGTTTTACCTACGCCACCACGGCCTTCCCCATGCTGACGGGCACGCTGATTACCGCCGCCGGATTCCTGCCCATCGCCACGGCCAAATCCACCGTGGGCGAATACACCGTCTCCCTGTTTCAGGTCGTCACCATCGCCCTGCTGCTGTCCTGGATTGCGGCGGTGGTGGTGATCCCCTACCTGGGCTACAAACTGCTGCCCGACCCGCACCGGCAGAAAGCCGTTTCCGGGCGCTTCGGCGCGATCCGCCGCAGGATGGCTGCGGTTGGCGCTTGGCAGCACAATCTGGGGGAAGCGTTCTACGCGCGTTTCCGTGTCCTCGTGACAGGGTGCGTGGCGCAGCGCAAGACCGTGATCCTGCTGACCCTGCTGGTTTTTGCCGGCGCGGTGTACAGCTTCCAGTTCGTGCAGAAGCAGTTTTTCCCCGATGCCACCCGACTGGAACTGCTGGTTGACCTCAAGCTTGCGGAGGGCAGCGCCCTCCCCGCCACCGAGCGCGAAGTGGCCCGCATGGAGCAATGGCTAAGCCGCCATCAGGAAGGCATCGTCAACTTCGCAGCCTACGTCGGCAACGGCTCGCCCCGTTTCTACCTGCCGCTGGACCAGCAATTGCCGGCCTCGAACTTTGCGCAGTTCGTTATCACCACGAAAAGTATCGAAGCGCGCGAAAAATTGCGCGGCCAGCTGATCGAAGCCATGGACAGCGCCGAATTCGCTGCAGTGCGCGGGCGTGTGCTGCGCCTCGAAAACGGCCCGCCGGTCGGATTCCCGGTGCAGTTCCGCATTTCCGGCGAGGATTTCGATACCCTGCGCGACATCGCCCAGCAGATGGCCGTGGCGATGCGCACCAACCCCAACCTGCGCAATGTGCAGATGGACTGGAACGAGCGCAGCAAAGCCATTTTCCTTGACGTGGACCCGGCCCGGGCGCAGGCACTGGGCGTCACGCAGCAGAGCCTTTCGCAGCTGCTGCAATCCGCGATTCAGGGCAGCCAGGTCAGCACCTACCGGGAGCGCGACCAGCTCATCGAAATCGTGTTGCGCGGCGCCCCGCCGGAGCGCGAACACCTGAGCCTGCTGGCCAACCTCAACGTGCCCACCGCCACCGGCCAGACTGTCCCGCTGTCGCAGATCGCCACCCTGCGCTATGGCCTTGAAGAAGGCCTGATCTGGAAGCGCAACCGCGTGCCCACCATCACCGTGCGCGGCGACATCTACAACAAGATGCAGGCACCGGCAGTATCGGCCCAGCTGGAACCCGCCATGGAAAAAATCCGCGCCGCACTGCCCCTGGGCTACCGGCTGGAAACCGGCGGCGCGACGGAGGAAAGCGCCAAGGCCAACTTCTCCATCAATGCCGGCATGCCGATTTTCCTGGTGGTGGTGCTTACGCTGCTGATGATGCAGTTGCAGAGCTTCCAGCGCGTGGTGATGGTCGTACTCACCGCCCCGCTCGGCCTGATCGGCGTGGCAATGGCGCTGCTGCTCCTGAACCGCCCGTTCGGCTTCGTCGCCATGCTGGGCACGCTGGCCCTCTCCGGCATGATCATGCGCAACTCGGTCATCCTGATCGACCAGATCGAACGCAACATCCGCGAAGGCCAGTCGCAATGGGACGCCATCATCGAAGCCGCCGTGCGCCGCTTCCGCCCCATCATGCTCACTGCGCTGGCGGCGATCCTGGCGATGGTGCCGCTATCGCGCAGCGTCTTCTTCGGCCCCATGGCCTCGGCCATCATGGGTGGCCTGTTCATCGCCACCATTCTGACCTTGCTGTTCCTGCCGGCGCTGTATGCGGCGTGGTTCAGGGTGAAGCGGCCATAACCGGGCTAGAACCTGTTAACCGCTTTCAGTAAACCGCGTCGTGGTCGCCGACGTTGACAGGAATGATTTCCTGCTCCGTGACAATCAGTTCCAGCGTGATCCGGTAAGCCAGATTGATGGAAACCGAGTGCAAACCGGCAAGCCGTCCGCTCAATGGATGCAAGCGCAAGCTGGGATGATAGGGGTTGGCTTCGAGCAATTGCAGGGTTTTGAGGTATTGCTGTTTCAATTCCGGATGGCGCTTGAGAAAGCGGCCTGCCCTGCGGGTGTATTGCTCAGTAAAGACCAGCGCATAGCTCATTCAGCGGCTTCCAGCCGCGCCAGATGAGCCTCCGCCGATTCCCTGACGAAACGCCCGGCAGCCATATCCGCGCGCGTCTCGGCCAGCGCCGCCTCCAGCTCGCATTCGCGCAGATAGTGATAATGCGCAATATCCATCACCACGAAACGATCCTTGCCGCGAACTGAAATAATCGCCTCGGGCTGATGCGCGAGCTCGGCCTCGATGGCGGAAACTCCCCTGACTTTGAGATCGTTGGCGCTGATGCTTGACATGATTCGCTCCTGATTTAATGCGGTTTATCGTACATTTAATCACACTATTAAGCACACCACAAAGTGTGCCGTATATCTTGTTTTGAAGACATCAGGCAGGATATTTCAGCATAGCTTTTGATTTTTTGGGCCATAGCTTCGCGATGTGCCTCGCAGCAGGTTACCCCACAGCAGCTCGTGTAGGGCGCAATAACCAGCGGCCGTTGCGCCGGATGGCTGCATTTTGTCCGCTTCGCGGGTTGTTTGATTGCCGGGGGCAGCCCGGCGGCTGATTACCTTTTTTGCTTCGCCAAGAAAGGTAATCCCACCCGCAAGGAGTGTCCCCGCCGGACGCTCTGTGCTGCGCACAGGTCGCGGCGAGAAAAGAAGGCGACCCCCATCCACCGCCCCCTGTCGGGGGTACCCTGCGCTGCTCGTCAAGCCGGGCGGCTGTCCCACAAGGGGACTCCGACTTTCTATCCGCTAAAGCGGATGAAAGATCGTATACATAACTCGCGCTTTGCGCTCAGACAGTGCTCGCCGACTGCCCCCGGCTTGCCTGTGCTGCTCGGCGGTGGCTCAAGGGGAGTTTGGCGCAGGTTTCTCGGCCCCGGATTAATTCGCTAGATCGTGGCAGGCCACCCATTTCCCCTCTGCGCCGCTTCGGGTTGGCAGGCAAATTGGGGGGTGTCGGCTGCGCCCTGTCTGAGCTCCGCAGCAGGGCACGGTTTGTGTGCCCTGCCAGGGCGAGTTGCGCAGACGCCCAATTTGCCTGTCAAGCCGAAGGAACCCGTAGGGCGGCGCAGTGGGGCGGCATTTCTTTGGTTACTCTTCTTTGGCCGCACAAAGAAAGTAACCCGCTGCCGGGCGGCCCCGGCTTCTAATCAAGCATGCGCGAAGCGCATTCAAGACAAGGGGGAATTCCAACCGCCTTAACCCCCCTCGATCCCCCCTTGTCAGGGGGGAGGCGTCCGAGTCTCGGGTCGGCATCATGGCATTTCAGGCTTATCTGACTATGGGGTTTTTCTCAGCTTGGCGAAAGCCGCCGCCATCGCGCCCTCCGGTTGTTTCACCTGAGGTTTGACTGGCTGCTGCTGACGCTGCGCCGGTCTGGGGCTGGCTGGCCGCTTCTCTTCCCGCACCGCTGCCTGCCCCGGCTCATCCCCCATGCGCATGGTCAACGCGATGCGGCGGCGTTTTTCGTCCACTTCCAGCACTTTGACCTTCACCACCTCTCCGGCCTTGACCACGCTGTGCGGGTCTTTCACGAATTTGTCGGCGAGAGCGGAAATATGCACCAGACCATCCTGATGCACGCCAATATCGACGAAGGCGCCAAAGTTGGTGACGTTGGTGACCACGCCTTCCAGCACCATGCCGGGCTGCAGGTCCCTGAGCGACTCGATGCCCTCGCGGAAAGTCGCGGTCTTGAACTCGGGGCGCGGGTCGCGGCCGGGTTTTTCCAGCTCGGCCAGGATGTCCGTCACGGTGGGCAGGCCGAATTTCTCGTCAGTAAAGCGGCGCGGGTCCAGAGTTTTGAGGAAGGCGCTGTCGCCGACCAGTTGCCGGATCTCGCGCCCGCTGGCGTCCAGTATCTTCTGCACCAGCGGATAGGCTTCGGGGTGCACGCCCGAGGCGTCGAGCAGGTTGTCGCCGTTGCTGATGCGCAGGAATCCGGCTGCCTGTTCGAAGGCTTTTTCACCGAGGCGCGGCACTTTTTTCAGGGCCGCACGGGTTTTGAAGGCGCCATTCGTGTTACGGAATTCGACGATGTTGCGCGCCAGCGTGGAAGTCAGCCCGGAGACCTGCTCCAGCAGCGGCTCGGAAGCGGTGTTGAGATCGACGCCCACCTTGTTGACGCAATCCTCGACCACCGCGTCCAGCGCGCGGGCCAGATCGTTCGGGTTGACGTCGTGCTGGTACTGGCCGACGCCAATGGCCTTGGGGTCGATTTTCACCAGTTCGGCGAGCGGGTCCTGCAAGCGCCGGGCGATGGATACCGCGCCGCGCAGCGACACGTCCAGTTCGGGAAACTCTTTCGCAGCACGCTCGGAGGCGGAGTACACCGAGGCCCCGGCCTCGCTCACCACGATTTTCTGCAATTTCAGTTCGGGATGGCGCTGCATCAGTTCGGCGGCGAGGCGGTCGGTTTCGCGCGAGGCGGTGCCGTTGCCGATGCTGACCAGTTGCGCGCCGTGCTTCTTCGCCAGCGCAGCGAGGATGGCGATGGACTTGTCCCACTCGCGGCGCGGCTCGTGGGGGTAGATGGTGGCGGTTTCCAGCAGCAGGCCGGTGCCGTCCACCAGCGCCACCTTGACCCCGGTGCGGATGCCGGGATCGAGGCCGAGCACCGCCTTGTGCCCGGCGGGCGCGGCCAGCAGCAGGTCGTGCAGGTTGCGGGCGAAGACCTGGATCGCCTCGGCGTCGGCGCGTTCCCTGAGACGCGCAATCAGTTCCCCTTCGAGATGGGCATAAATCTTCACCTTCCAGGCGAAGCGCACGGTATCGAGCAGCCAGCGGTCGGCGGCACGGCCCTGATCGGCAATGCCGAAGCGCCGGGCAATCACGCCTTCATAGGGATGTGGCGCGTTGCGCGGTGCATCCGGGTCCTCCTCCCCCACCACCAGCGAGAGGCGCAGCACGCCTTCGTTGCGCCCCCGCAGCAGGGCCAGCGCGCGGTGCGAAGGCGCGTTCCTGATCGGCTCACGCCGGTCGAAATAATCGGAAAACTTGGCCCCGGCCTCGGCCTGGCCTTCCTCCAGCACGGATTTCAGCATGCCTTCCTGCCACAGCGATTCGCGCAGGCGGCCCAGCAGTTCCGCGTCCTCGGCGAATTTTTCCATCAGGATGTGGCGTGCGCCATCGAGCGCGGCCTTGCTGTCCGGCACGCCCAGTTCGGCATTGAGATAGGCTGCGGCGGTTTCTTCCGGCACCAGCAAGGGGTTTTCCAGCAGGCTCAGGGCCAGCGGCTCCAGCCCGGCCTCGCGCGCGATCTGCGCCTTGGTGCGGCGCTTCTGCTTGTAGGGCAGGTAGAGGTCTTCCAGCGTGACCTTGGTTTCCGCATGGCTGACGGCATGCTCCAGTTCCGGCGTCAGTTTTCCCTGACTGGCGATGCTGGCGAGAATGGCCGCGCGCCGCTCTTCCAGCTCGCGCAGATAGCGCAGGCGTTCGTCGAGATTGCGCAACTGGGTATCATCGAGACCGCCGGTCGCTTCCTTGCGGTAGCGCGAGATGAAGGGCACGGTGGCGCCCTCGTCGAGCAGGGCCACGGCGGCGGCCACCTGGGTTTCGCGCGCGCCGAGCTCTTCGGCGATGCGCTGGTTCACTGTTTGAATCAATTTAATTCCTTGGTTTCGAAACGACCGGTATCCCGGTCAAAACAGAACCCCCCTCAACCCCCCCTTGTGCGAGCATCCGTTACGCGGATTGCCTGCTTGACCCTCTTCAGGGGGGAAGTGTGCCCCTCCCCTGACAAGGGGAGGCCGGGAGGGGTTTAGGGTTGCCACATCATTTTTCCCGGTTCAATGCAGGGTCCTTTCCGCACCGCAGCACTGCTTGAATTTCTTGCCGCTGCCGCACGGGCAGGGTTCGTTGCGCCCTACCTTGGGCGTATCGCGCTTCACTGTCGTGCCTTTGCGCCGCGCCTGCCAGAAATTGTAGATCCCGGCCACCGCGCCGGGCAGCACATCCATGCACTCCTGCTGCAGCTTTTCATATTCGTCGTCCGGCATGAAGGCCTTGCCGCCGCGTTCGGCATCTTCCTTGAAGGCGCCGGACAGCAGCAGGATGGGGAAGGTCAGCTTCTTCAGCACTTCGTTGCCCGGCTGCAGCCACTCTTCCGTGGACAAGCCCCAGCCGAGGATATAGCCGTCGCACCAGGCGGGATAATCCGGCGCCTGATCGGCGTTCGCCTGCGGCTTGAGGATGAACTTTGGCGCATCGCCCTCCGCCAGCGCGGTATCCACGCTCTTGTACAGGCGCGTCAGCAACTCCATGAATTCCTGAGTCTGCTGCGGCGACTCGAATTCCGGCTCGCCGCCCAGCGCATCCGGCATCCAGCGGCTGGCCGGGATGGTGTCCGGGGAACTGATCACGGCGTAAAAGAAGCCCTGCAACTGGGTCACGCTCAGCGCCTTGCCGTTGAAGACAGGCCTGGCCAGCCACTGCTCCAGCGCGGCGCGTTCCTGTTCTGAAAATTCAATCATGGATGTTGGATACCTTGGGTGCTAAGTGGCAAGGCGACTTGCGCCAGGTTCAGAAAAATTCGTCTTAACGGCTAACCCCTCCCAGCCTCCCCTTGTCAGGGGAGGAGCCGATCTTCCCCCCTGACAAGGGGGGATTGAGGGGGGTTAATGAGGTTCTCGTTAAATTTGCTACTTTTTGCCTCAAACCACCGCCGCCTCGCCGCCCAGCGCCTCGACCAGATCGGGCAGGAAGCGCGCCAGCTCACCGCTCATGATGGCGAAATCGGCATCGAACTGTTCGTCGGCGGTTTCGGCCTGCTGCTCGGATTCCTCCTTGATCAGATCGAGGAAGGCCAGGCGCTTGACCTGCATGTTCTCGTTCAGCACGAAGGAGATGCGGTCGTTCCAGGTCATGGCCAGCTTGGTGACCTGCTTGCCGGATTCGATATGGTCACGGATTTCGGCTGATTCGAGCGGATGACGCACATAGCGCACCAGGGATTTTTCCTCGCCCGGCGCGAGCAGTTCGCAATCGCGGTCGATGCTGAAGCCGGGTGGAGCTTCGTTGGCGGCCAGCCAGCCGGTCATGGCGCTCATGGGCGAGCGTTGGGTGTGGACCAGTGCGGGCGTCAGGTCAGCGCTGCACTTGAGCAGGGCCTCGACCAGTTCATCGGCCTTGGCCGGGCTGGCGGCGTCGATTACCAGCCAGCCGCCAACCGGGTCGATCCAGGCGTAGGTCTTGCGACGGCGTGCAAAGGCGCGCGGCAGCAGTTCCTCCGCCACCCGCTCGCGGATCTCGCGCAATTGCTTGCGCCCCGGCCGGTAGCCTTGCTGTTCCTCGATTTCTTCGGCACGCTCATGGGCAAACTGATTGATGATCGCGGATGGCAGGAGTTTTTGCTCCACCCCCAGCGCAATCAGCATCTGATCCTTGAGGACATGCACCAGCGGGGCGCCTTCGCCGCGCGGCGACAGCCAGCCGCGGCTTTGCATATCCATGTTGCCGCACGGCTGGAAAGCCAGGCCTGCCAGCGCTTCTTCAAGTTTATCGGGGGAAATGGCGCAATCGCGCAGGCGGTAAATCTGAAGGTTCTTGAACCACATGACTCGAACTCAAAAGGCATGATTCTACCGGAATCGTGCTCTAAAGATCAGTCAGGTGCTGCGCACGGGGAAACCACACCCGCTTTTCGCGGCATGGACACAGACGGAAACGGGCGGCGCAAGGCTGCCCGCTGGGGGTTACTCCACGCTGCCAAACGAAGGATCGCTGCTATAGGCCGGCAGCGGCAAGCCTGCAATTTTGCAACCCTGAGAAACCGGGCCACGAGGAAAAAGCTGGTACAGATATTTCCTGCCTCCTTCACGACCGAAGCGTTCTTCCAGACCGTTCAGCAATTGCCGTGCGTGCGGTGCGCGACCGTGGTGACGGTAATTTTCGCGCAGCAGATGGATCACTTCCCAGTGATCATCCGTCAGGGCAATACCCTCTTCCCGCGCCACTTTTTCCGCCCTGGCAGGCGACCAGTCATCCAGTTCCGCCAGCATGCCTTGAGGCCCGCTACCGCGTGCTTCGTCAGCTACCATTTGATTGATGTCAAACATTTTGCACCTCCTTGTAATGGCCCATCCGGAGTTTCATTCACCTGGATGGACGAAAAGACAACTGCGTATGTTTAGTTGACAAAATCAATCTGGTTTTGTTGCATGAATTTTATTTATGAAATGGGACAGGAAAATACTCTTGATTGGCTTTCTGGTCCTGGCTTCCGTAAGAAACCTGATCCATCACAGTGGCCATGAATTTTCAGCTCTGAAACCATGATCTACCCCACCCCGTTCGCCGCATCCTCCAGCACTTTCAGGAATTCATCCCCATAGCGCTCCAGCTTGGCCTGCCCGATGCCGCTGATTTGCCCCATTTCCGTCAAACTGCCGGGCCTTTGATTAAGGATTTCCAGCAGGGTGCTGTCGTGGAAGATGACATAAGGCGGCACGCCCTGTTCGCGGGCGAGTTCGGTGCGCCGGGCCTTGAGGGCCAGCCACAGCGGGTCGTCGCTGGCACCGGCAAAGGCTTCGCGGGCGCGGGCGCCGCGTTCGGCCTTGCTGACCTTGCGCCGAGTGGGCTCGGCATCGCGCCGCAGCCAGATTTCCTGCTCGCCGCGCAGCACCGGACGCGCTTCTTCGGTCAGGCGCAGGCCGCCGTAGGATTCCATGTCGGCTTCGAGCAGGCCGCCCGCGACCAGCTGGCGGAAGACGCTGCTCCACTGCGCCTGACTGAGCGACTGGCCGATGCCGAAGGTGCTGAGCTGCTGGTGATTGAATTGCTCGACTTTGGCGCTGGTTTTTCCCAGCAGGACGTCGATCAGGTGCACCACGCCGAAGCGCTGGCCGGTGCGGTAGACGCAGGAGAGCGCCATCCGGACAGCCTCGGTGGCGTCCCAGCGATCCACCGGTTCGAGGCAGTTGTCGCACTGGGCGCAGGCGCCGGGGTGTTCCTCGCCGAAGTAGCGCAGGATGCCCTGGTGGCGGCAGGCGGTGGATTCGCAGAAGCCCAGCAGCGCGTCGAGCTTGCGCAATTCGACGCGCTTGCGTTCTTCCGGCGCATCGCCGGAGAGCAGCATCTGGCGCATGGAAACCACGTCGCCCAGGCCGTAGGTCATCCAGGCGTTGGCGGGCAGGCCGTCGCGCCCGGCGCGGCCCGTTTCCTGATAATAGCCTTCCATGCTTTTGGGCAGGTCGAGATGGGCGACGAAGCGCACGTTGGGCTTGTCGATGCCCATGCCGAAAGCCACCGTGGCCACCATGATCACGCCTTCCTCGCGCAGAAAGCGCGACTGGTGGCGCGACCGCGTGGCGGCATCCAGCCCGGCGTGGTAGGGCAGCGCGTCCCAGCCCTTGTCCTTGAGCCAGGCGGCGGTGTCGTCGACTTTCTTGCGCGACAGGCAGTAGACGATGCCGGCGTCGTCAGGGTGCTCGGCTTCGAGGAAGGCCTGCAACTGCTGACGGGCGTTGTTCTTGTGCGTCACGCGGTAGCGGATGTTGGGGCGGTCGAAGCTGGAAACGAACTGGCGCGCATCTTCGAGTTTCAGGCGCTCCACGATCTCGCGCCGGGTGGGCGCATCCGCCGTGGCGGTGAGGGCGATGCGCGGCACCTTGGGGAAGCGCTCGTGCAATACTGTCAGGGCGCGGTACTCGGGGCGGAAGTCGTGCCCCCACTGCGACACGCAATGCGCCTCGTCGATGGCGAACAGCGCCAGTCCCGGGCCATTCTGCACCTGCTCCAGCGCATTCAGAAAATTTTCCAGCAGCAGCCGCTCCGGCGCCACGTAGAGCATATCCAGCTCGCCGCGCACCAGTGCAGTGAACACCCCGCGCGCCGCGTCGGCATCGAGGCTGGAATTGAGAAAGGCGGCTTTCACGCCGAGCTGGCGCAAGGCGTCCACCTGATCCTGCATCAGCGCGATCAGCGGCGACACCACGATACCCACGCCGCGCCGCAGCAGGGCCGGAATCTGGTAGCACAGCGACTTGCCGCCGCCGGTGGGCATCAGCACCAGCGCATCGCCGCCAGCGGCGACATGTTCGACAATGGCCTGCTGCTCGCCGCGAAAGCTGTCGTAGCCGAAAACGTCGTGGAGGATTTGTGTAGCGGTTTGATGGGGCATAGGCGACATTGTAGCGCGGGATAAACAAACTCACCCTAAGGAACCCCTGAACAAGTCAAACGTGGATCGCGTTGCATCGAACACTGGCCAGTAAAGCCTGGCGGTCAGTGTTCCCGGATGAACGGCAGGATATCCTCTGCCGGCAAGGGCTCGCTGAAGAAGTAGCCTTGCAGGTAGTCGCATTGGCACATGACCAGGAAATCGCGCTGGGCTTCGGTCTCAACACCTTCGGCCACGACCTTCATGCCGAGGGTGTGAGCCAGCGCAATGGTCGCCGCGCTGATCTCGGCATCGCTCGAATCGGTTTCGATATCGCGCACGAAAGTCCGGTCCAGCTTCAGCGCCTGAATAGGCAGGCGCTTGAGATACGCAAGGGAGGAATAACCGGTGCCGAAATCATCGATGGAGAGCTGGATACCGATGTCGCGCAGGCCCTGCAACTGGCCGACGGCACGTTCCGGATTTTCCATGGCGACCGACTCCGTGATTTCCAGTTCGAGATCGCTGCCTTTCAGGCCGTGGCGCTTCAGCAACGCGGCCACGAATTGCATCAGGTCCGGAGAGCGCAATTGCTGTGCGGAAAGGTTGACCGCCATGCGCAGCCCCTCGACCCCTTGTGCACGCCACGCGCTCAGTTGCCGGCAGGATTCTTCCAGCACCCAGCCCCCCAGAGATTCAATCAAGCCGGACTCTTCTGCAATGGGGATGAACTTGGCCGGCAGGATATCGCCGTGCAGCGGATGACGCCAGCGCGCCAGGGCTTCGACACCCACAATCCTGCCATCGTGCGCAAGCACCTGCGGCTGGTAGTGCAGGTGCAACTGGCCTTCGCGCAAGGCCTGGTGCAAGTCATTTTCCAGCTCCAGGCGTTCGCTGGCAGCCGAATTCAGCGCCGCAGTGAAGTACTGGACATTATTCCGGCCGCGTTCCTTGGCGTGATACATGGCGGCGTCTGCATTCTTCATCAGGCTGGGGCCGTCATCTCCATCGCCCGGATAAATCGCAATGCCGATACTGGGGCTGGAATGCAGCTCCTTGCCTTCGATGCTGTAGGCCTGATTCAGTGAACGCAGAATTTTATCGGCAAGGTGTGCGGCATCCAGAATATCCGTCATGCCGGTGAGCACGACGATGAATTCATCCCCCCCAAGACGCGCGACGATGTCGCTTTCGCGCACGCTGTCCAGCAAGCGCCGGGCGACCTCGATCAGCAGCAGATCGCCGACATGGTGGCCCAGGGTATCGTTGATGGTCTTGAAGCGGTCCATGTCGATGAACATCACCGCGACGAACTGGGCATCGCGGTGAGCCGAAAGAAGGGCCTGGTCGAGACGGTTTTCCAGATTGTAGCGGTTGATCAGGCCGGTGAGAGGATCGTGATGGGCAAGAAAATCGATGCGCGCCTCGTTTGCCTTGCGCTCGCTGATGTCGGAATAGCTGGCAATGTAGAACAAGACCGTCTGGTCCGCATCCCGGATGGCGGAAATGGAGGCCCACTTGGGATAAATCTCTCCTGTTTTTCTCCGCCCCCAAAGTTCGCCGCTCCAGTAGCCGCTGTCCTGCAGGGAGCGCCACATGTCCTCATGCACGGACCTGGGTGTTTTGTTGCAACCCATCATCCTGGGATTCTTGCCCAGCACTTCCTCGAGGCTGTAGCCGGTTTGCGCGGTAAAGGCGGCGTTGACATTGACGATGCGATTTAAACGATCCGAAATCAGCATGGCCTCGCCGCTGCTATCGAAAGACTTGGCGTACTGGCGCAGCTCTTCGGCTGCCATTTCCGCGTCTTTTCGGGCCTGTTCCAGTTCGCTGCGCCCGTGTGCGAGGTTCTCGACCATCCTGCCCATCGCATTGGTGAGTTGGCCGACCTCGTCCCCTGCGTCTGAAACCAGATGGTTCGACAAGTCGCCAGCGGCAATCCTCTGCGACCAGCTGAGCAGACCGGCAATCCTCCTGCTGGCGCGCTGCGAGACATAGAAAGCCACGCCCAGCAGCAGCGCGCCGCCCAGGATGCCGATGGCAATGGTGATTATAAGATTGCGGTTGGCAGCGGAAACGAGGTCCTGGCGGCTGCCCGCAATATCCTCGAAGGTTTGCCGCGTCAGGATTTGCATGGTCTTCTGGATCGCCGCAAGGTGCTGACTCTCGACCCGGCTCAACTGCTCGAACGCGGATTCCTTTTCGAAGTCCGCGCTTAGCTGCACGGCCTCGTTGATGCCCACCAGGTACGCGCTAAGGGCGTGGCTCAGGTGAACGACCTCCTGCTGTGCGGCGTAGTACCCGGAAAGTTCCGGCAACGCGCCTTTGAGCCGCTGTTCGGCTTCGGCCAGGCCGCTTGCGACATGGTTCATGTTGAGCGCGCTTTCACTGGCGAGATGCTTGAGGCTTAAGGCCCGCACATCAGCGATCCCCTTGTCGATGTCCTGCAGGGTTTTGAGTTGTTCGCCACTGGACGAGTACATCTCACCCAGCGCCTTGACGGAGTTCTGTAACGTAAAGGCAGAAACGATGATGGCGCCGACGCCGATGATCCCGACCACGACCATCGGGACGATCAGTTGCCTGAGCAGCGAATAATTTTTGAAATAGGCGAACATCCGGGGCCTGCCAGCATTCATTCCGATACTGATCCTGAAGGTGTCAAGGCGCGCTCACGTCAAAGCCTTCGGCTTGAAATATATTTTTGACCGCACTGCTTTGCATGAACCTGAGAAAGTCCGTGACTTCCACATTTTCCATTGAAGCCTTGAGCGGCGCCATGTAATAGCGAACGGGCTTGTGCAGGGCTTTATTGACACTGTGCAGTTGCCGCAACTGATTCGTCAAATTGCTTTTGAACAAGAAGCCGACCGTGCCCGGGCTGGACGTGGCGAGTGAGTCGGCCAGCAGTTCCATGTTCTTGCGCGTACGAATTTTGTCCTTGACCCGCTCCCACAAGCCCGATGCCTCAAGCGCTTCTTTTGCATAGCGGCCGAACGGCGCGTTGCTGGGGTCTCCGATGAGGATGGCTGTAACCTTGTCAGAAGCCAGATCCTGCCATTCGAACGCTTGCACCGGGCCGTTTCTGGGGGCGGCCACGACCAGCGCGTTGCCCCAGGCGCTGAAAATCCGGTCCGGCGTCACCAGACCATTTTCAACCGCAAAATCCATCCATTCGCGGTCGGCTGAAACAAATATATCGGCAGACAGCACGCCGCCGCGCAGGCCTTTGGCAAGAAGCCCGGACGACTTGCAGGTGGTGGTAAATTTGACTGCATGGCTGGCACGATATGCGTCGAAAACCTTTTCCATGGCACCGCAGGTCGAGTTGGCCAAGGCCAGTTTCAGCTCTCCAGCCCGGGCGCTGGGGAAGAAGGAAATCGCAAGAAACAAGATTAATGAAATGAATAGCTTATGACGGAATACAGTCATCATGGAAGCCCCCTCTTATCAGGCCCGTTCTGGATTAAATTCCAGAATTTTTTATTGGTGGATCACCAGTGCTGGTGTCACAAATTACCAATATACGCAGAATCATCATTTTTGAATACTTAGTTTATTATCATTTACTTATATTTGAATCAGTGACGATCAGGCGGGCCTATTTGTGCATGGTTCCCGGCAGGCTTTCAAGCCTGTTTTCTGACAGCCCGCCTTGCCCGCGTCCAGGCGGCGACACCGGCAAGCACCAGCGCACCGGCCACAATCCCGGCCAGGGCATCCATCAATAGCGGCGTTGCAAGCGCCAGCGCCGCGCCAATGCCGGGAATACCGCCGACGCCATGTGCCAGCGCGTGGATCAGTTCATGCGCGCCGGGTAGGCCATGGGTCAGGATGCCGCCGCCCACCAGGAACATGGCCGCCGTACCGACGATGGCGAGTCCCTTCATCAGGTAAGGGGCCGCGCGCAGCAGCATGGCACCGATACTGCGCTGCACCTTGCCCGGCAAGCCCTCGCCGCGTTGCTGGCTGAGATAAAGGCCGGCATCGTCGAGCTTGACGATGCCGGCCACCAGCCCATACACGCCGACCGTCATGATGACCGCGATCCCGGACAGCACCGCGAGCTGCATGGCAAACGATGCCTTTGCCACCGTCCCCAGCGTAATGGTGATGATCTCGGCGGAGAGGATGAAGTCGGTGCGGATGGCGCCCTGGATTTTCTCTTTCTCGAAGACGGCCATGTCCACGGCAGGGTTGCTCAGGGCATCCACCAGGCCCTCATGATGTTCGGCGTCCTCGTCTTTGCCATGCATCAGCTTGTGCGCCAGCTTCTCGAAACCTTCGTAGCACAGGAACAACCCGCCCAGCATCAGCAGCGGGATCACGGCCCAGGGCGCAAACGCACTGATGGCCAGTGCCGCCGGAACCAGGATCAGCTTGTTCCTGAAGGAGCCCTTGGCCACCGCCCACACCACCGGCAGCTCGCGGTCGGCACTGACCCCGGCCACCTGCTGGGCATTCAACGCAAGATCATCGCCCAGCACACCGGCCGTTTTCTTGCCCGCGACCTTGGTCATGAGCGCCACGTCGTCGAGAATGGTGGCAATGTCGTCAATCAGGGTTAACAGGCTGGCACCGGCCATGGGATTCCTTGGTATTGAATGGGTTCAGTCCAGCAAGGCCACGCTCTTGACCTGAGCGAACAGCGACATGCCGGGTTCAAGGCCGAGCACGGCACCGGATTTTTTCGTGATGCCTGCCAGCAGCGGCGTTCCTGCCGCATCCAGGCGCACCAGCAGCTTCGAGGGCGTATCTTCGGCAATCTCTTGCACCGTCACCGGGAAAATATTCAGGATGCTGGTGCCGGAGTGGCGTTCCAGGGACAGGCTCACGTCGCGCGCATGCACGCGCAGGCGCTTGGGCTGCCCGGCTTCGCAGGCGACCTGCGGCACGAAAAAGCGCCCGCCGGAAAAATCCAGCCAGCTCAGGTGATAGGGCGCGTCGTGGCCGCCCACCACGGTATCCACCACCACCCCGGCATGTTCGCCATGGCTCAGGGACAGGTCCACGCGCGCCAACATTTCGTGCAGCTCGCCGCTGGCCACCACCCGCCCGCGTTCCAGCAGCACCAGATGGTCGGCCAGTCGCGCCACTTCATCGGGCGAATGGCTGACGTAGAGCACCGGGATCGACAGCTCCTGATGCAGGCGTTCCAGGTAGGGCAGGATCTCGGCCTTGCTGGCCGGGTCCAGCGCCGCCAGCGGCTCGTCCATCAGCAACAGGCGCGGCGCGGCCAGCAGGGCGCGACCCATGGCCACGCGCTGGCGCTCGCCGCCGGACAGGTGCGCCGGCTTTCTCTCCAGCAAGGGGCCGATGCCCAGCAGCTCGACCACCTGAGTGAAATCCTGCCGCCGTTCCTGCGACCGCACCCGCTTCCAGCCATATTCCAGATTGCCGCGCACGCTGAGATGCGGAAACAGGGCCGCATCCTGAAAGACATAGCCCACCGCCCGCTGGTGCGGCGGCAGGAACAGGCCGCGCTGGCTATCCTGCCAGACACTCGCCGTTGACCGTGAGTTGCCCGCGTGCTTTTGCCTCCAGCCCGGCCACGCAGCGCAGCAGCGAGGTTTTGCCCGAACCGGAAGGCCCGATCAGGCCCGTGATGCCTTGGGCAGGCGCCTCGAATCCGGCTTCCAGGCTGAAAGCGCCCAGCGGCAGGGAAAATCTGGCTGCGATGCCGTTCATCCGGACACCCCCTTGCCCTGACGGCGGAAGATATTCAGCGCGAGCAGAACGAGGAAGGAAAACAGCAGCAAACCGCCAGCCAGCCAGTGCGCCTGAGCGTATTCCATGGCTTCCACATGGTCGTAGATCGCCACCGAAAGCACCCGGGTCGCACCGGGGATGTTGCCGCCGATCATCAGCACCACGCCGAATTCACCCACGGTATGGGCAAAGCCCAGCACCGTGGCGGTCAGGAAACCGGGCTTCGCCAGCGGCAGCACCACGCTGAAAAAGCAATCGAGCGGGCTGGCGCGCAAAGTGGCGGCGGCTTCCAGCGTCCGTTCGCTGATCCCCTCGAACGTGTTTTGCAAGGGCTGCACCACGAAAGGCAGGGAATACACCACCGAGCCCACCACCAGCCCGGCGAAGGTAAAAGGCAAGGTTCCCCAGCCCAGCATCTGGGTGAACTGGCCCAGCGGGCCCTGCGGGCCCAGCGCGACCAGCAGGTAAAAACCGATCACCGTGGGCGGCAGCACCAGCGGCAGCGCCACCACGGCAGCGACCGGCCCCTTGAACCAGGAAGCCGTACGCGCCAGCCACCAGGCCAGCGGCGTGCCGATCAGCAGCAGCACCAGCGTGGTGACGCCGGCAAGCTTGAGTGTGAGCCAGATCGGGGCTGGGTCGAAAAACGGCATGGGCTACGGAAGCTCGTAGCCGAAGGACTGAATAATAGCCGTGGCCCTGGGGCTCCTGAGATAAGCCAGAAATTGCCCGGCGGCCGCCTTGCTTTTGCCTTTAAGCAGCAAGGCCGCATCCTGACGGATCGGCGTGTACAGCGCCTGCGGCACCAGCCACACCGAGCCGCGAATTTCACCGTTTTCATTCCTGACCTGGGAGAGCGCGACGAAGCCCAGTTCGGCATTGCCGCTGGCAACGAACTGGTAGGTCTGGGCGATGCTTTCGCCCTGCACCAGCTTGGCTTGCAGCCCCTGCCATACGCCCTGCCGTTCCATCACTTCGCGCGCGGCAGCGCCATAAGGCGCCGTTTTCGGGTTGGCCATGGAAAGATGGGCAAAGCGGCCGCTGCGCAATATTTCGCCCTTGCCATCGACATAAGCGGGACGGGGCGACCACAGTACCAGCTTGCCGATGGCGTAGGTCGTGCGCGATCCGGCCACGGCCAGACCTTCTTTTTCCAGCCGCAGCGGAGTTTCGTCATCGGCGGAAAGAAACACCTCGAAAGGCGCGCCGCTGACGATCTGGGCGTAGAACTTGCCGCTCGATCCGGACGAAACCCGCAACTGATGGCCGGTATCGCGCTGGAATTCGGCGGCAATGCGCGCCATCGGCGGAGCGAAATTGGAAGCCACCGCCACCTGCACGGTGTCGGCGGAAGCGGGAAAAACACACATCCAGAACAGGGCGGAAACAGTAAACTTTATGAACCTCATGCTTGTCATATTGACTTAAAATCTCTGAGCAGTTTCAAAGGGCGGAAAGGTCGCTTTCCCGTCCACGCCGCATGGAATAATTGAATTTGATGATCATAACCCAAATTTATCAGGCACCCGCAGAGGCAGATTTTGTACAATGCCCGGATCGGAGTAAATTCCTTAGCAAAACACCCCCTGGCTGACACAAGCCGTAAAGGAAATCCCATGCACACCACCATCATGACCGAACAGGAACTCGACCAGCTGGAAGAACTGCTGGATTCGGAAATTTTCAGGAACGAATCGATGTCGCTCGATGCGCTGCAAGGCTTTCTGTGCGCAGTGGCCAGCGGGCCGGAGCTGGTGCCGCCCAGCGTGTGGCTGCCGGAAGCGCTGGGGCCGTCGCCCGCCTACGAATCCCTGGAGCAGGCGCAACAGGTTGCCAATCTGGTCATGCAGTTCTACAACAGCATTGCCACCGCGCTGGGCAATCAGGAAGATTTCGACCTGATCCTGTACGCCTTCGAGGACAACCACGACGAGCTGGATTATGTGCCGTGGTGCGATGCCTATGTTTACGGTACGCAGATCGGGGACAGCAACTGGTTCGATGCGGCGGGCGAATTCGCCGATGACCTGAGCGAGAAGATGGAAGTTTTTTTCCTGCTCAGCGGCCTGCTCAAGGAAGATGCCCTCAAGCACAAGGAACCCTGGCTTTCCGCGAAGGAAGAAAAAAAGGCCATGGCGCAAGCCCGCGAAGCTTTTCCTTCCGTCATTGGCGACATCCACCAGTTCTGGCTGACCCGGCGCAGCACGCCCGAGACCATCCGCCGCGAAACTCCCAAGACCGGACGCAACGACCCCTGCCCCTGTGGTAGCGGGAAGAAATTCAAGCAGTGCTGCGGAATGGAACCGACGGTTCATTGAGCATTGATCCGGAGCACGGAGAAAGATCAACCCCAACCCCTCCCGGCCTCCCCTTATCAGGGGAGGAGAGCTCGGGGAGGAGGTACACTTCCCCCCTGATAAGGGGGGATCGAGGGGGGTTGAAGCTGGCGTGCAATCCGCTCCTCACCACATACAGCAACACCCAAATCAGGAAGTCACCATGCACACAGAAAGCTTCATCCCGGGCAAGGATGCCTCGCTCGAATCCTCCATCCACACCATGCAGACCAAACTTTCGGCGCTGGGATTCCACGTCGAGGAGCGCTCCTGGCTCAACCCGGTGGACGGCATCTGGTCGGTGCATGTGCGCGACCGCGACTGCCCGCTGCTGTTCACCAACGGCAAGGGCGCGTCGAAGCTGGCGGCGCTGGCGAGTGCGCTGGGCGAGTTTTTCGAGCGCCTGTCCTGCAACTACTTCTGGACGCACTACTATCTCGGGACACAGGTCGCCCAGCGCAGCTTCGTCCACTATCCTCATGAACAGTGGTTCCAGCCCGGCGCTGAAGGCGCGTGGCCGGAAGCTTTGCTGACGCCCGAACTGCGCCAGTTCTACGACCCGGAAAACAGCATCGATGCCGAAACCCTGGTCGAGCACAATTCCGGCAACGTCGAACGCGGCATCTGCGCCCTGCCCTACGAGCGCCAGCGCGACAACGCCAGCGTGTGGTTCCCGGTCAACATCATCGGCAATCTCTATGTCAGCAACGGCATGTCGGCCGGCAACACCCCGGAAGAGGCGCGCACCCAGGCGCTGTCGGAGATTTTCGAACGCTACGTCAAGTTCCGCATCATCAGCGAGGGCCTGTGCCTGCCGGATGTGCCGGAAGAAGTCATCGCCCGCTATCCGCGCATCGAGACCGGCATCCGCGCCCTGCGCGCGGCCGGTTTCGGCATCCTGGTCAAGGATGCTTCGCTGGGCGGCGAATTCCCGGTCATGAACGTGACCCTGCTGCATCCCGAGGACCAGGGCTGCTTCTCCAGCTTCGGCGCCCATCCGCGTTTCGAGATCGCGCTCGAACGCGCCCTCACCGAGCTGCTGCAGGGCCGCGCACTGGACGCGCTGGCCGGTTTCCCGGCACCCGGCTTCGATCTGGAGGAAATTTCCAGCGCCCCCAACATCGAAATCCATTTCGTCGATTCGAGCGGCATCATCAGCTGGAATTTCCTCGGCGACACACCGGATTTCGAATTCTGTGACTGGAATTTCAGCGCCACTACCGCCGGGGACTATGCATGGCTGGTCGAGCGCATTCATGCAATGGGCCACGACATCTACATCGCCGACTTCACCCACCTCGGCGTCTACGCCTGCCGCATCATCGTGCCGGGCATGTCGGAGATCTACCCGGTGGACGATCTGGAATGGGAAAACAACAGCGTCGGCAACATCATCCGCGAAGCCATCCTGCACCTGCCGGAGCTGGAAGATGACGAGTGCGCCGACCTGCTGGAGACGCTGAACGAATTCGGCCTCGCCGACCAGCGCCCGGTCGCGGCCCTGATCGGTCTGGCGGCCGACCCCGGTTCCTTCTGGAGCGATCTGCGCGTGGGCGAGCTGAAAACCCTGCTGGCGCTGGCCGTCGGCGACGAAGAAGCGATCCGCGAAGGCTGCGACTGGATACGCCATTTCGAACAGCTCGACGCCGGACGGCGCCGCGTTTATGCCTGCATCGAAACCCTGCTCAATCTCGGCAATGCCGCGTCTTATCGCCAGGCACTACAGCAGCTTTACGGCAGCGCCGCGCTGCAGCAGGCCGAGAATCTGCTCAGCCGCGAAGAACGCTTCTTCGGCGTGCAGGCGCCGGGCCTGGCGCTGTCGGGTTGCGATATGCATCAGCGCCTGCTGGCGGCCTATGACAAGCTGCATGCGCGCAGGGGCTGAATTGAGCAGAGAGACGGATTCCCGGAAGTCATGTAAAGTTTTACCGCTACAGGAAAACGCAAGTACGCTTTGATATTGAACACAAGGCCGTCTTTGATGATAAAAAAACCCAGCATAAAAACCATCACTGTTAAAAACCTTGTCAACGTGCTTTCGGTGCTGGCGCTGGTATTGCTGCTGATCACGGGCCTGAACTTCCGTTCGCTCTCCACCCAGGCCATAGAAAATCAGGCGCTGGCGCATGCCGAGCTGGTCAAGGCTGGCCTGACCGCCCACATGAAGGCGGACATCATGGACCGGCGCGACTACTATCTGGACGAGATCAGAGAGCTGCATCATGTAAATGCTCTGACGATTGTTCGCGGCAATGCGGTTACACAGCAGTTTGGCCCGGGCAGAGCCAACGAGCATGCGGCGGACCCGATTACCGAACAGGCCTTTGTGACCAGAAAGCCGGTTTTCATCCTGAATGAGTTTTCACTTCAGCCGTTCGTTCGCATCATCATTCCGTATATTGCATCGCGGCAGGGGGCGCTTAATTGCCTCACTTGCCACAAGGTTGCGGAGGGGACAGTGCTGGGCGCGGTCGACATCGAGCTGGATGTCAGCGAATACCGCAATCACGCCTTCTGGGTAATGCTGGGACTGGTGGCGCTGTCCATCGTCGCTTTTGCACTGGTTTTCGTGAATACCACCCGCACCATCAAGAATCATGTTCAGCAACCGCTGGAAACGCTCATTGACCACGCCATGACGGCCTACAAACAGCACCAGCCGGTGAGTTCCGAACAATTCCATAGCCAGGAATTTGCCAATGTCGCAGACGAATTCAACCTCTTCAATTCAGAAATCCTTGCCCACCAGGACATGCTGAAGAAAAAGAACGAAGAACTGCTCTCACTCAACGATGAAATCGAAAGCACGCTGCGCGAAACGATCTACACCATGGGGGTTATCGAAGAGAAACGATCCCGGGAAACCTCCAATCATACCCGGCGCGTCTCGCTCTACAGCCAGCTGCTGGCGCAGAAGGCACAGCTGACCCCGAGAGAGGTGGAGCTGATCACCGCTGCATCGCCGTTGCACGATATTGGCAAGCTCGGGATACCGGATGACATATTGATGAAGCCTGGACGCTTCACCGATGAAGAGCGGCTGGTCATGATGAACCACCCTGCCATCGGATACGCCATGCTGCGGCACTCGCAGCGCGACATTCTGGTTGCAGCCGGCATCATTGCCTACCAGCATCAGGAGAAGTGGGATGGCAGCGGCTATCCGCAGGGGCTGGCTGGAGAAGACATCCACATCTTTGGCCGTATCGTGGCGCTGGCCGATGTCTTTGACGCACTCTATTCACCCCGCATTTACAAGGAAGCCTGGACGCAGGAAAAAGTGGTCGAATGGATAGGCGAACAGCGCGGCAAGCACTTTGATCCGCAGCTGGTGGATCTTTTCCTTGCCAATATGGATGAATTTATGGCGATCTACCATCAGCATCCGGCGAATAAAGAGACTGAGATGCAACTCAAACCGGAAGTGTGATTCCGGACCGCCCCCTGCTTCCCTGAGGCGGTGCAGCCTACCGGAAACGGAACGGGGGACGGGGCGGGTAAGGGAATGGATAAGGGGCCGGGTAGCGATACGGGTAGCGAAAATCCCAGAATGGGTCGTAAAAATACAGGGGCGGACTGGCAGGCCGGGCAATGGAAACGGGCCAGAGGTGCAATGCTTCAACCAGAACCATGGGATAGCGATACTCGTGCTCGCCAACTTTCCCGACGACAACGGGCGCCAGCTCGCCAACCACGGTGAGGCTCCTGGAAACGGCGTAGACGGATGGCTCGTAGAATCCTTTGGTGCAGGCCATGAAGCGGCCGAATGTCCGGTCGGTTTGCCGTGGTTCCCCTTCCTCATCCAGCGGACGGCTGGAAATTTCGAAACAGGTTTGCGCCGGCCCGGGCGAGGTCTGAATGATGATGCCGCCCCAGCGCACTCTTGTCCCGACTTGTCCGCTTTGCAGCGCTTCGTCCGGGGAAAGCGCCGTGACGGGGCTACCTGTTCTGGGCAAAGGCGTAATAGCGCAGCCGGTAAAAAGCAGCGTGACCAGAAGGCCAAATAAAGACGGATTGAGCTTCATATTAACCCTTTAGACAACGCGGCACGGCGAATAGTTGACCCCTCAAGCCTTCTGACCAGGCCCCCGTAACTTCACAGCCAGGGACAGCGCCCGCGGCTGAAACCTCTGTTTTTCCTTCAAGCCGCATCAGGCCAGAGTACAGCCTCAGCGAGGCGGCCCACCTGCCGGGTCGCGCAGCGGATCAAGCGTTTGTGCCGGCTTGAAATCGAGGGGATTGGGACGCTCCTGTGTGTCTTCTCCCGGATCCGAGCCATATCCAGAGGCCCCCGCCTTGTCACGGTCGGAAGTGGCCTGCGGTTTCTGCACCGGCTTGAAATCGAGAGGATTGGGGCGCTCCTGTGTGTCTTCTCCCGGATCCGAGCCATATCCAGAGGCCCCCGCCTTGTCACGGTCGGAAGTGGCTTTCGGCTTCTTGACCGGCTTGGCCTTTAAGGGAGCGGTTTCGGACGGTTTTTTCACCGGCGGAATTTCAGCCTGTGCAACACCGAAGGCGAGCAGAGAGGCGGCTGCCAGAAACTTGATGGTCTTGTTCATGATTTCCTGCTCCTTTATTGAGGTTGGAACAAATCAGCGCAAGCGCGGCACGCTGCGCGGCTCGTGCATGGTGGCCGGGGCGGATGGATCACGCGCCTCGAAGATGCGCACGCCCTCTTCCCACTGATAACTGCTGCGGGTGCCTGCGTGTGGCAGCAGGGCGATTGTACCCAGAGGCAGGGCAAATACGTCGAACCAGTCCGTGCTGACACTGCGCTTCAGCTTCCCCGCCTTTATTTCCATCAGCACGCGCAAGCGCGTCGCCGCAGTGAG
The DNA here is from genome assembly GCA_963779055.1 of uncultured Gammaproteobacteria bacterium. Taxonomy (GTDB): domain Bacteria; phylum Pseudomonadota; class Gammaproteobacteria; order Burkholderiales; family Sulfuricellaceae; genus Sulfurimicrobium. The sequence goes on from CAVZWN010000004.1 coordinate 417,393, forward strand.
GTCCAGCATATAGGCCGGTGCGCCAATGCGCAGGCCGTAGCTCTGCTGCTGGATATTGCCGGGCTGCGCCGTCAGCGGCGGCAGGCGCAGTGTCTCGGTCTGGGCGCTGGTGCCGGAGAGAACCAGCCGCTGCTCAGCCACCGGATTGCCATCTACCAGCAGCGCATAAGGCGCCACAACCGTGCCTGTGCCGTTCAGGCCCACGCCCACCTGAAGCGCTCCGGTCAGGGGACCGAGGTCCACGCCAGTGTTGGTCAGTTCCGGCGGGATGGCGAAAGTGAATATTTCCCGCGGGTTGCCACCCAGCGGCGGGTGGAAGCTCAGGCTCTTGTGCCACGGCGAAGGAACCGGGGTCATCTCGGCCCAGGTCTTGCCCAGGGCGTAGAGTTTGAAGCCGAACCAGGAACCGGCAGTGAATACGAACTCATCGCCGTCAAAAAGCTGCCCCTGCGCCAATCCGACACGCTCGTAATAAGCTTTGGGCGCATCACTGGTAACCGCCTGCAGACGCAGGGTCAGATCACGTCCCGGATCATCGACAGCGCTGCGGATACTGCTTGCCGGTTCGAGACGGCCATTCAGGGCGACGGGGATGCGCAGGCCGAAACCGTAGCCCATCCCGTAGTTGATGCGCAGGAAGCCGGCGGAGAATTTCCATTTGCGCTCCCAGACAAGTTCCTGGCCCAGCGTGAAACCGGCCAGGAAAGGCTCGCTGAAGTCCAGCCTTCCCTCGCTCTTGTCGCCAGCTGGATATTTGTACTGCCGGCCACGCGCGCCGGGGCCGGCAAGGGCAGACAGGTCGGTTTTCTGCGCCTGCCTCTGACGCAGAACGGGGCGCACCGGCGCCAGCGCGGACGATTGCTGGCGCTGCTGCGCCAGAGGGCGGAGTTCCGCAGTCAGGCGCTGGCTACCATCATTAAACAAGCGCCTCTCCACCACCACCTGATCGGTGATATCGAATTCACCCACGCCGCTCAACGCCGCGCGCAGCACTGCGTCTTCACCCCCTTCAGCCAGCGCCTGGCGCAGCGGGTCGTCTGCATCCAGCAGCGGCAACTCCTCGCTCAGATAGCGGCGGAAACTCTGCTGCTCGTCGGAAGGCAGTTCAGCCACCCGCGCCTGCGCCACTGCGGCCTGATCCACCGGAGCCAGGAACTGGGCCAGTTCCGGTGCCGCAGCAGCGGCCTGTACGGGGTCGCGCACCACTATCCGCACCTGACGCAGCATCACCAAGCGGTCCGGGAACTCCACCACCGCTTCGTTAAACTGCGGCCGCCCCACCAGTGCGGAGGCAGGGATGCGGTTCAACTGCCGGTCCAGTGCGCGCTGCGCCGTGAAAGTGGAGTCGAACAGCCTGCCCAGCTCCACCTTTTCGCCGCTCCCGGTTTCAATCTGAATGCGCCGCATCGCCGTGCGGTTCAACACCTGGCGCGGCGCCTGGCGAGCCACCTCGACTGCCAGCACGGACTGATTGTCCCAGCCGCGCAGCAGCGCAGCCAGCTCCGGTGCATTCTTCAAGGCCGGCGGAATGGCCACCGATACCGCAGCAGCAGGTGGCGCCATGCCTGGAGGAGGTGCGGCCAGCGCGGGAAAACCGGCCAGCAACAAAACAGACAGCACGACAGGATAAAAACGCTGGGACCAACGCGGGGTGTTCACGGCTACCTCCTTCAGAGTCATTTTGAATCGCAGATAAATTCCATTTTCACAACTTAAACAAGCGCCCTAAGGAACCCCTGAACAACCCGGCCCTTGCAAAAAACCGACATATCAACCCCGGCCACGGCAATCATCTCTCACCGTCACTTTGCAGGCGTGGCACGACGAATGGTTGGACGTTCAAGCGTTCCCCCCAGGCTGTAGTTGCCGCGAACCATTTTCTTCTTGGCTTCTACCTGCAGCTTCACCGCTCCGGATATCGCCCCCGCGGCAGAAACCTCCGCTTTTCCTTCAAGCTGCAGGTCAGGCCCGATGACCCGAAGGGACTTGTATGCCTGCCTGTCGCCCAGTGGTTCAAGCTTGAATGTCCAGCTATCGAAATCGGTATGCGCGCTATAAATCGCCTCGACATCGTAGTGCAGCGCCGATGGCAGATCGAATCCAGCCACCCTGCCCGTCTTCAGCGTGACGAAACCGGTCAGCAGAGGCGGCCTGAAGAGATTCCCCGGCGTTTTTGCCCCTTGCAGGAAGGATAGCGAAGCATCGAGCTTGCCCGAGACGGTGGGCCGGTCTGACGCGGCAGGTGCGATGTTCGCCCCATCAATGCGAATGTCGCCTTTTGCAGACCAGTCCTGATCCCAGGACAGGAGCAGCGATCCGCTCACTTTGCCGCCGTGGCTGCTGCCGGACAGCCCGGCGAAGTGAATTTGCTTGCCGCTCACCTTGCCCTCTGCCTGCAGCGAATCGATCCTGAGCGGCAGAAAGCTCGACAGCATGAGGTCTCGTGCGCTGGCGGATACTGCCAGGCCATCCGCTGACGGTGAAAAATCCACTTTCAGCGCGCCATCCTCGCTCTCCAGCCGGGCTTTTCCAATGCGCCCCGGCTCTGAAAAGCTCAATTCACCCCTGAATGAAGGCGGCCTCCCTTCATCCGGCTTAATGCCTGCCTGGCGGAAAGTAATCTGCCCGATCTCGTAGGCGGGCTGCTGCTGCACGCTTTTCGCGGGCCAGATGGCAATACTTTCCAGCGCGCCGGCAGCCAGATCGATTTTTTCCAGCTCAATGCGCTCAACCTGGCGGCCATCGCCAAACAGGGTTCCCCATCCTGCATAAATACGTGCGTCCGCAATACGGATGCCTGCCTGAGAACCGATTTCAAGCTGCCTGAGTTTGAGATAGGGCGAGGGGAAAAGCGCGATGTGCAAGGATTGCATTTTCACCGGCTCGCCCAGCCTTGCGCTCACCAGCGTTTCAAGCCGCTTCTGGGTGGAAGAAAGCGGCACCAGATGGATACCGGCCAGACCGGCCAGCAATAGCACCAGAACCCCTGCTGCGCCCCACTTCAGCATGCGCAAGGCTTTCTCCACCCGCTGACCGGGCTCAGCCTCTTCATACGTCCGAAAGGTTTCCTCGACATGGAACACGGGTGCCGCCAGTTCGAGGGCATTATGCGCTGCATCCTGCCGTGCCTTGAGCTCAGCCGCTTCACGCTCGACACGCTCAGCCTCTTCTCGTGCCTTGCGCTCTGCTTCCTCTTTCGCCCTGAGTTCGGCGGCTTCGCGCTCCTGACGCTCCGCTTCTTCCCGGGCTTGGCGCGCGGCTTCTTCCTGGGCTTGACGCGCGGCTTCTTCCCGCGCCTTGCGTTCTGCTTCCTCGCGGGCAACCTGCTCGGCCGCTTCACGCTCAATACGCTCAGCCTCTTCTCGTGCCTTGCGTTCTGCTTCTTCTTTCGCCTTGAGTTCGGCGGCTTCGCGCTCCAGGCGCTCCGCTTCTTCCCGGGCGAGGCGTTCGGCTTCTTCCTGGGCTTGACGCGCGGCTTCTTCCCGCGCCTTGCGTTCTGCTTCCTCGCGGGCAACCTGCTCGGCTTCTTCACGCTCGATACGCTCAGCCTCTTCTCGTGCCTTGCGTTCTGCTTCTTCTTTCGCCTTGAGTTCGGCGGCTTCGCGCTCCAGGCGCTCCGCTTCTTCCCGGGCGAGGCGTTCGGCTTCTTCCTGGGCTTGACGCGCTTCGTCTTCCCTCGCCTTGCGTTCTGCTTCCTCGCGGGCAACCTGCTCGGCCTCTTCACGCTCGATACGCTCAGCCTCTTCTCGTGCCTTGCGTTCTGCTTCTTCTTTCGCCTTGAGTTCGGCGGCTTCGCGCTCCAGGCGCTCCGCTTCTTCCCGGGCGAGGCGTTCGGCTTCTTCCCGGGCTTGACGCGCTTCGTCTTCCCTCGCCTTGCGTTCTGCTTCCTCGCGGGCAACCTGCTCGGCTTCTTCACGCTCGATACGCTCAGCCTCTTCTCGTGCCTTGCGTTCTGCTTCTTCTTTCGCCTTGAGTTCGGCGGCTTCGCGCTCCAGGCGCTCCGCTTCTTCCCGGGCGAGGCGTTCGGCTTCTTCCTGGGCTTGACGCGCTTCGTCTTCCCTCGCCTTGCGTTCTGCTTCCTCGCGGGCAACCTGCTCGGCCGCTTCACGCTCGATACGCTCAGCCTCTTCTCGTGCCTTGCGTTCTGCTTCTTCTTTCGCCTTGAGTTCGGCGGCTTCGCGCTCCAGGCGCTCCGCTTCTTCCCGGGCGAGGCGTTCGGCTTCTTCCCGGGCTTGACGCGCGGCTTCTTCCCGCGCCTTGCGTTCTGCTTCCTCGCGGGCAACGCGCTCGGCCTCTTCTCTGGCCAGCCGTTCCGCCTCTTCTTTTGCCTTGCGCTCTGCTTCTTCCTTCACTTTACGTTCCGCCTCGGCAAGGGCGTTCTGATTTTCTTTCTCGCGCGCCTCAAGACGCTTCGCAACCCTTGCTTCACGGGCCTGCCGCTCGGCTTCCTCCTGTGCGAGTCGTTTTGCCTCCTCTCTGGCGCGCTCTGCTTCTTCCCGCTCTTTTCGCTCAGCGTCCTCCCTGGCCTTGATCTCTGCAGCTTCACGCGCTTTGCGTTCGGTATCGTCTTTTACTTTTGTCTCGACCTGCAACTGGCGCTCTGCCGCTTCCCTTCGTGCCGACTGCTCGGATTCCCTGCGCAGTTTTTCCTCGACATCGTCAAACGACTGCAAATCCTCTTCGCTATTTTTCTCTTTCTTTTTGCTGGATTTCTGCTTTTCCACCGCCTCCATAAAAGAATCGATATTCGCCACCGTCACATGAATCCCTTGTTGCGTCCGGGGAATCGCGTTGATGGTGAACTGGGTATTGGGGGAAGCATAAGTTTCGCGGATCAGCCTGTCCCGCAAGAGACCATCCAGTTCGTCGAGGAGTTTTTTCTCCTTCATCCCCGATGCGACCCGCAGTTCCTCGACCGTGGAGAGGCCATCGATCAGCGCCAGCACCTTTTGCGCAGTGCTGGCAAAAATACCCCAGCGCCCCTTGGTTTCAATGACGCCTTTGGGGGTTCTTTCGAAAATAGTCTGTTTGTCGATTGACACGTTTTTTAATCCGGAAAGATGCGCCAAGGCGCAAGGATCTCAAATTTCGCTTCGAATTCACGCCTGATATTCTTTAAACACGCGGCTTCAAAGCGCTCATCTCCAATACTACTCTTCCGCTCCGGAATTTTGCACAAACCAGGATACGGCAAGAACAAAATTTGCCTTCTTCTGTTGTGAATCCACATTACGGATTATTCACACGAACCTGCACACATTCAGCAGTCAGGCCATGAACAGGCTTGCCCGCACAAACCGGGCGCCGTACAAAGGCATCCGGCAACAATTTACTCGTCATTTATCGGATTCGCATAACTTTATGCCGGATGGCCGCAGGGGGAAAATAAAACCACGACGGTCTGGATGGCTTGCCGGTGGCGCTCAAATCTACACAAAACACCTGATTGTTTTAATCATCTGTTGCGCTATATTCAACTCATGGACACCGGTTATCCGCCAGCGGCCACAGGGCTGCGGAGCGGTAGCCAGAACCTGCTGGAGGCGGAGTCTTTTTACCCATTCGACGCTGGATACAGCGCCGCTCCCGCCTTAAAATCTTAATGCAAGGAGATAAAAATGAAAGCAGCTCACATCGACTATTCGGGCATGGATCTGGACTACAAGATGGCAAGCAGGCTTGCTGCCACTCTGGCGGACAAGGATCCCTACATCATCGAGCCGGTCATGGTCGCCTGGCATGACAAGAAGGCGGCCCGGATGTCGCCCACGATCGAGGGCGCCAATCTCGACACGCGCTGGCACGACTACGGGGAAAGTCATGGCGGCAAGCTGGAAATCGACGTCAACGGCGAATTCGATTTCATCTTTGCGGATTCCAGCGCCTTCGAGCCCTATGGCCCCAGCCCGTATATCAATCTGCACGACAAGAACGGCAACGAGTACCTGTGCCAGATCAATGCGCTGCGCGATCCGCACGATCCGAGCAAGGAAGCCTGCGTGGTTCTGGACGACTGGACCAGCAAGCTGACCTAGTGTCTGCCCTGGGGTGATCCCCTGGGCAGAAGAAACCAGGCGAGCGCGGCATATGCCGCAATGGAGCTTCATCATGTCAGAACACAATTCACTTATTGCCTCCTATGCGAACCACGAGCTTGCGAGGGATACGGTCAGAAAACTTCAGGGTACGGGATTCGACATGGGCAATCTTTTTGTCGTCGCCAGAGATGGGGGCAAGGCTCTGGAAGGCGCTGCTGTCGTAAGCACCCTGAGCGATCTTGGTGCCGATCAGTTCGGTTGTATTCCCAGGGAGAACATCCCCAATTACGAGGATGAACTGGAAGTTGACCGCCTGCTTATTGTGGCCCACGGAACGCCTGACGAGATCGAGCAGGCCAGGAGCGTCATCGACTCGACCCACCCTGGGGGATGGGACGGAAACGTAGGCTGCGCGATTTTCTACGGCTGCATTGATTAGAAAAAACACGCCCTGCTCCTGCAATGGCCGGGGCGGGAATACAATGCCAGAAAACACGGGCAGGCGGAAAGACTGGCTTGTTCATGGCCGGAAACAACTGCAAAGTAATACACGATCATCACACAGGCACCAGACCGTGGGAGCAACATGTTCAAATTGCTGCGCTTTTACTCGATAGCAAGCTTCGTCAGCATTTTCATTACGGCCGCCATTCTTACCCTGTTCTACCGCCAGATCACCATTCAGTGGAATACCCAGCTTGCGGAAAAGAGCAATACCGCCCTGGCTCAGACCGTGCTGAACTCTGTCAGGCCTGCGCTCATGAACTACCTGGACGGAGTGAAAGACAGCAACCGGCCGGGAGGGCCACCGCCGGATTTCCCGGCAGAAATGGTTGATGTCATCGAAAACGTGGTGCGAGATACGCCGGTCATTCGTTTCAAGATTTACAACCGTGAAGGCAGGATCGCCTTTTCAACCAATGCCAGCCAGATCGGTGCGGACCAGAGCGAAAACGCCGGTTTTATGGCTGCGATCAGCGGCAGAGTCGTCAGCAGCATGATTTACCGCGACAGCTTCAACCCTTTTGAAAAAACAACCGAGCAGGATAACCTGCTGCGGTCTTATATCCCGGTGCGCAGCGGACGGGATGAACCGGTCAGTGGCGTATTCGAGATATATACCGATGCAAACCAGATGGTGCGTGAGAACAATCTTATCCTGTTCATCATCCTGCTGGGGGCCGAGCTGATCATGGCTGTGCTTTTCGTGGCCCTGATTCTTGTCGTCCGGCGCGGCAACCAGCGCCTCGAAACACAACAGCAGGGCATTCGCAAAAGAGCCGTCACCCTGGAGGTGCTCTCGAACCGCCTGCTGAACAGCGGCGAGCAGGGCAAACAGAAAATTGCGTTTGATCTGCACGAAGGCCTCGCCCAGACCCTGAGCGCGATCAAGGCCAATATCGAGAGCAGCCGCCAGCTCATCGGCGGCGACAGCGAAAATGCCAAGGCACTGGAATCCATCGTCCCGGTCATTCAAAGCGCTATCCAGGAGGTCCGGAGCATTGCGACAGGGCTGAGGCCGCCCAGCCTGGACGAACTCGGGCTGATCCCGACCATCAGATGGTTCTGCCGCGAATTCGAGCGCACGAACCAGGATATCCGGGTCGAACTGGCGCTATCAGGCGAAGAAGACAACATCCCCACGGCGCTGAAAATCGTTATCTACCGGATTGTCGAGTCGGCATTCGACAACATCGCGCAACATGCCCATAGCGACTGGATCCAGCTTGCACTGCAGGTCGAGAACAATGCGGTCACGCTAACAATCAGCAGCGCTGCGCAAGAAACACCGGAAAGGCAGGAGCAACACCCGGATCTGCAATTACGTTTTGCCGAGGCACAGGAACGCACGCTCCTTTCAGGCGGGATTTTCATGGCCGAAGAAGATCTGATCGGGACCATCACGCTTGCTTCAACCTGGCCGAACCAGGACGGCGATTGACCCGGCCAGGGCACCCGAGGGAAAGAGCCCGAAAAGCCGGACTGAAGTCCGGCCTACAGTTCAAACATTAAGCAATCGCATCGACAGGAGCCTGTTCAGTAAGCTCTATGTTACGACCAGCCCCTTCTCTATCGCATAGGCCGTCAGCGTTGCCGCGTTGTGCAGATCGAGCTTTTTCATCAGGTTGGAGCGGTGCTTTTCGACCGTTTTGACGCTCAGGCAGAAATAATCGGCAATGTATTTGTTGGGTCGTCCTTCAGCCACCAGTTTCAGCACCTCGCGCTCGCGGTGGGTGAGGGAATCCCAGGCGCTGGAGGCGCTTCCGTGCCCATTACCTGTGCCCAGATAGCCGTTGATAACCTTGTCCGAGATATCGGGAGAAAGGTAGGTCTTGCCATTCAGCACGCTGCGAATGGCCACGCGCAACTCGTCGTGGGTGGCATCCTTGAGGATGTAGCCGTCGGCCCCGGCACGCAGGCTTTCGTGGATGTACTCGTCGGTCTTGTGAATGGTGAGCACCAGCACGCGGGTTTCCGGGTAGCGCCGCTTGATGTCGCGTATCGCCTCGATGCCGTTCATCCCCGGCATGGAAAGATCCATCAGCACGAGGTTCGGCGCCAGTGTTCCAATGGCCTGAACCGCATCGCGGCCATTGTCCGCTTCGCCCACGATTTCGACATCCGGATCCTGGTTCAGCAGCGCCTTCAGGCCGGCACGCAACAAAGTATGATCCTCGACGATCAGAACACGTTGTTTTTTAAGCATGGTTGACTCCAGTTTCACCTTGATAATGACTGACAGTCTGTTTCATGGCTTCTTCAATACGCTGCCGGAAACCTGTCCCTGATCATACATGAATATCCAGTCCGAATATTTCGTGCGCCCCTCGAACCTCGAATCCGCCAGACTGAATCCGGCCTTTTTCAGGGGCTCGTCTTCTGACAGGCTATGCACCCCGAAAATCTCGCCGTTCGGCCCCTTGACCAGCCCCCAGTTCGTGCTGCCGGTAAGCGGATCGGCATAAATCTTCCGCAGATAGCGCTGCACGCCGGGCGCACGCGGGTCCTTCAGCAGGTCATCCAGGCTCAGCGGGTAAGGCCTGGCGTTACCCGGCGTATGCTGATGATACAAATTGAGCGCACGCCGGAACTGGTCTCCCACGAAGAGCAGCTCCTGTTCCTTTTCGCGCTTCAGCGCCGTGTGCCAGACTTCACCGGTCGCAGCGAGCACGACCCCCATGACGGCAACGACAGCCAGCAGCACGAGGTAGGTGAATCCGCTTTGGCGGTGTGAATGCCTAGAACTTGCACGGGTTTTACGGCTTGTTTCAGCGGTATGAAACAAGTGGTTGAGAACGTTGAAATAAGCAATACAAGCTTGATACATGCACGTCCCCCCTGATAAGGGGGGAATGAGGGGGGTTGCGGTTTTTCCATGGGCATTAACCCCCCCAGCCCCCCTTATCAGGGGGGAGCGATAGGGCGAAATCCTTATCAGGGGAGAGCGATAGGGGGAAATCCTTATCAGGGGAGAGCAGTGGGGGGAAGACATTGCCGGGGGGGAGTGACGGGGCTCATCCCATGCAGGGGGGATGTTTTGAATTGCCCCCATTGCAGGAGATGAAATCTCTGTTTCAATGTGATCAGGTTCTGACATCACCAATCCTTGTAATCCGTGCCATCGCGCGCTTTTCCCGCCGCCCCGCTCCTGATGTCGAAAACCCCGCCTTTTTCCGCCACGTCAGGTGCCACGATGAGCCATGTCGCGCTGCTCTCGGTCACCGGGTCCAGCGGCAGGCTGCGCAGATATTTTTTGCTCACCAGCTGATCCAGCGTTTCAGGATAGAGGCCGTTGTCCCCGTAATACTTGTCCAGCGCCTGTCGCGTCAGGGCAAGATTCTCGCGCAGCACGGCTTCCCTGGACTTCTCCACGCTGCTGTAATAACGCGGCGCGGCGATGCTCAGCAGCAGCGCGATCACTGCCATGACGACCACCAGCTCGATCAGGGTGAAGCCGGATTTTATTTGCGTGACTGTCATGATGTAATCGCTCACCAGTTCCGGTAAGGAATGCCGTTCAGCCCTGTGCCAGGGGAGAGCGAATACACGTCGAAGACATCCTCTCCCGCCTCCGGTGCGTCCGGGCCGCTCGCATAACTGCGTTTGCCCCAGCTTTCCTCATTGGACTTCGCTGCATCGCTGAACATCGGTTCGCGCGGAATGCGCCGCAGGAAATAGATCCTGCTCTTCTTGTCCGGGCTGCTGGCATCCGGCACCCCGTCCACCAGCACTTTCAGCGAAGGAGGATAGCCGGATTGCGAAATGCTGTGCGGCACGCGCCCTTCGTTTACCGCCTCCCGGTAGGCATCCAGCGCGCCGCGTATCTGCCGCAAGGCCAGCCGCAACTCCTGCTCCTTGCTGCGCTGCACCGCCAGCTCCGTCATCGGCAACACCACGCTCGCCAGCAGGCTGACAATGGCCACCGTGATGACCAGTTCGATCAGGGTGAAGCCGCGGCTCATTATAAAAACCCCATAACCGCAAAGACGCGAAGGCGCAAAGAATCGTGTTCGCCTGTGCAATGAATGATCAGACGCCTGTGACCCATGGCATTTCCTTTGCGTTTTTGCGCCTTTGCGGTTCAAGAATTTACTTAAACTCATTGCACCACCGCCAGCGTATGCGGCTCGGGCGCGGCGAACGCCAGCGCCTCGCCGCCGGATCCGGATAAGGCGATGCGGCTCACCGTGATCTGCGACTGCGGTGCAGCCGCCGTCACCTCGAACATCAGCGTAACCACGCTGCCGCCTGCACTCTCGCCGTCAGTCCCGGTCCCGGACAGATCCACCAGTACCTGCCCCCCGGCCTGATCGATGGTCTTGCCCAGATTCACAGGCATGTGGCTCTGCTTCATGAAGCTGCCTTCAGTCACGTCAAGCGCCTTGAGAACCGACGGGTCGAACCCGACCAAAAAGCCGATGTGATCCACCCCCGCTAGCGCCGGGGCATTCAGCGTCAGGCTGATCCTGTCGCCTACTTTCGCCTGATTGGGTCCCTGCCACGAAAGCGCCAGCGGCGGGGCTGCCTTGACCGGGGCGGCTGTACGCGGCGCAGCTGGCGGCTGGGCACGCGCTCCGGCAGCACCGCCCGAAGTATTCAGCGCGACCGTCCCCAGCGGCCGCAACAGCAAAGGATTGCTGCGCAGGCTGGCCTCGGTGCCTGCCCAGAATTCCACTTCGCGCGCATCCGGCAGGCGGCTGGTGCCAACGATGCGCGGGGTGATGGAAAGCACGATTTCCGTTTTCTTGCCGTCATTCTTGTGGCTCGAGAACAGGCGCCCAAGCAGCGGAATCTGGCCAAGACCGGGCACCTTGCTGGCAGTATTGCGCTCCTCGTCGTTAATCAGGCCGGCCAGAATCTGCGTTTCGCCGTCCTTCAGGCGCAGCACGGTGCTGGCGTTGCGCGTGCCGACTTCATAAGCCAGCGTGCCGGATTGCGCGTTGGGCACTTCCTTGGTGATCGTGCTGACATCCAGCGCCACCTTGATCACCACCTCGTTGTCGAGATGAATATCGGGCTCCACTTCCAGCTTCAGCCCGACATCCAGATACTGCACGCTGCCGGTAATCACCGGCGTACCGGTCGAGACCGGCGTGATGGCATTGGTGATCACCGGCACCCTGCTGCCGATCATCACTTTAGCTTTTTCGCGATTGCGCACCCGGATGCGCGGGCTGGCGAGAACATTGGTGTCGCCGTCTTCCAGTTTGAGGTTGATGGTAGCGCTCAGGGTGCTTGCCGTCAGGTCATTGATACCCAGCCCCCGTATCTGGCCCAGCGTAGCAGCGGCAGCCGGTGTGCTCAGGGTAAGACTGCTCGGCCACTTGATGCCCAGTTCGTTCAGGCGCGTGGTGCTCACTTCCAGCACTTCCACTTCCAGCATGACTTCCGGTTCGGCTATATCCTGGTCGGCGATCATTTTTTCCACCAGCCGGATCGCATCGTGGGTATCGCGCATCACGATGGAATTGGTCTTTTCGTGGATAAAAATATCCTTGGTTTTAAGCAGCGTCTTGATCATGACCAGCATCTGCTTGGGGTCGGCATTGGTGAGATGGAAACTCCTGATCTTTAGGTCCTGGTAATCCTTGAGCTTGGCCGCCGTATTGGGATAGATGAACAGCGTATTGTCACTGATGACTTTTTTCTCCAGCTGGCTCTGCAGCAGGATCAGGTCGATCGCGTCCTCCACCGAAACGTCCTTGACGAAAATCGAGGTCTTGATATCGGGCTTCACATCCTTGTCGAGAATGACGTTGATGCCGCTGGTGCGCGACAGCGCCTCGAACACCATTTTCAGATTGGCATCGCGGAATTGCAGGGTCACCGGCTTCTTGAACTTGCCCTGCAGGATCGGCTCGGCCACGAGCACCCTGGCGGCCTGCTCGTCGATCTGGCGTTGCAGCAGAATCGCCTTGCCGTGCCTTGGGTTTTCCAGGAAAACCGGCTTGATGGCCGCCCGCGCGGCATCCAGATCGCCTTTTTTGAACAGCCGCCCGGCCTCGGCAAGCATGACCCCGTGGCGCCGCTCCATGGCCAGCGATTCCAGCCCGTCCCGCGCCCCGCCATTGGCCGGATCGATCCTGAGAATGCGCTCATAGATCGCCTGCGCGGCATCCGGACGATCGGCGGCGCGCTCGCTGCTGGCGCTGGCCAGCAGGCGATTGACGACCAGATCGCGCTGGCGCAGCAGTGCGGTACGGTAGGCAAGATTGTCGGGCTCTGCCTTGCTGGCCTCGGCCAGCTTTGCCAGGCCTTCCTCGATGCGCCCTTCGTCCAGCAGGGCCAACCCTTCGCGCTGGAAACGCTGACCCGCGCAGCCTGCGAGCAGGGCCGTGACCAGCAGGAGCAGCGCGAGATTGCGCCTGAACAGCAAATTCAGCCTGAGCATAGTGTGATCTCCCTTGTCCATCTGGTCATGATGCGGCCCCGGTGCTGAGGGTTTGCCTGATATTCAGCGGCAGATAGGTCAGCTCCACCGTGCCTGCCGAAACGCGCTCGATGCGGTAGGTGTTTTCGATCACATCGCCCTCGCTCACGGTATAAACCCGGTCGCCTTTGACCAGCATGACGATCAGCCCGGCGTCCTGATAGCGGCCCAGATAGCTGAACGGCAGCGGCGGCGCGGTCGGCTTGGGCGGCGGCGCGGGCTTGGCCGGGGGTGGCGGCGGGGGCGGCACATACCAGGAAGTGGCGCTGAATGCATTGCCGGTCCCGGCCTCTGCTTCCGGCTGCGGCTGCGGCTGAGACCGGATCATGCGTTCCAGCTCGACGCGGATTGTTTCTGAATCACCCTGCCTTTTCGCCGCCGGGCTGGCCGGTGGCTGAGTCATGGAACGCGCCGTTTTCTCCGTATCGGAAGCATCATCCGAGACCGCCGTCAGGACAATCGCCGCAACGGAAACGACGACGAACGCCTTCTTTCCCCATGCCAGCCATGGCCGCGCTGTCATGATCCCCGCTCCAGAAAAAGCACCAGCCTGATCCGGGCTTCCACGTTCGGATCGGCCACTTTCTGGCGCTCGAACTGCACATCCTTCAGCGCCACGGCTGGAAGCTCCAGCGGCAAGGCGGCAAGCAGGCGGCGAATCTGCGGGTACTGCCCCTTCAGCGGCAGCGTGATCTGGTAACTCACCAGTCTGCCGACCTTGTCGTGCGTGGCCTTGTATTCACCCTCGTTCAGGCTGATGCCGCTGCGCTCCGCCACTGACACCAGCTTCTCCAGCCACTGCGGATAGCTGTTCTCCTGCGGGAATATCCGGTAGAACTCCAGCAGTTGTTGCGCCGGGGTGCGCGCCTTGCCGCCCAACGCCTTATCGGACTGCACCACATGCTGCAAGGAAATCACTCTGGACTGCGCCGCTTCCAGCCGCTGCTGGGCCGGACGGATGGCGGAAAAATACAGCGCCAGACACAGTGCCAGCACACCGGCAGCCAGCATGCCGGGCCACCCCATCCGGCCCATCCAGCGGCGCGATGCCCAACGCAAGCGGGCCGGCCAGGGCAGCGGCGGCGCAAATCCGGGTCTGCGCCGCAAACCCGACTGCATGCGCCTGAACATGGCGGACGTCATGGCTGGCCGCTCCATGCGGCAATCAGGGCAAAGCGCACCGGCCGGTCCGGGTCCTGCTGCTGGACCTGATGGCTTTGCAGATAGACGGTGCCGAAGACCTCGCGCTGCTCAAGCTGCCGGATGTAATCCAGCAAAGCCGCCATGTTTTTCGCCTCGCCGCTGATCTTGACGCTGCGATTTTCCGTGTCCGGCTCCAGCGCCAGCAGGGCCACATCCTTGCCGCCGGACGATTCCACCGCCTGAAACAAGCCTTCCCACGGCAAGTTGAGCTGGCGCAGCACCTCGTTGGCATGCTTCACCTCGAGCACCATGTTTTCCGTCATGCGCCCCCCGGGGCGGACGTCGGGCGCAGTCTGCCGGGAAGCGCGTTCGAGCCGCCACGCCTGCGCTTCCAGATCGGCGGCCCGACGCTCCAGTTCGTAGTAATAGGCGCCGGTCATGGCCAGCATAGCCAGCGCCAGTATGAGCATCGCCACCCCGCCCCACGGGAAGGTCTTGCTCTGCTGGTAATCGAGATGCAGGGCAGGCATGGCGATCACCCGCTCAGGGCCATGGCAAAACGGCCCTCGTATGCCTGCGCCAGCCAGGGCCGCACGACCGGCTGCAAGTGTTGCATCTGCCAGCGTCCGGTGTCGGGAAACGCCATTTTTTCCAGCGTCGGCGCCCACACGAAAACCGTTTCCGGCACGCTGTCCGACACGCCCATGCAGGCCTCCCTTTCCAGCAACTGCGGCAATTGCTCGCGCCAGCCCGCATCGACACGCATGCTGCGCACGCTCGCCCAGTGCCCGTGCTGCAGCAGGGCAAGGCACAGCAGCCCAGGTTCGAACAGCACCAGCCACGCGCTCTGATGCTGCAAGCGTGAGCGGCAATGGTTGTATGCCGCCATCAGGGAAGGCTGCACCGAGCTGAGCGCCACGCCGCCGGAAGAAAATACGCTGCGCAGCGCCTGCAACAGCCGCCTGTCGACTGCGCTGGCCAGTTGCGGAAATCCTGCCGGGACGGGGTTGAGGCGCAACTCCCAGTTTTCGGCGGCAGCGCCGTAAGCCTGCCGGAAGCAGTGCTGCGCGTAGGCCAGTTGTTCCGCTTCGCCGCTCAGCGTCACGCTCCACGGCACCATGGCGTAGCGCACGAAATGGCTGGAAAGAATCAGCGTGGCCGAATCCTTGCGCTTTGCCACGCCTGACAGCGTTGCTTCCAACGCCCTGACGGCGCCTTCCCATGGCGCTTCGCCACTGGCGGCGGGGTCACAGGGGATGATTTCCTTTGCAGCCACGCGGCGCACCAGACCGCGCCGCGTGAATTCGCGGACGATGCTGACCAGCACCAGCTGTTCTGGCGACAGGACGACGCGCAATTCATTACGCAACAAAAGTGACACGATTGATCTCCTGCAAACTGGTTTCACCGCGCTTCACCATTTCCACCGCGATCTCGCGCAGAAAGCGCGTGCCGTTGCGCCGCGCGGCTTCACGGATGACACGGACCGGCTCGCGGGCGATGATCAGTTCGCGGATCTGGTCGTTGAGCATCAGAATTTCGCCGATGGCCTTGCGCCCCTTGAAGCCGGTGCCGCGGCACTGCCCGCAGCCCTGTCCGGCGCGGAAAACGATCCCTGCCGCCTCATGGCTCTTGATGCCGGAATCGCTCAGCAACTGCTCGTCGGGGTGAACTTCCACGGTGCAGTGAGGGCAGTTCACGCGCACCAGGCGCTGCGCCATGATGCCGTTGAGCGCGGAGACGAAGCTGTAGGGATCGACGCCCATGTGCATGAAGCGGCCGATCACGTCGAACACGTTGTTGGCATGCACGGTGGTGAATACCAGGTGGCCGGTCAGGGCCGACTGCACGGCGATCTGCGCGGTTTCCGGGTCGCGGATCTCGCCCACCATGATCTTGTCCGGATCGTGGCGCAGGATGGAGCGCAGGCCGCGCGCGAAGGTCAGCCCCTTCTTCTCGTTGACCGGGATTTGCAGCACGCCCGGCAACTGGTATTCGACCGGGTCCTCGATGGTGACGATCTTGTCCTGGCCGTGGTTGATTTCGCTGATCGCCGCGTACAGCGTCGTGGTCTTGCCGCTGCCGGTCGGCCCGGTCACCAGCACCATGCCGTAAGGCGCGCCGGAGAGGCGGCGCAGCATGTCGATGGAATCGTCGTCGAAGCCGAGATAGCTGAGGCGCAGGCCCTTGATCTGGTCGGTCAGGGTCTGCTTGTCGAGAATCCGCAGCACCGCATCCTCGCCGAAAATACTGGGCATGATGGAAACGCGGAAATCCACCTCGCGCCCGCGCACCGTCACCTTGAAGCGCCCGTCCTGCGGCACCCGGCGTTCGGCGATATCCAGCTCGGACATCACCTTGATGCGCGAAATCACCTGCTCGGCCAGCTCCAGCCCGGCCACCGCCCCGATGGTGGTGAGCACGCCGTCGATGCGGTACTTGATGACCAGCCCGGAAGGCCCGGTTTCGAGATGAATGTCGCTGGCCGCGATTTTCAGCGCGTCATACACCGTCGAGTGCACCAGCCTGACCACGGGGCTGGTGTCTTCGCTGATGGTCCTGAACGAAAGATCGTCGCCCCCGGCACCGGCCAGCGCGGACTTGTCGTCCACCGGCAGCAGGCCGTCCATGGCATGCAGGGTTTCCTCATGGCGTGACAGATAGGCCGCCACGTCGGCGCGGTGGGCCAGCCCCCAGCCGAAGGGCAAGGCGATGCGCTGCTCCGCCCAGCCCTGCAGGCCGCTGTCGAAAGGATCGCTCATGGCCAGGATCAGGCCGCCGTCTTCGTCCCGCAGCGCGATGCACTCATGTTCGACCGCTTCGGCAAAGGGCAGCACATCGAAGGCCGGGCTCAGGCGATTCAGGCCGTCCATCGTCAGCACGTTGTAGTGAAGCGTATCAGCCAGGGTCTGGATAAACGGCTCCGCATCCAGCCCGGAGCGCTCTTCCAGCATTTCGACCGTCCGGCTCCCGGCCTGCAGTGCGGCAACGCGCGCCGCATGCACCTGTTGCGGCGTGAACGGCTTGTCGCCAGCCTGAATGATGTCGGCGAGATTCACTGTATGCTCCCTGCCAGCTCAAAAATCGGGAAATACATCAGCACCACGATGCCGCCGATGAGCAGGCCGATAAAGGTCATCAGCAAAGGTTCGAACAGCCGGGTGAAACGCTCCACCCAGCGCGCCGTTTCTTCCTCATAGAAGCTGGCGATGCGCTCCATCATCTCCCCCATGCGGCCGCTGCGCTCACCCACGCGCAGCATGCGCAGCGCCACCGGCGTGGTGAGGCCGTAACGCTCCATGGAATACGAAATCGCCTGCCCTTCGCGGATGCTTTCCGCTGCCAGCGCCAGCTGGCCGCGCAGGGCATGTTGCAGCAACCCGGAAACCATCTGCAGGGCCTTGAGCACCGGCATGCCGCCGCGCAGCAGCATGCCCAGCGAACGATAGAAACGCGCCAGCTGGTAAAGATGCAGGCGCTGCCCCGATCGTGGGAAGCTGCCACAACCGGCTGCTCAGCCACTGCCGGAACGCAGGCCGGGTGCCTGCATAGCCCAGCGTGCCCAGGACAACAACCGCCCCGCCCAGAAACGCCCCGCCATGCTCGCCGATAAAATTGCCCCAATGCATCAGCAGGCGCGACATGAAAGGCAGATCGCCGCCGATGCCGGCATAGATGTGGCTGAAGCGCGGCACCACGTACAGCATCAGGAACATCGCCACCAGACCGCCCACGACGGCCAGCAGGACAGGATAAATCGAGGCGCTGATCACCTGCTGCCTGACGCCATCCATTTGCGACTGGTAGGCGATGTAGCGGGTCAGCGCTTCCGGCAGCGCACCGGTTTTTTCGCTGGCGCGCACCGAGGCCACGTAGAGCGGCGGGAAATTCGCTGCCGAATGCGCCAGAGCGTAGGACAGCGGGTGCCCTTCATAGAGGCAGGCCAGCATTTGCGTCATGATTGCTTTAATCTCGGGCCGCTGCTCTTTTTCTGCCAGGGTTTCCAGCGACTCCACCAGCGCCAGGCCAGCATCCAGCAGCGCCAGCAATTCCTGACTGAACAGCACGAGCGGAAAACCCGCCTTGCGCGGCTGATGCCAGGCCTGCCAGGACTGCTTTGCCTTGACCGCGATAACCGTATAGCCGCGTGCCACGGCCTGGGCGGATGCATCGCCGGCATCAGGCGCATCCAGCATCAGGGCCGTCGGCCCTTCGCTTCCCCGCAGTGCCTTGACTTCGTAGTGCATCGCACCTTCTCCCGGTCATCTTAAAAACGTAGTTCATTAACCGCAAAGGCGCGAAGGCGCAAAGCAATCAAGAACATGAAAACGATCAGCCAATCACCCAGCGTTTCGAGCAGGCGGGTCTTGATAGCGCCCTGTTTTTTCTCTGCGCTTTTGCGCCTTTGCGGTTCAACTGATTTTTCCGGCTGCAGCATCATCAATCACCAGTTCGCAATATCCGCCGCCTCGCCTGCCCCGCCCGGCTGCCCGTCCTTACCATAGGACAGGAGATCGTATTCATTGTGTTCGCCGGGCATCCTGAACACATAAGGGCTGCCCCACGGGTCCAGCGGAACCGCCTTTTTCAGATAGGGCCCATCCCACTTCGCTTCACTCGCCGGGCGTGTCACCAGCGACACCAGCCCCTGCTCCATGGACGGGTAATGCCCGGTATCCAGGCGGTACTGGTCGAGGGCCTTGTCCAGCGCATCGATCTGCGCCCTGGCCACCTTGATTTCAGACTTGCCAACCTGGGAAAAATATTTCGGCCCGACGTAGCCCGCGAGCAGCCCGATGATCACCATGACGACCAGGAGTTCGAGCAGGGTAAAGCCCCGGTCTGACAGGGGAAGGCAGCGCAACACGATATTCGATCCGGCAGTTCTCATTTTGGCCCGCAACACTTATCTGACGATGGCCCTACCTTAGCGCTACAGACGCAAACTTTATGTGGGTCGATGCCTGTATTCGTTTGTACGTAATTCACCGTATTTTTTCATCAGGAAAAACACGTAGCCGGGCCAGGCTCAGGCGCCAGCGCCGCTCCCGAAAAAACTACAGTCATTCGCGGAGGAAAAGGAGGGGAATTGCTGATTTGTATGTCATATCCGGTGCGCTAAATTGACTATCCCGGCATCTTTTTTAACGAGGATTTGTCATGAAACTACAGGATATCCGTGCCATCGCACAAAACATCAGGATCAAGCCCAACGGCGCTTCCAAGGGCGAACTGATCCGCAAGATCCAGCGCGGGGAAGGCAATTTCGACTGCTACGCGACGGCAGCGCTCGGCATCTGCGACCAGAACGCATGCCTGTGGCGCAAGGACTGCTTCAGCGCAGCCAGCCGGTAACACGATAAGCCGACCTGACAGGAGAACAAGATGACCATTGCACAACTGCATCAACTGGCCTGCGATGCCGGGATCAAGGACTACACATTACAAACGCCGAAAACCGTACTGATCAGAAAAATCCAGGCACTGCGCGGTGACGAGCCCTGCTTCGCTACTGACAAAAGCCACGATTGCGCTGAAATCTGCCAGTGGCGCCGCGACTGCCGCAAGCTCAAAGCCGCATGGCAGCGCTAGGACAGATACTGACCAGAAAGGTGTTCGGACTACTCGCTGAGGCAAACATGCTTCCTCATGACGACAATCCGGCAGAGCAAACCGCCCCGTGCAACATGAACGATGCACCGTGCCTGTTGCAGGAACTGCGATTGCAGCAGGCCGAACTGGACAGGTGCAATCAGGAAATGCAGGAAACCCGGCAGCAACTGGATGAAATGCGCGCACGTCATGCCGAACTTTGTGATCTGGCGCCCATCGGCTACCTCACGCTGGACGACAGGGGCCGCACCCTGGAGATCAATCAGACCGGGGCCGCCCTGCTGGGCAGGGAACGCGGCACTTTGCCCGGCAAACACTTCATTGCCTGGCTGGCGGAGGACGAAAGGCCCCTGTTTCTGAACCACCTGCGCCAGGTTTTCCTCTCCGGCGACAGGCAGGGCATCGACCTCAGAATCAAGACACCCAGCGGCGTCCTGCGCGACCTGCATCTGGAAAGCCGGGTCATGGACAAACCGCATCAACCGCGCTATTGCCATTCGGTGCTGAGCGACCAGAGCGATCACAGGAAGGCGGAAGAAGCCTCCTGCCTGATGGCGCGCGTGATCGAAAGCGCTGCCGAGGGGGTCATGATTACCGACGCGCACCGTATCATCCGCTCGGTCAACCCGGCTTTCGAGAAATCCACCGGGTACAGCGCCCGTGAAGCTATCGGGCGCACCCCTTCCCTGCTGCATTCCGGCCGCCACGACGAGACTTTCTACAATGAAATGTGGGCGACGCTGGATACACTCGGAAAATGGCAGGGAGAAGTGTGGAACCGGCACAAGAGCGGAGACATCTATCCCGAGTGGCTGAGCATCAGCGCGGTCAGGGACAGGCAGCATAAGGTGACGCACTATGTCGGCATTTTTTCCGACGCGCATACCCAGGAGCAGATCCTGGAACGCCTGCGCTACCTGGCCTATTACGACGGCCTGACCGGCCTGCCCAACCGCCGCCTGTTTCTCGACCGGCTGACCATCTCACTTGCCCAGGCCCGGCGGGACGGGCACATGCTGGCGTTGATGTTCATCGACCTCGACCATTTCAAGCAGATCAACGATCGCCTGGGACACAAGATCGGAGACGGCTTGCTGACAGCCGTGACGGAGCGCCTGAAAATCTGCCTGCGCGATGGCGACACGCTGGCAAGGCTGGGGGGCGACGAATTCACCGTGATTCTGCCGGCCATCTCCAACCCGGATGCCGCCAGCCATGTCGCCAGCAAATTTCTGGCCAGCTTTAGCATGCCCGTGGTTATCGAAGGCCATGAACTGCCGATCACCAGCAGCATCGGCTTCAGCATTTTCCCCGAGGACGGCGAAGATGCAGAGAGCCTGCTCAACCATGCGGACATCGCCATGTACCAGATCAAGGGATCGGGGCGCAACGGCTCTGTGCGTTACCGCGCGGAAATGAAAAATGACGCTTTGCAGCCTATTGACACGGCCATTTGATGTTTGAATTTGCAGGCCGGACTTCAGTCCGGCTTTTCGGGCTCTTGCCCTGGGTGTCCTGGCCGGGTCAATAAGCGTAATGAATAACCTGTGGGCAAGCCGGGACTCCCTGAAACTCAGGCAACAGTTGCGCCCCCCATCGGCCACAGCACCCGGACATTGGTGCCCTGCCCCGGCGCCGACACCAGCTCGTAGCGCCCGCCGGAAAATTTGGCGCGTTCTTTCATGCTCATGAGGCCCAGACCCTTGTTGAGCGGGCAGTAATTGGCCGTTTCTGCCAGATCGAAGCCGTCCCCGTCGTCCTCGATCGAGAGATACAGGCTATTGCCGAACTGTTTCAGGCTCACCCTGATGTTGCTGGCGTTGGCATGTTTGACGATATTGCTGACCGCCTCCTGGATAATGCGGAAGATGGTGATCTTGAGCGGGACCGGGACGTTTTCTTCTTCGATATTGAAATCCCGCTCCACTTTCATGTCCTGGCACACAGCACAGAATTCACGGAAAAACCAGGACAGCGTAGCCAGAATGCCGAGATCGTCCAGCGTCGATGGACGCAGATCCATGGCAACGCGGCGCACCTCATCGCACGCATCCCTGGCCTTGAGCTTGAGCCGTTGCAGCGCCTCGGCGGCAGCACCGGCATCGTTCTCAGCCAGCAATTGCAGCGCCTCTTCCACACCCAGCTTGATCATGGTCAGCGACTGGCCAAGTACGTCATGCAGATCGATGGCGATCCGCCGCCGTTCGCTTTCCTGAATCTCCAGCAACTGGGCCGAAAGCATCTGCAATTCGTCCTGCGACGCACACCACGCGGCCGTCGTCACGCCGCAGTTGCTGATGCATGACTCGATTTTCTCTTTCTCCATGCGCCTTGGAGCAAGAATTTCCCTCTGGCGCATCACTTGCTCTGTCACGCTCACAGTGAATCCCCCGATTATTTTCTGGAGCAGATTGCCTGCAAAGAGCGGAATAACCGCTTCCGAAGAAAGGAAAATCTACTATCCAGATTAACAACTTAGGGTAATCATGTAGTCAATCTGGACCAGTTCCAATAGGTAGCATCACCTAGGAATGGCATGGAATCAGGCGACCTGTTTCAGGCATCCCGCAGGGACAGACGAAGCTGGATCACTTCAGCAACGGTATGAACATTAAGTTTGCGCATGATATTGGCGCGGTGGATATCGACAGTTTTCGGGCTGATGCCCAGCGTTCTGGCGATAATCTTGCTGGGATTGCCGACCACGACCAGATCAAGCACTTCCATCTCGCGATCGGTCAGGGTCATGAAAATGGCCCGGCATTGTTCGATCTCATTGATCTTGCGGCGGTTCTTCCGGTCCAGCTCGAGCGCGGCATCGATCCGTTCGAGCAGAACGTGCGCACTGAAGGGCTTCTGGATAAAATCGAAAGCACCCTGTTTCAGCGCGCGCACAGCCATGGGCACATCGCCGTGGCCGGTGATCATGATGACCGGCAGCGTAATGCCAGCGGCCTTGAGCGATTCCAGAAGCGCCATGCCGCTCATGCCCGGCATGCGTACATCCAGCAACAGGCAGCCGCCCTGCTTCGGATCGCAGCATTCGATGAAATCCTTTGCGCCGGAACACATCCGGGCATTCAGATTGACCGACTCCAGCAGCATCTGGATCGAATCGCGCATGGCCTCGTCGTCATCCACCACAAAGACCGTTGTCTGCGCATTGCTTTCCCTCATCGCTCCCCTCCTCCGGCCGGAAGTGTGAAACAGAATTCCGCACCAAATTCCCGCTTTTCATCCGCCCATATCCGCCCACCGTGATTTTCGACGATGCTGCGGCAGATCAGCAATCCCAGGCCCAGGCCATCATTTTTCGTGGTGTAGAAAGGGGCGAACAGGTTTTCCATCTCTGCCGCCAGGATGCCCCTGCCGCTGTCGCTCACCGCAACCAGCACATCGCCGGATTCCGTCAGGCGCGTGGAGATGCGCAGATCGCGTTGCGGCCAGGCATGCATCGCTTCGATGGCATTCCGGCAGAGATTGAAAAGCACCTGTTCGATCTCGACCCGGCAGATCGTCACCGGAGGCATGGGCGGCAACGTCAGATGCACGGTTACGCCAAAACGCCTGATCTCTTCTTCCAGCAAGCTCACTACATCCCGGATCAGCAGCTTGATATCGATCTGGGACCGCACGTGCCCCTCTTTTTTTACCATGTCCCTGAGGTGGCGGACGATTTTTCCGGCCCGTTCGGCCTGGTCAGCAGCCAGCTTCAGGGTGCTGCGCAGTTTTTCACGGCTCCATGCCTCATCCTCCATGCGGCGCAGGCAGACTTCCAGGTAATTGCTGCATGCCGTCAGCGGCTGACTCAGTTCATGGGCCATGCCGGAAGCCATTTCCCCGGCGAGATTGAGGCGCCCGGCGTGTTCGATCTTGGCGCGCATTTCTTCCATTTGCTTGCGCTCGGTGATGTCCCGGATGATGCCCTGAATGTATTTGGCGCCCGGCATCTCGATCACGCGGGCACTGACCTCGACAGGAAATCCGGTTCCATCCTTGCGCCGGTGAACATCCTCGAAACGCACTTTGCCTGAGGTCATCACCTCCATGGCAGCCCCGTTGAAGGCAGCAGAATTCCCTGTTCCCTCTGTAAAACGAATATCGGCGACCCGCATCTGCGTCAATTCCTCCCGGGGAATGCCGTAGGCTTCCATGGCCCGTTCATTGGCTTCGACGATCCGGCCTGACCAGTCGCTCACCAGAATGATATCGTTCGCGTAGCGGGTCAGATATTCGAAATGCCTGACCCGCATTTCATGCTCCAGCGCCGCATCGCGCTCCGCCTTGAATTGCCTTTGCCGGGCATGCAGGCCCTGCAGCCAGACAAAGAAGAACAGGCCGCCGAACACAGCAAAAGCAAGACCCAGAATGGCTGACCAGCGCTTGACCTGATTGAGCGTAGCAAAAATCTCGTCCCTGTCCACTTTGGCGATCATGAACCACGAAGTGCCCGGCACTTCGCGCATCGCCGCCACCACAGGGACGCCCCGGTAATCGATGCCATTCATGGGTGCTGGTCTGCCCGCGCGTCGCCATCGCGGCAGGCAGAGCTCGATGTTATCAGCGGAATACGCAGGGTCAGGGCCGCCCCTTTGCGGTGGCGCAATTCGTTGAGGAACACCACCTCGCCACCTTCCTTGCGGATCAGCAGCGTTTCGGCGCTGGCGCTATCCTTGGGCCACGACTGGATCAGGGGATAGAGAAAATCCTGGGGGTCGATATGCAGCAAAACAGATCCTATGACCTGCTCATTCCCGGCACCGACCAGCGGCGCTGCCAGGGAAATCCGGATGCTCTGGTTTTCATCCCCGGCCCTGTAAATATCGGAAAAAACCGGGTGCCGGGCATTCATCGCCTCCCGCACCAGTTTCACGCTCGTTTCGTCCAGCGCAGCGGTTTCACCGGTCGTGATCCTGACAACCCCCTCCCGGTCGAGCAGCGAAACCGCCGCATAGCCGTGAATCAGTTGCAGACCGGCCAGCAGGCGGATGATTTTCTGCTCCTGCTCGCCGGAAGGCGCACCTGCCTGGAGCCACTGACCGAATTCGGCGCTCAGCAGCGAGCCGTCTGAAAAAACCTCTGCCCGTCTCCTGTGGCCCTTCTGCCAGGAAACGATCTGTTCGGTCTTCACATCGGCGGTGGCCCCAAGGTCATGGAATTTCTCGACTTCGATCGAGTGCTCGATCTTGTGAAAGCCCTGATAGCTGATCAGGGCGAAGAGGCAGGCCAGCAGGCCATATGCCAGCAGCGGGATATAGGGAACGAGATTCCTTCGGGTTGCTGATGCAGACACGCTCATCTCTGGCCTCATGGCAACAATGCAGTCTGATACTACATGGTTTCCAGCCCCGGAATAAATAGCTGCCTTCATGAACAAGGAGGGAATCTGCCCATCATGAAAGCCCTCCGAGAGTCGTAGCATTACAAGAATGAAAGTACGTCAGAAGGAGAACAGTCATGGATATGGAAGCATTTGACAGGGATGGTTTTCTGGCCGACCCGGGTATCTGGAACGAAGATCTGGCCCGGCTTATCGCAGCGGAAGACGGCGTGGGCGAGCTGAGCGAGGCACATTGGTCGATCATCAATTTCCTGCGCGAGAATTACCTCGAGGGCGGCCTGCCGGCGGTCAGCCATGTCTGCCACATCAACCATTTCGAGCATCACTGCCTTCCCGGTCTGTTCCGGAACGTGAAGACAGCCTGGCGCATTGCTGGCCTGCCCAATCCGGGGGAAGAAGGAAATGCGTATATGTAATCGCCCCGGATCTCAATGGCGCTCGAAGTTGCGCTGGAATTCGATCTTGTAGGGGCTGGCCGCACCGGCTTCGGCAATATTGATGGTAAAGCGCATGAAACCCGGCGCGGTGAAGCCGAAATCACCGATAGCGTAAATGGCCTCGCCCTCGTCTGATGCGCCTCATCGGGATCGGCCGCTGCTGCTGGAGCATGTTGACGCTGCTGGCCGTGACATCCGCGCTGACCGACCGGGGAAGACCCTCTGCATCCAGCCGGGTCACCACGACGGTGAGCAGCAGGCGGTTCTTGCTGCGCGTAATCTCGTAAGCCTTTGCCACCTTCGGGGAAAGGGTGTCTGTTGTCACGAGGTTGTAGTTGACTTCGGCATCACCGAATTTCTGAATTTCGGCATAGGCGGCCGAAGGACACGATATCAGGCACGCCATAAATACGCTGGTCAGGGTTTTCATCCTGCACCTCCGGAATTAGGCTTTTAAATGCATCGATTATGGCAATTCCGTCATTTGCAGGCAATAAGGGAAATTACCTATTTTTTCTGGCGAAACCCCTGATTATCCGGCCTGCGCAAACGCCCGCCCTGCCGGATAAAGTCAGGATAGCGGAGAAATACAGGATTTCCCGCAATGCATTTCGCTACCGGCCTGTCTACACTTTTCATTCGGAATACCCACCGCATGGACAGGAGACAGACATGTACATTCACGCCCGATTCAGCCGCATGCTGCTAGCCATTTCAGTCGCGTTTTTCTCGACCTGCGCCGCAGCAGACGAACCCTATGCCAGAATCACTTTTCCTGCCGAAGGCGCAAAACTGGACGCCATGGCACAGAATCGTATCGATTACGAAGTTTCTCCCGGACCGCGCGGCGACCACATCCATCTCTACGTGGACAACAAGGAAGCCGCCATCCTGCGCAAGCTCTCCGGCAGCCACCCGCTCGATTCCATGGCTCACGGCTCACACACACTGTGCATCAAGGTGGTGAACAAGGCGCACACGCCGATCGGCGTGGAACAGTGCGTCAAGGTGAGTGTGGAGTAGAAAGCAATGGATCGCTCATCAGACTTAACCCCTCCCAGCCTCCAACCCCCCGGCCCCCTTATCAGGGGGAGTTCCAAGGGGGAAGCACGCCTCCTCCCCGGCCTGCCCTTCCCTGGTCTACTCCTCCCCTGACAAGGGGAGGCCGGGAGGGGTTGGGAGGCTGGCTTTCTCAGCGATTTTAACAAGGATATAAATCATGGACCTGCAGAATCTGGGATATGCCGTGACTCAGGTGGTGCATAACTTCGGCGCCAGCGCCGTTGTTGGTGGCGCGGTTGCGGCCCTGTGGCTGACGCCGCGCCCGGAAGCTGAACGTGCCATTGCCTGGCTGGTGCTGTCGGGGTGGGTGGCGCAGATTGCAAGCGGCGGCGCTTTCGGAGCGATCAGTTTCTACTACTACGGACAGTTTCCGGATCTCAGTGCTGTTGCAACGGTCGCGCTGGCGATCAAGGTGGCCTGTGCCGTATCCGGCTTTACGCTGGCATCCGCCTACCTCCTTCGCGCCGCAAGCCGTCCCGATTCATGGCGCCGTTGCATCTGGCTGCTGCTGACCGCCGTTGGCGCCACCGCATTGACAGCTGCCGCTTTTTTACGCTGGTTTTCCTGAGGAGAAATTTCATGAAAGTTCAGGTTATTTTTTACAGCATGTACGGACACGTTCACCGCATGGCGGAGGCTGTTGCAGAAGGCGCGGAAATGGCAGAAGGCGCCGAGGTCAGCCTGTGGCGGGTGCCGGAGCTGGTGCCCGAAGACAAGCTCAATGGCAATGGCGCCAAGGCGGCACGGGACGCCTTTTCCAGAATTCCGCTCATCGAACCGCAACAACTGGCGGAAGCGGATGCCATCATCTTCGGCACGCCGACCCGCTTCGGCAACATGGCCGCCCAGATGCGCAACTTCCTCGACCAGACCGGAAAGCTGTGGATGGATGGCAGCCTGATCGGCAAGGTGGGCAGCGTCTTCACCTGCACGGCTACCCAGCATGGCGGGCAGGAGAGCACCATTCTCAGCTTCCACACCACCCTGCTGCACCACGGCATGGTGATCGTCGGGCTGCCCTATAGCGAGCAGCGGCAAATGACCATGAGTGAAATCAGCGGCGGCTCGCCCTATGGTGCCAGCACCATTGCCGCACCCGACGGAAGCCGCAAGCCGAGCGAAAACGAGCTGGCCATGGCGCGCTTTCAGGGTCACCACGTCGCACAGATCACAGCCGCGCTGGTACGCGGGCGGGAGACACGGCACTGAGCGCACGTCCTGATCCGGCTGGCGACAGATCATGAGCAGAGTTGATTCTAAAAAGCTATCGCAGTCTTGGGCATATACGATTGGCATAGCAAGGCGGCATAGGCCTGCAGTTGAAGCACGTTGAACGCCGGATGCGTTTGACGACCGCTTTTCCACCATAAAGAGGAGAACGAAATGAGCAAATGCCCCTACATGACTACGGCTGCCGGCACGCCGGTGGCTGACAACCAGAATTCCCAGACCGCCGGGCCGCGCGGCCCGGTGCTGATGCAGGATTATCAGCTGATGGAGAAGATGGCGCACTTCAACCGCGAACGGGTGCCCGAGCGGGTGGTGCATGCCAAGGGCGCGGGCGCCTACGGCAACTTCACGGTAACCGGCGATATATCGAAATATACCCGCGCCAAGCTGTTTTCCAGGGTGGGCAACAGCTGCGAAATGTTCGCGCGTTTCTCCACCGTGGCCGGGGAGATGGGCTCGGCCGATACGGCGCGTGACCCGCGCGGCTTCGCGCTGAAGTTCTACACCGAGGAAGGCAACTGGGACATGGTCGGCAACAACACCCCGGTATTCTTCGTGCGCGATCCACTCAAGTTTTCCGACTTCATCCACTCGCAGAAGCGCGACCCCGCCACCGGTCTGCGCGACAACACCATGCAGTGGGATTTCTGGAGCCTGTCGCCGGAATCGCTGCACCAGGTCACCACGCTGTTTTCCGACCGCGGCATTCCCGCCTCCTATCGCCACATGAACGGCTATTCCAGCCATACCTTCAGCCTGTGGAACGACAAGGGCGAACGCTACTGGGTGAAATGGCACTTCAAGACCTTGCAGGGCATCGCGACCCTGACCAATGAGGAGGCCGCAAAAATTGCCGGAGAAGACCTCGATTACCACCGCCGCGACCTGCACGCCGCCATCGAGCGCGGCGAATTTCCGCGATGGAAGGTACAGGTGCAGATCATGCCGGAGAAGGATGCCGAGACCTACGCCATCCATCCCTTCGACCTCACCAAGGTGTGGCCGCACAAGGACTACCCGCCGATCGACGTGGGCGTCATGGAACTGAACCGCAACCCGCAGAACTACTTCGCGGAAGTGGAACAGGCCGCCTTCGAACCCGGCAACATGCCGCCCGGCATGGGCGCCTCGCCGGACAAGATGCTGCAGGCGCGTCTGCTGTCCTACCCGGATGCGCACCGCTACCGCATCGGCGTCAACTATGCCGCGCTGGACGTCAACAAGCCGCATTGCCCGGTGCATACCTATCACCGCGACGGCCAGACCCGCTTTGACGGCAATTCCGGCAGCGCGGTCAATTACCAGCCCAACAGCTTCGACGGACCCATCGACGACCCGAGCGTGAAAGAACCGCCGCTCAGGATCAGCGGGGATGCCGACCGCTACAGCCACCGCGACGGCAACGAGGACTACAGCCAGGCCGGCAAGCTTTTCCGCCTGATGAACGACGATCAGAAAGCCCAGCTCGTCGGCAATCTGGTGGGCGCGCTGAAGCCGGTGCCGCGCGAGATCCAGGTGCGCCAGGCCATCCACTTCTACCGGGCCGATCCGGATTACGGCAGCCGCGTGGCGCAAGGGCTGGGCATCAAGGTCGACGAGATCAGCAGTTAGGGCGTGTTAACCGCAAAGGCGCTAAGACGCAGAGAAAACAGGGCCACCAAGGTCATCCGGTATCTACTCAACCATCCGGAAAACTGATCTTGATGCTTATTTGTCTTTCCTCTGCGCCTTCGCGCCTTTGCGATTTAATTCTTTCTGACAGCAACCGAATCAGCGGATCGCCCCGCGCAGGCTTTCGGGCGACACCACAGCCCCCTTCCTGATCAGTTCCCGCGCCGCATCGACCCGGTCCCACAGGTTGCACATCATGACGCCCTTCACACGCCCCTCGCGCAGGTAGTAGATGACGCCGGTCTGGTTTTCCTTCTGCCAGTCGGAAAAAGTTTCCAGGCTGGTATCCACCTCGCCCGTGGCCTCGTAGCCCAGCTCGAACAGGTCGGAAAAGAAATACGGCTGATAGGTGTAAGCCTCATGGGCGCCGGCCATGTTCCGCCCGGCCCAGCGGCCCTGAAC
This sequence comes from uncultured Gammaproteobacteria bacterium, assembly GCA_963779055.1. Classification (GTDB taxonomy): domain Bacteria; phylum Pseudomonadota; class Gammaproteobacteria; order Burkholderiales; family Sulfuricellaceae; genus Sulfurimicrobium. Next base: position 447,261 of record CAVZWN010000004.1, read on the forward strand.
CAGGGCATTGTCCCAATGTTCGATACGCATGCTTTTCCCCATCGCCGGATAGGGAAAAAAGGCGATATCGCCCGCCGCGTAGATATCGGGATGCGAAGACGCGAGAAATTCATTGACCACGATACCGTTGCCCACCTCCAGACCGGCCTCGCGGGCAAGTTCGATACGCGGCTCCACGCCGATCCCGATGATCAGCAGATCCGACTCCAGACTCTTGCCGCTGACGGTTTCGGTACGGAAGCGGTTTCCGGTCTTGCTGATAGAAGCGGGCGTATCCGAAGGAATCACCCGGATGCCGTGTTCCTGGAAATGGTGCTGAACCGCGAGACCCAGCGGCTCCGGGAATACCCGTCTGCAAAGCGTGGCCGAGGGGAAAATCATGCTGACTTCGAGGCTGATATTCAGCGCAGCGGCCAGTTCCGAGCCGATAAACCCGCCGCCGACGATCAGTGCCGACTGCCTGATCTGGGCCTCACCATAGATTCGCAGATAGTCATCCAGGGTGCGAAAATAGCAGATGCCATCGAGATCGCCGCCGGGGATGGCGATGCGCCGCGGGCGGGTGCCTGTCGCCAGAAGCAGCTTGCCGAAAAGGCAGGTGCTGCCGTTCGCGGTAGCGACAGATTTTCCGGCCGGGTCCAGTTTTTCCACCCGGTCACCGAGCATAAGCGTGACGCCATGTTCGTCGTAAAAATGCTGCGGGTGGAGGAAAATATCTTCCACTTTGCTTTTGCCAAACCACAGCTTTTTGGAAAGCGGCGGACGATCGTAAGGCAGGTGCAGCTCCTCGCCAATCAGCAGGATGCTTCCCTGGCTGTCGTGATCCCGGATGCCCAGGATAGCCGAAGCGCCCGCCAGCCCGCCGCCCACGATGACATAATCAAATTTGTTCATCTTGAAACCTCAGTTCTGAAGCATGAAGAAAAGCGAAACCCCCCTCGATCCCCCCTTGTCAGGGGGGAGGGTGACTCCTCTATGGTCTGCTCCTCCCCTGACAAGGGGAGGCTGGGAGGGGTTGGGAGGCCGGAAGGGGTTGGGGTTAAAGGTTGAACCAGCCTGCACCCATTCCTCCTCCACACGCCCCGCAGTGGTCTGCGTTTCCAGATTCATGTTTCACCTGCCGCTGTTTCAGTCAGCCTGCCACGCAGGAAGAACAGGCGTTTGAGCCATTTCTTCAGACCTGGCGTCAGTGCCTCTCTGAGGTAAACGTCTGCAACCTGCCGGTTGATCTGGGCTAGGGTGGGATAAACGTGAAGCATGCCGGAGAGGCTGGAAATGCTGATTTTTTCTGACATCGCCAGCGCATATTCGTGGATCAGTTCGCCCGCACTGGGGCCTGCAATAGCGGCTCCCAGCAAACGGCCCCGGGGCGTGGCAATGATCTTGACGAAGCCTTCTGTTTCATCGTCGGTTTGCGCCCGGTCGATCTCCGCAAACGGAAAGGTATAGACCTGGTGGGCGACGCCCGACTTCCGGGCCTCGCGTTCGGACATCCCGACACGCGCCAGCTCCGGATCGGTAAAGGTGCACCAGGGAATGACGCGCTCCTCGATCCGGGAGGGAAGATGAAACAGGATATTTCTTAGCACCACCTGCGCATGGTGTTCGGCGACATGGGTGAACTGGTAGCCTCCGGCGGCATCGCCGCAGACATAGACATGCCGGTTGCTGGTGCGCAAATTTCGCCCGGCAACGATCCGCCCTTTGAGCAGTTCTACCCCGGCCTGCTCCAGCCCCAGATCGTCGATATTGGGGCGGCGCCCGGTAGCCAGCAACAGGTGGCTGGCTTCGATCGCGTGTTCGGATCCGTCCGGCGCGGCCACCCAGAGCCGCACGCCTTCTTCCTGTTTTTCCACCCGCACGCTGGAGTAACCCAGGTAGAGACTGACGCCTTCTGCGCTGATCCGTCTGGCAACCACGCTGGCCAGATCGCTGTCTTCGTTGGGCAAAAGCTGCGGGCTGCGGTTGACCAGAAATACGCGGCTGCCGAGGCGCGAAAAGGCCTGCGCCATTTCCACTCCGATCGGCCCGCCGCCCAGCACGATCAGGCTGGGCACCTCTTCGCGCAGGGCGAATACGCTCTCGTTGGTCAGATAAGGCACCTGATCCAGTCCCGGAATATCCGGAATCGCAGCACGCGACCCGGTTGCCAGCACGAAATTCCTGGCCGTAATCTTCCTGCCATCGACCTCCAGCGTGGATGGGGTGCAAAATCTGCCGTGCCCTGCAACCAGTTCCACCCCGAGCGCGCGAAAACGTTCGGGGCTGTCATGCATTTCAATCGCGCTGATCACGCGCTGTATCCGTTCCATGACAGCCGCCAGATCGACATCAGGCACGCAGGGCGCTATCCCGAAACGCTCCGCCCGGCGCATGGTTTGCGCCACTCTGGCGCAATGCAGCAGCGCCTTGCTGGGCACGCATCCATGGCGCAGGCAGTCGCCGCCGAGGGCGCTTTTTTCGACCAGGACGACTTTCGCGCCCATGGCAGCCCCGCCAGCCGCAACGACCAGCCCGGCAGCGCCGCCGCCAATAATACAAATATCGTATTCCGCTCGTGAGTAATTCATGGCTGATGAATTTCCATGTTTAACGAAACAGCAAGGTACAGACAGATGTTTGCTTATTTGCAGGCAGAGCGACATACGGTTCTGGGCTGTATATACCGGGGGGAAACTAGGTAGAAACAGTCAGGAGAATGCCGGGCAATACCCGGAGCGCAGGGTGATATGGCTGCATTCGTTGCCAGGACTGGTTAATCGCCTTTTGTGTACGACTTGTAATAAAAACATGATAAAAATCATGCTTCAATGATCCGCATCCTCTTCGCTGTCATTCCCCACATTTCATTTTCATCCCATGCGCACCGGCCCCCTGGGCCAGTATGCGAAACAGATTTTCAATCCCCCCCCGGATATTGCAAAAAGGAGATTCGATCATGAATCACAACATGCACTTCCCCAGTTTTTCCCATACCCTGAAACACATCGCCAGCCACGCCGCAGTGACGCTCCTGGCAGTGGGCATCGCATTTTCACTGCCGACGGTAGCGGAGTACATTCTGTTTTCCTGGTGGCCCCGGGTGGAAGGAAATTCGCACCTGCTGCTGACTAGCGAAATCGGTTTTGCCGGCGTTCTCGTGCTGCTGCTCAATCTGGTTCTGGTTGCCAAGGAGGGGCGGCGCAGCCTGCGCATGAATCGCATCGCCTCGCTGGTGCATGTGCGCGAAGGCGACAACTGGCTTTCGCGCTGGAGCGGCCGGGAGCTGCGCAACAGGATCAGCGGCATACGGGATGTTTCGGTCATGTCCACCACCGGATATGACACCTTCGTTTCGGAAGGCCGCGACCTGCATCGTTTCATCGACGATAGCTACGAACTGCGGGTGATGCTGATGAACCCTTACGGCGCCGGAGCAAAGCGCCGCGCGCAGTCACTGGGTAAAGAAGAATCCATCGCCAGCTATCGTCAGGAGACGGAAGCCACCATCGAACGCCTGGCTGCGCTTGCCGCCGGAGGCAAGAAGGTCACGCTCAAGTTTTACGAGCAGCAACCTTTCTGGAATCTGATCGTTACAGGGGAATATGTCTGGGTGCAGTATTGCCACGACGGGCAGGCGTTGAAAAACCAGCCGGAATACGTCTTCGCCTTGCGCAAGGACAAGCCCGCACAAGGCCTGTTCTCGGCTTTCTACATGCACTTCCTGAACCAGTGGAACGACCCGCGCCATCCGGAATACGACTGGAACACCAGGGAACTGATCTACCGCAACGACAAGGGAAACGAGGTGGGATGCATCCCCTACCCGCCGCGTGAAGACCGGCGGGCAGAGTCAAGACTGGTGATGGTGGGGTAGCCAGATCACAAACCCACTTTTTCCGCCACGATGCCGCGCTGGATGACGCACTCCATCACCACGCTCGAAGTGACGACATCAGGATCGTATGTAATCTCCATCATATGGGGATGTCTTGCGCTGAAACAGGCTGTCATCACGCCGTCCAGATCACAAATCTCGGATTCGAGTTGAATTCGCTCATCCGGAGGGAGTTCGGGTTTCAGGTGAATCATAAAGTCTACGATGCTCATGATTTCTCTCCTTGTATCAAGGATACGGCTGCCGCTGCGGCCATATCATCAACCCCGCGCTGGTTGAAAATGCCGCATCCGGGGGCCGGATTAACGCGCAGGGATGGGTCTTGTTTAGGCATCATTCGATTCATTACGTTCACGGAAGGACTCGCTCACTCCGCTGAAGCCCGCACACCCGGGGCAACCGGATCAGATTTTTTCCGGGCGGCTCATTGCCGCCGCCTGAACCCATTCATCAAACTCGGCCTCCGAGACATGGCCCGACGCCAGAGCCGCCTGTTTCAGGGTAGTGCCCTCCCGCTGCGCCCGCCCGGCAATTCCGGCAGCCCGGTCGTAGCCGATGTGCGGAGTCAAAGCCGTCGCCAGCATCAGGGATTGCTGCAGCAGCGTTTCGATCCGTTCCCGGTTGGCCTCAATGCCGCGTGCGCAATATTGCTCGAAACTGTTCATGCCGTCGGCGAGCAGCCGCAGGCTTTGCAGAAAATTGTGGGCGATGAGAGGCTTGCACGCATTCAGCTCGAAGTTGCCGGAGGCGCCGCCGATGTTAATGGCAACATCGTTGCCGAGAACCTGACAGCACAACATGAACAGCGCTTCGCACTGGCTGGGATTCATCTTGCCCGGCATGATCGAGCTGCCCGGCTCGTTCGCGGGAATGGAAATTTCCCCCAGCCCGGATCTGGGCCCGGATGCCAGCCAGCGCACATCATTGGCGATTTTCATGAGGGCAGTGGCGAGGGTTTTGAAAGCGCCATGGCCAGCCACCAGCCCGTCATGTGCCGCCAGCGCCGCAAACTTGTTGCTGGCGCTGCAGAATGGCAGTCCGCTGCAGCGGGCCAGCTCCGCCGCGACCAGCGGGCCGAAGGCGGATGGCGCATTGAGCCCGGTGCCCACGGCGGTGCCGCCAGCCGCCAGCTCGAACAATGCCGGTTGCGCGGCACTGATCAGTGAATCCGCGTAATCCAGTTGCGCCACATAGGCCGAGAATTCCTGACCCAGGGTCAGGGGAACCGCGTCCTGAAGATGCGTGCGCCCGATCTTGACGATGTCGGCGAATACCGCTGAGCGCTTATCCAGCGTTGCCCGCAGGCGTCGCAGCGCCGGCAGCAGTTGCTGCGCGATGCCAGTGCTTGCGGCTACATGCATGGCGCTGGGAAAAATATCGTTGGAAGACTGGCCGAGGTTGACGTCGTCGTTGGGATGCACCAGCCGGGTTTCGCCCCGGACGCCGCCGAGCAGTTCCGAGGCGCGATTGGCGAGCACCTCGTTGAGATTCATGTTGCTCTGGGTTCCCGAGCCCGACTGCCAGACCATGAGCGGGAATTCCGGCATATGGCGGCCTGCAAGCACTTCGTCGGCGGCCTGCATGATGGCGGCGGCTTTATTCGCCTCCAGCCGGCCCAGATCGCGGTTGACACTGGCGCAGGCACGCTTGACCGCGGCAAGCGCCATGATAAATTCAGGCGCCATGCGCTCGGACGAGATGCTGAAATGCCCGATCGCCCGCTGTGTCTGTGCGCCCCACAAGCGGTCTTCAGGAACCAGTACAGCGCCCAGGCTATCGCGTTCAGTTCTGCTGGCGCTCATGCGGCACGCTCACACTTCGAACAGACCGTCGATCTTTGCGGCGCAGATAAAATCGTTCTCCGACAGCCCGCCGATCGCATGGGTGGAATAGCGCACACGGCACCGGTTGTAGCCGATTTCCAGATCGGGATGGTGATCTTCCCGATGCGATATCCAGGCAGTGGCATTTACGAAAGCCATGGTTTCGTAGTAATCCTTGAAAATGAAAGTCCTGGCAATTTCCTTGCCAACAAGTTCCCATCCGAACAGGGACTTCAGCATCCGCTCGATTTCTGCCTGTTGCAGTGGAGGAACACCGCCCTCGCAGGGTTTACAGGTTTTTGCAGTCAATTCAAGTGAAAGTTCTTTGTCCATGATGATTCTCCTGATGAAACGGCCCTGGATTAATTTTCTCCAGTTATTCGACAACAATACCTGAGTATGGTTGTAGGTTAACAAAATACAACGCACACTTGCTAGCGGCGCCCGGAAAGGCTGCCCTACAAAAACCGGCAAGGATATGCGTTAACTTATAAAATATCCCTGCTGAACACAAAGGAGTGCGCCTTGTTCGATCGATTGCGTCAATTACTCATGGGGAAGGAAGAGAACGGCGGGCACAAGGCGGATAAAACATCGCCTCCCTCTGGGCAGGATGCCGCATTCCAGCAACTCAACCAGCTAGCCCCTATTGCAGGACAAGCCCCTGCAGCTTCAGCGCCAGTTGGGGACGATACCGGCAATGAAACAAGCAGCTCGCTGGTATGCCGCGAAGCTGTACTTAACCTTGATCAACGTGTGGTCGGATATGAATTCCGGCTGAATGAGGCTAAACGCAAGCGGGTTCGCCATTCAACCGATATCATTCACCGCCTCTATGATGAGGTGTTGATCCGCAATGTCCTGAAAATGGACATTGACCGCCTGCTTGGGCATCGCATTGCATTTATTCCCGTGTCTGTTTGTTCCCTGGAAAGCGCCCTGATCGAGCAGCTGCCATTCTCCAATACGGTGCTGGTGTTCGATTGTTCTGAAGAATTCACGGCTGACCGGAACAAGAGCGCGCAGACTATCCTGCCAAAAATGAAGGAACTGCGGGATCTTGGGTTTCAGATCGGCCTCTCGAACTATGTTGAACAACCGGAAATACAGCCCTTCCTGGACCTTGCCGAATACGTACTGGTTGACGTTGCCAGCCGGCCTCTGCCGGACATCACGACCGAAGTCAATGCGATCAGCCGTAACGCATTCTCCAAGAAACTGGTAGCTCACGATATTGATTCGCTTGAAATGCTGCAGGTATGCAAGAAACTGCCGTTTGCATTTTTCCAGGGCGGATTTGTCACCCGCAGGGAAAAATGGGAGAAGCCGCGCACGGACACCGGCAGGCTGAAAGTGCTGGAGATCATGAATCAGGTCCGGCGCAATGCAGAAATTGCCGAAATAGCCGCTTTATTCAGGCAGGACCCGGTTTTATCCTACAAGATTTTACGCTACATCAATTCTCCGGCGGGCGGGCTGTCAAAACCGGCGGATACGCTTGAACAGGCGCTGCTGATTCTTGGCCAGCAGCAGCTTTACCGCTGGCTGACCCTGCTGCTGTTTGTCAGCGGCAACGTGGAAGAACTGGACGCCGCACTGATGGAAAACGCCCTGGTCCGGGCGCGCCTGACGGAACTGCTCGGCACCGATCAGATGGGCGCGGCAAAGAAAGACGATCTTTTCGTGACCGGCATGTTTTCGTTGCTGGATGTGCTATTGCGGACCCCGATGGACCAGGCGCTGAAAAGCCTGAAACTGCCGGAAGCCGTAACGCAGGCCCTGATTGCACGCGAAGGCCCGTTTGCGCCTTATCTGGAGCTGGCGATTGCCTGTGAGGAATTCGACGCCAAAAAAATTGCTCACTTATCCCGCTTGCTGAATCTGGATGTCGACCGGGTGAATATCAACCACATCGATGCACTGGTCTGGGCACAGAACCTGGATGCGGGGCCCGCGTAGCCAGAAAGACAGGCGCGCCCCTCAAGCCCGGCATTACACCCCGTTCTTCTTCAGCCATGCCTGCATGCGCTTCCAGCCGTCCTCTGCCGCTTCTTTACGATAGCTGGGGCGATAATCGGCGTGGAAGGCATGGGGCGCATCCGCATAGACATGAATCTCGGACTTGCCGCCTGCCTTCTGGATGGCTGCACGCATGGCTTCCACATCGTCCAGCGGAATCCCCTGATCCTGGCCGCCATACAGCCCCAGCACCGGCGCTTTCATCTGCGCAGCCAGATCAAGCGGGTATTGCGGCGTGCGTTCGCTCATTTCGCCGTCAATCCGGCCGTACCATGCCACCCCCGCCTTGAGGCGCGGGTTATGGGCCGCGTAGAGCCAGGTAATGCGTCCACCCCAGCAGAAGCCGGTAATCGCCATGCGCGACACATCGCCGCCATGGGCCCTGGCCCAGGCTTCGCAGGCATCGAGGTCGGCCATGACTTGCGCATCCGGTGTTCTGGACACGATGGTATCGATAATTTCCTGAATGCTGCTGATCTTGCGCGGATCGCCCTGGCGTGCAAACAGCTCAGGAGCAATGGCCAGGTAGCCGAGTTTGGCCAGGCGCCGGCAGACATCAGCGATATGCTCATGCACCCCGAAGATCTCGGACACCACCAGGATTACCGGGAAATTCCCGCCTTTATCCGGCTGCGCCCGGTAGGCGACCATGTCTCCATCACTGACGGGCACCTTGACTTCACCCGCGAGCAGGCCATCGGTGCCGGTCTTGATCACGGTTTCCGCCATCACCGGCTGCGTCGCAAGGGCAAAGCCCGCGCCCAGCATCGTGATGACAAAGGCGCGACGGTTAAAGGGGATGCTGGGCACCAGGCTATCGAATTCAGGATTGCTGGAACGGGCTGCTGTTTTGCTCATTTTGTTGGCTCCATCTCTATAGTAAAAATTAGCCGCGCAGTCTGACCTCATGCTCAAGGTTGACCCGGCCATCTTCCTCCAGCACGCCTATGGTTGTGCCTTCGGTATTGGATACCACGGGAATGGGATTCTGTAGACCTGAGCGGCGCACAAAGCGCAGTTCCCAGCCAAAATTCTCAATCCGGCGCAACGCCATGATCTGCAACTCATTCAGTGCATCCCTCAGGTTATCCGGAACCGGTTTCGAAGCGCCGCGATTTTCTCCATCCATTCTCTTCCCCTTATTGAAGTTATGACGCCAGTAATTGCGTGTATCTTCAGTCCCCCAGATTGGTACCAACGCGGCGCGCACTCTCCACCCACGGATGGTCAGGCGGCACCGTTTTGATTTTCCCCGCCACTTTCTCGAGCTTGACCGCGCGAGTGCTATCCCCTTTGGCCGCCACCATGACGCCATAACGCCCCTGATCGATCAGGTCGGCACAGGCAGTGCCCAGGCGCGTCGCCAGCAGGCGATCCGCCGCGGATGGCGTGCCGCCGCGCTGCAAATGCCCGAGGATGGTGACGCGAGCCTCCAGCCCGGTCAAATGCTCGAGCTTTTTAGCCAGTCGCAGCGTGTGATCGGCATACTGTATTTCAGACATCGGCTTCTTTTCGCCTTTAATTCGCTTTTCTTTGGCTGCAAGCTGAGCCTCGAAATCCTGGCGCGAAATCGCTCCTTCCGCCACGGCCACGATGCTGAAGGGCTTGCCGTTGCGGCTGCGTTCCCGGATCGCTGCGGCCACGCTTTCGACTTCATAAGGAATTTCCGGGATCAGGATCACGTCCGCTCCGCCCGCAATGCCGGCCCCCAGCGCCAGCCAGCCTGCCTTGTGGCCCATGATCTCCACCACGATGATGCGATGATGGCTGTGCGCGGTGCTGTGAAGGCGGTCAATCGCCTCGGTGGCGATGCCCAGCGCGGTGTCGAAACCGAAGGTGGTGTCGGTCTTGGCGACATCGTTATCGATGGTCTTGGGCAGGGTAATGACATTCAGCCCCTTTTCCATGAGCCGCCTGGCATTTTTCTGCGTACCGCCACCGCCCAGGCACACCAGCGCATCGAGATGCCTGTCATGGTAGTGCCCGGCAATCACGTCCGTCATATCGAGCGTCTTGTCCCCCACCGGCATGCGGTGAGGCTTGTCGCGGCTGGTGCCGAGAATGGTGCCGCCACGGGTGAGGATGCCGGACAGCTCTCCCCCATCCAGGCGCATGGTACGGTTCTCCATCAAGCCGCGAAAACCGTCCCGGAACCCGATGATCTGCATGCCGTAATGGTTGATCACAGTTTTTCCGACGCCACGAATAGCCGCATTCAGCCCTGGACTGTCACCGCCAGCGGTGAGGATGCCGATGTACTTGGTCATTCTGTTCTCCCTTGGAATAATCGTCCCATTGTCCGCAATGCGGGAAGGCGCTGCAAGCACGATCCATCCAGTCCTGTCTCGCCATCGACAAACGCTGGATTCGGGCTGAATGCTTATTTCATCAGATCGACGATGATTCCCCTGGCCCGCAGAGCATCAGCCCGCATATCGACGTAGCGCTGGAATTCCGGATATTTCCGGTATGCGCCGCTACCGGCATAATCAAGTGCAGACTGGACGTGAAAGGCCCTGAGCATGGCCTCGGTGCGAAACACTTCCTTGCCCGTTGCGTCGAAAAACACCATGCTGGGCGCATAGCCGATATTGAGTTGCCGCGCCCATGCGCGCGCAGTGGTTTTCCGGCCATCCGGCGTGGTCAGCGGGGTGTCGCTCCACATATCCAGCTGGGCGATTTGCAGCGCATCCAGCAAGGGGCGGCTTTCCTTGCGCTTGAAGATATCCAGGTGCAGCTCGTCGCAGGCCAGGCAGGCTTTCTGTTCAAATAATACCAATAGAGGCTTTTTTTCGCGTTTCAGCGCGGCATCAAACGCCAGCGGGGGCTGAATAAAGCGTGCGCTGGCATGGAGCTTCCCGCTGGCAGGCGGCGCCGATATCCCGGCAAAATATTCCCGGAACGAGCCGCCGCTTTCCTTCCCCTGCCCGGCATAGTCCAGCGCCGCAGAGAACTGGTGCGGGGCATAGTAGCCATTGATGCGCAAGATCGCTTCACCCTTTTCATTCAGGGCGAGCAGGGTGGGCGTGAACATCACCCGCATCTGCCGGGCAAACTCCTTTTCTGTGACCGTCCTGCCATCCATGCCCGTCACTTCCCGGTCGCCCCAGATATTGAGCGCAATCACGTCGAAATAACGGCGCGTCTTGTCCGCGATGGCGCGCTGGCCAAAATTATCCTGCAGGAGCTTTTTGCAGTAGGGGCAGCCATCCTGGTAGAAATACAGCATGACCCGGCGTTTCTGGCCTTGCGCTTCCTTCACATCGTCGCGCAAATCCAGGAATGATTCCCGGAACCAGGCAGGATGCTCCTCGTATCCGGGATTGACCATGCCGGCGGCAAGCGGTGCTTCCCGCGAAGCATGCGCAGGGGATATGAACAGCCAGAAAGAACAGGCCAGAAAGAAAAAGCGAAGTGCGTTAGTCATGGCTACATCCCCCCATTCGGTCATTACAACCGGGCCAGACAGGCATTACGCCTGGTGCTGCAAACCTCGCGCCAGATCGGCCTTGATATCTTCAACCGATTCCAGCCCCACTGCCACACGCAACAGACCATCGCCGATCCCCGCTGCAGCGCGCGCCTCCGCCGTGACCCGGCTATGGGTGGTGCTCGCGGGGTGCGTGATGGTGGTTTTGGTGTCGCCCAGGTTGGCGGTAATCGAAACCATGCGGGTCGCATCCACCAGGCGCCACGCCGCATCCTTGCCGCCCCTGACGTCGAAGGCCACGATGCCGCCGCCGGTCTTCTGCTGCTTCATCGCCAGCGCGTGCTGGGTATGCGAAGGCAGCCCCGGATAGTACACACGCTCTACCCAGGGTTGGGCTTCCAGCCAGCTAGCCAGTTCCAGCGCATTGCGGGAATGCGCATCCATGCGGATCTTCAGGGTTTCGAGCCCCTTGAGAATCACCCAGGCATTGAAGGCGGAAAGCGTCGGACCGGCGGTGCGCAGGAAGCCGTACACCCCCTCCATGAGCTGCCTGCTGCCCAGCACCGCGCCGCCGAGCACGCGGCCCTGACCATCGAGGTATTTGGTCGCGGAGTGGATCACGATATCCGCGCCCAGATCGAGCGGACGCTGCAGCATCGGCGTACAGAAACAGTTGTCCACCGCCAGCCAGGCGCCTGCCTTGTGCGCAATATCGGCCAGCTCGGCGATGTCGCACACTTCCGTGAGCGGATTGGAAGGCGTCTCGACGAAGAACAGCCGGGTGTTGGGCTGCACCGCCTGCTGCCAGGCAGCGGGGTCGGCCAGCGGCACGAAGGTGGTTTCCACCCCGAAGCGCTTGAGAATATTGCCGAACAGCTGCACCGTGGTGCCGAAGATGCTGCGCGAGGCGACGATATGGTCACCGGCGGAAAGCAGGCCCATTACGCAGGCCAGGATGGCGGACATGCCGCTGGAGGTGGCGACGCAGAATTCCGCGCCTTCCAGCGCCGCCAGCCGATCCTGCAGCATGGTCACGGTCGGGTTGGTGAAGCGTGAATAGATATTGCCCGGCTCCTGCCCGCCAAAGCGCGCAGCGGCCTGCGCCGCATTCTCGAACACGAAGCTGGAAGTGAGGAACATGGCTTCGGAATGTTCGTTGAACTGGCTGCGCTGGGTCCCGGCCCGGACGGCCAGGGTTTCAAGATCAAAATCGTCGTTCATGGTAGGTATCCCCGTAATGAAGAATCGAGAACATAGCGGGGCAATAAAAAACCCGTTCACTGGCGCGGACGGGTCTGCCACGCTTTAGCCGCATTTATCATGCGCCCGCAAGCTGTCTCTCAAATCGGCGCACTTCGGAAGCTACGCCGCTCGGATTCGGATGTCAAGAATGGAGGAAGCGCGCGAAAACCGCCCTCCGCTCAATCTTCCTCGTTCAGGTTCAGATCGAGCTGACGATTGGCCAGACCGGCTCCGGGCGCTTTGGGCCTGCCGCGCGCGGCCTCGATCTCGGCGAGGTATTCCGGCGTGATGTCGCCAGTGATGTATTCGCCATTGAAGCAGGAAGTGTCGAAGTGAGTAATGGCCTTGCGCGCTGCGCGCACGTCCTCGACCAGCGCATCGATATCCTGATAGATCACCGCATCGGCACCAATTTCCTGTGCAATTTCTTCATCCGTGCGGCCGGTAGCCAGCAATTCGGCGCGGGTGGGCATGTCGATGCCGTAGACATTGGGAAAGCGTACCGGCGGCGCAGCAGAAGCGAAATACACCTTGTTCGCACCGGCTTCGCGCGCCATCTGCACGATCTGCTTGCTGGTGGTGCCGCGCACGATGGAATCGTCCACCAGCAGCACGTTCTTGCCCTGGAATTCGATACCGATCGCGTTGAGCTTCTGGCGCACCGACTTCTTGCGCAGCGACTGGCCCGGCATGATGAAAGTGCGGCCGATATAGCGGTTCTTGATAAACCCTTCGCGGTAAGGCACATTGAGGTGATTCGCCAGTTGCAGGGCGCTGGGCCGGCTGGTGTCCGGAATGGGGATCACCACGTCGATATCCAGCTCGCCAAACTGGTTCCTGATTTTATCTGCCAGGCTGACGCCCATGCGCAGGCGGGTTTCATACACCGAAATACCGTCGATGACCGAATCCGGACGCGCCAGATAGACATACTCGAAGATGCAGGGGTTGAGCGTGCTGGATTCTGCACACTGCTGGCTGAAAAAGTTGCCGCTTTCATCGATCAGAATGGCCTCGCCAGGCTCAACATCCCGAACCAGCCTGTAGCCCAGCACATCCAGGGCGACGCTTTCGGAGGCCACCAGATATTCCGGGCCATTTTCCGTTTCGGAACGGCCCACCACCAGCGGACGGATGCCGTGCGGGTCGCGAAAGGCCACCAGTCCATAGCCGGAAATCATCGCCACCACGGCATAAGCCCCCTTGCAGCGGCGATGCACCCCGGCCACCGCCTTGAAAATGGCTTCAGGGTCCAGCTGATCCTTGTAGGTGCTGGCATGCAGTTCATGCGCCAGCACATTGAGCAGCACTTCCGAATCGGAAGTGGTGTTGATATGGCGCAGATCGAGGCGGTAGAGGTCCTGGCGCAACTGGTCCGCATTGGTCAGGTTGCCGTTGTGCGCCAGCACGATGCCAAAGGGAGAATTGACGTAGAAAGGCTGGGCTTCCGCAGACGAAAATGCATCACCGGCGGTAGGGTAGCGCACGTGGGCAATCCCCATGTTCCCCAGCAGGGAGCGCATGTTGCGGGTGCGGAAGACATCCGCGACCAGGCCATTGGCCTTGTGCATGTGAAATGTGCTGCCGTCGCTGGTCACGATACCCGCAGCATCCTGGCCGCGATGCTGCAACACCAGCAGGCCATCGTAAAGCAGCTGGTTGACCTGGGTTTTAGCGACTATACCGAGAATTCCGCACATGGTTTGGAGCCTATTTCAGGAGTTATTCGTAACTGAGCCGTTTGGCAAAATCATCCGGCAGCCAGACCCTGGCCTTCAGGGTCAATGCTTCCAGTGGCGCACTGAACATTGCATCGCGCCAGAACTGCTGGCGTGGCAGGGAAGTCAGTCCGGACAGCAGCACCAGCACCATCACGATCAGCACGCCGCGCGCAAATCCAAAAAATGCGCCGAGTCCGCGATCGAAAGTACCCAGCCCCACGGTCTTGACCAGTTCCGACAATGCAATGGCAAACAAACTCATCAATAGCAATATGACCAGAAACAGAATGACAAACGCCGCCAGCAGTTTCAAAGGCTCGCCCGGAATCGCTTCCGGCAACTGCGCTGCCAGCCACACGCCGTAGGTATTGGCCACCAGAAAGGCCGCCACCCAGGAAGCCAGTGCGAGGACTTCACGCACCGCGCCGCGCATTACGCTCAACAGGATGGAAAGCCCGACAACCAGCAAAACCGTGTAATCGAAAACTGTCATTCAGCTTTAAGGAAAAATCATTTTTTCTCTGCCACCATACCGTCCTGGATGCCAGCCGCCTTGAGCTTGACCAGCGCATGCTCTGCATCCTGGCGGCTGGGGTAGGGTCCGGCGCGAACCGCTGTTTTCTCGCCCGCAGGTGATTTGATTTTTTCCACGTAAAACTTGACACCGAGCTCTTTCAGCCTGGCCTGCCGCTGCCTGGCATTGGCCTCACCCTGAAACGCACCGAGCAGAACCACGTAGCTGTTGCCGCCATGCTGAGGCTCGACCACTTTGGTTTTTTCGGCAGGTGCAGGAGGCTTTTCTACGGGCTTCACTTCTTTTATGGCAGGGGCCGGCTTGGGCTTGGGTTCAGCCATTTTTTTCTCTTCTGCAACAGGCTTTTCAGGCTTGGCAGCGGAATTAACAGGCGGCAAGTCCGCCACAGGGGCTGGGCTGGTTTGTACGGGGGCAGGTGCCGCCTTGAAAGGGGCGTCCGTATCCTGCGGGGATGGAATGGTGATGGCGATGTCCTGCCCCACTGGCTTAGGCTCGTCATCGAGCACCATGGGGAGCACCGTGACCATCAGGACAACCAGCGTGATCGCGCCGATCAGACGACGGCGGGCACGCTTGCGAAGTTGAATTTCTTCAACGGTAGGGGAAGGCTGGTTTGCCATTCAGTCTTAGCACTCGTTTATGAACAAATAGGCATACGTTGTTGCATGACTTCAGCTACGGTGTGGAATGAACCGAAGGCCACGATTCTATCATCTTCACCCGCAATTTGGCAGGCATGGCGATACGCTGCAGCAATATCCGGGAACACTTCATATGGAAAACCGGAGACATGCGCAGCGCAAGTGCTCGCGTCCATTCCGCGTGGTTGATTGATCCCGGACACCAGCCAAAGATCGACCACGTCCTTCATCTGCGCGACCACTCCGCTGATATCCTTGTCGGCCAGCATGGCAAAGATCGCAATCGTCCTGCCGCCCCGCGCCATCTGGCGCAAATTGGCCGCCAGCGCCCTTGCTGCATGCGGGTTGTGGGCCACGTCAAGAATCAAGACGGGCCGCCCCGGCAGCACCTGAAAGCGCCCTGGGACCGTCGCCTCCAGCAGGCCGCGGCGAATGTCGTCAGGCGTCACGGGGAGCCTCTCCCTGAGCGCTTCCAGCCCGGCAATGCAGGCGCTGGCGTTATCCAGCTGAAAAGCCCCGCGCAAGGCTGGAAACGGCAGGCTCAGATGCCAACCCTCATGGCTTGCGAACTGCCACTGCGAAGACCCGGGATGCGCGACAAAATCCTTGCCGATGACTTTCAGATCAGCGCCAATTTGTGCGGCATGATCGAGCAGACGCTGCGGTGGGCTGGAGTCCGCGCATATGGCAGGCCTCCCGGCCCGGAAAATACCGGCTTTTTCCCAGCCGATGCTTTCCCGGTTATCGCCCAGATAATCCATGTGATCAAGATCCACACTGGTCACAATGGCGCAGTCAGCATCAAAGGTATTCACTGCATCGAGCCGCCCGCCCAGACCCACTTCCAGAATAGCCACATCGACCTGTTGCTGCTGGAAAATCCACATGGCGGCCAGCGTGCCGAACTCGAAATAACTCAGCGAAATATCGCCGCGCACACCTTCGATTGCGGCAAAGGCTTCGCATAGCGCCTGGTCACCACTTTCCTGTGCTGCAATTCGCACGCGCTCGTTGTAACGCAGCAGATGCGGGGATGTATAAAGACCCGTTTTGTAACCGGCTGAAGCCAGAACAGCTTCGAGCATGGCGCAGGTAGAACCCTTGCCGTTGGTTCCTCCCACGGTAATGACTGGGAATAAAGGCTGGAGTTGCAAGCGTTGCCTGACCTGACTGACGCGCTCCAGCCCCAACTCGATGGTTTTCGGATGCAATTGCTCAAGATACGCCAACCACCCGGGCAATGAACGCTCCGGGCTGGCATCTTCGGATTGAGGCATACCTACAGACAGGTCAGACATGGCCTCGCTTATCACCCGGCTCAGGCCGCAACAGGCATCCGCGACATCATGGTGAGCAGACTGGCAAGCCGGTCGCGCATCTGGCGGCGGTCGACAATCAGGTCCACAGCGCCATGCTCGACCAGGAATTCGGCACGCTGGAAGCCATCAGGCAAGGTTTCGCGCACCGTTTGCTCGATCACGCGCGGCCCGGCAAAGCCGATCAGCGCATTGGGCTCGGCCACGATGATGTCGCCAAGCATGGCAAAACTGGCCGACACGCCCCCCATGGTGGGATCGGTGAGAATTGAAATGAACGGCAGACCGGCATCGCCCAGTCTGGCCAGCGCCGCACTGGTCTTGGCCATTTGCATCAGGGACAGCAGGCCTTCCTGCATGCGCGCACCGCCGCTGGCAGAGATGCATATGAAGGGCAATTGCTTTTCCAGGCACACATCCACACCACGGACGAAACGCTCGCCCACCACCGAGCCCATGGAGCCACCCATGAATTTGAATTCAAAAGCAGCCGCAACAAGAGGAACATTCTTGACGCTGCCCTGCATCACCACCAGCGCATCCGTCTCTCCGGTATCCCGCTTGGCATCCGTAAGGCGCTCGGTATAACGCTTGCTGTCCTTGAATTTCAGGGTATCGACCGGGATCACGCTGGCGCCGATTTCCTGGCGCCCTTCGGCATCCAGCAGAAAATGCAGCCTGGTGCGGGCAGAAATACGATAGTGATGGCCGCATTTCGGACATACCTCAAGGTTCTTTTCCAGATCAGTCCGGTACAGCACCGATTCGCAGGTCGGGCATTTGCTCCACAGCCCTTCGGGTACGGATTTCTTGTTCTCGCTGCTGATCTTGCGCTTGATCTTGGGGGGCAGAAGTTTCTCGAACCAGCTCATGATTTATCCTTTTTGCTATTGGCTATCCGTGTTCAGATGTCAGCACTACGCATAACAACTTAAAGCAGGCAGCAGATTACTTGGCATCCATGGCAGTACGGATACCCTTGACCAGAGTAAATACGTTTTGCGCCACGGCATCTGCCGGTGAATTTTCGATTTCCTGCACGATACGGCTGCCAATCACCACTGCATCGGCAAACTGGGCCACCGCTCTGGCGGTTTCGCCATCACGGATACCAAATCCGACGCCGACCGGCAGGCTGGCCGCAGCCTGGATAAGCGGGATCTTGCGACCGACTTCCTGCAAATCCAGATTTGCCGAGCCCGTCACACCTTTGAGTGAAACATAGTAAATAAAGCCCCGTGCAAGCTTTGCCACCAACTGGAAACGCTTGTCGGGCGTGGTGGGCGAAAGCAGGAAAATCATGTCGATATCGCGCTGCTGCAAGGCGGCAGCCAGCCCGGCACATTCTTCCGGCGGGTAATCCACCGTCAATACGCCATCCACACCCGCATCGCCAGCCTCCCGTGCGAACTGTTCATAGCCCATGGCCTCGATCGGATTGGCATAGCCCATCAGCACCACCGGAGTCGCCGGGTTGGTTTTGCGAAATTCGGCCACCATTGCCAGGACATCCCTGAGCCCGACGCCATGCTTCAGCGCACGCTCGCTGGCGCGCTGGATGGTGGGCCCATCCGCCATGGGGTCGGAAAACGGCACACCCAGCTCGAGAATATCCGCACCCGCCTCGACCAGCTTGTGCATCAGAGGCACCGTATGGGCAGGAGAAGGATCACCGGCGGTGATGAAGGGGATCAGGGCTTTTTTAGCCTGACCTTGAAGAGTCTTGAAAGTAGCTGCTATGCGTGACATGAAAATTCCGTTGTTAAAACTTGATACCCGACAACTCTGCCACCGTGTTCATATCCTTGTCGCCACGGCCGGACAGATTGACCAGCAGCACCTTGTCCTTGGGGAGTGTTGGCGCCAGTTTGGCGGCATAGGCCAGGGCGTGGCTCGATTCCAGGGCCGGGATGATGCCTTCGAAGCGGCACAAGTCATGGAAGGCGCGCAAGGCTTCATCGTCAGTCACTGCGACATATTCGGCACGTCCGCTATCCTTGAGCCAGCAGTGCTCCGGGCCCACGCCGGGGTAATCCAGACCGGCGGAAATGGAATGGGTTTCGGTGATCTGGCCGTTGGCATCCTGCATCAGGTACTGGCGCGCGCCGTGCAGCACACCCACCTTGCCGGCGTTGAGCGGCGCAGCATGCTTGCCGCTGCTCAAGCCCCAGGCCCGCAGCCTCGACGCCGATCAGCTTGACGCCATCCACCGGAACATAGGGGTAGAAAATCCCGATGGCGTTGGAACCGCCGCCGACGCAGGCGATGACCGCATCCGGCTGGCGGCCAATCATTTCCGGCATCTGTACTTTGGCTTCTTCGCCGATCACACACTGGAAATCGCGTACCAGCATGGGATAGGGGTGTGGGCCAGCCGCCGTGCCAAGGATGTAGAAAGTATTTTCGACATTGGTGACCCAGTCGCGCATGGCCTCGTTCAGGGCATCCTTGAGCGTTTTCGAACCCGACTCGACCGGCACCACCGTGGCGCCCAGCAGCTTCATGCGATAAACGTTGGGCGCCTGACGCTTGATATCCTCGCTGCCCATGTACACCACACATTCCAGACCATAGCGTGCCGCCACCGTGGCGGAAGCCACGCCGTGCTGGCCCGCGCCGGTCTCGGCGATGACGCGCTTCTTGCCCATGCGCCGGGCCAGCAGCGCCTGGCCGATGGTGTTGTTGATCTTGTGGGCGCCGGTGTGGTTGAGATCTTCGCGCTTGAGATAGATCTGCGCCCCGCCCAGATGCTCCGACCAGCGGCTGGCATGATAAATGGGGCTGGGGCGTCCGACATAGTGTTTCAGTTCGCGCACGAACTCGGCCTGGAATTCCGGATCATTGCGACACTGCTCATAGGCAATGCGCAGTTCATCCAGCGCCTCGATCAGGGTTTCAGCGACAAAAATGCCGCCATAGGTGCCGAAATGACCTTGCTGGTCCGGCAGATCATACATTTGCACTTATCTACACTCCTTGCGTACTTCCCGCATGAACGCGGCAATTCTGGCCGCATCCTTGATGCCTTTGCTGGCCTCGACGCCACTCGATACATCCACTGCCCAGGGCCTGACCCGTTCGATGGCAGCGCTGACATTGGCCGGATCAAGGCCGCCAGAAAGAATTACAGGCAACGGCAAAGCCTCCGGAATCAGTCCCCAGTCGAAGGATTCTCCGGTGCCCCCGGCCTTGCCTTCGACAAAGGCATCCAGCAGCAGGCCCCTGGCACCACGGAAACGAATTGCGTATTGTACCAAATCCACCCCGGGTTTGACGCGCACCGCCTTGAGATAGGGCACGCCAAAACTGCCACAGAATTCGGGGGTTTCATCGCCATGAAATTGCAGCATATCCAGACGCAGCGCACGCAGCACCGACTCGACTTCGGCCGCGGCCGGATTGACGAACAGGCCCACGGTTGTGACAAATGGCGGCAATTCAGCGGCAATGGCGGCAGCCTGTGCAGGTGAAACATGGCGCGGGCTGGGCGGATAGAAAACCAGGCCGACCGCATCGGCGCCTTGCTGTGCCGCAACGATGCCATCTTCGATACGGGTAATGCCACAGATTTTAGAGCGGGTCATGGGCTTACTTCTGCAGATCGGGTGCGGGGAAGCATTCTAGCATCCGGCCCGACTTGGGCAAATTCCATTTCGGGTCGTAATCCACACCCGAAAAATACAGTCCGTCCGGAGAGAATGTCGGCGCGGCACGTGTTCGGTCCGCATGCTGCAGCAGCTCGGCTACCCATTCCGGGGGGTATTTACCCTTGCCCACATACACCAGGCAACCCACGATGTTGCGCACCATGTGATGAAGAAAACCGTTGGCAGCAAGGTCGAATATCAGCATATCGCCCTGGCGCGTTACCGTGAGCTGGCGCAAATTCCTGACTGGAGATTTTGCCTGGCAACTTGAAGCACGGAAGGCGGAAAAATCATGTTCACCCAGCAGGTAATTTGCCCCCTCGTGCATGGATTCCAGATCGAGCGGCGCATGGAACCACCCCACTTTTCCGGCAGACAGGCCCGGACGGACCGGGTGGTTGAGCAACAGGTAGCGATAGCAGCGCCCCTGAGCGGAAAACCGGGCATGAAAATCATCCGCCACCTGCTGTGCCCACAATATGCTGATACTGTCCGGCAGCAATGCGTTGCAACCGCGCACCCAGGCCGACTCGGGGCGGGTTGCCGCCGTTTCAAAATGGACGACCTGAGCCAGCGCATGCACGCCGGTATCGGTACGGCCAGCTGCGTGCACCCGGACCGGCCCACCTGCAATTTTGGCCAGAGCATGCTCCAGTGCATCCTGTATGCCGCAACGCTCAGGCTGGCTCTGCCAGCCGCAAAAATGACGGCCATCGTACTCCAGGCCCAGCGCAATCTTCACCACAAACCCAGCCCGAGAAAGAGTCCAGAAAGCATCAGAACCAGAATGTCTCGCCATGTAAACCCAGGCAATTCGAGCGCAATTTCGGCGGCAACAACCGGAGCAGGGACAAACGCCGTGCGCAGGTCATTCCACCATTCCCGGGCATTGCGCCGAGGTTGCTGTTCAGCATATTGAAGCGTAAGCCAGAGACGCACAGCAACCCTGTCGGCATCGAGCCCAACGGCCCGAAATGGCTGCAACAGGACATAAAGGCCACTCAGCAGGCTCTCCCGCGGGCAGGATCGCATCAACAACCCCAGCGCGAGCAACAGCAAAAGAAGGCGCCATGCCTGTATTGCCCCCCCGTGCATACCCTGGAACGAGGGGCTAAACGTCCCCAGCACCGGGAACAAGGCATCGCCCGGCGTAGCAAACGAATAGACCAGCAGCAGCGAAAGCAGCAGCCACCGGGCGCGACGCACCATGAGCAGCGCTTCTGGGTTGCGTCCGGCCAGCAACAGCGCAACCGCAACGACAGAGAGCAGTCCCAGAAGGGCGGTCCCTGAACCTTGAACTGCTAGCGCGAATCCGAGCCAAAGCAGAATCTTGGTGGCAGGGTGAAAATGTGAAATAGTCATAATCCAGAAATAAAAAGCCCCCCACGGGCATACCGTGGAGGGCATTTTACAGAAACCTGCCTCAGAGTGACGCTAGTAACTGATTCGCATCAGCCTGCTGCTGCGAACTCCCCTCTTTCAACACCTCTTCCAGAATTTCCTTAGCGCCTTCCTTATCGCCCATTTCTACATAAGCACGTGCAAGATCAAGCTTGGTGGCCACTTCTGCACCACCGCTCTCGCCTGCTGCTGCCTCTGCCATGTCTGTCGCAACGGCTGGCTCCTCAAGATCCAGGCTGATTCCGGAAAGATCCAGCTCTGGCATCAAGGATGAAGCTGGTTCCTCTGCCACACCAGGCGACTCAGTCTCAAGGTTGAAATTAAAATCAAGATGGTCTTCTTCAGGAACTGGCGTTGCGCCAAAATCAATAGACTCTTCTTCCACTTCAGTTGACGCGGGGGCTTCCGCTTCAGATACGGACTCAGCCGCTGGAAGATCGAAAGAAAAATCCGGCATTTCTTCAGCAATGATTTCCTCATGCGTTTCCGCTGTTTCAGCAGGTACCACCAGATCATCCAGTTCACTCGCTTCCGCCTCTATTACCGGCTCTTCTTCGGCAATATCACCCGCGGACTGGGGAGAAACCAGATCCCCCAGATCAAACTCCAGCGCCTGATCCGCTTCACTTCCGGAGGCGGGCGCTTCTGCAGCAACCGTTGGAGCCGGCTCCTCGGCATAAGCATCCAGATTGAATTCAAGCGCTCCGGCGTCATCTTCAATTGGCTCTTCAATCGCAACGGAAGCCGCCATGGCCTCATCCAGAGTTTCCTCTGGGGCTTCCTCTGGAAGCGCATCATCCACGCCAAAATCCAGGCCAGGAGATAAGTCATCTGCAGCCTCATCAGCCTCGTTCAGGCCCTGCGTTGGCTCATTCAGATCGACGCCATCCAGATCCAGCATCGCAGCAGCAACAGGCGCCACAGCAACCGCACTTTCAGGCACCGCAGCTTTTACCGCCCCACCTTCATGCGTAGCATAAAGCGGGTTATTTGGATCTAGCGCACGGCCCATCTCTGCGGCCTTCTCCCACAATGGGCTGGCCTGACCGCCAATTGCGGCATACAGCTCACCGGCAAGCGTTTCGAATGCAATCAGATTTTTCCTGGCAGCATAGATTTCCAGCAGCTTGAGATGAATCTCATGGCGCCCGGAGTCTTTTGCCATCGCCTCCTTGAGAATTTCTTCGGCCTGCGCATCGCGGCCGTACGCCATGTACACCTCTGCCTCGGCAATCGGGTCGACATCGTTGGTATCAATCGTGCCCAGACCAGCCTGGCTGAAATCAGTGAGGAAAGAAGTGTCGCCGGTATCCACCACGCCACCGGCTGTTTCACCAAAAACCGTATTAGCCTTGAGATCGCCGCCAGTCAGAATACTGTCTTCGAAACTGGACAGACTCTTCCTGCGCCGCCGGTTAATTGCAACCAGCGCACCGCCACCCAGCAATACCAATGCGCCTGCAGCACCGGCCATGAACAAGGGATTATCGGTCAAACCATCCAGCAGACCCGCCTCAGCCACTGGCTCGACTACAGGTTTGGGCTTGGCAGGCTCCACCACGGGTTTAGCGACAGACGCTTCCGGCTCTGGTTTAGGCTCAGCAGCTGGAGCAGCCACGGGTTCAACTGGTTTGGCTGGGGCCTCCGACGGCTTTTCCGCCTGCGCGGGCTCAGGCTTTACTTCAGCCTGCTTTTGCAGATCAGACAGATTCTTGTTTTTTAGCTCGATGAGCTGCTGCATTTCCTTGATATTTTTTTCCAGCGAGGCGATACGATCATTCGCTTCCTTGAGTGATTTTTCACGGGCGATCGTTTCTTCCTGCAGTGACTGCACCTTGCTTTGCAGTGACTGCATTTCCTTGCCGCTAGCTGCTTCGCCTTTAGTGACTTTAAGCACATCCTTGCTGGTCACAGGAGGCGGAGCCGCTTTATCCTCAACCGCTGAGGTAATTTTGCCCTCGGCCATCTGCTTTGGTGCGTCGCCTTTTGGAGCCGGTGCTTCATCCACGGCAGCCGCGAGCTTCTGACGGTAAGCCTTCCAGTCTGCTGTATGCGCTCTCAATTCACGACCGGCCTCGGCACGCCCCACGGATGCAATTTCCTGCTCATCCGGAACACGCAGAATCTGGCCGGTCTTAAGCCGGTGCATATTCTTGCCGGAGAATGCCTGCGTATTGGACTGGTACAGGGCCACCAGCATCTGCTCCAGATTGTAACCTTCCGGTTTCAACTGGGACGCAATCGCAGTCAGTGTTTCACCCTTTTTCACCGGACCATAGCTACCAGCATCAACCGCTCCCTGCCTTGATTCAGCCGGTTTTCTCTCAGTCTTCCCCGCATCGCCACGAGCACTCGCCGCAGGCGCAGCAAAGCCTGATGAGGCCAGCGGGGCCGATGCGGACTTCACCATCGGGGCGGCAACTGGCTGAAAAGCCTGGGTAGCAGAAAAACCGGGGGGATCGAGCAGCACGGTATATTCGCGCAACAGACGGCCAGCCGCCCAGTTCAACTCAACCAGCATATCCAGAAAGGGTTCGTTAATCGGCTGGGTGCTGGAAAGCTTGATGACTGGAGTGCCGTCTTTTTTCTCTTCAACACTGAATTTGATATCCAGCAAGGAGACATTACGATCAAGACGCGCCTCCTTGAAAGCATCCGCAGAGGCGAGGCGGGCCGCAATCGAGCCAAGTTCATCTTTCTGGGCCGATACGAGCTCGATTTCCGCCCGCAAGGGCTGGCCTAACGCCGAAGTAACTGTCAATCGCCCCAAACCGGCCGCATCCGCGGTCATTGGCGACAGGGCTAGCAAGCCCGCATAAACCCACGGTTTTAATTTGAATGTGCGCACCATGCCACCCTCATTCTATCTATAATTTTGGATACGTTAATTAACTTAACATCATATAGTTAGGGATGCAAGCTAAACTTATATGTCAGGTAGAACCAATCTCTTCTTGAAAAACAACATATTAGAGAGTGGATATAAAAAATAAATAAAAAAGCCCGCCAATAAAATGGCGGGCTTTTCAAGCTAGCCTGAAATCTGCGTCAGGCCTCGATCAGGATGCGCAACATGCGGCGCAACGGTTCGGCCGCGCCCCACAGCAACTGATCGCCGACGGTAAAGGCGGACAGGTATTGCGGTCCCATGTTGAGTTTGCGCATGCGGCCTACGGGGACGGTCAGCGTTCCTGTGACTGCCGCCGGAGTCAGCTGTTCCATGGTGATCTGGCGATCGTTTGGCACCACTTTTACCCAATCGTTGTGCGCGGCGATGATGCCGTGAATTTCATCCAGCGGAACATCCTGGGTCATCTTGATGGTCAGCGCCTGGCTGTGGCAACGCATCGCGCCGATGCGCACGCACAGGCCGTCAATCGGGATCTGGTTGCCGGAACGCCCGAGAATCTTGTTGCACTCGACCTGCGCCTTCCACTCTTCCTTGCTCTGGCCGGATTCGAGTGCCACGTCAATCCAGGGAATCAGCGAGCCTGCCAGCGGTACCGGCCAGGCATCCACGGGGTAGCTGTCGGAACGGATGAAATCGGCCACCTTGCGATCGATTTCCAGAATGGCGGAAGCCGGGTCATCCAGCAGCGGCTTGACCTCGCCGTTGATCGCGCCCATCTGCTGAATCAGTTCGCGCATGTTGCGCGCACCTGCGCCGGAGGCTGCCTGGTAGGTCATGGGGCTGATCCATTCGATCAGGCCCTTATCGAACAGGCCGCCAATGGCCATCAGCATGAGCTGACACCGTGCAGTTACCGCCGACGTAGGTCTTGACGCCCTTGGCCAGGCCATCCTTGATCACATTCTTGTTGACCGGGTCGAGGATGATGATGGCCTCGTCCTTCATCCGCAGCGTGGAGGCCGCATCGATCCAGTAGCCCTGCCAGCCGGCAGCGCGCAGGTCACCATACACTTCCTTGGTGTAATCACCGCCCTGACAGGAAATGATGGCATCCATGGCCTTGAGCTCATTGATGTCTTTTGCATCCTTGAGCGGCGGCACATCCTTGCCGATGTCCGGGCCCTTGCCGCCAGGATTGGAGGTGGTAAAGAAAACAGGGTCGATCACATCGAAATCTTTTTCTTCACGCATACGCTGCATCAGCACCGAACCTACCATGCCGCGCCAGCCGATCAGACCTACTCGCATCATTTTGTTAACCTCAAGATTGTGAAATGTGAAGCCACTCGGCTTCGCCTTCGTTGTGAAATGTGAAGCGTAAAAAGTACGGCCGTTCCCTTTTCACAGTGAAACGGCTTCACATTTTACGTTTTACAGATTCTTTACCACTGCATCGCCCATCGCGCTGCAAGATATTTTCTTTGTGCCTTCAGTATAAATATCTACCGTCCGATAGCCCTGCGCCAGCACTTTTTTGACCGCATTTTCGATTCGAAGTGCGCCTTCCTCGTTACTGAAGGTGTAGCGCAGCATCATTGCTGCGGAAAGAATGGTTGCCAGCGGATTTGCAATATCCTTGCCTGCGATATCCGGTGCCGAGCCGTGGCTTGGTTCGTATAGACCCTTGTTATTGGCGTCCAGTGAAGCGGAAGGCAGCATACCGATGGAGCCGGTGAGCATGGATGCCTCATCGGAGAGGATATCGCCGAAAATATTGCCGGTAATCATCACGTCGAACTGCTTGGGCGCACGCACCAGCTGCATCGCGGCGTTATCCACGTACATGTGCGACAACTCGACTTCAGGGTAATCCTTGTTCATTTCGGTGACAATTTCGCGCCACAGTTCAGTGGTTTCCAGCACGTTAGCCTTGTCCACCGAGCACATCTTGCGGCTACGCTTCATGGCAATCTCGTAACCGACTTTGGCGATGCGGCGGATCTCGGATTCCGAGTAACGCATGGTGTTGATACCTTCGCGCTCACCCTTGTCATTGACCTGCACGCCACGCGGCTGACCGAAATAAATATCGCCTGTCAGTTCGCGCACGATCATGAGGTCCAGTCCCGACACTACTTCCGGCTTGAGCGTGGAGGCGCTGGCCAGTTCCGGATAAAGCAGCGCCGGGCGCAGGTTGGCGAACACGCCCATGCCCTTGCGGATACGCAGCAAACCCTGCTCCGGGCGCATCGGACGCGGCAGTGCGTCATATTCCCAGCCCCCCACGGCGCCCAGCAACACGGCATCCGAAGCCTGCGCCAGTTTCATGGTGGCTTCGGGCAAAGGATCGCCCGCCGCATCGTAGCCGGCGCCGCCGATATGCGCCTGCTCCAGTTCAATCTTCATGCCGTCGCTAGCCAGTGCTTTCAACACTTTCACTGCCTGAGCAACGATCTCCGGCCCGATTCCGTCACCGGGCAATACTGCGATTTTCATTGGTAAATTCCATTAGCGGTGAAGCGTAAGGCATGAGGGGAAAAATCGAGGACTGACGCTCCCACCCACCTCTAACGCTTCACGGTTATTCAAACAGCCACGGCGCTTCCTGCTTGCGCCGCTCTTCATAAGCCGAAATTTTGTCTGCATGCTGCAGGGTCAGGCCGATATCATCCAGGCCATGCAGCAGGCAGTACTTGCGAAAACTGTCCACTTCGAAACTGAACACATGCCCGCCAGGCGTGGTAACCGTTTGCGCCTCCAGATCGACAATCAGCCGGTATCCCGGCTGCTACTGCCACT
This sequence comes from uncultured Gammaproteobacteria bacterium, assembly GCA_963779055.1. Taxonomy (GTDB): domain Bacteria; phylum Pseudomonadota; class Gammaproteobacteria; order Burkholderiales; family Sulfuricellaceae; genus Sulfurimicrobium. Next base: position 474,563 of record CAVZWN010000004.1, read on the forward strand.
TCCGCGAACAATTGATCGACACCCTCGGTGTCCAGCACGATGGGTAAAATGCCGTTCTTGAAACAGTTGTTGAAAAAGATATCCGCAAAGCTGGGCGCAATCACGGCCCGGAAACCATAGTCCAGCAGCGCCCAGGGTGCATGCTCACGGCTCGACCCGCAGCCGAAGTTTTCGCGCGCGACAAGAATCTCCGCACCCTGATAGCGCGGCTGATTGAGCACAAAATCCGGATTGAGCGGCCGGCCGGAATTATCCATACCCGGCTCACCATGATCGAGATAGCGCCATTCGTCGAACAGGTTCGGTCCGAAACCGCTGCGCTTGATGGATTTCAGGAACTGCTTGGGGATGATGGCATCGGTATCGACATTGGCACGGTCCAGCGGTGCCGCAAGACCATCCAGGAGCGTAAATTTTTCCATTTCGGGCTACTTCTTCTCTTCTGCAGTCTGTTCTATTTTTTCACCCACAATGGACATATCCTTCCCTATCCCTTGCAGCACAGGGCTATTTTTTTCCTCGCCCTTGCGTTCGATCTTGTTGCCCAGGCTGGCCGTACCCTTGCCCACACCCTGAACCGTGTTGCAACCAGCCAGAAACAGCACACACAATGCCGGTAGAAGTATTTTCAGAACACGCATATTCATTATCGACCTCAAACTTTGCGTACATCCGTGAAATGACCCGCAATCGCGGCCGCAGCCGCCATTTCAGGGCTGACCAGATGGGTACGCCCAGCAGGCCCCTGACGACCCTCAAAATTACGGTTGGAAGTTGAAGCGCAACGCTCACCCGGCTCCAGGCGGTCGGCGTTCATCGCCAGGCACATGGAACAGCCAGGCTCACGCCACTCGAAGCCTGCAGCAACAAAAATCTTGTCCAGGCCCTCTTTCTCCGCCTGTTTTTTCACCAGGCCGGAGCCCGGCACCACCAGCGCCAGCTTGATGCCTTCAGCCACATGCCGGCCTTTCGCAACAGCAGCGGCAGCGCGCAGGTCTTCGATGCGCGAATTGGTGCAGGAACCAATAAAGACCTTGTCCACAGCGATCTGGTTCATCGGCGTATTGGCCTGCAGGCCCATATAAGCCAGCGCCCGCTCCATGCCGCCACGTTTAACGGGATCGGCTTCGCGTGCCGGATCGGGCACGCAGTCATCAATCGCCACAACCATCTCTGGTGAAGTGCCCCATGTAACCTGAGGCTTGATGGCAGCGCCATCCAGATCCACAACGCAATCGAATTCAGCACCCTCATCGCTATGCAAGTTGCGCCAGTTGGCGACAGCCTGCTCCCAGGTCGCACCCGACGGCGCGAAAGGCCGTCCCTTGACGTAATCGATCGTCGTATCGTCCACCGCCACCATCCCGGCGCGGGCACCGGCCTCAATCGCCATGTTGCACAGGGTCATACGCCCTTCCATGGAAAGGTTGCGTATCGCCGAACCGGAAAATTCGATGGCATAGCCGTTGCCGCCAGCAGTGCCGATCTTGCCGATCACCGCCAGCGCGATGTCCTTGGCTGTGACCCCCTTGCCAAGACCGCCTTCCACCCTGACCAGCATGGTTCTGGATTTTTTCTGCAACAGGCATTGCGTAGCCAGCACATGCTCCACTTCGGACGTGCCGATGCCATGCGCCAATGCGCCAAATGCACCATGCGTGCTGGTATGGGAATCGCCGCAGACCACAGTCATACCGGGAAGCGTGGCACCTTGCTCGGGACCGATCACGTGAACAATGCCCTGACGCACATCCGACATCTTGAATTCGGTTATTCCATAAAAATCGCAGTTCTGGTCCAGGGTGTCCACTTGCAGGCGTGAAATGGGATCGGCAATACCATTCTTGCGATCCGTGGTGGGCACATTGTGATCCGCCACGGCCAGATTGGCGGACAGCCTCCACGGCTTGCGACCGGCCAGCCGCAAGCCCTCGAAGGCTTGCGGGCTGGTGACCTCATGCAGCAGATGGCGATCGATATAAAGCAGCGTGGTGCCATCGGGTTCTGTGTGTACCACATGGGACTGCCACAATTTTTCGTACAGCGTTTGTGCGCTCATTAACAGAAATTCTGGGAAAAACGCAAATTATTGCACAGTCACCAGCATGCAAACAATTACAAACGCGCAAACAAGCAGAACCGGCACTGCATTATCGCTCCAGCCCCAGTATCCAGCGGCTATAGATAGCGGATGCATTTGCATTGAGTTTTTTGATACGTTCCGGCAAACCCCACCGCATCTGCTGGGCCGTTTCAACAGCCGGACTGTTCAGGGAGGCCTGAATTTCAGCCTCGCCAATTTCACTCCACTCCGTGACCATTTCTTCGGTCATTTCGACATGACACTGCATGGCCAGATGCTTGCCCAGAGCAAAGCCCTGATTGGCGCAATGGGCGTTCCTCAAGATAATGCTGGCATCTGGCGGAATGGAAAATGTTTCGCCATGCCAGTGAAAAGCTTCAAACGACCTCACATCCCCGAACCACGCCTCGGCGACCGGGTTGTTCGCAACCCTGATTTCTCCCCAACCAATTTCCTTGACCGGATTCGGCCCTACCGTGCCACCCAGCGCCCTGGCCATGAGCTGGCCGCCGAGGCAATGGCCCATCACAGGAATGCCCGCAGCAACGGCCTTCCGGATCAAGTCCAGCGCTGAGGGTATCCATGGCAGATCGTCATTGACGCTCATCGGCCCGCCCATGAACACCAGACCGGAAAACGCATGCACATCCTCGGGCACTGGCGCGCCTTCGTCTATCCGGATCAGCTGCCAGGAAATATTTCTTTCATCCAGGAATGTGGCAAAATAACCCGGACCTTCACTCCGGGCATGACGGAAAATTGCAACCGGTTTCATTTTGAGGAACCCCTGGCATCATGAAAAAAATCTATTCTAGCTTAAGCCTTGCCGCCGCGCTGCTCTTCTCCACTTCTGCCCTCGCCACCAATGTCAGCGTCGTCGGACTGTTCGGCGGCAAGGCGGTCGTCACTATCAATGGCGGGGCCCAGAAACTGCTCAAGGCGGGCGAAAAAACACCGGAGGGCGTAAAACTCATCAGTGCCGACTCTAATCAGGCTGTACTGGAGATTGATGGCAAACAACAAGCCCTGGGTCTGGGCCAGGGCGTTTCAACCGGAGGCGTGCAGGACTCTGGTGGCAATGCCAGCGTCACTCTGACCGCCGACGCGCAGGGACACTTCATCGTCACCGGCAGCATCAATGGCAGCCCCACCCGATTTCTCGTCGACACCGGCGCCAGCTCCATCAGTATGAGCAGCGCTGAAGCCAAACGGCTGGGCATTTCCTATCTCAAAGGTCAGAAGGCCCTATCTTCGACTGCCAATGGCATCGTGCAGGTCTATCGAGTCAGTCTGAACAGTGTCAAATTAGGCGATATCAGCCTTAATGGTGTTGAGGGCGTTGTGCATGAAAGCGCCATGCCCGTGGTCCTGCTGGGCATGAGCTTCCTTAACCGTGTAAACATGAAGCGTGAGGGGGATAGCATGGTGCTGACCAAACGGTTCTGAAAACCTGAAGCTCTTTTAAAAAAAATCCCGCATGTGCGGGATTTTTTTGGCACTCGGTCAGGCTTGGGTTTTATCCCGCTCGATCAGGGCATAAGCCGAGTGATTATGGATTGATTCGAAGTTTTCTGACTCAACGATGTATGCATCGATGCGCTTGTCCTCATTCAGAACGGCAGCCACGTCACGCACCATGTCTTCGACAAACTTGGGGTTGTCGTAAGCGCGCTCAGTGACGTATTTTTCGTCCGGGCGTTTCAGCAAGCCATACACCTCGCACGAGGCCTGATCCTCCACCATGCGGATAATATCTTCGAGCCACACCATTTCATTGGTACGCGCGGTGATGGTGACGTGTGAACGCTGGTTGTGAGCGCCATAGTCTGAAATCTTCTTGGAACAGGGACACAAACTGGTCACCGGCACCACCACCTTGGTGGTCTGGCGATATTTACCGTGATCAATCTCGCCCGTGAAGGTGACTTCGTAATCCATCAGACTCTGCACGCCGGAGACCGGGGCCGTCTTGTTGATGAAGTAGGGGAAAGTCATTTCCACATGACCGGAATCCGCCTCCAGGAGCACGACCATCTCGCGCAGCATGGTTTCGAAATTCTCCACCGACACCTCACGCTCATAGCCATTGAGAATCTCGATAAAACGCGACATGTGCGTGCCCTTGAAATTATGGGGCAGGTGCACGTACATATTGAAAACGGCGATCGTGTGCTGCACGCCCTCGCTCTTGTCCGCGACCCTCACCGGATGGCGGATGGATTTGATACCGACCTTGTCAATCGCGATCTGCCGGGTATCATGCCTTGATTGGACGTCCTCGATCTCGCAGGCGGCTGTGGTCCCGTCACAGGGGATGTTGCAGTTGCTCATGAATTCAATTCCTTGCATCGACTGGTTTGTGGAACCCAGTATAACCGCTTCCAATAGCCGAGTAAACTACTCGGGTAATATTTTTCTGATCGAGCGCACCAGTCCATCACTATCGAGGCCGCAGTGCTGCAGCAATTTGGCATGGTCGCCCTGCTCGATAAACTGATCGGGCAGACCCAGCTGCAGAAAGGGCACCGTGAGGCCCTGCCGCGCCAGACTCTCCGCCACCGCGCTGCCGGCCCCACCCATGACAGCATTCTCCTCCACCGTCACCAGCAGCGCATGGCTGGCAGCGAGTTCTTTGACCATTTCCTCGTCCAGCGGCTTGACGAAACGCATATTGGCCACCGTGGCATTCAGCGCCTCGGCCGCCTGCAATGCCGGGGCCAGCATACTGCCGAAAGCCAGAATCGCGATTTTTTTGCCGTGGCGGCGAATTTCACCGCGCCCCAGCGGCAGCGTGGACATCTCGGCGGCAATCTCCGCCCCCATGCCGCAGCCGCGCGGATAACGCACCGCCGTGGGCTGATCGAGCCGAAAAGCGGTATACAGCATCTGACGGCATTCATTCTCGTCGCTCGGTGCCATCACCACCATATTGGGAATGCAGCGCATGAAGGAAAGATCGAAGCTGCCCGCATGGGTCGGGCCGTCCGCACCCACCAGTCCGGCGCGATCGATGGCGAATACCACCGGCAGGTTCTGCAGCGCCACATCATGCACCAGCTGGTCGTAGGCGCGCTGCAGGAAGGTCGAATAGATCGCCACCACCGGTTTCAGTCCTTCGCAGGCCAGCCCGGCAGCAAAAGTGACGGCATGCTGCTCTGCGATACCGACATCGAAATAACGGGAAGGGAATGTCTCTGAAAACCTGACCATGCCCGAACCTTCGCACATGGCCGGGGTGACGCCCACCAGGCGCGGATCGAGCGCCGCCATGTCGCACAGCCAGTCGCCGAACACCTGGGTATAGGTTTTGCGGCTGCCCGGCTGGCTGTCCACCACGCCGTCCTCGGGGTTGAATTTGGCAACGCCGTGATAGCGGCATGGGTCATCCTCGGCGCGTTTGAAACCTTTGCCTTTCCGGGTCACCACATGCAGGAACTGCGGACCTTCGAGCTGCTTGATATTCTTCAGGGTGGGAACCAGCGCGTCCAGGTCATGGCCATCGATGGGTCCGATGTAATTAAAACCGAACTCCTCGAACAGGGTGCCGGGAATCACCATCCCTTTCATGTGCTCCTCTGCCCGCTTGGCCAGTTCCCAGATGGGCGGCGCAACGCCGCCCAGGACTTTTTCACTGGCGCGCCGGGCAGCCGCATAAAATCGCCCCGACATAAGCTTGGCAAGGTAATTGTTGAGGGCGCCGACATTGGGTGAGATCGACATGTCGTTGTCGTTGAGAATCACCAGCAGATTGGCATCCATTGCGCCCGCATTATTGAGCGCCTCGAATGCCATTCCCGCTGTCATGGCGCCATCACCGATAATGGCTACGGCACGCCGCTCGGCGCCCTGCTGCTTGGCTGCGACAGCCATTCCGAGAGCGGCGCTGATGGAAGTGCTGGAATGGCCGACGCCGAAAGCGTCAAAGGGGCTTTCATCGCGGCGCGGAAAACCCGCAATCCCGCCCAGCTGGCGCATCCCGGCCATCGCTTCGCGGCGCCCGGTGAGGATTTTGTGCGGATAGGTCTGATGACCCACATCCCACACCAGGCGGTCGGATGGGGTATTGAATACATAATGCAGCGCAATGGTCAGCTCGACCGTGCCCAGATTGGAAGACAGGTGTCCGCCCGTGCGCGACACACTCTCGACCAGAAAGGCGCGTAATTCTTCGGCCAGTTGCGGCAGTTGCTTGAGTTCAAGCGCGCGCAAGTCTTCCGGATTGTCTATTGCCTCGAGCAGCGGGTACATCAAAACTGGCGCCGAATAACAAAATCAGCCAGCTGCGCCAGCCTAGTAGCCCGTTCGCCAAACTCCACCAGGGCGGACAATGCATTCCGGTGCAGCTCCTCCGCCAGTTCGCGCGCGGCATTCAGGCCCAGTATGCTGACATAGGTCGGCTTGTTGTTATCCGCGTCCTTGCCGGCTGTCTTGCCCAGCGTGGCGGTACTGGCTTCCACGTCCAGAATATCGTCCACCACCTGGAATGCGAGGCCGATGCACTTGGCGTAGTGATTGATCGCGTCCAGCTGCCCAGGTTCGACACCATCACCGCAATGCGCTCCGAGCAGCACTGCCGCGCGAATCAGGGCGCCGGTCTTGTGGATGTGCATGAATTCCAGCTCGGTCTGATTCAGGGTCTTGCCCACTGAATCCAGATCGATTGCCTGGCCGCCCGCCATGCCGCGCGAGCCAGTGGCAAGTGCCAGCAGCCGGATCATTTCGAGCTGCAGGGACGGGCTATGGGCAATGGTGCGTTCGGCCACGATCTGAAATGCCAGGCTTTGCAGGCTGTCACCCACCAGCAGCGCCGTCGCCTCGTCAAACTGCACATGGCAGGTCGGCTTGCCGCGCCGCAAAGCGTCGTCATCCATGCACGGCAGATCGTCATGCACCAGCGAGTAAACATGGATCAGTTCCACTGCCGCTGCCACGGCTTCCACCCGTTCCAGCGGAGCGCCGCTCAATTCACCCGCAGCAAAAGCCAGTAGCGGACGTACCCGCTTGCCGCCGCCCAGGGCAGCATAACGCATGGCCTGATGAAGGCGCTGCGGCGCCAGTTCCGGAGAAGGCAGGAACTGCTCCAGCACCGCCTCCATGCGCGCCTGGCGCTGGCGCGCCCAATCCTGGAAATCATTATTCGTTAACACTGGAATCGCCACCACCTGCATTGAAATCGTTCAGAGAACCCGCCTCGAGAATTTTTACCTGCTGCTGCGCGTCCCTGAGAGTCGCCTGACAGTATTTGAGCAACTCCATGCCGCGCTGGTAAGCCGTCAGTGACTGTTCCAGCGGCATCTGGCCTGCCTCCATATCGGCAACAACCTGTTCCAGCTCGGTCAGGGCATTTTCAAAATTCTTGGGGGAAGCCGTTTTGGCAGATTTGGTCATGGTATCGGGTATAAAGCGCAGTCGCTTCAAGTCAAGCGGGCGATTTTACCGGATTATTGAACCGGGAGCCAAATCGAGACAGAATTACCCGTCTTTCCAGGAAGCTCCGGGGCGCCACAAGCGCTGCCTGGCATGGCTCGGAACCCAAACGCCAAAGTATTTTAGCCTGGCCCTGCAGCCTGAAATCGCCGTGGAGAGGGAAAGGAGCGGCCAGCGAAGAAAAACGGGCAGTCAAACTGGACCAAACAGGCCCTACCCGCTACAGATGGAAAATGATATGGTGCATTTTCACGAATTCATACGCCATCATCTTGAACCCCATCCGGGCGCGAAATAGCCGTCACCAAAACTTTCGTTATATAATGCGCACCGTCGCCGATGTAGCTCAGTTGGTAGAGCAGCGCATTCGTAATGCGAAGGTCACCAGTTCGATTCCGGTCATCGGCACCAGATCAGGGCCGGCAGTTACAAACTGCCGGCCTTTTTCTTTTCTTTGCGCCTTTTCCCTCCTGCTGTGCATGATTCCTGCTGCCCACAGCCAGCAAATCAGCCTGAGCATTGAGGATATTGTCGCACCGGCTTTCCAGATCAAGGGAGTTTCTGCCAGCCTGGAAAATGACCGCTTCGCAGCCAGCATCGGGGAGCTGACTCTTCAGGGCCAGACCTGGCGCAATGTGCGCTTGAGCTGCCCGAAAATCCGCATCGAGCGCGATACCATCGCTTGTGAGCAAGGCACATTAAAAGAGAAACAAAGCTGGCCGGTGCGCTTCCACTTCGCCCCCAATGCAAAACGGCTGAGTCTCGACTTTCGCCCTGACGTGGGCGAACGCTGGCAGGTCGATGCGCGCTGGGGTGATCACTGGGAAGTCATGGCCGACATCCAGAACGGCAGCATGGCTTACACAAAATCCTGGCTGCCAGCCAATATCCCCACCCCGAGCGCAGGAAGTGTCAGCGGCAAGCTCCACCTGAGCGGAAGCGGTACGAAACTGCTTTCAGCCGATGCCGATCTAGCACTCGCCAATCTTGCTTTCAGCGATGCCAGCGGTCTCCATGCCGGCGAAAAAATCAGCGGAAAAATCACCATCAAGGCGCGTCAGGCACGCGGCGACATGGCCTGGCAGGGCGATATTCTCTGGGATCGGGGCGAAATCTACTGGCACCCGCTGTATGTCAGCGGCGGTGGCGTGCAGCTTACTGCGAACGGACGCGCCAACCCGCAGCGCATCGAACTGGCGCAGGGCGTACTGAATTGGCCGATGATCGGCAAGGTCAACGCCACCGCCGTATGGGATATGACTGCGAGCCAGCTTGCCTCCGCCGCGATTGAGGGAAAAGAACTTCAGCTTGGCCCGCTCCATGCCAATTTCCTGCTCCCTTTTCTGGAAAAAACTGCCCTCGCAAAATCGACCGCAGATGGCAAAATCAGTTTTTCCAGCCGCATCGCCAGCGGGGCGGTGCAGGCGCTGGACCTCACCCTGGACAAAGCCTCGCTCCAGGACAAGGAAGGCCGCTTCGCGCTGAATGACGTACACCTCACCCTGCCGTGGCGCGCCCGTTCAGCAAGCGAGGCCAGTCTCAGGATTGGAAGCGGACGGGCTCTGGCGCTACCGACAGGCGAGTTCAAAACCACGATCCACCTGCAAGACAAGGACATCAGCATTCCCCGGCTCAGCATCCCGATCCTGGGGGGCAGCCTGAATATCGAGAATTTCAGGGCCTCACAGGCAACAACCGGCTGGCGCTGGGAATTCGAGGGCGGTCTCACTCCCGTTTCCATGGAACAGCTCTCCAGCGCCCTGAACTTGCCGAAAATGCACGGCAGCCTGGCCGGCGTCGTGCCGCGCGTGCATTACGAATCTGGACGGCTGGCGCTGGATGGCGCGTTGCTGGTCAAGGCCTTTGATGGCACGGTCGTGCTTCAGGATCTGGTTCTGCTCGACGTGCTCGGCCATGCGCCTCGCATGCAGGCCAGCCTCGATATGCGCAATCTGGATCTCGACCTGCTGACTCGCGCATTCTCCTTCGGCAACATGCAGGGGCGCATCGATGTTGCGGTCAAGGACATGGAACTGTCCAACTGGAAGCCCGTAGCATTCGATGCCGCCGTGCGCAGCAGTCCCGGCAATTATCCACGCAAAATTTCGCAGCGCGCCGTGCAGAACATTTCCGCGCTGGGCGGGGCAGGCGCGGCAGCGGCGATCCAGCGCAGTTTTCTGGGGTTTTTCGAGGAATTCGGCTATAGCCAGCTAGGTCTCTCCTGCGTGCTGCGCAACGGCATCTGCCTGATGAACGGCGTCAAGCCCGCACCCAACGGCTATGTCATTGTCGAAGGGGGTGGCATACCGGCGATTACTGTAATCGGTTACAATCGCAGCGTCAGTTGGGATGAGCTGATTACCCGCCTGCAGCGGGCAACTCAAGGCAATGCCAAGCCCATAGTTCAATAGCGAGGACCACATGAAAACGACCTTATTGGCAGCAGTCCTGCTGCTGGGCGGCGTGACCGCAGGCTGCGTTACCATCAACATCTATTTCCCGGCTGCCGCAGCGGAAAAAGCCGCCGACAAGATCATTGACGATATCTGGCAGCTCAAGCAGGGCGCCAAACCTCAACCTGAAACGCAAGGGGCAAGCAAATGAAAACACCTACCCGTCTTTCTTCCTGGCTGATCCTGTTCGCCCTGTGGTGGTCTCCGCTGGCACTGGCTGCTGCCGATCTGGAAATCAACACGCCCGCCATCACCAGCCTGAAAAATGTCATGCAACAACGCCATGGTGATCTGGCAGGTTTCTACGCCAGCGGCGCGGTGGGCCTGACGCGCGACGGACTGGTCGCAGTGCGCGACCCTGCTGCCGCGCCACTGGCGCAACGGCAGGCGATGAATTCACTGGTGGCGGCGGAAAATCAGGACCGCAAGGCGCTGTATCGCGAAATCGCCCATGCCAACGGCCATCCGGAATGGGAAGATGAAGTGCGCTCGACCTTTGCCCAGCGCTGGATCAGCAAGGCCGCTTCCAGCTGGTGGTACCAGAATGCCAGCGGAGCATGGACCAGGAAGTGACCCCTACCCTCGTTTTCGACATCGAGACCGTCCCTGACGTTGCGGGGCTGCGCACACTTCACGGCCTGAGTGCAGAAACACCGGATGCCCAGGTAGCGGAAATCGCTTTCCAGCAACGCCGTCAGGCGACTGGCGGCGATTTCCTGCAACATCATCTGCACCGCGTGGTCGCGATCTCCTGCAGCCTGCGCGAGCGTGACAGCTTTCGCGTCTGGAGCCTGGGCGCGGCGGAAGACAGCGAAGGCGAGATCATCCGGCGCTTCTTCGAAGGCATCGAGAAATACACCCCGCAACTGGTCTCGTGGAACGGCGGCGGCTTCGACCTGCCGGTGCTGCATTACCGCGCCCTGATGCACGGCATCCAGGCGCCACGCTACTGGGACATGGGCGAGGACGACCGCGAATTCAAGTGGAACAACTACATCAGTCGCTACCACACCCGCCACCTCGACCTGATGGACCTGATGGCGCTCTATCAGCCGCGCGCCAATGCGCCGCTCGACCAGATTGCCCAGCTGTGCGGCTTCCCGGGAAAACTGGGCATGGACGGCTCCAAAGTGTGGGATGCATTCCAGAATGGCGAAATCGTCGCCATCCGTAACTATTGTGAGACGGATGTGGCCAATACCTATCTGGTTTTTCTGCGCTTCCAGCTGATGCGTGGCGTATTCACACCCGCACAATATCAGGAAGAATGCGAGCTGGTACGCAGCCAGCTGGGCAAGATCGACGCTGTCCACTGGAACGAATTCCTCGACGCCTGGCCCGCCTGATTCGCAATGATTTACCGTACTGCATGGCTGGCTGCCGGCTGGCTTCTCATCCTCCTGATCGGCTACCTGTCGCTCACACCCTCGCCCCCCACCCCGCTGATTTTCCCCCATGCCGACAAGCTGGAGCACCTTCTTGCCTACGCCGTACTGATGGGCTGGTTCTGCCAGATCTACTCCGCCCGCAGGCAGCGCATCTACCTGGCACTCGCCTGTATTGCCTATGGGGGAATCATCGAGCTATTACAAGGCTGGGGTGGCTACCGTTTCGCCGAATGGGCGGATTTGCTGGCTGACAGCCTCGGCGTCGCGCTCGGCTGGCTGATCAGCATCTCTTCCCTGCAGTTCTTATTGACCCGTTTTGACGCAAGATTGGCTTCATATTATGACCGATAGTGTACTGTTTCACGTTAATTGGCACTTTCAGCGAGGCCCTGAGCAGCCAGGCGCAAGGCGCGCTTTCGCAGGAATAGCCACCCTATTACTAGAAAGTGCAACGCGGCGGATGGCTGCTCAGGGCCTCGCCCGGAGGGAGCCCCCAAAAAGCGCCATGACCTCGTTGTGGCACTTGGCAAGGGGATCGGCCATTGCCCGCGCGCCCCGCCTTGTCCTGACGATTTTTGGGGGCTCTGAAAGTGTCAATTAACGTGAAACAGTACACCAGCATAGAATCCCTGGACCACGAAGGGCGTGGCATCACACACGTGGATGGCAAGGTGATTTTCATCGAAGGCGCACTGCCGGGCGAGAAAGTCACCTATTCCGTATTCAAGAAAAAACCCAGCTATGAAATGGCGACGCTGCGAGAGGTCGCGCACCCCAGCTTCATGCGGGTCGCCCCGAAATGCCCGCACTTCGGCGTTTGCGGCGGTTGCAGCCTGCAGCATCTGGAGGAATCCGGACAGGTCGCGGTGAAACAGCGCGTGCTGGAAGACGACCTGTGGCACATCGGCAAGGTCAGGGCCCAGTCCATCCTGCAAGCGATCCATGGCGAAGCCTGGGGCTATCGTCAGCGCGCAAGAATTTCAGTAAAGGACATGTCGATCAAGAAGGGTAAGGTGCTGGTCGGCTTCCACGAAAAACGCAGCGGCCTCGTCGTCGACATGCACCGCTGCGAAGTTCTGCCGCCGCACATTTCCGCCCTGATTGAGCCCCTGAGCCAGTTGATTGGGCAACTCTCCATCCGCCAGCGCCTGCCGCAAATCGAGATCGCCCTGGGGCAGGACGTGAACGTGCTGGTGTTGCGCATCATGGATCCGCTCACACCTGCTGACGAAAACCTGCTCAAGGCCTTTGCAGATCAGCATAAGGTGCAGTTCTGGACCCAGACCAAGGGGCCGGACACGGTACACCCTTTCTACCCGCTGGATGCGCCGCCACTGAATTACACTCTGCCCGAGTTCGGCATCACCATGCCCTTCAAACCCACCGAATTCACCCAGGTCAATCCAGTCATCAACCGCCTGCTGGTGCGCCGTGCCATCGCCCTGCTCGACCCGCAGCCGGGCGAACGTATCGCCGACCTGTTCTGCGGCCTGGGCAATTTCACCCTCCCAATCGCCCGGCGCGGCGCAAGCGTCGTCGGCGTGGAAGGCAGTGCCGCCCTGGTGGCCCGCGCCGTATCGAACGCCGAATACAACGGTCTGGCGCACAGGGCAGATTTCAGGCAGGCCGACCTGTTTCAGGCCACCCCGGAAAGTCTGGCCGCACTCGGCCGTTTCGATAAAATACTCATCGACCCGCCACGCGACGGCGCAGTGGAAGTCATCAAGGCACTGGACAGCAACAGCCCCCGGCGCATCGTGTACGTTTCCTGCAACCCCTCTACCCTGGCACGCGACGCCGCCCTGCTGGTGCATACCCATGGATATACGCTGAAAGCCGCCGGCGTGGCAAATATGTTCCCGCATACCGCGCACGTCGAATCCATTGCGCTATTCGAAAAGTAACGACAAGGTGTCGTTAGACGCATGAGACAATAAAAAAGGTGGCCAAGGCCACCTTTTTTCGCACTCCGGGCTGGTTTATACCGTCTCGGATTTACGTGTTTCCACCTGCATCAGTGGCTCGGAAGCTTCCGCTTTAGCCGGCCTCGGACGAGGAGCACGCGGCTTTTTCGGTGCTGAAACTTCCTCCGCCGCACCATTGGATTCCAGACGCTCCGCTTTGGTTTCCACCTGCATCAGTCCTGCAGCGCCCTCTGCTACCGTGGAAGCAGCCGGGCGCCGGCGACGACGCGGCGCACGCGATTTTGCTGGCTGCGCCTCGATTTCAGTTTCTGACGCAACCGGTGCCGATACGGTTTCGACCTGCTGCAGCATCGAAACCGGTTCTGCCGGAACTTCTGCGAGAACCGGCTGTACCGGAGGAACCTCATGCGCGGCTGCCGCAACAGGTGCCGAAGCTTCCACTATAGCTTCCGCCTCGGGCTCCGTACCCGGCTGGAACGCTGCTTCTAGCTCTGCGGCACTGGCTTCCACAATTTCGGGCTCCGCCACTACAGCCGGTGCTTCTGACTGAGGCTGAGGAATCTCGACAGGCGCGGCTGCCGCAGGAGCGGTGGTTTCCTCCACGGCGGCAGGGGCAACGGCTTGTTCCACCGCAACCGGAGCATGGATTTGCTCCGCCATATCTGGCGCAGCAATGGTTGCGCTGTTCTCTTCTACACCCTCAACCTGAGCAGCAGCGCGATTTTCTCCACGCCGTTCGCGTTCGCGTCGTCCGCCGCGACGGTTGCGTTTGCCACGGCCTTCGCTCCCGGCTTCGCCAGCAACTGGCTGAATACCCTTTTCCACAGCAGCCGCCGCCTGGGGCACAGTGCGTTCAGCCTTGGCTGCAAGTTCTTTCCTCAGATCGCCACGCCCCTCGCCGCGCTCTGCACGATCACGGCTTTCGCCTCGCTCAGCGCGCTCTGGACGTTCGCCACGTTCCGGACGTTCACCCCGGCTTTCTCCGCCGCCACGACGCTGGCCACGCCCGCCCTGCTCCTGGCCCTGACGCGGGCCACGCTCGGGACGGCGTCCACGCTGGGCTGGCGCCTTGGGCTTTTCGACTGGAGCTTCTTCTTTGGCTGCGCCAAATTTCTGCAGCCAGCCCTTGAGTCTGCCAAGTAGGGAGGGGGTCTCAAGCACCGGCTCAGGCCGTGTCGGAGCAGGTTGGGCCGGGGTGATCCCACGCACCGCGGCCTGCGGACGCTGTGGTTTGACTTCCTGTGAAGGCGTATTTTTATCCACAGTTTCTGCGGGCAGTTCCACCATTTTGTAGCTTGGCTGCGCACCATCGGCGACATCTTCATGGCGCAAGCGCACGATGGAGTAGTGCGGCGTTTCGAGATGAATATTGGGGATCAGCACCACACTGACCTTATGGCGCGATTCAATGCCATAAATATCTGCACGCTTCTCATTGAGCAAGAAAGTGGCAACATCTACTGGCACCTGGGCGTGGATGGCAGAACTGTTTTCTTTCATAGCCTCTTCCTGCAGGATGCGCAGGATATGCAGGGCGGACGACTCGGCGCCGCGAATATGGCCAGTGCCGTGACAGCGCGGACAGGGAATGTGGCTGGTCTCGCCCAGGGAAGGCTGCAGACGCTGGCGCGACAGTTCAAGCAGGCCGAAACGAGAGATTTTGCCCATCTGAACCCGCGCACGGTCGTGGTGCAATGCATCACGCAGGCGGTTTTCAACCTCGCGCTGGTTTTTCTGGCTTTCCATATCGATGAAATCGATGACCACCAGCCCACCGAGATCACGCAAACGCAACTGGCGGCCAATTTCATCGGACGCTTCGAGATTGGTATTGAACGCGGTCTGCTCGATATCCGAGCCGCGCGTGGCGCGGGCGGAGTTAACGTCTACGGAAACCAGTGCCTCGGTATGGTCGATCACAATCGCACCACCGGAAGGCAGGGAAACTTCGCGCGAGAATGCGGTTTCGATCTGGTGCTCGATCTGGAAGCGCGAAAACAGCGGCACGTCATCGGTATAGAGTTTGACCTTGCCTACATTATTAGGCATGACATGGCTCATGAACTGCACGGCCTGTTCGTGAACGTCGGCGGTGTCGATCAGGATCTCGCCGATATCCGGCTGGAAATAGTCGCGAATGGCGCGAATCACCAGACTGCCTTCCTGATAAATGAGGAAAGCGCCGCTCTGGATGGTGGATGCCCCTTCAATGGCACGCCACAACTGGAGCAGGTAATTCATATCCCATTGCAGTTCTTCGAGAGTCCGGCCAATGCCCGCGGTACGGGCAATGATGCTCATGCCGGCAGGCACGTCCAGTTGCGACATGGTTTCGCGCAACTCTTCGCGATCTTCACCCTCGATGCGACGCGATACGCCGCCTCCTCGGGGATTGTTGGGCATCAGAACCAGGTAGCGCCCGGCCAGGCTGATGAAAGTGGTCAGCGCGGCGCCTTTATTGCCGCGTTCGTCCTTCTCCACCTGAACGATCAGTTCCTGGCCTTCCTTCAATGCATCCTGAATACGGGCCTTTGAAACTTCGACGCCTTCGGGCAGATTGAAGAAACTGCGCGCGACTTCCTTGAACGGCAGGAAACCGTGACGGTCCGTGCCATAGTCGATGAAAGCGGCTTCCAGGGAAGGTTCGATACGGGTGATGACACCCTTGTAGATATTGCTTTTGCGCTGCTCTTTTCCGGCTGATTCGATGTCGAGGTCGATGAGTTTCTGACCATCCACAATCGCTACGCGCAACTCCTCAGCCTGAGTTGCGTTGAACAGCATACGTTTCATTACATATTTCCCCCGCGCTCTCCACGGGGCAAAACAACCCGCCCCCTCGCATTTTTCAAATACACGAAGGGATGCGGTTTATCTCTATCGAATCATGTTGTTATGATCTTCAATCAATTTAAAAATGCCGGGTTGTTTACTAAATTTTGTCGTTTTGCACCAGAACCAGTGCACCGGCACGATGCGTTTAACGCCATCAAATGCCGGGCCATAAATCAAAATACATTCAGAAAACCGGATCATATCCGGATCCATCCTCTCTGCACCCAGACCTGTAAACCAGGCCATGCCGGGCGTCTTATGCGGGGCGTATCGTTCGGGCAAAACTTGAAAATATCGCCTGTTTTCAGAGCGCGCAATTACCACGATCGCTACTTCACATGGTGAGCGAAATTAACCAGTTTCAGCCGCGCTTCCTTTGAGCGAAACGCTAACTGCATTTATTACAGAAACCGTGTTGAGGATAAAGGGAATATTTCCATTACCGGCACAACCCGGCTAGTATAAGCAAAATGAATGAATTGGGCAAAAATTCCGTCGCCATGGTCACCATAGGCGAAGACGGCGAAGGTCAGCGCATTGACAACTACCTGCTGAAGCGGCTTAAGGGCGTGCCCAAAAGTCATGTTTACCGGATTTTGCGTAAGGGGGAAGTCAGGGTAAACAAGAAACGGGTCGACGCAACCTGCCGCCTGGCACTGGGGGATGTGGTACGAATTCCACCGGTGCAGACGGCACGCCGTGAAACAGCCAGCCCACAGCCGGTCAACGCCAGAATGGCACAGTTTGTCATTTTTGAGGACAGCGCCCTGCTTGTAATCAACAAGCCATCCGGCATGGCCGTACATGGCGGCAGCGGCATCAGCCGCGGGGTTATCGAACAACTCCGGCTGGAACGCCCGGAACTCAAGTTTCTCGAACTGGCCCACCGCCTTGACCGCGAAACCTCGGGCGTACTGTTTCTGGCAAAAAAACGCAGTGCGCTGGTCAAGCTGCATGAAGCCATGCGTGAAGGCGGACGTGCCAGCGAGGGCGGAATGGACAAGTTTTACTACGCGCTGGTCAAGGGGGCCTGGCCGGACGAACGGCGCCACGTAAAGCTTCCGCTGTTCAAATACCTGACGGCAGAAGGCGAGCGCCGAGTCTGTGTGCGTGAAGACGGGCAGGCTTCGCACACGATATTTTCACTGAAAAATAAATGGCAGAATTTCAGCCTGCTCGAGGCCGAACTCAAGACCGGGCGCACCCACCAGATTCGTGTTCACCTTGCCCACCTCGGCTTTCCCATCGCTGGCGACGACAAATATGGCGACTTCCCGCTGAACAAGGAATTACAGCGCAAAGGCTTGAAACGCATGTTCCTGCACGCACATAAGGCGGTAATCCGGCATCCGCTCAGCGGCGAACAAGTCATCTTCGAAGCACCACTGCCGCAGGAACTGGAAAAATTTTTGAGCTCTCTGGACAAACAAGGCAATGCCGAAACAATTTGAACTGCTGGTTTGGGACTGGGATGGCACCCTGATGGATTCGGCTGCCACCATCGTAGCCTCGATCCAGGCAGCCAGCCGCGACATCGGTGCAGACGAACCCAGCGACGAAGCGGCACGCCATATTATTGGCCTGGGCCTGAATGAGGCGATTGCTGCCCTGTTCCCTGACATGGAAATACCGGATTATCACCGTCTGGCCGAACGCTACCGTGTCCACTTCATGGCACAGGATGCCGAAATACCACTCTTTGCAGGTGCGGAAGAAGCCATCCGGGAATTTCATGCAGCAGGCTTCCTGCTGGCAGTCGCTACCGGGAAAGGCCGCCGCGGCCTCGACCGCGTGCTCGACCACACTGGCCTGAGGCCCTATTTTCATGCCACCCGCTGTGCTGATGAGAGTTTTTCCAAGCCGCACCCCCAGATGCTGCTCGAACTAATGGAACGATTGGGCGCCACACCTGACAAAACACTCATGATTGGCGACACCAGCCACGACCTGCAAATGGCGGCCAACGCCGGAGTACCCAGCCTGGGCGCAGCTTATGGCGCTCACCCGAGGGACAGTCTGCTTGGATTCGCCCCCCTGGCCTGTGCCGAAAATTTTGGCGAATTGCATCAGTGGTTGCGTGAAAACGCCTGATTGACATATTAAGGCTGCACCATGAGCCAATTCGGGTAAAATAACTCCCCTTCAAAATCCTCACCAATAGAAGCCGACAACTATGTCCGAGCCCGATAACTGGGAACGCAAAACCCTCGAGAAACTTGCCTTCTCAGCGCTGCAGGAACAACGCCGCTCGCGCCACTGGGGCATCTTTTTCAAGCTGCTGATGTTCATCTATCTGCTCGTATTGCTGGCGCTTGGCATGGGCTGGATGGATCACGGCGAAATGCCCCGCTCCGGCAAGCATACCGCTGTCGTGTCTCTGCACGGCGTGATCGGGATCGGCGCGGACACCAACGCCGAGCGGGTTATCGGCGGCTTGCAGGCCGCATTCAAGGACAAGAACACTAAAGGCGTCATCCTGCGCATCAACAGCCCGGGTGGCAGCCCGGTACAGGCCGGCTATATCAATGACGAAATTCGCCGCCTGCGCGCCAAATATCCCGATACGCCGCTGTATGCCGTGGTGGAAGACATCTGCGCATCCGGCGGGTATTACGTTGCCGCCGCCACTGACAAGATATACGTCGACAAGGCAAGCATCGTCGGCTCGATCGGCGTGATCATGGACAGCTTCGGCTTTACCGGAACCATGGAGAAACTGGGGGTCGAGCGCCGCCTGCTGGCAGCGGGGGAAAACAAGGGTTTTCTCGACCCCTTCTCGCCAGCCAACCCCAAGCAGGAAGAATACGCAAAGGAAATGCTGGGTGAAATTCACGAGCAGTTCATCCAGGTCGTGCGCCAGGGCCGCGGCAAGCGCCTCAAGGAAACACCAGAAATGTTCAGCGGCCTGGTCTGGAGCGGCGAAAAGAGCATCCAGCTCGGCCTGGCAGATGGCTTAGGCAGCGCTGAATATGTGGCTCGCGAGATCATCAAAGCCGAGAACATGATGGACTACACGCCGCAGGAAGGCTTTGCCGAGCGCGTCGCCAAACGCTTCGGCGCGGCAATGGCTAAAAGCTGGTCCGCTCCTTTTACATCCAGCAACGTAAGTTTGCACTGAGATTCGCTTCTTAACATGAAGCACGCAAAGCGAGCCTCACAACCCCTCCCATCCTCCCCTTGTCAGGGGAGGGGCAGATGGCGCCTTCTCTGACGAAGAGGATTGAGGTGCAGTATTGGTTAGTTACGTCTTGCCATTACAGATGGCACCTCCCCCCTGACATGGGGGGATTGAGGGGGGTTAGCAGTTCATGGCAGGCCCACATCAAGGGTTGCTCATTCAGCATACCCGTTAGCTTAATGCAGCTTTCTCCCAAGGAGATATTGTGAGATTTCGTTTTCCCGTAGTGATTATTGATGAAGATTTCCGCTCTGAAAATGCAAGCGGTATCGGTATCCGAGTTCTTGCCAAGGCCATCGAGGATGAAGGCATGGAGATTCTGGGCGCCACCAGCTACGGCGATCTGACCTCCTTCGCCCAGCAGCAGAGCCGGGCTTCAGTTTTTATTCTGTCGATTGATGATGAAGAATTCTCCACCGCCGATCTGGCCTCGCATGCAGTCGAACAGGTACGTGCATTCGTAGTTGAAATCCGCCGCCGCAACGCCGAGATCCCGATTTTCCTGTATGGCGAAACGCGCACCTCGCGCCACATCCCCAACGATGTGCTGAAGGAACTGCACGGTTTCATTCACATGTTTGAAGATACGCCCGAGTTCATTGCCCGCTACGTAGTTCGCGAGGCTAAAGCCTATCTCGATTCGCTGCCGCCGCCATTTTTCCGCGCCCTGACCCATTACGCTGCGGACGGCTCCTATTCCTGGCACTGTCCCGGCCACTCCGGTGGCGTGGCTTTCCTCAAAAGCCCGGTGGGACAGATGTTCCACCAGTTTTTTGGTGAAAACATGCTGCGCGCCGATGTATGCAACGCAGTGGACGAACTTGGCCAGCTGCTCGACCATACCGGTCCGGTCGCGGCATCCGAACGCAATGCAGCACGTATTTTCAATGCCGATCACCTGTTTTTCGTCACCAACGGCACTTCCACTTCCAACAAGATGGTATGGCATTCCACTGTGGCACCGGGCGATGTGGTCGTGGTGGACCGCAACTGCCACAAATCCATCCTGCACGCCATTATCATGACCGGCGCGATCCCCGTATTCCTGACCCCGACGCGCAATCACTACGGCATCATCGGGCCGATCCCGCTGGAAGAATTCAAGTGGGAAAATATCCAGAAAAAGATTGCCGCCAATCCGTTCGCGCGTGAAGCCACGGGTTCGCCGCGCGTGCTCACCATCACCCAGAGCACTTACGACGGCGTGATCTACAACGTCGAAACGATCAAGGGCATGCTGGACGGCAAGATCGACACCCTGCATTTCGACGAAGCCTGGCTGCCGCATGCCACTTTTCATGGGTATTACAAGGACATGCACGCCATCGGCAAGGACCGGCCGCGCACAAAGCAGTCGACCATTTTTGCCACCCAGTCCACTCATAAACTACTGGCAGGACTTTCTCAGGCATCCCAGATTCTTGTGCAGGATTCGGAAACCAGCACCTTTGACCGCGACGTGTTCAACGAGGCCTACCTCATGCACACCTCCACCAGCCCGCAGTACGCCATCATCGCCTCATGCGACGTGGCAGCAGCGATGATGGAGCCCCCCGGTGGCACTTCCCTGGTGGAAGAATCGATTCTCGAAGCACTCGATTTCCGCCGCGCGATGCGCAAGGTGGATGAAGAGTTCGGTGATTCATGGTGGTTCAAGGTATGGGGGCCAGATAAACTGGTTGAGGAAGGCATCGGCAGCCGTGAAGACTGGATGCTGCACGACAATGAACACTGGCACGGCTTCGGCAACCTGGCATCAGGCTTCAACATGCTCGACCCGATCAAGGCCACCATCATCACGCCGGGACTCAGCATGGATGGCGGTTTCTCTGAGTCAGGCATCCCGGCCGGTGTAGTCACCAAATACCTGGCCGAACATGGCGTGATCGTGGAAAAAACCGGCCTGTATTCCTTCTTCATCATGTTCACCATCGGCATCACCAAAGGCCGCTGGAACACCATGCTCACCGAGCTGCAACAGTTCAAGGACGACTACGACCGCAACCAGCCGCTATGGCGCGTGCTGCCGGAATTCGTTGCCAAGCACCCGCGCTATGAGCGAGTCGGCCTGAAAGATCTCTCCGACAGCATCCACGGCATCTACAAGGCCAACGACATTGCGCGCCTGACTACGGAGATGTACCTCTCCAACATGGAACCGGCGATGAAGCCAACCGATGCCTTCGCCAAAATGGCGCATCGCGAAATCGATCGGGTGGAAATCGACGACCTGGCCGGCCGCGTCACCAGCGTACTACTCACGCCCTACCCACCGGGAATTCCCCTGCTGATTCCGGGAGAACGCTTCAACAACACCATCGTGCGCTATCTCAAATTCGCCCGCGATTTCAACGAAAAATTCCCGGGCTTTGAAACCGATATTCACGGGCTGGTGCAGGAATCAGTGGAAGGGAAGAAGCGCTACTATGTGGATTGTGTAAGGCAGGATTAAACCCAACTCGATGTTTCATCAATCCGCGTGACGATTGCGTTGGGGAGCCTTGGGAACCCCTGATTTATTCGCTAGAGCTGTCATTGCGAACGCAGCGAAGCAATCTTGGTCCATGGTAAAAATGACTTACAGATTGCTTCGTCGCTTCTCGAGCTTCGCTAAAATGGCGCATCGAGATATTGACCGTGTGGAAGTCGACGACCTGGCAGGCCGCGTTACCAGCGTGCCGCTCACGCCCTACCCGCCAGGCATTCCCCTGCTGATTCCGGGCGAGCGCTTCAACAACACCATTGTGCGTTACCTCAAGTTTACCCGGGACATCAACGAGAAATTCCCCGGCTTCGAAACGGACATAAATGGTTTGGTTCAGGAAGAAATGGGGGATAAGAAACGCTATTACGTAGATTGCATGAGACAAGACTAGCAAGGCACATTCCCGACGAATGTCGTGATTCTTGGCATAACAAAAAGCCCATTGCATCTTAAATATGTGGAATTGCGACGTCTTTCGGACTGCCGCGCAGATTGTTTTTTTGCCGTCGACGCGACGCATGTACTAAATTGGGAACCGGGGCCAACCGCTCATCCCCCCGGAGCAACCACTTGTCATTTCGCACTAACATCTCGCAAACAATTTCGTTTTATGATGCAATCAATCATTATGGGGCTGAATCAAACATGACACATCGCCGCATCACCGGTTTTTCCTTGGTTGAGTTGCTAGTCACCATAGCGGTGCTGGCGATGCTGGCGGGTCTGGCTGTTCCCGGTTTTCAATCGTTTATTCAAACCAGCAGGGTTGCGGGCTTGACCAATGATCTGGTTTCGTCGCTCAATCTGGCCAGATCGGAAGCTGTCAAGCGCGGCACACGCGTCACAGTATGTAAGGTTGATGACCCGAATACAAGTACGCCTACATGTAGCACCAGTGCTAATTGGCAGAGCGGCTGGCTGGTGTTCACGGATGGCAGCACAGTCGGCTCTTTGATGGCAGCGATGTGCGTATCAGGGTAGGGCAGCCTTCCAGGTAGCGGCGTCGCCATTACCGCCGACACCAATTTCACGGATTATGTAAGCTACGATGCCAGAGGGGCCAGCAACAAGAATGGTGATATGAGCTTGTGCCTGGGAGGCGTTGCCAGGATCAGTCAATATCAGCGCCACGGGCCGCATTAAAATTTCTTCAGGAACTTGTTGATGACCCCCTTGTAATTTCTAGCGCTCTCGGCGCCTACTGCAGGACCAGGGTGGAACTACCATGCTAGAAGTGCTGATCACTATCGTGGTGCTCTCTTTCGGATTGCTGGGGCTGGCCGGTTTGCAGGCGGTTTCGATTAAAAAATAACAATAATGCCTATTATCGCAGCCAAGCGACCATTTTTGCCCACGACATTACCGAGCGCATGCGTGTCAATCGGACGGCCGCCAAAGCGGGCGACTACCACTACCATTAGCGTCCCGGCACCCGTCAGCCGACAGATGTGGCAAAGACCGACCTGAGCGAGTGGAAAAAGAACATCGCGGCTAACCTGCCGAGCGGCGACGCTCCAACTCTGTGAACGGTACCGTAGCCACCATCACCATCCAGTGGATGGAAGGCAACAACACCACCGTTTCACCACCCAGACGGATATCTAGACACATCATGGCACGAAAATTCAAATACGTTATCCGTGCATCCGGGACGACAGCACGGTTTCACTCTGGTCGAGATGCTGATCGCCATCACGCTGGGGCTGCTCCTTATCATAGGGGTAAGCTATGCCTACTTGGGCACCAAGCAAACATCCCGCATGCAGGAAAGCCTGGCGCGCATGCAGGAGAGCGCGCGTTTTGCTTTCGAAGCATGGCGCTCGACATCCGCATGGCAGGCGCAGCGGGTTGCGGCGTCGCCCTCCCCCAACCCCGCCAGTCAACTCGCTCAGCGCCACAGATCAAGTGCTTTGGTACGGTGATTTTTTCAACCAACCCCTGACTGGTTATGAAAATGCCAGCGCCACCGCGCCGACTATCCGCAAAACGTAAGGGCGAACGTGTCTTCTCTGGCGGCCACACTACCAGCGACGCGCTGGCCGTGGTGCTGGCAGAGGGCGGCGGCGGGGTGATCAAGGGGGCAATCGCGAATACCGCGTGACGGCGTATGCGCTCAACAATTTCACGGTAACGCCAGCACCAACCGCGCTGAGTTCGGGCGAGATCGTGGTTGCGACCAATTGCCAGACCCCGCTCCTGAGCATAGCGACCGTGGCGGGCAACGTCATAACCACCACCGGGGCGACGGCTGCATACGGCCCAGGCTCCAGTGTATTCGGGGTGATCGGCAACCTTTTCTACATCGGCGTCAATGCCGCGGGCGAGCCCACCTTGTACCGGCAGCACCTGACCCAATGCGGTGGAGCCCCCACCACCGTCGCACAGGAAATGGTTGAAGGCGTAGAGGACATGCAGATCATTTACGGCGTGGATACGTATCGCTGACGACCCGGTCCATGTCGTCGATACCTATCTCGACGCGAATGACGTGGCCGGCGCAGGCGTGCCGGGTGCGACAGCAGCAGAAAATTGGCGACGGGTGCTCAGCGTCAAGGTTAGCCTGCTCATGCGCTCCACCGAGGACAAAGTCACGAACGCCCCCCAGGTCTATTACTACCCCGCCCCCGACAGCGCCGCCACGACCCCCGCCGACAGGCGCCTGCGCAGGGCATTTACCACCACGATTGCGGTGAGGAACCGTCTATGATCCTGCCGCCACAACTTTTACCATCAGGCAGGACGCCGCGCCATCAGCGCGGCATCACCTTGGTCGTCGC
The DNA here is from genome assembly GCA_963779055.1 of uncultured Gammaproteobacteria bacterium. Lineage (GTDB taxonomy): Bacteria > Pseudomonadota > Gammaproteobacteria > Burkholderiales > Sulfuricellaceae > Sulfurimicrobium. Next base: position 499,114 of record CAVZWN010000004.1, read on the forward strand.
GCTGATATTTCTCGTCGTGCTGACTCTGATCGCTGTCACGGCCGCGCAGAATAGCGGCCAGGAAGAACGCATGGCCGGCAATACACGTAATCGGGATCTGGCTTTTCAGGCGGCTGATGCAACACTTAGTTACGTGGAGAAGAATCTGACCACTATCTCACCATCACCGCCCGCGCCCCTCCTACAAAGTTTTAACGGACCGACACGGGTTACCTTGCGTGGGCCCCGACACGGGACAATGATGTCTCGTACTGGAGTGGCTACAACTGGGCAGCTCAAAGCCTTCCCCCAGCCACCTTGGGTCTTCAATCCAGTTGTGCGCAAATGGCCCAACTACGTGGTCGAGCAAATGCCTAATTCTGTTTGTCGCAGGTCCTCCTCCGGTAACTTCATGTTTTTATCGTGTGACGGTGCGCAGCCAGGGGTGGACCCAACGCGGTGGTCATCCTGCAAGCGATTTACAAATACCCTCCTGATTTGCCCGGGACTCACTCCAAGGAGTACATCATGAAAGTAACGCGACTGCTCAAATTTGCTGCAATAGCAGTATTGCTTGGCAGCCCTGGCTGGGTGATTTCGCCTGCAAGTGCGACCCTGACCCTGTCGGACACACCGCTGTTCCTGACGGGTACGGTCGAGCCAAATATTGTATTTACACTGGATGATTCTCTCAGTATGGGGCGTGGCTTTGTTCCGGATGGGCTTTTGGCCGACGCCGCGACCAAGCGCTTCAAATCGGCCTACTACAATGCCATGTATTATGACCCTGCCATTGTCTACTCGCCTCCACCCACATACAACGGCGGGGGCTGCACCATCGATCCCGCCACCAATCCCGCCACCTGCTACACCAACGTCACGTTCACAGCCGCCCCCATCAACGGATATGACACAACGCGGGGTACGGTAAACCTGTCGACCAATTACAAGGCAGTGCAGACATACAACCCGAGCAACACCACACAGACATTTGCCGACGCGACCGGCACGTCGGCCTATTATTATCTTTTCTGGACACAAGCTGGCGTAACCCTGCCCAACAACTGCACCGCGACCGTGGCTGACCAGAAAGACGATGACGATTGCTATGTGCTGCGCACGGTCGGCGCCGCGAATGACATCGCACTCGGCACAGCGACCCAGAAAAAACAGAATTTCGCCAATTGGTACTCCTACTACCGCACCCGCAACCTGGCTGTGGTTTCCGGAACCTTGCGGGCTTTCGCGGGGCTCGGCAACAACGTGCGCGTGGCATGGCAGGATCTGCATACCTGCACCAGCTTTGCAACCAGTTGCAAAGGCTGGACTTCAACGGACTACGACAACCGCATCAAGACTTTTAGCGGCACCCACAAGAGCGATTTCTTCAGCTGGGCGGCCCGCCTCCCGGCCAGCGGGGGGACGCCGATGCGCCGCACCATGGAACGGGCTGGCGAGTATTACAAGACCACTGGCGTCAACAGCCCTTATGCGGACGACCCGACTGTCACGGATGTCATCACGACTGCCACGCACAATAGCAACTATGCCTGCCGGCAAAATTACCACATCATGTTCACCGACGGCCTATGGAACGGAGACGACAACGTCAATTTCGGCGGCAATGTGGATTCCACAGCCAAGACCCTGCCGGACGGAACGGCTTACACGCCCATTTACCCTTACAAGAACACCACGACTCTCCCCTCGACCAATTACACCTTCACCTGCAGAGTGTTCTTTGATGACAGGGGAAACCCCGGCCCCGACCGGATCAACATTACAAACAGCCCCGGATGTACCGATCCCTTTAGCAGCCTCAGCGGAACCAGTGGAATACAGGTAACCGTTTCCGGCGCCAACGCAACTTACAACGGCACCTATACCGCCACTTACTCGAGCAACACCCGCATCACCGTCGGCAATGCCTGGGGCAGCGACAGTGCCAACCCGGTAAATGGCGTCACACTTTCATGGAGCATCCCGACCTCCGCTTACAGCTACAGCAACACGCTATCGGACATCGCTTTCAAATACTGGTCCACCGACCTAAACACGACCTTGGCCAACAACGTTCACCCCAATATCGCCGAAACGTCCACGACTCCAGCCACCCAGTACTGGAACGCCAAGAATGACCCGGCGAATTGGCAACATATGGTCAACTTTTCCATCGGCCTGGGCCTGAGTTCCACGCTGGTGGATCCGGCCTGGGGCGGAAGCACCTATACAGGTGATTATTCCGCACTGGCTGCAGGCACCAAGTTCTGGCCGTTCACCGACGAATCGCCTGTCGGCACTAACCCGCCTTACGGTTACGCTTATGTCGCAGACCTGTGGCATGCCGCAATCAATAGCCGAGGGAAGTTTTTCAGTGCGGAAAACCCGCAGAATGTCGTCGACGCTTTCAGTTCTATCGTGTCGACCATCACGTCGACCAATGCGTCTTCCGCCGCCCTGGCAGCCAACTCGACCAGTCTCAATACTGGCACGGTGGTGTATCAGGCTCAATTCGACAGCACGAACTGGAGCGGCCACTTCTATGACTTTACGGTGGTCAGCAGCGGTGTCAATGCAGGAAAAGTACTCGACATAAACGGTGATGGGAAGCTGAATGGCGTCGATGCCAACTGGGATGCGGCGACGCTGATTCCGGCCCCCGCCTCGCGCAACATCTACACCATGAATGGCGCTACGGCACAGGCATTCAGCACCTGCACCAGCAGCCTGAACACCGCCCTGAACAAGAACGCCTTTGGCGTGGTTGACGGCAAATGCGCGGACAGGCTTGCCTGGCTACGCGGAGAGACTTCCCAGGAAGAGCGTTTTCCTCCGGGCACTTTCCGCAACCGGCCGGCGTGCGCCTCGCCCGCCACCTGTACCAATGTGCTGGGTGATATCGTCAACTCCGATCCGATATTTTCCTATAACGAGGATTATGGCTACACCTCCTTGCCGAGCGGCACGGCCGGCCAAAACACCTATGCAAGCTACGTGACTACCAAGAGCGCACGCCCGCCGATGGTGTATGTCGGCGCGAACGACGGTATGCTACACGGCTTCCGCTCAGACATCGGTAACGCCGATTCCGGTAAGGAGTTGCTCGCCTATGTGCCGGGCGGCGTTTACGACAAGCTGAGCGCTCTAACCGATCCTGCATATACGCACAAATACTTGGTGGACGGGCCGTCCAACGCCAGCGATGCTTACCTGGGAGGCAGTTGGAGGACCGTGCTGGTCGGCGGTCTGGGCGCAGGCGGAAAATCCATATATGCCCTGGACGTGTCCAACCCCGGTGCTTTTGATGCCACCAAAGTGCTGTGGGAGTTTTCTGATGCCACCGACTTGGGGCTGACCTATGGACAGCCGCAAATTGGTCGCCTGCACGATGGCTCCTGGGCTGCAATTTTCGGCAACGGCTACAACAGCACTGCGGACAGGGCATACCTCTATATCGTGAACCTGGAGACTGGGGCATTGATCAGGAAAATCCCCACCGACAGCGCCACGGCCAACGGTTTATCCGCGCCAGTTTTGTATGACTCCAACAACGATAAGATAATCGACGCGGTTTATGCAGGCGATTTGCAGGGCAGATTGTGGAAATTTGACTTATCCAGCAGCACGCCCGCCAGTTGGGCGGCCACAACGCTGTTCACCGCCACCAATGCCAGCAGCCAGGTGCAACCCATCACCTCGCAACCTTTGTTAGGGCCCAGCCCCATACCGGCCAGCGGTGGGGTGATGGTGTATTTCGGCACCGGAAGCTTCATCGCCACGACAGACAGTATCAATACGAATGTACAAAGCTACTACGCCATCTGGGACGCTGGCGCAGCGGTGACCAGAAGCATGTTGCAGCAACAAACGATCGACACCGAGACTACGGATGCTGCTGGTATCGGCTGGCGTACCACCAGCTCCAACACGGTGGATTATGGAGGCACCCAGCGTGGATGGTACATGGACTTGCTGCCGCCATCCGGAACACACCTTGGTGAGCGGGTGATTTACCGGTCCCAGGTGCTAAACGGCCGGGTGCTCTTTGTAACGTTGATCCCCTCGTCCGACAAGTGCACTCCAGGGGGCACTGGCTGGTTGATGGAACTCAGCTTGACGGGCGGCGCAATGGCTACGGATCCCATATTCGACACCAACGGCGACGGCACGGTAGACAGCTCTGATGCAGTCACATCGGGCGTCACCCCTGCAGGAGGCATTCCCACCGTCCCCGTCGTAATCGTTGGGCCTGCCGGTACGCCTATTTTCAAACTAACCAGCGCCTCCAGCGCGGCAATTGGTACAATATTGAACTCAAATCCCACGCCGCCGCCAGTGTTGCTCCCGACCCGCGTTTTCTGGCGGCAGATACAATAAGCACTTCCTGGTTGCCCCCCAACAGAGGGGGGCTTAATCAGCGCTTTCCTGAACAACGATTTGGAGAAGAACATGAAATTCAAGCGCATGCGCGGCTTTAGCCTGCTCGAGCTGATGATAGTCGTGGCGGTCATAGGCATACTGTCAGCCATTGCCTATCCCTCCTACCAGGCATATGCCAAACGTGCACAGCGTTCGCAAGCCAGAAGCGTTTTACTCGAAGACGCCCAGTTTCTGGAACGGAAGTTCACCGAGACCAACAGTTATGTTGGCTGGACTGTTCAATACGAGAATTCCCCCAAGGAAGGCACGGCGGTTTACAACATAGACTTGCCGGTACAAACCGCAACCGCCTTTACCCTGAGAGCCATCCCCGTGACTGGCGGACTGATGGACGGAGACGCATGTGGTTCGCTGACGTTGACCAACCTGGGCGTAAAAGGCGTCACGGGATCCGCGAGCGTGGCCGAATGCTGGAACAGATAGCCTGCTGACCCGCACCCTCTGCCCGAAAGCATTCATGCAACAGCGTGACAACACGCTTATACGAGAACCTGGGAAAATCCCTGATCGCACTTCGCCGATGCTATGCCATAGGGATTCGCCTATTCACGGCAGTCAATGCATGAAAGTTGCCAACGCCTTGCTGACACCGGATGTTCTGCTCGCGTTAAAATAGCCACTGAAGTGGGCAATTCCAAATACCGCGTCAATATTTCTTGAAACCTGATTGCATCATTGTTGGCGGCGGCATCATCGGCTACAGCACGGCACTTGAACTTGCCCGGGCTGGAATAAAAATCAGCGTGATCGAGCGCAATCTGGCCGGACAGGAATCCTCCTGGGCGGGAGGAGGAATACTCTACCCCCTCTTGCCTTGGGACTACGCCGAGGCCGTTAATCATCTGGTTCAGCGAAGCATTTCCTTATTCCCTGGCTGGACTGAAACATTACATAGTGCAAGCAATATCGACCCTGAATACCGGCAATGTGGCATGCTGATCTTACCGCCTTTTTCAAAGAGAGAAGCACAAGCATGGTGCTGGAATGCATGCTACCCGACTGGAAACTGTAGAGCCGAACAAATTCATTTCCGAACTCTCCACAGATGAAGAAGCTTTATGGCTTCCTGATGTAGCTCAGGTGCGCAACCCCAGACTGATCAAGTCGTTGCGGCGCAAGCTGGAACAGCTTGGCGTGCAGATCATTGAGCATGTAGAAATCACCGGATGGCAAAGCAATGGATCACGGGTGACCGGCATTCACACAAGCCATGAGGTATTCCACGCAGAGAATTACATTGTCACTGCTGGATCCTGGAGCAGGAAGCTATTAGGCGAGCATGCACTGAATCTCGATATCCGCCCCATCCGCGGTCAGATGCTGCTATTCAAGACTGAACCGGGTACTTTACGCACCATTATTCTGAAAAGCGGTATTTACCTGATCCCCCGCCTGGACGGCCATATTCTGGTTGGCAGCACGCTGGAAGACGTTGGTTTTGACAAGACCACGACGGAAGAAGCCAGGGCCATGCTTTATGCTCAGGCCACCGGGATTCTGCCGCTGCTGAAAAATGCACCTCTGGTTCAGCACTGGTCCGGGCTGCGCCCCGGTTCCCCCGATAACATCCCCACCATTGATCGCCACCCGCGACTGGATAATCTTTACATCAACAGCGGTCATTTTCGTTATGGCGTCACCATGGCGCCGGCCAGTGCGGAAATCATGGCCAATATGCTTCTTGGACGCCAACAGACAATGGATATCACACCCTATCGCTGGCCTGTCGACACAAAATAAACTATTGTTTCAATACTTTTAGCATCAAGGTATTGCATGTCTGACAGCAAAGCCCACTGGGAAAATGTCTACTCCACCCGCAGGCCGAATGAAGTCGGCTGGTACCAGGCCTACCCGGAGATTCCTCTTCACCTGATCGCCTCTACCGGCGTAGCCAAAAATGCAGCCATCATCGATGTGGGCGGCGGCGCCTCCAATCTGGTGGACGCCTTGCTGGAGAATGCATACAGCGACGTGACGGTGCTGGATCTTTCTGCTGCGGCGCTTGAGGCCACCAAAGCCAGGCTGGGGCTGGCATCAAACGAGGTGAAATGGCTGGTTGCGGACATCACCCGTTTCACCCCTCCACACCAATACGATGTGTGGCACGACCGTGCGGTATTCCATTTTCTCACCGAAGCCGCAGACCGCCAGCGTTACATGGACGCGGCCCGTGCCGCACTGCCTTCCGGCGGGCACCTGATCATGGCGACCTTCGCGCTTGATGGCCCACCCCAGTGCAGCGGGCTGGATGTGGCACGCTACAGCCCTCAAAGCCTGCAACAGGAGGTTGGCGATGGATTTTCCCTTGTGGAATCTTTTGGCGGCCTCCATATCACCCCTTCACAGGGCAAACAATCTTATACGTTTTGCCGCTTTATCCGGAAGAGTTAGGGCGTGTTAACACCAATGAGCAAACCGGCAATCAAGGTAGGCGGGACTTACAGCAACGGGAATTTTCATGGGCACTGGGAAGTGCGCCAGGTGCTGGCCAATGGCATTCCGTGCGAGCAGGAAAGTGCCGGCGAATGCGTAAAGTACAAGGTGCTGGTGGGCACCCACAGGCGCCGCAGTTTCATTTGCAGCAGCGCGGAATTCTCGCGCTGGGTGCGCTATGAAGTTGCCCGCGACGAGAATTCCTGGATCAAGATCAGCAGTACAAGTTAACCCAAATAATCCATTAGACAGTAGGTCGGGCTTCAGCCCGAGATGTCGGGTTGAAACCCGACCTACAATCCATTGATTTTGTTAACGTCCAAAATCTAATGGACAATCTGGGATTAACCCAGCCTAGCCAGTTGCGCCCGCAGCTTCTCCAGCGTTGCGCCAAAGTTGCCCAGCCGCTCTTTTTCCTGCGCCACCACGGCGGCAGGCGCCCGCGCCACGAAACCTTCATTGCCCAGCTTGGCTTCTGCCTTGGAAATTTCGCCTTCCAGACGCGCGATCTCCTTGGACAGGCGGGCCTGCTCGGCTTCCTTGTCAATCTCGATTTTCAGCATCAGGCGCACATCGCCCACCACCGCCACAGGGGCATCCGCATCGGGCAACTCCCCCTCCACAACCGTGACTTCTGAAATTCTTGCCAGCGCCTGAATATAAGGCGCCAAGGCGGAGATATCACCCAGCGCGACCAGCGGCACTTTCTGCGCAGGTGAAATATTCATTTCGCCGCGCAAGGTACGGCAGGCATTGACCAGTTCCTTGAGCTGCGCAGCCTGACTGATAGCAGCCACATCCACCTTGCCTGGAGCGAATTGCGGGTAGGCTTGCAGCATGATGCTCTCGCCCTGCCTGTTCGCCAGCGGCGCCACTTTCTGCCACAACTCCTCGGTGATGAAGGGGATGATGGGATGGGCCAGGCGCAGCAGGGTTTCCAGCACGCGCACCAGGGTGCGGCGCGTGGCCCTTTGCTGTGCTTCTAACCCCCCTTGACCCCCCCTTGTCAGGGGGGAAAGCGGACGCTCCTCCCCCATCAACCCCTCCCCTGACAAGGGGAGGACGGGAGGGGTTAGGGGTGGCGCGGATAACTGCACCTTGGCCAGTTCCAGATACCAGTCGCAATATTCGTCCCAGGCAAATTCGTAGATGGCGCGCGCAGCCATGTCGAAGCGGTAGGTGCCGAAAGCCTCGGCCACTTCCTGTTCGGCCTGCTGCAGGCGGCTGATGATCCACTTGTCCATGGCAGAATACTGCAATGGCAGGCTTTCATCCTGACCGCAATCCTTGCCTTCCGTATTCATCAGCACGAAACGGGTGGCATTCCACAGCTTGTTGCAGAAATTGCGGTAGCCCTCGCAGCGTTTGAAGTCGAACTTGATATCGCGGCCGTGTGACGCCAGGCTGGCAAAGGTAAAGCGCACGGCATCCGTTCCGTAGGAAGCGATGCCCTCAGGAAAATCCTTGCGCGTGATTTTTTCGATCGAAGCGGCCTGCTTGGGGTTCATCAGGCCGCTGGTGCGCTTTTTTACCAGGGTTTCCAGTTCGATGCCGTCGATCAGGTCGATCGGGTCGATAACGTTACCCTTGGACTTGCTCATCTTGTTGCCGTGCATGTCGCGCACCAGGCCGTGCACATAAACTTCCTTGAACGGCACCTGGTCGGTGAAGTGCAGCGACATCATGATCATGCGGGCGACCCAGAAGAAAATGATGTCGAAGCCGGTGACCAGCACGCTGGTTGGCAGGAAGGTCTTGAGCTCGGCCGTCTGTTCCGGCCAGCCCAGAGTGGAGAAAGGCCACAGCGCGGAGGAGAACCAGGTATCCAGCACATCCTCGTCCTGACGCAGGGTCTTGCCCGCGCCCGCCTGCTGCTGCGCATCTGCGAGATTGCGCGCGACGTAGAAATTGCCATCCTCGTCATACCACGCCGGGATGCGGTGCCCCCACCACAACTGGCGCGAGATGCACCAGTCCTGGATATTTTCCAGCCACTGGTTGTAGACGTGGGTCCAGTTTTCCGGCACGAATTTCACTTCGCCTTTGGCCACCACATCCAGACCACGCTTCGCCAGCCCTTCCATGGCGACATACCACTGGTCGGTGAGCATCGGCTCGATCACGGTGTGGGTGCGGTCGCCGCGCGGCACCATCAGCTTGTGCGGCTTGGTTGCTACCAGCAGGCCCTGTGCTTCAAGGTCGGCGACGATTTTCTTGCGCGCCTCGTAGCGCTCCATACCCTGATACTCAGCCGGTGCCAGATCATTGATTCTGGCATCCAGCGTGAGGATGCTCATTGGCTCGAGGTGATGGCGCTGACCCACCTGATAGTCGTTGAAGTCGTGCGCAGGCGTGATCTTGACGCAGCCGGTGCCGAATTCCTTGTCCACGTAATCATCGGCGATGATGGGGATGGTGCGCTCGCACAGCGGCAGGCGCACATGCTTGCCGACCAGGTGCTGGTAGCGCTCGTCTTCCGGATGCACCGCCACTGCCATGTCGCCGAGCATGGTTTCCGGGCGCGTGGTGGCGACGACCAGTGCTTCGGCGCAGCCTTCCACCGGGTAGCAGATGTGCCACATGAAGCCGTCTTCTTCTTCGGAAATCACCTCGAGATCGGAAACCGCGGTCATCAGCACCGGGTCCCAGTTGACCAGCCGTTTGCCGCGATAGATCAGGCCCTGCTCATAGAGCTTGACGAAAACTTCCGAGACGGCTTTGGACAGGCCCTCGTCCATGGTGAAACGCTCGCGCGACCAGTCGCAGGAGGCGCCCAGGCGGCGCATCTGGCGCGTGATGGTGGAGCCGGATTCTTCTTTCCATTCCCAGACTTTTTCCAGGAATTTTTCACGCCCGAGGTCGTGGCGGGAAACGCCTTTTGCGTCCAGTTGCCGCTCCACCACGATCTGCGTGGCGATCCCGGCGTGGTCGGTACCCGGCTGCCACAGGGTGTTCTCGCCCTTCATGCGGTGGTAGCGCACCAGGGTGTCCATCAGGGTGTCCTGGAACGAGTGCCCCATATGCAGCGTGCCGGTGACATTCGGCGGCGGCAGCATGATGCAGTAAGCGGCCTTGTCCGGCTCGGTGGTGGCGTGAAAATAGCCGCTGGATTCCCAGCGGGGATACCAGTGCGCCTCGATGGCGGCGGGTTCAAAACTTTTGGCGAGTTCCATGGTGCGAGAAGGGAATGGCTGAAAAGGGGTGGATTATAGCCTAATCATCGGCATCGCTGGGGCGGCGGGCCATCTCGCCAAGCTGTTTCTGTAGCTCATGGGCAACTGCCTCGCGCACCACCGACTGCATTTGCACGGAAAACTGGTCCAGCATGCTGGACATGGCCCGGTCCATGGCGGAAGCGATATGCTCAGGGAGGCGCTGATCGAGAATTTCCTGAATCTGCGAGTGAAGATTTTCCAGCAGCTGGCTGCTCAGTTCAGGGGAAACTTCATCACCTGAAATATCGACCGTCTGCTGCTCAGGGTCATCTTCCAGCAACAGGAACGGAAATTCATTCATTTCCGTCTTTTCTTCCACTACCTCGGTCAATACCGGAATGACCTCTTCCTCAGCCTGGACCACTTCTGTCAGCACGGGAAAATCCATTGCCGGCGTCGTGGAAGAGGCTTTTTCAAGCCGGTCGTGATGACGCTTCAGCAGTGCGTCCATCTTGGCGAGGACGTCATCGTGCGCATTATGATCAAAGTCTGTGGTCATGAACGACGCTTGCCGTCCTGGCTCATGTCATGAGAGCGAATTTCATAACCCCGGTCGCGGTAAAAACGGAAACGCTCCCGTGCCGCTGCGATATCGGACTCATCCGTTGAAACAATCTCGATCAGGCGCTGAAACCGGCTGAAGAAAGCTGGCCGCATACCACTCAGGTTGAGCAACACCTGTTCATGCGCCAGCTCGCCCGGGTCATGATCCACAATAACGGGGGTCAACGGAGCCAGTTCGTCACGGGCACGGCAGTGCGGCAGGAAACCGGTAGCGGGCGTGGACCACAACAGGTGATCCACTTTTTCCGCCATCGCCTCGTCCGCAGTCAGAACCAGCACGCGCAAATCCTGCTCCAGCGCCTTGGCGCTGAGTTTGCAGGCGAGGAGCTGCCCGTCCTGAACGTGGGTATAGAAATCGATCCGGGTCATTCAGAATCCGCTACCAGGCCGGCTTTCAGCCCTTTGCACGATTGACCAGGAAATGCACCAGCAAAGGGACAGGCCGCCCGGTGGCACCCTTGTCCTTGCCGGACTTCCACGCTGTCCCGGCAATATCCAGATGCGCCCATTCATATTCCTTGGTGAAACGGGAGAGGAAACACGCGGCGGTTACCGTACCGCCGGCACGGCCGCCAATATTGGCCATATCGGCAAAATTGCTCTTCAGCTGCTCCTGATATTCATCCCATAGCGGCAGCTGCCAGGCGCGGTCATACGTTTCTTCACCGGCATGCAGCAGTTCGCGCGCCAGTGCATCGTGATTGGCCAGCAGGCCGCTGGCCTGGTGGCCGAGCGCGATGACACAGGCGCCGGTCAGGGTGGCGATATCCACCACGGCTGCCGGTTCGAAGCGGGCGGCGTAAGTCAGCGCATCGCACAGGATCAGGCGCCCTTCCGCATCGGTATTGAGGATTTCAATGGTCTGGCCGGACATGCTGGTGACCACGTCGCCCGGCTTGTTGGCATTGCCGTCAGGCAGGTTCTCGCAGGTCGGGATGATACCCACCACGTTGAGCGGCAGCTTCATTTCCGCGATGGCCTGGAAAGTGCCGATCACGCTCGCAGCGCCGCACATGTCGTACTTCATCTCATCCATTTCCGCTGCGGGCTTGAGCGAAATGCCACCCGCATCGAAAGTGATGCCCTTGCCGACCAGCACCACTGGCTTCTGGTCTTTCTTGCCGCCGGAATACTGCATCACGATCAGCTTGGGCGGTTGGCGGCTGCCCTTGGCGACAGAAAGGAAAGAGCCCATCTTGAGTTCTTCCAGCTTTTTTTGTTCCAGCACTTCGATTTTGAACCCCTGCGACTTGGCCAGGGCCTGAGCCTGCTCGGCAATATGAGCCGGCGTGCAGATATTACCCGGCAGATTGGCCAGATCCTTGGCCAGGTTCATTCCATGGGCGATCGCCAGGCCCTGCTGCATGGCATGCTCGCCAATTGTCAGTTCATTGCGGCGCGGTACACTCAGCACCATCCTGCGCAATGGACGGCGCACCTCGTCCTGCTTGCTCTTGAGATGATCGAAACGGTACACGCTCTCCATCGCCATCACGACTGCCTGCTCGATTTTCCAGGCCAGTTCGCGCTTCTTCACCGGCACTTCGGTCAGATACATGGCAGCTTCGGTGGCGCCGGTTTCATTCAGGGTCTTGACCGCGGCACTGATCGCCTGACGATATTCCTTGTCGCGGAATTCGCGCTCCTTGCCCAGTCCGACCAGCAGCACGCGGTCACACAGCGTATTGGCAACATTATGCAGCAGCAAGGTGCTGCCCAGTTTGCCATCCATATCACCACGACGCAGGATGTCGCTGATGTAAAAGCCAGAAATGCGGTCCATGAGATCCGCCGCGAGTGAAAGCTTGCGGTGCTCGAAGACGCCCACGACCACGCAGGCGGTGCGCTGTTTTTCCGGACTGCCGCTTTTTATGCTAAATTCCACGAAGTGCTCCTTTTGTCGCAAGTTGACAAAACTTGTTCAGAACCCAAATTATCCTCAGTCTTGGCCAATAAAGTCAAAGAAAACAAAAAACATGATTTTTCGCCGCGCGTTGTTGCAGGAGCTGTTCGGTAATGCAGCCGCCGTATTTATCATACTTCTCTCGATCAGCCTTACGACACTGCTGGTCCGTCTGCTTGGCCAGGCAGCCAGCGGCTCACTAGCGAGCGAGGCCGTGCTGGCTTTTCTGGCTTTCAGTGCGCTGAATTATCTGCCAGTCCTGCTATCCCTCACCCTTTTTATCGCAGTAATACAGACCCTGACGCGCAGTTATCGGGATAACGAAATGGCAGTGTGGTTCAGTGCCGGTCAGAGCCTGACCGCCTTCATTCGGCCCGTATTCGCAGTTGCGGCCCCCGTGGCGCTGGTAGTGGCAATTCTGAGTCTTTTTATGTCTCCCTGGGCCTTGCAGAAACAGAATGAATACCGCAGCCAGATTGAAAGCCGTGATGACGTGGCAACCATTGCTCCCGGGGTTTTCAAGGAATCCAAACACGCCGACCGGGTGTTTTTCGTCGAAAGTTTTGCCGGCGAACAAAACACGGTAAGCAACATCTTCATGCAATCCACCGAAAGCCAGAAGCAGGGCGTCATGTTCGCCCAGCACGGCTACCAGAACATTGCAAAAAATGGCGATCGCTACCTTGTTTTACTGAACGGACGTCGTTATGAAGGGTTGCCGGGATCAACGGAGTTCAAGATCGTCGAATTCGAGCGCTACGCCGTACGCATTGAACCTTACGAGGCAAAATTCACCGCGCCTTCGAGCAAATCCCTATCTCTACTTGAACTAATCAAGGACCAGTCACCCGTCAATATCGCCGAATTGCAGTGGCGGCTTTCCCTGCCGCTGAGCGCACTGCTGCTGGCTTTACTGGCGATCCCTCTGAGCTTCGTCAACCCGCGCGCCGGGCGCTCACTCAATCTGATGCTGGCGCTGATTACCTACCTCATCTACAGCAACTGCCTCAGCATCGCCCAGGGCCTGGTGGCACAAGGCAAACTGGCGCCGGTGTTTGGCTTATGGCTGGTGCATGCCGCCCTGGCGGCGCTGCTGCTGATTCTTTTTTACCACCGCTTGCGGGTATCCCCTTCTCTATTTTCACGCTTGAGGCGGGCGCCATGAACATCCTGTACCGCTATCTGTCAAAGGAAATTTATGCCAGCACGCTGTTCGTTTTTGCTGCGCTGCTCTCCCTGTTTGCTTTCTTCGACCTGATTCATGAACTGGGCGATCTGGGTAAAGGGCACTACCGCCTGCCGCAAATTCTGGCCTTTGTCGCACTGGGCTTGCCAGGGCACATTTACGAACTGTTCCCCATCGCGGCCCTGATCGGCACCCTGTTTGCCCTGGCTCAGTTTTCGGCCAATTCAGAATTTACGGTCATGCGGATTTCCGGCCTCTCTACCCAGCGCTTTGCACTGTCGCTGGCACAGATTGGCATGGTCTTTGTGGCATTGACCCTGTTTTTTGGCGAACTTGTCACCCCGGCTGCGGAACGCATGGGCCAGCAACTCAGGCTCAAAGCCACCAGCTCGGTGATCGCGCAGGAATTCCGCTCGGGAACGTGGGTCAAGGATGCCCAGAGTTTTGTCAACGTACGGGAAATTTTGCCGGACACGACCCTGCTGGGTATCAAGATTTTTGAGTTCGACCAGAACTACCGCCTGATGACCGTGAGTTATGCTGATCGCGGCCATCATGAAGAAGCTGGACGCTGGCTGCTTGAAGATGTTATCCAGACCCACTTCGAAGGAGAGAAAACGGTGGTGGAGAAACTACCGCAACTCACCTGGATTTCGGTGCTGAACCCGGACATTCTTTCTGTGCTGCTGGTTGTGCCGGAGCAGATGTCGGCCTGGAATCTCTATCAATACGTGGAGCACCTGCGTGACAACAAGCAGAAAACCACACGCTATGAAATCGCGCTTTGGTCCAAGCTCGCTTACCCATTTGCCACCCTGGTGATGATGATCTTTGCCCTGCCATTCGCCTATCACCAATCCCGTAGCGGCGGGGCCAGCGGAAAAATATTCGTCGGCATCATGGCTGGCCTGTCTTTTCACCTGCTGAACAGAGTCTTTGCCCATCTCGGCCTGCTTAACGACTGGCCGCCGCTGTTCAGCGCATCCTTCCCCGCGCTCGTATTTCTGGGCGCGGCACTGGGAATACTCTGGTGGGTAGAGAAAAGGTAGCGGTTAGCGGTTAGCGGTTAGCGGTTAGCGGTTAGTAATGATCTTCGTTCCGGCCAGACGGTCGTGAAGAAACTGTCGTTCAGGGTCAAAGAGCGCCCACAGGATACCCACACCCAATAACACACTGGGCAATGCGAGCACAAAGCGCAGTATCGCCCGCCCCAAAGTGAGTGCTGGCCCGTCCGCACTTACCAGGCGCAAGTGCCAGGTTTTCATTGCCAGTGTCTGCCCGCCCCGCAGCCAGAACCAGACGAAATAGGATGCCACGACACCCAGCAAGTAAACCTGAAATACCCCCCTCGCCAGCGCGGTTGTACTGCCCAGCGTCAAACCAACGAACAGGAATCCGGCCATAAACACCACTGCAACCAGCAACAGGCTCTCGTATAACATACTGGCCAGGCGTCTCAGAATACCGGGATAAGGGGGATTTTCGATGGCAAGTCCCACTAGGTTATTGCGCAGGGTTCACAGGAGGAAAAACAGACGATGACGCAGCCGCACCGGCAGGAATGGCCGGATTTGCCGGCTGAACCCCAGCCACAGGTTTCTGCTCAGTCTTTTGTTTCCATTTCTGTTTCAGTTCCTGCCTTTTTTCAGGAGGCAACTGCTTGAACTGCTGATAGCGCTGACGCGCCTTTTCGCGCTCCTCGTAAGTCAGCCTGTCCCAGTCCTTGAGTTGAACCTGGACCCGTTGCTGCTCAAGCGGTGTCATTTTCCGGTAATGTTTGGCCACACCCAGCAGCTTGAAGCGCTTGCGTGCCGACATATCATCCCAGTTTCCGGACACCGGAGAAAGAATCTGTTTCTGTTCCGGGCTCAGTTCCGACCACCGCGGTGGTCTGGGAGAGTCAGCGGCCAGACTCGTACCAGACGCCAGCAATAGCCAGACCGCTAACGCCGCAACGATTGATCTAGCCATGAATTGAAGTCAGAATCGAGATAGGCGTGAATCGGCAGATCTCCTGCAAGCAGGGTGGCATCAACGTCATCCGCTTCGTCACTGCTGATTTCCTGCCAGTTGAATGCAATCAGCAACCCCAGCAGCAAAACCACAAGCAGAATCCAGAAACGCGGAGAGGCGTGCCCATGCCCATGATGATCCGAATGCGTCCCTCCGTGTCCGGCTATCGCCATGCCAAACACTTGCTGCGGGCTGGAGTGAGCAGCCAATGCCTGCTTGCGTGCCGACTGAAGGCGCTCCAGTACAGGGCGTTCCAGTTGGCTGGCACCATAATTCAAATGCAGGGTAATTTTTTTTGCTATGTCCCGCTCACTCATAGCCTCACTCCTTTATTTTTAAGCGCAACTGCCAAGGCATGCACTGCCCGTGAACAATGCGTTTTCACACTGCCTTCGGAACAGCCCATTGCCGCCGCCGTTTCGGCCACATCCATATCTTCCCAGTAACGCATCACGAATGCTTCGCGTTGACGCGTCGGCAATTTTCCCACAGCATCTTCAATCATCGCGAGTGTTTGCGCCCGGTCCAGCTGCTTCGCCGGATTTTCAAAATGCGTGGAGCCACTTTCAACTTCAAGCGTTTCCAGCGGGTCCTGCTCGTCGCCATCCTTATTGAAGGAAAACGACGATAACAGGCTGGTCCACAGCGAACGCACCTTGTGGCGGCGGAAATAATCACGAATGGCGTTCTGCAGAATACGCTGGAACAGCATGGGCAACTCATCGGCGGGGCGCGAGCCATATTTTTCCGCCAGCCTCATCATGGCATCCTGCACGATGTCCAGCGCAGCATGATCGTCATGCACGGCGAAAACCGCCTGTTTGAACGCACGCCGTTCAACCTGGATCAGAAAATCCGAAAGTTCGCGTTCAGTGGCCAGTGTCTGAATCCTAAATATTGCAATGAAATAATGCCGCGTTTCGCATGATAGCAAAAAGCCGCCATTTTTTGGCCGCCCCCAACGCCTAAACAATGCCGCACTTGACCAAACACTCCGCAACCATTACTGTTCTAGGTCTTTTTGTTAGTTTGTCAGACAAGGCATTTCCATGGAGTTAACGGGCGCAGAAATCACTGTACGCTGCTTGGCGGAAGAGGGTGTCGAATATGTATTCGGCTACCCCGGCGGCGCAGTGCTCAACATCTACGACGAAATTTATAAACAGGACAAGTTCAAGCATGTCCTGGTACGTCATGAACAGGCAGCGGTCCACGCTGCTGATGGCTATTCACGCGCCACCGGTCGCACCGGTGTAGCGCTGGTCACATCCGGGCCGGGTGCGACCAATGCAGTCACTGGTATTGCCACAGCGTATATGGACTCGATTCCGATGGTGGTGATCAGCGGCCAGGTACCGACGCCCGCCATCGGCATGGACGCTTTCCAGGAAGTGGACACCGTCGGCATCACACGCCCCTGTGT
Source organism: uncultured Gammaproteobacteria bacterium (assembly GCA_963779055.1). Lineage (GTDB taxonomy): Bacteria > Pseudomonadota > Gammaproteobacteria > Burkholderiales > Sulfuricellaceae > Sulfurimicrobium. The sequence continues at coordinate 516,273 of CAVZWN010000004.1, forward strand.
CAAACACAACTTTCTGGTCAAGGATATCCGTGATCTTGCCAGCACCATCAAGAAAGCCTTCTACATCGCCTCGACCGGCCGCCCCGGACCGGTGCTGGTGGATATTCCCAAGGACGTGACCCAGTTCAGGACCGAGTTCGAGTACCCCAGGAGCATCAGCCTGCGCTCCTACAATCCGGTCACCAAGGGCCACACTGGGCAGATCAAGCGCGCAGTGCAGATGCTGCTGAATGCCAAGCGCCCGATGATTTATGCGGGCGGCGGCGTGGTCCTGTCCGATGCGGCCAAGCAGCTGACTGAGCTGGCGCGTCTGCTGGGTTTCCCCTGCACCAACACCCTGATGGGCCTGGGCGGCTTTCCTGCATCCGACCCCCTCTCGGTTGGCATGCTCGGCATGCACGGCACCTATGAAGCCAATATGGCTGTGCAGCACAGCGATGTGCTGGTGGCCATCGGTGCGCGTTTCGATGACCGTGTAATCGGCAGTCCGGAACATTTCTATCAGGAAGAACGTCAGATCATTCACATTGATATCGATCCTTCATCTATTTCCAAGCGCGTCAGGGTGGATGTTCCCATTGTCGGCAACGTGCCGGAAGTCCTGACCGAGATGATCAAACTGATCAAGGCCAGCAAGGAAAAACCGGATCAGGCCGCGCTCAAGACCTGGCTGACGCAGATCGAGCTATGGCGCTCACGCGATTGCCTCAAATATGACCGCAACAGCGACATCATCAAGCCCCAGTTCGTGCTGGAAAAACTGCATGAAATCACCAAAGGCGATGCCTTCGTGACTTCCGACGTAGGCCAGCATCAGATGTGGGCAGCGCAATTCTACAAGTTCGACAAGCCGCGCCGCTGGATCAACTCCGGCGGCCTGGGCACCATGGGCTTCGGCTTGCCCGCCGCCATGGGCGTGCAGCTGGCTCATCCCGAAGCGATGGTCGCCTGCGTCACCGGCGAGGGCAGCATCCAGATGAATATCCAGGAACTGGCCACCTGCAAGCAGTTCAACATTCCCCTCAAGATCATCCTGCTCAACAACCGTTATCTCGGCATGGTGCGGCAGTGGCAGGAATTCTTCTACGGCGAACGCTATGCCGAGTCCTACATGGACACCTTGCCGGATTTCGTCAAGCTTGCCGAGGCCTATGGCCATGCCGGGCGCCGTATCGACAATCCAGCCGAAGTGGAAGACGCGCTCAAATGGGCCTTTTCTGCCGAGATGAAGAATACGCTGGTATTCCTCGACTTCCGTACCGACCAGACCGAGAACGTGTACCCCATGATCCCGGGCGGCAAGGGCCTATCTGAAATGATTCTGGTGTAAATATGCGACACATCATCTCCCTGTTAATGGAAAACGAAGCTGGCGCACTATCCCGTGTGGCGGGCCTGTTCTCAGCACGCGGCTACAATATCGAATCCCTGACGGTAGCACCGACCGAAGACGCCACCCTGTCGCGCATGACCATCGTCACCCGCGGCTCGGACGAAGTCATCGAACAGATCACCAAGCAACTCAACAAGCTGATCGATACTGTCAGGGTGGTAGACCTGTCAGACGGCCAGCACATCGAACGCGAACTGATGCTGGTCAAGGTCCGTGCCGAAGGTGAATGGCGCGAGGAAATGAAGCGTATGGCGGATATTTTCCGTGGCCGCATCATTGATGTCACCGACAAGACCTACACCATCGAAATGACCGGCGCCGGTCACAAGCTGGACGCCTTCCTCGAAGCACTGGACAAGAACGCAATACTGGAAACAGTACGCACCGGCGCGTCCGGCATCGGACGCGGCGACAGAATTTTGAAATCGTGAAATGTGAAGCGTGAAATGTGAAGCGTGAAATGTGCGAGGGTTTTCCTTGCACTTTTCTCAACGAGGCAACGCCGAGTGGCTTCACCTTTCACCTTTCACCATTCACACACCAACTGAAAGGAAAACCATGAAAGTTTATTACGACAAAGACGCCGACCTCTCCCTGATCAAAGGCAAGAAAGTTACGATCGTCGGCTACGGCTCACAGGGCCATGCTCACGCCAACAACCTGAAGGATTCCGGTTGCAAGGTCACGATCGGTCTGCGCAAGGGCGGCGCTTCCTGGGACAAGGCCGAGAAAGCCGGTCACAAGGTGGAAGAAGTGGGCAAGGCCGTCAAGGGCGCCGATGTCGTCATGATCCTGGTGCCGGACGAGCAGCAGCCTAACGCTTACTACGGCGATATCGAGCCTAACATCAAAAAAGGCGCAACCCTGGCTTTTGCTCATGGCTTCAACATTCACTACAACCAGATCCTGCCACGCGCGGATCTGGACGTGATCATGGTTGCTCCCAAGGGCCCGGGCCATACCGTGCGCTCGGAATACCTCAAGGGTGGCGGCGTGCCTTCCCTGATCGCTGTGTATCAGGACAAGTCCGGCAAAGCCAAGGACATTGCCCTTTCCTATGCGGCAGCCAATGGCGGCACCAAGGGCGGCGTGATCGAAACCAACTTCCGTGAAGAAACCGAAACCGACCTGTTCGGCGAGCAAGCCGTGCTGTGCGGCGGCGCGGTGGAACTGGTGAAGGCCGGTTTCGAAACCCTGACCGAAGCCGGTTATGCGCCGGAAATGGCTTACTTCGAATGCCTGCACGAGCTCAAGCTGATCGTGGACCTGATGTACGAAGGCGGCATTGCCAACATGAACTATTCCATTTCCAACAATGCGGAATACGGCGAATATGTGACCGGCCAGCGTGTCATTGCCGACCAGGCCCGTGCTGCCATGAAGGAATGCCTGACCAACATCCAGAACGGCGAATACGCCAAGCGTTTCATCCTGGAAGGCAAGACCAACTATCCGGAAATGACCGCTCGCCGCCGCCTGAACGCAGAGCATCCGATCGAAATCGTGGGTGCGCAACTGCGTTCCATGATGCCGTGGATCGCCAAGAACAAGCTGGTTGACCAGTCGAAGAACTAGTGATGGGAAAAGGGTGATGAGTGATGGGAAAAACCCGCCTCACCCATCACCCATCCCTCATAACCCATTACCATCATGTGCATCGGCGTAGCCCCTCCCAAATTGAACAATTATCCTCACCCCATTATTGCCCGTGAAGGCTGGCCCTTCCTGGCTGCGGCTATTATTGCCTCCCTTTTCGTGACGCTCCTCTATGGCTGGCTTCCAGCCCTGCCACTGTGGATCATCACCCTGTTCGTACTGCAATTTTTCCGTGACCCGGCACGCACCGTGCCGCAGGCACCCAATGCCGTGCTTTCACCTGCAGATGGCCGTATCGTTGCGGTGGAACGCACATACGACCCTTACCTGCAGCGCGACGCGCTGAAAATCAGCGTATTCATGAATGTATTCAACGTACACTCCAACCGTAGCCCGGTAGACGGCACAGTGAAAGAAGTGTGGTATCACCCTGGCAAGTTCTTCAATGCCGACCTTGCCAAGGCATCGCTGGAAAACGAGCGTAACGCGGTATGGATACGAACCAGGAACGGTGCGGACGTCACCTCCGTTCAGGTCGCCGGCCTGATTGCACGGCGCATCCTGTGTTACGTCGTACCAACTGACGAACTGGCCCGTGGCCAGCGTTACGGTTTCATTCGTTTCGGCTCCAGAGTGGACGTTTATCTGCCGCTGACCGCCCAGCCGAAAGTCAGTCTGGGCGACAAGGTGCATGCCACGGAAACCATTCTGGCTGAGCTGGTCTAAGGTTGCCTATGCAACAGCCGGATAAATCCAAAGCCCTGCTCGACCCCAACCAGCGCCGTCGCGGCATTTACCTGCTGCCCAACCTGCTGACCACTGCCGCGCTGTTTGCCGGTTTCTATTCCATCGTCCAGGCCATGAACGGACGTTACGAAGCCGCAGCGGTCGCCATCTTCATTGCCATGGTGATGGACGGACTGGATGGCCGCGTGGCGCGCATGACTCGGACCCAGAGCGCTTTTGGCGCTGAATACGACTCCCTCTCCGACATGGTTTCCTTCGGCGTTGCCCCTGCCCTGGTGGTTTATGTCTGGGCACTGAAGGACATGGGAAAACTGGGCTGGATCGCCGCTTTCGTCTATTGCGCCTGTGCGGCCCTGCGTCTGGCGCGCTTCAACACCCAGCTCGAAGTGGCTGACAAGCGCTATTTCCAGGGCCTGCCCAGCCCCGCTGCCGCCGCGCTGATCGCCGGCCTGGTATGGATCATGAACGACTACAGCATCAAGGGTGGCGACATCCGCTGGCTGGCCTGGGGTGTCACCCTGTTCGCCGGGCTGACCATGGTGAGCAACATCCGTTACTACAGCGGCAAGGACATCAACCTGCGCCGCAGCGTTCCATTTACCGTGGTACTGCTGATCGTGCTCGGTTTTATCCTGATCTCGCTTGATCCGGCCCATGTGCTGTTTGGCGCTTTCGTGCTTTATGGCCTGTCCGGCTACGCTGGCTGGCTATGGCAGCACAGGCGCTCACGCCGGGCCAGGATAGAACCGCCCGCAGAAGAAAAGTAAGCATCAAAAGCGTGCCTGTGGCCACCTCAATCCGGTCTGTGCGCCACACGCTCTGTGATTTACATCCTAACCATCTTTTATGCCTGGACCGGTCCCTGAAAAAACCCAGGGCAGGCTGCCCGGAGCATTTGTAACCATGTCATTTGAAACCCTTGGGCTGGTACCCGAAATTCTGCGCGCAGTAACCGAGCAGGGCTACACCGAACCCACGCCGATCCAGGCGCAAGCCATTCCCGTCGTGCTGCAGGGGCGCGACATCATGGCCGGCGCACAGACCGGCACCGGCAAGACCGCCGGCTTCACCCTGCCCTTGCTGCACCGCCTGGCCGCCCATGCCAGCACCAGCACCTCGCCGGCCAGGCACCCGGTACGCGCCCTGATCCTCACGCCCACGCGGGAACTGGCGGCCCAGGTCGAGGAAAGCGTGCGCACCTATGGCAAGTACCTGCCGCTGAAAGCCACCGTGATCTACGGCGGAGTCAACATGAACCCCCAGATCGAGGCCCTGCGCACCGGCATCGACATCGTGGTCGCCACGCCCGGCCGCCTGCTGGATCACGTGCAGCAAAAGAGCATCAATCTCTCCCGCGTCGAATTTCTGGTGCTGGACGAAGCCGACCGCATGCTGGACATGGGCTTTCTGCCCGATCTCAAGCGCATCATGGATCTGCTGCCAAAACAGCGCCAGAGCCTGCTGTTCTCCGCCACTTTCGCCGAAGAAATCAAGCGCCTGTCGGATTCCCTGCTGCGCGATCCGGTGCTGATCGAAGTAGCGCAACGCAATACCGCTGCCGAAACCGTCACCCAGATTGCCTATCAGGTGGACCAGGAACGCAAGCGCGAGCTGCTGGCGCATCTGATCAAAACGCAGGATCTGCGCCAGGTGCTGGTATTCACCCGTACCAAGCACGGTGCCGACCGCCTCGCCCACCAGCTCGACCGGGACGGCATCCGCTCGGATGCGATCCACGGCGACAAGACCCAGCCACAGCGCACCAAGGCCCTGTCGGACTTCAAGGAAGGCGTGGTGCGGGTACTGGTGGCCACCGATGTCGCCGCGCGCGGTATCGATATCGACCAGTTGCCCCACGTATTCAACTTCGAAATGCCCAATTCGCCGGAAGACTACGTCCACCGCATCGGGCGCACCGGGCGCGCCGGCAGCCAGGGCGACGCGATTTCCCTGGTCAGCAAAGAGGAAATGCGGATGCTGGGCGAGATTGAGCATCTCATCAAACGCGAGATTCCGAAACAGGTTCTGGCCGGTTTCGAGCCGGGCAGCACGCCCATTTCCAGCGATGCGCCACGGGAACGCAGCAGCCGTGGCCGAGAAAGGGAACGCCCCCCCCAGCGGCGCCCGGAACTGCCGCCCGCAGCCGAGCACCCTGCCCCGCGTGCTTCAGGCGGAGGTCTGCCGAAACCCGCAGCCAACAACCATCACCAGAAGCAGCCCATGGGCCACGCTGCTTCGCATGGGAAACGTCCGCAAAGGCCGGTTGCCGCGCTACTGGGCGGATTGAAGCGCAAGGACGATTAGCCCAGAAAAGCTTCTTTCGAGGCAAGATATTCCAGTTCCTGCGAACTGCTTTCCCGCCCGAGAATGGCGTTGCGATGCGGGAAGCGGCCAAATTTCCTGATCAGTTCGCGGTGGTGTCTGGCGAAGCGCAGGTTCGCATCCAGTCCAGACCGTTCAAATAGCTGCACAACAAGATCCTGATCAGCCAGGTTCTCGCTGTGCATCAGCGGCATGTACAGGAAAGCCCGCTGATCAAGGGCAATCTGTTTATCAAACCCCCTGGCAATAGCAAACTGACAGATTTCGACCGCCTGCTGTTCGGTTGAAAAACTCTTCGCCTCGCCGCGAAACATATTAAGCGGCAACTGATCGAGCACGATCACCAGTGCCAGGCAGCCTTGCGGGCTATTTTTCCAGTCGTCGAACTGCCCTTCCGCCGCTTCTGCCCATAGCCGCTCATAGCGGGCGCGAATCTCCGCATCCAGTTCCGGCGTGGCCGAGAACCAGCGGGAGCGCATGGGTTCCGAGTACCAGAACGCCAGAACATCGCCGGGGCTGAACACAGGCTCAGGCATGATCAGACCTCCAACAGTACAGGGCCGGGGAAAATCAGCGCGCAGTGAATCGCCTTGCCAGGAAACACGCTTTCCATGGCACTGGCGGTATTCGCGCATCTGACCGAGATAGGGCGCTGCAAGCAATTTCAGGATCGCTACCGGAAGCGCCTGTTTTATAGTCCAGCACCCACACGCTATCGGAAAATTCGACCAGCCGGTCAAGGCGCCGCAGTTCGCCGCCAGCGCTCTGGTAGGCGAGTTCATTGTAGGCCGCCAGATACAGATCAGGATCGTAAAAACACCGCAGATCGGGCGCCTGCAGCACTTCCAGCGCACTCTGCCAGAGCGGGGCGAAGGTTTCCGGCTGCCAGAGCCAGCCTTGCCCTCAAGCCTTCCGCCTGCCCTGCCAGCGGCTGATCCGGGCGCACCCACTCCATCAGGGCGTGCAACCGGATACCGTAAAGCCGCGCAGCATCCAGCCTGAGCGGCTCACGCCGCCCGGTTGGCGGGACGGGCAATGGCCGGGAACGGCCTTCTTTCTCTGCCATGTCCAATTCTGTCGCACTGATTTTTTCGGGCGATGCAGCGGGGAGTTCAGTTTCCAGCCCGGACTCGGCCAGGCACTGGAGAATTTGCTGGTACCAGGTTTCCGTGGCTTTGCTGCTGGCGCAGCCGCTGACGACAAACATCTGCCGCGCACGCGTTATGGCAACATAGAGCAGGTTGAGGTTCTCGCGCCGGGCATGCGTCTGTTCTTCATTCACATAACGTTCGTGTGCGCGCGCCAGTTCTCCCTTGTGGCTCAGCAACGAAAAATACTGCGGCGCCGGCGCATGCGGCGGCCAGTCGAGCAGAACACGATAGCCGCCATCATTGCGCGGCGCCGTGTTGGCGTCCAGCAGCCACACGATGGGCGCCTCGAGCCCCTTGGCGCCATGTACGGTAAGGATGCGCACGGCATTGCCGCCATCGCCGATCAGGCCTTCATCGGGTGATTCCTGCCCGGGTGCGCGGCGCAGGGCGGCCACTTCGTTGATGAAACGCGCCAGGCTGGGATAACGCCCGCTGTCCATGTTCAGCGCCAGTTCGATGAACGCCTGCAGATTGGCCCGTACCGCACCGGCCATGGCCTCCGGCACGGCGCCGTGGTAGCGCGCCAGAACATCGCCTTCGAAATAGATTCGATCCAGCAGGTCATGCACCGGAAGACGATCTGCCAATTCCTGCCATGACTGCAGGTGCAAGTGCGCCCGTTGCAGGGCGGGGCTCAATGACTCGCTATCCAGCTGGCGCAGGCGCTGCCACCAGCTTAACCCCTCCCAGCCTCCCCTTATCAGGGGAGGGGCCATGGAGTTCCCCCCTGACAAGGGGGGATCAAGGGGGGGTGGGAGGCTGGGAGGGGTTTGGACCGCAAGCCGCATTAAGTCGTCATCGGAGCAGCCAAAAATGGGTGAGCGCAGCACTTGTGCCAGCTTCAGGTCGGCAAAAGGCGTCACCAGGAATTCCAGCAGGGCTACCAGATCGCTGCATTCCAGCGTATCCAGCAAGCCACCCTGGCGCGAACTGAGATAGGGAATTTTTGCCGCACGCAGCTTGCGCTCATAGCTGGCGAGCCAGGTTCGCCCCCGCACCAGGAGCATGAAATCGCGGTATTCGGCAGGCCGAGGGCCGGTTTTCTCGTCAAGGATCTGAGATTTGCCGACCATGGCAGCAATTTTCTCTGCTACTAGATCCGCCTCCTGCTCATGGCGCATATCCTCGTCTTCTTCGCGCGCCTGCTGCAGGGGGTTGCGCAGCACCAGCCCGTCTTCATTCTCGGCTGAAGTGTCGCCTTTTTCCGCCAGCGGCATGAGCGCAATCGCCCCTGGCAAGCCACCATGATGCCAGGCATGCTCGCGGAAGCCGCTGAAATCGGGCTGTTCGGCGAACACCCGGTTCACGGCAGTGATCACGGCGGGCGCACTGCGACGCGAAGTATCCTGCTCCAGCCTGGCCGCAGCAAAATCGCGCACCAGATCTTCCGCAGCCATCTGGAACAGGCGCGGCTCGGCGCGCCTGAAACGGTAGATCGACTGCTTCGGATCGCCTACCAGAAAGACTGTGGGGCGATTCCCTGCCGCACCATAGGCAGACAGCCAGGATTGCATGACCTGCCATTGCAGTGGATTGGTATCCTGAAACTCGTCCAGCAAGACATGCCGGTAGCGGCTGTCCAGCTTGTACTGCATGTATTCCGCATCCTCGCTGCGGCTCAGGAGCTGGAATACGCGCCATTCCACATCGGCGAAATCCAGCATCTGGCGCGCTTCCTTCAGCTGCTGGTAAGCCGCCAGCAAAGCAGCGCCGCAAAGCAGGCCATCACGGTTGAAGCGGTAAGCGGCCTGGGCAGTCAGCCGGTCGCGGGCCTCGAACAGGACATAGCAAAGCTGTTGGTGCAATTCGAGCAGGCGCGCCTCCTTATCCAAACCCAGGCGCTTGGCCTGGGTTGTGGACGGATTGCGGGCACGAGGCGTGCCTGTTTTGGTGAAGCAAACCGCCCATATCTGCTCAAAACGTTGCTGAGGACGATCCAGCATCAGGGCATCTACCAGCTGCAGCGCAAGTTTCTGGTCCGTCGGCGAGTTTTCACCCAGGATAGCGGCGTATTCGGCCAGCCAGCTGGCCAGAACTGTATCCAGCCACAACTCTGCCAGTACGTCCTGTCCGGGATCGACCTCCAGCTCGGCGCGTACCCGCTCCACGGCATAAGCCACCGGGTCTTCCTGACCGGATGTATACGCCCACCACTCGGCACGTTTGGCCACAAAGTCCAGGAGCAGGGCACGGGTGTTGCTCAAACCATGCGCACGGAACAGGGCCTGCAATGCAGCGGCTTCTGGATTTCCGTCTGCCTGGGCTGCCAGATCCTCGGCAAAACTCTGCCAGGCTTCTTCCTGCATGGCCGCCGTCTGGTCGAGCAGGCTGAAATTTCCGGCCGACCCGTCCCCCAAAGGCGCGCGCTGCAAGAGCTGCAGAAACCAGCCATGGAAAGTATTGATGGTCAGCGCGGGCTCAGAGGTCAGTACCCGTTCCAGCAGATTGCGCGCCTCGGGCAGAATGGCATCGACTTCATGCCTGGTAAGCGCGCGCTGACGCAGGAACTCGCGCACCTCGTCTTCCGGCTGCAGGGCCAGCACATTGAGCCATTCCAGCAGGCGTGCCTGCATTTCCTGCGCCGCCTTGCGCGTGAAGGTAATAGCCAGGATCTCACCCGGCTTCGCCCCCGCCAGCAGCAGGCGCAGAATCCGCGACACCAGCAGCCAGGTCTTGCCGCTGCCGGCGCAGGCCTCAATCACCACCGAACGGCTGGGGTCAAGCGCCGTTTTGAAATCGAAGGCATCACTCATTCCAGTAATCCTTGCGGCACAGCCCGTGCATTTCGCAGTACTGGCAGGCAGCATTGACGCCCTGGGCCGGCAGTGATGCGCCATCATGAAGCGACTGGAACAGACCTTGCAGGCGCTCCCGGCAGGCTTCAGCCAGTTCCTCCAGTGGCTCGGCAGGCTCGACCTGCCGCACCACTTCATCGTCCACTGCAACAAACACGGCCTGCTGCGGCATGGTTTCGAGCAGAAGGGCATAGCAGGCCAGTTGCACATCCTCTCCGGCAGGCTTGAGCTTTTTCTTCAGGTTGTCGAAATTCTGTGTCTTATAATCCAGCACCGCCTGCTCCTCTCCCCTGCGGTCCACCCGGTCCACCCGGCCACGCAAAACAAGCTGCTTGCCGCCCGCCAGCGCCATCGGCCGCGCGCATGCAAGCTCACCCGCCTGCCAGCGCCAGCCCTCGCGCTCGCGTTGCAGTTGCCAGGCAAGATAGCCCGGGATCGAAGCCTGCCAGCGCAGCAGCCAGGCATGGCTGACGAAATCCGCTTCGATCGCCTTAGAAAAGACTTCATGACTGATTTCGTTTAGCGCCTGCTCCATCACCTCCGGCGCAGCCTCTATTACGAGCGGATAACGGCCATGGAAGCGATGCAGAATCTCATGCACATATTCGCCGTAATCGCGCTTCTCCAATGCCTGCGCCACTTCATCCAGCTCATTCAGGCGCAGGGCATGGCGCGCAAAAAACTGGTAAGGACAAGCCATCAGGCTGTTGTAACCGCTTGCGGAAATCGTCTCGGGGACAAGAGCAGGCGGCAGCGAAGGCGCGGGGTGACATGTCATTGCGAGCGTAGCGAAGCAATCTTGTTTTTCACGCAAATCAACTTGCCCAGAGATTGCTTCGTCGCCTCCGGCTTCTCGCAATGACAATCCATAAGCCAGCACATGGAAGGTTTCCAGACGCTCGAACCACGGGCTGAGCGGGTTGGGCTCACCATTCCTGCGCGCTTGCCAGGTGACCAGCACCTCAGGAACGCAGGTCAGCAAACTGACCAGATCCTGCCGTTCGGATTCCAGCGCGGCACGGCGGTCCGGCAGGCCCAACTGGGTACGCACCGGCTGGTTGAAAAATACGCTATCCCGCCCCTGCCCCGGCAAATGGGCCGCATCGGCGCCGGCGATGATCGCCGCATCAAAATGCCGCAAGCGGCAGGCAGCAAGGTGGGTGAAGACGACCGGACTGGTGATGCCGATGTCGCGAAACACGGCGTCTTCCAATTGCTGATTGAGCCACTTCCGCCACTCCGCATAGCGGAACAAAGCCGCATCCGGGGCCAGCTCGTGCTGCAAGCCCTCCAGCAGCCGCAACACCTGCTCCCCCGCCTGATCGCGCTGCAGACCAGGCTGGATCTCCAGCAACGCCAGGCTCTCCCGCAGGCTTTGCAGCCAGGCCGCAAGCGGGCGCTGCTTTTTCTTGTCCAGCAACTGCTGCGCCTCATACAGCATCTGCAGCAATTCCAGTATGTCTTCATCCTCTCCCGCGAGCACACGGTAGCGATTGAGGTGTGACACCACGCTGTGTCTGCGGATCAGCTGCTCCAGACGATAAACCGTATTGCGGCGGCGGGGAGCATCCCAGGCAGAAAGAATGAATGGCGACTTGAGCAGGTCGAGCAAATCCTGGAAATGGAACTGGCTATCCAGATTGTCCAGCCAGCGCATCAGCACCGTACTGGCGCTGGTCGTGGACAAGGTCCAGCCGGTCTCGTCCTGCACCAGCACTTCCACCCGTTCCAGCAAAGCGCGCGCGCGCCGGGCCACCAGCCGGTCCTGCACCACCACCGCGATGGCCGTCTTGCCCTGTGCCAGCCATTGGCCGATGCGGAATGCCAGCACCTCGGCCTCGTGCTCCAGACCATGGGCACCGAACAACGCAATACGCTGTCCCAGCGCACTGGCGGGCGCACAGTTACGGCAAGCAGCTGCGCGCTGGTGCAACATCCCCGCCTGCTCCGGATCAGCCCATGCCGCCTCCAGCAGGTAAGCCAGCCCTTCCGGACTATCCTGTCTGCCATCACCGCTGAAGCAATGCACGGAATGGCGTTCTGCATAGCGCGCAAGAAACGCTTGCTCCACCGGCATCAGCGCATTCATCCCGGCCAGGTACAGTGGGCCAGCCGCCTCACCGGCAAGGCGCGTCAGCTGCATTTGATAGAGCGCTGCGTCATCCAGTTCTTCACCACCTGACATGGCTCGCCACAACTCATGCACCAGCCGCGCCTCGAATTGCATCGGACTGCCACTCCGCGCCTGATATGCATCTTCAAGCTGCCGCAGGAAATCCTCGCCGGAAACCGGAAGCTGCACCTGCCACAGGGTGATTTCATCAAACAGACGCAGCAGTTCGGCGCTGACATGCCACAAATCACCTTGCCGGAACCACTCTCTGGCACGCAAGGCCTGATAAATCACAGCCTGGCGACGGCAGAGTGGAATTCTTGCAAGACTCAGGATCGGCCTGCCCGGCCAACTCCCTGAGCGTCGCGAAGCGCGGCAGCAGCAGCGTTGCCCCGCCAGCAGCTTCACTCAAGGCGCGGCCAAAATTTCCGGCTGCATGCAAATTGGGCAGCAACACGGTCAGACCGCTCAGATTGGGCAGGCGCGACTGTTCCCGCGCGATGATTTCACGGGCTGCAATTTCCAGCAGCCGGTCCGGCGCAACGGCATGAACGGCCAAAATACTCATTTCAATATCAGTCGCAAACTCAGCATGCCACTGGCAGCCAGCACCACACCCACGGCGAAATTAAGCCAGAATGGCCAATGGCTGCGTGGTTCAAACACAAAAGGCAGGAAAAACAGCAACGAAGGCGGCACCAGAAAGAAAATGTCGCGTGCGAAAGCGTTAACCCGCACCAGATCCCTGGTATCCCAATAAAGCCAAGCCATGGCCAGCATCGAAGTCAGCGGCAGCGCGATCACAAATGCGCCCCAGAAGGGTGAACGCTTGGCTATTTCCACTGCCAGTAGCAGAATCGCAGCGCTGATTAAAACTTTCACCACCAGCATCAATACTTCCCTAAGTCGATATTTTTGGTTAGCATAGCGGCTACAACAGTCTTTGACCACCGACAATAGACGCCACCCCAACACGCTTCAATCCAATCATTCCCACTATTCAAGAACGTTACGAGGTTAAGCCATGAGCGAACATATCCATTACATCAGCGATGACTCTTTCGAGCAGGAAGTGTTGCAATCGCAAATCCCTGTGCTGGTTGACTACTGGGCTGACTGGTGCGGCCCGTGCAAGATGATCGCCCCTATTCTTGACGAGGTAGCGCAGGAATATGCGGGAAAAATCAAGATTACCAAACTCAACATCGATGAAAATCAGGCCACCCCGCCCAAGTTTGGCATCCGCGGCATCCCGACCCTGATGATTTTCAAGAATGGCAATGTGGAAGCCACCAAGGTGGGCGCCCTGTCAAAGTCCCAGCTCACTGCTTTTATTGACAGCAACATTTAAAGCCGTTACGCTTCACCGCAATTATTCCCTATCGACTGGCAAGCGCCTAAGCTTGCCAGCTCAGGCTTCACCAGCCCCATACCTTTCCGCTACACTTCTTACAAGCGCTTCCTCTCTATGCATCTATCCGAATTAAAGCAAAAACACGTATCCGAACTCGTTGAAATGGCGATTGCCAATGAAATTGATGGCGCCAGCCGCCTGCGCAAGCAGGACCTGATTTTCGCCCTGTTGAAAAATCAGGCCAAAAAAGGTGAAAGCATTTTCGGAGATGGCACACTGGAAGTGCTGCAAGATGGCTTCGGCTTTCTGCGTTCTCCGGACACCTCCTATCTGGCCGGACCGGACGATATTTACGTCAGCCCTTCGCAGATTCGCCGTTTCAACCTGCATACCGGCGACAGCATTCAGGGCGAGATCCGCACCCCCAAGGAAGGCGAGCGCTACTTTGCGCTGGTGAAAGTGGAACAGGTCAACGGCGAGCCACCGGAGAATTCCAAGCACAAGATTCTGTTCGAGAACCTGACTCCCCTATTTCCCACCCAACCGCTGATTCTGGAACGCGACATCAAGGCCGAAGAAAACATCACTGGCCGTGTCATCGACATGGTTGCGCCCATCGGCAAGGGCCAGCGCGGCCTGCTGGTAGCCAGCCCGAAGAGCGGCAAGACCGTAATGCTGCAACACATCGCCCACGCCATCGCCACCAACCACCCCGACGTCACCATGTTCGTGCTGCTCATCGACGAGCGCCCCGAGGAAGTAACGGAAATGACCCGCACCGTGCGCGGTGAAGTGGTCGCATCGACTTTCGACGAACCCGCGACACGCCACGTCCAGGTTGCAGAAATGGTGCTGGAAAAAGCCAAGCGCCTGGTGGAACACAAGAAGGACGTCGTGATCCTGCTCGACTCCATCACCCGTCTGGCGCGTGCTTACAACACCGTGGTTCCTGCTTCCGGAAAAGTACTGACTGGTGGCGTGGATGCCAACGCACTGCAGCGCCCCAAGCGCTTCTTCGGCGCGGCGCGCAATATCGAGGAAGGTGGCAGCCTGACCATCATCGCCACCGCCCTGGTAGACACCGGTTCGCGCATGGACGACGTGATCTACGAAGAGTTCAAGGGGACCGGCAACATGGAAATCCATCTTGACCGCAAGATGGCGGAAAAGCGGCTCTACCCGGCAATCAACGTCAACCGCTCCGGCACCCGCCGCGAGGAACTCCTGATCAAGCAGGACATCCTGCAAAAGATCTGGGTATTGCGCAAACTGCTCTATCCGATGGATGACCTGGAAGCGATGGAATTTCTGCTCGACAAGGTCAAAGCCACCAAGTGCAACGCGGACTTCTTCGACTCCATGCGCAGGGGCTAGGCTTCCAGGCCGCGGCTGCTACGCGGTCGCACGTGCCGAGGCGCTACGGTTCCCCAGCACGTTGAAGTGCGTCCGTACCCACTCTTCACCGCTATCGACCACTTCGGTCAGACAGATTCGGAAGACATTATTGCGGTAATACATGTCCAGCACTCGGCCATCGCGATAATCAGGCGTCTGGAGAATCAGGCTGCTGTCGATATCACGCTGATACAGCTTGGGCAGGAAAACGGATTTGATTGGCCGCCCCTCGCCCTCCTCCGAAGGAATCAGGGTAACCTGTTTCGGGTCGTCGCTCAGGCGTTCGACTCCCAGTGCCGGCAAACCTGACTCGCCATCTTTCTTCCACCGCACGACGCCGATTT
Organism: uncultured Gammaproteobacteria bacterium; assembly: GCA_963779055.1. GTDB lineage: Bacteria > Pseudomonadota > Gammaproteobacteria > Burkholderiales > Sulfuricellaceae > Sulfurimicrobium. The sequence goes on from CAVZWN010000004.1 coordinate 531,483, forward strand.
CCCAGTTTCCATCGTGGCCGGAAGGTTTGACCAGCACCAGTTTCCCTTCCTGCGCCCGCTCGGTATGTCGCGCCTCAACCAGGCCATACCCGCCCTCGCTCTCATCCTGCACCGCCCAGTGTTCAAACGGGATTTTCTGGCCACAACGTTTATCTGAAGGCTGCAGACAACTGTAAATAGCCCCGACACCGCACGCCATTTCCATCATCCTGTCCTCCACCGGCGCACGATGCAGGCGCCGCGCCGCTTCGGGACGTATCCAGTAGCGTGCAACGTAATCCAGCAATTCGATGCAATCCGGCACAACGCAGTCTTCACCCAGTTCCACATGCTCGCTCCAGTCGCCTTCGCTCAGGGCGGCACGTGATTTGCGTATCTGCAGGTAAAGGTCGGCCATGCTCCAGCAACGCAGGCCAGGACTATTCATTTCTTCAAGCAGCTTACGGGCACCGGCACCGGTAGAAAGATCCACGCAATGCATGTGCGTATCTGGATCACAATCCCGATCCAGCTCCACCAGTTGAGTCCAGTGTTCGAGCCAGTGATCCACCATTTCGAGCCTGGAAGGATCCAGTGTCATGGGTTTGATCATGTCGAGCAGCAGAATATGCATATATTCATTCTTGCAACTGCTCAGGCGCTTGCTGTTAAGGCTGACTTCAGTATTGGCAAAATGGCTTTCCTCGCACATCTGGTAGTACTTGTGCAGGCGCTTCCACATCACCGGCTGTACTGGCTCCTGGTGAAAATAAGCCCATTTGATGCTCAGACCGTAGTAACGCAGAGACCGTGCAGTAATGGTTGGCAGGTAACGGCTGATTTCGGTTTTGCCGCGTTGCGACACAATTTCACGAATAAACAGCTGATAGGCGTGGGCAAACTGGGAAAAAACGGTGGTCATGCTTTTCCACAGCGTATCTTCGGCCCGTTTCAATTCCGACTGGTGATGAAAGTAGGCTGCGCAAAGCTTATCCTGAAATCTCTGGCTGGTTTCATCCAGGTGCATCAGCACCTTCAGACGCTCCTTGGAAGGCGCCTCCTGGCTTTTCAGAAAGTCGGCCAGGCCCTCGATAATCTTTTTTTGTGCTTCATATTCATCCTCATGGCACAACGACTGCAACCACTGGTCGGCAGCTTTTACATTGCCGAGAACGCCAGCCTGCTTTTTGCGGAACAAAGTCAGTAAATTGAACATGGGGCCATGTGGAATAAGATATCCTAGCCGTCCAGCATATTTCATGCCGACGCCCGGTGCAAGCCTGGAACCATTAATAAAAAAGGCGCCGCAGCGCCTTTTAGAACTTTCCCCCTGCAGGGCAGGTTCAGGCACCGCCCGAATCTCGCAAGGTAATGTCACATTTCGGCCCCACCAGAACTTTCTGCAAACCCAGTTTCTTATCCAGATTCAGCACCAGAGGCCCATTGATATTAGCACTGACGTCGCTGCGGGGACCTGTCGCTTCATGAGCAGCCCCAAGAGGTTTGTAAACCATCAGCAGCACTGCCAGTTCTGCTGCGCTGTCCGCCTGCAAGAGGGCCATATCCTCATCCGACAGGGTAAATTCATAATTCAAGCCGTACAGCGCCGGATCAACGATCGAAAACGCAACGGCCGGATCCTCCAGAGACTGCAGATAAAACACGACGGGTCCGGACTTGTCTTCATGCAATAGCTGAAAACGCTTGCAGCCCTCGAACCCTGTCAGGCCGTGCGGGAAAATCAGAATGGTATCTGGATTGATTTCCAGTTCACCAAAGCCGGTCGTATTGATTTTCATCTGGACTCCCTGTTTATAAGGTCTTGGAATAGCGGGGTTTTGATTCGGTCGTTTGCTGGCGCAAATAGGCGTCGAACGGCATGGCAATATTGCGCAGGAAAATCCGTCCGGTTTCCGTGACCCGGATGACTCCTGGCTCCAGCGTGATCAGGCCATCCGCAGCGAGATCCTTGAGGTCATTCAGGGCATCGGCGAAGAAAACATCGAAATCAACGCCCCATTGCTGGCCGAATTTTGCCTTGTCCAGTTCCAGGTCGCACATGATGCCGCTGATCGTTTCACGGCGGATCATGTCATCGTGTGAAATTCGCAGGCCACGTTCCGTTGCCAGCCCGCCAGAGGCGATGCGGCGCTGGTACTCGGCCAGATTCTTGGCGTTCTGCACATACACTTCCGCAGTCTGGCTGATGGCGGATACGCCGAAGGCATAGATATCGCAATCCTTGTGCGTGGTATAGCCCTGGAAATTGCGGTACAGGGTCTTGCTTTGCTGCGCCTGCACGATTTCGTCATCGGCCTTGGCAAAGTGGTCCATGCCGATATAGACATAGCCCGCATCCGCCAACCGCTCCATCATCAGTTTCTGCAAAGCCAGCTTGGCCGGGAGATCGGGCAGGTCGCTTTCGATGATCAGCTTCTGGTGCTTTTTCATCCACGGCACATGGGCATAATTGAACACTGCCAGGCGGTCCGGCCCGAGGGCCAGTATTTTGTCCAGCGTCGGGGAAAAGCTCTCTACAGTCTGATGCGGCAAGCCCACCATCAGGTCAATATTGATACTGTTGAAGCCTGCCTCGCGCAACCAGCCATAAACCTGAAGGATCAGCGATTCCGGCTGTACACGGTTGACTGCTTGCTGCACTTTGTCATCAAGGTCCTGCACACCCATGCTGACGCGGTTGAAGCCCGATTCGGCCAGTGCGGCAATATGCTCGCGGCTCAATTCTCGCGGGTCCAGCTCGCAGCTGATTTCGGCATCCGGGGCGATCCTGAAGCGCGAGGCCAGATGCTGAAACAGGCGCCGGATATCGGCTGGCTTCAGGAATGTGGGGGTCCCGCCGCCCCAGTGCACCTGGCGGGCCATGCGTCCGGGGGAAATCAGCGCGGCAGCCCGGTCAATTTCCTCAAACAGATAGCCGAGGTAAGCGTCCGCCTTACTGTAGTCGTGGGTCGCAACCATGTTGCAACCGCAGTAATAGCACAGGGTATCGCAAAACGGGATATGCACGTAAAGCGACATGTCGCGCCCGCTGGCCTGGGTTTGGTTCAGCTCATCCAGCCACTCCTTTTCCCCGAAGGCCTCGGTGAAATAAGGCGCAGTGGGATAAGACGTGTAGCGAGGACCGGCCTTGCTGTATTTTTCGAGAAGCGAAGTTGCGAGTTCCATGAATTGAGGGCGCCGAATAAGGTCCGTGAATTATACCCTCACGGACAGATTATGATAAAAATTCGACCACGTTTGAGTTAAACTCAGTCCAATTAACAATAAATCCAGATTTCACCAGGCATGAGCAAAACAGGCACTCCTACCACTATCGGACGTTTCAAGGTTTTACGCATTCTCGGTGAAGGCGCGCAAAGCGTGGTTTACCTGGCCGAAGATCCTCACCTGCAGCGCGAAGTAGCCATCAAAACGGTACATCTTGCCGGCGGGGAGGACCACCTCTCGCGTACCAGGGCACTGATCGATGAAGCACGCACGGTCAGCAAGCTGCAGCACCCCAATATCGTACCGATTTTCGAGGCCGGTGAGCATGAGGGCAATCCCTACCTGATATTTGAATTCGTCCAGGGCAGCGACCTCGCCCATCTGATCAAACGGGAAGGCGCACTACCCTCGCAACGGGCAGTGGAGCTGGCGATACAGATTCTCGATGCAGTCGCTTATGCACACCAGCACAACATCATTCACCGCGATCTCAAGCCCTCGAATATCCTGCTCAATGCCGAAGGCGTGCCACGTGTCATGGATTTTGGCATCGCCACGCGAATATCAGAAAAAGCCGGAGCGGAAAAAGTGCTGATGCTGTTTGGCACCCCCGGCTACATGGCGCCAGAGTACATCACCGGCAAGGAAATCAGCCCAAAACTGGACATCTTCGCCAGCGGCATGATTCTGCACCAGATGCTTACGGGCAAACCGGCAGTACAGGGCAGCGACCCACGCGACACCCTGCGCCTGATCGTACAGGAACCCATTGCGGCGCCATCTGTCCGCAACAGTCAGGTGGACGAAAAACTCGACGACATCGTCCTCAAGGCGTTGGCCAAGGATCCAGCCAGCCGCTATGCCTCTGCCCAGGAGATGAAATCGGCGCTACAGGCCTATCTGACCCCTGAAGAATCGGCTCCCGTCAGCCCCAGCGCAAACCAGGGCACGCTGGATTTTCTTTTGCGCCGCATGCGCCACAAAAGCGATTTCCCGGCGCTGGCAGAATCCATCAGCACGATCAACCGTATCGCTTCCTCCGATACGGAGGGCGTGACCCAGCTCTCCAACGCCATCCTCAAGGACGTTGCGCTCACCAGCAAGCTTCTCAAGGTGGTGAATGCCGCCTATTACAGCCAGTTCGGCGGCGGTTCCATCAGCACGGTGTCGCGTGCGGTGGTCATTCTTGGCTTCGACACCGTGCGCAATCTGGCACTTACCCTGATGCTGTTCGACAGCCTGCAGGACAAGGGGCACGCGGCACTGCTCAAGGACGAATTTGTGCGCTCCCTGTATGGCGGCATTATTGCCAAGGGGCTAGCGCACAAGGTCGGCGTGCGCAACGCCGAGGAAGGCTTCATCTGCGCCCTGTTCCACAACCTGGGCAAGATGCTGTGCATGTTTTACCTGATGGAAGAGGTAGAAGAAACCAACCGGGTCATGCAGCAGAAAAACATGACAGAGGAAAATGCCTCGACCTCCGTACTGGGCATGTCCTACAACGACCTTGGTATTGGGGTTTCCAAAGCATGGAACTTCCCCGAGCAGATATCGCACAGCATGCGCAGCCTGCCGGCTGACAAGATCAAAAAGCCAGCCACCGACTTTGAGCGCCTCAACGTACTCTCAGCATTTGCTTCCGATATCTGCCGTATGGCCACACAGGAAGAAAGCCAGGAAAAGTCCCGCCAGTTGCTCAAGCTGACGCAGCGCTTCGGCCTGCCAATGAGCATCAATGAAAGAACCATTCTCGCCACCGCAGAAAGCGCCGCACTCGAGTTCGCCAAGTTCGTCAGTACGCTACAGCTCGATTTGCGCCAGAGCAAGCTCGGCAAACAGTTGATCAAGGGTTCAACCATCGCGGAAGGGAGTGCAAAAACCATGGCCACGGCCAGTGGCATGACCGATGCAATTCTTGGCGAAGGCACCGAGGCTGAAGACGATCAGACACGCATGATCGAACTGCCAGCAAGCGGATTGCACCAAAATGCACAAGGCATCCTGACCCAGGGCATTCAGGACATCAGCAACTCTCTGGTGGAAGGACGATCACTCAACGACATCATGCGCATGATCATGGAAACCATGTACACCAGCATCGGCTTTTCGCGTGTGATTCTATGCCTGAAAGATGCGCGTCAGAACCTGATGGTGGCAAAATCGGGCTTTGGCCCTGACTCAGGCCAGATCGTCAAAAATTTCAAATTCCCTATCGCTTTTGCTCCCGATGTCTTTCACGTCAGCCTCAAGAATAATGTGGACATCATCATCGAGGATATCGATGACCCGAAAATCGCGGCGCGCATTCCGGAGTGGTATCGCAAGGCAGCCCCGGCGCATACCTTCGTGCTGTTTCCGGTCGTGCTAAAGAACAATCCTATCGCCCTGATTTATGCGGACAAACCGAAAGCCGGAGACATCAAGCTGCCAGAGCAGGAACTGAACCTGTTGCGCGTGCTGCGCAATCAGGCCATTCTGGCGATCAAGTCGCAAACCTAGCCAAATAATGCCCAATAAAAAAGGCGCCACAGGCGCCTTTTTTATTGGGCAGAGCGTTAGATCAACCGGTAATGCGACGCTTGTATTCCGCGGTACGGGTGTCAATCTCGATCTTGTCACCGATTTCAACGAAGGCTGCCACCGGCAACTCGAAACCGGTACTGAGTTTGGCCGTCTTCATGACCTTTCCAGAGGTATCGCCACGTGCCACAGGCTCGGTGTAGATCACTTCACGCACCACGGTCGTAGGCAGCTCCACGGAAATGGCCTTGCCGTTGTAGAACACCACCTCGCACGTCATGCCATCTTCCAGATAGTTGAGCGCGTCACCCATGTTTTCGCCTTCGACTTCGTACTGGTTGTACTCACCATCCATGAATACGTACATCGGGTCGGCAAAATAGGAATAGGTGACTTCCTTGCGTTCCAGTGCCACGGTCTCGAACTTGTCGTCGGCGCGGAATACGCTCTCGCCGGGAGAACCGGAAAGCAGGTTCTTGTATTTCATCTTGACCACCGAGGCATTGCGGCCGGATTTGGTGTAATCGGCCTTCAGTACGACCATGGGATCGTTGCCGATCATGAAGACGTTGCCTGCGCGAAGTTCCTGTGCGGTTTTCATAATACTTGTCCTACGACTAAAAAATGGCTGGAGAAAAACCGGGGATTATAACCTTTTATTGCAGAATTGCACCAGATTTGCCGTCAGCCCGCTCTGGTCCAACAGGTTTCCTGCCCAGTGGCAGGCATGCTGCTCCAGCACCAATCGATGCTGCCAGAAGCCATGCCAGGCCTCGCCCGCACCGCTTCCCTTATTCCACGCTTCCCAGAAAGCGCGCACTCCGGATGCCGCGTCTACAGGCAAGGCCGCACAGTAGTCATCGAGAAAGGCCTGCAGTTTCACCCAGTGCGCGCCCTCCTGCTGGGGATAAATGTGCCATACGAAAGGCAGTGCCGCCCATTGCGCCCGCACGAAAGAATCTTCACCGCGCACAAAATTGCAATCACAGGCCCACAGGAACTCGTCATAGCGCAGCTGATTCATGAAAGGCAATACATGTATAGCCAGACTGCCGCGGACATGCACGCTGCCGCGATCCAGTTCGCTCAGGCCAAGAAAATTTGCCACGCCCGCCACCAGCCGCCCCTCAGGCACCAGGCAAGTCACCGGGGTAGAAGATGCGCACCACACCGCCAGCAATCCAGCCAAAGACGGATTTTCATAGCCGAACAGAGAGATGCGGCATTCTCCGGGTCTAGGCGGCGGCAACCCGATGGACTGCCAGAAAGCCCGCTTGCACTCCGGGCTACCCTGAAATGCGCGGCGCTGCCGTTCCAGCCCGCTTTCGGCCAGCAAACCGCCGGTTTCCTGCGTAAATCCGGGAAAAAAGAAATATTTGAGTAAAGGCAGGCGTGGGTGCGGAGAACTCAAACCGTGATAATCGCCGACCCATTTTTCCGCGCTGAGGTATTCCAGATTGATCCATACCGGCTGACGGGGGCGTTCTGCCATGGCGTCGATATAGCCGGGAGGCAAGGCACAGCCAAACGCTTCGATCACCACTTCGGCAGGCTCCACCACGGGGAAAGGCGACGGCCAGTGCCGCACCTCGACGCCCGCAATCCGTTGCGATTCAAGGCAGGAAGAAGTTTCGGGCAATATCCGCTGCAAGCTGGGAAGATCATCAACCCACAGCCGGACATCGAGGCCATGCTCGACAGCAAGCTGCCGGGCCAGCCGCCAACTCACGCCGATATCGCCGTAGTTATCCACTACAGCGCAGAAAATATCCCAGCGCTGGCCGCGAACCATGATCAGAAACTTTGAAGCAGGTTAAATCGCTTTTTCCAGCTCTTCATCGAAGCTGAGACGCACGGCATCACCATCCATATCCACAATAACGTGACCGCCATTGACCAGCCGGCCAAACAGCAACTCGTCTGCCAGTGCGCGCCGGATAGTGTCCTGAATCAGTCGCGCCATGGGACGTGCACCCATGAGCGGATCGAAGCCGTGTTTGGCAAGATATGCTTTCAGCGCATCGGTAAACGTCGCTTCCACTTTCTTTTCGTGCAACTGCTCTTCGAGTTGCATCAGGAACTTGTCGACTACGCGCAGAATCACTTCCTGATCCAGCGACTGGAAGGAAATGGTGGCATCCAGCCGGTTGCGGAACTCGGGCGTGAACAGCCGCTTGATCTCCGCCATCTCGTCACCCGCCGCCTTGTTTTGCGCGAAACCGATGCTGCCCTTGCCGAGCTGTTCCGCGCCGGCGTTGGTGGTCATGATAATGATGACATTGCGGAAATCCGCCTTGCGTCCGTTATTGTCGGTCAGCGTGCCGTGATCCATGACCTGCAGCAGGATATTGAAAATATCCGGATGGGCTTTCTCGATTTCGTCCAGCAGCAGCACGCAGTAGGGGTGCTTGGTGATCTGCTCGGTCATCAGCCCGCCCTGCTCGAAGCCGACATAGCCCGGCGGCGCGCCGATCAGGCGTGATACCGCATGCCGTTCCATGTATTCGGACATATCGAAGCGGATCAGCTCGATTCCCATGATATAGGCCAGCTGGCGTGCGACCTCGGTCTTGCCGACCCCGGTAGGCCCGGAAAACAGGAAGGAACCGATGGGCTTCTGTGGACTGCCCAGGCCGCTGCGTGCCATCTTGATTGCCGATGACAGGGCTTCGATGGCCTTGCCCTGGCCGAACACCACGGCCCTGAGATCGCGCTCCAGCGTTTTGAGTGCCGAACGGTCGTCGCTGGACACATTCTTGGGCGGGATGCGCGCAATCTTGGCGATGATTTCCTCGATTTCCTTGATGGAAATGGTTTTCTTCTGCTTGGATTTTGGCAGGATGCGCTGCGCTGCGCCCGCTTCGTCAATCACGTCGATTGCCTTGTCCGGCAGGTGACGATCATTGATGTAGCGCGCCGAAAGCTCCGCCGCCAAAGTCAGGGCCGCAGCGGTGTATTTCACGCCATGGTGCGCTTCGAAGCGGGATTTGAGGCCGCGCAGAATCTCCACGGTTTCGGCCACGGATGGCTCGGGCACATCGATTTTCTGGAAGCGCCGCGACAATGCATGATCTTTCTCAAAAATCCCACGGTACTCGTTATAGGTCGTGGCACCAATACATTTCAGCGCTCCGGAACTCAACACCGGCTTGAGCAGATTGGAGGCATCCAGGGTGCCGCCGGAAGCCGCTCCTGCGCCGATCAGGGTATGGATCTCATCTACGAACAGGATGGCATGTGCATCCTCGGTCAGCTGTTTCAATACTGCCTTGAGGCGCTGCTCGAAATCACCGCGATATTTGGTGCCCGCCAGCAGGGCGCCCATATCGAGGGCGTACACGGTACTTTTCGCCAGCACATCCGGCACTTCACCCTCCACGATGCGCCGGGCCAGACCCTCGGCGATCGCGGTCTTGCCTACCCCCGCCTCGCCTACCAGGAGCGGATTGTTCTTGCGGCGGCGGCACAGGGTCTGTACTACCCGTTCCAGTTCCAGATCACGCCCGATCAGCGGATCGATCTTGCCTGCCAGCGCCTGCACGTTGAGATTCTGGGTGTAACTGTCCAGCGCCGATGCGGGCGCCGCTTCCTGCTCGGCTTCCTGCTCCTGCTCCTGGCGGGGCGCAGCACCTTCCTGAACCTTGCTGATACCGTGCGAAATAAAGTTCACCACATCCAGACGGCTGATCCCCTGCTGCTGCAGAAAATACACGGCATGGGAGTCCTTTTCACCGAACATGGCCACCAGCACGTTGGCACCGGTCACTTCCTTCTTGCCGGACGACTGCACATGCAGAATCGCACGCTGGATCACGCGCTGGAATCCCAGTGTAGGCTGGGTATCGACCTCTTCAGAACCTGCCACCATGGGCGTGTGCTCTGCCACAAAGTCGGCAAGCTGCTGACGCAATTCATCCAGATTTACCGCGCAGGCACGCAGCACCTGGGCAGCGGTAGGGTTATCCAGCATGGCGAGCAACAGGTGCTCCACGGATATGAATTCGTGACGCTTTTGCCGCGCTTCGATGAACGCCATGTGCAGAGAGACTTCCAGTTCCTGGGCTATCATTTCACGACTCCTCCATCACGCACTGAAGCGGATGCTGATGCTCATTGGCAAACGCCACGACCTGATCCACTTTGGTTGCTGCAATATCTTTGGGGTAAACGCCGCATACGCCACGCCCTTCCCTGTGCACTTTGAGCATAATCTCCGTCGCCTGTTCACGGTTCCTGGAAAAAAATTGCTGCAAGATGATCACTACAAACTCCATCGGAGTGTAGTCGTCATTCAGCAGGATCACCTTGAACATCGGCGGCGGCTTGACCTTGCTTTGCTGCCTTTCAACAACGGTACTTTCTCGAAACTTGCCGGGCATATTCTTCACACTCTCTCAATGTAATCAATTGTGACGCTAATAGGGAATTTTTCAAGTGCAGGCAATGATATTTGCCTGGTATACGAAAATGCTTGACTTGCTGTCATATAGGACGTAAAAAGACGGCTGTGTTTGGTTTCAAGTATTCTGCTGTGCCGGTTTGGCCGTTTGCGGTCTTGAATTTCAAACATGCTTTGGGTTTGAGCCCGTAATTTTTAAAGGAAGTATGTAATGGCAACTGGTACCGTAAAATGGTTTAACGACGCTAAAGGTTTTGGCTTTATCACTCCTGATGATGGCAGCGAAGATCTGTTCGCGCATTTCTCCGCCATTCAGATGGGTGGTTTCAAGACCCTGAAAGAAGGCCAAAAGGTCCAATTCGAAGTGACCCAAGGTCCTAAGGGCAAGCAAGCATCTAACATTCAAGCTGCCTAATACAGCTTCAGAATGATCAAAGCCCGTGGCGTCAGCCACGGGCTTTTTTATTGGCCACGCCGCCGATTATGTGCAGAAACAGTTACCCATACCCTCTCAAAACGCCTGACAGCACCTTGCAAGACCAGCTACCAGGAAAGCCAGCGATTCACAAAGTGATTTTCCCGTCTGATCAACCAGCGCCTGAATTCATCCCCCAGAAGAATGGCTGCAGCAAAAGGCAGGGCAAGAGAGACTTCGAACCAGCCGATGGGGGCCGTCCCAAAAAAGGGTTGCAAGAATGGAACATGAGAAATGACAGCAACCAGGCCGAGTTCAACGACAATTCCCACCCAGATCAGTTTGTTGGAAAAAATTCCCGCAGACAGAATACTTTGCCGCCGGGTGCGACATATCAACACATCGGCGACCTGACAGATGACAACAGCAGCAAAGAACGAGGTGACGGCTGTTTTATAGAGCATCCCTGACTCCGGCAATGGTGTTCCCCATACCCAGCCGCCCTGATGCAGCACGACAAAGAATGCGAAGAACCCGGCTGCGGCCTGCAGCATTCCAATGATGCCGTAACTCATACCCAGCAGTGGCCAGGTAAGCAATCTTTCATCGCGCCTGCGCGGAGGCTGTTTCATTACATCCTGCTCTGGAGGCTCCCGCCCCAAACCCAGGGCGGGAAGCAAATCGGTGCCAAGATCAATCGTCAGTATCAGAACAACCGTAAGCGCCAGTGGTGCCCCGATGACAACGAAAGCGATAAAGGGCAATATCTCCGGGACATTGCTGGTCAGAACATAAGCAATAAACTTTTTGATGTTAGAAAAAATGGTGCGCCCTTCTTCAACCGCACTGACAATGGTAGCGAAATTGTCATCCATCAGCACCATGTCCGCTGCTTCTTTGGCCACCTCCGTACCCGATATGCCCATCGCCACACCCATATCCGCATTTTTTAATGCCGGCGCATCGTTTACACCATCGCCAGTGACCGTGACTATTTCTCCCTTCTTTTGCAAGGCCTTGACGATTCTCAGCTTTTGCATGGGAGTGGCGCGAGAAAAAATCAGTTCGCGGCTATCAAGCAGGGTCAAAAGCGCTTCCTCGCTCATTTCCTGCAATTGCCCGCCAACAACAACCTGCCCATTTCCCGTAAAAAGACCGACCTGACGGGCAATGGATTCAGCGGTGACATGATAGTCACCTGTAATCATGAACACGCGAATTCCCGCCGTTCTGCACTTATCGATAGCACCAGCGACTTCCGGGCGCGGCGGGTCCAGCATGCCCACCAGCCCCAGATAAATGAAACTCTCCTCGCTGGCCTCAAGGGCTTCGGTTTGTTTATATGCCAGGGCGAGTACACGTTCGCCACGTGCCGCGAGAAACTCGTAAGTTTGCAGCGCCCGTTGCCTTGCGGCTGAATCAAATTCTTCGAGCGCCCCCTGTCGCGAGACATGCGTACATTTACTGAATACGACTTCCGGCGCCCCCTTCATATACGCGACATTCTGCTGGCCGGGCTTGCCCCCGTGCGTGGTAATCATGCGTTTGGTAGCAGAGTCGAAAGGGCTTTCATGAATACGGGGAAAGTCGAGTTGCAAATCCCCAAGCGGTTTCAGGCGCTGAGCAAAAACCAGCAAGGCACCCTCGGTCGGGTCCCCAAGATACGTCTGACCGGACAAACGTGCGTTATTGCACAGCGCGATCGCGGCCCAGGCCTGGTCAAAATCCTTAGCCTGGGCCAAGCCGGCCTGATAAGCCGACCACTCCCGTTCACCAAGAACCAGCGTGGAAACCTTCATCTGGTTTTGGGTAATCGTTCCTGTTTTATCGGTGCAAATCACCGTAGTTGAACCTAGCGTCTCGACGGCTTCCAGATTCCGGATCAGCGCTTTTTTGGCAGCCATGCGCCGCGAAGCCATGGTTAACGCCAGCGTCACGGTGGGCAGCAGACCTTCGGGTACATTTGCCACAATGATGCCGATAGCAAAGATCAGGCTGCCAATGAGCGGGTTACCAAGGAATATGCCAAGGATAAAAAATAGCACCCCCAGGGTAATGGCAATCCGGGAAATAATACGAATAAAATGCTGCAACTCCCTGCGAATAGGCGTTTCAATCCTATCGACTTCCTTGGTAAGCTGGACGATCCGCCCGATCTGGGTATTCATGCCTGAGGCGTAAACCAGGGCACTTCCATTACCGCTTTGCACCAGAGTGCCGGAAAAAACCATATTGCGGCTTTCCAGCAAATTGTCGTGCGTGCAAGCCAGTTTCCGAAGTTGCGGTTCGCTTTCGCCGGTAAGGGAAGAATGATCGACCTTGAGCTGGTTTACTTCGATTAACCGCCCATCGGCAGGAATGCGATCCCCTTCTTCCAGCAGCATCACATCGCCCGGCACCAGAAATCTGGCTTCTATTCGTGACGCCTGGCCATCCCGGACGACCGAGATCATTTGCGGCAGCATATTGCGGAAGCTCTCCATGATCCGCTCGCTCTCATGCTCCTGAATGTAGGTAAAGAGCGCATTGAGTAACACGACGACCAGCAGGGCCACGCCAATGTAAAAATTGCCTTCGCCCGGCTTCAGATAGTCCGCGAAGAAAGCCAGAATGGCGCCCGCAATCAGCAGGAGGGCAAAAAAATTGGTGAGTTGACGGAGAAACCTGACGATTTCAGGCGTTTCTTTACGGACGCGCAGTTCGTTGCTGCCGAATTCAGACAACCGCCGGGATGCCTCGGTACTATCAAGCCCGGCACTACTGCAGTTCAGACGTTTTTCCAGCTCTGCCAGTGGAATCCGGTGAGGGTCGGCTATTAAGGCTGTATTTTCATGATTGTTCATGACTTTGACCCACAGCGGAGATTGGCGGGGAGATCGCTCACGACCCGCACGTTACTGCATATTGCTGGCCTCTGGAAGACTTCCTTCCGAGGCCAGCCTGTTACATATGGCGGATCATCTCCTGCCCAAAAGCCGAACAGGAAACCTGTGTTGCGCCTTCCATCAGACGCGCAAAATCGTATGTCACTTTCTTGCTAGCAATCGCGCCATCCATGCCCTTGAGGATCAGATCTGCCGCCTCAAGCCAGCCCATGTGGCGCAGCATCATTTCAGCCGAAAGTATGATCGAGCCGGGATTGACGTAATCCTTGCCGGCATACTTCGGCGCCGTGCCGTGCGTGGCCTCGAACATCGCGATTGAATCCGACAGATTTGCTCCCGGAGCGATGCCGATGCCGCCCACCTCGGCTGCCAGCGCATCGGAAACATAATCGCCATTCAGGTTCAGGGTGGCGATCACGTCATATTCTTCCGGGCGCAACAGAATCTGCTGCAGGAAAGCATCGGCGATCACATCCTTGATCACGATACCATTCGGCAATTTCATCCACGGGCCGCCATCGATCAGTTCCGCGCCGAATTCACGCGCCGCCAGCTCATAGCCCCATTTCTTGAAGCCACCCTCGGTGAACTTCATGATATTGCCCTTATGCACCAGGGTAACCGACCTGCGATTGTTGTCGATGGCGTACTGGATTGCCCGGCGGATCAGGCGCTCGCTGCCCTCGATGGATACCGGCTTGATGCCGATGGAAGAGCTTTCCGGGAAGCGGATTTTCTTCACGCCCATTTCCTGCTGCAGAAATTCGATTACTTTCTTCACTTCGGCAGAACCGGCTTCCCACTCCACCCCGGCGTAGATATCTTCGGTATTCTCGCGGAAAATCACCATGTCCACGCGTTCCGGGTGCTTGACCGGGCTGGGCACGCCTTCGAAGTAGCGCACCGGGCGCAGGCAGACATACAGATCCAACATCTGGCGCAAAGCCACGTTGAGCGAACGGATGCCGCCGGAAACCGGCGTGGTCAGCGGCCCCTTGATGGAAACCACATACTCGCGCACGGCTGCAACCGTCTCTTCCGGCAGCCAGGTGTCGGCATCATAGACCTTGGTGGCTTTCTCACCGGCGTAGACTTCCATCCAGGCAATCTTGCGCTTGCCGCCGTAGGCCTTCTCGACTGCGGCATCCACGACCTTGATCATGACCGGGCTGATATCCACGCCGGTACCATCGCCTTCGATAAAAGGCACGATAGGACAATCCGGAACCTGCAGGGTAGAATCGCTGTTGACCTGAATTTTTTCGCCTGTGGCAGGCACTTTGATGTGCTGATACATGTTTTGCTCCCAAATCAAAAAAACAGACAGGATTAGCGGGATAAACGGGGCAAAGGAATCGCCCTTATAATCTTGTTAATCCTGTCCATTCTTGAAACCATGCTCATTCTGTTCAACAAGCCCTATGGTGTGATCTGCCAGTTCAGCAGCGATGGCATGCACCCCACACTCAAGGACTACCTGGCCATCCCCGGCATTTACCCTGCCGGACGGCTGGACACGGACAGCGAAGGACTGTTGATTTTAACCGATGATGGCAAGCTGCAACACAAAATCAGCCATCCTCGCCACAAAGAAGCCAAGACCTACTGGGTTCAGGTAGAGGGCAGGCCGACCCAGGAAGCGCTGGAACCGTTGCAAAGCGGCGTCAACCTGGGGGATTTCGTCACCCAGCCCGCTACTGTAAAAATCATCTCCGAACCACCCGGCTTATGGCCACGCACGCCCCCGGTCCGTTTTCGCAAGGAAATCCCCACCACCTGGCTGGAGCTCACCATCAGTGAAGGCAAAAACCGCCAGGTGCGCCGTATGACGGCAAAAGCAGGCTTCCCCACCCTGCGCCTGATCCGTTACCGGATTGGCGAATGGAAGCTGGATGACCTGGCACCGGGCGAGTGGCGTGAGGTCATGGCAAAAACAGCAGGCAAACAATCCGGCTCAGGCAGACCCAGATAGGCAAGACTCAGTAGCCCCGTCTCTTTTATGGCATCATCGCGTTTCATGAATTTTCCAATGCACCGACATACATGATCTGGAAACCCAACGTCACCGTCGCCGCCGTGATCGAACAGCACGGCAAATTTCTGCTGGTGGAAGAACAAACGGATCAGGGCCTGCTATTCAATCAGCCGGCCGGCCACTGGGAACCCGGAGAAACGCTGGAACAGGGCGTGATTCGCGAAACTCTGGAAGAAACCGCCTATGCTTTCACCCCGCAATGGCTGCAGGGCATTTACAGCTGGCATCATCCGCGCAAGGACATCACCTACCTGCGTTTTGCCTTTTCCGGACCCATTGGCGCCCATAACCCGCAACAGGCGCTGGATGATGGCATCGTGCGCGCAGTCTGGCTGTCAGTCGATGAAATTCGCGCTACCCAGACACGTCACCGCAGCCCGCTGGTATTGCAGTGTGTGGAAGATCATCTTGCCGGCAGGCGCTTCCCGCTCGACCTGATTATTCATCGTTGATGCGGCACGGTTTTTTTCTCTCTGCGCTGATGTTGTGGAGCGTGGCGTCTGGTGCGCATGCTGATGAAGTTTCCATCTGCTACAACTATAACTGTTCGAGGCACGCCAATATTTTCCTGAGCAATACCGACCTGTCGCGTATTAACATGCAGTTCGCCTGGACCGATAGCGTGGAAGAAGAGCGCAAGGCCATCTCCCAGGCTATCGGTCTGTTCCAGATATTCGCCGGCCAGCAGACGCCGACCTTCCGCGACCGCGGACGTAATATTCCGGACGAAGGCGTCGATGGACGCATGGACTGCATCGACCACGCCCACAACTCCAGCGCCTATCTGCGCCTGATGGAAGAACGTGGCTGGCTGCGCTTCCATCGTGTGCTGGACCCCGTCAAACGCGCCCCCCTGATCTTCAACGAACACTGGTCGGCACGCATTGCGGATAAGGAAAGCGGCGAGGAATTCGTGGTAGATTCGTGGTTTTTCGACAATGGGCACCCGGCGGCCATCTTCACGCTGGCAGAATGGATGAAGGGAGCAGAACCCAATGAGTAAAGTCGTCGTCGGCATGTCGGGCGGAGTGGATTCGTCGGTTGCCGCCCTGCTGTTGAAGCAGCAGGGCCATGAAGTGATCGGCCTGTTCATGAAGAACTGGGAAGACGACGACAGCGAGGACGGTTACTGCCCGGCCAAACAGGATTTCATGGATGTGCTCGCCGTGGCGGACAAGATCGGCATCGAAGTGGAAGCCGTCAACTTCGCCAAGGAGTACAAGGAGCGGGTCTTCAGCCTGTTCCTCAGGGAATATCAGGCTGGCCGCACCCCGAACCCGGACGTGCTGTGCAATTCCGAAATCAAGTTCAAGGCCTTCCTCGACCATGCGCTGATGCTGGGCGCGGAAAAAATCGCCACCGGCCACTATGCCCGGGTGCGCGAACGCTTCGGCGTATTCGAGTTGCTGAAGGCGGAAGATGGCACCAAGGACCAGAGTTACTTCCTCTATCGCCTCAACCAGGCGCAGCTCTCGAAAACACTTTTCCCGCTGGGCGAGTTGTATAAACGGGAGGTGCGGAAAATCGCCGAAGAAGCCGGGTTACCCACTTTTGCGAAGAAGGACAGTACCGGCATCTGCTTCATCGGCGAACGCCCGTTCCGGGATTTCCTGCAGCGCTACCTGCCACGCCAGCCGGGACCGATGCAGACGCCGGAGGGTAAACTGGTCGGGGAGCATCAGGGGCTGGCCTACTACACGCTCGGCCAGCGCCAGGGGCTGGGCATCGGCGGACAGGGAGAGCCCTGGTTCGTAGCCGCCAAAGACATGACCAGCAACACGCTGATCGTGGTGCAGGGCCATGATCACCCCCTGCTGCTCAGGGACAGTCTCAGCGCCGCCGATCTGAACTGGATCAGCGGCGTCCAGCCCCATCCGCAGTGGGTTTATGCCGCCAAGACGCGCTACCGCCAGAGTGATGCGCCCTGCAGCATCCTGCACGTGGACGCCAGGAACTGCGAGGTGGAGTTTGCCGCGCCGCAATGGGCGGTGACACCGGGCCAGTCGGTGGTGTTATACGAGAGCGAGGTTTGTCTCGGCGGCGGGATTATTCAGTAATACGCCCGGCCTGCCAGCGGTAGCCGCGCTCTGCGATACCGCCCTGCAGAAATGACAGCGCCTCGGCCACCTCTGTGTTGCGCCCCCTGAGGCCGAATTCGATGCGCCGCGCCCCGTCCGCCCCGAGATGGGGCAGACTGGAAAAACGCACCTGCGGATAGCGCGCGACGAAATCGTTCATCAGATCCAGCAGAAAACTTTCCGACACGTCCAGAGCCGTAAAAATTTCCTCTCGCTCGGGAGCCAGGCCGCGCAAATCCGGATAGCGGGTGCTCAGCACCCACTCCATCATCGGCCAGGCCATCTGGGGGAAACCCGGCATGAAATGATGATGGCGCAAGGAAAAACCCGGCACCCGGTTGACAGGGTTGGGAATGATCACACTACCTGACGGCAAATCGGCCATGAGGATACGGCGTGGATAGGCATCGGGCCCGAATTGCGCCTCGATCTCACGCACGGCATCGGGATGACGCTGCATGGGGACATCGGCGGCTTCAGCGGCGCACTGGCGCGTATGATCATCCGGGGTAGCGCCGATGCCACCAAAGCAGAATACCAGATCACCCGACGCATAAGTCTCGCGCAAATTCTGCACGATACGCACCGGCACATCTCCGACGATACGGCACCAGGACAACTCCAGCCCTCGCTTTGCAAGGGCTTCAACGACGTGCGCGAAGTGGCCATCCTTGCGCTTCCCGGAAAGGATCTCATCGCCGATGATCAGAATACCAATATTCATTGAGCAAACTCGAATTCAATGGAACTCAGCCCGCACAGGGCTCAATAACCAAACATAGCGCAGGCCGTGGAGTCTACTTGCAGCGCCAGTCACCCGGCGCGCATCGCTGCGTTGGATGCGGAGGCCTGGCTGCAGGCCCGGGTTTCTTGGTCGGGATTAATGCGGGGACATAAATGGCATTGGGCATTCTGGCTTCTTCTTCCGCCGCTCTCGCCTGACGCTCCGCCGCCCGCGCCTGCTCTTCTGCTGCCTGAGCCTGACGCTCCAGCGCCTGCACCCGCCGCTCCTCCAGTTCCTGCTGCTGCGCCTTCGCTCTGGCTTCTTCCTCGGCCTTTTTCTTCACTTCCAGGCGTACGCGCGTTTTTTCGGTCTCGGCCCTGATCCGCTCTACTTCCTCTGGCGGAACTTCGGCAGGAGGTTCGACCTGTCCGCCCGCCTTCAGATTAGAACTGGCACAGGACTGCGACTGATAGACAACCCTGCCATTCCTGTCGAAACACTTGTAAACAGTATCCGCCCCCGCACACGGCGCAAGCATCAGGCCAACCAGCACGATGCAGAAGGCGCGCATGTTCAGGCCACCGGTACCGAATCCTTGAACGAAGGACGTAGTGCCAGCTTTTCTGCCAGCTTGTCGAGATTGGGGTGCGCCTCGCGCCACTGAATGTGAGGAAAACGGAAATCGAGATAGCCCAGAGTGCATCCCACGGCGATGTCCGCCAGGCTGAAAAAATCGCCGGTACACCAGGATTTCTCGCCCAGTTCTTCCGCCATGGCTTCAAGGCCGCGAAAAACCTGGCCTTCCTGACGCACGATCCATTCCGGGTCCTGACGGGCTTCGGGCCTTTTCTGTTCGAGATAGATTGTGGCAGCAGACTCCGTCACCCCATCCGCCAGGGCTTCCCAGCGCCGCACTGCAACACGCGGACGGTTTTCCTTGGGCAACAGGGGCGAGACCGGGGTCAGATTATCGAGATATTCGACAATCACGCGAGAATCGAACAGGGTGTTGCCATCGTCCATCACCAGCACCGGCACCTTGCCGAGGGGGTTATATTCGGGAACGCGCGTGGTCGGCTCCCATGGAATATCCACCACCGCTTCGTAGTCGATGCGTTTTTCCGCCAGCACCACGCGCACCTTGCGCGCGAAAGGACTGGTCAGGGACAGGATCAGTTTCATGAATTTCTCTTTTTAAACCTGCACAACCGGAATCACCTTGCCTTTTACGGCATAGGCTTCCATCTGGTTGAAGTTGAGGTAGCGGTAGATATTGTCCGCCAGCGGCGCGATTTTGTCCTGCACCAGGGCCAGATATTCTTCAGCGCCGGGGATACGGCCCAGACGGGCGCATACTGCCGCCAGTTCTGCCGAGCCGAGATAGACGCGGGCATCCTTGCCAAGACGGTTGTCGAAATTGCGCGTACTGGTGGAAAACACTGTGGCCTTGTCCGCCACCCGTGCCTGGTTGCCCATGCACAGAGAGCAGCCGGGCATTTCCATGCGCGCACCGGAACGGCCAAGGATGCCGTAAACACCTTCTTCGCGCAGTTGCGCCTCATCCATGCGGGTCGGAGGCGCCACCCACAGCTTGGTCGAAAGCAGGCCGGCATCTTCCAGTATTTTGGAAGCCGCGCGGTAGTGGCCGATATTGGTCATGCAGCTGCCGATGAATACTTCGTCGATTTTTTCCCCAGCCACGTCCGAAAGTGTTTTGACATCGTCCGGATCGTTGGGGCAGGCCAGCAGCGGCTCCTTGATCTCGTTCAGGTCGATTTCCAGCACGTAGGCGTATTCCGCGTCGGCATCCGGCTCCAGCAGCTCCGGCTTGGCCAGCCAGGCCTTCATGCCATCGATGCGACGCTGCAGGGTACGCGCATCCTGATAACCGTTGGCGATCATGTTTTCCAGCAGCACCACGTTGGAATTCAGATATTCGATCACCGGCTCCTTGCTGAGGCGCACCGAGCAGCCATTGGCCGAACGCTCGGCGGAAGCGTCAGCAAGTTCGAACGCCTGCTCCACTTTCAGATCAGGCAGAGCCCTCGATTTCCAGAATGCGGCCGTTGAACACGTTTTTCTTGCCCTTCTTGCCCACCGTCAGCTCGCCCTTCTGGATCGCCGCATAGGGAATGGCATTGACCAGATCGCGCAGGGTGATGCCCGGCTGCATCTTGCCCTTGAAGCGCACCAGCACGGATTCCGCCATATCCAGCGGCATCACGCCCATGGCGGCGGCAAAGGCCACCAGACCGGAGCCGGCGGGAAAGGTGATCCCAATCGGGAAAGCGGGTATGCGAATCGCCGCCGGTGCCCACCGTATCCGGCAGCAGCATGCGGTTGAGCCAGGAATGGATCACGCCGTCGCCCGGCTTGAGCGAAACGCCGCCGCGCGAGGTGATGAAATCAGGCAGGGAATGCTGCAATTTAACGTCCACCGGCTTGGGATACGCTGCGGTATGGCAGAAGCTCTGCATCACCAGATCGGCAGAAAAGCCCAGGCAAGCCAGTTCCTTGAGTTCGTCGCGGGTCATCGCGCCAGTGGTGTCCTGCGATCCCACCGTGGCCATTTTAGGCTCGCAGTAGGTGCCGGGACGCACACCAGCCACGCCACAGGCACGGCCCACCATTTTCTGCGCCAGGGTATAGCCCTTGCCGGTATCTTTAGGGTTGAGCGGCTGGATGAACAGATCAGAAGGTGCCATGCCGAGCGCCTCGCGCGCCTTGGCGGTCAGGCCGCGACCGATGATCAGGGGAATGCGTCCACCGGCGCGCACTTCGTCGGCCAGCGTCACCGGTTCCAGCTTGAAGGTGGAAACCACCTTGCCTGCGGCATCGTGAATTTCGCCCTTGAATGGGTAAATGGTAATGACATCGCCCATTTTCAGCGCCGACACATCGCACTGGATCGGCAGCGCGCCGGAGTCCTCGGCGGTGTTAAAGAAAATCGGCGCGATCTTGCTGCCCAGCACGATGCCGCCAGTGCGCTTGCCCGGAATGTGCGGAATATCCGCGCCCATGTACCACTGCACCGAATTGATGGCGGATTTGCGCGAGGAACCGGTGCCCACCACGTCGCCCACGTAGGCCAGTGGCAGGCCTTTTTCTTTCAGCGTATCGAGCGTTTTCAGGCCGTCCGGCATCTTGGCAACCAGCATTTCGGTGGCGTGCAGCGGGATATCCGGACGCGACCAGGCGGCCTGGGCAGGGGAAAGATCGTCGGTGTTGGTTTCACCGTCCACCTTGAACACCACACACGGGATACTTTCCGCCAAAGCAGGCTTGCTGGTGAACCACTCCGCATTGGCCCAGGACTGGATCAGTTCCTTGGCATGGGCATTGCCTGCCTTCATCTTCTCGGCCACATCGTGGAAGGCATCGAACACCAGCGTGGTGTGCGACAGCGCCTGCACCGCATCCGGCGCCAGGGTCGCGTCATCCAGCAGTTCGACCAGCGTGCCCACGTTGTAACCACCGAGCATGGTACCCAGTACCTGCACCGCATGCTGTTTGCAGATCAGTGAGGTCTCGACTTTGCCATGCGCCACATCGGCCAGGAAGGCTGCCTTGACATAGGCAGCCTGGTCCACCCCGGCGGGAACACGATTCTCGAACAAGTCGAGCAGGAAATCGTCTTCACCGGCAGGTGGCGCTTTCAGCAACTCCACCAGCGCGGCAGTTTGTTCGGGAGAAAGGGGCAAAGGCGGCAGGCCCTGGGCTGCACGCTCGGCGACATGATCACGATAGGCTTTTAACATTTCGATTCTCTTCTTCAATCATTTAATAAATCGGCTTTCAAGAACTAAACCTGGTACGGCACATGGACACCCGGCTCATCATGGGAAAAATCCCTGGTGTTTCGCGTGACGAGTATGCGTCTATTCACCGGGGCCGTTGCCCACACGATGGCATCAAGCTGATGGCCCTGCTGGAATATCGATCCAGATCTGACCTTGCCTGCTCGACACCATTCAGATGGCCGGTCAGAAAATCAACCAATGTACGCACATCTCACACGTACTAATTTGATATACATATTTTATATCAAACCAAAGCAAGGAGGGGGAAGGTTGGCCCCACGCAAAAATGGCTTGGGGGTGAAAATGGCGGAATTTTTGCGATTTGTTCACGTAGCTCGGACCGCGTTTGCTGATATAGTTCAGGGCGATCAACTGATTGGCCATTCTGCCATGACAAAATCCGTAACCCCAGATCACGCACGGCTCGACCGTGTCGTTGCTGAAGCACGTCGCCATAGCAGCGAGCGTGAGGCAACTTATCGCGGGCAAGCTCTTAAATTATTTCCGTGGATATGTGGGCGTTGTAGCCGTGAGTTTTCAGGGGCGAGATTACGCGAATTGACGGTGCACCACAAAGATCACAACCATGACAACAATCCGCCAGATGGCAGCAACTGGGAGCTACTCTGTCTTTACTGCCATGACAATGAGCATTCCCGTGAAATGGATGAGGCGGTACGGGGAAGAAGTTCGGATAAGCCATCCGGGGCGACTTTTAACCCGTTCGCTGACCTACAGGCACGGCTGAAAGAAAAGGGTAGGTGAGCGTTTTAGGCCTGCTCGTTTATGCTTGCATCACACGGAGCGGGGATCAGGCCTTGCCATTTGCATACCGCAGCTTCTCGAACAGGAGCGGGATGTGAAATGTAAGGCCGTGCCCCCCCCGGACCATGATAGTACCGGCTACTATTGTATTGGCGTGTACCATCTGACTTTACCTATCCAATAGAAGCAATCTCCGAATGCAAAGAGAAGCCAAAAAGAAACCCAAATACGCGCTCGTGGCGGCCGTACAACTACCCAGCGTGAGCGATGTGGAGTTCGAAGCATCGTTGACCGAGCTACGCGAACTGGCAAAAACACTCGGGTTCGAGGTTGTGCACTCGTTCATGCAGAAGCGTTCCGGCTTCGACTCAACGGCCTACCTGGGCGCTGGAAAGCGGGAGGAAATTCGCCAGTTCGTGAATAACGAATTCGAGCCTGCCGAGTGGAAGGAAACTGAGTCGTTTGCCACGCCTGACACCGTCCACATCGACGTCGTACTGGTCGACCACGAGATCTCCCCGTCACAGGCGCGCAATCTCGAAAAAGAGGTCGGCTGCGAGGTGATGGACCGAACGATGGTCATCCTCGAGATTTTTCATCGCAACGCGCGCTCACCGGCCGCACGCGCGCAGGTGGAGATCGCGCGCCTCGGTTACATGGCGCCACGTCTGCGCGAGATGGCAAAGCTTGCGGGACCGCAAGGCCGGCAGCGCAGCGGCGTCGGCGGCCGGGGCGCCGGCGAGTCAGACACTGAGCTAGACCGGCGCAAGATCCGTGATCGGATCGCGGAGCTGAAGCAGGAGATCGTCAAGATGGATGCCGAGCGCCAGACGCAGCGCGCGCGGCGGCAAGTAAGCCGGGTACTCGCCGGCGTGACGCTGGTCGGCTACACCAATGCGGGCAAGTCCACCTTGATGCGCGCCCTCACAGGAAGCGAGGTACTGGTTGCCAACAAACTTTTTGCTACGCTCGACACCACGGTGCGCGTTCTCCACCCCGAGAGCGTGCCACGGGTGCTCGTCAGCGACACGGTCGGATTCATCAAGAACCTGCCGCATGGACTCGTCGCGTCATTCAAATCAACGCTCGACGAGGCGCTCGATGCCTCACTGCTGCTTCACGTCATTGATGCGAGCGATCCCGGATTTGAACGCCAGCTTGAAGTAACCGATGAAGTGCTGGCCCAGATCGGTGCGCAGGATGTGCCGCGCATCCGCATCTTCAACAAGATCGACCACGTCGGCGACGCAGAGGCGCAAGCTGAATGCGAAGCGGCATTGCGTGCGCAGTACCCATCGTGCATCGTGATGAGCGCACGCCGCGCTGACGATGTTGCCAAGCTACACGAAGCGATCGTCGCGTTTTTCCAGCAGGATCTCGTCGAGGCCGAGCTTTTCCTTCCCTGGTCGGCACAGCAGCTGCGCGGCGAAATCTTCGCGAGCTGTCAGGTGCTGGAGGAGCGCGCAGATGCTGAGGGCGCCTTCTTCCGCGTAAGGGGCGAGCCCGGCGCAGTGAAGGGGCTGAGTGAGCAGTTCGACCAGGCGTAAGCCGGGGACAGACCCCGTGTTTCTGCAGCCTGTTTGAAGGTCATTGCCTGGTTGCTCGGCTATCTCAGCCAGAAACAGTCTGACTTCAAATCATCCGGGCCAAGCCAGAACAGCCTAGGGGTCGAGATTGCTTCGCTACGCTCGCAATGACGGGGCACAGGAATAAATTAGCGCTTCCCTATCGAAAGCCGAGTTCAGTGCTTGCCGGTGCTGCCGAAACCGCCGGCCCCGCGTTCGCTGTCGGCGAATTCATCGACGATATTGAATTCAGCCTGAACCACTGGCACCACCACCAGTTGCGCGATGCGCTCCATGGGGTTGATGGTGAAAGCGGCCTGTCCGCGGTTCCAGCAGGACACGAAGAGCTGGCCCTGATAATCCGAATCAATCAGGCCCACCAGATTGCCCAGCACGATGCCGTGTTTGTGGCCGAGGCCGGAGCGCGGCAGGATCATGGCGGCATAGCCGGGATCGGCCAGATGGATGGCGATACCGGTGGGGATCAGTTCGGTCTGGCCCGGGTTCAGCACCAATGCTTCCGCCAGACAGGCGCGCAGATCCAGCCCGGCGGCGCCGGGGGTGGCATAGGCCGGCAACTGCTCATGCATGCGCGGATCGAGAATTTTTACGTCGATTTTCATGCGGTTTTTCCGTCTTTCTGTGTTTTCTGGTAGAGCTTCGAGATGTGGGCGATCAGTTGCCGCGCCAGGGCAATTTTCGGCGCCCTCGGCAAGGGATGGGCACCGTCATCATCAAACAGCACCAGTTCGTTTTCGTCGCCGCCGATGGCCGTCTGCACCAGATTGGCGGCGAGCAGCGGCAGGTTCTTGCGCCGCCGCTTCATCTCGGCATATTCGTGCAGGTTCTCGCTTTCTGCCGCAAAACCGACACAGAATGGCGGATTGGACAGATTCATCACATTCGAGACGATATCCGGATTCGGCGCCAGTTCCAGGGTCAGGATATGGGCGTCCTTCTTGATTTTCTGCTCGGAGGGGTTGAGCACATAGTAATCGGCCACCGCCGCCACGCCGATGAAGATATCTGCCCAGTTCACACTGTCATTCACCGCCTTGAGCATCTGCTGGGCAGTGGTGACGTTCACCACGCGTGCGCCCGCAGGCGGCCTGAGGCAGGTCGGACCGCTCACCAGCGTCACTTCCGCGCCAGCCTCCATGGCTGCGCGCGCCACGGCGTAGCCCATCTTTCCGGAACTGGAATTGGTAATGCCGCGCACCGCGTCGATGGCCTCGAAGGTTGGACCGGCGGTAATCAGGACATGTTTTCCCTGCAACAGTCTGGGCTGGAAGAAGGCTTCGATGCCGACCTGCAGGTCTTCTGCCTCCAGCATCCGCCCCATGCCGGTTTCACCACAAGCCTGCGCACCCCTATCGGGGCCGAGAACGGTGATGCCGTCGGCTCTGATCTGGGCGACATTGCGCCGGGTCGCGGGGTTTTCCCACATCTGTTTGTTCATGGCAGGCGCCACCAGCAGAGGACACATGCGCGCCAGACACAGCGTGGAAAGCAGGTCATCCGCCAGACCATTGGCCAGCTTGGCAATGAAATCGGCACTGGCAGGCGCCACCACAACGGCGTCGACATCGCGGGTGAAATCGATATGCGCCATGCCGTTGTCGATGCGGTTGTCCCACAGATCGGTAAATACCGGCCGCCCGGACAACGCCTGCATGGTCACCGGAGTGATGAACTGGCAGGCGGCCTGTGTCATCACCACCTGCACTTCCGCCCCGGCCTTAACCAGCAGACGCAACAACTCCGCCGCCTTGTACGCGGCCACGCCACCGGTGATGCCCAGCAGCAGACGTTTTTTTGCCAGATCGGTCATAAGGCGTCCATTTTACGTGAAAATGGACGCCCATGGCGATAACGGATAGGCAGAAGTCGGGAGTGTGCAAAGGGCCAGAGTGCAGCCGGATGATAATTGCCTGAAGGTCAGCCCCGGTCAGGAAAAGCTGACCTTGACCGCAGTCCCCTGCCCCTCATTGCTTTCGAGCCTGACCTGCCAGCCGTAGCGATCGCAGATACGCTTGACCAGCGACAGTCCGATGCCCGCGCCTTCGCTGGCCATGTCCCGGAAATGGCGGACGAACACCTGTTCGATGGCATGGCGCGGGATCCCCTTCCCGGTATCGCTCACAGTCAGGGAATGTGCATCCTGAAGCACATGCACCATCCCTTCCGTCGTATAGGAAAAAGCGTTCCTGATCAGGTTGCTGACCAGAATTTCAACCAGGCCGGCATCGGCGGGCAGAATCAGCTCCGGACTGGTCTGCACTTCCACCTCGATCGGCTTGCCGGACAGCATGTGGCGCTGTTTTTCCACCACTTCCCGGACCACGTCGGCCAGCACACAGCCGCCGCCTGCGGCCAGACTGTGCTCCTCGCGCGCCATGAACAGCAGGGCGGTGCCCAGTTCGGCCATATCGCGGGCGGCGCGCTCGATGCGGCCAATACGGATTTTCTGCTTCTCGCTGAGGCTGTCGTCGTCAAGCAGCACTTCGGATGAGCTCAGGATGACGGCCAGTGCGGTACGCAGTTCGTGGCTGATATCGGCGCTGAAAGCCCGTTCCCGCTCGATGAACGCACGCATGCGGATCAGGTGGCGGTCGAATACCCGGGCCAGTTCGCCCACCTCACCGGCGGGGAAGTCGTCTGCCAGCGGATGCTCCCATTCATCCGGGCTGCGATGGCGCACCTTGGCGGCCAGGTCGGCGACAGGCGCCACCACGGCACGCGACAGCCAGACGCCGCCCAGGGCGGACAACAGGGTCATGAGAACGGCTATCAATCCGAGCATCCAGGCAAAACGGCTTTCGCGCCGGGCCTGTAGCGAGGTGTCGTAAAGCAGGTAGTAACGTGTCCCGCCGCGCTCGAGTATGGCGACCCGGTAGGTCAACGTGCCCAGGCGGATATCGTGACGCCCGGACAACAGCGCCGCCAGATAATCCGGAACGTCACCGGCCCCATCCGTGTTGCGCACATAGCCCTGAAGAATGACGGTGGAAGGCGGAAGGGATGCCGGGTTGCGTTCGCGCCGGGCAATGTAGTCATCCAGTTCCGCCGACAGGGTCTCGTCGATGAGGCGCAGCCCCAGGTCATGCGCGCCCTGGTAGAGCGCCACGCTCATGGCCAGGCTGATCAGGGCGCCGAAGCCGGCAAAAACCAGCGCAACGCGCCAGCGCAGATCAGACGGCAGGCGCATCGGGATCCTTCAGCTGGTAGCCGACGCCACGCACGGTATGAAGCAGGGCCGGGAGTCCCGGCGGATCGATGGCCGAGCGCAGGGTATGCATGTGTACACGCAGGGAATCGCTGTCCGGCGGCGAATCGCCCCACACGGCCCGCTCGATATCACGGCGCCAGACCACGCTGGGCGTGCGTTTCATCAGCAACTCCAGAATTTTGAGCGGCAAAACCGGCAGGCTGACGACCTGTCCGGCACGCTGCACGGTCAGGGTGTCGAGATCGAAGAGCAGATCGGCCACCTTGAGGCGCTGCCGGGTTTCGCTGGCGCGTGTACGCCTGGCCAGGGCGCGCAGACGCAAATCCAGTTCACGCAATTCAAAGGGTTTGACCATGTAATCATCAGCCCCCTCGCCGAAACCGGCGGCCTTGTCGTCCAGCGTGTCACGCGCCGTCAGCATCAGGATCGGGACAGCGGATTTTGCGTCCTGACGCAAGCGGCGGCACAGGGTCAGGCCATCTATGCCCGGCAGCATCAGATCAAGGACGATCACGTCATGCGGCTGGGTGACAGCAAGGTGCAGGCCGGTAACGCCGTCCATGGCGGCATCGACCATATAGCCCTTCCCCTCCAGATAGTCGACAATATTTGCCGCCAGATCCTGACTGTCTTCAACAATAAGTACTGAAATGGGCTCTGAGTCACGCATGAGCGGGGCAATACCACCAAATAATCGACTGGTGAAGTTTTACCCCAATCACACCCTTGCGTCCAGCCGATCCTGCGGAAAAATAGACTTGAGCA
The DNA here is from genome assembly GCA_963779055.1 of uncultured Gammaproteobacteria bacterium. Taxonomy (GTDB): domain Bacteria; phylum Pseudomonadota; class Gammaproteobacteria; order Burkholderiales; family Sulfuricellaceae; genus Sulfurimicrobium. The sequence goes on from CAVZWN010000004.1 coordinate 559,870, forward strand.
CAGAACCTATTCAGGCATGCTGCAGCGTGGGCTGACGCCGCCAGGATTGAGTCAAGCGCTTGAACAGACTGCCACAACTCACGGTCAGGATATCCACGTCCTGCACGATTCCATGCTGCAGATCCCCGTCGCAAGTAACGACGACATCCGGTTTCCAGGCGCGAACCAGTTCTATCAGCGCAGCTTTGGGCTCGCCACACACCACTTTGGCCTCTGCCCAGCTTAGATTATTGCGTGCCAGTTGCAGGTCAAGGCGTTTTCTCGCTTCCGGCACACGCCTTGCAGCCGCCTCACCCGGCAACTTGCCTGCCGGGCCGTCGGACTCGAAGCCGCTGCGCGTATCGATCACCTGAACCACCAGAATTTGCGTGTGCCGGGACTGGGACTGAGCGAGCTCGGCTGCGCGGTGCAGCAGGGTGTCACCCTGGCCGCCAGCGGGGATGCGCACCAGGATGCGTTGATAGCTATTCATGACAGAGCTCCTTCAGTTATGGTCTGTTGACATGTGTTTCCGGATGGCCTGGATACTGACTCGCAGGCGTTGAATGGCCGCTGCGTACACCCCTTGCAGATACTTCTGTCCAGATGCGGAAACAAGGCATCAACCGGGCGTGATCTGGTTGGGTAGAGGTTCTGCTCACCGATATCCTTCATAAATCCACCTTTGCGCAAAGTTTCTGCCACGCTCTCCTTCATCCGGTAAAAACCCAGGCTGCCGCCATTACGGGCATAGCGCCGGGCTGTTTCAGCCAGAAATTCGGCGCCGGCCAGGTCAACAAAATTGATGCCGCTGGCCATTACCAGCAGATGTTTGTGCCCCGGATTACGTTTCTCCAGTTCCTGAATTTGCTGCTGAAGATGAGAAACCGCGCCGAAAAAGATCGAGCCGTTTTGCCGCATCATCTTGATCTGCGGGCACTCCGGACGCCCATCGGCAGGCACGAAGTGATAGCCGTCCAGGTCATGATCCGGCACCACAGGCTCCAGATTCGGGCGCGAGGTGCGATAGAGGTACAGCACCAGGGAAAGGGCAATGCCGAAGAAAATGCCTTTTTCCAGATCGATCAGAGTGCCGATCAGGGTGACCCACAGCACCACGGTTTCCTGACGGCTGATGCGTGGAAGAAGAAGAATATGGTGCCTGTCGATCAGCCCCCACGCTACCAGAAACAGGATGCCAGCCATGGCTGCGGTCGGCAGGTAAGCCGCCATGGGCGCCACCAGCAGCAGAATGACCAGCAGAATGATCGAAGCGAATACCGCCGCCAGAGGCGTTTTTGCGCCTGCGGCATAGTTGACGCCGCTGCGGTTGAAGGAGCCGGAAGCGGCATAGCCGGAGAAGAAGCTGCCAACGATATTGGAAAGTCCCTGGCCGATGAATTCCTGATTGCCGTCAATGTGCTGGCCGGAGCGCGTGGCAATGGCGCGCGAAATCGACACTGCCTCGGTCAATGCCAGCATGGTGATAATCAGCGCCGGAAACATCATCTGCGACACGCCATGGAATGAAAAATCCGGCAGGGAGAGCGGCGGCAGGCCGGATGGCAGCGCACCGACCGTTTGAACCCCTGTCGTCCCCACACCGTAGAAGGCATTTATTCCCGCTGCAAACAGGCTGCCCGCCACCATCGCAACGATCATATAGGGCAGTTTCGGGGCATAGCGCTTGATCAGAATGCCGACCATCAGCGTCGTCAGGCTCACCGCCAGCACGTAGGGATTGATACTGCCAATTTGCAGCACGAACAGTTCCAGTGTCTTGAAAAATGGCGTACCGCGCGGTATATCCATGCCAAAGAAGTTTTTTATCTGACTACCTGCGATGAGCAGTGCCGCACCGGCGGTAAAACCGATTACCACGGTATGCGAAATAAAGTTCACCAGCACACCCATGCGCGCCATTCCCAGCGCCAGCTGGAACACCCCGGTCAGGAAGGTCAGGGTCAGCACCAGCTGAATGAACTCCGGCGATCCCGGGGGTGCGTAAGGACTGACCGAGGCGAATACTGCGATGGAAATAGCGGTCGTCGGGCCGGAAACCAGGTGCCAGCTCGACCCGAACAGCGCAGCAACAATAGCCGGCATCATCGCTGCATACAGTCCATATTCAGGCGGCAGCCCGGCAATCGTGGCAAAGGCCACCGCCTGCGGCAGCACGATCAATGCGCCAGTCATGCCGGACATGGCATCATCGCGCATGTTGTTGCGGGTCACCCTGTCGCGCCATTGCAGAAAAGGAAACAAGCGTGTCCAGTCAAATGGAAAACGCAAGCTACGGGGGCGAATGAGCGCGGCATACATGGCAAGACTCCAAACCTGAAACGATGCTTGAAGCATGAGGGAGGGCGCGTTAATGGAAGGTTAAGCGCATATCAAGGGCAGGTTATGAAAGGCACTTTCCAGCACCTCAAAATTTTTCATGCAAGCGCTGAAAACGGGCGATTTTTTGCCAGATCATCCATAATGGCCTGCATTATTTATGACAAAGTAAAGCCCATGGCAATAACCGACTGGCCCGAGGATGAGCGCCCCAGGGAACGGCTGCTGAAACAGGGCGCCGCCAGCCTGTCCGACGCGGAGCTGCTGGCGATCTTCCTGCGCATGGGCGTGACGGGGAAAAGCGCCGTCGATCTGGCACGCGACATGATGACCCATTTCGGCGATCTGGACCGGCTGTTCAGCGCCAGCCAGAGCGAATTCTGCGCCATCCACGGCCTTGGTCCGGCGAAATATGTGCAGTTGCAGGCCGTACTGGAAATGGCGCGACGTGCGATGCAGGGAAAAATGCGCGCCTGTGATGCGCTCAATTCTCCTGGCGCTGTCAGGGATTATCTGTTGCTCACCCTGGGCCGCAAAAATTACGAAGTTTTCGCTGTGCTGTTCCTCGACGCCCAGAACCGTCCCATCGAAATCGAGGAACTGTTCCGGGGAACCCTCACCCAGACCAGCGTCTATCCCCGCGAGGTGGTCACCCGCGCACTGCACCACAATGCCGCCAGCGTCATCCTGGCGCACAACCACCCTTCCGGCACGGCCGAACCCAGCCATGCCGACCAGATTCTCACCCAGGCCTTGAAAAATGCGCTAGCGCTCATAGATATACGGGTTCTGGATCATTTTATAGTCGGCGGCAACACGGTGTTGTCGTTTGCGGAACGAGGTTTGATTTGAAAGCGCTGATCATCACCGCCCATCCCCAGCAGGATAGTTTCACCCGTGCACTGACCGGGCAGTTTATTGCGGGCCTGAACGCCAGCGGACACGAGGCAGAAGTGGCCGATCTTTATGGAGAAGGCTTCAACCCGGTGGTCTCCGTCGCGGAAATGACCGGCTGGCAAAAAGGGCTGGTTTCACCGGAAATCCGCGCCGAACAGGAGCGCGTCAGAAGCTGCGACGGAATGGTTCTATCCTACCCCGTGTGGTGGAGCACGCCGCCCGCCATCCTCACCGGCTGGCTGCAACGGGTGCTGACTCAGGATTTCGCTTTCCGGCATGTGGCTGGCCGCACCGAGGGCCAGCTCAAACTGCGCGCTCAAATGCTGGTGAATGTCGGCAGCAAGCAGCGCCAGGATGTCGACCTTGCCACCCTTTATCTCGAACCCATGCTCGGTGTACTGCGCTACTGCGGCATGGACATCCTGCCCACCCAGGCCAACTGGGGCGTCTATCCACAAGCCGATCGCGCCATGTTACAGGCTTACATCGAACAGGCTTTCGAGAACGGAAAACGATTTTTTACTTGAGCCCGACAGCAGAAATATGGTATAAATTGCGTTTTTCGAATTCCAGATACAAATTTTAGGAGTCACCTCAAATGGCACGCGTATGTAAAGTCACCGGCAAGCGCCCGATGACGGGAAATAACGTTTCCCACGCCAACAACAGGACCAAGCGCCGCTTCCTGCCCAATCTGCAATCCCGCCGTTTCTGGGTTGAAAGTGAAAACCGCTGGGTACGTCTGCGCGTGAGCTGCTCCGCCCTGCGTACCATCGACAAAAAAGGCATTGATGCCGTGCTGGCCGACCTGCGCGCCAGCGGTGAAGCAGTTTAAGGAGTAGATCATGGCTAAAGGCGGACGCGAAAAAATCAAGCTGGAATCCACTGCGGGTACCGGTCACTTCTATACCACGACCAAGAACAAGCGCACCATGCCGGAAAAAATGGCGATCATGAAATATGATCCCAAGGTGCGCAAACACGTGGAATACAAGGAAATCAAACTGAAGTAAGGGAAGCGATGCCGGGTTACCCGCCAGGCCAAGCAACCGCTAAAAACCCCGGCGCCACAAGCGTGCGGGGTTTTTTATTACCGGAGAAATTCATGAAAAAATCACTCCTTCTTCTTTGCCTGCTGCCCGTCACATCTCTGGCAGCCGTATTCGACCAGTCAAGCTGGGGCAAATTCGAGTACGATTTCGAGGAAAAACCCTGGGTGGAAGTGGAAGCCCAGCTTCCGCCTGCGCCCAAACAGGAAAACCTTCTGCCTTTCTACGTCAGCGCATCGACAGACAACCGCTTTTTTGTGGACAGCGCATCGGTGACCCTGGGCGAAGACGGGGTGGTGCGTTACACGCTGGTCATCAAATCAGCCAGTGGCGCAAACAACGTCAGCTATGAAGGTATGCGCTGCAGTTCGGGAGAGTTTAAACGTTATGCTTTCGGCCGCAACGACGGCAGCTGGGGCAAGGCACGCAACGCCAGGTGGACAGATATTCGCTACAAGGATGTCAACCGCCAGCATCACATGCTCTACGACGATTTTTTCTGCCCGAACGGCTCAGCTGTCACCAGTCGTGAAAAAGCCATCCATACGCTCAAGGAAGGGGCAGGCCTCAGCGCAGGGGGCGCGGCCTGGTAGATTGCCGGCCCCCGTCTGTTTTAGCGCAATCTCTCTTGCAATAATAAAAACCGGGATGCCGCCGCCTATATCCTGTAACAGCCGGTGCGGCACCCGCTCATTTCTTGCAGCCCGCCCTCCCATTCCGCCGCTGAAGCGATAGCCGCTGCAGATGGTCCTGTACATTGGGTTCGGCATGAACTGTCGAGACGCGCAACAGGAGAAGCAACAAGTTCATGAAACGCTCCTTAGCGAGGAGCAAAATCAGGAATCGGCATGCTCGGTGTTGGCACGAACATGCCGCTAGCGGCGCCAATCAACATCATCACAACAATAGCAGCCACCACGACCACCGCCGTATATCCTATCGCCTTCTCCTGTGGCGCTTTCATCAGCAAGGGCAAGCCCAGATAAAGCAGATACAGGCCATACAGGGCCGCCAGCAGGGCAATAACCCCCAGCACGGGCAGGATCATCACAATCCCCGCCACCCAACTCGGGGTCGAGGCATAGGCCGCGACCTTGAGTGCCTGCGCCTGGTTTTTCTCTCCACCAAAAGTGGGCGCCAGAGCATCGATGATGAGGGCGATGATGAATACGCCAACCAGAGTCAAAACGTAGCTGGTCACGGCATGTGCAATGGAACTGCTGATCGGCACCCGGAATGTACCCACAAATGGCAGACTAATGCCGATCAGGGACATGCCTATGATAGACGCTGCCGGGCCGATGGCAGCCAGCGGGGCAATATAGCTTTTATATAGATCGCCAGCAGACGTGGCTTCGGTGGAAATTGTCTCCCATTCAGCTTTAGGTTGCAGCAGGATATTCTTGACGCGTTCGATCATGTTCATTGCAGCCCCTCCCCTTGATTGGTTATTGTTGCGGTTGCCGCAGTGGCAGCGAGTTACAATAATCCTGTTGCAGAACAACCGCAAGCAACCTTCACCCCGGAAAAACAAATGCCGCAAAAACTCATCCAGCATGTAATCAATCAGGCATCCCAAGTCATACTCGGCAAGGACATACAGATTCGCCTCGCGCTCACCTGCCTGCTGGCTCGCGGCCATTTGCTGATCGAAGATTTGCCCGGCGTGGGGAAAACCACCCTGGCGCATGTGCTGGCCCAAACACTGGGGCTGCATTTCCAGCGCATCCAGTTCACCAGCGACCTGCTGCCCGCGGATATTCTGGGCGTATCCATCTATGATCGCGACAGCGCCAGCTTCAAGTTTCACCCCGGCCCGATCTTTGCCCAGCTGATCCTTGCCGACGAGGTCAATCGCGCCACGCCCAAGGCGCAAAGTGCGCTGCTGGAAGCAATGGAAGAACACCAGGTGACGGCGGAAGGCGTCACCCGGCAACTGCCGGAACCGTTCTTCGTCATCGCCACCCAGAATCCGGCCTACCAGATCGGCACTTTCCCCCTGCCGGAATCCCAGCTCGACCGCTTCCTGATGCGCATCGAACTGGGCTACCCGGACGCCATGGCCGAGCGTGCCTTGTTGCAGGGCAGGGACCGGCGCGAATTGCTGGCGCAATTGCAGCCCTCCCTGACACCACAGGAACTCGCCACCCTGCAACAGGGTGCCGCGCAGGTGTTCGTGTCGGACGCATTGCTTGATTATGTTCAGGCGCTGATCCGTTTCACACGCCAGACGCCACGCTTCCAGAACGGGCTTTCGCCTCGCGCCGGACTGGGCCTGTTGCATGCCGCACAGGCCTGGGCATTCTGCGATGGACGCAAGGACGTGGTGCCGGAAGACGTGCAAGCCATCCTGCCCGCCGTGGCCGGGCACCGCCTGCGGCCAGGCGCGGAATTCGCAGGTGAAAGCAGCGCTGCACTGGCGCAATATTTGCTGACCACCGTCGCCGTACCCTGAACGCCATGGCTTTGTTCGACAGGGCAAAGCTGCCTCGCCCCGCGTTTCTGGAGCGCGTACTTCGCCCCGCCCGTGAAACGGGTCCCATCACACTGAACCAGCGGCGGCTATATATCCTCCCCACCCGCCATGGGCTGACTTTTGCACTGATGCTGCTGGTCATGCTGCTCGGCTCCATCAACTACGCCAACAGCATGGGCTTTGTACTCACTTTCCTGCTGGCCAGCCTGGCCGTCGTATCCATCCTCCACACCTACCGCAATCTGGCGCAAATCAGGATCAGCACGGGCAAAGCCGAACCCGTATTTGCCGGTCAGGAGGCGCATTTTCACCTGCGGCTCGACAACCCCTCCCCCCAGCCACGCTTTGCCATCGGCTTGAGCCGTGGGAAAAACACGCTTGCTTACTGCGACATTCCCGCCAGCCTTTCCGCCAGCCTCGAATATCGCATTCCGGCCACGCAGCGCGGATTGCTGCACCCCGGCAGCTTCAATCTGTTCAGCACTTTTCCCCTTGGACTGTTGCGAACCTGGGCCCACCTCAACCTGGACACGAACTGTCTGGTTTATCCCCGCCCTGCGGCCGAAGCGATGCCGCTTCCGGTGTCTCAGACAGAAACGCAGCAGGGCCCGTTACAGGGCGAAGGGCAGGAAGATTTCAGCGGCCTGCGCAATTATCGCCCGGGCGACAGCTTGCGCCATGTGGCATGGAAGGCGGTGGCCCAGGAGCGCGGCATGCTGACCAAGCAGTTTTCCGGCGAGGCCGCACAGGAAATCTGGCTGGACTGGGAGTGCTTGCCCGGCATGGATACGGAAGCCCGGCTATCGCAACTCACCCGCTGGGTGCTGGATGCCGACCGCGCCGGGCTGAGCTATGGCCTGAGGCTTCCGGGCCTGCAGCACCCGCCCGCCAGCGGGCTTGAACACAAACACCGTTGCCTGCAGGCGCTGGCCCTGTTCGGGCATACGTCATGACCAATCTGGTCTGGCTGCTGCTCTCCCTGGCACTCGCCACTGCGCCTCACCTTGAGCGCCTGCCGCTGTGGGTGGGGCCGATCTGCCTGGCCCTGGGCTTGTGGCGCCTTGCCATCATGCGCAAACAGGCTGCCCTGCCGCGTAAATGGCTGCTGTTACTGATTGCCGCCGCGGCCACGGCTGGAATATTTTCGCACTACCACACCCTCTTGGGGCGCGATGCGGGCGTCGCCCTGCTGGTCGTCATGATCGCGCTCAAACTGATGGAAATGAAAACCCTGCGCGACACCATGGTGGTGATCTTCCTGGGATACTTCCTGGTCATCACGCATTTCTTCTATTCGCAGAGCATCCCTACCGCGCTCTATCTGCTGCTGGTGGTCCTGCTCACTACCGCCACCATGATCGGCTATAGCTACCCGCTGGAGCGCTTTCCACCCCGCCCGAGGCTGCGCCTTGCCGGCACCCTGCTGCTCCAGGCCATTCCGCTGATGCTGGTGCTGTTCGTACTCTTCCCCCGTGTCGGTCCTTTGTGGGGGCTGCCCAAGGATGCCTACTCCGGCATGACCGGCCTGTCCGACTCCATGAGCCCCGGCGCCATCAGCCAGCTGATCCGCTCCGATGCAGTGGCTTTCCGCGTCAGATTCGACGGCCCGCTGCCGGAGAAATCACAACGCTACTGGCGCGGCCCGGTGTTGTGGGATTACGATGGCAGAACCTGGTCAACCCGGAACAAGCCTCCCGCCGGTCTCGCGCAGTTCGTTCCGCTGGGCGAGGCCATCCGCTATACGCTGACGCTGGAGCCGCACAACCAGCGCTGGCTGTTCGCGCTCGACCTGCCGGACAAGCTGCCGCCCGGTAGCAGCGCTTCCGCCGACTTCCAGATTACCGCACCCGTCCGGCTGCACCAGCGTATCCGCTACAGCCTGACTTCCTATCCTGTTTATCGTCTCGGGGAAAGCCTTGGCGACGAAGCCTGGGAACGTGCACTGCGCCTGCCCGGCGGCAACCCCAGGGCTGTGCAACTGGCTGCGCAGTGGCGAGACAAGCTTGAAACGCCGCGCGCCATCGCACAGCAAGCCTTACAGATGTTCCGCGAGGAAGCTTTCGTTTACACCCTCAACCCGCCCCTGCTCGGCGAGCAGGCGGTGGATGATTTCCTCTTCGGCACCCGGCGCGGCTTTTGTGAGCATTACGCCAGCGCCTTCGTATTCCTGATGCGCGCTGCGGGCGTCCCGGCCCGGGTCGTGACCGGCTATCAGGGTGGCGAACCCAATCCCCTGGGAGATTACATGATGGTGCGCCAGTCCGACGCCCATGCATGGGCCGAAATATGGCTGGATGGCGATGGCTGGGTGCGGGTGGACCCCACGGCGGCAGTTTCGCCCAACCGTATCGAGACCGGCATCGCCAGCGCCCTGCCCGCAGCCGAACTGCCGCCCGCGCTGGTGCAACTGGATGCGGAATGGCTAAAACGCATGCGATTATCCTGGGACCTGCTCAACAACAACTGGAATCAATGGGTGATCGGCTACAACCAGGAACGGCAAATGCGCTTCCTCTCCGGCCTTCATCAGGGGCTCGGTGCGTGGCAGAACATGGCGCTGGCGATGCTCGGCGGGCTGGCCTTAATGCTGTCCGGAATTGCCTTTTGGATGCTTTGGCGCACTTCGCGCCGGGCAAGCGACCCCGTCGTTGCGGTTTATGAAAACTTCTGCGCCAAACTGGCGCACCGGGGCATCCTGCGTGCGCCCGGCGAAGGCCCCCTGGACTATGCAGACAGGGCCTCGCACTCAAGACCTGAGCTGGCGCGACAGATCAGGCTGATTACCCGGCTTTATGTCACACTGCGCTATGGACAAAGGCATTCCGCCTGGCTTCCTCTGCTCAGAAAGGCCGTGCGGAATTTTAAGGCCTGAATCACCATGAATGCCCTGTTCACCCTGTTTGTTTTTTGGTAAGTTCGGGAAATGACATTTCCCCATTTGAATCCATGAATTTTTGCAGCCATTGCGGCGCCAGAGTCAGCCTGCGCATCCCCGAAGGCGACAGCCTGCCGCGCTACGTGTGTGACAACTGTCATACCATTCACTACCAGAATCCCAAAATGGTGATCGGCTGCATTCCGCAATGGGAAGATAAAATCCTCCTCTGCCGCCGCGCCATCGAGCCGCGCCACGGCTTCTGGACACTGCCTGCCGGCTTCATGGAAAACAGCGAAACCACGGCCCAGGCTGCCGCACGGGAAACGCTGGAAGAAGCTCAGGCCAACGTCGAGATCGGCGCGCTTTACACCCTGTTCAACGTACCCCACATCAGCCAGGTACATCTGTTCTTCCAGGCACGCCTGCTGGAGCCACGTTTCAGTGCCGGCGTGGAAAGTCTGGAAGTCAGGCTGTTTGCCGAACAGGATCTGCCCTGGGATGAAATCGCCTTTGCCAGCGTGCGCCGGACGCTGCAGCTTTATTTCGCAGAACGGCAGAGCGGCGCCTTTGGATTCCACATGGGCGACATTCATCCCGCACCGGATCAGCAGACGCTTTACAGCGCCACCCCGCCGGACAATTTCATTCCCTGAACAGCCCCGCCTCTAAAACAAATTTTTCAACACCGGAATCAAACATGACCACACTTCCAGCAGAAATTTTCAAGGCCTACGATATTCGCGGCATCGTCGGGAAATCGCTTACGCCGGAAATTGTTGAAGCCATCGGTCACGCCATCGGCTCGGAAGCGGTCGCGCGCAAGCAATGCGAGATCGTGATCGGGCGCGATGGCCGGCTCTCGGGGCCGGATCTGGCAGCCGCACTGGCACGCGGGATCCAGAAAAGCGGCATCAACGTGATCGATCTCGGCATGGTTGCCACGCCGATGACTTATTATGCCGCCTACCAGCTCCATGCCAACTCAGCCGTGATGGTCACCGGCAGCCACAACCCGCCGGACTACAACGGCCTGAAAATGGTGCTGGGAGGCGAAACGCTCTCTGGCGATACTATCCAGAACCTGAGAATGCGGATCGAGAAAGAGGATCTGACCCATGGCAGTGGCAGCTACCGCCAGCATGACATCGCCGACGAATACATCCGGCGCATCGTTGACGACATCCGCCTGGAACGGCCGATGAAAATCATCGTCGATTGCGGCAACGGCGTGCCTGGCGCTTTCGCGCCCCAACTCTATCGTGCGCTGGGCTGCGAGGTAGAGGAAATGTACTGCGAAGTGGACGGTAATTTTCCCAACCATCACCCGGACCCTTCCGTCCCTAAAAATCTGCAGGACCTGATCGCACGCCTGAAAACCTCGGATGCCGAAATCGGCCTCGCTTTCGATGGCGACGGCGATCGTCTGGGCGTGGTCACCAAGGACGGTCAGATCATCTTCCCCGACCGCCAGCTGATGCTGTATGCGGATGACGTGCTGTCCCGCAACCCAGGCGCGGAAATCATTTTTGACGTCAAATCCACGCGCAACCTGTTTACCTGGATACGCGAACGCGGCGGCAAGCCGACCCTATGGAAAACCGGCCACTCCCTGATCAAGGCAAAGATGAAGGAAACCGGCGCCCTGCTGGCAGGAGAAATGAGCGGGCATGTGTTCTTCAAGGAGCGCTGGTACGGTTTCGATGACGGCCTCTACACCGGCGCCCGCCTGCTCGAATACCTGTCGCGCCAGGCAGACATCAACGCCACCCTGCACGGCCTGCCGGATACCGTCAATACGCCGGAATTGCAGATCTGGATGAAGGAAGGCGAGCATTACGCCCTGATCGACAAACTGCGCGAAACGGCCCGATTCCCCAGTTCACAGGAAATCATCACGCTGGATGGCCTGCGCGTGGAATACGCCGACGGTTTCGGCCTGATGCGCCCCTCCAACACCACGCCGGTGATCGTGCTGCGTTTCGAGGGCGACAACGAAAGCGCCCTGAAGCGCATCCAGGAAGAATTCCGCCAGGTATTGCTGGTGGCAGAACCGGGGCTGGCGCTGCCGTTTTAGCTATTTTTTATCGACATCCAGACCGAAGCGGTGGGTCTCGTCGATCACCTTGAGCAGATTGCCGAAAGGCAAACGAGGCCCGAGGCGGCGCACTGCCTCCATGAAGGGTAATTCGGCCCCATTGGGGTCGAATTTGTATTCACCGCTTATCATGTCGGCATACATCTTGCGCAACTGGGTATCAAGCAGGTTGACATACGGGCGGATCGGGGCAAATTCATCCGAATCCTCGTCCATGATGGAACAAATTTCGTCCACCTCGTACACCGCCTGATGCATCAGATCGACATATTCATCGGCTGTTTTTGGGCGCTTCATTGATTACTCCTGAAAATATTGAGGCAACCCCAATATGGTACCCATGATGGAAAAAATAAGGGGGCGCCATGCGCCCCCTTCAATTTTCAAAGCATGAGTTACTTGCTGGCGATATCTTCCAGCCGGGTAGCACGAATCACCTGACCATCCAGGCCTGCATCCTTGCTGCTGCCACCATAGGCCACGGTAATCAACTGGCTGTAGTAGGTCACCGGAATGTTGAACTTCTTGCCGTAGCGCTTGTTCACTTCACCCTGATAGATTTCCACGTTGGCCTGGCACAGCGGGCACGGCGTGACGATCATGTCCGCACCGTGGTCATAGGCGGATTCGATGATGTCATGAATCTGCTTCTGGCTCTTTTCAGGCTCGGAGAAGGCCAGTGCGCCACCGCAGCAGGTCACTTTCTGATCATAGCTGGTGATGGCTTCGCCGCCCATGGATTCGACCATGCGGTCCAGGTACATGGGATTCTCGAAAGACTCGCCATCGATACCGAAAGGACGGTTGGTCTGGCAACCTACATAACCGGCAAACTTGATGCCTTCCAGCGGTTTCTTCACGCCGCTCTTCAGGGTTTCATAGCCGATATCCTCGATCAGCACTTCGACCATGTGACGGGCCGGAGGCGCTTCATTCTTGAACACCAGGCCCGCTTCCTTGAGCGCTTCATTGGTCTCGGCCAGCAGCGTGGCGCTGTGATCCAGACGCTCCTTGGCTTCGCGCGTCGCCAGCCAGCAGGCAGCGCAGGTCGCGACCACTTCCTGACCGGGGTTATGCTGCTCGGACAAAGCCAGATTACGCGCCGACAAGGCAATGCGCGGCAATTCACCACCACCTGCATAACCAATGGAAGCACCGCAGCAGTTCCAGTCCGGGATTTCATTCAGGGCAACATCCAGCAGCTTGACCATGGAATTGGTCGAGGTCAGGTAATTGCTGGACGATGCGCCGGACTGCGAAGAGCAGCCGGGGTAAAAAGAATATTGTTTCTTAGCCATATACTTGCTCCTTACGACAGTTTCCTGCGCTTGTCCTCGAGTTCCCGCGCCTTATTCAGCATGGCCTGGAATCCGCTCTTGTCCTTGACGCCGTGACCGCCCATGATTTCCATCGGGCTCAAGCGCTTGGCCTTCATCATTCCCAGACCGACACTTTGCATTGCCATGGCATTCTTGATACCCTGGCTGAAGCCGTCCTTGAAATACATGCCCAGACTCAGCTTCAGTTCGTTGACGCGACCGGTCTTGGTCAGGTTGTCCCAGAACAGCTGACCGAACTGTGCGGTCGGCTGATTCTTCGGCGCCAGACCCTCACGTTTGGCGAGGTATGCCAGACCGTGCATGATATGGGTAATCGGCAGTTTGCGCGGACAGCGCACGATGCACTGGTAACAGGAAGTACACATCCACATGGAATCGGACGACAGCACTTCTTCACGCTTGCCGGCACGGATCATCATGAAGATTTTCTGTGGCGTATGCTCCCAGTGAGGTCCCAGCGGGCAGGAGCCGGCGCAAACGCCGCACTGCATGCACATCTTGACCCAGTGGCCTTCCTCGACACGTTCTTCGACTTCCTTGAGGAAGCTCCTGGTGTATTTTTCGATGCTCATCCTGTCTCCTCCTAGAAGCCTTTGAACGGGTTGGGCGGCAATGCAGAGATTGTGTCTGCATATTCGTTGATCAGCTTGGGCAGACGCTCGATATCGGTAATTGCCGCCTCGAAGGTTTGCACGCGCTCCGTTTCCAGACCCATGCCCTGGAGCGTGTCACCCACTTTGCTCATACGGTAGCTGGCAAGTTCGGAGCCCTTGACGAAGTGACACTGGTAATCATCGCCGTGCTTGCAGCCCATCATCATTACGCCGTCGTAACCGCTGTTGAGTGCGTCGGTAATCCAGATGGTGTTGACCGAACCCAGGCAGCGCACCGGAATCACGCGCACCCATGCGGAATACACTTCCTTGTTCATGGCCGCCATATCGAGTGCCGGATAGGCATCGTTTTCGCAGGCCAGAATCAGGATACGCGGCTTCTCCGAGAACTCGTCCGGCACATCCACTGCCTTGATCTGCGAACCCACGGTATCCACCGAGTAGTTCTCGAAGGAAATGACGCGCACCGGGCAGGCACCCATACAGGTACCGCAACGGCGGCAGCGTGACTCATTGAACAGCGGGTAACGCTGCTCATCTTCGTCAATCGCGCCGAACGGGCATTCAACCGTGCAGCGTTTGCACTGGGTGCAACCTTCACGACGAACGCTAGGGAAAGACAGATCGCCGGAACGCGGATGCGCAGCGCGGCCCACGGCAGCGTTCTCTACCGCCTGAATCGCCTTCATCGCTGCGCCAGTGGCATCTTCCGTAGCCTGGATGATGTCCATCGGGCGACGTACCGGGCCGGCCGAGTAGATGCCGGTGCGGCGGGTTTCATACGGGAAGCAGATGAAGTGAGAGTCGGTAAAGCCGTACTTCAGTTGCGGCACATCCGGACCCTGACGGTAAGCCAGGTTGAGCACGGAAATCGGCTTGACTGCACCTTCAGTCTGCGCTGCATTCCAGGCATCCAGCAGCGTGTTGTCACCGGCAGCCGCAGCGATATCCGCTTTGAGCTTGGCATCCACGTCGACACCGGAATTGGCGACCTGACCCGTTGCCAGGACGACGATGTCGGCATTTTCGATGGCCGTCTGGTCGTTCAGGATCAGGTCCTGGAAATTCACCTTGCAGGTATTGCCAGTCGCTTCAACCGTTGACACCTTGCCCTTGGTGAAAGTCACACCCTTGTTCTGGCCGCTGCGGTAGAAGTCTTCACCGTTGCCCGGCATGCGCAGGTCGGTGTAGATCACCACCGTATCCACATCGGGATTGCTGTCCTTGAAGTACATCGCCTGCTTGACCGAGGTCAGGCAGCAGGAACCGGAGCAGTATGGCAGATGCTTGCCGGTTTCATCACGCTGCCCGGCACACTGTACGAACACCACGGACTTGACTTCACCACCGTCGGAAGGACGCTTGATCGGGCCGCCATTGGCCGCCTTGGCAAGCGCTTCGAGGCCAGCCTGATCCATTACGTTGGGGGATTTGCCATAGCCCAGTTCCGGCAGGTTGTTGGCGTCATACAGCGTAAAGCCGGTTGCCTGGACAATCGAACCCACTTCTTCGGTCGAAGTTGGGCCACTTTCCTCGCTGATTTCAATCTTGAAGCGACCGGGTGCGCCTTCAGTCTTGCTGGTGATGGCGTTAGTGTAAACTTTGATGTTGCTGTCAGCTTCGATAGCCGCAACCATCTCGTCCACGCCGGTATCCTGAGGGTCGGCATAGGGACTGTGAGAAGGTGAGCGCTTGTACAGCTTGGCTGCCCAACCACCCAGAGCAGCAGCTTTCTCGACCAGCACCACCTGATAGCCGGCTTTCGATGCTTCCAGCGCTGCGGTCATGCCGGAAACACCGCCACCCACCACCAGTATGCGGCGGTTAGTTGCCGCTTCCGGATTCGCAGCCGGCAGCTTCATTTTCTTGACTTCGGCGCAACCCATGCGCACATAGTCATCCGCCATTTCCTGCGTGGTTTCGCGCGATTCCTCATCATCCGGACGGATCCAGATCACGCCTTCGCGCAGATTAGCGCGGGATACGGCCACATCGGAAAAGCCAAAGGCCTCGGTCTTGGCGCGACGGGAACAGGCTGCAATCATCACGTGAGTGACCGCATCATTGTCGATATCGTTGCGGATCATCGCAACGCCTTCCGCGTTACACAGGAAAGGGTGCTCTTTCACTACCTGAGCCTTGCCTTCCTTCTGTGCCACCTTGGCCAGATTGGCGGTGTCAAGCCGCTCACCCAGTCCACAGCCCTGACAAATATAGGCCGCTACTTTCATGTCCGCCATTGTTTAACCCTCCGCTCTGGCAACACGGTTAATCACTTGAATCGCACGCAGGGCGCTCGCTGTCGCACTCTGCACCGCGCGGTTCACATCCAGCGGGTTGGCAGCGCAACCAGCACCGAAGATGGCGCCATTGGCCTGATCCTGCTCGATGAAGCCGCTCGAATCACTGACAATTTCAGCCGGGATATTGGCTGCGCTGACCGAAGGCTCCATGCCCACTGCCAGAACTACCAGGTCATGCGGCGTCGCATACCGGTGATAGCCCTCGGTATCCACACCATGCAGAACCGGGTTGCCATCCTTGTCTTCAAGAATCCGTGCCACCTTGGATTTGATGAATTTCACATTCGGATCCGCCTGAACCTTCTGATAGAAGTCTTCGAAACGGTCGATCGCACGGATATCGATGTAATAGATCGTGGACTTGCCTTCGTCACCAAAAGCCTCACGCACGTAGTTGGTCTGCTTCAGGGAAGCCATGCAGCAGATACGTGAACAGTGGCGGAGATGATTCTCGTCGCGGGAACCGGCGCACTGGATGAAGGCCACATTCCTGGCTTCCTTGCCGTCGGATGGGCGCAGAATCTTGCCGCCGGTCGGACCATGCGGGTCGGAAAGGCGCTCGAATTCGACGCTGGTGATCACATTGGCAAAGCGGTCGTAGCCATAAGGCTGAATCTTGTTGGCATCGTAGGGCTTCCAGCCGGTTGCCCATACCACTGCACCCGCCTTGACCTGTACTGTTTCTTCCTGCATGGACAGATCCACGGCACCGTATTTGCACGCCGCCTTGATCTTGTCGGCTTCAGGTGTACCGATCACGGACGGATCAACGACATAGCGCTGGGGATAAGCCATCCGGCTGGGCAGAAACGCCGCCTTGACCTTACCAAGGTTGTAGTTGAATGCATCGTCTATCATGGTTTCTGCAGCATCGCCGCAGTCGCCGCAGGCGGTACAATTTTCATTCACATAGCGAGGAGCAATCTTGACGCTGGCAGTGTAATCGCCAGGAGATCCGGTAATGCCGGTCACTTCAGCCATGGTCAGAACGCGGATGCGCTTGTTCTGCTTGACGCGGCGCTGGTTGATTTCCAGCCCGCAGGTCGGATGACACAGCTTGGGAAAATAGCGGTAGAGCTGGGATACGCGCCCGCCCAGAGCCGGGTTCTTTTCGATCAGCACCACTTCCTTGCCGCATTCGGCCGCTTCTAGCGCCGCCGTCATGCCGCTGATGCCACCGCCTACGACCAGAATGGTCTGGTTGGTTGCAACGACTTCCGTCATCAGGTCTTCCTCCATCACGGATACTGACTCACACCAGCCCTGATGGCCGGTGCAGTAATCACAAAAATAAACCTCGCAATTTTACTCCCAATCGCCACCCCACATCCGGCTGTTTTAATTGAATCTTCTTATAGCAGAATAGAGGAGCTAAATTGGTCTAATGCAGTCAGGAATACCCGGCCACGGGTAGCCAGACGTAAAACCTGCTGAAACAGGCTCTAAGCCACTTCCGGGGAAGACGGCTCTTCGAGCGCAACATCAAAGATTTCGAACTGCATTGCCGCCAGATCGCCAATGACATAAGTTGCCGGCGCACCTACTCCACCTACCGTACCCGGATTAACATACCAGCTATGCCCGCCCTTGATGGTCGGCACAGTCTGGATGGAAGCCTTGTGGTCGTGACCGCAGCACACCAGGTCCCAGTCCCCCGTGGTTGCCAGCGCGCGCGCGTAGTGGGGGTAGTGAACGATAAAGATATTGCGCCCGCACAGATTGATGCCAGCATCCTGGCCATAGAAACGGATCATGCTGCCCGGCTCGGCGGCCAGCTTGGACATGGTAAAAAGATCGCCAGTGTTATTGCCGTAAATCACATGCACCGGCAAGCCGAACTTCAGCAGCGACTTCAGAGTATGCGGCGCCACAACGTCGCCACAATGAATCACCGCCTCGGCACCCCGCGCCTTGGCGGCTTCTACCGCGGCAGCCATCAGGTGGCGGTTGTCGTGACTGTCAGAAATGATACAGATTTTCATATTTATTTCGTACTGGGTGAAGGAAAAACCTGCTGACATGCCTCGCCTCTCACCCTTCACGCCTCACGGAAGTTAAAACATCGGTTTTTCGACCGCATTCTGAAAACGGCTTATGCCATCAAGGATCTCCTGCTTGGCTTCTTCCGCACCCACCCAGCCCTGAACCCTGACCCACTTGCCAGATTCGAGATCCTTGTAGTGCTCAAAGAAGTGCGTAATCTGGGAAGTGGTCCACTCCGGCAAATCGCGTGGCGACTCGACATTGCGGTAAATATTGCACAGTTTGTCAATCGGTACCGCCAGCAGCTTGGCATCAATCCCGGCCTCATCTTCCATCTTGAGCATCCCCACCGGGCGGCAACGCACCACCACACCGGTGATCAACGGCACTGGCGTAATAACCAGCACATCCACCGGATCACCGTCGTCGGACAGGGTATGGGGAATGTAACCGTAGTTGCAGGGATAGTGCATGGCTGTGGACATGAAACGATCCACAAACATGGCGCCCGTATCCTTGTCCACTTCATATTTGATGGGGTCCCCGTGCATGGGAATTTCGATAATGACATTGAAGTCGTTAGGCAGGTCGCGGCCTGATGTTACTCGATCCAGATTCACTTTAAGTCTCTTTCCAAGAATGTTGTAAAAATTTCATTATAACAACATAAGCAAGAGCCATAAAAAAAGGCGGGGGAAGCCCGCCTTTTTATTCAAGCACCGACCGGTCAGATCAGCGGCACAATCATCAGTGCCACGATGTTGATGATCTTGATCAGCGGGTTAACAGCAGGACCCGCCGTATCCTTGTAAGGATCGCCCACGGTATCACCGGTTACCGCTGCCTTGTGCGCTTCGGAACCCTTGCCGCCAAAATTGCCTTCCTCGATATACTTCTTGGCGTTATCCCAGGCACCGCCACCAGTGGTCATGGAGATCGCCACGAAAATACCGGTGATGATCGTACCAATCAACACGCCACCCAGTGCCTGAGCGCCCAGCGTCAGACCGACGATAACGGGAACAGCGACCGGGAGCAACGAGGGCACAATCATTTCCTTGATCGCTGCCTTGGTCAGCATATCCACGCAAGTGCCATACTCCGGCTTGGACTTGCCTTCCATGATGCCTGGAATTTCCTTGAACTGGCGGCGCACTTCGACCACCACGGAACCTGCGGCACGACCCACGGCTTCCATACCCATGGCAGCAAACAGGTAAGGCACCATACCGCCGATGAACAGACCGATAATTACCATATGATTGGACAGGTCGAAGGTCATGGCTACAGCATTAGGGTCAAGTCCGATTGCCTTGGCACCCAGTGCATGGGTGTAGTCAGCGAACAACACCAGCGCGGCCAGGCCGGCAGAGCCAATAGCGTAGCCCTTGGTTACTGCCTTGGTGGTATTACCCACAGCATCGAGCGGATCGGTGATATTACGGATGCTGTCATCCAGCCCAGCCATTTCAGCGATACCACCAGCGTTGTCGGTAATCGGACCGTAAGCATCCAGTGCGACGATGATCCCCGCCATGGACAGCATGGAAGTCGCTGCAATCGCGATACCGTACAGGCCACCCAGGGCATAGGCGCCGCCGATAGCTGCACACACGGCCAGAACCGGAGCAGCAGTGGATTTCATCGACACGCCCAGACCGGCAATCACGTTGGTGCCATGACCGGTGGTGGAAGCTTCGGCGATGTGGCGAACCGGGCTGTATTCAGTCGCGGTGTAGTATTCCGTGATCCATACCATCGCCGCAGTCAGCGCAAGACCGATCAGGGAAGCCAGGTACAGGTTCATCGACGTAACCAGCTTGCCGTCAATCATCACACCCTCACCCAGAATCCAGGTGGTCACAGGGTAGAAAGCAAGCACCGCCAGCACGCCAGAGACAATCAGGCCCTTGTACAGCGCGTTCATGATCTTGGCACCCGGTTGCGTCTTGACGAAGAAGGTACCGATAATGGAAGCAATGATCGAAACGCCACCCAGCACCAGCGGATAAATAACCGCTTCGGGTGAACCGGTAATCATCAGCCCGCCAAGCACCATGGTTGCGATAATGGTCACGGCGTAGGTTTCGAACAGGTCAGCTGCCATACCTGCACAGTCGCCCACGTTATCGCCCACGTTATCGGCAATCACGGCGGGGTTGCGGGGGTCATCTTCAGGGATACCGGCCTCGACCTTGCCCACTAGGTCAGCACCGACGTCTGCACCTTTGGTGAAGATGCCGCCGCCAAGACGAGCGAAGATGGAAATCAGCGAGCTACCGAAAGCAAGGCCAACCAGAGAGTGCGTCGCCTCGGTCGCAGTGGAACCCATGCCGAGGGTCAGGAAAGCATAGTAGCCAGCCACACCCAGCAGGCCCAGGCCGACCACCAGCAGGCCGGTAATTGCACCGCCTTTGAAGGCCACGTTCAGCGCAGCGTTGATGCCGTCCTTGGCCGCCTCTGCAGTACGCACATTGGCGCGCACCGAGACGTTCATGCCGATATAACCGGTCAGGCCCGAAAGAATCGCCCCGAGGGCAAAACCAACAGCCGTTTGCCAGCCGAGAGCTACAAAAATAGCCACCAGCAAGATCACACCGACGATGCCAATCGTGGTGTACTGACGGTTCAGGTAGGCCTGTGCGCCCTCCTGCACTGCGGCGGAAATTTCCCGCATCCGGTCATTGCCCGTGGGCAAACCCAGAATCCACTTGATCGAAAACACTCCATACAGGAGCGCCGCACCCGCACACACTAGAGCAAACAATAGACCGACTGACATGATGACACCATCCCTTTTTGCTGTTACTACCAGGCCAATCCGGGCTGGCCCTACGCCCCCGTAAATCATCCCAGGGCCTTCCGGTCCCTGGTCAAATTCTGTTTCTTATAGTTTTACAAGCCGATGTTTCTAATGTTCTGAAACGATCTGCTTCTTGCTTCAGTTTCTTACTGCAACTCCGTTTTCGAAGCGAGTGCCCGGCTCAAAACCGAACACCTGCTCCAGATTCATCTCGCGGATCAACTGATCCACCACGCCCTGACCATGCTCCTTTTGCACTTCCGACAGGATCAGCCTGGCCGAATTGGCGTTATAACCACCGCCAAAGCCGACCTGAATCGAGAGGAGCTGCCGGGCACGGTCAAGTGTCATGGCCGGTCTTTACAGCTTGAACTCCGGGAGTTTTTTTGCCACGGCCACATTTTTCAGCGTCACGTAATCCGGCAGGCCATCCTTGTAGGGCGGGTAATCCTCGCCCTGGATCAGCGGTGCCAGGTAACGCTTGCATTTTGCCGTAATGCCAAAGCCATCCTTGGTGATGAAATCCTTGGGCATAAACTTCTCGACGTTGGCCACATCCTTGAGATCAGCGACACCGATCTTGTATTTGTAAGGCGTATCTGAAAGGCGATCCACGGTCGGCATGACCGAGTTTCTGCCCTTGGCTGCCAGCTCCACCGCTGCCTTGCCGAGCTGGTAAGCCTGCTTGACGTCGGTCTTGGAAGCCACGTGACGTGCAGCACGCTGCAGGTAATCCGCAACCGCCCAGTGGAACTTGTACCCCAGCGCATCCTTGATCATGTTGGCGACCACCGGAGCCGCGCCACCCAGCTGGGCGTGACCGAAGGCATCACGGGTACCCTGTTCAGCGAGGAACTTGCCGTCTGGATAGTGGCAGCCTTCCGAAACCACGACGGTGCAGAAACCGTGTTTCTTGACGTTCTCATCCACCTTGGCGAGGAATTTCTTCTGGTCGAATTCCACTTCCGGGAACAGGATGACCACGGGAATGCCATGATCTTCCACCAGTCCGCCCGCAGCAGCGATCCAGCCTGCATGGCGGCCCATCACCTCGATGACAAACACCTTGGTTGAGGTCTTGGCCATGGAGCGCACGTCGTAGGAAGCTTCCAGCGTGGACACAGCGATGTATTTGGCTACGGAGCCAAAACCGGGGCAGCAGTCGGTAATCGGCAGATCGTTATCCACGGTCTTGGGCACGTGAATGGCCTGGATCGGGTAGCCCATGGCTTCGGACAGCTGCGACACCTTGAAGCAGGTGTCCGCGGAATCGCCGCCGCCGTTGTAGAAAAAGTAGCCGATATTGTGCGCCTTGAACACCTCGATCAGGCGCTCATACTCACGCTTGTTGGCTTCCAGGCTCTTGAGCTTGAAACGGCAGGAGCCGAATGCGCCGGAAGGCGTATGACGCAGAGCGGCAATCGCTTCTACGGACTCCTTCGAGGTGTCGATCAGATCTTCGGTCAGCGCGCCAATGATACCGTTGCGGCCAGCGTACACTTTACCGATGACATCCTTATGCTTGCGGGCAGTTTCGATCACGCCACAGGCGGAAGCATTGATGACGGCTGTCACACCGCCAGATTGAGCATAAAACGCGTTCTTTTTTGCCATTCCATCCTCCAACTATTTACATTCTAGGCGGCCCGGGTACTGCGCTGGTCCGCCTCCATTTTCAGCAGCAGGGATACGCACTCCGCGAGATCATCGTACTCACGGCGCCCGGTGCCATACTGTTCTCTTTTGGAATAAAAAAACTGGCTGCGATAAAGGCCGTCGCCAACCTTGAAAATCACAAAATGGGCAATGCCATCCGTCCAGTACAGCGTCGGACAGGCAGTCATTTCGCGGTCGGCAGGGTCGAGGCGAATATCGGAATCCGCCACCTGCACCTCGACCATGCCTGCACCGAAACGCTCCTTGACCGCGGTTTCCACCACCCACAGCTGGGCACTGGTGATATCCGGGATACTGGCTTTTTTTATCATCGCAGCCGGGTTTTTATTTCAGCGCGGCAAAAACGGCATCGCGGATCTGGTCCACTTTGCCGACACCGGCAACTTTCACGCACTTGGGGGAGCCAGCAGCGCCGGATGCAGCCCAGTCGGAGTAGTATTTAACCAGCGGCTCGGTCTGGGCGTGGTAGATATCCAGACGTTTCTTGACGGTTTCTTCCTTGTCGTCGTCGCGCTGAATCAGATCTTCGCCGGTCTCATCGTCCTTGCCTGCCACCTTGGGCGGATTGAACACGACATGGTAGGTACGGCCGGAAGCCACGTGCACGCGGCGACCAGACATGCGCTTGACGATCTCTTCGTCGGCCACGTCGATTTCGACTACGTAGTCGATCGGCACGCCAGCAGCCTTCATGGCCTCTGCCTGGGGAATGGTGCGCGGGAAACCGTCGAACAGGTAACCGTTCTTGCAGTCATCCTGGGTCAGGCGCTCTTTCACCATGCCGATAATGATGTCGTCGGATACCAGACCACCCGCATCCATAATCTTCTTGGCGGCCACACCCAGCTCCGAACCCGCCTTGACGTGGGCACGCAGCATGTCGCCAGTGGAGATTTGCGGAATCCCGAATTTCTCCTTGATGTAGTTGGCCTGAGTACCTTTACCGGCACCGGGGCCGCCCAACAGAATCATACGCATGTGAATCCTCCGTTATATTTCGAAATATAAAAAATTGTGGATAAGAACATCTTGTTTTACTAAATTTGCAACAAGGGTATTGCAATTGAACACCTCTGCACATTTAATTTTTTTTATAAAGTGATAAGCCCAATCTCTCGATTTAGCTCAACCAAGCAGGGCACGCACCCGTTCCAGGTCCGCTGGCGTATCCACCCCGGCGGCTGGCGCAAGGCTGGTTTGTGCAACGCAGATTCTGTATCCGTGCCACAAGGCACGCAACTGCTCCAGCGCCTCATGCTGTTCGATAGCCGCGGGGCTAAGGCCTCCGTAGATTTTAAGAAAACTCACGCGGTAAGCGTAAATGCCGAGATGCCGGAAAGCCGGAAGACTATCCGGCAACTTCAGAACCTCCGTATTTTCCCAGTCATCCCGGGCATAGGGAATCGGGGCGCGGCTGAAATACAGGGCATAGCCCTCACGGTCCAGCACTACTTTCACCACGTTCGGATTTACCATCTCCGCATATTCATGCAACGCATGGCAAGCCGTTGAAATCGCCGCCGAGGGATGATCGTGCAGGTGCTGCGCGACGGCATTAATCAACTCGGGAGCAATCAGGGGCTCATCCCCCTGTACATTGACAACCAGCACCTGTTCACCCCAGCCGCGCTGCGCCGCCACTTCGGCAATGCGGTCCGTGCCGGAAGCATGTTCCGGCGAGGTCATGCATACATTGAAACCGCGGGCACGCACCGCATCGGCAACGCCCTTATGGTCCGTGGCGACCCACACTTCATCCGCTCCGCTTTTCAGGGCCTGCTCCACCACTCTCACCACCATGGGCTTGCCACAGATATCCGCCAGGGGTTTGCCTGGCAGCCGAGTGGAAGCGTAGCGGGCGGGGATGACGACCTTGAAGCTCATAGGTAATGGGCAATGGGTAATGGGTAATGGGTAATGGGTTTCCCCATCCCTCATCACCCATCACGCATCACACTTCCTCATCCGCCGGCAGCTTGCGCGCCTCTTCCTCCAGCATCACCGGGATATCATCCTTGACCGGAAAGGCCAGACGACAGGGTTTGCAGATCAGTTCCTGTGCAGCCTTCTTGTAAACCAGCGGCCCCTTGCACAAGGGGCACACCAGTATCTCAAGCAATTTCGCGTCCATTCCGCTTCCTTAGTAATTTCAGAATTTCCGGCCCGAATGCCGGGTCCACTTCAGCCTCAACCGGCAAAACCCAGTAACGCTCGTCGGCAAATGCCGCGCACTTCACTGCGTCCTTCTCGGTCATCACAAGCGCATCCGCATCCGGCCAGTCCAGTTCGCCCGGCCGGTAAGCATGATGGTCGGGGAAAACATGCGCAACAAAATCCAGCCCCAGACCATGCAAATGTTCAAAAAAACGCTGCGGGTGGCCAATTCCCGCCAGGGCATGCAGCTTCAGACCCTGCAACCCAGCCGCCGGCCGCTGCTCGCCCGAGCGCAAGTTGCTCAGCAGCGCACCGTTCAAACGCATCTGGAATTGTGCAGTCACCCCGTCAACAAGAGCGCCCCCATTCACCACCACCGCATCCACCTGATGCAGGCGCCACAAGCCTTCACGCAATGGCCCGGCAGGTAGCAGGCGATCATTGCCGAAGCGGCGCTGCCCATCCACCACCGCTATTTCAAGATCACGCTGCAGCCGATAATGCTGCAAACCGTCATCGCAGAGAATCACGTTGCATGCCGGATGCGCCGCCAGCAAGGCACGCCCTGCTGCTGCACGGTCCCGCCCAATCCATACCGGACAGGCGGATTTGCGCGCCAGCAGGACAGGCTCGTCCCCACTTGATACGGGATCCCCTTCCGGATCAACCGGGCGCGCCTCCACTGCGCGCCCGCCGTAACCACGACTTACAATACCCGGCTGGTATCCCTGTTGCAGCAGAAATTGCGCCAGCCAGAGCACCAGCGGCGTCTTGCCACTGCCCCCGACAGTAATATTGCCCACCACAATCACCGGTACCGGCAATCGATCCGAAGTCAACCAGCCGCGCCTGAAGGCCATCCGGCGCAAAGCAGAAAGCAGCCAGAACAGGGAACTCAACGGCAGCAATGCGAACTGCCACAAACTACGGTAAGACCACTGTTTTTCCAGCCACGAACCAGACCCGAGGGCCTGATCAGGAACTGCGGTCACTTGCCGTTCTTCGCCTGAGTGGCGAAACTGATACGGCTATAGCCCGCCAGCCGCGAGGCTTCCATGATATTGATGACGGACTGATGGGTGGCCTCGGCATCGGCGTTGATCACGATCACCGGATCGGAGCGGTCTCCCGCCGCGCGGCGCAGCGCCTCACTCAGGGCATCCACGCCCGGATTGGCCAATGGCGCGCGATTAATGACATAACGGCCAGAAGCATCCACTGCAACCGTGATTTCGTTCGTTTTCTCTGCCTGCTTTTCAGCATCGGCGGTGGGCAGATTAATCTGTAATTCAGCAATTTGGGAAAAGGTGGTGGTCACCATGAGGAAGATCAGGATCACCAGCAGCACGTCGATCATCGCAATAAGGTTGATTTCGGGGTCTTCCTTCAACCGGCCACGTTGGAAATTCATGTGGCGCGCCCTATTTCCGTTCGCCGTGAACCATGTCCACCAGCCTGATCGATTGCTGTTCCATTTCCATCACCAGGGAATCCACCTTGCCACGGAAATAGCGGTAAAAAATCATGCTGGGAATCGCCACGAGCAGGCCCATGGCGGTGTTGTACAGCGCCACTGAAATACCGTGCGCCAACTGGGCGGGGCTGCCGCCGGTCGGGGTAAGCGCCCCGAAAATCTCCACCATGCCGATAACGGTGCCAAGCAGCCCCAAAAGCGGGCTGATAGAAGCGATCGTGCCCAGAGTGGTAAGAAAACGCTCCAGTTCGTGCGTAACAACACGTCCGGAATCTTCGATGGCTTCCTTCATCATTTCACGCGAGCTGCCGACATTGCGCAAACCCGCCGCGAATATTCGCCCGAGAGGAGAATGCCGCTCCAGGTTGGCAACGATTTCGTCATTGACGCCATCCTGTTGCAGCCACTCGCGCACTTTTGGCAACAGGCTTTTAGGTGCCACCAGGCCGCCATATAGCGACCAGGAACGCTCACCGATAATCGCCAGCGAAATAACCGACGCAATAATCAGCGGCCAGATTGGCCAGCCAGCAGCTTGAATGATGGATAACACGCACGTCCCCTTTTATTTTAACCCTGCAACTTTAGCCTGCCACCCCATTTTCGGCAAGGGCGTCAACTTCCGCCCTGCATGTAAACATGCTTCGAAGAAATAAAAAAACCTGCCCGTAATGCGGCAGGTATAAAGGGGGATTTGGTTAACCCTGGCAGCGCTGGCTAATTTTTCATGATGTAAAACGCAAGCACGCCAGGGTCGATTTCAAGTGTTTCAAGAAGCGTATAGGCACTGCTTTTGACCCAGGCATCCACATCATCGCGCGTGGCGGGGCAGTTGCTGACGAGTTTAAGGACCTCGCCGTTCTGCATGCCCTGAAGAAACTTCCGCGCTTCGACAATCGGTCCGGGGCAAGCTGCGCCACTCATATCCAGCGCAACGTTGAATGCGGGAGGAGGCCGCCGGCCCTTGCGAATGAAGTATTCATCGGCACCGTTGGCATCCTTGTCGGTGCGAATCAATTCGTTGTCGGTCAGCTTGATCCAGGAAAACAGATCGTCTTTTGTCCCGGGGCAGTCTGAAACCAGGCAGAGCACTTCGCCAGGACTAAGTTCGTCCATCACTTTTTTTGCACCCAGCAAGGGATGCGGGCAGCTCAAGCCGGTTAAATTCAATACACCATTGGCGCCCATCAGAAACGGCTGACTCACAATCAATAATCCTTATGCGGCAATTAATTAACCGGGCTAATGGTGCCATAATTTAATTTGATGATCAAGCGCTTTCCACGAAAAACCCAAGCAACCACTTGACCAAGACAACTTAAGTTCATGGCTGGCTAGGCTTTTTATTACATTGTCCACAGAAACTGTGGATAACTTTGTGCATGGTTTGCTAAAAAGTCTCTTAACCCCCTTCCACACAACATATTTTCTGTTCCGCACAAATTTTGCACTTGTATTTTTATTCTTTATTATCATTAACTTAAGAAAGTTCTAATAAACGGTTGACAAGCCTTAATCCGACATGAAAGTTTTTTTACTGTTGTGGATTAGTTTAGAATTCGTCCATGTCTTCTCCATACGCTCAGGCGCAACCCATCCTCACCGTCAGCGAACTCAATCGCCATGCCAAAGCCGTTCTGGAACAGACTTTCCCGCTGCAGTGGGTGGCGGGCGAAATATCCAACTTCACCCGCGCCACTTCCGGCCACTGGTATTTCACGCTCAAGGATGGGCAGGCGCAGGTGCGTTGCGCCATGTTCCGGCACAAGAGCCAATACACCGATTTCAAGCCGGATAACGGCATGCAGGTGGAAGTCCGCGCACTGGTCACCTTGTATGAAGCACGCGGCGAGTTTCAACTCAGTATCGAATCGATGCGCCGCGCGGGGCTGGGCGCTTTGTTCGAGGCATTTGAAAAACTGAAATCCAGGTTGAACCAGGAAGGACTGTTCGACCCGGAGCGCAAGCAAACCTTGCCCGCCTTCCCGCAGCGCATTGGCATCATCACCTCCCCCGCTGCGGCCGCACTGCGCGACGTGCTCACCACCCTGCGGCGGCGCATGCCGAATATCCCCGCGCTAATCTACCCGGTTCCGGTGCAGGGAGAAGGCGCAGCACAGAAGATTGCCGCTGCCATCCAGCTTGCCGGGCAGCGCAAGGAATGCGATGTTCTGATTTTGTGCCGCGGGGGTGGCAGCATCGAGGATTTATGGGCGTTCAACGAAGAAGCCGTGGCACGCGCCATCGCCGAATGCAAAATTCCCATTGTCAGCGGGGTGGGACATGAAACCGACGTCACCATTGCCGATTTTGCCGCCGACCGCCGCGCACCTACGCCAACCGCTGCAGCGGAGCTGGTCACACCGCACCGGGCCGACTTGCTGCAACGCCTCGCTGTGCTGCACTCAGGCCTGAACCGGCAGACGGTGCGAGGACTGGAACAGCGCATGCAGCAGGTGGATTATCTGACGCGCCGCCTGCTTCACCCGGGCACGCGCATCCGGAACCAGCAGCAGCATCTGGGGCACCTTGCACTCCGTCTGATTCAATCCACGCCGCGCCTGCTGGAACAACAGGAATGGCGCGTGCAGCGCCTCGCCAACCGGCTCGCGGCCGCGGCACCCGCAACACAGGCGCTTGAGTCCAGGCTGCAGCAACTCCGGCAGCATCTGGAGCGCGCCATGGAATCGGGACTGCATCACCATCAGTCCCGATTCCAGCATCTGGCCGCCGGCCTGCAGCACCTCAATCCTGAAGCCGTGCTGGAACGCGGGTTCAGCATGGTACGCACTGCCAGCGGCAGAATCGTGCGCAGCAGTGCCGAAATAGCGCTGGATGAAGAAATTTCCATGACTTTTTCCCATGGTAGTGCCACGGCGCGGGTCACGCGCAAAGAGGAAACCCCATGAATCTGATGTTCTGGAAGAAAAAGCCCCTTAACGAAGAGGCCACGGATAATCCACAGGAGGCAGAAGATGACAGGACTGTCGCAATGGAAGTACCCGACCTCGACACGCCTGCCAGGCCGGGACTGATTCCCCGCCTGAAATCCGGTTTTTCCGGCCTGCTCCTGCGCTTCAGAAAATCGCCTGCACCCGATCCGGAAAATGCAGAGGAGAGCCAGGCGCCAGAAAGCACCGAAGCGCAGATAGAGGATGCACCCAACATACGTTCATTACGTACGAAAAAACGCCTGATCCTCGGCGGGGCGATCGGCTTACTTTTTTTACTGCTGGCGGGCGCTGGCTTTGCAGCCTGGAAACTTCTCCTCTCATCTCCGGAACAGGACAGCGCTGCACCCGCCATGGCCGAAGCCGCCCACGGGAGCCCGCCAGAAGAACCAGGCGAAATCGAAGCGCTCAGAAAAAAGAATGACGAACTGCAGGCACAAATCGAGGCGCTGAAAAAGCAGCCACAGCAGGATCAGCCCCCGGCTTCAGCAGAAAACGGTGCGGGAGGAGAAGCAGACACGTCTTCAGAAGCCGGGGAAATGACCCTCAGCAACAAGGACCCGAAAGCCGCCGCCCAATCCCTGAAAGAGGCCATCGAGGCAATGAACGCAGGCTCTGGCACCCCCGCCAGAAAGACCACAAAATAAAGCGCCCCCGGCCGAAGCCGGAGGCGCTTAAACAAGCCTGAACGCAATGCTACAGGTTGGGAAGCTGGACTTGATCGCGGTTTTGCTGACGGGTCTGATCGCGGTTCATGCTGCCCTGACCATCTTGTACGCGCTCCTGAGTACGGGTCTGGGTACGAGTCTGCTCTCTGGCTCTGTCCTGCTCCTGCCGGGCACTGGAAGGTGCCTGAGCGCCCTGGGAGGACATATCCTGACCACCCATTCCGCCACCCATTCCACCACCGCCGCCGCCCATGCCGCCACCGCCACCGCCGCCACCCCCACGAGCGAAGGCAACTGTGCTGGAACCCAGGGCAACTGCAAGAACCATGACCACTAACGAAGATTTACGCATAATCAACTCCTTGAATTTAAAACACTGTAATCAGGATTAACGGCCTCTGCCGCCTCCACCACCACCGCCACCTCGCCCACCCATGCCTGTGCCGGCGCCGGCACCATTCATGGAAGAGCCGCCGGTAGCGGCCGGATTCTGTTGTACCTGCCGGGATTCGTAGCCACGACCAAAGCGGCTGTTTTCCATGCCGCCATCCCGGCCCATTCCACGCCCCTGAACGGCATTTTCAGCTTCCAGCTGCTGCCGCCCATTGACACTCAGATCATTCATCAGCGCACGCTCTTCCTGATTCATGGAACGCATGCGCGTCTGTACCCGGTTACGAAAAGCATCCGGATCAACCTCTCCTTTCTGGCCAGCCTGCTGCTGTGCCAGTCGTCTTTCCTGCCATGCCTGTTCAAACCCTTCCTGCGCCAGCGCACTGCCGGCATCCAGAAGTCCCAGGCTGACTGCGCTGATGCGCAAAAATTGTTTGCTTGTCATTTGCTCTCTCATTATTGAATTAACCAGCGCAGCCGGTTTTTAATTCAGTCCGCTCGTTGCATGGTGTGCATCATGTGCCCCGGCCGTTTCAAAATCATTTCGCCCCGGCACCGAAATGTAACAGTGTGTTACAGATCGCGCGGGAGCATGGCGCAGTCCGGCACGATTTTGTATAGTGCGGCCATGGAAAGCAATAAAGAACATATTCTGGTCGTGGATGACGACCCTGGCCTGCGTGAACTGCTGCAGCAATATCTGTCGGAACAGGGCTACGAGGTTGCAGCTGTGAACGATGGCGCCGCAATGGAGCAGCATCTGGCGCAACAACCCGCAGACCTGGTCATCCTGGACCTGATGCTGCCGGGAGAAGACGGGCTGACGCTGGCGCGCAAGCTGAGGGCACAGGGCGCCCAGCCCATCATCATGCTATCGGCGCGCGGCGAAGATATCGACCGCATCATCGGGCTGGAAGTAGGCGCGGACGATTATCTCGCCAAGCCCTTCAATCCGCGCGAGTTGCTGGCGCGCATCCGCGCTGTGCTGCGACGCAAGGAAAGCGCAAAAACCGAAGCCGAGACCCCGGCAAGCGGCGTCTTCGGCTTTGGCCCCTTCCGGCTGGACGTCAACTCCCACCAGCTGGTGCACGATGGCGAGGAAATTTCACTCACCGCCGGGGAATTCAACCTGCTGCGGATTTTTGTCGATCATCCCAACCGGGTTCTGAGCCGGGATATGCTGATGGACCTGATCAAGGGTTACGAACGCACCCCGTTCGACCGCAGCATTGACGTCCGAGTCACCCGGCTGCGGCGCAAGATCGAAGAGGACCCCTCCGCCCCGGCCTACATCCGCACCGTCTGGGGAGAAGGCTATCTGTTCGCCCCGCAGGGCAAGGCCTCCTGATGTCCGGTGGCGTCAAGCGCCGCAGCCTGTTCCGCAGCACGGCCGCCACCGTCGCCAGCGCGCTGATCATATTCCAGCTTATCGCCCTGGCGGTAACGTCCTATTACGTCATGCTGCCCATCGCCAAACGGTCCGCCGACGACCTGGCCTCGCTGATTGTGCTGTCTGCCCAGACCTGGGTGGAACTGCCGCCGCAGACGCGCGAAGACTTCGAAATCGAGCTGGCCCGGCGCCACAACCTCTGGCTGTTCCGTGCCACTACGCCCCTGCCTGAAGTCAGCAGTGACTTCCTGCCCTACCTGTCATTGCTGAAAAGTGCGCTTGAAGCGCGCACCGGCGAAGTAATCGAGATTAAAACCACACAATGGGAGCAGCCGTGGTTCTGGGTCGAAATCTCCAGCGGCGGCTACCTGATCCGCATCGGCTTCCCCCAGGATCATCTCGGCATCCGCCCACCGCTGGCCGTGCTGCTGATGCTGGCAGCAACCATTGTGCTCACCCTGATCACGGCCGTCATCCTGGCCCGGCGCATCACCCGCCCGCTGGCACGGCTTTCCGAGGCGGCCACCCGCATCGGTCAGGGCAACACCCCGGAAAGCCTGCCGGAAACCGGCGCCGAAGAACTTGCCAGCCTGGCCCGCAATTTCAATCACATGGCTTTCCAGGTCAAGGAACTGCTGGCCAACCGCACCACGCTGCTGGCAGGCGTCTCTCATGACCTGCGCACGCCGCTGGCACGCATGCGTCTGGCGCTGGAAATGCTGCCTCAGGACAGCGACCCGCAGAACATCACCCGGCTGCGCCGTGACATGGAGGACATGAACCGCCTGATTGGCGAATTCCTGGCCCTCAGCCGGGGGCTGGAAAAAGAAGCGGAACAGGAGATCGACCTCAACTCGCTGCTGCAGGAACTGGCGGATCATGCCAGAAATGAAGGTGCCGAAGTGGCGCTGTCAGTACAGGCGCCCTGCCGAATCTCAGCCGGTCCCATGGCACTCAGGCGCATCCTCGGCAACCTGATCGGCAACGCCGTGCGCTATGGCGCCGGACAACCCGTCACGCTGATCTGTGAATGCCAGTCCCAGGCCAGCATAATCAAGATACTTGACCGTGGACCGGGCATTCCGCCCGATCAGATTGAAAGCGTCTTCCGCCCCTTCCACCGCCTTGAATCCTCACGCAGCGTCACCACCGGCGGCAGCGGCCTGGGCCTCGCCATCGCCCGCCAGCTGGCGGAAGCCAATGGCTGGAAAATCGATTTGCTGCCGCGTGAAGGCGGCGGCACCGAAGCGCGCCTGACATTGCCCAGCGCTGCAAAAAATGACTAGGAAATTTCGGCCGAAATGTAACTGAGCACGCTGTTTGCCAGCGTGTCGGCCAGGCAATCGAACTCCGCTACGCCCTCCATCCCCCGGAGCCAGGTCAGTTGACGCTTGGCCAGCTGACGGGTGGCGATGATCCCCAGTTCGCGCATTTCAGCGGCATTGCACTCCCCCTCCAGATATTGCCAGGCCTGACGATAGCCAACGCAGCGCATGGAAGGCAGGTTCGGCGTCAGGGCATAGCGCGCCCTGAGCGACTGCAACTCGTCCAGCAAGCCCTGCTTCAGCATCGCATCGAAGCGCTGCGCGATGCGTTCGTGCAGCACCGCCCGGTCGCCCGGCAGCAAGGCCAGCTGGATCAGGCGATAGGGCAGCTCGACCTGCTGCTCGTTTGCCAGCAGCGCAGACATGGTCTCGCCGCTGAGCAGGCAGACTTCCAGCGCGCGCTGGATGCGCTGCGCATCGGTGGGCTGCAGGCGCGCCGCCGTTTCCGGATCAAGACTGGCCAGCTCCCGGTGCAGGGCGGGCCATCCTTGTTGCTGTGCCCGTTCTTCCAGCTCCGCGCGCAGCGCCGGGTCGGCCTGCGGCAGATCGTTCAGTCCTTCACGCAGCGCCTTGAAATACAGCATGGTACCGCCCACCAGCAGGGGGATATGGCCGCGCGCCGTGATCTCCGCCATCAGGCGCAGGGCATCAAGGCGAAATTGCGCGGCGGAATAGCTCCGGGTCGGGTCGATCACGTCGATCAGGTGATGCGGCGCCACGGCGAGGGTGGCGGCATCGGGCTTGGCGGTGCCGATGTCCATGTCGCGGTACACCAGCGCCGAATCCACACTGATGATCTCCACCGGCAGGTGCTGCACCAGCTCCACCGCCACCCCGGTCTTGCCGCTGGCGGTGGGGCCCATGAGGAAGATGGCGGGAGGGAAACACGTTCATCTTAAGCCGGACAAACCGGAACTCAAAAAGGCGTAATGCGTAATGGGGAATGAGTGATGGACGGAGGTTTTCATTACCCATTCCTCATTACCCATTACAGCGATTCTCAGTCTCATTTGCCGCGCATGAACAGCTGGTCCAGCTCGGTCATGGAGATTTCGCGCCAGGTGGGGCGGCCATGGTTGCACTGGTCGGCGCGCTCGGTGGCCTCCATCTCACGCAGCAGGGCGTTCATTTCCGGCACGGTCAGCCTGCGGTTGGCGCGCACCGAGGCATGGCAGGCCATGGTGGCGAGCAGTTCGTTGCGGCGCTCGGTCAGCACCCGGCTGGCGCCGAATTCGCGGATTTCCTTCAACACGTCGCGCGCCAGCAGCACCGGGTCGGAATCCTGTAACAACACCGGCACTGCACGCACCGCCAGTGTGGTGGGCGAAAGCACGGCCAGTTCGAAACCCAGCTCGCCCAGCGCTGCGCGGCTTTCCTCGGCGGCGGCCACTTCAAGCTGGGTGGCGTGGAAAGAGACCGGGATCAGCAGCGGCTGCGTGCTCATGGCATGCTGCTCCATCGCCACCTTGAGCCGCTCGTAAGTGACCCGCTCGTGGGCCGCATGCATGTCCACGATGATCAGGCCGCGCTCGTTCTGTGAAAGGATATACACACCATGCAACTGGGCCATGGCGTAGCCCAGCGGCGGCACTTCCGGCTCGGGCTGGGCTTCGGGCGCATTGAATGACGGCTCGGGGCGGGCGATCTGCCCGAACAGGGTTTGATACAGATTGCCGCGTTCTTCCACGCCCAGCGGCATGCGCGTCTGCGTGGCATAGGTGGGCGATGGCGCATAGCCGGATACGGCTGGAGGCACAGATGAGGGTTGTTCGGCCTGGCGCGTGGCAATGGGCGCCGCCAGCGCCTTGTTGAGCGCGTGGTAGATCAACTGGTGCACGGCGCGGGATTCGCGAAAGCGCACCTCGATCTTGCTGGGGTGGACGTTGACGTCCACCATCTCCGGCTCCAGCTCGATGAACAGCACGAAAGCCGGGTGGCGGTCATGGTGCAGGATGTCCTTGTAGGCTTCGCGGATGGCGTGAGAGATCAGTTTGTCGCGCACAAAGCGGCCATTGACGTAGACATACTGCGCATCGCGGCTGCCGCGGGTAAAACCCGGCAGCCCTGCCATCCCGTGCAGACGCAGCCCGCCTGCGCCCTCGTCGAGCTGCACCGAAGCCGCAGCGAACTCCTCGCCCAGCACTGCGGCAGCGCGCTGTATCAGCCGTGCTGGTGGCAGCTGCCAGATCTTGCGCCCGTTATGCTGCAGGCCAAAAGCCACATCGGGGCGGCTGATCGCCATGCGGCGCAGGGCTTCCTCGCAATGCGCGTATTCGGTCGCCTCGGTCTTGAGGAATTTGCGCCGCGCTGGGGTGTTGAAATAGATGTCCTGCATTTCCACCACTGTTCCGGCCTCCAGCGCGGCTGGCTGCAGGCCGGAAAGATCGCCCCCGGCGGCTTCCATGCGCCAGGCATGGCGCTCGCCCTGCCTGCGGCTGGTGAGAGACAGCCGTGAAATCGCCGCGATGCTGGCCAGCGCTTCGCCGCGGAACCCCAGGCTCTTCACGCTTTCCAGATCATCGAGGCTGGCGATCTTGCTGGTGGCATGGCGCGACAGCGCCAGACTCAATTCATCGCGCGTAATGCCGGAGCCATTGTCAGCCACGCGCAGGGACTTCACCCCGCCCTGCTGGAGTTGCACCGAGATCTCGCCGCTGCCCGCATCCAGGCTGTTTTCCAGCAGCTCTTTCAGGGCCGAGGCCGGGCGTTCGACCACCTCGCCGGCGGCGATCTGGTTGATGAGGAGGTCGGAAAGAAGATGGATGGAGGGCATAGGTGTGCATTTTCCCACAAAACCCGGCAAGCGCCGAACGACTCAGGACAGAATTGCCAAACCATTGGAAGAGGGTACTGGCCGTTCGCCTGCCCAAAACCGGCAGCGCACCGGGAAAATCCATCACTATTAGCCGACATGACTTGAACACCGTGCGCAAAAATGACGCTCCGGCGCCCTTTTCCAATATAGCCATGCATTCACGCATGCCATGCGACTAAAAATAGTTTGATTTTTATGGTGGCCTGCGGCAGCATCCGGCTATTTGCACGAGGCCGCCATGCAAGCCATCCAGAACCTGATTACCAACGTCGAAAAAGTCATCGTCGGCAAGCGCCAGGTGATCGAACTGGCGGTGGTTTCCCTGCTCTGCCGCGGCCATGTCCTGCTGGAGGATGTACCGGGCACCGGCAAGACCATGCTGGCCCGCGCCCTGGCCCGCTCGGTGGCGGTGGACATGAAGCGCCTGCAATGCACCCCCGACCTGCTGCCCTCCGACATCACCGGCGTGCCGATCTACAACCAGAAAACCGGCGAATTCGAATTCCGGCCCGGCCCGGTGTTCACCCATATCCTGCTCGCCGACGAGATCAATCGCGCCACGCCGCGCGCCCAGTCAGCCCTGCTGGAATGCATGGAAGAATTCCGTGTCAGCGTGGACGGCAGCACCTACGACCTGCCCAAGACTTTCATGGTGCTGGCGACCCAGAACCCCATCGACATGGCCGGCACCCACACCCTGCCGGAAGCCCAGCTCGACCGCTTCTTCGTGCGCCTCTCGGTAGGCTACCCGACGCTACAGGAGGAACTGCGCATCCTCAGCGCACAGGCCCAGATCCATCCCATCGAGACGCTGCAGGCGGTCACCAGCGAAGACGAGATTCTCGCCGCACGCGAAGCCGTCAAGGCCATCCACATCAGCCCGGAAGTCGCCGAATACGCCGTCCGCATCACCGCCGCCACGCGCGGCCATGCCGACCTGCGCCTCGGCGCCAGCCCGCGCGGCACCCTGGCACTGGTGCGCGGTGCACAGGGCATCGCCTACCTGCGCGGCAAGGACTATGTCACCCCGGATATGGTCAAGGTCATGGCCAGCCCGGTGCTGGAACACCGTCTCATCGTCCGCCCCCAGGCCGCCGCCATGGGCCAGAACGCCCACGGCATCCTGAAAGCCATTCTCGACCAGTTGCCGCCACCGGTTTGAGGTCAGCCAAGCGATGAAGATCACCCCCCCAGACCTCAACTTGGCGCTTGAACGGAAAAATTTTTTCGGCCTCATAATTATTGCCGTTTGCGCTGGAGTTACCG
This sequence comes from uncultured Gammaproteobacteria bacterium, assembly GCA_963779055.1. GTDB lineage: Bacteria > Pseudomonadota > Gammaproteobacteria > Burkholderiales > Sulfuricellaceae > Sulfurimicrobium. Next base: position 596,740 of record CAVZWN010000004.1, read on the forward strand.
CATTTGCAGCATTCTTTGATATCCCCTTTGCCATTGCGTTTGCTGCTTCTGCTTCAGTCGTATTACCAATAATGCTTCTGCTGCTATTTCCATCCGTGCTTTCATCCAGGTTCCGCACCCCAGGAAGTTTTGGCCTGCGCCAGATTGCTGTTTATCTCTTGTTCTTCAGCTACATTGCCATTGCAAAGAAAGTAATAGTTCCATTCATTATTGGAATTTTCGAACATGTATTGCCTTAAAGCGACGGCTTCGAATATGTATAAAACAGGGTCCAGAAACGCACGCTCCCTCATTTCGAAGCCCACATGAAATCCCCCGGCCTGTCTCTTCCCGTCTGGCAACCGCGCTACACCAAGCCGCTGGTGCTGCTGGCCCTGATGGTGGTGGCCTATATGGCGGCGCTCAACCGCGACCAGTCTTTGCCCTGGGCGATTGCCGCCCTGCTTTCCGCCACCCTGATCACCGGGATTGCCTGGCCGCACTGGCTGGTGAAGCGGCTTTCGGTGACACGCAGCGGACCTGAGCGGGCTGGCGAGGGCGATACCATCCGCTTTCAGGTTGAAGTAGAAAACCACGGCTGGCTGCCGCGCTTCATGGTGGAACTGGTGGACCATCTGCCTTTTGTCGGCGCAGCGGACGGCACAGCCAGCCAGGGTGAGAAAATGCTCGGTGTGGCCGCCTATGTGCCGGGCGGCGGCAAGCGGCGTTTCGAAGTCCCGCTGTTGTGCGAGAAACGCGGCTTCTACCGGCTCGGCCCGGTCGGGCTGGCCTCCAGCTTTCCACTTGGACTGGCCGAGGCGCGGCAAGGCCGCAACGACGGGGTGCAGACGCTGACCATTTATCCCGAGGTGTTTCCGATTGTCGCCCTGCCCCTGCTGGGTTCGCCCAGCCAGATCCATCGCGGCGGCTACCTGCTGCCGGAAGGCGCCGGGGCAGCCGAATTCAGCGGGCTGCGCGAATATCGCCGCGGCGACAATCCGCGCCATGTGCACTGGCCGACCACGGCGCGGCTGAACGAACTGATGGTCAAGGAATTCGAGCCGCTGGCTTCCGCCTGCCTGTTACATCGCCCTCGACCTTGCAGCAGGCGCAAACCTGGGCAAGGGAAAGCATGCCACTCTGGAATATGCCGTCAGGATCGCCGCCTCGGTGGCGAAGTACGCCAGCGCCAACAGCATCCCCACCCGCCTGATCGCTGAAGGGAAACGCTCGCTTTATCTCCCGGCCGGTACCGGCGACCATCACTACCGGAGCCTGCTGGATGAACTTGCCGTGGTGGATTCGGATGGCGCGATACCTTACGCCAGAGTGCTGGAAAAAGCTGCGCTGGAATGCAGGGCGGGTGAAACGGTGCTGGCATTTCTTTCCCAGCCCGCCACGCAATCCGCTGAAATCCTGCAGGCACTGGCACTATTGCGGGGGCGGGGCGCTCACTTGCTGGCGGTCATCTTCGAACAGGAATCCTTCCTGACAGACGGCAAGCCGGCAGAAACCGGCGCGCTTTCCGAAGGCAGCCTGCTCGAACTGGGCGCGCATTGCCTCCACATCCGCAAGGGCGACGACCTGCTCGTCCTGTTCAACCAATGACCCCGCCACTCATTTATCTGCCTGCCTATCTTGGTCTGTTCGCCGCGCAGATACTGGCTGTGGCCTGCAATGCCTTTCTCGACATCCAGTACGGCATTTTCGGCACGGAAATGCTGTTGTGGGCAATCGCCTTCGGCATTACCCTGCGCATCGGCTGGCGTCAGCAGGGAGAGGTCAGCGATGACGGGCGCAAGGCGCAGAAAACCGCCCTGATTATCGGGCTGCTGCTGTCAGTGATCATTTTCATCCCGATGTGGCGCTTCCCGCGAGCCGGCCTGTACATGCTGGCGGCGCTACAGGTCGCTTATAACTGTGTCACGGTCAGCCGGCGGCAACTGCACATGAGCCTGGTGATCGCGGCGGTCATGGTGATGTTTGCCGCCACCCACTACCGGGCGGACTGGACCCTGCTGTTCTACCTCGTACCCTTCGTGACAGCGATGGTGTTCACCCTGGTGGCCGAGCAGATCAACCGCCGCACCCTCGCGCTGCGCGAGCAAAGCCTGGGCCTTGAGGTCGCCGGGGGCCAGGGCATGGCCATTGCAGCCGCCACGGCAGCCATTCTCCTGAGCGGCGCCTTGCTGTACGCCATCACGCCCCAGGCCACATGGAATTCCCTGCAATGGCGCTACGGGCAGGCTGCCGAATCCGGGCCGGGCGGCAAGCTGATTCAACTGGGGAAAAACGGGCAGAGCGGTAACGGCGATGGATCAGGCCAGGGCGAATCGGGTCAAACCGGCACGGGCCAGGGTGGCAGCGGCATGGGCAGCGGCTGGCCATCACCCGACGACATGCGCAAGGCAGCCAGGCGGCCCGGCATGCCCGGCTGGCAGGCGGGCGCCATCAACAGCATGGCGGATATTTCGGAGCAGACCGGCAAGCTTATGGCCCCGGTGATGAAGCAGATGGCCGACCTCTGGGAGGCACTGAAAAAGTGGCTCAAGGAACATCGCGATGCAGTAATTTCCGGCCTGATCGCACTCGCCCTGCTCGCCATTCTCGTTGCGCTATGGTGGCTGCTGCGCGAGGCAAAGGCCGGCACCTGGCTGCGCACCCGCTTCGACTACCTGCGCTACGGCATCCTGGGCTTCCACTCTGGCGGGGAACAGGGCGCCCGGCAACTGTATGGCGCGATGGAGCGCGTCTTCGCCCTGAGCGATATGGCACGCGACCGGTCCGATACTACCCGTGAATATCTCGCCCAGTTGTGCGCCCTGCGCGACGACCTGCGCCCTGAGCTTGGAAGCTTGACCGGGCTGTTCGAGGATGCGCGTTATGGTGCGAATGCTCCCGACACAGCCAGCCTGGAAACCATGCGCAAGCTGTACCGGCAGATTTACCGGCAGGCGTGGTGAAGCGGTGACGACTTCACTTGCAGGCGCGAGATTGCTTCGCTACGCTCGCAATGACGAGACGCGGGAATAAATTTGCGTTTCCCCTAGGTACCCCCGCCACAATCGTATACCCCCTGACTGGAGCGTTCCAGTTCCTGTTCGAAAGTGAAATGCCGCTCGCTGGCTGCGAGCTCAGCGGCGGGTCCGCTGGTATGCCTGTCGTGATGCAGCAATTCCCGGATCACCGCGTTGGCATCGCTGACGGGAGGGACCATCAGGATTTGCAGCCGGTCATAAGTGTCGCGGTCAATGGATATCTGTATCTGGTCGCTCATGTCTGGCTCCTTTTCATTCAGGGCGGCTTGATTGCCACCCCGGTCAAATAAGCGAAAACATCCGAAACCGGCGGGGGGGGTTCTGATTCAGCAAAAACCGCCACCTTCACCGCCCGCCTCTGAGTAACCAAGCTACACGCAGCGGAAAAACATGCCTATAGGGTATTGACTGTATTTTCCAGAACAAAATATCCGGGATGAACGACCGGGCTGACGCTACACGATAAAAAAGGCGCCGGAGCGCCTCTTTGATTTGACCCCGCCTGCGGCTGGAAACCCGTTCTCAGTAAGCGCGGCGCCGGGGTGCAGGAGCACCGCGTCCTTCGATATGGCGGAAGGTGATCCGGCCATTGGTGATATCGTAAGGTGAAAGTTCGAGGGTGATCTTGTCACCCGCGATAATACGGATATGGTTCTTGCGCATTTTGCCAGCCGTATACGCAACCAGTTTGTGGCCATTTTCGAGCGTGACGCGAAAACGCGAATCAGGCAGCACTTCGTCTACCACGCCATTCATTTCGATGAGTTCTTCTTTCGCCAATGGTTTATCTCCAGATGAAGAAATACTAATAAAAAGGTTTTGCCCTTGAAAACGACAGCTAAGACAGCGGAATGATGAAGGAAGAAACACCTGGGAAGCCAGGACACTGAATCAGACAGCAAGGGCACGACTTGAAAATCGTAAGCCGCTTATTATAGCACCTATATTACTGAATTATCAAATATAAATACCGCCACCCGGCTTCTGCAACCTAATAAAAAAGGGCGCCGTAGCGCCCTTTTTTATTACAAACAATATGACTACAACGTGACCCACAGCTCATTCAGGCGGCGCACAAAGGTGGCCGGGTCTTCCAGCTGCCCGCCTTCGGCCAGCAAGGCCTGATCGAACAGGATGTGGCTCCAGTCGCCGAATTTCTCGCTATCGGTCTGACCATTCAGGCGCTGCACCAGCGCATGCTTGGGATTGATTTCCAGGATCGGCTTGGACATCGGCACGTTCTGTCCGGCAGATTTCAGCAATCTTTCCAGGTTGCCGCTCATGTCATGCTCCCCCGCCACCAGGCAGGCTGGCGATGAAGTGAGGCGGTGCGTAACGCGCACTTCCTTGACCTTATCAGCCAGGGCCTCCTTGATTTTTCCGGCCAGATCCTTGAAAGCATCGGCTTCCTGCTCCTGCTCTTTCTTCTCTTCTTCGTTGGCCAGCTTGTCGAGGTCGAGGTCGCCCTTGGCCACGGACTGCAACTTCTTGCCATCGAACTCGGTGAGATGGGAGATCATCCACTCGTCCACACGGTCGGAAAGCAGCAAGACTTCCACACCCTTGGCGCGGAAAAATTCCAGATGCGGGCTGTTCTTGGCAGCAGCGAAAGTATCGGCGGTGACATAGTAAATCTTGTCCTGACCTTCCTTCATGCGGCCGAGGTAGTCGGCCAGAGAGACAGTCTGATCTTCCGTGTCCGCTTGCGTGGAGGCAAAACGGATCAGCTTGGCGATGCGCTCCTTGTTGGCGAAGATCCTCGCCCACGCCTTCCTTGATGGCGCGGCCGAATTCATTCCAGAAAGTGGCGTATTTCTCTGGCTGGTTCTCGGCCAGATCGTCCAGCATACCCAGCACCTTCTTCACCGAACCGCCGCGAATCGCTTCGATGTCCTTGCTTTCCTGCAGGATTTCGCGCGACACGTTGAGCGGCAGGTTGTTGGAGTCGATCACCCCGCGCACGAAGCGCATGTAGTAGGGCATGAGCTGCTTGGCGTCGTCCATGATGAAGACGCGGCGCACATAGAGCTTGATGCCGTGGCGCTGCTCGCGGTCCCACAGGTCGAAAGGGGCGCGCGCCGGGATGTAGAGCAGCTGGGTGTATTCCTGCTTGCCTTCCACCCTGGCGTGAACATGGGCCAGCGGCGCTTCGAAGTCGTGCGCCACATGCTTGTAGAATTCGTCGTACTGTTCCTGCGTGATCTCGCTCTTGGGGCGCGCCCACAGGGCGGAAGCCTGGTTGACGGCTTCCAGCTCATCCTTGACCACGTTCTCCTTCTTCTCTGCGTCCCAATCTTCCTTGTTCATCATGATGGGCAGGGTGATGTGGTCGGAATACTTGCGGATGATGGACTTGATCTGCCAGCCGGAAAGGAGCTCGTCCTCGCCTTCGCGCAGGTGCAGGATCACGTCGGTGCCGCGACCGGGCTTGTCCACGGTTTCGAGCGTGTAGTCACCCTCTCCCGCCGATTCCCATTTCACGCCATGTTCGGCGCCAAGGCCGGCGCGGCGGGTGATCAGGGTCACCTTGTCGGCCACGATGAAGGCGGAATAGAAGCCCACGCCGAACTGGCCGATCAGGTGCGCATCCCTGGCCTGATCGCCGGTAAGCGCCTCGAAGAACTGGCGCGTGCCGGACTTGGCGATGGTGCCGATATGCTCGATCACTTCCTGGCGGTTCATGCCGATGCCGTTGTCGGAAAGGGTAATGGTGCGCGCAGCTTTATCGAAGCTCACGCGGATTTGCAAATCGGGATCAGTTTCCCACAGCGCGTCGTCGGACAGCGCCTCGAAGCGCAGCTTGTCCGAAGCATCGGAGGCATTGGAAATCAGCTCGCGCAGGAAAATCTCCTTGTTGCTGTACAAGGAGTGGATCATCAGCTTCAGCAGTTGCTTGACTTCGGCCTGAAAGCCCAGGGTTTCCTTATGTGCTTCAACAGTCATGGTTCAAATTCTCCAGTTGATGAGGTAAAACTGGAAAACAGATGGGATCGGATGCCCCCTATTTCAAGAGGGGTTTAGGGCCGATTTCGGCATTCAGCAACGAGCATGCGCCAAAATCACGCCACAAAACAAAACGGGCGCTCCACAGTATGGAAGCGCCCGTTTCAGGAAATGGCGTTTCTAGTAACCGGTTCTGCCTGTTTGCGGCAAAACTGTTTTTTCGCCGAAAAAGTTCCATAGCAGGTGAGCCATGATTTCCGGTGCGATGACCGTATGGCGGTTGCCGGTTTCCTGCATCCGCGTGCGCAGCTTCTGACGCAAATCGGCATTGCCGGTCAGATCAAAAATGATATCGACCTTATCGCCAAGATCCACCACGTCCAGCGCTTCCTGGAATACCTGGACATTGCTGTGCGAGAAACCCATCGCGACCGGAGAATTCAGGTCCCGGTGCGCCACGGCAACGATTTCCACATTGACATGTTCTTCCTGGATTTTCTCCAGAAAATGTTCAGCGAATGTTTCACCAACACCACCCAGACCCAGCAATGCAACCTTGACCGTAGCGCTCATAAATCCCCCCATCATCTTTTGGTTATAAATCGTATTTGAGATTAAACGAATGCCCCATGTGAGGCAAGGCATTGCAAAGGAAAATCACGGCTGTGATATGCTTTAGCCCGCATATTATTTTCTGAAAACAACTGAACCGCACAGGTGCGAAAACACGCTTGAACATAAGGGTTTTCCCTTGCACCTTTGCCGCAAAAATCTCATGAACCTATCCAACAAGTCGCTTGTTATCACTATTGCAGCGCTGACCCTGGCCATTGGCGCCGCTATCGGTGCCAGATTATGGCTTACGCCCAACCCCGAAGCCAGCGTCACAGCCCCCCTCGATCCGGCCTGCGATCTGAATGCCGGGCCATGCTCCAGCGACATCCCCGGTGGCGGACGCATTGAAATTTCCATCGAGCCGCGACCCATTCCCCTGCTGCGCCCGCTTAAGCTGGTGGTCAAAACCCAGGGGCTGGATGCCCGCCAGGTAGAGGTGGACTTTACCGGCATGGACATGAACATGGGCTATAACCGCCCGCAACTGAAGCAGGAAGGCGAGTCCCGGTTTACCGGGGAAACTGTATTGCCGGTGTGTATCACCGGGGGCATGGTGTGGCAGGCTGCCGTGGTGGTTACCACCCCAAAACTTAAAGCAGTCGCGCCGTTTCACTTCGACACGTCGCGCAACTGATTTATGTATAACACCTCGAACCGCAAAGACGCGAAGACGCAGAGAAACCAAGCCCATGATAGCAATCATGGCAATCACTCAACTGCCTGGCATGCCATTTCAATAACACACTGTTACTTCTTTGCGCCTTTGCGCCCTTGCGGTTCAGTGAGCACGGGCAAAATGCGACGAAATGCCGCGCCGCTAGTGCTTGGCAAGCGACCCTTCACTGCCGCATGATGACATTTATTTTATTGGACCAGAATTCATGAACCGAACTGCGCTTATCGCCATCATTGCCCTGCTCGCCCTGATTTTCGGCTGGGTCACCTGGTTCTGGCAACCGGACGCACACCAGCCCCATAGCCCCATCCCGCTCGCTGCGGCGCCCACTGGCGGCGATTTCACACTGCAGTCGGCCAATGGCCCGGTGTCGCTGCATGATTTCCGCGGCAAGGTCGTGCTGGTGTACTTCGGCTATACCTTCTGTCCGGATATCTGCCCCACTTCGCTGGCCTTTACCAGCCAGGCTCTCAACGCGCTGGACAAGGAAGAACTGGCACGCACCCAGGGACTGTTTATCTCCGTCGATCCGGAACGCGACACGCCGGAAAAACTCAAGGATTATGGCACCTTCTTCCACGCCAACATTCTCGGTCTGACCGGTGCGCCGGAAGCCATTGCCGCAGCAGCGCAGCTATATGGCGCCAGCTACCGCAAGCAGGATACCGGCTCCGCTGGCGGCTATGTGGTGGACCACTCCTCCTCGACCTACGTTATCGACCCTGGCGGCAAACTGGTGGCCACCTTGCAGCATGGCACATCCCCCGCAGATGTGGTCAAGGCCATCCGTTCTGCCATGCAGGGCAAGTAATACAAAGCAAAGCGGGGCGGCGCCTCCCGGCGCCGCCCCGCTTTTTCAAAAAGGCAACTCAGTTACTTGTCGTGGCAGTGAAACATTAGCTTTGCCACGCTAGTATTTGAGCTCCGCCCTTCAATCCAGACCGAAGTCGTGAACGAACTCGATCACCTGCACCGCATCATCAACTGCCTGTGCATAAGCTGCCGCGCCAGTAAGTGGAACAGACCCTGTCGGAACAGTCCACTCCACAGTACCCAGGACGCTCACCGTTTTGGTGATATAAGTGCCTGACCCCGCCGGAGTCTCGACCAGGATTTTAACCGTGTCGCCAGCATAAGTATCGGTACGGCTATAAGTAAACGTACTCAGATCCGGGCTGATTTTCAGAATACTGTTCAGGTACATCACCGTATCCAGCGTAACGACTTTGTACTTGTCAGCGGCAGCAGCCAGCAGCGAAGCCGAAGAAAAGCCGGTAATGCTGGTCACGCTGGCAGGCAACGTTCCATTGATAGCTGCCACATACAGGGCCAGATTTTCCAGCGGCGAGTCGATCGTGCTGCTCACGCCACTGATGGTGATCACCAGACGACCGGCAGTATCAAGCGAAAGAACCGCACCGGTGGTATTCAGCTTTGACAAAGCCTCTTCAAGCGAATGCGTCAGCACTTTGTCAGGCGCACGTGCCACGCTCAGACGGCTGAATTCCACTTCGGATGTATATACTGCCGTACCATCCGGCAGCTTGGCCAACAAATCGCCTGTTGCCGGATCGCGAGGAATCGAGGTATTTGCAATCGGATTGCCACTGGCATCAAAGGCCTGAACCAGCGGATAAACCGTGCCATTGATGGTTTCCGTCAAGGCGGCGCCAGTCAGAGGATCACGGATCAGCACATACAGGTCTCCGTAAATACCCCCTTTCGAACTGCCGGAGGTGGGCGGCTGACCGCCTGCCCCTGCCTTGCCACCCTTGACGCCAGCCCATGCAGGACGATCGCTCAGGGGATCGCGATTATCGGCGCCTTTGCCTTTGAAAATGACATCTTTATTACTGCTATCACTTTCATGACCAGCCCCGCCCTTGCTACCGCCAGAGCCTTTGCCCGCTGGTTTGCCTTTCTGCTTGGAGCCGCCGCCGTCGTCTTCAGCGTGAGCCTGGGAAATCACGTCCAGACTGCTCACATTGATGTAATGCGTCGCGACCGGTGCGCCGAACATCACCGCCACTGCAAAAGTGGTAGCTGTAACGACTTGTTTGATTTTGAATGTGGTTTTCATTATTTCCTCCCCAATTTTTCATTAACCTACAAATAAAAACGAACCAAAACTGCATATGAAAATCCTATGCCCATTTACAGGCATCGTCACTGACAACCATCAATCGAACATGATTTATTATGCTTACAGAATTAAATAAGCTTCTCATAAAGCCACTCAAACCTTCAAAAAGAAACGCCGCCCCTGTTAAGAGGGACGGCGTTTTTTCTTCCGGAACTTACTGCAAACATCAGAGGCGGTAATTGAGACCCAGCATGAGAGTGTTATAACCACCGCTCAGATCATGGTAGACATGATCCTTGTAGTAGTCATAGATGTAGGTACCGCGCACCGACATATTCTTCTTCCAGGCGTACTCCATGCCGAAAGCCAGGGAGTGCAGGTAGTTATCCACTCTGTCATCCACATCGGGCAAAGGCTCTGTCAGCCCGCTGGCGTTTCTGCCTTCGGACCAGGTCAGGCTGTAGTTGCCGGAGAACAGGTAGCGGTTCCACTGCTTTTCCAGCCCGGCTGACAAGGTGTGCGTGTTGACCTTGTAGTTAGGCTGACCCAGCACCAGAAAATCCGTTGAAGTCAGGACAGCGCTGTCCGGAACATACAGGTAGTGGTAGCGCAGGCGGTTGGTCGAGAAATAGTAGGAGCTGAAATCGGTCTGGTTCCATGCATAGCCCAGGTTCGCTTTCACATCCTCAACCGGAACCAGGCTGAGATTCAGGCCGGCCGACTGGAAAGTGCTCTCCATTTTCTGCGTCTGGGATGCGCTATAAACACCAGCCTGAACCGCACCGGCCACGCCTGCGCCTCCAGCTCCGGTCACGTCATAGCCAGAATAGCTGTGCAAGCCGTTTTTCTTCTCGGTGTAATTGTAGTAACCGCTGATCAGCAGTTCGTTCCACTCCGGTTTGGTATAGGTCACCAGCGTTTTCAGCTTCAGCATTTCTTCCGGTTCGCTGACCAGCCCGGTCTGGTCGGCCCAGAGATAGGACGGCGTCACGCGGATCATCCAGCCCTTGGCGGGACGGGAAACCAGTTTGACGAACACTTCGTCGGAACTCGAATTCACGCCATACAGCATCATTGGCGCGGTCAGTGCCGGGCCTTCTCCATAAGTCAGGTCACGATCCTTGTCCTCGTGCGTCCAGCCGGCTGACCAGCTGGATTTCAGGAAGCTGGGGTAGAGCTTGGCTTCCAGACCATAGGTTTTGGTTGTGACCTTGTTGATACGCGGCGCGACCAGGCGCTCGGCATCCTTGGCGGACAGCACCTCATAGAATCCCGCCACCGGGAAGGAAGAGTTGTTCTCGCGCTTGTTGTAACGCATGAAGGCTTCCAGGCCCACCGCTTGGGAAACATTGAATTTTCCGGTCAGGTAGGCGCTGTCGGTATCGTTGCGTCCTTCCGTGTAACCCAAATTGTATTCCGGGCCAAAGCTGTCCTGTTGCAGCCGGGACATGCTGGCACCCGCACCCAGCACAGCCCACTCGTTAAATTGCTTGGTCAGGCGCAGGCTGTTGGTGAACTGGGTCGAATCCGACACGAAATTCAGTGGCCTGTTTGGATCCACCGTATTCTGGAAGTGCAAGCCACCAGGGCCGGAGAAGAGAATGTCCGACCATTGGGAGACATTGTTCATCGTGACTGATGGCGCATTGTTCTGGAACTTGTCGATACTGAATTCGTAATTGACCAGCCAGCTATCCTGCGGGTTGAGTGTCAGGTTAAAGGCAAGATTCCGGTTTTGCTCATCGATCACCCGGTTATAGCCGCGCCACTGGTTCTGCTCGCGCAAGACTGTGTCAGCAGGGAGCGGCGCGGCGAAATCATGCTGACTCAGGATATAGTTCGACACCTGATTGCCGTCGCGGGTATAGCCCTTGTAAGCCAGCTCGACCGAACCCAGGCCATTAAAGGCTGCTGGCTTGACCTGCATGCTGGCGCCGTAGCTGGTCCGGGTCACCTTGTACGCCGTGTCCGGGCTATCGGCATTGAAATCGGCCACATGCTGCGATTCGCCCGTGTTTGCCGGATCAGCATAATTTGCATCCGTTCCACCGGCCACCACATTCGGGTTGTACAGATAATTGATGCCGCCCGTAGCCGAAGTGTAGACCGAGTGGTATGCATTGAACTTGACGAAGTCGCTGTTGCCTTTGATCCGGGTGCGCTGGTTATTGGCACCGAAGCCTTCACGTTCCAGTCGCAGCAGATCATGCCTGGCATCGGCATAGAGCAGATTCAGGTCGACATCGCCGATTACGCCATCCCGTGAGCTCTCGCCGAAGCTGCTCTCCCGGTAGTCGTAGCGCTCGAGGTAATGGTTCGTCCCCGTGCCCACGCCGCCGGAATATTTGAAGTAAGCCAGTTTGGGCATGATGTCACCCTGCAGTCTGGCCACATCCCCGGCCTGCACTTCGCCTGCCGTCCCGCCTTCGGTCCTGATGCGCTGACGTGCCGGCGTATAGCCCACGCTGAACATCACCACATCGCGGAAGTAATTCCCTTCCAGATCGGACGAATCACGGTTGAGCATGCGGTAATCCGCACCCAGATAGACCGTCGGGCTGACGTAATACTTGATACCGGCACCGGCATCGGTCGTCCGGTCCTTGCGTTCTATGCCCTGATAATCGCTGACTGAGTAGGCAATTCCCGCATTGGCCAGCAGATCCGGGCTGATGGGGCGCTCGACATGCAGCCCCACGGTGTTGTCGATATAGCCGGAAGACCCGGGCAGAGTGGTCTCCCCCAGCGAACGATCGATAAATGTGGTGAATTTGGTGCCCGGCACCGGTTTCCAGCTCAGGTTGGCGCCGAAATAGGCCCGGTTCAGATCGTTGAAGCGCGCATCATCATAATCCTGGTGCATGTGGCCGGCAAAGGCCTCGCCCTGCAGCGTCGCACTGGGTTTATAAACAGCGCCAACAGCTGCGCGATAGCCCTCGGAACTGCGCAGGAATCCATAATCATCCGTACTGCGATTGTAGCTGCGCGAATCGGTCGCGGCCTGGATGAAGGGCATCAGCGCGGGTGTCACGTCATAGCCCACCCGCCCGCCGATTGAAGTCATAGTGCGGTCACGGTCGTCATTGGTCGGGTTGACGACCGTCATGCCTGCCGGGGTGTTGTAATCCAGATCTTCATGAATACCGCCAAAGCGCATGGAGACAGGACCGGTCTTGGTCTCGGCACCAAGATAAGCTTCCGTCGAAGTATAAACGGTAGGCCCAAGCGCAGAACCCGGCTCGGGAGAACCGCGATCTTCATGATTGCGGCTGGTGCGCGCGCCACCGAAGATGTTGCTGACGGCTGAAACATCGTACTGGCCATCAAAACCTGCCCAGTAATCTTCCACGTTTTCCGATTTGTGATCACGGTACTGGTCCAGATCTCCACCCACATCGAAGTTCAACCTGTGCCGGGCCCAGTTGGATTTGACCACCAGCGAAGGCGTCAGGGTGGTAATCGAGTCGGAAACCTCATTCCTGCGCAGCGCGTAGATATTGCTGTCGTAGGTTTGCGTGAGCGCCAGTTCCGGGAACAACAGGAAGCTGCCATAGGGGATCCCGACCATTTGCGCATAATCCAGCTCCACTTTCTGGGCTTTGCGCGTATCGAAAGCCTTGGTCAGCGGCGTCACCACAACCGAAGGCGGGGTCCGCCCTGCTGCGCCAGCGCCCTGCTGGGCAGCGGGCCCGTCTTGCGCCTGTACGGGCGGCGGCGCAGGCGGTGCTGCATAGCTGATATTGCTGGCAAAGGCGAGGCCGATCAGAACGGACAGTTTATTTTTAGTGAATTGTTTCATGGCGCCTTCCTCTCTCAGTAGCGCAACATCGGATCTTGGTGGCTGCCGTGAATGGCACCGTGGCAGTTGGTGCATCCCCTCAGCACGGCGCCGGTAATTCTTCTATCGCCCACAACGGAAGGCTCGGTAACCGTTCCATAACCATGCTTGCCCTGGGCGATGGCATGGCACTGCAGACACACCGCCGGTTGCGAAACCGTCAGCAGGCCGCGGTTGGATGAGCCGTGCGCTGCGTGGCAGCTCATGCAGTCTTCCACCACGGGCGCGTGCTCAAACACCTTGGGTCCGCGGACGGCCTGGTGGCAGCTCAGGCATTGTTCATTCTTGCTTTTCAGCAGGGTTTGAGTGCCTCCATGCACGTCGTGACAACTGACGCATGACATCCCACCCTCTTTGACGGGGTGATGCGATCTCATGTTCTGCGCAGAGGCGACATCCTGATGGCACTTGACGCACATGGCCGAATTCCTGTCCATCTTGCTGGCGCTCAGACTGAGGCTCCGGGACTGTGGCGAGGCATGCACCGTATGGCAATCCGTACAATTACCACCCGCCTTGCTATGCGAACTGAAGCTCCAGTTCATCAGCTTCTTGTCCTTATTGTGGCAGCTTGTGCATTCCTTGCTTTGCGGCATATCGATCGAGCCCTTGCCCGGCTCGCCTTTGATCAGAGCCTGGCGGTGCGCCTTGCCGGTGGTATGGCAGGATTCGCATTTGCCATGATCATGCTCGGGACGGGCCTTGTCCCCGTTGATAATCACATGGCAGGCCGTACATTCCAGATCGAGAATGCCCTGTCTGGTTTTCTTGTAAGCCCTGAGCTTCTCGACCGGCGTTCTTGCCTCGTCAACGCTCATCTCTGGCTCAGCAACCGGCGTTACCGGCTTGGCCTCCCGGAACGCTTCCGCCTTCTGGGCCGGCGCCTGTGGCCGCTCTACAGCCAAAGCCGGCTGGACACAGAAAAACAGCGCAGCCGCCGTCAATGACGACGAAAGCCACTTGTGGAGTAATGTCATTTTTGACTCTCAATCACGATTGAATATTGAATGTGGATATTTGTATTATTTTTATGTTATCGGCAGGAACTATCTAACGGGAACCGACCCTAAAGCTTCTTACTCTTTGCAGGATAACATTTGGCATAAATAAAGGCATTGACGGTTATCAATCGTCAATGCCTGCTTGACATCAACAACCGTCTCACAGCAACATGTCTGCGCCCCATAAGTATGGCATTTGTCATGTTTGTAAAGAATAGTCATTACAAAGGCCCGTTAATGTCAAGCCGCAAAAAAAAGCCCTATTGCACCGATATCACCTGGGAAGGCCGCGCAGACTGCGAGCATTGCGCCATTCGTCAAAGAGTGCTGTTCTCCGAAGTGTCCAATGAAGATCTGGATGAAATACTGCACACCATTGACCACCTGTATTACCCGGCACATTCTGTTCTTTACCAGGCGAATGAAGAAAGCCAGTCGCTCTACACTATCCGCAGCGGGCTGGTTAAACTGGTCCGGTACCTGCCGAATGGCAACCAGCGCATCGTGCGCCTGCTCAAACCGGGTTCGGTTGCCGGACTGGAACTGGTGGTCGGAAAGAATTACCGCCACACGGCAATTGCACTGCAAGACACCAAAGTCTGCCGCATCCCGATACCGGCTATCGAGCACCTGAGCGCCAACCATCCTCATCTATGCCGCCAGATGGCGCTGCGCTGGCAACAAGGACTGGACGAGGCGGACCGGTTCATTACCGAACTTTCCTCCGGAACGGCGGAGTCGCGCATCGCGCACCTGCTGCTTTTGCTTCAGTCCGAGTTATCCGATGGCAGTTGTATGGAATTCAGCCGCGAAGACATGGGCGCCATGCTCGGGATCACCACCGAAACGGCGAGCAGGATCATGGCAGATTTCAAACGGCGCGGCATCGTGAAGGAAACTGCTGAGCGCCATCATCATTGCGACACGGCTCTATTGCGTAAAATCGCCGATGAGCAATAGGACGCTCATGCAAATGTCGGTTCGCCCCACAAGGCGCGGCGCCCCCCAATAAAGAAACGGGCACCTGAACCGTGCCCGTTGGCTGCAGCAACGAAAGATCGCCGCGAATTTATTTCTGTTGCTGCGTCTGCTCCTGGATTTGCTCACGTGTCCGCACCTGTGCCTTGGCGCCATCGCCCGTTCCAGAACCATCCTTCAGCTGAGTTTGCTGTTGGGTTGCTGTGGGTCTGCTGTTTTGCCTTGCTTTGACTGCCATCCTTGGCACGGCTCTTTGCCCGTGCATCTTGCCGGGTCTGCACTTTGACCCGCTCACGAACCTGCACCTTGGCCTTGGCGCCAGCGCCAGCCCCTGAACCATCTTTCAAACGATCACGATCACGATCCTGGGCCTGATCCTGTGCCTTATCCTGGCTCTGAGTCTGGGTTGCCGTTCCCTGACCAAAACCATTTCCTCCCATACCGCTGCCCCCTCCACCGCCACCGCCTCCACCGCCCCCCCCGCCGCCTGAGGCATAGGCCATGCCTCCGCTTGCCAGTGAGGCCGTAATCAAAGCAGTTATCAGACTGGATTTACGCATGATGCACTCCTTCCGGTTATTGCAACAAAACAGGGGGTTCAGATTTTCTATGCTGATACTAATCAATTGATTTGTAAATGAGATATGTCAATCGAATGTGGCTGCCAGAGTAACCCGGAAGCGAGTATTTCTTGTTTATCTCCCGAGTGAGTATAATTCGTGCTTTTGTTTGACCGATTATGCTGATTTTCCGAGGAATTCCCGCCAGCGATGGACCGGTTGCGCTGACTATCGGCAACTTTGACGGCGTCCATCTGGGCCACCAGGCCATGCTGCAACGCATGGAAGACGCCGCAAAAAAGCGCGGCCTGCCGGCCTGCGTGATGACTTTCGAACCGCATCCGCGCGAGCTCTTCACGCCCGACCAGGCCCCCACCCGCCTCACCAACCTGCGCGAGAAGCTGGAACTGTTTGAAGCCTATGGCGTGGAGCAGGTATTCATCTGCCGCTTCAACAAGCGTTTTGCCGGTATCCCTGCGGATGAATTCGTGAGCGGAATGCTGCACCAGCGCCTCAAGGCGAAATGGATGCTGATCGGCGACGATTTCCGCTTCGGCGCCAAACGCGCGGGCGACCTGGCGATGCTGAGCGAAGCCGCTCCAAGACTGGGTTTCGAGGTCGAAGCCATGCACAGCGTGGTGGCAGCCGGACTGCGCGTTTCCAGCACGGCGGTGCGCGATGCGCTGGCGGGGGGCGATCTCAAACTGGCCCACACGCTGCTCGGCCGTCCCTACAGCATCAGTGGGCGCGTCGAGCACGGGGATAACCTGGGTCACAAGATCGGTTTCCCGACCGCCAACGTCCAGCTCAAGCACAACCGTCCGCCGGTGTGGGGCATCTTTGCCGTCGAAGTCCACGGCATCGGCGATACGCCGCTGCAAGGCGCGGCCAGCCTGGGCGTGCGCCCGACCGTCAAGAACAACGGCCGCCCGACCCTGGAAGTGCATCTCTTCAACTTCGACCGCCAGATCTACAACCAGCACGTGCGCGTGGATTTCCTGCACAAGCTGCGCGACGAAATGAAATTTCCCGATCTGGAAACACTGACTGCGCAAATCGCAGCCGATGTGGAAAATGCAAAACAGTTTTTTGAGAAACGATAAATGGCTGATTACAAAGATACGCTTAACCTCCCCGACACCCCCTTCCCGATGCGCGGCGACCTCGCCAAGCGCGAACCGGCCTGGGTCAGGCAGTGGCAGGAGAAGAAACTCTACCAGCGCATCCGCGAGGCCAGCACAGGCCGTCCCAAGTTCATCCTGCACGACGGCCCGCCCTATGCCAACGGCGACATTCACATCGGCCATGCGGTCAACAAGATTCTCAAGGACATCATCGTCCGTCCAAAACCCTGTCCGGATTCGACGCGCCCTACGTGCCGGGCTGGGACTGCCACGGCCTGCCGATCGAGTTGCAGGTAGAAAAACAGCACGGCAAGGAGATTCCTGCGGCCAGATTCCGCGAACTGTGCCGCGAATATGCAGCCAGCCAGGTCGAGCGCCAGAAGGCCGATTTCATCCGCCTCGGCGTGCTGGGCGAGTGGGACAATCCCTATCGCACCATGGATTTCAGATTCGAGGCCGATATCATGCGCACTCTCGGGCGCATCCACGCCAACGGCTACCTCTATCAGGGCCAGAAGCCGGTGCACTGGTGCGTAGATTGCGGCTCCGCCCTGGCCGAGGCCGAGGTGGAATACGAGGACAAGACCTCGCCCGCCATCGACGTGGCCTTTGCGGTCAAGGATGTCGCCGCCCTTGCCAGCGCCATGGGCATGAAAGCGCCTTCCCAGCCGGTATATGCGGTGATCTGGACCACCACGCCGTGGACCCTGCCCGCCAACCAGGCAGTGTCCGTACACCCTGAATTTATTTACGACCTGATCCAGACGCCCAAGGGCATCCTGATCCTGGCCCACGATCTGGCCGAAGCCTGCATCCTGCGCTATGGCTTCGAGGCGGTGGAAGTCATTGCCAAGGTCAAGGGCGCCGCACTGGAGCATGTGCAATTGCAGCACCCGTTCTACGAACGCATCGTGCCCATCATCTGCGGCGAGCATGTCACGCTCGATGCCGGCACTGGCCTGGTGCATACCGCACCGGCCCACGGTCAGGACGACTATGTGATCGGCAGCAAGTACAAGCTGGCGGTGGATTGCCCGGTGGGCGACGACGGCAAGTTCTTTGAACGCACCCCGCTGGTCGGCGGCCAGTCGATCTGGGCCGCCAACAAGACCGTGCTGGAAATCCTCAGCACCAACGGCCTGCTGCTCAAGGACGAGAAACTGCTGCACAGCTACCCCCACTGCTGGCGCCACAAGACCCCGATCATTTTCCGCGCCACGCACCAGTGGTTTATCGGCATGGAAGCCAGCGGCGAACACGCCAGCCTGCGCGAAGCCGCGCTGAAAGCGGTCGAGAACACCGCGTTCTTCCCCTCGTGGGGACGCGCCCGCCTGGAAGCCATGATCAGGAACCGCCCCGACTGGTGCGTCTCGCGCCAGCGCAACTGGGGCGTGCCGATGCCGCTGTTCGTGCACAAGGAAAGCGGCGAGCTGCACCCGCGCACCCAGGAGTTGCTGGAGCAGGTGGCGCAACGCGTGGAACAGCAGGGCATCGAAGCCTGGTTCAGCCTGGACGCTGCCGAGCTGCTGGGCGGTGACGCCGCCAGCTACAAGAAAGTCAGCGACACCCTCGACGTGTGGTTCGACTCCGGCTCCAGCCATGCCTGCGTGCTGAAGGAGCGCGACACCCTGGCCCACCCCGCCGACCTGTACCTGGAAGGCTCGGACCAGCACCGCGGCTGGTTCCAGTCCTCGCTTGCTCACCGGCTGCACGACGGATGGCCACGCCCCTTACAAGGCGCTGCTGACCCACGGCTTCGTGGTCGATGCCAAGGGCCACAAGATGAGCAAATCCAAGGGCAACGTGGTCGCCCCGCAGAAGGTGATGGACACGCTGGGCGCCGACATCCTGCGCCTGTGGGTGGCCTCCACCGACTATTCCGGCGAGCTGACCATTTCCGACGAGATCCTGAAGCGCGTGACCGAAGGCTACCGCCGCATCCGCAACACCCTGCGCTTCCTGCTCGCCAACCTGGCCGATTTCGACCCGGCACAGCATCAGTTGCCGGTAGAACAATGGCTGGAGATCGACCGCTATGCGCTGGCGCTGGCAGCCCGTTTTCAGGATGAAGTCGCTGCCGATTACGGGCACTATGAATTCCACCTGGTAGCACAGAAGCTCACTTCCTTCTGCTCGGAAGACCTGGGCGGGTTCTACCTCGACATTCTAAAGGACCGGCTCTACACCGCCGGGGCAAACTCCCCTGCCCGCCGTTCGGCACAGAATGCGCTGTATCACCTCACCCATTCCCTGCTGCGACTGATGGCACCAATCCTCAGCTTCACCGCGGAAGAGGCATGGAAAGCCCTGACCGGCAATGACGAGGACAGCATCTTCCTGCATACCTGGCACACTTTCCCGGCGGTGGAACAGACTGCCGGAACTGCTGGCGAAGTGGCAGCAACATTCGCGAATTCCGAGCCCGCGTCACCAAGGAACTGGAAACCGTGCGCGTCTCCGGTGCCATCGGCTCCTCGCTGCAGGCGGAAGTGGAAGTGCAGGTCAACACCGAACTGTTCGGCCTGCTGACAAACCTGGGTGACGACCTGCGCTTCGTGCTGATCACCTCGCAGGCCAGCATCGCGGAAGGCCCGGAGGAAAAAATCACGGTCAGCGCCAGCACACAGCAGAAATGCGAACGCTGCTGGCACTACCGCGCCGAGGTCGGAACGCACGCCGAACACCCGACCCTGTGCGGACGCTGCGTCTCCAACCTGTTCGGCGCCGGGGAAGCGCGCTCCCATGCGTGACTGGCGCCTGTGGCTGCTGTATAGCACGGCCGTGATCGCGCTTGATCTGCTGACCAAACAGTGGGTAGTACAGGCCTTCAGCTATGGCGACAGCCTGCCGCTGACGTCATTTTTCAATCTGGTGCGGGCGCATAATAGCGGCGCGGCATTCAGTTTTCTTGCCGGCGCAGGCGGCTGGCAGCGGCTGTTTTTTATTGCTGTGGCCAGTGTTGCTTCAACGGTCATTATCTACCTGCTCAGGAAACACCATCGGGAAACTCTGTTCAGCCTGGCGCTCAGCCTGGTGCTGGGCGGCGCGCTGGGCAACCTGATCGACCGCATCCGCTGGGGTTACGTGGTGGATTTCCTGGATTTCTTTTACGGCACTTACCACTGGCCGGCATTCAACGTGGCGGACATGGCCATTACCGGCGGCGTGATGCTGCTGATCCTGGATAGCCTGCGTAAGCCCGGAGGCAAGAAATCATGACTCAAACCGCACTTTGGGGCGACAGGATCGCCCTGCATTACCGCCTGTTTTCAGATGATGGCGCCGAAGCCATCAACACCTTCGACGACGAAGAACCCGTCCTCCTGACGCTGGGCAACGGCGAAATCGATCCCAACATGGAATCCTGCCTGATCGATCTTGAAGTCGGCAGGAGCTACACCTTCAGGCTGGAAGCGGAGCAAGCGTTTGGCCCCCACGATCCGGAACAGGTGATGGAACTGCCGCTGGACGCCTTTCCCGACGAAGAATTCGAGACCGGCAGCCTGATCGAATTCACCCTGCCCGATGGAGATACCCTGCCGGGGCAGATCATCAGCAAAACCAAGACCCACGCCACGGTGGATTTCAACCATCCCCTGAGCGGTTGCACGGTCAATTTCGAAGTCAGGATCATCGAGATACTGGGATCATGATCCTGAAAAAAGAATTTGAACCGCAAAGGCGCAATGACGCAGAGAAAGAACAATGTGTTATCAGGAATAATCTGCTCTCCCGGCGCGTGAATCACCAACCATTTTTATGATCTTGATTTCTTTGCGCCTTCGCGCCTTTGCGGTTAATGAACTGAGGTATTAAGGATATGGAAATCCTGCTCGCCAATCCAAGAGGCTTTTGTGCCGGCGTGGACCGCGCCATCGCCATCGTCGAGCGCGCCCTGGAGCGCTTCGGCGCCCCAATTTACGTGCGCCACGAAGTCGTTCACAACAAGTTCGTAGTGGACAATCTGCGTGCCAAGGGCGCCATTTTCATCGAGGATCTCAATGAGGTTCCGTCCGGCAGCACCCTGATTTTCAGCGCCCACGGTGTTTCACAGGCGGTTCGCCGGGAAGCCGAAGCGCGCGGCCTGCAGATCTTTGATGCCACTTGCCCCCTGGTGACCAAGGTGCATGTGGAAGTCGGCAAGATGCGGCGCCTGGAAAATGAAATTATCATGATCGGCCACAAGGGCCACCCCGAGGTAGAGGGCACCATGGGCCAGACAGAGGGGGGCATGTATCTGGTGGAAACTCCGAATGATGTGGCCTCGCTGGTAGTTCAGGACGAGAATAACCTGTCCTATGTCACCCAGACGACGCTCTCGGTGGACGACGCCAGCGCGATCATCAACGCCCTGAAGCAGCGTTTTCCCGCTATCACCGGGCCGAAGAAGGACGACATCTGCTATGCCACGCAGAACCGGCAGGACGCGGTAAAAGCCCTGGCTGACCAGTGCGATGTCGTAATCGTAGTGGGCTCGCCCAACAGTTCCAACTCCAATCGCCTGCGCGAGGTGGCGAAAAACCATGGCGCAGCAGCCTACATGGTGGACAACGCAGGCGAGCTGCAAGCGGAATGGCTGCAGGGAAAATCCAGCGTTGGCGTTACTGCAGGCGCTTCAGCCCCGGAAGTGCTGGTGCGCGAGGTGCTTGAACGGCTGGAAGAACTCGGTGGCGTAAAAGTAAGGAACCTGGAAGGGAAAGCGGAAAACGTATCGTTTCCGCTCCCAAAAGCGCTTCAGGATTCGTAAACTCGACTAACAAACAACACTTACATAACCACGGAGTACACGGAGCAACCGGAGATTCAACCCCTGAAAGCGGGTTATCTCTGTGTTCTCCGTGCCCTCCGTGGTTAAATATTTACGCTTCGCGCATCATCTTCCAATACTGGTACTTCATGGTGCCGGCACTGCCGATCACAATGGCGATGAAGGCGATGAAGGAACCGATCGCCAGCGTTGAAATTCCAGTGACTGCCTGCCCGATGGTGCAGCCCATGGCCAGCACGCCGCCGAAGCCCATCAGGATGGCGCCGATGAAGTGGTTGAGAAAATCCTGGAACGAGGCAAACCACTCGATGCGGAAGCTGCGGCTCACCACGGCCCACAGCATGGAACCGAGGATCACGCCCGCCACTGCCATCAGCCCGAAGGTCATGGCAGTCGCCTTGAATCCGCTCAGCGCATAACCGAAAGTCTGGCCCATGGGATTGATGAATGTGAAGGATTGCGGCGACAGTGGGCGGCTATCGGCTGGTTTGACGTCTTCCGCCGCCGCGAACATGTCCCACTGCTCGGCTACGAAATTCTGCAGCGAGTAGCTCTGCCCGTCTGCGCTCACCATGACATTGCTGGTGACATACCAGGCCGCCAGAACTGCCAGGCCAACCACCAGGCCGCCCAGAATATTGTCGAGACTGGTGCGAAAATCCTGTGATTTGAAAGCGAAAGCAATCAGCACTGCTGCCAGGATGCCGCCGATGATCAGGCGCGTGGACGCCGCCTGCTCTGCACCGGACAGCACCGAGCCAAGATCCTGTTTGGTCTGCAAGGTCATGGCCAGCGGACGAATCCAGTCATAGAACAGCACGGTGAACAGGGTTTTGTCCGAATCGGGGAAAGGGTTGGTCATGTAGTAGGCAATCACTGCGATGATGGCAAACACCATGACAGACTTCAGGTTGCCACCGCCGATGCGGATCAGCGCCTTGTTGCCACACCC
The DNA here is from genome assembly GCA_963779055.1 of uncultured Gammaproteobacteria bacterium. Taxonomy (GTDB): domain Bacteria; phylum Pseudomonadota; class Gammaproteobacteria; order Burkholderiales; family Sulfuricellaceae; genus Sulfurimicrobium. The sequence goes on from CAVZWN010000004.1 coordinate 619,295, forward strand.
GGAAGCCAGCGTCATGCCGATACCGAACATCAGGCCACCGAGCAGGTTTTCAGCCCACACCAGCTGATTGGCGCGATACGGCGGGAATGCTGCGTCTGCGTTGACCAGTCCGTTGGACTCCAGCACAACCACGCCCAGGACTGCCACAGCGATGGCAAACAGCCAGGCGCGTAAACGGCCCGTGTCGCCCATGTTGACCCAGTCCGAGATGGCACCCATGGTACAGAAATTGGTTTTGTTGACCACGGCTCCCAGGACCAGGGATATCGCGAAAATTGCCCAGAGAAAAAAAGACTGGGCCGGCGCAAAACTCTCATAAATCATTATTTATCCCCTCTCAGATGCTGGAGTGCAACGCTCCGGACTAAGCCCAGATTGTAATCGAATTGCCATAAAGAACAATCCGGTTTTCTGGAAAAAGTGTAATTTAATTCGATAGTTAGTACATTAGTACTAAGCGAGGGGATCAAAAATAATGGGTTGGATCGGGCATTCCCGCCTGTTCGAAACCAAGCCTTCTCAGGCGGCAGGAATCGCAGCGGCCGCAGGCGTGGCCCTGCCCGTCAGCCTGATAGCAGGAAACCGTCAGCGCGTAATCCACACCCAGGGCAACACCCTGGCGAATGATCGCGGCTTTGGTCAGATCGATCAGGGGCGCATGAATCGTGGTGGGCTCACCTTCGATAGCGGCCCGGGTGGCCAGGTTGGCCATATCCTGAAAGGCGCGGATATATTCCGGGCGGCAATCGGGGTAACCGGAATAATCCACGGCATTGGCGCCGATAAAAATATCCCGTGCTTCCAGCACTTCCGCCCAGGCCATGGCCAGCGAGAGCATGATGGTGTTGCGCGCCGGCACATAGGTGATGGGGATGCCAGCGGATGCCGAATCAGGTACGTCAATCGACATATCCGTCAGTGCAGAGCCGCCGAACAGCGTCAGGTCCAGCTTGACGGTGCGCTGCGCTGCGGCCCCCAGGCTCTGGGCCACACGCTCGGCCGCTTGCAGCTCGGAACGATGGCGCTGGCCATAATCCAGGCTCAGGCAATAGGATTCGAAACCGTGGCTACGGGCAATGGCCAGGGTGGTTGCGGAATCCAGCCCGCCGGAAAGCAGGACGACGGCTTTTTTACGCGACGGGCTGTGAGTCGCCCAGCCCCCTGCACCCGTCATCATCGCCCCCGGTCCTCCCGCCACAGCAGCTTGTGCAACTGGATCTGGAAACGCACGTCGAGGCGGTCGCGCAAGATCCAGTCAGCCAGTTGGGCCGGATCGAGACTGCCAGCGACCGGAGAAAACAGCACCGGGCATTTGGCGCTGAGCCGGTGTTCCTGCACCTGCTGGCAGGCCCACTCGTAATCTTCGGCATCGCAGATTACAAATTTGAGTTCGTCATGGGACGTCAGCAAGGCCAGATTGGCCCAGCGGTTCTTTTCCACTTCACCGGAACCCGGCGTTTTGATATCCACGATGCGCGAAACGCGCGGGTCCACTTTTGAAATATCCAGGGCACCACTGGTTTCAAGCGAAACCGAATAGCCAGCGTCACACAAAGCACTGAGCAATGCCAGGCATTCCTTCTGCGCCAGCGGTTCGCCGCCGGTCACGGTGACATAGCGAGGGCCGTAAGTTGCCACCTGTTCGAGAATGGCGGGGATCTCCATGGCCACGCCTTCGCTGAAGGCATAAGCCGTGTCGCAATACCCGCAGCGCAGGGGGCAGCCGGTCAGGCGCACAAACACCGTGGGCAGCCCGGCACGGCTGGTTTCCCCCTGCAGGGAATAGAAAATCTCGTTGATACGCAGCATTTACTTCATGGTTTCGAGGCGGTATTTTGCCTTTTCTGCTGCGTTGCTAACCGGGAACCTGGCCAGCAGATCTTCCAGTGTTTTTCTTGCCGAACCCATGTCGCCCATACCCTGCTGGCTGCTTGAGATATTCAGCAGCGCATCCGGCACCTTGGGGCTCTTGGGATAAAGGCTGATCAGCTCCTGCTGGCTGGTAATCGCCGACCTGAAATCCTTCAGGTTATAGTAGGAATTACCGATCCAGTATTGAGCGCTAGGGGCCAGCGGGCTTTTCGGATAGGCCTGACTGAACGTCTGAAAAGCCGCCAGAGCGCCCTGATAGTTGCCGTTCCGGAACTGGTTGAAAGCCGCATCGTAGGTTTTCACCTCCAGCGCCGGGTCTGCCTCGGCTGTCTGGACTGGCGCGGTAGCGGGTGCAACAGCTGGCGCAGGCGCTGCCTTGGCAGTGGATTTTTTATCCTTGCCCGCCCTGGACTGACCTTCCGCCCCCGGAGATGCGGCCGGAGGCACTGCCGCAGCGGCTGCCGCTGTTGCTGCACTCTCCAGCTGGCGCAAACGGGTATCCACGTCGACATACAGATCACGCTGCCGTTTCTGTATGTTTTCAATATCATGCGCTTGCACTTCCAGCTGACCGCGCATTTTACCCAACTCGGTTTTTAGCGCTTCCAGCTGTGACAGCATCTCCATGCCCTGAGCGCGCTGCGTGCCCTCGAGGCTGGAAAAACGCGTCTCCAGCTTGCTCTGCTGCTGGACATTCTGCTGCTGCAGTTCGTTGATTTTTTTGTGCGCCTCGTCGTCCGTAAACAGACCGGCGTGGCACACGCCTGACAGCAGCAAAGCCGGAAGAAGTGCAAGCCTACGCACTTTTATTCGCCCTGATATACGATATCAGCACGGCGGTTCTGCGCCCAGGAAGCCTCGTCACGACCCTCAGCCTTGGGTTTTTCTTCGCCGAAACTGACAGTCTCGATCTGGTTGTCGGACACACCCAGAACGGTCATGACTTTCCTGACGCTCTCGGCGCGCTTCTGCCCCAGGGCCAGGTTGTATTCACGGCTACCGCGATCATCGGCATTGCCCTGCACGAAGGCTTTGGCTTTGGCATTCTGCTTCAGGTATTGGGCATGCGCCTCGACCATGGGCTTGTATTCGTTTTTGACGCTGTAGCTGTCATAGTCAAAATACACGCTGCGCTTGGAAAGAATGTTGTTGGGATCCTTGAGCGGGTCCATTGCCACACCCTGCTGCTGAGCACCTTGGGTTGAAGCGCCGGCTTGCTGGCCCAGGCTCTTGTCTTCAACCGATGCGGCACCCTGACCCTTGTCACTCGTGCTGGCACAGGCAGACAACAGACCCAACAGAATTGCGCTCAATAACAGTTTGTTCATTTGATTCTCCATTTTAAGTTAACTTACTGATTTTTCAACAAAGGTCCCCAAGCCGGCTCACGCACATCACCGGCCTGAACCGACAAACGCTGCTTGACCCGGCCATCACTGGAAACGGCAGCCAGAACGCCACGACGGTTAACTTCCGTGGCATAGATGATCATTTTACCATTCGGAGCGTAACTGGGCGCCTCATCCATCGAGGTATCGGTCAGCACCTGCACCTGCCCGGTCGTAAAATCCTGTACCGCGACACGGAACCGCCCTTCACTGCGCTGAATAAAGACAAAATTCTTGCCGTCCGGGCTGAATTCCGGCGAAACATTATAACTGCCCTCGAAAGTGATGCGCTGTCCGACGCCACCCACTGCCGGCATACGGTAAACCTGCGGGCTGCCGCCGCGGTCGGAAGTAAAGATGATCCACTTGCCATCCGGCGAGAAATCCGGCTCGGTATCAATGCCCGAGCTGTCGCTCCAGCGCTGCAGATTGCCGCCATCGGCGTTGATAAAGTATAGCTGCGAACGTCCGTCGCGCGTCAGGACAATGGCAAGTTTCTTGCCGTCCGGCGACCAGGCTGGCGCGCTGTTACTGCCCTTGAACGAGGCCAATACCTGACGGGCTCCGGTTTTGAGCGTCTGCACGTAAATAATCGGTTTTTTCTTCTCGAATGATACATAGGCCAGCTTTTCGCCATCCGGCGACCAGGCCGGAGACATGATCGGCTCCTGAGACGCCACCACGGTCTGTGCGCCATAACCGTCCGCATCCGCCACCTGCAGTTCGAAACGCTTGCCCTGTTTGACGATGTAGGCAATCTGGGTGCTGAACACGCCGACATCGCCGGTGAGCTTCTCGTAAATCACATCAGCAATCTTGTGTGCGGTGGCGCGCAACTGGGCAGGCGCGATGGTGTAGCTGAAACCCGCCAGCTGGTTCTGCTTGACCACGTCCATAAGACGAAAGCGCACGTCGATCTTGCCATCCGGCCGCGGTGTCATGCCGCCGATCACCAGCGCTTCGGCGTTGCGGCTTTGCCAATCCGGGTATCGCACTTCGGCGGGCTCGTGCGGCTGCGGCTGGACACCCGCTGTTTCAACCATCCGGAACAAGCCGCTGCGGGTCAGATCAGCAGCAATGATGCCGCTGATACTCTGGGATTGCGTGTTCTCGGCCGCAAACGGCACGATCGCCACAGGGATCTGGTTACCCGCCCCCCCGGTGATCTCGATGGTCAGCGCAGCATGCACCGGCGCAGCCAGCACCATCACCCACGCCATCAGCATCCATTTCAAATAACGTTTCATACCTTTACCTTATTCCTCTCTTGGCTTGAACTTCAGGTGCAGTTCACGGAATTTGCTGAACTGTCCCGGATCTGGCGGCAGCGGCAACGGCTGCGCCTTGTAAATAGCGCGCTCCACAGCGCTGTCATAGGCGCTGGAACCGCTGCTGCGGGTCAGCTTCAAATGCAGCACATCGCCGGTCGGCATCAGCGTGACATCAAACTCCGCCTGCGGGTTACCTGCCAGATCCGGCGGCAGAATAATGAAACGCTTGATTTTCGCCTGGATGCGCCCGCGGTAATCATCCAGCAATTTCTGACCCGCCGCTGCCGCCTGAGCCTTGAGCGCATTTTCTGCTTCAAGCTGCATCTGCTGCTGGCGCTGGACTTCCTGCCGCTCCTGCTGCAGCTTCTTTTCCAGTTCCTTTTTGCGCTTTTCTTCTTCCTGCTTCTGTTTCTCTTTCTGCTGCTTTAATTCTTCTTCGCGGCGCTTTTTCTTCTCTTCTTCCTTCGCCTTGAGTTCAATCTCTGCCTTTAATTGTTTAGGTTCTGGCTTCGGCTCAGGCTTGGGTTCGGGCGTCACCGGCTTTGGTTTTGGCTCGGGCTTCGGTTCCGGTTTTGGCGCAGGCTCGGGCTTTTTTTGCTGCGGCACCGCTTTCGACGGCGCCGGCACTTCGCTCCATAACTCCACCTGGACCCCGGATGGCACCTGATTCTGCCAGCTCACGCTAAAAATCATCAGCCCCAGAAATAATACATGCACCAGCAGCGCCAATGCGCCCGCTTTCCACTGGCCCGGTTGTTGACGCTCAAAAACCACTCACTGGTCCTTTGGTTTGGCCAGCAAGCCGATTTTCCGGACCTGATTCTGCTGCAGGATATCCATCACATTCAGGACTTCTTCATAGCGCACGTTCTTGTCCGCCGCAATCACCACCGCCTGCTCGGGATTTTTCTCCTGTTTTTCCTTTACTGCCTGCACCAGATCATCGCGCGAAATCTCCCTCGGCTGCCTGGAGGTTTCACGGTCATGCAGCATCAGCCGCTTGTCTTCCTTGATCGAAATCTCCAGCGGCGCCACCGGCGGTTTCAATGCCTGGCCCACCTGAGGCAACTCAATCTGGCCGGGATTGATAAGCGGCGCGGTGATCATGAAAATGATCAGCAGCACCAGCATTACGTCGATATACGGCACGACGTTGATCTGGTTCATCAGCTTGCGCTGGCGTCGCAGGCTCATTATTTTGCCTGCCTTTGCAGAATATTGGAGAACTCTTCCATGAAGCTGTCGAAGCGAGTGGCCAGACGGTCGATCTCCGAACTGTAGCGGTTGTAGGCAATGACTGCCGGAATCGCCGCGAACAGGCCCATGGCCGTCGCAATCAGCGCTTCGGCGATGCCCGGCGCAACGTGAGCCAGCGTCGCCTGTCCCACGCTGGACAAGCTGCGGAACGCGTTCATGATGCCCCACACGGTGCCAAACAGGCCGACATAAGGACTGACCGAGCCCACCGTGGCAAGAAATGGCAAATGCGCTTCGAGCAGATCAAGCTCGCGGTGATAGGCCGCACGCATGGCACGGCGCGTACTCTCCATGATCTGAGTAATGTCCGCACCGCTCTGGCGGCGCATTTTGGAAAATTCCTGAAATCCGCCTTCGAAAATGCTTTCCATCCCGCCCGAATCACGGCTATTCACTTTCTGGAACAGGGTTTGCAAATCCATGCCGCTCCAGAAATCGCGCTCGAACTTGTCGGTGGTCTGCTTTGCCACGTTGATGGCGAACATCTTCTGGAAGATATACCACCACGAAATCATCGAGGCGATCAGCAGCCCCAGCATCACCAGCTGCACCACCACGCTGGCATTACTGATCAGCGACAGAAAAGAAAGATCTTGATTTACGTTCACGATGACAGTTCCATTTTATTCCTGATGATCTCAGGAATCTCGACAGGTTTGAATGACAGATGGTTCACACATACGATTTTAACCTGCGCACGTGACAATACTTCATCCCGCATCACGGTCTGGGCAAATTCAATCCAGCTGCGTCCGGTCGCATGCACGCTCACTGTGACATTCAGCAGATCGTTGAAAACAGCGGGCCTGAGATAACTGATATGCACGTCCCGTACCACAAAAATCACGCCATGATCGCGCACCAGATCCGTCTGCTCGAAGCCATGAGCACGCAGAAATTCGGTACGGGCGCGTTCCATGAACTTGAGGTAATTGGCGTAGTACACCACGCCGCCGGAATCGGTATCCTCGTAATACACCCGTACCGGCCAGACAAACTCACTCATTCCACAACTCACCGTTCCGGCCACCCTCCGGCCGCTTGAGACCGAAATGCAGATAGGCGCTGGGCGTGGCCACGCGGCCGCGTGGAGTGCGCATCAGATAGCCCTGCTGGATCAGGTAAGGCTCCAGCACGTCCTCGATGGTATCGCGCTCCTCGCCAATGGCCGCGGCAAGATTGTCCACGCCCACCGGCCCGCCACCGAATTTCTCCAGCACCGCCAGCAGCAGCACCCGGTCCATCATGTCCAGTCCCAGCGAGTCCACGTCCAGCATGGTCAGGGCAGCGTCCGCTACTTCCCGGCTGACACGCCCCTCTGCTTTCACCTCGGCAAAATCCCGCACCCGGCGCAGCAGGCGGTTGGCGATGCGCGGCGTGCCGCGGGAGCGACGCGCAATTTCGAGTGCGCCCTCGTCGGAAAGTTCCACGCTCACCAGCCGCGCGGAACGGGTCACGATGCGGCGCAGCTCTTCGTGGGTATAAAATTCCAGCCGCGCCACGATGCCAAAGCGGTCGCGCAACGGGTTGGTCAGCATGCCCGCACGGGTGGTTGCGCCCACCAGGGTAAAAGGCGGCAGCTCCAGCTTGACCGAACGCGCCGCCGGGCCTTCGCCGATCATGATATCGAGCTGGTAATCCTCCAGCGCGGGGTAAAGAATTTCCTCCACTACCGGCGAGAGGCGATGAATCTCGTCGATGAACAACACATCATTGGGTTCGAGGTTGGTCAGCAGCGCCGCCAGATCACCTGGCCGCTCCAGCACCGGGCCGGAAGTCGAACGCAGGTTGACGCCCATCTCGCGCGCGATGATGTGCGCAAGGGTAGTCTTGCCCAGTCCGGGCGGGCCGAACAGCAGCACATGGTCGAGCGCCTCGGCGCGCTTGCGCGCTGCCTGAATAAAAATCTCCAGCTGACCGCGCGCCTTTTCCTGCCCCACATACTCGTCCAGCAGCTTGGGGCGCAGCGCGCGCTCCAGCGCTTCTTCCTGTGGAGAAGCGTGAGCAGGAGAAATCAGGCGACTGGCGGACTTGAGATCGTCAGTTTCGATCATGCGGGATTACCAGCCGCAGCCGGAATAAAATCACGATGATGTCCTTCAGACATTGCCCTGCTAGGCGACAAGCAGTTCACGTGGTTTGACCTTTTCTTCAATTTCCTGACCCACGTCTTCACGTGCTTTCTTTACATCGTAGCTGCTTTGCAGGCTCATCCAGAAATCGGGAGTAGTGCCAAAAAACCGGGCAAAGCGCAGAGCAGTATCCGCAGTAATGCCGCGCTGCTCATTGAGGATTGCTGTAATCCGGCTGGCCGGCACATCCAGCGCCTTGGCAAAGGCATTTGCCGAAAGATTAAGTTCTTCCAGTTCTCCCTTGAGAATTTCGCCGGGGTGTATGGCGCGCATGCTGTTCATGTTCATTCTCCTAACGGGCATGGCAACCGTGTCGCCCCAGATGATGAATTTCGCCATGCGACACTCGGCTAGTCATCCTCGAATACAGCAACAAGGCAATCCAGTACTTCCTGCAATATTATATCCGGCACCTTTTCAACAAAATCGGCTCGGCGTATTGCCCAATCCAACGATTTGAGTTGGTGCGCATGAACCGAGCCATCCGTGCGCAGCCCCAATCCCATCAACGGGATAAGAAAGCCGCTATTACGCGCAACTTCGGCGCTACCACCTGAAACAGGACAAACCATCGCCAGCCGGAAACGAGCATTGAAAGATCTCGGAGACACCACAAGGCAGAAATGTTCCCCCTTCATCTCCCGCCCAGATGCGGGATCGAACTGGAGGTGAAGAATATCGCCACGTTCCGGAATCAAAGCTCTCCCCCAACGGGGGGCATATCGTCCCATTCCTCGACTCGACACAAACCCTCGGGAGTGGCGGCCAGCAAGTCGGAAAGTTTGGCACGCTGCCGGCCAGGCCTTACTTTCAACTCGGCGCCATTGATCTCGACGAAAACACGAGACCCGGCATCCAGATGATTTTGTTCAACGTAGGACTGCGGAATGGTCAGGATAAGCGACCCACCGGATCGACGAAGAGAAGCGTTAAGCATATCCAGCCCCTGTTTAAATTATATTTAAGTATAACATATCGACTCGCCGATACCTGACAGGCGCGTAAGATAAGGACGAACTCATCATGCCTTGGACAATAGTTTCAGTGCCTGGCGGATGCCATCGGTCACGCCGGTCTCGGCAGCCAGCTGTTTAACCGCCCAACTCGCTTCCTTGTCATTATAGCCCAGCGCCAGCAGGGCATTGAGGATGTCGCTGCTGGCCGGCGCAGGTTTGACCACCGCGCCCAGCAATGCCGAACCAGCTTCTCCCGGGGCAAATTTGTCTTTCAGTTCGAGCAGCAGGCGTTCGGCGGTCTTCTTGCCGATACCGGGAATCTTGATCAGGCGCCCGGCATCCTGGGTCATCACGGCATGCGACAGCTCGTCCACGGACAAGCCGCTGAGGATGGTCAGTGCCAGCTTGGCGCCCACCCCGTTGACCTTCAGCAACTGGCGGAAAGCCTGGCGCTCGTGGTCGGTGGCAAAACCGTAGAGGAGGTGCGCATCTTCGCGCACAATCAGCTGAGTGTAGAGCGTCACGCTTTCGCCCAGTGCAGGCAGGTTGTAGAAGGTGCTCATCGGCACGTCTACCTCGTAACCCACGCCCTGCACATCCAGCAGAATCTGGGGAGGATGTTTTTCCAGCAACTTGCCGCTCAGACGTCCGATCACACCAGTCTCCCATTTTTCACGCGATAGCCTGCTGTCGCCAACGCACCCAGCCCCTGCCCGCCATGCGCATGGCAGATAGCGCAGGCCAGCGCATCGGCGGCATCGGCCTGCGGCGTGCCTTCCAGATGCAGCAGGCGACGCACCATTTCCTGCACCTGCTCCTTGTCTGCATGACCATTGCCCACCACCGCCTGCTTCACCTGCAGGGCGGTATATTCCGCCACCGGCAGATCGCGCGCCACCAAGGCGCAGATCGCAGCGCCGCGGGCCTGGCCCAGCAGCAAGGTGGATTGCGGGTTGACGTTGACGAACACTTTTTCGATTGCCGCCTGCTCCGGCTGGTAAGTCGCGATCACCTCGCCAATCGAATCGAGGATGGTCTTGAGACGCTGCGGCAGCGCCCCGTCCCCGGTCTTGATGCAGCCGCTGGCGACATACTCCAGCTGGTTGCCGGTTCGGGTGATGACACCAAAACCGGTCACCCTCAGGCCTGGATCGATACCGAGGATACGGGTCAACTAATCCTCGATCACGGCCGACGTGAAAACTTCCTGCACGTCGTCCAGCGCATCCAGCGCATCCAGCAGCTTCTGCATTTTCACCGCGTCGTCGCCGGCGAACACCGTCTCGTTGTCTGGCTTCATGGTCACTTCGGCCACTTCGGCCTTGAGACCCACTTTTTCCAGCGCCTCTTTCACGGCGGCAAAATCGCCCGGCGCGGTGATGACCTCCACACTGCCGTCGTCATTACTGAGCACGTCTTCGGCACCGGCTTCCAGCGCCGCCTCCATGACTTTATCTTCGTCAGTACCGGGAGCAAAAATGATCTGACCACAATGCTTGAACATGAAGGCGACAGAACCATCGGTGCCGAGATTGCCGCCATGCTTGGAGAAAGCATGGCGCACATCGGCCACGGTGCGGGTGCGGTTGTCGGTCAGGCAATCGACGATAATGGCTGCGCCATTGATCCCGTAGCCTTCATAACGGATTTCCACATAATCCACGCCTTCCAGTTCGCCCGTGCCCTTCTTGACTGCACGGTCGATGTTGTCCGCCGGCATGTTCACTTCCTTGGCCTTGTCGATGGCCACGCGCAGGCGCGGGTTGAAGTTGGCATCGCCGCCGCCCATCTTGGCAGCCACGGTGATTTCCTTGGACAGGCGCGAAAAAATCTTGCCGCGCTTCTCGTCCTGGCGCCCTTTACGATGCTGGATATTTGCCCATTTGCTGTGACCGGCCATAAGGTATTCCGTTGTTCTGTTTCAAAAGGTGCAATGGTACCATTTCGGGCATTATTTGAAAAAGCCGGAGCACCTAATGATCACCCCCTCCCTGATCGCCAAGAACGACACCCATGAACTGTATCTGCTGCCGCAACTGGCCAACCGCCACGGGCTCATCGCTGGCGCCACCGGCACCGGGAAAACCGTTTCGCTGCAGGTGATGGCGGAAAATTTCAGCCGCATCGGCGTGCCGGTGTTCATGGCCGACGTCAAGGGCGATCTTTCCGGCATCAGCCAGCCCGGCACGGAAAAGCCCAAAATTGTCGAGCGCATCGCCAAACTGGGGCTCAGCGACTTCACCTTTACCGGCTGCCCGGTCACCTTCTGGGATGTATTCGGCGAACAGGGCCATCCGGTACGCGCCACCATCTCCGAAATGGGCCCGCTGCTGCTGGCCCGTATGCTCAACCTCAACGACACCCAGTCCGGCGTGCTGACGCTGGTGTTCAAGATTGCCGACGACAACGGCCTGCTGCTGCTCGACCTCAAGGATCTGCAGGCCATGCTGCGGCATGCGGGCGACAATGCCAAACAGTTCACCACCCAGTATGGCAACATCTCTGCGGCCAGCATCGGCGCCATCCAGCGCGGCCTGATCACGCTGGAATCCGAAGGCGGCGAGCAACTGTTCGGCGAACCGGCGCTGAATATCGACGACCTGATGCAGTGCGATGCCAAAGGGCTGGGCATGATCAACATCCTCGCCGCCGACAAGCTGATGCAATCGCCCAAGATCTACGCCACCTTCCTGCTGTGGATGCTGTCGGAACTCTACGAAAGGCTGCCGGAAGTGGGCGACGTGGAAAAACCCAAACTGGTGTTTTTTTTCGACGAAGCCCATCTGCTCTTCAACGATGCGCCCCAGGCCCTGCAGGACAAGATCGAACAGGTGGTCCGCCTGATCCGCTCCAAGGGAGTGGGCGTTTATTTCGTCAGCCAGAACCCGATCGACATTCCGGACAAGGTCCTGGGCCAGCTCGGCAACCGCGTCCAGCATGCCCTGCGCGCCTTCACACCGCGCGACCAGAAAGCAGTCCGTGCTGCGGCGGAAACCTTCCGCGCCAACCCCGGCCTGGATGTGGAAGCCGCCATCACCGAGCTGGGCGTGGGTGAAGCCCTGGTTTCCCTGCTCGATGAAAAAGGCCGTCCACACCCGGTGGAGCGCGCCCTGATCGTTCCGCCGCGCAGCCAGCTTGGCCCCGTCACCCCGGAACAGCGCCAGGCCATCATCCGGCAATCAGTGTTGTACGGCCATTACGAAGCCGAAGTGGATCGCGAGTCTGCTTACGAAAAACTGAAGGCACGGGCTGAACAAGCCGCTGCCTCCACCCCACCCGCCGAGACTGCAGGCGAAAAACCGGCCAGCGGCGGCTGGCTTGACAGTATCGGCGACATGCTGGGCGGCGGCGGCCGCCGTCAGGGTGTCGCAGAAGCCGCCATCAAAAGCGCTGCCCGCGCCGTCGGTTCGCAGCTTGGACGTGAAATCATCCGCGGCGTGCTGGGCTCCATCCTCGGAGGAAAGAAACGTTAGGGTCCGGCTTGCAACTACAGTAAAATCTCGCCCTTTGTCGCATTGCTGACATTTGGCAACTTATCGATAGAGTGACCATGAAATTAATTATCAGAACGTTCTTCAGAACCCTGCGTCTTGTATTGACCCCTTTCATGCTGGCGGGAGAAAAACTGAGCACCCCGAAAGGAATCGAACGTCCGCCTGAAGCGCAGCAGCAGGTGGACCGGGAGTGCGGCAAACTGGCGCTTTACCAGTTCAAGGCCTGCCCTTTCTGCATGAAGGTGCGCAAGGAAATAAGCCGTCTGTCCCTGAACATCGAACTGCGCGATGCGCAACATGATGCGCAACACCGCGAAGCCCTGTTGCAGGGTGGCGGCAAGGTTCAGACACCGTGCCTGAAAATTACCGACGATCAGGGCAACAGCCGCTGGATGTACGAGTCAGGCGATATTATCCAGTACCTGCAAGAACGTTTTTCACAGGCCTGATTTGCGGCGGACCTAGAGAACGCCCAGCCAGTCCTTACCGATGAGAAAGTCACTGTAAAGCCGGGCTTCCGCACTCCCCGCCTCGGGTTTCCAGTCATAGCGCCATTTCACGAGCGGGGGCAGGGACATCAGGATGGACTCTGTGCGGCCGCCCGACTGGAGGCCGAACAGGGTGCCACGGTCGAATACCAGATTGAATTCCACATAGCGCCCGCGCCGGTAAGCCTGAAAATCCCGCTCGCGTTCGCCATAGGGTAAGTCCTTGCGCCGCTCCAGGATGGGGATGTAGGCAGGCAGGAAATGATCGCCCACGCTTTTCACCAGACCGAAGCTGGTGGCAAAGTCCTGCTGATTGAAATCATCGAAAAAAATTCCGCCAATGCCGCGCGGTTCCTGGCGATGTTTCAGATAGAAATATTCGTCGCACCATTTCTTGAAGCGCGGGTAATGCGCGCCTCCGAAGGGCTGCAGGGCATCGGCGCAGGTCTGGTGAAAGTGCACGGCATCCTCTGCGTAGCCGTAATAGGGCGTGAGATCCATGCCGCCGCCGAACCACCATACAGGAGCGGCGCCTTCCTTCTTGGCAACGAAGCAGCGCACATTCATGTGTACGGTCGGCGCATAGGGATTGCGCGGATGGAACACCAGCGATACCCCCATGGCCTCGAAGCTGCGCCCGGCCAGTTCGGGGCGGTGAGCGCTGGCCGAAGGTGGCAGGTCAGGGCCGAAGACATGGGAAAAATTGACCCCGCCGCGTTCCAGCACATGCCCTTCCTCGATTACGCAGCTGGTACCGCCCCCTCCTTCCGGGCGCACCCAGGAGTCGCGCTGAAATGATTTCCCGTCCACCTGTTCCAGACGTTCGACAATGCTGTTTTGCAGCCCGAGCAGATAATCCCTGACCTGTCTGGTATCCAAATTCAGGCCCTATCCCGCTGGCAACTCAGCGCATCACTCAAGGCTGGTACCCTCGGGCCTGAGCAGCGAAGAATGCTGCGACTTCACTCAGGGCACGATGCACTGCGTGATTGGCAGCGACCACGCCCCCGTAGGGATCATCGCTGGCCGCATTCTCGGTCACGTCGAACTCTCGTGTGGCAAGAATACGCCGCCCTGCCACATCGATCAGCTGAGCTCGCAGAGTGAAGCGAATCCGGCTCGGTGCGACGGTAAACTCCTGCTGCAGGCGCACGATTTCGCTATCCAGCCGCAGTTGCGCCGTGACCGCCCCGTTCGCCTGCGATACCGCACCGAATGCGCCGCTCGCCTCGAACGCCTGCACCAGCAGCGGTGCGAGCATTTTCTCCGGGGTGTCGACCCACTGGTTGCGGGAGAAATATTCCAGCTCATGCGCTTTTCTGACATAAGCCATGCGCGAAGTCTCAAAGCCGGGGTGCGCCCGCGGGCGTGTCACCATCAGCACCGGGGTACCACTGGCCGGCACCGTACGACTCTGGAATTGTGCCTGCAGGGCATAAGTGCTGACCACTTCATTCCTGACTGGTTGCAACGTGCTGCAGCCTGCCGTGAGAAGCAGTCCGGTCGCCAGGATTCCTGTTTGCATCCACTTCATATTTTTTACCTCATTCTCCAGGGCCAGGCGCTGCCGGCTGTTTACCCAGCAACAACATGTTGGGGCTGCGCTCAACTTCTTCGCTGACACGCTTGAGCGTTGCGCTCAGCTCCCGCATTTCAGCAGCGGTGCGTGCCAGTTCCGGCACCATGCCATCCGTGACCTGCGTCATGCCGCTGCTGAGATCCACAGCTGTCCTGTTTACCGCCACGCTGGCGCGGGAAGCGTCATTGGCCATCTTTTCCAGTGCAGCGGCGCTTTTGCTCATGCGCTCGATCAGCTGCGGTAATTCAGCGCTGATTTTTGCGGTGTTATCCATGGTGCGCGCGGCGCCCTGCATGGCGGCATCAATCGCATCCCTGTTAGCGGCGAGCGTGGCTGAAATCGTTGCCATGTCTGCCATCATGCCGCGAAAAGCCCGGCGGTTATCTTCATCGATGATAGCGCTGACCCCTGCTGCAATCCGGTTAAGGCTGGAAAGCAGGTCAGAGCCCGCGGTATCCAGCCGGGTCAGCAGCGATGGAATCGTCCTGATGACGGGATGCTTTTCTCCTGGTTTTGCCTTCAGGTCCGGCGCCTCGCGGCTACCGCCGCTGAGTTCGACTTGGGCGATGCCGGTCAATCCCTGGACCCGCAATACGGCTACGGTATTTTCCTTGATCGGCGTACCCTGCTCGATATCCAGTTCCAGGCGTACGCGCTCGCCGTGATCGAGCGAAATGCGCTTGACCCGCCCGACTTCAACACCGCGATATTTGACCGGTGCATTGAGGTTGAGACCGGCGACCGATTCTTTCATGAAGGCGAGATAGGTGTCGTAATTCTTGCGATACTGCGCACCGCCGCTCAGCCACAGGATACCGGCCACCAGCGCGCCGAACAGCAAAGTCACAAACAGCCCGACGATCGTGTAGTTTACTTTTGTTTCCACGCTTGCTCCCATGCCGCCCGGCCACGCACCCCGTGAAAATACTCACGAATAATGGGATGCTCCGCCTGAGACAGCTCTTCCATGGTTCCAATTCCCAACACCCGGTTTTCGCCCAATACAGCAACCCGGTCAGCCACACGCCACAGCAAATCCAGATCATGCGTCACCATCATGATGGTCAGGCCAAGTGATTCTTTCAAGTTTTTCACCAGCTCATCGAAACCGCTGGCACTGAGCGGATCCAGTCCTGCCGTGGGCTCATCGAGAAATACCAGCTCCGGTTCGAGCGCCAGGGCCCTGGCCAGCGCTGCACGTTTGCGCATTCCACCCGAAAGTTCGTTGGGGAACTTGGCACCCGCACTGGCCGGCAAGCCAGCAAGGGCAATCTTCAATGCAGCAAGCTCATCAATCAGGCCATTATCCAGCTCAGTATGCTCTCGCAGAGGCAGGCCAACGTTCTCCAGCACGGTCAGCGAGCTGAACAAAGCGCCACGCTCGAACATCACGCCCCATCTGCGGCGCAGAGGTAATGCCGCTTCGTCATCCAGCCCCAGCACCTCCTGCCCGAACACCCGGATTGAGCCGGAAACTGGCTTTTGCAGCAGGATAATTTCACGCAGCAGCGTCGACTTTCCACAGCCACTCCCACCGACCAGGGCGAATATCTCACCCTGACGCACGTTCAAACTCACATCTTCGTGCACGGTCAGGGAACCAAAGCGCGTGCAAATACGATCGACTTCGACAACATTGGCATTTTCCGGCATCAGATTTTCAGCCAGCTGAAGATCACGGAAAACACCGCGTCCATGACGATAACCAGAAATATCGCCTGGACCACACTGATGGTTGTCTGAC
Source organism: uncultured Gammaproteobacteria bacterium (assembly GCA_963779055.1). GTDB lineage: Bacteria > Pseudomonadota > Gammaproteobacteria > Burkholderiales > Sulfuricellaceae > Sulfurimicrobium. Next base: position 635,476 of record CAVZWN010000004.1, read on the forward strand.
GGCCCACACTGTCTGCGCTTCCACCCACCTGGAATCCCTGAAAGCAACCCACAACACCCACGATGACTGCGAATACCAGCGCTTTCCCCAGGCCAACGAGATAGGAGGAAAGCCTGACCGCTTCGTCCAGTCGATCCATGAAATCGGCATAATTAATTCCGAGCTGGGTTTTTGCCATCACCATACCGCCCACAATACCCATAATATCTGCATATACAGTCAGCAAGGGGACGGCGATGATGAGCGCCAGGATCTTGGGCAACACCAGAAAATCCATGGGCGCGATCCCGATGGTACGCATGGCATCAATTTCTTCAGTTACTTTCATTGTCCCGATCTGGGCTGTAAAAGCCGAACCGGAGCGCCCCGCCACGATAATCGCGGTCAGCAGGGGTGACATCTCGCGCAACATGGACAGCCCCACCAGATCGGCCACGAAAATACTCGCACCATAGCGGGCCAGCTGCTCGGCCCCCTGATAGGAAACCACTACGCCCATCAGGAATGAAAGCAGGCCTACGATGGGCAGGGCCTCGAAGCCCGCGCTCTGGATGTTATGCAGCAGTGGCCGCAGCCGCATGCGGGATGGCTGCCTGATATGCCGCAACGCGGAGAACGCAACTTCACCGACAAAAGCCAGCGTCAAGCCCGCCTGCTCCATGTGCCCGACAAAGCGGCGCCCCAGACGTTCAAATATGCCATAGCGCACGGCCTGGATCGATTCTGTGTCCCCGGCACTTGTTTCGATCATGCCCAGCAAGGCGGCGAAGCCAGGCCGCAACCCCTGCACCGTCAGGTGAATCCCGGCGCGCTCCATATCACGCCGGACCCGGTACAGCAGCCACGCCCCGGCAGTATCCATGGCCTCAAGCTGGCTGCAGTCGAGCACAACTTCCCCGTTCTCCGGCCAGCGCCACGCATCTATCTGTTGTTGCAAATGGCTGGCGTGCGGCAACATCCAGGAACCCCGGCAACGGATAATCCCATCCGGCTCGGCTTCTGCGATTGCGCCCTGACTGGTCATTTTTGTCATGGCCAGATTTTGCTTAGCTGAGCGCAAAAGATCAAGGTTTTGCTCACTCTGGATTTTGCGTTTCGGGTGGCAGCCAGCCACTGAGAATCTTCTCAGCCCAGAACAGCCCGATCACCGTTTTGACATCTGTAATTTTCCCGGTTCGCACCCATTCCATGGCCTCAGGCAGGGGTAAAGTAAATACCTCAAGAAACTCGTCGCCATCGCGCCGGTGTTCCCCATCGGTCAGATTCTGGGCCAAATACAGGCTGATGCGTTCATTCGAATAGCCGATGCAGGGATGAATCGTAGCCACATATCTCCAGCTCGCAGCGCGATACCCCGTCTCCTCTAGCAACTCACGCTGGCCACACGCCAGAACCGACTCACCGGCATCCAGTTTTCCAGCCGGCAATTCATAAAGATCCCGCTGCAGCGGGTAGCGGAACTGGCGCTCCATGACCACGCTTCCGTCTGCCAGAAGAGGAATAATGACAACCGCGCCAGGATGCAGAATATATTCGCGCCGGGCGGTCCGCCCATCCGGCAGTTGCACAAGGTCTTCTTTGACATGCAGCAAACCACCCTGATAGACGGTCAGGGTAGACAACTGTTTTTCCGTCAGATCCGGAGGTGACATGATAACTCCAAGGGCATTTGACAATACCATAGTGTTTTAGTATGGTAATTGCATGGGCATTACTTATGTGCCTTTTAATTTTCAGCCATGCATTGGCATGTGTCTATATTCTTAATCCCATAAGGAGTAAATCTATGTCCGGCCTGATTCAAGGATTCCCATCTGATGGCGTTGTTACCGTTAACCGCGTCATCCTCAAGCCCGAATACACAGTTGAAGATCTCGAGGAGCGGGTTGCCACGCTGTGTGAAAATGTAAAAACATACCATTCAGAAACGGGTTTCGTCGGTGGGTTCGTCATGCTTAACAGCGGAGCTGTATCCAACGAAGGCAGTTCTATCGGCCAGCCAGTCGAAAGCCCGCTGAAAGACAAGGAAGCGCAGATTATAACGTTCTGGAAGAGCTTCGACGAACACGAGCAATCCCACCGTTCGGAGACATTTCAGCCACTGTTCCGCCATGTTCTGGAATTATGTGAAAACGGGAACGAGGAAATTGCCTATCGCATGCTGTGGTCAGGCAAAGCCTATTCTTCTGAACAGGCCGCGGAAGCTCGCGCAGCAAAGGAACGCTACCAGAAAGCCGCGTAATTCAAGGCTTACGCCTGCCGCTTCCGCCACAGGTAGCGGTAGGTGAAACCGGGAAATGCAAAAACCAGAAACAGACACACAGTGACCGCATAGAATTCCCAATTCTGGGAATGGGGTAGCGCGATCTGGTGCTCCAGCAGCATACTGGCCCCGCCCACAACGAAGTACAGCACCAGAAGTTCAAGAAGCCGCATGCTCAGGCCCTTTTCGCCTTTTAGCGGAATGACCCCCAGCAGGCGATCAGCAACAAATGGCAGATTGGCTGACACCAGTGCGAGTATCAGCAGCATCGCCATGCCGGTTATCACAACAGGGAACGCTGAATCGCATAAGCACATAGCGCCATCAAGGGCTGTGGCAAGATGCCCAGAGCCAGCACCGCGAGGCCGTTGGTACTCATCAGTACGGCGATATCTCCTTCTGGACGAATCGGCGTTTCATCCTGTGGCTTGTCGAAGTACATTAGCTTGATAATCCGCAGATAGTAGAACGCGCCAATGACGGAGAACAGCACGGCAGACACGACCAGCCATATGAAACCAGCCTGCAGTGCAGCCTGGAGTACTGACAGCTTGGCGTAGAACCCGACTGTCGGGGGAATCCCCGCCATGGAAAACATGAGAAGCAACATCATGAAGGCATACCATGGGCTGCGCTGGTTGAGTCCCTTGAAATCGTCAAGATTCTCGGCCTCGAATCCCTTGCGGGACAGCAGCATCACCATGCCGAAGCCGCCCAGGCTCATCAGCACATATACCAGAACATAAAACATTGATGAGCTATAGCCATTCAGCGTGCCGGAGAGAAAGCCCAGCAACATGAAGCCCATGTGAGAAATGGTCGAGTAAGCCAGCATGCGCTTGATATTGGTTTGCGCGATCGCGGTAATATTGCCGATGGCCATGGAAAGGAATGCCATGATGACCAGCATGCCTTGCCAGTCCTGCACCAGTCCCTGCAGGCCCTCAACCAGCAGACGTGCAACGAAGGCAAAGGCGGCAATCTTGGGCACCGAACCAATAAACAGGGTCACTGCGGTAGGCGCGCCCTGATACACATCGGGAATCCACATGTGGAATGGCACCACGCCCAGCTTGAACGCCAATCCCGCGACGATGAACACCAGTCCGAAGGTCAGTATCACATGGTTGCCCGTAGTGTGCTGGATCACCGTCGCCACCTGGTTGATATTCAGGCTGCCGGTTGCGCCATACAGCATGGACATCCCGTACAAAAGCAAGCCGGAAGCCAGGGCGCCCAGCACGAAATACTTCATCGCCGCTTCGGAGGCCACCGCAGAATCACGCTGCAAGGCAACCATGGCATAGAGGCTCAGGGACAGCAGTTCCAGGCCCATGTAAAGCACCAGGAAATGATTGGCGGAGATCATGACCATCATTCCCAGCAACGCAAACAGCACGAGCGTGAAAAATTCACCACGGAACAAGCCGCGCAGGCTGATGTAGGTACGGGAATAAACCAGCACCACGGACACGGCAAGATAGCTCATCAACTTGAGCACATCGCTCATGGCATCATCCACGAACATGTTGCTGAAGGTGTATTGCGGTGCGGCGCCATGGGTTGAAACCGTAATCCAGGCCGCCCCCAGCAGGGTGATCTGTGTCAGGGCATAGGTAATAAAACGGTTCTTGGCCGAAAGAAACAGGTCAATAATGAGAATCAACGAAACCATGACCAGAACAAAAATCTCTGGCAGTGCGGGGGTCAGGTTGGGCATGGGAAAAGTCATGAAACGGCCCTTTAAAGTTTACTTTGCGCCACGTGGGCAAGCAGATTATTGACCGAGGCGTGCATCACTTCGGTAAAGGGCAGGGGATAGAGACCCATTCCGAGTACTGCAATGGCCAGTACGCCCAGCACAAGGAATTCCCGGTTGTTGATGTCAGTCAACTTATCAACCTTTGCATTTGCCACAGGTCCGAATACCACACGCTTGTACATCCACAATGTATAGGCAGCGCCAAAAATCAGTGTCGTTGCGGCCAGGAAGCCATACCAGAAGTTAACCTTGACCGCAGCCAGGATCACCATGAACTCGCCCACGAAACCGCTGGTACCCGGCAAGCCTGCATTCGCCATGGCAAAAAGCATGAACAAAGCCGCAAACTTGGGCATCCTGTTCACCACGCCGCCATAATCAGCGATGTTGCGTGAATGCATGCGGTCATACATGACGCCCACGCAAAGAAACATCGCAGCGGATATGAAGCCATGGGAAATCATCTGCACCAGCGCGCCTTCCATACCCATATCGTTGAAAATGAAGAAGCCCAGCGTCACAAAACCCATATGCGAAATGGAGGAGTAAGCGATCAGTTTTTTCATGTCGCTTTGCGCCAGCGCCACCAGGCCGATATAAACCACCGCTATCAGGGACAGCGTAATCATGAACCCGGACATGGCATGGCTTGCGTCAGGCAGGATGGGCAACGAAAAACGCAGGAAACCGTAGGCGCCAAGCTTCAACATGATTGCGGCCAGCACCACAGAACCGCCCGTCGGTGCTTCAACGTGAGCATCCGGCAGCCAGGTATGAACCGGGAACATTGGCACTTTGACCGCAAATGCGGTAAAGAAGGCGATAAACAGCAGAATCTGCACATTCAGATCAAGCGGCAGTCTGTGGAAATCAAGGATACTGAAACTGCCACCCGACCTGTGATACAAGTAAATGAAGGCAACCAGCATCAGCAACGAGCCCAGCAAGGTGTAGAGGAAGAACTTGACTGCTGCGTACACCCGGTTCGGTCCACCCCATACGCCGATGGCGATGAACATCGGGATCAGCATGGCTTCCCAGAAAACGTAGAACAATATTGCATCCAGGGCTGAGAAAACACCGATCATCAAGCCGGACATGATCAGGAAGGCCGCCATGTACTGCGACACTTTCTTTTCGATTACTTTCCAGCCGGCAATGACCACCAGCAGGGTGGTAAAGGTCGTCAGCAGGATAAACAGCACAGATATGCCATCCACACCAAGATGGTAGTGAATATTGAAGGTCTCAATCCACGGCGCCAGCTCGACAAACTGCATGTCACTGGTCAGGCGATTGAAGCCTGTAAAAAGCGGAATGCTGATCAGCACATTGGCGGCAGCACCAATCAGGGCAATAATGCGGGCAATCGGTGCATTACGGTCACTACCTGTGGCGAGCACCAGCAGGCCTGCCACGATTGGCAACCAGATCACCCAGCTTAACAATGTCGAACCTTCGCTCATAACTTCCCTAAATCACTCAGTCTCATCATCTAACGAATAGCGAGATCATCAAAAACACACCAATGATCATGGCAAAGGCGTAGTGGTAAATGTAACCGGACTGCGCGTGCCGGATCAGCGCGGAAAACCAGCCCACCAGGCGCGCTGTGCCATTTACAAGCAAACCGTCAATCAGCCAGACATCACCCACTTTCCAGAAGGAGCGTCCGAGCAGCCGCGCTCCGCCAGCAAAGAAAAAGTCGTTGAAGGTATCAAGACCGTATTTATTCTCGAGAATGGAGGAAATCAGGCTGAATCTGGCTTTGATCACCCCCGGCAGATCCGGGCGAAGGATATACAGGTACCAGGCCGTCCCCGCGCCACTGACAGCAAGCCAGAAAGGCAGCGTACCCAGGGCATGCACCATCATTGCCCCTACGCCATGGAATGCTTCTGCCAGGTGCGCCATGCCCTGATGGTCTGGGGAAATATAAATCGTGTCGCCAAAATAATTGCCGAAGAGCATCGGCCCGATCAGCCAGCCCGCTGCCACGGATGGAATCGCCAGCAGCAGCAAGGGCAAGGTCACGACCCACGGAGATTCGTGTGGCTCGGCCGCGCCGTGGTGGCCGTGATCATCGTGATGGCCATGTCCAGCAGAAGGCGCATGACGGAAACGCTCTTCGCCATGAAATGTGAAGAACACCAGCCGGAAGGAATAGAAGCCACCGATAAATACACCCGCGAGAATCGCAATGTAGGCAAAGCCCGCCCCGGGGATATGCGAATGCGCAACGGCCTCAATAATCGAATCTTTGGAGAAGAATCCGGCAAATGGCGGCAGCCCGGCATTGGCGATGGCACCGATCAGGACGGTCAGATAAGTGATGGGCAGATATTTGCGCAGTCCACCCATATAGCGCATGTCCTGCTGGTGATGCATGGCGATGATCACCGAACCGGCACCCAGAAACAGCACCGCCTTGAAGAAGGCGTGAGTCATGAGATGGAACATGGCAGCAGAATAGGCTGACGCGCCCAGTGCCACAGTCATGTAGCCCAGTTGCGAGAGCGTGGAATAGGCAACCACGCGTTTGATATCGGTCTGCACGATCGCCACCAGCGCCATGAACAGCGCGGTGATGGCACCAATCACGATAACAAAGGAGAGCGCCGTTTCAGACAGTTCGAACAGCGGCGACATGCGCGACACCATGAAAATACCGGCCGTGACCATGGTTGCAGCATGAATCAGGGCAGAAATCGGGGTCGGGCCTTCCATGGAGTCTGGCAGCCAGACATGCAGCGGAAACTGCGCCGATTTGCCCATGGCGCCAATGAACAGCAGGATGCATATGACCGTCAGCAGGCTCCAGGTTTCACCCGGCAGCAGGCTGATACTATGCCCGGCCATTTCCGGTGCCAGTGCAAAGACTGCGGCGTAATCCAGCGTACCGAAATACGCCAGTACCATGCCGATCCCCAGCAGGAAGCCAAAGTCGCCGACACGATTGACCAGAAAAGCTTTCAGATTGGCATAGATGGCCGTGGGTTTGGTATACCAGAAACCGATCAGCAGATAGGAAACCAGGCCCACCGCTTCCCAGCCGAAGAACAAGCTGCAGGAAGTTGTTGCTCATCACCAGCATCAGCATGGAAAAGGTAAACAGCGAGATATAGCTGAAGAAACGCTGATAACCGGGATCTTCTGCCATGTAGCCGATGGTGTAGATATGGACCATAAGCGATACAAAGGTCACCACCACCATCATCAGGGCGGACAGCCTGTCGATCAGGAAGCCGACTTCAAACCGCATTTCGCCTGAAATCAGCCAGGTATAGACGCTGCCGTTAAAGGTATGCCCTGCCAGCACATCCTGAAAAATCACAACGGACGCGATAAAGGAAACCGCGACGCCAGCAATCGTGACCCAATGTGACAGCGAGCGGCCAATCATCTTGCCAAACAGGCCGGCGATTACCGCCCCGACCAGGGGGGCCAGCGGCACGAGCAGATAAAGTTTTTGCATTTCAGTCATAAATTTTGGTGAGGGGTTTAGATGTGAGGCGCAGGGCAAACATTGCTCCCACTCCCCGCCTCATCCCCATTACCCTTTCAAATGATCCAGATCCTGCACGTTGATCGTACGCAGATTGCGGAACAGCACCACCAGAATCGCCAGGCCGATGGCGGCTTCTGCGGCTGCCACAGTCAGAATGAAGAAGACAAAAACCTGGCCCGCCGTATCATTGAGATAATGAGAGAACGCGACAAAATTCATGTTCACTGCCAGCAGCATCAGTTCGATGGCCATAAGCAGGACGATCACATTCTTGCGATTAAGGAAAATCCCCAGCACGCTGATGGTGAAACAGAATGGCACCCAGTACCAGATAGTGGGATAAAGTCAGCACGAGTGGTTCCTCAAGATGGTTGCTCCGTTTGCGGGGCAGCTTCCGGCTTCTTCATCAGCTTGGTGTCTGCAGGCACGGGAATGATGCGTAGGCGATCATTGCGGCGCACCGCGATCTGCTCGGCCTGATCCTGAAATTTCGTATCCTTGCGGCGACGCAGGGTAAGCGCAATAGCCGCCACAATCGCCACCAGAAGAATGACAGCAGCGATTTCGAACGGGTATACATATTCGGTGTAGATCAGGCGACCCAGTTCCTTGGTGTTGCTGTATTCAGGCCCATGAATGACAGGCGCATTTCCGCTGCCATTTGCCCAGAAATCACGACCGGCAAGCACCACGACCATTTCGACGGCCATCAGAATTGCCACCGTCAGCGCAAATGGCAGGTTTTTCCAGAATCCCTCGCGCAAGGTGTCGAAATTGATATCCAGCATCATCACCACGAACAGGAACAGCACCATTACGGCTCCCACGTAAACCAGCACCAGCACAATGGCGAGAAATTCTGCCTGCAGCATGAGCCACAGTGCTGCCGCGGTAAAAAAAGACAACACCAGATACAGTGCGGAGTGCACCGGATTGCGCGCAGTCACCACGCGTGCTGCAGCGAACAGCAGTATCGCGGCAAAAAAATAAAAAATTAGTGCTTGCGCATTCATTAACTGAATCCTGTCAAAAAACTAGCGGTATTTCGCATCTGCGGCTCTGTCACTGGCGATTTGCGCTTCATGCTTGTCGCCCACTGCCAGCAGCATCTGTTTGGTGTAGTAAAGATCGCCACGTTTCTCGCCGTGGTAATCAAAAATCCGGGTCTCTACAATGGAATCCACCGGGCACGACTCTTCGCAGAATCCACAAAAGATGCACTTGGTCAGATCAATATCGTAGCGCGTGGTACGCCGGGTACCATCAGCACGCTCTTCCATGTCAATCTGGATCGCCATGGCCGGGCAAACCGCTTCGCACAGCTTGCATGCAATGCAGCGCTCCTCGCCATTGGGGTAGCGCCGCAGGGCGTGAAGGCCGCGGAAGCGTGGCGACATCGGCGTGCGCTCCTCTGGAAACTGCACGGTAATCTTGCGCGCGAACAAATAACGTCCGGTCACAGCCATACCCTGAAGCAGCTCGATCAGGAGCAGACTCTTGAAGAATGCATTAAGGCTTTTCATCATTTCTATTTAGTCTTGCTCTTCAGTGGAACAAATAACCCAGCGGGGTCTGCATCATGCCGCCAATCACCAGCATCCATATCAGCGTTACCGGGATGAACACCTTCCAGCCCAGGCGCATGATCTGGTCGTAACGGTAGCGGGGGAAAGTTGCCCGGAACCACAGGAACAGGAACAGCACGAAACAGATTTTCGCGATCAGCCAGAAGAAATCCGGGAATCCAGTTAAAGGGCGCAACATCGAATAGAGGCAACCAGCCGCCCAGGAACATCAGCGCCGACAGCGTAGCAACCAGGATCATGTTTGCATATTCGGCAAGGAAAAAGACCGCAAATGCCATGCCCGAATACTCGGCATGAAAACCGACGATTTCGGATTCACCTTCAGCCACGTCGAATGGTGCGCGATTGATTTCAGCCACGGAGGAAATCAGGTACACCACAAACAGCGGAAACAAGGGCAGCCAGTACCAGCTGAAAAAGGTGGAACCCTTCTGCGCATTGACGATTTCAACCAGATTGAGACTTTGCGCCGCCATCAGCACGCCTACCAGGGCAAAACCCATGGCAATTTCATAAGACACGATCTGTGCCGCGGAGCGCATGGCGCCGAGGAAAGGGTATTTCGAGTTGGATGCCCAGCCCGCCAGCACGATCCCGTAAACACCCATGGAAGTGATTGCCATGATGTAAAGCAGGCTGGCGTCGATATTCGCCAGCACCAGTTCCGGCGAAAATGGCACCACGGCCCAGGCAGCCAATGCAGGCGCCATCGCCAGGACCGGCCCGAGCAGGAACAGTTTTTTGTTGGCGCTGCTGGGGATGATGATTTCCTTCATCATCAGCTTCACACCGTCCGCAATCGGCTGCAGCAGACCCAGTGGACCAACGCGGTTGGGGCCGATACGCACCTGCATGTAGCCGATCACCTTGCGTTCCGCATACGTGACATAGGCCACTGCCAGAAGCAGGGGGCCGACGATGACGACGATTTTCACCAGCGTCCACACTACTGGCCATGCAGGGCCCAACAAGGATTGAAAGAATTCCATCGGATCAGGCCTTCTCTACCACAATTTCACCAAACATCGCGCCAAGACCGGCCGTCAGTGGATGCGATGCCGGAACCCGGGCACAACCCGGCGGAAGTTTGTCATCGAGCCGGACACGCATGACTGCGCTTCCCGCACCCTGGCGCACAAGGGCCATTGCGCCATTTTCAAGATGCAGCTGGGCCATCAATGCGCCATTCATCGAGACTTCCGGCGCAGCCCCATCTGCTGTGCGCTGCAGAGAATCCGCCCGGCGAACCAGGGCATCCGCCTGATATATCGGCACTTCGGCAATACGCTGCACCCCGTTGCCAGCCGCAGCCAGACTGATCTCGTTCATGCCCTGCAACTGATTGCCGCATGCGGCCTGCGCTGCTGCGTCACCAGTACCCAGAATCTCGGCGCGCACATCTTCGGAGCTGTTGAAATCAAAACCGTTCAGATTGAACATATTGCCCAGCACGCGCATCACCTTCCAGGCTGGACGGGTTTCTCCCTGCGGCTTGACGACTGCGTTAAAACCCTGGGCGCGCCCTTCAGTGTTCACGAACGTTCCGGATGTCTCGGCAAACGGCGCAATTGGCAGCATCACGTCTGCATAATTAGCGGCCTGATGGCGATAGGCGCTCAGGGCAACGACCAGTTCGGCTTTTTCCATTGCTGCCGATGCAAGTTGCGGATCATGGCAGTCCAGCTCAATTTCGGTATTCAGCAGCAAGTAAGCCATGCGTGGTTCACGCAGCATTTCGGCGGCATTCATTCCCACTGTTGCGGGTTTTCCCATGGCACCGACAAAAGGCACCGCCCCGGCAAGACAGGCGCCAACACTGTTTGCGGCTTCACCCAGGACACCCAGCGTGGCGCCCGACATGTTCGCAATTTCCTGCGCGAGCACATACAGGCCGGCGTAATGCGGGTGATGCTGCGCCAGATTTCCCAGCAATACGGCTTTTTTGTTACCTGCAGCCAGACTGGCAGCCATGGATTGCGCAGATGAAGAAACAGTTATGCCAGCGACGCTCTTCGGCACTGTGACCTGCTTGATTTCCGCAAGCGCCTTAAGCACCTGTGCCAAAGCATTCTGCATTTCCGCAGGTGCAACGATCAGCCTGTTTGCCACCTTGCACAGCAGGTCATCATCGACTGGATTCAGCAGATTCAACTCTGCACCGGCCTTCACGCCCTGGCGCAGGCGATGCGCGAGCAATGGATGATCCTTGCGCAGGTTGCTGCCCACCACCAGCACGCGGTCCAGTTCCGACAACGAAGCAATGCTTTGTCCCAGCCACGACGCACCCTGCATGGCGCCATCGGCAGAGAAATCGGCCTGACGTGTACGGTGGTCAACGTTGCCGCTACCCAGGCCGCGTACCAGTTTCTGCATCAGATACAGCTCTTCCAGCGTGCTGTGCGGTGTCGCCAGCGCACCGATCTGGGCCGGGCCGTGGTCATCGCGAATGCGTTTCAGGCCATTGGCGACAAATTCCAGGGCCGTCTGCCAGTCGCATTCCTGCCACTCACCGTCACGCTTGATCATGGGCTGGGTGAGGCGCTGTCCGGAATTCAGGGCCTCATAGGAATAGCGATCCTTGTCGGACAGCCAGCATTCATTGATAGCCTCGTTGTCGCGTGGCGTAACGCGCATCACGCGATTGTTCTTTACATGTACTGCAAGATTGGAACCCAAACTGTCGTGCGGACTGATTGACGCCCGGCGGGTCAGTTCCCAGGCACGTGCGGTATAACGGAACGGTTTGCTGGTCAGCGCGCCTACCGGGCACAGGTCAATCATATTGCCGGACAGTTCGGAATTCACCGTGCGCTCGACAAAAGGCATGATTTCGGAGTGCTCGCCGCGCCCTGCCTGACCCAGTTCCATGATGCCGGCGATTTCCTGGCCAAAGCGTACGCAACGCGTGCAATGAATGCACCGCGTCATGTCAGTGGAAATCAGCGGGCCCAGTTCCTTGTTGCCGACCACCCGCTTTTCTTCCTGATAGCGGGAGGAGACGTCGCCATAACCCACGGCCAGATCCTGCAACTGGCACTCGCCACCCTGATCGCAGATCGGGCAATCGAGCGGATGGTTAATCAGCAGAAACTCCATCACACTCTTCTGGGCACGAATGGCATATTCTGAACGGGTCAGCACCTTCATGCCTTCAGTAACCGGCGTCGCACAGGCAGGAAGCGGCTTGGGCGCCTTTTCAACCTGCACCAGGCACATCCGGCAATTGGCCGCGATGGTAAGTTTATTGTGATAGCAGAAATGCGGAATATAAATCCCGGCCTGACGTGCTGCATCCATTACGGTGCTGCCGTCTTTTACTTCCAGTTGCCTGCCATCAATTTCGATATGCGCCATTTTTAGTATCGTTTTAAAAGTTTAGCGGCTCACACCATGCACTTTTTGTGCTCGATGTGATATTCGAATTCATTGCGATAATGCTTCAGCATGCCCTGTACCGGCATTGCTGCTGCATCGCCCAGGGCGCAGATAGTGCGCCCGGAAATATTCTGGGTCACGCTGGCGAGCAGATCCAGATCTTCTGGTCGACCCTGCCCGTTTTCGATGCGATGAATAACGCGATACAGCCAGCCAGTCCCCTCGCGGCACGGCGTACACTGGCCGCAGGACTCTTCAAAATAGAAGTAGGACAGGCGTTCCAGCGCTTTCACCATGCATACTGTTTCGTCCATCACGATCACCGACCCCGCGCCCAGGAAGGACCCCGCCTTGGCGATGGAATCGTAATCCATGGTCAGATCCATCATGATCTCACCCGGCACCACTGGTACCGATGAACCCCCGGGAATGACCGCTTTCAGCTTGTGGCCGTTACGTACGCCACCCGCCATTTCAAGCAGTTCGGAGAAAGGCGTACCCATACCGATTTCAAAATTACCCGGCTTGTTGACATGGCCCGACACGGAAAATATCTTGGTGCCGCCATTATTGGGCTTGCCCAGTTCGAGAAACTTCTGCCCGCCGTGCCGGATGATATAGGGGATGCTGGCGAAGGTTTCGGTGTTGTTGATGGTAGTGGGCTTGCCATAGAGGCCGAAGCTCGCAGGGAAAGGCGGCTTGAAGCGCGGCTGCCCTTTCTTGCCTTCGATGGATTCAAGCAGAGCGGTCTCTTCGCCGCATACATAGGCGCCGTAGCCATGATGCGCATGAAGATTGAAACTGAAATCGGTGCCAAAAAGATTATCGCCAAGGAAGCCGGCAACGCGGGCTTCTTCCAGCGCCTCCTCGAAGCGTTCGTAGGCTTCCCATATCTCGCCGTGGATATAGTTGTAGCCCACCTTCACGCCCATGGTATAGGCAGCAATCGCCATACCCTCGATCAGTTGATGAGGGTTGAAGCGAATAATGTCGCGGTCCTTGAAAGTGCCTGGCTCACCCTCGTCCGTATTGCAGACGATATATTTGTCGCCCTCGAAATGGCGCGGCATGAAGCTCCACTTCAAGCCGGTAGGAAAGCCTGCGCCGCCGCGACCGCGCAGCGCCGAAGTTTTGACCTGGCTGATAATCTCTTCTGCCGAAACCTTTTCGGTCACGACTTTCTTGAGCGTCTCGTACCCCCCCGTGGCGAGGTAACTGGACAGTTTCCACGACTCGGGCTGATGAATGGAGTGAAAGATGACTTCGTTTGCCATTATTCGAGCTCCGCCAGTATCTGATCCACTTTCTCGCCAGAAAGAGAACCATACATGCGTTTGTTATTGATCAGGAACAGCGGACCATCACCGCAAGCGCCCATGCACTCGCCCTCTTTCAGGGTATAGCGCCCATCGCCGGTCGTTTCGCCAAACCCGATACCGAGCTTATTCTGCAAATGCTCTACCACGCCGCCCGCACCCATCAGGGTGCAGGAAAGATTGCTGCAGACAGTGATCTTGTATTTTCCGACCGGCTTCAAGTCATACATGTTGTAGAAAGAAGCCACCTCATAGACCGCAACGGTGGGCATACCGAGATAGACCGCCACGAAATCCATGGTTTCCGGAGACAACCAGCCGAGTTCGTCCTGGGCAATGCGCAACGCAGACATCACCGCCGACTGTTTCTGGTCAGCTGGATATTTGGCAATTTCGCGGTCTATTCTGGCAGTGGATTCTGGGCTTAACATTTCAGCTCTTATCGATCAATTTCACCGAAAACGATATCCATCGTTCCCATGATGGTCACCACGTCGGCAATCATGTGGCCGCGCGCCATTTCGTCCATGGCCTGCATATGGGCAAATCCCGGAGCGCGGATTTTCAGGCGGTAGGGTTTGTTGGCGCCATCCGAAACCAGGTAAATTCCGAACTCGCCTTTGGGGTGTTCAACCGCACAGTAAGCCTCGCCTTCCGGAACATGCATCCCCTCGCTGAAAAGCTTGAAGTGATGAATCAGCTCTTCCATGTTCGACTTCATTGCTTCACGGCTGGGTGGCGCCACCTTGTGGTTTTCCGTGATTACCGGGCCAGGATTCTTGCGCAACCACTCCACGCACTGTTTCATGATACGGTTGGACTGACGCATTTCTTCCATGCGCACCAGATAGCGGTCATAACTGTCACCGTTCACACCCACTGGAATATCGAAATCCAGCCGGTCGTAAACCTCGTAGGGTTGCTGCTTGCGGACATCCCAGGCCAGGCCGGAACCGCGCAACATCGGCCCGGTCAGGCCCTTGGCCAGCGCCCGTTCCGGACTTATCACGCCAATACCTACCGTGCGCTGCTTCCAGATCCGGTTGTCCGTCAGCAGGGTTTCATACTCATCTACATATGTCGGAAAGCGCTGACAGAAATCATCAATGAAATCCAGCATTGAACCCTGCCGGTTCGAATTCATGAACTTGATGTCACTGGCGTTATGCTTGGGCATTTTCGCCAGATCGTATTGCGGCATGCTGTCAGGCAGGTCGCGATACACGCCGCCCGGACGATAGTAGGCTGCGTGCAGGCGCGCGCCAGACACCGCTTCGTAACAATCCATCAGGTCCTCGCGTTCACGGAACGCATAGAGAAACATGGTCATCGCACCGACGTCGAGTGCATGTGCGCCAATCCACAGCAAATGATTGAGGATGCGGGTCATTTCGTCGAACAGGACACGGATATACTGGGCCCGGATTGGCACTTCTAGCTGCAGCAGCTTCTCGATCGCCATCACATAAGCGTGTTCGTTGCTCATCATGGATACGTAATCGAGACGATCCATGTAGGGAACCGACTGCAGGAAAGTCTTGTGCTCAGCCAGCTTTTCCGTACCGCGGTGCAGCAGACCGATATGCGGGTCGGCCCGCATGACGACCTCACCATCCAGCTCAAGCACCATACGCAGCACACCATGCGCGGCGGGGTGCTGCGGGCCGAAGTTAAGCGTGTAATTTCTGATTTCAGGCACTGTAACTGTCCTCACGGATGGTACGCGGCACCAGCACCCGCTCTTCAACCGTCACAGGCTGGTAAATCACGCGGTGCTGATCAGGGTCATAACGCATTTCCACATTACCGGAAAGCGGGAAATCCTTTCTGAACGGATGCCCGACAAAGCCATAATCCGTCAGGATGCGGCGCATGTCGTTATGACCATTAAAAACGATGCCATACAGATCGAATGCTTCGCGCTCATACCAGTCAGCTGCCGACCATAGATTCATGACCGAATCCAGCAACGGGAATTCATCATCCGAAGCAAATACACGCACTCGCACACGCTGGTTGAGACTGACTGACAACAGATGATAGACCGCCGCAAAACGCCGCCCTTCCCATTTCCCGTCTGCGTAGTCACGGTAATCCAACCCGCACACATCGACCAGTTGTTCGAAGCGCAATTCAGGGTGGTCACGCAAAATCTGCGCCGTGGAGAGCCAATCTGTGTCCTGGACCACCAGCGTCAATTCATCCAGACGCTCGGTAAGCGCAAATGTTTTTCCGGCAAGCGCTGTCTGCAGCGAACTGGCAAGGCCTTGTAGAAAAGCATTCATGAATTTGATCTCTTGTTTTTCTTTAACGTGCGATGGTATTGGTACGGCGAATCTTGCTTTGCAGCTGGATCAGTCCGTACAACAGGGCTTCTGCTGTGGGCGGGCAGCCCGGTACATACACATCGACCGGAACAATGCGGTCGCAACCACGCACCACCGAGTACGAATAATGGTAGTAACCACCGCCGTTGGCGCAGGATCCCATCGACACCACCCAGCGTGGCTCCGCCATCTGGTCATATACCTTGCGCAAAGCGGGTGCCATCTTGTTGGTCAGGGTTCCCGCCACGATCATCACATCGGACTGGCGCGGGCTAGGGCGAAACACGATCCCGAAGCGGTCCAGATCGTAACGCGAAGCACCCGCCTGCATCATTTCCACCGCGCAGCAGGCCAGACCGAACGTCATGGGCCACAGGGAACCGGTGCGCGTATAGTTGATGACCGTATCAAGGGTGGTCGTAACAAAACCCTTTTCGAAGACGCCGTCTATTCCCACTCGAGGGCTCCCTTCTTCCACTCGTAAATGAAGCCCACCACCAGGATGCCAAGAAAGATCACCATGGCCACATAGCCGAACAAGCCAATTTCCTCGAGCACCACAGCCCATGGAAATAGAAAGGCAATTTCAAGATCGAAAAGAATGAACAGAATTGCGACGAGGTAATAACGCACATCGAACTTCATGCGCGCATCTTCGAAGGCTTCAAAGCCGCATTCGTAGGGAGAAAGTTTTTCGCTGTCAGGGCGATGAGGAGCAAGAACGAATCCCGCCACCATAGGGCCAACACCGACAAGAAGACCCACTGCAACAAACATCAGGATTGGAAAATAGTTTTCCAACATTCTGCAGCTCCGCGAATAGTGCAACGATTCATAAGGGAGGCCCTAAAAAACTTGCGCACCCAAATCCAGCACTGCGCAAGGTTTCAAACCAAGTCAAAATACACCTTCATAAACCGCGCTTATTATACATCACAATTTATACATGTATAAATTAATTATATGGTGCCGATGAGCAGACTCGAACTGCTACGGCTTTCGCCACTACCCCCTCAAGATAGCGTGTCTACCAATTTCACCACATCGGCATTACATTTAGAGCTGATGCCGCCAGATAGCGCATCAAAACATTTTTTAGTTCGGAATATCCTTGGCTTTCGAACCTGGGCCAACCGGGGCGGCAGGTTGACTGACCGGCAACACCTGCTTCTGGCTTTCCATCACCCCCGCCGGCTTGCTTTTAGCCCCGGAGAAATAAGTCAGGGTCAGGCTGGTCGCAAAAAAGACCGCGGCCAGAATCGCAGTAGCGCGACTAAGGAAATTTGCCGAACCCGTCGAGCCGAACAGGCTACCCGATGCGCCGCTACCAAAAGCGGCGCCCATGTCAGCACCTTTACCGTGCTGCATCAACACCAGGCCAACAACACCCAGTGCAGCCAGCACATGAACAACCCAAACGACTGTTTCCATTTAAACAAGAACCTTCTTAAATCTAAATTAGCCCTGCTGGGCAGCGCGGCAAATCGCAACAAACTCGTCCGCACTGAGCGCGGCGCCGCCGATCAAACCGCCATCAATATCAGGCATAGAGAACAATTGTGCCGCATTGGCAGCCTTTACGCTACCCCCATACTGGATCACCAACCCAGCGGCAACCTCGGCACTGGCGGCGGCAACCTTGCTGCGAATGAACGCATGCACCGCCTGCGCCTGCTCCGGCGAGGCGGTTTTTCCGGTGCCAATCGCCCAGACGGGCTCGTAAGCAAGGATAGAATCAGCCAGTGCAGCAACGCCCGCCACCGCCAGCACGGCGTCGATCTGACGTGCCACAACCTGCTCGGTGATATTGCCTTCGCGCTCGTCCAGCGTCTCGCCCACGCACAGGATAGGCGTCAGGCCTGCCTTCTGGGCGGCGACAAATTTGGCAGCCACCGTTGCATCATCCTCGCCGTACAGGGCGCGACGCTCGGAGTGGCCGACAAGGACGTATTTGCAACCAAAATCCAGCAGCATGGAAGCCGACACTTCACCAGTGTAGGCGCCTTTTTCCTGCTGACTCATGTTCTGCGCGCCCCAGGCAATATTGCTATCCTGGAGGGCGGCCTGGGCCTGAAAAAGATAAGGAAAGGGAACACATACCGCACAGGAAGCGCGGCTCAAATCAGCCAGTTGAGGAATCATGGCATCCAGCAGCGCCTTGTTCTCGCTCAAGCTGCCGTGCATCTTCCAGTTACCTGCGACCAGTTTCTCGCGCATCCCTTGCCCCTTGTTCACGAAAAGCGCGCATGGTACCGTTTAAGGCTTATGCGGTCAAATTCTCGATCCCGGCCAAAGCCACTCAGAGTTTATATTCATGAATCAAAACAAAGTTCAACATTGCGTAGAACAGGTTTGCCAGAAAGGATGTACGGATGTACTGGAGATGATCTGCGCACTGGAACAACGCCAGGCCGTTACGGAAACACTTGACCTGAGCAGCGACGAAGTTCGTGTCGTCCTGTCGGAGCTCAAAAGCATCATGGCCATTTATCAAAGATGAGCCACAAAAATCCGCCCGGATTTTAACGCCTGCGTCGCCCCTCATAGGCAGCGATTTCCTTAACCACCTCCTGATAGGGCACTTCCTGCAAAGCCCCGAAGCGGTTCTGAATTTCACCTGTCAGCGCATGTATATTTGCGGCCAAAGCAGCTTCCTGATCAAACAAGCGCTGAATTCCCAGCAAGCCACCGCACTGAACCTTGATTTCCTTGGCATGCGGCAAGGGCGCATCCGGGTGAGTGGTTCTGAGCGCAAACGCGGCATTCTGATGCAGCAGACCATGCAGCGTCAGGCAATTCTCGCGCGCCGCCATTGCCCCGCAAGCGACCGCCTCGCGTTCAGCAATACTCAGTTTACGCGCCTGGTCACATTCGGCACATCGGCTCAGAATGGCCTTCTCGAACGGGCACGAGAGCCTCACCTTCTCGTCATAGGTGGCTTTATATGCGCCTTCGTTCAGCACTGCCTAATAATCCTCACCAGTCATGGGCTGAGGTTCGCGCTCCTGATTCAATACGTCCTCGGCCTGCAACTGGTTCTCGCCAAACATGACCTTGATCGATACTTTGGGATCTGCCGCAAGATCCTGACGCAGATTCTTGGCGTGAGCACTCGCTTCCTTGAAAGCATCGAACTGACCAGCAAACTCGAACTGCTTGAAGGGAAAAGTCGTCATTTTAAAAACATAATAGGGCATGGGCTCTCCAGAAACTAATTCATTATTTTGTTGCACATAAGGGCAAACTTGAGACAAATCAAGGTTAATTGTTACAGATAAGTAAAGAATTAGACATGGTCCAATCCTTTGGGTAGAATTTTCACTATGAGATCGACTGAATATACACGCGACAACATGGTTGAGCTACTGCGCCAGCATGGCATCAACCCCACCCACCAGCGGATAGAAATTGCATATGCGCTGTTTTCACACCATGAACACCTGTGTGCGGATCAGGTGATGTCCATCGCCAACGCCAAGCATAGCGAAACTTCCAAGGCCACGGTGTACAACACGCTCAACCTGTTTCTGGACAAGAAAATGATCCGCGAAGTGATCGTGGATCCGAGCAAGGTTTTTTACGACCCCAATACCTGCCCTCATCACCATTTCTACAATACCGCTACCGGCGAACTGACCGATATCGATGTCGAGGACTTCGGCCTGACCGGCCTCCCTCAACTGCCTCCGGGGCTGGTGACAGAAGGCGTGGACATCATTGTTCGAGTCCGGCCCAGCGCCTGAAACGCTCTAGACCGCGCTTCCCGGGATCGCGCGCAGGAACTCCATGCGCAAGTGCTCACTCTCCCGAAAACATCCGGTGAAGGCTTGCGTATAGACGCGTTCGTCACCTCGCCGGTCCTCGCCCAGGAGCAGGCACAACTGCTCAGCCTCGATCACGCACGCAGCACCTTTCGCATGACCGAAGCTCACCAGCGCTTCGGCAATATCACGCGTCATCCATTCCTGATAAGTAAAGCGATGGCCGATGGCATCCACCAGTCGGGCTATGCGTCCGAAGCCGTGCAGACGGCCGCCGGGGATATAGGCCACATGCGCCACGCCCCGGAAGGGCACCAGATGGTGAGGGCAGACCCCATGCACGGCAATGCCGCGTACCACCACCATGTCTTCCCTGGTGTCTTCGAACCCCTCACCCAGCACGCCGGCCGGGTCAAGGTCATACCCCCCCAGCAGGCGCTTCTCCCACAATTCACGCACCCGCTTCGCTGTCTTGCCGGTATGCGCAGCATCCGGTGAAACGCCACAGGCGCTGAGCATATCCGACACCGCCTGTTCGAATGCATCACCGTTGAATTGTCCCGTCCTGGGGATGCCGATTCCGCCCTGCGGAGGAAAACGGAAACTATCGTGATCGCAACATTGGGACATGGAGCAGGTGCTCGCAAAATGGATGGAGCCACTTTTATCACGCACGCCAGCCGCATGTCAAAAGCAGCCGGTAATGATCACTTCACTCTCGGCACCTCCAGACCTTACACGCGAAGAAGGACACTTCAGACACGGAAATCCATGACACCCTCACCCTTCCTGATGCGATCAGCCAGCCAAGGGAAAGCCACCGGCCAGAAGCCTTTGGATGGAGTAAACTGCCACACAGGAGATCAGCGCGCTCCCGGCCCGGCTTTTCATGGTACGGACATCAGATGACTGCGCAGCCGACTCGATGAAAATGCCTAAAATGATCCTGGATTGAAGAATGGATAGCGCCCTTCTGGTTGCTGCTGCCGTCTTTGCCTGGCTGTTTCTCAGGTTCTACTTTGTAAATTTGTGACAGCGACTTGATGGCGCTTCCATCACATCTGGCAAGAAACCCGGAGTAAATAATTGAAAAAACGACTGATCGGAAAGACACAACCCGTGGATGCATCCATGCAGAAAAACTGGCTGGACGTGACCGATTTGGTGGAAGTGGAAATCACTTCTGAAGACGCCGCACACCCGATTGAGGCTGCATTGCTGCCCGATGGTACGGGGTGGCGTGCTGCAGAGCCGGGCAAGCAGACGATCCGGCTGATATTTGCTGCCGCGCAAGATATTGCGCAAATTTATCTCAGTTTCATTGAGCCGGAACTTCAACGCACCCAGGAATATGACTTGCGCTGGTCTCCCGATGGGGGCCGGTCATTTCAGCACATCGCCAGGCAGCAATGGAATTTCAGCCCTTCCGGAGCAACGTCGGAAACCGAGCATCACGACGTTCACCTGAGCGGCGTGACCGTTCTGGAGTTGAACATTACGCCCGACATCAGCGGAAATCATGCCCTGGCTTCTATCGCGCAGTTTCGGATAGCACAGGTTTAACTGACACAGCGCAGGGTAGGGCTGATTTTGCATGGGGTCACCTGGCAGAAGAGTCATTTTTAACGACGGCTTTTCTGCCAATAGCTGTCAGATGACACCATGACTCCTAATCGTCACTTTCGACACGAAGCCGTCTGATGTCAAATGGAAGTAATTTGGCTGCTTATTGAAAACAAAGCGGCCAATCTAGGAAATCCTTCGTAGGTCGGCAACTCGGCCTTTGCCGCCATTAGGCGCTGAAGTGCATTACGTCTGTTGAGTGCCAATAGCGGAACTTCGCAAAATACACAAAGCTTCCCTTCGCTATGGGTGGTACGGATTACTATGGCGATTTGCTCGGGCCATTGGTGTACTTATTCTAATCAACGAAATTTGATATTCTCAAAACGTTAAAATCAGTCAATCACGTAGAAGAGATATGTGCAATGTCAATATCGCTAACGCCATACACACTCGGAACGCTTTGCAGTGGTTTCAGCTGGACTGTTGCCGACGAAGACTTGCTGGCCGATCAAATTGCACGTATTGCTTTGGGGCACTCGCGACATGTTCAGAAAATCTTGGCTGGTGCAAATTTGGCGGAGCCATTAACAACTGCCAGTGCAGAAACAAGTGCCATCGCTATGCTTACAGTTACAAATGGAAGCGATCCATGGCATCGAGATGGCTGGCTTTTTCAAGCAATGTCATGGATAGCTGCAAACAAGGCATCACCAGGAGGATTGATCCGTTCTCCTCAGATGACTTTGGCCCAAAAGGGGTTTGATGGTTTACAACTTGAATTGGATACGAATGCCGGGACAGTTTCCGCAGCCATCATTTTTGAGGATAAGGCAACGGAGAATCCACGCAATACGATTCGAGATGATGTCTGGCCTGAATTCAAAGCGTTTGAATCGGGTGACCGAGATAATGTTCTGACCGCCGAAATGATAGCAATTTTGCAGACACATCCGAATATTGATCCTGATCTTGCAATTCAGAATATCCTGTGGAATGAGGTTCGTCGCTACCGCATAAGTATTACCGTCGGAGATACTCATTCTGATGATGCCGGTCGCAAACGGCTCTTTAATGATTACGATACATCCGTTGTAGGTGATATTCAGCGGCGCCGAGGTGAAACAATTCAGATCAACAATCTCAGACAGTGGATGAATAACTTGGCCCAGAAAGTAATTGCTGCAATTCAAGTGCGGGTGGCAGCAAATGTTTGATACGGATACTGTTGCATTAATGTCACGTGCGCCTGCATTGAGCGGGCTGAATATGACCGAATTACCACAACGCCTTACAAACGCTTACGCATCAATTGTTGCTGCCAGAATACGTTTAAGGACGACAGAAGATGCTAGTGAGATACCGGAGGGCTTGGCTGAAATCGTACGCGAGATGAAACGGCTTGCGTTCACTCATGAAGCATTTGTGTCCGCTATCTCCAACCGGGAGAATCGAGCCTCTGCGGCTTTCGTTGCAGGGGCGGCGCATCATGTTAGCTTGCTTGCCGAGACGATACGAAACAGAGAGCCACGACCAAGCTATCTGGGATTCCAAGCCATTTCGCCTGAAGTTTCTGCAACCTTACTGTTTCTTATTGCAGAATCTAGCGCTGACTCCGCTGAGCTTGCAAAAGCTATCGTTGTTCCAACTGACTTCACAGTTGAATCCGCCCTGCTTGCTGCAATTAAACATTTGGCAAATGGTCAGTTGCGACAGCTTGTAAATGTGCAGTGCCCCACTTCAGAACAATTTCTGGCTACTGACTTAAGCAATCAAGCGGTACAAACCCTTTATCACCTGCTATTTAAAGGTATTCGGGCCTTGGCATTTACCATGCTCGGCGAGGAGGATTTAATCGAAGAAACCCCTGACGCTTTATTCAGTCGAGTTAAAAGCCTATGCGTTGAGCCAATTGGAAATATTTTCAACAGTGAAGAAGTGCCATACTTCAGCTTGTACCCTGGGCCGCTACATCTAGCATCCTTGCTGGCCTCTGTTGCAAGGGATATCACTTCATCAGCCCTAATAAACATAACGCCTCCTAGCCTGACTGATGGTGACACGTGGTCAAGATTTATGCGTGGAATCGCAGAAAGACGGCCCTATTTGTGGCGAAATCACCGGCAAGCCATTGAGGCTGGTTATTTGGAGCCCGGGACGTCTGCGGCTGTTAGCTTCCCGACCGGAGCTGGAAAATCAACTCTAGCTGAGTTGAAAATTGCAGTCACTATTCTGCGCGGTTTTAAGGTTATTTTCCTTGCGCCAACTCTTGCCCTCGTAGACCAGACCGCAAATGCTATGGCGACTACGTTTCCAGGAAATCAAGTCCAAAAGGAGCTGGTAGAAGCACTTCCTTTTAATATTGATGAGGATGGACTATCGGCAATTACCGTCATGACTCCTGAACGGTGCCTAGCGATGCTAAGTTTTGATGACGGCATCTTCAATCAAATTGGACTGATCGTGTTTGACGAATGTCATTTATTGCACCCTCGTGATACTGACAGAAGTCGTCGTGCTATTGATGCCATGCTTTGCATACTGAATCTGACTAGAGTGGCTCCCGGAGCGGATTTGCTCTTGCTTTCGGCAATGATGAGAAATACCGCCGAGATTGCTGGTTGGATACAAAGCCTCACCAGCAGACCCTGTTTACCACTAGAGCTGACTTGGAAACCGACCCGCCAGGTGCGGGGGTGCGTAGTTTATGGGTCAACAGAAATTAACGCCCTTCAGAATCGACTTGATGAAGCAAGAGCGGAATATACAAACAAGAATGCACCCACCGCAGTAAAACGCGAACTGGTTGCATTGCCATATGGTTTTTTCTGTCTAAGTCAGACTTGGCAATCACAGGAACGAAGTAACTATGCGCTGCTTCAGTTGCTTGATGACAATGTGCAACTTGGTACTGGGACTGCAACTGATCCTGATCGTTGGTACTTAACTCCGAACGGGAACGAAGTTGCCTCCGCTATAGCGGAGGCCACGGCTCGACAACATTTGAAGACGCTAGTTTTTACACAAACCATACCTTTAGCGAATAGTGCCACTAAAAATCTTAGTCGTCGCCTAGGTCGCCCAGGCTGTGTGCTAACTGAAGCAGAAATACTTCTCTTTGAAGTGGCTGTGGATGAGGCTGGGGGACGTAATCATATTTATCTTGAAATCGATGCTGATAATGGCCTTGTTTCATCATGCGCTTGTCATCACGGACTTTTGTTGGCGGTCGAGCGCCATTTGCATGAGTCCCTGTATAAAAGGCCAGATGGAATCAATGTCCTTGTGGCGACCTCCACACTTGCGCAAGGAATGAACCTGCCAAGCGAAGTTGTCATCATCGGCGGTGATCGTCGTTTCGATCCAGGTCAAAACAGAATGGAGCAACTTGAGGCTCATGAACTATTAAATGCAGCTGGTCGTGCGGGGCGTGCGGGGGAGGCTTCATATGGTTTCGTTCTCGTTGTGCCTAGCAAGGTAGTTCATTTCAATAATGAGACGAGCAGAATTCATCGGCATTGGGCAGATTTACAGGCCATCTTCGCGCAAAGTGATCAATGTCTCGTAATTGATGATCCATTGGAGGCTTTACTTGATCATATAAATCTTTCTGCGACGGAATTGACTCCGATGGATAGCTATTTTATCGGAAGGCTTCCTATTGGTGAGCAGGCGAATGAAGGTGGAAATGACGCGCCCGCTCGTGCGCTTCTTGGCAGATCTTGGTGCGATCATGCTGCGATTCACGCTAAAGAAAGTTTGCGCTCATCAATTCCAATAATGAAAAAATGAATCGCCGTGCAGTTCACCGAAAATTTGGATTGATTGAACCATATTTATCTCCTGCTATGCCTGAAGAGAATTTTGCTGACACGCTCGGCAGGGTCAAGAGTGCGGTGTTGGCTGCCTCGTTATTTTGATGAATGCAATTAGCGCCAATGTCAGGAGTGGGGGCGGAAGCGGAAATGGATCAGATGAACTCCAGTGGCAGCTCAGGCCGAGTTGCTGTCCGAACGTTAACGGCGGCGAATGTCTGCTTCGGCAGGAGTTACCTGCCGTTCAACTTCGTAGATTTCTGATCCTCTGGATGACCGGACCTGGCACTCAGCACCCATTCGCCACCCGAACAGAAGAGTCCTCTTGCGCTGCATTGCTGACGCCCAGCCAGACCAAGTCTGGGCCAGTCTACGTAATCACTGGTCCTGCTCGGGCAGGAAGCCTTGCAGCAACTCGTTCAAGAAGCGCCGCCCCAGTTCGGTCGGCCTGATCCGGGCCAGATCCCGTTCCACCAGTCCGCGTTTTTCTGCCGCATCGAGCGTGCCCAGTACACTCAGCAGCGGCAGGCCAGTGCGCTCCTCGAACAGGGCCAGCGAGAATCCTTCGGTCAGGCGCAGCGCGTTCATCATGAACTCGAATCCCAGGTCCTTCGCCGCCACGCGGTGCTCTTCATGCACCGGCGCGCCTTTCAGGGCGTGCTCCAGGTAGGCTTTGGGCTGCTTGTAGCGCATCTGGCGCAGCACGCCATCATGCAGTGTGAGCTTGCCGTGCGCGCCGGCGCCGATGCCCAGATAATCGCCGAACAGCCAGTAGTTGAGGTTGTGCCTGCAATGCTGCCCCTTTTGCGCGAAGCCGGAGGTTTCATAATGCTCGAAGCCGGCGCAGGCCAGCTCGGCTTCGACCGCCTCCTGCATTTCCGCTGCCAGGTCGTCGTCGGGCAGTTCGGGCGGGTCGAGAAAGAAACGGGTATTGGGTTCGAGTGTGAGGTGATAGGCGGAAAGGTGCTGCGGGCCGAAGGCGATGGCAGTGCGCAGATCTGCCAGCATTTCCTTCATGCCCTGCTCGGGCAGGGCGTACATGAGGTCAAGGTTGATGTTGTCGAAATGGCGCTGCGCCAGGTCCACCGCGCGGCGTGCCTCGTCGCCATCGTGGATGCGGCCCAGCAGTTGCAGATGTTTGGGGTTGAAGCTCTGGATGCCAAGCGAGAGGCGGTTCACCCCGGCGGCGCGGAAGTCGGCGAATTTCTGCGCCTCAGCCGTGCCGGGATTGGCTTCCAGGGTGATTTCAGCCAGCGGCTCCAGCGGCAGCAGGGTGCGCACGGCGGTGAGGATGTCATCCACGGCGCGGGCTGAGAGCAGGCTGGGCGTGCCGCCGCCGAAGAACACCGACACCACCTTGCGCCCCCATACCTGTGGTAGCGCGGTTTCAAGATCCTTCACCAGGGCGGCGACATATTCCGCCTCCGGCACGCTGCCGCGCGCTTCGTGAGAATTGAAGTCGCAGTAGGGGCACTTGCGCACGCACCAGGGGATGTGAATATACAGGCTGAGCGGAGGCGGCTCCATCATGCTCTCACCGGCGCGGGGGATAAAGCGGAGTGGCGCGGTCTGCACAGCCCTGCAGGCCGCCTCAGGCTGCGTCGGCGGCTGACATGACGGTTGCGCCCAGCCCGGTCAATTCAGCCAGCATCTGCTCGTCGCCCTGACCGGTGCGTACGGCATCACGCAGCACCACCACCGGATAACCCAGCCGGAGCGCATCACGCACGATGGCAGCCACGCCATCGCCCAGGCCGCCGACCAATATGCGCTTCACCCCGTACATCATGAGCTGGAATTCCAGCTGGGTTCCGGCAAAGCCGGTCCCGCCTGCCTGATCCTGAACCTCTCTGGAAATTATCATGGCAAATGCAGGCAAACCCAGATCGGGCGCAAACTCTGACCCAGCTGTTTCTGCCACGCAATGCGCCGGCAGCTTCCCGCCCTGCGGCTGAAAGGGTGCATGATCGGCAGGGTGCCAGAAGCGCACGGCATAAATTGGAAAACCCCGCGGATGGAAAATATCGATCATGCGGTTGAGCGGACGCGATCACTTCCTCACCCCCGGAAACGGCCATGCTGCCGCCGGGCAAAAAATCCTTTTGCACATCGGCGACGATCAGCGCATCGCCTTCTTTTATCACCAGAGGCTCGCTCATGAATTGCTTTTCAACTTTGCCACCAGTGAGGCCAAAGCCTTGCCGCGGTGGCTGATACGATTCTTCACATCCATGGGGATTTCAGCGCCGGTCTGGCCAAACTCCGGAATCAGGAAATACGGGTCATAACCAAAGCCGCCGTCACCGCGCGGCGTGTCGATGATCTCGCCATACATCGCGCCTTCGGCGATGATCGGCTGTGGATCTTCCGGCCAGCGCACCAGCACCATCACGCAGTAGTAATGCGCCTTGCGGTTGGCGTGCCCTTGCAGCAGTTCGATCAGCTTTTCATTATTGCGCTGATCCGATTTCGGCTCCCCGGCAAAACGCGCTGAATACACGCCCGGCGCGCCGTTCAGCGCGTCGACGCAGATCCCGGAATCATCTGCCAGTGCAGGCAGGCCGGAATGAGCCGAAGCGTGGCGGGCCTTGGTGAGGCAGTTTTCGATGAAGGTGCAATACGGCTCCTCGGCTTCGGGGATATTGAACGCAGACTGCGGCAGCACCTCGAATTCCATTGGCGCGAGGATGGCGCTGATTTCACGCAGCTTGCCCGCGTTATTTGATGCGATGACTATTTTTTTCATTGCTACGCTCCCAGCGCTGCTTTTTGCTTCGCCACCAGCTGGCCGATGCCGCTTTGCGCCAGATCGAGCAGCGCTTCCATTTCGCCACGGCTGAAGGGCACGCCCTCTGCCGTGCCCTGCACCTCGACGAAGCCGCCGTTGCCGGTCATCACCACGTTCATGTCGGTATCGCAACCGGAGTCCTCGGCATAATCAAGGTCGAGTACCGGAACACCCTGATACACGCCGACCGAAATCGCCGCGACGAAATCCGTCAGGGGAGAAGCGGCAAGCGACTGCTTCTTGATCAGGAAGGAGATGGCATCATGCAACGCGACATAGGCGCCGGTGATGCTCGCGGTGCGCGTGCCGCCATCGGCCTGGATCACGTCGCAATCAACCTGGATAGTGCGTTCGCCCAGCGCTTTCAGGTCCACCACCGAGCGCAGCGAGCGCCCGATCAGTCGCTGGATTTCCTGCGTGCGCCCGGACTGCTTGCCGCGCGCCGCCTCCCGGTCCATGCGGCTGCCGGTGGAGCGCGGCAGCATGCCGTATTCCGCAGTGACCCAGCCCTGCCCCTTGCCGCGCAGAAAAGACGGTACTTTTTCGTCGATGCTGGCAGTGCAGATGACCTTGGTATCGCCGCATTCGATCAGCACCGAACCTTCGGCATGCTTGGTGTAATTTCGGGTAATGGTAATGGCGCGCAGCTGATCCGCGCCTCTCTGACTGGGTCGCATGAATTTCCCTATTTGGAGTATTTCTGAATCGCGGACTGGATTTCGGCAATCGCTTTTTCGATGTCGTCATCGGTGACGGGCGCCTCACCGGCCGTTGGCCGGGGCGCGTGCAAAGCCTCAAGCTGGGTCGTAAAGCTGTCGAGCGGCATCATTTCGGTCGACACTCCGGCAGCGGACTGGGTTTTTCCCCGTCCGCCCCAGGTCATGGCGATGGCGGAAAGATTATCGCCATCCTGTCCACCGCGGAACTCGGCGTGATCCATCAGCTCCGGGATCGCCTGATCCAGCGGATAGGTATTCAGGATAGAGCCGATCTCATTGACGCTGAGCGAGCCCCACAACCCGTCCGAGCACAGCAGCAGGATGTCACCCGGTTCGACCGGTGTGCGCCTGGAAAGCTCCACTTCGGGGAGGATCATGCCGCCAAGACAGTTGTAGATCTTGTTGCGCTCCGGATGCGTCGTCAACTGGGCCTCAGTGATCAACCCTTGTTCGAACAACTGCTGTACCCGCGAGTGATCCTGTGTGCGCGTCACCAGACGCCCCTGACGGAAAAAATACAGGCGCGAATCACCGACATGCGCCCAGTAGGCCATATCGCGCTGAATCACCACCGCGACACAGGTGGTGCGTGGACTTTCCAGCAGCTCATTTTCGGCAGAATAATCGCAGATCGCCTCATGCACGGCATGCAAGGCCTGATCGAGAAAAAACAAAGGGTCCCTGAGTGTCGGGCGGGCCTGTTTCTGGAACATTTCCGCCACCAGCTGCACTGTTATCTGCGCCGCGATTTCGCCGTGAAAATGGCCGCCCATGCCGTCTGCCACCACCATCAGCAGGGATTCCTTGCTGTAGGAATAAGCAACCCGGTCCTGATTGTATTTGCGCCCGCCTTGCCGGCTGGACTGATAAATGGAGAACTTCATGGCAGGATCAGAACAGACCCTTGTTCAGCGTGGCGCGGATACTGCCGATGAGCGTTTTCTTCGGCGGCAGCTCCTCCGGCAGAACATCCTTGACCAGTTCCTTCTGCAAGGCAAACACGCTTTGCGGGCGCTGCATGTAATCCAGCTGCAGGCACTGGTCGATCAGCTGCAGCAATTGCTCCGAATACTCCCCGGGCCACAGCTTGGTGGCGGACGTCATCTTGTCGTCTTCCATGCGCGCATCGGCGGCCTGCGGCGCGAAACCGGCCATGCAGGCGAACATGCTGGCGCCGACACTGTAAATATCCGACCATGGCCCAAGGCGTTCGCGGTTCTTGTACTGCTCCGGCGCGGCAAAACCCGGCGTGTACATGGGTGAAAGCTTGTTCTTTTCGTTGGAAAGCGTCTGCCGTGCCGCACCAAAATCCAGCAGCACCGGCGAACCGTCGAGACGCAGATAGATATTGGCCGGCTTGATATCCAGATGCAGCAGCTTATGCGTATGCACTTCGCGCAAGCCATTGAGCAACTGCGCAAAAACGCGGCGGATAAAGCTTTCCCGGATGTGCCCCTTGTGCTGCTGGATATGCTCCTGCATGGTCCGGCCGCGCTCGTACTGCATCACCATGTACACGGTTTCGTTGGCGCGGAAAAAATTGGTCACGCGCACCACGTTGGGATGGGCGATCTTGGCCAGCGCACGCCCTTCTTCGAAGAAACACTTCATGCCATAGCGGAAGGTATTGAGATTATCCACGGAAGTGGCCTGCACAATTTCACCCTCATCGCGCAAGGCCAGCCCGCTGGGGAGGTATTCCTTGATTGCCACTGGCGTGCCGGTTTCGTCATAGGCCAGATAAACAATACTGAAACCGCCACCCGAAAGCTGCTTGGTGATGCGGTAATTGAGTATTTGCGAACCCTCGGGCAGGGCCTGATTGATTTGTTGGGAGCTCATTACGCTTACTATGCTAATCTTTTCGGCATTTTACAATTGTTTAGTCATAGTAATGCATTTTTTGGAGTGACCATGATTTACAGCATGACCGGCTTTGCCGCAGTGAACCGCGAGACTCCCCCAGGGCGCCCTGCATCTCGAACTGCGCGCCGTCAACCACCGTTACCTTGAAGTAGCGTTTCGTATGGACGAAGTTTTCCGCCCGGCAGAAGCCGCCCTGCGTGAGGCCATTGCCGGCCGGCTCAAGCGCGGCAAGGCCGAATGCCGCATCAACTTTACACCCAGCGCTGGCAGCCACAAACCGCTGGCGATCAACGCAACGCTGGCACAGCAACTTGTCCAGCTCGGCCATACCGTGCAGGAACTCTCGCCAGACAGCGCAGCGCTCAGCGTGGCAGATATTCTGCGCTGGCCCGGAATCATGGAAGCGGAAGGCGTGCCTCAGGAGGCGCTGCAGGAAGCGGCTGTCTCGCTCATTCAGGAGGCGCTGGACGACTTTACTGCTTCGCGTGGGCGCGAAGGCGAAAAGCTCAAAGGCATGATTCTCGAACGCGCCGCACAAATGGAAGCGCTGGTAGCCGAAGCCGCGCCGCACCTGCCCCGCCTGCGCGCCGCCTATCAGGAAAAACTGACAGCACGCTTCAGGGAGGCCGCCGCCAGTCTGGATGATGACCGCATCCGGCAGGAAATGGCGCTGTTTGCCCAGAAAATCGATATCGACGAGGAAATTTCCCGCCTCCAGGCCCATTTGCAGGAAGTGAAGCGAATACTGAATCAGGGTGGAGCCGCCGGCAAGCGCCTGGATTTCATGATGCAGGAACTCAACCGCGAGGCCAACACCCTGGGTTCGAAATCCGTCGCCACGGAAACATCACGGCTGTCGATGGAACTGAAAGTGCTGATCGAGCAGATGCGGGAGCAGATCCAGAATATTGAATGACGCGCTGCCGCAGATCGAGCACGGCGAGTTCGCGGCCTTCAAAGAGCTCTCGGGCTGCATGGATGCTTTCTTTCCTGGCACCACCCTGCGGCTTCATGCCTGCGACAGGTGGCCGCTCGGGTTGCCGGGAACATCCTTTGTCATGCGGCTGATGAATGGTAGCCCACGCACGACAAAGCAGATATTTGACAAGCTTGCCCCCTTTCCGGGACAGGACAGGCAATAACAATTCTTTGCGAAAAGTTGATTATTGTCAGATATTCTCAACTTCGTTAAGATTTTGCCCTAAAATGCCTCCTGGAAATAAACTTGGAGAACGGGCCCCTCTCCTAAGACAACAAAACCGGCAAAGGCAATCTCTACAAGCATTCAGGACTTTATCTTGCGCTAGCCACGATCCTTACAGCCGTTTTGCCGGGCTACATTAATTAAAGAACAAAATCCATGAAAATCAACCTCCCTGTCACGCAAACTGAAAAATCCTACCCCAAAGGCAAATATCTCGTTTCAAAGACCGACCTGAAGGGTGTAATCACTTACGCCAACGAAGATTTCGTCGAGCTTTCCGGTTTCAGCAACGAAGAACTGATCGGCAAGAGCCACAATCTCGTGCGGCACCCTGACATGCCGCCCCAGGCTTTTGAGGATTTGTGGAAAACCGTCAAAGAGGGGCGTCCATGGCGCGGGATCGTCAAGAACCGGACCAAGAACGGAGATTATTACTGGGTTGACGCTTTCGTAGTTCCCGTGCGGAAAAACGACCAGACACTCGGCTACATGTCGGTACGCTCCGAACCCAGCCGGCAGCAGATTCAGGATGCCGAACAAGCGTATAAACAACTCAATTCAAGCAAGACAAAACTGGACACCCGGGGAAGCTGGTGGCAACGGCTTTCCGTCAAAGCGCGCATGGCCAGCATGATGGGCGGTGGCAAGCCAGTCTCTTCTTGGATTGACATGGACAGCCGCAGAAATCGGCGCATTTACTTTGATGTGGCTTATGCTGACATTCGGCGCTTTTTTCCTGCTGCTTCATACGGTGATGAAGCGGGTAAATAGCGCCATTCACCATTTCGATCATATTGCCCAGGGCAACCTGACGGATGACATCGACATTTCCGGCCGCGATGAAACCGGCCAGTTGCTCAGCGGGCTGGCCACCATGCAGGTACACGTCAAGGTAATGCTGGACGAAATCTCCGTGGCATCACGCGCTATCGAGGCCAGGTGCAGCCACCTCAATACAGAGATGTCGCAAGTCGTGAACCAGTCCGAGGAGCAGCAGAACCGGGTGCTGGCCGTAGCTGCGGCCACCGAAGAATTCAGCCAGTCAGTGGTGGAAGTGGCAGAAAGCGCGGAAGACGCGGCACGTTCTGCCACTGAGTCGCAAAGCCTGGTGGAAGAAAGCAATGTCAGCATGACCCACAGCATGGACGCCACCGGGCGTGTAGTGAAAGCGGTACAGACCTCCAGCACCACCATCACCGAGCTCAATCTGTCGATCGAAAAAATCGGCACGATCACCCAGTCCATCAAGGAAATTGCCGATCAGACCAACCTCCTGGCCCTGAATGCGGCTATCGAAGCAGCACGAGCCGGTGAAACGGGGCGCGGCTTCGCTGTGGTGGCCGACGAGGTAAGAAAACTGGCGGAACGGACCACCAACAGCACCGCCGACATTTCCGCCATGGTGAGCGAGATTCAGAAGGCGACGCGTCAGGCCGTCGGCTCCATGGATCAGGCAGTCTATCAAGTAGATGAGAGCACCGGCATGATGCGGGAATCCCTGTCTTCACTTGGCAGAATCAGCGCTTCCAGCGGTGAAGTCACAAGCATGGCCCGGCATATTGCCGATGCCGCCAAGGAACAAGCCATCGCCAGCGAACTGGTGACCAGCAACATGTCCCAGGTTACCTCTCTCATCGAGCAAAACACCAACTCAGCCCAGCATGCATGGAAAGCCACCAGAGAACTGGCTCAGACGGCAGTGAATCTGAAGGAACTGGTCAGCCACTTCGAATTGATCAAAAACAAATAATTTTCCGTGCCTGAATCAAACATCCGGCCGGTTTAATCACCGGTTTTCGCCCTCGCCTACCCGGCCCAGCACGCGGTCCAGCGTGCGGTCCGGCAGCAGGCGTTTAAGCACGGCGAACAGGTAAGCAGGAAAAGTCACCGGATAGCGGATTCGCGGGCGACTGCTTTCCAGGATATGAACCACTTTTTCCAGCACGGCTTCCGGCGGCAGGGTGAAAGGCGCGACCGGGCCGGGCTTGGTCAGACGGTTTTCCATGGCGCGGTAGGTGTTGCGGAAATGGCTCGCTTCCGCATCCACGTGACGCCGGAACATCTCGTGCGCATTGGCCCGGAAGCGGCTGGTAATGGGGCCGGGCTCGATCAGGGCGACATGAATGCCGCTGCCGCGCAGTTCAAGGCGCAGCGTATCCGCGATCCCCTCCAGGGCATATTTGCTCGCGTTGTAAGCGCCGCGGAATGGCAGCGACACGTAACCCAGCAGGGAACTATTGATGATGATGCGCCCGCCCCCCTGGGCGCGCATCACCGGAATCAGCCAGTTGATCAGTTCCACCGTACCGAATACGTTGGTTTCGAACTGCTCGCGCAGCACCTCGCGCCGCAAATCCTCCACTGCTCCCGGCTGACCATATCCTGCGTTATTGAACAGGGCGTAGAGCGTGCCGCCGGTGCGAAGCAAAACCTCATCCACCGCACGGCGGATGGATGCCGGATCGGCAACATCCAGTTGCAGGCTTTCCAGCCCGCGTGCGGCAAGCATTTCCACATCCGCCGTCTTGCGCGCCGTGGCAAATACCCGGTAGCCGCGCTTCAGCAGGTCTTCCGCCACGCACAGGCCGATGCCGGTGGAGCAACCGGTAATCAATATACTTTTCCTGTCCATCCCCGTCTCTCTAAAAAAATCAGCGCCTTACTGTAGCGAAAAAGTGCGGCAAGGTCGAATACGCGCACGTGCCGCTTTATGACATAATCCTGAAATGACCAGACCGCACGATGAACTGGAGCTGGGCCAGTTCATCCCCCTCCACTACCATTACCACATGCTCAATGACAACACGCGCGTCGCCAGTTTCAAGGCCGCGATCGAGCATGTGGTTCAACCCGGCTCGCGAGTGCTGGATCTGGGGGGCGGCACCGGCGTGCTGTCGTTTTTCGCTGCCCGTCAGGGTGCATGCGTCTGGTGCGTGGAGCGCAACCCCCAACTGGTCCATGAAGCCAGAAAAATTCTGGCGCGCAACCATTTCTCCGGCGAACTGGAAGTTATCGAGGCAGACGCTTTCGACTACCTCCCGCCAGAACCGGTGGACGTGGTGATCTGCGAAATGATCCATGTCGCCATGCTGCGGGAAAAGCAGATTCCTGTAATCCAGTCATTCAAGCAGCGCTATCTGGAGAAATTCGGCGGGCCGCTGCCGCTGTTCATACCTGAAGCCTTCATTCACGCGGTCCAGCCGGTGCATCAATCGTTCAATTTTGAGGGTTACTACGCCCCGGCACCCCTGTTTCAGGACCCCGGCACCATGCAGAACCGGACCTGGGAACTGGGCCAGCCGCTGGTCTATCAGACGGCGAGCTACGCAGACGATCTGCCAGCCCGCTGCAACTGGGAAGGCGAAATCACGACTGAGCGCGCCGGTACGCTCAACGCGCTGCGCTTCATCACCAAGAACATTCTGGCAATTCTTCCACAGGCGCACCGCAGCATCGACTGGCACAGCCAGTATCTGGTCGTGCCGCTGGAAGAAGCAGTCCAGGTCGAGGCAGGGCAGAAAATACGTGTCCGTTTCGACTGCGCACCGGGCGACCCGCTGGATGCGCTCAGGCCAGAAGTCTTTGTCTGCTAAGCGGTTATTTCCAGGACCAGTTTTCCGCTCACATGGCCCTCTTCGATCAGCCGGTGCGCATCCGCCGCCTGTTGCAGCGGCAGAACCCGGCTTACCGTAACTTTCAGTTTTCCACGTCCGGCCAGGTCACTAGCCTCTTCCAGCATCTCCCGCTGCCTGATGCGGGCTTCGTGCATACCCAGTTGCAGCGGCGTCAGCATCAGCTCGTAGTGAATGCTCTGGTTGCGGGAACGGGCGGTTTTCAGGTCACCTGCCTCGCATGCCGTCTGGAGTAGCGTGACCACCCTGCCATAGACTCTGGCGGCGCCAAAAGAACGGCAGAAAGTCTCGCCTCCAACCGTATCGATCACCACATCCGCACCCTGTCCTCCCGTCCACTCCAGGATTGCCGCAACAAAATCTTCGGCCTTGTAATCGATAATCCTGTCCGCGCCCAGTTCCCTGGCGAAGGCCGCCTTGTCCGGCCCGCTCACCGTGACAGCGACCTGCGCGCCAAGGTGTTTCGCCAACTGCACCGCCACATGCCCGACACCGCCCGCTGCCGCATGAATCAGAACGCGCTCTCCGGCTTTCAGTTGCGCCCGGTCGATCAGGGATTCCCATGCCGTGATCCACACCAGCGGCAAGGCTGCCGCCTCTATCATGGAAAGTCCCGTTCGGCCTGGCCGCGGCATAGTCTTCGTGGATCACGGCATATTCGGCGTAATTCCCCTGCTCCGTGCCGATACCGCCATTGAAGAAATACACTTCGTCTCCCGGTTTGAAGCGAGCGGCCGAGGCACCCACGCTTTCCACCACCCCGGCGCCATCGCAGCCCAGCACGGCAGGCAGGACAGGCACGCCGCCCTTGCGCAGCTTGGTGTCCACCGGATTGACCCCGGCAGCATGCAATTTCACCCGGATATAAAACGGACCGGGCAATTCCGGTACCGGAATATCCGCCATCTGCAGCACTTCTGGCCCGCCAGCGGCGGCCATCAAAATCGCTTTCATTCTTTGCCCCTGTTTTTGTCCCACACATAACGGTTGAAGCGCTGCCAGCGGCTCTGTTTGTTCGCCAGCTTGCTCACGGATTTTTCTGCCTGCTGCCATTGCAGCGCCTTCTGCTGCTTCTTTTGCAACAGTTCGAGCAGCAGATCGGAGGCTTTCTTGCTCATGGCTCGTTTACTCAGAGTAGAGGTACCTATGTTAAACCTGGAAAAATCCGTTAGCCACAGAGAACACAGAGTTCACAGAGGAATATCAACTGGTAATGCGGTGTTGGTGACACACCCAATGGGTACACGGAGAACATTCATGAGTGCCGTGTTATCTCTGTGTTCTCCGTGTGCTCTGTGGCTTGAACTGAGGTTTTTAGGTTAAACTTGAGGACTGATTTTTTCGAGTCTGAATCATGTCTGGCAACACTCTCGGCAAACTATTTTGCGTCACTTCCTTCGGTGAATCCCATGGCCCTGCCATTGGTTGCGTGGTGGATGGCTGCCCGCCGGGACTGGAAATTTCCGCCGAGGACATCCAGCTCGATCTGGACCGGCGCAAGCCGGGCACTTCGCGCCATGTCACCCAGCGCCGCGAGTCGGATACGGTAGAAATCCTCTCCGGCGTATTCGAAGGCAAAACCACCGGCACCCCCATCGCCCTCCTGATCCGCAACGAGGACCAGCGCAGCAAGGATTACGGCAACATCGCCGAAACCTTCCGCCCCGGCCATGCCGACTACACCTACACACAGAAATATGGCTTCCGCGACCATCGCGGTGGCGGCCGTTCCAGTGCGCGCGAAACGGCAGTGCGCGTGGCGGCTGGCGCAGTCGCCAAAAAATGGCTGCAGGAACGCTACGGCGTCGTGATCCGGGGGTATATGTCGCAACTGGGCCCGATCGAAGTGCCGTTCAGAAGCTGGGATGACGTGAGCCAGAATCCCTTTTTCGTCGCCGACAGCAGCTTCACGCAGCAACTTGAAGATTACATGGACAGCTCTACGCAAATCAGGCGACTCGATTGGCGCAAAACTCACCGTGGTGGCCGAAAACGTCCCGGTGGGCTGGGGTGAGCCGGTGTATGACCGCCTTGACGCCGATATCGCCTACGCGCTGATGAGCATCAACGCGGCCAAAGGCGTGGAGATTGGCGCCGGTTTTGGCTGCGTGATACAGAAAGGCTCGGAGCACGGCGACGAACTGACGCCGCAGGGCTTCGCCAGCAACCACGCCGGCGGCATTCTGGGCGGCATTTCCAGCGGCCAGGACGTGGTCGCGCATATCGCCATCAAGCCCACTTCCAGCATCCGCATCCCGCGCCACTCGATCAATCAGGCTGGGGAAGCCATCATGGTCGAAACCCATGGCCGCCATGACCCCTGTGTCGGCATCCGTGCCACGCCTATCGCCGAAGCCATGCTGGCTATTGTGCTAATGGACCATGCCTTGCGTCAGCGCGCACAGAACGCCGACGTGGTATGTGACACACCAAAAATTCCCGCTCACATTCAGAAATAGATTCAAAACCAAG
Organism: uncultured Gammaproteobacteria bacterium; assembly: GCA_963779055.1. Lineage (GTDB taxonomy): Bacteria > Pseudomonadota > Gammaproteobacteria > Burkholderiales > Sulfuricellaceae > Sulfurimicrobium. The sequence goes on from CAVZWN010000004.1 coordinate 673,433, forward strand.
GAGATTCATATGCTGGAATATCACGAACTGACCAAGGAATTTCCAGAATTAAAGGACAGGATTCACGACATGAAAGTCGGCAACGCGCATTTTGCAAAGCTGTTCGAAGAGTACCACCTGCTTGACCGCGACATCCTGCGCATCGAACAGGAACTCGAACCGGCTTCCGATGTGCGCGCGGAAGACCTGAAAAAGAAACGTCACGCACTCAAGGACACTCTCTACCAGATGCTGCAAGACTGATTTGAACTGAATCCAGTTCGTGCCGCCGTTTTACGCTGCAACGGCGGCGTTTTTCTGAATGCCTCAAGCCCTCCCCTACTGGCGCCTGTCCGGTTTCTATTTCTTCTACTTCGCCTTTGTCGGCGCTATGACCCCATTCTGGGGGCTGTACCTGAAATCACTCGATTTCACCGCTTTCCAGATCGGCATTCTGATGTCGCTGCTGCAGGTGATGCGCATTTTTGCACCCAATATCTGGGGCTGGGCAGCAGACCATAGCGGCAAGCGCGTGGCTATCGTGCAGGTTGCCGCAGTATTAAGCATGGTGTCCTATATCGGCGTGTTTTTCGGCACCAGCTTCCTGTGGCTATTTATCGTGATGTCGCTGATCAGTTTTTTCTGGAGCGCCTCGCTGCCGCTGGTCGAAGCCACCACGCTGAGTCACCTTGGCGAGCGCACCGACAAATACGGGCGCATCCGCCTGTGGGGGTCGGTCGGCTTCATCTTCGCCGTGGTCGCGCTGGGCTACATTCTGGATTTCGTTCCGATTCGTTTTCTGCTCTGGGCGATTCTCGGCATGATGATCGGGCTGGTGCTCTTCGCCCGCCACATCCCGGAAGCCCAGGTAACACCCCACCATACCGACCACATGCCGGCCTGGGATGTCATCAAGCAGCCCGTGGTGCTGGCCTTTCTTGCCGCCAGCTTCTTCAATGCCGCCGCCCACGGCCCCTACTACACCTTTTATTCCATCTATCTGGTGGATCATGGCTATTCCAAAAGCAGCGTCGGCTGGCTCTGGGCGCTTGGCGTGGTCTGCGAAATTCTGGTCTTCCTGTGGATGCCGCGGCTGATGCGCCACTTCAGCCTGCGCCAGATTCTGCTGGCAAGCTTTGCCCTGGGCGTACTGCGTTTCCTGCTCATCGGATGGGGGATTGGCTGGGTAGGCATCGTGCTGTTCGCCCAGATTTTGCACGCCGCCACGTTCGGTTCCGCCCAGGCAGCGACGATCGAAGTCATTCACCGCCTGTTTCGCGGCCGCCATCAGGCCAAGGGGCAGGCACTGTCCAACAGCCTGTCTTTCGGCGCCGGAGGAACACTGGGCGGCCTGTATTCCGGCTATTTCTGGGATGCGCTTGGGCCGCAGTTCACCTTCAGCATCGCAGCTGCCTGTGCTGCCTTCGCTTTCCTGCTGGTGTACTGGAAACTCGGGCCGCACGAAATAGAAAACAGCCATCTTCCGTTATCCCCCGATAAAAAATAATCCTCCTCGCCGGAATCAAACCGGCGCTATTCCGGCGCAATCTTCGGCATACCGGCCTGTCTTCCCCGGTCGCTCTTAATGATTAGATCCGGAGGAACGGATAATCAAACTTTCTGCTTGCAAAAATCCTACCCGAAGAAATATAATCGTATGAACATATGATCTCATGATCACGTGTTCATACGATTATTATATTATTCACACCCGGGAGATACCTTTATGAAGAAAACACTTTCCATCAGCCTGATGCTGGCTGGCAGCATGCTGCTCAGCGGACACGCAAGCGCCGAGGCACCAGCCCCCATGCCGGTCGAGATGCAGCAGATGATGAAGACCTACTCTCCAGAACTGCGCCAGAAAGTGATGGCACTGTCTCCCGAACTGAAAGGCACCATCCAGAAACTGCACGCCGGACATACCCGCCGCGCCAAGGAAACCAATCTGCGCCAGATCATGCATGAAATTCTGTCCGAGTATCAAAGCATTGCTTCCGCTCTGGCGACCGACAATGCCGAGCAGGCCGCAGAAGCCGCCCGCCGTCTGGCAAATCACCGTATTCCCAAAGGCGGCCTGCTGGCTTATTTCCCCCTGGACAAGGTCAATACCAACGATCTTTCCATACTCCCGACAATGAACGATATCGTCGAAGGTAGCGCGCTGAAACTGGCAGATGCCGCAGACAAAGGCGACCTGCCCATGGCGGCATCGTATATGAGCGAAATCATGACGGGCTGCGTCGCCTGCCATCAGAAATTCCGTGGTGTACCAGGCAATTCAGCTTACCTGACGTCCTCTGCAAGCAAGTAACCCAGCCCAAACATATACAATTCGAGGAGAAATAATGATGAAAACAAAAATTATTGTCGGCGCTGTATCCGCAGCCTTGTTTGCACTGGCGCACAATGCACACGCCACCAATGGCGACCAGATGCTGGGCGTTACCGCCACCCAGTGGGGCATGGGTGGCGCCGTTGTTGCCGCACCACAGGACGCGGGAACAATCCTGACCAATCCGGCGGGCCTTGCTGAACTGGGCATCAAGGAAGTACGTTTCGACATGGGCGTGGGCCTGCTCAACCCGCCACGCAAGGTCAACGGGAAGGACAGCGATTCAGACTACTATCTCATGCCGTCTGGCGCGGTCGCCTTCAACGTCAACGACAGGCTGTTCCTGGGCATGGGCATGGGCGGCATTTCCGGTAGCGGCGTCGATTTTTCCGACGCATCAATTGCACCCGCGACACATGCCTTCGTCACCACCAAGCAGTCCTTCAAGATCGCCCCTGGCTTCGGCTACAAGATCAGCGACCAGCTGTCACTCGGCGCCGCGCTCCAGATCGGCTACCAGAGCCTGGCCATATATAACGGCATGTTCCCCGGCGGCCCCCTCGCCCTGCCCCAGACCCAGGTCTATGGCTACGGCGTGAACGTTGGCATGATCTACAAGGTCAGTGACGCGGTTCAACTGGGCGCAAGCTGGACCAGCAAGACCGACATGGACGAGTTCAAGTGGAACACCAACGCCGGCACCTACCGCATGACCATGGACATGCCGCAAACTTTCGCGCTGGGCGCAGCCTTCAAGCCCATGCCGGGCCTGCTGATCGAGGCGGACGTCAAACATATCGGTTTCAGCGACGTGCTTGACCGCGTCCCCTTCCAGACTCCGGCTGGCGCCAGCAGCATGAACTTCGGCTGGAGCAACCAGACCGTCTATGCTATCGGGGTGCAGAAGGAGATCAATGACAAGACCACGATTCGTGCCGGTTTCAACTATGGCAAGTCACCCATCGGCGCAGAGGACGTGGATTCCAACATCGGTTCGCTGGCAATCACCGAAAAACACCTCACGCTGGGCGTGACGCGTAAATTCAGCGACAAGGCATCCGCCTCGCTCTCCTACGCCCATGCCTTCAGTAACGAAATCACCTCGAACAGCGGGTCTAACAACAAGATCGAACTGGAACAGAACATCGTTAATGTCCAGCTCAGCTACAAATTTTAAATAGGAGAGTTTCATGACCGTTGATCGCATTGTGCATCTTGTGGCCGGCCTGATGGTATTACTCAGCGTCGCCCTGGCCCATTTCTCCAACCCCGCATGGCTGTGGCTGACTGCTTTTGTCGGCGCAAATCTGGCGCAAAGCGGAGTAACCGGCTTCTGCCCGATGGCTTTCATGCTTAAGAAGTCCGGCGTCAAGGAAGGAAATTGCTGTTCTTGAGTACTGAGCTTAAAAAAGTGTAATCGCCCTGCAGCAGGCCAGACGCCTGCTGCAGGGCTTTTTTTTACAGGTTCAACTCCACGGCAAATGACTGCTGCCATCCAGAAGCCATCTATAATTCACTTGTAATTTTTCTCCCAGGACAGGAAAACACCATGGCTGCGAAAAAGCGCCAATCTGCAGAAATCCGTCGTCACGACATCATCGAAGCAGCGATGGAACTCATCCGTCACGAAGGGGTATCCAAGCTGACTACGCGCTCGCTTGCAAAGACAGTCGGCATCGCCCAACCCACGCTGTTCCTGCATTTCGGCAACAAGAGCCACGTTCTGGTGGCACTGGTAGACTCCATCCAGGAGAGCCTCCAGAAAGAAGTGGCGAGCCTCGGCCTGGAAAAAATGACGCCGCTGGAACGTCTCAAAACAATCATCCGGACTCATCTCGAATTCATCCAGAACCAGCCGGGCATCCCGCGCCTGCTGTTTTCGGAAGAACTGCAGAGCGGCGACCCTGCATTCCGGGAGCGCATGGATCAACTGGTCATGTTTTTCCTGAAATTCATCGCCGGTATAATCAGCGCTGCGCAGGAAGCAGGCGAAATTCGAGCCGACATCATCCCGCAGCAGGCCGCCTGTCTGCTGATCGCTTCGGTGCAAGGCCTGGCACTGCGCTGGGTGCTCACCAACGGGGAACGTTTTGCCCTGTCCGAACAGTCAGATATTGTTACCAGCACCCTGCTCGAAGGCTGGACACCGCGTTAATCCCTGCGCCCGTACCCCGCCAAACCCATCAGCAAACGCACCCCGCCATAACTCAGCCAGGACATCAGGCGCAGGTATTGCGGCTGTTTTTTCCAGCTTTCATAGGTCACAACCCGCGATCCCTCAGCCATCGAACGCGCCAGGCTGACCGCCAGTTCCGTTGCAAAACCGTCATCATCCACGATCACATTCGCCTCACGCGACAACAGCAAGCTGAACGGATCAATGTTGGACGAGCCCACCGTGGCCCAATGGTGGTCGATCACCGCCACCTTGGCATGCATGAAGCTGCGGTGGTATTCGTAGATTTCGATTCCGGCATCCAGAAAAATGCCGTACAGGGCGCGCGTCGCATAGTGCAACAACAGGTATTCAACCCGCCCCTGCAACAACAGGGTCACTTTCACGCCGCGTTTTGCGGCAGCGATCAATGCCTGGCGAAAAGAGCGGCCCGGAAGAAAATAGGCATTGGCGATAATCACCTCGGAGCTGGCCTGATTGATCGCATCCAGATAAGCCTCCTCGATATCGCGCCGGTGGCCGATATTATCGCGGATCACTAAAGCCGCGCTCACCCCGTCCGGAAACGGCAAAACCAGCGGATCGCGCTGCTGGCGGCGACGGCGGCGTTTCAACTGGGACCAGGCCACCAGCCCCCACAGCTTTCTTGCCGCCTCATGCACTGGCTGCACCAGCGGCCCCTCCACCGCCACGGCATAATCGTAGCGCGGCGGCGTTTGGCCCGGCGTATCCATATCATCGATGATGTTGATCCCGCCGACGAAAGCGAGGCGGTTGTCCATCACGGCCATCTTGCGATGCAGGCGGCGGTAGCTGCTGCGCCGGAGCTTGGCCAGCATGGGGCGGTAAATCAGCACCTGCACCCCGGCGGAGCGCATGTCGTCAATCACATCGCGCGGCAGGTCCTTCGCGCCATAACCATCGAGCAGCAGGTGCGTGGTGACGCCGCGCCGCGCCGCGCGCTTCAGCGCTGCGGCGATCTGCTGCCCGGTGCTGTCATGTTCGAAAATGTAGGTTTCCAGATAGATTTCCCGCACCGCGCGATCAATCGCCATTTCCAGTGCGGGAAAATAGTCCGCGCCGTTATACAGCAGGGTAATGCGATTGCCATCGACAAACGGGATCATGCGAGGGTAAGGGTGGCGGACAGGGGAGCATGGTCTGAAATCCTCGACCACGGACGGCCAAAATGCACCTGGGCGGTTTTGACTTTCAAGCCCCGGACATAGATGCGATCAAGGCGAAGAACCGGAACCGACGCCGGATAGCTGCGCGCCGGCCGGCCATGCACCTGCTCGAAAGCCTCCTTCAGATGCAGCTCGTGCATCAGGAAGCGGCAGGCCTCGATGCGCCAGTCGTTGAAATCCCCGGCGATGATAAGCGGCTCATGCGGCGGGACCATGCGCTTGATGTGATCACTCAGCGCATGCAACTGTTTCCTGCGCCAGCGCGCAAACAGGCCGAGGTGCACACAGACGCAATGCAGCTTGTGTTCCCAGCCGGGAATCCGGATTTCACTATGCAGCAGCCCGCGCTGCTCGGACCGGTGAGCGGATATATCGACATTCTCCCAGCGCACGATGGGGAAACGGCTCAGAAGCGCATTGCCGTGATGCCCCTCGGGATAAACTGCGTTCTTGCCATAGGCATAGTCGTGCCAGATCGAATCGGCGAGAAACTCGTACTGCGATTCGTCCGGCCAGTTCTCGTGATTCTCCGCATGAACATGATGCTCCCCCTGCACTTCCTGCAGGAATACCACATCGGCCTGCATGCAGCGCAGACGGTCGCGCAGCTCGTGCATCACCATGCGCTGGTTGAACTGCGAAAATCCCTTGTGGATGTTATAGGTCGCGATATGCAAGGTATGGACATCGCTACCCGGCAGGGCCTCTTGTAGGGCCATAATAAACTCGATATCCGGTTTGATTAGCTCAATCTTAAACCAGTTATCCAGGGCGTGTTAACACTAATATCACGCTCTAGGCAGGATTCATCTTTTGCCATACCAGCGTGCGGTTGTTCGCGGGCATCGCAATATCCCGCTGCAATGCGAGGCCCTGCAGACGCGCCAACTGGTCCAGCGCCTCGAAATCCCGCACCCCGCTCTCCGGATCGCGGCCCTTGAGCCAGACATCGAAGCGCGCATTGCTTTCCGAGGTGAAATTCCCGCCATAATTGAACGGGCCATACAAACACAGGATTCCGCCCGGCGCCAGCACCCGGCCGATACCGGAAAACATGCGCTCCACCGCCGGCCAGGAAATGATGTGCACGGTATTGGCACTGAAGATGGCGTCGACCGTGGAGGCGAGCGACCATGCCTCGTCATTCAGGTCAACGGCCAGCGGCGGCAGCACGTTGGGCAGCCCGGCTTCATCCAGCCAGGCCTGGATGCCTGCATGGTTTCCGGGCAGCTCGCTGGTCTGCCAGCTCAGGTGGGGCAGCGCCTGGCCGAAATACACCGCATGCTGCCCGGTGCCGCTGGCGATTTCGAGCACCTGGCGGCGATCGGCAAAAACTTCCCGCAATACGGCGAGGATAGGGTCACGGTTCTGCTCACAGGATTCGGCGTAAGGTTTCATGGTATCGATTGGTCGCTCGTTATTAAAAATGCCGGAACCGCAAAGACGCGAAGGCGCGAAGAAAAAACCAGCATATCCATTTTCTCCGGCACGTAAGCGCGGCGGCAGTCGATTGTATTGAGTTTCGCGACTCCCTCTGCGCCTTCGCGTCTTTGCGGTTATAGACTTGTCCTTATCAGGATGAACAGCTGACCTCAATATGCTGCGCCCAGTCGGGCGGCAGGGCGGCATAGCTTTCCATCTCGGGCTGCTCGTCAAATGGGCGTTTTAGCAGCTTCAGCAAGCGTTCCACTTCGGAAAAATCGCGCGATTCTTCGGCCTTGCGAATGGCGACCTGGGCCAGGTAGTTGCGCAGGATGTATTTCGGGTTGACGCTATCCATGCGCCACTTGCGCTCGGCATCCAGGCTCTGCTCCATTTGCAGCCGTGTGCGGTAGGTTTCGGCCCAGTCATCGAACATGGCGCGGTTGATGAACTGGTCACGCAGTTTTGCATTATCCGCGCCCGACGCGGAATTGAAATACCCCAGGCTGCGGAACAGGCGGGTGTAATCGACCTGGCTGGCATGCATGATTTCCAGCAGGCCGCCGACCAGCGCTTCATCGTCCGGACCGGCGCTTGCCAGCCCGAGCTTGCCGCGCATCAATTCCAGGTAATGGGCTGAAAAAATGGACTCATAGCGCTCCAGCGCCGCATTGGCATCCCCCACCGAAATGATCGGCGTAAGTGCCTGCGCAAGGCAGGCAAGATTCCACAGGCCGATGTGCGGCTGCTGGTCGAAGGCGTAGCGCCCTTCATGGTCGGAGTGATTGCACACATAAGCCGGATTGTAACTATCCATGAAGCCGAACGGGCCGTAGTCGAAAGTCAGCCCGAGGATGGACATGTTGTCGGTATTCATCACTCCGTGGGAAAAACCCACCGCCTGCCATTTCGCCATCAGCCTGGCGGTGCGGGCGACCACTTCATTAAGGAAGCGCGGATACTTGTCCGGCGCCCCGGCGAGACGCGGGAAGTGGCGGGCAATGACATAATCCGCCAGTTGCTCGATGGGCTCTTTCTGGTTGCGATAGTAAAACACCTCGAATGAGCCGAAGCGCACGTGCGAGGGTGCCATGCGCGTCACCACGGCGGCGCTTTCGATGGATTCGCGATACACCTCCTGGTCGCTGCCGACGATGCACAGTGCACGCGTGGTCGGGATGCCAAGACCGTGCATGGCCTCCGAGCAGAGATATTCCCGGATGCTGGAACGCAGCACCGCGCGCCCGTCGCCGCTGCGCGAATAAGGCGTGGCGCCGGCACCCTTGAGCTGGATCTCCCACCCCTCCCCGGCCCGGTTTTTCACCTCGCCCAGCATAATGGCACGCCCGTCACCCAGTTGCTGAACATAATGGCCGAACTGGTGGCCGGCATAGAGCATGGCCAGCGGCTCGCTGCCCGGGAGAAGGCGGTTGCCGGTGAAATGCTCGGCAAAATCGGCGCGCACCGCTTCGCTGTGATCCATGTCGATCAGCCGGGCCGCATCGGCATTGAAGCTCACCAGATAGGGAGCGGACAAGGGCGTCGGATCGAGCCGGCTATGGAAGGTCTCCGGCAACCGTGCAAAGCTGTTTTCGAAATTGAGTTGATCCAGTTTTTTCATGGAAATTCTTTAAATTCAGGGAAAGCGAATAGACAAAGGATTGAACGTCAACGGCAACCCCCCTCGGTCCCCCCTTGTCAGGGGGGAAGTCGGCTCCTCCCCTGACAAGGGGAGGTCGGGAGGGGTTGCTTTTCTCCATAGCCAAAAACCATGGCTGCTGGATTATACCTTACTGATTTAGTAAACTATGTCCGATTCGGCTAGAATCAAGTCTCGCTACCATTGGTTGAACAAAATTGCCGCAAACGCCCATCCTTCGCATCATCGAGACCATCAGCAAAATTCCCGCACCACAGTGGAACGCGCTGGCCGGCAGCGACCCTTTTCTCTCGCACGCCTTTCTCTGTGCACTGCAGGAGAGCGGCTGCGCCACGCCTGAGACCGGCTGGCGCGCGCAGTTCCTGACGCTGTGGCAGGCTGACACGCTGGTCGGCGCCATGCCGCTTTACCTCAAAACCCACTCATGGGGCGAGTTCGTGTTCGACTGGGCTTGGGCCGAGGCCTACCAGCGCGCGGGCCTGGCGTACTACCCCAAGCTGCTGTGCGCCGTGCCGTTCACGCCGGTGACCGGGCTGCGGCTGCTGGCGCCCACGCCGGAACTGCGTGCCGCCTTGCTGAACGCCGCCCTGCAACTGGCGCAGGAAATGGGTGTCTCCTCGCTGCACTGCCTGTTTCCGCCCGAAAGCCAGGCACAGGAAATGCAGCAGCAAGGCATGATGCTGCGCCGTGGCGTGCAGTTCCACTGGCGCAACCCGGGCTATGCTGATTTTGACGCCTATCTCGCCGGCATGAGCCACGACAAGCGCAAGCGCATCCGGCAGGAGCGGCGTAAGGTAAAAGAGGCAGGCATCACGTTCGAGCGCCTGAGCGGAACCGGCATTACCGCTGCCCACTGGGAATTTTTCAATCGCTGCTACGTCAACACCCACCTGCAATACAACTCGCCGCAAGCGCTGAATCTGGATTTCTTCCACCACATCGGCGCGAGCATGGCGGACAACATCCTGCTCGTCGTCGCCCTGCGTGACGGCCAGCCCATCGCCAGCGCACTCAACTTCTACAGCCAGGATGCACTCTACGGGCGCTCCTGGGGCGCGCTGGAATACCACCCCGGCCTGCACTTCGAAGCCTGTTACTACCAGGCCATTGAATTTTGTATCGAACGCAAGATCCCGCTCTTCGAGGGCGGGGCGCAGGGCGAGCACAAACTGTCGCGAGGCTTCCTGCCCGAAACCACCTGGTCGGCGCACTGGCTGGCCCACCCCCGCTTTTCACAGGCAGTGGATGATTTTCTGGAGCGCGAAACGCGCGGCATGCGCTTCTACATGGACGAACTTAACGAGAGAAGCCCTTTCAAACAGGCGGGGAAAGGCGATTAACCACGGAGAACACGGAGGACACAAAGAAAAGCTATTCGGTGTTTACACTCCGTGTTCTCCGTGCCCTCCGTGGTTCAAAATGAAGTATTTTGGGAGATAAAACCATGACCGACCATCAGGACAAACCCAATGCCGAGGACCTCAAACAAGCGCCTCAGCCCCGAGCAATACCACGTCACCCAGGAAAACGGCACCGAGATGGCGTTCCGCAACGCCTACTGGGACAACCATGCGGAAGGCATCTACGTCGATATCGTCTCGGGCAGGCCGCTGTTCAGCTCGCGCGACAAGTTCGACTCCGGTACCGGCTGGCCGAGCTTCACCCGGGCGCTCGACCCGGAGAATGTGACCCTGCATCAGGACCGCTCGCACTTCATGACGCGCACCGAAGTGCGCAGCACGCACAGCGATTCGCACCTCGGCCACCTGTTCGACGATGGCCCCGCCCCGACCGGCCAGCGCTACTGCATGAACTCGGCCTCACTGCGCTTTATTGCAAAGGAAGATCTGGAAAAGGAGGGTTACGGGGAATACCGGCCGTTGTTCGCTTAATCACGCTGCCGGAGGCGGGACAACTACTTCAGGGCCTTGGCTGTCCTGCTCCACTGGATGGAATCATGGGCAAGGTTCCACGACCAGAACACCTTGGTAACTTTTCCGCCGATCCGGTTTTTGCCGATGAAGCCGAGAACGCGGCTGTCCACGCTGTAGTTACGGTTATCACCCAGCACGAAGTAGCTATCGGCAGGCACCTGCTGGGGACCAAACCTGTTCATTTCTTCGCCCATGTTGATCGTGCTCACCTCGCTGGAAAAATGGGCATAAGGTTCCGCCAGTTTTTCGCCGTTGACCAACACTTCCTTGCCGCGAATTTCAAGCGTATCGCCCGGTCCGGCAATAATCCGGCTGATTACCTGATTCTCCATGAGGCTCGTCAGCTGGGCGGACTGCTTTTCCTGTTTGGAAAAGCCGATGAGCGCGATATCGCCTTTTTTCGGGGAGGCCAGTTTATTGATGACCAGAATGTCATTTACCAGGGCAGTCGGTTCCATGCTGTCCGAAGTCACATAAAAAGCACGAACCACATTCTTGCCGACGAAAAAATCCATCAGCGGGTTTGCCGTTACCAGCAGGAGCAGGAATATCCCCACATAGGCCTTGGCGCTGTTAAACCAGGCCAGGCGGTAATCCCGCGGCTGCTCTTTGGCACAGCGAAACGCATCCAGGGCGATCAGCACGACGCCGGCAAATGGAACGAACAGCAAAAGAAAACCGGCAAGCCGGTTTTCCACATACATGAACGCGACCGCAGCCAGCCACGAGACCATGATGAGCGCGACGTAGGAAATGATGCCGCGAGCCAGGTGGCCTGCGTACATCTGCCCCAGGCCGGGACAGATCGACATCAGCAGCGCGACTTGCGGCTCGCGGGGTGCGATGGGAGAAGATTCGTTAGCTGCGCGCCCAATTTTTTCCATCATGCTTTCCACAATAAACCCCTATAGCGTAATAACCATACTTAGCGCAGCAGTATACCAAATCTATCGTCATACATTTCCCGCTCTGGCCATCCACCAGGCCACAGTGAGGATAAAAATGGAATTTCATTTCGACGGCATATCCGGAAGATTCGGGAAGGGACTACCAATTCAGCAGTTTTTTCCCCAGCCACCAGCCGATCAGACCGATGCCCAGCATGGGCAGGTAATGCCACAGGATGACATGGATGATTGAGTCGTTCAGTTCATGCAGCAGCAGCCACAAGGCGCCAACGCTGAAAGCGGAAAGCAGGGCAACACTCCCCGCCCAGCGGTAATGGGTGCTGGCGAATTTGCGCATGGAGAGGAAAGTCCAGATAGCCGGCAAGAGCGCGAACAGGGTGATACTGGCAGTGCATTCCATATCGTGTACAGGCAGCGGCGCGGGCGGCACGTCGGCACGCCAGGCAAAAAACAGGATAACCATGAAAATCACAAACAGCCAGGCTGGGCTCCAGGCCGTTTTCTTCATCTGATGCAGGTCCGGAAAAGCCAGCACGGCGGCACTCAGGGACGTGGCGAGGAAGATCAGGGCGAGCGCTACCAGTTCGGCAAGGAACCACGGCTCATGGAGCTTCTGCGCCAGATCCGGACGCAAGCCGGCAATCCACAATGACAGCACGAGATAGATCACCGCAGCAACCACCCATCCGAGACTCAGCATGAACGGATGAGGCGCAGGCTTCACCGGGACAGCATCCCGGGCCAGGTTATCGACCAGCTCTTCGATGTTCATTATCTTTCCAGTACCCTTCTCAATATCTTGTAGGCACGATGCGCCGCGACCTTGACCGCAGATTCCTTCATGCCGGTCTTCTCCGCCACTTCTCTGGCGGTATAACCCTCCTGATGCATCATCTGCAGGATGGCGGCCTGTTTGGCTGGAAGTTTTTCAACCTCTCCACTGATAGATTCGTAACTCATGCCGGGTTTGGTTACATTTTCCTGCAAATCATTCTCCACCTCGGACAACTCGACAGCGTGGTGCAGGTGGTCGGCATAATGGGCACGCATATGATCCAGCAGACGGAATCTGGCGATGGCAAAAGCCCAGGGCTTGTACGGCCGGTTGCCGTCAAAAGTATGGCGCGCCTTGTGGACGGAAATCAGAATTTCCTGCAGCAGATCGTCCACCTCGCTCTCGACATTGAGCCGCCGGGCCAGAAACGGCCGCAGAAAGCGTGCGGTTTCCTTTAGCAGCAGCGCATAAGCACGCTTGTCCCCCTCCAGGGACAGCTTCATCAGCGCTTCGAGATTTTCGGTTTTATCCGCCAAATTCTGGTCCTGCAAATTTTTGTAAGTTTTTTAGAGTCTGCCCGAATAAGCCAGCACACGGGAGAGATATTTCATTCAGCCGATCCCCCGTGGTTTTTATTTGCCGCATCAGGCGTTTTGCAATGGCGCCATGAAAAAAGATGCCATGAAGAAGGGGCCCATGGCCATGGAACCCGGGAAGCATGCTTTCGGTTCTTAATAATGTCTGATCTGCGGGCATGGCAATCCCCGCTCTGTAAAAATCCGGACTCTACGGAGCGACGGCAGCCCCGGCAATACCTGCCAGAGCCTTGCGCAGATTCTCCACGACGGGACACTGTGCAACCCCATGACGTTGCGCCAGGAAAGCGGGGTCGTTGTACCCGAGCCAGACCTGTGAAGCAGCATCTTCCCAGACCAGCGCCTTGAGCGGCAGATCGATCCCCGCGGTCTGCGCGCATTCCATGAAGGGCGTACCGCCCTGGGGGTTGCCGAAGATCAGAAGCTCGGTTGGCCGCAGGGTCTTGCCGATTTTTGCGGCACCAGCAGCGTGGTCGATGCGGGCGAACACGGTGAGCTCGCGCTGTTTCACCGCCTCCTCAAGCCGGTTCATGGTGTCTTTGGCGCTATGTGGACTCTTGACCGCCACCAGACCGTCTGCGGCCGAGGCAAGCGATCCGAAGGTAAAGAGCAGGATGGCGAAAAAGGAACGCAGGGTATTCATGGAATGACTCCTTTCATGCGAGGGTGTGTTTTTCATGACGCCGGCAATGAGGCACATGGCAAATTTTCAGAGTTATGGTTTGACAGCGCAATCATCACTACAATTCATTAAGCCATTGATGAAACGCGGATTATTTATTCTTCATCTGCCGCGCCTGAAATAGCCGCATGGGGAACCAATCTTCCGGGGCTCACTCATAAATTCAAACATGCCGCCTTTTCCGCTTGCAGCCTGAGATGCAGGATAACGAACAGGGAGTATATGCAAATGACTTACGTCGTGACCGAAAACTGCATCCTCTGCAAATACACCGACTGCGCGGTGGTTTGCCCAGTGGACTGCTTCCACGAAGGCCCGAATTTTCTGGCGATCGACCCGGAGGAGTGTATCGATTGCGACGTATGCGTGATGGAATGTCCGGCCGAAGCGATCTTCCCTGAGGCGGACCTGCCGCCGGGCCAGGAGAAGTTCATTGAAATCAATGCGGAACTGGCAAAAACCTGGCCGGTCATCACCATGAAAAAAGATCCTCTTCCGGATGCAGATAAATGGAACGGCGCTGAAGGCAAACTGCAACATCTGAAAAAATAGAACGGCCCTACTCCAGTTAAAAACCAGAATTTACTGAGAGCAGGAGCAAAAGCAGGGTAATAATTATTGCTGTTTCGTAGCAGCCCAGCGCAGGAGCTCCCACACCGGGATCGCAGTCAACCCACCGATCATACCGGCCAGATAACTGGGAATAATGAAGTCAAAAGCCATGAGCCAGAGCCGCCCCGCCAGGAAACTGGCGACCAGCATGGCAACTATGGTAATAGACAGCTTTTGCCAGAGTTTCATTTTGTCTTTCCTTTGCCTTTGGCGGCTCCATTAAGGGGCTCCCTTCGCATTCTCATCCAGGCAGGCTGCCACCGGAACGCGAGACTCGGAGGGGTCCGGCAAGCGCAGCTTGCGGGCGGACCAGTGGATGAGGGGACTGGAATACATACCGGGAGCCATCGCTTCAAACCCACCCGGCATCAAGACGAAACCGCGCGCACGCATTTTATCGGGCCTTTGTGAATTTTTTCGAATATCTGCTTCGCCAGGTCGCAGGCGGCGTCCCCTTCCGTGCCGGTAAGCCCCCAAAAAATCAGCCGGACGTCCCGTTCAGTACTAGTGGAGCGGTTGAGGCTCAAATAGGTCACATTGGAAGGCTCGTCATCGAAAAACTTGGCGTATCGGGGCGATATGGCGGCCTTGCATTCGATGGATTTTGACACGCAGTACTTACAATTTGATTCCAGATGGTCCCTGATTCTTCCTGCCAGCTCCTGGCAATCGGCTTCGTCCTGCGTTTTTCCAAAAATAGCCACCTCGACCTCGCGGCCCTTGGGGTTCATTATCACCCTGATCTCAGCAAAACCCGGGTTAACAATTTCAGCGGGCGCTTGCGGGTGTCCGCAACCCAACAAACCCAGAATACTTGTTACAGCGATGACGAATAGCGTTTTCATGATTTCACCCGATCAGGCGCGAGGAATACTGGTTGGAATTAACATTCAGGATGCAAATTATGCTTTTGTAATGCACCCTTTCGCAAGTGATTTTATCCTTGCGCCTCTCTAATCAACAACAATAACAAGGAGCAGGCTGCGGGATACTCCTTAACATGCGCATGCCTATCTGATGCTGAAAGCAGTCTCTGAGCGGGTTTTTTGCGCGCCCATCTCCACTTCTACCTGAACGCTATATTTACCCTTAGTTTTTCCCGCCCGGATTTTATTGCTGAGGCTACTGGGCACGCCATTAGGAACCTTCAGGGTCTCCGGGGCCAGACGAGCAAGCGCCTTGCCCTGCTGTGAGATGGTGTAGCGCAGCACTACAGCCACGGTTTCTTCTCGCACATCCTGGTCCAGGGCAAACAGGTCAACTGTCACCTCGAAGCGCTCGCCGGCCGGCACCGACGAAGGGGCAACACGCATGGATTCAATGCGTAGTTCAGACGGGACCGGCGTTTCCACCTGGGGAATCGATGCGCTGGTCTGCACCGGCGGAAACGCTACCGGGACAATGCTGCCGGACGCCATCACCGGAGGCACTGCATTAGCCATCGCACTGGCGGGAATTTGGCGAACCTTTAGCGCGGGTTGCAGCAGCGGTTGCGCTGTAATCAGATTATCCAGTCCGGCCAGAGTGGCTGCCACCCGGGTCGGTCTACCGTTGCGCATGAGGTTTAGCTGCACGCTCTGCCCCGGGTGTCGGGTGCCGATTTGGCGGGTAAACGCCTGAGTGGCAGAAACAGGTTTGTCATCCAGGGCCACAATGATGTCGCCCGGCTTCAGCCCGGCCTGCTGGGCTGAACCGCCTTCCAGCACTTCCACGATGCGCACACCATGGGTGTTACCACTGTGATAGTCCTGCAGGGCAACGCCTAGCGAAGCCGCGCTGCCCCATAGGCCGTAGGCCTTATCCCTCTGACCCAGCATCAGGTAGATAGCCGCCAGGCTCTTGTTGATGTCTTGCCCGGCTGCCTTCGCGCTCGCTTCAGCGGCGGCGGCCATTTTCAAGGTGATGTCGTCCCTGATTCAAGGCCAGGTTGATATAGGCCAGAGCAAGATTGACATCCAGTATTACGCTGGCAGACATCATGCCGGGGTTGGCCTGGATGATTTGCTGGACGGCAGAAATATCCTCTGCTGCGCCCTCGAAATCCCCCTGGAAATAACGGGCCCAGCCGCGCCCCCTCAGGGCACTCTCGTCCCAGGCCGGCTCCCGGCGGAAATCAGACTTGGCCAGGGCCTTGTTGAAGGCGGCCATGGACCGGTCCAGGTCCTTCATGTGGAAGTAGCACCAGCCCAGCACGCCATGGTTGCGCATGTTGATGCGCCGGCCGCCAAAGGGCATGCCGGAGAACATGCCCGGCGCGGTGGCCCGTTCCATGATGGCGACGGCCTGGGGATACTGGTGTTTGTTGAAATAGGCCATGCCCAGGAGCTCCAGGGAGGTGGTGGACAGGCTGGGGTCCCGGTCCGATCCAGGGCGATGCTCTGAAGTTGGGCGGCATGGGCCAGGTCGAAACCGATCTGGAAGAGGAGGGAATCGCAATTGGCCAGGGTGCCGGCCTGGTGCGGGGCCTGGGTCTCCAGTTGGTCCCTCAGGGTGCGGGTCTCGGTGCGGATCTGGTTGTCCAGGCCCTTGCGGAAGTATTCCCGGCTGGCGGCGCTGCCCTGGGTCAGGCGCCTGGATCCATTGGCCGTAGACTCGTCTGGCGCCGCTGCCAGTCCGGCCAGGCCTTGTGGGGGGCGAAGGAGGCTTGGTTGGCCCGCTGCAGGTGGCCTGCCGTGGCGTTCAGGTGATCGACGATCAGATTGTCCACCGTGGCCGGGGCGAATTCCGCCAAAGCTGCAGCCCAACCCAGGCGGGAGGCGGCCTGGTAGATTTCGGCCCGGGTCTGCTGGGCATTGCCGCTGGTCTTCCAGCTCTGGGGCAGCCAGGGCCGGTCGAAATAGGTGACGGTCTCGGGGGGCGGTTGTCTCGCAGGTGGAGGTTGCCGGGTGGGCGGGGCAGGGCTGGGTGGGGTGTCCAGCAGGCTGATGTCGTCCGTGCCGATGACCGTACCTTCGCTGACGAAATCATCCTGCCCGCTCGCGGCAGCTTCAGGCTGGCGCCGCTCACCTGTCCGTTCACTCACGTGGGTGCCCTCGGAGGTGAAGCTGTTGTTTTTGCCATCCTCGCCCTTACGATCAGGCGATGCACGGCCATTCCGGCTGGTGTCATTCTGTACCGTAGTACCTTCGTTCTTGAAGCCGCCATTCTCGCTGCTATCGTCAGAGGCCCGGTTTTCGGGCTGCTCGGGCGAAGCCTGAATCTGCTGCAACATGCCCAAAACCGCGTCCAACACCTCCTGCCCAGTTCCATAGGCCAGGCGGGACAGGCTGGCATGGAGCACATCCACCGGCTCCAGGCGGTTCTGGACTTCGAGCCAGTTTTCGGTGGCTGTGCCAGCACTCTGGCGATGTGCCGAAATAATTTCCGCTTGCTTGCAGTCCTGGCGAAGATGACCGTCGATGGCGGCATCCAGGGACAGGAGTTCGGCCTTCATCCATGTTTCGATTTCTTTTTCCGGAAAAGCGCGCTTCAGGGCCTGTACCTCGATGCGCAGCTTGCCGGCTTGTTCCGAGCGGACGGCCCGGGCCTGGTCGATTCGTTGGCTTTGGGCTTCGAGTTTCTCAAAGGGAGCTACCCCGCTCGAGATGTTGCGCATCCTGGCCAGTAGCGCGAAGGCCTTGTCCAGAGTCCCCTTGGCCTCCGCCAGCTCCTTCTCTACTGCAATATGGGCTCGCGCCTGCCCGGCCAGACTGCTGGCAGATTGCCGGAATGCATTGGACCTCGCCGTATCCCCTGCCAAAACAGCAAAATCCTGTCGCAGTGTTTCCAGGTCACGACGCAGGACACGCTCGTTGGCCAGGGCATCCAGGGCCCTGTCATGCAACGGATCCATGGCATAGATGGCACTTTTCTCCGGCATTTCCCTTATAGCCGCTGCGGCGTCACCAGCAGCAGGAGTGGCAGCCGCCATCTTTTTCAGGTCCGCGCATTGCCCTTCCAGGCTTGAAGCCAGCGGGCCCAGCGTGTCATCAATGCGCTGGCGCAGCTTGGCGATATAGCCCGGCATGTCGCGGATTTCCATATTTTTTTGCAGCCAGTCCTGTCGGCTCCGCTTCGCCAGATACGCCTCGTATTCGGCTCTGGCAGCGCCTTGCAGGCCGTCGAGGAACTGGTAGGTATCCCAGGCGCCCTTGCCGATCAGTAGTGCCTGGCCGCCGACACCGATGGAGAGTTTGATCAGCGATGCGGAGGAGAGGAGTTGGGACGCCAGGTGCACCGTGGTGGCGAGTCCGTTGCTCACCATCAGGCCCAGCAGGCAATCGCGAGCCGGCACGTCTGTCTCCTTGCAGCGCAGGATGGTCTCCAGGTTCATCAGTGAGATGGAAATGACGGAGCCGTAGGTCTCGGCAGCACTCTGCGGCTTAGGCTTGTCGAGGGGTTTGACGACACCACGCATATCAGGGTCATCCATGAGCGGCGGCCCCTGGTAATTGGGGTTTGGGCTCGGGGATTTTACCGGCGGCGGTGTGTTGAGAGGCTTCACGACACCACGCATATCAGGGTCATCCATGAGTGGCGGCCCCTGGTAATTGGGGTTGGGTTTGACAGGTTCGCGCCTGACGCCTGATACCTCGGTTTTTTGCCTATTGATCGGCGCTTGCTCCTCGACCGGAATATTTCCGAGCGGTTTGGGTTCGATAACCTCCATCTCAGGCGGAGCTCCGCGCGATGCAGGCGGCTTTTCAGGAACGACTTGGCGGGTGGGGGCCTCAGCTTGTAACCGGAAATCAACCTGCTTGCGCAGGTCCCCTATCTGCTCTGTAAGTCTGGACGTCAGTGCCCGTTCTGCCTTTTGCAGCGCGGAGGTGTGCATGCCTCTTTCCCGAAAGCTGCGTACAGAATGGGTGCGCAAATCAACGCGACGCATCCAGAGTTCATTCTGAGTGCTCTCGATGGCTTCCCTGCGCATCGTATCAAGCGTCCTGTAGGGCTCCTTGGTGAGCTGCTCCATCAAGCGTGACTCTTCAAGGAGCAAGTCAAGTTTGCGCTGCATGAGGCTCTGGAACTCCTCGAAGGTGAAGCCCCAGCCCTGGATATCCTGAACAGTGGGTTCGAGCGCTTCAGGTGGAACTTGTCCGCGTGCCGTCCCGGCTGCGTACACGACAAGCAAGCCTGCGAATGCCACGATCAGGAATTTTTTCAAAATGTTCCAGTTGCCTGGCATAGCAACAACCCCCACTCTCAAAGATTCGGTGTATTTACTGAAGTAATCATTAACCTGAAAAATGAGTTCGTCAAGCCGATGAAACTCCATCCGGGGCGCTCTGCGCAGGACCCTGCCGGTATCACACTAGCCCAGCCATAGGGTCAATTCGTGGCTTTGCGCCGATATTGCGGAGGGAACTAGCCGTTGCCTGCCAGCAGCTTGTGCTCGCGCACGATATGCGTGCGTTGCGGCGCCAGC
The DNA here is from genome assembly GCA_963779055.1 of uncultured Gammaproteobacteria bacterium. GTDB lineage: Bacteria > Pseudomonadota > Gammaproteobacteria > Burkholderiales > Sulfuricellaceae > Sulfurimicrobium. The sequence goes on from CAVZWN010000004.1 coordinate 693,103, forward strand.
CGGTCCAATACAGTCGGCTGGCGTTTGCTGCGATTTCCGAAGTGATAAGTCAGGTTCATGAAAAGCGCCGTCTCTTCATGAGTGCTGCGGCTTGCGCCAAGCGCCACGCTTAATTTCTCATGCGGCTTTGTTTTCAGCGCCGTACTCCAGCCCAGCACCGGCTCAGTCCTCTCCGGCACGCTCCACTGATAGGTTTTGACACTCAGGCGGGTGTGGTGCAGGAATGGGGTGGGCACTTCCAGTTTGAGATCGAAGCCATCCAGAGCCTGTGACTGGGTGGCGGCATGGCTGCCTATGGCGCTGTACAGATTCGCACGCACGCTGGCATTTCCACGGAAGACTTCGCCCCCGATGCTGATGCGTTCGGTGCTGGACTGAACATCCTGATCATAAAATCCGTTCAAGCCCAGAATCCAGGTGTCGTCAGCAGCCAGCCAGCGGTAGCCGCTGCCGATATTCGACACCGTATTACCCTCGTCCTGCCACAACCGTCCCTGTACAAAGACGGCTTCGCTACGGGTCTGTCTGAGCGGTTGAACGGTTTTTATCATCCAGGTGGGCTGCCGGTCGGCCACGCCGAATTTTACGCTGGTACGTTTCAGCCAGGCAGGCCTGCCCGAATCCGACAATGTCTGGTTGGTCAGCTTCGTCAAAGAGCCAGCCAGCGTGTTGAATTGCCCGTCAGCGTGTGACGGCAGCACAAGCGGCAAAAGGATGCCAAACAGGCAAGCCCGCATGACTACGTGGCGTTTCACATGTCTCCGGTAAGCGGATTTCAATGCTCGTTCGCTTTCTCTAGCCCATGATCTGAAAAGATAGTTTTGCACAAAAGTAGTGTTTCTTCAAATGCGCGATTGTTTCCGGAAAATTTTTTGTAACCTTTTTCAGAGCCTGTCCGAATAAGCCAGTACACAGGGCAACAACGATTTTCATATCAATGCCCCGTGAATTTTTTCGACGTCGAACACGCTGCAATGATGTCATTTTTTACCTATGGAGAATCACCATGAAAAAGCAAACTATCGTTTCCCTCGCTATCGGTTCCGCCTTCACTGCTGCCGCCCTGACTCCGGTCGCGCATGCTGCGGGCGACAACCCGTTCGGCGCCAGCAAGCTGCAAGCCGGATACCAGCTGGCAGACGCCGATACCAAGATGAAAGATGGCAAATGCGGCGAGGCCAAGTGCGGGTCCGACAAGAAAGCTGACAGCAAGGCTGCTGAAGCCAAGTGCGGCGCGGACAAGAAACCAGACAGCAAGGCTACCGAAGCCAAGTGCGGCGCCAAGAAGTAAAGCCGATTGACGGGCAGCGGCGCAGGATTTTCCTGCCCGCGCCTCTCAGAATCCAAAGGAAGCAAGCATGCCAGACCAACAAACGCTGACCCGGCGCCATGCCAGTGGCGCAGGACTCGGGTTCCGGCGCGAGCTGATAGAACCGCTGATGTCCGGAGTGCCGGAGGCGATCCGTTTTTTCGAACTTGCCCCGGAAAACTGGGCGGGTATGGGCGGGCGTTCCGCCAGGCAACTGCGCCATTTCACCGAACGTTATCCCTTCGTCTGCCACGGGCTGTCGCTGTCACTCGGCGGACCGGCTCCGCTGGACGAAGCCCTGCTGCGCCGGATCAAGGCTTTCATGACCGGGCACGGCATCGCACTCTATACCGAACACCTTTCCTGGTGCGCGGACGACAGTCATCTGTATGACCTTTTGCCGATTCCATTTACCGAAGACGCGGTGCGATGGACCGCCGGGCGTATCAGGCGCGCCCAGGAGATTCTGGAAATGCGCATCGGCATCGAAAATGCCTCGTATTACCTTGCGCCGCCCGGCGCCGAGATGAGCGAGACGGAATTCATCCGCGCCATCATCGAAGAGGCCGACTGCGCGCTGCATCTCGACGTCAACAACATCTACGTCAATAGCCGGAATTTCGGCTTCGACGCCCACGAATTCATGGCTGCGCTGCCGCTGGAGCGCACCTGCTATGTGCATGTCGCCGGCCATTACGTCGAGCCGGACGGACTGATTATCGACACCCACGGAGCCGACGTCATCGACCCCGTCTGGTCGCTGCTCGAAGCGGCCTACCAGCGCATCGGCGGAGACATTCCGACCTGCCTGGAGCGCGATTTCAACCTGCCCGACCTGGGCCTGCTGACAGCAGAGGTCGAGCAGATTGCGCGCTTGCAGGCATAGTGCGCCCAGCATTCAATGCAAGGTGGCGTAAATATGAACTTTGAAAATGCAATTAGCCACAGAGAACACAGCGCTCACAGAGAAAAATCGAAGCCTCTGTGCTCTCTGTGGCCTGAACTGAGGTTTTTATCATGAGCGATTTTCAGCACTTCCAGCGTACATTCGCCCGCCACATCCGCGACCCGCGCCACGCACCGCGCCCGGAAGGCGTTCCTGCGCGCCGCATGGCGGTGTATCAGGAACTGCTGTTCAACAACGTCTGCGGCTTTCTCGACTCCTGCTTTCCGGTTTGCCGCGCACTGCTCGGCGAAACCCGCTGGCGCCGGCTCAACCGCGCCTTCTACCGCGACTGGCCATCGCATACGCCGTGGTTCCGCGAGATTCCGCGCGAATTCGTGCGCTATCTGAGCGATTCAAAAACCCGCCAGCCGCTGCCCCGCTGGTTCGCCGAACTGGCGCATTACGAATGGTCGGAACTCGCGGTCGATGTGATGGAGGCCCCCATTCCCGCCCACGACCCGGCGGGCGATCTCCTCACCCTGCCCGTGGCGCTCAATCCGGCGCTGATGAATCTTGCCTACGCCTGGCCTGTGCATCGCATCGGCCCCGGCTACCGCCCGAGAAAACCGCAGCCTGGCCATCTCCTTGTCTATCGCAATGCCGAAGAAACGGTGCAATTTACAGAAATCAATGCGGTGACCGCACGTTTGCTGGCCCTGCTGGCCGCTGCACCCACTACCGGAGAGCGCGCGCTGCGCCAGATCGCTGGCGAGTTGCAGCATCCCGAACCGGAACAACTGATCGCCCATGGCGCCGCCCTGCTCGACGATTTGCGCTGTCAGGGCGTCATCCTCGGAACCTGCTCATGAAAACCGCGCACCTCTTGTCAACAGCTCCGGCATGATGATTGGGGGGCGTGTTAACATCAATTTCACGCCTGAGCAGCAAGGAGTTCTTATGCCGCAATTTCCCTGGTACAACAGCATCCGCTTCCGGGTCAGCCTCGCCCTGTTCGTGCTCTTCGCACTTCAGGCAGGCACCGCTGGCTTCACGCTCTACGAAGTGGATCTGCGCAAGCATGATTACGAAATCCTCAACCTCGCGGGGCAGACGCGGGTCATCAGCCACACCATGGCGCACCAGTCGCGCCACTATCTGAAAGAGAGCGAGATCATCGCCCTGACCGGCCAGCACGACACCGGCTTCTACTCCCAGAATCTGAAGCAGAGCATGGCGCTCTACGACAAAATCATCAGCGGCTTCCGCAACCGCCGCCTGGACCCGGAAATCACCGGCCTGGACGAACCACTGACCTGCAACTGGGACCAGCATTCCCGCAATCAACTGGATGTCAGCGCAGCCGCCTGGGAAAACTTCCGCCATGGCATGCAGCTCGCCATCGAGGCCAATCCCTCCCGCCCCGACATTGCCGCTGCCCGCTACGCAGTGCTGCACGGCGAGGAACTGGCCCGTTCGTCGGACAACCTGAGCCGCGCTTTCCAGCACATGATGGAAGGCAAGCTTGCCTCCATCCGCCTCTTCAACCAGATCGCCCTCATTGCCACCGCCTTGCTGACGGCACTGATCGCCCTGCTGGTTTACCGCAAGATCCTGCGCCCGCTCACCCTCACCGTGGACGGGTTTTCCCGCGTGGCCAACGGCGATCTGGGCTACCAGGTGCCGCTGGTGGTGGATAACGAGATCGGCCGCATGACGCAGACCTTCAACCGGCTTTCGGAGCGGATGCGCAGCCTGTTTCGCCTCACCGACCGCATCGGTCGCGGCACCAACCTGCATGCCGCGCTCAAATTCGTGTGCGAGGAATTTCGCGCTTTCCTGCCGGTGGAGTGGGTCGGCGTGCTGCTGATCACCCCGGATCGGCGCCGGGTGGCGCTGGAGCGGCTCTACAGCGAAACCCCCAGCAGCCTGCAGGAAAACGACCTGTTTGAATTCGCGCTTGGCGCACCGGAAGCCGCACTGGCTCAAGGAAAAGCGCTGGCAGTCGACGATCTCGGCGCTTTCTCCAGCGACAAAAACCCCGCGTTCCTGTCAGCCCGGCTGGCGCACGACGGCAAACGCTCCGCCCTGTTCGTGCCCCTGCGCCACGACAGCGGCAGCGAGGCGCTGCTGGTATTCGCTTCATCGCAAGGCGGCGCCTATACCCCTGAGCATGTGGAATTTCTGACCAACCTGGCCGGCCAGATCGGGCATATCCTGGGCAAAACGCTGTTCATGGAAGGACTGGTCGTTGCGGCAGTCGAAGGACTGGCGAAACTGGCGGAAAGCCGCGACCCGGAAACCGGCGACCATCTGGTGCGCATGAGCCTGTATTCCGCCGTCCTCGCCGAAGAGCTGGGCAGGGATGAAACTTACCGCGAACGCATCACCCCGGCCTACGTGCGGGATATTTACCGCTTCGCGCCCATGCACGATATCGGCAAGGTCGGCATCCGCGACGACATCCTGCTCAAACCGGGGCGCCTCGACCCCGCCGAGCGTACCGAGATGGAACGCCACCCGGTCATCGGCGGGCTGGTGTTGCGACGCAGCGAGGAGCAAATGAATGCCCTCGGCCACAGCATTTTCCAGACCGGGATCGAGATCGCCGAAGGGCATCATGAGAAATTCGACGGCAGCGGCTACCCGGCAGGTCTGGCTGGCGAAGCCATCCCCCTCGCAGCGCGCATCATCGCCGTGGCCGACGTGCTGGACGCCCTCACTTCGAAACGCCCCTACAAGGAAGCCTGGCCGATGGAAAAAGCCCTGGAAACGATCAACAAGGATTCCGGCAAGCACTTCGACCCGGCCGTGATCGCCGCCCTGCACCGTTCATTGCCGCGCGTGCTGGAGATTTACGAGCGCCTGAAGCATGTCTGATGAACATGCCGCAATGTCTCGGAACGCTGCGGGCGGCAGAGGCAGTAAAATCCCGTCATCCGCCCTGCACTGACATTATCTTATGCGCCCGAAACCCCCGCCGAATTACCTTGCCGGCTACCCTGCCACGCTGGCAGAGCAAGTGCAGCGACTGATCGCACAGGATCGGCTGGCCGGTATATTGCTGCAAAAATATCCGCTTGCACACGCTGTGCGGACCGATAAGGCGCTCTATGATTTCGTGCTGGAGATCAAAGGCGCGTATCTGCGCAATGCCAGCCAGTTGAGCAAGGTGGCCTTCGACAGCAAGCTGCATGTCATCCATCACGCACTGGGCACACACACCACCCAATCACGGGTGCAGGGTACGCAACTCAAGTCCAAGCAGGAGATCCGCATCGCCGCGGTATTCAGGGAAATGCCCCCCGAGTTTTTGCGCATGATCGTGGTTCACGAACTTGCCCACATCAAAGAACGCGAGCACGGCAAGGCTTTTTATCAACTGTGCCAGCACATGGAACCGGATTACCACCAGCTGGAATTCGACCTTCGGGCCTACCTCAGCCATCTCGCAGCGACTGGCCGGCCGCTCTGGTCGTCCACGACAGGTGGCTAAATCCGGTCGGGTCAATCCTCCAGCGCGCGCACCTTCACCGCCTTGCCCTTGACCTTGCCTGACGACAACTTGCGCACCGCTTCGCGGGCAATGTTGCGTGCCACGGCCACATAGGTGAATTGATCGGTCACGGTGATCTTGCCGACCTGCTCGCGCGTGAAGCCCGCTTCGCCGGTGAGCGCGCCCAGCACGTCGCCGGGGCGGATTTTGTCCTTGCGCCCGCCGAGAATCTGCAGCGTCGCCATCGGCGGCAGCAGCGGCGCGCCATGCTCGCCTTGCAGTTCTCCGATGTCATGCCATTCCGGTTCGCTGCCCGTCATCTGGGCGATTGCAGCAACCCGGCGCTTGTCGGCATGGCTGCACAGACTCAGCGCCCAGCCGTCCTCATCGGCGCGGCCGGTGCGGCCAATGCGGTGGATGTAGATTTCCGGGTCGGGCGTAACGTCGACATTGATGACCGCTTCGAGCTGCGCGATATCCAGGCCGCGCGCCGCAACATCCGTTGCCACCAGCACCGAGCAGCTTTTATTCGCGAAACGGATCAGCACCTGGTCGCGTTCGCGCTGTTCCAGATCGCCATTCAGAGTCAGCGCATGGAAACCCTGCGCATGCAGCACATCCAGCAAATCGCGGCACTGCTGCCGGGTATTGCAGAAAGCCAGCGCGCTGACCGGGCGATAGTGCCTGAGCAGGGTACCCACGGCCTGCAAACGATCCTCGTGTTTCACTTCGTAGAAGCGCTGGCGAATCTTGCTGCCCTCGTGCAGTTCCGGCAGCTTCACCTCCTGCGGATTGCGCAGGAAGTGGCGCGCCAGCCGTGCGATGCCATCGGGAAAGGTCGCTGAAAACAGCAGCGTCTGGCGCTCTGCCGGACAACGTTCCGCCACGTAAGCGATGTCGTTGTAAAAGCCCATGTCCAGCATGCGATCAGCCTCGTCGAGCACCAGGATATTGAGCGCATCCAGCTTCAGGCTGTCGCGCCCGAGGTGGTCCATGATGCGCCCCGGCGTACCGACGACGATGTGCGCGCCATGTTCCAGGCTGTTGATCTGCGGGCGCATGGGCGTGCCGCCGCACAGCGTCACGATCTTGATATTGTCTTCGTGGCGCGCCAGACGGCGGATCTCCTGCGTCACCTGATCGGCCAGCTCGCGCGTCGGGCACAGCACCATGGCCTGCACCGCAAAGCGGCGCGGATTCAGCCGGGTAAGCAGAGGCAGCGCGAACGCCGCCGTCTTGCCGCTGCCGGTCTTGGCCTGCGCGATCAGGTCTTGCCCGGCAAGCGCCAGCGGCAGACTGGCCGCCTGAATCGGCGTCATGGTCAGGTATTCGAGCTGCCGCAGCGTCGCCTGCATGCCGGGCGAAAGCGGCAGTTCGTTGAATGAGCGCCCGGCAGCGCTTGCCGCGGACGAGGAGGAAGAAGGGAGAATATCGGTCATGCGCAATTATCCGCGACTACGCCGAAGTGTGCCTGTATATATTCGGGTATCCGGATTTTCCGGTGGATGGATGGCGTTTCTGGCTTAAAACGCCCGAGCAGAGACACAGGCGGAAAAATACCGCTGGTTCCACCTTTTCCCACCATTTTGCTGCACACGAAACCGGGGATTCTGGATGACTCCGTCGTGCCAGTTGCGGTCATCCAGAGGATCAGAAATCTACGAAGTTGAACGGCAGGTAACTCCTGCTGCCCACTCTGCCGAAGCAGGCATTCGCCGCCGTTGGCATTTGGACAGCAACTCGGCCTTTGCTGCCGGTGGCGTTGGCTTCGTTCAACGGCTGGTGTCGTGCACGTTGCAGACATTGATGCTGCACGCAACCCGAGTATCCGCTTTCACCCACTTCGAATGCGTGCTCACGACCATGAAGAGACGGTCATAGCGTGTCACTTAATGTCCGCTCATGCGGCGAGCGCAACCTATTTCACCCCCTCCCACAGCTTTCTCGCTAATCGTTTGGCTTCTTTAACAGGTACACAATCCGCCTACCACCGGTCTCCTTTTTCCCCACACGATTATTCTTTGTGCTGGTCGGGGTCGCCTCAGAAAACGGAAAATAAAGCACGCTAAGCCAATGGTGACAGTCGTGGTTTGGCGGGGTGCGCAGAACTCGGACGACGTGCGCTAACTCGCTTGCATAACACGTCGTGAGCCGCGTCATACAGATGTCACATTGGGTAAGTACGATTCATCGAAATCGACTTATCTAGACAACTGTATATGAGCCTTTACGCCATCACCCGCGACAACGGAGAAGCGCTGTACGCGCAGATCGCCCGCCAACTCGAACAGGATATTTCCCGGCTCTATGCGCCAGGAGATGGCCTGCCGTCCGAGGGCGCTCTGGCGATCCGATTCGGCGTAAACCGGCATACGCTGCGACGCGCCGTCGATGAGCTGGTGGAATCCGGCCTGCTGGAGCGGCGGCATGGACGCGGGGTATTCGTGCTCGATCACCACCTCGACTATCAGATTGGTTCCGGCACCCGCTTTACCGAAAACCTCGCTGCCCAGGGCCTGCAATCCGAAAACCGAATTCTGCGCAAACAGGTGCTGCCCGCGAACGAACGGGTGGCACAGCGGCTGAGTATTGCCGAGGGCGATCCGGTGGTCTGGTTCGAAACGCTGCGAACCAGCGATGAACACCCGTTGTGCGTTATTTCGCACTTCCTGCCGACGGCGCGCTTTCCCGACTTGCGCGAGCGCTACGTCGGCGGGTCGCTGCACCAGATGCTGACGGCGACCTATGGTTGCCGGATTCGACGAACGGAAAGTCTGGTGACTTCGGTGCTCCCGCAAGGGGATGACGCCAGGTTGCTGGGCATGCCGCAGAACCAGCCGGTGCTGCGGGTCAAGAGTGTGAACGTGGACGACCGGGATGGAACCCCGGTCGAGTACGCCATTACCCGGTTCCGCGCCGACCGGATCCAACTGCGCATCAACCCCTGATGGTCTCGCAAACATTCCAACTTTTTGTCTTCACACTTACAGGAGCTTTTGAAATGGTTCTGAAAAACCCCCTACGCAGAAAACTGCTCGTTCTCGGTCTGGCCGCCGCTGCCGCCATGCCGCTCATCGGTCATGCCGCACAACACGACGGCAGCGCGACCAAGCCGTTGCGCGTGGTGCTCGTGCCCGCCGACGGCGGCACCGAGGACGGCACCAAGAAAGATTTCCAGCCGATTTTCTCGGCCGTCGAACAGGCGACCGGTTTGAAGTTCGATATCAAGGTCGGCCAGAGTTACGGCGCGGTGGTCGAGGCGATGTGCAACGGCGCCGCCGACATCGCCTGGTTCGGCCCTGCCTCCTGACCTGCAGGCCCGCAACCGGGGTTGCGCCGAACTGCTGGCGCTGGCGGTGCGCCACAAGGAGTCGGTGTATTACTCGGGCATCTTTGCGCGCAACGATGCCGACATCAACAGCATCAAAGACCTGAAGGGCAAGAAGATCGCCCTGGGCGACGTGAACTCCACCTCCAGCTTCAATGTGCCAGTGGCGATGATGATCGAAGCCGGGGTCAACCCGGCGCGCGATGCCGGTGCCATCAACATGGCTGGCAGCCACGCCAACGTGCTGAAGGCGCTGTCCGAAGGTCTGGTGGATGCCGGTGGTGCCTCATTCGATTCATTCGAGAAGGCGGTCAATGCCAAGGCGATCGACCCCGCCAGCATCAAGGTCGTGGTCAAAAGCGAACCCATCCCTTATCCGCCGCTGGCCATGCACCCAAAACTGTTGGCTGAAACCAAGGCCAAGCTGCGCACCGCGTTCGAGAAAGTGGACGAGCTGCCCGGCATCACCAAGGACCAGATTCGCGGCTACGGCGGCGGCAAGGTCGATGGTTACACCACCAAGGTGAGCGAAGCGGATATGGCCAAGGCCGGCAAGATGTTCGATCTGGTCACCGATCAGGTGAAAGCCGACATCATGAAGAAGGCCGGCACGCGCTGAGTCTTGTTTTTCCAAGGCGCACGGTGCCCAGGCTCCGTGCGCCTTATACAGGAGCACTTCCATGATCCAATTCGATTCCATTACCAAAACCTGGGCCGATGGCACACGGGCCTTGTCCGATGTGACGCTGAGCGTACCGCGTGGCCAGTTCTGCGTCGTTCTCGGCCCATCCGGCGCTGGCAAGTCCACCTTGCTGCGCGCCGTCAACGGGCTGCTGAAACCTAGCAGCGGACGCGTGGTCATCGACGGCACGCCGCTGACCACGGCAACCGAAAAAGCCTTGCGCAAACGCGTGGCGATGGTGCATCAACATTTCAACCTCAGCCCGCGCATGAGCGTGGCTGGCAACGTGCTGGCGGGTTTGTTGCCTGTGGTGCCGGTGGCGCGCGCGCTGCTGGGCTGGTTCAAGCTCGATCACCGCGCCAAGGCCTGCCGACTGCTGGAGCGGGTAGGCCTCGCGCCCGAGCATCTGACCCGCCGTGCCGGCGATCTGTCCGGCGGCCAGCAGCAGCGCGTCGGTGTGGCGCGCGCCTTCATGCTCGACCCGGAAGTGGTGCTGGCCGACGAACCGGTGGCCAGCCTCGACCCAAAAATTTCGCGCGACATCCTGACCCTGATCCGCGATGCCGCCCGCGAGCGCAATGCCACGGTGATGTGCAGCCTGCACCAAGTTGATCTAGCGCGTGAATTCGGCGACCGCATCGTCGGCATGCGCGATGGCCGCGTCGTGTTCGACGACACCCGCCGAATTCACCGACGCGCGCATGGCCGCGCTGTATCAAGGCGCACATTGGGAAGACACGCCCGAGCCCGAACCGCTGGCCGCCATGCCCGGCTTGCAACCCGCCATCGCGTGAAGGGGAAAGCCATGGATGCCAAACCCATTCCCATGCCCGCGCCCGGCGCGCGCCTCGACTGGCGGCTGATCCGCCCTACAGCGCCTGCCATCTGCTGTGGCTGCTAGCCATCCTGATCGTGATCCTGTTCACCGGTCATCGCGCCGAAATGGACAAGATGGTGGTCATGACCGGCCAGGCGGTCGGCAATCTGATCGGCGTGACCGACGATTCCCAGGTGGTGCGCGGCCTCTCCCGCGTGGCCGAATCCATGTGGCCGCCGGTGATGGGCGACAAGGAAGAGGTCGGACGCCTGCCCGAGCTCGACCGCGCCAAGCTGCCGTTGTTCAGCCATATCGAAACCCAGGAAGTCGTCGAGCAACGGCTCAATCCGGAGACCCTGCAAATGGAAAACACAGCGAGACCATCGAAGACCTGGTCAAGCCGGTCGGCTACCTGTGGACGGTGCTGGTCAAGATGTTGGAAACCTTCGAGATCGCGCTCTGGGGCACGATCCTGTCGGTGTTGCTGTCGATCCCGCTGGCCTACTTCGCGGCGCGCAACTACAGCCCCAACCGCTACACCTACACCGCTGTCGCGCGGCACCATCAGCCTGCTGCGTTCGGCGCCCGAACTGATCGTCGCGCTGTTCCTGGTGCTGGCCTACGGTTTCGGCCCCATCGCCGGGGTGCTGGCGCTGGGCCTGCACGCGGCCGGCTTTCTCGGCAAGTTCTACGCCGAGGACATCGAGAACGCCGACAAGAAGCCGCAGGAGGCGCTGGAGGCCATCGGCGCGGGCAAGCTCAAGACGCTGTGTACGGCGTGTTCCCGCAGGTGGTGCCGCAGTACGTCGCCTACACGCTCTACATCCTGGACCGCAATCTGCGCATGGCCACCGTGATCGGTCTGGTCGGCGCGGGCGGCATCGGCCAGGAGCTCAAGGGCCGGTTCGACATGTTCCAGTACGACCATGTCATGACCATCCTGATCGCGATCTTCATCTTCGTGTTCCTGCTCGACCAACTCGCGGCCCGCGATGCGCGCCAAGCTGATGTGAGCGACTAAGGTACTTCTATGAGACAATTGAATCACACGACAGTGCTGCGCTTATCCCGCGCGCAGTGGCCACGCCTGCTGGCCGCGCTGCCCGCGCCACAGGTCAAACGCTGCGCGGACGAACTGGCCAGGGCTGGCAGGTGGCGGATGTCGCCCTGCCGCAATCCGGCCTTGGCCTGCTCCAGTTGCAAGACAGCGCGCTGGGCGACCGCTACTTTCTGGGTGAAATCCCGCTGGCACGCGCCCATGTGCGCCTTGTTCACGCGGATGGTCAATCGACCGAAGGTGCCGCCCAGTTGCTGGACGACCGCGCCAGTCTGGCACGCGCCATCGCCATTCTGGACGCAGTGAAAGCCGCACAATGGCCGGGCAGCGAACGTGTCGATGCACTGTTGCAGGCAGGGCTTACCCACTGGCAGGGCATCGAGGCATCCCGCAATGCGCTGCTGGCACGAACCCGCGTGGATTTTGCCTTGCTGGGCGCAAACGAAGAGGAGGACGACGATGCAGCTTGAACCCCCAACCCTTGGCGCAACACCCTGGCAGCCACTGGCTCAACAACAGGTGTTTCGCCAGTTGATGAACGCCTTTGCCTATCCGGGGCGATGCCAGCCTGTGCTCCTCGATCCAGCAAACGATCATTCCGAACCGGCCTTGATCCGCGTGCTCGCCACCTTGCTTGATAGCGAAGTTGGCGTGGCTGACCCGGCTGGCCTGATCGCGGCAGACGACTGGCTGCGTCTGGAGGCGCGCCACATGGAGCCGCAACGCGCCCATTTCGTGCTGGCACGCGGTGAATGTGCGCCGGATTTTCAGCCTTGCCTGGGCACGCTGGAGAGCCCGGAGGGCGGCGCGACTGTGATCCTGCGGGTGCGCGAGCTGGGCGTTGGTGCGCGGCTGCTGCTCAAGGGGCCGGGCATTCTGGGGCAGGCCGCGCTGGCCGTTACCGGGCTTGATCCAGCCTGGCTTGTCGCGCGCGAGGACTGGAATATCAGCTTCCCGATGGGGGTAGACCTGCTGCTGGTTGATGACACGCAGATTGCGGCGATTCCGCGCACCACGCGCATTCAAACACAAGGAGAATATTGATGGGATATGTTGCCATCAAGGGCGGCGGGCGCGCTATCACGGGTGCCGAGGCCGCCGTGGAAGCGCTGCGCGCGGCCGAAGGCGAAGCAGGCACGCCGCTTTCGCTAGACAGCCATTGAAAACCAGCTTCGCCTGCTCACCTCGCGCGTGGTTTCCGAGGGTGGGCTGTATCACCCGCGCCTGGCCGCGCTGGCGATCAAGCAGATGCAGGGCGACACGCTGGAAGCCGCCTTTGCCCTGCGCGCCTACCGCTCGACCAAGCCGCGCCTGCTGGAAACGCCGCTGCAGGACACCTCGAAGATGCGCCTGATCCGCCGCATCTCCAGCGCCTTCAAGGACATTCCGGGCGGGCAGATGCTGGGCCCGACCCGCGACTACGCCCTGCGCCTGATCCGTTTGGACTGGCGAACGAGGCGCCAGAGGACTTTCGCGCCATCGCGCGCCGGTTGGCATGAAGGACGCGCCCGCAACGGACTTGCCGGATAGCTTCCCCAAGGTGCTCGATGCCCTGCGCGCCGAAGGCTTGCTGCCCACCGTTCCCTCGGAAGATGACGCCGCCTTCGACATCACCCGCGAGCCGCTGGTGTTTCCGGTGCCACGCTCCGCCGCGCTGGCGACCATGGCGCGCGCCGAGACCGGCTCGCTGCTGGCCATCGCCTACTCGAACATGCGCGGCTACGGCGACGTGCACCCGACCATGGCCGAGCTGCGCGTGGGCTATCTGCCGGTGATGCTGCCGCACCCGGTCACCGGCGAGTTGGTGGAAGCGGGCGAGGTGCTAGTGACCGAGTGTGAGGTGGTGGCCATGTATGCGGGCGACGATAACGACAGCCAAGCCGGTGTTCACGCTCGGCTACGGCGCCTGCTTCGGCCACAACGAGGTCAAGGCGATCTCGATGGCCATCCTCGACCGCTCGCTGCAAAAGGGCATGGCAGGCACGGCCCGACCAACCCCAGCGAAGACCCGGAGTTCGTGCTGCTGCACGTCGACGGCGTGGACTCGATGGGCTTTGCCACCCACTACAAGATGCCGCACTACGTGACCTTCCAGTCCGACATGGATCGCTTGCGCACCACACAGGAAAAAGCCAGGACAAAGCGCAGGACAAAGCAAAGGCCAAGGCGGCGAACCCAAGAGCACGCACAGAACTCCGGCTACGAATTGCCGCAAGACGAAGCTGCCTACAGCTTCGGCTTCCTCGACGAATACGCCAAGCGCGAGGTGCGCCGCACCATGCTCAAGGCCATCTGCCTTCCCGGCTACCAGGTGCCCTATGCTTCCCGCGAGATGCCGATGCGCCGCGGCTTCGGCACCGGCGGCCTGCAGTCACGCTGGCGCTGATCGGCCCCGGCGACACCTTCAAGGTGATCGACCAGGGCGCCGACGAGTCGGTGAACGCGGTCAACCTGCGCCACTTCGTCGAACTGACCTGCCGGGCGTCGCCACCACGAAGCTGACGCGCGAGGCCACGCTGATCCAGACGCGCCACCGCATTCCCGAGACGCCGCTGCGCTGCCGACGCAGATCCTGGTGCTGCAGGTGCCGTATCCCGACCCGCTGGTGGTGGTCGAACCGTCCGAGGAGCGAGCGCAAGACCATGCACGGCGAGGCCGATTACTCGCGCCTGTGGGTCAAGCTCTACGAGGACATCGTGCAGTTCGACGAGATCACCATCTCGCACCGTTACCCGACGCGCATCAACGGTCATTACGTCATCGACCCCGAGCCCGATCCCGCGCTGGGACGTGCCGAAGCTGCACCAGGCCGAGCGCTGACCTGTTCGGCGCCGGGCGCGAGAAGAAGATTTACGCCGTGCCGCCGCACACCGACGCGGTGCCGCTGACTTTCGACGACGTGGCCTTCCGCGTCGAGGACTTCACCGACCGCGCAACCGGCACTGCGCTTCGCCTGCGCGCGTTGCGGCTCCACCGACAGCTTCCTGGACGAGTTGATCGACGAGGACGGGCACAAGACTCACCAGTGTTCCGACGCCGGCTACTGCCTGGATCGCAGCGGGAACGCGCAGCGCCGCAAGCAGACGCGACGGAGGCCCATGAGCGCGAACCGAAGCAATACTCGAAGTGCGTCCGGCCTGATCGCAAGCTGCACGGCAGCGGCTGCACCGCTGCTGTATCGAGTCCACCGGTCCCGAGGCCGGCACCAACGTCTGCCCGCACTGCGGCACGGTGGTGGCCGTGCCGACGTGAACCTCGAGCCTGATGCGCGGCGAGGTGCTCGGCGTCATGGGCGAGTCGGGCAGCGGCAAGTCGTCCTGGTCAGACCCTGTTTTAGTCGACGATGCGCCGACCGCGGCAGCGTGCGATTCCGCGATCGGCGAGCGCGACCAGCGATCGACCTGCTCGCGCTCAATGCCGCCGCAGGCGCGCCGCCTGCGCAACCGGCGCTTCGGCATCGTCTACCAGAACCCGCACCTGGGCCTGAACTTCAAGGTCAGCGCGGGCGGCAACATCGCCGAGCGCCTGCTGATGAGCGGCGAGTATGCGCTACGCGCACATCCGCGAGCGCGCCGGGCAGTTGCTGTCGCGCTGCGAGGTGCCGCCCGTCACGCATGGACGAGTTGCCGGGCCGGTTCTCGGGCGGCATGCAGCAGCGCGTGCAGATCGCCCGGGCGCTGGCCACCGACCCGCCGTTGCTGTTCCTCGACGAGGTGACCACCGGCCTGGACGTGTCGGTGCAGGCGCGCATCCTCGACCTGATCATGGAACTGCAGCACCAGCTCGGCGTGTCGATGATCGCCGTCACCCACGACCTGGGCGTGATCCGCATGCTGGCCTCGCGCACCCTGGTGATGAAGATGGGCCGCGTCGTCGAGTCCGGCCTGACCGACCAAATCCTCGAAGACCCCCAGCATGCGTACACGCAGCAGCTGGTGGCCTCGGCACTGTGAGGGCGCACAGCCAGACCCCCTGGAACCGATCCTGCAAGGCCGAGAGGCTCGAGCAAGCACTTCTTCCTGCACGAGCAGGCGCGGCAGATTCCGTCGACCTTCCAGGTCGATCCTGGAACTGCTCCCCGGGCAGTTGCTGGCCATCACCGGGCCGTCGGGCGCCGGCAAGTCGTCGCTGCTGAAAGTGCATCTGGCGCACCTACCTGCCCACGGGCGGCCACCTGTGGCTGCGCGAGGCCGATGGCACGGTCACGGACCTGGCCACGGCCGGCGAGCAGCACATGCTGGCCTTGCGCCGCACCGAGCTGGGCAGCGTCACGCAGTTCCTGCACTGCCTGCCGCGCAAGAGCGCACTGGACGTGGTGGCGCAGCCGCTGGTCGATGGCGGCGTGCCGGTGCCGCAAGCCCGCGAGCGGGCGGCCGAACTGCTGCGGCGGCTCAACGTGCCCTCGCATCTGTGGGCCGTCGCACCGGCCACCTTCTCCGGCGGCGAGCAGCAGCGCATCAACCTGGCACGCGGGCTGATCCGCCCGGTGCGCCTGCTGTTGCTGGACGAGCCCACGGCGAGCCTCGACCCCGTCTCCCGCGAGTGCGCGATCTCGCTGCTGCGCGAGCTGAAGGCCGCCGGCACCGCGATGCTGGCGATCTTCCATGACCCGGCACTGGTCAACGCGCTGGCCGATGGCGAGGTGCGGGTGTTGCCGCATCCGGCCGTTCAGACCGGCAGCCCCACCGCTGACGAACCGATCGCCGACCGAACCTACTAGGCAGGCCGCATGAACGCTTTTCAATCACCTCCGCCGATGCTGTACCTCACCCACGCCCGCGTCGTGCTGGCCGACACCACGCTCGATGACGCCGCCGTGCTGGTGGCGGACGGCGCGCATCGAAGCCATCTGCCCGAACGCGGCGCCGCAGGCGCGCGCGAGATCGACCTGACGGGGCGCATCCTGATGCCGGGCATGATCGACCTGCATTGCGATGCGCTGGAGAAGGAGGTCGAGCCACGTCCGGGCGTGCACTTCCCGCTCGACTTCGCGTGTGCGCAGGCCGACAAGCGCAATGCCGCCGCCGGCATCACCACGGTGTTTCACGCGCTGTCCTTCGCCAACCACGAACTCGGTGTGCGCAACAACGGCTTCGCCGCCGAGATCGCCCGCGCGGTGGGCGCCTGGCAGGCCGCATGCGCTGGTGGACAACCGCGTGCATGCACGCTACGAGGTCACCGACGAGACGGCACCTCCGTTCCTGATCGAGCTGCTGCGCCAGGGCCATGCGCACCTGCGTCAGCTTCATGGACCACACGCCCGGGCCAGGGGCAGTTCAAGGACGTGACGGCGTTCCGCGAGCTACCTGGCCAGGAGCTACAAGACCAGCGAGGCCGAGTTCGACGCCATCGTCGCGCGCAAGCAGGCCGCCGCGCTGGGGCGCAGCCGACGCATCGCGCAGGTGGCGCAGGTCGCGCGTGAGTGCGACGTCGCGGTGGCCAGCCACGACGACGACTCGCCGGAGAAGGTCGAGGCCATCGTCGCTTTCGGCGCGGCGATCTCGGAGTTTCCGGTCAACCTGGAAACGGCGCGTGCCGCGCGGGCGCGGGGACTGGCCACGCTGTTCGGTGCGCCCAATGTGCTGCGTGGCAAGTCGCAGTCGGGATCGATGCGCGCACTCGACGCGGTGCTGGAAGGGGTGGCCGACTGCCTGTGCGGCGACTACTCGCCGGCCGCGCTGCTGCCCTCGGTGCTGCGCCTGCCGGAACTGGCCGGCATCGGTCTGACGAGGCCGTGGCCCTGGTGACCGCCAACCCGGCGCGCGCAGCGGGGCTGGCCGACCGGGGCCGAATCGCAGTCGGCCTGCGCGCCGACCTCGATCGCGGTGAAGGCACTGGGCGGCTTGCCGCAGGCCGAATTCGTGTGGGTGCACGGTGCGCCGGCGCGTCGCGCACACTTCGACCACGCCTGAGACCGACACGAGTCCGCCATGAAACGTTGATCTACGTCATCGGCCCATCGGGCAGCGGCAAGGACAGCCTGATGCGCTACGCCCGCGAACGGCTGGCCGACGACCCGGCCGTCCAGTTCGCGCACCGCTACATCACGCGTGCGGCCGACGCCGGCGGCGAGAACCATGTGGCCTTGACCCGCGAGGAGTTCGAAGCCCGACGCCAGCGCGGCTGTTCGCGCTGGGCTGGCGCAGTCACGGACTCGACTACGGCATCGGCATCGAGATTCACCAGTGGTTGGCCAAGGGCGTTACGGTGGTCGTCAACGGCTCGCGCGAGTACCTGCCCGAGGCGCGGGCTAACTACCCGGAACTGCTGCCGGTCTGGATCGAGGTGAACCGCGGACGTGTTGCGCGAACGGCTGCTGGTCCGTGGCCGTGAGATCGGCCGAAGAGGTCGAGCCGCGGCTGGCGCGGCATCACGCATTGCAGGCAGGCCGCCGCGACGGCGAAACCGTTTGCAACGACGGCGCGCTGGAAACTGGCGGCAACCAGCTGGTCGAACTGATCCGCCGCCACTTGGTCGCACTGACGTGCGCGTGACGTTCCTTGGCACTGGCGCGGCGGGTGGCGTGCCGCTCTACGGCTGTCCATGCGCCGTCTGCGAGTGCGCCCGCGCGCAGCCGGAAACACGCGCCGCCCCTGTTCGGCGCTGATCGAGTCGGGCGGCACCCGCGTCCTGATCGACGCCGGCTTGATCGACCTGCATGAGCGCTTCGCGCCCGGCAGCCTTTCCGCCATCGTGCTGACGCACTTTCACCCCGACCATGTGCAGGGCCTGTTCCACCTGCGCTGGGGAAAGGTACACCGATTTCCGTGTCACGCTCCGCCGGACTCGGAGGGCTGCGCCGATCTCTACAAAATCCCGGGTCTGCTGGATTTCAGCCGCACTCCAAGTTCGATCCGTCAGTGGGAGCGCTGTACTTCACGCCGCTGCCGCTGGTGCACTCGAAAGCCACCTTCGGCTATGCGGTGGAAGGCCGACGGGCACTCGCTTCGCCTATCTCACCGACACGCTGGGACTGCCGCCGCACACCGAGGCTTTCCTGCAAGACTGGCAAGCCGACGGTCTGGCGATCGACTGCAGCGACCCGCCGCAGGAGACGCCCAAAAACCACAACGACTGGAATGCAGCCCAGGACGTGATCGCGGCGGTCGCGCCGAAGCGCGCCTGGCTCACCCACATCGGCCACGCGCTCGATGCCTGGCGAATGCGAAAATGCCATGGCGCTGCCCGAAGGTATTCAAGTCGCCGCCGATGGCGAGGTCATTGATCTGGTCGGCAAGGGGCCCTTGTGACGGAAGCTGGCCTGGCTATCGCCGCCTCCGTCCTGATGCACGTGACTTGGAATCTGCTGGCTCGCCATCAACCACGCGAGACGTTCGCCCTGTGGTGGGTGCTGCTGGCCCATCTGCTGGTGCTCGCACCCTGGGGAATGGTCAGCCTGCTGAACGAGGTGACCTGGACGGTTTCTTTCGCGTTGTTGCTGACCGTATCGGCCACGGCAAACGCCTTCTACTTCATCGGGCTTCGACATGCCTACCACCACGCGCCGGTAGCATTGGTGTATCCGTTGGTACGCAGTTCCCCGGTGATGATCGCCGTGTGGAGTCAGTGGATTCTTCGGGGAGCAATTGGGCTGGAATGCCTGGGTGGGCATCGTCATCAGTGTGCTTGGGCTGATGATCCTGGCGCTGACCGGACGCAACGGGAGTGATCGCAAGGCATTGCCGTGGGCTGTGCTGGCCATGCTCTCGACCAGCGTGTATTCCCTTAGTGACAAGGCGGCCACCGCGCATATCCAGAGTTTCGGTGGATTGCTCGGTTTCATCTCGTTTGGCTACTTCGCGGCTTGGGTCGTGTTGACGCTGGACCTGCGGCGCAGCGAAGGCGTATGGATGCCACGGCAACGCCTGAGCTGGCCGCTCATGCTCATCGGTGGACTGTGCGTGGGCCTCGCCTATGTGCTGGTGATACACGCCATGCGCACCATGCCGGCCGCCGTGGTGGTGACTTTCACCAACGCCGGCATCGTTTTGGCAACCCTCGCTTCCATCGTTGTTTTCAAAGAGCGGGCTTTCTGGCAATGGCGGGTCGTCGCCGCCATCGTGATCTGCGGGGGGCTTGCGTTCATGAGGTGAGGAAGCAACGGTTTCGTCTTGACTCATGTGAATGTCCGTTTGAGCTACACCTTGGCCGGGCGTCAGGCTCTCCCTCTGTATGGCGTCAGGTTAGGGCCGCTTTCGGCCTTGTCTGACGTTCTTCGCTCAACTTCTTAGACTTAAGATCGCAACCGCGCAATTTGCTATCGATTGCCAGGTTAAACAAGGCAAGGTCGCGGTCGGAGTGCTCGTTCTGAAGATGCAACCGGATTGCCCAAATATCCTTGGGCTTGAGGGGCGGCTTTTGCCCAATCAGCCTACCCTTGTTCCAGATTTCGCGCTTTTGGGTGGTATCCATAGCAGACTCCTTGGTTGTTGATCGGAATCTGATTGATAGCTTATGTCGAAACGGTCGCCATCTAGCCTTTCACCAACGGCGGGAAGGTGAACGACACCGGACATTCGAATGGGTCTGTCTCTACGGCCGCTCAGGCCGAGTTGCCGACCTACGAAGGATTTCCTGGATTGGCCGCTTTGTGTTCAATAAGCAGCCAAATTACTTCCATTTGACATCAGACGGCTTCGTGTCGGTAGTGTGAGTTCGTGATTTTGAAAAGCTGCCGTTCACCATGATTTTCAGGCAGAAGCCCCTGACAGTCCGCTCAGGCCGAGTAGTGGTCTGCTCACGGCAGTCAGCCCATCGGCCATTGCGCTGGCAGTTGGATTTTTTGTCATCCAAAGCCAGCTAACTGCCCTGAGTGCTCGCTGGAGGAGCATAGGGTTCGTAGGCAACGTTTTTGCCATTCACTCGGCATGTAAAATTACGGCTGGAAAGTTAGCCCCCTAAGCCGCACAAAATACTCTTGCATCCAAGCCAATAACCAATTCGTAGTGACTGCACATCTACTTGTTGATGGTCGTTCCACTTGCTCGTTGTGCGGCAAGTTCCTTCAGGTAATCCCCAATATCCCATTCACAACCGCCACAGCCGGAAAGCGCGCCCGTCCATCTGGAAATGGCCTGTATATCCATACCCTGTTCAAACAGGCTTTGAATGTAGCCTCGTTTGGTGCCACTGCAATGACACATGACTTGATCCACAGAGCAGGAAGGCTTCGTTTCCATCAATTTTGACTATCGGATTAATTGAGCCCATTTTAACACCCCGAGAGTCGAGCGCTCCATCGTGCAAATAATCGGGCTATCGCCGTTTGAATCGCCAACGATTCACTAGACAGTTTTCAGCCTAATTGTCCGATGTCAGATTACGGTGATTGGCCGCTTATGGATCATAAAGCTGCCATTGATGATGAACGCGTCATCAGGCGGGGGGGTGTCGAACTCGGCCAATCAACATCTGGTCATGAGAATACGCATGGGCAGGCATCTGCGCCTCGCCCCTGTTTCAGCCCGTTCAGTTAAGCATGGCGCCGCGGATCGCGTAGTAAAACAGCGCTCCAAGGAGTGCAGAAGCGGGCACGGTAATGACCCAGGCAGCGGCAATCCTCAGCAATTGCGAGCGTTTGACCAGTTCGCCACGGTAAACCTTGCGCAAGCCCTTGCGCTCCTTGGAGGAAAACAGTTCCGGATTTGCGTGGGCCTTGGCTTGCTGTTTCAGGGCTTCCAGCATCCTGCCTTTTTCCAGGATCGGCGCCTTGTCAAAGCGCTTCAGGTAGTCTTCGATGGCGGCCTGGTCGCCCTCCTGATGATGCGACAGGATTTCATCGACCATGCGCGCGTAATTCGATTTGAGATATTCGCGCAGGAATCCGACGCCGAAGATGCCCCCGACAGCGATGTGAGTTGAGCTGACCGGCAGCCCGAGCTGGCTGGCGATGATCACGGTGATAGTCGCCGCCATGGCGACGCAGAAGGCGCGGGTCTGGTCGAGCTCGGTGATTTCAGAGCCCACGGTACGGATCAGTTTGGGGCCGAACAGCGCCAGGCCGATAGCGATGCCGATGGCGCCAACCATCATCACCCAGAGGGGGATGGTCGCCGCATCGCCGATGCTGCCGTTGCCGCCCAGCACGTCGGCGATAGCTGCAAGCGGTCCGATTGCATTCGCCACGTCATTCGCGCCATGGGCGAAACTCAGCAAGGCAGCTGCGAAGATGAGCGGAACGGTGAACAGGGAATTCACGCGTGCCTTGTCTGTTATGCCAGCGACGGCCGGGGCGCGGGATTTCCGGTCGATGCCCGGACGAACCAGCAGGAAAACGACAAAGGCGACGACCAGTCCCACCAGAGCGGCGGAGATGAAATCCACCTTGATGAGTGCGCGAACCCCCTTGAGTATCAGGTAGGTGGTGAAGGACCAGGCCATGAAAGCCACGAGCAGCGGCACGGTACGCCGCGCGGCGGCCATCATCTCGCTCTGGTAAGTGACCTGGCGCTTGATCAGATAAAGGAAGGCAGCAGCGATAATGCCGCCCATGACTGGGGAAATCACCCAGCTGGCGGCGATGGCGCCCATTTTGTCCCAGTTTGCGATGCCCCAGCCACCGGCTGCAATACCGGCACCAAGCACACCGCCGACAATGGAATGGGTGGTTGAAACGGGCGCGCCGACGGCGGTCGCAATGTTGAGCCAGATCGCACCTGCAAGCAGGGCAGCCATCATCAGCCAGACGAAGACATCGGCGTTGGCAACCGCATCCTGGGAGATGATGCCGCCCCGGATCGTCTGCACCACATCGCCGCCCGCGATCAGTGCGCCGGCAGCTTCACAGACCGCGGCGATGATGAGGGCGCCGACCATGGTCATCGCGCGCGAGCCGACAGCCGGACCGACGTTGTTCGCGACATCATTGGCGCCGATATTTATGGCCATGTAGCCGCCGATCATGGCCGCCACGATCAGCAGGAAACTGCCGCCACCCTGGACCCAGGTGTAGAACATGATGCTGATAATAAAGAGCAGGGCGATGCCGAACCGGAACAACTCACGTTGCCCCTTGCGCGTGGCGCGTTCGATTTTATTGATGTCGGTGATTTTCATGATCGATTTTCTAAGAATGGAATTTCAACAGTGCTTGTGGAAGTATCGTAGTCCTGACAGTCACAGTCAATCCGGCGCATTCAGGATGTGCTTCTTCATCTTGCCCATGACGTGCATTTCGCACGCCCGGCAGTCGAATTTCAGCGTCAGGCGCTCTTTTCCGTTCAGCAGCGTCATCGGTTCGGCGCGCACCTGGCCCTGCACGCCGGTGACCCCCTTGGCCTGCTTGGGGCACAGGCTGAACGAGTAGCGCAGGCAGTGCTTGGTGATCATCAGCGACACCTCGCCGGTTTCCTCATGCGCCTCGTAGGCGGCCGCGATCAGCTTGACCCCGTGCCGCTCATAAAAGGCGCGCGCCGCCCGGTTGTAGACATTGGCGAGGTAGGAGAGCGTTTCATCCGGGTAGGCGGCGGGCGGCTCCACGGCGGGTTTGCGTGCCGGACGCACATAAGCGGCGAGCCGTGCGGCTTCCAGTTGCTCGACCGCATCGCGGCGCAGCTTGTTGGCCAGCGAGGATGGCACGAACCAGGGCTGGCGCCAGTCGATAGTGAGTGCCTGCAACACGAAAAGGGTGTTGCCGAAGCGGTCGAGCTGTGCGCGCAATGCGGACTCGGCTTCGGTCGCATTCTGCGCAGCTTGCTTGTCGAAAATGGCACTGGCTGTCGCGCTGATGCCGTCACTGTCCTCCAGCCTCAGGGTGAATCCGTCGTCGCTTTCAGCGAAGCATGCGCTCACATCGATACGCCGCTCGGCAGATTTCTTCGTCAGTGCTTGGTCCCAGGCATGGTCGCGGTTACGGCTGAGCAGCACCCCTGCTTTCAGGCCCGGCAAATTGCCAACCGGCTCATTCGGCCACACGCGCCAGAGATTGCCTTTTCCCACCCGCTCAGCGCGGTTGGCCTGGATGCCGGCCACTTCGCGCTTGTGCAGGTAGGTCAGACCGTCGCCATTGGCAAGCGGCTCGTCGGCTTCCAGTTCGAACCAGTCAGGCCCGATGCGCGTCACCGTGCCGAGCGGGACGCCGACAAAGGCCGGGGTGTCGAAAGCGCCAATGTCGGCCTTGCGCCCGGTGGAGAAATAGTCGGTCGAACCGCGGTGAAAAGTCTTGTCCGGATTGGGCGTGAACAGCAGTTGCGTGCGACCGCTCGAAGCGGCCGCCAGTTCGGGCCGCTCGGCCAGTACCCCGTCGATCAACTGGCGGTAGTGGCCGGTGATGTTCTTGACGTAGGCGGCCTCCTTGTAGCGCCCCTCGATCTTGAAGCTCTGCACCCCGGCATCGACCAGCGCGCGCAGGTTGGCGCTCTGGTTGTTGTCCTTGACCGACAGCAGATGCTTGTCGAAAGCCACCACGCGCCCCTGGTCGTCCTGCAGGGTGTAGGGTAGACGGCAGGCCTGCGAGCAGTCGCCGCGATTGGCGCTGCGCCCGGTTTGCGCGTGACTGATGTAGCACTGGCCGGAAAAGGCCACGCATAGCGCACCGTGGATGAAGTGTTCGATTGCGGTATCGGCCGGTACGGCCGCACGCACAGCGGCAATCTGCTCCAGCGTCAGTTCGCGCGCCAGGACGATCTGGGAAAATCCCACGTCGGCCAGGAAACGCGCTTTTTCCGGGGTGCGAATATCGCACTGGGTCGAAGCGTGCAGGTCGATAGGCGGCAGATCGAGTTCCAGCAGCCCCATGTCCTGCACGATCAGCGCATCGACCCCGGCATCGTAAAATTCGTGGATCAGGCGGCGCGCGGTTTCCAGTTCGGCATCGTGCAGGATGGTGTTGAGGGTGACGTAGATGCGCGCCCGGTAGCGGTGCGCGAATTCCACCAGCGCAGCGATCTCGCTGACCGTGTTGACCGCGTTGTGGCGCGCGCCGAACGACGGGCCGCCGATGTAGACCGCATCGGCACCGTGCAGGATGGCTTCGCGGCCGATTGCGGCGGTTTTGGCCGGGGCGAGCAGCTCAAGGGCTCTAACCCCTCCAGGCCCCCTAACCCCTCCCAACCTCCCCTTGTGCGAGCATCCGCTGCGCGGATTGCCTGCTTGACCCATTTCAGGGGAGGAGACAACCGGCCTCCCCCCTGACAAGGGGGGATTGAGGGGGGTTGTGGGTTTGGGGTTTGGGTATGATCTATCAAGAGGCATCAAGCATGCGTTGCAACGACAGGCGCGCCATCTCGGCTTCCTGTGGCGGCACCTTGATCTGGTTCACCACCTTGCCTTCTGCCAGATTCTCCAGAATCCAGGCCAGATGCTGCGGGTCGATGCGCGCCATGGTGGAGCACATGCACACTGTCGAGCACATGAACTGCACGGTCTTGTCTTCCCGCTTGTACTGGTTGGCCAGGCGGTTGACCAGATTCAGCTCGGTGCCCACCAGCCAGTGCGTACCGGGTCTGGATTCGGCGATGGTGCGGATGATGTATTCGGTCGAGCCGACATAATCCGACAACTGGCACACCTCGAAGCTGCACTCGGGGTGGGAAATCACCAGCCCGTCCGGATGCTGTTCGCGGAATTTGTGGATGTGCTGCGGCTGGAACATCTGGTGTACCGAGCACAGCCCTTTCCACAGGATGATTCTGGCTTTTCTGATCTGCTCCGGCGTGAGCCCGCCCATCGGCTGGTCGTAGTCCCACAACACCATCTCATCGAGCGGAATGCCCATTTTGAAACCGCTCCAGCGACCCAGGTTCTGGTCCGGGAAGAACAGCACCTTCTCGCGTTGAGCGAACGACCATTCGAGAATCCTGGTTGCGTTGCTGGAGGTGCAGACGATGCCGCCATGCTCGCCGCAAAAGGATTTCAGGTCGGCGGCGGAATTGATGTAGGTGACCGGCGTGATATTTTCATCCGGATCGAGCACCGTTTTCAGTTCGCGCCAGGCACGCTCGACCTTGGCCAGCGAGGCCATGTCCGCCATGGAACAGCCGGCGGCAAGATCGGGCAGGAGGGCGATCTGTTCCGGACGCGACAGGATATCCGCCACTTCGGCCATGAAGTGCACGCCGCAGAAGACGATATATTCCGCCTCGGAAGACGCAGCCAGACGCGAGAGCTTGAGCGAATCGCCGGTGAAATCGGCATGGCAGATCACATCGTCGCGCTGATAGTGGTGCCCCAGAATGACCAGGCGTTTGCCCAGCCGGGCCTTGGCGGCAAGAATACGCGCCTGGCAGTCGCCATCCGGCATCTGGCTGAATTTGTCGAAAGTAATGGGGCTGACTTGCATGGCGTGGCTTCAAATCCGGGAAAATTAGCAATCGCTAAACTTACCAGAATATGAGGAAAAAATCAGCCGATCGCGCGAATATCGGGTAAGGCCTTGCCATCATCCACAGTGCGACACTGCTCCAGCACTTCCGCCGCACGCCCGCCGCTGCCCCACAGGCGGATGCAACGTTCCACCTCGGCGCACACCGCTTCACGGATACTGCGCTTGAGCGCCATGTAACCGTGGTCGCCGATATTGGGATTGTCCCGGATATGCTGCACGGCCAGGTCGGAAAGCGCGGTGTAGTAGTTGATCTTGGCCACGCCGTTGGCGATCAGCTTGCGGAACTGTTCATCCGACAGGCCGCTGCCGCCATGAATCACCAGCGGGATGCCCACCGCCTCGTTGATTTTCGCCAGACGCGCATAATCCAGCTTCGGGGCGCCCTTCATGCGCCCGTGCACCGTACCGATGGAGACTGCCAGGCAATCCACCCCGGTACGCGCCACGAACACCTTGGCTTCCGAATGCGAAGTGTATTCGAACTCCTGCGACAGATTCTCGGCGTTCTCGCCCTCGCCGCCCGGCACATAACCCAGCTCGGCCTCGACAGTCACCCCGCTGGCATGCGCCAGATTGACCACTTCGCGCGTCACGCGCAGATTGTCCTCGAAGATCTGATCCGAGCAGTCCACCATCACCCCGCTGAAACCGGCGCGAATCGCCCGCTCGGCGGATTCGAGACTACGGCCATGATCGAGATGGATCGCTACCGGCACCCTGGCACGCCGCGCTGCAGCAATCGCCGCCGGGGCCAGCAAGTCGAAATCGTAGTAATCGAAATGCGATTCGGCCAGATTGAGAATCACCGGTGCACGATAATTTTCCGCTGCCTTGATGATGGCTTCGAGAAAATCCAGCGTCACCACGCCAAACGCGCCTACGGCATAAGCGTGGCGGTAGGCGTGGCCCAGCATGTCGTTCATATGCACCAGAGGCATGAGGTTCTCGTGTCCCTGTCCGGTCTATGCTTCTGCCGCCAGCGCGCCGCGCAGTTCGAGCGCCGTCTTGAGCGCATCGTCGGCACTTTCGGCCAGCACATTGAAGTGGCCCATCTTGCGGCCGGGGCGTGCGCCCTGCTTGCCGTACAGATGCAGCTTGGCGCGCGGCTGGCTCAGCACCACATCCCAGGGAGGCTCCTGGCCGTCCCGCCACAAATCGCCGAGCAGGTTGACCATCGCCACCGGGCGCAGCAGGTCGGGCGCGCCCAGCGGCAGTCCGGCCAGCGCCCGCACCTGCTGCTCGAACTGCGAGGTGAGGCAGGCGTCCAGGGTGTAGTGGCCGCTGTTGTGCGGTCTTGGCGCCATTTCGTTGATGACCATCCGGCCATCGCCGAGCACGAAAAACTCCACTGCCAGCACACCACAGTAATCGAGCGCGGTGGCAATCGCCTGAGCTGTTTCGAGTGCCTGAGCAGCCAGTTCTGCGCTGACAGACGCGGGAACGATGCTGACATCGAGAATGCCGCCGCTGTGCCGGTTCTCTGCTGCGGGGAAGGCCGCTGTCTGCCCGTCCGCGCCGCGTGCCACCACCACCGAAATTTCCGTTTGCAGCGGCAGCCAGGCTTCCAGAACGCAGGTCACCGCGCCCATCTGTTCGAACGCAGCCTCCAGCTCGGCAAGGCTGTTGACCCTCGCCTGACCTTTGCCGTCGTAGCCCATGCGGGCGGTCTTGAGCAGGGCGGGTGAGCCGATGCTCTGGAATGCCGCAGCAAGGTCGCCGTGTTTTTCCACCGTCGCGAACGGCGCCGTGGCAAAGCCGTGCGATCGCAGGAAGGTTTTTTCGTCATGGCGGTCCTGGGCGATTGCGACCGCCGCGGCACCGGGGCGCACCGGGCAGAACTGCGCCAGGAATTCCAGGCTGTCGGCCGGGACGTTCTCGAATTCGGTGGTGACCGCTGCGCAGGCACGCCCCATGCGCTCCAGCGCAGCACTGTCGCGGTAGTCTGCGCACAGATGCACGTCGGCCATGGCACCCGCCGGGCTTTCCGGGTCGGGGTCCAGCACCATCACGCGGTAGCCCATGGTGCGCGCGGCTACAGCGAACATGCGGCCCAGCTGTCCGCCGCCGAGAATGCCGAGGGTAGAGGGCGGCAGAATCATGGCTGCTCCGGTAGCGTCGAGCTTAAAGCGGCCTCGGTCTGGGCAGCGCGGAAAGCGTCCAGGCGGCGGGCGGTTTCAGGTTCATGGCGCGCCAGCAGAGCGGCGGCGAACAGGGCGGCGTTGGCAGCACCGGCCTCGCCGAGGGCGAAGGTGGCCACCGGAATGCCCTTCGGCATCTGCACGATGGACAGCAGCGAATCGATCCCCTTCAGGTAGCGCGACGGCACCGGCACACCCAGCACCGGCACGCGGGTTTTAGCTGCCAGCATGCCGGGCAGATGGGCTGCGCCGCCCGCGCCAGCGATGATGCAGGTCAGGCCACGCGCTTCTGCCTCTTCGGCATATTTGAACAGCAGGTCGGGGGTACGATGGGCCGATACCACACGTGCTTCATAAGGCACCCCCAGGTTGCGCAGCATGTCACAGGCGTGCCGCATGATTTCCCAGTCGCTGGTGCTGCCCATGACGACGCCGACTTTCACTTCTTCACTCATTCTTCACACTCCCTGATCTTTGTGTGTGCTTGCCAGGCGATTCCCTGCCGGCTGCGTTTGTTCATCCATCTGCGCCTTCCGGCTGGCACGGCTCAGCCGGTCGGCCACCGCGTGCCAGCTATCGCCCCCGGGGGGCGCTTCTGCCAGCAGCCGGTCGAGGCGGGCAGCATCGGCCCGGCGCAGCGTGTCATACAGCACGTGCCCATAATCTGCCGCCCCGGCAGGCATCGTAAAGCGAAATACGGCTTCGCTGCCCGCAATCTCCTGCCGGGCGGAGAATTCCAGCACGGCAACCCGCATGCCCTGCCCGGCCAGTTCCAGAGCGCGCTGCCACAGCACTTCACCGGGCAGAACTTCGAGCGGCGTGGCCGGGGCATAGTGCGAAGGCAAGCCGCCGGATGCACGCACGGATGGGCGCTGCGGATCGTCCACTGCAATCCTCATGCCGATTGCTTCTTCCAGCGCACCGGCCGGGATACCGCCGGGCCGCAACAGCCGCGGCGCACCACCCAAAAAACTGACGATGGTGGACTCCAGTCCGACCCGGCAGGGGCCGCCATCCAGAACCATATCCACCGCCTCGCCCAGCTCCTCGCGCACATGCTGCGCCCGGGTCGGACTGACCCGGCCAAAGCGGTTGGCCGAGGGAGCCGCCAGCCCATATTCCGGCCCAAGCGCATGCAGCAGCGCCAGCGCCAGCGGGTGGTCCGGCACTCGCAGTCCTACCGAATCCTGGCCACCTGTCACCTCACCCGGCACATGGGCACGGCGCGGCAGGATCAGCGTAAGCGGCCCCGGCCAGAAGCGGGTGGCCAGCCGCCATGCCGCTTCTGGCACTTCCCGCGCCCAGCGATCCAGTTGCATGGCGTCGCCGAGATGAACGATCAGCGGATGATTGGCCGGCCGCCCCTTGATGGCGAAGATGCGCCGCACCGCCTCCGGATTGGCGGCGTCTGCGCCCAGCCCGTAGACGGTTTCGGTGGGGAAGGCAACCACCCCGCCTGCGCGCAGCAGCCGCGCTGCTGTTTCAATCTGAATATGCTGTTCCGGCTCGTTCACGCCGCTGCTCCGCTACACCCACGGCGATCATGCCGCCGCGGCCATTATCCGGGATTCCGTAAATCGCTCAACTTTTTGTCTGGTTTTCCCGCGGTTCCCGGGGTAGTTCATCACCGGGATACGGATAGCGAACATGGCCGTAGCGGATCAGCAGCACTGAAAATGTCAACATCAGGATCGAGCCGCTCACCGCCAGCATGCGCCAGTCTTCCATCTCTTTCATGTCCAGGATCAGGTAGCGCGCCAGCGCCACCATGCCGATATACAGCGGGAAGCGCACCGGCAGCTTGCCAGTGCCATAATACAGCCCGACCATGGCCAGCACTTCCAGGTAAAGGAAGAGCAGCAGCAGGTCGGCCAGGGTCACCTGTGCTGCGTTCACCATGACCATGACCTCGGCCACCATGGCAAATACCGTGGCGATGGCGATCACCAGCAGGCCAAGATGTTCGACCAGTGAGAGCAGCCACTTGTTGAATTCCTGGATTGGCTTTTTCATCGTTCAATTCCTCAAGGATCTGCAAAAGCATGGATAATTGTTAACGCCCGTCCACCGTCATGGAGTGCGCATGGAAATCACCTGCTATCGTAACCCGGAATCAGCGCGCGAGTCCCGCTTCCTTCCTGCCGCAACCTACAATCTGGCGCACGCCCTCCTGTCCCGCAGCCCCTCCGGCTGCCTGTTCGTCCCGGTCCGGGCCATGCAGTACCTGGCAATTCTGGATGCGGAAGAGTTTGTCTTCCTTGATGGAGCGCGTAAATGCTGGATCGACATTGCCTGGCAGAATTTCCGCCCCCAGGCCCGTGCCTCTCTGGATGAGCCTGTGGCCTATGAAGCGATTTACTATCAGGATGCTGCCGCCAGCCTCATGCCACGCCTGCTGGCTGAACTGCCTCGCGCTCTGGACGAGCTGGCCGCAAAGGGCCGCTTTGACGGAACGGCGCGGGTGCTCAAATTTTCCGCGCCTGAGCGTCACTAGCTTTCAGAAAGCTATTCGTCTTCACCCAGCTCCGGATCCCAGCCTTCTTCACGAGCGGCAGTAATCGCCTGAGCATAAAACCGGGCATGCCGGTCCTGCAGTTCCTGTGGCAAGCGGCTGGGAATATGCGCATAGGGTTCCCAGGCTGCATAAACCTTCTCATAGAGATTCTGCATGCGCGCGGAATCCCAGCCCGCACAGGTTTCCGTTTCGGGCAGGAGGCCGAATACCCAGGCATCGCGCACCATGCGCCCGAGGTGGGTCAGGCCAGCGTTGGTGTCCTGATCGACACCGACATAAGTTTGTACTGTCATCGTGTAAGCCCTGCGTAAAGTACCGGCAATTTTTCCGGCAGGCGCTCCACATGGTCCACTACCATGTAGTTCTTGGCCCCGAAAATCCGTGAGACATATTGGTCCGCTCTCGGGTCGAGTGACATGCAGAACGTCGTCACGCCGGAACGGGCCATTTCCTCCACGGCTTTCTTGGTATCGTAACGCAGATACTGCGGGTCGCGCACGTCCACGTCAGCCGGTTCGCCGTCGGTGATCACCAGCAGCAGCTTCTTGGCCGATTTCTGCAGCTTCAGGTAATGCCCGGCATGGCGGATGGCCGCGCCCATGCGGGTCGAGAGCTGGCCGCTCATGCCTGCCAGACGGGACTTCGGCACTTCGTTGTAAGGCTGGTCGAAATCCTTGAAACGCGAATATTCGACATTGTGGCGCCCGTCCGAGCAGAAACCGTGGATCGCGAAGGGATCGCCGATCTTGTTGATCGCGTCCGCCAGCAGCACCGTGGCCTGGCGCTGCAAGTCCAGCACGCTGTATTCCTGCCCGCTCACTTTGTCGTTGGTGGATTCCGACAGGTCGAGCAGCACCATCACCGAAATATCGCGTACCTTGCGTACCGAACGCATCATGATGCGCGGGTCGGGTTGCTGTCCCATGCGGATATCGATCATGGCGCGGATGGCGGCATTGATGTCTACTTCATCGCCGTCCTCCAGCTTGCGGATGCGCGTCACGCCTTGCGGCTGCAGGGCATCGAGCAGGAATTTGAGGCGGCCGATGGTGCGCTTGTGCTGCGAGGTGATGTCATTGATGAGCTGCAGATCACCGGCTTTCGCGCGCTTTTCCAGTACGGTGGCCCATGCCGGGCGTTCAAGCTGGATCTGGTAATCCCATTCCGAGTAATGATAGGGCTCGGAAACCGGCTCTTTGCCTTCCAGTTCGTTGTAGGACTTGCCCATGTCTTCATACGGAAACAGCTCGGTGCCCAGCACCCAGATTTCTTCCGCGTCGTCGCCGGCGTTTTCGACGTCGATTTCGTTGGCAAATTCCATCAGGCTGACATGCTTGCGCACCTGCTTGATCGTGTCGTACCCCGCGGCCATGGATTTTTCGAAATCGAACTCTTCGAATTCCCAGAAATAACGGTTGTCGTCGCGGTAGGGCGCAGTCAGCACGTCGGTGCGTGGATTAAACGGGATGCGCTTCGCCATGAACTCGTGCGCCAGTTGCACGCCGATATCCCATGAAACCTGGTTGGAATCGAGCCGGTCTCCGGCCTGCTTGAAGAGTACCCGGCCCTGGGCGATCCACGGATCGCTGTCCTGATATTCGTCGTCCAGCAGGGCGCGCGCCAGGCGGTTGAGGTAATCCCCCGCGGTGTTGCCCTGATCGGCCGGGATGGTGTGCAACTGCGACCACAAGTGCCTGAGGCCGGGAAACTTGTGCACAGACAGCGTTTCCACCCGGGCATCCTCGATCACGCTGATCACGGCCATCTGCCACGGGTTGAGCGCCTCGGCCGAAATCGGGTCGCGGGTATAGACGACATGCGCGGCGCTATGGGCGGCGGCAGCGCGATACATCTCCAGGCCCGGCAATTTGATTTCACCTGCGGTGTAATCGTCGTAAGCGTCGGGCAGGTGGAGGAAATAGCCCTCGATATAGGGCTGGTAGCCTTCGCGCGTCTCGAAATCGCCGGACGTGGGCTTCATGAAGAAATCCCGTGCCCACAAGGCGCGCAGATACATGTTGATGCGGCGCTGCACGTCGATGAACAGCGTTCCCTTGCGCTCCTTCTGGAGCATCGCCAGGGATTCTTTCGATTGCAGACTGAAGTAGCTGGCCTGCTCCGGATAGTTGGTGCGGTGGGCGTGCGCGCCCCACAGCGCCCAGCGGCGCAGACCGCCCAGGGTGAGCTGGCTGAACAGCATCTCCAGGTTTTCCAGCATCGGACGCACACCGCGTGGCGCCTGGGACAGCAGGTTATTTATAAATTGCAGATAGGCGCGGAACAGGGCTTCATCGCCAAGACGGTTGGCCGCAGTGGGCGCCGTGCTGAGAACCAGTTCGATGACCGCTCCCGAGGTTTTGGAGGCCAGTTCCAGCGCGGTCTGCACCAGGTCAGGAATAACATCTTCGCCAACTTCCTTGGCCACCAGCGGCGCATGGTCGATCCAGGTGGCGATCAGCTCGTCGCCCTTGCCCAGCGTCTTCAGGGCGGCGGCACTCTTGAGGTAATTGTCCAGGCCGCGCGCGCTGAACACCCTCGCGGCTTCATGCCAGGCGGAATGCAGGCTTTCCTGCAGTTCCGGCGAAAGCGCGTCGATCAGTTCCTGATAGTCTTCGAGATTGATAGCCATGGCAAACTCCCGTGATGGGTGACGAGGAATGGGTGATGCGTAAAAACCGTGCGGTTTTGTCCATTCCCCATCACTCATTACCCATTACTAAAAAAACGTCGTTACTGCCGCATCCAGTGCATCGCGCATGTCGGGATCGTCGGTGATCGGGCGTACCAGGGCGACGCGGCAGGCCTTGACCGGATCGACACCGGTGGCGATCAGGCTGCCTGCGTAAATCAGCATACGCGTCGAAATACCTTCATCCAGCCCGTGGCCCTTGAGGTTGCGGGCACGCTCGGCGATGGAAACCAGCTTGCCGGACACTTCTGCGCTGACACCGGTTTCGTGGGCGACGATCTCGGTTTCGATGCCGTGCTCGGGATAGTTGAAGTCGAGGCCGCCGAAACGCTGCTTGGTGGACTGCTTCAGATCCTTCATCAGGCTCTGGTAGCCGGGGTTGTAGGAAATCACCAGCTGGAAATCAGGATGGGCATGCACCAGCTCGCCCTTCTTTTCCAGCGGCAGCACGCGACGGTTGTCGGTCAGCGGGTGGATCACCACGGTGGTGTCCTGGCGTGCTTCCACCACTTCGTCCAGATAGCAGATCGCGCCGTAGCGGGCGGCGATGGCCA
Source organism: uncultured Gammaproteobacteria bacterium (assembly GCA_963779055.1). Lineage (GTDB taxonomy): Bacteria > Pseudomonadota > Gammaproteobacteria > Burkholderiales > Sulfuricellaceae > Sulfurimicrobium. The sequence goes on from CAVZWN010000004.1 coordinate 726,894, forward strand.
GCGGGCCATCCTGCCAGCGGGTGCCGTTGGCGTCGAGCAGGAAGCGGCCGACCAGGTCGGAAGCGGTCATGTCCTCGTTGCAGGCCACGGTGATCAGGGGCTTGCCCAGTTTCCAGGCCATGTGTTCGACGAAGCGGGTCTTGCCGCAGCCGGTCGGGCCTTTGAGCATCATCGGCATGCGCACGCTGTAGGCGGCTTCATACAGCTCGACTTCGTCCGAGACGGGGCGGTAGTAAGGTTCTTTCTCAATACGGTACTGCTGGATGATGTCGCTCATGTCAGGTCTCCATCTATCGGTCAACACAGGGGTGTAAAAAGCCGCGCTTCAAGCCATTTTGTGGCAGCCGCTTGCATCCTCATGCGGAAGAAAAATCCCCGCCGCCGAAAGGGGGTGGCGGCGGGGAAGTGCTACATCAAACGGTCTTGCCGCGGAAAATCACCATCGCTGCGCCTTGGGACTGGTTAAAGTTGTTGTAACCAATCAGACGAACGTGGTTGTTCGGATTTGCCTTGTGGCAGGCTTCGGCTTCCGCCAGCACCTTGGCCACATCGGTCTCGCCGAACATCGGCAGTTTCCACATGTACCAGTAGGAATCCATCAGGTATTCCGGCTCGACGTGTTCGATCGCCGGGTTCCAGCCCTTGGAAACCAGATATTCCACTTGCGTCTTGATCTCGTCTGCAGTCATGGCTGGCAGGTAGGAGAAGGTCTCGAACTTGCGGCTGGCAGGGTCGCTCAGACGCGATTTGTAATCCATCACTTCACTCATGATTTACTCCTTAAATTTAGTCGCAGGGCGGGTCAGGCCATGGGGCCATAACCCGCCATCGGTGATTACTTGTGCGCTACGTCCAGCTTGTCGACAGTGTCGAACTCGAACTTGATTTCCTTCCATGTTTCCATGGCGATCTTCAGTTCCGGGCTGCTGGCTGCTGCCTTGGTCAGGATATCCTTGCCTTCTTTCTCGATATCACGACCCTGGTTACGTGCTGCCACACTGGCTTCCAGTGCGACGCGGTTAGCTGCTGCACCGGCTGCGTTACCCCATGGGTGACCCAGCGTACCGCCGCCGAACTGCAGCACGGAGTCGTCGCCGAAGATGCTGACCAGTGCAGGCATGTGCCAGACGTGAATACCACCGGATGCAACCGGCATCACGCCAGGCATGGAGCCGAAGTCCTGGTCGAACATGATGCCGCGGCTGCGATCTTCCTTGATGAATTCGTCGCGCATGATGTCGATCCAGCCCAGGGTCGCATCGCGGTCGCCTTCCAGCTTGCCCACCACGGTACCGGAGTGCAGGTGGTCGCCACCAGACAGACGCAGGCACTTGGTGAGGACGCGGAAGTGGATACCGTGGTGCGGGTTACGATCCAGCACGGCGTGCATGGCGCGGTGGATATGCAGCAGCATGCCGTTTTTACGGCACCAGTTGGCCAGACCCGTGTTGGCAGTGAAGCCGCCGGTGAGGTAGTCGTGCATGATGATCGGTGCGCCGATTTCCTTGGCAAACTCTGCACGCTCGTACATCATTTCAGGCGTTGGAGCGGTGACGTTCAGGTAGTGACCCTTGCGCTCGCCGGTTTCGCGCTCGGCTTTCAGCGTGGCTTCCTGCACGAACTCGAAACGATCGCGCCAACGCATGAACGGCTGGCTGTTAACGTTCTCGTCGTCCTTGGTGAAGTCCAGACCACCGCGCAGACATTCGTAAACAGCACGACCGTAGTTCTTGGCGGACAGACCCAGCTTGGGCTTGATGGTACAGCCCAGCATCGGACGGCCATACTTGTTCATCTTGTCGCGTTCGACCTGAATACCCTGGGGAGGTCCACCGCAGGTCTTCACGTAAGCGATCGGGAAGCGGATGTCTTCCAGACGCAGGGCGCGCAGGGCCTTGAAGCCAAATACGTTACCCACCAGCGAGGTCAGCACGTTAACGATGGAACCTTCTTCGAACAGGTCGATCGGGTATGCCACGAAAGCGTAGAAACAGGTATCGTCACCAGGAACGTCTTCGATGCGATAGGCGCGGCCTTTGTAATAATCCAGATCGGTCAGCAGATCGGTCCACACTGTGGTCCAGGTACCGGTTGAAGACTCGGCAGCCACAGCAGCGGCAACTTCTTCACGGGGCACACCAGCCTGCGGAGTGATTTTGAAACAGGCGAGGATGTCGGTATCCAGCGGGGTGTATTCCGGCGTCCAGTAAGTGGCGCGGTATTCTTTCACGCCAGCGTTGTAGGTCTTGACTGCCATTGCAAGCTCCTTGATTTCAGGTTAAAACATTCATCTTCCACCTCGGAAGATCGTGTGGCTCGTTAGAGCGTGATGCCACTATAAACACATCGATTCATAAATAATAATTGTAATTTCAAAGGTTAATCATAGATAATTATCTATGTTAACTTTCATCAGGAAGCTGCAATGAGACACGCCACCTTGCGCCAGCTCACGGTTTTCGAGTCGGTAGCGCGCAATCTCAGCTTTACCCGCGCAGCCGAGGAACTGCACCTGACCCAACCCACCGTCTCCATCCAGATAAAACAGTTGAGCGACATTGCCGGCCTGCCACTGCTGGAGCAAGTCGGCAAGAAGGTGTTCCTGACGGATGCCGGGCGCGAACTGCTCAAAGTCAGCCATGACATTTTTGAGGGGCTGTCGCGTTTCGAGATGCTGGTCTCGGACATGAAGGGGGTAAAGGCAGGAAAACTGCGGCTGGCGGTGATCACGACCGCAAAATATTTCATACCCCGGCTGCTCGGGCCATTCTGCCAGCGCTATCCCGGCATCGACGTATCGCTCAAGGTAACCAACCGCGAGCGCGTGTTGCAGCGCATGGCCGACAATGAAGATGACCTCTACGTACTCGGACAACCGCCAGAACACATGGATGTCGAGCTGGAACCCTTTCTGGAAAACCCGCTGGTGGTCATCGCTGCCCGCAATCATCCCCTGGCAGGAGAAAAAAAAATCCCCCTGTTACGCCTGGCAGAAGAACCCTTCCTGATGCGCGAAGCGGGATCCGGCACCCGTCTCGCCACCGAGCGTTTTTTCAATGAGCAGGGGTTGAAACTAAAGGTCAGAATGGAGCTAGGCAGCAATGAGGCGATCAAGCAGGCCGTGGCGGGTGGACTGGGGATCGCCGTGCTGTCGGCGCACACCCTTGCGCTGGAACGCAGCAGCGACGAGCTAACCTGCCTTGACGTCGAGGATTTCCCGATCCGGCGCCACTGGTACGTGGCTCACCTCAAGGACAAGCAACCCACCGTGGTCGCACTGGCCTTTCTCGACTTCCTGCGCGAGGAAAGCAAGTTGCTGGGTGAACATTATTTACAGGGGATTCCGGGGTTTCCCGGTTTTATTCAGAACGACTGACCCTCTCAGGCAGCGCCTTGATCGCCGCCACATTGGTCCATGAAAATGCTTTTGCAGCGGCTTCTTCCCACGGCAGCCAGACATGGCTCAGATGCTCGCGCGGCGCGAGCCGGACGGCCACAGGCTGCGGCACTTCCAGCCCGAAAATATGCTCGGTGTTGTGAGTCACACCGGGGCCATAGCGGTGGCGCCACTCGGCATAGATCTCGAAAATATTGTGCATTTTCCAGTCGGCCAGTCCGAGGGCTTCGGCATCCAGCCCGGTCTCCTCGGCCACTTCGCGCAGCGCCGTCTGGCGCAGGCTCTCGCCGGGATCGCAACTGCCTGTCACCGATTGCCAGTAACCGGGATGATCGGCGCGTTCCAGCAGCAACACCTGTAAATCGGGTGTGTAAATGACAACCAGAACGGAAACGGGTGTTTTGTAAGCCATCCGGGTCAGGTACCGGAATTACTCGAAGTTGATCGGCTCTGGCTTCTCGGTCGGGCGCCGCTCGTTGCTCCACTGGTCAAAACCGCCGAACATGGAAACCACATCGGTATAGCCCAGCCGGTGCAACTGCACGGCGGACAGGGCCGCACGGCCGCTGGTGCGGCAATAGATCAGCAGCGCTGCATCGCGCGGGGCCGCTTCCGGCACCATGCCGATCTTGAATTCAAGAATACCGCGCGGGATGTTGATCGCGCCCGGCAGATGGCCAGTGACGAATTCATCATACTCGCGCACATCCAGCACTACGCGCTTGCTGAGCAGCGCCTGAGCTTCGTCGCAACTGATTTCCCTGATCCGGGATTTGGCTTCGACCACCAGGTCGTGAGGACTTACGGGCATTTCAATTCTCCTGCTTACGCTCTTAGTTATTGCTGACTTCCACCTGGGTTTGCACCTGCTGACGCAAGCGGATATGCAGCTCGCGCAACTGTTTCTCATCCACGCTGTTGGGCGCCTGCGTCATGAGGCAGGCAGCACGCTGGGTCTTGGGGAAGGCGATCACATCGCGGATCGATTCCGCGCCGGCCATCAGCGTTACCAGACGATCCAGGCCGAAGGCCAGACCGCCGTGCGGGGGCGCGCCGAATTGCAGCGCCTCAAGCAGGAAGCCGAATTTTTCCTGGGCTTCCTCGTCGCTGATATTGAGCGCCTGGAATACCTTGGCCTGCACTTCCTGACGGTGAATACGCACCGAACCGCCACCCACTTCCCAGCCGTTCAGCACCATGTCGTAGGCCTTGGACAAGGCCTTGCCGGGATCGCTGGAGAGCAAATCTTCATGACCGTCGGCAGGCGCGGTGAAGGGGTGATGCAGCGCTGCCCAGCGATTATTTTCCTCATCACGCTCGAACATCGGAAAATCAACCACCCACAGCGGTTTCCAGCCCGATTCAGCCAGGCCGCGCTCATGGCCGACCTTGGCGCGCAGCGCGCCCAGAGCTTCGTTCACCACCTTGCCCTTATCGGCACCGAAGAAAACCAGGTCGCCGTCGGTAGCGCCGGTACGTTCGATGATCGCTTTCAGTGCGGCGTCATCCAGATTCTTGACGATGGGCGACTGCAAGCCGTCACGCCCCTTGGCCACTTCATTGACCTTGATGTAGGCCAGCCCCTTGGCACCGTAAATACCCACAAAGGCGGTGTAATCGTCGATTTCCTTGCGCGACAGGGAACCGCCACCCGGCACCCGGAGCGCCGCCACGCGACCACCTTCCATATCGGCCGCGCCACGGAAGACCTTGAATTCGACCGTCTTCATCACATCGGTCAGTTCGGTCAGTTCCAGCGTCACGCGCATGTCGGGCTTGTCCGAGCCATAGCGCCCCATCGCCTCGCTGTAGGGCATGCGCGGGAAGGGGTTGGGCAGGTCGACATCCATCACAGTCTTGAACATGCCGCGAATCATGGTTTCAACCGTCTCCATGATCTCGTTTTCGCTCATGAACGAGGTCTCGATATCGACCTGGGTGAATTCCGGCTGGCGATCGGCGCGCAGGTCCTCGTCGCGGAAGCATTTGGTAATCTGGAAATAGCGGTCGAAGCCGGCCACCATCAGCAGTTGCTTGAAAATCTGCGGCGATTGCGGCAGCGCAAAAAACTGGCCTGGATGCACCCGGCTCGGCACCAGGTAATCGCGCGCGCCTTCCGGCGTGGAGCGGGTCAGCATGGGGGTTTCGATTTCCATGAAACCGTGCTGATCGAGGTAATCGCGCAGGGTTTTGGAAACACGGTAGCGCAGCTTCATGTTTTCCTGCATCGCCGGGCGGCGCAGGTCGATATAGCGGTGCGTCAGGCGCACGTTCTCGGACAGATTGTCGTCATCCAGCTGGAACGGCGGCGTCAGGGAGGCGTTGAGAATCTCGATGCTGTCGGCGATAACTTCGATCTCGCCGGTAGGCAGGTTGGGATTGACCGTTCCCTCGGGACGCGGATTGACGCGGCCCGTCACCTTGAGCACGAACTCGTTGCGGATTTTCTCGGCAATCGCAAAGGTATCTACCTTGTCCGGATTGCACACCACCTGCACCAGACCTTCACGGTCGCGCAGATCGATAAAAATCACGCCGCCATGGTCGCGGCGGCGGTGTGCCCAGCCGGACAAAGTGACGGTTTGTTGCAAATGGGCGCTATTGACCGCGCCGCAGTAGTGAGTACGCATCATGGTTGAATCCGATTCGAGTTTTTACGAGCGCCGAAAAGGCGGAAACAAAAAAGGGGGAATTATACCTGAGACCGTCAGTCGCCGGGATAAGTGGCTGACACAGAGACTTTCTTTGGCGCCACCACACCCATGGAAACAATGGATTTGAGCGCGTCATCCACGCTCATGTCGAGCTCGATGGTCTCGCTCTTCCTGACATAAAAATAGAAGCCGTTGACCGGGCTGGGCGTGGTGGGAATGAACACGCCCACATACTCCTCATTGAAACACGTCGCGACGTCACTGGGCACATTGGTCTGAAAAGCCAGCGACCACGCTTCAGGATGAGGATAACGCACCAGCAGAACCTTGCGGAAAGCGTCTCCATTACCGGAGAAAAGCGTATCGCTGACCTGCTTGACACTGTAATAGATGGATTTGACCACCGGAATCCGTGCCAGCAAGGCTTCCCAGAACAGCACCAGACGCTGGCCGATAATATTCGCGGCCAGCACGCCGGTCAGAAAAATCACCAGCAAGGTAAGAATGGCGCCGATGCCGGGAATATTAAGACCCAGCAAGGCTAGCGGGCGCAGGGATTCCGGCACCAGCAGCAGGCTCTGGTCCAGGGTACCGATCAGCAGATTGAGCACCCAGACAGTAATGACCAGGGGAATCCAGATCAGCAAGCCGGTGATGAAATAACGTCTCATGGCTATGAAAGGGTCAATGCGGGCTGCCTGGAAAAATGAAGCCACACCTGCTTAATGGCAGGCACAACCACCGCCGCAGCCACCACCGGCAGGCTTTGCCTCTTCCTTGGGTTTGGAACCGCCCTTGAAATCGGTCTGATACCAGCCCCCCCCCTTGAGCTGAAAACCGGCAGCACTCAGCATCTTGCCAAATGTTTCCTTGCCGCACTCAGGGCAGGTGGTGAGTGGAGCATCGCTCATCTTCTGAATGAATTCCTTCTGGAATCCGCAATCGGCGCAACGGTATTCGTAAATTGGCATCACAAGCTCCACTCAAAATCAAAAAAGGATAGGCATTAAATGGGGATATCTGCCATCCGGTTCAAGGCATTATTCTAAAAAGGAATATCATCCTCGAAATCATCAAATTCCCCGCCCGTTTTTTTGGCCGGCTTCGCTGCGCCGCCACCGGCGGGTTCCCTGTCCACTACCTCAAAGGTATTGCCGCCACCACTGCGCGATCCCAGCATCTGCATGCGATCCGCGACGATTTCGGTGGTGTAGCGGTCATGGCCTTCCTTGTCCTGCCACTTGCGGGTTTGCAGGCGGCCTTCGATGTATACCTGGCTGCCCTTCTTCAGATATTCCCCGGCAATTTCAGCCAGCTTGCTGAAAAAGGCGACGCGGTGCCACTCGGTACGTTCCTGCTTTTCACCGCTCTTGTCTTTCCACGTATCCGTGGTCGCCACGGTGATGTTGGTGATCGCCTCGCCGCTGGGCATGTAGCGCACTTCCGGATCCTTACCCAGATTGCCGACCAGAATCACCTTGTTCACTGATGCCATGTCACACTCCTCCGTCGATTAGTTTTAATACCTGTTCCTCATCCCATCCGGCCATATCGACCTTGAGGTAAGCCACGCCTTCTTCCGCAGAGACAGCCGCTTCGGCCACCCCCGGCACTGCCGAGAGTTGCTGCGCCAGAACCCCTGCCCTGGCCGCATCCATCGATTCAAGATGATACATCCGAGTTTTCACCGCGGGTGGAGTGCGCATGGAAAAAGCCAGCCACAACCAGACAGCCGACAATATCGCGCCAAATGCGAACACTGCGAAATGGCCAAACCGGTGCGCCAGCAGTCCGCCAGACACGCCGCCCACAAACAGGCCCAGCGACTGGGCCGTATTATACACGCCCATTGCCGTGCCTTTGGCCTGCGCCGGAGCAAGCTTTGAAATCAGCGACGGCAGGGTGGCTTCAAGGATATTGAAGGCAATAAAGAAAAGCATCAGCGCCGCAACAATGCCCCAGAAATGGCTTACCAGTACGGTCAGCGACAACTGGGTCAGCAACAGCAACGCCACGGCCATGACGAACACCTGCTTCAGCTTGCCCTTCTTCTCGCCCACGATAATGGCAGGCACCATGAAAGCAAAAGCCAGCAGCATGACTGGCAGATAAATCTTCCAGTGCTGGGTTTCTGCCAGATGACCGGTGTCCATCAGGGCCAGGGGAATCACAGTAAACATCGCCATCTGCGCGGCGTGCAGGGAAAAAATACCGAAATTCAGGCGCAGCAGCTGTTTGTCTTTCAAGACGTCTTTCAGCCGCGCCGGAGAAACTTCGGCATCGGAATGAAAATGGCTGGCTCCGGGGTCAGGTATGACCACTGCCACGACTACCATTGCCAGCAAGGTCAGCACACCGGTCAGGGCAAACATGCCAGGCACGCCGATATGTTGATAAAGCGCAGGACCCAGCGCCATGGACAGGGCAAACATGATGCCGATCGTTGAACCGATCATGGCCATGGCCTTGGTGCGGTGTTCCTCGCGTGTCAGATCGGCGAGCAGGGCCGTCACCGCAGCCGAAATTGCTCCCGCCCCCTGAATCGCCCGCCCGATGATGATCCAGTAAATATCCGGCGCAGAAGCCGCGACAAAGCTGCCCAGCGCGAACAGGATCAGGCCGAAATAAATGACCTTCTTGCGCCCGAAACGATCGGATGCCATGCCGAACGGCAACTGGAGGATCGCCTGCGTCAACCCATAGGCGCCCAGGGCAAGGCCGATCAGGGCATGATTCTCGCCACCCGGGATGCCTGTCGCATAAATGGCAAACACCGGCAGAATCAGGAACATACCCAGCATGCGCAACCCGAAAATACCCGCCAGACCAGTACTGGCGCGCAGTTCAATGGGAGTCATCCGGTCGGAATGTTGCATGGAATTGGTTCTTGCGGGCAAAGTTGGGTATATTAGCAGGTTACGATTAACTCTGCTTTGGCCATGTCCTTCATAAAAATTCGCGGTGCCCGTACCCATAACCTGAAAAACATCAGCCTCGACATTCCGCGCAATCAGCTGGTGGTGATCACCGGGCTGTCGGGTTCGGGCAAATCCTCTCTTGCCTTCGACACCCTGTATGCCGAAGGACAGCGGCGCTATGTCGAATCTCTCTCCGCCTACGCGCGCCAGTTCCTGCAACTGATGGAAAAACCCGATGTCGATCTGATCGAAGGATTGTCACCGGCGATTTCCATCGAGCAGAAAGCCACCAGCCACAACCCGCGTTCCACGGTCGGCACAGTAACGGAAATCCACGACTACCTGCGTCTGCTCTTTGCCCGTGTGGGCGATCCCCACTGCCCGGAGCACCACATCAAGCTGGAATCCCAGAGCGTCGCCCAGATGGTGGACCACGTACTGGCTCTGCCGGAAGACACCAAACTCATGATCCTCTCGCCGCTGGTGGCTGGCCGCAAGGGTGAACAGGTCGAACTGTTCGACGAATTGCGTGCCCAGGGTTTCGTCAGGCTACGGGTGGACGGCGAAGTCTTTGAAATCGATCAGCCGCCCAAACTGGAAAAGAACAAGAAACACACCATTGAAGTGGTGGTAGACCGCATCAAGATCCGCCCCGACATGAAGCAGCGCCTGGCAGAATCGTTTGAAACCGCGTTGCGGCACTCCGACGGCCGCGCTCTGGCCGTTGAAATGGACAGTGGCAAGGAACATCTTTTTTCTGCCAAGTTCGCCTGCCCGGTATGCAGCTACTCGCTGGCAGAGCTGGAACCGCGTCTTTTTTCCTTCAACAACCCGATGGGCGCATGCCCCAAGTGTGACGGGCTGGGCCAGATCAACTTTTTCGATCCCAAACGGGTGGTTGCCTTCCCCCACATGTCTCTGGCGTCTGGCGCAGTCAAGGGCTGGGACCGGCGCAACCAGTTTTTCTTCCAGATGCTGCAAACGCTGGCCATGCATTACGGCTTCGATCTTGAACAGCCTTTTGAGGAACTTCCCCCACGGGTTCAGGAAATCCTGCTCTACGGCAGCGGCACGGAAGAAGTTGGCTTCAAATACCTTGGTGAGCGCGGCGGCTTCCAGACCCGCAAACACCCCTTTGAAGGCATTCTGCGCAACCTGGAGCGGCGCTACCAGGAAACCGATTCCATCGCCGTGCGCGAGGAACTCGCGAAATACCTCAATCATCAGACCTGCCCGAGTTGCGAAGGCACGCGCCTGAGACTGGAGGCACGCCATGTCACGGTTGCCGGGCGTCCCATTTTTGAATTAAGCCACCTGCCGCTGAAGCAGGCGCTGGAATTTTTTCTCGAAGTCGAACTGACCGGACAGAAACAGGCGATCGCAGAACGCATCATCAAGGAAATTGCCAGCCGCCTGCAGTTCCTCACCAATGTCGGACTGGATTACCTTTCGCTCGACCGTTCGGCGGACACTCTGTCTGGCGGGGAAGCCCAGCGCATACGTCTGGCCAGCCAGATCGGCTCGGGCCTCACCGGCGTTATGTACGTCCTCGACGAACCCTCTATCGGCCTGCACCAGCGCGATAACGACCGCTTGCTCGCCACCCTGATCCGGTTGCGCGATCTCGGCAACAGCGTCATCGTGGTAGAACACGACGAGGATGCCATACTGACGGCAGATTATGTGGTCGACATGGGGCCGGCAGCGGGCGAGCATGGCGGCGAAGTAGTCGCCGAAGGCACTCCCGCCGAAATAATGGCCAACCCCGCTTCACTCACCGGCCAGTATCTGAGCGGAAAGCGCCGAATTGAAGTGCCCTCACGACGGCATGAACCCGACCCCGCACGCATTTTGCAACTCACGGGCGCATGCGGCAACAACCTGAAACAGGTCACACTCGACCTTCCTGTCGGCCTGCTGATTTCCATCACCGGCGTATCCGGATCGGGGAAATCCACCCTGATCAACGACACACTTTACAATGCCGTCGCACGCCATCTCTACGGCAGCAATGCCGAGCCCGCCCCCTACTCCGAACTGAATGGACTGGAATTTTTCGACAAGGTCATCAACGTCGATCAAAGTCCGATTGGCCGCACACCACGCTCCAACCCCGCCACCTATACCGGCCTGTTTACTCCGATCCGTGATTTGTTTGCCGGCGTACCCCAGGCACGCGAGCGCGGCTATGGCCCGGGGCGGTTTTCATTCAACGTCAAGGGCGGACGCTGCGAAGCCTGCCAGGGAGATGGCGTCATCAAGGTTGAAATGCATTTCCTGCCGGATATTTATGTTCCCTGCGACGTCTGCCACGGGCACCGCTATAACCGCGAAACGCTGGAGATTCAGTACAAGGGAAAAAATATCCACGAAATTCTGCAGATGAATGTTGAACAGGCACGTGAGTTTTTCAGTGCTGTTCCGGTAGTAGCACGCAAACTACAAACCCTGCTGGACGTTGGGCTGGGTTACATCACACTCGGACAAAGTGCGACCACCCTTTCCGGCGGCGAGGCTCAGCGCGTAAAACTGTCCCTGGAGCTATCCAAACGGGACACTGGAAGAACCCTGTATATCCTGGATGAACCGACAACCGGCCTGCATTTCCAGGATATTGAAATGCTGCTCAAGGTCCTGCACCGGCTGCGCGAGCACGGCAATACCATCGTGGTCATCGAGCACAATCTGGATGTCGTCAAAACTACAGACTGGGTGGTCGACATGGGTCCCGAAGGCGGAAATGGTGGCGGACAGATCATCGCCGAGGGCACCCCGGAAGAGGTAGCCGCCAACAGCGCCAGTCACACTGGGGCCTACCTTGCAAAAACGCTACTTCAGGATGGCAAGCGCATCTTGAACTGATCGCCGACCCGCAGCCCCAGAAGCTGGGCCGCACTGGTGCCATTCAGTGCGAATTCAACCAGACCCAGGCTGTTTTCATACCAGAACAGATGTCCGGGCTTTACCTCAGAAAACACCCGGGCATGGCCGATCAGACGCGAACCCATCATGAAGACTGTGCCATGCGGAACTGGCTCTGCTCTCACACCGGTCATTGCATTTCCATAATGATCGACAAAAATCACCTCAAACAAATCGCCGCAATTCAGGGCAACCTGAAGCCCTGAAATCTCTGATACCTTGTCAGAAGGGAATGTGCCTCTCTCAAGCGCGGCACCCACAGGGGCAAAAAGATCGCGCCCATGAAATGAAACCGACAGGTTTTGCGGTCGCCAGTTAATGCGCCACAATTCAACTATGCCAGACCGCCCCGCGACGACCGAGAGCAAGCCATTATCGGGGCCGACATACCACTTCCCGTCTGCCCGCATGACCACCGCATCGCGCGCAGAACCGACACCAGGATCGATGACGGCAATGCAGACACTACCGGAAGGAAAGCCGGATGACATTGACGCCAGCAGGTGGGCGCTTGCTTTAGCATTGAAATCCGGAGCGCAATGCAGCAAATCAACAATTTCAGCGCCTGGCGCATGAGACCAGATTGCCGCCCGCAGCAAGCCGCAATAGGGATCACTAAGCCCATAATCCGTGAATAGAAAAATCATTTGTGCATTCTATCCAATTACAGTTTTTCATTCGTTAAAAATAAAAAAGCCGGATAAATCCGGCTTTTTTATTTTTAAGCGCTTGCTGCTTAAGCGGCAGTTTCTTCAACCGCTACCGCATCTGCTGGGCGATCGACCAGTTCAACAATCGCCATTGGCGCATTGTCACCCAGACGGAAGCCGCATTTCAGAATACGCAGATAGCCGCCATTACGGGACTGGAAACGTGGCCCCAGTTCATCAAATAACTTGACCACGATTTCGCGATCACGCAGACGATCAAAAGCCAGGCGGCGATTAGCCAGCGAAGGCTTCTTGCCCAACGTGATCAGCGGCTCTGCAACACGGCGCAATTCCTTGGCCTTGGGCAGGGTGGTCTTGATGACTTCATGGCGCAACAGTGAGTTGGCCATATTACGCAGCATAGCCAGACGATGGCTAGTGGTGCGGTTCAGTTTGCGATTAGATAAACGGTGACGCATAACAAATCCTTTTTTTAGAAGACACCTGAATCGGCAAAGCCGAAAATCAGGCCTTTTCCAGACCGACAGGCGGCCAGTTTTCCAGTTTCATCCCTAACGTCAGGCCTTTTGAAGCCAGAACGTCCTTGATTTCATTCAGCGACTTACGTCCCAAGTTGGGCGTTTTCAACAGTTCGGTTTCAGAACGCTGAATCAGATCGCCGATATAGTAAATATTTTCAGCTTTGAGACAATTTGCAGAACGAACTGTCAATTCCAGATCATCCACAGGACGAAGCAGAATCGGGTCAACCTGCGGGCTACGCGGCGCTTCGACTTCAGCAGGCGTACCTTTCAGTTCTGCGAATACCGACAGTTGATCAACCAGGATACGGGCAGCAGAACGAATCGCTTCCTCTGGGTCAATCACGCCATTGGTTTCAATTTCAACCACCAGTTTGTCAAGGTCGGTGCGTTGTTCTACACGTGCACTTTCAACTGCGTAACTCACACGACGAACCGGGCTGAAAGAAGCATCCAGCAGCATCGCACCTACCAGACGTTCGTCTTCTGAAACACGACGCGCACTGACGGGCTCATACCCACGCCCCTGCTCGATCTTGATCGTCATGTTCAGTTTGCCACCCTTAGTCAGATGCGCAATAACATGACCAGGATTGACGATTTCGACATCGTGTGACGCTTCAATATCACCTGCAGTAACAGGACCTTCACCGCTCTTGGAAAGCGACAACGTCGTTTCACCACGGTTGTGCAGTTTAAGCGCGATACCCTTGAGATTCAGAAGAATATCAACCACATCTTCCTGAACGCCATCAAGGGATGAATATTCATGCACCACGCCATCAATCTGAACCTGGGTAATTGCGTAACCAGGCATGGACGACAACAGGATGCGGCGTAATGCGTTACCCAGAGTATGACCATAGCCGCGTTCGAACGGCTCCATAGTCACCTTGGCACGCATCGGCGTTTGGCTCTGGACGTCTACTATCCGAGGCTTAAGAAACTCAGCGGCACTGCTTTGCATGGATCGTAATTCCTCTAAATGGGTTGCCTGCTCAATTATTTCGAGTACAGCTCGACTACGAGGTGCTCATTAATTGTAGCCGGCAGTTCGGAGCGCTGCGGCTTGGCCTTGAAGGTACCTTTGAGCGACTTGATGTCAACTTCGATCCACTCGGGGAAGGTGCGCTGCTCGGCGGCTTCAGCTGCGCCTTTGACGCGCAGGTGTGCTTTCGCACGCTCGGCCACTTCGACCACATCACCGGGCTTGACCTGGTATGAAGGAATATTGACACGGCGACCATTAACGAGAATGCCATTGTGGCGCACCACCTGGCGGGCTTCTGTACGTGAAGCACCAAAACCCATGCGGTAGGCAACGTTATCCAGACGACATTCCAGCAGCTGCAAGCAGGTTCTCACCCGTGATACCGCGAACACGATCAGCTTCCTGGTAATAACCGCGGAACTGTTTCTCGAGAATGCCATAAATACGACGAAGCTTTTGCTTCTCGCGCAACTGCACGCCATAACCCGAAAGGCGAGTGTTTTGCTTCTGGCCATGCTGGCCGGGTGGATAACTTCTTCTCTCAACCGAGCATTTGTCGGTAAAGCACTTCTCACCCTTCAGAAACAGTTTTTCACCCTCTCGGCGGCACTGACGGCACTTGGGATCAAGATTTCTAGCCAAAGTAATTCTCCTGCAAAATATTTGCCGTATTAAATGCGCCGCTTCTTGGGCGGACGACAGCCGTTATGTGGAATCGGCGTCACATCAGTAATACCGGTGATTTTGAAACCGACCGCATTGAGTGCGCGCACAGCGGATTCACGGCCAGGGCCTGGCCCCTTGATGCGCACCTCAAGATTCTTGACGCCATATTCCTGCGCCGCCTTGCCTGCATGTTCTGCGGCAATCTGAGCGGCAAAGGGCGTGCTTTTACGCGAACCACGAAAACCACTACCACCAGAGGTAGCCCACGAAAGAGCATTACCTTGGCGATCTGTAATCGTCACAATGGTATTGTTGAATGATGCGTGAACATGGGCGATACCTTCAGCCACATTCTTTTTTACCTTTTTGCGCACCCGAACATTTGCTTTAGCCATAATTTATCCTTTACTTATCCGCTGTCAGAATTATTTGCGGATAGCTTTGCGCGGGCCCTTGCGGGTACGAGCATTGGTACGTGTGCGCTGACCACGCACTGGCAGACCACGGCGATGGCGCAGACCACGATAGCACCCAAGATCCATAAGGCGCTTGATACTCATTGTGACTTCACGGCGCAGGTCGCCCTCGACGATAAACTTACCCACTTCGTCGCGCAACCGCTCAACGTCGCTATCGCTCAGATCTTTGATTTTGGTGGACGTATTCACGCCAGCGGCTGCGCATATCACGCGCGACCGAGTACGACCGATGCCATAGATGGCAGTTAGCGCAATCTCGGTGTGTTGATGGTTCGGGATATTCACCCCAGCAATGCGGGCCATGCAGTCACTCCCAACAGCTAAATTAGAATGGAAAAACGAAGAATTTTATCAGTAAACAATACAACAATCAACCTTGACGTTGCTTGTGTCTCGGGTCGTCACAAATCACGCGAAGAACACCCTGGCGGCGAACCATCTTGCATTTGCGGCATAATTTTTTAACAGAAGCACGAACTCTCATTTTGCATCTCCTTAGAACCAATATCTGTATAACAGACAGAATATCACTTAGCGCGAAAAATAATCCGCGCCCTGAACAGAGCGTAGGGTGTAAGTTAAACGGTAACCTTATCACCAGGTGACATCCGGATGTAATGCATACGCATTTTTCCAGATATATAACCAAACACTACGTGTTCAATTTCGTTGTTTGACACGGAAGGTTGCATTAGGAAGGTTTTCAAGTACCTCCCATTGCATCCCAATCGCATCTTCATTCGCCATTCAAATAACTCGTTTAACGAAAATCAACGAGGCAAAATGCCGCCACCTTTGAAATTGGCCTTCTTAAGCAAACTCTCATATTGATGTGACATCAGATAAGACTGAACCTGCGTCATAAAATCCATTGTCACAACCACAATAATCAAGAGCGATGTTCCGCCAAAGTAGAAAGGCACGTTCCACTTCACAATCAAAAACTCAGGCAACAGGCAAACCAGCGTAATGTACAAAGCACCAGCCAGAGTCAAACGCGCCATAATGCGATCTATATATTTGGCTGTCTGATCACCGGGGCGAATTCCAGGAACAAACGCACCACTCTTTTTCAGGTTATCTGCCGTTTCCTTGGGGTTGAACACAAGGGCCGTATAGAAAAAGCAAAAGAAAATAATTGCTGCAGCATAAAACATGACATACAGAGGCTGGCCAGGAGAAAGCGTCGACCCAACATCCTTCAGCCAAGTCATGTTCTCGCTGCTACCAAACCAGCCAGCAAGCGTAGCCGGAAACAAAATAATACTGGAGGCGAAAATAGGAGGAATCACGCCTGACATATTCAGCTTCAAAGGCAAATGCGAGCTTTGTCCACCAACGATCTGCCGGCCCACCTGGCGTTTGGCATAATTCACAAGAATCTTGCGTTGCCCACGTTCAACAAAAACAACAAAGCCGGTCACAGCTATAGCAGCAATAAACAGCATAATCACCAGAGGAATTGAAAATGCGCCCGTCCGGGTCAATTCAAGTGTACCGCCAATTGCGTGCGGCAATCCGGCAACGATACCCGAAAAGATAATAATGGATATACCGTTACCTATTCCTCGTTCAGTAATTTGCTCGCCAACCCACATCAGGAAGAGCGTTCCGGTTACCAGCGTAATCACGGTCGTTATCCGGAACATCATGCTGGGGTCAATAACCAAGCCAGGCTGCGCTTCCAGCGCAATCGAAATGCCAATTCCCTGGAATAGCGCAAGCGCAACTGTTCCATAGCGCGTGTACTGGGTAATTTTTTTACGCCCCGCCTCGCCTTCCTTCTTCAGCTGTTCGAGCTGCGGAGAAACAACCGTCATCAACTGCATGATGATCGAGGCCGAAATGTACGGCATGATCCCCAGAGCAAATACCGTAAAGCGCTCAAGCGCCCCACCTGAGAACATGTTGAACATACCCAGAATACCGCCCTGCTGGGACTTGAACAGATCAGCAAGCACAGCCGGATCAATTCCGGGCACCGGGATGTGTGCGCCAATGCGGTACACAATCAACGCACCCAGGACAAACAACAAGCGCTGCTTGAGATCCGAATACTTTCCAGCAGCTCCTACTCCAGGATTAGCCAAGGGAGAATTACTCCAAACCAGCTACGTTGCCGCCAGCTGCTTCGATTGCAGCTCTCGGCACCTTTGGTCACGAGAACACCCTGCAACTTCACAGCCTTCTCGACTTTTCCTGATAGAAATACCTTTGCACCTAGGCAGGAGCCGGGCACTATGCCTGCCTGCTTCAGAACCAGCAAATCAACTGTGTCCACAGGCAAATTATTCAGCTCAAACAAGCGCACCTGAGCGACGTCACCCTTTGTCATAGATTTGAATCCGCGCTTAGGCAAGCGACGTTGAAGCGGCATCTGCCCACCCTCGAAGCCTACCTTGTGAAACCCACCAGCGCGAGACTTTTGTCCCTTGTGGCCACGGCCAGCTGTCTTACCTAGTCCACTTCCGATACCCCGACCTACGCGACGCTTGGAATGTTTGCTACCAACAGCAGGTTTTAAAGTATTTAGTTGCATTTATTCCTCGCACTTCAAGAGGTAATTAACTTTATTGATCATGCCACGATTTTCAGGCGTATCAGCAACCTGGACGCTATGGTTCAAGTGACGAAGTCCAAGTCCGCGTACGCAAGCACGGTGCTTTTGAATCGTACCAATCGTGCTTTTGACCAAAGTTACTTTCAAGGTTTTAGCAGTATTCGACATTTTTTATCCCAGAATCTCTTCCACAGACTTACCGCGCTTGGCAGCAATCTCAGATGGCGTATTCATCGACGCGAGACCGTTAATGGTTGCACGAACCAAATTATATGGATTTGTTGAGCCAATGCATTTGGCAAGTACGTTATGCACGCCCATCACCTCAAAAATCGCGCGCATCGGGCCGCCAGCAATAATACCGGTACCTTCAGATGCCGGTTGCATATAAACCTTGGCAGCGCCATGCTGACCAATAACAGCGTGGTGCAGAGTGCCATTCTTAAGGTTTACTTTAACCAGATTCCGGCGAGCCTCATCCATGGCCTTCTGAACGGCGACCGGAACTTCCTTGGCCTTACCTTTTCCCATACCGATACCACCATCACCGTCACCAACAACAGTCAGTGCAGCAAAACCCATAATCCGGCCACCCTTTACAACCTTGGTGACACGGTTTACTGAGATCATCTTTTCACGCAAGCCGTCGCCGCGATCTTCCATATCCATTTTTGCCATCATCGTCCCCGCTTAGAACACCAAGCCGTTTTCACGTGCCGCATCGGCCAATGACTTCACTCGACCATGGTACCTAAAGCCGGAGCGGTCAAAAGCTACTTTTTCAATTCCAAGACTCTTTGCCTTGTCTGCAATCCGCTTGCCCACAATAGCTGCGGCCGCAGAATTGCCACCACTGGACAATTCCTTACGCACATCGGCCTCAACGGTCGATGCGCTGGCAAGAACTTTGCCGCCTGTCGCATCAATAATTTGCGCATACATGTGGCAATTGGTACGGAAAACAGACAGCCGAACCATTTTCAACTCTGCGAGTTTGGCACGGGTTTTACGTGACCTGCGCAAACGAGCTTGATTTTTATCCATGACTCTTGCCTCGATTATTTCTTCTTGGTTTCCTTGATCACTACAACCTCATCGGAGTAGCGAACACCCTTGCCCTTATAAGGCTCAGGACTACGATAGGCGCGCACATCTGCAGCCACCTGACCAACCTGTTGCTTGTCGATACCCTTGATGACCACCTCAGTCTGAGTCGGAGTCTCGACTTTCACACCGACCGGCATCTGATGCTCAACGGGGTGAGAAAATCCAAGCGACAGACTCAGGACATCACCCTTGGCCTGGGCACGATACCCCACGCCAACCAATGTCAGCTTGCGCTCAAAACCCTGGGATACACCTTTAACCATATTCGCAAGCAAAGCCCGCATCGTGCCGGACATTGCACCTGCCTGTATTGAGTCATTTGCCGCGGCACACTGAAGATTGTCACCCTCGTGAACCACTGTAATATCAGAACTCATCGTCTGGCTAAGCGTACCAAGGGGACCCTTAACTGTAATCTCATTCGCAGAAACTTTTACTTCTACGCCGGCAGGAACGACTACCGGATTTTTAGCTATTCTGGACATGCATTCACCTCATCATGCCACGACACACAGGACTTCACCGCCAATACCGCTTGCTCTTGCTTTACGGTCCGTCATCACACCCCTAGAGGTAGAGACTATGGCGACACCCAAGCCATTCATGACTGTGGGCAAATCCTGACTGCCTTTGTAAATACGCAAGCCGGGACGACTCACGCGCTGTATTTTTTCAATTACCGGGCGGCCTGCATAGTATTTCAGACGCAACTCAAGTTGAGGCTTACCCTCTTCTTCGCGCACTCCAAAATCTTCAATGTACCCTTCTTCTTTCAAAACACCGGCGATAGAAACCTTAACCTTGGAAGATGGCATCGATACCGCAACTTTCTCGGCTTTCTGCGCATTCCTGATACGGGTCAGCATATCGGCGATCGGATCACTCATACTCATTCTGTATTCTCCCGTTACCAGCTGGCCTTGGTCATGCCCGGAATTTCTCCGCGCATGGCCAGATCACGCAACTTACTACGCCCAAGCCCGAATTTGCGATACGTCCCACGCGGACGCCCCGTCAGCGCACACCGGTTACGCAAACGCACAGGACTGGAGTCTCGCGGCAACTGCTGAAGCTTCACGCGAGCAGCATATCGCTCCTCGTCGCTAAGCTTGGCATTACCAATGGCCGCATTCAACTCAGCGCGTTTAGCAGCGTATTTTTTTACCGTTTCACGACGCTTAAGATCACGGTTGATCAAAGAAGTTTTTGCCATATCGACCTCAGTTCTTGAACGGGAAGCTAAACGCCGCAAGCAAAGCACGCGCTTCTTCATCAGTTTTGGCAGTTGTGGTAATTGTAATATTCATACCACGCAGAGCATCAATTTTCTCGTACTCAATTTCCGGAAAAATAATTTGCTCTTTAACACCCATATTGTAATTCCCGCGGCCATCAAACGACTTGGCTGAAATACCACGGAAATCCCGGATACGAGGAATTGCAACCGTAACCAGACGATCCAGGAATTCATACATCTGATCTTTGCGCAAAGTCACCTTGCAACCAACAGGGTAGCCATCACGAATCTTGAAGCCAGCAATGGATTTCTTTGCAAGTGTGACCACAGGCTTCTGGCCTGCAATTTTCTGCATATCACCAACCGCATGCTCCATCACTTTTTTATCCGCAACCGCCTCGCCCACACCCATATTAAGTGTAATCTTTTCAATGCGGGGCACTTCCATAACGGACTTATAGCCAAACTGCTCCTTGAGCTGCTTTGCTACTGTTTCCTTGTAAAAATCATGCAAACGAGCCATGTTCATTCCTTACGCGTCAATCACTTCGCCGTTGGACTTGAAGAATCGCACCTTGCGGCCGTCTTCCAATTGCTTCACACCAACACGGTCAGCCTTTTTAGTGGCCGGATTAAACAATGCCACATTTGAAATCTGAATCGGCATTTCCATATCCACGATACCGCCAGCAGAACCCTTCATAGGATTCGGCTTCTGGTGTTTTTTTACCTTGTTAGCACCCTCGACAACAACCTTTCCTTCAAGAATACGAAGAACAGCGCCGCGCTTGCCCTTGTCTTTACCAGTGGTAATGATGACATCATCACCTTTGCGAATTTTGTTCATTCTCAGCCCCTTACAGAACTTCAGGCGCCAGCGACACGATCTTCATGAATCGCTCAGTGCGCAACTCACGAGTGACCGGCCCGAAAATACGGGTGCCAATTGGCTCTAGTTTATTATTCAGGAGTACAGCAGCATTCGCATCGAACTTTACCAGCGAACCGTCAGGACGACGGACACCCTTGGCAGTACGAACAACCACAGCATTGTAAACGTCGCCTTTCTTGACGCGTCCACGTGGCGCTGCATCCTTAATGGTTACTTTGATAATATCGCCGATAGCGGCGTAACGACGCTTGGATCCACCCAGCACCTTAATGCACATAACCGAGCGTGCACCGGTATTGTCGGCAACATCCAGCCGAGTTTGCATCTGAATCATGAATTTCTCCAACTTAAGCCGTCCGTGCTTCGGTTCCTTGCAGAACCGGAGCGAATGCCAACGGTCAGTTTTGGTTCCCTACAGCAGCGACAGCCACATTAAGGGGGTTCGCCAACAAAGACGGCAAGTATATATTGATTGTGCTTCTATTGCAAGAGAGAGAAAGGCTTAAACTGCTTTTTCAACCAGCTTGCTGACACGCCATGCCTTGGTTCTGGCTATAGGACGGCACTCCTGAATTTCTACCAGATCACCTTCATGAAAATCATTATTCTCATCATGAGCATGGTATTTCTTGGAACGGCGAATAATTTTACCGTACAAGGGATGCTTAACCTTACGCTCCACAAGGACCGTCACAGTCTTGCTCATTTTGTCACTTACTACGCGCCCGATCAGGGCACGCGTTGTCAGTTTAGCATCGCTCATGCTTGCCTCGCTTTTTCACTCATAATGGTACGCACCCGGGCAATGTCCTTGCGCACTTTACCCAGTTGATCCACCTTGTTGCTTTGCTGGGTGGAAAGCTGCATGCGCAGACTAAATTGCGCGCGTAGCAACTCAACCATTTCCTGGTTCAACTCTTCAGCCGATTTGGCTTTCAATTCGCTGGCTTTCATAATTAGCTACCTACACTTCGAAGCACAAAAGTAGTGGCAATTGGAAGTTTTGCAGATGCAAGGCGGAAAGCCTCGCGTGCCAATTCTTCACTTACCCCGTCCATTTCATACAGAACTTTACCTGGCTGAATCTCAGCCACGAAGTACTCTGGATTACCTTTGCCGTTACCCATACGAACTTCGGCAGGCTTGGAGGAAATCGGCTTATCAGGAAAAACACGGATCCAGATGCGGCCGCCACGCTTGATATGACGCGTCATCGCACGACGAGCAGCCTCGATCTGGCGCGCAGTCAAACGCCCACGCCCAATTGCCTTAAGTCCGAAATCACCAAAATTTACTTTGTTTCCGCGCGTAGCAATACCGGTGTTACGGCCTTTTTGCTGTTTGCGGAATTTTTGTCTAGCTGGCTGCAGCATGTTTCGCTCCTGGCTTTCTCGCTCTCTTCACTGGTTCTACTGGCGCGGCAGCAGGCTGCTCACCCTTGCCTACGATTTCGCCCTTGAACACCCATACTTTGATACCAATAATGCCATAGGTCGTTTTTGCTTCGGCAACACCATAATCGATGTCGGCACGCAGGGTGTGCAGGGGCACGCGACCTTCACGATACCATTCGGTACGGGCAATCTCGATACCGTTCAAACGTCCCGCGCTCATGATCTTAATGCCCTGCGCACCCAGACGCATTGCATTCTGCATGGAACGCTTCATGGCACGGCGGAACATGACACGCTTCTCGAGCTGAGAAGCAATGTTCTCGGCAATCAATGTTGCATCGATTTCAGGCTTACGAATTTCTTCGATATTCAGATGAACAGGCACGCCCATCATCTTCTTCAGCTCAACCTTGAGCGCCTCGATGTCTTCACCTTTCTTCCCAATCACAATCCCAGGGCGAGCACTGTAAATCGTGATCTTTGCATCACGCGCCGGGCGCTCAATCAAGATACGACCCACCGCGGCATGCGCAAGCTTCTTCTTCAGGAATGCACGTACTTTGATATCCTCGTGCAACATGCCAGGAAAGTTCTTGCTGTTGGCAAACCATTTTGACGACCAGTTCTTAAGAACACTCAGGCGAAAGCCGGTCGGATTAATCTTCTGTCCCATAATATTCCTCTTCTACCCTAGCTTTAGTCGCCAACCGTGACGGTAATATGACAGGTCGGTTTAAGGATGCGTGCACCACGGCCTTTAGCACGAGCGCGGAAGCGCTTGAGCGTTGAACCCTCGTCCACAAGAATGGTAGAAACCTTCAGCTCATCAATATCGGCACCTTCGTTGTGCTCAGCATTGGCAATCGCTGACTCAAGAACCTTCTTGATAATCACCGCGCCTTTTTTCGGGCTGAAGGCCAAAATATTCAGGGCACGCTCAACCGGCAAACCGCGAATCTGATCAGCAACCAAACGGCCTTTCTGAGCCGAGAGGCGGGTACCGCGTAATACTGCGCTTACTCTCATCATGATCTCCTATTTCTTCGCCTTCTTGTCCGCGGCATGCCCCTTAAAGGTGCGCGTCAAGGAAAACTCACCCAGCTTATGGCCGACCATGTTTTCGTTAACAAAAACGGGAACATGCTGCTTGCCGTTATGCACAGCAATCGTCAATCCCACAAAATCAGGCAGGACAGTCGAACGGCGAGACCAGGTCTTGATCGGACGCTTGTCACTGGTAGCGCGCGCTGTCTCGATCTTTTTGATCAGATACGCGTCAACAAACGGGCCTTTTTTAACAGAACGAGCCATTTAAATTACCTCTTATTCGATGGACGACGACGCACGATCATGTTCTGAGTGCGCTTGTTCCGACGGGTACGATAACCCTTGGTCTGGGTGCCCCATGGGCTGACTGGATGACGGCCAGCCGAGGTTCTGCCCTCACCACCACCATGCGGGTGATCGACCGGGTTCATAACAACACCGCGGACGGTCGGGCGCACACCGCGCCAGCGCATTGCACCGGCCTTGCCAATTGAACGCAGGCTATGTTCAGAATTACCCACCTCGCCGATGGTCGCCTTGCAATCCACATGTACCTTGCGAATTTCACCAGAACGCAGGCGCAGCTGGGCATAGGACCCTTCACGTGCAAGCAACTGAACCGAGGTGCCGGCAGAACGTGAAATCTGCGCACCTTTTCCTGGCATCATTTCAACGCAATGAATCGTAGTGCCGACTGGAATATTACGCAGCGGAAGCGTATTGCCGACCTTGATCGGGGAATCAGACCCACTGATCAGCTGCATCCCGACGATGACCCCTTTGGGGGCAATAATGTAGCGGCGCTCGCCGTCAATGTAGCAAAGCAGGGCGATATTCGCACTACGATTAGGATCGTATTCAAGGCGCTCCACTTTTGCAGGAATGCCATCCTTGTTACGGCGAAAATCGATCACGCGATAATGCTGTTTGTGTCCACCACCCTGATGACGCACCGTAATGCGGCCATTGTGATTACGCCCGGCGTGTTTGAACTGACTCTCAAGCAAAGGAGCATGCGGCGCCCCCTTGTGCAGATCAGGATTCACCACCTTGATGACGGCGCGCCGACCGGCGGATGTTGGTTTTACTTTAATTAATGCCATATCAGCTCTCCTACTCGCCTACCATAAGGTTGAGTTCCTGGCCCGGCTTCAGTGAAACATAAGCCTTTTTCCAGTCCTTGCGGCGGCCCATGGTACGACCGGAGCGCTTTACCTTGCCCTTGACATTGGCAATCTGTACACCAGTCACTTCAACCTTGAACAGCAGCTCAACCGCAGCCTTGACCTCAGGTTTGGTTGCATTACCGACCACACGGAATACGACTTGCTGGTACTTGTCTGCCAGCATCGTAGCCTTTTCCGAAATTTGCGGCGCGAGAATAACTTGCATCAAGCGCTCTTGATTTGCAATGTTCGCACTCATCCCAGCATCTCCTCGAATTTCTTCACCGCATTGCGGGTCAACAACACATTGGGGAAACGCACCAGATTAACCGGATCAGCGTGTTGCGCTTCGATCACCAGTACATGCGGCAGGTTACGCGAAGAAAGATACAGATTCTCATCCACATCATCAGTTACGACGAGCACGCTCTCAAACCCAAGCGACTTGATTTTTTCAACCATTTGTTTCGTTTTCGGAGTATCAATCTTGAACTCCTCAACCACCTGCAGACGGCCGATACGCGCCAGCTCAGACAGAATTGACTGCATGCCGGCACGATGCATCTTTTTATTGACCTTATGGGAGAAATTCTCCTCCGGGCCATTCGGAAACATCTTACCACCCCCACGCCACAACGGGCTGGAAGCCATACCGGCACGAGCATTACCCGTACCTTTCTGACGGAATGGCTTGCGAGTACTTTTCGCCACATCGCTACGGCCCTTTTGGGCGCGCGTCGCTGTACGTGCATTTGCCATATAGGCAGTCACAACCTGATGAACCAGGGCTTCGTTGAATTCACGTCCGAAAGCAACATCGGAAGCGTCAACACTCGCCGTAGCCTGGCCTTTATCATTAATAAGCTTAAGTTCCATTATGCACCTGCCTTCACAGCGGGGCGAATCAGCACATCGCCACCTTTGGAGCCGGGAATCGCACCTTTGATCAGCAGCAGCTGACGCTCGGCATCGACACGTACGATTTCAAGATTTTGCGTGGTGCGACGCACCGCGCCCAGATGACCCGCCATGCGCTTGCCCGGAAACACACGACCAGGATCCTGGTTCTGACCAATTGAACCAGCGCTGTTGTGCGAACGGGAGTTACCATGAGATGGCACGGTTCGAACTGAAGTGGTGGCGCTTGATCGCACCAGCGAAACCTTTACCCTGAGTCGTTCCGGTCACATCTACCAACTGACCAGCCTGGAATACGTCAGCGCTAACGCTTGCGCCCAGCGCGAACTGAGAAAGCTGATCGGCGCTCGCGACGAACTCTTTCACGGAACGCCCTGCTTCAACACCGGCTTTGGAGTAGTGACCAGCCATTGCCTTGGTCACGCGACTGACACGGCGCTCGCCGCTGGTCATCTGGACAGCAGAATAGCCATCCGTTTCTACACTCTTGATTTGAGTCACGCGGTTGCCAGACACATCAATCACACTCACCGGGATGCTTGTTCCATCGTCGGTAAAGATGCGCGTCATGCCAACCTTGCGACCAATTAGTCCGAGGCTCATCATTATTTTCCTTACACAATGCCGATTTCGATTGACCGGCGGTTTTTAATAACACAAAAGAACTATACGACTGGAAAGCCGGCGATTATACACCGTTTTTCAAGCCGTCACAAACCACTTGATCCTGACTCCTAGAGTTTGATTTCCACATCCACGCCAGCTGGCAGATCCAGCTTCATCAGGGCGTCGACTGTTTTGTCCGTGGGATCAATGATATCCATCAGGCGAAGATGGGTACGAATTTCGAACTGGTCGCGCGAAGTCTTGTTGACGTGAGGCGAACGCAAAACGTCAAAACGCTCAATACGGGTAGGCAAAGGAACCGGGCCACGTACAACAGCACCAGTACGCTTGGCTGTTTCCACAATTTCAAGTGCAGACTGGTCAATGAGACGGTAGTCGAATGCTTTGAGGCGAATACGAATTTTTTGACTTTGCATGATTTTCCTAAAGAGCGATGCAGCGAACCGAGGTTCGCCGCGAATTGAAATTTCTTACTCGATGACCTTGGCCACCACACCGGCACCCACGGTACGACCGCCTTCGCGAATCGCGAAACGCAGGCCTTCTTCCATGGCGATCGGCTGGATCAGCGCAACGTGGATCGAGATGTTGTCGCCAGGCATCACCATTTCAGTGCCCGCCGGCAGTTCGATCGCACCGGTTACGTCGGTGGTGCGGAAGTAGAACTGCGGACGGTAGCCCTGGAAGAATGGGGTGTGACGACCACCTTCGTCTTTGCTCAGTACGTAGATCTCTGCGGCAAATTTGGTGTGCGGGGTGATGGAGCCCGGCTTGGCCAGCACCTGACCACGCTCGACTTCTTCACGCTTGGTGCCGCGCAGCAGTACGCCGACGTTGTCGCCTGCCTGACCCTGGTCGAGCAGTTTGCGGAACATTTCAACACCGGTGCAGGTGGTTTTGATGGTGGGCTTGATGCCGACGATTTCGACTTCTTCACCGACCTTGACGATGCCGCGCTCGATACGACCGGTCACAACGGTGCCACGACCGGAGATGGAGAAGACGTCTTCTACGGGCATCAGGAAGGTGCCGTCGATGGCGCGTTCCGGTTGCGGGATGTAGGTGTCGAGGGCTTCTGCCAGCTTGAAGATGCTGGGCTCGCCGATGTCGCTCTGGTCGCCTTCGAGGGCTTTCAGGGCGGAACCGATGATGATGGGGGTGTCGTCGCCCGGGAAGTCGTATTTGGAGAGCAGTTCGCGGATTTCCATTTCGACCAGTTCGAGCAACTCTGGATCGTCCACCATGTCGGCTTTGTTCATGTAGACGATGATGTAGGGTACGCCTACCTGACGGGCAAGCAGGATGTGCTCGCGGGTCTGGGGCATGGGGCCGTCTGCTGCGGACACAACCAGTACGGCGCCGTCCATCTGGGCTGCACCGGTGATCATGTTTTTGACGTAGTCAGCGTGGCCCGGGCAGTCAACGTGGGCGTAGTGACGCGCTTGCGTCTCGTATTCCACGTGGGCGGTGTTAATGGTAATACCACGCGCCTTTTCTTCTGGCGCGGAGTCAATCTGGTCGTAGCCTTTGGCTTCACCACCAAATTTCTTCGACAGAATCGTCGTGATCGCCGCCGTCAAAGTCGTCTTGCCATGATCCACGTGACCAATCGTGCCCACGTTTACGTGCGGTTTGGTACGCTCAAACTTGCCTTTTGCCATGATCTAATACCCTCTCAATCTAATAACAATTATTTCTTGTTCATGATCGCTTCGGCGACGTTCTTAGGCGCCTCGGCGTAATGCTTGAATTCCATGGTGTAAGTTGCCCGACCCTGAGTCAGCGAACGCAGCGTGGTCGAATATCCAAACATTTCGGACAGCGGCACTTCTGCCTTGATCGCCTTGCCGCCACCAGCCATGTCTTCCATACCCTGAATCATGCCGCGACGTGAGGACAGATCGCCCATGACGTCGCCCATCTTCTCTTCAGGCGTCTCTACTTCGACTGCCATCATAGGCTCCAGCAGCACCGGACTGGCCTTGCGCATCCCGTCCTTGAAGCCAATCGAAGCCGCCATCTTGAATGCGTTTTCGTTGGAATCCACGTCATGGTAGGAACCGTCAAACAGGGTAACTTTCACATCGACCACCGGGAAGCCAGCCAGCACGCCATTCGGGAGCGTATCGATCAAGCCCTTCTCAACCGCAGGAATGTATTCACGCGGCACCGTACCACCCTTGATTGCATCAACAAACTCAAAGCCCTTACCTGCCTCATTCGGCTCCATTTTGAGCCAGACGTGACCATATTGACCGCGACCGCCAGACTGTTTGACGAACTTGCCTTCGACCTCGACCGCCTTACGGATAGCTTCACGATACGCAACCTGAGGCGCGCCTACGTTGGCTTCAACACCAAACTCACGCTTCATGCGATCAACCAGAATTTCCAGGTGCAATTCGCCCATACCGGAAATAATGGTCTGATTGGTTTCTTCGTCGGTACGCACACGGAAAGATGGATCTTCCTGAGCCAGCCGGTTCAGAGCGATACCCATTTTTTCCTGATCGGCCTTGGTTTTTGGCTCGACAGCAACGTGAATCACCGGCTCAGGGAATACCATACGCTCAAGAATAATGACCTTGTTCAGATCGCACAGCGTATCGCCGGTTGTGGCCTCTTTCAAACCTACGGCTGCTGCGATATCTCCCGCGTGTACTTCTTTAATCTCTTCACGCTGATTCGCGTGCATCTGGAGGATACGGCCAAGACGCTCTTTCTTGCCCTTGACCGGGTTATAGATGGTATCGCCGGACTTCACCACACCCGAGTAGACGCGGAAGAAAATCAGCTGACCAACGTACGGGTCGGTCATGATCTTGAATGCGAGACCGGAAAAGGCTTCGTCGTCGGCAGCCCTGCGCTCACCCACACTCTCGTCTTCCAGAATACCCTTGACCGGAGGCACGTCCAGAGGCGACGGCATAAATTCAACCACCGCGTCCAGCATTGCCTGAACACCCTTGTTCTTGAATGCGGAGCCACACAACATCGGAACGATTTCGCTAGCGATAGTACGCTGGCGAATACCCTTCTTGATATCAGCAATCGACAGATCGCCTTCTTCAAGGTATTTGTTCATCAACTCTTCAGAGGCCTCGGCAGCACTTTCCACCATCTTCTCACGCCATTCCTGGCAGGTTGACAGCAAATCTGCGGGGATTTCGCGCTCTTCGAACTTCATACCCTGGGTGGAATCATCCCAGAAAATCGCCTTCATCTTGATCAGATCAACCACGCCAGCGAAGGTATCTTCAGCACCAATCGGCACCTGCAGTGGCACCGGGTTCGCCTTGAGACGGGCGCGCATCTGATCGTAGACCTTGAAGAAGTTGGCACCAGAACGGTCCATCTTGTTCACAAAAGCAAGGCGCGGAACGCCATACTTGTTCGCCTGGCGCCATACCGTCTCGGACTGCGGCTGAACACCACCCACAGCGCAGTAAACCATGCAGGCGCCATCCAGCACACGCATGGAACGCTCAACCTCAATCGTGAAGTCTACGTGACCCGGGGTGTCAATAATATTGATGTGATGCTCAGGGAAACTGTTGTCCATCCCCTTCCAGAAACAGGTGGTTGCGGCCGAGGTAATGGTAATACCACGCTCTTGCTCCTGCTCCATCCAGTCCATGGTCGCAGCGCCGTCATGCACCTCACCAATCTTGTGAGACACACCGGTGTAAAATAGAATACGCTCGGTGGTCGTGGTTTTTCCTGCGTCAATATGAGCACTAATGCCGATATTACGGTAACGTTCAATGGGTGTTTTACGTGCCACAGCTATGCAACCTTAATTATCTAGATACTGAAATTAGAAACGGAAATGCGCAAAGGCTTTGTTGGCTTCAGCCATACGGTGCACTTCTTCGCGCTTCTTGATCGCGGAACCGCGATTTTCAGCAGCGTCCATCAATTCACCAGCCAGGCGGATCCCCATGGATTTTTCGCCACGCTTACGGGCTGCATCACGCAGCCAGCGCATTGCCAGCGCAGTGCGGCGCACGGAGCGAACTTCAACAGGCACTTGGTAGTTTGCGCCACCCACACGACGGCTCTTGACTTCCACCATCGGACGCGCATTGGTCAACGCCTGAGTAAACACCTCGATCGGGTCCTTGCCGCTTTTCTTCTGGATCTGGTCCAGCGCACCGTAAATAATGCGCTCAGCGACAGCTTTTTTGCCCTGAATCATCAGAACGTTAACAAACTTGGCCAGTTCCTGATTGCCGAATTTTGGATCAGGCAGAACTTCGCGCTTGGGGACTTCTCTACGTCTTGGCATTTTCTAAACCTCAATCAATTAAGCGGCTTTAGGACGCTTGGCACCGTACTTGGAACGGCTTTGTTTACGATCTTTCACGCCAGCCGTATCGAGGCTACCGCGCACAGTGTGGTAACGCACACCCGGCAAGTCTTTCACACGACCGCCACGAATCAGCACAACCGAGTGCTCCTGCAGGTTATGACCTTCACCACCGATATAGCTGATGACTTCAAAACCGTTTGTCAGGCGCACCTTTGCAACCTTACGCAGAGCGGAGTTAGGCTTCTTTGGCGTGGTGGTGTAAACACGAGTGCAAACACCGCGACGCTGCGGGCAGCTCTCCAACGCGGGCACCTTGCTCTTTTCTTTCTGCAGGGCGCGCGGCTTGCGCACTAATTGGTTGATGGTTGGCATGCGTTTAATTCCTAAATAAAAATTACGGGACGGCCAGGCCGTCCCTGAATTCAGTCCTGCGACCCGGGCAAAATACCCGGATGTAAAAAGACTGAGGATTCTATTGAGTTAAGACCCCGATGTCAAGCAGGTTGTTCGTCATCCCGGGCTTCTGCTGGCGATTCATCGACCAGTATATTTTCACCCATATCCAATCCCAGCTTCTGATTGCGGCGCGTATTGTGATAGGCAAGACCAGTACCGGCGGGAATGAGGCGACCGACGATGACATTTTCCTTGAGGCCACGCAGCTCGTCTTTCTTGCCCATGATTGCCGCTTCGGTAAGAACGCGCGTCGTTTCCTGGAAAGACGCTGCAGAGATAAAGGAATCTGTAGACAGTGAAGCCTTGGTAATACCCAGCAGCATATAAGTATAGCTGGCGCCTTGCTTGCCTTCAGCTTCCATGCGTTCATTCTCATCAAGCACTTCTGCACGTTCGACCTGTTCACCCAGAATGAAGCGGGTGTCGCCGGAGTCGGAAATAGTCACGCGACGCAGCATCTGCCGCACGATTACTTCGATATGCTTGTCATTGATTTTCACGCCCTGGAGGCGATAGACATCCTGAACCTCGTCAGCGATGTAGCGTGCCAGCGCTTCTACGCCCAGCAGGCGGAGAATGTCATGCGGATCAGCCGGACCGTCCACAATCGACTCGCCCTTGTTGACCACCTGGCCATCGTGCGCTGTGACATGCTTGTCCTTGGCAATCAGGTACTCATTGGCAACGCCATCCAGATCCGTGATCACCAAGCGCTGCTTGCCCTTGGTGTCCTTGCCGAAGGAGATCGTACCCGTGACTTCCGCCAGCAAACCTGCATCTTTAGGTGAACGCGCCTCGAACAATTCGGCCACACGCGGCAAACCACCGGTAATGTCGCGCGTCTTGGAGGTTTCCTGCGGGATACGCGCCAGCACCTCACCCACACCCACATCCTGACCGTTTTTAACAGTAATAATGGAACCCACATGGAAGGTCACGTTGACAAGCAGGTCGGTTCCGGCAATTTTAACTTCCTCACCTTTTTCATCCAGCAGTTTCACCTGGGGACGCAGGCCCTTGGACTGGCTGCTGCCGCGACGCTTGGGATCGATAACTACCAGGGTCGAGAGGCCGGTCACTTCGTCGATCTGCTTGGCAACCGTGACGCCTTCTTCCACGTTTTCGAAACGAACCTTGCCTGCGTACTCGGTAATAATCGGCCGGGTGTGCGGATCCCAGGTTGCCAGCACGTGCCCCGCTTTGACAACCGTGCCATCCATGGACAGCAGGGTTGAACCATATGGCACCTTGTGGCGTTCCCGCTCGCGGCCGTTATCGTCCTGAATCATCACTTCACCGCTACGGGAAATAACGATCAGTTCATTCTTGGCATTGGTCACATAGCGCATTCCGGAGGTAAAGCGCAACGTACCGTTAGATTTGATTTCAATCTGGCTGTTAACTGCTGCACGCGACGCCGCACCACCGATGTGGAAAGTACGCATCGTCAGCTGAGTACCCGGTTCGCCAATCGACTGCGCAGCAATCACACCCACCGCCTCACCGACGTTCACCAGCATGCCGCGACCGAGATCACGACCATAGCATTGGCCACACAAACCATAGCGTGTTTCGCAGGTCAGCGGCGTGCGCACCTTGACTTCGTCAATACCCAGCGCTTCGATCGCTTCCACCGCATCTTCATCCAGCAGCACTCCGGGTTCATAGACGGTTTCACCGGTTTCAGGATGCACCACATCCGCAGCTGTCACACGGCCAAGAATCCGTTCACGCAGCGGCTCCACCACTTCACCGCCCTCAACCAGCGCCTTGAGCGCCACACCGTTTTCGGTGCCACAATCCGGTTCAATCACGACCAGATCCTGGGTCACGTCTACCAGACGGCGGGTCAGATAACCTGAGTTAGCGGTCTTCAGGGCGGTATCCGCCAGACCTTTACGTGCACCGTGCGTAGAAATGAAGTACTGAAGCACGTTCAGACCTTCACGGAAATTCGCAGTAATCGGGGTTTCAATAATGGAGCCATCCGGTTTCGCCATCAGGCCACGCATACCGGCCAGCTGGCGAATCTGCGCTGCAGAACCACGGGCACCTGAATCCGCCATCATGTAAATGGAGTTGAAGGACTCCTGCTTGACTTCGTTACCTTCGCGGTCAATCACTTTTTCGCTGCCGAGCTGATCCATCATGGCCTTGGCCACCACGTCACCGGCGCGACCCCAGATATCAACGACCTTGTTGTAGCGCTCACCCTGGGTCACCAGACCGGAGGAGTACTGCAACTCGATTTCTTTGACTTCAGACTCGGCGGCACCCAGGATGCTTTCTTTCTGCGTCGGCACCAGCATGTCATCCACGCAGATCGAAATTCCTGCACGCGCGGCATAGGTGAAACCTGTGTACATCAGCTTGTCAGCCAGAATAACCGTCTCGCGCAGACCGCAACGACGGAAGCTGGCGTTGATCAAGCGCGAAATTTCTTTCTTCTTGAGTGGCTTGTTTACCACCGAGAAGGGCAGGCCGGCGGGCAACAACTCTGCCAGCAGGGCACGCCCGACAGTCGTTTCGTAGCGCGTGATCTTTTCTTTCTTCTCTCCGTCAGCTTCGAGAGTAAATTCCTTGAGGCGCACCGTGATCTTGGCATGCAGGTCGACCTGACGCGATTCATAGGCACGGGAAATCTCCACCACGTCGGAGAACATCATGCCCTCACCCTTGGCATTGATACGCTCGCGCGTCATGTAGTACAGGCCCAGCACGATATCCTGCGACGGCACGATGATCGGCTCGCCGTTGGCGGGTGACAGCACGTTGTTCGAGGCCAGCATCAGGGTGCGGCACTCCATCTGCGCTTCCAGCGACAGCGGAACGTGTACGGCCATCTGGTCGCCGTCGAAGTCGGCGTTGAACGCGGCACAAACCAGCGGATGCAGCTGGATCGCTTTGCCTTCGATCAGTACTGGTTCAAATGCCTGGATACCCAGACGGTGCAGGGTCGGAGCGCGGTTCAGCATGACAGGATGTTCGCGGATCACGTCTTCCAGGATATCCCAGACTTCCGGACCTTCCTCTTCCACCAGGCGCTTGGCTGCCTTGATGGTCGTAGCCAGGCCGAGCACTTCCAGCTTGTGGAAAATAAAGGGTTTGAACAGCTCCAGTGCCATTTTCTTTGGCAGACCACACTGGTGCAGCTTGAGTTGCGGACCCACCACGATCACGGAACGGCCAGAGTAGTCCACGCGCTTGCCCAGCAGGTTCTGACGGAAACGACCGCCCTTGCCCTTGATCATGTCGGCGAGCGACTTCAGCGGACGCTTGTTGGCACCCGTCATGGCCTTGCCGCGGCGGCCGTTGTCGAGCAGGGAATCCACGGATTCCTGCAGCATGCGCTTTTCGTTGCGCACGATAATTTCCGGCGCTTTGAGTTCCAGCAGGCGCTTCAGACGGTTGTTACGGTTGATCACGCGGCGGTACAGATCATTCAGGTCTGATGTGGCAAAACGACCGCCATCCAGCGGCACCAGCGGGCGCAATTCCGGCGGCAGCACCGGCAGGACTTCCAGAATCATCCAGTCCGGCTTGATGCCGGATTTCTGGAAGGCTTCCAGCACCTTGAGGCGCTTGGCGATTTTCTTGATCTTGGTGTCGGAGCCGGTTGCATCCAGTTCCTTATGCAGCCTTTCCACCTCGGCATTGAGGTCAATGCCGCGCAGCAGCGCGCGCACGCCTTCTGCGCCCATGCTGGCGGAAAATTCGTCACCGTATTCTTCGACCTTGGACAGGTAGTCGTCTTCAGTCAGCAACTGGCAGCGATTGAGCGGCGTCATGCCCGGATCGGTTACCACGTAGGCTTCGAAATACAACACGCGCTCGATGTCGCGCAACGCCATATCCAGCACCATGCCGAGGCGCGAAGGCAGCGACTTGAGGAACCAGATATGTGCTACCGGGCTTGCCAGTTCAATATGTGCCATGCGTTCGCGGCGCACTTTTGACAGCGTTACTTCAACGCCGCATTTTTCGCAGATCACACCGCGATGCTTGAGACGCTTGTACTTGCCGCACAGGCATTCATAGTCCTTGACCGGCCCGAAGATCTTGGCGCAGAACAGGCCATCGCGTTCCGGCTTGAAAGTACGGTAGTTGATGGTCTCTGGCTTCTTGACTTCGCCATAGGACCAGGAACGGATCTTCTCGGGAGAGGCGAGGCCGATCTTGATGGCGTCGAACTCTTCTTCCTGAGTGACCTGTTTGAACAAATCGAGTAATGCTTTCATGAAAACCTCCGGTTTTGGCTTTCGGCTACCAGCTTTCTGCTGTCAGCTTAAATCTATAAATACAAACGTTTTTCAAACATCCCGTCAGGTTATGCGGCGATTCGCCATATCCTGACGGTTGACTGGCGGCAGCTGATTAAAAGCGTTCCAGATCAATATCAATACCGAGAGAACGAATTTCCTTCACCAGCACGTTGAAGGATTCCGGCATGCCGGCATCGATTTTGTGTTCGCCTTTGACGATATTTTCATACACCTTGGTTCGGCCGCTGACGTCGTCGGACTTGACGGTCAGCATTTCCTGCAGCACGTAGGATGCGCCATAAGCTTCCAGTGCCCACACCTCCATCTCGCCGAAGCGCTGGCCGCCGAACTGTGCCTTGCCGCCCAGAGGCTGCTGGGTTACCAGGCTGTAAGGGCCGGTGGAACGCGCATGCATCTTGTCATCGACCAGGTGATGCAGTTTCAGAACGTGCATGTAACCCACGGTCACCTGACGCTCGAAAGCCTCGCCGGTACGGCCATCATGCAGCGTCACCTGACCGCTGCGTGGCAGACCTGCCAGTTCCAGCATGCCCTTGATTTCTTCTTCGCTGGCACCGTCGAAAACTGGTGTTGCAAAAGGCACGCCATATTTCAGGTTATTCGCCAGATCAAGTACTTCGCCGTCACTAAAGGAGGCGAGATCTTCCTGCTTACCGGTTCCGTTATAAATCTTGTCGAGGAACTTGCGCACATCCTGAACCTTGGCATGCGCTTCGAGCATCTCACCGATCCGGTTGCCGAGGCCCTTGGCCGCCCAGCCGAGGTGAGTTTCCAGAATCTGGCCCACGTTCATACGTGAAGGCACGCCCAGTGGGTTGAGCACGATATCCATCGGTGTGCCGTCTGCCATGAACGGCATGTCTTCGATCGGGACAATCTTGGAAATCACGCCCTTGTTACCGTGACGGCCCGCCATCTTGTCACCAGGCTGGAGACGGCGCTTGACCGCCACATAGACCTTGACCATTTTCTGCACGCCGGGAGGAAGTTCATCGCCGCTGGTGAGTTTTTTCTTTTTCTCTTCGAACATGGCGTCGAATTCAACACGTTTCTGCGCCAGGCTGTCCTTGAGCTGTTCAAGCTGTCGTGCCGCATCCTCGTCGGAAAGACGGATATCGAACCAGTTATGGCGCTCTACCTTCTCCAGGTATTCCTTGCTGATCGCAGTACCCTTGGCCAACTTGGCCGGGCCGCCGTTAGCAACCTTGCCTGCCAGCAAACGTTCGATACGTCCGAACGCATCTTCTTCAACGATACGCATCTGATCGTTCAAATCATGGCGGAAACGCTTCAGTTCATCATCAATAATCTGCTGGGCGCGTATGTCGCGCTCGATACCTTCACGCGTAAACACCTGCACATCAATGACCGTGCCGGACATACCGGAAGGCAAACGCAGCGATGTATCTTTAACATCGGAAGCTTTTTCGCCAAAAATGGCGCGCAGCAGCTTTTCTTCCGGGGTCAGCTGGGTTTCACCTTTTGGCGTCACCTTGCCCACCAGGACGTCTCCCGCTTCGACCTCGGCGCCAATGTAGCAGATACCCGACTCATCCAGACGCCCAAGCTGCACCTCGGACAGATTGGAAATATCACGCGTGATTTCTTCAGCGCCAAGCTTGGTGTCACGCGCAACCACGCTCAGTTCTTCAATATGAATCGAGGTATAGCGGTCTTCAGCCACCATGCGCTCGGAAATCAGGATCGAGTCCTCGAAGTTGTAGCCGTTCCATGGCATGAACGCCACAAACATGTTCTGGCCAAGGGCCAGTTCACCCATGTCGGTGGATGCACCGTCAGCGATGACGTCGCCGCGCTGCAGAATATCGCCCACCTTCACCAGCGGACGCTGGTTGATGTTGGTGTTCTGATTCGAGCGGGTGTACTTAGTCAGGTTGTAGATATCCACACCCACTTCGCCTGCCACCGCTTCCACATCATGCACACGCACCACAATGCGACTTGCGTCGATGTAATCCACTACACCGCCACGACGTGCCTGGACCGTTGTTCCAGAATCCACTGCCACTGTACGTTCGATGCCGGTTCCGACAAATGGTTTTTCAGCGCGCAGGCAGGGAACCGCCTGACGCTGCATGTTGGAGCCCATCAATGCACGGTTGGCGTCGTCGTGTTCCAGGAACGGGATCAATGAAGCCGCAACGGACACAATCTGAGCAGGTGCCACGTCCATGTACTGCACTTTGTCCGGCGTGGACATGGCAAATTCATTGTGATGACGGCAGGACACCAGCTCGTCCACCAGCTTGCCCTTCTTGTCGAGGCTGGCATTGGCCTGCGCAATCACATACTGGCTTTCTTCGATGGCAGACAGATAGTCGATCTTATCTGTCACCTTGCCATCGTTTACCTTGCGGTAGGGTGTTTCAAGAAAGCCATACACATTGGTGCGCGAAAATAGTGCGAGCGAATTGATCAGGCCGATGTTCGGACCTTCCGGTGTTTCAATCGGGCATACACGGCCATAATGGGTCGGATGCACGTCGCGCACTTCAAAACCGGCACGCTCACGAGTCAGACCGCCTGGCCCGAGAGCTGATACGCGACGCTTGTGGGTGATTTCAGATAGCGGGTTGGTCTGGTCCATGAACTGGGACAACTGGCTGGAACCGAAGAATTCCTTGATCGCGCCCGAAACCGGCTTGGCATTGATCAGATCATGCGGCATCAGGTTGTCGGATTCCGCTTGCGAGAGACGCTCTTTAACCGCACGCTCAACACGCACCAGACCGGCGCGGAACTGGTTCTCCACCAACTCGCCCACAGAACGGACACGACGATTGCCGAGGTGATCAATATCGTCGATTTCACCACGCCCGTTGCGCAATTCGACCAGAATCATGATGGTCGCAAGAATATCGTCGTTGGAAAGGATGCCTGAGCCTTCCGCACCCACCGGACCGATGCGGTCCTGGAAACGGTTAATCCACTCGGCATTTTTCTCGACGCGTTTCTCGGGATAAGCGCGGCGATTGAATTTCATGCGGCCGACCTTGGACAGGTCATAGCGGTCCGCATTAAAAAACAGGCCATCGAACAATGCCTGAACAGCGTCCTCTGTAGGCGGCTCGCCTGGGCGCATCATGCGGTAAATAGCGACGCGCGCTGCCAGCTGGTCCGCCGTTTCATCCGTGCGCAGGGTCTGGGAAATATAAGCGCCCTGATCCAGATCATTGGTGTAGATAGTATTGATTTTTGCCACACTGGCTGCATTCAGCTTGGCGAACAGGTCTTCGGTGATTTCGTCGTTGGCCTGAGCTACAATTTCGCCACTCTCCTTGTCCACCACATTCTCGGTCACTACGCGGCCAAGGACGAACTCTTCCGGCACCGTTACTTTCTTGATCCCGGCCTGTTCCATCTCCCGGATGTGCTTAACGGTAATACGCTTGTCTTTCGCCACAATCACTGCGCCATCTTTGCTAGTGATATCGAAGCGAGCAACTTCACCGCGCAGGCGTTCCGGCACGAGTTCGAACTGCACGCCTTTTTTACCCAGGTGGAAAGTGTCCGTCGCATAGAACATGCTCAGGATCTGTTCCTGATTATAGCCCAGCGCCTTGAGCAAAATCGTTACCGGCATTTTACGACGGCGATCAACGCGGAAATAGAGGTAGTCTTTCGGATCAAATTCGAAGTCGAGCCATGAGCCACGGTAAGGAATCACCCGCGCAGAGAACAGCAGTTTTCCTGAGGAATGAGTCTTGCCACGGTCATGCTCGAAAAACACGCCAGGAGAACGGTGCAACTGGGACACGATCACGCGCTCGGTGCCATTGATCACAAAAGAGCCGTTATCGGTCATGAGCGGAATCTCGCCCATGTACACTTCCTGCTCCTTCACTTCCTTGACGGTCGGCTTGGAGGCTTCCTTGTCCATCAGCGTCATGCGCACCTTGACACGCAAGGGCGCGGCAAAAGTCAGACCACGCTGCTGGCATTCCTTGACATCGAAAGGGGGCTCGCCCAGCACATAGCTGACGTAATCGAGCCGCGCATTGCCGGAGTGGCTGGAAATCGGGAAAACCGAGCCGAATGCCGCCTGCAAACCCTCGGTCTTGCGCTCGGCGGCAGGCACTTCTGCCTGCAGGAACCCGGCGTAAGAATCGATCTGCGTCGCCAGCAGGAAAGGAACTTCCTGCACACTCACGCGTTTGGCGAAGCTTTTGCGAATGCGTTTTTTCTCGGTAAATGAGTAGCTCATTGAGATCTCCATGGAGTACTTGCTGCAACAGAGGATAGAAGAAAAGATGCGGCGATCACTTCGTTTCTTCTAGCTTCTACGGGATGATTAAATAAACGGAAAAAGGCTGGTGGTTTCCCACCAGCCTGAATCCGGACTTCAGCAGCTAATTACTTGACTTCGCAAGTTGCGCCAGCTTCGATCAGTTGCTTGGCAACCGCGTCAGCATCAGCCTTGGAAACACCTTCCTTAACTGCTTTCGGTGCGCCGTCAACCAGGTCTTTGGCTTCTTTCAGGCCCAGACCGGTGATGGTGCGAACCACCTTGATGGTGTTCACTTTGTTTTCACCAGCGCCCGTCAGGATAACGTCAAATTCAGACTTTTCTTCCACAGCAGCAGCAGCACCAGCACCAGGTGCGGCCATAGCCATGGATGCAGCAGAAACGCCGAATTTTTCTTCAAATGCCTTAACCAGGTCATTCAGTTCCATTACAGTCATCGCGCCTACGGCTTCGAGAATGTCTTCTGCAGTAACAGCCATTTTCAATACTCCTAATTCAAATCTTTTGACAAATTAATTACGCGGATCAAGCAGTTTCGCGCTGTTTGGCCAGAGCAGCCATTGCACCAGCAAAGCTGGAGACAGGCGCTTTCATCACACCTAACAGTTTCGACAGCAGCTCATCACGGCTTGGGATAGATGCCAGTGCTTGCACACCCGCTTTGTCCAAAACCTTACCCGCGTAAGAACCTGCTTTTAGTACCAGCTTGTCGTTGCTTTTCGCAAAATCGTTCAACACCTTGGCAGCAGCAACCGGATCAGCTGAAATACTGTAAATCAGCGGACCTGTCATCTGTTCAGCCAAAGGAGCGAACTGGGTATCTGCAACTGCACGGCGCACGAGGGTATTTTTCACGACGCGCAGATACACACCCGATTCACGGGCTTTACTGCGCAGCACGGTCAAATTGGGTACTTCAAGACCACTGTACTCAGCCAGAACTACGGTCTGAGCCTTGGCAATCTGTTCCGCAACCTCGGCAACGACGGCTTTTTTATCATCCAGATTGAGACTCACGAGTCTTTCCTCCTATCAAGCCTACATACGGCATATGCTTTAACACATGCCACCCTACGGCGACCTGATCAGAATTCCAGTGTTATGCCTGTTACAGCCCAACATCATTGGATCCGCCCTGCATCACAGAGTTTCACCTGGTATTTCTTCACGGGGTTACACCGTCTGCGTAGGGAGCCTGTTTACCACCAAGCTATTAAACCTTGAACA
Organism: uncultured Gammaproteobacteria bacterium; assembly: GCA_963779055.1. Lineage (GTDB taxonomy): Bacteria > Pseudomonadota > Gammaproteobacteria > Burkholderiales > Sulfuricellaceae > Sulfurimicrobium. The sequence continues at coordinate 767,606 of CAVZWN010000004.1, forward strand.
AAAGTTCCCGGTCCCCACGGTCTTGGACTGAAGCCGGCGCATGCGCCGGCTTCCCCAATTTTCTTAGGCAGCCAGCGTAGACTGGTCTACGCGGACACCTGTCCCCATGGTGCTGGAGACAGCAATTCTCTTCAGAAAGACACCCTTGGATGCCGCCGGCTTGGCTTTATTCAGCGCATCCACCAGTGCCAGCAGGTTTTCCTTGAGCGCATCTTCGCCAAATGAAGCACGGCCGATGGTGCACTGCACGATACCACCCTTGTCAGTACGATACTGAACCTGACCCGCCTTGGCGTTCTTGACCGCCTCTGCCACATTAGGGGTCACGGTACCGACTTTCGGGTTCGGCATCAGGCCGCGTGGGCCCAGAATCTGGCCCAGGGCACCAACAACGCGCATTGCATCCGGCGTCGCGATCACGACGTCAAAATCCATCTTGCCTGCCTTGACATCCGCAGCCAGATCGTCGAAACCAACGATATCCGCACCGGCTTCCAGAGCGGCCTTGGCATTGTCGCCTTGCGCAAACACCGCAACACGTACGCTTTTGCCGGTGCCGCGTGGCAGCACAACCGAACCACGCACCAGCTGGTCGGATTTACGTGCATCGATACCGAGATTGACAGCCACATCCACAGACTCGTCAAATTTTGCAGTCGCGTTCTTTTTCACCAAAGTCAGCGCATCAGCCAAGGGATACATCTTGGTACGATCAACGGAGTCCTTGATGGCCTTCATTCTTTTCGATAATTTTGCCATGTCACACCACCCCTTCAACTTCAATACCCATGCTGCGCGCGCTGCCAGCGATGGTGCGCACTGCTGCATCCATGTCGGCTGCAGTCAGATCCGGCATCTTGGTCTTGGCGATTTCTTCCGCCTGAGCACGAGTCAGCTTGCCAACCTTGTCGGTATGGGGGCGCGGGCTGCCTTTTTGCACGCCAGATGCTTTCTTGATCAGGATAGACGCCGGTGGTGTCTTCATGATGAAGGTGAAACTCTTGTCTGCAAAAGCGGTGATCACCACTGGAATCGGCAGACCAACTTCAACGCCCTGTGTTGCCGCATTGAATGCCTTGCAAAATTCCATGATGTTCAGGCCACGCTGACCCAGAGCCGGGCCAATGGGGGGGCTGGGGTTGGCCTTGCCGGCCGGAACCTGCAGCTTGATGTAGCCAATAATTTTCTTTGCCACTTCAACTACTCCTTGTGTATGGGTATAGCGGCCAACAGACTGGAAACCGGGGCTTTCCGGCGCAATTCAATCCGCACCTCAAGTTGTTAGCCTTCCCGTATTGCGCACATTTCATTAAAGAAATGTGCCCGTTAAAACACTCCGGGGCCCCGCGCCCCGGAGTGCTTGTTATGCTTTCTCGACCTGGCCGAAATCCAGCTCGACCGGCGTGGCGCGGCCAAAAATCAGCACCGAAACACGCAACTTGTTCTTGTCGTAATTCACTTCTTCCACATTGCCATGGAAATCGTTGAACGGCCCTTCCGTGACACGAACCGACTCACCCACTTCAAACAGCACCTTGGGTTTCGGCTTCTCGACGCCTTCCTGAATCTGCCTGAGGATAGCTTCGACTTCCTTGTCCGTAATCGGGGTAGGCTTGTTGCCACTACCGCCCACAAATCCGGTTACCTTCGGCGTACTCTTGACCAGATGCCAGGACTCGTCTGTCATTTCCATCTGAGCCAGCACATAACCCGGAAAGAATTTGCGCTCACTGATGGATTTTTGCCCGCCCTTCATTTCGACCACTTCTTCCAGCGGCACCAGAATCTCACCAAACTTGTCCTGCATGCCAGCGCGCTCGATGCGCTCCAGCAACGCGCGTTGCACACTCTTCTCGAAACCCGAGTAGGCGTGTATCACATACCAGCGTTTCGACATTAAGCCCCCTGACCCATCAGCAACTGAACCATCCACATCAGGCTGGCATCCACCACCCATAAAAACAGGGCAACCGCGATCACCAGCAGGAAAACCACACCCGTGGTCTGCATGGTTTCCTTGCGGGTCGGCCACACCACCCTGCGCGTCTCGGCTACAGATTCTTTGCTGAAAGCAAAAAACTGCTTTCCAGGCTGCGACATCCAGGCCACAGCCATGGCAGCAGCAACACCCGCCAGCACCGCAAGCACGCGGACCACCGTCGCCTGACCACCTAAATAGTAAAAGCCGGCCACCCCTGCCATCAGCAGCAGGAATGCCAAGCCCAACTTCATCTTATCTGTTGTCGTCATGTTTATTTAATTTGCCACTGCAAAGCGGAATATTTACCACACCCCGCATTGCCGGCTGTGAATGGCAGGCCAGGAGGGCCTCGAACCCCCAACCCTCGGTTTTGGAGACCGATACTCTGCCAATTGAGCTACTGGCCTATTCTGGTAATGGGTAAACAGTAATGAGCGATGGGATTTCTTCACCCATCACCCATCACCGCTTCCCGTAATTTTCTTACTCGATGACCTTGGCCACCACACCGGCACCCACGGTACGACCGCCTTCGCGAATCGCGAAACGCAGGCCTTCTTCCATGGCGATCGGCTGGATCAGCGCAACGTGGATCGAGATGTTGTCGCCAGGCATCACCATTTCAGTGCCCGCCGGCAGTTCGATCGCACCGGTTACGTCGGTGGTGCGGAAGTAGAACTGCGGACGGTAGCCCTGAAAGAATGGGGTGTGACGACCACCTTCGTCTTTGCTCAGTACGTAGATCTCTGCGGCAAATTTGGTGTGCGGGGTGATGGAGCCCGGCTTGGCCAGCACCTGACCACGCTCGACTTCTTCACGCTTGGTACCGCGCAGCAGTACGCCGACGTTGTCGCCTGCCTGACCCTGGTCGAGCAGTTTGCGGAACATTTCAACACCGGTGCAGGTGGTTTTGATGGTGGGCTTGATGCCGACGATCTCGACTTCTTCACCGACCTTGACGATGCCGCGCTCGATACGACCGGTCACAACGGTGCCACGACCGGAGATGGAGAAGACGTCTTCTACGGGCATCAGGAAGGTGCCGTCGATGGCGCGTTCCGGTTGCGGGATGTAGGTGTCGAGGGCTTCTGCCAGCTTGAAGATGCTGGGCTCGCCGATGTCGCTCTGGTCGCCTTCGAGGGCTTTCAGGGCGGAACCGATGATGATGGGGGTGTCGTCGCCCGGGAAGTCGTATTTGGAGAGTAGTTCGCGGATTTCCATTTCGACCAGTTCGAGCAATTCTGGATCGTCCACCATGTCGGCTTTGTTCATGTAGACGATGATGTAGGGTACGCCTACCTGACGGGCCAGCAGGATGTGCTCGCGGGTCTGGGGCATGGGGCCGTCTGCTGCGGACACAACCAGTACGGCGCCGTCCATCTGGGCTGCACCGGTGATCATGTTTTTGACGTAGTCAGCGTGGCCCGGGCAGTCAACGTGGGCGTAGTGACGCGCTTGCGTCTCGTATTCCACGTGGGCGGTGTTAATGGTAATACCACGCGCCTTTTCTTCTGGCGCGGAGTCAATCTGGTCGTAGCCTTTGGCTTCACCACCAAATTTCTTCGACAGAATCGTCGTGATCGCCGCCGTCAAAGTCGTCTTGCCATGATCCACGTGACCAATCGTGCCCACGTTTACGTGCGGTTTGGTACGCTCAAACTTGCCTTTTGCCATGATTAGTCGTCCTTTTCTAGCGCGAAATTAAAATATGGTGCCCATGGACAGAATCGGACTGTCGACCTCTCCCTTACCAAGGGAGTGCTCTACCACTGAGCTACATGGGCAACTACCTGGAGCGGGTGAAGGGAATCGAACCCTCGTCGTAAGTTTGGAAAACTTCTGCTCTACCATTGAGCTACACCCGCACTTAAACTACTTATCGACCAAAAACGGCCACTTTATGGCCGTCTTAGCACCCTAAAAACCTGGTGGTGGGGGAAGGATTCGAACCTTCGAAGGCAGAGCCGTCAGATTTACAGTCTGATCCCTTTGACCGCTCGGGAACCCCACCGAACGAAGCGCGCCATTCTCCTTTTTTTCACGGCGCATGTCAACATAAGTTTGCATTTCATATCCTGCAGACTCTCAACCACCGGCCATTTCCTTGACAACGTGCCGATGTCGCCGGCTGACTGGCAACTTTTCTTCCAGCCCGCGCAACATGACCGACCAGGCAGAACCCCCAGCCTCGTCTTCGCTGGCGTGGTGCTGTTTTTCAAAGCCGGCAATGAAGCTCATGGCTACGATGCAATTCCGGTGGATGCGAACAAAGCGCTCGCCAAACTCCTGCTCCAGCGATGTTAACGACTCCTCTGTCAGGTATTCGTGCGTCAACGTCCGTACGGTCACGTACTTCTGTTCAGCTCTCAAATAGGCAATCTCCGCCACAGATACCAGTATTACCTTGCCTCCCACACTGACGCCGAGATGCGCGCGCGGCTGGCGCGACGCTGCATTAAGCTGCATCTGCGAATAAATCTGCGCTTTTTGCAACGCCAGGGCCAGCCGTTCGCGCCGCACCGGTTTGAGCAGATAATCAATCGCATTCACCTCAAATGCTTCGATGGCATGCTGATCATATGCGGTGCAGAAAACCACTGCGGGGGGACTTTTCAGTTTCTGCATGTGTCGCGCCAGCTCAATCCCGTCCATTTCAGGCATGCGTATATCCAGCAGGGCCACATCAGCCATATTGTGTTCCAGCCAGTCAATGGCTTCATTTCCCGAAGACGCCTCTCCTGCCACAATCACCGGAAAGTCTGCCGCACAATCTGCCAGCACTTCGCTCAAGCGCCTGCGCGCTGGCGCTTCGTCGTCCACGATCAGTATTTTCAGAGGACCTGTCATCGTCACTGCTTCATGTAAGGAATCACGATATGCACCTGGTAGGTACTATCGCTGATCTGCGTTGTCAGGCTCGCCTCGGCATCAAAGTGCAACGCCAGCCGTTCGCGAATATTACCCAGCGCCATCTTGTTGCCGCTATGGTGATCTCCCTCATTTCGGTAGGGGTTGCGCAATACCAGATGAACCTGGTTACGGCTGCTGTATATGTTGACGCAGACCTCACCCGGCTGGGACGAGGGCTCAATACCGTGGTATACCGCATTTTCCAGCAAAGGCTGCAACACCAGGGGAGGAATCAGTGCATCCTGCGGCATTTTTTCAATATGCCATGTCACCTGCAAACGTTCCCCCAGACGCAACTGCTCCAGCCCGAGGTACTGGCGGCTCAATGCCACCTCCTGTTCGAGACTGACCAGATTGCGATTGTCCGCCATGAGCACGCGAAACAGATCGGCCATATCCTCCAGCGCGCTTTCCGCCTGCTTCGGATTGCTGCGTATAAGGCTCAGCACCGCATTGATGCTGTTAAACAGGAAATGTGGCCGGATACGCGCCTGCAAAGCCTGTAACCGGGCCTCGCTCAGGGCCGGAGAAAGCGCGCGGCTACGCAGATCAAAATAAGCCAGCAGTGCGCCAGTCATCAAAAAAGCAAATGCCAGGTAGCGGTACACCTGGAAGGCCCCATCCGCTCCCGTCAGCTCCCGGTCCAGTATATATACCAGCGTGGTCAGCAGCGCTTCCAGCAACATCACCAGCACAATGCCGCCTGAATATGACGCGCGATCCAGCAGCTTTCGCCCGGAACACAGCAACAGCAGGCTTAGCAGCAATACCGGCTGCACCAGCATCGACATCCCCATCAATTCCTGCCACAGCATATCCAGACTGGATGCTTTCAGGCCCGCCGCAACCAGGCTCATGCCGTTTACAGCAAGCAAAATGCGCAGGCTCACCCCCAGATTGCAAAAGTTGGGCAGCGCCGGCGGAGGCCGCAGATTTTGATTTATACTTGTCATTTTCCCAATTCTGAATAAGACCCCGACACGATGCAAGAGAAAAACCCGTCTGCCGCACAGGCCTGGTCCGGCCGCTTCAACGAACCTGTTTCAGAACTGGTCAAACGCTACACCGCATCCGTGGATTTCGACCGCCGCCTGGCCGAATTCGACATCCAGGGCTCTCTCGCTCACGCCAGCATGCTTCATGCTGTCGGCATCCTGAACATAGACGACCTTGCATCCATTCGCAAGGGTTTGCAGCAAATCCAGGAAGAGATCCGCTCCGGCCAGTTTATCTGGTCGCTCGACGCGGAAGATGTGCACCTTAACATTGAAAAGCGCCTCACGGCGCTGGTGGGCGATGCCGGCAAGCGCCTGCATACCGCCCGGTCACGCAACGACCAGGTCGCCACCGATGTCCGCCTGTGGCTGCGTAACGAGATTGACATGCTGTCCGCCCTGATCCTGAACCTGCAGACCGCACTGCTGGATCTGGCGGAGCCGCACACCGACACCGTCATGCCCGGTTTCACCCATCTGCAGGTCGCCCAGCCGGTTTCCTTCGGCCATCATCTCATGGCCTATTTCGAAATGCTCAAGCGCGATGGAGAGCGCCTCGCCGATTGCCGCAAGCGCGTCAATCGGCTGCCTCTGGGCGCCGCCGCCCTGGCCGGCACCAGTTACCCCATCGACAGGGAAATGGTGGCGCGCGAACTGGGTTTCGACAGCGTGTGCGAAAACTCGCTGGACGCGGTTTCCGACCGGGATTTCGCCATCGAATTCACCGCCGCGGCAGCGCTGATCATGACCCATCTCTCCCGCCTGTCGGAAGAACTGATTCTGTGGATGAGTCCGCGCTTTGGCTTCATCGACATCGCTGACCGCTTCTGCACCGGCTCCAGCATCATGCCGCAGAAAAAAAATCCAGACGTGCCGGAACTGGTGCGTGGCAAGACCGGGCGCATCAACGGCCATCTGGTCGCCCTGCTGACCCTGATGAAAGCCCAGCCCCTGGCCTATAACAAGGACAATCAGGAAGACAAGGAACCGCTGTTCGACACGGCAGATACGCTCAACGCCACCCTGCGCATCTACGCCGACATGATCGCCGGCATCACGGTCAACAAGGATGCCATGCGTCAGGCCGCTTTCCAGGGATATGCCACGGCCACCGATCTGGCTGACTATCTGGTCAAAAAAGGCCTGCCCTTCCGCGATGCCCACGAAGCAGTGGCCCGTGCAGTCCGTTATGCAGAAAGCCAGAAATGCGACCTGAGCGAACTCTCGCTCACTCAGCTAATCGAATTCTCCCCGCTGATCGCTGAAGACATCTTCGGCGTACTGACGCTGGAAGGTTCGCTCAATAGCCGGAACCACATTGGCGGCACTGCGCCGCAGCAGGTCAGAGCCGCCATACAAAGAGCAAGAAAAACCCTGGGGAAATAAAATGGAAGGCCTTTTTTCGCGCGAATGGGTAGAACGTTTCGCCAGCCAGTGGAACAAAAATCCGGACATGGTAGAGCCGCTGGCAGCAGCCAGCTTCAGTTCCATCATTGCTTTTGGCTTCGCCAACGAAATCAACCCGGCGGTACTGGTGGAAGTGAAAGATGGCAGAGTCGAGAAAGCCGGGCTTCATAACGCCGCCAATAGTCCGGCTGCAAACTGGGATCTGCGCGCTACGCCTGAACAGTGGGCAAAGTGGAAAAAGGAAGGCCTCGGCATCGCCGGCCTGGGCGTGGCAGTCGCCAGCGGGCACCTGCAATTCAGGAATGGCGATTACCGGAAAATGATCCGCACACCTCAGATGGCGGGGCCATTCCTGAAGTTTTTCACACTGCTTTAAGGAAGATACAAAGCGAAGACGGCGCCATTCAGGGTGCCGCCATTATGCAGACGCACTGAACCACGCTTCTCCTGCTTGCGGTGCAAATCTGCAGTAGTAGCGGAAAAATACAGGCCCAGCCCTGTCCCGCCGCCCCGCAAATCAAGTTTTTCCTGGACAACGCCTGCTGCCAGCATTTCAGGCGGGAAACCCGGGCCATCATCCTCTACCCGGAAGCACAGATAACCGTCCTCATCCGTCGCACTGAGGCGGATCTTTCCTGCGCTGAAGCGCAAGGCATTGTGAACGGCATTCAGCAGGATGCTCAGCACGATCTCCCGGTCGAAAAAACCGTATAGCGCCTCTCCTCCCTCTACGGTGAATTCCGGCGCATCCTGCTCGCCCAGCAAAGGCTGGATCTCGAGCACAACATCCTGCAGCACCTCAGCCGCTTCGTGATAGGCGATATCGAGCTGGTAGTGCCCCTGGGCGATACGATAGAGCCCAAGCAAACGAGTCAGCCGCTGGCTGATCTGCGTTCCACCCTGCCCAAGGCGGCTTAGCGCCTTCTGCGCAGAAGCATGCTCACTGACCCAGGGCTCCCGTCCGACCGCCTCCACCGCGCTGAGCAGCAGGAATAGCTGATTCTTGATTTCATGGGCACTGGAGGCAAACAGGGAAGAAAAATCGAATGTTGCCGGTGACTCAGACGGCGCTTCCGGGCGGGTCAACTCCTGACCCCGAATTTGATCGCAAGATCTTTGTATATCGCGGCCAGGGTGAGATATTTTTTGTGCTGGGAATCGCGCTGCCCTACGGTATCCAGGTATTCCCGCACGGTACGCGCCAGCGGTTCGTCCCAGCCGGTCTGCCCGAGATAGGTCAGGATCGCGTGGGCGGCGTTGAGCACCACCACATTATTGGCCTTGAGCTGATCAGCCGCCTGCATCAGCAGCTCGACCGAACCTTTCAGGTCGCCTGCCTGAGCCAGCTTCACGGCACGGTTGTTAAGCGCGATCACTTCGCGCGAAGAAGTATGGATCAGATCCTTGCCCTGATCATGCATACCCATGCGCTGGAACATCTGCTCGGTACGCTTCAGCACTGCCGGATTGTCATGATTGTTCTTGACCAGATCCTGGGTAATTTTTTCGCCCGCGGCCTGGTCGCCATGCTGAAAACAGGCGCGAACCATGTCCAGCGCCAGGGATTCTGGCTTCTCACCTGCTCCGTCAAAGAGCAGGCGCGCTTCGCCAAATGCGCGCTCTGCCGCTTCCTTGTTGCCGGCCTTGTCGTGAATCATGCTATCCATCACAGCCGCATGCAGCAGGACCTGCGGCGAATTTTCAAATGCCTTGCGGGCCTTGCCCATGACTGTCAGTGCCTGATCGTACTCACCCTTATCGAGAAAAGTGCGGCTCAGATTGGCGAAATCTTCGGGCTCCGTGAAAGATGAAAATTTGCCGAATTCCAGCACCGCTTCAAACGCCCCCTGCGCCGTATCCAGATCTTCGTTCAGGTAGGCCGTCTCGCCCAGACCCTTCTGCCGATGCAAGGTTCGTGGCGACCGGGCCACCCCGTCCATCAGCACCCGCTGGGCGGCGGCTTCATCCCCCAGCGCAGTGTAAACCTTGGCCAACCAGTCATAGGCGGACAGATAATTGGGGTGCCCGGCGATGATCTGCTGAAAGCCTTCGGCTGCGGCGGCATGGTTTTCCAAGAAATACTGCGCCTGGGCCAGGCCCATCCTCGCCCAGGGAATGTCGCGCATGGCCAGAATGCGTTCATAAACCTGGCTGGCGCCCGCGAACTCCGAAATCAGCAGCAACAACTCGCCCTTGAGGCGTAAGACATCGAGCAGATAGGGGCCCGCTGCCTTCAGGCGCTGATCGCACATCCCCGCCGCCTTGCGCATCTCCTGGCGCTCCATCAGTTCATAAATGGGCGCCAGAAAGGTTTTTTTATGCACCAGGCGCTCCAGCCGGGTGCGCAGCACCTCGCCGCTGAAAGGCTTGATCAGGTAGTCGTCCGGCGCCAGCTCGACTGCGCTGACCACTTTTTCGTAGCCGCGCTCCGCGGTTACCATCATGAAAATGGTGGTATTCGGGATCAGGCGCCGCCGCTTGAGTTCTTCCAGCAACTGCTGCCCGTCCTTGGCGTCACCAAGCGCAAAGTCGCAGAGAATGATGTCGTATTTACGATGCTCGATTTTGTTGATCGCATCCGCAGCATTCGCCGCCATATCGATCTTGACGCCGCCGAAGGTGGTGATGGTGATGCGCATCGAAGTGCGCACCCCGATGATGTCGTCGATGACCAGAAAGGTCTTGTTCTGGAAAGTCGACCGGGATATTTCTTGAGCCAGGAGAAGCCGGCATAGGTTTAGGGCCTCAGCGCCAGCGCTTCCCCGGCCTGCTCACCTGCATAGCGGCTGAGGGAGGCGAACAGTTCGCTGCCATCGCGCGTATTGCGCCAGGCGCCATCCTTCCAGAGATAATGATAGCCGCCGGATTTTGCCGCCACCCACAGCTCCTGAGTGGCCCCCTGGCGGTTGATGATGATCTTGCTGCCATTGGTAAATTCAAGTTCGAGGATACCGGAAGTGGTTTCAAAATCGATATCCGCACCGCTCGCCTCGATGGCCTGCTCGATTTGCGACAGGGTAGTTTCCACCAGCAGGTTGAATTCACTTGGGGTCATGAGCGGTGCCCTTATGTTAAGATTTCGCGCTAAATTAACTGGGAAGAATACTATGCGGCCTGTTTTGATGCTAGTTCTGTGCGGCCTGCTGCTGGCCGGCTGCGGCCATAAAGGCCCGCTCTACCTGCCTTCTCCTTCTGCGCCGCAACAGGATCAAAAATGAATGCCTTTCAAACAATCGGCAACGAGCTCCACGCCGAATCCGTTCCCCTGAGCCGCATCGCCGGAGAATTCGGAACCCCCTGCTACGTCTATTCCCGCGCCGCGCTGACACAGGCCTACCAGGCCTTTGATGACGCCCTTGCGGAACGGGAGCATCTGGTGTGCTATGCCGTCAAGGCCAACCCCAATCTCGCCATCCTCAACCTGTTCGCACGTCTCGGCGCGGGATTCGACATCGTCTCGGGTGGCGAGCTGCAACGGGTGCTGGCCGCAGGCGGGAATCCGGGAAAAGTGGTTTTCTCCGGCGTGGGCAAGACTGCCGGAGAAATGCGTCTGGCCCTCGAAGCCGGCATCCTGTGCTTCAACGTCGAGTCGGAAAGCGAGTTGCTGCGCCTCAATCAGGTCGCCGGAAGCCTGGGCAAATCCGCGCCGGTGAGCCTGCGCGTCAATCCCGATGTCGACCCCAAGACCCATCCCTATATTTCCACCGGCCTCAAGGGCAACAAATTCGGCGTCGCTTATCAGGAAGCCCCGCGACTCTACCGGCTGGCAAGCACCCTGCCCCACATCTCCATTCAGGGCATCGACTGCCACATCGGCTCGCAAATTACCGAAACCTCGCCCTTTGCCGATGCGCTCGACAAAGTGCTGGACCTCGTTGACCGCCTTCAGCAGGACGGCATCACGCTTCACCATCTGGATCTCGGCGGCGGAGTTGGCATCCGCTATCAGGATGAAACACCACCATCACCGGGAGAATATGCAAAAACCCTGCTGTCCCGTCTGGGTGGCCGCCCGCATAAAATCATTATCGAACCCGGCCGCGCCCTGGTCGGCAATGCCGGCCTGCTGCTCACGCAAGTGGAATACCTGAAACATGGCGAAACCAAAAATTTTGCCATCGTCGACGCGGCCATGAACGACCTTGCCCGCCCCGCCCTGTATGACGCTTACCACGCCATCCTGCCGGTGCATTCCGCCGGGGGCGCAGAACAAAATTACGAAATTGTCGGCCCGGTGTGCGAAAGCGGCGACTTTCTCGGCCATGACCGCAAGCTGGCGCTGGCCGAAGGCGATCTGCTGGCGATCATGTCGGCCGGTGCCTACGGCATGAGCATGAGCTCCAATTACAACACCCGCCCACGCGCCGCAGAAGTCATGGCAGACGGCACGCGGGTCCACCTGGTGCGCGAACGCGAGCAGATCGCCCAGCTTTTCGCTGGCGAAAAACCGCTCCCGGAATAAGCCCGCGCATGAACGAAACGGGCACGCTCCGGATGCCGCGTCCGCTGCAGACCTTTATCCTCGCACCCGCCCTGGGCGCGCTGGCGGTGCTCGGATTCGCCCCCTTTTACTGGTTCCCGCTGGCCATCCTGGCTCTGGCCGGGCTTTTCCACCTGTGGAACCATGCACCCAGCGCAAAGCGGGCCGCCCTCGATGGCTTCACTTTCGGGCTGGGGTTTTTCGGCACCGGGGTGAGCTGGGTTTATGTCAGCCTGCATGATTTCGGTGGCATGCCATTTGCCGCGGCGGTGGCCGCCACCGCTCTTTTCTGCGCACTGCTGGCCCTCTTCCCGGCACTGGCGGGCGGGCTGCAGGGCCGCTTCAGAACCGCCCCGGCCGCACTGCGCCTGATGCTGCTGATACCTGCCCTGTGGGCCCTGAGCGACTGGCTGCGCGGCTGGGTCCTGACCGGCTTCCCGTGGCTGGCAATCGGCTACTCGCAAGTCCCGGCCAGCCCCCTGGCAGGCTTTGCGCCCCTGCTCGGCGTCTATGGCGTCTCGCTGACAACGGCGCTTTGCGCCGGGGCGCTGACACTCCTCACCATGAAAAATCAGCGCCGTCGCGCAGCCATCGCGATCACGTTCGTGCTATGCAGTGGCTGGGCGCTCAAACAGATCCAATGGGTTGAAGCGGCCGGAGAGCCTGTGACGATCTCTCTGCTGCAAGGCAACATCGAACAGGACATGAAGTGGCGCCCGGAAAAGGCCTTCGCCACGCTGAAGACTTACGCCGACCTCGCGGCTGCAAGCGAGGGAAAGCTGATCATCATGCCGGAAACCGCCCTGCCCATGTTCATCGCCGATCTGCCTCCGCTTTATCTCGATCAGCTCCAGGCACTGGCGCAGCAGCGTGGCGGAGACGTGGTATTCGGCGCGCCCGAAACGGATGCGCCCACTGAATATTTCAACAGCGCGTTCAGTCTGGGATCATCGCCGCCGCAGACTTATCGCAAATCCCACCTGGTTCCTTTTGGCGAGTTCCTGCCGCTGCGCCCCCTGCTCGACTGGGTACTGGATATCCTGCACATCCCCCTCTCCGATTTTTCACGCGGCGCCAAAGTACAGCAGCCGATGTCCGTTGCGGGGGTGAAACTGGCAGTGGACATCTGCTACGAAGACGTCTTCGGCGAAGAGATCATCCGTCAGCTACCGCAGGCGACCATGCTGGCCAACCTCACCAACGATGCCTGGTTCGGTCACTCCATCGGCCCATGGCAACATCTGCAGATCGCCCAGATGCGGGCGCTGGAAAGTGGCCGCACCATGGTTCGTGCCACCAACACTGGCGTCACCGCCATCATCAACCAGCGGGGCGAAGTGGAGAAGCAGGCGCCCATTTTCACCACCACGATTCTGGAAGGGAAAGCGCAAGCCTTTCAGGGAAGCACGCCCTTCGTCCGCTTCGGCAACCTGCCTGCGCTGCTGCTGATCGCCCTGCTCCTGGCCGCGGCCTGGCGATTCAGGCCTTGAACTGGTTCTGCTATCTGCTGGAATGCGCCGACGGCACGCTTTACACCGGCATCACCAATGATCTGGACAAGCGCCTCGCCGCGCACAACGGTGGCACGGCATCCAAATACACCCGCTCCCGTCTGCCGGTGCAGCTGGTTTATAGCGAGCCCCATGCCGACCGGGCTTCCGCATCGCAGCGCGAAGCCGCGCTCAAAAAACTGAGCCGCCCGGCCAAGCTTGCACTGGTGAGGAACGGCACAAAAACCTGACCCGGGCTTCCCTATCCAGTCAAACGCAAATACAATGAACCGTGATCGAGAGATCACAATACATCCGGATCAACCCAGACTAAACAACATCAGAACAACTGGGGCCATGCACATTACCTATTCACCAAGGAGATACCACATGAAATTGCGTTATCTGGTTGCAGCTGCATTTTCCTCTGCCATCGCTTTTCCCGCCCAGGCCGACGACATGGCCAAGTACCAGGATGAAGCCCGCAAAGTCGTCAAGGAATTCGCCACCCGTTTAGGCGGCGAGCTGAAAAAGGAAATGGAAGCCAATGGCCCCGCCTCCTCCATCAAGGTATGCCGTGACATCGCCCCGGCCATCGCCTCCGAGGCTTCGCGCATGAACGGATGGCACGTCAGCCGGGTATCGCTGAAAGTGCGCAACCCGCTGCTCGGCACACCCGATGCATGGGAGCAGAAAGTACTGTCTGACTTCGAAAAACGCATGGAAAAAGAAAACCCGGCCAGCATGGAGTTTGCCGAGATCGTCACCGAGCCGCAGGGAAAATATTTCCGTTACATGAAACCGATCCCGCTGCAGGACGTCTGCCTCAAGTGCCATGGCACCGATGAGGTTCGCGCCCAACCAGCCAAGGATGTCCTGGCAACCGAATTCCCGCATGACAAGGCCACCGGCTACACGCTCGGCCAGTTGCGTGGCGCATTCACCATCAAGCGCCCGTTGTTCTAGCCTTACCCGCCTCACCCCTGGGGCGGGTTTCCCCGCCCCATTCCCGGCACCCCGGAAATGCAGTAAAATCAGCACTTTTCCCCATCTACTGTCTTTCATGCTGAGCTTTCAACAGATCATCCTGACCCTGCAGGAATACTGGGACAAGCAGGGCTGCGCCCTGCTTCAACCTTACGACATGGAAGTGGGCGCGGGCACCAGCCACACTGCCACCTTCCTTCGCGCCATCGGCCCTGAACCCTGGAAGGCCGCCTACGTCCAGCCCTCGCGCCGACCCAAGGACGGCCGCTACGGCGAGAACCCCAACCGCCTGCAGCACTACTACCAGTTCCAGGTGGTACTGAAACCAGCCCCGGAAAACATTCTCGAACTGTATCTCGGCTCGCTGGAAGCACTCGGCTTTGACCTGAAGAAAAACGACATCCGCTTCGTCGAGGACGACTGGGAGAACCCCACCCTGGGCGCATGGGGCCTGGGCTGGGAAGTCTGGCTGAACGGCATGGAAGTCACCCAGTTCACCTATTTCCAGCAGGTTGGCGGCATCGACTGCAAGCCAATTACCGGTGAGATTACCTATGGCCTGGAGCGGCTGGCGATGTACCTGCAGGGCGTCGAGAACGTATTCGACCTGACCTGGACTCAGGGCCTGACCTACCGCGACGTCTACCACCAGAACGAAGTCGAGCAGTCCACCTACAACTTCGAACACAGCGACGTGGAATTCCTGCTCACCGCCTTCAATGCTCATGAGAAGCAGGCCAAGCATCTGATGGAAAACCATCTGGCACTGCCGGCCTACGAACAGGTGCTTAAAACTGCGCACACTTTCAACCTGCTGGATGCGCGCGGCGCTATTTCAGTCACCGAACGCGCCGCCTACATCGGACGCATCCGCAATCTGGCACGCAGCGTAGCCAGGAGTTATCTGGATAGCCGCGCCCGTCTCGGTTTCCCGATGGCGCCGAGAGAATGGGCTGAGGAAGTACTGGCCAAGCTGGAGGAGGCGGCATGAGCAGGAAAAACCTACTTGTTGAACTGTTTGCCGAAGAACTGCCTCCCAAGGCGCTGAAGAAGCTGGGCGAGGCTTTTGCCGCCGCCATCGCTGACGCGCTCAAGACCCAGGGACTGGCCACAGCCGATGCTGCCGTAACGCCCTTTGCCTCGCCGCGGCGCCTTGCAGTGCATATAACGGATGTAGCCGGACAGGCAGCAGACAAGCCGGTGTCGCACAAACTGATGCCGGTCAGTGTCGGGCTGGATGCCAGCGGGAAAGCCTCTCCGGCCCTGCTGAAGCGGCTTGCAGCACTGGGCCTGGATGAGGCGGTGGTTCCGAACCTCAAACGGATCGCTGACGGCAAGGGTGAAGCACTGTTTTTCGATACCGTAGCCAAGGGCGCGACGCTGACGGAAGGCCTGCAAAAAGCGCTGGACGAGGCGCTGGCCAGGCTGCCGATCCCCAAGGTGATGGGCTACCAGTTGCATCAGAACTGCGAACAACCCGGCTGGAGCACTGTCAATTTCGTGCGTCCGGTACATGGCCTGGTGGCCCTGCATGGCGCCGAAGTGGTGCCGGTGAGCGTGCTCGGACTGAACGCCAACCGCACCACCCAGGGCCACCGCTTCGAAGCGGCTGTCAGCCCGGTCAGCCTCAGGGATGCCGACAGCTACGCATCACAGATGGAAAACGAAGGTGCCGTCATTGCCAGTTTCGAGGCGCGCCGCGCAGATATTTTCCGCCAGCTCCATGATGCCGCGGCAAAAATTGGTGGCGGCGTGATGCCAGTGGAAGATGAATCCCTGCTGGACGAAGTTACCGCCCTGGTCGAACGCCCCAACGTGCTGCTCGGCTGCTTTGACCAGAACTTCCTCGAAGTGCCGCAGGAATGCCTGATCCTGACCATGAAGGCAAACCAGAAATATTTCCCGCTGCTGGACCAAACCGGCAAGCTGACCAACCAGTTCCTGATCGTATCCAACATCAGCCCGGACGACCCGAGCGCGGTGATCGGCGGCAACGAGCGCGTAGTGCGCCCGCGCCTGGCGGATGCCAAGTTCTTCTTCGACCAGGACCGCAAGAAGACGCTCGGCTCACGGGTAGAAAAGCTGGGCAACGTGGTCTACCACAACAAGCTCGGCACCCAGCTTGAACGCATCCAGCGCGTGCGCAAGCTGGCAGGAGAGATCGCCCGCCACCTCAACAGCAACGTGGAAAAAACCGAACGTGCTGCCTGGCTGTCCAAGGCCGACCTGCTGACCGACATGGTCGGCGAGTTCCCCGAACTGCAGGGCATCATGGGGCAATATTATGCGCTGCACGACGGCGAGGCGCCGGAAGTGGCGCATGCCATCGAGGCGCATTACCACCCCCGCTTCGCCGGCGATTCCCTGCCGCAGAACAACATCGGCGCCGCGACCGCGCTGGCGGACAAGCTCGATACCCTGATAGGCATTTACGGGATCGGACTGGTGCCCACCGGCGACAAGGATCCGTTCGGCCTGCGCCGTCATGCCCTGGGCATCCTGCGCATCCTGATCGAAAAGCAATTGCCGCTGGATCTGGCGGCTTTGCTGCATCTTTCAAAAGCGCAGTTTCCGGGTGAAGTCGTGGCGGAAAGCGTGGTGGTGGACGTGCATGGCTTCATGCTTGAGCGCCTCAGGAATTACCTGCGCGACAAAAACTTCGAAGCAGGCGAAATCGAAGCGGTCGTGAGCCAAAATCCAACCCGTATCGACCTGGTCATCCCGCGCCTGGAAGCCGTGCGCGAATTCAGCAGACTGCCCGAAGCCGCCGCCCTGGCTGCCGCCAACAAGCGCATCCAGAACATCCTGAAAAAAACCGACGCCCCAAGCGGCAGCGCCGATCTGACGCTGATGCAGGAAGCAGCCGAGCGCGAGTTGCTGGCGGCAGTAAACCAGCTGGCGCCCCAAGTCACGAACCTGATCCAGAACGAGGACTACACTGGCGCGCTGACCCAGCTGGCTGGTGTGCGTCAGGCCGTGGACGATTTCTTCGATGGCGTGATGGTAATGGCAGATGAACCGCAGGTGCGCAACAACCGCCTCGCCCTGCTCAAATCCCTGGGCGACCTGATGAATCAGGTGGCGGATATTTCCAAGCTGGTCAGTTAGGAGTGAAGAGTGAGGCGTGAGGAGCAAAGGCGGTATGGGGTGCTTTTACCCCTCACGCCTCACCCCTCACCCCTCACCGGAAAACCATGAAGCTCATCATTCTCGACCGCGACGGCGTGGTCAATTTCGACTCGGCCCAGTTCATCAAGAGCCCGGACGAGTGGAAACCCATCCCCGGCAGCCTGGAAGCCATCGCACGCCTCAATCAGGCAGGCTACCGCGTGGTGCTGGCCACCAACCAGTCGGGTATCGGGCGCGGGCTGTTCGACATGGCCACGCTCAACGCCATTCACGACAAGATGCACAAGGCGCTGGCCCAGGCGGGCGGGCGCATCGATGCGCTGTTCTTCTGCCCCCACACGGCGGATGCAAAATGCGACTGCCGCAAGCCCAAACCGGGCATGTTCGAGGAAATCAGCAAGCGCTTCAAC
Organism: uncultured Gammaproteobacteria bacterium; assembly: GCA_963779055.1. GTDB lineage: Bacteria > Pseudomonadota > Gammaproteobacteria > Burkholderiales > Sulfuricellaceae > Sulfurimicrobium. The sequence continues at coordinate 785,395 of CAVZWN010000004.1, forward strand.
ATGGATCTCGACGGCGTGCCCGCCATCGGCGATTCGCTGCGCGACCTGCAGGCTGCGGCCTCACTCGGCGCCCAGCCGATTCTGGTGCATACCGGCAAGGGTGAGAAAACCCTGGCCGGCGGCAGCCTGCCGGAAGGTACGCTGGTATTCGCCGATCTGGCGGAAGCGGTACAGTACCTGATCAACCAAAACGCATGATGATCTGGCTGCGCTCCTTTCTGTACGCACTGGGGCTGCTCGTCACCACCCCGATTTTTTCCGTTCTTGCCCTGCTGGCGTACCCATTGCGTCCGCTCACCCGTTCGCGCATCATTTCCGGCTGGGCCAGGATCATGCTGTGGTGGGCGAAACTGACTTGCGGCCTGACCTATCGTGTCCTTGGCGCGGAGAACATGCCCGGCCATCCTTGCGTCATTCTCTCCAAGCATCAGTCCGCGTGGGAAACCATGGCATTCCAGTGCATCTTTCCGCCTGTGGTATGGGTCATGAAAAGAGAATTGCTCAGAATCCCGTTTTTCGGCTGGGGCCTGGCCATGACCAGCCCGATCGCCATTGACCGCAGCGCCGGCAAGGAAGCCCTCAGGCAAGTGACCGAGCAGGGCAAGGCGCGGCTGGAAACAGGCTTCTGGGTGGTGGTTTTCCCGGAAGGCACACGGGTCAAACCCGGCGTCAGGGGAAAATACAATATTGGCGGCGCCTTTCTTGCCACCCACAGCAAGGCAACGGTCCTGCCGGTAGCGCACAACGCGGGCGAGTTCTGGGGCAAAAATGCTTTCCTGATCTACCCCGGAACCATCACCCTGAGCATCGGCAAGCCCATCCAGGCTGACGGCATGAAAACCGGAGAGCTGAATAGCCAGGCAGAAGCCTGGATTGAGCAGGAAATGTTGCGTATCGCACGCGATTTTGAAAGCGGCCCGCTTGCTCCACCGTCTCACACTCGGTAACGAGGAAATAGCCTATGTGCTGCGGCGCAGCCCGCGACGGCGCAGCATCGGTTTCAGAATCGATCCCGCCGGACTGACTGTCAGCGTGCCCGCGCGCCTGCCGCAACAACAATGGGAAAAAGCACTGATCCAGAAGTCCGCCTGGATCCTCTCCAGGCTTGATCAAATGCGCCGCCATGCCGCTCCCCCCTTCGTCTGGCAGTCCGGACAGATGCTGCCTTTTCTCGGCAGCCCGGTCGAGCTGGCGGTGGAACACGGCCATGCCCGAACAGCCCCTCTGCTTGCCGAGGGTGTGCTGAGCGTATTTTCGCCCCACCCTCACGACCCTGCCGCATGGACAAACAAAGTCCTTAAATGGTACCGGCGCGAAGCTTTGGCATTTTTCCAGAACCGGATCACGGTTTATGCACGCCAGCTCGGTGTCGAGGTATCGCGGCTCAATCTCAGTAACGCCCGCACCCGATGGGGAAGCTGCACCAGCAAGGGCGACATCCGCCTCAACTGGCGCCTGATCAAGGCGCCGCCACCCGTCATCGATTATGTCGTGGCGCATGAACTGGCCCACCTGATCGAGCTGAATCATTCACCCGCCTTCTGGCAGACCGTATCCCAGCTTTGCCCGGACCACCGCGAACTGCGTGCATACCTGAAAACGCATGGAGCGCATTACCATCAGTTCTGACTGATTTTAGGCCTTTCTGCAACAGGGTTTTTTACTGGCAGAAAGCTTGCTATGCTGGTAAACCGCGATTCGTGACCCATCCTGAAACCAACACAAAGAGGAGCGCTTTCATGCGCCTGCTTCACACCATGATCCGCGTTGGTGATCTCGACAAATCCATCGCCTTCTATACCGGCATACTCGGCATGCGCCTGTTGCGGCGCAAGGACTACCCCGCAGGCCGTTTTACCCTGGCCTTTGTGGGCTATGGTGACGAAGCGGATCACAGCGTGATCGAACTCACCCACAACTGGGACACTTCGTCCTACGACATCGGTAACGGCTTCGGCCATCTGGCCATCGAAGTGGATGATGCATACGCCACTTGCGAAGCCGTACGCGAACAGGGTGCCAGGGTCGTACGCGAAGCCGGTCCGATGAACGCGGGAAGCACGATCATCGCTTTTATCGAGGATCCGGATGGATATCCGATAGAATTCATTCAGCGCGGCTCGCGCTGAAACATAATCACAATAAAAGACACAGGGGAAAAACATGAAACCCAGCATATTGCGTAATCTGATGCTCTCATTCCTGGCGCTTGGACTGGTAATGGGAGCCGTGTTTCCGGTATTCGCCAATCTGTTTGTGGAATGGAAGCCCGGCATGCTGGTATGGTTCGTGATCAGCGCGCTGGCGGCGGGGGCCATCGTCGGACTGGCCAACTACTGGCTGGTGAACTGGGTACTGCTGTCCAAACTGCGGCGTATTTCACAAATTGCTACGGCCATCAGCAACAAGGACATCAGCCATACCTGCAGCATGCAAAGCGATGACATGATCGGAGAAATCATTAATGGTTTCAACAAGATGGCCGCAAACCTGCGCGACCTGATCGGGGAGGTGGCCAGCATGAGCGGTCATGTCAACCGCGACGCCAGCACCATTCAGGCACTCATGACAGGCGTGCGCACCCGCTTTGTTGCCCAGCAGCAGACCGTTGGCAGCATTAACTCCAGCGCCGAAACGCTTTCTGAAACCGTGGCCCAGATCTCCAGCAGTGCCAGCCAGGTTTCAGAAGCGGCACGCAATGCCTCCAGCCTGGCCAAATCGGGTGGCGGCATCGTGCAGGAAACCATTCAGGGCATGCGTCTGATCAATGAATCGGTCACCCTCGGCTCTTCGGCAGTGGACAGCCTCGGGCGCAAGTCCGATGAGATCGGCGCCATCGTGGCAGTGATCAACGGCATCGCCGAGCAAACCAATCTCCTCGCCCTGAATGCCGCCATTGAAGCAGCGCGCGCCGGTGAGCAGGGCCGCGGTTTTGCGGTCGTGGCCGATGAAGTGCGCAAGCTGGCGGAAAAAACGGCCCAGGCCACGCAGGAAATCAGCGGCATGATCCAGAGCGTGCAGATGGAAACCCGCAATGCCATTTCAACCATGCAAAGCGGCACAGAGCAGGTACGCGGCGGGGTGGAAAAAGCCACCGAAGCGGGCCGCGCATTGCAGGAAATCGTCCTCTCCGTAGAACGGGTTTCGGAAATGATCGAGCGCATCGCCGCCGGAGCAGCATCCCAGAATCAGATGGTGTCCGGCGTACGCGGTCATGTCGACGAGATCAGCCAGATGGTGCAGGATGCCTCCGTCGATACCATGACCGGCGAGCAGGCCACTAACGAACTGGCCAGCCTCTCCGCCAAACTAGATCAGGTGATCAAGCAGTTCAAATTGCGCTAGTCCGGGCGGCAGGTCACTGCAGAACCGGACGTGGTTCCGGCCATTGCGCTTGGCGTAAAACATGGTGTGGTCAGCAACCGTCATCAGCGCCTCTGCGCTGGCGGCATCATCAGGATAAACTGCGAAGCCAATGCTCAGCGTCGGCAGGATTTCCTGCCCTTCCACTTCAATACTTTGCCGCCCCGCCTCCATCAAGCGCGTGGCAACGTGGCGCACATCCGCTTCCTGAACGGCATCCGGCAGCAGGGCCACAAATTCATCGCCGCCCCAGCGGCACAGTGTATCCATTTCCCGCATGGCGCCCTGCAATCTCTGGCTCAAAGTCAGCAGGACAAGATCGCCAATCTGATGCCCGAAAGCATCGTTAATCTGCTTGAAATGATCAAGATCGATAAAACCCAGGGCAACCTTCAAGCCATTGCGCTGAGCCCGGACAATCGCCTGTTGCAAGTGATCATGCAGCAACACGCGATTCGGCAAATTGGTAAGCGGATCATGAAGCGCCAGCCGGGCAATCCGCTTCTGTTCCAGATGCGACGCCGTCACATCGCGCAGAATGCCGCGGATGCAGGACACATGCCCCTGTGGCGAGCGGTGCGCCAGAAGGCGCGCTTCGACCCATAAATACTCCCCGCTCTGCCTGCCCAGACGAAAACGCAGCGCGCCCTGTTGCGGCACTCTCCCCAGCTTTCCAAGCGTGGCCGTCACCTCGCCCCGATCCTCCGGATGCACAAACTGCAGCAGAGACTGCTCGTGCGGCACACGCCCGGATCGCTCTCCGCCACGCAGATTTTCCCAGCCGGCACTGACATTGGTCAGCTTGCCATCCGGTGTCATGTCGATAATGGCCTCTTCCAGCAGATCCAGCGTATCCAGCATGGTCTGGCGCCGCGCTTCGGCCTGCATCTGCGCCGTTACATCGCGAATCAGCGCCACCAGATGCAGCCCCTGGCCATCTTCGGAAGGAACGGTTTGCAGCCTGCCGGTAAAATACTGATCCCCCAGCGCATCCTCCATGGCGAAATCCACCACTTCGCTTTTTCCACTGGCCAGCACATGCGGGGCCGCATTCATCAGGGCTCGCGCCATGTCGGAAGGTAAAGCCGAGTTAAGGGATTTCCCCGGATTGCAGGCAGAGGGCAACAGGCCATGATCGGACCAGATATTGTGAATACTGCCTGCGGCATCGAATTCGATCACGATATCCTCGGTCGCGCCCACCAGCACCCGTAACCGCGATTCGCTGGCACGCAGGCTATGTTCGACGCGCTGCCGGGCCAGCATGGCAGAAAAATTATTGGCCGCGACACACAGGACATCGATTTCCATCGGCAGCCAGTCGTGCTTCTCGCGCTGGCTGAAGAAACCGAGAAAACCGGACATTTCCCCACCGACCAGCAGGGGAATGCACATCACGCTGGCGACGTGCAGCCTTCTGAAAAGATTGAATTCCGGCGCAGGCAATTCCGCCATGTTCTTGACCAGCACCATGCCGATATGCAGCGTATCGTTGAGGAGGGAATAATCATCATAGTCCAGGCTCTGCCATCCACCACCGGCAGTCGATCCGGACGACCAGAAAGCGCGCGGCTCCGCCGACAAGTGGCCATCCTCACCCGGCTGATTGAGATACAGGGCACAGTGATTGATGCGCGCAGCACCGGCCAGAAGCTGAAGCACTTCCTCCCAATTGTCTTCGCCTGCATCTTCGACCAGCAGATTGGTGACACGCCCGAGGACATCGAGATAACGCCGGTACATCCCCAACTCGTCCGGCACGGCCTCGAAGCTGAGCATGTCCAGCCGGGAAGGTCCGCTGCTCAAGCTTTCTGGTCCAGATAGTTGGCAATCCGCACATAATCATGCACGGCAAGATTCTCGGCCCGCAAGCCCGGATCAATGCCAAGCTGCTCGAAACCGGATGGCTTCAGGTGAGCATGCAGCGTATTTTTAAGCGTCTTGCGCCGCATGGAGAATGCCGCGGTGACGATCTCTCCCAGCCGGCTTTCATCGCACTCAGGGAAAGGACGCTCGCCCCAGGGAATCATGCGCACAACCGCCGAATCGACCTTGGGTGCAGGAGAAAAGGCCTGCGGCGGGACGTGCAGCAGATTTTCCATGGAAAAATAATACTGCAGCATCACCGACAGCCGGCCATACGCCGGTGTTGAAGGCGCAGCCACCATGCGCTCGACGACTTCTTTCTGCAGCATGAAATGGAGGTCGCGAATCAGGTGAACATGGCTGGCCAGATGAAACAGCAATGGCGTTGAAATATTGTAGGGCAGGTTGCCGACCACGCGCAGCCCCTCGCCCAGGCTGCCAAAATCGAATTTTAGCGCATCGCAGGCATGCACCGTCAGGCGTTCAGACACATACTCCCGATGCAGACGCGCCACGATATCGCGGTCGATCTCCACCACGTGCAGGTGACGCAAAGTCTTGAGCAGAGGCTGGGTGATCGCCCCCAGGCCGGGACCGATTTCCACCATCACATCATCCGGCTGGGGACGAATCACCGCGACAATATCGGCAATGACCTGACGGTCGATCAGGAAATTCTGGCCAAAACGCTTTCTTGGGATGTGTTTCATCGCCTCACCATGGTTGAAGCCATATCCAGAGCCGCCAGCAGGCTCCCCAGCTCGGCCTTGCCGCTGCCCGCCAGATCCAGTGCCGTACCGTGATCCACGGATGTACGGATAATGGGCAAGCCCAGCGTCACGTTCACACCGCCGCCAAAAGTGACATGTTTGAGTACCGGCAGGCCCTGGTCGTGATACATCGCCAGTACACAGTCGCAATCGGCCAGCATGCGCGGCGTGAACAGGGTGTCCGCCGGCAGCGGGCCGCGCAGGTCCATGCCTTGCGCACGCATCGCCTCCAGCACGGGAGAAATGACTTCGATCTCCTCGTGTCCGAGATGCCCGCCCTCTCCGGCATGCGGGTTGAGACCTGCCACCAGGATGCGTGGACGGGCAATGCCGAATCTGGATACGAGATCATGGTGAAGAATCGTAATGACTTCGCAAAGGCTGTTCCGGGTGATCGCGTCTGCGACGTTCCGCAAAGGCAGATGCGTGGTTGCCAGCGCTACCCGCAGCGTGCCGCCGGGCAGTGCCGGGGCTGCACCCGCCAGCATCATCACTACCCGTGACGTGCCGGTTTTTTCAGCCAGAAACTCGGTATGACCGGTAAAGGGAATGCCCGCATCGTTGATCACACCCTTGTGAACGGGCGCGGTCACCATGGCAGCGAAGGTGCCGTTCTGGCAGCCTTCCACGGCCTTGCGCAAAGTTTCCAGCACATAGGCGCTATTGGCCGGATCAAGCTTGCCGGGCTGGGCTGGCACAGCCAGGGGAACATGAATGATTTCAAGCGCTCCGCGCGGCGCTGGCTGATCCGCCAGCGGTGCGTAGTCAATCAGCGCCAGAGGCAGTTTTAGAGACTTGGCGCGCGCTGCCAGCAGGGTTTTATCCGCCAGCACGACCACCCGTATCGGCACCGGCTGCTGGGCAAGCAGCACGCACAGATCAGGGCCGATCCCGGCCGGCTCACCGGCGGTCAGGGCAATGGTTGGCGGATTAGAGGCCAATATCAGGGTCGCTCAGGCGCCAAATACAGACCGTATTATTTTTCTTCCAGCCGGTACTCGACGTAAGCCCGGTCACGCAGCTGGCGCAGCCATTCCTGGTAAGACTCGTCAGCCTTGCGGGTACGAATTTCCTGGCGCGCCTGCAAACGCCTGCGTTCCTTGCTCACATCTTCGTCGCGGCGTTCCTGCACCTGAATCAGATGCCAGCCGAACGGAGAACGCACAGGCTCGGACAAAGCACCCGGTTTCAGGGCATTCATGGCCCGCTCGAACTCGGGCACGGTATCGCCAGGAGAGAGCCAGTTCAGGTCGCCGCCACGACTGGCTGAGCCGTCCTCGGAATGCAGGCGCGCCTGTTCAGCGAAATCGGCGCCGTTATCCAGGCGCTCCTTGATTTGCAGGGCACGGTTCCTGGCATCCTGTTCGGACATGACCTCGTTCACCTTGATCAGGATGTGCCGGGCACGGGTCTGCTGCACCACAAAAGGGGCATCCTTGCCACGCTTGTCGAGCAGCTTGAGAATATGGAAACCGTTCGGGCTGCGCAGCACCGGGCTGGCTTCGCCGGTTTTAAGTGTTTCCAGCGTCTCCACGAACATGGCGGGCAACTGACCAGCCGCGCGCCAGCCCAGAACGCCCCCCTGAAGCGCGTCGGCCGCATCGGAGTAACTGGCGGCGACCTGCCGGAAATCCTTGCCTGCCTGCAGTTCTTCCAGCGCCTGCTGCGTCCGTGCCTTGAATTTCTGCAACTGCTCCGGACTTGCCTGCTCCGGCACCCGGATCAGGATATGGGCCAGATTGAACTCGTTCCCCCCGCCCAGCGCCTCGCTGCGCGAATTCAGGTAATTATCCACTTCGCCATCACTAACGGCGATACGGTTGTCCACTTCCCGTTCACGCAGACGTGCCATGATCACTTCCTTGCGGATGTCCTCACGGAATTTGCCGAAATCGATACCGTCCTTTTCCAGTGCCGCACGGAATTGCTCCTGGCTCAGATTGTTCTCCTGCGCAATGCGCTGCAGGGTTTTATCGAGTTGCGCATCATCCACCTTGAGGCCGGTCTCCTGCGCGAACTGCAACTGCACCCGGTCCATGATGATGCGTTCCAGCAGCTGTTTTTCAAGCACTTCTCGCGGAGGCAGGGGCGTTCCCTGTTTCTGCAACTGCTGGGTCACCATCTTCAGGCGCTCATTGAGCTCGAGCTGGGTGACGACATCGCTGTTCACCACCGCCACAATGCGGTCCAGCGTGGTCACTCTGGCTGACGCCGTCTCCGCCGCAAAGGACAAGGTGCCGCTTCCCAGCAGGGAAACGCCCAAACAAACGGAAAGCAGCTGTTTTCTAGTACTGTTCATAAGTGGTAGCCGGTGAAGAAAGTTGATGACTCGGAGAAAATCCGGAAATGCTCCGTTTCAGGATCTCCAGCGGATTGGAGCCGATTTTCCCCATACCGAAAAGCTCAAGCTGGAAAAAAATCGAGCGGCTGGTTTCTGCCGTTGCACTGGCAAACTGGTGTATTACCGCGCGTGCAGCCCAGCAACCCCCATTATATTCAAGCCCCGCCAGGCCTTCCAGAAGCTTGCTGTCGAAGAAGGAATAGTTGAAGCGCCCCATTCCCTGCCAGCGGCCATGTATCGGCCATTGGGTCGAAATATCCACCTGCTTCAGCGCATCGCGGGTAAATCGGTAACCCAGATTCAGCACCTTGCCCATTTCAGGCTGGTAGCGCGCACCCACGCTGCTTTTATAGAACAGCTGCTGGCTGGTGTTGTATTGTATCCCGGCATCCAGGCTCCAGTCAGGCGTCACACGCCCGCTGAACGCCCCGAGGATATCGGATGACTTGTCGTTGCGGACAACACCACCCGGCAACACCACCTGCTGCTCCTTGAAATAATAGCGCTGGCCGACCGTCGCGCGCAGCCATTCCTGGCCCGTGGCGGGATCGAGCAGGCGGGAGGTCAGCGCAGCTGTGAGCTGGTTGGCATCGTTGATCCGGTCACTTCCGACAAACTGGTTTTCCGAAAACATCTGCGCATAATTGAAATCCGCCAGCGCCGAATCGAAATTGGGGAGCCGGCTCTGATCCTGATAGGGAATATGCAGGTAATACAGCCGCGGCTCCAGCGTCTGCAGATATTCGCTGCCACGCAAAGCCCATTCGCGCTCCATGAAAAGCCCGCTGTCGAGGCTGAAGATGGGCAAAGTGCGGGTCACGTCCGGAACGCCATCCGGGTTATTTTCTGCCAGCGCGTAGCGGGTATGGTGAACCCCGATCTTGGGTGTCACGAAGGCAAAGCTCTGGTTCAGGGGCAGGCTGATGCTGGGGTAAATGGAAAAACGCCGGCCATTGAGCAGCGTGGGATGGCGGAAATCCGTCCACTCGCTGGACAGACCCAGATCCACCGCAGGAAAATTCCGCCACGCGCCATTGAGCGACATCTGCGGCAGGCGATTGTACGGCGGAATGATAGGCGCCTTCTCATCCTGCAGGGTCTGAAAGCTCTGCACCCGCGTCATGAAACTCAGTCCATAACCGTTGTAAGCCAGCACGCCCTCGCGCGGCAGGTTGACCTGGGAAGTCGAAGCAAGCGTGCTATCAAGCTCACGGAAATAATTGTCGTCCGAGACTTTCTGCACATTCAACCCGCCTGACCAGCCAGCACCCAGCGAATGCCCGTGCGTGAGCAGCAGGTTGTAGCGGTTGGTTCCTGTCATGTTGTCGCCGGGCAGAAATTCGACATTGGTTTTGCCCCCATAATACCGGTCGAGATAGCGGTATTCGCCGCGCAATTGCAGTCCGCGCTTGCTCAGGACTCGCGGCGTGAGCGTGGCGTCCTGTTCGGGTGCGATATTCCAGTAATAGGGCAGGGAAAACTCGATGCCGCTTTTTCCGCTGCTGCCAAAAGTGGGCGGCAGAAAACCCGACTTGCGCTGGTCATTGAGCGGGAACTGCAGCCATGGCGCATAGAGAATCGGCACGCCCTTGAACACCACGCTGGCGTGGTAGGCCGTGCCCACCTGAACGGTACGGTCGAGTTCCATCGTGCTGCTGCGCAGGAACCAGTCATCGTTTCCAGGACTACAGGTGGTATAGGTGCCATCGGTAATGTTGTATTTGCTTTCCCCTGCAAACTCCAGGTTCTCGGCCGCGCCGTGCGCATCAGGCTGTTTCAGCTGATAAACCGGCTGGCGCATGACACCCTGGCGGGTGTCCAGCTTCATTCTGAGTTCCGGCCCGGTAACCACAGAATTCTCCTGTTCGATACGCACATTGCCCTGGGCATGCACTTCGTCTTCTGCCTGGCGGTAGATCAGGCGGTCGGCATTCATCACCTGCCCCCGCTTGCGCAATTCCACCTCGCCCTCTGCCTCGATCTCGACATCCTGCTGCCCCGACATGCGATCGGCATCAAGAAAGACCGGCGTCTGTTCGCCTTCCGGAAAGCTTGAAATCAGTGTGGTTTGCTGACGCAATTCGAGTGCACCCTCTTCGGCATGGAGGGTGAAGGGTGCAGTCAGCAGGACAAAGGTGGCAAGGGGAAGACGCGGGCGCATTAATATTGGAGTGCTTCGAAGAGGTGCTAAAATCGCATAATTTCATGAATTAAGCAATCAGACAGGCAAACAAATGACGCGTACTGAAATCATGCAGGACTGGCTGCAGCAACAATTTCCGGATGGCGGCTGGCAGATCGAACCGGCATCGGCAGATGCCAGTTTTCGCCGTTACTTCCGGGTCACGGCCAATGGCGCCAGCCACATCGTCATGGATGCCCCGCCCCAGCACGAAGACTGCGGCCCTTTCCTGCATGTTGCGCAAATCTTCGCTGCCGCCGGCGCCCATGTACCGGAGATCATCGCCCAGAACCTGCAACAGGGTTTTCTGCTGCTGTCCGATCTGGGGCACACCACGTATCTGGATGCAATTGACGACAGCAATGCCGACAGCCTGTACATGGATGCGATCGACGCCCTGATCAAAATCCAGCTGGCCAGCCGCCCCGGCGTTCTGCCCGTCTATGACGAGGCATTGCTGCGACGTGAATTGCAGTTATTTCCGGAATGGTACGCCGGCAAGCATGTCCAGACCGAACTGAACAGTTCTCAGCGTGATGTGCTGGAACGCACGTTTTCCCTCATCCTGCTCAACAACCTGGCACAGCCCCAGACCTATGTCCACCGCGACTACCACTCGCGCAACCTGATGTTATCTGCACCCAATCCGGGCGTGCTCGATTTCCAGGATGCGGTATATGGCCCCATCACTTATGACCTTGCATCGCTGTTCAAGGATGCCTACATCCGCTGGGATGAAGAGCGCGTGCTGGACTGGTGCATCCGCTACTGGGAGCGCGCCAGGAAAGCAGGCCTGCCGGTGAGCACGGACTTCCACGACTTCTACCGCGATTTCGAATGGATGGGCGTGCAGCGCCATATCAAGGTGCTGGGCATCTTTGCCCGGCTCTGCCACCGTGACGGGAAGGACGGCTACCTCAAGGACATGCCGCTGGTCATGACTTACCTGCGCAAGGCCTGCGAACGCTACAACGGCCTGGGTCCGCTGCTGCGGCTGCTGGATGAACTGGAAAATCGCCAGGCGGCGGTAGGATATAGCTTTTGAAGGCCATGATTCTCGCTGCCGGCCGCGGCGAACGCATGCGCCCGCTCACCGACACCACCCCCAAGCCGCTGCTGGAAGCCGGCGGCAAACCGCTGATCGTATGGCACATCGAGAATCTCGCCCGTGCCGGAATTCGCGAACTGGTCATCAACCATGCCCATCTCGGCCAGCAGATCGAGGCCTACCTGGGGGACGGCAGCCGCTACGGCGTAAGCATTCACTACTCGCCGGAAGCTGAAGCACTCGAAACTGCAGGAGGCATTGCGAATGCACTCCCCCTGCTGGACAGCGCGCCTTTTCTGGTGGTCAACGGGGATGTGTTTTGCGATTTCGACTATACCCAGTTGAGCAAATTACCGGATCAGCAAATTGCCTGCCTGGTACTGGTGGACAATCCGCCTCATCACCCGGCAGGCGATTTTTTTCTGGATGGAGAGAAAGTTCGTGCGCAAGGCACTCCCCTGCTCACCTTCAGCGGCATCGGCCTCTACCGCCCGCAACTTTTCCATGCCATCCCGCGCGGAACCAAGGCAAAACTGGCGCCGCTATTGCGTGAAGCCATGGACTGCGGCACAGTAGGCGGCATGCACCATCATGGCCGCTGGGTGGATGTCGGCACACCGCAGCGCCTCGCCGAACTGGATCAGAAAATAAGGGTCAATTGATGCAAGCCAGAAAGCATGTCCTCATTGCCATCGGCATATTGGCGCTGATCGCGGGGTTAGTACTCACTCTGAGCCAGAAACCGGCTGCGCCGCAGATAAGCCTGAACACCCTGGAGGGAAAACAGATTGCGCTGGAAAGCCTGCGCGGCAAAGTGGTGCTGGTGAATTTCTGGGCCACCAGCTGTTCCGGCTGCATCAAGGAAATGCCCCATCTGGCAGAAACCTGGCGCAAATTTCATGACCGCGGTCTGGAAGTCGTGGCTGTGGCCATGAGTTATGACCCGCCGGAGTACGTGCGCAATTACACCCGGCAGAATGCCCTGCCTTTTACCATCGCCCTGGATACCGACGGCAAGGCAGCCCAGGCATTCAATCAGGTCAAACTGACGCCGACTACTTTCATTATCGGGAAGGATGGGCATATTCTCCAGCAGACGCTGGGCGAGCTGGATTTCGACAAACTACATACACTACTGGAACAACAGTTGGGAGGTGCAGCATGATGAACACGCTGAAAAAACATTTCGTTTACCAGACCGATTATCAGCACTGGGCCAACGACGCCCTGTTCGCAGCGGTGGATGTGCTCGACGAGGCAGCCCGCCAGGATAATCAGGGCATGGTATTCGAGAATATCCACAAGACCCTGAACCACATCCTCGTCGTGACGCGCAACTGGATGTCCCGGCTCAAGGGAGATAACCAGGGTACCGGGCGGGAAGAGCTCTATGTTGCCGACTGGAAGGAACTCAAGAACGCACTCCGGCTTGAATTCCGGGAAGCACAACGCTGGCTGGAAGCGCAACCAGAAAGCTTTTTCGATGCGCAGATCAACTATATCAATACACAAGACCAGCAGAGTCAAATCTGGGTACGCGATGCGCTTGCCCACATCATGACCCATGCCGCCCACCTGCGCGGCCAGGTCACCGCCGTTATCGTACGGCTCGGCGCGCCGCCCCCGGAGATGGGTTTTATCGCCTACAAGCGTGAAATGGAAAAAAGCCTGGAGAATCTGCGCTCGGGCAACAAGACCTAGGGGGCTATCACTCTGCCAGCAGCGGCTCGATCAGTCCCTTGAGCCGCGCATAGTGAACCTGGCCGCTGATCTTATGGCGCACCACACCCCGCTTGTCGATCACGAAAGAGGTCGGCAGGCGGCTCACCCCGCCGAAAGCCGAACCACTGGATGCATCGGCCATCGCCACCGGGAAGCGATAGCCCTCCTTCGCCATGAACTCAACTACTGTGGCTGCGGCATCGTCCTGGCTCAAAGCCAGAATCTCGAAGCCGCGATCACGATAGTCCGTATAAAATTCCTCCATCGCCGGCATCTCATGGCGGCAATACGGGCACCAGGTTGCCCAGAAATTTACCAGCACCACTTTGCCGCGCAGCTGTTCCAGACTCACCATGCTCCCGTTCAGCAATCGAACCTGCAACACAGGCGCATTCCGGTCAAGATCGCTGACCCAGGCCGGTGGGCGAAACCACACATACACGATGGCGCCGAGCAGCAATAGTGTCCAGACATCCGGGCGCCACTTGATCGCCTTAAACCATGCGGATAATTTTTTCACCATCAGCATCCAGGAAAATCAGCCAGGCAAGCAGCTTGTGTCACAGGAATCCTCTGGGCGTATAATCAGCACCCATCTTACCGTACAAGTTGCAACGTCCTCATGCTCTGGATCAAAGCCTTCCACATCATCTTCATCGTTTCCTGGTTTGCCGGGCTGTTTTATCTGCCCAGGCTGTTCGTGAATCATGCCATGGATGTGGATGCGGCGACGGCAGAGCGCCTGACGCTGATGGAGCGCAAGCTGTACCGTTTCATGACCCCGCTGGCCGTTCTGGCGCTGGCACTCGGCACCTGGCTGTGGCTGGGCTACGGATTCAGTGGCGGCTGGCTGCAAGCCAAGCTGGTGCTGGTGGTCGTTCTGATGGTTTACCATCTCTACTGCGGCAAGCTGGTGGAAGACTTTGCCCGGCAGCGCAACCGTCGCAGCCATATCTTCTACCGCTGGTTCAACGAACTGCCCGTGCTGATTCTGAGTGCAACGGTCATTCTGGTGGTGGTGAAGCCTTTTTAGCGCGGATAAAGCTGCATGATTTGCTGCTGGTAGCGCTCTTCTACCGCCTTGCGTCTGACTTTCTGGGTCGGCGTCAGGAGCCCGTTTTCGACCGTCCATAGCTCACTGACAGCGATCACGCGGCGCACTCTCACATAGCGGGGAAAAGCCTTCAACTGCGCATTGGCGCGCCGGAGCAGTACTTTCTCGTCCTGTTCCTGGGTCACTGCCAGCAAAGCGAAGAAAGGCTTACCTTCACCGGCCAGCATCACCTGTTCGAACAGCGGGTCGTCAAGGATGGCGGTTTCCACGTCCTGGGGTGAAGCTTTCTCGCCATTGGAGAGGATCAGAATATCCTTGCTGCGCCCGCTGATGATGATCTTGCCATCCCTCATCCTGGCCAGGTCACCCGTATTGAGCCAGCCATCGGCATCCAGGATATTTGCGGTCGCTTCCGGGTTATTCCAGTAACCCAGCATCACCGAAGGGCCGCGCACCAGCAGTTCACCCACCGTGTTGATGCGGGTTTCGACCTGCGCCAGCGGCGCGCCAACCGTCTCGGGATCATTGTCCCGTTCACGATTTGCCGCTACTACCGGCGCTGCTTCGGTGAGGCCGTAACCCTGGATCATGTTAAGCCCGAGACCGATAAAAGTGCGCGCAATACGCAGTTCCACCTTGGCACCACCCACCACTGCAAGGGCGAGGCGCCCACCCAAACGCGCCAGAACCGGCGCAGCGACGATCCGCTGTAGCAGGGCATAAAGCATTTTCTCCGGCCCACTGGCCTGCCCCTTGAAACGGCGCCAGCCCAGATGAACTGTCAGGCGAAACAGGGCATGCTTGACCAGGGATTCGGACAGTACCTTTTCCAGCCGTGCCAGAAAGCGCTCGAATACCCGGGGCACTGCGATCATCACCGTAGGGTGGTGATGGGCGAGATCCTCGCCGATTTGCTGGATGCCACGCGCGTAGGCCACTTTGATACCGGCTGCCAGCGGCAGGTAATAACCGCAGGTACGCTCGAACATGTGCGACAGGGGTAACAGCGACAGCAGGCTATCGTCGCCATGCAGACTCACCACTTCGCTTGCGGCGGCAACGTTGGCCAGAATATTGCCGTGGGACAGCATGACGCCCTTGGAACGGCCGGTGGTGCCTGATGTATAGACGATAGTGGCCAGTGCCTCTGGCGCCAGGGGTTGCGCCTCAAACTCCGCTACGGCAGAGGGTGGCAGCCAGTTCGCCAGAGCGACGCCGCCTGCAACACCATCCTGCACGCACACCATAGGCGGGAGATCGGCCGAAAATGCCTGCAGCGCCTGACACTGACGCGCACTCTCCAGCACCAGCAGACGCGCCCCCGAATCGCGCACGCACCAGGCGATGTTTTCCGCATTATCTTCCAGATACAGCGGCACCACCACCAGCCCCAGGCCCAGGGCAGCCAGATCCAGCGCCACCCAGTTCACCCCGTTCTTCAGGCACAGGGCCACCCGGTCACCGGTCTCCAGCCCTTCGCGGCGCAGGGCCTGCTGCCAGCGCGCAGCCAGCCGGGAGACTTCGGCAGCCGAGTAATCGTGCCATGACTCTCCCTCATACTGGCTGTAGAGCATTTTTTCCGGCGTGGAATGATGCCGGACCAGCAATTGGGCCAGATTGGTCATAGAAATTCCTGTCTCCAGCAAGCAGATAGCTGATTAGTGTATATTCCAGCTTCCCTCATTATCAGATTTTTGCACCATGCCTGAAAATTTCTTCGCCCCCTGTCCGCGCGGACTGGAAAGCGTACTTGTCGCCGAACTGGAAGCGCTGGGCGCATCCGGACTGCAAGCCACCGATGGCGGGGCCGCATTCAGCGGACCGTTCGAACTGTGCTACCGCGCCAACCTGGAAAGCCGCATTGCCAGCCGCATCCTGTGGCGCGTGGGCAGCGGCCGCTACCGCCGCGAAGAAGACATTTACAAGGCCGCTTACGCCCTGCCCTGGCAGGACTGGTTCGAAAACTCACGCACCATCATGGTCAAGGTCAGTGCCAAGCGCTGCCCTCTGCAAAGCCTGGACTTCATCACGCTCAAAATCAAGGATGCAGTTTGCGACAAGTTCCGCAACCAGACCGGCGAACGACCGAGCATCGATACCCACGAACCGGACCTGCGCATCCACGCCTTTCTCGAAGAAGAAAATTTTGCGCTTTACCTCGACACTTCCGGTCCGGCGCTGTTCAAACGCGGCCTGCGTCGCGCATCCGTGGAGGCGCCGCTGCGCGAGAACCTGGCCGCAGGCATTCTGCACCTTTCCGGCTGGCAGCCGGGCGAAACCCTGCTTGACCCGATGTGCGGCAGCGGCACTTTCCTCATGGAAGCGGCGCAAATGGCGCTCGATATCGCACCAGGACTGGGACGTGCGTTTGCTTTTACAAAACTGAAGAATTTCGATGAGCAAACCTGGGAAAAACTGCGCCAGCAAGCCGGGGCGCGGCGTAAACCAGCACAATTCTGCCATATTTACGGCAGCGATTTGTATGGCGACGTGCTGAAAGTGGCACGCGAAAACCTCGAAACCGCCGGCCTGCTGGACGCGGTACAGCTCAAACAGTGCAACGCACTGGAAATACCGGCCCCCTCGCCACAAGGCGTGCTGGTGACCAACCCGCCCTACGGCGTGAGAATAGGCGAACAGGAAGAACTTGCGGCCATGTACCCGGAACTGGGCCATGCACTGAAGCAGAGATTCACCGGCTGGCGCGCCTATTTCTTTACCGCCGATTTCCGGCTGGCGAAACTGATCCGGCTTTCCGCCTCACGGCGCATCCCGCTTTTTAACGGCCCGCTGGAATGCCGCCTGTTTGAATACAGGATGGTTGCTGGTGGGATGCGACGGGAGAAGTGCGGTTAGCGGTTAGCGGTTAGCGGTTAGCGGTTAGCGGTTAGCGGTTAGCGGTTAGCAAGATCATAGTACTGCTCACTGCTCACCTGCCCTTACACAATACCGAGATGATCGATACCGGACATCAGATCCTTGTCCTTGGACTCCTGCCCGTGCAATTTGATCTTGAGGCGCAGGTCATTGACTGAATCCGCATTGCGCAGCGCGTCCTCGTAACTGATGTAGCCAGCCTCGTATAGCTCAAACAGCGACTGGTCGAAAGTCTGCATGCCCAGTTCGCGCGAGCGAGACATGACATCCTTGATCTCGTGCACATCCCCTTTGAAAATCAGGTCCGAGATCAGTGGTGAATTAAGCATGATCTCGATCGCAGCGGCACGCCCCTTGCCTTCCTTCATCGGGATCAGGCGTTGTGAAACAAATGCCTTGAGATTGAGTGAAAGGTCCATCAGCAACTGGTCCCGGCGCTCTTCCGGGAAAAAGTTGATAATCCGGTCCAGCGCCTGATTGGTGCTGTTGGCATGCAGGGTGGAAAGGCACAGGTGGCCGGTCTCGGCAAAGGCGATGGCGTAATCCATGGTTTCGCGATCGCGGATCTCACCGATCAGGATCACATCCGGTGCCTGACGCAAGGTGTTCTTGAGCGCGGCAAACCAGTTGTCGGTGTCCACCCCGACCTCGCGCTGGGTCACGATGCAGTTCTTGTGCTCGTGTACGTATTCCACCGGGTCTTCGATGGTGATGATGTGGCCGAAGCTGTTTTCATTACGATAACCCACCATCGCTGCCAGAGAGGTGGATTTTCCGGAACCCGTGCCGCCGACAAAAATCACCAGACCACGCTTGGTCATGGCGACATCCTTGAGCACCTCGGGCAGGCCGAGCTCCTCGAATTTCGGAATCTTGGCCGTAATCGTCCGCAGGACGAGCCCTATACGCGACTGCTGCACGAAGGCATTGACGCGGAAACGGCCAATATCCGGCGGGCTGATGGCGAAGTTGCATTCCTTGGTGGATTCGAACTCGGAAGCCTGCTTGCTGTTCATGATCGCCATCGCCAGTTCCTGCGTATGTGCTGGCGTGAGCGTCTGGTTGGAAACGGGGGTCACCTTGCCATCCACCTTGATGGCAGGCGGGAAACCGGCGGTAATAAACAGGTCGGAGGCCTTCTTGCTGAGCATCAGCCGCAGCAGATCGTGCATGAATTTCTGGGCCTGTTCGCGTTCCATGGTGTTTCCTTTGTATGCTTACCCCCCTCGGCCCACCCTGCAAGTGGGGAAGGATTGCGGAGGGCGTTATGCGGTTCCTGCTTTTAGCCGCCGAAGCTTTCTTTATTCATCGCCTTGGTACGCGCTTCATTCGGCGCAACGACATTGCGCCGGACCAGGTCGGTCAGGCACTGGTCAAGTGTCTGCATGCCGATATTCTGGCCGGTCTGGATGGCGGAGTACATCTGGGCAATCTTGTTTTCACGGATCAGGTTCCGGATCGCCGGCGTCCCGATCATGATTTCGTGCGCTGCAACCCGCCCGCTGCCGTCCTTGGTTTTCAGCAGGGTCTGGGCGATAACCGCGCGCAGCGATTCGGACAGCATGGAGCGCACCATTTCCTTTTCCGCTGCCGGGAACACGTCGATGATCCGGTCAATGGTCTTGGCAGCCGAACTGGTATGCAGGGTGCCGAACACCAGGTGACCGGTTTCAGCCGCAGTTAGCGCCAGGCGGATGGTCTCAAGGTCGCGCATCTCGCCCACCAGGATAATGTCCGGGTCTTCCCGCAGCGCCGAGCGCAACGCATTGGAGAAAGACAGAGTATGCGGCCCGACCTCGCGCTGGTTGATCAGGCAGCGCTTGCTTTCATGTACGAATTCGATCGGGTCTTCCACCGTCAGGATGTGGCCATACTCATTTTCGTTGATGTGGTTGATCATTGCCGCCAGGGTGGTGGACTTGCCGGAGCCGGTCGGCCCGGTAACCAGCACGATGCCGCGCGGCTGTTCGGAAATATCCTTGAAAATCGGCGGGCAATTGAGCTGTTCGAGCGTCAGGACTTTCGATGGAATGGTACGGAATACTGCTGCAGCACCCCGGTTCTGATTGTAGGCATTGACGCGGAAACGGGCCAGCCCCGGGATTTCGAAGGAAAAATCGACCTCCAGATTTTCTTCGTAGAACTTGCGCTGGCCGTCGTTCATGATGTCATACACCATGCCGTGAACGCCCTTGTGGTCCATCGAATCCACGTTAATGCGCCGCACGTCGCCGTTTACGCGGATCATCGGGGGCAATCCCGCGGAGAGGTGAAGATCCGAGGCCTTGTTCTTGACCGAGAAGGCGAGTAGATCCGAGATTTCCATTTATAATCCCCTAAGTGCGGTTCCAGGACCGGTTCCATGACCGATAGACAGAGCCATTATGACAACAATCATAAGCGCCTTGCAAGCCGTTAAACAATGCATCGAAAGTGCGGCTTTGCAGGCAGGAAGATCACCACATGACATCCGCCTGCTGGCGGTCAGCAAAACCGTCCCCGCAGAAGCCGTGAAAGAAGCTTTCCAGGCAGGACAGACCGCGTTTGGCGAAAGTTATGTGCAGGAAGCCGTGGCAAAAATTACGGCCCTTTCCGGTTTGCCGCTGGAGTGGCATTTCATCGGCCCCTTGCAGAGCAACAAGACGCGCCTGGTCGCCGAGCAATTCAGCTGGGTGCACAGTGTGGACCGGGCCAGGATCGCCGACCGCCTGTCCTCCGCCAGGCCGGCACATCTGCCACCACTGCAGGTATGCATCGAAGTCAATGTGAGCGGCGAGGCCAGCAAGGGCGGCGTCGCTCCACAGGAACTGGAAGCGCTGGCGGCTTATGTAAACACCTTGCCGCAGCTGCAACTGCGCGGGCTGATGGCCATCCCCGCTGCGACAGACGATATCGCCCTGCAGAAAAAGCAGTTCCGGGCCGTACGCGAGTTGCTGGAAAAGCTGAACCGGCAGAACTTTCAGCTCGACACCCTGTCGATGGGCATGTCGAACGATCTGGAATCCGCAATTGCAGAAGGCGCCACCATCGTCAGGATAGGATCAGCGATATTCGGTGCCCGCCCTCGGCACATAAAGATAGAACCCTGAGTAATGCCGCACCTATAATAGATGCTTCGTACCGTAGCCAGCGAACCCGCCATGCAAGATAACCATCAAAACGCCCCGCACGAAAGCGTTCAGGAGAGCCTGAAGCGCGTGGTCGAGCTATTGCACAAGCATGAGCTGGTGGAATCGCTGGTCAACAAACAGGATATGCCGCGCCACGATCTGGTGCAGCAACTGGTGCACAAGCAGAACCTGTCTGAACTGCAGAACACGCTGGACGCGCTGCATCCGGCCGACGTCGCCTACATCCTCGAAGCGCTGCCGTTCGACCAGCGTCTGGTGGTATGGGAACTGGTGCGGGCAGACCGCGATGGCGACATCCTGCTGGAAGTGTCGGACGCGGTGCGCGAATCGCTCATCGCCACCATGGATACCGCCGAGCTGCGGGCTGCGGCAGAGCATCTGGATACTGATGAGATTGCCGACCTTGCGCCCGATCTGCCGCGCGAGGTCATCGAGGATCTGTTCAAGTCACTCGACAAGAAAGAACAGGCCCAGCTTCAATCTGCCCTGTCCTATCCGGAAGGCACCGTGGGTGCACTGATGGATTTCGACATGGTATTCATCCGCAGCGACATGACGCTGGAGGATGTGCTTAAGCATCTGCGGACGCTGGGCGAGTTGCCCAGCCATACCGACAAACTGTTTGTCGTGGACCACAACGACAGGCTGCGCGGAGTGCTGCCCCTGAAACGCCTGCTGCTGCACAATCCGGACGTGCAGGTGGCGACGCTCATGGCGGACGACCCGGTGGTTTTCAATGCCGAAGACAAGGCCAGCGATGCAGCCTCCGCTTTCGAGCGCTACGACCTGGTGACCGCGCCGGTAGTGGACGCCCGCAACCGGCTGGTGGGCCGCCTGACAGTGGACGTCATGATGGACTTCATCCGCGAGGAAGCCGAGGGCGACGTGCTGGCCCTGGCGGGCTTGCGCGAGGAGGAAGACATGTTCGCTTCGGTATGGAAATCCATGCGGAACCGCTGGACCTGGCTGGCGATCAATCTGGTGACGGCGTTCATCGCCTCGCGCGTGATCGGCGTGTTCGAAGGCTCGATCGAAAAAATCGTCGCCCTTGCGGCACTGATGCCCATCGTTGCCGGCATCGGCGGCAACTCCGGCAACCAGACCATTACCATGATCGTGCGCGGCCTGGCGCTGGGGCAGATTCACCCCAGCAGCATGCGCAAACTGTTTATCAAGGAAATCGGCGTCAGCCTGCTCAATGGCCTGATCTGGGGTTCCATCCTCGGCCTGCTGGCCTACGCCCTGTACAGCAATGCAGCGCTGGGCATGGTCATGGCGGGCGCCATGGCGCTCAACCTTCTGCTGGCGGCGACCATGGGGGTGCTCATCCCTCTGGTCATGCACAAATTCGGGCGCGACCCCGCAGTCGGGTCGAGCGTGCTGATCACAGCCGTCACCGATAGCGGTGGGTTCTTTATTTTTCTCGGTCTCGCCACCATATTCCTGCTGTAGCGTAGTTTCGCCTCAAACCCGAAGCAAAGCATTGCTTCATTCAACCAGGAGAACGAAATGAACAAGAATGTAGGCAACATCGACAAAATTTTACGTATCGTTGCAGGTGCAGCCCTGATCGGCCTGAGCCTGTCCGGCGTGATCGGCGTGTGGGGCTGGATCGGCGTGGTGCCGTTGGTGACGGGTCTGATGGGCTGGTGCCCGGCGTACACCCTGCTGGGGATCAAGACCTGCCCGGTGTCTGACAAGAAATAGATCCGAAAGAGGCGGCGATCACGGGGGCAGGCTGGAATCCGCCCCCGTGCTTCAGGCACCTCACTCAGCGTTCATCCATCGCTTCCGGGTTAAGGTTGCACATCATCCCGCGTATGGCCTTTTCCATCAGGACCATACCCGCGTGCGGCTGATCCAGGCCGGCGTTGAAATACAGGAACTCGAATACCTCGTCAGCCTGTGCCACAGGTGCCAGCACGGTGATGACCTCCCGCTCCACATAGAACTGCGCCTTGTTGTCGCGTCCGCTGTCGACCCCCGCGCCACGTGCGTGATGAACAAAACCGCTGTATACCCCTTTCTGCTTGCGCAGATCGTCCAGCACTTCCTTGCCTTTTCCTGCCGGCAAAAAGCAGGTGATCACCTTATAAGATTGGAGCTGGCCGGCATCACTCATGGCTGCCCATCCTGGCAATCAGATCATGGGGCACATAGGTTGCCATTTTTTCCAGATGAGTCATGTAAATCATGCCCATCCCGGGCGTATCGAGCTTGGCCGCCACGAATATGCTCTCGAAAATCCGGTCGGCCTGATCGCTGGAAGCCACGATATACACCACTTCCTTCTCCGCGTTGACCACCACCCCGAGCACACCCAGATGGCGCTGACGCACCCCGGTGCCGCGCGCATAAAAAATCGTCGCGCCCTGCGCGCCTGCCTTCTGGGCTGCGTGCACTACCGTATCCGCCACGCCGCGCTGGACGATGACGGTAATCAGCACGACATCGGTCAGCACAATGATGTCCTCATTCATGCGTGGTTATTCCTTTCGAGAATCAGGCTGTTTCTTTTTACCCGCCACCGGATCCACAACCCGGTACAGAGCACGCTCATAATCGGGCCGACCGAAGCCATGGCCAGAATTCCGAACCCATCCTGGGCACCGACTGTTTTTCCCAGACCCAGCCCCAGAGCCAGAACCAGGGGAACGGTTACAGGGCCGGTAGTCACTCCGGCACTATCCCAGGCCAGATTGACATATTCCTCGCTGGATATCACCGTCAGGGCCAGGGTGAACAGATAAGCCGGAATGAGCAGAAGCACGATCGGAATCGAAAAAATCACCTTCGCCACCCCCAGCGCCACGCCCAGGCCGACCCCCGCTGCCACCGCGCGAATCAGCAGTTTTTTGGTAAAAGCGCCATCGGTCAGATTCTGCACCGTGATCCCCATGGCGTTCAGCGCAGGTTCCGCCAGCGTGGCGCCAAAACCGAGCAGCAGGGCAAACAGCAGGGCAACGACGATCCCCATCCAGTAGGGATACAGGGGAGACCCCTGTACAGACGGGAACGGGGCGAAAGCAGCCGGCACCATCCCGCCCGCCTGTCCGCCCAGGGGCGTCAGACCATAATCCAGACCGACATTGAAAAGCATCATGCCCAGCACCGCGAGCGTAATGCCATACACCAGAATTTTCCCGCCCTTCACCGGGTTCTTCAGCCACCAGTGCTGCACCAGCCAGAGAAAAAGGGTCAGCGGCAGAATGGCACGCAGCGCGGCAATAATGTCATCGAAGGGAGCGCGCTCGTACCATGCAGGAGAGACGGCAATACTGGAGGCGGCCTCCAGCACCGGAAAATCACCCAACGAAAGTGCCAGGCCAAGCGACATCACGGCAATGGGTGGAAACAGCGATGCCAGGGTGACAATACCAAAGCCGGAGAGCGGGTTATCTTCCTTGCTGGTAGCGGCGGATACGCCAATACCAATGGCCAGCACCAGCGGCACTGTGACCGGCCCGGTGGTGATCGCACCACAATCCCACGCCAGCCCGATGAGCGGCTCCAGCCGGCTATCCATGGAAAAAAACAGGGTCAGGCTGAGACAGGGCACCAGGGTGGCGATAATCAGCGACTTCAGGCGCCAGCCATAGATGAAGCGCAGCATGCCGACCAGAACGGCCAGGCCGACGCCGAACCCCACCGCCAGCACCAGCAGATCCGAACGGTCATTGAGCAACAGATGCAGATAGGGCGTGGACTCCCTGCTGACCAGGCTGCCTGCCGCCCTGAGTGCGCCGATGGCAGGCTCTGCAAGGGTCGCCATCACCCCGAGGACGAAGGCAACGCCCAACACTTTCGGCGTGGAGAATTTACCCGGCATGGTATAGCCGATATTTTCGCTGAATGGCATGAGACCGCGCTTGACCCCTTCCATGAACAGCATCAGGCCGCAGATCACCGCTGCCATGCCAAGGGCGATGCTTTCCCAGCCGCTGACCTCGGTGTGCAATACACCAAGCTCGAACAGCACCAGAAACGAAGCCAGCGGTACGACCGCCATCAATTGCTCGGCAAAACGCACACCAATATAGGGTGCCAGCAGGCGATACAAATCGCGCAGCCGTAATTTCGTTTTGCGCGGATAAAGCCGGGTGTGGGCAACGACCTCGTTGTAACTGAGCTTGCGCTGCCGGTGACGCACAGCGCCGAGATAATCGCCGTAACGGAGTTTATTCGCCATAAGCCCGATTATAGCCAGAGCAGGGCGGCGGAGGAAACCGGAGTAGCAAATCCGGTATAAATTCAGGGGTTTCTTACTTGGCTTTCGCCGCGTTAACCTCAACAGCCCGTTCGCTGACAGCCAGTTTGTCGAGCACGCCGTTGACGTACTTGTAGCCATCCGTCCCGCCAAAGCTCTTGGCCAGTTCGATGGCTTCGTTGATTACCACGCGGTAAGGGATTTCCACGTGATGCACAAATTCATAGGTTGCCACCAGCAGGACCGCGCGCTCAACCGGGCTCAGATCTTCCAGGGGACGATCCAGACAGGGCTGCAGTTTGCCTTCCAGATTGACCACATCCTTGACCGTGCCGCGCAGGATGGCGGAGAAATGCTCGCCGTCAATCTTTTCGAATTCTTCATGCTCGCGCAACTGGGCTTCGATCGTTTCTACCGCATCGCCGGTAAGCTGGCGCTGGTAAAGACCCTGGACTGCGAGTTCGCGTGCTTTGCGACGGTTTTTTTTCATGTGACGCCTATTCAGATTTTCTTCAGCAGATTAACCATCTCGACCACCACCCGCGCCGCATCCGCACCTTTTTCCGCCATGCGGGCCAGGGCCTGCTCATCGTTCTCCACCGTCAGGATGGCATTGGCGATGGGCCGTCCGCTATCCAGCATGACACGGGTCACACCGCTGCCGGACTCGTTGGCAACCAGCTCGAAATGGTAGGTTTCGCCGCGGATAATCGCGCCCAGCGCCACCAGCGCATCGAATTTGCTGCTTTGCGCCATTTTCTGCAACGCCAGCGGGATTTCCAGTGCGCCAGGCACGGTAGCAAGAAAAACATCTTCCTTGGCCACACCCAGCTTGAGCAACTCTGTCACGCAGGCACCCAGCAAGCCCTCGCACACATCAATGTTGAAACGGCTCATGGCAATGCCGATTTTCAGACCGGCACCATTCAGCTCGGGATGGCATTCAGGCAGTTTATTGGGGGTTCCCATCTCAGTTCTCCTGTTTCGGTTCGTAGTAGCCGGTCACTTCAAGATCGAAGCCCATCATGCTCGGCATCTTGCGCGGCAGCGCGAGGAGGCGCATTTTGGTGACATTGAGATCGCGCAGGATCTGTGCGCCGATACCGTAATTGCGCAAGTCCACCTTAGCGGGGGTCTTGGGCTCGCTGCGCTGGATGCGTGCCAGCAGGTCGGGGGAAGTTTCCCCGCCACGGCGCATCAGCACGATCACACCCTTGCCGGCTTCGGCCACAGCCTGTAATGCCTGATGCACGCTGAAAGAATGCTCGAAACTGGTGGTATCGATAAAATCCATCACCGACAATGGCTCATGCACCCGCACCAGGGTTTCTTCTCCGGCCCTGATTTCGCCTTTGACCAGTGCCAGGTGTACTTCATTGGCAGTCTTGTCGTGATAAGTCACCAGCTGGAATTCGCCGTAGGCGGTTTGCACGGTTTTCTCCGCCACGCGCTCCACCAGGCTTTCGGTCTGGCTGCGGTAGTGGATCAGGTCGGCGATGGTGCCAATCTTGAGATCGTGCTGTTTGGCATATTCCAGCAAATCCGGCAGGCGGGCCATCTCGCCGTCTTCCTTGAGAATTTCGCAGATCACCGCTGCCGGCTCCAGCCCCGCCAGGGCGGCCAGATCGCAACCTGCTTCGGTGTGGCCGGCGCGCACCAGCACGCCGCCATTCTGCGCCTTGAGCGGGAAGATGTGGCCGGGCTGGACCACATCATTCGGCCCGGCATCCTTTTTCACCGCAGCCAGAACAGTCTTGGCACGGTCAGCCGCGGAAATGCCGGTAGTCACGCCTTCTGCCGCCTCGATCGAAACGGTGAAGTTGGTGCCCAGCGGCGCCTTGTTGCTCGACACCATGAGCGGCAAATCGAGCTGGCGGCAGCGTGCTTCGGTCAGGGTCAGGCAGATCAGGCCGCGGCCGTGCCTGGCCATGAAATTGATCGCCTCCGGCGTCACGAACTCTGCCGCCAGGACCAGGTCGCCCTCGTTCTCGCGGTCTTCCTCGTCTACCAGGATGACCATCTTGCCGGCTTTGAAGTCGGCGATAATGTCTTGAATCGGGCTTATGTTCGTACTCATTGGGATTCCTTGCCGTAACTCAGCATTCTTTCGAGATAGCGCGCCACCAGATCGACTTCCAGGTTGACCGGCTTGCCGGCGCACAGATGTTTGAAATTGGTGGCCTGAAGGGTGTGGGGAATCAGGTTGATACTGAAGTCTTCCTCCTTCACCCAGTTGACTGTCAGGCTCACCCCGTTGACTGTAATCGAACCCTTGTGGGCGATATAGCGCGCCAGTGTTTTCGGTGCGCGAATCACCAGTTCATGCGACTCGCCGACCGGCTCGAAGCGGATCACTTTACCCACGCCATCCACATGACCGCTGACCAGATGACCGCCCAGGCGGTCTGACAGGCGCAGCGCCTTTTCCAGGTTGACCTCGCCGATTTCGCCCAGCCCTGCGGTGCAATTCAGCGTCTCGCGTGAGACATCGACCTTGTAGCCGTCAGCGATTTTCTCGATCACCGTCAGGCAGACGCCGTTGGCGGCGATGCTGTCGCCCAGCGCCACGTCGCTCATGTCCAGGCCGCCCGCCTCTATGGAGAGACGCACACCCTGCTGCAATGGTTCGATGACGGTGATTTTCCCTACTGCCTGGATGATGCCGGTAAACATTATGATTTTCCTTTCAAGCGCGCCACGATGCGCATATCTTGGCCCACCATGCGCAGGTCGCGGATATCCAGTTCCTGGCGCTGATCCATGGCCTCGATATCCGGCAGGCCGAACATGCCGCGCGCCTTGTCGCCGAACAGCATGGGGGCGAGATAGAACACCAGTTCGTCCACGACTCCGGCCTGCAACAGCGCACCATTCAGCACCTTGCCCGCCTCGACCGTGATTTCATTGCAACCACGCTGCCCGAGTTCCCGCATCAGGCGCGCCAGATCGATCTGGCCATGCTGCGCCGGCAGCACCAGCACCTCGGCGCCAGCCGCGCGCAAGGCCTGGATACGGTCTTCTTCATCGCAGCCGGTCGCCACCAGCAGCGGCGCGCCGGAAAGCATTTTCGAATCCAGCGGCATGCTCAGGTTGGCATCTACCACCACCTTGAGCGGCTGGCGCGAGGTTTCGATATCGCGCACATTGAAGGACGGATCGTCATGCAGTACGGTACCGATACCGGTCAGCATGGCACAGGAGCGGGCGCGCCAGCGATGCGCATCGCGCCGCGCATCCGGGCCGGTAATCCACTGGCTGACGCCATTGCCGAGCGCCGTCTTGCCATCCAGCGTGGCCGCCACTTTCAGGCGCAGCCATGGCCGTCCGTGCCGCATGCGCGACACAAAGCCGATATTGAGTTCACTGGCGGCCTGTTCAAGCAGGCCGCATTCGACCTGGATGCCTGCCGCAGCCAGCGTTTTCAGGCCAGCACCAGAAACCAGCGGATTAGGGTCCAGCATGGACATCACCACGCGGGCGACACCCGCCTTGACCAGAGCGTCCGCACAGGGCGGCGTGCGCCCGTGATGGCTGCACGGCTCCAGCGTCACATAAACCGTTGCGCCCCGCGCCAACTCACCCGCCTGCTGCAGGGCATGAATCTCGGCATGAGGCTCGCCAGCACACACGTGCCAGCCTTCCCCGACCACACTGCCGTCACGCACGATGACGCAACCGACGCGGGGGTTGGGCGTGGCCGTATACAGGCCGCGCTCGGCGAGGCGCAGCGCCTGCGCCATGAAATCGTGATCGGCTGCTGAAAAACTCAAGTTACTTGTCCAGATCCTGAATCACGTCGCGGAAATCATCCACATCCTCGAAGCTGCGATACACCGAGGCAAAGCGGATGTAGGCCACCTTGTCCAGCTTGCGCAATTCGTTCATCACCATTTCCCCCACCTGCAGGGAAGGAATTTCACGCTCCCCCAGACTCAGCATTTTCTGCTCGATATGCTGGATGGCACCGTCCACCAAACTGGTGGAAACCGGGCGTTTGTTGAGGGCGCGCATGAAACTGGTGCGAATTTTTTCGCGGCTGAATTCCTCGCGGCTGCCATTCTGCTTCACCACCGCCGGCATCCGGAGTTCCGCCATCTCGTAGGTGGTAAAGCGCTTCTCGCAGCTCGCGCAGCGACGGCGGCGGCGCACGCTATCACCTTCCTCGCTGACGCGGGAATCAATGACCTGAGTATCGGCGTCGCCGCAGAAGGGGCACTTCATTTCTTGGTAATGGGTAATGGGTAATGGGCAATTGGGGATCGGGAGACGTTTGGCCCCATCACCCATTCCCCATCACTCATTACCGCCCTATCCATACACCGGAAACTTCGCACACATTGCCGTGGCTTCCTTGGCAACGCGCGCCAGTACAGCCTCATCGGCGGGTGCAGCCAGCACATCGGCGATCAGGTTGGCCAGCTGCTCGGCTTCGATTTCCCTGAAACCGCGGGTGGTCATGGCCGGCGTGCCGATACGGATGCCGCTGGTGACGAAGGGCTTTTCCGGATCGTTGGGGATGGAATTCTTGTTCACCGTGATGTGCGCCTTGCCCAGCGCGGCTTCGGCTTCCTTGCCGGTGAGTTTCATGGCGCGCAGATCGACCAGGAAGAGATGCGACTCGGTGTGGCCGGAAATGATGCGCAAACCACGCTCGGTAAGCACCTTGCACATTACCAGCGCATTGGCGATCACCTGTTCCTGGTAATGCTTGAACTCCTTGCTCGCGGCTTCCCTGAAGGCCACCGCCTTGCCGGCGATGACATGCATCAGCGGACCGCCCTGCAATCCGGGGAAGATGGCCGAATTAATCGCCTTTTCGTGCTCCGCCTTCATGAGGATGACGCCGCCCCTTGGCCCCCGCAGTGTCTTGTGCGTGGTCGTGGTCACCACGTCGGCAAAGGGGACCGGGTTGGGGTAAACACCAGCAGCAATCAGCCCGGCATAATGCGCCATGTCGACCATGAAAATCGCACCGACAGCCTTGGCCACCTTGGCGAAGCGCGCGAAATCGATTTTCAGCGCATAGGCCGAGGCGCCAGCGATGATCAGCTTGGGCTTGTGCTCATGCGCCAAAGCCTCCATTTTGTCGTAGTCGATTTCTTCCTTTTCGGTGAGACCGTAGGCAACGACATTGAACCACTTGCCGCTCATGTTGAGCGCCATGCCATGGGTGAGGTGACCGCCCTCGGCCAGGCTCATGCCCATGATGGTGTCGCCGGGCTTGAGGAAGGCCATGAAAACGGCCTGATTCGCCTGCGATCCGGAATTGGGCTGCACGTTGGCCGCTTCGGCACCAAACAATTTCTTGACGCGGTCGATCGCCAGCTGCTCGGCGATGTCCACGTATTCGCAGCCACCGTAGTAGCGCTTGCCGGGATAACCTTCAGCATATTTGTTGGTCAGAATCGAGCCCTGCGCTTCCATCACGGCGGGGCTGGTGTAGTTTTCGGAAGCAATCAGCTCGATATGATCTTCCTGGCGCTGGCGTTCCTGCTCGATCGCCTGCCACAGTTCTGGATCATCGCTGGCAATGGTGTTTTTTGCGCTGAACATGGTGGTCTTTCACTCGGCTTGGAAAAAGCCGCAATTTTAGCATGACCCACAAGGGTTTAACCATGCCGTGTTGATAATCCGGACCCAGGCCGTGTCCGCTTTTTCCATCCCTGCCATCAAGCCAGACATTTCTGCAGCGCAACGCGTTTCCAAGCGCACAAGGCTGTTGCTATCATGGCGGGCAAATAACAGGGGGAATGAATGAACTCAAACAGCGTGCGCATGGCTGGCTGGCTGCTGCTTGCCATCCTTGGCGCCTTTGCCCTGAGCGGTATCGCGCTCAATCGTGGCGAATCGATCAACGCCATCTGGCTGATCACCGCCGCTGCCTGTATCTACGCGCTGGCTTACCGCTTCTACGCCGCCTGGATTGCCGCCTCGGTACTCACGCTGGATGAAACCCGCGCCACGCCGGCTGAACGTTACAACGACGGACGAGATTTCATCCCCACCAACCGCTGGATTGTTTTCGGCCATCATTTCGCCGCCATTGCCGGACCCGGCCCGCTGATCGGCCCGACGCTCGCCGCACAGTTCGGCTATCTGCCGGGTACCCTGTGGATTCTCATCGGTGCGGTGCTGGGCGGCTGCGTGCAGGACATGACCACCCTGTTTTTCTCCACCCGGCGCAATGGCCGCAGCCTGGGCCAGATGGCGCGCGACGAACTGGGCCCGATCGGCGGCATCGCAGCGCTGGTGGGCACCCTGATGATCATGATCATCCTCATCGCCGTGCTCGGGCTGGTGGTGGTCAACGCCATGAAACACAGCCCCTGGGCCACTTCCACCGTAGCCGCCACCATTCCCATTGCCATGCTGGTCGGCCTCTACATGCGCAACATCCGCCCCGGCCGGGTGCTGGAAGGCTCGCTCATCGGGCTTGTCCTTCTTTTGCTGGCAGTTGCAGGCGGCGGATGGATCGGCGGCAATGCCATCCTGCGCCCTATTTTCGACCACGACGGCCTGACCCTCGCCTGGTTCGTCATCGGCTACGGATTTCTCGCCGCCATCCTGCCGGTCTGGATGCTGCTTGCGCCGCGCGACTATCTTTCCACGTTCATGAAGCTGGGCACCATTCTGTTGCTGGCCGTCGCCATCATCGTCATGCAGCCGGACATCAAAATGCCCGCCATCACCCAGTTCATCGACGGCAGCGGGCCGATTTTTGGCGGCAGCGTGTTTCCTTTCGTATTCATTACCGTCGCCTGCGGGGCGATTTCCGGCTTTCACGCCCTGGTTGCTTCCGGCACCACGCCAAAACTGCTGGCAAATGAACGCGATATCCGCATGATCGGCTACGGCGGCATGCTGCTCGAGTCCTTCGTCGCGATCATGGCCATGATCGCCGCGACTGTCCTCGATCCCGGGGTCTTTTTCGCCATCAACAGCCCGGCAGGCGTGGTCGGCAAGAGCGCCGCCGAGGCCGTTGCCACCATTTCTTCCTGGGGCTTCCCGGTAACAGTGGAACAAATGGAACAGCTCGCGCGCGACATGGGCGAAACCACCCTGTTTGCCCGCACCGGCGGTGCGCCGTCGCTGGCCGTCGGCATGGCCAGTATTTTCGGCAGCGCTTTCGGCCAGGGCATGCTGGCCATGTGGTACCACTTCGCCATCATGTTCGAAGCGGTGTTCATCCTCACCACGCTGGATGCCGGCACGCGCGTCGGACGCTTCATGCTGCAGGATTTTCTCGGCAACCTGTGGCCGCGCCTGGGCAGGACATCATGGTATCCCTCGGTGATCCTCAGCTCCGCCCTCATCGTCGCCGCCTGGGGCTACTTCCTCTATATCGGCGTGATCGACCCCAACGGCGGCGTCAACATCCTGTGGCCGCTGTTCGGCATTTCCAACCAGATGCTGGCGGCAATCGCACTCTCCGTGGGCACGGGCATCCTGGTCAAATCCGGCAAACTCAGATTCGCCTGGGTCACCGGCATCCCGCTGACCTGGCTGGCGATCATCACGACCGCCGCCACATGGGAAAAACTCACCAGCGATGACATCCGCATCGGATTTTTTGCCGCCGCCAACGATCTTGCCGCCAAGCTGGCCGCAGGCAAGCTGCCGCCGGAGAAAGCCGCCGTCGCCCCGCAACTGATCTTCAACCAGCAGTTCGACGCATGGCTGACCCTGCTCTTCGTGCTGCTGCTATGGATCATCATCTTCGACATGCTGCGTGTTTGCCGCCGGCACCTGCTGGGCAGGCCGGTACCGCCCTCCACCGAATCGGCGCACGAGCCCAGCCGGCTGGTGGAAAACTGGGTGCGCGACTGAAATGTGGAAAAAACTCTGGGCCATCCTGCGGCGGCTAAGCGGTGACGATGCCTATGAGCGCTACCTCGTTCATCACGCCAGGGCCCATCCGGGCGAGCCTGCATTAGACCGGAAAACATTCTTCCAAAGAGAGCAGGAAAGAAAGTGGAACGGCATCAGGCGATGCTGCTGAAACGGCCACCCGGTCATTTGACGCCCCTGCATATAAAAGGCATAATTTGCGCCCTCGGTGGACTGCATCAAGAGCGCATTCAGGGCGGTTAGCTCAGCGGTAGAGCACTGCCTTCACACGGCAGGGGTCACTGGTTCGAACCCAGTATCGCCCACCATGTCAAAAAGGGGTCAGGAATTTCCTGATCCCTTTTTCATTTCATCAGGGCGGCGGCCGGAACACCGGAAAATAGCCGGCAAGTCCCCTCAATCACCGGAGAACGCCATGACTGATTCTGCCTGGTATGACCTGGCGCTGCTGCTGAGTTACTGGCTGGTTTATTTTGTTCTGCATTCCGTACTGGCCTCGCTCGGGGTCAAGCGCCACGTGGCAGTCGCGCATCCAGGTCTGATGCCCGCTTACCGGCTGGCATTCAACAGCCTGTCCGTATTGCTACTGTTGCCGATCCTGTGGCATATGCTCCGGCATCCGGGCCCTGTGCTTTGGCAATGGCAAGGCAGCGAGGCATGGCTGGCGAATGGGCTTGCGCTGCTGGCCGGCCTGGGTTTCGTTCTTTCACTGAAGTATTACGATACACAGGAATTTCTCGGCCTGCGCCAGTTGCGCACACGCACGCAGCGTGTGGAAGACCAGGAACATTTCCATCTTTCCCCGTTCCACCGCTTCGTGCGTCACCCCTGGTATTTTTTCGGGCTGGTCCTGGTCTGGACGCGCGACATGAATGCCTCGATGCTGCTGACCGGCATCATGATCACGCTCTATTTCATCTTTGGCTCCAGACTGGAGGAAAAAAAATTGCTGGTCTACCATGGGAAAACTTACCGGAACTACATGGAACGCGTACCCGGGCTTTTTCCTCTGCCGTGGAAATACATTAGTGCCGGGGAAGCGCAGGAACTACTGCGGCAAGACCCGGCCCAATAGCGTTCGCCTGATATGATGAATATTTATTCCCACCCAGAGATTCATAACCAGCAGAAAACCTTATGAACAAACGACATAACTTCCTGTATCCACTGGAACCCCTGTTTGGGCATGTCCTCAGCCCTTTCGAGCACTTTCTGCGGCGCACCACGGCCGGCGGCATCATCCTGATCGGCACCACACTGCTCACGCTCCTGATCGCCAATTCACCGTGGGGGGCGGGTTTCCATCACTTCTGGGAGCAGTCCATGGCGCTTTCCATTGGGCCGTGGGAACTCAGGCAAAGCCTGCACCACTGGGTAAACGACGGGTTGATGGCCTTTTTTTTCCTGCTGGTCGGGCTGGAAATCAAGCGGGAAATTCTGGTCGGAGAGCTATCTTCCCCGCGTGATGCGGCATTGCCGATTGGAGCCGCCATTGGCGGCATGGTCGTCCCCGCGGGGGTCTATGCCATGTTCAACTACGGTACATCCAGCGCCTCCGGCTGGGGCATTCCGATGGCCACCGATATCGCCTTTGCCATCGGCATTCTGGTCCTGCTCGCGTGGCGTGTTCCACGCTCACTCATTATCTTTGTAACCGCATTTGCGATTGTCGATGATCTTGGCGCGGTATTCGTCATTGCCCTCTTTTACACGCACGAAATCAACGGAACTGCGCTCGCCTGGGCAGCCTCCGTGCTGGCGCTGCTCATTTTGCTCAACAGGGGCGGCATTCGCCACTCCCTGCCCTACATTCTTGCGGGCATCACCCTATGGTATCTGACACTGCTGAGCGGTCTTCACGCCACCGTGGCAGGCATTCTGCTGGCGCTCACCATACCGGCAAAACCGGCTTTCTCGCCTGAGCAGTTTAATCTGCGCCTGCAGGAGCTTGGAGAAGGGTTTCGTGCCGCCGTTCTTGATCCTCATGCGCCCGACCACCCATTGAGCAATCACCGGATGGCGACCATCGCCGAAAACGTGGAAAGAGCTTCCATGGCCGTCCAGGCTCCATTACAACGGATGGAGCATGGGCTTAGCAACTGGGTCACTTTCCTGGTTATTCCCATTTTTGCTCTTGCCAACGCGGGGATTGATTTCAGTCACATCGACTTTGCCGCTTCGATCAGCGCCCCGGTCACCCTGGGCGTCATGTTCGGCCTGGTGCTTGGAAAATTCATAGGTATCAGCGCCAGCTGCTGGATCATTCTGAAACTAGGCTGGGGAAAGATGCCGCACGGGATGAACTGGCGCCATATTATCGGCGCGGCGTGGCTAGGCGGAATCGGTTTCACCATGTCTCTGTTCATCGGCGGCATGGCCTTCACAGACCCCCAGCAGTTTGAAGATGCAAAACTTGGCATCCTGCTCTCATCCCTGATCGCAGCTATACTCGGCCTCGCCTGGCTCTATTTTGGAGCCAGCGATCAAAAGAAAGAATAACCAGCATCCCGCAAAACCCAAACCGGCCCAGAGGCAATCTCTGGGCCGGTTTGGGTTTGCGCCCCTCTTCCCGGAAAAACCCCACAAGGCGGCTGTCGCCGTGGAAACCGATCAGGCCCGGCTCAACCGGGGCGTTTCTGATTGATGCCCCATGGTTAACTATTATTCATCCGCAAAGAATAAATAGCCGGTTATATTCTGACCACCTGATTTAGATATTCACCCTTTGCCCCCCGCGTCAAAGGCCTTTCAGAAAAGCCTCGAGTGGCGATTTTGCTTTTGCTGGGAACAGGCTTGAACGTGCGGCAATGCGCGTGTCTGAACACATATCTATACAGTCCGCTGCGCAAGGTCACATCAACCTGGCATTCCGTTGATGCTTGATTCAACGGCCAGGCTTTCCTGGCGGCGCTTACCTGAATGTCCATCTTAAATTTATGGAAAAAATCATGTTAAAAAATCTTATGCGCTCTAGCACCAAAAACCACTTCAACGAAACTGGCAATCAGTCTGTAGAAACTGTCAGGGAGCAAGTCGAAATCAAAGCAGAGAATCCAGCGTCCCCAGAAAAACCGGCGCCGCGTGAAGAAGGAAGCAAACTCATCGTGGGGCCGAACATCAAACTTAAAGGCACCGAAATTACCGACTGCGAAATTCTGGTGGTCGAAGGCAGAGTCGAATCCTCCATGAATAGCAGGGACATTCGCATCGCTGAGGGCGGGGTATTTTCAGGCAATGCCGAAATAGATATTGCAGAAGTACGGGGACTGTTCGAAGGTGAACTAACCGCGCGCAAGCGATTGGTGGTGTATGCGACAGGAAAGGTCACCGGAAAAATCCGCTATGGCGCGTTAACAATAGAAGAAGGCGGAGTAATCTCAGGCGAAGTCGCCGCGATAATCAAAGATACTCAAAGCACTAAAATGGTAACCATTGTCGAACCAATAACAGCAACGCCAAGCCTCGTAGAAACAGCTAAAGCAGAGCGCATCTACGCCACCCCCGTCCTTGGCCGCACTCCTCTGGGCGGACGGCGCAACTAAATAACCCGGCGGCTAAAACCAGGCTGGCAAGCTGCCGCAATATTGCTTTACCTTCCGTGGCAAACTAATTCGTATGGAATTAGCAAATACCGGATGGCACGAAACGATAAAGCGGACAGGAACATCCTGCGACGAGCTGAAAGATTTGGGTGGTTGGAAATCGCGACAGATGGTTGACCGTTATGCCAAGTACTCTACTGAGCACCTGGCATTAGCGGCTTCTCGAATCGAGAATGGGCATGGCGGTAACGTGATTGAGTTGTCACGTTTTTGTCATGGCAAGACTAAAGTCGCCTGACGGCAACTTGTAAGTCTTTGGTTTAAATGGTGGGCCCGCACGGACTTGAACCGTGGACCAAAGGATTATGAGTTCTATTTAACGGCTTGCATTATCCGCCATTGCATTACAATACAATATGTTACGAAGTGTCACACACCTTTAAAACGCCATAATCAGCCTACGCCGTTGACACTTCGTTGACAGTCTGCAACGCTCCGTTTAGCACCGCAAAAGCCAAACCCCAAAGACCCCGCTTCGATCACAGTTCGGCGTGGTCATTCCATAAATAGCCAGAAGCATCAAGGGTACGCTTCGCCAAAATCCTCACCCGTTCGGTGCTCCCTTCGGTCCGCTCCGCTGCGGCCTCCGGTTTTGCCCTTGACCCTTCCGTCAATTTATTGATCCGTGGCGCTCAAGCGCATGTGGCACACGATCAGGCCGGGAAAAGCGCCCCGGCCCAATCGCCACCACATGCACATGAGCAGACTTGACCGGACAAGGCAAAACCATGAACCTGAAAAACCGAAACTACATGAAAGGCGAAGAATTCAAGGCCCGTCAACTTTGGCTGCCCTTTATCGATGCCGTGGGTATCGTGCTACAGGCTCTGGAACCCGTCAAACAAAGCGCTTGGAAGTGGTTCAAAGACTGGAAAAAGAAATTTCATGGCAAGGAGGCAACGTCGAAAATAACTATCGAGCAAATACCATTACCCTTTAATTTAATGCAGCCTGCACGGCTTCCGGCGCACGCTTGATTACATTGAGCAATACCAGGGCCGCACCTTGCGGTGTCGGTCTCCTCGCTCCCAGTGACGCAATGTCGCAACGGAAAATCCAAAACGGGCAGCAAATTGTTCTTGCGTCATACCCATGTGCTGACGCAATTCAGAAACATCCACCGTTTCCGGTTTGTACATTTTCACGGCAACCTTTTTACCCTTGGCGTGTGCTACAGCTTCGTTCAAACCACGCGAAATACTGTCAAAAGTTGTTCCCATATTTCACCTCTCGATCCATGTGCCAACCAGAATATCCACCAGTTTCATCAACTCGTTGCGTTCTGCCTTGGTCAAATTGTCCTGCTCGTTCTTGGCAAACAGCGTCAACAAATAAAGCGGCATCAACTCGCTATGGTAGTAGTAGATTACGCGAACCCCACCACTCTTTCCACGACCACCCCGACCCCATCGCAGTTTACGAACACCGCCGGTTCCCTCAATCAGATCGCCGGATTTTGGATGCGCTGACAAATAACTCAACACATCCTGCCTCTCCGCGACAGACAAAAGTTTGTCCGCCTGGCGAATGTATTCGGGCACTTCGGCAATCGTAATCATGCGACACATTATAATCCAATGGATTAGTTGTGGCGAATATTTCACCAAGAACTCATAAAAAGATTG
Organism: uncultured Gammaproteobacteria bacterium; assembly: GCA_963779055.1. Taxonomy (GTDB): domain Bacteria; phylum Pseudomonadota; class Gammaproteobacteria; order Burkholderiales; family Sulfuricellaceae; genus Sulfurimicrobium. The sequence goes on from CAVZWN010000004.1 coordinate 823,031, forward strand.
TGATTCCGGCTGAACAGCCAATTAGATTTTCTGAGTCTCAAGAATCAGCAGCAATTCGGTTTTGCTATCTTCATGGCCATTCGAACGCAGGAATTTCGGCAGGAACGGCAAGCCGCTGGAATCATCACTGGTTCTGCTTTCATCAAGACCGCCCAGGATAACCAGGTCACCATCTGAAACGCCGACACTGGTCTGAATTTCACGCTTGATCAGTGTCGGCGAGTTGTTTACGCCTGTTGTAGTCGATACGAAGCTGGAAAGCTGCTGGCTGATGTTCAGTTCGATTTCTTCGCCCCGGATCCGGGGTTTCAGATCAAGAATGACGCCGGAAGGTTTGTATTCCACGGACTGAACCGGGTTGCCGTTTTTATCAAGCTGCACAGCACCCAGCACCGGAACATCGGATCCAACAGAGAAACGCGCATTCTCCCCGGATTTAACCCGCAGGCTGGGCGAACTCACGACCTTGAACCGGCTGTCTGAAGCCAGAGCAGAATAGGCTACATCGATACCGCCCTTAGTCAGGCGCAACGAGTTGCCCAGATCTTTGAATTGCCCCAGTGAGAAGCGAGCGCCAAGCAGATCCACAGCGAGACTGAAGGCACTTCCCTCTTTAACCCCCGTGGTGACTTCAAAAACATGCGCCCGAACAAGAATCTGTCCGGCGCTCACATCTACCTGGACGAGCAGATTTCTGAGCTTGTCGATTTCACCAGCAGATCCCTGGAATATGAAAGCGTCCTTTTCCTTGTCCATCATAGAGAAGGCGCTGGTTCCACTGTCCTGAGTCTGCTTAGATGCAGATGAGTATCCGGCGACAGAATCGGCCGGAGCAGATTTAAGCTGGCGCATCGTCGAAAAGCGGCCTTTATCGAACAGCGCAGAAACAAGGTCTGTGATGTAATTCACGGAGCGATATTTTGGCTTGTAATAAAAGACTTCCTGACCATCCCTGTCCTGCTCTTTTTTAAGAACCTCAAGAATTTTACCTTCAATGACGTGAAAGCCATGACGGTCCAGCAGGGCCTGAAGGGCTGCTCTGACTTCATCCTTCGTGGCGTTTTTCAGGGTGAAGCCGATCGCCTGGCGATCCTGCAGAAAGTCAGAATCGAAAATATAAGATTTTCCGAGCACATCGGAGTAAACAACCCGGGCCAGCTCGTTAAGCTGAACAGAATCGAAGGCAAAGGAATAATTTCCGGACGGCGCTGCATAAGCCGGGAAAGACAGCAGAAAAGCAAAGAACGGAAATAATAAACGCCTCATGGCAAAACCTTTGCCATAGATTCCCGGTCGATCATTCCGGAATAACTGGTTACCCGCACACCATCGAGCTCGATAGAAGCATCAAGGCCATGCTGATGCATGTTCGAAGGCATGTAGACGTGGCGCAAACGCCTTTCGTTATCCATAAGCACGGCCACCATACCGTCAGGGCCAGAATACCAGCCGTAAACCCGCCAATCAGGAGAGACAGAAGGCAAAGAAGCAGCTACAGGAGCAGAAGCGGGAACACCAGGCGAAGCTGAAGCCGGAGGCTTTGCGGATCCGGCCGGATGAAAGAATCCCCAGACGAAATAGGCCCCGACCCCGCCCAGCAGCAGGAAAAGAGGAAGAACAATCCTGAAAAGCGCACCTTTGAGGATATTGCCGCGGCCATCGACAGATTTTTCTTTTGCATCAGCGCTGCCTTCCTGCTTTTGAGAATGCGACTGATAAAGCTGGAAGTATTTAGAATCGTAAGTTTTGAAGATCTGACGGAGCGGCGCACCGCGAATTTTACCACCTGTAAAAATATCCACCCGGTAGCGCTTGCTTGAACCAACAGCAGTTGCCTTTTCCATGCGGTAAGTCTGCTCGATAACCGCCCTCACCTTCCGTCCGATATCCATTACATCCTGAGTAATCAGAACAAGTTCGCAGGTCAGGCCAGTATCCGGATGCACGAACTGGCGGTGCATCCTGACAAAATTCATAAACTGGGCAGATGGCTTTGCAAAACCATCCCAAAAACGCCAAATTTCATCCAGGGCAACAAGATCACCGGGCAGAACCAAAAGCGCCGGATCATCCGGAAGGTCAGTTTCCAGAAGATCGAGAACGTTTACATCTTCGTCAGTCAGGAAGAAACCATCTTCGATGATTTTTGAATGCGGAACCGGAACAATTCTACCGATCCTGTCAGGATCACAGCCTTCCGCAATCAGAATTTCACGATAGTAGTCATAATTAAGACCGGCAATATTGGATATGACCCGGCGACCGTCACGAAGGGCACCCAAGATAACGACAGAGACAACTTCGAAGGTTTTGCCGCTGCCCATGATGCCAACGTATGCCTTTATCGACATGGTTTATCCAATGACCGGGATGCGACGAATCAGAAAGCGAGTTACAAATGCTGAAAGCAGCATAGGTGCACCGACCGGAATCTGGAAGAAATCAAGAAAGAACCAGACACCAGGAGAAAGAACGGCGAACGTATCACCAAAACCGATAGTAGGCAGCAAGGAAAGAAGGACAACAGAAAATTCTTTAATGACCCAGTAAAGGGCAAACATGACCACGAATTTGATTAAAACAGACCGAAGCAGCCAGCCCAGGACAGACCAGATCGCAGAGGTAATGACAGGAAGAAGAGCCCACATTTTAAGCCTTCAGAACAATGATCATGGAAAGGACAGTCCAGACGGTAAGCATCGCCACAGATAAAACGGACCAGTGATCAGAAATCAAAGCACAATGCTGATTGATGATAAAAGTTTGACCATTCCAATCAAAGGATGAAGTCGGGCATTGCGATACATGACTGAAATTTGCAGGCTGAATAATTACGAAATCTTTGATAAAAGAAAAAGAATCCGATCCGGTCGGTACAGCTTCCAGACCGGGTTCAGAGACAGGAGTAGCAGGGACTGATTCCGTATCAAGACAGGACAAGGCAGTCGGGTTTTGCTCACAGTAGGTTTGCTGCTCTGTTTTCTGGACAGTCACAGGTGATGATGTTGTTCCGGATACGGAATCGGTGATCGATGTCGTAGTCGATCCATCGGAGTTATATGTAGTGGTCTTTATTGTGCTATCAGATGTTGCAGTGTAGGTGGTAGCAGTCTGATTGATATTCGAACAGGTAAAACAGGCGTTAGCACCATTGATCAGGCCGACACACTGACCGGCAGGGCAAACAGGAGGCGTGCCGGATGTGATGTCATTACCGACACACGTAGCACCAGAGTAAGAGAATGTCCCAGCAATGACCTGTTGACCATCAACCGATGCCTGGTTGCTTGCGCTTACAACGGATGCTGCACAACCGTCTTGACACACAGAACCCGGATTTGCAGATGCTGGAATATACCCTTGATAGTTGGTTGCGTTTAATGAAGCGCAGTCACGACCACAAGAACCGTCAGGAAGGCGAATAAGAGGAAGCACACATTGGCCGTGGAGCATGTAACACCACCAGCGTCTAAGGTATAGCCACTCGGACATGAATAAGGAATTGAACAATCAGCACCAGAATTAACATAAGTAGTATTTGGCTGTGTTGATCCAAGATAAGCCACAAAACCACCGCCAGATATACCGCAGTATCTAGCTTCATACAGCCCCCAATTAACAAGGCATTGATCTAAAGGTTCAGCAATTCCGCATCCGCCTGCATCAACGGTATATCCATCCCAACAACGATAAACTGTGACAGTAGGTGATACATCAGGAGGCAAACAACCGCTTGTAAGAGTGGCCGGAATAGTATCGGCAAAAGAAAATGAAGAGAAAAACAACAAAAACAGAAGAAGAATTTTACGGGCAAACATCAGTATTGAATCCCGAGAATCACAGCATAGGCAGAGGCAATGCCGAACAAGAACAGCAAGCCGTCCCACATATCGTTAACTGACATATCCACCCCCAGAAGAAAAAGGCAGGAGGCCAGAAAGCGCCCCCCGCCAGTCAATTACATGCCGCGCAGGGCGCTGATAACCATTTTTGCGGCTTTCCAGGCGATGTAGACCACGATCAGAGCAGCAGCCACACCCAGAACTGCAGTAGTGGTGGAGCTGAAATCAACAGCAGTGGTCAGGGTAGTCAGATCGACAGGAGCAGCAGAGGCTGGCTGAGACTGGCTCAGACCAAGAACAGCGCCAGCAGCAGTTACGCCACCGACCACCAGCGACTTGCCGCCTTCATATGCTTTGACAGCAACTTCCTTAACAGCGTTGAAGGCTTTGTTAGCGAAAGATTGGATCATTCCCATGATTGCAATTTCCTTATTTGAAAACACCAGTAACCGACTGGCAGCGGATTTCGGGAAAACCCCGGAATTCAGATCCGAGAAGAAGGAACACCGGATCCGGATCGCGAACGACCGGAAGAGACACTCCCTCTCTCATAACGATTTACAGCATCACGCGACTCTTTATCGACAAGAGCACCGCTGCGCATTTCTTTTTTCACATCCCTTAACGCTGTTTCCCACACTTCACGGCTATAGCGTTTACCGTTGTAGAAGACTTCGCCTCTGATCGTGGCGATGATTATTTGAGAAGCGAACCATGCGACCAGGACAAGCATGAGGCCAGCGGCAACACCAAGAATGGCAATGGTCACAGGGCTGAAATCGACTGAAGTCACAAGTGCAGATAAATCAGGTGCTGCCATACATCCCCCTCAGAAGCGCTTCACAGCGTTAATTACAAAACCGATATTCCTGGACAGGTACCACAGGCCAAGAACGAAACTAAAACCAAAAGTCCACAGAGCACTGCCATGAGCGTAGTCATAAGGCGCGGCAACAGCATCGATATAGGAAGCGCTTGCAGAATCCACCACGTAAGCTTCATAACGCCACTGACGGGTAGTCCTTGCCGCATCGCAATAAACAACGGCTGCATTCGATCCGTTACGCAGTTCAACAGCACCCGCAGCCGGAGATACGGAGGCGCAAACCACAACCTGCTGTAGTGTTCCGGCCGACATCAGAGCACCAGAAAACGAAGTTTCGAACCATCAGGAAGAACCAGTTCGTTCCCGATTCCAAGGTGGCTGCCGATCAATTCTCCGGTGTGACTTCCGGGAAAAAATGTAAACAACAGGTAATACACCACCGCTGGCTGAATGAACCGCCATTCAGCACCTTCAGGAAAGAGAACGAACATGGAAATTTTCATTACACGGCCTTAACAGCCACTTTGCAGGGACGAAGATCGAATACGATCTGTTTGCTGGTGTTGCCGTCAGTCACGGTTTCCATGTCGATTTCGAATTCTGCAGGCAGTTCGATTTTTTCCCACCGGGCATAAACATCAGATGTTCCGCATGGATAGTCCTGAGAGGCATATCCGCGACGATTCCCGGCCTTGTCATACAGGCGGGTTTCAACATAAACCGTGGTGCTGTCGTAGTGCTTTCCTTCGACGTCGCCCTTGAAGCGTTTCATGCCGGTTACTTTGGCTTTCATTGTCTGAATCATGGTTGTTACTCCTGTTTTCAAAACGGGCTGTTTGATCCCATTCACCCCTTACAGCCCAAGATCGGGAGGGAATTTCAATGCGTTGCGTATCGGTAAATCGTTATGAAATTCGAACAGCGACACCGGGCGCAGTAATCCGGAAATTCACGCGGGTGATACACGACATATTCAAGGCCGCATCGTGAGTTCACGCACTTGAGCACCGTGATCTGGTTACGTGCTTCCGGATCGTGCCAGCCGAGTCTGTTTTTTGGCGGTTCCATGGCAATCACGATCCGGTAAGCTCCCAGTACCATTCAGGCGCAATAGCGGCTGTAATCGTGATATCCCTGTGTTTGATACGTGTTGTTAGGTCGGCAATGTTGCAGGGCCGGGAAATGTCGATGCCGAAGGCCAGCAGAGCTTTTCGATGCTTGTAATATTGGGATTTTTTTAGCTTGGTTGTGATATCAACGCCCTGCCGCCACATAGCTGCAGTCGAACAATATGGGGCGGGAATTTCGTTGAGATCGTCAACAGTCAGTTTTTCGGCGGTAATGATTTCGCCGCGAATGTTGTAAACATCACATAGTTTTTTCATGGTGAGCGCCCCCAGGTAACGGAGATTGTTTTGCGTCAGAAAGCGGGATTTAAGGGTGACTTCGTGACGCAGAAGGCCGAACTTCTCCACCCATGCCAGAACCTGCGGAAGCGGCTTATGCTTCTGGCCTCTGCTCGACCATTGCAGGAATTTGTCGTAAGCCTTGTGATACAGGTATTTCGAGCCACGGCCATAATCCACGGTCGCGCCATCGGGGAAAACGCCGGTTTTAACCCGAGGGGCCGACTTCGAAGCCAGGTGATTCATGAACAGTTTGAGGTCGTCCCTGTTGCCCAGAATGTAATTCTTGGTCAGATCGAGGCGGGTGATAACAGCGCCGGTCCATTGCGGGAATTCGTGGCCGTAGACCAATTGCACATGACCGGCTGAAAACGGAGGAAGGCCAAGTCCGGCAAGAATGAACGTGGTTTTTTCGAGAGTTCTGTCGAGATCGAAACCGAAGAGATTGTCCGGACGGTTGAAGCGGGAGACATTGCCGGAGAGGCGAACCATGTAGCCGTCAGACTGAATGTGGATCCGGGATTCGAACGAGCCTTCATGGGAGAAGGCTTTTTCCACCTGCCATTCGATGGATCCGTCAGAATCGACTGAAAAAACCTGACCGCGATTGATAACAGGCAATCCACCGTCAGGGTAATATTGGTGAATTGTGATCCAGTCGATGAACAGGGGATTAAGCATTTCCGACCCCGTTTTTTTGATGCCGCGAACTGCTTAAATTTTGTGCAATTTTCCGTTTAAACGGACTTACTTTACGTGTTACTAGCACGTAAAGTTTTTCTTCCCCGGTTCCGGCTGTCCTCGCTTCGCTCCGGGCAGGCGTCACCGGGGAAGAAATGCGAGCAAACAGATCAAGCTGCTTTTCGAGAAAACGAGCCTGGGCGGATTCGTTACGGATCCGCTTATCGGTTCTGGATAGACCGGAACGGGAATACGTCACAGGGAAAATTCCTTTTCCAGTGCCATTTTGGTGAGGAGTGCGAGGTTTACCAGGCGGTAACGGCCGAATTCCATGACTGGCATATAGCCTTTGGTGATCCAGCCGTTTAACACTCCGACTTCGATTCCTGCCAGTTCCGCGAATCTTTCGCGGGACATGACAGGGACATTCGGCAATTGACTCAGGTCTAGTTCAGGTTCCATAATCTCCATTACCCCGTCATTATCACGCCTTTACCACGCGATACGGCTAACATTAATGCGATTGACTAAATAATAGGTCAATTAGAAAGCATGCCGTCAAGCTATTATTTAGGTTATGAGAGAACGAATAGCTGAGCTAATCGACGCGTATTGCGGAAAGCCCACAGGAAATACAAACAGCTTCGAAGAAGCCAACGGGAATTAAGTGCAAAGACATGGCAAAACATCGTGGAAGGCAAGCAAAAAGCCAACCATGAACATATTGAAGCCATCGGAAATCACTGGCCCCAATATGCCTATTGGCTAGTCACAGGCAAAACAGACGAAGAACACGGACATACAAGCCCGATCCTTGAAAGAATCAGAGAGGACTTAAAGAGGATGGGGAAGGCCGGGTAGTTGCGGCGAGAATTCTAAAAAACTGGTTAACTCGGGACCCCAACAAGACATACGGACCCTGATCACCCAAGTAATGCGGTTGCCGCACAAGACGAAAGCCAATTCAAAGGGAATGCTATGGACGCGTGGGAAAGCGTAAACAAACACAGATACCAGGATAGATTGGGCAACCGGCAGAGTATTTTCCGCAAATTCATTAAATACATTGCCGGGGTGGTTTTTCTTGCTTTTGTTACATATGCAGGCCTTTTGTTTGTTGGCTATATAACCATGAATCAGCTTGAAAATGTAGCATCCGATAGCATTCAGCGTATGAACACGATTCGTCAGGAATCATTCGAAAAACAGAAACTGCTAACTGGAGTTCTTTCTCAGGAAAAGCCCAGAATGGAAAGAAAATGGGTAGAAGGCAAATCAGCGAAAGAATGCCGCAGTTCCGATGGAGTGCTAAACAATAAAACCGTCGAATGTATGAATGGGCATTATGAATACAAAGTTGTACAAGATTAGACAGAAGAAATTAAAGAATGCCGCCAAAAGCACCAGATCTAACGCTCTTGATATGGACGGCAGTAAAACCGTTATTCTGGCTAATCCTTCTCATCATTATCGGAACGGCAATATACGCCTCTTTCATTCGATATCTTAAGAATCGAGATATAGAACTTGGCGGAACCAACCGGCGTAAATCCTTACACTTCAAAAAAACCACTCACAGAAACAGAGCAGATCTTCTTTCACAGGCTGAAAGAAGCGTTACCCGAATGTATTGTCCTGGCCCAGGTACAACTTTCCAGCATCATCGGAATAAATAAATTCAAGGCTAAGGGCGAATACTACAAATGGCTGAATCCCATATTGCAGCAAAGCGTCGATTACCTGGTTTGTTTGCCGGATTTCACCATCGTTGCAGCGGTTGAACTAGATGACAAAAGCCATTGGGGTAAAAAGTCGAATGATCGAGATGGGAAGAAAGACAAGAACCTTGAAGCTGCTGGAATAACCTTGATCAGATGGCATGCAGAATCAATGCCAACTATTGAAAAAATAAGACATCAGTTTAAGAGTGAGTAAACATCCAGATTTAAAGTTGAATCAGCATAAATTTAAGAATACAAAGTGAGAAATGATGACCGACCAAGAAAAAATCCAAAATGCAGTCCCGGTTGTTTTGCCATGTTCAGTGGACCAATTTAGTGGGTTCATAGCTGGGCTGCTTGGACAACCACAAGAAGTAGATGGCGGAGAGTTCGGAACATTCTGTATTGATAAAACAGAAATAATACAAGCTTATCATTTAATTACACAGCGAGTATTTCAACAAAACGGAACAAATCCGATAGCCTTTGAGGTCACCATCGTTTATGACGACGGCACGTCCATAAAACTTAACTCATTAAATGATTTCGAAAGTTTTTATGAACCTAAGCCCGTAACTTCTACGGAATGCCATTTGAACTTCATATATTTGATACAGTTTCCAACATCGGCTGTCCCAGAAAAACAAGAAATTACCATTTCCTATGTGTCATCAACTGAAACAAGATCGAGAAAACTACGACTTGCAATATTTGCAGATTCAACCATAGGCATGTTTGCTCGCGGATATATAAGCTACACAGTGAAATACACCGCAAGAACATGGGGTGCAGATGTAGAAAGTTTATTAAAGAACTATATCAATCATCAACTCGACAGAAGAAGCTTTTTTCCGCATGAAACAAATGTCGCAGAACACAGCGTTAAAGTCGCGTAATCTCAATAGCAGAGCATATTGCATTGGCACTTTTTTTACATACGGCCAAAGCAGCCTAGCGTCATCTGCCGATGTAAACAAATCCAATTATCGGTCACAGTCGATATTCGTCGATATATGGGATCAAGACGTCCAGGTATCAGCGATTTTAAAGCTAAATGGGCCATTATTAAAACGCAAACTCCATGGTGGCTTAGATAAGATCTTCTGCATCTAAGTGACAAATTGATGATGGGGGCAATGTTTGTCGTAGGTAAATTCTTTTTGAATATATAGAATCAAATCAGCTGATAGTCGGAAACCTGGCTGGGCACTCATAGGGCTAAGCAGATACTGATGGCAAGCGAATAAAGCGTATCGCTCAAGTTGTCATGCTCAATACCTATGGAAAGTATCAGCCTACGAATCACAGCAACAATAACATTAGGCACATCAATCGATTTTTTCTATGATTCTTATGCGAAACGGACTATAAACGGAGTATTGAAAAAGTGCACTCGCGAATAAATGATTCGCTTTTTGCCTAGATAAATAAGGAAGCAAATTATCTACTCCTAATGACAATCAAGAAATCACTCTCGGGCTGGACAGTTGATATTCAACCAGGTGGCCGTGCTTCAAAGCGTTACCGAAAAACCCTTCCAACAAAAGCAGAAGCACTGGCTTATGAAGCCTGGCTCAAAACAAGAGTTTCTACTTCCCCTGAGTGGGCCCCTCCAAAACGCGATCTGCGCAAGCTTTCCGATCTGGTCGATCTCTGGCATCAGCATCACGGCGTGAATCTCCGTGCCGGAAAGAATACCCGTAGCCGGCTGTTGAATCTTTGTACGGCCATGGGCGATCCGGCCGCAGACAAGTTCAGTACTCAGATGTTTGCAGAGTACAGACAGCGCCGGCTAGCCGAAGGCATCTCCGCCAATAACCTCAACAGGGAACACGCCTATCTCAGGTCGGTTTTTAACGAGCTGAGAAGAATGGGGCAGTGGAAGGGAGAAAATCCGCTTGCTGCTGTGCGGCAGTTTAAGATCGAGGAGCGAGAGCTTTCCTATCTGACCATGGAGCAGATCGAGGCGCTCCTTGCAGCACTTTCAGAAGGGCGCAGCAGGGATGCCCTTCTGATTTCTAAGATATGCCTTTCTACCGGCGCCAGGTGGAGCGAGGCAGAGGGACTGAAGACCACTCAGGTGCGGGACGGTCAGGTTCACTTTTCAGGGACGAAGTCGGGCAAGAATCGTTCGGTTCCGATTTCGGAGGAGCTGATGGCCGAACTGGGCCCCAGCATCGAAAAGAGCCTTACTGGCCGCCTGTTCGTTTATTCATACTCTGCGTTCAGGGAAGGCGTGGAGCGAGCCGGTCTGACATTACCAAGAGGGCAGCTCACGCATGTCCTGCGGCATACTTTCGCCAGCCACTTCATGATCAACGGCGGCAACATCCTGGTGCTGCAGAAGCTGTTAGGGCACGGGAGTCTTGCGATGACGATGCGCTATGCACATCTGGCACCGGATCATCTGCAGGAAGCGAAAACGTTGAATCCGTTATCGCGGTTGACACTTCGTTGACACCTAAAAAATTAAGCGGATACGGAAAAACCGTAACCGCTTAATTTTACTACTTAATTTGGTGGGCCCGCACGGACTTGAACCGTGGACCAAAGGATTATGAGTCCTCTGCTCTAACCAACTGAGCTACAGGCCCGGTAAGCGTTAACCTTCGTTATCCAGGAAGCTGCGCAGCCGCTCGGAACGCGTGGGGTGGCGCAGCTTGCGCAGCGCCTTGGCTTCGATCTGGCGAATCCGCTCGCGCGTCACGTCAAATTGCTTGCCCACTTCTTCCAGCGTGTGGTCGGTGTTCATTTCGATGCCGAAGCGCATGCGCAGGACCTTGGCTTCACGCGGGGTCAGGGAGCCCAGAACCTCGTTGGTGGCCTCGCGCAGGGAGGCGTACATGGCCGCATCGGCTGGTGCCAGGGTGGATACGTCCTCGATGAAGTCGCCGAGATGGGAATCCTCGTCATCTCCGATCGGCGTTTCCATGGAAATCGGCTCTTTGGAAATCTTGAGGATTTTGCGGATTTTTTCTTCCGGCATTTCCATTTTTTCGGCCAGGATTGCGGGATCGGGTTCCTGCCCGGTTTCCTGCAGGATCTGGCGCGAGATGCGGTTCATCTTGTTGATGGTTTCGATCATGTGCACCGGGATGCGGATGGTGCGCGCCTGGTCAGCGATGGAACGGGTGATGGCCTGACGGATCCACCAGGTGGCGTAGGTCGAGAACTTGTAGCCGCGGCGGTATTCGAACTTGTCTACGGCTTTCATCAGACCGATGTTGCCTTCCTGGATCAGGTCGAGGAACTGCAGGCCACGGTTGGTGTATTTCTTGGCAATGGAGATCACCAGACGCAGGTTGGCCTCGATCATCTCGCGCTTGGCGCGGCGCGCCTTGGCTTCGCCGGTGGTCATCTGGCGGTTGATTTCCTTCAGCTCCTTAAGCGGGATGCCCACTTTGGTCTGCACGTCGATCAGGCGTTGCTGCTGGTCAACGATGGCATGCTGGAAACGGCTGAGCTTTTCGCTGTAAGCCTTTCCGGCAGCGATTTCCTCCACCACCCATTCCAGGTTGCTTTCATTGCCGGGAAAGACCTTGATGAAGTGGGCACGCGGCATGTCGCCCTTGCTGATAGCAAAGTCCATGATGGTGCGCTCATGATTGCGCACTTCTTCAACCAGTCCGCGCAAGCCGTCACACAGTGCTTCCACCTGCTTGACGGAGAAGCGAATGCTCATTAGTTCATTGGAAATCTGTTCCTGAACTTCCTTGTAGCCCTTGCTGCGCGAGCCTTTTTTCTGCAGCGCCAGCTGCATTTTGCCAAAAGCTTCGCGAATCACAGCAAAACGCTCCAGCGCATCGACTCTTAGCTGCGCCAGATTGGCGGCTGCAATGGCGGCACCCTCGTCGCCATCATCATCGCCATTTCTTCTTCCTCGCCATCTTTACTATCTTTACTATCCTTACTCTCTTTCTCTTCAGCGGCCTCTTCCTCGGCAGCCATTTCTTCGCTGAATTCATCAGCGCTCTGGCCATTCAAAACGCCGTCGACCAGTTCATCAATACGCATTTCATCGCGCTCAACCATATCCACCAGACGCAGAATTTCTGCGATCGTGGTAGGACAGGCGGAGATGGCCTGCACCATGTGCTTGAGGCCATCTTCAATGCGCTTGGCAATCTCGATTTCGCCTTCACGGGTCAGCAGGTCGACCGTACCCATCTCGCGCATGTACATGCGCACAGGGTCGGTCGTGCGGCCAAATTCAGAATCCACTGTGGAGAGCGCCGCTTCGGCCTCTTCCACCGCGTCTTCGTCCGCCGCGGTAGGTGTGGCATCCGACATGAGCAAGGTTTCGGCATCAGGTGCTTCATCATAAACAGCAATGCCCATGTCGCCGATCATGCTGATGATGCCTTCGATCTGCTCGGCATCGAGCATGTCGTCAGGCAGGTGATCGTTGATCTCGGCATAGGTCAGATAACCCCGTTCCTTGCCCAGTACAATCAGACTTTTCAAGCGCATGCGCCGCGCGTCTGCATCATTCACGCGGATATCAACATTGTCGTTTTCTGTCGCCATACCTTGTCCCGAAAAAGCGTTTAACAAAACAGGGCATTATACCCTACTTCCGTATCGATTTTTTACTCTTGCCCGCGCAGCAGCAATTGCTGCAAGCGTGTTTTTTGACTCTCCGTCAGCCCTTGAGCACGCGCCAAGCCAAGCAGCGCGTCAATTTCCCTTTGCCGGGCCTGCCATTTCAACTGCGCCAGGGCACCCGCAAATTCCTGCTCGATCTCGCCTTCCGCAAAGCGATCTTCCCACTGCATGATTTCCGCTGCCGCATCGCGCAGCTTCGACTCATGACCGGAACCGCGAAAATGTTCAAGGACTGGCGCCGCATCCTTTAATTGCGGGTGATCCGCCAGAAAATCAAGCAAAGCCTGCAAAGTGACTTCATCACCCTCTCGCTCGACTTGCTCCAATTCAATCCCCTGAGCCAGCCTCGGCTGCACCAGCAGCAGCTGGATCATCTGCCGCACCAGAGAAGGCGGATTACGTTTCGCCTTCGGCAGCGCCTTGGGCTTGTGCACAGTTTTAATCTGGAACAGATCCTCAAGCTCAGCCTGGGAAATGCCCGCCAGTTCCGCCAGCCGCTTGCGCAACATCAGGCTCAAAGCCGGCGCAGCGACCTGCGACAGCAGCGGCCGCGCCAGTTGCAGCAAATGCGCCCGGCCTTCCTGTGTCTGCATATCCACTTGCGCCGTCAATTCGCGCAGCAAAAACTGCGACAGGGGCAACGCCTCACCCAGCATGGCCTCGAACGCAACCTTGCCCGCACTGCGCACATATGAATCCGGATCTTCGCCCTGCGGGAGAAATAAAAAACTCAGGTGCTTGCCGTCCGCAACCTGGCCAAGACTGTTTTCAAGCGCACGCCAGGCCGCTTTTCTGCCCGCCGCGTCGCCATCGAAACAGAACACGATGCTATCGCTCTGGCGCAGTAGCTTTTGCACATGGGTCGGCGTCGTCGCAGTGCCCAGCGTCGCCACGGCATACTCGATGCCGTGCTGTGCCAGCGCCACCACATCCATGTAGCCTTCCACCACCAGCACACGATCCGCCTCGCGAATCGCCTTGCGCGCCTGGTAGAGGCCATACAATTCCTGCCCTTTTTCAAACAAAGGGGTTTCCGGCGAATTGAGATATTTCGGCTCGCCCTGATCCAGCACGCGGCCGCCAAAACCGATCACGGCTCCGCGCGGGTTGATGATGGGAAACATGATGCGATCACGGAAGCGATCGTAGCGCTTGCCGTTTTCGCCCTCGATCACCAGCCCGGCCTGAACCAGGGTCCTGGCTTCATAATCAGGAAAAACATCCCGCAGGTTTTGCCAACCTTGCGGCGCAAAGCCGATTCCGAAACGCGCAGCGACTTCACCGGAAAGGCCGCGCCGCTTGAGATATTCGATTGCCCTGGGCGCACGCTTCAGCTCATCCCGGTAATAACGGGTAGCCAGCAGCATGACTTCTGCCAGGTCCGCGCTCTGGGCGGAGCGCTGCTTTTCAGCCACGGCCTCCTGCGGCACCGTCATGCCGGCGCTGCGTGCCAGCTCTTCGACCGCTTCCACGAAGCCCAGCCCCTGGTATTCCATGACAAAGCTGATCGCGGTGCCGTGCGTCCCGCAGCCGAAGCAGTGATAGAACTGCTTGGTGGGACTAACGCTGAAAGAGGGGGTTTTTTCGCCGTGGAACGGACAGCAGGCCATGTAGTTCGCGCCTGCCTTTTTCAAAGGGACATAGCGCTCGATGACATCCACGATATCGAGGCGATTCAGCAGATCCTGAATGAAAGACTGAGGAATCACTGGCGCAAACCCGGAAAATGGAAACGCCAGGACGTGTATCCTGGCGCTTTTAAATTCAAACCCTAAGCAGGAAAGCGAGCAATCAAGCGCCCAGCTTCGCCTTGATCAGAGCAGAGACCTTGCCCATATCGGCCCGGCCAGCCACCTGCGGCTTGACTGCAGCCATCACCTTGCCCATGTCTTTGACGCCAGCTGCGCCAGAGGCGGCAATTGCATCCACCACCATCTGCTCCACTTCGGCATCGGACAAGGCTTGCGGCATATAGGCCTGAAGCACCGAAACTTCAAATTTCTCGACATCCGCCAGATCGTTGCGCTTCGCGGCTTCATACTGCGAAATCGAGTCCCGGCGCTGTTTGAGCATCTTCTCGATTACAGCAACCACCTGCGCATCATCCAGCTCGATACGCTCATCCACTTCGCGCTGCTTGATGGCGGCCTGAAGCAGACGGATAGCCCCAAGACGTGGGGTATCCTTGGCGCGCATCGCCGTCTTCATGTCTTCGGTGATGCGCTCTCTGAGACTCATGAGAGGGAGAGGTTTTGCTTAGTACAGCTTGGTCGGCAGCATCTGGCTGCGCAGGCGCTTGTAGTGGCGCTTCACGGCAGCAGCGCCTTTGCGCTTGCGCTCGGCAGTAGGCTTCTCGTAGAACTCGCGGGCACGCAGTTCGTTGAGCAGACCGGAACGTTCGATGGTACGGCGGAAACGGCGCAGTGCGACGTCAAACGGTTCGCCTTCTTTTACGCGGACACTTGGCATATCGTCTTTCTCGACAGAAATTAAATGGGAAAAGCGGAGATTCTAACAGAGCAGGCCTGTTTTTCCAAACCCTGATCGCCGTTTTTTCTAAAAAACAAGGGCCGCATTGATTTGCGGCCCTTGTGCTTGCTACTCAGGTGAGGCTGGAATTACATCATGCCTTCCATGCCGCCCATACCACCCATGCCACCACCCATACCACCAGCGGCGGAATCATCCTTCGGCAGCTCGGCTACCATGCAATCGGTAGTCAGCATCAGGCCAGCGACGGAAGCGGCGTTCTGCAGCGCGTAACGGGTTACCTTGGTAGGATCGAGTACGCCCATTTCCACCATGTCGCCATATTCACCGGTGCCGGCGTTGTAACCGAAGTTACCCTTGCCTTCGGACACCTTGTTCACCACCACTGAAGGCTCATCACCTGCATTGGCAACGATCTGACGCAGCGGCTCTTCGATGGAACGCAGCACGATGGCGATGCCGGCGTCCTGATCGTGGTTTGCGCCTTTCAGCTCCACAATCGCAGTACGCGCACGCAGCAGGGCTACGCCGCCGCCAGGAACAATACCTTCTTCCACGGCAGCGCGGGTTGCGTGCAATGCATCTTCCACACGGGCCTTTTTCTCTTTCATTTCCACTTCGGTCGCAGCACCCACCTTGATCACTGCCACGCCGCCAGCCAGCTTGGCCACGCGCTCCTGCAGCTTCTCGCGATCGTAATCGCTGGTGGTTTCTTCGATCTGACGGCGGATTTGCGCAACGCGATTCTTGATGGTTTCTTCGTTGCCTGCGCCATCGATAACGGTGGTTTCTTCCTTGCCCACTTCGATGCGCTTGGCCTGGCCCAGATCAGCCAGAGCAGCTTTTTCCAGCGTCAGGCCCACTTCTTCGGCAATCACGGTGCCGCCGGTCAGGACAGCGATGTCTTCCAGCATGGCCTTGCGGCGGTCGCCGAAGCCTGGCGCCTTGACTGCAACCGTCTTCAGAATGCCACGGATGTTGTTCACCACCAGGGTAGCCAGCGCTTCGCCGTCTACGTCTTCTGCAATGATCAGCAGAGGGCGGCCAGCTTTGGCGACTTGCTCCAGCACCGGCAGCAGGTCACGGATGTTGGAGATTTTCTTGTCATGCAGCAGCACGAAAGGATTCTCAAGAGCAGCAATCTGGCGCTCTGCGTTGTTGATGAAGTAAGGAGACAGGTAGCCGCGGTCGAACTGCATGCCTTCCACTACATCCAGCTCATTGGCCAGACCGGAACCGTCTTCCACGGTGATCACGCCTTCCTTGCCGACCTTGTCCATCGCCTGGGCAATGATATCGCCGATATCGGCATCGGAGTTGGCGGAAATGGAACCCACCTGGGCGATTTCCTTGTTGGTGGTGCAGGGCTTGGAAATCTTCTTCAGTTCGGCAATGACCACTTCCACGGCCTTGTCGATGCCGCGCTTCAGATCCATCGGGTTCATGCCGGCAGCGACGGACTTCATGCCTTCGCGCACGATGGCCTGAGCCAGCACGGTTGCAGTGGTGGTGCCGTCGCCTGCCACGTCGGAGGTCTTGGAAGCCACTTCCTTCACCATCTGGGCGCCCATGTTCTCGAACCTGTCCTTCAGCTCGATTTCCTTGGCCACGGACACACCGTCCTTGGTGATGGTCGGGGCGCCGAAAGAACGCTCCAGAACCACGTTACGGCCTTTAGGACCAAGAGTCACCTTGACTGCGTTGGCCAGAACGTTCACACCTGCCACCATGCGGTGACGAACATCATCACCAAATCTTACGTCTTTAGCTGCCATGTTCTAAATCTCCTTAAGAATTCTTTGACCGTAGGTCGGGCTTTAGCCCGGCCTACGAACATGATTTTTCGTATTGTTTGACTGTTAGCCTTCGATCACGCCCATTACGTCTTCTTCGCGCATCACCAGCAGTTCATCGCCATCCACCTTGACGGCCTGGCCGGAATATTTGCCGAAAATCACCTTGTCGCCCACTTTCAGGGACAGCGCGCGCAGGGAACCATTGTCCATGACCTTGCCTTCACCCACGGCCTGAACCACGCCCATATCCGGCTTCTCTGCTGCATTGCCGGGCAGTACGATACCGGACGAGGTTTTTTCTTCGGCTTCCAGGCGCTTGACGATCACGCGGTCATGCAAAGGACGAATTTTCATTGCTTGAATCTCCTGTTGGTTTAACTTGTTGGAATCTCATGGCGACGGAGTTATTAGCACTCACGTCTGGCGAGTGCTAATAATAGGGATTGCCCCTTCAAATTTCAAGGGCATTTTTATGAAATACGTTGGCGCCAGCTGTTAGAAACGATCGTTTTTAGCAGCAACCCGGCCTTTTTACATCCTCAATAAAAATTGATATCCAGCAAAGTGAGCACATACTTAGAACACGAAGCATCACAACATACAATTGATTGATGACTTACCTGCGCTCACGCCTGCCGGCACGATATTTTTTCCCGTCGAAGGCGTAGCGCGTCATCACCTGGCCATGGCTTTGAGCTGTGCCTGGCTGTCCCGGATGCATGGTGCCGATATTCCTCAAGCCATGAGACCAGCCTGGCAACAGGAAGGGATCGTCCAGACCATCAATCGTCCCGGCCGGGCAAGCGCACGGTCCTCGCATGATAAAAAGCTCCCAGCGCATGCTGTCGGGATAGAGAGCGGGAGCATCGCAAGGGACCAGCACCACCTGCAAGCCGCAGCCATCCAGATCCAGGTCCGGCACACCATGTGTCGTCACCTCCCAGCTCAATCGGCCATCACGGCTGGTCACGACGTTCTTCACCTGCGGCACTGTCAGGCAGGGCCCGTCCTCCAGCACAGGCATCTCTTGCGTCAAGGCTGATTGCTCCAGTTGTCGCGCACGGTATCGCGTATGTACTTGGCGTAGGCAGGGCGCAGGGAAACATCTATCGCCGGAGTGGCCTCGATAATCATCGGCAACAGCATCTCGACGCGGGCACGCGGTGTCGTCAGGAGGAGGTATTGATCCGTGAGGAATAATGCCTGGCTTGGGCCGCTTACACCCGGCACCCAGCGCTGTACCGGGGTCAAGGAAAGATCCTTGTTGATCTGGAGATCGCGTCCGGCGGCGCGCTCCATGCTCTCCAGGCGGCTCCAGATGGCGGCCACCGTCGTCTGCTCGCGCATGGTCGGCAAGGCGCGGCGAGGCCGCCGGATGTCAAAAGCAGCGGCGATCAGAGAGAACACCCGCTCATAGTAGGTATTGGTCCAGTCTCTGCTGTTACGCGAGGTATCCATGGTGTCATAGGCATTGCTGGCGTCCTGCTCCGACCAGATCAGCCACGACTCCAGCCAGGCCAGCCCCTCCTGCGCGCGGATGCGCTCAGCATCGCTCATTCCCGGCGCCGTGTCGCTCCGCGCCGGCGGCGCACAGCTGTTCGGCAGTCCGGCCAGACAGCGGATCAGGAACACGAAGCTGTCGGTATTTTCCAGCGACAGGCTCGAAGGGCCGATGAAGCTGATCAGCCGGTTGGCGTCATAGGCATAATCCACGGTACCGAGCGAACCGTGACCGGATTCATGGACCAGGATCAAGGCCCGGTTCTGCGCGGGGGTCAGCCCAGCATATTCGTTAATGGCCGGATCGAAGAACAGGTCGCAGAAGGTTTTGTTTGCACTGGCGCCCTCGCCAACATTGTAGGCGATCGTGTTGGAGCACCCTCCATCGCACTCCGTGCCGCGCCGGCGCCGGGCTCGCACCACGGTATCGATGTGGCGCCGCCAGGTGTGCAACTTGCGACGCACCCGGTCACGGCGGGCGGTCGTGCCGAAAAACGTGGTCAGGGCGCTATCACCATCGGCGTCCCCCGGCACCAGTTTGGCAATGGCGGAATCCATCAGCGCCAGGCCATCGGTGATCGCATCGTTGAGCTGGGTCAGCTCGGCGGGAGCGAGGGGAGGATGCGCCTGCGTGCAACCGGTGGTAATGGTGGATGAACAGCATACCGACGTGGCTGAAACGGCGCCCGCCGGCACGACCTCGACCTTGCGCCTGAGCTGGTAGATGAGTACCCGGCCACTGGCCCCGGGTTGCGGGTCGGGGGTGCGCAGCACCGCCAGCGGCACCGGAACGCAGACCCCCGGATTATTGTGGCCAGCAGCGGCAAAGGCGGCATCCACGGCGGCGATGCGCGTGCTGGCCAGTTGATCGCCAAAATCGATGCGCTCATCTTCGCTGATAAAGCCGCGCAAGGTGAGGGCACAGCCGCGGTGACTGGTTGTCAGGCGCTGGATCTTTGCCGTATCCCCGGCATCGAGCACCGCCGAGCCGCGGGCGAAGAAAATATCCTCGTCACGGCCGCCTCTTAATTCACCGCCCACCTGGTACTGATCTTCCGGCACGGTACCGAGCAGCCTATCCGGCACGGTCTGATGCGAGCGCACCTCATCGAGGCAGCGCAGCGTGGCCTGGTCGATCACGCCGGGCACCGGCGCAGCAACCGATTCATTGGTCTGAAAATCAATCACGGCCTGCTCGGTTACCGGCCCGAAGACCTTGTCGACCCCATCATTATTCGGCCCGTAGCTGCCGAGGTCGTAGCCGAGATCGACCAGGGCCTGCTGTACCAGGCCAATGGCGGAGGAACTGCCATTCCAGCGGCGCAAGGAGGCCGTTCCGTTGAACACCTGCATGATGGCGCGCTGCTGCGGAAAAAACACCGGTACGGTACGTCCCGAGAGCACGGCCGGGTCGCACTGGCGCTGGATCTGCGGCATTGCACCCGGACCGGTCTGCTGCACCACGTGCGTCAGCTCATGCGCAAGCAGGTGCTGGCCCGCCATGGAGCCAGGTGCGAATTCGCCCGCGCCGAACACGATGTCGCTGCCCAGAGTGAAGGCGCGGGCGCCCACTGAGCGGGCCAGGCGCGCAGCCGGTTCGCCGGTATGAATGCTGACTGCAGAGAAATCGCGGTCAAAGCGAGGCTCGTAGAAACCCCGCAGCGAGGACGACAAAGGCACGCCACGCCCCTGCATGCCCGCCATATCAGCCGCAAAGCCATCCGCTACAGCAGGCGCTTCGCCAGCCATGGGCATGGCCTGCAATTTTTTCTCGCGCAGCTCGTCTTCGCACCCGGCGCACATCCGTTGAATATCAACCCCTGCAGGCTGGATATCCGCAGTGGCCAGGCCATGAATCACCGCATCGGCCACCCGGTCCGCCTCGCGCTCAAGCGGATCATGCGGCTGGCTGACGCTGAGCTTGGCCTGGGCGCCATGCAATGCCAGACGCACCGGCGAACGCTGCGACAAGGCCGGGCTGGCCGCCCCGGCAGAGGTTGCGGCGCGGGTATTGGCAAAAACCGTGGTGTGCGTCATTTTTCCTGCTCCCATCGCATAATCGTAAACGCCTGTTCAGCCAGACGGCAATTACGGCCCCAGCCGCCGGATACGCTGGCTCATCCGCCGCTGCGCGCTGCTGGCCGCCGCGGCGATGCTATTGCCGTAGCCGGTGTAGATCGGGTTATCAGGCCGCGTCCAGGCTACGGCGTTGGGGCCGATGCCATCCTGTTCGCTGCCCACAACCGAATCGTTGGAAATGAAAAAACGCTGCCCCCCGCGTCGGATCTGCGCCAGGGCGTGGGCATCATCGAGCGTATTACCGGCCTGAAGCTGCTGGTCGCTGGCACGGACGCCAACGATGAAACGCTCGACCCGGCCACCGGCCAGTTCCATCAGGCGTGCGCCGAGGACGGCATATCCGCTGCACACCAGACCGCGCACCCCGACAGCCCCAGGCAAGCGGGCAAAGACGTCGTCGATATTGGCGACGGCAAGATCGCCCACGCGCGCAACGACGCTGTGCGTGAAGAAGGCACTGGCATAACGTTCGTAAGCCTGGCGGACGACACCATTGGGCTGCCCTCTCAGGCCGGTGAAATAATCCTGCACATCGGTCTGCGCAGGCACCAGGGCGGTGGTGCGACCCAAAGACGGGGCCATGACGGCGCGTGCATCCAGTTGCGCCTTGATGCGCCGGGCAGCGTCAGCGATAAAATCCAGCCTGGTGTCCATCGGGCCGCCACCGAACAGCCGCTCCAGATCCTCTCTGACCATGTCGAGCTGGGCCCGATACTGTGCCACCTCGGCAGCGCCGGGCGCATTGGCAAACCCGGGGCTGCTGAGCGCCACCAGGTAACGCAGCAGAAACATCACCTTGCGTGCCGACCCTGGCCACTGATTCAGTCCGGCCGTGGATGCGCGCGTATGGGTGCGCAAAGAGCGGGCCTGCTCACGCAGGGCGTCGATATCCTCCTGAGCGACGGATGCACCCCGGGCGATCAGCGCCGTCAGGCCCTGCCGTACCCGATCGGCTTCAGCGGCAAGCGTATCGATGTCGGTCTGGGCCTGCACGGCACGCAAACCGTCCATGATCGTTTCCATGGCCGTATTGGCGCGACCCAGGGCAATACGGGACTGTATTACGCCATACTCCTGGTTGATCACCTGACGGGCCCTGGTGAGTTCATCGATGAGCGAATTGAGATTGCCGGACAGCCCGCTGAGCCGGGTGGCGGCGGCCTCCATGCCGGGCAAAGCTTCCTGCAGCCGGGTGATGGATTGTTGCAGATTGCTGCGCTGCGGCGCCGGCAAGGCGGGCAACAACATTGAACTGGCCAGGCTCTGGCTGCGGACTTCGGTCCTGGCCCATTCCCCCGCTGCGCGCACGCCCTGCCCCGCCTCGGCCAGCCGCCGTTCCTGCCGCCGCCGCGGCATGACTTCACGGGTATAACGCTCGCGCTGTGTATTGAACGCCAGGCGGGCGGCGGTCACATCCAGCGCACCCTGGCTGGCGCGGGTATCCCACAGTGCCACAATCGCCGGCACGCCCGCCTCGCACACGAAGCGCCGCGCATCCTGATTCTGGCGGATTTGCAATTCCAGCGGCGGGTATTCGGGTCCCAGTATTTCCATGATCAGCGCACTGCGATCGATGTGCACCAGCAGTCCAACACCCCCTGGCAAAATATCGCCAGCCTGACCCAGACAGGCTGTCACGCGCTCGTCTTGCCGTGTCGGCAGGACATCGCGCTGCAGGGTGGATGTGCCGCTGCCCAGTGCCTGCTGCCGGACATGGACCAGCTCGTGCGCCAGCAAATGCTGACCCCTGGTTGACTGCGGCTGAAATTCACCTTCATTGAAATAGATGTTGTTGCGATAGGTGAAAGCACGGGCGCCAATGGAGCGGGCCAGATGCGCAGCCCGCTGGCCATGGTGGATGCGCACAGCGGAAAAATCCAGCCCGAAGCGTGGCTCATAAAACCCGCGGGCCTGAAGCGGCAAAGGCAAACCACCATCGCTCTGGCCGGAAACTGCATCTGCCACGGCAAATGGGCCTCCATTCTCACCGGCGGCACTCTCGCGCTGCACTCCCCCTTCACATCCGGCACACGGGAACCGGATCGAAGGCTGCGGAGGAGGTGCTGCACTTGCAGCCGGACCGGCCATTCGCATGATGCTATCGGCCACCTGGTCGGCCTCGTTTTCGCAGGCATCGCCCGGCTGGCTGAGCGCGAACTTCGCCTGCACGCCATGCAATGCCTGCCGGACACCGGGGCGCTGCGACAAGGCCGGCCTGGAGACCACAGAGGGGGCCATGGCACGTGTATCAACGGATTTCATCGTGCGCATCACCCTCCTCCTCTTGGTTAATAAATCCAGTATTTTTGCGCCGGCACCCTGACGCCAAATATCGGCAAGTCACTACAGCTTGCCGGCCTGAAGCTCGGCGATATATCCCGCGTAAGGCGCCGTATTACCGCCCCCTGTCAGGGCTACATAAAGTGAAACATCCCGGATTGCTCACTATTGAAATGGATCCAATTGATTCAATAACCTCAGGACGACGGTATTCTCTCTAAGAAACGCCATCCGGAGGTTTGAAGGGTCTAATGCGCGACCTGGGTGCAACTGCCTCTCTACAATATGATCAATGGTAAGCAACACTTCCTGCCCAGATGGAAGCCGATAAAATGGCGCCGTTCCTGCACTCCCAAACACACATCCTGCATTAGTCAGGATTACGCGTGCTTGAGGATCGTTGGCAACTGCCCGCCAGAATCGATTTCGATGATTGTCGAAAAGTCTTCGGCTATTAGCAAGAGTCAAGGTAGCAGCCTCACCAGCGTTGGCGGCCTGCTGCCACAAGTTTCCAAAGATCGCCATATCTCCGTTTGTCAATGGCTTTGCCAGCAACCTGTTCAATGCCCCGACATGGGCAGCAGCAAATCCTGCTGCGCGTTCGGGCGGGACGATGGAGGGCCCTGGCAGTGATGCCGGGGGCTGTACTGTTTCGGTGAAGGTTTTCTGAAATGACTGCTCCAGATCTTCTTCAATCTCGGTTCCAGCCCTACGGCCCCGAAAACCCAGGCGCTCGCGCACCTGGTTAAGCACATTGTCGAACTGGCTGCGCACCCAAGCAAAAGCTTCACTTAGCCGGCTCGGTGTCAGTTCACGGATGCGGACAAGGGCATCACTCACACGACGGCGGAGTGATCCCAGTATCCTGGGAATGCGCTGCACATAATCCGCGCCACGGGCTAATGTCATGCTCCAAAATGCTGTCCCGAACGCAACAAACTGTTCCCAGCGGGTAGCCACGTACCGCTGGAACCGCCCGATATCCGAGATATCCGGCAGAATTGCCCGAATTGGCCGAAGCAAGTCACCGATGTGACTGAGCACCTCTCGCGCGCCCTTTATAATGAATTTGCTTGCGCCCTTGATCGCGCTGCCGATCTCCGGAAACAATCCGATGAGCGAAAACACGAGCCCGAGCCAGCGCATGAACCGGCTGTATTGACTACGCACGGTCATGTAATAGAGATGGGCAACGATATCGCGCACGTCAGATGCCTGGTCCAATATCGGAACGAGGCTGACGCCCGTATCGACTCCGATCATTGCAAAACTCGGGTCTTCGTTGAATTCTCCCATCAACCCGCCACCTACCGTACCCCAGAAGCCGGGACTCTCCTGCTCCTGCTGTGCGGGCTCAACTGCGGGTTCAGATGCAGTTTCGTCAACCTGCTTTTGCACCTGCGGCGCGCTCTGGAGCGTAATCAATGGCTGGCGAGCCTTGGCCATCACGCTTTGACCTGCATCTGGCGAAAAACGGGATAGCCCCCCTCTTTTCTCTACCTGCCCAACACGATCTCTACCTGCCCCTGATTGCTGCACCACATGCGTCAACTCGTGGGCAAGCAAGCGTTTGCCGCCGTCTGTCTGCGCCTGGTATTCACCTGCGCCGAACACAATATGATTCCCCAGCGTATAGGCACGCGCGTTGAGTGCGCGGGCGGATTCAGCCGCCGCCGCGCCGGTATGCACCCGCACATCGCCGAATGCCGCGCCGAACCTCGGCTCGAAGAAATCCCTCGGCCCGGCCTCCAGCGGCTGCCCGCCTCCCAGCGAGGAAACAAAGTCATCCGGAACAGCCAAATCGCTGTTCCCCGAGCCGGGGCCTTTTCTCTGAATTTTGAGATCTTCTTCCTCGCAGGCGCCGCATTTCCTCTGGATTGCCCATCCAGGCGCCGCCGTCATGGTATGCGCGACACGCTCCGCCTCGCGTTCGGCGGGGTCGCCGGGCTGGCTGACATTAAGCTTGGCCTGAACCCCACGCAGGGTGCCACGCACGCGGGAACGCTGGCTGTGGCCAATGAACCCGCCTGCCGCCGCAGCGGGTTTGCGGTTTGCCGTGCAGTGTACGTCAGCCATGATGGAGAACCCTTATCCCGGGAAAATGCCCTGCCTTTCGCGCTTATGCCTGCTTCATCGCGGCGTCAGCCTGAGTTTAGCCGCTGCGACCAGCTTTCCGGCCGTAACGGTATCAATGTTGACGCGGCCCAGCGTCGCCGCATCGGCCTTGGCCAGGTCCGCCACGGTCAGCACGCCCGCCTGGGACAGGCGGCTGGCAGTTTCGGCATCCACTTCAACCAGGGTATGAACTGGCTGCGCCTTGTTGAGCTCGATCACGATCTCTTTCTGCCGGCTGACCAATACGTCCATATCCGTCCGCAGGGAACTCACGGAACCGGCCAGTTCGCTGCGCCGTGTTTCCAGCGCCGTGACGGCATTCATCTCTGCCTCGCGCGCCTGGCGCAGCCCGTCGAGCTGCGAACGCGCGGCATCGATCTGGTTCGCCAGGGCCTGCACATCCGCCAGTTCGGCACGCCGGGACTGAAGCCCGGCAAGCTCCACCTTGAGCGTGCCCACTTCCTGCAACAACTGGCCTTTTTGCTGTTCGAGCACACCTAATTCATCACGGCTGGCAGTCAGGTTGGCCACTTCCGCCCGCCGCGCTTCCACCTTGGCATATTCCGCATTCACGTCGGAGAGATCGCGCAATGCCACCTTGCGCCGCTCAAGATTATCGATCTCGGCCTTGACCTCAGGCGAAACACCGGCGGCCACGCCTTTTTCCTCGGCCAGGGTATAGAACATGACCTTGCCATCCTGCTCGTACAGGGTGACCCTGGCGTCAGGCGGCAGATGCAGCGGGGCCTCGCGGTAGGCGGCCAGCTTGCCCGCATCCCGCATGCGGTCATAGGTTTTCACCGAATCCACCTGCACGCCCTGGCGTTCCAGGCGCTGCTGCGCTTCATCGACGTCACTCTCGAGCACCTGGTTGCCGCTCACGCCGGGCTGCACGATGGTGCTCGTTTCAACCCGGTTCAGGATGGAATCCCTGACCAGCAGTTTGTAAACATTGAGACTCTTCTTCTCGGCACTCCACAAGGCCTTGAAGTCGGCGCCCTGGAACATCTGGATGCCCTTGCGCAACTGGGTGCTTTCCACCTGGTTGCTCATCGTGGCATGGGTGTAGCTACCCAAAGAGTCTTTCATATAGAACTTGTTGAACAGGTCTGGAAATGCCAGGCAGCACAGTTTCTCCACGCCTTTCTGCAGCAAGGGTCCGATCGGCACCAGCGACAGCCAGTAGGACATGGTCGGGAAGCTCTTGACGTATTTGCGCTTGGCAAAGTTGCAGACTTTGTAGATCTTGTTGTCACGCACCTCGATTCCGGCAAGATAGACTTTATCGTCCTCTTCGTCGCAATCCGGGCACTTGACCAGCAAGTGATGGCAAAAACAGTCCTTGAGGTATTGCAACAGGCTGCCGGCCAATCCCCAGAATGCGCCCATCGCGTTGCCGCGATAGGTTTCCAATTCGTTGAGAAAGTTTTCATCGGTTTGGAGTTCATCGCCCGGAATGACGCTGATGGTGTTGCTGACGAAGTTGAGCACATAAACGCGGTCTGACGGCGTATCGACGGCGATGGAGACCGGCGAGATCTGCACGGGGTGGCGCTGGGTGGTAGTCTGTCCATTGGTCAGATTGAACAGCTGCAGGCGGTAACCATCTTCCAGCCCCGCCAGCAGGCGATGCGAGGGCGAATGCCAGGCCAGGCAGACGTCGGTTTTCTCCACCAGCAGATTCTGGAGCGGAGAACTGGTCGGCGCCGCATTATCGGAAATATCGTAGACCAGGATATGCTTGTTCTGGTCATTGGCGTCCCATGCATTGGTGACCACGCACAGCATGGCGACGCTACCGGAATCCTTGGCGGAAATCAGCAGTACGCCGTCATCGCCAAACACCGCCGTGCCGCTATTTGGCTGCGCCAGGTTGCGCGCATATTGTGGCGGGAGGTTGCTGCCGGCGGCATCGAGCTTCATGCCGACCACACGGTTGTAAATCCCCGTCACGGCAGTACCCGAATTGGCGGTGGCAACGGCGCGCTTGGACACCGGATCGATACTGGCATGGCCACAGGCGTTGAACTGGTATTTGGGGTCCGGCCGCTCCGTTTCGCTCAGGATCGAATCCGTCTTGAAGACAAACAGGCCTGCGCCCTTGCCGATCATCCACAGCTCTGCGCCATTGGCCGAGAACACCAGATTGGACATCTGCAGCCCGCACAATACGCGCACTGGCCGCCAGCTGTGTTTGCCGTCCCCTTCGATGTCCGCAATGCCGATTACCGTATCGCCGCTGGACAGGACAGCGACAGCAACCAGCAGCTTGCCCCCGGGTTGCACTGCCACATCGACCACCTGCGCGCCTTCGCCGGCGGGCATTTCGATGGCCTGGATCATTTCCTCCTTTTCCAGATCGAATAAATGCAGGGTATTGTTGGCAGCGCCACAGGTGTAGGCCTGTTTGGCATCCGGCGTGAGGCGCAGCCGGGTGTGCCAGCCCTTGCCGAAAATGGTGGAAAGCCGGGTATCCGGGAAAGGATAGTCCGGAAACTCATCCCCCTCGAACATGGCGCAGAAAGTCTTGCTGCGCAGCAATTCCTGCAGGCGCTGGTAGAACTTCTTCAGGATGCCGTGCTCTTTTTGCGAAAGAAACACGTAGCGGCCATTGTCGTAATTGAATATCTGGATGATCAGGTTGAGCAGGGTGATCCAGCGGCGGAAGGTGGGTCCCACCAGGGCATTCTTTTCGTCGGGATCGGCGGTCAGCTCGTCCTGCAAGGCATCTACCAGGTCCTTGATGCAATGCTGGTAGAAATCCAGCAGCAGCGTGCCGTCGAGCAGCGTTTCCCAGTTGTTTTCTTTCTTGGGATCGTACTTCTCGACCTTGAATTCGGCATCGCCATCCGTGCCACGGGCGACCGTCAGCGCAACGCTGCCTTCGCCATTCTGGAGAATTGGCTGGCCTGGATTGGCGGCATCATGCGACTCGACCAGGGCGAGGAGATCGAAACTGTCCGGCCCCTCCATCACCACATCGTGGCCTTCGCAATCGATCGCGTAGCCCTTGCGCACCGACACCTCGCGGCGCCGGCCTTCCTCTTCGTCCGCCTCCGGCAGAGTGTCGGGACCGCATTCCACCTGCAGGCCGCAGACGATGCCCCAGCCGTGCAGATGCTTGTTGTGGAAGCGCAGATCACGCTGCTGGCACAGCCAGTCCAGCGCCTCCTGCACATTCCCGGCGGGCGTTTCGTCACACTGGGCGTTGTCGTAGCCCACATTCCCGGCCCACAGGTCGGACAGGGGCGGGAACTCGAAGCGGCGGCGCGTCTGGTCATCGGCAAAAGCCTGCACATGGCCGCTCGCGTCCACATCGGCCAGCCACAGATAGTGATGCACGACCCCCTGCGGTGCAGCCGCATCGAGCAGGATATCGCCGGGCTGATGCACCGCCTCGCGCACGGCGGCAAGCCAGTAATCCCCCGCGACAAAGGCATGGCTGCCCAGTTCCAGGGCCAGCGCCATGGACATCAGGTTCAACTCGAGAGCGGCCCCCACTGCGACATGGCCGTGAGCCTCGTCACCCAGGCCGATGGACAGGGCGACGCCCTTGTCAAACCCCTTGGTGAGTGCCCATACCCCCCCGCTGGAGCGCGTCAGGATGCAGTAGCCGTCCCAGCGCCGCACCCATGGGTGGCCCATCGGCGCCACAGCCGGATACGTCTCAAGCAGCTGGCCGCGGCTGTAACTGAAGGGCTTGGCCAGATGCACACCGAGATTCTCTTCACAGGCGATATTGAAGAATTCGTAGATCCAGTCACCCTGATCGAAGTCCATCGGCAACTGGCCGGTCTTGTGCTGCTCGGCGCCATTCTCGCTCGACCACTTGAGGACCAGCTTGCCGCTGCCGTCGGCATTGCGCTTCCAGTCATGCACCTCGGCACGGAACAGATAATTGCCCACGCGGGCATCCAGCGCCGCCTCGGTGGCACAGGGATCGCACGGGTCGGCGGCGGCCGTTGAGCGCCACAAGGCCAGGGTGAGCGGCGCATTGCCGTGCGGCGGATTGACGGCTGGATCGGCGGGGTCAACGCCTGCAGGACACCATTTCACCTGCAGCATGGTCCGGCTGCGGGTACAGGTATCTGCCCCGTGCAGGCCGGGGTCCAGCAGCTCGCCATCTTCCAGGGCGAGCACCGCGCGTTCCCACACATCGGCATACAGCACATAGCCCGCAGGCGCCGAGCCACCGCTCAGCGGCAGCGTCTGCGCCTCGCTGAAATCCGGCTGATCGGCAAAATCAAGCGCCGCCGTGCCGGGCAATTCAGCATGGATGCCCTCCACGTAAAGATGCCCCGGCTGCAGCCTGAAGCTGTCCAGCACAGCGAGCCCCCGGTCGCGCGGCGCACCGCTGCCGATAGCGTCACGAATAGCCTCGTCGACGCGCGTCTTCATCACGTCCATCAGCTCATTCCAGTCGGCATCGGTCAGCATGCGCCCCTGTTGCTGGTAGACCCCGGAGTAACGCTGTCCGGACTTGAAGGTGTTGCGTGAAATCTGCGTCTTCATCCTGTTTTCCTTTCTTTACCCGGCCGGGTTCTGTGGCCGGTGTTTAGCATTCGCATGCCGCCGCGGCGGCGCCTGGCGGTTCACCCTGATTGAAATCCTTATTTCTTTACCGGTGCCGGGCAAACCAGGCTGGAGGACGGAATCACCACCGCCTCGATCCCTACCGGCAGAAAATCCTGCAATTTGTGCACAATCGCCTCCCACTGCGCGACATACCTGCGGCTGTGAAAAGCGCCCATCTCGCCCCCGTCCTCGGCGCCGTGGCGAATCGAGGGCAGGCAGGCCGGGTGCAAGACAGCGCAGGAGCGGCCGCCATAAACGGCGGAAAAAAACAGCGGCCTGGCCGTGGTGCAATGGACCACAGCAACGCTCCCCATGCTGGTTCCGGGAAGACGCGAATAGCGGACGCAACCGTCCTGCGGCGGCTTCGGCTTCGGATGATCCTTTTGCAGCTTGCCCGCGAAAATGCAGTCGCTGGCCTCGATCCACTCGCACACGGTATTGCGCAACACGGTGCAATACTCAAGCCGCATCAGCCCGGTGGCGGTACTGACATCACGGAACAGGCAATCGCGCGCGCTCAGCGCCGGCACGGCATTTCCATGAAATTGCGCCACCACCCTGGGCGCGGCGACATGCCTGAGAAACAGCCGGCCATGCTGGCAATTGACGGTAGTGGAAAAGACGAAGCCTTCGATGTGGTAATCCTTGTGCTCCGGCAAGGTGGCGGGGCCGGTGAAACGGAGCACCTTGCCGCTCCTGTTGCGGATGCGATAGCTGGCGGCATCCTCGACAATCTCGATCAGCGCCCGATATTCGGGCCTGGCGCGGTCAACCCACTTGATCTCGGTGATGCCTTCAGGGAAAAAGCCGGGCTGGGGCTCCGCATACAGCAACAGGGTGCGCGGATGGTGGTGCCCGCGGTGCCAGTCCGGCGTGCGGAAATCCACCGTGCGGCGGGTGGCATCATCGTAGCTGCCGGGGAAACAGGGCACGCCCTGCGGGTTGGCCTGCACCCAGGTTTTTCCGCCCAGGCAGGCCGCAGCATGCTGCACCGCCCGTGACGGATGCCGCAAATCCACTGTCACCGCAGCTAACCCGGGGTGGCGCGCAGCCTCGGATGGAATGCGCATGTCCGGCTCCGGGCTCACGCCAAAATCGCGCGCCGGCAGCAAGGGCATATTCAGCCGGGCCGTGGCGGCGACCCGTTGCCAGCCCTCGGCAATCTCCACCTCCAGGCTGCCCACCGACTCGGCGATCTCCTCCACCACCCACGGCGTGCCCTTGCCCTGCCGCCATGCCACGGCGCGGGAAATTTCTTCGCGCCGCCCTTTGGCCTCGAGAGAAACCAGACGCACATCCAGCAGGCGGGCAAAATAAGGCAGCACCCAGTCCTGGCAGGCCAGGCCCTCGGGCGGGTTATCGGGAAAATGGTCAGCCTGCAATTGCTCCAGGGTGTGCTGGATGGCATCGAGCAGGCCGCCGCAGGCATCGAGGTAATTTTCCAGATCACCGTTGTCGCGCTCGCGGTAAATCGCGGGCAACAACGGGTAGAGACGGGCGCCATGTTCGGTTGTGATGCTCATAATACAAACTCCTTGGTGCGCACCGTGACAGCCGACAGGGAAGCATCCAGGATCAGCACCTGTTCAGGCTCGGGCTGAATGAACCGGATCTGCCCGCCAGCGCTTTTGAGCACGCGCGGCTGCGGGGCGATGGCGGCAAAGGCGGCGGCGCCGATCAGGCATTGGGAATTGAGCACCCCCTCCACCGCCTCCACCACCGCGATCACTTCACTGGGATAGAGCGGCTGCCCAAGCCGTCTCTGCTTGAGCGCAAACGCCGCAAGCAGCGCAGCCTGCACGCAGGAGCGCACTTCTTCCGGGACATACTGGCTGCTGTCCACCTGGACGGTGATATCAAGATCGAACGGCACGGCCACATGATTGACCACTTCAACCCGCGTGCCCGGCAAATCGTGGGCTTCGAGAAAAGCCGCCAGCATCCCGGCAAGCTCGCCAAGCGGGCCGCCGCCGGCAGGCACCACTACGACACGGATACGCTCCTGCTGCGCCCCCTGGTTGGGCAGGCGCAAGGCCCGCGCCTGCCACACACTGCTGTTGCGCTCGGCCAGACGCCCGTAATCCTCCACCGACACCGCCCGCTCCAGCGTAAACAGCGCTGCCGGCGCATTGCTGCGCAGTGACGCAACCGGCTCACGATCATTGCCGCCACTGGCAAGGACGGGCTGACGCACCTTGTCGACCAGCGCATGCGGCTTGACTGGTTTTTCCAGACTGCCAGGCGACACATTGCCTGCCAGCCCGGTGCCGATGCGGTAGCTCACCCTGACATTGCTGGAGCCGGTGGGCAGACGACGCCCGTGCTGGCCATCGCCGAAGGCAACCTGGACATGGCCTTCCTCGCTGAGACGAACCGTGTAATGTGCATCGGCGGGTCCGGAATCGTCCAGGGTAGAAACCTGCTGCCAGGACTGGTCACCCAGTTTCACTTCGATGGCGGCTGCGACGCCTGCCGCCATGGCGCTGTCGGCGACAAAGGCGACATCCTTCTCGGCCAGGGTAAATTGCTGGAAGCTGCGGGTGGCATCGCCGCTGCCCAGGACCTTGGGCGGCTTGCTCTCGCCCTGCCCGGCCATCACCACATTGGCGCGCAGCAGGGTGTTGCCCAGGGTGTAGCCAGCGGCGGCAGGCGGCATGCTGTCAAGCGTGACGGCGCCGTTTTCCGGATTGACGGACATCAGCTTCGCCGGCCAGCCCTTCAGGCTTGCACCGTCCGTGTCCACCTGTTCCAGCATCACGCGGCGGCCCACCTTGAGCAGGACGGGCAAGGCGCCGCTGGCGGGCATTTGCAGCCGCAATGGCGTGGCGATGGCGGCGGAATTGAGATTGTAATCCTGCGGGCGCAGGCTGTCCTTCATCGGCCCGTAGAGTCGCAGCAGCGCACCCGGTGCGCTCACGAAGCGGAGGGTGAAATCGGCCTCGCGCTGGATGACTTCCTTCACCACCAGCACGCTGTACTGGCTGGCGCCGGTCTCGCCGATCACCCGGTCGCCGCCGGCAAGATCGCCCGGGCTGCCGGAAAAGACAAAATCACCTGCCGGTGGCGCCGCCACGATGCTGGCAGCCGCCGCCACACCCTGCGGCACCATGTAGAGCACGCCGATACCGGCTGTAGCCTCGATCTGCTGGTAGCTGCTGGTGAAACCGTAGGTTGCCGAGCTGGCGCTATAAGTGGTGATGACCGAGCTGGCGGGCGCGCTCGAGGCGCCGCTTGCCGTCGTGCTGATGTCGCGGCGCTGCGCCGGGAAACGCAGCACACCGGCACTGTCGGCGCGAATCGTCTGCACGCGATACAGCGGCGTACCCACGCCGGGCAAGGAGGCACCGGCAAGCCGCGCGCGCTGGCCATCCACCGCCGCGATGCTATCGTAACGCCAGCCGCTCTGCTGCCAGGCGATGCGGTCGCCTGCCGCCAGCCCATGCCCCTCGGACAAGTGAATCACGCCGCTGCCATTGAGACGGGGCTTATGGATCGCGGCGGGATTGAACCACAGCCAGGCATCGCCGCTGTGCCAGGCGCTCCAGCTATCCCCGGCAACCGTGGCTTCCAACGCAAGCAGGCCGCCGGCACTGACTTCCCTGACCTTCACCACATAGCATGCGCCCGTCGCCGGATTGCGCAACAATGCCAGCGCGCCGGCCGATACCGCCTGCTTCTCCCCAAGCTGCCACAGCGCGCCTGACAATGGCGCCGATGACCAGTCCCACAGATGCAGATGCAGCCCATTCAGGGACGCATCGACCTCGACATCGTCCAGCGTCTCGAACAGCACCGGCGCGCCTGTCCTGGGCGAGTAGCTGAGCTGGAAGCCCCTGGCCACCTTGCCGCTCTGATCCGTCTTGGCGAGGAGCGCCAGCGGCGTGCTGGCCGAGGCCGGTGGCGCAGGGTGATACCCAATCATCTCCACCAGACGGCGCACGTTTTCCCATTGCGTGGCAGTGCCGAGATAGCCCTCGTTGGCATAGGCATTGAGATACTCCGTCAGCACATGCGCGGCACGGGCAAAGCTGCGGCCGATCTCCCAGCCCCACTCACGCCGCAGCTCAGCGTATTGCGCCTCCAGGCGGGTATTGCGCTGGGCCGTGGTTTCATCAGCCGGAATATCGGCATCCAGCGCATTCCAGGCGGGGAAACGCGCCAGCAGCGACTGGCGCAGATCATCAAGATAAGTCGCCGCGTTGCCATCCACGTAACGGATTTTCTTCAGGCCGGCGCGGTTCCAGCGGGTCAGATCGTAGCTCATCCCAGGCGTCCTCCATGCATAACCAGGCGGTAGTAGCCGCGTTCAGGGCGGGCGGGATCGTTATCGCACACGGCGATTTCCAGGCCCTTGAGTTCGATATGGCCGGTCTCGATCTGGTCGGCAAACTGGTTGCCAATACGTTTGAAACGGTTGACACACACATGGGCGACCCCGTCGAGGGCCATCAGCGCCTGCACCAGGTCGCTGGAGTGCAGATCCTCGCCGAAGCGCAGCCTGCCGGGCTCGAAAAAGCCGCCCGGCCCCATGCCCAGTGCCTGGCGGGCGCTCTCGCGCACCTCGGACTGGAAATACTCCGGCTTGACCCGCAGCGAGATGGACAGGCTGATGCCCACCGGCACGGCATCCTGCAACAGCACTTCCTGCCCCACCATGCGATAGGCATCCAGATAGGGGCGCAGGATGGAGCGGAAGCTCGGATTCGCGGCCCAGTCGGGCACGCACAGCCCGCGTTCGGCATGAAAGATTTCGACTGCGGTTTTCAGCTTGCTGGACAGCACGGGTGGCGTGGCATCGAGGTTGATATTGCGCCAATTGATCAGCGCCACGCGCACCACAAACCATGACCCGCCCCACTGCTGCGAGGCCGCCGCCCGCAATACCAGCGGATGGTCCTCGAGGCGATGGGCGTAATCCTCCAGCGTCACCATGCGGCGCTGGGTAAATATCTCGCGCGGACCAGCGCGGCGTGCGTATTCCATCGCTGCTGGCTCCTTGAACCAGAGCGATTCCAGCAGGGTCCGCTGCTGCACCGGATCGGCCTCTCCGGGGTCGATCATGCCATGGGCCTGGGCCAGGCGGATGGCATCGTAGCCGATCACCGATAGCAGGCGGCGCACCGATTCAGGGCGCCGGGCGGTCGCCAGATAAGCTTCGGCGGCAACGCGGTCGAGCATGTCCGAGAGCTGGTCGAGCATCGCCGCCAGCTGCTCGGCCAGCACCACTTCCATGTCCGCAGGCGTCCAGCGCGTGCGCTCCGGGAACCGTGCCGCCAGCTCTTCCAGCATGAACAGCCGGAAGCCGTCGTAATCGCGTACCGACCAGTCGAAATCATCCCCCACCCTGGGCAGGGGCAGCGGCAGGGACACCTTGCGCTCGCCGCAATCGGGGCAGAAGCCCTCGAAGTTCAATACCGGAATTGGAGTCTCAGCCATGGCTGCCTCACGTCAATGCAATTTCGTAGGATTCGCCCTGCCCGATGGTGGACAAGGCATAGGTAATCACCGCAAACAGTTTTTCTTCCTCACTGCGCAATTCGACCTGCAGGGATTTCGGATCGACCTCGCCGCGCAAGGCCTCACCGAGAGAATCGGTGAGGCGCTTGCGCAGGATCTCCGCCAGCACCGAGTCATTCGGCTCGAAGACCACGGCGCGGATACCCGCACCGAACTCCGGCCGGAACACGCGCTCTCCCGGGTCCGTAAACAACACCTGCACGATCTGCTCGCGCACATGATCGCGGCGATTGGACGTAGCGGCCCCGGCGGCGCCGATGCGCAGCGGAAAAGCCAGATAGGCGGGGTCGATCAGGCGCGGCATGGTTAATCTCCTTTCAACCTGGAAACCTCAGTTGAGCAGGTTGAAGTGTGCGAATTTTGCGGCAGAGGGCAAGGCATAACGGCGCGGAATGATCATTCCATTCCAAGGCGTTATAACGCAGCCATGTGCCGCAAAATTCGTGCAATTCAGCCTGTAGCGAACTCACCCGATGGGTAAGCGTCCGGTGCATAAGCAATCTTTTTGATTTCATCGTGTTATGTATTCACTCAAGTGGTCAACTGAGGTTTCCAGGTTCAGCTCGTCAACACTTTGCTGGACAGGCTGCTCATCTCGCCCTGCGGGATGGGTGGACCCGATGGCCCCATGGCCGTGGGGTGCATATGGGTGGCAAACAAAGCCAGGAAACTCGTTCCCTTGATCACCGGTTCGCCACCCTGTCCGCCCAGCATCACCGCCGAGCCTTCCACCGTCACCGTGGACGAGGCCTTGACGTTGACGCCGGATGCAGTCATTTCGATCTTGTTGCCATTGGCGTCCTGCACCGTGGTGCCGCTTGTCGTCATGGTCAGCTTGTTGCCGCTGGCATCCTGCACCTCGACGGTGTTGGCCTGGACATCCAGCGTCACCTTGGCGCCGTTGGCATCGGTGAGCAGGATCGTGCCCTGCGCATCAATGGTCATCTCGCTCCCGGCAGGGTGGTGCAGGGTGTATTTTTCCGCACCGGAAGCATCATCGAACTGCAGGCGGTGGCCGGACGGCGTCTTCAGCAGGCGCGTGGTCGGCGGCGCCAGCGCTGCCTCGGACGGCACATCACCACCCGATTGCCAGAAAGTGCCGGTCCAGATCGGATGCGACAATTCGCCTTCCTCAAACTCCACCCACACCTGGGCGCCAACCTCGGGCACCATGAACAGCCCCTGCTCTGCCAGGCCGCCGAACGGCAGACACGGCAAGGCCCAGCCAGTGACGCTGTCGCCCAGGACCGAGGGCACACGCAGCCTGACCCGGCCCAGTTTCTCCGAATCGTTATTGTCCACAACAAAACCCCGGTACTTGCCGTAGTACTTGTTCTGAACCTGGCGCGCCAGTTGTTGCAGCAGTTCTTCCATTGCTTAACCCTTCACAGCACCCCTGCCAGCACGCTACCCGCCGTCGGCACGTTGTCGCCGTAAGCGTTGCGCAGCAGGGTAAATCCCTGGTTGTATCCGTCCACCGAAAAACGGTGGTTCACGCTATCAACGTAATATATTCCTTCCAGCCATTGGCCGACCCCGTCTACCGCCACCGGCAAGCCCACCTGCAACACATGCCCATACTGGGTGCCGTCGAGGTCGCCTTCGGCAAGCACGCGCAAGGCGTTCTCATTAGCCTGGCGCTGGGCCCGGGCCTGCAGCTCGGATTCATTGCGCCCGCCCTGCCGGCTCATGCGCCAGCTGAAGTCACGCAGTCCGGCACCCTGGCTCTCCGCGCTCTCTTTGCCCATGAGCGGCAGATCGGGCGCGACCGTCTGCTCGCTGACCTGGTCGCCGTCGCTGGCCGCGAGCTGCAGCATCACCCGCTCCGGGCGGTGGCCGTCCGAACGCACCGAGAAGCGGCTGCAATGGGTATCCGGCCCGGCATAGACCAGCACGGTTTCCTGCGGCGCGTCACTCACCCGCAGCGGGCCGAAGTAGATCTGGCCGGCATGGAAGATCAGCTCATAACCATTAGCCTCGGCACGCTCGCGCAGAAATGCGATATCCGTCGCATCCTGATTCAGCACCAGGCCTGTCTGGCCGCTGCCCGAATCCGGATGCGGGACCAGGCCATAATCGGCGGCGATGGCAGCCAGAATCATCTGGTCGGTCGCGGGGGAATCCGCGCCCCAGTTGCGGCGACGCTGTTCGCGGTCCAGCGCCAGCGAATCGTCCTGACACTGCACCGTGACGCTGGCCTCGCCTGGATTGCGAGGATAGTCGGCCGCCACCTCGCGCACGTAACCACGGAATACTTCCTCGCGGCGCGTCCCGAAGGCGGCCTCGATCCTGATCGTGGCCCAGTTCACGAACACCCCTGCATCCTGCACCGACCAGCGGCCATGCTCGTCGCGCCGTGTCTCGAAGCGCAGGCTGGCCGTAGCCGCGGCAGTGCGCGATACGGCCACCGCCACCTCACTGACGAAGGGATAGAAGTCGGCAATTTCCTGCCCCATCACCGTAATGATGCATTCGACCGGTTCGCGCTTCTTGCTGCTGAGCATATCAAGCAACATCGGCTATTCCCTCGCGCGCGGAATCAGGATGATCTGGCCAACCTGGACCTCGGCCAGCATCATGTCCGCATGGATGAACTCCGGGTTGGCATCGGCGATGCGCCACCACAGCCGGTCATCGTTGTAATAGTGGCGCGCCAGGAGATCGAGCCGGTCGCCGCTCTTGACCACATGCTCAACCACGCCGGTCGTTGTACCAATGGCGCGCGGACGCACTCCGGAAAAACGGCTGCCGTCCTCGCCGGGCTCGAAAGCCCTGACGTTTTCATATCGTGAGCCCTTGAGAAGCATCAGAAACCCCCTCCGATTGCCGTGGCGGCAGTACGCCCGGTATTAAGGGCCGCCATCGCCACCTGGCGTATCTTTTCCGTTTTGAAGAACGGGTTGTTGCCTTCGATCACCTGCATGGTGAGCGACACGTTGGCGCGGTAGGGCACCAGCGACGGCAAGTGCGCGTTCTCATCCACCTTCACGCTGGTCAGGAACACCGGCAGGATGTGCGTGCCCCAGACAAACAGCAGCACCGAGGCCGATTCATCGCGCTGGAAGGCGCGCGCCCCGCCGAGACCCAGGCTGGACAGCATCTGCAACCCGCCCGGCCCCTGCGACTTGGGTTCCAGCATGGAACGCAGGGTCGCCAGTTCAGGCTCGATACCGACCGACTCAGCAATGCCGCCCGCCATCAGCTGGTCGGTGGCATCAATGAGGATCTCGATCGTGAAGGTCTCGGGCAGCACCGTGACCCCCTGCGAGACACGGGGCGTTTCGGTCGGCAGGAAAAAATCGTAGCCGCCGCGCGTGCCCGGCGCATTGCCGGTGCGCAGCTGGATGGTGCGGGTGCGCGACAGGGTCTTCGGA
The DNA here is from genome assembly GCA_963779055.1 of uncultured Gammaproteobacteria bacterium. Lineage (GTDB taxonomy): Bacteria > Pseudomonadota > Gammaproteobacteria > Burkholderiales > Sulfuricellaceae > Sulfurimicrobium. The sequence goes on from CAVZWN010000004.1 coordinate 861,838, forward strand.
TTGAAATCGAACACCAGCGCCAGCGGCGGCAGCGAAAGGCCGTACTCCACCAGCGCTCCTTTGGTTACTTTCAGCATCAGCTCACCTCCCCCTGCCTCACGATTTGTCCCTGAACCGCCACCGCCAGATGACGCGCGATCTGCTGGTCACTCCAGGCCGGCTGCACGTTCAGCGCCGGAACATCCACTTGCGGCGCCGTCACGCTCCCGGCCCAGGGCAGCCGCGCGAGCTCGTCCCCCAGGCGGCGGGCGATGGCTGCGGCGCGATGTTCGAGGCCGGCCGGTAATTGCAGGCGAATGCGGTCGATGGTGAGATTCAGGCGTTCCATGTCAATTCCTCAGGCAGCCACGGTGCCAGGGCGCCCAGGTCCGCCGGGGTGAGTTCGCGCCCGTCCTTGGCCAGCTCGCGCCATACCGCCAAGGCAATCTCGGGCAGGCCGATGGGCCGTTGTGTGCCCGCGGCCACGAAAGCGGCATGCAAGGCGGCATTGCGGATCGAGCCGCCAGTCAGGCTCACCGCCGCCCCGAGAAACAGGGCATCGACATCGGGCATGCGCGGCGCGCGGGACGGCAGCAGCTTCTCCCACAAGTGCGCGCGGCCTGTCGCATCCGGGCGTGGAAACTCCACCACCACCTGGAAACGGCGCATGAAAGCCGGGTCGATGTTCTGGCGCAGATTGGTGGTCAGGATCACCGGTCCCTGGTGCGCTTCGATGCGCGCCAGCAGGTGGCTCACCTCCATGTTGGCGTAGCGGTCGCGCGCATCCTTGATCTCGGCACGCTGGCCGAACAGGCTGTCGGCCTCATCGAACTGCAAAATCAGCGACTGGCCATGGGCGGCATCAAACAGGCGATTGAGGTTTTTTTCGGTCTCGCCGATGTATTTGCTGACCAGGCGCCCCAGATCGACACGGTACAAGGGCCAACCCAGCTGATGGGCAATCACCGCCGCAGCGAAGGTCTTGCCCGTGCCCGAAGGGCCGCAGAACAGCGCCAGCGGCCCGCTGCCAACCTCTCCGCCCCACTGGCGGCTGACGATGTCGCGCTGCTCGATCCAGTACAGGAACTCGTGCAAATGGGCCATCACGTCCGCTGGCAGGATGAGATCCTCCCAACGCACCGTCTGCCATACCCGCGTAGCGCCTGGCGGCGCGGCTTGCGGCTCGGCCCAGCCCATCAGGCGCGCCGTCATGCCCGGCCCCGCCAGCAGCGACGTATACCAGCCCTGGCCCTCGGCACGGATCACATGGGCCTGCCGCAAGGGCGAGCCCTCTTCGAGCCAGCTCAACAAATCACGGGTTTCAGCCTCGTCCAGCGCCAGCAGTTCGCGCACCAGGGCCACGCTGGGATAATGGTTCTGGGTCCCGGCCTGCAGCTGCTGGTAGAGCCAGCCGATACGGGGCTCGATTTCCGGCCCCAGGGTCAGCGCCACCAGATCGTAGGCCATCGGCCCCCATTCCTCGCTTGCCAGGGTTCGCCAGGGCGAATGCGGGTGGCGGCGCAGCCGTTCCACTTCGGCCTGCAGCTGTTTCAGCCGCTCCAGCAGGGCTTCCGTCAGCGTCTTGCCGAGGCGCTCCTGGCCCAGGCTGTAAGCCAGAAGCTCGATGCGCTCCCATTCGGGGCGCAGGCCAGTGTGGTGTTGCACGATGGCGTTCATGATTGATAAAGATTCATCAGCACGGGGTTGCTTCGCACGGTGAGGCTGGCGCCATCGCTGCCGCGCACATAGCTGCGCTCGGCATAAAGCACCGCCTGACCGGTGTGATTGGTGAAGGGCAGCGCAAGCGGCTGCGTGGTGGCCGTGGCCGCATTGGCGGGGTCAAGCTGTTCGCCGCTGGCCGCCGCATTCACCCCGGCCCCGCTGCTAGCCCAGCCGTTGGTGCTGTCCCAGGTTTCCCAGCACAGCGTCACCGCGCTGCCCGCCGGCCCCGCGATCCAGACCTGCGGGGTAAATCCCGCCAGCGCCAGGCTGCCCAGGGCAAAACTCAGGCTCTCGGCGCAGCGCCCCTGGTAGACCAGGCAGATCGACGGCATCCAGTCTTCCAGCGCGCCATTCACGCGCCGCACGGCCACTTCCGGCTCCCACACCTGTCCGTCAGCGGTGAAGGGGGCGTGACGCGCATCCATGCTGCCGTACACCTGCGCGCCCGTACTGCCCACCAGAGGACTGCCGGTATCGCGCTGATGCGGGATGACCGGCGCCAGCGATAGCTCATAGGCAACCGACGGCCGCAGCGCCACATCACCCTGTGTCCCCCACAGGTGGTTGAGATCATCCAGACCAATGGGGTTGTGCAGCACTTCCATCCGCACCCGTTCTCCTTCCAGGTTCAGGACGCCCATCAGCGGTTGCTCATGAAAAATGCGCACGACTTCGCCGATCAGGCGCATGTCGTTCTCGCCCGCGCTGATCTGGTTCTCGGCGCGGCCAAAGGCGGTGATCAGGCAATACATGCGCACGCGCCAGATTTCATCAGGTGCGGCAACATTGAACATGGCTGCCGGTTCGATGCGGTAGAAGAACAGGTTGAGCCGGTGCTCGTTCACGGATGCGCCTGGCGCTGCCGATGCCGGATTGCCGATCAATACACGGATGTGGTTGGCATTGGCGTTCATGGCCGTAGCCAGATAGTCGGCGATACTGCGGCAGACGCGCGAGAGGGTCGATTGCGGCAGGGCCATCGCTCATAGCCTCCGCAGATAGTGCCGGCTGGCCAGGTCCGCCGAAGCAGAGGACGCTGGCTGAAAAGGCCGCGCCGGTTCAGGCGCGAGCACCACGATATCGATATGGCCGATATGCACCTGCGGGCCGGTATTCGAAGCTGGGTCATGGCCACCCTCGGCCCGCCGCACGGGCGAAACATCAATGGCCGCCGGGGGAGGCGTTACCAACCGCGACTCGACGCTGTCCGCGTGCGCCGGATTCTGCGGCGCCGGGGACGGAATATCTGCCACCTCTTGAGGCAATTCCGCCCTTATTTCCGCACGCAGATCCGGCGCTCCCTTCGCGGCGCCCGCCCCGGCATCTTCGCGTTCCGGTAGCGCAAGTTTCAGAATGGCACCTTCCGGCTGCTTTGCATGCGCGGCTTGCTGCCGTGTCTGGGCAGCGCGCCCGCCCTCCGCGCTCAGGGCCGGATCCGGCACAGCGGCCAGCCCATTGCCGGGGGCTGGCCGACGCAGCGACGCGCTTGCATCAGATAAGGCATGAGAAGACAGCTCCGCCGGTTCAGGCTCAATCTGCTTTTCCAGACTCCAGGCCGCGCTGCGCAACCCTGCCTGCACACCTCCCGCCGCATGCGGCGCAATGGACGCGGACGAATCCAGCCCGGCAAGCGCCTCATGGCCGGGCGCAACAGCGCTATTCCCGCTCTGTCCTGGCGCGGTTGCCAGCAGGCCCACGACACCGGCACCCCGAGCATCTGGCGCCGCCTCAGGATGGGGCGCTGTGGCTGCTACGTTGCCGCCTTGCCTCGCGTATTGACCATCAACGGCACCGCCAGCGTCAGGCAGGGACGATGCGGCTGCCACATTGCCGCCCTTCAGACTCACCCCCCCTTCCGCCACGACATTGCCGGGATCGCCGGGCGGATGCTCCAGGCTATTGAGCGGCGCTGGCTCACGGCTGTCCTGAATTGGCGCCGCTGAAGCCCGGTGCGCGTCTCTGATGATGTCACTGAAAAATCCCATACCGTCTCCTACTGCGCCATGCCGCGGCTGCGGTCGATCAGCGCCAGATAGCGCTGTCGCCGCCAGCGCGGCATGGTGAGAATGTCGGCCTCGCCCCAGTGGTAGTGCGATGCCAGCCGGTGAATATCGGTGAACAGGTCCTGGCTGACGCGGCCGAGGCAGAAATACGGATCGATGCTCACCCGGTTGTCTGCGCCGCACTCCGGGCACGGCGCCATGACCTCGGTCGCGATCTCGGGTGCGACCGGCTCCAGCGCTGCTTCGATGGCGGCTACCAGATCGTCCTCCAGCTCAAGCGTGGAAACATCCCCGCCATCCCAGGCCGTCACGCAGCGCCGCGCCAGAGTTTGCCGTGCCTGCTTCATGTCGGCAATGCCCTGCAAGGCCTCCTGGTCTGTGCCATTGGGCACGCGCAGTGTCAGCATTCCCATGCCGGTTTGAATTTGAGCAGAGGGAAATCCGCTGCCTGCCGCCTTGACCGGCAACTGGGTGTAATTCAGCGGAAAGTCAAACGACTCCCCGCAGTGGCGGCAGCTTGCTGTCAGCCAGACCTCTCCCCAGCCCAGCACGCCCGCCAGGCGGGTCATCAGGTACTGGCGGTCGCCCACGCTCATGCCTTCGATCACGCCGGCATCGGGTGTCCGCCCCCCGACATGCGCCAGCGCCGCCTGCAAGGCCAGCGTCACCTGGCCGGGCAAGCCTTGCGCGCGCACCACCGCTTCCGCCAGGTCCATCTCGACCGCCCCGGTTAGCGGGCGAAACTCATAATCACGGCGGAGGCTGTGCTGATGCTGTACGCCTCCCGGAAGCATTATGATTCAGCCGGTTCAGGAACGGACGTATCACGCTCCCAGCCCTCATGCTGCAAAGTGAGCGTCTGAATGCCGACCGTGTTCATGCTGGTGGCGTTCAGTTCGGGCAGGGCCTGATAATCCGATACCCAGGCGCGGAACAGCTTGTAGGAAATCGCCACCTGACCTTGCAGGTTGAGCACGTTGATAATGATGTCCTTGCGGTAGTTCCTGAGCGACATGCCGGCATCGCCCTGAATACTGTTCACCAGGTTGGCCCACTGCTCGAATACCGGGTCGTGGGTCAGCCCCTGCTCCAGGGTTACTGCTTCGTAGCTGGTTCCGCCGGGCATGATGCGCTCGTGCGAAGGATCGCCGCCGCTGCGCCATTTGACCGCCTCGGTTTTTTTCTTGAGCGCGCCCATCTTGGTCAGACCAGCGACAGGACGGCCATCGATGATGACCTGAAACTTGAAAGTGCGATAAGGATCGTAACGGTGGGTATTAACCGGAAATGTCGGTGCGGCCATCTTGCTTCTCCTTGCTTGGCTAGAATTCGCCCCCTTGCCACCCTCTCCCCTCAGGAAGAAGGCTGGGAGTGAAGGGGATGCGTTTCACTCCCCTCTCACACCGCTCCCTCCATGACGGAGAGGAGCGCCCTGGCACAGGACGGCATCCTGTTTATCGGGTGTTTACTGCTGTGCGACCTTCTGCTGGATGCGCACGATCACGAACTCCGCCGGCTTCAGTGGCGCAAAGCCGACGATCGCGATCACCTGGCCGCGGTCGATATCATCCTGGGTCATGGTGTCGCCGAGACCGCAACGCACGAAATAAGCATCGCTGGCCTTTTCGCCCTGGAATGCACCGGCACGGAACAGGCCATTCATGAAGCCGCCGATATTGGCGCGCAGCGAGCCCCACAGCCTGTGATCATTGGGTTCGAATACTGCCCACTGGATGCCGTTGTAGAGACTCTCCTCGATGAAGATCGCCGTACGGCGCACCGGGACATAGCGCCATTCGGGATTGGCCTTGGTCGAAAGGGACCGCGTCCCCCACACCACCGATCCGTAATTTGGAAAGCGGCGCAGGCAGTTCACCCCGAGCGGGTTGAGCTGGTCCTGGTCACCATCGTCCACCACGTATTCCAACCCCACCAGACCGCGCAAACCGGTTTCGACACCTGCTGGCGCCTTCCATACCCCGCGCGTGCCATCAATGCGCGCCCACACGCCGGCGGCGATTGACGAAGGCCCGACGCTCAGTGTTACCGGTGCCGACGGGTTGGTATCCACGTTATAAAACGGGTTGCGCACCTTGGCCCAGGGGTAATACATGGCAGCGTAAGTTGAAGTGGTTGTAATCAGGGCATTGGCCTTGCTGGCCTGATCCAGTTCCACCCCCTGCGCCGGATCGATGATGACCATGCGGTTCTTGGTATCCTCAGCATGGGCAATTGCCGCGTCGATCACGGTGTTGCCGCTGCCATCGGCCGGCAGGCTCTGGCCCGGCAGCACGATGATACTGGCATCCCTGACCTTCTTCAGCCGGGTAAAGAACGCCTGGTAATCGGGCAGTCCAGGAGCAGAACCGTCGTTACCGCCAGCCAGCGGAACGGCGCCATTCATCGGGGGATCACTCGGCCCCGTGGTACCCATCGTGCGTGGCACCACATCTGCGGCGCCGAAGGTCTCCGCACCACCGCCAGCCACCCCCAGTTTAAGCAGCGTCGCCAGTTCACCGGGACGCACCACCACCGAAGAGTCCGCACCCTGCGTTCCCGATGTGATCGTTAACCGGTTGGCGGCAAATCCGACGTTCGCGTTCTGGTAGGCATTGCTCGAACCCAGCGCGCGGATACACCGCTGCAATTCATCGCGCACCTTGGTCGAGGTGGTATATCCCCCGGCCACCTCCGCCAGGGTAATAGTGCGCAAGCCGAGGTTGTCAATATTCAGGCTGAGGGTCACGCCCTCGTGAACATTGGTCCAGGCAATCCCCGTCAGGTCGCCGCTTACACTGGTGCCAAACTGGTAATATGTCGCCGGGCTGCTCTTGAGCTCATCCGAAAGATCCAGCTTGATCAGTCTCGAACTGCGATTGATCACTGTGACCGCATAGTTGGTATCGCTGTCATCCATGCAGAGGTCTGAATACACCTCCGCAATCGCGACAGAGCCGTCGGCCGCCACCACGCCCACCTTGAGGGTGAACCGCCTGCCATCACTACCGGTGATCACTCTTACCCGCAGCCCGTTACCCCACAGCCCTTCCGAGCTTGCGGTCACCTTCAGGACATTAACTGCCGCTGCAGTCCCGCCCAGCCGGCCAAGGATGCTGGCCGCCGCATTTTTGGCCGCCAGGGCGCCGGATGCAAGCCGGGCAATATAGGCTGCCTGCCCGCCATTAAGATAAAAGGTATTAATGGCAAGACCCATGGCATCCGTTTCCGACCGGATGCCGCCATAGGAATCGACATAATCATCCCATTTGTGGATCAACCGGGCTTCGCCGATGGGTCCCTGGGTGGTATAGCCGGCAAAGACGGCGTTCGACGTGGCCACCCCCTCAATGGGCTTGGAACCACTGGGAATCTCTTCGATATAGACGCCGGGGTGTAGATAGCTAGGCATATCCTTGTTCCTCCTTGCTTAACATTAATAATTGACAAGTAACCATTCGATGTTCATCAGGAAGCGCCGATTCAGGGCATCACGCTCGCATGAATATCCCTTTCAACCCACTTCCACACTTCAGACCAAGGGAAGCCTAGACTTGTCTTGCCGGTGGCCAGAATCATGCTCAGATCATAAATATAACGCCACTCGCATGACCTCGTTATTACATTAAAGTAATAAAGATAAAATATACTTATCGATGCATCTGCTTTTCTTATTGCCATTATTCCACTATCAAATTCCGATAGCAACAAACAGTTTTAGCGGTCCCGCCCTGCGTCCCCGCTCGCCACATCCATTGGTTCAAAACACGTGCGCCGATATAAAATGCAAGGACACGCGCGCATAATCCGGAGTCTCCGGTCTAACAGCCCGCTCTGGCGCCAGAAAAAGAGGGCGCGGCATGACCACTGAAAAAATATTCAAGGCATTCGACTGGCTTCTTCATGAAAAACACGGATTATCTGCAGCGCAGCCTGCATTCTGTCTGGCATCCCTGCAGCCAGATGAAACAGTTCGAAACCCTGCCGCTCGTTCCCGTTGCCCGGGGCGAAGGCATGTGGCTGTACGATTTTGATGGCAAGCGCTACCTGGATGCCATCAGCTCGTGGTGGGTCAACCTGTTCGGCCACTGCAACCCACGCATCAACGCCGCGTTGAAGGACCAGCTGGACCGGCTGGAACACGTGATCCTGGCCGGTTTCACGCATCAGCCGGTGATCGAGCTTTCCGAACGTCTGTCACGCCTGACCGGCCTGGGTCACTGTTTTTATGGCTCGGATGGCGCTTCGGCGACCGAAATCGCCCTCAAGATGAGCTTCCATTACTGGCGCAACTGCGGCCAGCCGGGAAAAACCCGCTTTATCAGCCTGCAGAACAGTTACCACGGGGAAACCATCGGCGCGCTTTCGGTCACCGATGTCGCGTTGTTCAAGGACACCTATGCACCGTTGCTGCGCCAAAGCACCCAGGTTCCGACACCGGACTGGCGCTACGCCGAAAAAGGAGAATCAGCGCACGATTTCGCCATCCGTTGCGCCGGACACTTGCGCACCCATCTGGAACAGCATCATGCTGAAACTGCCGCCTTCATCGTCGAGCCGCTGGTACAGGGCGCGGCCGGCATGGGTATGTACGATGCCGAATACCTGCGCCAGGCGCGGGCGATCTGCGACGAATTCCAGGTCCACCTGATCGCCGATGAAATCGCCGTCGGATTCGGTCGCACCGGGACGATGTTCGCCTGTGAGCAGGCAGGGATCCGGCCCGATTTCATGTGTCTGTCCAAAGGCATCAGCGGCGGTTACCTGCCTCTCTCGGCAGTACTGACGACCGATGAAGTTTTTCAGGCCTTTTACCACGACGAGACTGCCAAAGGATTTCTGCATTCCCACTCCTACACCGGCAATGCACTGGCCTGCCGCGCCGCGCTGGCGACGCTGGAGATTTTCGAGCAAGACGGCGTGATCGAAGCCAACCGCGTAAAGGCGGATTACTTCAACCGGGCCGCGCAAGCGCTGCGCGAACACCCCAAGGTGAAAAACTTCCGCCACACCGGCATGATCTGGGCGTTTGAAGTCGAGAGCAGCGTTCCGCATTTTTCGCGCACCTTCTACCAGCACGCGCTGGAAAATGAATTGCTGCTGCGCCCGATGGGCAGCACGGTGTATTTCATGCCGCCCTACATCATCAGCGAGGAAGAAATCGACTTGCTGATCACCCGCACCCTCAAGATTCTGGATTGCGTATAATCCGCTCCATGTTAGTCCTCGGCATCGAATCCTCCTGCGACGAAACCGGCGTTGCGCTCTATCACACCGAACGCGGCCTGCTTTCCCACGCCCTGCATTCCCAGGTGGCGATGCACGCCGAGTATGGCGGCGTGGTGCCGGAACTGGCCTCGCGCGACCACATCCGCCGCGTCCTGCCGCTTACCCGCCAGGTACTGAAGGAAGCGGGCTGCACTTTGCAGGACATCGAAGGCATCGCCTACACCGAAGGGCCGGGGCTGGCCGGGGCGCTGCTGGTGGGCGCGAGCATCGCCGCCGCACTGGCTTTCGCGCTCAAGGTGCCGACTGTCGGCGTACACCATCTCGAAGGCCACCTGCTGGCGCCGTTACTGGAAGACAATCCGCCTGAATTTCCCTTTATTGCGCTGCTGGTTTCCGGCGGCCACTCGCAACTGATGGAAGTGACCGGCATCGGCCAGTACACCACGCTTGGCGATACGCTCGACGACGCTGCTGGAGAGGCTTTCGACAAAACGGCCAAACTGCTGGGACTGGGTTATCCGGGTGGGCCTGCATTATCCAGGCTGGCAAATCAGGGTACGCCGGGACGCTTCACCCTACCGCGTCCGATGCTCAAAAGCGGCGACCTGAATTTCAGCTTCAGTGGCCTCAAGACTGCGGTTCTGACCATGGTCAGGCAACAGACCATGGGCGGAGAACTGGATGAGCAAACCCGTGCCGATATTTGCCTGGCCTTCCAGGAAGCCATCGTGGAAGTGCTGACCAAAAAATCCATCGCCGCACTCAAGCAAACCGGCTTGTCTCGTCTGGTTGTGGCGGGCGGCGTGGGCGCCAACAAACAGCTCAGGGATGGCCTCAGCCATGCCGCGGCAAAAAAGCGCATCGAGGTGTTCTACCCCAAACTGGAGTTTTGCACCGACAACGGCGCAATGATCGCTTTTGCAGGCGCAATGCGCCTCCGGCAGGAAGGCCGCCGCACCATGAACTTCCCCATCAAGCCAAGATGGGATCTGGAAACGCTGGAGGCACCTAGCCCTTGAGCTGAACCGCCCAGCGCAGCAGGGTTTCGCTGCCCAGCCAGCGGCCGATATATTCCGGGAAAAACAGCAGCGCGCCCATGGCGATCAGAGCCGCTACCAGCAGCGCGTGGCTGAACAGACTTTCCGGGCGCAGGATGCCCCAGTACTTCATGGTCAGGAACACGAAATCCTTGCGATGTTCGGACATGCGGCGGTACTTGATGACCATGTTGACCAGCAGGTACACCAGATAGCCGCCGCCGAGCGAGGCAAAGACGATGCGGAAAATGCCCAGCATGTCCACGCTGCCTTCCCCGACACGATGAAACATCAGGGACAGGACACCCATTGCCAGTGAAGCTGCCACCGCGATCAGCACATTGGCAATCAGGCGGCGCCGCTCGCGCGCCAGGTCCTGCTGACGCTGGATGAAAAACGCATCCACCTCACGCTTCAGGTATTCGACCTTCTCCTGAATCAGCGCGGTGATTTCCGACTTCATCACCCGGGTGCGCTCGTCCATGGCCTCGCCCAGACGATCTGCCGCGTAATCCACCATTTCTCTCACGTCTGCCTTGGTGAACTGGCGCTGGCTGTGCAGTTCAGCGGAAATCTTGTCGAGCTTGGCGTCCACCTCCCGGCTCGCACCCAGCACCACTTCGCGCATTTCACCACTCGCCTGGACAATGCCTTCGCGCACTACGCCATCGAGCTTTTCACTGGCATGCTCGATGGCAGTGCGGGAAACCTGCTCCAGGTTTTCCCGCGCATAGTCCATTTCTTTCTGGAACCAGGTCATGGCCTATGTCCTTATTCCGGCGGGGAATCGCCCGGCCTGGACTTGTTGCCAAGGCGGGTTTCCTTGCCGGACAGCAGATTCTGAATATTGGATTTATGGCGCCACACCAGCAGCACGGAGAGCAGCAGGACAGCCAGGCTCAGACTGTTGGCCCCGAGTATCGTGATCCCATAGAGCGGCGCAAAACCCGCCGCAATCAGTGCTGACAGCGACGAAGTGCGCCACATGTAAGTCGCCAGCAGCCAGGTCACCAGTACCGCCAGCCCCATCCACGCATTGAGTGCCAGAAGAATTCCCAACGCCGTGGCAACACCCTTGCCGCCATGGAAGCCGAAGAACACCGGATACACATGCCCCACGAACACCGCCAGTGCCACGGCGGCAATGCCAGCCTCGCCCACCCCGTACTCGGGCCCGTAACTGATTGCCAGAAACACCGCCAGCCAGCCCTTGGCGGCATCGCCCAGCAGGGTCAGCGCTGCAGCCAGTTTTTTCCCGGTGCGCAGGACATTGGTGGCACCCGGGTTCCTGGAACCAAAGGAACGCGGGTCATCCAGACCGAAGGCCTTGCTCACGATCACGGCAAAGGAAAGGGAACCGATCAGATAGGCGATGGCAACAAAAACTATCGAGGGCATAACAAATCACTTAAAATCGCAAGCTTCGAATTTTACGGCAAAAAAGGGCGCCCGCATAACCAATGCGCCCATACACCATGGACATCATTTTTCTCAGCGAATTCAGGGCCGAAACTATCATCGGCGTTTACCCGTGGGAACGGGAGGTGCCACAAACCATCCAGCTCGACCTGGAAATCGGCCTGCCCCATAGCCGCGCCGGCATCAGCGACGACGTGGCCGACACCATCGACTATGGCAAGGTGGTGGAACGGATTCAGCAGACCCTGGCAGAAAAGCATTTCCTGCTGGTAGAGGCGCTGGCTGAATATCTTGCACAACTCGTGATGCAGGAATTCGGCGCCCCCTGGCTCAGGATCAGCATCACCAAACTCGGCCTCATTCGAGGCGTCAAGCGGCTGGGCATCACCATCGAGCGAGGCACAAAATCCTGACCGGATTCCCGTCCGATGCGCTGATCGCCGCGCCCATCATACTTTCGCTGGCCTACTTCATCCGCGGCATTTCGGGCTTCGGTTCGGGTCTGATTGCGGTGCCCCTGCTGGCACACTTCCTGCCATTGCAATTCGTCGTGCCGTTCATCCTGCTGCTCGACTTCAGCGCCTCCGTGGTGATGGGCCACAAATCGAAACAGCACGTCAACTGGAAGGAAATCCGCCCCCTGTTGCCATTCAGCCTGATTGGTATCGTCCTGGGGGTGGTATTGCTGATCAAGCTGCCCAGGGAGCCGCTGCTCATCGGGCTGGGGCTGTTCGTGATGGCCTTCGGGGTGCGCAACCTTCTCAACCTGCACAGCGACAAGCCCGCTTCACAATGGTGGGCGATTCCGGCTGGCCTGTCGGGCGGCACCGTGGGCGCGCTATTCGGCACAGGCGGGCCGCCTTTCATCATTTACCTTTCCCACCGCCTGCGTGACAAGGCCGAATTGCGCGCCACCTTCTCGGGCCTGTTTCTGATCGACGGCGGGGTACGTCTGCTCACCTTCCTGATCACCGGCCTGCTGCTGCAGCCCGGCCTGCTGCTGGCCTACATCCTGGCCCTGCCGGTCATGGCGATTGGGCTCAAGATAGGCCACAAGGTTCATCTCGGCCTGAGCAATGAACAGATGTTCAAGCTGATCGGCGCTCTGCTGCTGGGAAGCGGGATTTCGCTACTATGGAAAGCCTGGAGTTAGAACCGGCAGGGGTAACGATACGGTGAAGCTTAACCTCCCTCAATCCCCTCTTGTGCGAGCATCCGCTGCGCGGATTGCCTGCTTGACCTGCTTCAGGGGTGGTCAACAACTCGCCCCCGGTCCACTCCTCCCCGAATTGCCCCTCCCCTGACAAGGGGAGGATGGGAGGGGTTGGGAGGCCGGGAGGGGTTGGGGGGCAGAAAGCTCAGGCAATCCCCGGATTGCCCTCCACGCCAACCAGCTTGGGCATATTGAGTTTGCGCGGTGTGATCACCTTCTTGTCGCGCAGCCATGTCGACACCACGTCCCAGACGGGCTCGCCGGTCACCCCCTCGCCCACGGGCGCCCAGCCAGCCACCTTGTAGGTCTTGTTGGGGCTGACGGGCTTGCCCTTGAGCATCATGTTGCTGATGCGCTTACCGATCTTCTGGCGCGGATCGCAGGTGTACTGAATCCCGCCCACGCGCACCATATCGCCGCCCTGCTGGTAATAGGGATCGGCGTTGAACAGGTTGTCGCACACATCTTCCATAATGGTCTTGATGGTTTCGCCGGTCATCTCCGTCAGGGTAGTGGCCGGATAGGTAATGGCGGTCTGGTCCATCAGGCGTTCCATGGTAATCGCTTCGCCCGGCAACAGCGTGGTGCCCCAGCGGAAACCAGGCGAGAAGGCCGCATCGGCGCCCTTCACATCCATCAGCGCATCCAGGATAAGCTGGTCGAAAGTGCCGTTGAAATTGCCGCGGCGGTAGAGCAGGTCTTCCGTCACCGCCAGTTTCTCGCTCAACTTGGCCTCGTAAGGCGCACGGTGCTGGTTGATCAGCGCCGTCATGGCCGGATCGGCCTCAAGCAGATTGGAGAACACCGGCAACAGCTTGTAGCGGAAATCCGTAACTTTGCCATCCTTCACATCGAAATCCAGCACGCCGAGGAACTTGCCGTTGGAACCGGCGTTGGTCACCAGCGTCTGCCCTTTGGCATTCTTGATAATACTTGGTGCGGGGATGCCGTCATGCGTATGGCCGCCCATGATCGCGTCGATACCGGTGACGCGACTGGCCATCTTGAGGTCCACATCCATGCCGTTGTGGGACAGCACCACTACCACCTGGGCGCCCTTGGCACGCACTTCGTCCACGACCTTCTGCATGTTCTCGTCCTGGATGCCGAAACTCCAGTCCGGCACCATCCAGCGCGGGTTGGCGATCGGCGTGTAGGGAAATGACTGACCGATGATGGCCACCGGAACCCCGTTCATTTCCTTCATGGTGTAGGGTTTGAACACCTGATCACCAAAATCATTGGTCTTGATATTCTGCGCCACGAAATCGATCTTGCCTTTGAAATCGTTATCCACGATCTGCTTCACCCGCTCTGCGCCGAGGGTGAACTCCCAGTGGCCGGTCATCACATCCACACCGAGCAGTTTGCAGGCATCGACCATATCCTGGCCGTTGCTCCACAGTGCAGTCGCCGACCCCTGCCAGGTATCGCCACCGTCCAGCAGCAGCGCACCCGGACGGGATGCGCGCATTTTTTTCACCAGCGTGGAAAGATGCGCGAAGCCGCCGACCTTGCCATAAGTTTTCGCGGCAGCGGAAAAATCGAGATAGGTAAAGGCATGCGCCTCCGAAGTGCCAGGCCGGATTCCGAAATTCTTGAGCAGCTTTTCTCCGACCAGATGCGGCGCTTTGCCAAAATTTGTGCCCAGGCCGATATTTACATTCGGCTCACGAAAATAAATCGGCATCAACTGGGCGTGAGAATCGGTGATGTGCAGGAAACTGACATTGCCGAATTTCGGTACGTCATAAAGCTGTCCACCCTGTGCAGAGGCCAGCGCAAATTTGCTGTTGAGTGCAAAACCGGTTGCGCTCGCCGCAGCCAGAAGCTGCAGGAATTCACGGCGATTCATGGACATTTATTGCTCCTATGACACTGTATTTATTGACATTCATCCAGCCCGAAAGTGGCGGACAAAAAAAAGCCGCAGCACGGACGTGCTGCGGCTCACAAACCATTACTTGCGGAATACGGAAGCCTTGAGAACCAGGCCATTGTCCTGGTAGGACATAAAATATTCCAGATTATTGAACTCTTCGCTGCCAACCTCGAACGGCACTGCGCGCACCTGACTATTGCAACCCTTGTAGCGATTCTGCAAGGTCGTCAGCCGCTCGCCTGCACGGAATGCCGGCCAGTGAGTCGTCTGACCCAAGGTGGGCGACAACACTTCGGCACGAATACGGTTACCTGCATTGTCGACATGACAGGTGGCACAGGAAAAGTTGAGCTGTCCACGACGGCGGAAATAGAATTCCTTGCCTGCTTCATAGGAAGCCATTGCCGCTGCACCCTCAACCTTGACGTTCATTTTCATGCCATCGGACAAGGTGCGAGCATAGGCGGTCAGGATACCCATGGTATTCACGTCGCTTAACTTGAACTCAGCCTCACCGTTGGCCTTGAGGCACTGGTTGATATCAGCCTCAAAAGTAACCACCTTATTCAGGGAGGCGTCAAAACGGGGATAATTCCCTGCCACGTTCTTGCCCCCGTTAGGGAAGCAACTGGCAAAAGTTTTTCCATTCTTGAATGGCTTGCTCCACATTTCCTTGCCGGCCTCAACCACGCCTTCAAATGGTGGAAATTCCATAATACTGTCATATTGCGACTTGCTGTCTGCTTCCAGAGCCAGTGCGCCATAAACATAATCCTGATATTTCACAGCGGGTAGTTTGCTCTTGAAATAAGCAACCATCTGCTTGCGGTCATCTTCAGGCCCGGCCTGTGCAACCGCACTTGCCATCAAACCTGCGCCCAGCAAAGCCAATGCTATTTTTTTCATACCATTCCTCCGTCGTAGGGGATTGCCGGGAGTCCCCCCCGGCCTCCACGGCTTGTATTAGCTGATTGCTGCTTCGTCAGTACGCTTGTCGCCGGTATTGTCCACCCAGTTGATCACCACTTTGTCACCGGCCTTGGCACCCTTGACCTTGAAACCCAGGAAAGGGTTTTTTGCAATCGCACCGCCCCACTGGGCATCGAGCACCACCTTGCCGCCAACCGTAACGTTGACCGACTGGATGTGGTGGGCGGGAATCGGCTTGCCAGTCTTCGCATCCTTGCGCAAACCGGTTTCCATGATGTGATTCATCAGTACTTTGATGTCTGCTGCGTCGCCCTGCATCTGGGCACGGATTTTCATCGGTTCAGCCATTTTGATATCCTTTATAAATTTGGTGTTTCTTTAAACGCTTCGCGGTTTCGGTGCATCGTGTACCCGGCCGTTTTTGCCGGCGCATGATCACAGGCATGCCCGAATTAGCCGCCGCAGCCACCGATCGTGACCTTCACTTCCTTGGCCGTCATGTAAGACTTGCCGCCAGCCTTTACCACCACGGTAACGTTGGAGGTCTTGGCCATTTTGATGCGGGTGGAAACATAACCTTCCGCGCCATTGGAGAAAGTAAAATCGGCAATCAGCGGATTGACGTTCTGATCCACAAAGATTGCAATGCCGGTGGTGCCGGCAATCTTGCTGGTGACTTCAACCGGCACCACAGCACCGTTTTCTGCGATCTCTGGCGCCTTGATCATGATGTCCGCGCTCTTGGCAGCACTGGCAGCGTCGACACCCTTCATGGCATCGGCAATATTTTTGGCATCAAAAGCATTCTTGTTCCACTCGGCAGCCAGAACCTGGCCCGGCTTGAGCAGACCGGCAGCAATTGCTACTGCGACCGTACCGGCAGCGCCGGTGCCTTTCAGAAAAGTTCTACGCAACTGGTTCATGTTTGGAGCTCCTTGCTAAATATTTTAAAGAGTGTAAATAAAGTCGACCACCTGATCGATTTCCTGCTCGGTCAGAACTTTGTGCTTGCCCATGGGCGGCATTGAAGTCTTGGGGTTGGCTACAGAAGCATCCCATATCTGGGCGCGCAGCTTGGCGCGGTCCGGCCAGCGCAGCTTCATGGCAATCAGCGGCGGCGCGATCGAGCCGGCCATTTCACCTTTGGTGCCAGGCATGGCATGGCAGGCGAGACAGTTGCCCAGCTTCTTGCTGAAAGCGACCGCTTGTCCCGGCATACCCCCGCTTCCTTCTTCATCCTCGTCAGCCCATGCCGGAGCAGCCACACTGGCGCCCATTACAAGTGCCACCATCAAAAGGGAAATGCGTTGACGCATCGTATCATCCTCCATTTAGCTTTTATATCCGGTAGCGGATGTTTCCTAGCATACCTATTTTTTTTTGCGATGCAAACTAATAAACATAAAAATATCTATATTTTTCAACAAGTAGTATAAATGTACCAGTTTCGTGAGTACATAAGTCGAGATGCATTCCGCTCATCCTGAGCACTACGCAGACGCAATGCGTCGAACACTTGGGCCAAACAGCCAAACTGCGTAAAATATGTTTGTCAAACTCATGATTTTCCGTCAGAATTGGGCAAGTTTTTTGTCCGCTCATGGACACGACCACAAGGTTTTTAGCCCGCATCAAAAAGGCTATCCAGTCACATGATTAGCTACGACTACCCCCTTAACGAACGTATCCGCACTTTGCTGCGGCTCGAAGATTTGTTCGCCAAAGCAGAATTCTTCGCCTCGCAGACACAGGCACTGGATCACCACGCTGCGCTGCTCTCCCTGTTCGAGATTCTGGAAGTTTCCTGCCGCGCCGACTTGAAAACCGACTTGCTGCAGGAACTGGAACGCCAGAAGCAGATGCTTGAAACCCTGCGCCACAACCCTGCCATTTCACAACAGGCGCTGGACGACATCCTGGCGGACATCAGCCAGACCGCGGCCAGACTGCATGAGCTTTCGGGAAAACTGGGGCAGCATATCCGCGAAAACGAATGGCTGATGAGCATCAAGCAACGCACCACCATTCCTGGCGGCGTGTGCGAATTCGACCTGCCCTCTTACCATTTCTGGCTCAGTCTCGATGAGGAAACGCGGCGCAACGACCTGAATGAATGGTTCACGCCCTTGCGCCCCATATACAAAGGCTTGCAACTGGTGCTGAATCTGCTGCGCGACAGCGGAAAAACATCGCGCCAGATTGCCCAGCACGGCGCTTTCCAGCAGATGCTGGCAGGCCGGGTGGCACAACTGATACGCATCACGCTGGACAGCGACATGCCTTGTTTTCCTGAGATCAGCGCCAACAAATACGCCCTCAACATCCGCTTCACCACGCTCGGCGGAATACAGAAACCACGATCCTGCGACCTCAATGTCGAATTCGATCTGACTCTGTGTAACTTTTAAGCAAAATGTCTTCAGCACCGGTAAAAAAACGCACCGTTCCCTGTCCGGCCTGCAACAAGGCTGCCACTTTTACGCCAGACAATCCTTTCCGTCCCTTCTGCAGCCAGCGCTGCAAGCTGATTGATCTGGGGCAATGGGCGAACGAGGAATACCGCGTCCCCGACTCCGGTACACGCCTCAACGAAAGCGGGGAGGATTAACAGTAGCTTATTAACCGCAAAAACGCCAAGACGCGAAGATTTCAGTGAATGAAATAGGTCGCGTTCAATTCCCCTGAGTGAATCAGAAGGCGGATATTGATAACGCTTTGTTTTTTCCTCCGCGCCTTTGCATCTTTGCGGTTCAATGTTTTTGCAGGCTAACTCCAGCTGGCGCGCAGCATGGCGATGCCATGCGCGCCCATCTGCCGGGCGGCATCTAGCTGGTCCAGTTCCATCCCGCCAAGCGCATAAACCGGCAACGGATAATCCTGAATCAGCCGCGCGAAACCATCCCAGCCAAGCGTCGCCGCGCCCGGATGGCTCAGGGTCGGCAGCACCGGGCTCAGCTGTACGTAATCCAGCCCAAGTTGCGCCGCATGTTCAAGCTCGACAATGGAGTGACAGGAGGCGCCCACCAGTCCGGCCGCGGGGCGCGCCTCCAGCGCCATCAGTGCCGCGCCGGGCAAATGCACGCCATCCTCGCCCACGCTTGCAGCCAGCCCGGATTCGGTATTGATCACCACGCGCGCGCCATGCGCATGCGCCAGCGCCACCATCTGCCGCGCCACCCTTTCCAGTTCCACCAAGGGCAAAGTTTTCTCACGCAGCTGGATCAGGCGCAGGCCCCGTGCCAGCGCCGCTTCCATGCGTTCCATGAAAACCGCCTCGCCCAGGCTTGCGACCTGACTGATAGCCAGAATGGGCGGCAATTCCAGCGCCTGCAAAATCGGCCCGTTGGCCGGCAGCAGAGGCGCGACATTGACCTGCCCCAGCGCCTGCCATTCCAGCAACTGGCTCTCCTTCCCGTGCGGCTCGCCATGCCATTCAACCACGCGGAAGAAATGCAGTTTCACGCTCGCGTGTTCGTAATCGAAATGCCGCACCAGCCAGGGCCAGGCACGCTCCACCTCGATCCCCAGTTCTTCGTGCAACTCGCGTTTCAGGGCATGCTCAAGCGACTCCCCCGCTTCTACCTTGCCGCCCGGGAATTCCCAGTAGCCTGCATAGGGCTTGCCCTCCGGCCGCCGCGCCAGCAGAAACCGGCCATCCGGCTGCAGAATCACTGCAGCAACCACATCCACAATTTTTTTCTGGTTCATCACTTTGCCTTTAGTCCCATGCGCCCCGCCCAATCGCGCGCGAACTGCCAGGCCGAACGGCCGCTGCGCGAACCGCGCCCCAGCGCCCATTGCAGCGCCTCGCGCCGCACCTCTTCCGAATCGGCCTCCGGCACCCCCAGCTGCGCCAGCCAGTAGCGCGTAATAGCCAGATACTCGTCCTGATCAAAGGGATAAAAAGACAGCCACAGACCAAAACGCTCGGAGAGCGAAACTTTCTCCTCAGTAGTTTCTCCCGGGCGGATCTCACCGTCCACGGTACGGGTTTCGAGATTTTCCGCCATGAATTCCGGCATCAGGTGACGACGGTTGGATGTCGCGTAGATCAGCACATTTTCGGATGGCGCCGCCACCGAGCCGTCCAGTGCCACCTTGAGGGCGCGATAACCCGGCTCACCGGCGTCGAAGGAAAGATCATCGCAGAACACGATGAAACGCTCAGGGCGCTGGCACAACAGCTCCACGATATCCGGCAGATCGACCAGCTCCATGCGTTCCACCTCGATCAGGCGCAAGCCCCTGGCCGCATGCTCATTCAAGACCGCCTTGATCAGCGAAGATTTCCCGGTACCGCGCGCCCCAGTCAGCAGCACGTTATTGGCCGGCAACCCGCGCACAAACTGACGCGTGTTGCGGTCGATCTGCTTCTTCTGCTGTTCCACGCCCAGCAGGTCGGCGAGACGAATGTGATGCGGGTGGCTGACCGGCTGAAGAAACCCCTGCCCATCCCGCTTGCGCCAGCGGAAAGCCACCGAAGACGCCCAGTCAGGCGCAGGCGGGGCGCCAGGAAGCACCTGCTCCACGCGCTGCAGCAAAGATTCAGCACGACGCAGAAAAGATTCAAAATTATTCATCAAATGGTATCCAATGGACTAGTGACGCCTCGACCACCACGATTCAGGAGGCTGAGTATAAATCATCGTCGTGATGACGTTACGCCCTGCGAACAGAAATGCCTTGACCGCCTCGCCGCATATCTCAAACAGGACATCGCTTGCCATTAGAAAAATACAGCGCCTAATCGTGACGGAATATGCCATTTGAGCATATGATAAGGAATGGATAAACGGTCAACATATGTCGAGTCTGACCCTGTTTATTTTCTATTTTTTCGGCGGATTCATTTTCTATGGCTAAAATTCGCAAAACAGTTCTTGCCCAATGGATCGAGGACCTGAGCGGCTTCCAAACGCACTCAGGCACGGGTCGCGCGCGATGCAGGGGTGCTCCGTGAAATCTTTGCAAGGCGCTTTTCCGGCGAGCGCAGCCCAGGCTTCGGCACCATCCTCTGGTCAGCAGGGCGCTCGGGTAGAAGCCGCATGCTGACGGCTGAATGAGGCGCCCAACCCATCGTTATGAGCGTTACCCAATAATTGTGCAGGCAATAGAACCAATCATCTTTCTCATTAAACGACTAAAGGAGCATGCAAATGAAATCGCTAAAATTCATCGCCAGACTGGGTGCGCTCTGCGTCAGCGCCTTGATCGTCCAACCCGCTCAGGCAAATAACATCGAACGCAGTTGCAAGGCCCACTACTCCCTCCACCTAAGCACGATCAACAACGAGCAGGGGCAGTGGCTGTATTCCATTGCCGATGTCATCGGCACCGGAGGAGAGAGCGCCTTCACTGCCCGACGCGGCTGCGGCCAGGTGGTTCCGAACCGTTGCCGGCAACGTGCCAGCGAGGCCGCCATGCAGTGTATGCAGGCCCACGCCCAGAGCACCTCTCAGGCGCCAGCCGAGTGCCGCTCCAACGGCGTGCAAAACTATTCGGTCAACAACCTGGAACAATTTGCCCAGACCAAAGCCTGCGAATTCGTGCGCAACAGCGGCAAGGTTAATCCTGGCATGTTGCCACCTAATTACACCGTCACCCTCACCATCAAGGGCAATGTCTACGGCGATGAGGGCTGTGGCGGCGGTAACCGGCGCGACACCAGCGCCGACCTGGTGAAGACGCTGACGGTCAAGTGTACGCGGTAAACCAAGGCGGAACCTGATTAGCGTTTAACTATCGGGCCGCGAGGGTTAGAATGAATGGCGTGACACTACGTGTTTTCGTATTAAAACCTCGAGCCTGCCAAAGGGATGAACATGTCTCGCTGGCTTTTCATTCTTGCCCTGATTTTATCGGCATTCATGCTGGCACAACCCGTTGCGGCCAGCCCGAAACCCACCCCTCCAGCACTGGAGGCTGAAACTCCGCGCCTGCGTGCCTTACTTGAGCAGGCATGGGCAGCAGAAGCGGGGCACGGGCAATTCCGCAATGAGCCGCTTGCTGCGGCGCTCTACTGCGAGGCAGGGCGTCTGGGCAGCGTCGAGGGGTATTACCGGGTCGGACTGATTTATTATTCCGGCAACGTGTATCTCCGCAGCCCGGAAATTGCCGCCCGTTTTTTTTCTACCGCCAGCCTGCAGGGCCATCGCAATGCCGGAAAATTGCTCGAATCTACCGGACCGCCCGACAGCATGACCCTGCCCTGCCTGTCGATCGAAGAAGCTGGCGGCTTTGATCTGGATCGCTATGTAATGGAACTCCCCCGTCACAAGCGCAAGCTGGCCGAAATGATCAGAAAATTGGCGCCTCGCTATTCGGTCGATGTCAGACTCGCCCTTGCCGTGGCCAGTGTGGAATCGAACTTCAATGCCTCCGCCCTCTCGCCAAAAAATGCCCAGGGCGTCATGCAGCTTATCCCGGAGACGGCCATTCGCTTCAATGTCAGGGACCCTTTCAATCCGGAACAGAACATCCGTGGCGGACTCGCCTATCTGCGCTGGCTGGGCAAATATTTCGACGGTGATCTGGTGCGGATCATCGCGGCCTATAATGCCGGGGAAGGCGCGGTAGTCAGGTACGGGGGGGTTCCGCCTTATGACGAAACCCAGGCCTATGTCATGCGGGTGCTGCAGTATTCAGGCATAAGCCTGAATGTCCTTTTACCCGGAAACTCCCGCCAGCCGCGCGGCATGTGAAGCGCCATGGCCGCGTTGCCATCCGGGCAGGCAGCCTCGAGGAGAGAACACAATGGAACCCCGAATCAGCCTGATCACACTCGGCGTGGCCGATCTCGAAAGAGCCACAAACTTCTACCAGAATTGCCTTGGCCTGCCTCGGCTCAAAACTCCGCCATCCATCACCTTCTTCGAGCTTGGGCAAACCTGGCTCGCGCTGTGGCCGCGCGAGAACCTGGCGGCTGATGCGGGAGTTTCACCTGAAGGATCGGGGTTCCGGGGTTTTGCACTGGCACACAACGTGCGATCCCCGGCCGAAGTGGATGCGCTGCTTGCGCACGTGGCCAGCTATGGCGCAATAGTAACAAAGCCCGGCCAGCCAACTGACTGGGGCGGCTACTCAGGCTATTTTGCTGACCCCGACGGGTTTCTCTGGGAAGTCGCTCACAACCCGGACTTTCCTCATGTTTAATACCCATTTTTCTTTTTTTTCACTAAACCGGAGCCATACAATGCAGATCTGGGTCGATGCCGATGCCTGCCCCAACGTCATCAAGGAAATTCTGTTTCGCGCTGCGGAGCGGGCAAAAATTTCTGTCACTCTGGTGGCGAATCAGCTAATACGCACGCCACCCTCGCTCTTTATCAAGGCCATACAGGTGCCATCCGGTTTCGACGTGGCGGATGACCAGATCGTCGAACAAGTCGCGGCTGGCGATCTGGTCATCACCGCCGACATTCCACTCGCGGCTAGCGTGATTGAACGCGGCGGACATGCACTGAATCCGCGGGGGGAGTTCTATACCCCGGACAACATCCGGGAGGCCCTGACCATGCGCAATTTCATGGAACAGTTACGCAACAGCGGAGTGGAAACCGGCGGCCCATCAGGCTTCAGCCAGAGCGACCGCACGGCGTTTGCCAATCAGCTCGACAAATTCCTGGCGAATCAAGCCACAACGCATTGATTTCACGAAATTGAAATTGCTTCGCTACGCTCGCAATGACATCAACTGCGGTACTCTGCGTTGATCTTCACGTAGTCGTAGGAAAAATCGCAGGTCCAGACCGTCGCAGCAGCCCCCCCCCGTCCGAGCTGGACGCGAACAGTAATTTCCGGCTCCTTCATCACGCGCGCGCCGTCCTGTTCCTGGTAGCTGGCCGCACGTCCGCCTTTTTCCGCCACCAGCACGTCACCCAGATAGAGCCGGATCTTGTCCACGTCCAGGTCAGTGATACCGGCATAGCCGACCGCGGCGAGAATCCGCCCCAGGTTGGGGTCGGAGGCAAAGAACGCGGTTTTTACCAGCGGGGAATGGGCAATGGCATAGGCCACCTGGCGGCATTCGGTTATGCTGGCGCCACCCTCAACGGCGATGGTCATGAACTTGGTCGCACCCTCTCCGTCGCGCACAATGGCTTGGGCCAGCACTTGTGACACTTCGGTGATAGCGTCGCGCAGGGCGGCATATTCAGCGCTCGCGGCGTCAACGATTTCCGGCGTACCGGCCTCACCAGTGGCGATGAGGATGAAGGAATCGTTGGTGGAAGTATCGCCGTCCACCGTGATGCAGTTGAAGGACTGATCCGCGGCGTGTTTGACCAGTGATTCCAGCAGCGCCTGGCTGATGGCCGCATCGGTCGCGACGTAGCCCAGCATGGTGGCCATGTTGGGGTGAATCATGCCGGAGCCCTTGGCGATGCCGGTGATGGTCACCGTCTTGCCGCCCAGGCTGATCTGCTTCGACAGCGCCTTGGGCAGGATGTCGGTGGTCATGATGGCGTGGGCGGCATCGAACCAGTTGGCTTCCTTCAGGTTCGCCACTGCGGCGGGCAGCCCGGCGATGATCTTGTCCACCGGCAGCGGCTCCAGAATCACGCCGGTGGAGAAAGGCAGCACCTGATCATTGCTGCACTGCAACAGCCGAGCCACTTCGGCGCAGGTCTGGCGGGCGCGGGCCATGCCCTCCTCACCTGTTCCGGCATTGGCGTTGCCGGTATTCACCACCAGCGCGCGCATGGCCTTGCCGCCTTCCAGATGCTGCCGGCACAGGGTCACCGGTGCGGCGCAAAAACGGTTCAGGGTAAACACCCCGGCCACACGAGCCTTGTCGCCCAGGCGCATGACCAGAAGATCACGACGGCTGGCCTTCTTGATGCCGGCTTCGGCGATGCCGAGGGAAACGCCCTGCACGGGCAACAGTTTATCCGCTTGAAGCGGCGCCAGATTCACGGGCATGTCAGTCTTCCTGATAGGTTTGGTTTTCGTCTTCGCTGTCTGCGTCATGAGCCGGCGCGGCTTCCACAAGCATGAGCTGGCGCAATTCCTTGAACAGCTCGCGACTGCTTTTGGGGGGGCGGTTGGCGGCCTGTTCCTTATGTGCGTTGCGAACCAGCGTGCGCAGGCGCTGCACGTCGGCACGGGGGTGAGCCAGAACCAGATCGCTGATGGCCTTGTCGTCGGCCAGCAGCCTGTCGCGCCAGCGTTCCAGCTGATGAAACTTGGCCGCCTGTTCGCGGCTGCTGCCATCCCATTCGGCGAATTTTGCCACGATTGATGTCGGGTCGATATTGCGCATGAGCTTGCCGATGTATTGCTTCTGGCGGCGGATGGCACCGTTGGCGCTCAGACGCTTGGCTTCCTTCACCGCGTCGCGCAGATTCTCAGGGAGATCGAGCTGGCCGAGCTGCGAAGCGTTCAGAGTCACCAGGCGCTCGCCTATCTCCTGCAGGGCTTCCACATCGCGCTTGCGCTGGGATCTGCTGACTTCTTCGTTTTCCGGCTGATCGCTATCCTGCATGGTTTCGCTTCGCTGATTAAAGTTGTTATCATAACCGCATTTCGGCCATTTAACCCCCAACCCCCCTCAATCCCCCCTTGTCAGGGGGGAGGCTGGTTACCCCTCCCCTGACAAGGGGAGGCTGGGAGGGGTTGATACGCGCCATTGATGCCAACCAACCCCGAGGTTACCGTGCAGGATTCCCGCTTTACCCATTCTTTCGACACCCTCCAGCAGATTTCTCAGGACATCCTCAGTCAGGCAAAAAAAGACGGCGCCACTGCCTGCGAAGCGGAAGTCTCTCAGGGGTTCGGGCAGAACGTTACCGTGCGCCAGAACGAAGTGGAGACCATCGAATACAACCGTGACAAGGGTCTGGGCGTCACGGTCTATTTCGGTCAGCGGCGCGGCCACGCCAGCACCTCTGACATGTCGCCGGACGCCATCCGCGATACCGTCAAGGCGGCGTGCAGCATCGCCAGACATACTGCCAGCGACGAATTCGCCGGGCTGGCCGATGAAGCCCTGCTGGCAAAGGAAACGCCTGAACTCGATCTCTACCACCCCTGGGTATTGCCGGTGGAACAGGCCATCGTGCTGGCGCAGGAATGCGAATCCGCGGCAATGGGTGTAGACAAGCGCATCAACAACTCCGAAGGCGCTTCGGTTTCCACACATGAATCCCTGTTCGTCTACGCCAACAGTCTGGGCTTCATCGGCGGCTACCCGACCACGCGCCAGGGCATCAGTTGCGCGGTAGTGGCGGAATCGGAGCAAGGTATGCAGCGCGATTACTGGTACACCACCGCACGCGCCGCCGCCGATCTGGACAAGCCCGCCGCCGTGGGGCGCATAGCGGGTGAACGCACTGTGCGCCGCCTCGATGCGCGCAAGCTCAAGACCATGCAGGTGCCGGTACTGTTCGATGCCTCCCTCGCCTCCGGCCTGATCGGCAGCTTTGTCGGCGCGGTCAGCGGCGGCAGCCTGTACCGCAAATCCTCCTTCCTGCTCGACAGCCTGGGCAAGGAAATCTTCGCGCCCTTCATCCAGCTGCAGGAACTGCCCCACCTGAAAAAAGGCCTCGCCAGCAGTCCGTTTGATAATGAAGGCGTGGCCACCCAGAGCCGCGACGTGATCAAGGATGGCGTAGTGCAGGGCTATTTCCTTTCCAGCTATTCCGCACGCAAGCTCGGCATGAGCAGCACCGGCAACGCTGGCGGCAGCCACAACCTGATCCTGGCGGACACCGGCCATGACTTTGCCGCCCTGCTCAAAACCATGGATCGCGGCCTGCTGGTCACCGAACTGCTCGGGCAGGGCGTCAACCCGGTCACCGGCGATTACTCGCGCGGCGCTGCGGGTTTCTGGGTGGAGGGCGGAAAAATCCAGTACCCGGTGGAAGAAATCACCATCGCCGGCAACCTCAAGGACATGTTCCGCAACATCGTGGCGGTGGGCAACGACGTGCTGGTACGCGGTGCGCGGCAGTGCGGGTCGATTCTGGTGGGACAGATGACGGTGGCGGGGGAGTAAACGCCTAAGGCAAGCTGCCCAGCCGCCACCATGCGGTTGAACAGGATGTTGGGGGAAAGCCAGGTCACGAGGTCGTCGAATTCGCCGCCAGTTACCGTAGTGCTCTCGGTAAAGGTGCGACTGATAAAATTGGTGGAAGCGGCATTATTGGCGTCTTCGTCGACATTGGTCGTTGAACCGTCTGCAATCGCCCCACCCGAATCGCCGGTTCCCCAGTTGTTCTTTCCATGGGAAAAAATAACTGCCGGCATGCACTGATTCGCTGCCGTACACGCTGCCTGGCCGGCCAGATAAATCAAAGCCCCCGTATCGTCTCTGCTCTGGATGGTCTTTTTTGCCGGCGTATTCAGTGCAAATACGCGCCGATCTGCAAAAGCGGGGGTGACACTGTAGCGAATAATTTTCCCCCAACTGTCGAGCCTGGACACTCCCAACGTCGCCCAGGGGATGAAACCGGTGCACGCAGCCTCCGTCACGCAGTTGGCCGCATTCTCTGCGCCATTGCTGGCCGAAACGCGGGGCGGGGGAGACGGCCATTGGCAATGGCGAAGCCGACGAGGGCTTCCTTGATTTCTTCGAGTGTTTTCTGGGTGTCCCTGATCCGTTGTTGTTCGATCTGCATGGACAGAGGTACGAGCAGGCCGCCAATCAATAAGGCCACCACCACTAGCACAATAGCCAGTTCGATCAGCGAAAACCCTTTCTGCCCTGATCCGGTACGCGCGCTTACCGTGTCCCTCATCGGCCCCGAAATGCTTTTCCAGAAGATATTTAACATGCACTGTCCCAAGTCATAGTGGTCTTGCCACCGCTCCAGGCATAACTGAATGTTGCGGCGCAGCTTGCGAACCGAATGCTTGCATGATCATCATCCAGTTTGGTGTAGGTTGTCACAGTACCGTCTGCCCAGCCATTATCGTTGAACCAGGACGGCCAGGAGGAAACAACGATATCTCCCAAGAGAGCCGGAAAAGGATGGTTCACTTCCAGTTTTGCACGAATCTCTCCGGCCACGCGCCGGTCAATGGCAGCCATCAACTCGTCTATGGTAACGAAAGCCATTGCATCGTTAAATGTACCCGATCGTGGCGCAAGAATGAAATCTTCTCCAGTACGGCTTGCCACAGTCACGCAAACCGTTCCGTCCAGACAATCATCAGCGTCCGCGTTGCTGTAATTCACGCCAGCAACGACGAAATCGTCGAGATACTGATCTGCCGCTGGGGTTGCTCCGGATCTAAGCTGCCCAGCCAGGCTTATGCCTGGCGCCAGAAACACTGCGGCGACCCTGTCACTTACTACATTACCCAACGAATCACGCACGGTAATCCATGGTCGGCGTGCCGGAGGCAGTGCGGTAAGCAGCAAGGAATTGAACTGGGTCACGCCTGCAGGATCAACCAGATTTCTCGAAACGGCGTACCACAAACGCTCTCCATATCCATCTACAATATCCAGCCCAAGGCCCTCTGTGACGGTGGACGCAGCACCGACCACCACGGTCTTCCATGGCAAACGCCCAAGGCGTGGCGTCGCAGGGTTATTCCCGCAAGGCGCATCCTGGGTGCCGTCATAGTTTCCGTCTGTCGGGTTATCGGGGCACGGGGCATCTCCCGGCCTTTCCGGGTCCTGACGCATGGTAACGTACCCGATCAGCGCCTCCTTGGCCCGTGCCAGCGACTGAGTGGAAACTCTGTCCCGTTCCTGCTGATTTGCCGCACGATTCAAGCCGCCAACGAACACCGCCAACGCACCCACGCCAACCAGCAACAATAGCAGCATCAGTACCGCGCCGCGCTGGCGGCTGGAGGGAGAAAAACGGCTTTTCCTGCGGACTGGCATGGTCCCGGCCTATTGCGGAAGGGGACTCTCGCCCTGAGCATCGACGGACGTATCGTCCTTGCGGCCAGATGGCAGAGGCGAGTTTGTCGCACCGGGCGTGGCGGAGGGAGGTTGCGTTTCTTTACCGGGAACAGAAGGAGCCGGCGGAGGGCGGCGATAGCCTTCTTCCACCTCACCGCTGGTCATATCGATGCTTTGCCCGACCTTGAGCCGGACAGACCGCTTCGTATCCGGGGCAACGACCCTGACCTCGCCGCTTTTACCCACGGTAGCTGATGGGGATGACTCATTCTGGATCCGGTTGTTGATCCAGATCGTGGACTTGCCGTCACTACGGGTAATGACCCCATTGAGCAGCACATTGGTTGACTGAGGGGTGCTTTCCTCTTCATCGATCCTGATGCTGCGCTCGTGCTGCCGCGCGACGTCCATCCGGGCTCGCTGCTCGGGTGTATAAAAAAGCCGCCCCAGGGCCCCGTCGGCCCATCCGATAGATGGAGCCAGTATCCCTGCAAAAATAATCAATGCCACAGGAAGACGATTCATGGCTGTGTCTCCCCTTTTCCTTCACTCATCGTCAGCCAGGCAAGGCTGCATTCAGCGTTAAGATGCGGCTGTACTCCGATGTTCTCGTTACGCGAAAATCCCTGACGCTGCAGATCACATTCTCTGGTAATGAAGAATCCCGCGTCCAGTGCAGTGAGTGTCGAGATGAAGCGCGGCAAGTCCTCTTCATGCAGCAGGCCCATGTTGATTTTCATCACTGACTGGCGCAATCGGTATGGCCCTGCATCCGTGACCGCTGGCGACTTGTAGGCCTGCTGTGCCTCTATCTGGTAGCTGACACCGAACATTTTCAGTTGCAGACTTGCGGCACGCAGCGCATCCACCCAGTTGATGCGCTGTTCCTCACCGATAAAGCCGCGTTGCTGCAAATCGATAAAGTTACCGCGATAGCGCAGAATCCTGTCTTTTTCATCCCCCGATTTGTGCAGGCGGCTACGGGCATCCTGCAGGGCATTCTGCTGCTGTTCGAACGCATTCCGGGATTTATCAAGCCACTGATGGGTAAAAAAAACCAATGCAGCGCCCAGTAGCAGCACTACCAGAAAAGTCATCATGGAAGCGCGCAGAAAGCGCCAGTCAGCAGTTGTCCATTGCATCATCGAGCCCTCAACGTCAGGGTGAGCTTGAATTCGGCACGCACGCCATCCGTGCTCATTGCATCCAGCGTATTGCCGCTGAGGGCAGAGGCAGAATGCACGTCAAGCGGCATCTGGGTCAGGCTGACGCTGGCAACATCCGGATCCTGGCTCAGCCTGTCTGAAAAGCGCTTGATACTAATCATTGCGGCACGATAATCACCATGAAACGGCCGTACCTCAGCCTCCAGCATTCCCCATTCCTGCCAGCGGCCGCCTGCTGCCGGAAGTGCTGCAACGGGGGCCTTGTCTGCTTCCGCTCCAGGCACACCATATTTCCATGCCAGTCGCGTCAATGCCACTTCCGGACCGGCATCAAGAGCCCGGCTCACCACCTGCATCATGCGTTCCGGAGTATGGCGATCCTGTTTCAGCTGGTCAGCGACCTGTACCGCTTTTTCCAGATTTTCTGCCGAGGCAGGCGATTGGGGGAAGGTTTTGGTTACCTCGGCATAACGTGCCAGCTGATTCTGTGTTTGACCAGCAAGCTGAAGCGCCTCACCATCGAGTTGATACCGCTGATAGAGATTTGCGCCAGCCCAGACTAGCGAGACCATCATCGCTGCGGCGCTCGCACCATATAGCGTGCGCTGCAACTGGTGACGCCAATGACCGCGCGTAACACTGGCCGGCGCCAGGTTGCCGGCCGGAGCGCGCAAGCCGAGCACGGTCATGTGCGTGGTATAGGGGCATTCCCCTAGTGAAATACTTTTGAGGCGCGCATTGATATCCTGCCGTGACAGACGCTGGCAGGCAAACGAGGGATCCATCTGCAAATGCTGGTACAGGTCCACCAGGGAGTCATCGGAATCAAGCAGCAATACTGACAACCTGGATTCCCGCGCGGCCAGGCGCAGGCTGTTGAGATAGAGCCGGGTTTTGCCAATCTCTGCCAGCATGGCTGCGGCGGTGATATTTTCCATCCCCATCACGGCGAGACGGCTGGCCTTCAACTGCCCTTCATGAAAAAAGCTCTGCCGCAAGCCATCGTGGTGCTTGCTCACCAGCAACACATCCGGCTGCGTCAGCTTGAGCAAAGCAATCAGCTCCTGGCTCACCATAGGCAACAGGAAAATCCCGGCCAGCGGCGCCTGGTGCGCCTGCAGCACATCCAGCCAGGGACGCAGGATGTCGGCATTGGTCAGCGCTGCAAACAGATAGCGGTCATCACGCCGCTTGCCCGTATCACGCCCCTGTATCCAGGCCGTGTAATAAGGCGTGCTGCGATAAAGCTGTTTCAGTTTGCGCTGCAGCAGCTCATGCCGCGCATGGCCGGAAACATGAGGAAGGGCTTCAGCGTGGTAATCCTCTTCAACCGAATCGGCCATCAAATAGACCGGAACAGCCGGGTGAGCACGCAGCAGGTCACCGAATCCCCGCTGGCCTGCTTCCGTGGCCGGGAATTTCTGGCAAGGCGCCAGCCGGCCATGCTCGAACAGTGAGCCGATGGCACCGTGAGCGGTCACGCAGAGGATGAGTTTGGCAGTCATGGTCGAATCAGAATTTCATCTTGCCCAATATATCGTAAATCGGCGTCAGCACCGAGAACATGATCACGGCCAGCACCAGCCCGAGAATCACAGTCAGCGCCGGTTCAAGCATCTTGAGCAGCTTCTCGACCGATTCCCTGACTTCACGATTGTAGAAATAAGTCACGTTAAGCAGGGCCGTATCCAGCGCCCCGGTGGACTCGCCCACGCGCAGCATGCGCACAACCAGCGGCGGGAACATGCCCAGATTCTCGAAACTGTCCGCCACGCTGTCGCCGGAACTGATCTGCTGCCCGGCGCGCGCAAGCCCGTCGGCGATGACCCGGTTATCAACGATTTCCTCACTGGTTTTCATCGCATCCAGAATTGAAATGCCGGACTGATACATAAGCGCAAAGAAATTGGCAAAGCGGGCAAGGATGATTTTCTGCAAAATCGGCCCGACAAACGGGACTCGCAATTTGGAATAGTCCCACCAGTAATGCGCACGCGAACTTTTTTTCACCATCACTGCGGCCAACGCCAGGGTAGCCAGTGGCAAACCGAACACCAGGTACCAGTAATTGACGAACACTTCGGACATAAAAATCAGTGCCCGGGTCTGAAAAGGCAATTCCTGCCCCATGTTCTTGAGAAAAGACACCAGTTGCGGCACCAGATACATCATCAGGAACACGATCACCCCACCCACCACCACGAACACCATCGCCGGATACATCAGCAGACGCTTGGTCTGGGCCACCAGTTCATCCTGCCATTTCAGGGTAGTGGCCAGATTTTCGAACACTTCCGTCATGGTGCCGCTCTGCTCCCCGGCCTTGATCAGGCTGACAAACAGATTATCAAATGCCACGGGATAACCGGCCATGGCTTGCGCCAGGGTCTTACCCCCGTCCATATCCTCCAGAATGCCGGACAGTACCTCGCGGAATCGCGGCTGCTCTAGGCTGTCGCGCAAATCAGCCAGACCTTCCAGAATCGGGATGCCCGCACGTGAAAGCTGCTCCATGTGAAAGCAGAAGGTAATGAGATCCTGGCGCGTAATATTGCCGCTGCCAACGTGCAGCGGCTGGTTCACCTTGCGCGCGGTGATAAGATCCAGGCCCATGCGCTGCAGCCGCAACTCCAGATCCACCTCGTTCACTGCGGCGAGTTTGCCTCTGGCAGGCCCTCCATTCTTGTCGACTGCGCTATATTGGTAAGTTAGCATCAGCAATCAACGCAGCCGCCCGGTCAGATCCACCACGCGGGAAACTTCCGCCAGGCTGGTCACACCTTCCAGAATGCGCCGGATGCCGTCATCCGCCAGGGTGCGGAATCCCTTCTCAAGCGCCACCTTGCTTAATTCCCGTGCTGTGGCCCGGCGTGCAATCAATTCGTCCAGATCGGCATCCATGTGCAGCAATTCGATCAGCGCCATACGCCCCCTGTAGCCGCGATGATTGCACTGGATGCAGCCTTTTGCGGCATAGACCGGCAATGCCGTGCCAGCCTCCAGACCCAGCAGATGCCTCTCCTCCTGACTCGGCGTATGCGCCTCCTTGCAATGCGGGCAAAGCAGGCGCACCAGACGCTGCGCGATCACGCCGATGATATTGCCCGCCATGATGTCAGGCAGAATGCCGATATCCAGCAAACGCGGAAATGCGCCCAGAGCGGAGTTGGTATGCAGGGTCGTAAACACCTGATGCCCGGTCATCGCCGCGCGGAAAGCCATGT
Source organism: uncultured Gammaproteobacteria bacterium (assembly GCA_963779055.1). Taxonomy (GTDB): domain Bacteria; phylum Pseudomonadota; class Gammaproteobacteria; order Burkholderiales; family Sulfuricellaceae; genus Sulfurimicrobium. The sequence goes on from CAVZWN010000004.1 coordinate 894,495, forward strand.
CCGCTGTTTCCCGGTCGCGTACCTCGCCCACCAGAATGATGTCCGGATCCTGCCGCATCATGGAACGGATGCCGTTTGCAAAATCCATTTTGACCATTTCGTTGACCGAGGTCTGGCGCATCATCGTGACCGGATATTCCACCGGATCTTCCAGGGTCATGATGTTCACCGCCTCGGTATTGCGGTGGCTCAGCATCGAATACAGGGTCGTAGTCTTGCCGCTACCGGTCGGGCCGGTCACAATCAGGATGCCCTCCGGACGTGCCATCATCAGTTTCAGCTTGTCCTGCGTTTCAGCACTCAGCCCCATGCGGTCCAGAGAAATGATCGACTTTTCCCGGTCCAGTACACGCAGCACAATATTTTCGCCATAAATGGTGGGCTGTGCTGCCACCCGGAAATCAATCGGGCGGCCATTCAGATTCAGCGACAGGCGTCCATCCTGCGGCGCACGAGTTTCGGCGATATTCATGCCGCTGATTACCTTGAGACGGACAGCGATACCCGGCCAGTAAGTCTTGTGCAAACTGCGAATCTGCTCCATCACCCCGTCGATGCGGTAGCGGATGCGCAGGAAAGCATATTCCGGCTCGAAGTGGATATCCGAAGCCCCGCGCTTGACCGCATCCACCAGCAATGCGCCAACCAGGCGCACCATCGGCTGGGTGTACTCTTCGTTACCCGCCTGCAGGCTCTGGTAGTCGATCTCGCCGGTTTCGATCTCGCGCAGGATGCCATCGACCGAAAGTTCGAAACCGTAAAACTGGTCAATGCATTCTTCCAGTTGCGCTTCGCCCGCCAGAACAGTACGGATCTCGGTCTTGCCGCCCAGATGCACACGCAGCAGGTCCAGCGCGACGACGTTGAAAACATCGCTCATCGCCACCAGAAGTTCCTGGCGCACCGTGTTGAAGGCAATCGGCAACAAGCGATGCCGGCGCGCAAATTCTTCCGGCACCAGCTTAAGCGCTTCTCCGTCGGCCACCACATTGGCCAGGTCAATGCCTTCCTGTCCGATGGTATGGGCCAGGATATCGCGGATCATCGCTTCGGTTACGAAGCCCAGGCGCACCAGCTGCCGGCCCAGCGGCATATCGTGCTCGGTCTGTTCCATCAGGGCGATACGCAACTGATCCTGACTGATCAGGCCTTGCTGAACGAGCAGTTCACCCAGACGAAGCTTCTTGCGCTGCTCCGCCATTTATTCGGCCATCCGTTTCAATTGAACAATGCGGGTCTCGACTGCAGCGCGATCAAAAGTGGCCATGCCGTCACGCCCGAGCAACTGCAGGGCGCGCTGATAATAGGTGAGCGCCGGTCTGGGCTGATTGATGTGTTCCAGGCTCACTGCCAGATTGAACGCATAATCCGGGTTGGCGGATGCCAGGTGGTGAGCCTGAAAATAGGCTTGCTGGGCATCGGGCCAGCGCCCTTCGGCAGCATACAGATTGCCCAGCGCGAAATACAGGAAGGCACTCGGCTGGTCCGCCAGCAAGCGCTTCAGCTTTGCCTCGCTCCCCGCAGGGTCGGCACTGCCCAGCAGGTTCAACAGGCCCGCCTGGGCAAAGGCATTTTTCGGCTCCACGTCCAGCGCGCGCAGATAAAGCCGCCCGGCCTCCCCCGGATTGCCCGAACGCGCAGCCACCGCAGCCATGCCAAGCAGGGCATCCATATTGCGCGGTTCCTGCTGCAACAAGCGCCGGTACGTTGCCTGTGCCGCCTCCAGCCGCCCCTCCTGCAAGGCCTGATAGCCTTGTGTCAGATCGGGATTGATTTCGGGCTGAGTCCCGCGCGAAACTCTGACTGCGCTTTCAGGAGCGACCTCCACGGCGCGGGCCTCCCTGTTTCTCGCAGCAGTCAGCGCCGCATAGGGGGCGGGTTTTGCCTCCGGGCTTGGCGCATCCTCCGGCTCATCCATCACCACGGCCTGAACCACCCCGGTATCCGGCAGCGGCGCCTGGTTTTCCGGCGGCGACGATGAAACTACTGGCGCCTGGGAAAAAGGCGGAGAATTGGCTTGCTGCGCAGAAATCAGCAAGCCGGGTTTGTTGATCGCCACATAAACATACCCTCCCCCAGCAGCCAGCAATAACAAGGCACCTGCTGACAAGGCGACCAGAAGCCGCTTGCGGCCATCAGCCTGAGGCGCCTTGGCGGCAAACAAATTGGCGGCCCCCTGAGAAGAAACATTGTCATATGCGGCTGAAGACCCGGATCCGGATGCCGCTGCTTTTGCTGGCGCCGCTTCTGCCTGCGTGCGGGGCTCAAGGGACAACTCCTCCTCCAGTTCCTGCAGCGTTGGCGCATTTTCAGTATGCGACCCCTGTTGGCTTTCTTCCGCCTTTTTCAAGGCTTTGATCAGCAGGCTCATGGCGTTGCCATACCCTTGGGGTCAGGCAGGAAACGGCGGAATGAACTCAACTCGTCGCTATCCAGAGAAGCGTTGGTGATGACGGTGGGGCGCAGGAAAATCACCAGTTCGGTCTGCGAGGTCTTGCGTTCCTGCTGGCCAAAAATGGCACCCCAGCCATCCGGCCTGGAAAGCACAGGCAAACCATCTCTGCCGCGCGCAATATCATCCTGCATCAAGCCGCCCATGATAATGGTCTGCCCGCTATTTACCTGCAGCACCGACTCCATCTCGCGCACCTGAATCACAGGCACCTGATTTTTTACGCCGTCTTTCAGTGCAGGATTGGGATCATCTTTATAACTTGTGACGCGTGAAATGGTTGGGCGAACGGTCATGGAAACCACCCCGTTCTCACTGATTTGTGGTGTCACGCTCATCACCACGCCAACTGGCACAGTGTGCGCGGTAGAAGTGTAAACCGTTGGGGTAAGGATTGTCCCGGCCGTCGAAGTAGTCCCCGGCTGCACTTCAATAGAGAAATACACCTCGTTATTGACCACCTTGAGCAGAGCCGTCTGGTTGTTGATGGCCATGATTTTCGGGCTCGACAAAATGCGTGTCGTGCCATAAGACTCAAGCAGATTGAGTGTTGCTGACAGCCCCTTGTTGGCGTTGCTATAGCCGATGGTAAAGAAAGATGCCAGGCTTCCCGCCAGGTTATCCTTGGCATTCGGCACAGTGTTGATACTGAACCCGGTTGCTCCGGCAATTCTCGTCCAGTCCACTCCCGCATGGAACTGGTCCTTCAGGCCGACCTCGACGATCGTCGCCTCGATCAGCACCTGGCGCTGCACTGAATTGGTAACCCCGGCCAAATACTCTTTAACCAGCTTATGCTGCCGCTCCGTTCCCAGCACAGAAACCGAACCTGCAACCGGGTTCACGATCACCTGCTCCTTGGCATCTCCCAGGGCGGAAAGCGGCTTTTCATTGCCGAACACATTGGAGAACAGGGCCGGCGCCCCGGAACCAGCACGCGCAACAGCTTCGGCCTGACGCAGGCGATCTTCCCGCTCGGCGCGCACATACTCGGCCCTGGCGGCTTTTTCCTCGGCGCTGCTGGCGACCGAACGGGTGGCACTGAGGATATGGCGGAGATTATCCGCCATGATCTCCCAGAAATTGTTGTCAGAAGCACTCTTCACCGCGGTAGAAGAATTATTCCCCGCCGCCCCCGCGCCAGAAGTCCCTGTCGCAGTTCCACCTGCAGCCGACGCACCCACGCCGGCAATCTGTGACGAAACGCCAATATTCGAGTTGGTATTGCGCGACAGGTTGACGTAATCCACCCGGTAGGTTTTCAGGTAAGGGGTATCCGGTGTGATCGAGAGGGAGTTTCCTTCGACCTTGTAGCGCAGATTCACCTGCTGCGAGAGGCGATCGAGGATGGCGTCGAGCGGCTCGTTCACCGCGTTCATGGTCACCAGGCCCTGAATGGAAGGATGGATATCGATATTCAGCTTCGTATCTCGCGCCAGGGCGAAGAGCAACTCCTTCACCGGGACTTCATTCACCACTACGCTGTAGGTTTGCGGTTTGACCGCCGGCTTGGGCGGAGGGACGAAACTTCCAAACTTGACCGGCGCGGGGATGCCCGCATCTTTTGCAGGCGCCAGCGGTGCGGCCTGGATGTGATTCTGGGAAATCGGGATTGGAGGCTGGCTGGTTGCACACCCCGCAAGCAGTGTCGCCCCCCCAAGCACGGCACCGAAGCTGAACCCACGCATCGCCTGCCGGAACCCAAACCGCTTCATCATGTATCTCACGGCGCAACCTTTAATGTTGTTGTCTTTTGTCATTGCTGATGCTCGGCAATCTCGGCCCGTACCCCCTGCAATGTGCGCAAAATCGGGCGATTCGCCTTCAACGATTCCGGCAATTGCGCCAGTGCAGCAGCAGCTTCTGCGCGCCCGGAAAAACTGCCGTAAAGCACTGACCAGGCGGGCTGCCCGTTTATCTTGGTACGGTACACAAAAATCTGGTCCATTTCAATGTCACGGCCCATCTTATCCAGTTGCCAGCGCAGCTGTTGCAGATCATTCGAACCCATCAACTGGATACTGCTGGTTGATCGCCCCTGCTTCGACAGCCAGTTTTCGGTTGCAGCCAGGCGTTGCGTGACGATATCGGCCTGCTCCTCGCCTGCACGTGGCTGAGATTTTTCAGCGCGTACCGCTTCTGCCGCTGAGGAATCAGCAGCGACAGCCTGCACACTTGCGGCCACAGGAGCAGCCTGCCTTTCAGGTTGTGGCTGAATAAACGTTTGCAGCGCCATCCCCAGCCCGGCTCCCGCCGCCAGCAATGCTGTTGCCGCAGCAATTTTTGGCCAAGGCGCGCCTTTCCCGGACAAATCGAACTCACTGTCCTGTATCGCCACCAGCACATGTTTCTGGCTCACGGTATGCGTATTATCGGCAAATGCCGCCAGCAAGGTCTTGTCCGCTATGATATTCACACGCCGCGTCAGGCCCTTTGAAGCCCGCGCGATCAGCTTGATGGCCGCGGGGCCGAACAGGTCGGGTCCATGGTAATTGGCGGCGCGCAAGCGGAACATCAGGTAATCCCTGATTTCACTGGCGGTCAGCGGTTTGAGCGTAAAACTGTGGGTAATGCGCTCCTTGAGCTGGCGAATCTCGGTCCGGGCCAGGTTCCTGTCCAGTTCGGGCTGACCGAAAAGCACGATCTGCAACAGCTTGTAGTGCTGCGTCTCCAGATTGGAAAGCAGGCGGATTTCCTCCAGCGTCTCCAGCGGCATGCTTTGCGCCTCTTCCACGAACACCACGACCTGCTTGCCCTGGGCATGGCGTTCCACCAGATATTCCTGCAGCGCCTGCATGACTTCCAGGCGTTCTGCATCACGCGGGAACGAGAGCTGCATCTCGAAAGCGATGGCGTGCAGAATTTCGTCCGGGGAAACGCTCGGATTGGCAAGATATACCGTTTCGACCTCTGCCGGCAGGCGTTCCTGCAACATGCGGCACAACATGGTTTTGCCGCTTCCCACCTCACCGCTGACCTTGACGATCCCCTCTCCCTGGCGAATGGCGTAGATCAGCGCATCCAGAATGGCGCCCCGGTTGCCGCCACCATAGAAAAACTCGGTATGTGCTGTAATCCGGAAGGGTGGCTGCGAGAGGCCGAAATGGGCGAGATACATTTATTGATACTGCTCCAGATTAGGGTAGGTCTGCATCCGGCTGTACAGGGTCGTCCGGTTCACACCCAGCAGCCGGGCTGCCTGGCTCAGATTGCCGTGCGTCAGTTTGAGCGCGGCTTCCACATAGGCTTGTTCCCATTGCTTGAGTGTCTGGTCGAGACTGAAATTGGCATGCAGCTGCAGATGTTTTTTTGCCAGCTCCTGCATTGCACCGGGGTCACTGGGCAGCATCTCCGGCAGGGCATCCGCGTCGGTATCCAGCTCTGCCTGCAAAGCTTCCCGTGACACGCTCTGGCCGGCATATTTTGTCACCAGCCGGATCACGATATTGCGCAACTCCCGCACATTGCCGGGGAAAGGGTAAGCCTGCCATACCCGCTGCGCGGCCTGATCGAGCCGGAAAGGCGCCCCTCCCCCCTGAAGCACATAAAAATCGCGGAAATGTTCCAGCAGCAGGATTTTGTCGTCCCCCAGCTCCCGCAATGGCGGCACACTTACGGTAAATACACTGAGCCGGTGATAGAGATCTGCGCGAAAACGCCCGGCCTTGATTTCCTGGCGCAAGTCACGATTGGTTGCCGCAACGATACGTGCATTACTGTGTCGCGTCTGCGTTTCCCCGACACGCTGAAATTCGCCATTTTCCAGCACGCGCAACAGCTTGGCCTGTAACTCGACAGGCAGTTCGCCAATTTCGTCGAGAAACAGCGTGCCATCACTGGCATCTTCAAAATAGCCGGCACGGGAAGACACCGCTCCGGTAAAAGCCCCTTTGCTATAGCCGAACAGCGTCGGCTCCACCAGGGAAGGAGAGATCGCGGCGCAATTGAGTGCCAAATAAGGCTTTCTGGCGCGCACACTGAGACGATGCAGACACCCTGCCACCAGCTCCTTGCCACTGCCGGATTCACCTTCTACCAGAACCGGAAACGGCGCGTCGGCAAACTGCCGGATCTGCTGGCGCAATTTCTCCGCATTCAGGCTGGCGCCAAGAATGTCGCAACCACGGCTGGGCTCAGCCTCACTTGACTGCTCGACCTCATGAATACGCAGCGCATCGAACAGCAGCGATTTGAGCCGCTCCGGCTCGCACGGTTTGGGGATAAACTCAACCGCGCCGAGGGCCCGTGCGTGACGAGCATTGGCGTCATCGTTCTGGCCCGAGAGCACGACAATCTTGATTTCCGGCGCACGCGCCAGTAACTCGCCGATCAGCTTGAAGCCCTCATCCGGGCGATGCGGCAAGGGTGGCAAGCCCAGGTCCACCAGAGCCAGCTGCGGAGCCTGATCCATCTGGCGCAACAGGCTGGCCGCCTGGGCACGGGAATCCGCGACGTAAACCTCGAAATCCCTGCTCAGGACATAATGCAGGGTATCGGTAATCAGCGCATCGTCATCAACGACCAACAAGCTGGGCTTTGGTTGTGGCATAGCTTTAAGATTCTCTGTTATTATTTTGATTTTACACGTAAATACACAAAAATCCAGAGATCAGACGGGATTCTCGATTTCAATAAAGTGATGCCTGATGCCGAACTGCTGTGCCAGATGCGCACCCAGCGCCTGCACACCATAGCGCTCGGTCGCATGATGTCCCGCGGAGATGAAGGCCACTCCGGATTCGCGTGCCAGATGCACCGTATGCTCCGACACTTCCCCCGTGAGAAAAGCATCGACACCCAGTTCAATAGCCGCAGAAAGGTAATCCTGCGCTGCCCCGCTACACCAGGCGATGCGGCGGATAATCGCGCCATCATCCCCCACGATCAGAGGCTTGCGCTGGAGCTTTTCTTCAACCATGCCTCCCAACCTGTGCAGGGGCATGGGTTGAAGCAGGCGGCCGATAGTCGCAATATTCTGTTCCCCAAACCTGCCTTCAGCCTCGAAGCCCAGCATTTGCGCCAACTGTGCATTGTTGCCCAGCGCCGGGTGGGCATCCAGCGGCAAATGATAGGCCAGCAGACTCATGCCATGCTCCATCAGGTGAGCAATGCGGGCGCGCTTGATGCCGGTGATCTGGGGTCCCTCGTTTTTCCAGAAATAGCCATGGTGCACCAGCACCGCGTCTGCGCCCGCAGCGCTGGCGGCCTGCAGCACGTCCAGGCTGGCGCTGACACCGCTCACAATCGTTCTGACTTCAGGCCGTCCTTCCACTTGCACCCCATTTGGGCAATAATCGTGAAAGTTTGAAATTTCCAGCAACTGCCCAACATATTTTTCCAACTCTTTTAACAACATTAAAGCGTTCTCCCTGACTTCATGCGCAGACTTTGGCTTATCTTCGCTCAAAGCGCAACCATCGCGCTTGGCATACTGCTGGCGATCTCCCTGATCCGCCCTGAACTTTTACCCTGGCGTGGCGGGGGCAATATCCTTGTCCAGGAAATCGCGCCTCAGGGCAGCCCGCAGAAACTGACGCCGCTCAATCAGGCGGCAAAAAAAGCCATGCCGTCGGTCGTCAACATCTTTACCAGCAAGGAAGTTCCGGTTCCACGCCACCCCCTGGCGGACGACCCGGTTTTCCGCCACTTTTTCGGTGATCGCCAGGATGCCGAACCACAACAGCAATCCAGCCTTGGCTCCGGGGTGATTGTCAGCCAGGAAGGCTACATCCTGACCAACCATCACGTCGTGGAGGCGGCAGATGAAATTGAAGTCGCCCTCGCCGATGGCCGCACCAGTTCGGCCAGCGTCATCGGAACCGACCCCGAAACAGACCTTGCGGTCGTCAAGATCAATCTCCCCAACCTGTCCGCCATTACCTTCGGCCGGGTGGAAGAAGCGCAGGTCGGCGATGTCGTTCTCGCCATCGGCAATCCTTTTGGCGTCGGGCAAACCGTCACCATGGGCATCATCAGTGCCCTTGGGCGCAGCCACCTCGGCATCAACACCTATGAAAACTTCATCCAGACCGATGCGGCAATCAATCCGGGCAATTCCGGTGGCGCGCTGGTAGACGGCAACGGCAACCTGATCGGTGTCAACAGCGCAATTTTTTCAAAAACCGGCGGTTCGCTGGGCATCGGCTTTGCCATTCCTGCCAGCCTGGCAAAACAGATCATGGAACAGATCATTCAGGACGGCGCAGTCACGCGCGGCTGGGTCGGCGTGGAAGTCCAGGACATCACGCCGGAACTGGCCGAATCCTTCAAGCTTCCGGCACCCAACGGCGCCCTGATCGCTGGCGTCCTGCGTGGCGGGCCTGCGGATAAAGCCGGGATCAGGCCTGGAGATATCCTGCTGGAAGTGAATGGCAAGCCGGTCAAGGATTCCTCTGCCATGCTCAACCAGATCTCGGCACTCCCGCCCGGAAAACCCGCAGCACTGAAACTGATGCGCAACAAAACCGAAATCACCCTGCAGGTCAGCGTTGGCAAACGTCCCAGGTTAGCGCAGAATTAGCCCCGCATAGGATTGCCGGGTTGCATGAGCCCGGTCTGACTGGCGCAATATCTTTCGGGTTCCGCCAATGAAACTCAACACCAAGACGCTGCTGTTTTTTTCCACGCTGATGGGGGGGCTGGTGTTGCTCCTGGCTGGCATCAGCCTGTATTCCTTCAAACAGTTTTCGCTATTCACAGCCGAACACCACGCAGAGTCGGTGGCAGAGACCATCAAGGTCGCCCTGACGGAAAGCATGATCAACGGCACGATCAGCAACCGCCCGCAGTTTCTGAATCGCCTGAAAGATGTGCCGGGTGTCCAGAACGTCAAGATCTTACGTGGCGATGCCGTGGTTAAGCAATTCGGCCCAGGTATCAGCGTGGAGCGCGACATAACGCCTGCGGAGAACCAGGTCCTCCAGCATGGCGAGGCGTCCTTCACCACTGCGGAAATCCGGGGCGAGTCCGTGTTTCGCGCCATCATCCCCTATGCCGCCAGCCACCGCGGTTCGCCTGACTGCCTCCAGTGTCATGCTGTCAGCGAGGGCGCCATACTGGGGGCCGTTTCCATTGACATCCCCATGTCGAAGGCGCGGCAGCAGGCCATGATCGCCACTGCCATTGTCAGCCTGTCCGTTCTTCTGGCCGCACTGGTGACGCTTCTGCTCATGCGCAAACAGATCCGCCCCCTGATTGAAACCGCAAGCGCCATCCAGGAAGTGGTTAATCAGGCGGTGCGAGGGGGTTTCGGCGGCCGCATCAAGCAGCAGACTAAAGATGAAGTGGGCGATATTGCTGCCAGCATCAATCACCTGATGGAATTTCTTGATGAGTGCCTGGGTACAGTAGGGCGTCGCGTTGGAGAACTGATGGGGCATCACCCACAGAATTCCGGCAATCAGCTGGTCGCAACAACTGAAATGGTGGAAAGCCTGGTAGAGGTTTCACAGTTCAAACAGGCTATCGAAGAAGACCAGAACAAACAGGACGTGTACCGGCGGCTCTCCCGTCTGGTGGCGGAAAAATATGATTTCCATCTGTTTTCGATCTACGAAGTCGCCTCCAGCAAGAACCGCATGACGGCCATCGCGGTAAATGGTGAAGTCAACGCCCCCTGCCGCTGGTGTGACCAGCAGATCCTGATCGACTCCAGCCACTGCAGGGTCCGGCGCACGGGTCACGCGGTGAACGCCGTCGAATACCCTGCGCTATGCACCATGTTCAGGGATTCCGGCGAAGGCGAGAAACATACCCATATCTGCCTCCCCATCACGCAATCCGGGGCGGTAGGCGGCGTGGTACAGCTGGTCTTTCCAGTCGAACAGGGCCAGCTCGCCAACCTGCTGATCCCGTATATCACGGTTTACCTGCGCGAAACGGCACCTGTGCTGGAAGGCAAACGCCTGATGGAGCACCTGCGCGAGAGCTCCCTGCGCGACGCCATGACCGGCCTGTACAACCGCCGCTTCCTGGAAGAATACGTAACCACCCTGGTAGCGACCAGCCAGCGTCGGGCCAGCCCTTTTTCCATTCTCATGTTGGACCTGGATTACTTCAAACAAGTCAATGACACGTTCGGCCACGAAGCGGGTGACAAGGTACTCAAGACCCTGTCCGAAATTCTGGTCAAGACCGTGCGGGGGTCCGACATGGTCGTTCGCTACGGCGGGGAAGAGTTTCTGATCGTGCTGCTTGACACTGCCGCTGACCAGGCCATCAATGTTGCAGAAAAAATTCGCGCCAAGGTCGAGGACACCAAGATCCCGCTGCCGGGCACGATACTGCAAAAAACCATTTCCATCGGGGTGGCCGAGTTTCCTTCAGATACCGACACCTTCTGGCAGGTGGTCAAATTTGCCGACGTGGCCCTGTATGAAGCCAAGACCCGGGGCCGCAACCGCGTTCTGAGATTCGTCCCGGAAATGTGGAAAGAGCCGGAACAGTACTAGGATCCATGGCATTGCCCCACGGGATTCCGATCCACAACGAACTGAAGTTCGTGTGGAATCGTATACGAGGAGCGAAGCGACGAAGCAATCTGCAAGCTGTCGATTTGTTGAAACCAAGATTGCTTCATTACGCTCGCAATGACGGGGCTGCGGAATAAATCAGCGCCTCCCTGGCCAATCGCCTGCTCAGCTGATGGGCGAGTCCAGAATCCCAGACAAGCATTTGATTCTTCTCTGTGATCTCTGTGGCGTGAACTAAGGTTTTCAGGGTCAGCCCGCCGTTCCCCAAGAGATGCTTAATCTTCCTTGCGAGGCGGAGTTTTTGACGTATCTGAATGCTCGATCGCATCCAGCTCCCGCTCCATTTCTTCATCGTTCATCGGCTGGTAAGGCTCGACTTCTTCTATTTTTGCTGGCTTCGAAAGCATGGAGGCTACCAGGATGCCTGCCTCATAGAGCAGCCATAGCGGCACCGCCAGCATGATCTGTGAAATCACATCGGGAGGCGTGAAAATGGCACCGATCACAAAAGCGCCGACAATCACGTAAGAACGGATTTCCCTCAGCTTTTCTACGCTCACCACGCCCATCTTGACCAGCACGATAACGGCCACGGGCACTTCGAAGGTAAAACCAAAAGCCAGGAACAGGGTAATGACGAAATCCAGATACTTGTTGATGTCCGTCATGACCGCCACACCTTCCGGCGCCACTGAAGTCACGAAACCGAACACCACCGGAAATACCAGAAAGTAGGCAAAAGCCATTCCGCACAGGAATAGCAGCGTGCTTGCAGCCACCAGCGGCGCGCCCAGACGTTTTTCATGACTGTACAGTCCGGGTGCGACAAACGCCCATATCTGATACAGCACATACGGCAGGGCGACCAGGAACGCCGTCATCATGGCCACTTTCATGGGCACGAAAAAAGGAGTTGTCACATCGGTTGCGATCATCTGACCGCCCGAGGGGAGACTTGCCAGCAAGGGACTGGCCAGCAAGGCATAGAGTTCCTTGGAAAAAGGGAACAGGCATACGAACACGATCAGCACTGCAATAATCGAGCGCACCAGCCGGGTGCGTAGTTCGATCAGGTGCGAAATAAAGGATTCGCCGGATTCGGGTGTGCTCATTGCCATTTCTGACCGGGCAGAGGATCAGTCATTCTTGTTTTCTTTGGCATCTATTTGTTTACGGTCGGCATCTGGCGGATCCAGATCCAGTTCCAGTTGCGGCAGGGGCTCTTTCGAGAGAGGGGGCGCTTCCGGCGGCTCAGATTCCGAAGCCGCTGCTTCCTGCCGGGGCAGCTCGACAATTTCATGAATTTGTTCTGCGGCCGTCTGAAGCGCCTCGCCGCCCGCCTGCATGTCCCGCTTCACGGCATCCTCGATAGAGTTTACAGAAGCATGCATCTGGTCCTGCAACTTTTTCAGTTCATCAAGCTGCATTTCACGATTGATATCGGCCTTGACGTCAGAAACATAGCGCTGCATGCGGCCAAAAAGATGTCCGGCGGTACGCGCCACTTTCGGCAGGCGTTCGGGGCCAATGACGACCAGCGCGACAACGCCGATCAGGAGTAATTCGGAAAAACCAAAGTCAAACATGAGCGTGACGAGTGAAGAACGAAGAGCGAAGAGATATGAATGGCTTACCTCTCACTCCGCCCCCTCACTGAGCCTTTGATTTTTCCTTGATTTCACCCTCGATGATCTTGCCGGAGCCATCCGCTTCGACCTTGCCTGGCACTTTCTCTTCTTCCTTCACGGCATCCTTGAAGCTCTTTACCGCACCGCCCAGATCACCGCCCATGTTGCGCAGTTTCTTGGTACCAAAAATTACTAATACGATCGCCAGAACAACCAGCCAGTGCCAGATACTGAAAGAACCCATTTCCTGTCTCCAAATTTTTAGGTGCGTGGCAACAATGCATCACCGCCAAAAACATGCACATGCAAGTGAAACACTTCCTGCCCCCCGCCGTGCCCGGTATTAATCATGGTGCGAAAACCGTTTTCCAGACCCTGCTCTTTTGCCAGTTTCGGCGCCAGCAGCAGAATTTCTCCCAGCAAGGCCTGGTGCACAGCCGAGCAATGCTCAAGGGAGTCCACATGAATCTTGGGGATAATCATGAAATGCACCGGTGCAATAGGATGGATATCATGGAAGACCAGCAGTTCATCGTCTTCATAAATTTTTTTGCTCGGAATCTGATTCTTGACGATTTTACAGAAGATGCAATCCAGCATATTTCCTCCTTGAACCACGATTACTTCTGCTGGCGGTCTGCTTTCTCCACCAAGCCAGACAATCCCTCGCGCCGCGCCAGTTCGGCCAGCACATCATCCGGGTGCAAACCCTGCTGCGCCAGCAAAACCAAACTATGGAACCACAGATCCGCCATTTCATACACCACCTGGGACTTGTCTCCCCCCTTGGCCGCAATCACGGTTTCCGTTGCTTCCTCACCAATTTTCTTGAGGATGGAATCCAGTCCCTTGGCGTAAAGCTTCGCCACATAGGAGCTATCTGGGTCGGCGAATTTGCGGCTTTCCAGCGTTTCCGCAAGGCGGCTCAGAATCTCGCTCACTTTTCCCCTCCATCCAGAACGACAGCCTGGGCTGCACGGTAAATCTCAGCCGGGTCCTTCAGAACCGGTTCCACGGAAACCCACTCCCGCCCTTCCAGTTTCTGGAAAAAACAATTATGGCGCCCGGTATGGCAGGCAATACCACCGACCTGCTCGATTTTGAGAAGAATCACATCCTCGTCGCAGTCGAGGCGAATCTCATGCACTTTCTGCACATGACCGGACTCCTCACCCTTGTGCCACAGTTTCTTGCGCGAACGCGACCAGTACACCGCTTCGCCGCTTTCCACCGTACGCTTCAGGGCATCGCGGTTCATCCAGGCCACCATCAGCACCACGCCGCTATCCTTGTCCTGCGCAATGGCCGGCACCAGGCCGTCGTGGGTCCAGTTGACCTTATTAAGCCATGCGTCCGACATGACCTAGAGCCTCACTTCAATCTGGTTTTTTGCCATATATTCCTTGGCCTGGCGTACCGTAAATTCGCCATAATGGAAAATACTTGCTGCCAGCACGGCATCTGCATGGCCTTTTTTGATGCCATCCACCAGATGATCAAGATTGCCCACACCCCCACTGGCGATGACGGGAATGCTCACCGCATCGGAAACCGCGCGGGTCAGGTCGAGGTTGAAGCCGATCTTGGTGCCGTCCCGGTCCATGCTGGTCAGCAGGATCTCTCCCGCCCCCAGCGACGCCATCTTCCTGGCCCACTCAACTGCGTCCAGGCCTGTGTCCTTGCGTCCGCCATGCGTAAATACGTGCCAGAGCAAGGGCTCACCTTCTGCCGAAACCTGCTTGGCATCAATCGCCACCACAATGCATTGTGAACCAAAGCGCGCCGCCGCATCCGCCACCAGTTGCGGGTTGGTTACTGCGGCAGTATTGATGCCGACTTTGTCCGCACCCGCATTCAGCAGGCGACGCACGTCATCGACACTGCGCACGCCACCGCCCACGGTCAGCGGGATAAATACCTGGGCTGCCACTTCCTCGATGATGTGCACAATGATGTCACGCTCGTCCGAACTGGCGGTGATATCGAGAAAAGTCAGTTCGTCCGCGCCCTGCTCATCGTAACGGCGGGCAATTTCCACGGGATCCCCGGCATCGCGCAAACCGACAAAATTCACCCCCTTCACCACGCGGCCAGCGGTGACATCGAGACAGGGGATGATCCGTTTGGCCAGTCCCATTTAGGCGCCCAGCTCGTCGGCCAGTTGCTGCGCCGCAGCGAAATTCAGCGTGCCTTCATATATAGCCCGCCCGGTAATCGCGCCCATGATGCCCTCGCTCTCCACGGCACACAGACGTTTCACATCTTCAATATCCGTCAGACCCCCACTGGCGATTACCGGGATGGTGAGGGCGCGTGCCAGGTTGACTGTCGCTTCGATATTCACACCGGAAAGCATGCCATCACGGCCAATATCAGTATAGACAATAGCCTCTACGCCATACCCTTCAAATTTTTTGGCCAGATCAATCACATCATGCCCTGTCAGCTTGGACCAGCCATCCACCGCCACCTTGCCGTCCTTGGCATCGAGGCCGACGATGATCTGTCCGGGAAAGGCATCGCAGGCTTCGTGCAGGAAGCCGGGGTTCTTGACTGCCGCCGTGCCGATAATGACATAGCTGATGCCATTATCGAGATAGCGCTCGATCGTCGCCAGGTCGCGGATACCGCCACCCAGTTGCACCGGGATTTCCGTCCCGACTTCTTCAACAATCGCGCGGATGGCTTCGCCATTCACCGGCTTGCCGGCAAAGGCGCCGTTCAGGTCCACCAGATGCAGGCGGCGGCCGCCCTGATCGACCCAGTGCCGCGCCATTTCGGCAGGGTTTTCGGAAAAAATCGTGGCAGAATCCATCTCGCCCTGTTTGAGGCGGACGCATTGCCCATCTTTCAAATCAATCGCAGGAATCACTAACATAGTCTAGGCGCTGTAACAGAAGGGTTGAAAAAATCAGACGTAATTAATTTACAGGCCGGCGCCAGCACCGCAGGCACTGCTCTGCGACCGCCCGTCCCACATCACAAAATTGGCCAGCAGGGCCAGCCCGGCAGCCTGGCTCTTCTCCGGATGGAATTGCACGGCGAATATATTATCCCGCGCCACTGCAGCGGAAAATGCAAATGGATAAAGCGTGAATCCGGCCACCAGATCCGGGTCGCCCGCCTCGACATAATAGCTGTGCACAAAGTAAAAACGCGCCGCTTCCGGAATACCCGACCACATCGGATGATTCGCCGACTGATGCACTTCGTTCCAGCCGATATGCGGCACTTTGAGCTTCTGCCCTTTTTCGTCCACCATGGCTTCGGCCGGGAAGCGCAGCACGCGGCCGGGGAAAATACCCAGCCCGGCACAATTCCCCTCTTCGGAAGACTCGAACAGAGCCTGCATGCCCAGACAGATGCCCAGGAAAGGCTTGCTCTGAGCGGCCTCCGCCACAGCCTGGCGCAGACCGCGGCTTTCCAGCTCGTGCATGCAGTCCGGCATCGCTCCGACACCGGGGAATACCACCCGGCCAGCCCCGGCGATCACGTCCGGGTCGCTGCTCACAACGATGTCCAGCTGTGGCGCAATATGCTCCAGCGCTTTCGACACCGAACGCAGATTGCCCATGCCGTAATCGATGACTGCGATATCGGCCATGCCTACAGGCTTCCCTTGGTGGAAGGCATCACGCCCGCCATGCGCTCGTCCGGCTCGACTGCCATGCGCAGTGCCCGGCCGAATGCCTTGAACACCGTTTCTGCCTGGTGGTGTGCGTTGACGCCGCGCAGGCAATCCACGTGCAGGGTCACCCCGGCGTGATTGACGAAGCCCTGAAAAAACTCGCGTACCAAGTCGGCATCGAATTCACCGATGCGCGCGCGCGTGAACTCCACCTCAAAAACCAGCCCGGGCCGCCCGGAAAGATCCAGCACCACACGCGACAATGCCTCATCCAGCGGCACATAGGCATGTCCGTAGCGACGCACACCCTTCTTGTCGCCAATCGCCTGGGCGAATGCCTGGCCGAGAGTAATGCCGATGTCTTCCACTGTGTGATGCGCGTCGATATGCAGGTCACCCTTGGCCGTAATTTCCAGATCCATCAGCCCATGACGGGCGATCTGATCCAGCATATGGTCGAGAAAAGGCACGCCGCTCGCAAACCGGGCCAGACCGCTGCCGTCCAGATTGAGGGTGACGCTGACCTGGGTTTCCAGAGTATTACGGTTAACTTGGGCTGTGCGCATAGGATAAATCGCTGAAAATGGGTTCCATTCTAACTCAGGTGCTGACGGGCTTAAAGAGAATCGATCAGGCGCGCAGAATTTCTTTTAGCGCAGCAACCAGCGCATCGCACTCTGCATCTGTTCCGACCGTGATGCGCATGAACGGAGCGATACGCACCGGGTTTCTGAAGTGCCGCACGATGATGCTGCACTCGCGCAGCTTTGCCGTGAGTTCCGCCCCTTCATGTCTTGCATGGCGTGCAAAGACAAAATTTGCCCCGGATGGCAGCACCTCAAACCCCAGAGCTTCGAGTTCAGAAACCAGGCGGCTTCGCGTAAACACGACCTTGCGGCAGGTTTCAGCAAAATAGGTGCGATCCTCCATCGCCGCAGCCGCGCCGGCAATGGCGAAACGGTCCAGCGGATAGGAATTGAAGCTGTCTTTCACCCGGTTGAGCGCGTCGATCAGGTCAGGATGGGCGATGGCGTAACCCACGCGCAGCCCGGCCAGCGAGCGGGATTTGGACAGGGTGTGAATCACCAGCAGCTGGGGATAACGATCCACCAGGGAAACAGCCGATTCACCGCCGAAATCAATATATGCCTCGTCGATCACCACTACCGAGTCAGTGTTCACTTTCAACAAACGTTCGATTTCATCCAGAGACAGCAAACGCCCCGTGGGCGCATTCGGGTTGGGGAAAATGATTCCGCCATTGGGCCTCTGGTAATCCTCGACACGAATCTCGAAGCTTTCCGTCAACGGTACGGTCTGGTAATCCACGCCATACAGGCCGCAATACACCGGATAGAAGCTGTAGGTAATATCGGGGAACAGCAGCGGCGCTTCGTGCTTGAGCAGGGCCTGAAAAGTGTGTGCCAGCACTTCGTCCGATCCGTTGCCGACGAACACCTGCGCCGGCTTCACGCCATGATAAGCGGCAATCGCGCCCTTGAGCCGGTCGGCGTTGGGGTCGGGATACAGGCGCAGGCTATCGCCCACTTCCGCACGCATCGCCTCCAGCGCTTTGGGGCTGGGGCCATAGGGATTCTCGTTGGTGTTGAGCTTGACCAGATTCTGCAGCCTGGGCTGCTCACCCGGCACATAAGGCGTCAGGCCGTGGACTACCGCGCTCCAGTAACGGCTCATGGGACTACTTGCTTCCCATGCGGTATTCCGCGGAGCGGGCATGGGCCTGCAAGCCCTCGCCATAAGCCAGTTCGGAGGCGATCTTGCCCATGGTTTGCGCTCCTGCCGGGGAAACCATGATCAGGCTGGAGCGTTTCTGGAAATCGTACACGCCCAGCGGCGAAGAAAAACGCGCCGTGCGCGAAGTCGGCAGCACATGATTGGGTCCGGCGCAGTAATCGCCCAGCGATTCGCAGGTCTGGCGCCCCATGAAAATCGCGCCAGCATGGCGGATCTTGGCGGTGAGTGCCGCCGGATCCTCGACGGAAAGCTCGAGGTGCTCGGGTGAAATATAGTTGGCGATTTCAGCCGCTTCATCCAGATCCTTGACGACGATCAGCGCGCCCCGGTTTTCCAGTGCGGTGCGGATAATTTCCTGGCGCGGCATTTCGGGCAGGAGTTTGTTGATACTGGCGGCAACCGCGTCGACAAAGGCGGCATCCGGCGACAGCAGAATGGATTGCGCCAGTTCGTCATGCTCGGCCTGGGAAAACAGGTCCATGGCGATCCAGTCGGGATTGGTCTGGCCGTCGCAGATAATCAGGATTTCGGAAGGCCCGGCCACCATGTCGATCCCCACCACGCCGAACACCCGGCGCTTGGCCGCTGCCACGTAGGCGTTGCCCGGCCCGACAATCTTGTCGACCTGAGGAATGGTTTGCGTGCCATAAGCCAGCGCACCGACTGCCTGCGCCCCTCCGACAGTGAACACGCGATCCACGCCGCAGACATGCGCCGCAGCCAGCACCAGCTCGTTGAGCACGCCGCCCGGTGTGGGCACCACCATGATCAGCTCTGTCACACCGGCCACCTTGGCCGGGATCGCGTTCATCAGCACAGAGGAGGGATAGGCCGCCTTGCCGCCGGGCACGTAGAGGCCGACACGATCCAGCGCCGTGACCTGCTGGCCCAGCATGGTGCCGTCCGGCTCGGTGTAGCTCCACGAATGCATCAGCTGCTTCTCGTGGTAAACGCGCACCCGCTCCGCCGCCTGTTGCAGGGCTACACGCTGCTCATCGCGGCAGACCGTCGAAAGCCTCTTTCAGGCGCGCCGCAGACATTTCCAGTTCAGACATTGACGCCGCTTCCAGCCTGTCGAAGCGCTGCGTGTATTCCAGCACTGCGGCATCGCCGCGGGCTTTTACATCATGCAGAATACCGGCCACCACCTGATCAATGGATTCGTCCTGAGCGCCTTCGAAGGCCAGCAATTCGTGCAACTGCGCCTGGAACTCAGTCTGTGCACTACTAAAGCGTTTGATATTCAACATAATAAAAAGCGTCTATTTGAAAGATTGGGATTATAACGCGTTGCGTCAGGCCTTGAGGCAGGCAGCAAAGGTATCCAGCAGCGGCTGAATCTGCGCATGTTTGAGCTTCAGTGCAGCCTGATTGATCACCAGGCGAGAACTGATCTGCATGATTTCCTCTACTGCCACCAGATTATTGGCCTTGAGCGTACCGCCGCTGCTCACCAGGTCGACAATGGCATCGGCCAGCCCTACCAGGGGCGCCAGTTCCATCGAACCATACAGCTTGATGAGATCGACATGCACGCCCTTCTTGGCGAAGTGCTCGCGCGCCGTTTGCAGATATTTGGTTGCCACGCGCAGACGCGCGCCCTGCCGGACCGCGCCTTCATAGTCGAAGCCCTGCGGCACGGCGACCATCATGCGGCACTTGGCAATCTGCAGATCCAGCGGCTGGTACATGCCTGCGCCGCCATGCTCGTGCAGCACATCCTTGCCCGCAATGCCGAGATCGGCTGCGCCATATTGCACATAGGTCGGCACGTCCGAAGCGCGCACGATGATGAGCCGCACATCTTCGCGGTTGGTCCCCAGGATCAGCTTGCGCGAGGATTCCGGGTCTTCCTGCGGGACAATGCCTGCAGCAGCCAGGAGTGGCGTAGTTTCTTCAAAGATGCGTCCCTTGGAGAGGGCGATGGTAATCATGTTCAATGCACTCGCTTTATTCTCGCCCCAAGCTGGGACAGCTTCTCTTCAATACACTCGTAACCACGGTCGAGGTGGTAAATCCGCTCCACCGTGGTTTCACCCTGCGCCACCAGTCCGGCGATCACCAGCGAAGCGGAAGCACGCAGATCGGTGGCCATCACGGTCGCGCCGCTCAGCTCCGGAATACCACGCACCACGGCGGTATTGCCTTCCACTTCGATATCCGCGCCCAGACGGCGCAGCTCCTGCACGTGCATGAAACGGTTCTCGAAGATGGTCTCGGTCATGGTTGCCACCCCCTGCGCCACCGTATTCAGGGTCATGAACTGGGCCTGCATGTCCGTCGGGAAAGCCGGATAGGGCGCGGTACGAATATTTACCGACTTGATCAGTCCGGACATTGCCAGACTCACCCAGTCCTCGCCGGTTTCGATCACGGCACCGGCTTCGCGCAGCTTGTCCAGCAGGGCGTCAAAAATATCCGGGCGCACATTACGCAATTTAACCTTGCCCCGCGTCGCTGCGGCAGCGACCAGGAAGGTCCCCGCCTCGATACGGTCCGGCATCACGCTGTAACTGGCGCTATTCAGCCGCTCAACACCATGTACCGTAATGATGTCCGTGCCCGCACCCTCGATCTTTGCCCCCATGGCCTTGAGGCATTCGGCCAGATCCACGACTTCCGGTTCGCGCGCGGCATTTTCCAGCACTGTCGTGCCGTCTGCCAGCGCTGCCGCCATCATCAGGTTCTCGGTGCCGGTCACGGTCACCAGGTCCATGAAAATTCGTGCGCCCCGGAGGCGCCCTGCATTCGCAATGATGTAGCCATGCTCGATGGAGATGCTTGCCCCCATCGCCTCCAGACCCTTGATGTGCAGATCCACCGGCCGCGAACCGATGGCGCAGCCGCCGGGAAGCGACACCCTGGCCTTGCCGAAGCGGGCCAGCAGCGGACCCAGCACCAGGATGGAGGCGCGCATGGTCTTTACCAGCTCATACGGCGCTTCCGGATGGGTGATATTGCGCGCATCCAGAGAAACGCCGAGCTTTTCATCCACAGAAATGCCCATGCCCATCTGGCCCAGCAGACCGATCATGGTGGTCACATCGTGCAGATGCGGCACATTGGCGACCTGCAGCACCCCATCAGCGAGAAGACCTGCGCACAGAATCGGCAGGGCGGCATTCTTGGCCCCGGAAACGCGGATTTCTCCGCTCAGGGGAACGCCACCCTGAATAACGAGTTTATCCATTGATCAGGCTTATTTGAGGTCTGCCAGCAATTGCTGCAGCTCACCTTTTTCGTACATTTCCTTGGCGATATCCGAACCACCGATCAATTCACCATTGATGTAAAGCTGCGGGAAAGTCGGCCAGTTGGCATAATCCTTGAGGTTTTCGTAAACCTCGGCATCCGCCAGCACATTGACTGAGAAAAACTCCGTCCCGCATGCCTTCAGTACCTGGGCCGCCAGGTTGGAAAAGCCGCATTGCGGAAACTGCGGTGTACCCTTCATGAACAGTACCACCGGGTTCCCGTTGACGATCTGGCCGATTCTTTCCAAAGCTGCTTTGTTCATGATATTTGTTCCTGAAATTAGATTGATGTTAACCCGCTTGCTTGCGCCATTCCTCGGGTGTAAAAGTTTTCATTGCCAGAGCGTGGATCTCTCCGCCCATTCGCTCTCCCAGCGCCTTGTAAACAAGCTGATGCTGCTGCACCGTGCGCTTGCCGTTGAACTCGGCGCTGACTATGACGGCCTCGAAATGCTGGCCGTCGTCCCCATCCACCCTGACGTATTCGCATGGCAAATCGTTCTGGATATATTGTTTGATCTGATCTGCTGTAACCATTTATTTTCTCAGTTTGTAACCGCTCTTGAGCAAGAGCAAAGTCGCTAATGATAATGCCAAAAAGCAGGCGGCGACAATCGCCAATGCCAAGAGCGGCGAAACATCAGACACTCCGAAAAACCCGTAACGGAACCCGTCAATCAGGTAAAAGAAAGGATTGACGCGGGAAACCGCCTGCCAGAATGGCGGCAGTGAGTGAATCGAATAGAACACCCCGGACAGGAAAGTCAGTGGAACAATGATGAAATTCTGTACCGCCGCCATCTGGTCATAATTTTCCGCCCAGAGGGAAGAAATAATGCCCGCCGCTCCCAGCAGGGCACAGCCCAGCACGGCAAACGCCAGCACCCATAGCGGATGCGCCAGCGACAGGGGCACGAACCACAGGCTGGCCAGCCCCACGCCCAGCCCCACCATTGCCCCACGCGCCACCGAGGCTGCCACGTAAGCGGTATAAAATTCCCAGTAGGCCAGTGGCGGCAAGAGCATGAATACGATATTGCCGGTCATCTTGGACTGAATCAGGCTGGAAGAGCTATTTGAGAAAGCATTTTGCAGCATGGCCATCATCACCAGGCCGGGGATGAGAAATGCAGAGTAATTGACGCCCGGATAAACCTGAACGTGCTCTTCCAGCACATGAGAAAAAATCAGCAGATAGAGCAGCGTCGTGACCAGTGGAGACAAAATGGTCTGCAGGCTCACTTTCCAGAAACGCAGCAACTCCTTGTAAAACAGGGTCAGCAATCCGGTCATGGCTTCACCAGCTCAAGGAACACGTCTTCCAGATCGAACCTGACCAGTTCCATATCCTCAACCGTAACACCCGACTCGCGCAACACTGCCAGCACGTTTTCCAGCTCAGCATGACGGCTCAGAGAAAGCTTGAATACGTCTCCATCCCGCCCGCAAGCCAACGTCTGCAAGGATTCTGGCAAGCGTGCGGGTTCGATCCTGAGGCGCAGCTGGATGCCGGCATGGCGGCTCAGCAGATTGGCGGTGGTATCCAGCGCCACGACCCGCCCCTGTTTCAG
Organism: uncultured Gammaproteobacteria bacterium; assembly: GCA_963779055.1. GTDB lineage: Bacteria > Pseudomonadota > Gammaproteobacteria > Burkholderiales > Sulfuricellaceae > Sulfurimicrobium. The sequence goes on from CAVZWN010000004.1 coordinate 917,254, forward strand.
CATGGCCACGCGATTGCACAGCTTCTCTGCTTCTTCGAGATAATGCGTGGTGAGAACAATAGTATGACCCTGCCGGTTCAAGCGCTGGATGAAGGCCCACAGGCTCTGGCGCAACTCCACGTCTACTCCGGCAGTCGGCTCATCGAGAACGATGACCGGCGGCTTGTGCACCAGTGCCTGCGCCACCAGCACGCGGCGCTTCATGCCGCCGGAAAGATGGCGTACGTAGGCATCGGCCTTGTCGGTCAGCGCCAGCTGCTCCAGCAGCTCATCAATCCAGGACTTGTTGTTGCGAATGCCGAAATAACCGGACTGGAAGCGCAGCATTTCACGCACGGTAAAAAATGCGTCATACACCAGTTCCTGTGGAACGACGCCAATGGAGCGGCGCGCCTGACGATAGTCAGCCCTCACATCATGACCCAAAATAGCCAGTCGGCCGCTATCGGCCAGCGCCAGTCCGGCAAGGATATTGATCAGCGTGGATTTGCCAGCACCATTGGGGCCGAGCAGGGCAAAAAACTCGCCCTGCTGAACCGTCAGATCCACCCCGTGCAGCGCCTGTACGCTGCCGAAGCGCTTATGCACCTGATGAATTTCAATTGCTGCGGTGGTCACGAGGCGGGAAATTTGTACCCATCAAACGGCGGGCAGCAATTCCTGGACGTCATAGACCTTCAGCAGGCATTGAAGGTTTTCCGGAAGGTTGCGCAACCGCAACTGACGGCCGCGCTGCGCAGCCTGACGCGCCCATTCCAGCAACAGGCTGACCGCAGCCGAGTCCACCTCTTCGACAGCCGAGAGGTTCAATTCCCAGACGCCATCCTCCTTGAACAGCACCTCGCTCTCGCGCAGCCATGCAGTCACTGTAGCGATCGTGAGTGGCCCCTGAAAGTCAAAGCTGCTGCCGTTGCGGGTGATCATTTTTTCCCAGTGGTCACAGCTTTGTTGTTGCTTGTGGCTTCCCTATGATTCTTGTCTCTCAGGGTTTTGATCAAACCGTCGATCCCACGGCTCTGAATTTCCGCACTGAACGAAGAGCGATAATTGGTCACCAAGCTTACACCATCTACTGCCACGTCATACACTTTCCAGCCGTCAGCGCCTTTCTCCAGACTGTACTCGATCGGGATAGGCTGCCCCCCCGGCTGATTGACAATCGTTTTCACCGTGACATCGGTATCGCCCGGAGCCAGTTTCATTGGCCTGTAATCAACCGTCTGGTTCTTGTAAGAGGTCAGGGAGCCGGAATAAGTGCGCACCAGCAGCGTACGGAATTCCCGTACCAGGGCTTGCTGCTGCGCTGGCGAAGCCTTGGGCCAGTGACGGCCAACCGCAAGCTGCGCCATGCGCGCAAAAGCGAAATGGGGCAACACCTTGGCCTCTACCAGTTCCAGTACCTTCTGCGAATTTCCGGACTGAATATCCTGGTCCTGCTTGACGATGGCCAACACCTCCTGCGCCGTATTCTTCACCAGGACATCGGGCGCAACTTCTGCCGCACCGGCTGCAGTAGCCATCAGCAGAGCACACGCCATCAACATGGAACGTATCCTGAACATCATTTGTAATCTCCTGTCACCCTGGCCAGTCTGGCCACATGCATGTTGTATTCATTGACTGTCAGCAAATATTCCGCTTGCGTCGTAGCATAAGTCTTGAGCGCTTCACTGACGCGCTCCGGTTTTTCCAGCCCGGCATTGAAGTCGGCGTAGGAGGCCACCATCCAGCGCCGCGCTGCTGCTGCGCCCGTCGCCAGCTCCTGCTGGGCAACGTGATACGCCTGCATCTGGGTATAAGCTTCCGCCACTTCAAAAGGAATCCCGGCCAGGGCATAACGGTTCTTCGCCAGCAGCGCATTGAGTTCTGCCTGCGCTTGAGCAACCCGCGCCGGCACAACGTCAAATGCCAGATCCCACTTTACACCCACTACCGGCGTCAATCCGGCATGGTTGAAAGAGTCATAAACGTAAGGGTTGTCCAGCCTGTCGCGTCGTGATGCATAGGAAACGCTACCCACCACACCGGCATAGATATCGGGATACATTTCCGCCTTTTTCGCATCCACCAGGGCGCGGCGAGCGCTCAGACCGGCTTCCAGCTGGGCCATTTCAGGGCGGCTAGTGATGGCCTTGCCCTGAAAGTCCGCCAGCGACGAGGTTGGCAGGGGGGCCGGGCTCAGGCCCTCATCCGCCACTTCAAGATTGCCATCGAGACCGACACCCGTCAGCGTTTTCAGGCCATTCAGGCTGACCGTTTCCACCGCCTGGGCCTGGGAAAGGTACTTGTTCAGCAAGGCACGCTTGGCCTGCATTTCATACAAATCCGACTGGGTGGCCTGACCGTTATCAACTTTGAGCGACTTTTCGACCTGCGCCACCGCATTATTCACCTTGGCGCGCACATCCTCCAGCATGCGCCGTGTATCGCGTGCAGTAAGATAGCCATAATAGGCGCGGCTCACATCCATTGCGGTATCGCCGCGTTGCAGACGGACATCCTGGCGTTTCACATCAATATTGCCCTTGGCCGCATCGGTATACCGTTCGATCTTGCCGAAAGTGTACAGTGGCTTGACGATGGAAAATTGCAGCGAGGTCCAGTCAGACAGCCCTTTCCAGTCATAGGCATCATTGCGCGGCGTGGTGCCGGAGCTTGCTCCACCCTGGTAAAAACCACCCTCGACCTTGGGTGCCAGACCGACGAAAAGATTGGCATTCAGGCGCAGACCGTTATTCCCCTGCGCCTCTTCCAGCAGGGCACGCGCCTGCTCCACCAATTGTTCACGTTCCTGAATACGCGGGTCGGCATTCAGGCTCATGTCGATTGCCTGTTGCAGCGTCACCGTCTGCGCCTGCCCGACACCAGAGGAAACGAGTGCGCACGCCCCCAGCGTCACTGCCAGCCATTGCTTGTTCATTTGACTTCTCCGCCATCAGCTGCCTTGTTGTAGAGAAACTGTCCAATCAGACTTTCCAGCACCACCGCCGACTGGGTAATCTTGATCTTGTCGCCATCCTTGAGTTGGGCGCTGTCGCCTCCGGTTTCAAGGGCGATGTACTGTTCGCCCAGCAAACCGGAAGTCATGATGCTGGCGGAGGTATCTCTGGAAAATGAATATTGTTTATCCAGTTTGAATGTTGCCACCGCCTCGTGCCGCGCCCCGTCAAAGTGAACCTCCGCGACCCGGCCAACCACCACACCCGCGCTTTTCACCGGCGCCCGAGCCTTAAGTCCGCCAATATTACTGAAATTGGCCGTCACGCTATAACTATCAGACATGTTTACGCCGCCCAGGTTTCCCACCTTCAGCGCCAGCACCAGAATAGCGCCCAGCCCCAGTAGCACGAAAAGTCCTACCCACAAATCGATTGTGGTGCGTTCCATTAACCTTCCCCTCTAAACATAAATGCAGTCAACATGAAGTCCAGCGCCAGAATAGCCAGAGACGACGTGACCACAGTGCGCGTTGTCGCACCGGATACGCCCTCTGCCGTCGGCGGCGCATCATAGCCTTCGAACAGGGCAATAGCTGTCACCGCCACGCCAAACACAAAACTCTTGATAATGCCATTCACAATGTCCTGCTGAAAGTCCACTGCGTTCTGCATCTGCGACCAGAACGAACCCTCATCCACACCGATCAGCTTTACACCCACCAGGTAGCCGCCAAACACGCCCATGGCGGAAAACATCGCCGCCAGCAGCGGCATGGAAATCACGCCGGCCCAGAAACGCGGGGCAACGACGCGGGCAATCGGATTGACCGCCATCATTTCCATCGCCGAAAGCTGCTCAGTCGCCTTCATCAGGCCAATCTCAGCGGTAATTGCCGATCCTGCGCGGCTGGCGAACAACAGGGCCGCCACCACTGGCCCAAGCTCACGTACCAGGGACAGGGCCACCATCACGCCCAGCGCCTCTTCAGAGCCGTACCGCTGCAGGGTATCGTAACCCTGCATCCCCAGCACCATGCCGACAAACAGCCCCGATACCAGGATAATAATAAGCGACAGCACCCCGGTCGAGAACAGTTCCTTGATAACAAGCTGAAGACGGCGAAAACTTGAGCCCGAGTTCAGCAGAATTAGCACAAAAAACCGGCTTGCCACGCCAAGACGCCACAGGCTGTCGATCACCCGGTGGCCGATGCGCCGCACGCCTTTCACAAAACGGCTAGGCATGTTGTCCCCCCAGCCGCAAATCGGCCCCATAAGGGCTTGCCGGGTAATGGAAAGGCACCGGGCCATCCTCTTCGCCATGCACGAACTGGTGCACGAAAGGCTTGTCGCTGCCACGCATTTCCTCCGGCGTGCCATGCGCCACGATCACCCCATCTGACACAAAATAGACATAATCGACAATTTCCAGAGATTCGTGCACATCATGGGTCACCACGATAGATGTTGCGCCCAGGGCATCGTTCAAACGACGAATCAGATTCCCGACCACCCCAAGGGAAATCGGATCCAGGCCGGCAAATGGCTCGTCATACATGATCAGCATCGGATCCAGTGCTACAGCCCGCGCCAGGGCTACCCGCCGTGCCATACCGCCGGAGAGCTCGGAGGGCATGAGATCCCTTGCGCCGCGCAACCCGACCGCATGCAACTTCATCAACACCAGATCCCTTATCACGCTTTCGGGCAAGTCGGTGTGTTCACGCATCTGGAATGCCACATTGTCGAATACCGACATGTCGGTAAACAAAGCGCCGAACTGGAACAGCATGCCCATGCGCCGTCGCATATGATACAAGCCATCCGCATCCAGTTCATGCACGGTTTGCCCATCCACAGAAACCGCTCCGACGGATGGCCGGATCTGCCCCCCGATCAGCCTGAGCAGCGTCGTCTTGCCACAGCCGCTGCCACCCATGATGGCCACCACCTTGCCACGCGGCACAGTCATATTGATTCCGTTGAGAATCGGGCGCTTGCCGTAGGCAAAGCTGACTTTCTGGAATTCGACCAGGTTATCACCGGACATATTTAACCGAGCACATTAGAAAAGGCTAAAATTCTATACCATACAGATAGCCTAAGCCAGAACAGCCCCCAACTAAATGAATGCTTTTAAGCATATTTAGCCCTCAACAACACCTTATTGAAGCGATCAGAATCGTTTCAATATTCAATTTCCGGCCTTGCCGCGTAATAGTAATAATCAGGATTTCACAGTATTGCCACTGATGTGATGCCTACATTCATTCCCGCAGGAGTGATAAAATCGGCGTTTACTTAATATCTGGACACACACGCTGTGATTGAACTCACCATTAACGGCGCGCCGCAGCAGTTTTCCGGACCGCTTACCGTGAGCCAGCTGATAGATCAACTCACGCTTACGGGAAAGCGCGTCGCCATTGAGTGTAATGGTGAGGTCGTACCACGCAGTCAATTCAACGAAACCCCACTGAATAACGGCGATCGGCTGGAAATTATTGTTGCTGTCGGCGGTGGCTAAACCAACCTCATTGGAATGTATGGAAAATTTGATTATTGCAGGAAAAACCTATTCGTCCCGTCTGCTGGTTGGCACAGGAAAATACCAGGATTTTGACCAGACTCGCCACGCTATCGAAGCCAGCGGGGCGGAAATCGTCACCGTAGCCATTCGCCGCACCAACATCGGCCAGAATGCAGGCGAACCCAGCCTGCTGGATGCCGTCCCGCCCTCAAAATACACTTACCTGCCCAACACCGCCGGCTGCTATAGCGCCGACGATGCCATCCGCACCTTGCGCCTGGCGCGCGAACTACTGGACGGTCACGATCTGGTCAAGCTGGAAGTGCTTGGTGATCCGCAGACCCTGTATCCAAATGTAGTGGAAACACTGAAAGCGGCAGAAACACTGGTCAAGGATGGATTCAAGGTCATGGTTTACACCTCCGATGACCCCATTATCGCCAGGCAACTGGAAGACATCGGTTGCGTAGCCATCATGCCGCTGGCCTCCCTGATCGGCTCTGGCATGGGGATTCTCAACCCTTGGAACCTGCAAATCATAATCGAAAACGCCAAGGTTCCGGTTATCGTGGATGCCGGAGTCGGTACCGCGTCTGATGCTGCCATCGCCATGGAACTGGGCTGTGATGGTGTCCTGATGAACACCGCTATCGCCGGCGCAAACAACCCGGTACTGATGGCTTCGGCCATGAAAAAAGCCGTCGAGGCAGGGCGAGAAGCTTTTCTGGCCGGGCGCATGGCGAAGAAACTCTATTCCGCCAGCCCCAGCTCCCCCACCACCGGTCTGATCGGCAAGTAGATCCATGACTGAAGCACAACACCGTCCGGTGCGCAGCTTCGTGCTGCGCCAGGGACGCATGTCCAAGGGCCAGACCCGCGCTTATGAAACCCTGATGCCGGAATTTGGTATTGCATACAACGAGGAAAAACTGGACCTGACACGACTTTTTGGCAGGACGGCGCCCAGAATTCTTGAGATAGGCTTTGGCATGGGCGACAGCACCGCGAAAATCGCCCAGGATCATCCGGAAAACGATTACCTGTGCATCGAGGTCCACACGCCCGGCGTGGGCAGCCTGCTGAAACACATCGAGGAACTGGGGCTGTCCAATATTCGCATCATCCAGCATGATGCCGTCGAAGTGCTGCAACATATGCTGGCTCCGGAAGCCCTGGATGGGGCACATATCTTCTTTCCCGACCCGTGGCACAAAAAACGCCACCACAAGCGCCGTCTGATTCAGCCGGAATTCACCACGCTCATCTGCGATCGCTTGAAGCCTGGCGGCTATTTACATGCCGCCACGGACTGGGAAGAATACGCCACACACATTCTCGATATTTTTCGTGGTGAAACCCGCCTGGTGAACTCCACCAGCGACTATGCTCCGCGCCCGGAATACCGCCCGCTGACAAAATTCGAGCAGCGCGGATTAAGGCTGGGGCATGGCGTGTGGGATATCGTTTTCAGAAAAACCTGATCAGGCTTCCTGAGGCAGTTTCTCTACCAGCAGGGTGTGCACCCGGCGGCTATCCGCACGCAGAACCTGGAATTTCAGTCCGTCAAAAGTGATGTGTTCGCCACGTTTTGGCAGATGGCCGAACTTGCTGACAACCACCCCGGCCACAGTATCGTAATCCTCGTCACTGAAACTGGTTCCCAGCACCTCATTAAAGTTGCCGATTTCCGTCACCGCCTTGACCCGGAAACGGCCGCTGCGGTCCTGGATGATGTTGTCTTCGGTTTCGTCGAAATCGAATTCATCCTCGATTTCGCCCACGATCTGCTCCAGCACATCCTCAATCGTCACCAAGCCTGACACGCCCCCATACTCATCCACCACAATGGCGATATGGTTGCGGTTCATGCGGAATTCCTTAAGCAGGATATTCAGGCGCTTGGATTCAGGGATGAAGACAGCTGGGCGCAGCATGTCGCGTACATCAAATTTCTCACCGGCATAATAACGCAGCAGATCTTTTGCCAGAAGGATGCCGATCACATTATCCTTGTTCTCGCCGATCACGGGAAAGCGGGAATGCGCCGCCTCGATAACAAAAGGAATAAAAGCGGCAGGGGAGTCCGCGATATCGATCACGTCCATCTGGGCACGCGGAATCATGATGTCACGCACATGCATCTCGGAAACCTGAAGCACGCCCTCGATCATGGAAAGTGCATCGGCATCGATCAGGTTTTTTTCGTAAGCCGCGTGAAGGATTTCCACCAGTTCTTCGCGGTTATCCGGTTCGGGCGAAAGCCACGCACCCAGGCGTTCCAGCCAGCCCGGTTTGGCAGATTCATCCATGTTGTTGCTCAACCTCTAAAATGGCGTAGGGGTCAGTATAGCCGAGCCGCTTCATAATGTGCGTTTCTACTGCTTCCATGGCCTGCGCATCGGTCTCATCTTCATGATCATAGCCCTGCAGATGCAGCATGCCGTGAATAATCATATGCGCATAATGGGCTTCCGCACTTTTCCCTTGCTCCAACGCTTCACGGCTCACCACGGGAGCACACAGCACGATGTCACCCTGACATACTGGCGGCAGTTCATAGACAAAGGTCAGGACATTGGTCGCGTAATCCTTGCCGCGATAATCTCGATTCAGACCCTGCCCTTCTTCCGCATCAACAATCCGGAGCGTGACTTCGGCATCGCCTTCCAGCGCCGCATTGATCCACGTCCGGAACAGGCTACGAGACGGAACACCCGCTGGTCTGGCTGCATATTGCACAGACAGCTTCAGTTCAGGCTTTGTTTTTTTCATAACTCGCATAAGCGTTGACGATATGCTGCACAAGCGGATGCCGGACCACATCTTCGGATTCGAAGTAGGTAAATGCAATACCGCGCACCTTACCCAGAACCGCAGGCACTTCGGCCAGTCCGCTCTTTTGCCCGCGAGCCAGATCCACCTGCGTAACGTCACCGGTAATCACAGCTTTGGTACCAAAACCAATACGCGTCAGGAACATTTTCATCTGCTCGGGAGTGGTGTTCTGCGCTTCATCCAGAATAATGAAGGAATGATTGAGCGTTCGGCCACGCATATAAGCCAGAGGCGCAATCTCAATCGCACCGCGCTCGAATAATTTTCCCACACGCTCGAAACCAAGCAAATCATAGAGCGCATCATAGAGTGGCCGCAGATAGGGATCCACCTTCTGTGCCAGATCACCAGGCAGAAAACCCAGCCGCTCCCCGGCCTCAACAGCCGGCCTTACCAGTACGATGCGTTTGACCGTATCACGCTCCAGCGCATCTACTGCGCTTGCAACCGCAAGATAGGTTTTACCCGTACCAGCCGGGCCAATGCCGAAGGAAATATCATGTTCCTGAATCTGGAGCAGATACTGATTCTGCCGGGGCGTACGGCCACGCAGATCATGTTTGCGCGTCATCAATACTGGCATGACGCCCCCGCCAGAGGCAGCCTGTTCTGTGCTTGCGCGAGAGGCATTTATCTGTTCAATCAGGCCCAGTTGCAAATCTTCGATAGAGATGGCGTGGACAGATAATTCATAGAACCCCTTCAACACCTGCATAGCAAGTCGTGTGTGCTCAGTATTGCCCGAAATGCTGAAATTTTCTCCGCGCCGGGAAATGACCACATCCAGCGCCGTTTCTATCTGCTTCAGATTTTCGTCCAGAGCACCGCATAGATTACAAAGGCGCACGTTATCGGCGGGGATAAAAGAAAAATGTTCGGTATGCTTTTTCACTTGGATTCCACAGGAACTTCGCCGCGTAGAGAATGCGGCTGCGCAGAAGTTATCAAGACATCAATGAAAGTCCCAATCAGCCTGGGATGACCTACAAAGTTCACTACGCGGTTATTGTCCGTGCGCCCACGCAACTCGCGCTCATCTTTTCTGGCATTTCCTTCGACCAGAATGCGCTGCACCGATCCCACCATAGACTCGCTAACTGCCTGGGCCTGCTCCTCGAGCCTGGTTTGCAGTCTTTGCAGGCGCTCCTGCTTGATAACAGGGAGTGTAGAATCTGCCAGATCAGCTGCGGGCGTACCCGGACGCACGCTATATACAAAACTGTAGCTGGAATCAAAGCCAACTTCCTCAACCAGCTTCATGGTTGCCTCGAAATCCTCATCCGATTCTCCGGGAAAGCCCACAATAAAATCTGATGAGATCGAAATATCCGGGCGTACAGTGCGTAATTTCCTGATTTTAGACTTATATTCGAGCACGGTGTAGCCACGCTTCATCGCGGCAAGCACGCGATCCGAGCCCGACTGAACAGGCAAATGCAGAGAACTCACCAGCTTCGGAATCGTAGAATAAGCGTCAATCAGTGACTGGGTAAACTCGACCGGATGGGAAGTCATGTAACGCAAGCGTTCAATACCCGGGATCTCAGCAAGGAAATGCAGCAAAAGGGCCAAATCAGCCGTTTCATTATCATGCATCAAACCCCGGTAAGCATTAACATTCTGCCCAAGAAGCGTGATTTCCCTGACGCCATGCTCGGCAAGCTGAACCGCCTCGGCAAGGACATCATCGAAGGGCCGTGAAACCTCAGTGCCTCGGGTAAAAGGTACGATGCAGTAGGAGCAGTATTTGCTGCACCCTTCCACAATCGAAAGAAAAGCCGTTGAACCCTCAACACGTGCGTCAGGCAAATAATCGAATTTTTCAATTTCTGGGAAAGAGATATCGACTTGCGATCTCCCCGTGGCCTTGCGTGCCCGAATCAACTCCGGAAGACGGTGCAAGGTCTGGGGCCCAAACACCACATCAACATAGGGTGCCCGTGCAATTATGGCATCGCCTTCCTGACTGGCAACACATCCCCCAACGCCTATTAGCAAATCAGGATTGTGTTTCTTGAGCGACCTCCATCGACCGAGCTGATGAAAAACCTTTTCCTGAGCCTTTTCCCTGACTGAACAGGTATTAAGCAACAGGACATCGGCTTCTTCTGGATTATTGGTACTAATCATACCTTCCTGCGCATTCAGAAGATCCGCCATTTTCGACGAGTCATACTCGTTCATCTGGCAACCGAATGTTTTAATGAAGATTTTTTTTGGCAAAGCAGGAAGTGTGTTTACAGGAGCGCCAATGACAGAAACAGGAGCAGAATCCGAGTGAGACATTCGCGCACCTTATCATAATGATGCCGAACGCAACAATCCGGCGCACAAACAACAAAGCCCTCTCAAGGAGGGCTTTGTTGTTATAAGGAGCTTGGCGGTGACCTACTTTCACATGCGTAGTGCACACTATCATCGGCGCAGAGTCGTTTCACGGTCCTGTTCGGAATGGGAAGGGGTGGTTCCAACTCGCTATGGCCGCCAAGCATAACTTTTAATCGACTGCAATTACGCAATCGATTGTAAAACGGAAGAAGTATGGGTATCTGATTGTACTGGCTTCACTTAATATTACTTTTGGAAGCCGCTTAAGGTTATAGGATCAAGCCTCACGGGCAATTAGTATCGGTTAGCTTAACGCATTACTGCGCTTCCACACCCGACCTATCAACGTCCTGGTCTTGAACGACCCTTCAGCAGGCTCAAGGCCTGGGGAAATCTCATCTCGAGGCAAGTTTCACGCTTAGATGCTTTCAGCGTTTATCTCTTCCGCATATAGCTACCCGGCGATACCACTGGCGTGATAACCGGTACACCAGAGATGCGTCCACTCCGGTCCTCTCGTACTAGGAGCAGCCCCCCTCAAATTTCCAACGCCCACGGCAGATAGGGACCAAACTGTCTCACGACGTTTTAAACCCAGCTCACGTACCACTTTAAATGGCGAACAGCCATACCCTTGGGACCGGCTACAGCCCCAGGATGTGATGAGCCGACATCGAGGTGCCAAACTCCGCCGTCGATATGAACTCTTGGGCGGAATCAGCCTGTTATCCCCGGCGTACCTTTTATCCGTTGAGCGATGGCCCTTCCATACAGAACCACCGGATCACTATGACCTGCTTTCGCACCTGCTCGACCTGTCCGTCTCGCAGTCAAGCACGCTTATGCCATTGCACTATCAGTACGATGTCCGACCGTACCTAGCGTACCTTCGCACTCCTCCGTTACTCTTTGGGAGGAGACCGCCCCAGTCAAACTGCCTACCATACACGGTCCCCGATCCAGATAATGGACCTAGGTTAGAACCTCAAACACATCAGGGTGGTATTTCAACGTCGGCTCCATGAGAACTAGCGTTCCCACTTCAAAGCCTCCCACCTATCCTACACAGATGTATTCAAAGTCCAATGTAAAGCTACAGTAAAGGTGCACGGGGTCTTTCCGTCTAGCCGCGGGTAGATTGCATCTTCACAAACATTTCAACTTCGCTGAGTCTCGGGTGGAGACAGTGTGGCCATCGTTACGCCATTCGTGCGGGTCGGAACTTACCCGACAAGGAATTTCGCTACCTTAGGACCGTTATAGTTACGGCCGCCGTTTACTGGGGCTTCGATCAAGAGCTTGCACCCCATCACTTAACCTTCCAGCACCGGGCAGGCGTCACACCCTATACGTCCACTTTCGTGTTTGCAGAGTGCTGTGTTTTTATTAAACAGTCGCAGCCACCATTTCACTGCAACCCCATCGGCCTTCGTCCGCGAGGGACTACAACCTACCGGGGCGCACCTTCTCCCGAAGTTACGGTGCAAATTTGCCGAGTTCCTTCACCCGAGTTCTCTCAAGCGCCTTAGAATTCTCATCCTGCCCACCTGTGTCGGTTTGCGGTACGGTCTTCATACAACTGAAGCTTAGAGGCTTTTCTTGGAAGCATGGTATCAATCACTTCGCGCTCAAAGAGCGCTCGTCATCACGTCTCAGCCTTAGCCCTCCGGATTTGCCTAAAGGACCAGCCTACTCGCTTAAACCGGGACGTCCAACACCCGGCTGACCTAACCTACTCCGTCCCCCCATCGCATTGTATAAAGGTATCGGAATTTTAACCGATTTCCCATCAGCTACGCATTTCTGCCTCACCTTAGGGGCCGACTCACCCTGCGCCGATGAACGTTGCGCAGGAAACCTTGGGCTTTCGGCGAGGGAGCTTTTCACTCCCTTTATCGCTACTCATGTCAGCATTCGCACTTCTGATACCTCCAGCATCCCTCACGAGACACCTTCGCAGGCCTACAGAACGCTCTCCTACCATATGTGCAAGCACATATCCGCGTCTTCGGTATATAGTTTGAGCCCCGTTACATTTTCCGCGCAGGACGACTCGACCAGTGAGCTATTACGCTTTCTTTAAAGGGTGGCTGCTTCTAAGCCAACCTCCTGGCT
>CAVZWN010000004.1:935000-1160098 GCA_963779055.1 uncultured Gammaproteobacteria bacterium
TTCAGTCCGAACGAAAAATCCGCCTCCGCTGGCTTGTAGCCATATCGGCACTGCCATTGTTCGGTGTTGTTGCAGCCTTTGGTATTGCTCCCGACACCGAAGTGCCGCACGAACCAACCCGCACAGTAATCGAATCTCTTGCCTTGCCTTCGATGCAATTTGCAGTCGGCGAAAAGGAGTCGTTCTGGAGAGAAGAGCGCATTCAGCGTGGAGACACAGCCAGCGCCCTGCTGAGCCGCCTGGATGTAAGCAGTGAGGACGTCCAGTCTTTCCTGAGAGACGCGCAACACGCCCCAGCCCTTCGCCTGCTCAAGCCTGGTAAAACAATTCAGGCACTGACGACGCTGGATGGCGAATTGCTTTCCTTACGCTACCATTATGGCGGCGAAAACATGCTGCTGGTTGAAAAACAAGGAGAAAACTTCAAGGCAAGCGAGCAAGAGCTGCCATTGGATCGTCAGGTAGAAATGAAATCAGGCTCGATCACCAGCTCCCTGTTTGCAGCCACTGACAATGCGAACATGCCGGATGCTGTTGCAATTCAAATGGCAGATATTTTTTCAACCGACATTGACTTTCATCGCGACCTGCAGCGTGGCGACAAATTTACCGTAGTTTATGAAAACTTTTACAACAAGGGTGAATTAGTCAAGTCCGGTCGTATTCTGGCCGCCGAATTCGTCAATAACGGCAAATCCTACCGCACTGTTTATTTTCAGGGTCAGGATGGCCGTGGCGGGTACTATACCCCGGAAGGGAAAAACCTGCGCAAAGCGTTCCTGCGTTCGCCGCTGGAGTTTTCCCGAATCTCTTCCGGCTTTTCCAAGGCACGCTATCATCCCGTACTGAAGGAATGGCGCGCGCACAAGGGTGTTGACTATGCTGCGCCAACCGGCACCCGCGTCAAATCCACGGCAGATGGACTGGTGGCTTTCGCTGGCAGGCAGAATGGCTATGGCAACCTCGTCGTCATCAAGCATCAGGGCAACAATGAAACCGTTTATGGCCATCTGTCCGGCTTTGCCAAGGGATTACGCAAGGGTCAGCGCGTGAATCAAGGTGATGTGATTGGCTACGTTGGCATGACCGGTCTAGCAACAGGTCCTCATCTGCACTATGAATTCAAGGTGGCGGGGGTGCAGCGCAATCCCCTTTCCATTGAAGTTCCCGTTGCTTTCCCCATTGCCGCGAATCAGAAACCCGAGTTTGATCGCCATACACAACCTCTGATGGCACGGCTTGAGTTACTACGGGGCACCAATCTGGCCGCACTCGACTAAATCTCCTGAACTACGTGGGCGCTAGCGGACTTTATATTGGCTTGATGTCCGGCACCAGCCTGGATGGTGTAGATGCCGCTCTGATTCAGTTCGACAGCAACGGCTTTCACTTTGTGGAAGCCGTTTTTCATTCTTTCGAGCCAGCGCTGAGGGACGAACTCCTGGCGCTCAATCAGACAAGGGAAAACGAACTACTGCGTGCAGCTCAGGCGGGGAACATTCTGGCACACCGCTATGCAAGCAGCAATTACAGCTCTTCTGGCAAAAGCAAAAATTTCTTCCAGCGCCATAGCGGCCATCGGCTGCCACGGCCAGACCATACGTCACCGCCCGGAACTGGGCGTAAGCATTCAAATCGGAAATGCCCCCCTGCTGGCCGAACTCACCGGAATCACCGTCATCGCCGATTTCCGCAGCCGGGATATCGCAGCCGGCGGCCAGGGCGCTCCGCTTGTACCCGCTTTCCACGCCGCAACATTTCGCAGCTCCGATATCAACCGGGTAATTGTCAACATTGGCGGCATTAGCAACCTGACCTGGCTCCCGGCAACGGGGGGTATCACCGGATTTGACTGCGGCCCTGGCAACCTGCTACTTGATGCCTGGGCCCAGATACATCTTGGCACCCCTTTCGACAGGGATGGTGCGTGGTCTGCTACTGGAAAAATTCTCCCCGGGCTATTACTGGCCATGCTCGCCCACCCGTTTTTTTCCGCACCTCCGCCCAAAAGCACCGGGAGAGACATGTTTCATCTCGAGTGGCTTAAATCTATTATTCCCGCTCAATTCACTCCCGAAGACATCCAGGCAACATTGCTGGCCTTGAGTGCAAACACAATAGCGGACGCCATCCACCAATATTGTCCTGAAGCTGACGAGATTTATCTTTGTGGCGGTGGCGCACATAACACTGCGCTCAGAAACCGTCTCTCAGCGTTACTGCCGAAGATAACCATTTCTCTAACTGACAGCTTGGGCATTGATGCTGACTGGGTAGAAGCAGCGGCCTTTGCCTGGCTGGCATATCAGGCACAGCATGGGCTACCCGGCAATCTGCCGGCAGTCACAGGCGCAAAAGGCGCGCGAATCCTGGGAGCAATCTACCCCGCATAGAAACAAAAAAGGGGCAGCCGCCCCTTTTTTGTTTCGCTGTCATCGTAACTCAGGCAGAGAATGAGGAACCGCAACCGCAAGTCGTAGCTGCATTGGGGTTCTTGATTACGAACTGGGCACCATTCAAGCCTTCGCTGTAGTCAATTTCGGCTCCAGCCAGATACTGGAAACTCATCGGGTCAATCAACAGCGTTACGCCATTTTTTTCAACCACGGTATCATCTTCATTGACCACTTCATCGAAGGTAAAGCCATACTGGAATCCGGAACATCCGCCACCGGAGACAAATACACGCAGCTTCAGATCAGCACTACCCTCTTCTTCGATCAGGCTCTTGACCTTGGCCGCGGCATTATCGGTAAAATTCAATGGGCTCGGCATTTCAGTTACTGCATTCATAGCGTGCTCCTGGAAATTAATTCAAAACCGTATTTTGCTAAACTATAGCATTTCAGTCAACTACTATCGAACCCTCAATGGTTGCGGGTGATGGCAGTGCCAGCTTTTCCTGATGTACCAACTTGCCCTCGACAACTGCGCCTACATGCATCTCCAGGGTTTTATAGTAAACGTCTCCTGTGACTCTGGATTTCGCCTGAAGTTCTACATACTCAGAAACATACACCGGACCTGCGACTGTGCCATTTACTATCAGGTGAGATACCTCGATTGCGCCCTCTACCCGCGCCTGCTCAGAGAGAACCAGCGTACTCGCTTGGCCGACCTCGGCCCGTACGTTGCCGATCACTTCACCATCAATACGCAGCCCACCTGCAAATGAAACATTCCCCTCGATCCGTGTGCCATGACCAATCAAGCTGTCAATCCGGTTCTGTGGTTTCATACTCTTTTTGCCGAACATACACTCCCCTTGTCATTTCATGACAGATTCACCGTCTTGCTTAACCTTGGCTGAGTCGATCCATCGCTGAAAATGCGTGCCTCGACGCTCTTGGCCACCAAGCCTGGGGCAAGCTCAAAAGCCCCCTCTATGCTTTGGTAGGATTTCAGACTGACGTTGAATTTTTCATCAGTGACCTTGCCACCCGGAAATACCTGCACACGCTTCCCGCCACCACCCTGAGTCATCACGACAAGTTGCAGACGGCCACGAAAAACACGCTCTTTTTGTCCCGCCTGAACCAACTGCAACTGAAAATGGTAAGAGCCCGGGGCCTCATTTTTCACGGTGAAACGCTGGATATTCAGCGCACCAGAACGATCCGAAGAATTCATTCCGCGGATGAAAGCAAGCTCCTCCATAAGCGTCGCATTCTCTGCCTGCAGGATTTTCAGCTCATGCTCGAGGTTTTTCTGTGCTTCTGCATCGATCCGGGTATGGCGGTCAATCTTGACCTGGGCAGACAGAAGTTGCGCATTCTCGGCTTCAAGTTGTTTGACCCTGGCACTCAACTGCTCCAGACCCTTTCCGGAAGCTCCGCGCTCGGCGCTGGCCAGCGACCCACCTATATCATAAATCCACCATGCAAGAGCGATGCCCACTCCCAGAGCAACGCTCATAAACAAACCGCGCCAGTACCACGCAACATGGCTTTGCACCGCCATCCGGCGCGAAGCCATATTGTATTTGCGCCTCCCGGCGCGTAACAGACTCATGGCAAGATGGGGATCTGCTGCAACCCGGTCGACTCCGGCAAGCCGAATAGAATGTTCATGTTTTGTACCGCCTGCCCGGCCGCCCCCTTGACCAGATTATCGATCACCGAAAGAATCACGACCGTGTCGCCGCCCTGTGGACGGTGAACCGCAATACGGCAAAAGTTTGCCGATCTCACCGACCGCGTTTCCGGATGGCTGCCTGTCGGTAGCACATCAACGAAATACTCATCGGCATAGCGCTTCTCATATAGTGCCTGAATGTCGACATCTTTGTTTATCCGGGCATAGAGGGTGGCATGGATACCCCGGATCAGCGGGGTCAGATGCGGCACAAAAGTCAGCCCGACAGGCGAACCCGCGCGGAGCGACAAGCCCTGCACGATTTCCGGCAAGTGGCGGTGGCCCGCGACGCCATACGCCTTAAAATTATCCGATGATTCACTGAACAGGGCATGGACTTCTGCCTTGCGGCCAGCTCCGGAAACACCCGATTTGCAGTCCGCCACCAGCCCGTTGAGATCAATTACACCCGCCTCGATCAATGGCAGGAAGCCAAGTTGAACTGCCGTTGGGTAACAACCCGGGTTGGCAATCACGCGCGCGCCTGGGATTTCCGCACGGTTTATTTCCGGCAGGGCATAGACTGCTTCCTTGACCAGATCCGGGCAAGCATGCTGCATGCCGTACCATTTTTCCCACACAGAGACATCCTTGATGCGAAAATCCGCAGCCAGATCGATCACGCGCACGCCCGCATCCACCAACTCCCGGGCCTGCTGCATGGCAACCCCATTGGGCGTAGCGAAGAACACCACGTCGCACTTTGTGAGTGGAGCCTGTGCGGGGTCTTCGAACTTGAGGCTTACCCTGCCGCGCAGATTGGGGAACATGTCGCTCACCGCCATGCCGGCTTCCTTGCGCGAGGTAATGGTTTCCAGCTGCGCATCTGGATGCTGTGCCAGCAAACGAAGTAATTCCACGCCGGTATATCCGGTGCCTCCTACAATGCCCACCTTGATCATTGCTGATACCCTTTACGGAAAGAGGTTAATCATAAAAGGCTGCTCTCTGTTAGGCAACCCGACAGGCAATAAAAAAGCCGCCCGAAGGCGGCTTTTTCCACGCAAGCGTGATTAACGCTTGGAGAATTGCTTGCGGCGACGCGCCTTGCGCAGACCGACTTTTTTACGTTCAACTTCACGCGCATCGCGAGTCACCAGGCCGGCTTTGGAGAGCGCGCTCTTCAGATTCGCATCGTAGTCGATCAGGGCACGGGTAATCCCATGACGCACAGCGCCTGCCTGACCTGACTCACCGCCACCAGCCACGTTGACCAGAATGTCAAAAGTGGACAGGTTGTTGGTCAGCTCCAGTGGCTGGCGCACGACCATACGGCCCGTTTCACGGGAGAAAAATACGTCTACAGGCTTACCGTTGACGACAATGTTGCCCGAACCAGACTTCAAGAACACGCGTGCAACCGAGCTCTTGCGACGGCCGGTACCATAGTTGTAATTACCGATCATGGCGATTCCTTAGATTTCCAATGCCTTGGGTTGTTGCGCAACATGCTGATGCTCTGGGCCGCTATAGCACTTGAGCTTCTTGAGCATGGCGTAACCCAGAGGGCCTTTGGGCAACATGCCTTTGACGGCTTTCTCCAGCACGCGGCCGGGGAAACGCTGTTGCATTTTAGTAAAGTTGGTGGTGTAAAGACCGCCCGGGTAACCTGTGTGACGATGATACAGTTTGTCGTCAGACTTGTTGCCGGTCACGCGCAGTTTTTCAACGTTCACGACCACGATATAATCGCCCGTGTCCACGTGTGGCGTGTATTCAGCCTTGTGCTTGCCGCGCAAACGCGATGCAATTTCGCTAGCCAGACGCCCCAAAACTTTATCCGTGGCGTCAACCAGGTACCAGTCACGCTTGACTTCGTGCGGTTTTGCAGAAAAAGTTTTCATGCAGAAATCCAGTTGTTCGAATAGAGAAAGGGGCGCATTTTAAGTCAGATATTACATACCTGTCAAACAATAATCCTGAATCTGGCATTCGATACCGCTGAAACCCGGTCCGTCTGATCTGATAACATGCTGTTTATTCAAACCAGAATCACCCGAAAACCAGCGGACAGGAAAGGACGCAGAATGAAAGCACAAATCAAATGGGCTGGGGAAGCCAGTTTCACCGGCGTAACCGAGAGCGGACACTCCGTCACAATGGACGGTCCTCCCGACATGGGAGGATGCAATGCCGGCCCACGACCCATGGAACTGTTGCTACTTGGCACAGGGGGTTGTACTTCCTTTGATGTAGTTCACATCTTAAAAAAAAGCCGCCAGCAGGTTACCGATTGCGTTGCCGAAATTGACGCCCAACGTGCAACGACCGACCCCAAGGTATTTACCAGCATCCACATCCACTTTATCGTCAGTGGAAAAAACCTGAAAGCCGAGCAGGTTGAGCGTGCGATTAAGCTTTCCGCTGAGAAATACTGTTCGGCATCCATCATGCTGGGGAAAAGTGCTGAAATCACACATGACTTCGAGATCGTGGAAACCGCTTGAACAGCTTTTCTGCGACATTGCAAATTAGGCCAGCTTCCCCTAAACTGGAATCAAATCAACCAGATATCATTTAATATGTTGTTTATTAAACACAAAATCCGTCTTGCTCAAATTTTTACCGCAGCCGCCTTGCTTTTGGCATCTGCCGTGCAAGCCGAAATTTACAAACACGTTGATGCCCAGGGCCGCGTGACTTACTCAAATGTGCCGATAAAAGGCGCCACCAAACTCAATCTTGAGCCGCTGACCACGGTGCCGCCTCCGCGTGCTAAAGCCAGCACGCCCTCGCCTGCAGGCTTCCCCAAAGTAGACAACGACACGCAGAAAAAACGGGACGATACCCGGCGCAAGATTCTGGAAGAAGAGCTTGCCGCCGAAGAAAAACTTCTGGCAGACGCCACAAAGGGACAGCTGAAGGAAGAGATCCAGCTCCATGAGAAAAACATTTCCGCGCTCAAAAAAGAACTGACCAATATAAAGTGACCGCTTCCTTGCTTCCGGGCCTGGAGCATCTTTCCACGGCCATTTTTTTGCTGGATGAAGGCGGTCTTGTACTGCACGCCAACCCCGCAGCCGAAAACCTGTTCGAATCCAGCCTGAGCCAACTTGCCGGCCACAGTCTGGCCCAGATATTCGGCACCAGCAGTCCGCTTGTCTCAGCCGTCGAGCAGATCCTCCCTGGCAACACCAGTTTTACCGAACACGAACTCACCTTAAGCTCCGCCAGTCACACACTTCTTTCCGTCAGTTGTACGTTTACGCCCATAGAAGCCGGTGCAACCCGCCTCATTCTTGAATTTCATCAGATCGACAAGCAACTTAAAATTGTCCGCGAAGAAAGAATGCTGCTGCAACAACAAGCCAACCAGGAGCTGGTGCGCAACCTGGCACACGAAATCAAGAATCCGCTTGGCGGGCTGCGCGGCGCTGCGCAACTGCTGGAACTGGAATTATCCAAACCGGAACTGAAAGAATATACCCAGGTCATCATCAAGGAAGCGGACAGGCTCCGTTCGCTGATGGACCGGCTGCTCACGCCCCATCGCCTGCCCCACTGCCGCAACGTGAATATTCATGAAGTTCTGGAAAGGGTTCGCAGCCTGCTCCTGGCAGAGCACACCCAAGGCATCTCCATCCGGCGCGATTACGACACCAGTCTGCCAGACATTTACGCCGATCAGGAGCAACTGATTCAGGTGGCGCTCAACATCTGTCGCAATGCTGCTCAGGCCATGCATGGAATGGGACAAATCACACTCCGGACACGCATTGCCAGGCAAATCACGCTGGCAAAAAAACGTTATCGGCTCGCGCTTATGATTCAGATTATCGACAACGGACCGGGCGTTCCTGAAGACATCCACGAAAAAATCTTCTATCCCCTGGTATCCGGCCGCGACGGCGGCAGCGGCCTTGGGCTTACGCTCGCGCAGACGTTTGTGGCCCAGCATCATGGAAGTATTGAATGCGAAAGCAAACCGGGCCGCACCTGCTTTACAATATTGCTGCCAGTAACCGAAACTGCGCACCCAACCTGAAATAACAAGAAACCTTTATGAAGCCAATTTGGATCATTGACGACGACCGCTCCATCCGCTGGGTATTTGAAAAAACACTGGCACGGGCCGGCATCGAATTCAAAAGCTTTTCCTCCGCGCAGGAAGCGCTTTCTGCTCTTGACACGTCGACACCCCAAGTCGTTGTGAGTGATATCCGGATGCCTGGTGAGTCAGGCCTTGAGTTGCTGCAGCACCTCAAGCAGCGCTACCCGGCCCTACCCGTCATCATCATGACGGCCCACTCCGATCTGGAAAGTGCCGTTTCCGCTTTTCAGGGGGGGGCATTCGAATACCTGCCCAAGCCATTCGACATTGATCACGCTGTTGATCTGATTCGCCGCGCCATTGAAGAAAGCATGCGCCAAAGCGGAGAACAGGAAACACTTGAAACAGCCCCTGAAATTCTTGGCCAGGCCCCGGCAATGCAGGAAGTATTTCGCGCCATTGGCCGCCTGTCGCAGTCGCATGTCACCGTACTGATCAACGGTGAATCCGGCTCCGGCAAGGAACTGGTTGCGCGCGCCTTGCACCGTCACAGCCCACGCGCCGATAAACCTTTCATTGCGATTAACACCGCCGCCATTCCCAAAGACTTGCTGGAGTCCGAACTATTCGGACATGAACGCGGCGCGTTTACCGGCGCGCAGGCGATGCGTCGGGGGCGCTTCGAGCAGGCCGACGGTGGCACGCTGTTTCTGGACGAAATCGGCGACATGCCCTCCGAACTGCAAACCCGTCTCCTGCGCGTGCTATCCGACGGCCAGTTCTACCGCGTGGGCGGACACGCTCCAATTAAAGTCAACGTGCGCGTGATCGCCGCAACCCATCAGGACATGGAACAGCGCGTCAAACAGGGGCTGTTTCGCGAAGATCTTTTTCACCGCCTGAACGTGATTCGGCTGCGCCTGCCGCCTATGCGTGAACGAAGAGAAGACATCCCTCTGCTGGCCAAATACTTTCTGCAGAAGAGTGCTCAGGAGCTCGGCGTCGAAGCTAAAAAGCTGTCAGACGCGGCGCTCAAGTATCTGGCCACACTACCGTGGAGCGGCAACGTCCGGCAGCTTGAAAACGTCTGTCACTGGATCACGGTCATGGCGCCGGGGCAGAATGTGGAAATCCTCGACCTGCCCCCGGAATTACGCGAAGAAAGCCAGTCCGTCGTCTGCGCCGACTGGACCAGCGCACTGGAAACGGCTGCGGGCTCAGCCTTTGATCGCGGCGAAAAAGGCATCATGGAGGCGTTCACCCATCAATTCGAGCGCGTGCTGATCGCCCAGGCGCTCAGACATACCGGCGGAAGAAAAATCGAAGCCGCACAACTGCTTGGCCTGGGACGCAACACCCTGACCCGGAAAATTCAGGAACTGGGCATGGAAGATAACGGCGAAGCCTGATTCTTCGCCATCAGCGCTGTGGCCTCCTCCAGCAGGAACGCCTTGAACCCCGCCGCCACCGGCGAAAGCCGCTTGTTCTGGCGGTGCACCACAAACCAGTGGCGCCTGATCGGGAAAGATTCCACATCGAGTATGACCAGCCGCCCGGTTTCCAGCTCCAGCGCCACAGTATGCAGAGACACGATCCCGAGCCCCATCCCGGCCTGTACCGCCTGCTTGATGGCTTCGTTGGTGCTCATCACCATGCCTGCATTCAAGGCAATACCGTGCTCCTGAAATATGCGCTCCATCGCGCCGCGCGTTCCAGACCCCGGCTCACGTACCAGAAAAGTTTCCTCCCCGAGCTGTCGCAGCTCGATCTGCCTGACGCCTACAAGGGCATGATTGGGGGAAGCAATAACCACCAGCGGGTTTTCCATGAAAGATTCCTCGCTGAGATCCTGATTTTCAGGCGGCTGTCCCATGATCGCCATATCGGTTTCATTATTGGCCAGTTGCTGTAGCAGCACTTCACGATTGGTGACATCCAGACTGACCGTCACTCCGGTATGGCGCTGGCAGAAGCTGGCCAGCAATTGCAGCGCAAAATAGTTGGCGGTACTCACCACGGTGATCTTCAATTGCCCCTGATCCAGCCCCTTCATGCGCGCCAGCACCCCTTCCATTTCCTCCAGCTGCCCGGCAATCGCCCGGCAATAATGGAACATCTCCTGCCCGGCTTCGGTGAGAAATATTTTTTTCCCCATCTGCTCGAACAGCGGCAACCCGACACCCTCCTCGAGCTGCTTGACCTGCATCGAGACTGCGGGCTGGCTTAAATAAAGCGCTTCGGCTGCACGCGAAAAACTACGGTGTTTCGCGACTGATTCAAATACCTTTAACTGGCGCAGTGTCAGGTGTAGCATGAACATCCAATCTTTTATGTATAAGCTTTTGTTTATGGTAATTATCATAACAACTTAATGTTTCTTATACAAACTGACAGGTATAGTGCCCCTTATCGCATCACGACTATTCCTTCGGGAATATCTTTTATAACCACAGGAGAAAGTAATGGATCAATCCGCACGTTACGCCGACCTTAGTCTGAAAGAAGAAGACCTGATCAAGGGCGACAAGCATATCCTCGTCGCTTACCACATGCAGCCAGCCGCCGGCTATGGCTACCTGGAAACCGCTGCTCACATCGCAGCCGAATCCTCCACTGGCACCAACGTTGAAGTGTGCACCACCGACGATTTCACCAAGGGCGTTGACGCACTGGTGTATTTCATCGACGAAGCCAAGGGCGTGATGAAAGTCGCTTACCCGATCGAACTGTTCGACCGCAACGTGACCGACGGCCGCGCCATGATTGTGTCGTTCCTGACGCTCGCGATTGGTAACAACCAAGGTCAAGGCGACGTAAAATGCCTGAAGATGCACGACTTCTATGTTCCTTGGTCCATGCTGCGTTTGTTTGACGGCCCGTCCAAAGACATCACCGACCTGTGGGACATTCTGGGTCGCCCACGCGTCAATGGCGGCTACATCGCCGGCACCATCATCAAGCCCAAACTGGGCCTGCGTCCTGAGCCGTTTGCCAAGGCAGCCTACCAGTTCTGGCTGGGCGGCGATTTCATCAAGAACGATGAGCCACAAGGCAACCAGACTTTCTGCCCCACCAAAAAAGTCATCCCGCTGGTTTACGACGCAATGAAGCGCGCCATGGACGAAACCGGCCAGGCCAAGCTGTTCTCCGCCAACATCACCGCTGACGACCATTATGAAATGCTGGCCCGCGCCGATTACATCCTCGAAGCTTTTGGCCCGGACGCAAACAAGGTTGCCTTCCTGGTTGACGGCTACGTCGGCGGCCCCGGCATGGTTACTACCGCCCGTCGTCAGTACCCTGATCAGTACCTGCACTATCACCGTGCCGGTCACGGCGCTGTGACTTCTCCATCCGCCCTGCGTGGTTATACCGCGTTTGTGCTGTCCAAGATGTCCCGTCTGCAAGGCGCTTCCGGCATCCACGTCGGCACCATGGGCTTTGGCAAGATGGAAGGCGCGCAAGATGACCGCGCCATTGCCTACATGATCGAGCGTGATTCTGCCGATGGTCCTTACTACCATCAGGAATGGCACGGCATGAAGCCGACCACCCCGATCATCTCCGGCGGCATGAACGCGCTGCGCCTGCCAGGCTTCTTCGAGAACCTGGGCCACGGCAACGTGATCAACACCTCCGGTGGCGGCTCCTACGGCCACATCGACAGCCCGGCTGCTGGCGCGATCTCCCTGCGTCAGTCCTACGAGTGCTGGAAGGCCGGTGCCGACCCGATCGAATTCGCGAAAGAGCACAAGGAATTTGCGCGCGCATTCGAGTCTTTCCCGGGCGATGCCGACAAGATCTTCCCAGGCTGGCGTGAAAAGCTGGGCGTGCACAAGTAAGTCCATGTTTTTGATGTAAAGAAGTGAAAAACGCCCCCACCTGCTGGGGGCGTTTTTTTCCGGGAACAGAAACCCCTTTTCCCGCGCGGATTATGGAGTAAAAAATGACGGACAAAGACCAATACAAGGTTCACAAGGAGCCTTTCTACCAAGCCCAAAGCAACGAGGTAAAACTCTACGAAGCTGCCTACAATGCACGCCTGCCGGTAATGGTCAAAGGGCCAACCGGCTGCGGCAAATCGCGCTTTGTCGAATACATGGCCTGGAAACTGGGAAGACCTCTGATTACGGTGGCCTGCAACGAAGACATGACGGCATCCGACCTGGTCGGCCGCTACCTGCTTGATGCCAACGGAACCCGCTGGCTGGACGGACCGCTGACCACTGCCGCACGCATCGGTGCCATCTGCTATCTCGACGAGATTGTTGAAGCCCGGCAGGACACCACGGTGGTGATTCACCCTCTGACCGACCACCGCCGCACCCTGCCGCTGGACAAGAAGGGCGAACTGCTCGAGGCGCACCCCGACTTTCAACTGGTGATTTCCTACAATCCGGGCTACCAGAGCCTGATGAAGGATCTCAAGCAGTCCACCAAGCAGCGTTTTACCGCCTTTGATTTCGACTACCCGGGCGCAAAGCTGGAGACGGGCATCGTGGCAAAAGAAACCGGCCTGGACGAAGAAACCGCTGCAAAACTGGTCAAGATCGGCGCCACGGCACGCAATCTCAAGGGCCACGGCCTGGACGAAGGCATTTCGACCCGTCTGCTGGTATACGCAGCCACCCTCATCAAAGGCGGCGTGGAGCCGCGCGATGCCTGCCGCATGTCCCTGGTGCGACCGATTACCGACGACGCGGATATTCGCGATACACTGGACCACGCAATCGACGCAACCTTTGCTTAAAACACACTTCAAGCCACAGAGCTCACTGAGAGCCCACAGAGACGAAGCAGGTTTTGTCTGTTTTTCCCACGCACCCTACGGGTCAGAACGACAGCATGCAGTAACCGGCTTTTCTCTGTGGACTCCGTGTTCGCAGTGACCAGACAGATTTTTCCAGGTTATAAAGGACATGATCGTGGCTGAGGTAAACACCGAATACGAACACCCCCTGATGAAGGGCTACCGCGAGCAGCTCAATTGCGGCTTCCCGCAGGTCAGGGATGTCTTCGATGACTGCATGACGGAAGCCCTGTCCATCCTGTCCGAAGAGGGCACCACCGCCTATCTCGAAACGGCCGGCTTCCTGTGCCGGATGGGGCGCGGCGTCGAGCCGGTGCTGGCATTCCTCGAGGAATGGCCATCGGTCGCCAAAAGACTGGGCGAACCGGCCCTGCCGGCCATCATGGAATTCGTTCACAAGATGTACAAGTCGCCCAACGGCAAAGCCATCGTGCCGTTTCTGGAGACCATGGCGGCGACGGCCCGGCGCCTGCACTCCAGGGATCAGATGCAGGATTACATGGACCTGGCGCTGGATTTCATGGATCGCACCACCGGCTCGATCCATGGTATCCATACCACCTTCCCCAGCCCCGGCCTGCCCGCGTTCTACACCCAGACGCCTTACCTGCTCAGCCAGATTTCCCTGCAGGGACTGAAAAACTGGGTGGAATACGGCATCCGTAATTACGGCGACCATCCGGAACGCCAGATCGATTACTTCAGCCTGCAGTCGGCGGACAGCAAGGCCGTCATGCAGCGTGAGCGTCACGGCACGCTGCTGGTGGACAACGAACGCAAGCTGGATATGTACCTGCGCGGACTGTGGGAGCATCACGACTACCTGGTGCCTTACTCTCTAGGCTTCGACGAACTGCGCAAACCTGTCCCCTACTACGACAAGCTCGGCATCCGCCTGCCGGATGTATACGACGATTTCAACGGCATTGCCGGGATTGATCGCTACCGCGCCACACTGGCCCATGTCATGGGGCACAAGCGCTGGACCACGGCGATTTTTGCCGACAACTTCAGTCCCTTCCAGCGCATGGCGGTCGAGTTTTTCGAGGATGCCCGCGTCGAATTTCTCGCTATCCAGCAATATCCCGGCCTGCGCCGTTTGTTCATGGCACTGCACCCCAGACCGGTGGAAGGCGCCTGCGACCCGGAAACCACTTCCTGCCTGCGCTTTCGCCTCGCCATGCTGTCCTACGCCCTGCTCGACCCGGCACACGGTTATCAGGACGCGCATCTCAACGACTTTGTTGCCCGTTTCCATGAAATCATGGCCGGGGGCAACTCCAGCACCGAAGCCATTGCTGACCTGGCTATCAGCTACGTTGCCAGGACGCGCCGCCAGAGCGACCAGCTCGCCAAGGTGCATTTCGCCGACACCGAGATCGGTTACCGCGACGACAACCGCCACATGTGGCGTTTCCACGAGCAGAGCGACGACGAGGAAATGTTCGACGACCACCGCAAGCTCGAATGGGAAGAAGAACCAACCGGCCTGCCACCACGCCATTATCCCGAGTGGGACTATCTCAGCCAGACCTTCCGCCCGGACTGGGTGAGCGTGTATGAAGCCCTGCACCCCAAGGGCAAGGCCAGCGATATCGACAAGCTGCTGGCCAAGCATGCAGCCCTGGCCAAGCGCCTGAAACGCATGCTGGACCTGCTCAAGCCGCAGGAAAAAGTGCGTATCCGCTACCAGGAAGAAGGCAGCGAACTGGATCTGGATGTCGCCCTGCGCTCCCTGATCGACTTCAAGAGCGGCGCCAACCCCGACCCGCGCATCAACATGAGCCACAAGACCAGCGGGCGCGATATTGCTGTGATGCTGCTGCTGGACCTGTCCGAATCCCTCAATGAAAAAGCCGCCGGCGCTGACCAGACCATTCTCGAACTTTCGCAGGAAGCCGTTTCCCTGCTGGCCTGGGCAGTGGAACAGCTGGGCGACCCGTTCGCTATCGGCGGTTTTCACTCCAACACCCGCCATGACGTGCGCTACATGCACATCAAGGGCTATAGCGAGCGCTGGAACGATGACGTAAAAGGGCGGCTGGGCGCCATGAACGCAGCCTTCTCCACTCGCATGGGGGCAGCCATGCGCCATGCCGCGCATTATCTGGAAGCCCAGAAAGCCGACAAGAAACTGATGCTGATCCTCACCGACGGCCAACCCTCCGATGTGGACACCAAGGACGATCGCGTGCTGATCGAAGACGCCCGTCAGGCCGTCAAGGAACTGGACCAGAAAGGCATTTACACTTACTGCATCAACCTCGACCCCAAGGCCGACGAATACGTCAGCGATATCTTCGGCAAACAGTACACGGTGGTGGACAACATCCAGCGCCTGCCGGAACGCCTGCCCGAACTGTTCATGGCACTGACAAAGTAAGCGCCTGTCTTTATGGATGATGCATGCGCCTCGCTAGCCGGAGAAGATGGAATCCGCTGGCTCATTCTCAAAATCTTCGTGGCGTAGAGCACGGGCAACGGACTGGATAGCCGCCGCGCATGAGTCCCCCTCCACTCCTGGCAGAAATCCAGCCCCGTTTGCGCAGCCTCGCCAGCCCTGCAACCGCCAGCATCCTGCAAGGATTCTTCAAGACCGGGCCGGGCCAGTACGGTGAAGGGGACATCTTCCTTGGCATCAAGGTGCCAGTCATCCGCGCCGTGGCCAAGGAATTTCCGCATGCGGGGCTCGACACTGCCACCGCACTGCTCCACTCCCACTTTCATGAGGAACGCCTGCTCGCGCTGCTTTTCCTGATGCGTTACTTTGCGGCCGGGGACCCCCATGAGCGCCAGAGCGCCTACACGGCCTATCTGGCTAATACGGCATGGATCAACAACTGGGATCTGGTGGATATTTCTGCGCCACACGTAATCGGCGCCTATCTGGCCGGGCAGGCGCGCGCGCCGCTGTATCAGCTGGTTTGCTCACCTGACCTGTGGGAACGGCGCATCGCCATGGTGGCGACTTTGCATTTTATCCGCCACGGAGAGTTCGACGATACCCTGCGGCTTGCCGGACACCTGCTGAACGACCGCGAAGATCTCATGCACAAAGCCTGCGGCTGGATGCTACGCGAGGTTGGCAAGCGTGACCAGGTGCGATTGCAGGACTTTCTTGACCGCCATATCCAGGCCATGCCACGCACCATGCTGCGCTACGCGATCGAGCGTTTCCCGGAAGCATTGCGGCAAATCTATCTCAGGAAATAAGTGGCGTTTCAGGCGGGTCCAATCCGGGGTAGAATCCGGGCTCATCAAGTTATTTCATTATCTAGGAACCGCCATGACCGACGCTCTGTTTCAATCTGACATCAAGAGCCTCAAGCTGCTCAGTCGCGGCAAGGTGCGCGACATCTATGAAGTGGATAGAGAGAAGCTGCTGATCATCACCACCGACCGGCTGTCCGCCTTCGACGTCGTGCTGCCTACACCCATTCCTGGCAAGGGGCAGGTTCTGACTTCCGTCTCCAATTTCTGGTTCGAAAAACTCAAACACATTGTTCCCAACCAGCTCACGGGTATTTCGCCGGAATCCGTGGTCGCCGATAACGAGAAAGATCAGGTCAGGGGCCGCGCCCTGGTGGTGAAAAAACTCAAGCCCCTGCCGATCGAAGCCATTGTGCGCGGCTATCTGGCCGGTTCAGGCTGGAAGGAATACCAGAAGAGCCAGAGTGTATGCGGCATCCCGCTAACCGCCGGATTACGCGAAGCGGATAAATTGCCACAACCGCTTTTTACTCCGTCGACCAAAGCGGCCGTCGGCTTTCACGACGAAAACATCAGTTTCGCCAGGGCAGAAGAACTGCTCGGCAAGGAACTCGCCGCCAAGGTGCAGGAAGTCGCCATTGCGCTATATCGGGAAGCGGCAGAATATGCGGCGGGCAAAGGCATCATCATCGCGGATACCAAATTCGAATTCGGCCTGGACGATAGCGGCACGCTTTACATCATCGATGAAGTCATGACCCCCGATTCCTCCCGCTTCTGGCCAGTAGACCAATACCAGCCAGGCTCCAACCCGCCCAGCTTCGACAAGCAATATGTCCGTGACTGGCTCGAATCCACGGGCTGGAACAAGAAACCCCCGGCACCTGAGCTACCCGCCGAGGTGGCGGCCAGAACCGGAGAGAAATATCGCGAAGCCCTGGCGAAACTGACTGCCCGCTGATCCAGGGACATTCCCAGATCAGCTCATCTTGATATTACCGGACACATTCCATGCGTTACTGGCTCATGAAATCAGAACCCTCCGACGTCAGCGTGGACGATCTCGCTGCCATGCCGGATCAGACCGTGGCCTGGTATGGCATTCGCAATTACCAGGCACGCAATTTCATGCGTGATCAGATGAAAGTCGGCGATCAGGTTTTTTTCTATCACTCAAGCTGTGCCGAACCGGGCATCGCCGGGCTGGCAACGGTCAGCAAACTAGCCTACCCGGATCAGACCCAGTTCGACCCCGGGAATAAATATTTCGATCCCAAGGCAACGCCGGAAAACCCGCGCTGGATGAATGTGGATGTAAAGCTGGTCAGAAAGACCCGCCTGATCAGCATCAAGGCGCTGCGCACCCATCCGGAACTGGAGCACATGCGCATTCTGCAGCAGGGCAACCGGCTTTCGATCACGCCGGTGGACCCCAAGGAATGGGCTTTTATTATGGGGCTGTTATAAGCCTACTCGAACAGGGCTGAAACAAACTCCGGAGCCACGAACGGGCGCAGATCGTCGAGCTGTTCGCCCACGCCGATAAAGCGAATCGGGATCGGCCGGTTACGGGCGATGGCAGCGATGATTCCGCCCTTGGCCGTGCCGTCGAGCTTGGTCAGCGCCAGGCCGCTTACCTGCAGCGCGTCGTCAAAGGACTTGACCTGCGCCAGGCCATTCTGGCCAGTATTGGCATCGAGCACCAGCAGCACTTCGTGCGGGCCGCTGGGATCAGCCTTGGCAATGACGCGCTTCACCTTTTTAATCTCTTCCATCAGGTGCAATTGCGTCGGCAGCCGCCCGGCGGTATCCGCCAGCACCACATCGATGCCGCGCGCCTTGGCGGCCTGGATGGCATCGAAAATCACGGCGGCCGAATCACCGCTTTCCTGGGCGATTACAGTCACATTGTTGCGCTCGCCCCAGATCATCAACTGCTCACGGGCCGCCGCACGAAAAGTATCCCCCGCCGCCAGCAGCACGGACTTCCCCTGCGACTGGAAGTATTTTGCCAGCTTGCCGATGGTGGTGGTTTTTCCTGCGCCGTTGACGCCTGCCAGCATGATGATGAAGGGGCGGTGACCCTCGATTTCCAGCGGCGCCTCCAGTGGCTGGAGCAATGCCAGCAAGGATTGCTGCAAGGCATCCTTCAGTTGCCCCGCCTCGGTCAGCCCCTCGCGCCGGACCCGGGCACGAAGATCGTCGAGCAGGTACTGAGTAGCGGCCACGCCCACGTCCGAAGTCAGAAGGATGGTTTCCAGTTCTTCATACAACGCATCGTCAATTTTGGCGCCGCTGCCAAAAAGATTCGTCACCTTGCGCCCAAACTGTTCGCGGGTGCGCGTCAGGCCCTGTTTCAGCCGTGCAGCCCAGCCTTCCGGCTTGCTCTCTGCTTCAAGGACAGGTGATTCGGTTTTTTTGAAGAAACTAAACATGGTAGTTTGGGGTCTGTGAGAATTCAGCAAATGGGGATTAAGGCAGGCCGGTTCATGAACTATCCGGGCTATAATTCCCACCATTTTATCCCGAATAGAACCTGAAAAGGTAGGAGGTTGCGTGCTGACAAAAGCGTTGCTGGGGGCGACCCTGCTTGGACTGGCCTGGGGCGCGGCTGCGAACCCTTATGAACACCTGCTGGGCAATGGCATGAAAGTCATCGTCAAGGAAGACCGGCGTGCGCCGGTGGTGGTATCGCAAATCTGGTACCGGGCGGGCAGCATGGATGAACAGAATGGAACCACCGGGGTGGCCCACGTGCTGGAACACATGATGTTCAAGGGGACGCGCAAAGTACCGGCAGGCCAGTTCTCGAAAATCATCGCAGAGGCGGGTGGGCGCGAGAATGCCTTTACCAGTAGCGACTACACCGCTTACTTCCAGCAGCTGAAAACTGGCGAACTGCCGCTGGCTTTCAAACTGGAAGCAGACCGCATGCAAAACCTGGTGCTGACGGAACAGGAGTTCGCCAAGGAAATCCAGGTCGTAATGGAAGAACGGCGCATGCGTACCGAGGACAAGCCGCAAGCGCTGGTTTTCGAACAGCTCAATGCCGCGGCCTTTAACGCGCACCCTTACCATCATCCGATCATCGGCTGGATGGATGACCTGAAAAACATGCGCGTGGAAGATGCCCGCGCCTGGTACCAGCGCTGGTACGCCCCCAACAACGCCACCCTGGTCGTGGTTGGGGATGTGCGCCATGAGGAAGTATTCAAACTGGCGCAAACCCACTTCGGCCCACTCAAGGCGCATCCGCTGCCATCCCGCAAGCCTCAGCAGGAGCCGCCACAGCGCGGCATCAAGCGTGTGCAGGTAAAAGCGCAAGCCAAGCTGCCTTACCTTGCGCTGGCTTATCGCGTGCCGGTGCTTCAGGATATCAGTCTGGATAGCGAACCCTATGCACTGGACATCCTCTCGGGCGTACTGGATGGCCACCCAGCCGCGCGTCTGAACCAGACGCTGGTGCGGGACAGCCGCCTGGCAACGGATGTCGGCACCGGCTATGGCGCCATCTCAAGGGGGCCGGGACTGTTTCTGATCGAAGGGACGCCCAGTGAAGGAAAAACCGTGATTGAACTGGAACAGGGCATTCGCCAGGAAATCGCTCGCGTGCAGCGCGACGGCATCAACGCCGAGGAATTGCAGCGCGTCAAAGCCCAGGTCGTCGCCGCCCGGGTCTACCAGCGTGACTCGATGTTCTACCAGGGTATGCTGATCGGACAGATGGAAAGCGCCGGGCTGTCCTGGCGCGATGAAAAGATCATGCTGGAGCGGCTCAATGCAGTCACAGCGGAACAGGTCCAGGCGGTGGCGCAGAAATATCTGCAGGATGATGGCCTCACCATCGCCCTGCTTGATCCGCAGCCGATGGAAACCAAGCGTCCCGCGCAAAACATGACAGGAGGGCGCCATGCTCACTAAGCTGACAGGCTCAATATTCGGCATGCTTGCGCTCTCCCTCGCCGGCATTGCCCAGGCCGCCCTGCCCATCCAGCACTGGCAAACAGGCAATGGCGCCCGGGTGTACTTCATGGAAAGCCGCGGCCTGCCGCTGCTGGATGTCAGCGTTGAATTCGATGCCGGCGCGCGCCGCGACGCTCCGGCCCAGGCAGGCCTGGCCAGCCTGACCGCGCAGACCCTGAGCCTGGGCGCCGGCGGACTGGCGGAGGAAACCATTTCAAACCGTCTCGCCGATGTGGGCGCGCAACTCGCTGCAACTTTTGAGCCGGACCGTGCGGGGATGACCTTGCGTACCCTGAGCAGTGAGCGCGAACGCAAGCAGTCACTCGATTTGATGGCCAAAGTACTGCAGCAACCCGACTTCCCCGCTGCCGCCATTGAACGCGAAAAAGCCCGCATCACCGCAGGGCTGAAGGAAGAAGAAACACAGCCCGGACCGATCGGAGAAAAAGCCTTCTACGCCGCCCTTTATGGCGCCCACCCTTATGGGCTGCCAGGCACGGGCAAGATCGAAACCCTGGCCACACTGCAACGGCAGGATGTTGCCGCCTTTCACCAGCGCCACTATGTTGCCGAAGCGGCGGTGATCTCGCTGGTCGGCGATGTCAGCCGCGCACAAGCCGAAAGCATCGCCGAACAGCTTTCTGCCGGCCTGCCCCGCTCCACAGCCCCTCTGCCTGCACTGGCGGAAATTACGCCCCCGGCACAGGGAGAAACCCGCCGCATTCCCCATCCGGCCACCCAGAGCCATATTTTGCTCGGCACACCGGGCATGAGCCGCAGCGACCCGGATTATTTTGCGCTTTACCTCGGCAACTATATTCTGGGCGGCGGCGGATTTGCTTCCCGGCTGACCGAAGAAGTGCGCGAAAAACGCGGCCTGGCGTATAGCGTTTACAGCTACTTCCTGCCGCTGGCCCAGCCCGGCCCGTTCCAGATCGGCCTGCAGACCAAGCAGGAACAATCCCAGCAAGCGCTGGAGATTGTCCGCGCCACACTCAGCCGCTTTGTGACGGAAGGGCCGACCCAGGATGAACTGCGGCGCGCCAAGTTGAACATCGCCGGCGGTTTTCCGTTACGCATCGACAGCAATAAGAAAATTCTCGGCTATCTGGCCCTGATCGGCTTCTATCAGCTACCGCTGAACTATCTCGACGAGTTTGCCAGCAAGATCGAAAAAGTGACCCTGGAAGAGGTCAAAAGTGCATTCAGGCGCCGTATTGTTCCGGAGCGGATGATCACGGTGATCGTGGGCGGCACGGACGCTCAGCCCGGCGAAAAGATGGGCCAGACATCACCATACGAGAAGCCCCTTGCCAGCAAAAACTAACCGCCTCCGTATTGTTGGCGGCACCTGGCGCAGCCGCTTGCTCACCTTTCCCGATGTGGTAGGATTGAGGCCCACTCCTGATCGGGTCAGAGAAACGGTGTTCAACTGGCTGGGCCAGATCATGGATGGTAAACGTTGTCTCGACCTCTTTGCCGGCAGTGGCGCACTGGGATTTGAAGCGCTTTCGCGCGGCGCCCGGCAAGTCGTGATGGTTGAGCGCGATAGCAAGGTGGTACGCGCACTGAAGGAAAATGCCAGCGCCCTGAAGGCGGAAAATTGTGAAATGGTGGCAGGAGATGCGCTGAAATTCCTGGCGCAGGAAGCACGGCGTTTCGACGTGATTTTTGTCGATCCGCCTTATCAGATGGATTTGCTGCCTCTTGTTTTACCCAGGCTGCCGCCCCATCTGGAAGACGATGGCCTGATCTACACCGAGGCCGATACGCCACTGGAGTTTGCAGCGGATTGGCAGGTCTGGCGCCAGGGGAAGGCAGGCCTGGTGCATTACTATCTATTGAAGAAAGCGAGCTGACGCATGCTCAAGGCCGTTTACCCCGGCACCTTTGACCCGGTTACCCGAGGCCACGAAGATCTTGTTCGCCGCGCTGCGCGCCTGTTCGACGAGGTCATCGTGGCGGTGGCTGACAGCCGCTCCAAGCAGCCTTTTTTTGGCCTGCAGGAGCGGGTGGAAATGGCTTCCGAAGTACTGTCGGATTGCGCTAATGTCCGGGTTACGGGATTTTCCGGCCTGCTCATCCATTTCCTTCAGCAACAGGAAGCGGCTATCATATTGCGCGGATTGCGGGCAGTTTCGGATTTTGAATATGAGTTTCAGCTGGCGGGAATGAACCGCAACCTGTACCCCAATGTCGAGACGATTTTTCTCACCCCTTCCGAACAGTACATGTTCATTTCTGCCAGCATGGTGCGCGAGATCGCCCTGCTGGGTGGAGATGTCGGCCAGTTCGTGCAACCCGTGGTGAGCGCCCGGCTGAACACCAGGATTATCAATCTTAACTAGACGAACGAGGAAACTGTCATGGCATTAATGATTACCGACGAATGCATCAACTGCGACGTGTGCGAACCCGAGTGCCCCAACGGCGCAATTGCTCAGGGTGATGAAATTTACATCATCGATCCCGCCCTGTGTACCGAGTGCGTCGGTCACTATGATGAACCGCAGTGCATCTCGGTCTGCCCCGTGGATTGCATCATCATCAATCCGGAACATACCGAAAGCAAAGACGAATTACAGGCCAAGTACGAGAAGCTGACCGCTCAGGGCTAAACTTCCGGACGTAAAAAAACCCGCATCCGGAGCCTGAACGCTCCATGCGGGTTTTTTGTTTCTGCTGATTTAAGCTACGAGCCGCTGCGAGCCGCTTTCGAAATCCAGCGCCTGTGCCAGACCTCGCTGCAGGTTCGTGAGGTCGTCGAGCTGTGCAGTAATGACTGCTTCCATCTGCTCCAGTTCGGCAATCCGGTCTTCCAGCGTATCCGTTGCCTTATGGATGCGCTTGATGCTTTCCAGACGACGGCGCAACTGCAGCTGATGCTCCCGCACCTGGGTTTCCATCGGGGCCATGACGGCCTTGAGCCAGTTTTCCACATCGCGATTGGCGATCTCGTACACGTGAATCACCCGGCTGGCGATCGTCTCAAAGAACTTGGTGGTCAGCGTGAACTGCTCGTTGGTCAGCATGTTCAATGTCGTATTGAAATGGTCGTTGTAGCCTTTTTCCAGCTTGGCGATTTCCTTCAGGTACTTCAGGGTCGAGAAGGGCGGCGGCGTGCTCTGCGACAAGCCATGCTCCTCGCTGAACTTCTTGTACATGCTGTCCATCATGTGCTTGATTTCTTCGACCTGCTTGCCCGACTTGTTGATGTTTTCCGAAACGTCCTTGAAAAACCGGTTCATCGCATCACGAATACCCTTGCTGAAACGGCTGCTGACCATGGCGTCGCGGGTATTTTTCACTTCGACCTTGAGCGCGTCCATGCCCAGGAACGTAAACAGGATATTGGTCTGCTGCGAAAACACGCTGCGTAATGCCTGAAAACGCTGCAAACCTTTCTCGAAGCTTTCCTTGTCGGACTTGACCTTTTCCATCATGTGCTCGATCACATCCTGGTTCTTGCCGCGCAGACCCTTGAGTTCCTCCAGTTGTTCGCTCACACCACTCATGCGCGCATCGAGAATGGAATGAGTGACATCCATCATGTCCTCGATTTCGCTCTGGGTGTTGTCGCGCACGATTTCCTGCTTGGAAGGAATCAGTTCATCAGACAGCGCTTTTTCCAGCGCGAGCAGACGGCTCTTTTCAAGCAGCGCATCATCCTGATTGATTTTGGCCAGCAGACCTTTCTGGGCCGAAATGGGAAATACCTGGGATGGCTTGATGCCCAGCAAATCGGCGCTGCTATTGACCTGTGAATTGATCTCACGCTCGATGGCTTCGCTGGTCTTGAGTTCATCCCATAATCCGTCGATCTTGTTCAGCACCACCAGCCGGCCTTTCTGGCGCCCCTGCGGATTGCCGACATAATCGCGCCAGACTTCGATGTCAGTCTTGGTCACCCCGGTATCCGCCGCCAGCATGAACAATACCGCATGGGCATTGGGCAGCATGTTGATGGTCAGTTCCGGCTCGGTGCCGATCGCATTCAGGCCGGGGGTATCCAGAATCACCAACCCCTGTTTCAGCAGGGGATGCGGGAAATTGATGATGGCATGGCGCCAGCAGGGTACCTCTACCGTGCCGTCGGCCTGCAGGGTGAACGCATTGTCCTCGTCATTCTCGTCGAATAAGCCGTAACGCTGCGCTTCTTCCTTGGGAACACGCTTGACCTGGCTGACTTGCTGAAAGGCGCCCAGCATGCCCTCGGCCGAATTGACATCGAGCGGGAAAACCTGCCACTCATCCAGGTAACGCTTGTATTCCGTGGTCGTGGTATCGGTCCCGCGGGTTTCGATCGGCAACAGCTGAATGCAGGGTTCCCGGCCTTCCTCGTACATCAGCTCGGTGGGGCACATGGTAGTGCGTCCGGCACTGGAGGGCAGCAGGCGCAGGCCATAACCGGCGAAGAAAATGGCATTGATGAGCTCAGACTTGCCGCGCGAAAACTCGGCCACAAACGCCACATTGAGCTTGTCGTCGCGCAAGCGGTCGAGGATGTGCTGAATGCGCAGATCGGTCTGGCCGTCATTCAGTTCCTGCTCGTTCAACCAGTTCCGGTAGCCGCTGATATTGTCGGACAATCCACTGCGCCATGCGCCGTAAGCCTCAAAATGAGCGACCAGATTTTCGTTTGTCATATAATTCCCCGTAGCCACGTGTCGGCAATGCCATCGTACTTTAGCATAAAATACTAATTAAACAATGCAGTCCACATGGATTCTAAACTTTCTTGTGAAGCCACAATATACAAATAAACAGGCAATTTGCATGCCATGCATGCATTACTTCTGGCAGCATGGGCAATAAAAAGTGGCGCGCTGTCCCTGACGCAGCAGACGAACGGGATTGCCACACACACGACAGGTCTCTCCAGCACGTCCATAAACAAAATACTGCTGCTGGAAATACCCCGGCTTGCCGCTGCTGTCGACAAAATCCCGCAGGCTGCTGCCGCCTGCGGCAATCGCCTGTTCCAGCACTTCTTTCACAATCCGCGCCAGTTTGTCGCAACGCGCTCTTCCAAGCCGCGAAGCTGGAAGCGTGGGCCTGATTCCGGACCGGAACAGGGCCTCATTGGCGTAAATATTGCCCACACCCACCACCAGATGGCCGTCCATCAGCGTCTGCTTGATATTGGTTTTCTTGCCGCGCGTAGCCCAGTAAAGCCAGGCGCCATCAAAATCGGCCGTCAGGGGCTCCACACCCAGTTTTGCCAGCAGAGGGTGACGCATTGGGTCAGTTTCTGTCCAGATCACGGCACCAAAACGACGCGGGTCGCGCAGGCGCATGCAAAAACCATTTTCCAGCACCAAATCGAAGTGGTCGTGTTTTTCCGGCGGCGTGGTGGCGGGCAGAATGCGCAGACTGCCGGACATGCCCAGATGCAGGATCAGCCAACCCCGGCCGCAATCAAGCAGCAAATATTTGCCGCGCCGGGAAATACCGCCTATGACCAGCCCGGGCAGGGTCCCCGCCAGCTCCGGAACAACGGGGAAACGCAGGCGGGCATTGCGAACGATGACGGCCTTGATACGCTGACCACTCAGATGAGGGTCGAGGCCGCGACGGGAGGTTTCAACTTCCGGTAGTTCCGGCATTCTGAAATAAGGTCCGGGTTAGCTGTTATGCCGGCGACGCCAGACCAGAAAAGCGATCACAAAAAAGGACAAGGGCAGAACGAGAAGGAAACCCGATGCAAGCACCATCGCCCCCGTTTTGCCAATATTCAGCGTCGCATCCAGCGTACTTTTGGGCTGGATGGAAATCAGCTTTGCATCCCCCGCCAGCCAGTTGAACAGGTTGATGCCGAGATCGAGATTGCCGGCATTGCCAAGAGTCGCATTGGCCAGAAAATCTCCGCTGCCGATCACGGCCACACGCTGCCTGAGATCGTCGCGCTCCCGCTCCAGCGCCCAGCCGATCACCACCGGCCCTGGAACATCCTGGCCCTCGTTGAACGTAGCCCGCTCATCCGCTACGCCATTCTCTACCCAGGCGCGGGCAGAGCTCTCGATCAACGGCGTCACATGCCAGGCCGGATCATCATTCATGCCCACGGCCCGGGCATGAGGATAGAGTGTGACGAGGTCGAACTGCGCGGTCACCGCATGCGGCCCGTACTGTGCAGCCACCGCCGTTGCCAGCGCAAACCCGGCTTCACGTGCGGCGGGGTCGACCACTACGCCCGGCGTCAGCACCAGGCCCAGCGCTTCGGCGATGGGCTGCAAATCCTGCAGCGGGCCAGGCTCCAGCAGCCATAGCAGGCTACCGCCACGCGCAAGGTAGCGCCTGATCTTGTCTACTTCGCCTTGCGGAACGGGTGTGCGCGGCTGGGTGAGCAGCAGCACACTAACTTCGGCAGGCACTTCCGCCACCAGCGCAAGGCTCGATGCGGCGCTGCGGAACCCCTTGTAGGCCAGCTGGCGCCCGAACCCCCCCAGATCATGCGGTGAACCGCCATCCAGCCGGCGCTCGCCATGCCCGCTCACGCTCATGACCAGCCGCTCATGACCCCGGGCAAGACGCATCAGGGTATTGGTGAAGTCCTGTTCGTTCAGCGTCGTAAGGTGTTCGCTGCGCTCGCCGTAACTCAGCACCATTTCTCCATTGACGCGCACCCCTGCCTTGCGCGCCTGTTCTGACTGAGTCAGCGGATCGACAAAACCCAGTTTGATATCCGATTTGAGCCCCTGATAGCGGGCAACAAAATCACGAATGGGCCGCCGCAGGTCGCCAAGCTGCGCATCCTGCAAAGTGGCATAGGCAGTGATGCTCACTACTCCCGGCATCTCGCGCAGCACGTTGCTGCTGGCCTGGCTCAGCGTATGACGCCCATTCTGGGTGACATCCCGCTGCCAGTCGTAACGCTGGGAAAGCACACCTGCAGCACTCACGATAACCATCAGCATCAGCGCATAAATCCGGGGGTGGCGACGCAGCCAGAATTGGAGTTGAGAAAATATTTTCATGGAATTCAGCCGCGCACCCGATCCCGGTCAAGCCGGCGCACCGCCAGCATCAGGAAAGTAGCTGTGAACAGCAGAAAATAGGCCACATCGGCACTATTCAGAAAGCCCCGGCTAATGCGCTCGAAATGCCACAGCAGCGACAGCGCATGCCAGGCGCCCAGATCCTTTGAAACGACATCCAGCAGCCACAAACCGAGAGAGGCGCCGATACCGCTAATGGCAGCCACGGCGGGGTGTGCGGTAAGACAGGAAAAATACAGGCCGAGCGCGGCAAGACAGGCTGCCAGCAACACAATGCCTGTCAGGTTGGCGAGCAGCAGGCCCATATCGAGCTGCCCGCCGACGCGGAGCGAAAGCGCCATGAGCGTGGTCAGCATCACGACCAGACAGAGAAAAACCCACAGCCCGAGAAACTTGCCCAGCACGATATCCGCGAGTGAAACCGGGGCGGAAAGCAGCAGAGGCAAGGTCTGGCTGCGGCGCTCTTCAGCAACCAGCCGCATGGCGAGGATGGGCGTCACCACCAGCAGCAGCATGGCTGCCGCCCAGAACAGGGGCGCCGCCACCATTTCAGTCACTCCCGGCGGGTTGGCAAGCAGTGCCAGTTGCGCCTGCACGCCGAGAAAAGCATCGACCTGGTTGAGAAACAGCCACGCCAGTCCTCCCTGCAACACGCCCAGCGTAATCCAGGCAAGCGGCGAGCTGAACAGCGTCCTGAGTTCTTTGGCTGCAATGGTAAAAATCATGCTGCCTCCGGCCGGGTCAGATGGACGAAACAGTCTTCCAGGCTACTGCCAGTGCACTGTTCCCGCAAATCTTCTGCCCGGCCGCTGAAGACCGCCCGGCCCTGACGCAGGATCAACACCCGGTTGCAGAGCGCTTCGGCTTCAGGCAGAAAATGAGTGGAAAGAATAACGCTATGGGCGCGGCCCAGTTCCGTGATCAAGTCACGAATTTCGCGAATCTGCAGCGGATCCAGTCCTGCTGTCGGCTCATCCAGAACGATTACGGCAGGCGCATGGACGATCGCCTGGGCAAACCCCGCCCGCTGCCGGTAACCCTTGGACAGATTGCCAATCACGCGGTTCGCCACTCCAGCCAGATCACAGCGTTGCAGGGCCTGTATCACTGCGGCGCCCACGCCGGATTCCGGCACACGGTGCAAACGTGCCGCCAGATGCAGATATTCGCTCACCGTCATTTCCTGATACAGAGGCGGCACTTCCGGCAGGTAGCCAAGGTGCATTTTTGCCGCTACCGGCTCTTCATGCAGGTCCACGCCGCAAATTTCAACGCTGCCGGTATCGGGTGCCAGATTGCCGGTCAAAATCCGCATGGTGGTCGATTTTCCCGCACCGTTTGGTCCGAGCAGGCCCAGCACCTCGCCCGGATGCAATTCCAGATCAAGCGCTTCCAGCGCCATGTGCCTGCCATAGCGGCGGCTCAGATTGCGGGCACGGAGGGAAGGCAGCATTTCAGCCATGAGTTTCAGAGTAGCCAGTTCAAAGGGTTGTGCCTATACTTGGCAGGCACTCATTATACTTGAGACACCGAGCTCACAAGATGCCTACCCCGAAACTCAAATCTGCATTATTCACCTCCTCTCTGCTGGCGCTGGCGGCGTGCGCGCCAATGCAGGCCAAACCACCGGCCGCTCCGGTGGAACAAATCCAGGCAGAAGAGAAAAAACCGCCCCTTCCCAATCTGGAATTGACGTCGCAGTCGCTTTATCAGTACCTGATAGGCGAAGTGGCATTGCAGCGCGGCCAGCCGGAGCTGGCCGCTGAAGCACTGCTGGATCTGGCAAAACAGACCCAGGATCCCCGCCTGGCAAAGCGCGCAACGGAAACCGCCATTCAGGGCCGGCAAGCCGCACAGGCCGGCGATGCCGCAACGCTGTGGCAAACCCTCGACCCGGACTCTTCCCAGGCCACCCAGGCAGCGGCCGCGCTGCTGATCAACAGCGGCCGCCTGAACGAAGCGCGCCCCCACCTTGAAAAACTGATTGCCGCCGAGGGAGAAAGCCGCGCTGCCGCGTTTCTCCACCTGAACCAGATGCTGGCACGGCAGCCCGACCGTGAGGCCGTACTGGCGCTGGTACAGGAGCTTGCCAAACCCTACCTGGGAAGCGCCGAGGCACATTTTGCGATTGCCCAGGCAGCGTGGAGCGCCGGAAAGCGCCAGGAAGCGGTTGCCGAATTGCGGCAGGCCGAGCGCCTGCGCCCCGGCTGGGAGCCTGCGGCCATGTTCCACGGGCAGGCATTGCAGCAGGTTTCTGCCAGCGACGCCCTGGAATACTACCGTGCGTTTCTGAACGAGCACCCGAAGTCTATTGAGGTACGCCTCGCCTACGCCCGCCTGCTGGTAAGCGAAAAATCCTACCCGCAGGCCCGCGCCGAGTTCCAGCGCGTGCTGGAAGCTGCGCCCAACAATGCTGAAATCGCTTTTGCAGTTGGGTTGCTCGCCCTGCAGGCTTCCGACCTCGATGTGGCCGAAACCTATCTGAAACAGGCGCTTGGTGCAGGGTACAAGGATGAGGACCTGGCCCATTTCTACCTCGGACAGATTGCAGATGAACGCAAGCAACTGGAACAGGCCGCCGAGTGGTTCGCGCGTGTAGGCCCCGGGGAGCATTACCTTAACGCACAGATTCGCTATGCCGGCATCCTGGCGAAACAGGGCAAGCTGGATATGGCGCGCACCCACCTGCAGCAGATTCAGCCCCAGGACATCGCACAGAAAACCTTGCTGATCCAGGCCGAGGCGCAATTGCTGCGCGAAGCAAAACAGCATCAGGAAGCCTTCGAGGTGCTGGGAAAGGGGCTGGAAAAACTGCCCAATCAGCCCGAACTGCTATACGACCACGCCATGGCTGCCGAAAAGCTCAACCTGCTGGATGTGATGGAAAAAGACCTGCGCCAGCTGATTCAGCTCAAGCCCGACAATGCCCACGCCTATAACGCCCTTGGCTACTCCTTCGCGGAACGCGGCATTCGTCTCGAAGAGGCACTGCAACTGACAGAAAAAGCGCTCTCCCTGGCCCCCAACGACCCCCTCATCATGGACAGCCTGGGCTGGGCGCATTACCGCCTGGGCGCTTATGACAAGGCATCCGAATGGCTGAAAAAAGCGTACGCTCTGCGTCAGGATCCTGAAATTGCAGCCCACCTCGGCGAGGTGCTGTGGGTCCAGGGGCAACGCGACGAGGCACGCAAGGTATGGCAATCCGCCCTGAAACTGGCCCCCGGGAGTGATGCGCTGCGCAATGTCATGCAGAAATTCAAGTAGCAGCTTCATGGCCAGGCTGAGCTTTTTCCTGGGACTGCTGGGCTTGCTTCTACTGGGCGGCTGCGCAACGCCTCCCCTCAAGCTTCCCGCCATGACAGCAACACAAGCCGCTCCGGAAACATTTCTGCTGAATGGCCGGATTGGCGTGCGTCATGACGGGCAGGGGTTTTCCGGCAACCTGAGCTGGCGGCACCATGCGAATGAAGACGAGATTCAGCTCCGCTCCCCGCTCGGGCAGACGGTGGCACGCATTCAGCGCAAGGCTGGAATCGTGACGCTGGATACCCCGGATGGCCATTACACTGCGCAGAGCCCGGCCGAGCTGACCGAACAAGTGCTGGGCTGGCGCCTGCCGCTGGATGGCATGCAATACTGGGTACTCGCCCGCCCGTCGCCCGACAGCACAGCCGAAAGCGAACGCGATGAGGGCATGCGCATTACCCGGCTGCGCCAGCAAGAGTGGGAGATCGAATACCTGGATTACCGCATGGAAGGAAATTACGTCCTGCCTTCCCGGATCGTGATGCGTAATGGCACGCTGGAACTCAAGCTGATAGCAGACAGCTGGGAACTGCCATGAGCGGCAGCGACATCACTTACCCCGCTCCGGCCAAACTCAACCTGTTCCTTCACGTGGTGGGACGGCGCCCGGATGGATACCACCTGTTGCAAAGCGTGTTCCGCTTCATCGACTACGGAGACAGCCTGCGCTTCAGGGTGCGCGATGATGGGCGGATAATACGCAGCACCGGACTCGTCGGCGTCCCTCCGGAAAAAGACCTGGTGGTGCGCGCTGCGCGCCTGCTGCAGGAACACTGCGGCTGCACACTGGGCGTTGAAATCGCAGTGGAAAAACACCTGCCGATGGGTGGCGGCCTGGGCGGCGGCAGCTCTGACGCAGCCACCACCCTGCTGGCCCTGAACCGCCTGTGGAATCTCAAGCTCGCGCGCGCAGAATTGCAGCAACTGGGCCTGCAACTGGGCGCCGACGTTCCGGTATTCATCTTCGGTGAAAGCGCTTTTGCCGAAGGGATAGGCGAGCGGTTACAGCCCATCCATCTGCCAGCCGCCTGGTATGTCGTGCTGGTCCCGCCCGTTTCGGTGCCGACGGCAGAGATTTTTGCTGCGCCGGAATTGACACGAAACACGACTTCGATCAAAATACCGCTCCTCCTGACAGCCGATTTGCGTAACGATTTACAAGCGGTTGTTTGCGAGAGGTATCCCAAGGTGGCTGAGTATCTGGACTGGCTTGATCAGTATGGAGCCGCCAGGATGACGGGATCTGGCGCGTGCGTCTTCGCCGAGTTCGGCTCTGAAGACGAAGCAAACCAGGTGCTGGCGCGCAAACCTGCAGAGTGGCAGGGTTTTATGGCGCGAGGCATGGACCGGCATCCGTTAAGGGATTATGCAGACTAGATTTTTTGGGGAGTCGCCAAGTGGTAAGGCACCGGATTTTGATTCCGGCATTCGTAGGTTCGATCCCTACCTCCCCAGCCAAATTCCAGGGGCGGGCATT
The DNA here is from genome assembly GCA_963779055.1 of uncultured Gammaproteobacteria bacterium. Lineage (GTDB taxonomy): Bacteria > Pseudomonadota > Gammaproteobacteria > Burkholderiales > Sulfuricellaceae > Sulfurimicrobium. The sequence goes on from CAVZWN010000004.1 coordinate 966,893, forward strand.
CAAAACCCCGCCCCTTTGTTTTTTTATTCGCTGAGATAGGCACCTCATGGCGTACGGCAGCATGATGGTTTTTACCGGCAACGCCAATCCACGGCTTGCCGAAGAAGTGGTGAAGCACCTCAACATTCACCTGGGGCGCGCAGTCGTCGGGCGCTTCTCGGATGGTGAGGTGATGGTTGAATTGCTTGAAAACGTACGCGGCAGGGACGTTTTCGTACTGCAATCCACCTGCATGCCAACCAACGACACACTGATGGAAGTGATGGTCATGGTGGACGCGCTGAAGCGCGCCTCCGCCGGACGCATTACTGCCGCCATTCCTTACCTTGGTTATGCCCGCCAGGATCGCCGTCCGCGCTCCGCTCGCGTGGCCATCACCGCCAAGGTCGTGGCAAACATGCTGCAGAGCGTGGGTGTTGACCGGCTGTTGACCATGGATCTGCATTCCGATCAGATTCAGGGCTTCTTCGACATCCCGGTGGACAATGTTTATTCCGCCCCCATCCTGCTGGGCGACATCTGGAAGCATGACCACAAGAACCTGATGGTGGTTTCGCCGGACGTAGGCGGCGTGGTGCGTGCACGCGCCCTGGCCAAGCGCCTGGAATCGGATCTGGCGATCATCGATAAACGCCGCCCCAAGCCCAATGTGGCCAAGGTGATGCACATCATCGGCGACGTATCGGGCCGCACCTGCATCCTGATGGACGACCTGGTGGATACTGCCAACACCCTGTGCGAAGCAGCCGCTGCGCTCAAGGAGCACGGTGCAGAGCGGGTACTGGCTTACTGTACTCACCCGGTACTGTCCGGCAGCGCGGTCGAGCGGGTGATGAATTCCCATCTCGACGAACTGGTGGTGACCGACACCATCCCGCTGCGCGAAGAAGCCAGGAATTGCGGCCGTATCCGCCAGCTTTCGGTCGCCGAACTGATGGCCGAGACAATACGCAGAATCAGCAACGAGGACTCAGTCAGTTCCTTGTTCATGGAATAGCGGGCAAGCCGGATCAACCGGTTTGCATGCTTGCAACACCACCTGGTCGCGGGTGGTTTTTAGTTAACCTTGGAGTAATACAATGACTATTGAATTTAACGCAACCTTGCGCACGGTGCAGGGAACGGGTGCGAGCCGCCGTCTCCGCCATGCTGGCAAAACCCCTGCCATCGTCTATGGCAGCGGCGAAGAAGTCGTCGTGATCGAGCTGGATCACAATGAAATCTATCACGCACTGCGTCATGAGAGCTTCCACTCTTCCATTCTCACCATGAACCTGAATTCCAAGAAGGAAAAGGTTCTGCTGCGCGATTACCAGATGCACCCCTTCAAGCAACTGGTGTTGCATGTGGATTTCCAGCGCGTCAACGCAAAGCAGAAGATTCACATGAAAGTGCCATTCCACTTCATCAATGAAGATATCGCACCGGGCGTGAAACTGACTGGCAGCTCCGTGAATCACATCATGACCGAAGCAGACGTAAACTGCCTGCCCAAGGATCTTCCAGAGTTCATCGAAGTGGACCTGTCCAACCTGGCTGCTGGCCACTCCATCCACATGTCCGAAGTCAAACTGCCCAAGGGCGTGGAATTCGCGCAACTGGCGCACGGTGACGATGCCGCAGTTGTAGCCATTCCAACCCCACGCGGTGGCGGCGCAACTGAGGAAGCAGCAGCAGGCGAAGGCGAAGAAGAAGCCGCTTCCTGATCCATGCGCTTCTGGCGCTAAAAGCCGCAAAGCCCGTCAGTAATACATGACGGGCTTTTTTATTCATAAGGACGAAAACAGATGCCGCCCATTCGGCTGATCGTAGGACTCGGCAACCCCGGCCGGGAATATGAAGACACCCGACACAATGCCGGTTTCTGGTGGGTCGATCGCATCGCGGCGGCTCGTGGCGCCGCCTCGTTTAACCAGGACAAGAAATTTCATGGCCTGGCAGCGCGTATTCACCTCGCCGGACATGAGACCTGGCTGCTGAAACCCGCCACATTCATGAACCGTAGCGGGCAGGCCGTGGGAGCGCTCTGTGCTTTCTATAAAATCACCCCGGAAGAAATTCTGGTGATACACGACGAGCTTGACCTGCCGCCAGGAGATATCCGCCTCAAGAAAGGCGGCGGCCATGGCGGGCACAACGGTCTGCGCGACATCATCGCGCATCTTGGCACACCCGGTTTCTGGCGCCTGCGCCTGGGCATCGGCCACCCTGGCGACAAATCCCAGGTATCGGATTTTGTGTTGCACCCTGCCGGGCGCGAGGAACAGGAACTGATCGATGCTGCCATCGCCAAAAGCCTGCCCCTTCTGCCACAACTGCTGGCGGGCGATTTTTCAGCTGCCATGCTCAAACTGCACACCAAGCCCCCAAAGCAGGACGCAACATAACAAACAATTCATCTTCTTTCTGTCAACCCTGATTCAGGCCACAACGTTAACTGCTCCATGGTGGATCGCCACCGGTCATTTAACGGAGGGTAAGATGGGCAGCCTTAGTAATGAATCCTTTGATGTTTTCCTGGATTCCCTGAAAAAAGCCGGCATAGAAATCAGCAATGAACAGGAGTTGCGCGAGCGTCTCGCCGAAGCGCAATGGTGGCGCTATGCCTTCACCACCCTGGCCTCGAACGGACGGTCAATCGGCATCTGCTTTAAGGACAGCAAAGCCGAAAGCAACAAATCGGAAATCCACCGCACTTTCTCCGAATTCCAGTTTCCGGAAAATGCCGCTGCGATTTTCGACGCCAGCCTCAAGACCCAGCACTGACAAAAACAGCGCCTGCTCATCAAGCCACACGAAGGCCCGCTTCATGGCGGGCCTTCTGGTTCTGGGATAAACTGCCTGCCTGATTATTTTTCGGCAACGGGAAAGGCCGCTGGTGAGCAAACAGACGCTGGACCGCATCCTGCAATCGCAAGGTTTTGGCACCCGCAAGGGATGCCAGCAATTGATCGCGCACGGCGAAGTCTCCATTGGCGGCGAGACTGTCACCGACTATCGCGCCAGACTTGAAACCACCGGCCTGACATTCATGCTTTTCGATGAGCCCTGGGTTTATCGCGAGCATGTCTATATCGCGCTGAACAAGCCTGCCGGCTTTGAGTGCTCCAGAAAGGCCAGCCACCACCCCGGCGTGCTGAAATTGCTACCGGAACAATTCACCTGGCGCGATGTGCAACCGGTTGGGCGCCTCGACCATGACACCACCGGACTCTTGCTGATGTCCGATGACGGCCCCTTCATTCATGCCCAGTCCTCCCCGAAACACCATGTGCCAAAAATCTACATCGCCACCACACATGACCCGGCCACCCCGGAACTGGTGGCGCATTTGCTGTCTGGCGTGCAACTCCATGACGAACCGGCTCCGCTGGCGGCAGTAAGCTGCCGCGCGCTGGATACGCACCGCCTTGAAATCATTCTGGAGCAAGGCAAATACCATCAGGTCAAACGCATGCTGGCGGCGGCCGGCAACCATTGCAGCGCCTTGCAGCGTTCGGCCATCGGACGCCTGACGCTGGAATCACTTGGCTTAAAGGAGGGCGAGTGGTGCTATCTGGATGAAGCACAGCGCGCCCTGCTGACCCCCCCCTTGTCAAATTGATCCGCCCTCCGAAATCAAACAATCAAACGATTGTCACACCTCGCTTAGTCGGCTATTCTGCTGCCACAACAATAAGTTGCAGAAATCACGGCAACAGAATACGAGGAATTGAAACCACCATGTCTGACAAGCACAAACCGAGAACCGGGCAAGACCGCCGCAAAAAAGACAAGGGGGCTCCTACAGGATGGAAAGAACGCAGGCGCACCCCTGAGCGCAGAATGCCGGAAGTGGAAGAAATTTCTGTCGCTGAATTCATGCGCCTGATGGCCGAGAACAAACCGCCCGCAGAAAACCCGACGGAAGACTCATCCAGCCACTGGGATAAAATCAGAAAATTTTAGCGGTCCTTTTGGAGCAAATTACCGGGGAGGCTATAATAATGCCCCCTGCCTGCGTTCCCAAGTCAGGCGGGATTTCCGAAGCGCTCACCCAGAGCGTCGCTGGGTACTGATATTTAAAGGATTTACATGAGTCTCCAATGCGGTATCGTCGGCCTGCCCAATGTCGGCAAGTCCACTCTGTTCAACGCCATTACCAGCGCAGGGATTGCGGCGGAAAACTATCCCTTCTGCACCATCGAGCCGAATGTCGGCATCGTGGAAATTCCTGACCCGCGGGTGGAAAAACTGGTGGAAATCGTCAAGCCGCAAAAAGTGCAGCATGCGATCATGGAGTTTGTCGATATCGCCGGCCTGGTGGCGGGCGCCTCCAAAGGTGAAGGGCTGGGCAACAAGTTTCTCGCCAATATCCGCGAAACCGATGCCATCGCCCATGTGGTGCGCTGCTTCGAAAATGTGGACGTGGTGCACGTGGCCGGCAAGGTCGACCCCATTTCCGATATCGAAGTGATCAACACCGAGCTCGCCCTGGCCGATCTTGAAACTGTCGAGAAAGCGGTACTGCGCAGCAACAAGCTGGCAAAATCCGGCGACAAGGATGCCGTGCGCGTGATGGCGCTGCTGGAAAAAGTTCGTGCCACGCTGGATCAAGGCCAGCCCGCCCGCAGCCTGAAGCTGGACAAGGAAGATGCCGCCCTGCTCAAGCCGCTGTGCCTGATGACCATGAAACCCACCATGTACATCGCCAACGTCGATGAGGGCGGTTTCAGCAACAACCCCTTCCTGGAAAAAGTAGAGCAGCACGCGGCAAAAGAAGGTGCGCCCGTGGTCGCGATCTGCGCCGCCATCGAAGGCGAAATTGCAGACCTGGACGAGGCAGACAAGAAAGAATTCCTCGCCGACATGGGCCTCGAAGAGCCCGGCCTGAACCGCGTTATCCGCGCCGCCTACAAGTTGCTCGGTCTGCAGACCTACTTCACCGCCGGGGTCAAGGAAGTGCGTGCCTGGACCATCCATATCGGCGACACTGGCCCACAGGCGGCTGGCGTGATCCACACCGACTTCGAACGCGGCTTCATCCGTGCCCAGACCATCTCCTTTGATGACTTCGTGGCCTGCAAGGGCGAGCATGGCGCCAAGGAAGCCGGGAAAATGCGTTCGGAAGGCAAGGAATATGTCGTACATGATGGCGATGTCATGAATTTCCTGTTTAACGTCTAGCCGGTTTGGATTAGGATGGCGCTTCCTGACATTAATTTTTGAGAAGGGAAATAACATGAAAAAACTGATTATCGCCGCCATCGCCCTGATGCTGGCCAGTCCTCTGGCTTTTGCCGGACCTCAGCAGGAAAGAATGAAAGAGTGCAATGCCAGCGCAAAAACCCAGGATCTCAAAGGGGATGCGCGCAAAGTCTTCATGAAAGACTGCTTGAGCGGAAAAGCAACCGAAGCGGCCAGCGACAAGACGCCGCAGCAGAACAGGATGACGCAATGCAACCAGGAAGCTGGCGACAAGGCGCCTCAAGGGCGACGAGCGCAAGAAGTTCATGAGCAGTTGCCTGAGCGGCAAAGAACCGGAAGCCGCCAGCGGCAAGACCACTCAGCAGAACAAAATGACCCAGTGCAACAAGGAAGCTGGCGACAAGGCGCTCAAGGGCGACGAGCGCAAGAAGTTCATGAGTGACTGTCTGAAAAACTGAGCATGCGGGGCGGATCATACGCCCCTGTGTTGTTGACCAAAGCGGGGCCAGTGCAGCGATGCGCTGGCCCCATTTGTTTTGGTGAAAAATCTCTGGTGACAATGCGCATTGATTTTTCCCCCCTCTGGTGCTAGCTTGGAAACACTTGCCTGGCCGGGGAGAGGCGCCATGCTCAACCGTTGCTGCACTGCTGCCGTCAGGCACCATTCCGTCTGTTTCTTGCGCGCTGAATCGTGACATCCCATCTCCACTCCTCGCGTATTCTGGTGCTCGGCATCGGCAATACCCTGCTGCAGGACGAGGGCGCGGGAATCCACGCCATGCGGCAACTGCAAAATGAATTTTCCGGCCACCATGACGTCGAATTCATGGATGGCGGCACCCTGAGTTTCAGCCTGGCAGGGCCGATCAGCGAGGTGGAATGCCTGCTCGTCATCGATGCCGCCGAACTGGGGGATAAGCCCGGCACAGTCAGAGTGTTTCGCGACGCCGGGATGGACAGCTTCCTGGGCGCGGGCGGCAAACGCAGCGTGCATGAGGTGGGGCTGCTGGACCTGCTGGCCATCGCCCATCTGACCGGCAGCCTGCCGCCACGCAGGGCGCTGATCGGCATCCAGCCTGGCACGATCGACTGGGGCGAAACGCCCTCCGACGCGGTGGCCGGGGCGCTTCCGCTGGTTTGCGCGAAAGCTGGCGAGCTGATACGGGGCTGGCAGGCATGAGCAGCAACGCCGCGCCCCTGCTGCATGAAATCGCGGCGCTGCTGGACAGGCTGGCGCAAACTGGCGAGGGCGGCAGCGTGCAACTGAACGGCCTGCCGCTTCAGCCGGGGGATTACGAAGCCCTGCAGGAAGCGCTGGGAGAAGGCGAGGTCAGCGCCGAAATCCAGGCGCTGGGTCCCGACCCGGATCAGGGAAACGGCACTGCATGGCGTGTGGTGGGTGATCCACCGCAATGGCGCAGAGGAAGTCGTGGCGGAATCGATCGAGGTGACGCGCTGCCCGTCCCTCCTGCAAACCCCGGCAGAGGATGTGGCCGAGGCCGCACGAGCCCTGCGCGAGCGCCTGAGTGTCGCAACAAAAGGAGAGCACGATGAGTGACGAGCAATCATTGGGTGCATTGTTGCGCGAGCAGGGCATATCCCGCCGCGGCTTTCTCAAATTCTGCGGCGCCATGGCCTCGCTCATGGCGCTGCCCGGCAGCATGGTCCCGGCCATTGCCGCCGCGCTGGACAAGGCGCAGCGCCCCTCGGTGATCTGGCTCTCGTTCCAGGAATGCACCGGCTGCACCGAATCCCTCACCCGCTCCCACTCCCCTACCCTGGAAGGTCTGATCCTCAACGCCATTTCGCTGGACTATCACCACACCCTGCAGGCAGCTTCGGGCGAAGCGGCAGAGGCCGCACGCGAAGCCGCGATGAAGCAGTTTTTCGGCAAATACCTGCTGATCGTGGATGGCTCGATTCCCACCAAGGACGGCGGGGTGTATTCCACCATTGCCGGCATCAGCAATCTCGACATGCTGCACGAAGCGGCCAAAGGCGCGGCGGCGATCGTGGCGGTCGGCACTTGCGCGGCTTTCGGCGGCCTGCCGCACGCCAACCCCAATCCCACCGGCGCGGTAGCGGTATCGGACATCATCAAGGACAAACCGATCATCAATATTTCCGGCTGCCCGCCCATTCCGGTGGTGATCACCGGCGTGCTGGCGCATTATCTGACGTTTGGCACCCTGCCCGAGCTGGATGGCCTGGGGCGGCCCAAGGCCTTCTATGGCGAATCCATCCACGACCGCTGCTACCGCCGCCCCTTCTACGACCAGGGCAAGTTTGCCAAGACCTTCGACGACGAGGGTGCCCGCAATGGCTGGTGCCTGTTCGAACTGGGTTGCAAGGGGCCGACCACTTTCAATGCCTGCGCCACCACCAAGTGGAACCAGGGCACCAGTTTCCCGATTGAATCCGGCCATGGCTGTCTGGGTTGTTCCGAGCCCAATTTCTGGGATGCCGGCAGCTTCTACCACCCCCTGTCGACGCCGATCACGCCCGTGGGTCGGGCCGCTGCCGTTGCCGCCGCAGCGGGTATCGCCACAGGGGCGGCCATCGCCATGCACAACCGTCACGTCAAGGATGTCGCCAGAAAAGGGCATCAGAGCGTGACGGTGAACGACCTGGAGAAATAGAATGAGCGATATGGACTTGCTCCTCTGGGCCCGTGGCCCGGGCCTGCAAATCGCCTTGGCGGTCTTCATAATCGGGATGCTGCTCAAACTGTTCGAAATCTTCAGTCTGGGGCGCAAAAAAGATCTTTCCACGCCGCGTCCGGGCAAGGCTGGAGCAGGATGGAAAACCATCTTCAGCCGCTCCCTGCCGGACAGGACCCTGCTGAAGCGGACCTTCCCGACTTATCTCATGGGCTATACCTTCCACCTCGGCTTTTTCATCGCCCTGCTGTTCTTTGCGCCCCACATCGAGCTGTTCCGCAACACCACCGGCCTGAGCTGGCCGGCATTGCCGACCCCGCTGGTGGACGGCATTTCCCTCCTGACCATCGTGGCGCTGCTGCTGATGCTGGGCTATCGCCTGTACCACCCGGTCAAGCGCTTCCTCTCCACTTTCGACGATTATGCATCCTGGGCACTGACCATGGCCCCGCTGCTGAGCGGCTACCTGGCCTTTCACCACCTGCTGCTGCCCTACACCCAGATGCTGGCGCTGCACATCCTGAGCGTGGAACTGCTGCTGGTCTGCATGCCCTTCACCAAACTCTTTCATACCGTCTCGCTGTTCATCTCCCGCTGGTACAACGGCGATGCGCTGGGACATAAAGGAGCAAGATTATGAGCAAGGAGCAGGGTCCGTGCGAAGCATGGGTGCGACTGGCCGCGAATAATCTCGGTTGCCGACGCAGCGGTAACGGATACAGTGACACTCGTTCGGAGGCAACATTATGACTGCCTCATTGGAACGCGGCCTCGACGCCTTTCGCGAGGTGATGGATGCCCCCATCGCCAGCTTTTTCAACAGTTGCGTGCATTGCGGGCTATGTGCCGATGCCTGCCTGTTCCACACCGAAACCGGCGACCCGAAATACACCCCGATCCACAAGCTGGAGCCCCTGCGCAAGCTATGGAAGCGCGAATACACCCTGCTCGGCAAGCTGGCAGCGCTGCTTGGCCTGGGCGAATCCGTCAGCGATGCGGAGCTGGCGGAATGGAGCCCGCTGGTGTACGACAGCTGCACCCTGTGCGGGCGCTGCACCCTGGTGTGCCCGGTCGGCAACGACATCACCTACATGATCCGCAAGATGCGCGAGGGCATGGCGGCATCCGGTCATGCCCCGGCCGGGCTGGTCGAGGCCACGCGCCGATCCATCGAACTGGGCAGCCCGATGGGCATCCAGACCAAGGCATTCATGGCCCAGGTGCGCGGGCAGGAGGAGGAAACCGGCATCGAGATCCCGGTGGACCAGGCCGGGGCGGATTACCTGGTGATCATGTCCTCGATGGAAATCCTCGGCTACCCGGAATACCTCGGCTCGCTGGCACGCATTTTCAAACAGGCCGACATCAGCTGGACGGTTTCCAGCGAAGCCTTCGAGGCCACCAACAGCGGCATCCAGATCGGCGTTTCCGACATCGCCCGGCAAATCGTCGCGCGCGTGGTCGATGCGGCGGAAAAACTCGGCGTGAAAACCGTCATCAGCCCGGAATGCGGACATGCCTTCTCCGCCCTGCGCTGGGAAGGCCCGAACCTCATCGGCCGGCCTTACAAATTCGAAGTGGTGCACGTGCTGGAACTGCTCGACCAGCTGCGCAAGGATGGGCGGCTCAAGACCGAGGGCAAGACCGATGCGGCGCTTACCCTGCACGACCCCTGCCAGATCGTGCGGCGCGGCGGCATCGTGGCCGAGCCGCGCAACCTGATCAACATGGTGGCCAGCGATTTCCGTGAAATGGAAGATCCCGGCATGTACAACTGGTGCTGCGGCGGCGGGGGCGGGGTATCGGCAATCACCGAGGCCGAGGAATTGCGCTTCAAGGTATTCAAAATCAAGAAGCGCCAGATCGAAGGCACGGGCGCGGGCACCATGGTCACCGCCTGCGCCAACTGCCGCAATGTGCTCGAGGAAGGTCTGGAGCATTACAAGATGGAAACCAAAATGATCGGCATCACCGAACTGGTGGCCGAACATCTTAAACAGGAAGACGCATCATGAGCCAGCGTATCGTCGTCGACCCCATCACCCGCATCGAAGGCCACCTGCGCATCGAGGCGGAAACCAACGACCTGGGTGAAATCACCCGGGCTTCGAGCGCCGGCACCATGGTGCGCGGCATCGAAATCATCCTCAGGGGCCGCGACCCGCGCGATGCCTGGGCCTTTGCGCAGCGCATCTGCGGCGTGTGTACGCTGGTGCATGGCATCGCCTCGGTGCGCGCGGTGGAAAACGCGCTCGATTACAAGATCCCGCCCAACGCCCAGCTGATCCGCAACCTGATGATCGCGGCCCAGTATGTGCACGACCATGTGATGCACTTCTACCATTTGCACGCGCTCGACTGGGTGGACGTGGTCTCGGCGCTCCAGGCCGATCCGAAACGCACATCGGAACTGGCGCAGAGCCTGTCGAGCTATGCCAAATCCTCGCCGGGCTATTTCGCCGATACGCAGAAGAAGCTCAAGACTTTTGTCGAATCCGGCCAGTTAGGCATTTTCAGCAACGGCTACTGGGGCCATCCGGCCTACAAGCTGCCGCCCGAAGCCAACCTGATGGCAGTGGCGCATTATTTCGAGGCTCTCGTCTGGCAAAGGGACGTAGCGCAACTGCACACCATTTTCGGCGGCAAGAATCCGCATCCCAATTTCGTGGTGGGCGGGGTGCCCTGCGCCATCAGCGTCCATCCTGGCCATAAGGGCCACGGCAAGGGGCCGCACTATCGCGGCGGCGCCGGGGCGACCGCACTCAACATGGTGGGGCTGGAAAAGGTTAAAAATCTCATCACCCAGATGCGCGACTTCGTCGATCAGGTTTATGTGCCGGACACGCTGGCCATCGCCGGTTTCTACAAGGACTGGGCACAGCAGGGCGAAGGCATCGGCAATTTCATGACCTATGGCGATTTCCCGGAAAAGGGCATGGACGACCCGGCCAGCTTCCTGATTCCCTCCGGCGTGATCCTCGACCGCGATCTGAGCAAAATCCACCCGGTGGACCTCAATGCCGACGACCAGATTCAGGAATACGTCGCTCACTCGTGGTACGACTACAGCGGCGGCAAGGAAAAAGGCCTGCACCCCTACCAGGGCGAAACCACGCTCAACTACACCGGCCCGAAGCCGCCCTACCAGCATCTGGATACCGACGCCTCCTATTCCTGGATGAAGTCGCCGCGCTGGCGCGGCAAGGCGGTCGAGGTCGGCCCGCTGGCGCGGGTGCTGATGCTGTACGCCAGGGGTCATGAACAGACCAGGGATCTGGTCGGCATGGCGCTGAACAAGCTGGACCTGCCGGTTGGCGCCCTGTACTCCACTCTGGGCCGCACCGCCGCACGCACGCTGGAAACCAAGATCATCGTCGACGCCATGCAGGGCTGGTACGACCAGTTGCTGGCCAACATCAAGGCAGGCGATGTGCGCACCTTCAACGAAACCCTGTGGGAGCCTTCCTCCTGGCCCGCCCTGGCCAAAGGCGTGGGCTATACCGAGGCGCCGCGCGGCGCGCTGGCGCACTGGATCGTCATCAAGGACCAGATCATCGACAACTATCAGGCGGTCGTCCCCTCCACCTGGAATGCCGGGCCGCGCGACACGGCCGGGCAGGACGGCCCTTACGAAGCCGCGCTCAAGGGGCACAAGCTGCACGACCCGAAACAGCCGATCGAGATCCTGCGCACCATCCACAGCTTCGACCCCTGCATCGCCTGCGCCGTGCACGTGGTTGACCCCACAGGGGAAGAACTGGTGCAGGTCAAGGTAATATAGGCATATCCGGGTTCAACATAAAGGCACCCCATGGAACAAATCCCCGCCAATTTTTCCGCGCTGCTGGCGCTGGTTTTCGCGCTCGGCATGCGGCACGGTTTCGACCCCGACCACCTCGCCACTATCGACGGCCTGACTCGCTTCAACGCTGCCGCCGAGCGGCGCGTTTCGCGCTGGTGCGGCTTCCTGTTTTCGCTTGGGCATGGCGTCATCGTCATGGCGGTCGCCATCAGCGTCGGCGTGCTGGCGCAGGAATGGAAAGCCCCGCTCTGGCTGGAGGATGCAGGCGCCTGGATCTCGATCATTTTCCTGATCCTGCTGGGGGTGATGAATCTGGCTGCCGTGCTGAAAGCCGCTCCTGATCAGGTGGTGCGCCCGATTGGACTGAAGGGCCGCGTGGTTCGCGCGCCTCCAGCATGCCAGCCACCCCGCACTGGTCGCACTGGTCGGCGCGCTGTTCGCCCTGTCTTTCGACACCATGAGCCAGGCTGCCCTGTTTTCCGTCGCCGCCGCCGGCCTGGGCGGATGGGAATATTCATTGCTGATGGGCGGCACATTCATGCTCGGCATGATGCTGACCGACGGCCTCAACGGCCTGTGGATTTCCCGCCTCATCCAGCGCAGCAACCAGATGGCCTGCCTGGCTTCGCGCGTCATGAGCCTGTCGATTGCCTCCCTGAGCCTCTTGGTGGCGGCTTTCGGCACCGCGAAATATTTCTCGCCTGCGGTGGATGCCTGGAGCGAGGGGCGGGAACTGATGCTGGGGTTTGCCGTCATCGCCGTGGTGGCGGGCAGCTTCCTCTTTGCGCTGCGCTTGTCCCGGCGCGCGCCCTTGGCCGCTGACGCCTGATGCACGAAATGTCGCTCGCCGAGAGCGTGCTGGAGATTATCGAAAACAGCGCCGCACAGCATGACAGCAAGAAAGTCCACGCCGTCTGGCTGGAAATCGGCCAGCTTGCCGGGGTCGAAGTGGAAGCCATGCGCTTCTGCTTCGACGCCGTGACGCGCGGCAGCATCGCGGATGGCGCGCGGCTGGAAATCATCGCAACCCCGGGCACGGGACGCTGTCTGAGCTGTGGCAAATCGATGCCCCTGATCGAGCGTTATGATCTTTGCCCCGAGTGCGACCTGCCGCTGGAAGTCACCGGCGGCACGGAAATGCGGGTCAAAGAACTGGAAATGGAGTGACTGCGTGACGAGTAATGGGTGATGGGATATGGGTGTGAAACCCCTGACTCATCACCCATTCCCCGTTACAGGAGAAACACATGTGTACAACCTGCGGCTGCGGTGGCGGCGAACTGAAAATCGGCGGCAAGCCTCACGTGCACGGCCACGATCAGGGCGAATTGCGCTTCCGCCGTCCGAATCACGAACACAGCCATGAGCATGTTCACGGCGAAACTTCGCGCCGGGTGCAGGTCGAGCAGGACATCCTGTCCAAGAACAACGCCTATGCGCAGAACAACCGCCAGCATTTTGCCGCGCAGGGCATTTTTGCCCTGAATCTGGTTTCCAGCCCCGGTTCCGGCAAGACCACCCTGCTCACCCGCACCATCGATCTGCTGCGGGGTGAGTTGCCGGTGGCGGTGATCGAAGGCGACCAGCAGACCAGTTTCGATGCCGAGCGCATCCGCGCCACCGGCGTTCCCGCCGTGCAGATCAACACCGGCAAGGGCTGCCACCTCGATGCCCATATGATCGAACACGCCCTGGAAGACCTGAAACCGGCCGACCACAGCCTGCTGTTCATCGAGAATGTCGGCAACCTGGTGTGCCCTGCCAGCTTCGATCTGGGCGAGGCGCACAAGGTCGTGATCCTGTCCGTCACCGAGGGCGAGGACAAGCCGCTCAAATATCCGGACATGTTCGCCGCCGCGGACCTGATGCTGCTCAACAAGGTCGATCTGTTGCCCTATCTGTCCTTCGATGTGCAAAAATGCATCGATTATGCGCAACGGGTCAACCCCCGCATCCGCGTGATTCTCACTTCCGCCACCAACGGGGAAGGCATGGGCGAGTGGCTGGAGTGGCTACGGACCCGCGGAGTGTAATATCATCAGACATTGTCATAATCTGGAAAAAAGGACGGGGCATGAAAGCATTACTTTTGATCGGCATGATGGGCATGGCATTTCCGGCCCAGGCCGATGTCTACAGATGCCAGGATGCGGGCGGCAAAACCGTGTATCAGGAAGCACCCTGCGAGAAGGCCAACCTGAAAACCGTTAAAAAGCTTGAAAAACCCGCAGGCGAACCTTCGCCGGAAGCCATAGAGAAGGCGCAGGCGGAATCCAGGGCACTCGTCCAGCGCTATAACGAGCGCAAGAAAGCCGAGAAGGATGCGGCAAAAAAAGAAACCGGCCAGGAACATCAGGAAACCGAACAGCAGAAAACAGGTCAGCCGGACGAGCAAAAAGCCGGTGAACCATAGCGGGTATGCCACCACCCGCATCCGCGTTCGCGGCCAGGTTCAGGGTGTCGGCTTTCGCCCCTTTGTCTATCGCCTGGCACAGGAACTCGGCGTCACCGGCTGGGTACGCAACGATGGCGAGGGGGTCGAAATCACGGCCCAGGGCAACGAAGATACCCTCCGCGAGCTAGTTCGTCGCCTGAAATCGGATGCTCCGCCCCTGGCGCGGGTCGAGGCAGTGGAGACAAAAGAAAACACCTCACTTCCCCTTTTTCCGGGATTCTCCATACAGGAAAGCCAGGGCGGTCCGGCCCGCACTGCCATCGCACCCGACACCGCCACCTGCCCCGCCTGCCTGGCAGAGCTGTGCGACCCGGCTGATCGCCGCTACCGCTACCCTTTCATCAACTGCACCGACTGCGGCCCGCGCTACACCATCACCCGGCATCTGCCCTACGACCGGCGTTACACCAGCATGGCAAGCTTTCCGCTCTGTCCGGTGTGCAACCGGGAGTACAGCGACCCCGAAACGCGCCGTTTTCATGCCGAGCCCAATGCCTGTCCGGTGTGTGGCCCGCAGCTTTCCATGCGCGATGCCGCCGGGCAGATCATTGAAACAGAGGATGCCATCACAGGAGCAATGACGCTGCTCAAGGCGGGGAAAATCCTTGCCATCAAGGGCCTGGGCGGCTTCCACCTCGCCTGCGATGCGCGCAATGCCGAAGCAGTGGCCACACTGCGCGAGCGCAAACAGCGCGAGGAAAAACCCTTTGCCATCATGGCTGCCAATGCGGCATCGCTAGACCAGACAGTAAAAATCAGTACAGCGGAAACAACGCTGCTGCAGACGCAGGAACGTCCCATCGTGCTGCTGCGCAAACAGCCGGGCTGCGATGCGGCATTGCCGGGCATCGCGCCGGGCATCGCCTGGCTCGGCGCGATGCTGCCCTATACGCCGCTGCAATACCTGCTGTTTCATGAAGCGGCGGGTTGCCCATCCGGAACCGAGTGGCTGTCTCAGCCCCAGGACCTGCTGCTGGTGATGACCAGCGCCAACCCCTGCGGCGAACCGCTGGTGATTGGCAACGATGAAGCGCTGGCGCGGCTTCGCGGCATCGCCGATGCCTTTCGTGCTGCATGACCGCGATATCGTGGTGCGCTGCGATGACAGCGTGGTGAGAGTGGGCCGGGAATGGGGAATGGGGAATGGGGAATGGGTAAAAACCGCCGCGCCCACCCCGTCACCCATTGCCCATCACCCATCACCCGCATTCATCCGCCGCGCCCGCGGCTACACCCCGCGCGCCATCACCCTGCCCCACTCCGGCCCTTCAGTGCTGGCCTGCGGCGGCTGGTTCAAAAACACGGTATGTCTGACGCGCGGCAACGAGGCTTTCGTTTCCCAGCATCTGGGCGACCTCGACAACGCCCCGGCCTGCGAGGCACTGGAAGAGGCGGCGGCACACCTGATGAACGTGCTGGAAATCCAGCCAGAAATCGTCGCCCATGATCTGCACCCGGACTTTCACAGCACCCGGTTCGGGCTGGAATTTGCACACCGGCACGGCATACCGGCGCTGGCGGTACAGCATCACCATGCCCACATCGCCGCCGTGCTGGCCGAGCATGGCATTGCAGAACCCGCACTGGGGCTGGCGCTCGACGGGGTCGGCCTGGGCAGCGACGGCACGGCCTGGGGCGGCGAACTGCTGCGGGTGGAAGGTGGGCACTGCGAACGTCTCGGCCATCTCGCCCCACTGCCACTGCCCGGCGGCGACCGCGCCGCGCGCGAACCGTGGCGCATGGCCGCCAGCGCCCTGCACCGGCTGGGACGGGGCGAGGAAATCAGCCAGCGCTTCGCCACACCTGCCGCCGGGATGCTGCGTCAGATGCTGGAGAAGGGCATCAATACGCCATCCACGTCGAGCTGCGGGCGCCTGTTCGACGCCGCCGCCGGACTGCTGCAGATCAGGGACATGGCCAGCTTCGAAGGGCAGGCGGCCATGCTGCTGGAAGGACTGGCAGAAGTGCATGGCACGGTGATGCCTTTACACCATGGCTATGAATTCACTGCGGACGGCACGCTGGATTTACTCCCCCTGCTCGGCACCCTGGCGGACACCCCCGATCCGGCCTTCGGCGCGGCGCTGTTTCATGCTACCTTGGCGCAGGGACTGGCGGCATGGGTGATGCAGGCCGCGCAGCGCAGTGATATTAAAATTGTCGCACTGGGCGGCGGCTGTTTCCTCAACGCCATCCTCAGCCGGAACTTGCGCGAGTCGCTGACCGGAGCAGGATTGACTGTTCTTGAAGCGCAGCAGGTACCGCCCAACGATGGCGGCCTGAGCCTGGGGCAGGCGTGGGTGGCGATCAACAGAGGACTTGAATAATGTGCCTGGCAATCCCGGCCCGGGTGGCTGAAATTCTGGAAAACGAACTGGCCATCGTGGAAGTCGGCGAGGTGCGCAAGCAGATCTCGCTCGCCATGGTGGACGATGTAGCGGTGGGCGATTACGTCATCGTCCATGTCGGCTACGCCATCAACCGCCTCGACCCGGAAGAGGCCGCCAAGACGCTGGCCCTGTTTGCCGAAATCGCCGAAGCCCTTGACGCCTCACCCCTCACGCCTCACCCCTCACCCGAATGAAATACATCGACGAATTCCGCGATGGCGATCTGGCGCGCAAGCTGGCGGACGACATTGCGCGCGCGGTGCGGCCGGAGCGCAGCTACGGCCTGATGGAATTCTGCGGCGGGCACACCCACGCCATATTCCGCTACGGCGTGCAGGGCCTCCTGCCGGATAACGTCCACATGATCCACGGCCCCGGCTGCCCGGTGTGCGTGCTGCCCATCGGCCGGGTGGACAACGCCATCGAGCTGGCCAACAAACCCGGCGTGATCCTGTGCTCCTATGGCGACATGCTGCGCGTGCCGGGATCGGGAAAAATGAGCCTGCTCAAAGCCAGGGCGAACGGTGCGGACGTGCGCATGGTGTATTCCAGCGCCGACGCACTGCAGATTGCGCAGGACAACCCGGAGCGCGAAGTCGTGTTCTTCGCCATCGGCTTCGAGACCACCACGCCGCCGACGGCGGTAGTAATCCTGCAGGCGCATCAGTTGGGGCTGGCCAATTTCTCGGTGTTTTCCAACCACGTCCTCACCCCCGCCGCCATCAGCGCCATCATGGCCAGCGGGGAAGCCAAGCTGGACGGCGTGGTCGGCCCGGCGCACGTCTCCACCGTGATCGGCAGCCGTCCCTACGAACCCTTCGCCGCGGAATACCACCTGCCGGTGGTGATCGCCGGATTCGAGCCGCTCGACATGATGCAGGCGATCCTGATGCTGATCCGCCAGATCAACGAAGGCCGCGCCGAGGTGGAAAACGAATTCACCCGCGCCGTGACCCGCGACGGCAACCGCAAGGCCCAGCACATGGTGGAAGAGGTGTTCGAACTGCGGCCAAGCTTCGAATGGCGCGGCCTCGGCAGCGTGCCGGAAAGCGGCCTGCAGAATCCGCGAAAAATATGCCGCCTTCGATGCGGAGCGGCGCTTCGACCTGACGTACCGGACCGTGGCCGACAACCCGGCCTGCGAATGCAGCGCCATCATCCGCGGGGTGAAAAAACCGCTGGACTGCAAACTGTTCGGCACGGTATGCACCCCGGCCAACCCGATCGGCTCGTGCATGGTCTCGTCGGAAGGCGCCTGCGCCGCTTATTACACTTACGGGCGTTACCGGGAAGCGCAATAAGCGGGCCCAAAACCAGCGCCCCAGCACCGCACCGCGGCCAGCTGTTCCCAGTTCGTGGCCTAGCACGGAGACCTGTTCCCCTGCTTCATACGCAAGATGGATTGGGTGCCGGGGCCGTCCGGCTGCGGGGAGAAGTCGACGGGCGGCTCCACGGACAATGATGCAAGGCATGAACGCTCAACCTGCGCCAAATTCCCCTCGGACCACCGCCGAGCAGCACAAGCAAGCCACCGGCCCCTCCGGCAGAGGGCGCGATGGCAGCGGCTTTCACCAAGCCGAGAAAAAACCAGTAGTCAGTTAAGCCTGAAATGCCATGATGCCTGATTGAGACACAGCCACTCCGGGCACGATTACTTCCCCCCTGACAAGGGGGGATCGAGGGGGGTTAAGGCGGTTGACATTTCCCCCTCGCCCCCTTTCTGGAATGCACTTCGCGCATGCTTGATTGAGTGCCGGGGCCGCCCGGCAGCGGGTCACTTTCTTTGTGCTTGGCCAAAAGAAAGTAGACGAAAGAAAAGGGCACCCCACCGCGCCGCCCTACGGGTTCCTTCGGATTGACAGGCGAATTGGGCGTCTGCGCAACTCGCCCTGGCAGGGCACACAAATCGTGCCCTGCTGCGGAACTCGAACAGGGCGCAGCCGACACCCCCCAATCCGCCTGCCAATCCGAAGCGGCGCAGAGGGGAAATTGGTGGCGGCTCACGATTGGACGAATTAATCCAAGACACGAAAGTCAACTTGCGCCAAACTCCCCTCGGTCCACCGCCGAGCAGCACAGGCAAGCCGGGGGCAGTCGGCGAGCACTGTCTGAGCGCGAAAGCGCGAGTTGCGCAGCCGCCCGGCTTGACGAGCAGCGCAGGGTACCCCGTAGGGGCGGTGGATGGGGGTCGCCTTCTTTTCTCGCCGCGACCTGTGCGCAGCACAGAGCGTCCGGCGGGGACACTCCTTGCGGGTGGGATTACCTTTCTTGGCGAAGCAAGAAAGGTAATCAGCCGCCGGGCTGCCCCCGGCAAGCAAATAACCCGCGAAGCGGACAAAACCATGCTGCACCATGCTACGAATCTAGACCTGACCCTGCCGTTTCAGGGTGAGTAATAGCACGGGGCGCCTCTCCCCCCTTCACCCCCCAACCTCCGCCAACTCCCCCCAATCCGTCGTATAACAAGGCGACCGATTCCCCTGCTTCATCCCCCACCCCTTCACAATCCCCGAACTCGCCAGAAACAGCGTGTCCTTCCCCATCTTGCGGTTGATGCTATCCAGCGCCTGCATCAGCCGGGCCGAGCGCTTTTCCGCCCCCTCGTCGCCGAACAGCGCCTGCTGCTGGCACCCCGCCGGGCCGAGCTCCATCAGCATCACCCCCGCCTTGGCGTAGCGATAGCCGGGGCGGTAGATCTGCTTCAGCCCCCAGAGCGCTGCGCGCACCAGCCTGGACGTATCGTCGGCCGCTTGCGGCAGCGGAATGGTGATGCCCCGGCTGTACTGGGGGTCTTTTTCGCGGAAGGGGCTGGTGGCGATGTAGACGTGGAGCGCCCCGGCGACGGACGACTGGCGCCGCAGCTTCTCCGCCGCCCGTGTGGCGTAGCTGCTCACCGCCTCGCTGAGTTCCGCCAGATGCAGCACGGGCAGGCCGAAGGAGCGGCTGCACACGATCTGCTGCTTGCTGGGTGCGACTTCTTCCATCCCCATGCAGGAAATGCCTCTCAGCTCCAGCACGGTGCGCTCCAGCACCACCGAGAAGCGCCGCCGGATCAGCGCGGGGTCGGCCTGCTTCAGCGCCAGCACGGTGTGGATGCCGATGGCGGCGAGCTGTTCGCGCAGACGCCGCCCCACGCCCCACACCTCCCCGGCTTCGATGCTCGCCATGAGGCGGTCCCGCTCGGCATCCGGCAGGGCGCCCAGGTCGCACACGCCGTTCCATTCCGGCCCTTTCTTGGCGATATGGTTGGCCAGTTTGGCGAGGGTCTTGGAGGGCGCGATGCCGACGCAGACGGGGATGCCGATCCATTGCCTTACGCGCTGGCGGATTTCCTGCCCATAGGCCGTCAGGTCCCGGCTGAAGCCCTCCAGCCCGAGGAAACATTCGTCGATGGAATAGATTTCCTGCCGCGGCGAGAACTGCCTTAACAGTGACATCATGCGGTTGCTCATGTCGGCATACAGCGTGTAGTTGGAGGACAGGGCAACGATGCCGTGTTTCCGCGCCAGATCCTGCATCTGGAACCAGGGGGTGGCCATCCTGACGCCCAGCGCCTTCACCTCTGCGGAGCGGGCCACCGCGCAGCCGTCGTTGTTGGACAGCACCACCACGGGGCGGCCTTCCAGGGCGGGGTTGAACACCCGTTCGCAGGAGACGTAGAAGTTGTTGCCGTCGATCAGGGCGAAGGTGCTCATGCCGACCTAGACCGACTTGATGATGCGGGTGACCACGCCCCAGATCAGCATTTCCTGGCCTTCCTTGAATTCGATGTCGGGGTACTTCGGGTTCTCGGCGATGAGCTTGACCACGCCGCCGCGCTGGAAGAAGCGCTTGACGGTGAGCTCGCCATCCACGGCGGCGATCACGATGCGGCCATGTTCCGGCTTGATGGCGCGGTCCACGATCAGCTCGTCGCCGTCGTCGATGCCGGCATTCACCATGGACTGCCCCTTGACCCGGAGGAAAAAGGTGGCCTCGCGGTGCTGGATGAGTTCCTCGTTGAGATCGATGCGCTTCTCGACATAATCATCGGCAGGCGAGGGGAAACCGGCCGGGACGGCATGGCTCATCAAAGGGAATTTCTGCCGTGGCGGATGTTCCGCAAAGGCGAAAATTTCCATGCCGGAGGGAATGCGGAACCCGTCCTGCCGCTGCCTGACAAAATCGAGTATCGCCGCCTTCTGGCTGCCCGGCACCCGGATGGTGACGGTGGGATCGGAAGACGGCTTGCGGCCGGCACCGGGCCGGGCACCGCCTCGTGTGGATCGGGTCATGAGGATAGATTGAATAACGTTACGGAATTCAATGTTGCTGGAAATGGCCGTATTTGTAAAGCGGGGAATTAACCGTGAACTGCATTTTCGGGAGGAGGAGCGTGGCTAGTCCAAGCCAGAACCTGGCTGTATTATCATTGCATATGAGGGCAGCAAACCAAGCCGCCCTCGCGATGAGTCAACTGGTTTCAGATAGCCCGCCTTCTAATCGGCTTAGTGTCGAAAACGGAAGTTCACATGGGAAAATCGCTTCATTCAATCCTGCATCACACCAGAAAGGTAATCCGATGAGCAAGGTTCGCAGACGTTTCATCAGCTCGCTCGACCTGCAGCACGGGCGGGTAGAAATGAGCCACGGCAGTGGCGGGCGCGCCATGGCGCAACTGATCGAGGAACTGTTTGTCGCCGCGTTCGACAATGCGCTCCTGCGCCAGCTCAATGACCAGGCCAGTTTCAGCGTCCCGGCGGGCCGCATGGTGATGGCGACGGACAGCCACGTGGTGACGCCGCTGTTCTTTCCCGGTGGCGATATCGGCTCTCTTTCCGTACACGGCACCCTCAACGATGTCGCCATGTCGGGCGCGAAGCCGCTCTATCTTTCGGCCGGATTCATTCTGGAAGAAGGCTTTCCGCTTGCCGATCTCCAGCGCATCGTCGATTCCATGGCGGCGGCATCCCGGGAAGCGGGCGTGCCCATTGTCACCGGCGACACCAAGGTGGTGGAGCGCGGCAAGGCGGACGGCGTATTCATCAACACCACCGGCATCGGCATCGTGCCGGAAGGCATTTACATCAGCGGTGAACTGGCGCAACCGGGCGACAAAATCCTGCTCAGCGGTTTCATGGGCGACCATGGCGTGGCGGTCATGTCGCAGCGCGAAAATCTCACTTTCAGCTCGGCAATCCTTTCCGATTCGGCGGCCCTGCATGGGCTGGTTGCGTCCATGGTGGCGGCTGTGCCTGACATTCACTGCCTCCGCGACCCAACCCGCGGCGGGGTCGCCGCCACGCTCAACGAACTGGCGCGGCAATCCGGCGTGGGCATGCTCATCCAGGAAAAAAACCTGCCGATACGCGAGGCCGTCAGCGCGACCTGCGAGTTTCTCGGCCTGGACCCGCTTTATGTGGCCAACGAAGGCAAGCTGGTGGCGATCTGCCCGGCAGCATCGGCGGAACGCCTGCTGGAAACCATGAAAAGCCACCCCCTGGGCCGCGATGCCGCCATCATCGGCGAGGTGGTCGCGGACAGCCACGCCTTTGTGCAGATGGAAACATCCTTCGGCGGCAAGCGCATCGTGGACTGGCTGAGCGGGGAACAGTTGCCGCGCATCTGCTGATCGTCTGTCACGTTGAACCCAGATAATCCATTAGGCGGCTCTGCGAGCGATGGTTGGGCCTCAAGTGCCTGGGATCAAGGCACTTCCCCCCTGACAAGGGGGGATTGAGGGGGGTTGTGACGAGTGATATTTGCCTCGGCATTAACCCCCCCGGCCCCCCTTGTGCGAGCATCCGCTACGCGGATTGCCTGCTTGACCCGTTTCAGGGGGGAGCCCATTTGCAACCCTGCTCTGGTATGGCTCTGCGCTGCCCCCCTTGTCAGGGGGAGCCCATTTGTTTCAACGTGACTGACGGCCACAAGCCCGCTAAAAATTCTGCGCCGCAAAGTAATGTTAGAATCAAAAGATAGCAATTCACATGGCCATGCCATGAAATCAAGGCCTTGAGTCGCTTGCAGCCAGACGCTCAGGAATTAATCCGGCGCATCCATTCATATCGGGCAGGTGCCTTTGCCACCGCGATCTGAACACAGCCTGGAATCATTCCCGGCCACGAGAATTCAGCAGAACAATCACCGTTGAGGAGCGGAACAAATGAAGAACCAGCCCTCGGAATCGAGAAAACCCTTATTTATCGTTTTGATCAGCGTGCACGGCCTGATCCGCGGCAACGACCTTGAACTGGGCCGTGATGCCGATACCGGCGGCCAGACCAAGTACGTCGTGGAGCTGGCCCGGGCGCTGGGCGAGCGCGACGATGTCGAAAAAGTGCTCCTTCTGACGCGCCGCGTCGTGGACAAGCAGGTCGATGCGGATTATGCGGAGCCTTTCGAAGCCCTGTCGAAGAAAGCCGGGAATCGTGCGCATCGAGTGCGGCGAGCAGAAGTACCTGCCCAAGGAAATGCTGTGGGACTCGCTGGACAATTTCTCCGACAACGCGCTGGCTTACCTCAAGGGCCAGGAACGCCTGCCCGACGTGATCCACAGCCATTATGCGGATGCCGGCCATGTCGGCGCCCAGCTTTCGCACCAGCTGGGCGTACCGCTGGTACATACCGGTCACTCGCTGGGGCGCACCAAGCGCAAGCAACTGCTGGCCAGCGGCATCGGGCGGGACGAAATCGAGACGGCTTATAAAATTTCCCGCCGCATTGAGGCAGAAGAGACGACGCTGGGCGTCGCCGAGCGCGTCATTACCAGCACGCAGCAGGAAATCGAGCTGCAATACGGCCTTTACGATTTCTACCAGCCGGAACGCATGCGGGTGGTCCCGCCCGGCACGGACATGGAAAGATTTTTCCCGCCGCAGGGCGATGAAAAAAACAGCGCCATCGCCAGCGAACTCCAACGCTTCCTGAAACAACCCGGCAAACCGGTCATCCTCGCGCTGTCGCGTCCCGACCCGAAGAAGAATATCGTCACCCTGATCGAGGCCTATGGCGAGTCGCCAGAATTGCAGGAAGCCGCCAATCTGGTGATCGTGGCGGGGAACCGCGACGACGTCCAGGACATGGAGAGTGTCACGCGAACGGTCCTGAACGATATTCTGCTGGCGATCGACAAATACGATCTGTACGGAAAAGTCGCCTATCCCAAGCACCACAAATCCGAGGAAGTAGCCATTCTGTACCGGCTGACAGCAGCCTCGCACGGGGTGTTCGTCAATCCGGCGCTGACCGAGCCATTCGGCCTGACGCTGATCGAGGCGGCCGCCTCCGGCCTGCCGATCGTGGCAACCGAGGACGGCGGCCCGATCGACATCATCCGCAACTGCCAGAACGGCCATCTGATCAATCCGCTCGACAGCAAGGCCATGGCAAAAACCATCCTGCAAACCCTGACGGACCAGAAGGAGTGGGCGCGCCTGGCCGACAATGGCATCCAGGGCGTGCGCCAGCATTATTCGTGGCAGGCGCACGTGGAAAAATACCTCTCGGTCATCCGTCCCCTGGTGGAGAAAACCGAGCCGATCGCCCGGATGAGCCTGCGCCGTCGGCCGGACGTGTTCCGCAAGCGGGCGATTTTCTCCAGCCTCGATCTCAACCTGACCGGCGACCGCGAATCCCTGGCCGCATTCCTGCGGCACATGCATGCGCATCGCAAATCGACCATTTTCGGCATCGCGACCGGCCGCCGTTTCGACGACGCGCTGGCCACCCTGCGCCAATACAACATTCCCGAGCCGGATGTGCTGATCTCCAGCCAGGGCACGCAGATCCACTATGCGCCGCACCTGACCGAAGACAATGTCTGGGCGCGCCACATCAATCATCAGTGGAACCCGCAGGCCGTGCGCGACATCCTCGGGGAGATACCGGGGCTGAAGATGCAGCCGAAAAACTTTCAAAGCACTTTCAAGATCAGCTATTACATCGACCCGGAAGTGGCCGACGTCCATGAAATCCGCCAGCTGCTTTTGCGCAATGAGCAGTCCGTGAATGCCGTTTTTTCCTTCGGGCAGTTTCTCGACGTGCTTCCCGGCAGAGCCTCCAAGGGGCTGGCCCTGCGCTGGTGCGCCGAGCAGCTGAACTTTCCGCTGGAAAACACGCTGGTCGCCGGTGTCACCGGGGCCGATGCGGACATGCTGCGCGGCAACACGCTGGGGACTGTCGTGGATAACCGGCATCTGCCCGAGCTGTCCGAACTGGCCAGGGCCGAAAACATCTACTTCTCGAAAAGTCCCTACGCTGCCGGGATTCTTGAAGCGATGGAACATTACCGCTTCCTTGCCGGCGAAGAGGAAAAAACCGCCTCATGAACCGGTTCCTGATCTGCACCGACCTCGACCGGACCCTGATCCCGAACGGCCCGCAGCCCGAGTCCCCCATGGCGAGAGAACTCTTCCGGCGGCTGGTGAGCCGCGAGGAAGTCAGCCTGGCCTATGTGAGCGGCAGGCATCGCGCCCTTATCGAGCGGGCAATCGCAGACTTCAGCCTGCCGCAGCCTGATTTCGCCATTGCCGATGTCGGCTCGACCATCTATCAGGCGGATGCGGGTGGCTGGCGCCAGTGGGATCAATGGGACGCGCACATCGCGCCGGACTGGCGCGGCATGACGCATGACGAACTGCACGGACTGCTAAGCGGATTTCCGGCGCTGAAGCTGCAGGAAAAAGAAAAGCAGAACCGCCACAAGCTCAGTTTCTACGTTCCGCTGGAAGCGGATGCGCAGACGCTGATCGGCGAGATGAAGGCGCAACTGAGCGATGCCGGAGTCCGGGCGAACCTGATCTGGAGCATAGACGAACTGGCCGGAATCGGGCTGCTGGACATCCTGCCGGTCAGCGCCAACAAGCTGCACGCCATCCACTTCCTCATGGAGCGGAAAGGCTTTAACCACGAAAACACGGTCTTTGCCGGCGACAGCGGCAATGATCTGGATGTGCTGCTGAGCGACATTCAGGCCGTGCTGGTCGCCAATGCCGATGACGAAGTCCGGAGCCAGGCCGCCGGGGCGCACAAAGCGGCGCTTTATCTTGCCCAGGGCGGTTATCTCGGGATGAACGGCAACTACAGCGCCGGCATCCTTGAGGGCGTCGCGCACTACCTGCCGGAAGTGGATGCCTGGCTGCGCGAACAGAACTGAATTGTCCGGCAAAACGCAGTTGAACCGCAAAGGCGCGAAGACGCAGAGGAAATACAATGCGTTATCAGGAACAGCCTGCCCAACCGACAGGTGAATGCAGATTGCTGGTATGAACACGGTTTCTTTGCGCCTTCGCGTCTTTGCGGTTAAAGAATTACGGTTTTAAGTATTTAACAAGAGACTACCCATGTACGAACAAGCATCACACTCGCTGCTGAACGAAATTCTGGTCGAGCTGAAACCCGAGATCGGCAACCTGCGGCTGCGGCATTTCTATACCCGCCTCGGGGCGAATTTCTACGCCATACATTCCCTGTTTCACCTGCTCTATGGCGGCCGGCCCGATTTCAAGGAACAGATGGTCAGCCTGGTCGACACCCTCGCGCTGCGCTACATCGAGCGCGCGCCCGCGCTGCGCAAGTCCGATCTGGCGCGCGAAAGGGACTACAACTGGTTCCTCAGCCAGAAGTGGGTGGGCATGGCGTTGTATTGTGACCGTTTCGCCGATGACCTCAAGGGCTTGCGCGAAAAACTGCCCTACCTGCAAGATCTGGGCGTCAACATGGTGCACGTCATGCCCATGCTCGACTGTCCGCCGGACAACAGCGACGGCGGCTATGCGGTGCGCGATTTCTACCGCATCGACCCGCGCTTCGGCACCACGGCGGATGTCGCGGCGCTGGCCTCCACGCTGAAGAAACGCGACATGCTGCTGGCGCTCGATGTGGTGGTCAACCACACCTCGAACGAACACGAATGGGCCCAGCGCGCGCGCCGGGGCGAGAAAAAATACCAGGATTACTACTTCGTCTTCGACGACCGCGAGACACCCGACATCTTCGAGGAAACCATGCCGGAAATCTTCCCGGCCACCGCCCCCGGCAACTTCACCTGGGACGAGGAAATGGGCAAATGGGTGATGACGGTATTCAACAACTACCAGTGGGATCTGAACTACCGCAACCCGGCGGTGCTGATCGAAATGATCGACATCATCCTGTTCTGGGCCAACCAGGGCGCGGACATCCTGCGCCTCGATGCGGTCGCTTTCCTGTGGAAGAAAATGGGCAGCGTGTGCCAGAACGAACGCGAGGCGCATCTCCTGCTGCAACTAATGAAGGACTGCTGCCAGGTGACCGCACCGGGCGTGCTGTTCATCGCCGAAGCCATTGTCGCCCCCGGAGAAATTTCCAAGTATTTCGGCGAGGACGCGATCAATGCCAAGGAGTGCGAGATCGCCTACAACGCCACTTTCATGGCCCTGCTCTGGGATGCGGTGGCGACCAAGAACGCGGCCGTGCTCAACCATGGCGTCAAGAACCTGCCCAACAAGCTGGAACGGGCGACCTGGCTCAACTACGTGCGCTGTCACGACGACATCGGCCTGGGGTTTGACGACAGCGATATCCGTCTGGCCGGTTATGACCCGGCGCAGCACCGGCGCTTCGTGCTCGATTATTTCACCGGCAGATTTGCCGGTTCAAAGGCCAGGGGCCTGCCTTTCGGCGAAAACCCCAAGACCGGAGATGCGCGCATCTCCGGTTCGCTCGCTTCGCTGGTCGGGCTCGAAACCGCGCTCGAAAATCAGGATGAGGCCGCAATCGAGGCCGCGATCAAGACCATCGTGCTGCTGCACAGCATGATCCTCTCCTTCGGCGGCATCCCGCTGCTTTACTACGGCGATGCGATCGGCACGCTCAACAGCCTGGAATACCTCGCAGATCCCTCCAAGGCCGCTGACAACCGCTGGATGCACCGTTCGCACTTCAACTGGAACAAGGCGGAAAAGCGCCACCAGGCTGGTACGGTGGAATACCGGATATTCAGCGCACTGAAAAAAATCATCGCGCTGCGCAAGGAAACAACGGCATTCGCGGACTTCGACAACCGCCAGTTGCTGCCGGTGGACAATCCCAATCTGCTGGTGTTTTCGCGCACCGATCCGCAAAACAACCGCAACAAGGTCCTGGTCATTGGCAACTTCAATATTGCCGAACAGACGCTTCCGGCCAGCGCATTAAAATCGCACGGCTTTTTCCTGCAGGACAGCATGAGGAGTCTCTGTTCGGGCGAACGTATCCTGGTGGAAAATGATGCCATCACCCTTCCGCCGCTGTCGTTTTACTGGCTCAGCGACTGATGCGCCGATCGCAGACCCTCCGGATCAGAACAGGCTGGCCAGCATGCGCGTACCCAGCACGATCAGCAGCAGCGCAAATATTTTCTTGAGTTGCGGCACCGGCAGCCGATGCGCCAGCCTTGCGCCGGACGGTGCAGTCAGAACGCTGGCGAACACCAGCCCGGCCAGAGCAGGAAGATACACGAAACCCAGGCTGTAATCCGGCAAGCCGCCTGTGCCCAGGCCATTGAGAATATAGCCTGCAGCCCCTGCCAGGGCGATGGGGAAGCCGATCGCGGCGGAGGTTCCGATCGCCTGATGCATTTTGATATTGCACCAGGTCATGAAGGGCACCGAGAGGGTTCCGCCGCCGATCCCCACCAGACTCGATACGCTGCCGATCACCCCACCCGCGCCGAACATGCCGACCCAGCCGGGCAACTGGCGCGAGGGTTTTGGCTTGATGTTGAGCAGCATCTGCGCGGCAACGTAGTAAACGAACACCACGAAAAAACCCTTGAGAAAGTTGGATGACAGTTGCGCCGCCAGCACCGTACCGAGCAAGGTACCGGTCAGGATGCCGGGAGTGACGCCGCGCACCACCGGCCAGCTCACCGCACCATGGGCATGATGCGCGCGCAGGCTGGAGACGGAGGTAAACAGGATGCTCGCCAGCGAGGTACCGAGTGCGAGGTGCAGGATATGGCTGGCGGGAAAATGCTGGGCAGTGAAGATAAAGGTCAGCACCGGCACGATCACCAGCCCGCCGCCGACACCCAGCAAACCGGCCAGAAATCCGGCAAACACGCCGGTCAGGAGATAGAGCAGCCAGAATTCCATGTAAATTTCTTCAGTATAAAAAATAGAGTAAAAAAGTAATGCTAAAAACCTCATTTCAAGCCACAGAGAACACAGAGTTCACAGAGATAAATCAGGTTTCTGCACGTTTGATCTCCCACCCGATGGGCAAACACGATCACTTCGGCAACTGCTCGACCATCCTCTGTGAACTCTGTGTTCTCTGTGGCTAGCTGCTTTATTTAGGGTAATTGTAACCGTCAGGGTTGGCTAAGCGTCCACTCCTTCGGTTAAACTTCATTCCCCGGACACGGAATCGGGCTTTATTCGCCCGAGCAATGCGACAACATGAATATTGCAGTCAGTGAACTCATCGTAAGGTACATGGAACGCCTCGGCATCGAATTCATCTTCGGCATGCCGGGCTCCCACATCCTGCCGGTCTATGACAGTCTGTACGACTCGAGTATCAAAAGCGTGCTGGTCAAACACGAGCAGGGAGCTGCCTTCATGGCCGGCGGCTATGTCCGCGCCACCGGCAGGATCGGCGCCTGCATTACCACCGCGGGGCCGGGCGCAACCAATCTGGTGACGGGCATCGCCAATGCCTATGCCGACCGGCAGCCGGTCCTGGTGATCACGGGCGAGACCTCCACCCATATTTTCGGCAAGGGCGGCTTGCAGGAAAGCTCCGGCGAGGGCGGCAGCATTGACCAGGTCTTGTTGTTTGCCGGCATCACGCGCTACCACAAATTGATCGAACGCACGGATTACCTGCCCACCGTGCTGAACCAGGCAGCCAAGCATCTGCTTTCCAAGACGCCCGGCCCGGTGGTGTTGAGTATTCCCTATAACGTGCAGAAAGAAATGGTGGACGAAGCCGTCCTGGATCAGATTTCCTTCACGCGCACGAGCGACGAATGCGTGATCGCCGCGCAGTATCTCGACAAGAGCGTGGAACTGATCCGCGCAGCGCAGCGCCCCCTGATCATCGCTGGCTATGGCTGCATCCGTTCGGGCGCGCTGGAACCTTTGCGCCGCATCAGCGAGCGGCTCAATATCCCGGTGACCAGCAGTCTCAAGGCCAAGGGCGCGATCGACGAACGTTCCGCTCTGGCGCTGGGCAGCCTCGGCGTCACCTCGGGCGGTTACGCCATGCGCTATCTGGAGCAGGAAGCCGACCTGGTGCTGGTACTGGGGGCGGGCTTCAATGAACGAACCAGCTATGTCTGGGACAAAAATCTCCTGACGGGCAAGAAGCTCATCCAGGTAGACAACAGCGCCCAGCAACTGGAAAAGGTCTTCCGCGCCGATCTCGTGGTGCATGCCGACCTGGGCACCTATCTGCAGGCGCTGGATACCGCCCTCCAGACGCAACAAGTGGCAGCCAAAGACCCCGTGGATATCGCCGCTTTTGTCGCGACCGCGCAAATCCGGTCCGAAGCCGCCGGTGAGACAATTTTCAACCGGCAGTTCGACCACGTGCGCGCCTTTTATGGCTGGCTGGAGCAACGCTTTCCGGACGGCCTGGTCATGTTCGACGACAATATCGTTTTCGCCCAGAACTTTTACCGGGTGTCCGCCAACGACCGTTTCTACCCCAATACCGGCATTTCCTCGCTGGGCCATGCCATCCCGGCGGCCATCGGCGCCGGCTGCGCAGTGGACCAGCCGCTGTTCGCCATGCTCGGTGACGGCGGCTTCCAGATGTGCGCCATGGAGATCATGACAGCGGTGAATTACGCCATCCCATTGAACATCGTCCTGTTCAACAACCACACCATGGGTTTGATCCGCAAGAACCAGCACCATCTCTACCAGGACCGCTTCATCGACTGCGATTTCACCAACCCGGATTTTGCGCTGCTGGCGCAATCCTTCGGCATCACGCATTGCCGGGTGGAAAGCGGGCAGGACCTGGCCAGGCTGGAAGCGGTCGATTTTCGCCACGGCATCAACCTCATCGAGATCATGATCGATCAGGATGCGTATCCGAATTATTCATCGAGACGTTAACGTGAATCTCGCAACTCTGGCCTTCAAACCCCTCCCGGCCTCCCCTTGTCAGGGGAGGAGAAGGCGCTCCTCCCCTGACAAGGGTCAAGCAGGCAATCCGCGCAGCAGATGCTCGCACAGGGGGGGAACGAGGGGGGTTGCAGTGGTGGCGCCGCAGCCCGGGCTTTAACCCCCCCAGCCCCCCTTGTCAGGGGGGTGTCCTTCTGCTTCAGCATGGCTGACCACTCGTTGCGCATGGCCGATTTCATGACAACGCATCTGGCGGAGTGCATCGCGCACTACCAGTCCGCCATTCCCGCTCTGGCCGATCTCGGCAAGCAACTGCAAGGCATTGCCCAATCGACCGGAGCGGGCACGCTCGATGCGCTCATCGACCTCTACGAGCAGTGCTACCCCTTGCTGGAACAGGCGATGTGGTCCGACTGAGGCCGATTTTGCGCCGCTGCTGGCTTGCTATCAGGCGCTGTTCCGCGAGCAGGAAGACCTGATCCGGCAGCGCGCCCAAAGCAGTCAAACAGGCGATGACCGCCATCACTTCATCCTCAGCATCCCGGTGGCGGATCGCCCGCCCCACCTGCGCGCCTGCCTCGAAAGCATTTACCAGGTCTGCACGCTGTTCAACTATGGCGGGAAAACATCCGGCGTCTGGGACAAGATCAGGATCATCGTTGCCGAGGACAGCCGCGACGAGAACAATATCCGCCGACATCTGGAGCTGGTGGAGGAATACCGGCAGAAAGGCTTGCAGGTCTTGCACTTCGGGCTGGATGAACAGTATGAACTGCTGCACTCGCTGCCCCAGCAGCAGCGCGAACGACTGGGCCATCTGCTCACCACCCAGCCCAGGGAGAAGTTCTATCTCAAGGGACAGGCCGCCAACCGCAACCTCAGTTACCTGAAGTTTCTGCAACTGACCGAGGACAAAGACCGGACCCTGTATTACCTGGTCGATAGCGACCAGCATTTTTGCGTGAACCGGCAGACCGAATCCGGCGAAGACGTGGTGACTGCGCTGAATTATTTTCACACCATCGACCAACTATTCCGCACCACCGATACCCTGATGCTGACCGGCAAGCTGGTGGGCGACCCGCCCGTGTCTCCGTCGGTGATGGCCGCCAATTTTCTCGATGACGTGACGGCCTTCTTTACCCGCATGGCCGAACTGGGCGGCGCTCAGGCTTGCCAGTTTCACAGTGTGCAGGGGTCGCTCCCGGGCGATGCCGCCTATCACGACCTGGCCGGGCTGTTCGGCTTTGAAAACAGGGCGGCGACCTTTCCCTACCTGTGCCGGCTCGAAGGCGAACATGACCATGCCGCGTGTCTGACAGATTTTGCTGCGCGGCTGAATGCCTTCTTCTTTGGCGAACACCTCACGCGCAAGACCTGGTTTTCCTACGGCAGCGGTTTCACCCAGCGCACTCCCGCCCGGACGGTTTATCCCGGCAATTACATCGTCAATTACGCCGGGCTGAAATACATCATCCCCTTCGGCCATCTGCGCCTGCGCATGTCCGGCCCCACTGCCGGGCGCCTGATTGCTGCCGAGATCGGGCCGCGCTTCGCTTCATTCAACATGCCCAATCTGCACCGCCGCACCACCGAGGCAGGATTAAGCGACGATTTCCGCCCCGGCGTGGAACTGGAACAGGAAGGCATCGATCTGTCCAACGAGTTCGAGCGCCAGTTTTTCGGCGACCTGATGCTGTTTTCAACCGAAGAACTGGTCAGGCAGGCGGATGTAACCCAGCCCTTTGTCCAGGAGGTGATCGAAGCCGTCATCGCCAGGAAAGAGACGGAGTTGCTGGCGCTGTACCAGCAAAAGCATGACACGATCGTCGAAAGGAACCGGCAGTTGCTTGACCTCGTGTTCAACGCCGGGCACTGGTGGCTGCGCTCGCCCGAACTGGCGCTTGCACTACGGCAAGTCCGGGCCTTCATCGGAAACATCGACCGCAATTTTGGCGCGCATGCACTGGCCTGGCGCCAGATCCAGTCAGCCGAACATCGCGCGAAACGCAAACAGCAGATCACCCAGGCCTTGATGAGTTACCGGACGGAGCGGGATGCCTGGGATAGCCTGTTCTAATCCAGGTTGACCGAATCCGCCGCATTGCCGATAAGCTCCCGGCGGCATTCCTGGTAAACCTCTCGCGCCGCGCTCAGCGCATCCTCCGGGATGGAGATATGCGCGTAATCGGTCTGCATCTTGTCGATGCTGCCACGGTGGATGCGCCGGGACGAGTCGCCCTTGCCAGCCTTGCCGGTCTGCCCGAAGACCTGATACTGCTCGCTTAGCGGTGTATCCAGTTCAAGCCAATCCGATAGCCGGGGCAGCAGTGTCTCCGGTGCGCGCTGCAGCATTTCTGCATCGAAGTAGTAATAAGCCTGATTGGCAGTCCGGCTGAATCCGGCAAGCGCCCTGACGCGTGCGATGTAGTAGTTCGCCGCCTCAACGGGTGAGGCATACAGATCCTCGATTTCCTTTTGCGCAAACAGATGGACGATGCTTTTGATCGCGCGTTCCGGCTCCAGCAGGGAAATCAGTATCTTTATATTCGCCGGGCCAAGCAGCTCCGTCTTCAGCAGATAGTCATTGTGCAAGAGCTTGTCGAAAAGATAGCGGCTGTTCTCCTTGAGCACATCGCTTTCCGCGAACACATCAAGCTGCCTGTCCAGCGCGGTTGCGTCTTCATAGCTGATATGCATTTCATAATAGCCGTTGATCTGGGGATGCGAGCCGAGAATATGGCCGGCCAGGCTGGTAAAGGCCCGCATATGGCTCAGCAGGAAAATTCTGGCATAGCGTTGGGATGAAGCATTCATACAGTCAGAACCAGAACGAGGTGTCCTTCATCAAAAACTCCACATGCGGCATGTAGTGCGAGCCGTCACAGGAGAAGGTCAGGCTGATCATGCCATTGAAGATGTTGATCGAAGCCGTGCGCAGATAGATGGTTGGATCGGCAAGACGCAGGGATTTCATGGTATCCAGAATGCGCCGGATATCGACCTGATCGATTGCCGCATTGTTTGGGTAGGCGTGCACCGGAAATACGAGGCAAATATCCGGATCGTTCAGCGCCTCATGATCCAGCATGTGATAGGTGAATGGGTCATCCACCTTCCAGATCGTGGCCCGGCTGCTGGAAAAGTGGATCATGCATTGAAATACGCCACGATGGGTCAGCAGTTCTTCCAGGATGGACAAGGCCTGATCCATGTTGCGGTCCATCGGGCTTTCAGTGCGGGACTGCAAAAACACCGTGCTGCGAATCGCCGGATCCCCCTTCACCTGCATCCAGTAGCCGGGTTCATGGTAAAGCGCCGAGGTGACGGGGAGATTGCGCAGATCGAAATCGGCGCCGAGATGGCCCAGCGCGTGCCCATCTGCTGCGCGCACCACCTGCAGCGCAGTGAGCGAAGGCCGGCGGTTCAGCAGGCTGATGTAGGCATCGGAGAGCAGGAACCCCCAGCTCGGCACGACCTCCTTCATGTAAGGGCGCTGGGAGCGGTCGCGCCCGAAATGCTCCGGGGCTAACCCGGCCTCGCCAACGTTATCGCTAATCTGGATGCCATCGGGATTCAGGCAGTACAGGAACGTGCAATGGGGTATTGAAGCAAAGCCTTCAGCAAGCACCGCATCCAGTTGTTCCCGGTTGCTCCATACCGGGGCACATCGTTCGGCCAGGCGCGCCAGCGGCTCACGCAGCTTGCGCGCCAGCTCTTCCCGCTGCAGGTAGATACTGTCTTTCCACGAATTTTTCATCCAGAACCTGTCAACGCTAAATTCTCAATAGATTGGCCCCGGGAGGATCGATCCGGAAATTTTCCGCAATCAGATTATCCAGCCCACGGGTCGCCAGAGGTGCCATAGCCGGGTATTTTATAACGCCATTTCCGGATGTGTTGATCCATTCCCGGATTTTCATCAGGTCATCCACGGACAACACGGATTTGCGGTTTTCATGTTTCCACCGCGTACATAAATCAACCGCCAGCGCGTAGGCCAGTTCGTAATCAGGACAGGAAATTGCCATGTCATTTCTCCTTGCAGAATAATCAAATAACGTCTGGCACTCTATCCGGGGTATGTTGCACCCTGATGACAGGTAATTTGTGGGGTGAAACACACAGTTTTGGCAATGAATTGCAAATGGTGCTTGGCTTCCGGGGCTCTTATCCCCTAGAATCCATACACCCATTCACCATAACAAGGAGTCGGCAACATGAACAAAGGCGAATTAGTCGATGCTGTAGCGAAAATCACCCAGCAGTCCAAGGCAGAAACCGGGAAAATGTTTGATGCATTCATGGCCGTGGTACAAAACGCTCTGAGCAGCGGCGACAATGTTCAGATGATCGGTTTCGGTACCTTTGCAGTGGAAGAGCGCGCCGCACGCACCGGGCGCAACCCTGCCACCGGCAAGGAAATCAAGATTCCAGCCAAGAAAGTGGTCAAATTCAAAGTAGGCGCAAAAATGAAAGACGCCGTTGCCGGCGTCAAAGCGGCTGCCCCTAAGAAAGTAGCCAAAAAGAAGTAATCTTCTACGCGGGCGGCCCCTGGCTGCCCGCTGTCATCGCTTTCCGGCTTTCCTCCAGGCCTTCGCTGCACCCCGGCCCATCCCGCGAGGGAAATCCAATCCAGCCAGTAAGATTGCAGCACTACCCCAAGAAAAGCTTGTACGCGGGATTATCATTTTCGTCCCAGTACCGGTAGCCCAGCTTGTCCAGAAACCGTGTGAACTCAGCCTTGTCCTGCGGCGGCACCTGAATCCCCACCAGAATACGGCCATAGTCGGTGCCGTGATTGCGGTAATGAAACAGGCTGATATTCCAGCTATGGCTCATGCTGTTGAGAAATTTCATGAGCGCGCCCGGCCGCTCCGGAAACTCGAAACGGTATACCAGTTCGTCCCTTGCCAGCGGGGCATGCCCGCCAACCAGATGACGGATATGCAGCTTGCCCATTTCATTGTCTGACAGATCAAGCGCGGGCAGCCCTTTCTGCTCCAGTGCCGTCAGCAGCTTGCTTACTTCACCCCGGTTATGCACCTGCACTCCGACAAAAACGTGCGCATTGGCGGGGTCGGAGAAACGGTAGTTGAACTCGGTGATGCTGCGCGGTCCGATCAGGGCGCAGAAATCCTTGAAACTGCCCGGGCGCTCCGGAATGGTAACGGCAAAAAGGCCCTCGCGCTGTTCACCCAGCTCGGCACGCTCTGCCACATGGCGCAGGCGGTCGAAATTCATGTTGGCGCCTGAAGCAATAGCCACCAGATTCTTGTTCCTGAGCTTTTGCCGCTTGGCATACAGCTTGGCGCCCGCGACGGAGAGTGCGCCTGCGGGCTCGAGGATGGAGCGCGTATCCTCGAACACATCCTTGATCGCGGCGCAAATGGCGTCGGTATCGACCAGAATCACTTCATCCACCAGTTCCTGGCACAGGCGGAAGGTTTCCTCGCCCACCTGCTTCACCGCTACGCCATCGGCAAAAATTCCCACCTGGGGCAGAATCACACGCTCTTTCTGGCGCAGCGACTGATACATGGCATCGGCATCCACCGGTTCGACACCAATGATTTTGATTTCCGGGCGCAAGCGCTTGACGTAAGCCGCCACGCCGGCAATCAGCCCGCCTCCGCCCACCGGGACGAAAATGGCATGAATAGGCCCGCCGTGCTGGCGCAGGATTTCCATGCCAACCGTACCCTGTCCGGCAATGACTTCGGGATCATCGTAGGGATGAACGAAAGTCAGTTTCTTTTCTTTCGCCAGCTCCACTGCATGGGTGTAGGCGTCGGAATAGGAATCGCCATGCAATATCACCTGAGCGCCGCGCGACTCAACCGCGTTGATCTTGATCTGCGGCGTGGTTGCAGGCATCACGATGACCGCCTCGCACTTGAGACGCTGCGCGGCCAGCGCCACGCCCTGCGCATGGTTGCCGGCAGAAGCCGCGATGACACCACGCTTCAGCGTCGCACGCGGCAACTGCGCCATCTTGTTGTAGGCGCCGCGCAACTTGAAGGAGAACACCGGCTGCATGTCCTCGCGCTTCAGGAGCAGCGTATTGCCCATCCGCCCGGAAAGATTGGGGGCAACTTCCAGTGGACTTTCGATCGCCACATCGTAAACACGGGCGGTCAGAATTTTTTCCAGGTAATCGATATGCATAAGGTTAAATAATTGACGATATATGGGCCTAAGATTAACAGGAATCAGTGTTTTTGAGCAGATGGGCTATAGCCTAAATCTTGTGTAGCCGCTATCCTTTAGGTTTTTAGAACCAATTGTTTTGGAAGCCCCGCAAAAATGACTCAAGACGAACTGAAACAGGCCGTAGCACGTGCCGCCATTGAACATGTCCCCAGCGGCATCATCGGTGTGGGCACCGGTTCCACCGCCAACTTCTTTATCGACGAACTGGCTAAAATCAAGCACAAGCTCGATGGCGCGGTCGCCAGCTCCGAAGCCACTGCCCAGCGTCTCAAAAAACACGGCATCGAAGTACTCGATCTGAACAGCGTGACCGAACTCGCTGTATATGTCGACGGTGCGGATGAAATCACCGAACACATGCACATGATCAAGGGCGGCGGCGGCGCGCTGACGCGCGAAAAAATTGTCGCTGCCTGCAGCAAGAAATTCGTTTGCATCGCCGATGGCAGCAAACTGGTCGGCATGCTGGGCAAGTTTCCCCTGCCGGTGGAAGTCATCCCCATGGCGCGCAGCTACGTGGCGCGCCAGCTCACAAAACTGGG
Organism: uncultured Gammaproteobacteria bacterium; assembly: GCA_963779055.1. Classification (GTDB taxonomy): domain Bacteria; phylum Pseudomonadota; class Gammaproteobacteria; order Burkholderiales; family Sulfuricellaceae; genus Sulfurimicrobium. Next base: position 1,004,220 of record CAVZWN010000004.1, read on the forward strand.
TGGGCAACCGGTACTGCGCCAGGGCTTCACCACCGACAATGGCAACGTGATTCTCGATGTTCACAACCTGCAGATCATGAACCCCGTCGAACTGGAAACCGCCATCAACCAGATTACCGGGGTGGTCACCAACGGCCTGTTTGCCTGCCGCCCGGCAGACGTGCTGTTGCTCGGTGCCACGGATGGCGTCAAAACCATGACCGCCAAATAACCGCATCACAAAAACATCATATTTCGCCGCTACAATTAGCTGATTTGGGCACCCAGTCAGGAGAAACCTCCATGTCTCAGGAACACATCTTCAAAAAATTCGACACGGAACTGGAGCAGGTCCGTGCACGCATTCTGCAAATGGGCGGCCTGGTGGAAGAGCAGATCAACAAGGCCATCAAAGCCCTGACCGACGGCGATCTGGCGCTGGCGGACGAAGTCATTGCCAACGATTTCCATATCAATGATCTGGAAGTACAGATCGACGAAGAATGCACCAAAATTATCGCTCTCCGCCAGCCAACCGCAGGCGATTTGCGCATGATCATGACGGTGGAAAAGACTATCACCGACCTGGAGCGGATCGGTGACAAAGCCGAAAAAATCGCCCGCATGGCAAAAAAGATTTACGGCTCGGACCGCATTTCCACCCCACGCTTCACCGAAATCAAGCACATGAGCGACATGGTGCTGGAAATGCTGCGCGCCTCACTCGATGCATTTGCCCGTCTCGACGTGTCCGCTGCGACCCAGTTGAAACGCCAGGATATTAAGGTGGATGAAGAGTACGATGCGGTACTGCGCCACCTGATCACTTTCATGATGGAAGACCCGCGCATGATCTCGACCTCCATTGACATCCTGTTTGCCGCCAAGGCGGTGGAACGCATCGGCGATCACGCCAAGAACATCGCGGGCTATGTGGTTTACATGGCCCAGGGCAAAGTGGTGCGCCACGCCAGCATGGAAGAAATGGAGCGTAGAATCAGGGAAAAATAAGAGAGCATCCGTAAATGCGCGAATATTCCACGATTGCCGCCATCGACCTGGGCTCCAACAGCTTCAGGCTACAGGTCGCACGTGTTGTAGGCGATCAGATTTACCCCCTCGACTCACTCAAGGAACCCGTCCGTCTTGGCGCCGGCCTGACGCCGGACAAAATGCTCGATGAGGAAACCCAGCAACGCGCCCTGGCCTGCCTCAAGCTCTTTTCCGAACGTCTGCGGGGGTTGCCGCGCGAAGCGGTGCGCGCGGTCGGCACCAACACTTTCCGTGTAGCAAAGAATACCGCGCCTTTCCTCAGTGCCGCCCAGGACGCACTGGGCTTTCCGATTGAAATCATTGCCGGCAGGGAAGAAGCGCGCCTGATCTATATCGGCGTTGCCCACGACTTGCCGCCTTCGGAAGAAAAACGCCTGGTGGTGGATATCGGCGGCGGATCCACCGAATTTATCATCGGCTCAGGCTATGAACCAGAGCGCATGGAAAGCCTGTACATGGGCTGTGTCAGCTTTAGCCGGCGCTTCTTCCCCGATGGAAAAATCACCCGAGACAACCTCCAGCTGGCCGAGCTGGCTGCACGCAGCGAAATTCAGACCATCGCCAGCGAATTCTCGGCAAGCCACTGGCAACAGGCAATCGGCTCTTCCGGCACGGCGCGGGCGCTGGCAGAAATTCTGGAGCAGAACAGCCTTTCTCCGTCAGGACTGACCCGAGAGGGCATGACCAGCCTGCGCGCGCTTCTGCTCAAGTCGGGCGACGTAAAACTGCTGCAGCTGGCCGGCCTGTCTGCCGACCGCGTACCGGTACTGGCCGGCGGTTTTGCCATCATGAACAGCATTTTCACCGAACTCGGCATCGAGCACATAACCGTTGCCGCCAGCGCACTGCGCGAGGGCGTGCTATATGACTTGCTGGGGCGTTTCCATCAACACGATATGCGCGAATCCACGGTGCGTGAATTCATGCGCCGCTACCATGTGGATCCACCCCAGGCGGGCAGAGTGCAGGAACTGGCCGACGGCCTGTTCGACCAGATCGCTCACAAGTTTGACGGGGCTGCCGGCGACGCACGCCAGTATCTCGCCTGGGCCGCACGCCTGCACGAAATCGGCATCTCGATTGCCCATAGCGGGTATCATCGCCATTCTGCCTATATTCTCGCCAATGCGGACATGCCGGGTTTTTCCACCCGCGAGCAGGGATTGCTGAGCCTGCTGGTGCGCGCCCATCGCGGCTCCCTGAAAAAACTGCTGGATCAGCAACCGGTCAGCAATAGCGACGAATGGATGCTGATCCTGGTATTGCGCCTCGCGGTTCTGTTCTGCCGCAGCCGCAGCGATGCGGAACCGCCTGCAATGAAACTCAAGCCCGGAAGCAGCGGCTTTTCCCTCACCATCGACCGCACCTGGCTGGAACATAACCCGCTCACCCGCTCTCTGCTGGAAAGCGAGATCAAGGACCTGAAGTCTGCCGGAATTGCGTTTGCTCTTAAAACCGAAAAGACACTTTAGATGCCTGGATCCGCCTTCGCCAAACTCTTTTTTACAATGCCCGCGCTGAATAACTGGATTTTTGCGCTGGCACTGCTGCTGGCCGCCGGAATGGCCGCAGCGCAATCTGGCGAAGTGGAAAATAATCTGGCCGATAAACCACCCGCACTGAATTCCGGTTCCTCGCCATCGAAAACATACAGAAAAACCATTACCCTCACCCGCTTTCAGGTTGCCAACTCACTCCAGGTAGAGGACATCCCGGATATCTGGGACGGTTACCCGCTCGAATTGCTGCGCCGCCTTGAAAGTGGCGGCAATATCGTGGCACGTCACAGCACGGCTTCACCGTTTCCCGACCCGCGTAACATCCACCCGGACACTCCTGCCAGCCGCGAACTGATCCGCCGGATCGCGGAACAGGGCGGCAGCCAGCTGGTCATCTCCGGCCTCATTCTCGATGCGGCTGTCAGCGGCGAATCCCTGCGCCCCTACTTCGGCTGGCAGGGCGGTGAAACAGGGCGCCGCTTCGAGCTTGGCCTGCCGTGGAACAGCGTGGTTGCAGGCATCCGGCCAGTCGCAACAGAGCGTCGGCTCGAAGTGGCCATTTTCCTCCATGATGGCCAAACTGGCGCCCTTCTCAAAAGCCACCGTAACAGCATGGAAATTTCCGGGCGCGCCACGGTGGAGCGAAACAAGACTTTTGCCAGCGCCGCATTCTTCGATACGCCGTTCGGACAGGCAGTGGATAGCATTCTCAACACCCAGGCAGGGCTGATTGATGCCGATCTCGCGAACCTGCCGTTCAGGGCAAACATCGTGCGAATCGAAGACAGAAAAGTGTTTATTGATGCGGGCAGCATGTCCGCACTACGGCCAGGCGACAAGCTCGGGGTCTATCACAGAAGCCCGGCATCTGCCATTGAGAGCACTTCCTCAGAAGCGCTCGGCATTCCGGAATCACCGGCCGGCACACTGACACTTAATCAGGTGCAACCCCTGTTTTCCGTGGGGGAATTATCGGGCGACTCCGTCAAATCCAGGATACAGACTGGCGACATCGTCCGTTTTGACGCTGTCAGCCACAAAAAACCACGCTAGGAATCTTGGGCTTTAACCTGGGACAAGCTGCCGCGTCAGCGCAACCGAAACGATATAGCCGAACACCAGGAGGGCGCCCAGCCAGGCTGCCGCCCTCACCTGTTTGCTCCGGCCCCGCTTGATCGCAATTGTCCCGAGCCCGATATACAGCAGCAGCGCCGTCACCTTGGCCGTCAGCCAGCCGTTGACGCCAGGGTATTGCCCGATCTGGAGGGTGAGTAAAATGGCACTGGTCAACAGGGTCGCATCGATCACATGAGGCAGGATTTTCACCCAGCGCTGTTGCAACATTGCCGAATCCCGCAACATCCAGAACCCGCGCAACAGAAACAGGCTGAACGTCAGCACCACGCAACTGACGTGGATGAACTTAAGCGCCAGGTAAGACACGTCTAGTCCGGTTTATTGGCCTGTGGCAGCGGATAATCGCGAGGCAGAAGCACCCACATTCTGCCCTGCTGCTTCATGCTGCCCGCCTGCTTTCCGGCATCATTCCCGAAGCCCCAGAAAAAATCGGCCCGCACCGTTCCCTTGATGGCGCCGCCCGTATCCTGCGCCACCATCAGACGCTGCAGGGGCTTGCTGTTGTTCGGCCAGGTGGTCGAAAGAAATACCGGCGCACCCAGCGGGATGACCCGCGGATCGACTGCCAGGCTGCGGCCTGCCGTCAGAGGCACACCCAGGGCGCCCAGAGGGCCGGAAAGCTGGCTTGGCAGTTCGCGGAAGAACACATAACTGGCATTTACATTGAGCAACTCCGTGAGCTTGCCCGGATTGCGCCTGGCCCAGTCCTTGATCCCCTGCATCGAGGCCTTGTCGAGTGTCAGCTCGCCGCGCTCCACCAGCGTCTTGCCAATGGATTTGTAGGGATAGCCATTCTGGTCGGCATAACCGATGCGCACCACCTCGCCATTCGGCAGCTTGATCTTGCCCGAGCCCTGAATCTGCAGGAAGAACAGATCCACCGCATCATCCACCCAGAACAGCTCCTGCCCCTTCACAGGCGCCGCACCACTCTCGATTTCCGCCCGGTTGTAATAAGGCAGCACCCTGTTGCCCTGCAGGCGGCCCCGCAAACGCATGCTCTTGAGCTCAGGGTAAACCGCGCCCAGATCGATCACCAGCAAATCGGATGGCGTACCGTAAAGCGGGAAACGGTAACGATTGCTGCGCGTGCGGCTGCCGTTCAGCAGTGGCTCGTAATAGCCGGTAATCATTCCTTCACTGCTGCTATCTGGATTGACGACCTGATAAGGCGTGAAATTTTCTTCAAAGAAACGGCGCAGCGCATCCGGCTGCAAAGGCTGGCTTGCCGCTGCCAAGCACACCGCCTGCCAGGTCGGCTGCTGCTTCAGAGCAGAGCAGCTCTGCAAAAAAGCTGCCCAGGCCTGGACGGGATTGTCATCGTTCCAGCCGGAAACCGCATCCCAGGCCGCCGCCTGCAAAGCAGGCACCGCAACGACGGGAGGAGGAACAACCGGCACCACGACAACAGGCGGCACCACGGGCGGGGCAGTAGGCGGAGCGGTAACGCAGGCAGAAAGCAGGGCCAGCAAAACCCAGGGAATTAATCGCAACATTTTCATCTTTACAGCATCAATCCAGGTTTAGTGCAGCACGCGCGGCACGCTCAGGATGAATTCCGCAACCGGCGCCTCAAAGCGGGTACCGTCCTCGGCCACCATCTGGTAACTGCCATGCATGGTGCCCACCGGCGTCGCGAGATGAGTGCCGCTGGTGTATTCAAAAGACTCGCCCGGCCGCAGCAAAGGCTGCTCCCCCACCACGCCCAGCCCGCGAACTTCCTGCACCTGGCCGGTTGCATCCGTGATGATCCAGTGCCGGCTGATCAATTGCGCCGGCACAGTACCCGTATTGGAAATGGTAATGGTATAGGCAAAAACATAACGCTCTCCCTTCTCATCAGACTGATCTGGAAGGAAAGCAACCGCGGTTTCCACCTGAACTTCGTATTTTTTACTATCGGCCATAGGGGGTCCATTGCACACGAATTTGGAATATGAGGCAAGAGCAATCACAATTCAATAAACCGGCACTTCAATTTTCACAGGCGCTCAAGTAGAATTTTCCATCAAACGGGCCGATAGCTCAGCTGGGAGAGCGCCGCGTTCGCAATGCGGAGGTCGTGAGTTCGATCCTCATTCGGTCCACCAGAACACCAAAGCCCAGACATGCTCCGTGTGCCGGGAAGGATAACTTTTCCGGTTTGGCTAGTGTGGGGCGCCCGATCCCGCGCCATGCTTCACTTGAAATCCGTTTTTCCTGCTCCAGATCCCTTCTGGCAGCCCCCATCAGATATCCCGCCGGCGCCTCACTGGTGTTTTCATATAGCTCACCTCATGAGCCTGTTGTGCTGGAAAATCCATTATGACACAAGCAGCCTCGCAATCACCGGGGCAAAAACCAGGCAAAAGGGGAATCAGGATGAACAAGAGCAATCAACTGGAACTGATGCTGGCGATCCGCCGTATCTGCGGCAAGGCGGCAGCCGAGGGGAAAACCCGGATACGCTCGGCGACGTTGCGCAAGATGGACGCGCAAATCAATCAGATGCAAAAATTGCATGGACGGCATATGACCCGCCCCCTATCTCTTTGACCCGGCATGCCGCGATTTGCTTCCAATCCGATCCCGGGGCTGGCGCAGATTGGAGGCTGATTTATTTGTCATTACCCCACGGGATTCCGATCCACCACGAACTGAAGTTCGTGTGGAATCGTATACGAGAAGCGAAGCGACGATGCAATCTGTTAGTCGCTGTTACCACGAGGCCAGGATTGCTTCGCTACGCTCGCAATGACGGATCTGGCGAACAAATCAGCGACACCTAAATCTTTTCCTCGATTCTGGTAGTGACATCACTGCTACGGCGATTGCCAGTCCGGCGCTCTTCCATGGCCCGCGTGTCGTACGGGCTCGCGCTTTTGTGCCGGATGCGCCGGGAAAATCGGCGCCGGTCAACCCTGCTCCGCCGTTCGGTAGAAAAAGTCTCGCCGGATCTCTTGTCAGGGGCGGCATTTTCAGGTGGCCGGTGGCGCGGGAACACCAGCGGCATCAGGCTGCGCTCGCTGACGACCTGCGCCGCGCGCAGGTAGCTGACAGGCTTAACGTCCACAGTGCCCGCGGATGGTGGTGCCGGTGGAGGAATACTGGGGATATTTCGCATCAGATCAGCCCGCTCTCAGACAAGTCATCACGATAGCCCTACCAGCACCGGTAACCATAGGGTCTGCGGTGCAAAAATGGGTGGCCGCAAGGGTAGGGATCAAATTCATGGCGGTAGCGTCCGTAGTAAGGCACGCGCAGCGGCAAGAGTTCAACCGATGCGCCCGCGACGAATGGGAGAGCATAAACCTGGCCTCCGATCAAACGCGGCAGGGCGCCGCCGAGATTGCCGCTCACCCTTAATTCCCGCCCAGCGGGAAAAGCCGCCGCGTCATAGAAGCCGAAAGGGCAGGCGATGAACATCGTTTCGCTTCTTTCCATGTAGCCGTTTTCACTTGCCAGCCTGTTCAGTCTGAAACAGGTATCGCCGCCATCACGCCAGGACTCGGCAATGCTGCCAATCCACATGACTGACGGGCCAGCCAGATCCTGGCTAAGCGTTTCTGCGCGCGTGAACGCCTCCCCGGCACAGGCAGCCTGAAGACTGCTGGCAGCAAGAAAGAAAACGGCAAAAGGTGAAGCGATAAATCTCATAAAAAGTATGATCCGGATTCGAGAAAAAAATTCAATCCGCAGGCTGTGTCGCACCGCTCTTCATGGGGATAATGTCAATTTTTGCCTGTTTCAGGTAGTGGGTCAGTATCCTGTAGATGTCCAGATCAAATTCCGGCCGGGCGCCGGGTGCATGCAGAATCTCATCTTCTGACTTGAACGATCCAAGATAAGCCCAGCGGTCAACCAGCTGGATTTCCGATATGCCGCCCCAGCTTGCTGTCTCCCTTATCCCCACCGGCCCCGGGAACGGCCAGACCTGCACTCTCAGGCGGGCCAGCGCGCTCATGAGGCGGATGTCATGCTGCCCCGGCGCTTCCTTGCCGATGCACAAACCTCTGCAATGTGGCTGAGAACAGGCCGGGGAGGAGAGCCCCCCCCCTTTTTGCGGACGCTCTAGCCCCAGCTGGATCAGGCACAGGCGGTGCGCCACGGCGATTTCGCGCAAGGCATTGCTGGCTTTCTTTTTCGAAGAAAACAGGCCGTAGATACTGGCTTCGGCACTGAAATCCAGCGCCTCTGCGAACACCAGCCGCACCGTCATGCCGCCGTTTTCCGCTGGCTCCAGCTTCCAGGCACACAGCTCCTGATCGCATTTTTTGGGCGAATTATGTGCCGGATTAAGCGCCTTGAGCAGGCGCAGCTCGGTTAACTGCGCCCCCAGATCACCCGCTGTTTCGACCCACTCGACGCGCCTGACCTCTTCGGCAAGCAGCGCGTCGCGAGGATGCTTGCGGTCCGCCGCGAAATGCGCCAGCGCGCTGCGGCGGATATTGCTGCTTTTGCCGACATACAGCGGCACATCGTTTTCGCCATAGAACAGGTAGACGCCATGGGCTTCCGGCAGATCCTCCACGCTTGAGGCATCCAGCCCGGGCGGGAGACAGACCGGCTTCAACAACTCAAGCAGCGCACTGTGGATGGCTTCCGGCGGCAATTCCGCCTGTATTTTGCACCAGAAAGCATGAATGGCCCTGGCATCTGCCAGTGCACGGTGGCGCGAAGTCACCGGCAACTGATGGCGTTCGACCAGCGCATCCAGATTATGCTTGTGGTGCTGCGGAAAGAGTTTGCGCGAAAGTTTCACCGTACACAGCACGTCGGCGCGGAAATCCAGCCCCGCGCGCTTGAATTCGCTGCGCAGAAAGCCGTAATCGAAGCGCACATTGTGAGCGATGAAAAGCCGCCCCCTGAGCCGCTCCAGCAACGGGCCGGCAATCTCGGCAAACGTCGGGGCGGCGGACACCATCCTGTCGCTGATGCCCGTCAGCCGTTCAATAAAGGGTGAAATCGGCGCTTGCGGATTGACCAGAGTGGACCACTCGCTGACGCCATGTTCCGATACTTCGACGATGCCGACCTCGGTGATGCGATCTCCGCTGGTGTTGGCGCCGGTCGTTTCCAGATCGACAAACACCAGGGGTTGCTGCAAAAGACTCAGCATTGCCAACAGCGCGCCAGACAGGCGCGGTTCGTGGTGACAACAGAGGGAATAGTCACGGTTTTATCCTGAGGGAAAACCTCATTATAACAATCCTGCAGCCCCTCCCCCGCCGCGAGATGCAGACGCCTAATGCCGGCGTATCCGGCTGTAACGGCTGCCGACCGTGATGATTTCGCCATGGCGATCCATCACGGCATAGGAATCACGACACCTTTCCAGGCATTCGTTCCGGGCGCGCGCCGCCGGTTCAAAATATACAATTTTGCCACCCAACTGGTCCTGCTCCACCCGGCCACTGGCCAGCAGGCTCTGCAATGCGGCTTCGCTGATTCCCCATTGCCGCATCTTCACCCGGGCATGGCTGCTGATTTTTCCCAATTTCATCACGATCTCCTTGTTCGATCCGGATGGATCATCGTGATGCCAGTATGCGAGGCTATTGGCTCATGGAATGAGCCCGACTGGATTTACTTGCCGTACAGGGTATATGCTGCCTTGAGCAGCTTCTTTACCCGCTCGCGCAGCGACTCCGGGGCCAGCACCTCCACATCGGGCCCGTATTTGAGGATATCCATCACCAGTTCGCGATCGTCGCTGTAGGGAAGCTCCAGCACATAGGCGCCATTCTTTTCCAGCCGCCCCTTCTGCTTCGGGTGCCACCGCTCCTGAGCCACCCAGCGCGCCCGTTCGGGCGTGAATCTGAGCATGGCCCGATGAGTTGCCTTGCCGGAAAAAATGCCATAGCCGCTGCCCAGGATTTCGTTAAGCTGCCCGTTTGGCACCGACTTGGCCACTTTATCGAGAATCACCGCCTTGCGGATGGTATCCACGGAAAAGCTCCTCAGCCCCTTCCGCAGATGGCACCAGGCATCGAGATACCAGTTGTCGCGGTAGTACACCAGCCGTTGCGGCGAAATTTCACGCTCGGTCTGCTGGTCGTTGCTGCGGCTGTAATGGGCAATCTGCAGACGCTGGCGCTTGAGCAGCGCGTGGCTGACCAGCTCGAAATTTTCCGACGTCACCTGGCGTGCTGCGGCATGCAGAATCTTGATGCGCTGCTGGACTTCCTCGGCCGAATGATCGCCGCTGTCGAGCAACTGGTTAAGCCGCGACTGGAGCGGCTGGATGTGCGGCCCGAGCAGACCGGGCTGCAGATTGGCGAGCAACTGCTGCATGGTGAGCAGCGCATGAATTTCCGAGGCATTGAACCACAGGCCCGGCAACTCGTACTTGGGCGCCAGGCTATCGGCCTTGCCAAAGCGGTAGCCGCCGGCATCGCGGTCCCATTCAATCGGCGCATTGAGCCGGTCGCGCAAATATTCCAGATCGCGCTTGAAAGTGGCGCGGGAGATGCCGAGCTCGTTCAGGAAAGTCTCCAGCGGCACCACCTTGTACTCGTTCATCAGCTGGTCAATACGGTAAAATCGTTCGGTGCGGTCCATGTTTTCCCTTCAGGCAATTTCTTTTTGTAGCTCATATAATGAGCCCGCAGCGTGCCACAATAAAATGCAATTGAACATAGCAATCGCCATGGAGGCACGATGAGCACCCTTTATGAATTTTTTTTTCGCTTGATGGGAGACGCCAATGACGGGAGATGATGTTCGCGCCTGGGTGCGCATGCCCTCCGGAAAACGGCTAAACCTTCTTGACCCATCCCCAACTGGCTGGGAAGACGCCGATCTCGCACTCGGACTGGCCCGCACCTACCGTTGGGGAGGGCACTCCGCATGGCCCCTGCCTCTCTCAGTGGCGCAGCATTCGATCACAGTCATGCTGCTTCGGCGAGCTTGGTCTCCGATTGAGCTCGATCCACATATAGAACTCAGAGAATTGTTGCATGACGCGGAAGAAGGACTTCTAGGGTTTGATTGTATCTCTGTCCTGAAACCGTTTCTTGGCGATCGTTTCCGTGCACTGTCAGTGCGCCTCGAAAATGCCATCTTCATTCGGTATGGGTTACCGCCGTGGACACAGGAGGATAACCTCCTGCATAAACACGCCGACCGTCTTGCTGCGGCGAGTGAGGCAGTCCATGTTGCCGGGTGGACCAAGGAAGAAGTACGGCAGACGCTCAAAATCGCTTACAAGCCGCTTAAAGACGACCCCCTTGAAAAGGAATATGGTGGCCGTGCCTGGGAACCGTGGCCCCCTTCGGTAGCATGCGAAAGATTCCTTTTGGAGCTCAATAAACTACAGGACAAGATCAGGGCATCGAATCCAGAATAATAAAAGTGCCCGCGCAGGATCACCTGGGCTGGCGCTCACAGATAATCCATACATTCGAATGACCGCCGCCCAACACTCAGCACCGTCACCTTCAACATATGGCCCATTGGACGGTTCATTTTCCAAAATCATAATATACGACCACTTCGTTTCCGGCCTCAGAATAATGCATCTCGGCGCCCAGTTGCTGCACCAGCGCAATGCCACGCCCATGCAGATGCCCTGCCTCTCCCAAGCTTTTCGTAACTTGTGCCCTGTCAAACCCCGCACCACTGTCGCATACTTTTATTTTCAGGACATCCCGGCCTTGGTGGTTAATCTCTTCAAGGTCTATCTGGATATATCCATGGCGCAAATCATTCAGCCGCTGCTTGCGCGCTTCGAGATAGAGATCAAATCCGTCCGGCATGGTTTTCAGCGACGAATCGAGGCACAGCAGCCCATGATCCAGCGCATTGTTGACCAGCTCGGCCAGAATCAGGAACACGTGCCCAGCGCAATCCCGCACGCCTTCAATTTTTTCCAGCAGCCCTGTCAAGATCGGCACCACATCCAGATACTTCAGATCATAGACATCGAAATGAAAGGACATGCGCAATATCTTGCGCCTGTGCTCCACGCGCGCTGCAGGTATCGTGGCCGGCGCCACGCCACCCGGCGAGCCCACTTCTACCATCATCAGCGAGATATCATCTGCCGCCGCTACGCTGCCGCGATGAGCAATGACTTCCCGCAACAGCGCATCAAAGCGTGCCTCGTTCACAGATGCCTGCAGGATGCCATATGGGCGCTCCATGCCATACGGGTCGCCGGCCTCGTTTTCTTGCTCGATCAGGCCGTCTGACCACAAAAAGAACTGGCATGCCTCTCCATAGGGGTGCACTTCAGGCTCGCTACAAAAATCATCCGGCGGCAAAATACCCAAGGGCAGATATTTCGATGACCAGCGCCTGAGAATTTCCCCGTCAGTTCCAATCAGACACGGTTGCGGATTGCCGCCGTTCCAGACTTCGATCACCCCGGTCCAGGGATTGATCGAAGCAAGCGTTACTGATGCAAAACGGCCCCGGGGAGACATGGCGTGCAGGCGCTTGTTCATGGCTTCAGCGATACGGTCTATGCCGTAGCCAAGCTCGGTCATGGCATAAAAAGTATCGAACAGCGGCAGGGAAGTAATCGCGGCAGGCAGGCCGTGCCCCATGCCATCGCTCAGCATCACATGGCGCGACTGGCCGGGCGTCTGAGCTGCTGCCAGCAGATCGCCACTGAAATGCCAGGCCGGCGTGATGTTGTATCTCACTTCAGGCTCACGTAATCCGGGCCGGTTGATCATGTACTCCATCAGCCAGGCTCCGATGCGGCGCTCTTCCTCGGCTTGCTGATAATAGGCGCCAAGTTCTTCCGAACGCTGCGTGATTTCGCGCTGCAAGCGGACGATATGCTCGAAGACCCGCACCTTGGCCTGAAAAATATTCAAGGAAAGCGGCTTGAGCAGATAGTCATCTGCACCGGCATTCAGACCGGCAACGATATCGTCCTCATGCCCGCATGCTGTCACCATGATTATTGGCACCCAGCGCCCGGAAGCCGCCGTGCGGATGCGCCGCGTTGCCTCCAGCCCGCCGATGCCCGGCATCATCACATCCATCAGAATCATGTCCGGCGAATCGGATTGAAACATCTCCAGGGCCTGCTCTCCGGAAGAGGCGGAAACCGGAACATGCCCCATACGCCGGATAACATGGCAGATAAACTCGAGGTTCTGGGCTGTATCGTCAACGACCAGAACGCGCATGGGTTCTGGCTGCAGATTCATTGAATGGTGAACAGGCGGTGAAAGTTGCCCAGTTTAAGCGCCTGATATACCGCACCCTTACAATTAACCAGCTGGATGGACTTGGAAACGCTTGTGGCCCGCTCCTTGAGCAACAGCAGCATGCCCAACGCCGAACTATCGATATACTTCACGTTCTCAAAATCCACCGCAAGCTGGCCAATGCTTCCATCAGCCATCATCTGGTCGGCCTGTCGATTAAAATCCTGATAGGAATTGAAATCGAATCGGCCATTCAAAATTAACCGTGCGGTATTGCCATCTTTCTGAATTTCAATGTTCATATATTCTCCTTGATAGTGATTCATATTGCTTTAACAGATGCTGCGGTAAGACTTACACCTACGCTGGGCCGGCTTGGCGCCTGTGCCAATGTTTCAGCCACGCCACAGACGACTTCTCCCTCCGCGGACGGAAGCTCGACCCAGAACACACTGCCTTCCCCCTGCACGCTTTCCATGCCGATCGCCCCCCCCATCAGCTCTACCAGGCGCTTGCAGAGTGCGAGCCCGATACCCACGCCCGGAATATTCGTTTTATCCGCCCCCAGCCGGCTGAAGGACTGAAACAGCTCGCCTTGCCGGTCCGCCGGAATGCCGATACCGGTATCCCTGATGGAAATCCGCATTCTTCCCGCCGGCATCCGCAGGCACTCGACGTGCAGGCGGCCGCCTTCCCGGTTGTATTTCACCGCATTGGAAAGCAGGTTGAGCATGACCTGCTTCAAGCGCCGGGCATCTGCGCGCACCGCGCACTTCTGGCATTGGTCTGGAAGATCGACAATTTCCACATTTCTTTCCCGCGCCGAACTTGCGATCAGTTCCAGGCATTCACGAACCAGAGAGGCAACCATCACGCTTTCAAACGCGAATTCCAGCCGCCCCGCCTCAATACGCGACAGATCCAGCATGTCATCTACCAGGTCGCGCAAATACCAGCCCGAGCTCAGGATATGCTTGAGACTGTCGCGCTGGAAGGCGTTGAGCACCAGGTCCGGCTCGGACTCCAGCACCTGGGCAAATCCCAGAATGCCATGCAAGGGCGTACGCAATTCATGGCTAACCTGAGACAGAAAGTCTGATTTTGCCCTGCTGGCCTTTTCTGCCGCCTCCTTGGCGTACTGCAATCGGTTCTGCATCGCCATCCGTTCGGACATGTCGGTAACCGATGCCACGAAATGGGTCAACTTCCCAGCCTCGCTCCGCACTGGCGAAATGTGAATGTCGCACCACACATGGCGCCCATGCGCGGATGACGCCAGCAACAATTTGTGCCAGTTCGTCCCGGAACGTACCGCATCGTTTAATGACTGCCATTCCTGCTCGCTTCCTGGCACTTCCTCCAGCACAGGCCAGGTCTGTCCAACCAGAGCCATGGGCGGCAATTCGACCAGGCTGGCAAAAGCCGGGTTGACATATTCGATCACCAGATCATTGCGCCGGAAAATAGCAACTCCGCTAGGATCGGCCTCCAGCGCGCGATCATGCAGACGCAGTGCATCATCCATCCGCTTGCGCTCCGATACATCGCGCAATGAAACCTGGATGCCGGTCAGGCGACCCGACATATTTCGCATCGGCGAGGCAACCGCCTCAGCCCAGACATACCTGCCGTTCTTGCAACGCAGCCGGAAATAATCGCACCGCCCGGTCTGGTCCATCAGCACGGGGATATGCAACTGGCTGCGCACCATTTCCGCATCATCCGGATGCACGATGGAATAAGCATCCTGTTCGGTCATTTCATCTGGCGCATAGCCCAGAACCCGTGTGCACGAAGGGCTGACATACAGAATCTTCCCATCCAGGTCATGGAGCGAAATCACATCCTGCGCATTCTCTGCGAGCAGGCGGAAACGCTCTTCACTGCGTTGCAGGGATTCGCTCAATGCCAGGGAGGAAGTGATATCTGTGCGGATCGAGAAATAATGCAGCGGCAATCCGTTGCCATCGAGAAAAGGAACGATGGTCGAGGCTACCCAGTAAAGGTCGCCATTCTTGTTACGATTGCGGATATCCCCATGCCACACGCGACCCTGCGCAATGGTCTCCCACATCTCTTCGAAGAAGCGGGGCGGGTGATAGCCGGAATTGAGAATGCGGTGATTCCGGCCAATCAGTTCCTCGCGCGAATACTGGCTGATCTCGCAGAACTTGTCATTGACCAGAACGATATTGCCAGTTGCATCCGTCACACTGACGATGGCGTGCTTATCGATCGCTTGCAGATGATCTTCCAGAGTGCGTTCCTGCTGCTGCAATGCATCTGCCATCGCATCCATGTCCCGGGCAAGATCGCCGAACTCGCCCTGAAGGTGCTGCAAACCGCTGCGCGCGAAATGGTCACCGGCTCCAAAACGGCGTAGCGTCTTCATCAAGATATCAACCGGACTGGATACCAGCCAGTTTCCGGCAAACCAGGCAATCAGCAGCAGTGCCATGACAGCCAGAACGATCCCCCCCGCAATAGCCAGTATTTCACTGCGCAACTGGGCGAAAGCCGCCTTTTCCTCTATCCCCACGGTCACAAAAACCTTGCCCTTTTGAGAGGCAAGGGTGTCAAAAGAGTACAGCCGCAGCACATTGTCAGGGCCATTCGCCTCGAAAAACTCCGGTTTTTCCAGCGTCATGATTTTCGAGAACAGCGGTTCATCCGGCATGCGTTTTCCAAGCAAACCTTGCTGATCAGGCTGGCGTTGCAATACCAGGCCTTCTTCGTCGAACATCACCTGAACGGATTGTTCCGGCAGCCATGACTGCATATCCAGACGGCTGATATTTGCCAGTTCAAGCACACCGTATATTGCCCCCTGCATGCGGCCCGACAGGTCCTCGACAGGCATAACAACCACCGCTTCTGTTTTGCCTGTCATGCCCAGACGATATTCCGCAACAAAAAATGCCTTGTCTTTCATGACCGAGCGAACCCAGGCTCTATCCTCGAACCCCGTATCTCCCGGCTCGGGTCCGCCGCTGCACAACAGCCTGCCTTCTGTATCCATCACACCAATGCTGGCATAGCCGGCATGCTGCATTAGCACTCCGGCAATCGCTTGACAATAATTTCCCTTGAGGTCGCGGATATCGGGAATGCTTGCCAGCGTGATCAGCAGGTGGCGCGCATCCTCGATCTGGTTTGAATATCCCCTTGCCGTCAGCCGCGCCAGCGAACTCGCATTCTCATAAGCCTTGTCGGCGGCAAAACGGTAGTAGTAAAACCCGAGCGTGGCAGTCAGGACACTCACGGGCAATGCCCCCAGCACAACCAGCAGCATCAGGCGGGCACGCAGCGTCGAAAACCGGCTCATCCAGCCTCCGCTTCCATGCGCTGCACCGGCAGCCAGATGCGGAATGCAGTGCCCTGACCGGGCTCGCTTTGTACCTCGATGCGCCCGCCGTGCTTCTGAACGATGCCATAGGAAAGCGACAACCCCAGCCCGGTGCCCTTGCCGACCGCCTTGGTGGTGAAGAAAGGCTCGAAAATACGGCACATGCTTTCCTGCGCGATCCCCCTGCCGGTATCGGCAATCTCCACCCATACCTCGTCGCCCTCGCTGCCGGTACAGACGGTGATCGAGCCCGTCGTTTCGATGGCATGGCCGGCGTTCACCAGCATGTTCATGAATACCTGGTTCAATTGGGATGGCAGGCATTCGATCTCGGGTATTTCTCCATATTGCCTGACAACCTCTGCCTTGTACTTGAGCTCATTCCAGACAATGTTGAGGGTACTTTCCAGTCCATGGCGCAGGTCCGCCCACACCCACTCCTCCGCTGCATCCACCCGTGAAAAGTCCTTCAGGTCCAGCACGATTGCCTTCACCCGTTCGAGACCATCTTTCGATTCCGCCAGTAATTCACGAAGATCGTCGCGCAGGAATCCGAAATCCTTCTCGTCCCTGAGCCGCCTCGCCGCCGCCAAGCATTCGCCCGGCGCATCCGCCTCGGCTGCCGCATAGGCATCGAGCACTTCCAACATGTCCTGCGTATAGCGCCCCAGGGTATTGAGATTGGAACTGACGAAACCGACAGGGTTATTGATCTCGTGCGCCACGCCCGCCGCAAGCTGGCCGATGGCGGCCAGCTTTTCCGATTGCAGCAACTGGTGCTGCACGCTTTCCAGTTGCTGGTTCAGTTGTGTCAGCTCGTCAAAGCGCTTTTGCAGATCGCGCTGCATGCGCTGCTTCTCGGTGATGTCCATGAAGGCGACTACGACGCCCTGTGCACCGTCTTCGCCCAGCACCGGGGTAATAGTGTATTCGACCGGCAGGCTGGTACCGTCTTGTCGCCATAGCACGTCGTTGTCCGAACTGCGCGACAGGCCGTCGCGCAACGCATGGCAGATCGCGCAGCCTTCGTCACCATAGGGCGTGCCATCCGGCATGCTATGGTGGACGCTGAGCACCGGGCGGTTGAGCAGTTCTTCCACTTCCCAGCCCAGCATGTGCGCGGCGGAAGGGTTGACGAAGGAAATCAAGCCACTGCTGTCAGTACCGAGTATGCCCCAGCCCGCAGTATTCAGGAGCAGCTCATATTCACGCGACAGGCGCTCCACGGATAACTCGAACTTCTTACGGTCAGAGATATCCTCGATTATGCGCACGGTGCGGAAATCCTGCCACCTCTCGTTCCGAACCAGAGAAACCGTCACTCGCACCCAGACTTCACTCCCGTTCCTGCGCAAATAGCGTTTCTCCAAGCGGTAAGTGTCGGATTCGCCACTTACCACTGCTTCGTTCAGTGCTTTCGTTTCCTCACAATCCTCGGCATGCGTCAATTCTTCCGCCGCCACGCCCTCCAGCTCGTCGCGTGTATATCCCAGCATGAGACAGAGCGCCTGGTTGGCATGCACGATGCGCCCTTGCAGGTCCACCACCGCCATACCGATCGGCGCATGTTCGAACACCGCCTCGAAGCCGCTCCTGTCGGCATCCATTGCGTGGCTGTTCATTGCACCCGCCTTTCGCATTCCAGCACGCGGCAGCAGGAGCCGGGATGCGGCAGCGGAACCGCATGGCCTGGTTGGGAAACTACCTGTGCCTGGTGCAGGAAGGCCGCCTGAATGGTTTCATTCAGTTCGTCGTCGTTCCATGGCTTGCGCACGATTCCGTGCGCAACACCGCTCCCCAAGGCAGAATCGAAGATATTGGCGTTGTTGTCGCCCGAGAGGATGATTCGTATGGTTTCCGGAAAAGTCCGGCTGATGCGGCCGAGAAAATCCATACCGGACATGCCCGGCAGATGATGCTCACACAGCACCACCTGTGCACCGTGGGTGGCCAGCGCCTCCATCGCCTCCCCGGCACTGCCGGCACCCAGGATGCGATAACGATCGTCATCCCGGAGCGAACGGCTTAGCGCGTTTCTTGCTTCTTCCTCGTCATCCACAATCAGCAGCCTGGGCTCGCTGCGCTCGCGCCCGAATCCCGACACATCCAGCCTGCGCCCTTCGCGCAGAAGC
This sequence comes from uncultured Gammaproteobacteria bacterium, assembly GCA_963779055.1. Classification (GTDB taxonomy): domain Bacteria; phylum Pseudomonadota; class Gammaproteobacteria; order Burkholderiales; family Sulfuricellaceae; genus Sulfurimicrobium. Next base: position 1,022,509 of record CAVZWN010000004.1, read on the forward strand.
TGTTCGGCCTCATCCTGCGGCAACGGCCTGCTGAAATAATAGCCCTGCAATTCGTTACAACCCACGTAGTGCAGAAATGCGGTCTGACCAGCGGTTTCCACGCCTTCCGCGACCACCGACAGGCCAAGGCTGTGCGCCATGTTCACGATGGTGCGCACAATGGCAGCATCGTCCGGATTGGTCGTCGCATCACTGACGAAAGACCGGTCCACCTTGAGCACGTCGATGGGAAACAGCTTGAGATAGGACAAGGAGGAATAGCCGGTGCCGAAATCGTCTACCGACAGTGTCACCCCCAGCCCCTTGAGCAGTTTCAGGGTCGCGATGGCCGCTTCGGTGTCATGCATCACCGTGCTTTCGGTGATTTCCAGCTCCAGCAGTTCCGGGGCCAGCTGCGATTCCGCCAGTACCCGCGCCACTCGCTGGACCATGGAGGGATCACGGAACTGGCGCGCCGACAGGTTGACCGCCATGCGCACCGGCGGCAGGCCCGCATCCTGCCAGGCGCGGGCCTGCTGGCAGGCCGTTTCCAGCACCCAGTTGCCGATCGGCACGATGAGTCCGGAATCTTCCGCCACACCGATGAAGCGGCCCGGCATGACCATCCCCTCGCGCGGGTGGTTCCAGCGCACTAGCGCTTCCATGCCGACCACCGCACCGCTGACCAGGCTGACCTGGGGCTGGAAATGCAACGCCAATTCGTCGTGCTCGATGGCCAGTCGCAAGTCATGTTCCAGCTCGACCCGTGCGCGCATGCGCTCATCCATATCCGCAGTGAAAAAGCGGAAAGCATTGCGCCCATCCTCCTTGGCACGGTACATGGCGATATCAGCATGGCTCAGCAGTGTTTCCGCATCTTCGCTATCGGCTGGATAGACCGCGATACCGAGACTGGCGCTCACATGGACTTCGCGTTCGCCCACCAGAAAAGGAAAAGACATTGCGGCAAGGACCTTCTCCGCCACCGTTGCGACCTCCTGGGTCCGGTGAATATCCGGCAGCAGCAGGATGAATTCATCCCCACCCTGCCGCCCGAGCGTATCTCCCGCCCGAAGTGCGGTGACAAGGCGTGTGGAGGCCAGTTTCAGCAGTTCATCCCCGGCAGCATGCCCACGGGTATCGTTGACGTTTTTGAAATTGTCGATATCCAGATAGACGACTGCAAGCTGGTGGCCATTACGCAACGCTTGTTGCATAGCCTGCCGCAGACGGTCCAGCACCAGGACACGATTCGGCAATCCCGTCAGTGAGTCATGCATAGCCTGGTGATGCAACTGAATCTCATGGCCCTTACGCTCGGAGATGTCGCGGGCAATCATCAGCACTGACACGATCCGGTTTTCCAGGTCTCGTTCCGGCACTGCGCGCGAATGAAAATAGCGCAGACCTTGCGCGGGCAGATCGATTGCCCATTCGGATGAAGATTCCCTGCCGCTGGCGAATACCTCACGTACCGCATCCTGCCAGGCCTTGCCCAGAGTGGCTTCAAATCCCAGTATCTTCCCAGGTCCTGCCCAGCAGCTCATGATGACTCTGGCCGATAAACGGCTCGATCGCCGGATTCGCGTAGAGAAAGCGCAGTTCATGGTCGAAACGCACGATCACGTCCGGCGCATTGTCCACCAGGGCCTGAAACTCCTGCGAATGACGCTGCAGAATGACCTCCATTTCCCTGGCAGCGCTGATATCCCGCACTACCGCGACGATTTTCAGCTGCCCGCCATCCATCAGTGGCGACAGACTGATGGCCACAGGAATGATGACGCCATTCTTGCACAGGGCGGTCAGATCACGCCGCGCTCCCATAGCTTGCGCCACGGGGTTGGATGCATAAGCAGTGCGATTCAGCACATGGCTGGCGCGCATTTTTTCCGGCAGCAGCATCTCCACCGGCGAACCCAGCATTTCCTGCTGGCTATAGCCGAAGATTCTTTCCGCCATGGCATTCGCAAGGCAAATGCGGCCAGCATCATCGAGGAGAAAAACCGCATCTGGTGCCGAGTCGAACATCATGCGAAAACGCGCCTCGCTTTCACGCACTGTTATTTCCGACGCTGCCAGCTCACGATACGGCTGTTTAACCGCCACCACGAATATGCCGCGATACAGCATGGCGTAGGCCGCGAACTTGGAAATATGACCCAGCAGGTGGTTCAGTTCGTTGACCTGCCGGTAAAGCGTAAACAGCAGTTCGCTCGCGATCATCACCACGAGAGCGGAAAACACCCATTGCGCGCCATAGCACGCTGACTTGTCATGGCGGCGCAGAATGATCAGGGCTGCTGCGCCATACAGTCCGATGATGAAATATTCCGCGCCGATCTTGAACGGCGTCAGGCCTTGCCCGGCGATGAAGGTCGCCGGCAGCCAGTCCGGGTGTGCCAGTACCAGCCAGTAAACAAATCCCGTCCAGCACAGGGCCAGCGCGAGCGCAAGGTAACGCCATGCCTGATCAGCACGGCTGGGCGGTAGAGCCACCGCCGCGAACAGCGCCACTCCGGCGGTAAAACGCGCCGCCAGCCAGAATCCGATGCCTTTTTCCACACCGGAGGGCGTAACGAAAACCGGCATTCCGGGGAAGGACAGAAGGTGCCCGAGATCCAGCAACCCCACTGCGAGAAAGGATGAAGACAGCACCATGAGAAAGAACGAGCCGCGCTCGCCGGCAGCATGCCAGCCCACCCCGAAAATCATCGCGGCCACCGCTACCGCAACCGCTTCAACTGCGATGTGAAAGACCAGGTAATTGCTCGTTGGGAGTTGCGCATTGCTGAAATAACCGCTTTCTGCCAGCCACGGCAAGGCCAGCAGGATGAGGCTGGCGGCCAGGACTGCAATCGACAGCCCCGCCATGAATCCCTGCCGCGACGCCACCAGATCCACGCGGCCGGGCATGACGGATGGAAAGGCCGGCTTGCTTGCGTGCTCAGGCATATTTCATGATTTCTGCCGGAATTGCCTGCAGCGCCGCGCTGCGATCCACCCCGCCCAGCTTCACAGCTTCCTTGGGCATGCCGTAGACCACGCATGAGGCTTCATCCTGAGCCACGGTGAAAGCACCTGCATCGTGCATTTCCCTGAGCCCACGCGCGCCGTCGTCGCCCATGCCGGTCATGATGACGCCCAGCGCATTTTTACCCGCGAATTTGGCTACTGAACGAAACAGCACATCCACCGAGGGTCGATGTCGGTTGACCAGCGGGCCATCCACCACTTCCACGTGATACTGGGAACCGTTGCGCTTGAGCAGCATGTGCCTGCCGCCGGGCGCGATCAGCGCACGGCCTGGTATGACGCGATCTCCGTTCTGCGCCTCGCGCACCTCGATCTGGCACAGGCTGTCGAGCCGGGCGGCGAAGGACGCAGTGAACTTTTCCGGCATATGCTGCACGATGACAATCCCGGGCGAGACGCGCGGCAAAGCGGTGAGCACTGTTTCAAGCGCCTGGGTGCCTCCGGTGGAGGTGCCGATGGCGACAATACGCTCGGTGGTCTGGGCCATGGCATGGCTGGCGGCGGGCAGAATCGCATCGGCATTGAGCTTGGGATGAATAGCGGCGGGCGAAGCAGGCGCGCTGCTGGTCCTCAGATTCCGCACGTTGGCGGTTGCTGCGGCTTTCACGGCACGGATCAGGTCCGAACCAGCGTCTTCCAGTGCCGCGCGGCGGTTGCCAATGCCCGGCTTGGGCACGATCCCGACCGCGCCGGCTGCCAGGGCCTGCATGGCGGTTTCCGAGCCCTTCTCCGTGATCGATGAGCAGATCACTACCGGCGTCGGTCGTTCTGCCATGATCTTCCGGAGGAAGGAAATGCCGTCCATGCGCGGCATTTCCACATCCAGGACGAACACATCCGGCCACTGCTTTTTCATCCGTTCCTGCGCAAAAATAGGGTCGGGCGCGGTCGCAATCACCTCGATGCCGGCATCGCTGTTGAGTACTTCGGACAGCACCTGCCGCACCACGGCGGAATCGTCCACGACCAGAACTTTTATGGGTGTTGACATGTTTTCCCTATCTCAAAATCCATTGCAATGACCGGCACCCTGCAGGGCAAGCTGGCGCACCCAGACATGACCGGACCAGATGTCGAATATCACCGTACGGTGACCGGCGCCCCCTAGATGCTCCGATATCAGATTCTGCCCATGATGTTTCACCAGATGCCGCCCGGCATCGGCGTTCTTCAGGCCAATATGGCCGTTTCCCGCCGCTGTGTGCCGCACAAACATGTTGCCGCCGCCAAACATCTTGACCTGGTATTCAGCCAGGTCGGTCCCGCTCCGGCGAATCTCCTCAAGCAGCAGGCCGAATGCTTCGTCCGCGTACTTGCCATCCCCCGTCTTCATTGCCTTTTCATGCCGGCTGGGCAGCATGTAGTGGCACATGCCGCCGATATGCAGTTTCGGGTGCCAGACCGTAATCGACACACAGGAGCCCAGAATCGTCCGGATGCGCGTATCCCGGTCCCCGAAGTAATATTCGCCGGGGTTCAGAAAAATCTCGATGACATGGGGCGGTGCCTTGCGCATGGTTGGGTCAGGCTGATTTTCTGTATACAGATGGCCGCACCGGCTTGAGCACATCGGTCACGCCGTTGAGGCTTTCCGAATGCCCGATGAGCAGATGACCGCCCGGCCTGAGCGTGGCGGCGATGCGTTCCACCACCCGCGCCTTGGTCTCGGTATTGAAGTAGATCATCACGTTACGCAGGAACACCACATCAAACTCACCCAGCCGCGGCAGGCTTTCATTAAGGTTGATCTGGTGGAATTTCACCCGCGCACGCAGGCGCTTATCCATGATAAACCGCCCATCCTGGGAACCCACGCCCTTGAGGCAGTATTGCTGCAGGTACCGCTGGGGAATATGGCTCGCCCGCTCCATCGCATACAGCCCGCTGCGGGCGCGCTCCAGCACGCGCGTGCTGATGTCGGAGGCGACAATTTCCCACGGCGCCTCGCCCAGATGCTCCGACAGAACCATGGCCAGGGTAAAGGGCTCCTCGCCACTGGAGCAGGCCGCGCTCCACACCCTGAACGGCACACCGGGCCGACGGGCAGGAAGAAGGTGCTGCTCCAGGAAGTCGAAATGCTTGGGCTCGCGGAAGAAATAGGTTTCGTTGGTGGTGAGCAAATCCAGCGCGGTCTGCAGTTCTTCCGGTTGCTCCCCGCTCTTCAGCAGGCGCAGGTAATCATGGTAGGAATCTAGCGAATAGTGTTTCAGCCGCTTCGCCAGACGCCCGCAGACCAGTGCTTTCTTGGCTGGAGAAAGACTGATTCCGGCAATCCGGTAAATCAGTTGCTGAAATTCACCGAATTCATGATCGGATAATGTGGATTCCTGCATTTCCTGCTCCTGTTAGCCCTTACTCGTTCAGAAGCGGACGAATTCGAATTCATCGCTGACCACAGGCGCGGCTTTCGCGGATTTTCTGTCGCCTGCCGGACTGGGTTTCGCCGCCCGGGCAGGCTTTGCCTGCACCACTTGCCCTGCACTGGAAGCAGCCCCGCCGGTCAACTTGAAGAAGCTCATGGTCTGCTGCAGCTGTTCGGCCTGGCCACTCATCTCTTCCGCCGTCGCCGCCAGCTCTTCCGAGGCCGAGGCGTTCTGCTGGGTGATCTGGTTCATCTGGTTCATTGCCGTATTCACCTGGCTTACGCCGGAGGACTGCTCTTCCGAGGCCGCAGTGATTTCCTGCACCAGGTCCGAGGTCTTGTTGATCGAGGGCACCATTTCGTCCAGCAGCTTGCCGGCCTTTTCGGCCAGCCCGACCGAGCCCTTGGCGACTTCGCCAATCTCCTGTGCCGCAACCTGGCTGCGTTCCGCCAGTTTGCGCACTTCCGCCGCCACCACGGCAAAGCCTTTGCCGTGTTCGCCGGCACGCGCCGCTTCGATGGCTGCATTGAGCGCCAGCAGGTTGGTCTGGTAGGCGATGTCGTCGATGATGCCGATCTTGTCCGCGATGCTCTTCATGGCGGTAACCGTCTCTTTCACCGCTTCGCCGCCTTCGGTCGCTTCCTTCGCCGCCTTGGAGGCCATGCCGTCGGTGACCTTGGCATTCTCGGTGTTCTGGCTGATCGAGGCCGACATCTGTTCAATCGAGGCCGAGGTCTCTTCCACGCTCGCCGCCTGTTCAGACGATGCCTGCGACAGCGACTGCGCCGTCGCGCTCACTTCTTCAGATGCACTGGAAAGATTGTCCGCCGCACTCCGCACCTCGGTGATGATCTGCGAAAGCTTCTCAACTGTGCCGCGCAAGTCACGTTGCATCGAAGCCAGTTCGTCCCTTCCAGGTGCTTCCGGAATATCGAGATCGAGGTCCCCGACGGCCAGTTTTTCCAGACCACCGCTTACCACCTGCGCCGAGCGAGTGACATTGCGCACCATGAACACCCCCAGCACAAGGCTGAAGGAAAACAGCGCTATCACCGTTGCCAGCAAGGAATACTTTTTATCCAGCAGGCGCTGGGTCTGGGCTTGCAGCGCCTGCTCGAGTTGAGCATTGGCGGCATCGGACAATTCAAACAGAGCATTGATCGCTTCCGTCATTTTTGCGGAATATTCCTGAGGGGCGAAATCCAGATTTTCAGTCTGGACGATCTCTTTCTGTACCAGCGCGACGGCATTCCCGGTTTGCGCTTCCGCCTTGAGATAAAGGCTTTCCAGCTTGCCCTTCAATTCCGCGTCCGCTGCATAGGCCTTGTTAAGTGCATCGCGGATGCCTTCCAGCTCGCGCTGCACCAGGCCAATATAGGCCGCTACACCGCTGCGTTCGTCCGCGCTCGCCTTTTGCCGGGTCAGCATCCCGCCGCCCAGGGCACGTACCCGGCCCATGTATTCGGTAATCATGGGCATGCGTCCGGTTGCGAGCGAACCGAGCTGGTAGCCATCCACGGTCGGGTCGTAGGTAATATTCGACTGGTCGGCAATCGCGGTGATCAGCCTGATTTCATTATCCACCAGGGCGCTGTGGCGCTTGAAACTGTCCTGCGGGCTGAGCGTGCCGACCTCACTCTTCAGGCTTTGCCAGCCCGACCGTACTTCCTGCCACTGCTGATTGAGGCCAAGCTCCGGATAGCGTTTTTCCATTTCGTCGACCGCGACCACAGCCTTGTCCACGTCCTGGCGCTTGGCTTCCCATTTGGGGCGCATTTCCGCTGCACCGTTCAGCACCAGACCGGAGAGGCCGCGATGCTGCTGCGTGGTCTGCAGCAGGGACATTACAGGCTTGAAATACGTTGCGCCGGTATTCTCCCGGGCGGCAAAGTCGGCACTTTCGTTCAAGCCGGAAACAAACAGATACGTCGGCATCCCGAACAGAACCAGAACCACCAGTCCGAGAAACGCAAATTTCTCACTGAGAGTGAACCTGTTGAGCAAAGCATTCATATCCATTCCTTTTTCCTGAAAACATCTGTATCCGGGGCGGGCAGACCAGCCCTGCCGGATTATTCCCGCCTGTTATGCGTCCTGCCCCGCCAGCTGGGCGATATCTGTATCCGCGGCGCGCTCCAGCATCCCGAGGTCTTCGATGGACAGGACATTGTCCACATTCATGATGATCACGAAACGGCCATCCACCTTGCCCATGCCGCGAATGAAATCGGTGCGGATCTTCGCCCCGAAAGCCGGCGGCGGCTCGATCTGGTCTGCCGGGATTTCCATCACTTCGTTCACCGCATCCACCACCACGCCAATGACCTGCTTTTCCTGCTCTGATACCACTTCGATGATGACGATGCAGGTGCGGCGGGTGAGCTCCGTACCATTGCGGCCGAAGCGCGCAGAGAGGTCCACCACCGGCACCACGCTGCCGCGCAGGTTGATCACGCCGCGGATGTAGTCGGGCATCATGGGCACCTCGGTGAGGTTGCCGTATTCGATGATTTCCTTGATGGCGAGGATGCCGATTGCAAATACCTCGCCCCCCAGCATGAATGTCAGGTACTGCTGCTGATCCTGCGCCGCAGTCAGCACGGACTGTTCTTCCTTTTTGACAAGCGCTCCCATATCGCCTCCTTAAAACCGTACGAATTCGAGATCGTCGCTGGCAACCGGAGCCGCTTTGGCCGCACTTTTGTTACTGGTCTGCTTGAGATGTGCTACCTGAGTGTGCTTCTGGGCAGCGGTTTTCTTCCCAGACATCGCCGCACCCCCGCCATCCAGCCTGAAGAAGCTCATGGTCTGCTGCAGCTGTTCGGCCTGGCCACTCATCTCTTCCGCCGTCGCCGCCAGCTCTTCCGAGGCCGAGGCGTTCTGCTGGGTGATCTGGTTCATCTGGTTCATCGCCGTGTTGATCTGGCTTACGCCGGAGGACTGCTCTTCCGAGGCCGCAGTGATTTCCTGCACCAGGTCCGAGGTCTTGTTGATCGAGGGCACCATTTCGTCCAGCAGCTTGCCGGCCTTCTCGGCCAGTCCGACGCGAGCCCTTGGCGACTTCGCCAATTTCCTGTGCCGCCACCTGGCTGCGTTCCGCCAGTTTGCGCACTTCCGCCGCCACCACGGCAAAGCCTTTGCCGTGTTCGCCGGCACGCGCCGCTTCGATGGCTGCATTGAGCGCCAGCAGGTTGGTCTGGTAGGCGATGTCGTCGATGATGCCGATCTTGTCCGCGATGCTCTTCATGGCGGTAACCGTCTCTTTCACCGCTTCGCCGCCTTCGGTCGCTTCCTTCGCCGCCTTGGAGGCCATGCCGTCGGTGACCTTGGCGTTCTCGGTGTTCTGGCTGATCGAGGCCGACATCTGTTCGATCGAGGCCGAGGTCTCTTCCACGCTCGCCGCCTGTTCGACTGATGCCTGCGACAGCGACTGCGCCGTCGCGCTCACTTCTTCAGATGCACTGGAAAGATTGTCCGCCGCACTCCGCACCTCGGTGATGATCTGCGAAAGCTTCTCAACCATGTTCTTCATGGCCGTGAGCAACAGGCCGGTCTCGTCGCGTGACTGAACGTCGATCCTGACCGCGAAATCGCCTTCGGCAAGACGGTTGGCCACGTCCACGGCTTCGCCGAGCGGACGGGTGATGGAACGGGTGATCCAGAAGGCAATTCCAGCAGCCAGTACCAGTGCAATGCCTGCCAGCATCAGCATCAGGCTGCGTGCCTGGTTGTATTGCTCCGCCGCAGCCATTCCGGCTTGATCCATGAGTTCACCCTGAAAGTCCACCAACGCATTCACGCGTTGACGGTATTCGCCCGCTGCTTTCTGAAACGCGGTAGAAACGAACGCACGGGCCTCATCCTTTTTGCCTTCTTCCACCAGCTTGATGACCTGATTCTGGGCCTGGATGTAGTTTTCCCGTGCTTCCAGTATCTGCTTGAACATTTCTTTTCCCTTGGGCTGAGCCAGCGTCGGATTCAACGCTTCCCAGGCCTTTCCAATACCGGCGCGCGCGGCCAGAATGCGATCATGCGCATCCTTCATGGACTCCTGCGTATCAGCGAGGGCAAGGTCTCGTGCTGCAATTCCAATGGTATTTACGCCGGCCAGGCCTTCTTTCAGCAAGACGACTTTCGGCCACTTGTCCTTGGTCATATCACTGGTGATGTCATTCACCGCGCCCAAACGCGCAATGCCAATAAAGGCAATGACTGCCATCAGCATCACCACCAATCCGAACCCCAGCCCCAGCCGTATACCTATCTTCATGTTTTTGAACATTTTTAACCCTTTCGTTAATCTTTTAACAACAAAATCGAATCATCATCAGAACCACACGAATCGGTTACGCCGCCTTTACCGTCATTTGCCCCTCCCGCGCCACCGCCTGCTGCACCAGCGCGGGCACATCCAGAATCAGCGCCACCTCGCCCGTCCCCAGGATGGTCGATCCGGAAATCCCCCTCAGATGCCGGAACACGTTGCCCAGGGGCTTGATCACCGTCTGGAATTCGCCCATCAGCTCGTCCACCACGAAACCCGCCTTCTGCCCGCCGTATTGCACGACCACGATGTTTTCGCGCTTGCCGGCAGCGGCCTTAACCTCGAACTGGTCGCGCAGGCGAACGAAGGGCAGCACCTCGCCGCGCAGGTTGACGTAGTTGCGCGTGTCCGCAGCCTTGCGGTCCGCCTCGGGCAGCTCGATGCATTCCAGCACCATGTCGAGCGGGACCACGAAGGCCGACTTGCCCACGCCGACCAGGAAGCCGTCGATGATGGCGAGGGTGAGCGGCAAGCGGATGCGCACCGTGGTGCCGCGCCCTTCTGCGCTGTCTATGTCCACCGTGCCGCGCAGGGCCTGGATATTGCGTCTGACCACGTCCATGCCGACCCCGCGGCCCGAAAGATTGGTGACCTGGTCCGCAGTGGAGAATCCGGCCTCGAAGATGAGGTTGTAGATTTCGTTGTCCGGCAGGGACTGCCCCGGACTGATGATGCCGCGCTCAATTGCTTTCTTGAGAATGCGTTCCTTCTTGAGGCCGCCGCCGTCATCCGCCACCTCGATCACGATGCTGCCCGAGTCGTGATAGGCGTTCAGGCACAGGGTTCCTTTTGCCGGCTTGCCGGCCGCCACGCGCGCCTCGGCGGGTTCGATACCGTGATCCATGGCATTGCGCACCAGATGCATGAGCGGATCGCCGATTTTCTCCACCACCGTCTTGTCCAGTTCGGTTTCGGCGCCGCTGACTTCCAGGCCGATGTCCTTGCCCAGTTCCTTGCTGACGTCGCGCACCACGCGCTGGAAGCGGTTGAAGGTTTCGCCGATTTCGACCATGCGCAGCTTGAGCGCGCCGTCGCGGATTTCCTCGACCAGGCCCGACACGACGGAGGTGGATTCGTGCAGCGCCACGTCGCCGGAGCGCTGCGCCTGGAGCGAAGCCCCGGCGCCAGCAATCACCAGTTCGCCGACAAGATTGATGAGCTCGTCAAGCTTCTCGGCACTGACGCGGATGAACTTGGCTTCTTGCGCCTTGTGATCGCGTATCTGGCGCTGTTTTTCCAGCGCAACATCCACCACTTCCTTCTGGACCACGCCTTCCTTCACCAGCATTTCGCCGACTGGGAGCTCGCGCGCCGCTTTCAGGCGCGGCAAGCTTCTCCTGCGCAGCCAGCGTGGTTTCCAGCTCATGAGCAGTCAGGATGCCGGCTTCGATCAGCAGTTGCCCGATCATGTCCGTATTGCCGCTCGCGTGCTCGATGCGCTCGATATAGGCGGCCAGATGGCTGGGAGGCGGCAGGATGCGCAGGGTGCAGTCCTCGCGCACGAATTCGAACACGTCCTCGATGGTCTTCTTGTCGGCCTCGCTTTTGAACTCGATCATGAAGCCGAGGTAGCAGGATTCCGGATCGAGCTGCGCAAGCTCGGGCAGCTCGCTGTCATCGGTGGCAAGAGAAATGATGTCGCCGATGGTCGAGAGGTAACGAATGAAGGAAAGCGGGTCCATGCCGTTGCGCAGCACGTCGAGCCCGAACTTCAGCGAGATGTTCCAGCAATCGCCTTCCATCATGCCGCCGCCGCTGGCTTCGACCGGCGTATCACGAACTGTCGGCGAGGCGGATTCCGCCGGGGTGACGCCCAAGTGACTTCTGAGCGCTGCCAGCAAGGCTTCGCCCGAGCGTTCCTGTTCGGCATCGAGTGCCTCACCGGATTCCGCCACCACAGAAATCAGCAACGCAATATGATCGCGACACTTGAGCAGCAGCTCGACCAGGTCACCATTTACCGCCAGTTCGCCTTCTCTCAGCTTGTCGAGCACATTCTCGACCACATGGGTGAAGGACACGATGGCGTCGAGGCCAAACAGCCCGGCCGAACCCTTGATGGTATGGGCAGCGCGGAACAGGGCATTGACGGTATCGTCATCCTGCAGTGGCTCGTTTTCGAGCTGCAGCAGGATATCTTCCATTTCCTCCAGCAACCCGCGGCCTTCTTCGATATAGGTTTGTAAAGCTTGATCCATGCTCATATTGAGACTCCTATCTCCGTGCGGGGATGACTAGCGGGTCGCCGAGCTGCGCAGCCATCTGAAACTGCTCGATCACTTCCAGCGCCGGCAGGCTGTGCGACACGAAACGCACGCGCTTGCCGAGGCGAAGAGCTTCCCGCTTAGCCGCGAGCAACAGCTGACAGCCGGCAGTATCCAGTTCGGTGACGCCAGCGAGGCTGATTTCGGTTTCCTCGCAGACGGGCAGGTTTTCCAGCAGGCAGCTCCTGAATTCCGGCCCGTGATAGATGGTCAGTTCGCCTTCGATTTCCAGTCTGCAGACGCCGTTTTCGCGCCGGACATTGATTTGCATGTTTCGTACCTCCCGACGGGGGTGGGTTACAGCCCTTAGGGCATGATCAGCTTGGAGACGGCGGCAAGCATCTGCGCCGGCTGGAAAGGCTTGACCACCCAGGCCTTGGCCCCGGCCGCCTGGCCAGCCTGCTTTTTAGCTTCCTGCGATTCGGTGGTCAGCATGATGATGGGCGTGAACTTGTAGGCCGGCAGTTTCTTCGCTTCGGTGACGAAGGTGATACCGTCCATATTGGGCATATTGACGTCGCTGATGATGAGATGAATTTTCTGCCCGTTAAGCTTGGTCAGCGCATCCTTCCCATCGCACGCTTCGATAATGTCAAATCCCGCGCCCTTGAGTGCGATGCCAACGACCTGGCGCAATGAGGACGAGTCGTCTACGATCAGAATTGTTTTTGGCATAATTTCCCTCTTAGAAAAAAGTAATGTCCGAGCTATCTTCGGCTGCACCGCCATCACCTTGATGCAGATCCCGCTGTTCGGAGGTGGTATAGGTACTCAGCAGCTCATCCAGCCAGGCCTGGACATCGATAGGTTCGCAGCGGTTGGTATTGAGGCATTCACCGAGATGTATTTCCAGCTTGCTCATGTCATCGCGGATATGGGTGAGAATCTGGCTCACGCGATCCTGGAACTGTAGCGATACCAGCACATCTGAAATTTCACTATGTATCCCGACACTGGCATCCTGCAGGATGTGGGACGAATCGGTCAGCCTGCTGGCTGCACCATGGAAACGCTCGATCACCTCGTTGATCACTGCCTCTGAATGAGTGACCGATTCGCTGTCCCGCTTTGCCGACTGCTCCGAGGCATTGATGGCAGAGCGGATCGCAGCGTTTACCAGTTCTACCCGTTCGCTGATTTTCTTGCCGGTTTCACCCGAGAGTGTGGACAGCTTGCGCACTTCATCCGCCACCACGGCAAAGCCACGTCCCGCCTCTCCTGCACGCGCCGCCTCAATGGCGGCATTGAGCGCGAGCAGGTTGGTCTGGTTAGCGATACTGGCCACATCAGCCGCCATCTGTTTCAGTTCACCCGTAAAACCAGCCAGCCGATCCACTTCCTGCAGCAAGGTTTCCTTGGATTGCGTGGCAGCACGCAACGAATCGACAATTGAACCAAGATCGCGTTGCCCGGCCTCGATCAGGCGAACCAGACCATCGGCAGAGTCACTGTCACCCATTCCGGCAGCTGCCACCTGCGAAGCCTCGACCGCTTCCACCAGTTTTTGTGAAAGACCGGAAAAAAGAGCGATCAGCGCCGTGATTGCCTCTTCTGTCTGGATGCGGCCAACTTCGACTTGGCGGCCCCATATGGGCAGCACGCTTACACACAGCTTGTCCAGGCCGGCAATACGGTTTTCACTGATCTTTTGTTCACAATCAGCACGAACCGCAGCGATTTCTTCACGCCATGCGGCCCGGCCGGACTTCATGACAGAAGAAGCCCGCCATCCCAGCGCTGCACCGCAAACCAGCATGACACAGGCAAACGCCCAGCTTGCGGCATTGCCGCCGCCTGCTGCCAGCACCATGAATACGCCCAGCACACCCAACCCAGCGGGCAAAGCAGGGTCAAGCCCGCATGGCTGTCCGGATGATTCGTTCCTGTTCACTGTGTATTCCATATACCCCTTTCAGTCCTGGCGTTTCATGCCGCGGTTTTTGATTCCATCACTGACACTGCTTGCCTGATCACGCTTATCAGATCGTCAAATTGCGTGGTCAAGTCGAAGAAATAGTCTGCGCCTGCCTCCAGCCAGCGCCTCCGGTAAGCTTCCACACGCTCGCTTCCGGCTACGATCACGCACGTTGCAGGGTACTTTTCCTTCAATAGCGCAATGCATCGAATGGCCTTTGCGTCAGGCAGGAGTGAATTCATCACGACAATCGCGGGTTGCGGCAGCAGCACCGTCTGCAATGCCTCTTCCACATTGGCTACGGTTTCAACCGAGCAGGCAGCGGCAGCACCGGCAAGCATCATGGCCAGTCGTTGGCGTACAAGATCGGATTTCCCCAGCAGCAGTATCTTCACGGATTAACTACAAATTAAGACTTGGGCAAATTTTCCGGCATTTGCATCAGGAAAATAAGTCGGCGGAATCGGATTTGCAGTAGCGCGTTTCTCTGAGACGAGGGTAGGAGAATTCCTAAAAAACGCTGACTGGAGCGTCAGAAAGTGAGGGTGCAACAGCATGAATCCCATCGCACAGGCGAAGGGAAGAGGGGTCAGCCTTTGATCAGGCCATGGCGGACGGCGTAGCGCACCAGATCTGCGGTGGTCATAATTTCCATCTTCTGCATCAGGCGAACTTTGTGCGTGCTGACAGTCTTGATGCTCAGAAACAATTCATCCGCGATCTCGCCGACTGATTCGCCCGCAACCAGCCGGGTAAAGACCTGCAACTCGCGCTCGGACAAACGCTGATGGGGCAGCTCACTATCCGCGGCGCCATCGAAAACCAGCGCCTCGACCAGCATCGGATCGATGAAACGTCCGCCTGCGGCGACCTTGCGAATAGCGCCAATCAGCGCCTCCGGTTCGCTGTCCTTGGTGAGATAGCCGAATGCGCCAGCCTTGAGAGCACGGCTGGCAACCGGGCCTTCAATGTGCATACTGAGCACCAGGATGGGCGCATCCGGATAACTGGCGCGAATTTTCCCGATCAGTTCCACGCCGGCAATGCCCGGCATGTTCATGTCGAGCAGCACGAGGTCACATGCCATCTGCCCAAGCAGGTCCAGCAGGTCCTGGCCGTCACCCGCTTCCCCGATAACTTCGATATCCGGGGCCAGCGCAAGAATCTGCTTGAGTCCGTGCCGGACAATGGCGTGGTCATCGGTAATGACAAGTCTGATCATGGGTCCGCGTCCTGGCTTGAGTATTGTCAATTATGTCACAGGGACGCAGACTTTCACCCGCGTGCCCTGTCCCGGTGCGCTGTCGAGCTGCATTTTGCCTCGCAGCATCGCCACCCGCTCGCGCATCCCGACCAGGCCGAAGGACTGGCGGCTGGCCACGGCCTGCGGGTCGAAGCCCTTGCCATTGTCGCGCACTTCAAAGCACAGGCGGTCACCATCCATGGTGACGATAATTTCGGCCTGAGTCGCCTCGGCATGGCGCGCAATATTGGTCAGCGATTCCTGTACAACGCGGAAGATCGTGGTTGCCGAAGCATCGCCCAGGACCAGTTCCCCATCACCCAGCACCAGCTCGCAGGGAATGCCGGCATAGCTGATGAACTCCTCCACCAGCCATTCCAGCGCCGCAGTGACGCCAAGATCGAGTGCCGCAGGGCGCAGGCTCGAAGTCACGTGGCGGGCAACCTGGATGGTACGGTCAACCAGCTGCGTCATGGACTGCAGGCGCTCCATGAGCTTGGGGTTTGATTCGCCGAATCCGAGGCGTGCCAGGGAAACATCCATGCGCAGGGCCGTGAGTGTCTGGCCCAGTTCGTCATGAATTTCACGCGCAATATGCTTGCGTTCCTGTTCGCGCACGATTTCCAGATGCGCGGAGAGGTCGCGCAATATTTTCTGCGACTGGACCAGCTGCTCTTCATGCGCCTTGCTCTCGCTCACGTTGATCGCCACCCCGTCCCAGATGCACATGTCTTCCTCATGGTAGCGCGGAATGGCGCGCACGTTGATCCAGCGCAACGTGCCATCCACAGCGGCCACGCGCCCCTCCCAGTTCCACAGCGAGAGTCTTTCCTGCGACTGCGCCAGACTCTCGCTGAAGCTGCGCAGATCAATTTCCGGCATGCGCCCGGTCAGTTCGCCTTCATCCCTCTGGATTGCCGTCGGATTGAGTCCCAGCAGGCCCTGCGCGCCTTCGCTCACATAAATGAAGTTCAGCGCAGTCTCCCCGCTACGGCGATAGCACTGGAATACCATGCCCGGCACATTCCGGGTAATCGCATGGAAACGCGCCTCGCTCTCTCTCAACACCGTCTCGACCCCCTTCAGGGTGGAAATATCCCGCGCGATTGCCAGCACGCTCTCCACCTCGCCCGAGAGTCCGCATTCCGGCACCGCCCTGACCTGAAAATACCGGATGGAGCCATTCTGCGCGGAAAAATGGAATTCAAATACTTCCGGCTCTTCCGTGAGCAGAACCCGCCGCAATGCATTGGTCCACAATTCAGCCACCTCGGGAGTGACCCCGATCTCGAGATGGGTCTTACCCAGCGCAGCTTCACGCGAAATACCCGTTGCCCGCTCGAATTCCGGGTTCACATAGATGCGGCGTAATTCCCGGTCGAAACGAGAGATGATGTCCGGCATGTTCTCGGCCAGGGAGTGAAATTCGCGTTCCAGACGGTGGATTTCTTCTTCGGCATTCACCCGCCGGTGATGTCCTGCGTGGTACCGACCGATCGCAGCAGCCCGCCCTCGACATTACAAAACGTTTCGCAACGCTCGATCACATGCTTGATGCGCCCGTCCGGGAACAGCAGGCGATGTTCGACTTCATACGGCTCGCGCGTTTTCAGGGACTGGGTATAAACCTGATTGACCCTTTCCCGGTCGTCAGGATGCAAGGTATCAAGGAAAGCCTCATAAGATGCGCCGAAACGCTCCGGGTCAACCTCGAAAATGCGGTACATTTCATCCGACCAGGTCAGCACGTTCTCCACCAGATCCAGTTCCCAGCTGCCCATGCCCGCGACATGCTGCGCTTCGTCCAGCTTGTCCTTTTCCCGTCGCAACGCTTCCATCATCTGCTTGTGTGCGGTGATGTCATCATAGATCCCCAGCACCCCGATGACTTTCCCGTTCGCATCGTGCAATGGCACCTTGGAAGTTCGCAGCCAGATCAAGCGGCCGTCCGGCGTGGTTTGCTGTTCTTCGTAGCCGATGATCGGCGTATCCGAATCCATCACCTGCCGGTCATCAGCCCGGTAGCGTTCGGCCTGTTCACGCCAGCCCATCTGGAAATCATCCTTGCCGATCAGCTCTTCGGGAGATCTCATTCCAGCATCGCGGGCAAAGGCGGCATTGCAGCCAAGATAATGCAATTCCACGTCTTTCCAGAACACGCGGACCGGTGCATTTTCCACGATCGAGCGGAGCAAATCACGCGATGCGCTGAGCTCTTCCTCCGCCATCACGGGCCCGGTGATATCCTTGTTGACGACAACAGCACCCACAAAAATGCCCTTATCGTCATACAGCGGCAAAGCCGAGTTACTGATGATCTTGCGGCTGCCATCGAAGCACTCGATGTCAATGATTTCATCGACAGAGACTTCGCCTTGCCTCAGCGCGCGGGCCAGCGCCCATTCGTGCGCCTCGATACGCTTGCCGCTATCGTGCCACCAACCCTTGTATACGCTTAACTCGTTGACACCGATCCATCGCTCGCCTTGCCAGATGCGGGATGCCACCGGATTGTTCATGACGAGACGACCTTCGGCATCTGCAAACCACACCCCTACTGGCAGCACATCCAGAACCCCGCGCAACTGCCGTCCGGTTTCCATGGACTGGCGCACGACACGCCGGACACGCAGGTAGATCAACAGCACGGCAAGCATGCCAATGCCCACCATGACACCAATGGCCCGCCACACGGAAGTGCGGATTGGCTGGTACATTTTTTCGGCATCGATCTTGCGCACCATCCCAAGGCCCAGTTCCGCCAGCGGCGTGTAGGCAGCGACGACTAGCACACCCCGGTAATCGGACGCAACAGTGACGCCGCTCTGGCCCTCGAGAGCACGCCACATGGGGACATACTGGTCGTTACGGAACTGCGGCATCAGCACAGGGCGCGGCATGAACAGCGAAGGAAAACAGGCCATGCTGTGCTGACCTGAGCGTTCGCATAGGCGCGTTTCCACACCCTTCGCGGCATCCGCCGGGGAGCTGCTAAAAAAGCTGTCCAGCATGCGAAGGGGTTCCTGAACCACAATGGTTCCTCGCGCACGAGCGGCAGGGAAATGCATTTCCAGCCGCCATTCCTGCTCCCTGATCAGCCAGGCTGGCCGGGCATTCCTGAGACGCAGGCGGAATTGTGATACAACCCGGGGCCGGCCGGTGCTCAGCGTGATGGCGCCATCTCGCTGCTCCAGCCAGGCTGCACCTTCCGGTCCCGCCAGTTTGCGCAACAATGCTGGCAGATCGTCGCGGGACAGCTCACCCTCCACCCGGGCGTGAAGGTTTTGCAAGGACGAGGAGACGACCAGAGGAAAAGCCGCCGCCTGTACCTGCACGGCCCGGGACAAATCATCCGCTACTGTCTCCTGCATCTGCCGGCCAAGCACGGCAATGGATGCTGCGCCGCCAAGCAGCATCGCAGCAAAAAATCCGGCCAGCCCGATCGCCAGGACCTGACGATCCTCGCGTCGCTGGTAAAAACGCCGAAACCAGGGCGTTTCAAGCAGCGCCGCAAGGTAGCCCGCGACCAGAATGCTCAAGGCAGTCATGGTAGGCGGGCTCATGATGGCATATCGGTCAAGCGTGGCCACAAACAGCAAGCCATCGAGATAGCGGTTGAGAATGCCGCCCACCGCTGCCGTCAGAATCAGCCCGGGCACGAGCTGCAGCAGGATCTGCACGGGTAGACGGGGAGCACGGTCCAGAACGCTCAGAGCCAGGCCGGCGCATAGCAGTGAAAAAGCGGAGAGGGGCGCCATGCGCCCGGGCCAGGACAATCCGCGTCCGTCGACATTAAGCACGATGCGCCAGAAGCCATCAGGCGGCAGCCAGGCGAAAAGAAACTGCACAATTACCGCGGCGCTGGCCACCGCCAAGAATCCACCCAGCCAGCCCCGCATGCGGGGAAAAATCAGGGCAAGACCAGCAAGTGCCAGCGCAATTGCGGTGTTGATACCCAGTCCAAAAAACCGGGGCACATGCGCCAGTAAAAAGGAAGGGGCAAGCCAGATACCCAGCAGGATCATGGTCATGGTTGCAACGATCATTGCCCCCGCCGTCAGGCGAATTACGGTGCAGGCGTGGCAGGGCTGAGCGAGTCTGGCATCATGGGCTTGCATTTGTATCCGTTCATTATAAAAAGCCATGCGAACAAATCATCATGCAGGATACTGAGGTTCAATATCCGAGGCATCGGGTAAAAGCAGCATGACTGGAAACGCATCATACTCGAGTCCGGAAATGCTCCTCGGATCAGAAAAGCACCCCAAAAAATGGCGTCCGCGCATGAGCCCAGCATATTCGCAAACGGCTGCGAATACGGCGAGAGCGAAAACCACAGATTATACAATGGGCTGGGGGGGGGGAATTGCCGTTAGCTGGCGTGGGCCTCTCCGGCTTCAGCAGACTGTTTATTTTTGGTTGCAGCCATGCAGAAAGAGGAGAATATGAACCCCAAATTATGTCTGCTTGCAAGGCGTCTGAATTTATATTTATCTTATTGATATATATTATATTTCACATTCAGCGCATCTATTGCTGGATGCGGCAAGATGCTGGCAATAGCACCAGCATCTTGCAAGCGCAGGCGCCCGGCCCACGGAGCTCAAGCCAGGCGGAAGCCCTTGAATCGATAATTTCGAATATACCGTAACTATAATTCGAATTTTTATAAACATGGAATACCTGTACGATGCCCGGTTTTGAGTCCTATTCCGGGCTGCTTTACAACATTACTGGCGGCCCGCTTCAATCCTGCACGAGATCCTGAATAATGCAAAAACTTGAGCACTTTCTCGAAAGCTTTATTTTCGCCAGCCGCTGGCTGCTGGCGCCCTTCTACCTCGGGCTGGTGGGCGCCATCGTCCTGCTGCTGTTCAAATTCGGCAAGGAATTCGTTGGCCTTCTGCCGCTGGTGGTGACCGGCGAAGGCGGCCAGGTCATGGTCGGGGTGCTGACGCTGGTGGACGTGGCGCTGGTGGCGAATCTGCTGCTGATTATCATCTTTGCCGGGTACGAGAATTTCGTCTCCAAGATCAACACCAAAGATCACGAGGACCGGCCCGAATGGATGGGGCATGTGAGCTTTTCAGACCTGAAGATCAAGGTCATCGGCTCCATTGTCGCCATATCCGGCATCGAACTCCTGAAAGCTTTTGTCAACGTAGATGCCTATACCAACCAGCAACTGGCGTGGAAAGTCGGTCTGCACATGGCTTTTGTGATCTCGGGCGTGCTGTTCGCGCTGATGGACCGGCTCACGAAATCCGCCGGCCACTGAAGAACCCCTCACTTGCGCAACAAAAGCGGCGCGCCTGAGCGCCCCCGTGGTACAGGAAATAAACAGGAAACAGCCGCCTCAGCGGAACACTTCTAACTGGATACACAGATGAACCATACAATCTCGATCGGCGAACCCTGGATGTGGGCTGCCTTTATTTTCTTTGTGCTGATCATGCTGGCGCTCGACCTGTTCGTGTTCGGCGGCAGGAAGGCGCACAAGGTCAGCGCCAGGGAGGCGGCCGCCTGGACACTGGTCTGGGTGAGCCTCGCACTGCTGTTCAACGCCGGCCTGTGGTGGTATCTGAGCGGCACCGCCGGTCAGGAAGTTGCCGATCGCAAGGCACTGGAGTTCCTCACTGGCTACCTGATCGAAAAATCCCTGTCGGTGGATAACGTATTCGTCTTCCTGCTGATTTTCTCATCCTTCCACGTTGCTGCCGAATACCAGCGGCGGGTGCTTATCTACGGCGTGCTGGGCGCCATCGTCCTGCGCGCCATCATGATTCTGGCGGGCGCCTGGCTGGTGAGGGAGTTCAGCTGGGTGCTGTATATCTTCGGCTTCTTCCTGGTGGTTACCGGCATGCGCATGCTGGTCATGGCGGAGAAGGAGCCTGATCTGGACAAGAACCCGGTGCTGAAATTCGCCCGCCGCCATCTGCGCATTTCCGATGGCAATCACGGCGAGCGCTTTACCGTGATGAAAGACGGCGTGCGCTACTTCACTCCGCTGTTTCTGGTGCTGATCCTGATCGAAACTTCCGATGTGGTGTTCGCGGTGGACTCCATCCCGGCCATTTTCGCCATTACCACCGACCCCTTCATCGTCTTCACTTCCAATATCTTTGCCATCATGGGGCTGCGGGCGCTGTACTTTCTGCTGGCTGACGTGGCAGACCGTTTCCATCTGCTCAAATACGGCCTGGCCATGGTGCTTTCCTTCATCGGCACCAAGATGCTGATCGCGCCCTGGTATCACGTGCCGGTGGCAGCCTCGCTGGCCATCGTCGCCGTCCTGATCGGCGCCAGCGTGGCCGCCAGCCTCATTGCCACACGAAAGGGGACAATGTAATGGGGTGCCGCTTGTTTGCAGCCCTGCTGCTGAGCCTCGCGCTTGGCGGCTGCGCCGAACCGCCCTACACCAACGTCGACAACAGCCAGTTGAAAACGCTGTTCACCCAGGGCATCCCCCTGTATGACGTCCGCCGGCCGGAAGAATGGCGCCAGACCGGCGTGGTGGAAGGCAGCCGCAAACTGACCTTCGTTGACGCATCCGGGCGGCTGAACCCCGAATTCCTGCCGCGCTTTGGCTCGGAAATAAACAAGAACGATCCGGTCATCCTGATCTGCCGCACCGGCAATCGCACCGACGCCCTGGCGCGCGAACTGGTGGCGATGGGCTATACCCGCATTTATAACGTGCGTGACGGCATTACCCGCTGGATAAGCGAGGGCAATCCCATCGCCAGGAACTGAAAATCGGATTCGTCCTCAAATCCCAGACTGCAGACCATTCCGGGCAGCCACCGTTCACCCTGAACAAAACGAGCATCCAGTCATGATGGAAACCATCGTACAACCCGAACCATCCGGTGCGCGCGAACACTTGCGCACCTTCATCGAGCACCGGCGCGTGCAGGGCACCATCATCGCCCTGATCCTGATCAATGCGGCCCTGCTCGGACTGGAAACCTGGCCGGCCGCAATGACGGCGGCAGGCGGACTGATCCGCGCACTGGATGCAGCCATTCTGAGCGTGTTCGTGGTGGAAATCGTCCTGCGTCTTTACGTCCACCGCCAGTCCTTCTGGCGCGACCCCTGGAGCGTGTTCGATTTTTCCGTGGTCACCATCGCTCTGTTGCCGGCCACCGGCCAGCTTTCCGTGTTGCGGGCGCTGCGGGTATTGCGGGTGATGCGGCTGCTGACCATGGTACCCTCCATGCGGCGGGTGGTCGGCGCGCTGCTGGGGGCCATTCCGGGCCTGGTGTCCATCGCCCTGGTGCTGCTGGTCATCTATTACGTATTTGCGGTGATCGCCACCAACCTGTTCGCCGCCAGTTACCCGGAATGGTTCGGCCACCTGGGCCGCTCGCTCTATACCCTGTTCCAGATCATGACCCTGGAAAGCTGGTCGATGGGCATCGCCCGCCCGGTGATGGAAAACTTCCCCTATGCCTGGGCTTTTTTCATCCCCTTCATCCTGGTGGCGACCTTCACCATGCTCAACCTGTTCATCGCCATCATCGTCAATGCCATGCAGAGCTACACCGAAAATGAGCAAAAAGAGACCGTCGCCGCAGTCGATCAGGCCCGCGAACACATCGAAGCAGACCTGCATGCCGAAGTACGGGCCATGCGCGATGAAATCCGGGAGCTGAAAGCGCTGCTGATGCAAAAAACCTCCTCCCGCCCGGAAGAGGGCAACATACCGCCTCCGGAACGCCTCGCCAACACCCGGCAATGAGGCCCGCCATGGACTATCTGCTCGCCAAGGCAGCGGGCAAGATTTTTGGTAAGGCCGGCAGCGCCGCCACCGGCATGGCGCTTTCCTTTGCTGCCACTTGCGCCCCGGAGCAGATGACCAAATGCTGCCACGCCCGATGCCGGGCAGGCCATGGTGCGTTGCGGCTAATACCTGAAGAGGGTGCTTCGCCGCCGAACGGTTGACCGCCTTGCCGCGCCCGGAGGAAAATGCATCATGACAACACCAGTCCACATCCTTGCCAGCACAGATTTATCGGCACCCTCGCGCCATGCCATGGACCGGGCCTTTCAGCTGGCGGCGGAAACAGGCGCCCGGCTCACCCTGCTGCACGTCCTCCAGCAAAGCGCCATCAACGAGCTGCAAAAATTGCTCGGGGAGGAATCCGGTGAAGTCGTGGAACACATCCGCGCACAGGCCCGTGACTCCCTTTCCCGGCTTGCTGCTGATCTCGGTCAGGCGCGCGGCATCTCGGCGGCCATTCACCTGGCGAGCGGCAACGTGTTCCATACCATTGTCGAACACGCCGAAACCAGCGATGCCGGCCTTCTTGTCATCGGCGCACAGGGTGAAGGCTTCCTGCGCCACCTGCTGCCCGGCACCACCGCATCGCGCCTGCTGCCCCTGACGCGGCGCCCGGTACTGCTGGTCAAGCAGGCACCGCACGAACCCTATCGCCGCGTGCTCGTCCCGGTCGATTTTTCACCTGCTTCTGCCACTGCCCTGCGCCTTGTTCGCGCGCTCGCCCCACAGGCCCATATTGTGCTGCTGCACGCTTTCGAGGCGCCATTCGAAGGCAAGCTGGCCTACGCCGGGGTCGCCAGGGAAATCATCGAACACTACCGGACCAGTATGCGGCTGGAGACACAGCAGCGATTACGCTCGCTCGCTGCCGCGGCAGGCCTCTCATCACAAGACACAACACTGCTCACCCTGCACGGCGACGCCTCGCAACACATCATTGAACAGGAACAGGAGCAGGACTGCGACCTTATCGTCATGGGAAAGCATGGCGCAGGCATGGTCGAGGATTTCCTGCTCGGCAGTGTCACCAAGCATGTGCTTTCCGCATCTCAGGCCGATGTACTGGTGACGGGGTGAAGGCAGTACCTGACGCATGAATCAATTCAAGAAGCTGCTCCCTGACCGCGAACGCCTGCTTGGCAATCGCTGGCTGCGCTGGCTCGGCCCGCTCCTTCAGCACCCCAGGCTCTGGCACTGGTCGCGCCGGGGCGTTTCAATGGGTGTAGCCATCGGCGTTTTTTTCGGACTCCTCATCCCGGTCGCGCAAATCCCGTTTTCTGCAGCCGCCGCCGTGCTCCTGCGCGCCAACCTGCCTGCCGCTGCCGCAAGCACGCTGGTGACCAACCCTGTCACCTTTGCGCCCATCTATTACGCAGCCTACAGGCTCGGCACCTGGATCACCGGCGAAAGCGCGGATGAATCCATGCAGGAAACACAACCCGCCCATACTCCCGATCCGGAAGCCGGGTTCTGGGCACGAATTTCAGGTGTTGGCCTGCCCCTCCTGGTCGGCCTCACAATCACCGCCGTATTTGCCGGATTACTCAGCTACGCCCTGATCAGCCTTGGCTGGTACTGGCGCGTCATGCGCAAGCGGCACCGCAAGAAATAACCCACACGGAATTCCAATGAAACTGTTCTCATCACTCTACCAGCGCGCCATGGTTTGGTCCCGGCATCCGCATGCCCCGTGGTATCTGGGCGGCATGAGCTTTGCCGAATCGTCTTTTTTTCCGATTCCGCCGGACGTCATGCTGGCGCCGATGTGCCTCGCCAATCCGCAGCGGGCCTGGCGCTTCGCCCTGATCACCACGCTGGCTTCGGTGGCTGGCGGGCTCTTCGGCTATACCATCGGCTATTTTGCCATCGACGCCATATTGCCGTGGCTGCAGGACAGCCGCTACTGGGGCGCGTATCAGACAGCCGTCGAGTGGTTCGGGCGCTGGGGTTTCTGGGCGATCTTCGTCGCCGGGTTTTCGCCGATTCCCTACAAGGTATTCACCATCGCCGCCGGCGCCCTGTCGATGGCGCTGCTGCCCTTCGCCCTGGCATCGCTGATCGGGCGCGGGGCGCGCTTCTTTCTGGTCGCAGGGCTGATGGCATGGGGCGGAGAACGCATGGAGGCAATCCTGCACCGCTATGTCGAACGCATCGGCTGGGCGGTGGTCGCGCTGGTCGCGGCAGGCATACTGTGGTTCGGGAATAAATGAACGCTTCGCGCCTTCATGACTCCCGCCTGATGCGCAGCATTTTTCTTGGGCTGGGCGGGGCAGCATTGCTGCTGGCCGTGGCCGGTATTTTTCTGCCGGTGCTGCCGACCACGCCTTTTGTGTTGCTGGCGGCGGCCTGCTTTGCACGCGGCTCCGAAACCCTGCACGACAGGATGCTGGCGCACCGCGTTGCCGGACCGATCATCCGCGAATGGCAAGAGCACCGGAGTATGCCGCCCGGTATCAAACCCTGGGCCTTCCTGCTGATGGGTCTGTCATTCGGCGCTTCAATCCTGCTGATGGCATCTCCCTGGCACCGCGCCATGCTGGCAGCCATCGCGGCTGTGCTGGCTTTTTTCCTCTGGCGCGTGCCGGTGCGCAGGGTTTAACGGCCGCCCTGCACCGACTTCAGCGCTTCCGTGGCGTGCCCGGAGACGCTGCTGGCTTCAGCCTGGCTGGCCTGTGCCCGGCTTAAACCCGCCCTTGCCTCTTCCAGCCGCCCGGCCGCCACACTGGCACGCTGACGCGCTTCCTGATCGGCGCGTTCGGCCTCGGCCAGTTCACGTTCCGCTGCCCGCACCTGCTGCTCTGCATCGCTCGCCCGCTTGCTCGCAAAGTCGGCCTTCAATTGGGCCGATTCAACCGGGTTGCCCTGCAATTCACGCTCTTCCACCGGAGCGGCAGCAAAAGCACTGAAGGCCGGCAGCAGGCAAAGGGGGAAAACCAATACTGTCAATTTCATAAATACACCTCTACTGAGTGCCCATCCAGAAGGCATTGTCCATTTTCAGGAATTCATCATAGGGAATATAGTGCGAACCGTCGCAGGAGAATGTCAGGCCGACAATGCCATTGAAAATATTCAAGGTCCCGGAGCGCATGTAAAACATTTCATCCATCAGGCGCAGGCCGCGAAAAGCCTCCAGCACCTCCCGCACCTGCTCCGCCGGAACCAGCGCATCCGCCGGATAGGGGCGACGGGGATAGGCAAGACAGGTGTCCGGGTCAACCAGTTCGCTGATGTCCAGCAAGCGATAGCGGTAAGGGTCTTCAACCAGCCAGATAATGGCGCGGCTGCTGGAAAAATGCAGGATCACATGAAACACGCCGTGGTAGAGCATCAACTCCGCCATCACCCCCAGCACGTTATCGATATGCCGGTCCATCTCGCTTTCGGTGCGGGTCTGGTGGAAAACCGTACCCCGGATCGAAGGATCGCCCTTGATCTGACGCCAGTAGCGCGGCTCCTCATAGAGTTCGCGCGTCAGCGGCAGGTCGCGCAGACCGAAATAAGCGCCGATGAACCCGAGTGTCCGGTCTTCCTTGTCACACACAACCTGAATGGCGGTCAGTGAAGGCCGCCGTTCGCGCAGGCTGATATAGGCATCGGAAAGAATCAAACCCGCGCCAGGCTCGACTTCACTCATATAGGGCCGCTGTGAACGATCACGGCCGAAACCTTCCAGCAGCCCATCGTGACTGACATTATCGCTGATCTGGATCGAGCGGGTATCCAGCGCATAAAGATGCTTGCAATAAGGCAAGGCTTTCAGCGCCTCCCCCAGCAGGGCATTGAGCTTTTCACGATCACCCCAGACCGGACAGCACGCCTCCGCCAAGCTGGCTCAAGGGTTCCTGCAGCAAAGCCTTCAAAGCCTTACGTTGGTGAGAAACACTTTTTTTCAGCGATTTTTTGGAGGCAGTCATGACGGAATTTCTTTATCTGGACGATGCATCAAATTCAGGCTGCGGTTAAGGAGGCAATACCAGCGGCGTGCCACAAAAACAAATCCCCCTGCAATCGCTTGATTGGCAAGGGGATCTGAATACTGGCGGAGAGAGAGGGATTCGAACCCTCGGTAAGGCTATAAACCCTACGCTCCCTTAGCAGGGGAGTACCTTCGACCACTCGGCCATCTCTCCATTTTTAGCAGGCGGAAGCATACCGATTATTCGGCGCAAGGTCAATCTGGCCCTTGCCGGGCGTTATCTGGACGGCGCGCGAACCTTTGCCAGCGCCTCGTCGATCGCCCGGTCGAGATAAGCACCATAGTAATCCGGTGTGGTCAGGCCGATCAGGGGCTCGGTGAGCTCCCGCCCTTCGGCGTCGAACAGCTTGATGGTCGGCGTCAGGCGCACTTTTTGCTGCCGGGAAAACTTGGCCGCAGTCGTAGCTTTTCCGGAAAAATCCACCAGCCGGCTCCGGCTCTGATACTCGATCTGGCGCATGATCACCTTGTCTTCGTACTCTGGGTTGCGCTGCATGGGGAGCAGAAATTCCTGCTTCACACGCTCGCAATAAGGGCACGCCGAAGAGGTAAAAAAAATCAGTATGGGCAGTTGCCGGGATCGGGAAGCCGCCGCTTCGTGCACCAGATCCGTTGCAGCAGGAATTTCATCCCCCGGAGCAGCCGCGCCAGCAAGGCTGAAGCATGTTAAACTAGCCAGCCCCAGGCCAAGCGCCACGGCCTTTGAAAATAAACGCTTAATTATCATCTTGAGCAGGAACCTGTTTTGAAAAACACTCTCATCATCGCGTCGCGCGAAAGCGCCCTGGCAATGTGGCAGGCTCATCATATCCAGAGCCGCCTGAAAGCATTATATCCGCAATTGGACGTGCAAATCCTGGGCATGACCACCACCGGCGATCAGATCCTCAACTCGCCTCTGGCCAAGATCGGCGGCAAGGGCCTGTTCGTCAAGGAACTGGAACAGGCGCTGGAAGAAGACCGCGCCGATATTGCGGTGCATTCGATGAAAGATGTGCCGATGACGCTGCCGCCCGGCTTCATGCTGGCAGCCACCGGCGAGCGTGAAGACCCGCGCGATGCCTTTGTCTCCAACCAGTTTCCCAATCTCGAAGCCTTGCCGGAAGGCAGCGTGGTAGGCACCTCCAGCCTGCGCCGCGAATGCCAGTTGCGGGCGCGCTTTCCCCACCTGAAAATCGAGCCTTTGCGCGGCAATGTGCAGACCCGGCTGCGCAAGCTGGACGAAGGCCAGTTCGCCGCCATCATCCTGGCCGCTGCCGGGCTCAAGCGCCTGGAACTGGGCCACCGCATCACCGCCCTGATCGAGCCGGAACAAAGCCTGCCCGCCGTAGGCCAGGGCGCGCTCGGCATCGAATGCCGCGAAGGCCGCGACGATCTGGTGAAGCTGCTGGCGCCATTGCACCACGCCGAGAGCGCCGCCTGCGTTGCGGCAGAGCGCGCCATGAGCCGCGCCCTGCAGGGCAGCTGCCAGGTCCCGCTGGGTGGCTTTGCCCAGATCGCCAGCGGTGAACTGCGCCTGCGCGGTTTCGTCGCCAGCATCGACGGCCAGCGCATGATCCGCGACGAAGTTTGCGGCAAGCCGGAAGATGCCGAGCAGCTGGGCATCCAGATGGGCCAGCGCCTGATTGCGCTTGGCGCGGACAAGATTCTCGCCGAACTCGCGCTCTGAAATGACCGCCGGTTTGCCGCTCAAGGGCATGGGAGTGATAGTAACGCGCCCCGCCCATCAGGCGCAGCATCTCGCGCAATTGATCGATGCCGCCGGTGGCGAAGCCATCCTGTTCCCGGTGCTGGAAATTCTCGACGCGGAGGATTTGCGCCCGCTGAATGCATTGATCTCCCGCCTGGATGAATTCGATGTAGCTATTTTCATCAGCCCCAATGCAGTGAACAAGGGCCTTAAATTGATCCGCGCACAGCGCCCATTGCCGCTGCAACTGATGATTGCCGCTGTCGGCAAAGGGAGCAAAAGGGAACTGGAACACTGCGGCATTACGCAGGTTATCTCGCCTGAAAAACAGTTCGACAGCGAAGGCCTGCTTGCCCTGCCTCAGTTCCAGAACCTGCATGGCCAGCGCGT
Source organism: uncultured Gammaproteobacteria bacterium (assembly GCA_963779055.1). Taxonomy (GTDB): domain Bacteria; phylum Pseudomonadota; class Gammaproteobacteria; order Burkholderiales; family Sulfuricellaceae; genus Sulfurimicrobium. Next base: position 1,051,475 of record CAVZWN010000004.1, read on the forward strand.
GGTGATTTTCCGTGGCGATGGCGGGCGTGAGAAACTGGGCGACACGCTGATTTCCCGCGGGGCGAAGCTTGAATACGCCGAGTGCTACCGGCGCTCCAGACCCGTCATTGATGCCGCCCCCCTGCTGCGCCGCTGGGAAAACGGTGAAGTTCATGCCGTCACCATCACCAGCGGAGAGAGCCTGCACAACCTGTTAGAGCTGCTGGGTGAAGCGGGGCAACAATGGCTGAAACATACTCCACTCTTCGTGCCTCATGAACGGATTGCCAAAATGGCGCAGGAAATGGGTCTTGCACAAATTATCATAACGCCACCGGGAGACGAGGGCCTGATAACAGGTCTGAGTAAATGGGCGAAACACCACCAATCATGAACACTAACGACACGACACCGCTGGCACAGGATGCACCGGCCGCAAGAAAGCCAGCAGGATGGTTCAGCCTGCCCCTGCTGGCCGCCTTGCTGACGCTGATCCTGCTCGGCTGGCACTGGCTCGATTCACGCCAGCGCGATACGCAGCTGGAACTGAACCTGGGCCGCCGCCTGGCCGAATTCGAGGCGCACAGCAAGGAAAGCGGCGCCCTCGCCCACCAGACTCAGGAAGTCGTGCGCGAAGCGCAGGCCAAACTCAGCCTTCTCGAACAGAAAATGGCCGAAGCCCAGAGCCACCAACTGGCGGTAGAAGAGCTGTATCAGGAAATGTCACGCAACCGCGACGAATGGATACTGGCGGAAATCGAACAGATGTTGCTCATCGCCAGCCAGCAGCTGCAGCTGGCCGGCAACGTCCGGGCCGCACTGATCGCCCTGCAAACGGCAGAGAGCCGCCTGCAGCGCATGGACCGGCCGCAGTTTTTCACGCTGCGCAAAGCCATCAACAAGGATATCGAACAACTGCAATCCCTGCCGCAGCTCGATCTGGCGGGACTCAATCTGCGACTCGACAGGCTGGCAGCGGAAGTGGATCAGCTGCCACTGCTCCCGGGCCGCGTAACAGTCACGGAAAAACCGGCCCCGCGCCAACGCCAGCCGGAGAGTTTCTGGCTGCGCCTGCGGGAGGAGGCCTGGCAGGATTTCAAAGAACTGGTGCGCATCCAGAATCTGGAAAAACCAGAACTGCCTCTCCTGCCCCCGCAACAGGCTTATTTCCTGCGCGAGAATCTGAAACTGCGCCTGATTTCGGCGCGCATCGCCCTGCTGCAGCGCAATGAAGCCAGCTACAAGGCCGACATCAAAGCCGCCGAGGATGGATTGAAGCGCTATTTTGATACCAGCGACAAGGCCGTTCTGAGCGCACTCAACCACCTGAAGCAGCTTGGGCAGAGCCGCCTGTCCATCGACCTGCCGGACATTTCCGACAGCCTGGATGCGGCGCGCTCTTTCAAGCTGGCACGGGAAAAATCCGGCAAATGAGAGCCCTGTTCTGGACCCTGGCCATCCTGCTTCTCGCTGTGGCACTGACCATGGCAGCGACGCACAACACCGGCTACGTACTGCTGATCTACCCGCCCTATCGCATTGAGCTGACCCTCAATCTCCTGCTGGTCCTGCTGACTGTCATTTTTTTCATCGTTTACGGCCTGTTGCGCATAGGCCGCCACGTACTCAAGCTGCCCGCCCACGTTCGCACCTTCAAACAGCAGAAACACCTGAACAAGGCAAACAGCGCGATGATTGAGGCAATGCAGAATTTTGCTGCCGGCCATTACGCTGCCGCTGAAAAACACGCTGTCAGGGCCCTGGAACTAGGGGAAACACCCGAGGTCAACGCCCTGATTGCCGCCCGCTGCGCCCATGCGCTCGGCGCGCCCGAAAGGCGGGACAAACATCTGGCAAAGCTGAACAAAACCTGTTCGGACTACCCGGATGCCGGAATGACTGAGCAGCAATTAACTTAGAGCCTATTTCAGCAGGCTTTTAATTTCAGACAAACAAGGTGAAACCGTATGAACATCTCAAGCTATGAAGATCTTTTGAACGCTGCGAAACTACAACCCGAACCGCAACGGTTTCTTTTCGTGTTCACCCAGCCCGAGCTGCCCGATGGCTACGCCGAGGAGCAGGTTCAACGCTTTCATGCCGGGCAGGGCGGGGTCTTGACGCCCAAGATGTGCACCGATAAAGCATTTGATGAACTGGGTGATTTTTCCGACCTCGTAACGGAATCTCACCAGACAGGGCAGAACTGGAAAATTGTATTTGTCGCCTGCCTGTCCGGACGCGACGGCGTCATGCCAAGCTCAGAGGAAGCGCAGGAGCCCTTGAAGAAGATGGTCGAATCCATACAGAACGGCGCGATCTCAAACTATCTGGCATACGATCAGGAAGGAAATCAGGTCCGGTTTTTCTGAGCGGAATGTGCGGGGTATGGCCTTGAGTGACAGAATCGGCCATCACTGATCTGACATAAGCTTCTCGCAAGGCCCCGCTGCTTACGCGCCTTCAGAAAACGTAAACGCATCCGCAAAAAACGCTTCCTCCGGCAGCCCCCTTGCAACAAAGGCTTGCCGTGCGGAATCCACCATCAGCGGTGCGCCGCAAGCGTAAACCTGATAGCCGGAAAGATCGGCAAAATCATCCACAACGGCCTGATGCACCAACCCTGTCCGGCCCGGCCAGTGATCTTCGGCAAGCGGTTCGGACAGGACGGGGATAAAGGTGAAATTGGCATGCGCCTGCTGCCACTGCCCGGCCAGATGCGGCATGTAGAGATCGCGCAGGCTGCGCGCGCCCCAGTAGAGCACCATTTCCCGCTTGCAGTGCGACTGGAAGGCATGTTCCAGCATGCTCTTGATGGGCGCGAAGCCGGTGCCGCCAGCCACGAAAATAACCGGCTTGCTGCTATCCTCGCGCAGGAAGAAGCTGCCATGCGGGCCTTCGAAACGCAGAATGGCTTTTTCCTGCATGGTGTTGAATACCTGATCAGTGAACATGCCACCCGGGATATGGCGAATGTGCAGTTGCAGGAATTCATCGTCATGGGGCGCGTTGGCCAGGGAAAAGCTGCGCCGCTTGCCGTCCTTGAGCAGGATGTCGATATACTGTCCGGCAAGAAATTGCAGCCGTTCATTGGCCGGCAACTTGAGGTGCAGTATCATCACGTCGTGCGCAATTTTTTCCATTTTCTGTACCCGGCACGGCATGGTCTTGACTGGAATATCGCGCGCCGCGCCGACTTCCCTGCATTCGATCACCACATCGGTCAGCGGTGTTGCAGTGCAGAACAGGGCCATCCCGGCTTGTTTTTCGGTTTCACTGAGCGCGTTATCCTGGTACTTGCCATAATCCACCTGGCCCTGCAGGATTTTCCCCTTGCAGTTGCCGCAGGCGCCGTTGCGGCATCCGTAAGGCAGGGCAAAGCCCTCGTGCAGGGCGGATTCCAGAATGGTTTCATGCCCGGATGCAGAATACTGGTGATTGCTGGGTTTGATAGTGACTTGAAATGGCATGGGTAAACCCTGATTAAATGCAAAATTTATTGATTGTAGGTTATGGCGATATCGGCGCGCGGGCGGCAGCATTGCTGTCCCGCCGTTATCGCATTTACGGGCTGACGCGGTGCGCCGCAAGCGCGGAAAGGATTCGCACGCAAGGCGTAATCCCCGTCCCCGGCGACCTCGACCAGCTTGCCACTTTGGGGCGGCTGGAAGGCCTGGCGGATGTCGTGCTCCATTTTGCCCCGCCGCAACGCCAGGGCCAGCGCGACCTGCGTACCCGCAATCTGCTTGCCGCCCTGACCCGGGGAAAAAGTTTACCACAGCGCCTGGTCTATATTAGTACGACAGGGGTGTATGGCGACTGTCAGGGCGGGGAGGTGAACGAAGCGCATCCCACCCGGCCCGCTACGGCCCGGGCAGTGCGGCGTGCCGATGCGGAAGCCGCCTTGCGGCACTGGGGGAAAGCGTCACGGTGTCAAAGTGAGCATCCTGCGCGTGCCGGGCATTTACGCTGCGGGACGCCTGCCGCTGGAGCGATTGCAAAACCGCATCCCGGCCCTGCGTGAAGAAGATGACGGCTACACCAACCACATCCACGGCGATGATCTGGCGCGCATTGCCGCCGCTGCTCTGGTCCGTGGCCGAGCCGAACAGGATTTACAATGCCAGCGACGACGCACCGATGAAAATGGCTGATTATTTCGACCTCGTGGCTGACCATTACCAGCTCGATCGACCGCGAACGCATTTCCTGGCAGGAGGCGCAGCAGGCCATCTCGCCCGGCATGCTTTCCTATATGTCGGAATCACGCCGTATAGTGAACCGCCGCATCAAGCAGGAACTGAAAGTAAAACTGGAATACCCCGGCGTCCCACAAGGATTGAAAGGAATGACTCATGCAAGCTAATCCCGGCAACGCCATCGGCGTGTTCGATTCCGGCGTCGGCGGATTGACGGTGGTGCGCGCCCTGATGGAGCGCCTGCCGTTCGAGAACATCATCTACTTCGGCGATACCGCGCGCGTACCCTACGGCGTGAAGTCGGTGGAAACCATTTCCCACTACACCCGTGAAATCGCCGAGTTCCTGCTGCAGAAACAGGTCAAGATGCTGATCATCGCCTGCAACACCATGGCTGCCGTGGCCTCGCAAGTGGTGAAGGACCTCTCCCCGGTGCCGGTACTGGACGTGATCGATGCCGGCGCGCTGGGCGCCATTGCCGCCAGCAGCCGCAGGCAGGTCGGCATCATCGGCACGCCCACCACCATCAACAGCAATGCCTACGCCCGCGCCATCCACCAGTACGAGCCCGATGTGCGCATTTTTTCCCAGGCCTGCCCGCTGTTCGTGCCGCTGGTGGAGGAAGGCTGGCTCGACCACCCTGTCACCCGGCTTACAGCGCAGGAATATCTCAAACCGGTGCTGGCGCAGAATATCGACACCATGGTGCTGGGCTGCACCCACTACCCCCTGCTCAAGCCCTTGCTGCAGGAGGTGACGGGCAGCGGTGTAAAACTGGTGGATTCGGCCGAAGCCATGGCGGAGGAAACTGCTGCGCTGCTGGCCGAACTCAACCTCGCCAACCCGCAGCGCGGCCAGCCGGATTATCAGTTCTATGTCACGGATGTGCCGCTGCGTTTTCAGACCATCGGTGAACGTTTTCTCGGACGGACATTGTCCAATGTACATGTCGTAAAGTGGTAATGGAGTATTAAATATGGCCAGAATTTTGTATTTTTCCACACTCGCCGAACGCCTCGGCATCACTGCCGAAGAACTGAAACTCCCGCCCAGCGTGCAGGATCTGCATGGTCTGCTGGACCTTTTGCGCAAGCGCGGGGACGAATGGCCGGTGTATCTGATTGATGACAGGATCCAGGCCACGGTCAACAGGAATTTTGCCGAATTGAATGCCGGCATCAACGATCAGGACGAAATCGGCCTGATGCTGAGTCGCCGCTGATTATTTCAGGCGCTTGTCTTCTTCGCGCTGCCACTCGCCTTCAATAATGACTTCTTCGCTCTCGCCAGACATGGGGCGCTGAGGCACTTTGGCCCGAGGCAGCAGCAACAGGAGGACAGCAAGCCCATCGCTGATCACGCCGGGAAAAATCAGCAGCACCCCGGCAAACAGGGTGCGCAGGCTGTCCAGCATCGCGTATCCCGGCGGCTGGCCGGATTGCAGGGAAGAAAACAGGCGGCCGAACATCGCCAGCCGCTCTTCCTGAATCAGAGTCCAGCCCGCCGCCGCGCTCAGAATCAGCCAGGGCAGCAGCCACCAGCCAATCGCATCAGCCACCCGGAACAGAACAACAATCTCGAGTGCCGGGAAACCGAGTAAAATGAAAAAAACAATCAGTAATCGCATGGGGTTATGGAGCCTTTACCTTTACTAGTTATTACCAACCTGCCGGACCAGGAAAGCGCGCGGCATCTGGCGGAAACCCTGATTTCCCGCCAGCTTGCGGCCTGCGTCAACATACTGGCGCCCTGCACCTCGGTTTACCGCTGGCAGGGCAAACTTGAAACCACACAGGAAATTCCGCTCCTGATTAAAACACTGGCAATCCATTACAGCAAGGTAGAATCTGCCATCCGCCAGGAGCATCCTTATGAACTTCCGGAAATCATCGCAGTCCCACTGAGCGCCGGTTTGCCTGAGTATCTCGCCTGGATAAGAGCGGAAACAAACAACAACGAGGAGCAACACTAAATGATGCGTTTTATTATCGGCATGTTCCTGATGCTGAATATCCTGGGCGCCCATGCCGAAGAAGGCGACCTGCTGGAACCCGAACAGGCATTCAAATTTTCTGCCCGGGTGCTGGACGCCAGCAACATCGAAGTGCGTTACCAGATTGCCAATGGATATTACCTCTATCGCGAGAAATTCAAGTTCAGTGTCGATGCTGCTGGCGTCACTCTAGGCACGGGGCAATTCCCGGCAGGCAAAATCAAGCAGGACGAATACTTCGGCAAGGTGGAAACCTACCGCCAGAACCTGATCATCAAGCTGCCGCTCACGCGCAGCACCGATTCGGCGCAAAGCATTACGCTCAAAGCCATTTCGCAGGGCTGCGCCGATGCCGGTGTGTGCTATCCACCGACCACCCAGACGGCAAAACTCACCCTGCCGGCGGCCGCAGTACAGGCTTCCTCCCAGGCCCCCAGCGGCCTGGCGGCGCTGACCGCGCTGGTCAAGGGCAACCCGCAGGATGAGTTCCTCGATCCCGACCAGGCATTCAAACTGGCGCTTAGCGCAAGGGATGCACAGACGCTGGTGGCTGATTTCACACCGGCCGAAGGCTATTACCTGTACCGCGACAAGATCAAGTTCACACTGAAGGATGCTGCCGGCGCGAGTATCGTAAAAGTCGAACTGCCCAAGGGCGAAGCCAAGACCGATCCGAACTTCGGCACCATGGAGGTTTACCATCACCCGTTCCAGGCGCTCCTCCAGCTTCAGGGCGCTTCTGGAAAAATCACCGTGCAGGCCACCTACCAGGGTTGCAGTGAAAAAGGCGTGTGCTACCCGCCGCAGAATAAGACTTTCACCCTCGACCTGCCTGCCTCGAAGCCAGCAGACGCGCAAACGGCCGAACCGGTACCGGCACAACAAGCTGCTGCTGAGCCATCTGCCACTGCAACCGGACCAGAGGATGCATCGGAATCGTCCCAGGTTGCGGCTCTGCTCAAGGGCGGCAGTTTCTGGCTGGTCATCGCCAGCTTCTTTGGCTTTGGCCTGCTGCTGGCGCTCACGCCCTGCGTCTTCCCTATGATCCCCATCCTTTCCGGGATCATCGTCGGGCAGGGGCAGCACCTTACCCGGCCCCGTGCTTTCGCACTCTCGCTGGCCTATGTGCTGGGCATGGCCATCACTTACGCTGCCGCGGGCGTTGCCGCCGGGCTGTCCGGCACGCTGCTGACCAGCGCATTGCAGAACCCCTGGGTCTTGGGCACCTTCGCGCTGGTATTCGTGGCACTGGCTTTTTCCATGTTCGGCTTCTACGAACTGCAAATGCCGAATTTCATCCAGAGCCGCTTCAACGATGCCAGCAACAAGATGAAAGGCGGCAACCTGACCGGCGTATTCGCCATGGGCGCGCTGTCGGCCGTGATCGTCGGCCCCTGCGTCGCTGCGCCGCTGGCGGGCGCACTGGCCTATATCGGCCTCACCCGCGACGTATGGCTGGGCGGTTGGGCGCTGTTCGCCATGGCGCTGGGCATGGGCGCACCGCTGCTGGCCATCGGGCTTTCCGCCGGGGCGCTGCTGCCGCGCGCCGGCGGATGGATGGAGGCCGTCAAGGCCTTCTTCGGCGTGCTGCTGCTGGGCGTGGCCATCTGGCTGATCTCCCCGGTCATTCCGGCGGTAGCCAACATGCTGCTGTGGGCCGCCCTGCTGATCGTATCGGCGATTTACCTGCGCGCCCTGGATCCCCTGCCGCACCCCGCCAAGGGCTGGGCCAAATTCTGGAAAGGCGTGGGCGTGGTGGCGCTGATTGCGGGCGTAGCCCTGCTCATCGGCGCGCTGTCTGGCGGACGTGACATCCTCCAGCCCCTGTCCGGCTTGCGTGGCGGAGGAACGGCCATCGCCGCTGAAAGCAGCCATACCCCCTTCGAAAAAGTCAAAAGTGTGGCCGAGCTGGAACAGCGCATTCAGCAGGCACAGGGAAAAACGGTCATGCTGGATTTTTATGCCGACTGGTGCGTCTCGTGCAAGGAACTGGAGCGCTTCACTTTCAGCGATGCGCGGGTAAAGACGCGCTTCAATGACATGATCCTGCTGCAGGCTGACGTGACGGCAAACAGCGAGGACGACAAGGCGCTGCTGAAGAAATTTGGCCTGTTCGGCCCGCCGGGCATCCTATTCTTCGGCCCGGCCGGCCAGGAAAAGGGTCGCGTGATCGGCTATGAAAACCCGGAAAAATTTCTCACCAGCATGGACCAGATCCTGAAATGAAGTCTTTCAAGCAACTATCCGTTCTATTAAGCATCTTCCTGATCTTCGGGCTGACCGCATGCTCAGAGCAAGGCAGCAAAGCCCCTGCCGCAGCGGTTCAGACCGACACGGCCAAAATCTTTGCCGCCTCCTTTCCCGATCTGGAAGGCAAGCCCCAGCCCCTGAAACAGTGGCAGGGGAAAATTCTGGTACTGAACTTCTGGGCCCCGTGGTGTCCGCCATGCCGCGCTGAAATCCCCGACTTCATTGCCCTGCAGGAGCAATACCGGGCGCAGGGCGTGGTTTTTGTCGGCCTGGCGCTGGACCAGAAAGACAAGGTACAGGCCTTCAGCGACGAAATGGGCATCAACTACCCCATCCTGCTGGGAGAAAACGACGCGGCGGAATTGGGTAAGCTGGCCGGAAATCGCCTCGGCGGGCTGCCTTTTACCGCGATTTTCTCCAAAAATGGCGACATCGTGTCCACCGTGACCGGAGAATTGAAGCGCGAGCAACTGGAAGCCGCATTGAAGGGCTTGATCTAGCACAATTTTCCCTGTTTACGCCCTACAGCCAGGATGTGATTTTGCGGGCAATTTACGGGAAAAACTGGACAAATCACCCCAATTTGCGGCAATATTGCGGTCTATCGAAACTCACCGACAGGTGGCCGGATGCCCGCTAAGAACAGCAAAATTCTGGTATTGCACGGCCCCAATCTCAATCTTCTGGGCAGCCGTGAACCACAACATTATGGACACGACACGCTGGAAGACATCAATCAGCGTCTCATACTGCAGGCCCAAAAATCTGGCGCCAACCTGGAAGCTTTCCAAAGCAACAGCGAAGCCGACCTGATCGGCAAAATTCATCAGGCGGGGCGTGATGGAGTGAATTTCATCCTCATCAACCCTGCCGCATTCACCCATACCAGCGTCGCTTTGCGTGACGCCCTGGCTGGCGTGAATATTCCTTTCGTCGAAATACATCTATCCAACGTTTTCGCCCGTGAATCTTTCCGTCACCACTCCTATTTCTCTGACCTCGCCGTGGGCATCATCAGCGGTCTCGGGGCAAAAGGCTATGAACTGGCGCTGGATTTCATACTGGCACAAACTTAAAAAAACAAGGACTCATCATGGACTTACGCAAACTGAAAAAACTGATCGATCTGGTTGAGGACTCCGGCATTGCTGAACTCGAAATTACCGAGGGTGAAGAAAAAGTCCGCATCAGCCGTTATGGCCAGCCAGCACCACAAATGATGCAATATGCGCCGCAACCGCAAATGGCGGCACCGCTCCAGCAGATCAGCCTGCCCGCTGCCACGCAGGCCGAAGCGGCACCAGCCCAGCCGGAAGGGCATATTGTGAAGTCGCCCATGGTGGGCACTTTCTACCGCTCGTCCTCCCCGGACGCCAAGTCTTTCGTGGAAGTGGGCCAGAATGTTGCTGCAGGCGACACCCTGTGCATTATCGAAGCAATGAAGCTGCTCAACGAGATCGAAGCGGACCAGAGCGGCGTCATCAAAGCCATCCTGATTGAAAACGGCCAGCCTGTTGAATATGGCGAACCCCTGTTCATCATCGGTTGATTTACCCGCCACAAGGATCGCAGAGTTACCGGTTGAATCTGGAATTTCTTTGCGCTCTCCGTGGCCATAAGGTTTTAATAAAATGATAGAAAAAGTTCTCATCGCCAATCGCGGTGAAATTGCCCTGCGGATCCAGCGCGCCTGCCGCGAACTGGGCATCAAGACCGTGGCAGTCCACTCCGAAGCCGATTCCGAAGCCAAATACGTCAGGCTCGCTGACGAATCGGTGTGCATCGGACCGGCATCCTCCACCCTGAGTTATCTCAATATCCCGGCCGTGATCAGCGCAGCCGAAGTTACCGATGCGACGGCGATCCATCCCGGCTACGGCTTTCTGTCGGAAAACGCCGACTTTGCCGAACGCGTACAGAACAGCGGCTTCATCTTCATCGGGCCACGCCCTGAAACCATCCGCCTGATGGGCGACAAGGTCTGCGCCAAGGACGCCATGAAAGCTTCCGGCGTGCCCTGCGTGCCCGGCTCGGACGGCGCCCTGCCTGACGATGACGACGAAATCATGCGGATCGCAAAGCAGACAGGCTATCCAGTCATTCTCAAGGCAGCAGGCGGAGGCGGCGGACGCGGCATGCGCGTGGTGCATACCGAGGCTGCGTTGCTCAGCGCCGTCAGCCTGACCAAGTCAGAAGCCCAAAGCTTCTTCGGCAACCCGATGATTTACATGGAGAAATTTCTCCAGCACCCGCGCCATATCGAAATCCAGGTACTGGCGGACGAACATGGCAACGCCATTCACCTTGGCGAGCGCGACTGCTCCATGCAGCGCCGCCACCAGAAAGTGCTGGAAGAAGCGCCGGCCCCCGGCCTGGCCACCAAGCTGCGCGACAAGATCGGCGAGCGCTGCGCCGAGGCCTGCCGCAAGATCGGCTACCGCGGCGCAGGCACATTTGAATTCCTGTACGAAGACGGCGAGTTCTTCTTCATCGAAATGAATACCCGCGTACAGGTAGAACATCCGGTCACCGAAATGATTACTGGCGTGGATATCGTGCAGGAACAGCTGCGCATCGCTTCCGGCGAGAAACTGCGCTACAAGCAGAAGGAAATCCAGTTCAAGGGCCACGCCATCGAGTGCCGCATCAACGCCGAGGACCCTTACACCTTCGTCCCCTCGCCCGGCCGCATCACCCAGTACCACGTGCCCGGCGGGCCCGGCATTCGCGTGGACTCCCACATCTATCACAACTACTTCGTCCCCCCCTATTACGATTCCATGATCGGCAAGCTGATCGCTTACGGCGACACCCGCGAGCAGGCCATTGCTCGCCTGCGCACGGCGCTCTCGGAAATGGTGGTGGAAGGCGTCAAAACCAATATTCCGCTGCACCGCGACCTGATGCATGACGCCGCTTTCCTGCAGGGCGGTGCCAGCATCCATTACCTGGAACAGATGCTCGCAAGCAAGAAAACAGCTTAACGAGCCACAGACGGGGAGCGGAAGACATCATGGCATGGCAGGCGCTGAAAATTGCGGCGAACGCCCACGTAGCCGAAATCCTGGGCGATGCGCTGATGGAACTGGGCGCGCTCTCCGTGTCCATCGAAGACGCGCACGCCGGCACACCTGAAGAGCAGGAAATTTTCGGCGAGCCGGGCGAGCCGCCTGCCGGCGTGTGGCAGGATGCGCTGGTCAACGCCCTGTTCGAGGCGAATGCCGATCTGGCCGCCATCGTTACCGAAGCTGCCGCTGCGGCGGGACTCGCTGCCGCGCCGGAATTCGATGTGGAACAGGTGGCCGAGCAGGACTGGGTGCGCCAAACCCAGGCGCAATTCGCGCCGATCCCGATTTCTCCGCGCCTGTGGATCGTGCCGACTTGGCATGAGTCTCCCGACACATCCGCCATCAATCTGGTTCTTGACCCCGGCCTGGCCTTCGGCACCGGCAGCCACCCCACCACCCGCCTGTGCCTGCAATGGCTGGACCGCCATATTCGCGGAGGCGAAACGGTGCTCGACTATGGCTGCGGCTCGGGCATCCTGGCCATTGCCGCGCTGAAGCTCGGCGCCGGACAAGTCATCGGGGTGGATATCGACCCGCAGGCAATCCAGGCCAGCCAGTTCAATGCCGAACAGAATCAGGTCAAGGCAGACTTCTACCTGCCCAATGACGCACCGCAAGTCAGTGTGGACATCGTGGCCGCCAACATTCTCACCAATCCGCTCAAGATGCTGGCCCCCATGCTGGCCAATTCGGTCCGTCCGGGCGGGAGGATCGTGCTCTCAGGCATTCTCTCCCACCAGGCAGACGCTGTGCTGGCGGTCTACCGCAACTGGTTCGACATCGGCGTGGCAGATGAATCGGAAGGCTGGGCCTGCCTGGCTGGCACCCGAAAAGCATGAGTCGCATCACCACCTGTCCGCAGTGCCAGACCCGCTTCCGCGTGACGGAAGAACAGCTGGAGGCACGCAACGGCAAGGTGCGCTGCGGCCGCTGCGAACATATTTTCAATGCCCGGGAAACCCTGATCGAGGAACCGTTACTGCCAGTGGAGGAGGCATTTGCTCCCGCTCCTGCACTTCCACCCGGCACTGAGGAACAGATTCAGGAATTTCTGCCCGCACAGGAAACGTCCTTTGCTCCCGAACTGGAAGTACCGCAGGAGGAAGCGCCCACCCCGGAAAGCGATAGTTCCGGCGAACCGCTATTCGAAATCGAAATCACCCCCCCGGAAACTTCGCCAGAGACGGACGAGCTGTTGTTCGAACTTGAAATACCCCAACCCGAATATCCGTCTGACGTAGCGCCATTTCCGCCGGATCACTTCACGGAGACGCCCTCCGATGAAGAAAACGCCGCCATAAAAGCAGACACAGAAGAAACATCCGAAGCGCAACCCGATCTCGAACCGGAAATCAGAACCGAAGCTCGCGTAGTACGCATCCAGCCGCCCGCAATCATCATCCAGCCCAAGGTTTCCCCCGCAAGCCCGAAATACGCACCGCCGCCCAGGCCAAAACGCGCCTGGCCATGGGCTCTGGCCAGTCTGCTGCTGCTGGCCAGTCTGGCCAGCCAGGGTGTTTATTTTTTCCGTGACGCCATCGCGGCGCACTATCCGCTGACCCGCCCCCTGCTGGAACAGGCATGCGACCACCTGCAGTGCCGCGTCAGCCTGCCGCGCAATCCTGACCTGATCAGCATTGAGTCGTCCGAACTCCATGCCGACCCGGCCCGTGCCAATATCGTGGTGCTGACCAGCCTGCTGCGCAACCGCGCAGCCCATGTCCAGGCTTACCCTACCCTGGAACTGACCCTGACCAATACCCGGGATGAAATGGTGGCGCGCAAGCTGTTCAGCCCCGGGGAGTACGTGCGCAACACCGCGTCTATTCCTCTGGGCATCTCTCCCAGTGGTGAAGTAGCGGTCAAATTATTGATGGATCTGGGCGACCTCAAAGCCGAGGGATACCGGCTTTACCTGTTTTATCCGCCCCAGCTGTAATCATGGAGAACACAATGCTTAAACACACGCCTCTCAACGCCGCGCACCGTGCCGCCGGCGCCAAGATGGTTGATTTTGGCGGCTGGGACATGCCGCTCCATTACGGGTCTCAACTCGAAGAGCATCACAAGGTACGAAGCGACGCTGGCATGTTCGACGTCTCCCACATGCAGGTCGTGGACCTGCAAGGGGAAGGCGCGCGCGCTTTCCTGCGCCAGATGATGGCCAACAACGTGGACAAGCTCACCCTGCCGGGCAAGGCGCTGTATTCCTGCATGCTCAACGAACAGGGTGGCGTGATCGACGACCTGATCATCTATTTCATGCGCGAAGACTGGTTCCGCATCGTGGTCAACGCCGGTACGGCGGAAAAAGACCTGGCGTGGATGGATGCACAGCGGGAAAAACTGGCGCCTCAGTTAACGCTTACTCCGCGTCGCGACCTCGCCATGATCGCGGTGCAGGGCCCCAACGCTCGCGCCAGATTCTGGACCGCCATGCCGGGCTCGCAGGAAATCAGCGAACACCTCAAACCCTTCCAGGCTGCGGAAATGGGCACCATGTTCATCGCCCGCACTGGCTATACCGGTGAAGACGGTTTCGAAATCATGGTGCCAGCCAAGGCTGCGCCCTTCCTGTGGCAGGCATTGCAGGAACAGGGGGTGGCGCCTATCGGCCTGGGGGCACGCGATACCCTGCGCCTGGAAGCCGGCATGAATCTCTATGGCCAGGACATGGACGAAAACGTTTCCCCGCTCGAATCCGGGCTGGCATGGACGGTCGATCTCGCCAGCCCGCGCGACTTTATCGGCAAGCAGGCACTCACCAACCAGCCGGTGCCGCGCCAGTTGATGGGTCTGTTGCTGACCGACAAGGGCGTACTGCGCAGCCACCAGAAAGTCATTACCGCACAGGGCGAAGGCGAAATCACCAGCGGCGGCTTCTCGCCCACGCTCAACCAGTCCATCGCCCTGGCCCGCCTGCCCGCGGCCATCGCTGCGGGGGATAGCGTGCAGGTGGACATTCGCGGCAAGCTGCTCAATGCCAGGGTGGTGCGCTACCCCTTCGTGCGCAACGGCAAGGCCTGTTAACCCCTCCCGGCCTCCCCTTGTCAGGGGAGGGGTAGACCGGGGAGGAGTCGCTCGCCCCCCTGACAAGGGGGGATGGGGGGTTAGGGTTAGCGGCCTACCCCTGATTAATGGCATAATTCCGCACAATAATTTTGAATCTCCAAGGACCAGAAAATGACTACCCCGGCTGACCTGAAATACACCAAATCCCATGAATGGGTTCGCGCTGAAGCCGATGGCAGCGTGACTGTCGGCATCACCCACCACGCCCAGGAACTGCTCGGCGACATGGTGTTCGTGGAAAACCCGGTGGCTGGCCGCAAACTGACCCAGGGCGAAGAATGCGCCGTGGTCGAATCGGTCAAGGCCGCATCCGACGTCTACGCCCCGATCGCAGGCGAAGTCATTGCCACGAATGGCGATGTTGAAAACGCACCCGAAAGCATCAACCAGGACGCCTACGCAGCCTGGCTGTTCAAGATCAGGCCCGACAACGCAGCCGACCTCGGCACGCTGCTCGACGCGGCAGCCTACCAGGCCCTGGTGGACAGCGAAGCGCATTAATTCAGTGAAGAGTGAGGTGTGAGGAGCGCTGCGCGCGCTCTCTTTTACGCCTAACCCCTCACTCCTAATCTCTCACCCGGAAGACCTATGCCGTTTATTCCTCACACCGAAGATGATATCCAGTCCATGCTGGCACGCATTGGCGTGCCTTCCATTGACGACCTGTTCGATGAAATTCCACCCGAGTTGCGCAGCGGCCAGCTGACCGGGATAGCGCCCGGCATGGCGGAAATGGAAATCTCCCGCCTGATGACCGAGCGCGCCGAAGCGGATGGCCGGTTTCTCAATTTTGTGGGCGCCGGTGCCTATGAGCACCATATTCCGGCGGCAGTGTGGCAGATCGCCACGCGCGGTGAATTTTACTCCGCTTATACCCCTTACCAGGCCGAAGCCAGCCAGGGCACGCTGCAACTGCTGTACGAATTCCAGACCATGATGGCCTCCCTGACCGGGATGGACGTATCCAATGCCAGCCTTTACGATGGCGCCTCCGGCCTGGCCGAAGCTGCGTTGATGGCGGTGCGTGCGCACAAGACCTCGCGCCGTATCCTGATACCCAAATCCGTGCACCCGTTTTACCGTCAGGTCGTGAGCAGCATCGTCAGGCACCAGAAGATCGAGCTGGTCGAGCTGGATTACGATCCTGCACAGGGTGTGACCGTCTTGCCGGACGAGAAGGACTTTGCCGCACTGATCATTCCCCAGCCCAACTTCTTCGGCTGTCTGGAGGAAGTGGATGCCCTCACCGACTGGGCCCACAGCCAGGGCGGGCTGGTCATCGGGCTGGTCAATCCGCTGGCGCTGGCGCTGCTCACCCCGCCCGGCCAGTGGGGCAGCACTGGTGCGGATATCGCCGTCGGCGAAGGCCAGCCGCTGGGCGCGCCGCTTTCCAGCGGCGGCCCCTATTTCGGCTTCATGTGCTGCAAGCAGGCGCTGGTGCGCCAGATGCCCGGCCGCATCATCGGCCGCACCGTGGACCTCGACGGCAAACCCGGCTTTACACTGACTCTGCAGGCGCGCGAACAGCATATCCGCCGCGCCAAGGCGACCTCGAACATCTGCTCCAACCAGGGCCTGATGGCCACCGCTGCCACCATTCACATGGCGCTGCTCGGTCCGGACGGTCTGGAACGGGCCGCCGCAGCCTGCCACGCCAACACCGTGACGCTGGCGGGCAAACTCTGTGTCATTCCCGGAGTCAAACAAGCGTTCGCGCAAACCGTTTTTCACGAAATCGTGCTGAAACTGCCGGTTCCCGTAGCGGATGTACTGCGTGCTCTGGAAGTCCAGGGCATCGCTGGCGGTTTCGACCTGACGCCTTATTATCCGGAACTGGGACAGGCAATCCTGATCTGCGCCACCGAAACCCGTACGCCGGGCGATCTGGAAAAGTACGCCGAACAACTGGAACGCATCGTATCCCGGCGCAGTTCCGGCCCCACCTGCACCAAGCTTGTACCCACCGCCACCAGCAAGTGGTAAAGACAAGGAGATCGACATGGCTACTGTAACGCTCGAAGGTGAACCACTCAATGTGGGCGGGAATTTCCCGCAGATTGGCGCAACTGCGCACAGCTTCATGCTCGTGAACAAAGACCTGAAGGATGTCTCCCTCAGCGAATTTTCCGGCAAGCGCAAGGTATTGTCGGTTGTTCCCAGCATCGACACGCCGGTGTGCGCCACTTCCACCCGCGTTTTCAACCAGCGCGCCAGCGAAATGAGCAACACGGTGGTGCTGGTGATATCCGCCGACCTGCCTTTTGCCCAGAGCCGTTTTTGCGGGGCGGAAGGCCTGGACAACGTCATCATGCTCTCCACCATGCGCGGACGCGATTTCCACAAGGATTACGGCGTGATGATTACCGACCCGCCGCTGTCTGGCCTGATGGCCCGTGCGGTGATCATTCTCGACGAAAAAGACCGGGTGATTTATGCCGAACTGGTGCCTGAAATCACTCAGGAACCGGATTACGATGCGGCAATCGCGGCCTTGAGCCGGTAAAAACCCTTTTGAACCCCAGAGAACACAGAGAAAAAACAGGGAGAAACACCGCATCACCGGTTTTCTTCGTGCTCTCCGTGCTCTCTGTGGTTAAACATCCTAAATATATAGAAATACTCTCATGCTGATCTTCGAACGCTCCCAGCCCGGCCGCCGCAACGCGGCCCAGGCACCCGCCACGCTGGCCGCCTGTGCCGACATTCCCGCCCACTTGCGCCGCAAGCAGCCCCCACTGCTGCCGGAAGTGTCCGAGATGGATGCGGTGCGCCATTACACCCGGCTGTCGCAGAAGAATTTCTCCATCGACACCCACTTCTACCCGCTCGGCTCCTGCACCATGAAGTACAACCCGCGCGCCTGCAACACCCTCGCCATGCTGCCGCAACTGCTGGCGCGCCACCCCTTGAGTTCGGAAAACACCGGACAGGGTTTCCTGGCCTGCCTGTTCGACCTGCAGGAAATGCTCAGGGAAGTGACCGGCATGGCCGCCGTCTCGCTCACTCCGATGGCCGGAGCGCAGGGCGAATTTGCCGGGGTAGCGATGATCCGCGCCTATCACGACGCGCGCGGCGATACCGCTCGCAGCGAAATTCTGGTGCCGGATGGCGCCCACGGCACCAACCCTGCCACTGCAGTCATGTGCGGCTACACCGTGCGAGAAATCCCCACCGACGGCGATGGCAATGTCGATCTTGCCGCTTTGAAAGCGGCGGTCGGACCCCAGACTGCTGGTCTGATGCTGACCAACCCGTCCACCCTGGGCGTATTCGAGAAAAGCATTCAGGACATCCAGCGCATCGTGCACGAAGCCGGCGGGCTGTCGTATTACGATGGCGCCAACCTCAACGCCATTCTGGGCCGGGTCAAGCCGGGCGACATGGGCTTCGACGTCATCCACCTCAACCTGCACAAAACCTTTTCCACCCCGCATGGCGGCGGCGGCCCAGGTGCCGGACCGGTCGGCGTCAACAAACGCCTTGAACCTTTCCTTCCCATTCCCTTCGTCGCCAATGAAAATGGGCGCTATCGCTGGCTGACGGAAAAAGACCGGCCACAAAGCATTGGCCGCCTTTCCGCTTTCATGGGCAATGCCGGAATTCTGCTGCGCGCCTATGTGTACGCACGCATGCTTGGCGCACAGGGCATGCACCGGGTGGCAGAATTCGCCACCCTCAACGCCAATTACCTGATGGTGGAACTGGCCCAGGCCGGGTTCGACGTGGCCTTTGCCACACGCCGCGCCAGCCACGAATTCATCGTCACGCTGAAGAAGCTCAAGGAAGAAACCGGCGTCACCGCCATGGACGTGGCAAAACGCCTGCTGGACAAGGGATTTCACGCCCCCACCACCTACTTCCCGATGCTGGTGCAGGAATGCCTGCTGATCGAGCCGACCGAGACCGAATCCCGTCAGACGCTGGATGCCTTCATCGCCGCACTCAAGGAAATCCGCGACGAGGCCTACAGCCAGCCCGAAGTGGTCAAGGGCGCGCCCTACTCCATGCCGGTTCGCCGCCTGGATGACGTCAAGGCGGCACGCGAACTGGACCTGGTTTGGCAGCGTAGCCAGTAATCATGGTGCTCATGCGCTGGATATTTGCCCTGCTGCTCATCGCCAACGTCGCATTCTTCGTTGTGATGCAAATGCCGCAGGGCAGCTCCAGCAGCGACCCAATGGCCAGCCATACGTCTTACCATGCAGAACAGGTCCGCTTGCTGCCAGACGCGGACCAGCAGCAAACACAAGCCCCTGCACTACCTTCAGAGCCGCCCCAGGTTTGCCTGGAATGGGGCATTTTTTCCAAGGCGGAACTGGCCCGTGCGCAGGATGCACTCAAGCCGCTGCAACTGGAAGAGAACGCCGTCAGCGTGCACGGTGCGCCGGAAAAATCCAGCAAATACTGGGTCTACATCCCGCCGCTCAAGTCCAGGACTGAGGCCCAGAAAAAGCAGGAGGAGCTGAAAGCACTGGGCATCGAGGAAAGCATGATCATGCAGGACAACAACAAATGGCGCCACGCCGTTTCCCTGGGCGTATTTTCCACGCAGGAAGCCGCCGACAAATACCTCGCCGACCTGCGCGCAAAAAACAACATAAAATCCGCAAAATCCGGGCCCCGCACTCTGGGTGCCGGCCTTTCCAGCCTGCTGATCCAGACCAGCGGAGCGGATTTCGAAGCGGGGCTGGTCAAACTGAAGCAGGAATTTCCAGGCACGGAGCTGAAGGCCGTGCCCTGTTCAAACTAGTGGTCTGCTTCGTAATTGGCGGAACTCAATGAAAGCGCCGGATTTGCGTTCCTGGCTAGGCGCGAACCGCAGTGATAGCCGTAGCTATCGCGAGGATGAGCAACAACGCCGGGGACGCAAAGACAAGCTTTCATGTTGCGTTGATTGCGAAGCAGACCACTAGACTTCCAGTTTTTTATGCGCGCCATCGCAAAATGGCGCTTTGGCACTCACCTTGCAGCCGCACAGCCAGACCTTGGTTTTCTCGCCCAGAGAAAACTTCTGCGGCGAAAATTCGCTGCCCTTGTGCGCACCATCGCAGAACGGCTGGGTTGCAGACTTGCCGCAGGAACACCACCAGTAGTCACCGGCTTCGAGTTCCATGACATAAGGTGCGCGCTGGGCACAGACGGGCTTGGTCATTCAATTCTCCTCGGGGCAAAGGCTTTATATTACCCTACTAAATTACTTTACTAAACCGGAAAACACCCGGCTCTTGGGCAAACCGAGCCCGAGAAAGAAATCTTCCGCAACCTCCAGCGCCGATTCCGGGCCGGCGAGATAAACGTCCCCGGCCTGAAAATCCGGACAACCCTCGACAATCTCCTCCAGCATGGCGCGCAGGCTGGCTTCGCGGCTGCCGCTCACGGCGCGCAGGTCATAACCGCTGACCCGGGTAACAAAGAAGAAATTATCCAGCGCATCGGCCCAGGCGCGGCCCATGTTCGGCATGTAGATACTGCCCTCGTCCGAGCCGATCCAGTAGAGGTGGATAGCCTCGGCGGCATCCAGCGACATGGCGTGCTCGATCAGGCTCTTGATGGGTGCAAATCCGGTATCGAAGGCGATAAAGTACAGCGGCCGGGGTGATTTCTCCTGCAGGATGAATTCACCCTGCGGCCCTTCCACGTCCACCACTTCATCGCACTGCAGCTGGTTGAACACGTAATCGGAAAACAGATTGCCGGGCATGCGGCGCACGTGAAAATGCAGGTTACGCTCGTCGCAGGGGCAGCTGGCGATCGGCAGGTCGGCCGAAAGCGACTTGCCCAGTTGCACGGTGGCATATTGCCCGGCGAGGAAACGCAGACGGCTGGTGCGCGGCGTCTGCAGATGCAGCAAGGCCATGTCGTGCGAGAGCGGTTCAATTGCCCTGACCCTGGCGGATAGCTGCTGGAAGGGGATATCCTGCACGCTCCCGGCCACTGGCGCTTCGATCTCGATATCGCTCACCGCAGTGTTGGAACACAGCAGCACATATCCCTCGTTCTTCTGCGCTTCGGGGATCACATAATCATGGTGGCGGATTTTCTTGATCTGGCCCGACACCACTCTTGCCTTGCACAAGCCGCAATTACCGCCACTACAGCCGTAATTGAGCGGAATTCCGGCGCGCAGCGCTGCTTCCAGAATGCTGTCCGGGCCGTCGATGAAGAAATCGTGGCCGCTGGGCAGCACCCGCACATGGGCCGCCATCACCCGCAGGATGCTGTCTCTCACCGCCAGCGGATTGGGGTAGCCGGGCTCCATGGCGGCTGCGGCTTCATTATTGAGCCAGGCCCTGAAATCAGGCAGGGCATTCATCATTTCGCCTTCGCCACGTGCCTCGATTTCGCCCAGCCTGGCCTTCAGACGATCCAGCAAAACATTGAACTGCCTGACCTGAGTCTGGCTATTCGCCAGCTCCGTACTCAGTTCGGTCACGCGGGCAGCGAGCACTTCCGCATCCGGCAGCGCGCGCTCGAACACCCGTTTGCCGAATGATTTTTCCTTGATAAGCCGTACACGGTCAAATTCGACATTGTTTTCCAGCTGGGCGTCCGGATAAACCGCCAGCAGGTCTTCAACTTTAACGGTGCCGTCGAAAGACGACATCTCGCCATTCTGGATCTTTTTCTGCAATGCGCCGCGTGTGACGCCAACCAGCCTTGCAGCGCGCGACAGGGAAAGAAGATGTTCCATGCGGAGACTCCTTCGGACGGGTAAATCCTGTTGTTCATCTTGATACAAAAAGCGGGCATTCTCAAACATTCTTTCGCAAAATCTTCAGGCTGCACGTAGCCGCGATTGACTTTTATCCCCGCCAAACTTAACCTCGCCTGCTGACCCACGCCCCATCCAGACCAGCCCGAATGACGCACACCCCAGACCAGCCGGCTTTATCCGGAGAGCCCCTGCAGACTGCCCGGCTGAAAGAAGAAGCCGGCCGCTGCGTTGCCTGCGGCCTGTGCGTCCCGCATTGCCCGACTTACCGCAAGACGCTCAACGAAGCGGATTCCCCGCGCGGGCGGATTTTCATGATGGCCGCCCTGCTGGAACAGCGCCTGCCGCTTTCACCTGAAGTATTGCACCATCTGGACCTGTGCCTGACCTGCCGCGCCTGTGAAAACGCCTGCCCGTCCAGGGTCCGTTACGGCCTGCTGATGGACGGCATGCGCACATGGATCGAGCCTCAACGGCAGCGGACGACAGGGCAGGCGCGTCTGCGCCGCATGCTGTTTGACACCCTGCGCCATCCCCGCCGCCTGCGCGGCGCAGGCTGGCTGCTGCGCACTTACCAGCGATCCGGCCTGCGGCGGCTGGTGCAAAAATCCGGCCTGCTCGCCGCCATTGGCGCAGAACGGGCCGAAGCGCAACTGCCCACGCTGCAAAAAACGCGAACCCTGCATGGCAGCCATGCTGCCAGCGGAACACCACGCGGCACGGTTGGCCTGTTCACCGGCTGCGTCGCGCAACTGACTGATGCGCCAACCCTGGATGCGGCCATTTTCATCCTCAACCGGCTGGGCTACAGCGTCGATGTGCCGCACGCGCAAACCTGCTGCGGTGCGCTGCACCAGCACAATGGCGATACCGCAACGGCTCAGGTGCTGGCACAGGAAAACCTTCAGGCTTTCAGCACGCCGGGCCTGCTGGCCATCCTGCATGCCGCCTCCGGATGCGGCGCGACGCTGGCCGAGCAGGAGCCGCCGCTGCCAGTACCCCTGCTCGATGTCAGTTCCTTCCTCAGTCAGGCGCAGGGCTGGGAACAAGTTCCACTGGCGCCCTTACAGCAAACCATCGCGGTGCACGAGCCGTGCTCCAGCCGCAACATCCTGCACGACCAGAACGCCGCTTATAGCCTGCTGCAGCGCATTCCCGGCATCAGCCTCATGCCGCTGGCAGGGAACGACCAATGCTGCGGCGCGGCAGGCAGCTATGCACTGAGCCAGCCGGAAATGGCAGACCGGCTGTTGCGTGATAAAATCGACGCCATCAAAGCCAGCGGCGCTGGCATCATCGCCACCTCCAACCCCGGCTGCGCCATGCACCTTGCGGCAGGGCTCCGTGGTGAAGGTGTGGCAATCGAAGTGCTGCATCCGGTGCGTCTGGTGGCACGTCAAATGGGATATGAAAATATTCCTGAAAAAAACAGTTGAACCGCAAAGGCGCAGAGAAGAGCCATGAGTGATCAAGTCCAATCTACTTACCCGCTGGATGAACGCCTTATCCCTCTCCTGGCCTTGATTTCTTTGCGCCTTCGCGCCTTTGCGGTTAACGAACCGAGGGATTAAAAATGCTGGACCTGGATAAAGTCATCACCGAATTCGACAAGGGGCTGCGCACCCTGTTCGCGCATGCGCCTACTCTGCGTCCGCTGCCGGGCAGGGACATGCCCGATGCAGAACTGAGCACGGAAGAAAAGCGCCTTGCCGCATCGCTCATGCGCATCAACCACAGCGGCGAAATCTGCGCCCAGGCCCTGTATCAGGGGCAAGCGCTCACCGCGCGCAACCAGGATGTGAAGGCCGCGCTGGAACAGGCGGCGTGGGAAGAAACCGAACACCTCAACTGGACCGAAACCCGCATCGCCGAACTGGGCGGGCGCACCAGCCTGCTCAATCCTTTGTGGTACACCGGCTCGCTCGCGCTGGGCGCGCTGGCCGGCTCCATGGGCGATAAGTGGAACCTGGGCTTTCTGGCCGAAACCGAGCGCCAGGTGGAACAGCATCTGGACAGCCACCTCGGCCGCCTGCCGCAGCAGGACGAAAAAAGCCGCGCCATCCTCGAACAGATGAAAATCGACGAAATCCAGCACGCCACCACCGCGCTTGAACATGGCGGCGCGGAACTGCCGCTGCCGGTAAAGACCGCCATGAAGCTGTCCTCGAAAATCATGACCCAAACGACTTACTGGGTATAAACGCCTGTCATTGCGAGCGCAGCGAAGCCATCTCGCAATGACGGAATCACTGGAGATAAAAGCCTTGGGTAATTTTGCAGAAAATCTGGCGCAACTGGCCGGTGTGGACGAATTCTCCAGACTTGAGCTATTCGATGCAGCAGGCAAGTCTGTCGCCGTGATCGAGAACAAACCGGGCAGCCAGGGCTCCCTCCGCGTATATCGCCATCTGACGGAAAAATGGGGCAGCATCAATCCGGATGCGGCGCATGAAGGCCTGGTTCTTTACGCCGAGCATACCGGCGACGCCCGCCAGCATCCCGGCAAACACCCCAACATCGACCGCCTGTTCGAAATCATCGCCAGCGGAACCACCTGCAGCGCGCACCTTACCCTCGCATAGCCGACGCTCCCCCGGTGAAAAAAACCGCCCTGACCCTGCTTCTACTGGCCGCAGCAGCCATCATCTTCATGCTGCCGCGCCCCGAGGGCGGAGTGCAAAAAACACAAGAGGTTTCAGGTTTACCCTGGCAAATCGAGATTCTGCCGGACGGCAATTCGACGGTTTTTGGCCTGACCCTCTCGCGCAGCACGCTCGCTGACGTACGCGAGCGCTTCGGCCCGGATATGGAAATCGCCGTCATCGCCCGGCAAGGAGAAGCCGGCGCGCTGGAGGCTTACTACAGCCGCGTCACCACCGGCATCGTCACGGGCAAAATGATCCTGGTCGCGGAGATGGACAAAGAAACCGTGGAACGCATGCGCCAGCGTGCTGTAAAAAGCAGTTATATGGAAAGCAGCACCCGGAAATTCACCCTCAGCCCGGAAGATCTGGCGCTCGCCGATGGCGTGCCCATCGGCAGCATCACCCTCATCCCCACCGCCAGCCTCGACGAAGAAACCGCCCTTGCCCGCTTCGGACCGCCAGGAGAACGCATCCGCGCTTCAGAACAAGTCGAACACCTGCTCTACCCGGAAAAGGGACTGATTCTCACCCTGGACAGCAAGGGCAAGGAAATTTTGCAGTACATCACACCGCGCCACTTCGCGCGCCTGCGGGATCCACTCCTGAGTCAGAAAGACACGCGTTAATTCCTGCTTGGTGCCAGTTGCTGTCCTTCGTGAGTGTCAGCTGTGGGGTTCAATTACATGCGACGAAGTTCAGGTTCATGTCATGATTCGTCTCTGACCCTGAAAACTGAATGCACTTCTGAACGAGATGCCAATATCCGATCCACAGCTGACCATACCACCACCGCATCGAGTTTTGCTTTTCGCCAGTACTGAAGGCCGAATCCTGTTTGCTGGACTAATGCTAACCGTGCTGGTGGTGTTGGCGCTCGGTATCGGCTGGTATTTGTATCCGCATGAGGTGCTCGTCTATCAGATTATGACTGGGCTGAATCTGATCATCGGCCGGGCTACGGGGATGACTTTTGGATATGCGAGCGGTCTAGGTCATGTCCAGGTTGTGCCGTTTAACATGTTGATTGAGACTATCCAGGTCATGGTGGTGTACCCATTGTTTGCACTAAGCTGGCGGCAGTTGATCGTATTGCGCCGCCTGCAGCCTTATGTTGCACGCCTGCATCACGCCGCGGAATCCCGCGGTGGCTTAGTGCGTAAGTTCGGTATCGCCGGGTTGTTCGTTTTTGTGTTTGTGCCGTTCTGGATGACCGGTCCGGTCGTCGGCTCCATTATTGGCATGCTGATTGGTTTACGTCCCTGGGTGAACCTCGTCGTTGTGCTGGTGGCGACCTATATTTCCATTGGGATTTGGGCGTTGTTGCTGAATGAGTTAAGCGCCTGGGCGGCGAGTTTCAATCACTATGCACCTTACGCACTGGTTATTGCGATTGCGCTCATCGTCACAGTGATGCAATTGCTACACCGGCGCCATGGCCGTCCCGTGTTTAAAAGAGACTCATAATCGGACTTTTTACATTGAGATGTGGCAACAGTGTGCTACACACTGGAACATGGTCTGGAGAGATTTGGGACAAGCGCAAAGACGGTATGGCCTATCCAAAATGGATTGCCATCACCGCGGTCAAAAACGCACAGCAGGCAGGCGTTCTGACTTGATCTTGCTTTTCCTTCAGGTGGATACGGTTGCCGTATACGTTACAAAGGGCGGCTTTCGGACGGCGTTTTTGTATGGTTAACCGGCAGCTTCGTGTCGAAAGCACCCACTTGCTGCTCTCCGCCCATATCAACAGATTCATCCTAACAGGCTGATTGCTGGATCTCGCGCAGGACAGGCACGACCAACTTCGCCTCGTCCGCATGCTGCAAAGCCCGTGCCAATCTGGCGGGCGCGCTGCGGCCGGTGCACTGGTGCGCCGGGTCGGCTTCGATGGCTTCCACCATGCCTTCGATCAGGCGCTCCGGGTCGTTCTTCTGTCCGGTCAGCCAGTCCTGGATCTGCACTATTTCCTGCGCCACGCTGCGGGCAAAATCGCGCTGTTGCTGCCATAGCTCGCCCACGTTGCCGCCAGTCCTGAGGCCGGCGATATTGGTGGTGAGAATGTAGACGTTCTTGCGCACCAGTTCGTAAGCCAGATCCTGCGCGGAAGCAATTTCCCGGCAGGGAATGTCGATGGCCTGCAAGGCCGCCAGCACGGCTTCTGTCGCCGGGCCGAATACCGGCGACGGGATCAGCGGCCGGGCATCCGTGCCTTTCTTTTTTTCGAACCACACCGGGATCACCGTCGGGCTGGCAATGCCGTGCTGTTCCCAGTCGCGCGGCAGCAGTTCGTTCTGGATCAGGCCGGCGCGCTCTTTCCATTGCGGGGGCAGGGCTGCCAGAACCGTGTGCAGATCCGGCTCGGCCACTGCGACCAGCACCAGTTCCGGCTCCGGATGGCGGGCGGCAACGATATCCACATCAGCATCACGATTCACCGGAACAACCCTATAGCCTGCACGCAGAAAACCGCCGGCAAAAACACGTCCAAGCTGGCCCAGGCCGATGATGACCATCGTTTTTTCCATCAGGAGGCGATGCCCTGGCTCATGAGGTAATCCTCGTAATTGCCGATATGGTGACGGTAGCCGCCATTGCCATCCAGTTCGATAATCTGCGTGGCCAGCGAGGAGACGAACTGGCGGTCGTGGCTGACGAAAATCAGTGTGCCCTTGTACTGCTCCAGCGCCATGTTGAGCGCCTCGATGGATTCCATGTCCATGTGGTTGGTGGGCTCGTCCATCACCAGCACGTTGGGGCGCTCGAGCAGCAGCTTGCCGTAGAGCATGCGGCCTTTTTCGCCGCCGGACAGGACGCGCACCGATTTCTTCGAATCGTCGCCGGTGAACAGCAGGCGGCCGAGCGTAGCGCGGATGATCTGGTCGTCGTCGCTCTTGCGTCCGTGCCGCTCCATCCATTCGAACAGGGTCATGTCCTTTTCGAATTCGGCATGATGGTCCTGCGCGAAGTAGCCGATCTTGGCCTTGTCCGCCCATTTCACATCGCCCTGGTCCGGATCGATCTCGCCCACCAGGGTTTTCAGCAGGGTGGTCTTGCCCGCGCCGTTGGGGCCGATGATGGCGAGGCGCTGGCCGGCATCAAGCAGCAGGTTGAAGCTATGGAACAGCACCTTGTCGTAGCCTTTGGCAATCTCCAGCAGCTCCACTGCCTTGCGATGCAGTTTTTCCCGGTCATCGGTCTCGAAGCGGATATAGGGGCTCTGGCGGCTGGAAGGCTTGACCTCGACCACGCTGTCCTTGATCTTGTCGGCCTGGCGGGCGCGGCTGGTGGCCTGGCGCGCCTTGGAGGCGTTGGCGGAGAAGCGTGCGACGAAGGCGTTCAGCTCGGCAATCTGCTCTTTCTTCTTGGCATTGTCCGTCAGCATGCGCTGGCGCGCCTGGGTCGCGGCGATCATGTATTCGTCGTAATTGCCGGGGTAGATGCGGATGGTGCTGTAATCCAGGTCCGCCATGTGGGTGCACACGCTGTTGAGAAAGTGGCGATCGTGGGAAATGATAATCATGGTACTGGAACGGGCGTTGATCACGTCCTCCAGCCAGCGGATGGTGTTGATGTCGAGGTTGTTGGTGGGCTCGTCCAGCAGCAGGATGTCCGGATCAGAGAACAGCGCCTGCGCCAGCAAAACCCGCAGCTTGAAGCCGGGCGCCACTTCCTTCATCAGCCCGGTGTGCTGTTCCACCGGGATGCCGACGCCCAGCAGCAGTTCGCCGGCACGGGATTCGGCGGTATAGCCGTCCAGCTCGCCGAAAAGGACTTCCAGCTCGGCCGCGCGCATGTAGTCGTCTTCGGTGGCTTCCAGATTGGCGTAGATGGCGTCCTTCTCTTCTTTCACCGTCCACAGCTCGGCATTGCCCATCATCACCACGTCGAGCACCACCTTGTCCTCGTAGGCAAACTGGTCCTGACGCAGCTTGCCCAGGCGCTCGCCCTGATCGATGGAAACATTGCCCCCGGAAGGCTCCAGATCGCCGCCGAGGATTTTCATGAAGGTGGATTTGCCGCAGCCGTTGGCGCCGATCAGGCCGTAACGGTTGCCTTCGCCGAACTTGACGGAAACGTTCTCGAACAGGGGCTTGGCCCCGAATTGCATGGTGATGTTGGCGGTGGAAATCAATTTATGGCCCGTTTGCGGAAAAATGTGCTTATTATAGCAATTTCAAAATGATCTGGCGGAAGGGTTCCGGTCGCTGCCAATGCAGTTTCGCCGCTTGCCGCCCCTGCCCAACTCGCGAGGCAATAATAAACACCCTGCCACCCACGCCACCTGAGCCCATCGAGACGCCGCCACCCCTGTTGATGCGGCTGACGGTCGGGCAAAAACTGGCGTCCATTTTTCTGGCTTTTTTCTTGTGTGCCGCCGCCAGTCTGGTTCTGGTGGAATCACTCTACAATGGTGTGGCTGATGTTTCCCAACTGGTCAACGATAGCGGCAAACTGCGCTACCTGAGCCAGAGGCTCGCCTATTACACGGCCGAATCCACGCTGCAGAAACGCCCCAGCGGCGAGATTCCACCCCTGATGCAGAACTTTGAAACCACGCTCGAAGGCGTCGAGAAAGACAGTGCCGGCCTGTCTTTTCTGGTGCTGCGCGAAAGCGGCGAACTGGACAGCCAGATCAGGGAAGTGCGCCGGAGCTGGCTTGTTTTCCGGCAAACCCTGGAAAAATCCCTGACTGACGCCACCACCATTCTGGAGCCGGGCGACCTGCCCCGCCTCACCATGGAAACCGACGCCATCCTGGAACGCACTGACCAGGTGGTCAGCTCGCTGACGGTTGCGGCACGGCAGGCACACGAGCACATCGACTGGCTGATTTCCGGCGTGGTGGCACTCAACCTGGCATTTCTCGTTACCCTGGTTGTCTATGCGCGCTGGCGTATTGTCGCCCCCCTGGTCACGGTTACCGATATGGTGAGGCGCTTCGCTGCGGGAGACCGCAGCGTGCGGATGCAGAATCATCGTTATGATGAGATCGGCGACCTCATGCGCGGCTTCAACCAGGGCGCGGAACAGATGGACAGCTATATCAGCGAAATTTCCCGCTTCGAGGAAATTCTCCGGGCCACGCCGGATTTTGTGGCCTCTATCACCCCCGACGGCAAGCTTCTGTTCCTCAACCACGCAATGCGGGACCTGCTCGGCATCGAAGCGCAAGAGAACATTACCGGCTCCAATATTTCCACGCATTACCCGGCCTGGGCATATAAGCTCATCCAGCAGAGCGGCAGACCGGCAGCCGCAGAGAAGGGCTTCTGGGAAGGCGAAACCGCCTTGCTGGACCGTGACGGGAAAGAAATCCCGGTGTCGCAGGTAATTCTTGCTCACAAGGCTGCAGATGGCACGGTCGACCATTTTTCCACCATCATGCGTGACATCTCCGGGCGCAAGCAGACCGAAGTCGAGCTGCGCAAGCTCTCTCTTGCGGTGGAGCAAAGCGCCAACAGCATCATCATCACCGACCGCGAGGGCGTGATCGAATATGTCAATCCTTATTTCTATGCCCTGACAGGCTACACCCCGGAGGAAATTATCGGCCACAATCCCCGTGTCTGGCAGTCTGGCCAGACACCGCTGGAGACCTACCAGATCATGTGGCAGACCATTCTCGCCGGGAAAGTGTGGCGCGGAGAGGTGTGCAACCGCAAGAAAAACGGGGAGCTCTTCTGGGAAACCTCGACAATTTCCCCGGTCAAGAACGAAAAGGGGGAAATCACCCATTTCGTTGCCGTCAAGCAGGACATCACCCAGCGCAAGGAAGCAGAAGAAAAGCTGCGCCTGTGGCAACGCGCGCTCGAATCCAGCGTCAACGCCATCACCATCACCGATGCAACCCAGAAAAACTTCCCTTATGTATACGTCAACCCCGCTTTCGAGCGCATCACCGGCTACAGCGCCGAGGAAGCGCTGGGGAAAAACGGCCGCTTCCTGCAGAATCAGGACACCGAGCAGCCCGAGCTGGAACACATTCGCCGCGCAGTCAAGGAACAGCGCGACGGCAAGGCGCTGCTGCGCAACTACCGCAAGGATGGCAGCCTGTTCTGGAACGAGCTTTTCATTTCGCCAGTACGCAACGATGCAGGCGATGTCACCCACTACATCGGTATCCAGAATGACGTCACCGAGCGCAAGCAGTACGAAGAGCAACTGGCCTACCAGTCCGCCCACGACACCCTGACCCGGCTGCCCAACCGCAACCTGGCCCAGGACCGTCTGGCCCAGGGCATCATCTTTGCCCAGAGAACCAGCCGCCAGCTCGCCCTGCTGCTCATCGACCTCGACAATTTCAAGGTCATCAACGACAGCCTGGGACACCATGTCGGCGACGAGTTGCTGAAAATCGTGGCGCAGCGCATCGAGAAATGCGTGCGTGGCGGCGATACCGTGGCAAGGCTGGGCGGCGATGACTTTGCGGTCATCCTCACCGATCTTTCTCAGGAAGAAGATATTTCGCGCGTCACGCACAAAATTCTTGCAGCCATCGCCGAACCCGCCATGGTCGAACCTCACCGGCTGACCGTGACCTGCAGCATCGGCGTCAGCCTGTACCCGCGTGACGGCGAGAATGCCGCCACCCTGCTGAAAAATGCAGATGCCGCCATGTACCGGGCCAAGGAGCAGGGCCGCAACAGCGTCCAGTACTACACCGCCGAAATCAACACCCGCGTTTTCCAGCGCCTGATGCTGGAAAACAACCTGCGCGTCGCGCTGGAACGCAATGAGTTTGCTCTTCACTACCAGCCCCAGGTCAGCCTGCTGACCGGCCAGGTGACCGGCATGGAAGTGCTGCTGCGCTGGCACCATCCCGAGCTGGGGATGATTTCACCCGCCAACTTCATCCCGCTGGCGGAAGATACCGGCCTGATCATCCCCATCGGCGCCTGGGTCCTGCACACTGCCTGCAAGCAGACCAAAGCCTGGCACGATGCCGGCCTGCCGCCAGTACGCGTGGCCGTCAATATTTCAGGCCGCCAGTTCCGCGAAAATATCCCGCAGCTGGTGGAAAAAGCCCTGGCAGAAAGCGGGCTGCCGCCGCAATACCTGGAACTGGAAATTACCGAAAGCGTCGCCATGCAACACGCGGAAAGCACGGAGCAAACACTGAGTGCATTGCGCAGCATGGGCATCCGGCTGTCGATCGACGATTTCGGCACCGGCTATTCCAGCCTCAGCTATCTCAAACGCTTCCCCATCAACAAGCTCAAGCTGGACCAGTCCTTCGTGCGCGACATCATTTCCGACCCGGACGACGCCGCGATCTCAATGGCCATCATCGCGCTGGCCCACGGCATGAAGCTCGACGTGATCGCGGAAGGCGTGGAAACTCAGAGCCAGCTGGATTTTCTCCGTCATCATGGCTGCGATGCCATCCAGGGCTACTATTTCAGCCGCCCCGTGCCGCTGGAGCAAATGGAACAACTGCTGCGCGACAATCACCAGCTCCATCTTCCAGACATGGCAAACGGCCCCACAGGCGTCCTGCTGCTGGTGGACGACGAAGCCAATATCATCTCCTCCCTGCAAAGACTGCTGCGCGGCGAAGGCTATCGCATCCTGACTGCCGCCGGCCCGGCAGAAGCATTCGATATCCTGGCAAAGAATGCGGTAAGTGTCATCATCTCCGATCAGCGCATGCCCGAAATGAGCGGCACCGAATTTCTCAGCCGGGTTCGCGAAATTTACCCGGACACGGTGCGCATCGTTCTTTCCGGCTACGCCGACCTGGCCAGCGTGACCGAAGCGGTAAACCGTGGCGCCATTTACAAATTCCTCTCCAAACCATGGGAGGACGACGCCTTGCGCACGCAAGTCGCCGAGGCTTTCCGCTATCACGAAACCCTCCAGACCAGGACCAGGCCAGTCTGAAACGGGTCATATTGCATGGCATTTCTGGATAGTGGCGTGATCTACAAGCGCGTTCTTCGGCCTGATCCCGCCTGACGAAACAAAATACATCCGCTACAATTGCGCTCATCCCCTCCCGGCAAATTCCGTCCATGGTTCCACATCTCACCACCGCCCTCACCGGCCCGCTGCTCGAACTCGAACAGCACATGCTCGATGCCCAGCCACGCATCGAACAATGGTTCCGCACCCAATGGCAGGACCACAACGCGCCTTTTTACGCCTCTGTAGATCTTCGTAACGCCGGATTCAAGCTGGCGCCGGTCGACACCAACCTGTTTCCCGGCGGCTTCAATAACCTGAACCCGGATTTCATGCCGCTATGCGTGCAGGCAGCCATGTCGGCAGTGGAAAAAATCTGCCCTGACGCACAGCGCTTCCTGCTCATTCCGGAAAACCACACCCGCAATACCTTCTATCTGCAGAATGTGGCGCGCCTCGCCTCCATCCTGCGCCATGCCGGGCTGTATGTGCGCATCGGCACCCTGATTCCGGAAATCACCGCGCCCACGGTGCTGGATCTGCCCGACGGGCAGACCCTGACACTGGAACCAGTGCGGCGAAAGGGGAATACGCTTCAGCTGGATGATTTCGACCCCTGTGCTGTCCTGCTCAACAACGATCTTTCCGCAGGCGTACCGGAAATACTCAAGGGGCTGAAACAGCCTGTCTTCCCGCCGCTGCATGCCGGCTGGGCAACGCGGCGCAAGACCCACCATTTCAGCGCTTACGACCAGGTCGCGGAGGAATTCGCCAGCATCATCCATATGGACCCCTGGCTGATCAATCCATATTTCGACGACTGCAGCGAGATCAACTTCAGCGAGCGGCAAGGCGAGGAATGCCTGGCCGTGAAAGTGGACGAACTGTTGCAGGATATCCGTGAAAAATACCGCGAATACGGCGTAAAAAACGACCCCTTCGTGATCGTCAAGGCCGATGCCGGCACCTACGGCATGGGCATCATGACGGTCAAGGACGCATCCGAGGTCAAAGGCCTCAACCGCAAGCAGCGCAACAAGATGTCGGTGATCAAGGAGGGCCAGCAGGTCAGCGAGGTCATCATCCAGGAAGGTGTCTACACTTTCGAAAGCATCAACGAGGCGGTGGCCGAACCGGTGGTGTACATGATGGATCATTTCGTGGTGGGCGGCTTCTACCGCGTCCACACCGGGCGCGGCCAGGACGAGAACCTCAACGCCCCCGGCATGCACTTCGTACCGCTGGCCTTCGACACCTCATGCACCCTGCCTGACAACGCTGCCGGTCCGGATACCCCGCCCAACCGCTTCTATGCCTACGGCGTGGTGGCAAGGCTGGCGCTGCTGGCAGCAGCGCTGGAACTGGAGAATACCCGGCCATGAAAGCCTGACCGGGCAAACGCAAAATGAGTCTGATCCGTCGCGTCCTGAAACATTACCTGAAGCGCAAGCATATCAAGTTGCACCAGCCGGAAATCGATACCGCCATCGAGCAGCTGTTTTATGAAATCAATCCGCGCCTGCGCTTTCTCTCCGGCTATCAGGAAGCGCTCAGCAGACCGGTCTGGAATACGCTGAAGCACATCCAGCACGTCATCGACGGCATCGCCGGGCCAGTCGATGCGGCAACACGCCAATGGAGCCAGTCGCCGGTGCTGCGGGCGCTGTTCGCCAGCAACGCGGATATGGCAAAGTTGTTCAATCGCAGCGAGTCGCTGCGCGACTGCATGACAACGGCGCAGCCCGAAGACGGGGAATACTGCCATGCCATGATCGCTTCCACCATGCAGGTCCGCAAGGTGCTGGGCATTGCAATGCGGGGCGAAATGATGCAGCGGGAGGTGCCCCAGACGCAGATCAGCTTTACCGACCAGCGGATTATCGCTTCCGCCGGCAGTGAAAGCGGTCTGCGCGAAAAACTGAAAGCCTTCGCGCTGGAATTCGTGGCGCACCGGGTATTGGCCAACATCGAAGCCGAGCGGGTCGAGTGCGAAAGCGTGGAACATGAACTGGCGCTGCTGCGCGCCCGCATGCGCGTGAAGCTGCGGCAGGATGCCGGCCAGTCCTGCCTGTGCGACCACATCGAATACAGCGAAGAAGAGATGGCCGGAATTTGCCGCTCGATCAGGGAGAAAGAAAGCCTGCTGGGCCAGGCTGCCGTCCATCAGCCCACCCTGCAATATTTCATGAATCAGCTGCTGCTGGTGCTGAACAGCGTGGAAAGATTACTCCAGATCCATGACGTTTCGCTGCATCTCGACAACATGAATATCCTGCTTGAATCGCCAGACGAAAACACCGCCAGAGGGGTCGAGCTGACCGAAGTCCAGCGTGCCGGCCATGCAGCCCGTATCATGCTGATTGCCCGCGTGCCGCGTGACGAAATTCTTGCCTGCGACGACATGGCCACAAGGATCGACGAAGCGCTCAAATCGCTTTGAGAAACCCCATCCTTCGTAACGCCCGGTTCTTACCGGCCAGCCTCTTTGGCAAGCCAGTCCGCCGCAAGCCCGGCGGTAAGCGGGCGCGAAAAATAATAGCCCTGTATCTTGCTGCAACCCAGTGCCTGCAACTGTTCAAGCTGAGCACTGGTTTCCACGCCCTCCGCGATCACGTCCATGCCGAAACTGCTGGCGATGGCGATGATGGCGCTGACCATCCCGACATGCTCGCTGCCTTCCCCCAGCTTGGAAACAAAGGAACGATCGATTTTCAGTGCATCGAACGGGAAGTTATGGAGATAACTCAATGCGGAATAGCCGGTGCCGAAATCATCGATATAAAGTTGGATGCCATGGGCCCTGAGCGCCACGAGAACCTGATTGCTGGTTTCGGGGTTATCCAGCAAGGCGCTTTCGGTGATTTCCAGATGCAGGCAATGCGGCGGCAGTCCGCTTTCTTGCAAGGTTTGCAGGATTTCTTCTGTCAGGTTGGGTTGCAAAAACTGCTTGGCTGAAAGATTGACGCTGACGAACAGATCCTCCCGCTGAGGAAACCGGATGCGCCACGACTGCGCCTCGCGGCAGGCTTCCTGCAGAACCCAGCGGCCAATGCCGCCGATCAGACCGGTTTCTTCTGCCACCGGGATGAATTCGTCCGGTGGGACCAGGCCGTGTTCCGGATGCTGCCAGCGCACCAGGGCTTCGAAACCGCTAAGCTCGCCGCTGGCGGCGGAAACGATAGGCTGGTAGTGCACCCGGAGTTCCTGCCGCTCCACCGCCCAGCGCAAATTGGTTTCCATCGTGATCAGGGCAACGACCCGGGCATGCATCCGCTCATCAAAAACAGCCGTCTTGGCGGCGCCACGAGACTTGGCCCGGTACATCGCGGTATCCGCATCGCGCAGCAGTTCCTCGGGAATTGTATACGCCGCGCTGCCAAGCGTGATCCCGATACTGGTGGAAACAAACACCTCATGACCGGGAAATTCAAATGGCTGGAGCATGGTGGAATGAATCCGTTCCGCCACCTGTGAAACCTCAAGAATGTCGGTAATATCGTCGAGCAGTATGGCAAATTCGTCCCCGCCCAGCCGCGCCACCGTGTCACCGGGGCGAATGCATTGCTGTAGCCGCCCCGCTGCCGCAATCAGCACCTGGTCGCCGCTGGTGTGCCCGAGGCTGTCGTTGATATTTTTAAAGCGGTCAAGATCGAGAAACAGCACCGCATAACCAAACTCACTGTGTCTGTTCTCGCGCCGGATGCAGCGATCAAGGCGCTCCAGCAACAGCGCCCGGTTGGGCAAATCGGTCAGGGCATCGTAAAAGGCGGAGCGCTGCAAGCGCTCTTCCGCCTGGTGGCGCTGAATCATGCCGCCCAGCGCATGCGTAATGGCGGAGAGAAAGTGCAGCTCGGCATCGTTTTTCCGGTGACCCGCTTCCAGATACAGGTTCAGCACGCCCAGCAGCTCTTCGCCCGACAGGATGGGAAGGCAGTAGTGACCATGGGGCATCATCCCGGGAAAAGAACGCGTATGACGATCATCCACCTCGGAAGCGAAAACCGGGGCGCGCTCCTTTGCGGCCAGGCCGCACATGCACTCACCAAACGGGACAAGGGAACACTGTTCCAGGATGGGATCCGCAAGCCCCTGTTGCGCAGCCAGTTCCAGCGTTTTCTGATCTTCTGCCACGAGAAAAATTGCCCCGGTGCCGCGCAATGCCAGCCAGGGGGTTGAAAGAATGGAACTCAGCGCATTCTCCAGGCGCGCCTTGAAAGGAAGCGGCTGAATGACGGTTTCCAGCACGGCCGCCAGTGCCTGCTGCAGATGGAAATCACGCCGGATTTTTTCCTCGATGCGCTTGCTTTCGCTGATATCGCGCAAAAAAGCGCTGAAAGCCGGCTTGCCGTCAGAGACGATAAAGGCGATGGCAAGTTCGAGGGGGAATTCCTCGCCATTCCTGCGCAGGCCGGTCACTTCTATGCGCCGGTTGATGATGCGTCCCTGGCCGGATTCCAGCAGGCGTTTAATGCCTTTCTGATGGGCCTGGCGCTGGCCGGGCGGAATAATTGTGCTGGAGAGCGGCTCTCCCATCACTTCTCCGGATGCCCAGCCGAAAATGCTTTCCGCCTGCGCGTTCCAGCCGGTAATCCGCTCTTCCTGATCGATAGTGATAATGGCATCGAGCGATGTGGCAAGAATGGCGCGGGAGCGCTCTTCACTCTCCCGCAGGGCAAAATAGATCGTTTCTCTTTCTGTAATGCGGCGACGGAGCTGGCGTGATCCGACGCCGATGCCGCTCAGGCCCAGCAGCCATAGAATGCCGTGGCCCAGGCCCACCGAAGCCATGCGATTCTTTTCCGCCTTTTCGATCGGTGCCAGAGGAACCGACACGCTGACGCCGCCACCGATCTCCCCTTTTCGATATCCCTGCTGCTTATGGCAATCAAGGCAGGCCTCGGCCATAACCATCGGGCGGATCAGGCGCAGATACTGGGCGCCATTGATAGGAGAAACTTCAGTCACTTCTTCCACCCCGCCCGCAATGGCCTTCAGCGCTTGCGCCTCCCACGCATCGGGCTGATTAACCGGATTAAGCGGACGCAAACTGCTGATATGACTGATTGCGCCGTAACTCTGCTGCGCCATTTCGTTGAACTGGCGCACCATCAGGGCGGGGTTGATCAGCGTCAGAACACGCCCGGACGGGGTAACGACATCCCGTTCCGGAAGGTAGGCGACAAAAGGATCAGGCTGGGTTTCGTCGCTGACAGGGACATACACGCCGCCATGCCGGGTAGCCCACTGCCGGAATGTCAGATCCTTGAAGAAATTGGCGCGCAATTCGCTGTGCGCCTGCTCCAGCAGAAGGACATGCGTCTGGCGGTAGTTCCAGTACAGGGATAGCGCGATCGCGATGGTCCAGACAAGCGCCAGCGCCAGGGGCCAGCGCTTCAGGTGAAAATGCGGCAGCCTGCCACCTGAAGTGCCATTGGGCGGATATTGCTTCTGAACATCCAGATCAGATGGAGGCATAGCTCCTTGTACCATAATGGTATTAGCCAAAAACCCTATTCATGATCAGGCGATTATTGCAGCAACTGACATTTATCACAACCGGCCCAGCCATCGCCACCTGTTTGCTGCAAAACGGTTATGATATTCAGACACACAACCCCACTGCGTGGACAGGTAAATTGAAACTCGCCATCATTCTCGACCCGCTTGAAAGCATCAAAACCAGCAAGGATTCGACCTACGCCGTGATGCGCGAGGCCCATGCGCGCGGCCATGCCCTTTACGTGATGGAGCAGCATGAGCTGATCCTGGACGAGGGCCGGGTCCGGGCCCATGCACGCAGGCTCGACCTGGTGGACGAGGACCTGAAATGGTTTGCACTGGATGAACCGGCCTGGCATGAACTGACGGATTTCGACGTCACCCTGATGCGCAAGGACCCGCCCTTCGACATGGAATACATCTACAGCACTTACCTGCTGGAGCTGGCCGAGACGCAGGGCGCGCGCATTCTCAACCGGCCCGGGGCGGTGCGGGATTTCAACGAGAAGCTGTCCACGGCGAAATTTCCGCAGTTCATGCCCCCCACGCTGGTGACACGGCAGCAAGATTTGATCCGCGACTTTATCGGCAAACAAGGCGACATTATTCTCAAGCCGCTGGACGCCATGGGCGGCAGCGGCATTTTCCGCATCCGGCAGGACGACCCCAACCTCAATGTCATCCTGGAAACCATGACGCAACTGGGCAGTCGCACCGTCATGGCGCAGCGTTACATTCCCGAGATCGCGCAGGGTGACAAACGCATCCTGCTGATCAACGGCGAGCCGGTCCCGTATGCCCTGGCGCGCATTCCAAAACAAGGGGAAACGCGCGGCAACCTCGCCACTGGCGGCAAGGGCGTGGCCCAGCCCTTGTCAGAGAACGACTGGAAAATTGCCGACACGCTGGGGCCGAAGCTGCGCGAGCAGGGGCTGTT
Source organism: uncultured Gammaproteobacteria bacterium (assembly GCA_963779055.1). Taxonomy (GTDB): domain Bacteria; phylum Pseudomonadota; class Gammaproteobacteria; order Burkholderiales; family Sulfuricellaceae; genus Sulfurimicrobium. Next base: position 1,089,734 of record CAVZWN010000004.1, read on the forward strand.
TCTGGTTGGCCTGGACGTGATTGGCGACTACCTGACCGAAATCAACGTCACCAGCCCGACCGGGTTTCAGGAAATCACGGCTCAGAGCGGGTTCAATGTGGCGGGGATGTTTGTGGATGCGCTTGAAAAGCTGGCAAGCGGGGAGCGGTAAGCGGTGAACAGTAAAATCTTCCTTCTCCCGTTCACTGCTTGCTGCTTGCTGCTCACTTCCTTTCTGTCCGGCTGCGGCAAGGAGCCACTCTACCAGCAGCAGAGCTATGTCTTCGGCACGCTGGTGGAAATTTCCATTTACGGCGAGGAAGACGCCCGCGCAAAACAGCTGGCCGGCCAGGTGCTGGCCGATTTCGACCAGATGCATGAATTTCTTCATGCCTGGAAACCCGGCACCTTGAGCCGGATGAACGAAATTTTCCTCAATGCCCCCGCAAAAGCAGCGATCCAGCCTGGCATGATCCCCCTGCTGGAAGATGCCACCCGGCTCTCCGAACAGTCCGGCGGCCTGTTCAACCCCGCTATTGGCAACCTGATCCGGCTATGGGGGTTTCATGGCGATGAATTCAAGCCGGTGCGCCCCGACCCGGCAGAAATCGAAAAACTGCTGCAGGCCAGCCCAAGAATGTCGGACATCGTCATCGAGGGCATCGAGTTTCACAGCAAAAATCCGGCGGTGCGCGTGGACCTGGGCGGTTACGCCAAGGGTTATGCGCTCGACGTGGCGGCGGATTTCCTGCGTTCACAAGACGTTAAAAATGCCCTGATCAATATCGGCGGCAACATCATCGTCCTTGGCAAACACGGCAAGCGACCCTGGCAGGTGGGCATCCAGCATCCGCGCAAACCGGGCGCCATCGCCACGCTAGAGTTGCAGGATGGCGAAGCGGTCGGCACTTCCGGGGACTACCAGCGCTACTTCGAACTCGACGGCAAGCGCTACTGCCACATTATCGATCCGCGCACCGGCTACCCGGCGCAGGGCGTACAGGCGGTAACGGTGCTGATCCCCGCAGGAAAAAATGCGGGCGTGCTGTCGGATGCGGCGTCCAAGCCGGCCTTCATCGCAGGCAAGGATGGCTGGCGTGAAGCCGCGCGTAAAATGGGCACGGAACAGGCCATGCTGATCGACAGCCAGGGGGAAATTTACCTGACCCCGGCGATGAAAAAACGCCTGAAATTCATCGATTCCGGTCTGAAACTGCACGAATCGCCCTGACGGCATGGCCGCCTTCCTCACCCACCAGCCCTCTTCCTGGGCGTGAAGGGAACGGCGAGCCGCTATGCGGCTTCCGTTTTAAAAGAGTAAAATACCGCTTTTCCCGGAGTAAGGGCACAAGCCCAGGAATTTCGATGATTGGTATTCTTATCGTCGCCCACGGCGCACTGGGCGAGAGTCTGATCCACTGCGCCAGCCACGTCATGGGCAGCCGCCCGTTGAATCTGCAGCAACTCGGCGTCACCATCCACGACGATCCGGTGGCGATACTCCCCCAGGCCAGAGAGATGCTGCGCCAGCTCGATCAGGGCGAGGGCGTACTGATCCTGTCCGACATCTACGGCGCCACGCCCACCAACATCACCTGCCGCCTGCTGGAATCCGGCCGGGTGGAAGGCATCGCCGGGGTCAACCTGCCGATGCTGGTGCGTGCGCTCACTTACCGCGAAGAGCCCCTTGCCACAGTGGTTGAAAAAGCGCTCTCCGGCGGCCACGACGGTATTATCCACACCACCATGGAAGCCTGTCATGTTGCAACGTGACATCGAGATCATCAACAAGCTGGGGCTGCACGCACGCGCCTCGGCCAAGCTGACCCAGGCGGCCGGGCAGCACCGGAGCCAAATATGGCTTTCCCGCGACAACAAACGCATCAACGCCAAAAGCATCATGGGCGTGATGATGCTGGCTGCCGCCAAGGGTACGACCATCGGCATCGAGACTGAAGGCGAGGACGAAGAAAAAGCGATGCAGGCCATCGTCGATCTGATCAGCGACAAGTTCGGAGAAGGCGAGGTAATGAGCTTCACCATGCATGGCGTCGCCGTTTCCGGCGGCATTGCCATCGGCCATGCGCACCTTGTTTCGCATGTCAGTCTGGAAGTCCCCCAGTACGGGGTGCTCAAAGCCCGCGTCGGCGAAGAAATTACCCGCTTTGACGCTGCCATCCAGGCCACGCTGCAGGAATTCAAAGAACTTCAGCGCAACATTCCTGCCAATGCTCCGGCAGAATTCGATGCTTTCCTCGACCTGCACATTCTGATCCTCAGCGATCCGACGCTTTCCTCGGCGCCGAAGGATCTGATCGAAACCCAGCGCATCAACGCCGAATGGGCGCTCAAACAGCAGATGGACACGCTGCTCGCCCAGTTCGACCAGATCGAGGACGACTACCTGCGGGAACGCAAATCGGATGTGATTCAGGTCGTGGAGCGGGTGCTGAAATCCCTCCTTGGCCACGCCACCCTGCACACCCCTGGCCCGGCCAGCCCGGACCTGGCCAGCATTCTGGTGGCGCACGACCTTTCCCCCGCCGACATGATGCTGTTCAAGCAGCACCAGTTTGCAGCCTTTGTCACCGATGTCGGCGGCACCACTTCCCACACCGCGATTCTCGCCCGCAGCCTCAACATTCCCTCGATCGTGGCGCTGCACCATGCCCGCAGCCTGATCCGCGAGCGCGAACTGATCATTGTTGACGGCAGCCAGGGCATCGTCATCGTCAACCCGGACAAGACGGTGCTGGCCGAGTACAAGCTGCGCCAGAGCCAGTGGGAGCTGGAAAAACAGAAACTCAAGCGCCTCCGGACCACCCGCGCCACCACTCTGGACGGGACGGAGACGGAACTGCACGCCAATATCGAACTGCCGGGCGATATTGGTGACGTGAAGGCCAATGGCGCAACCGGGATCGGGCTGTTCCGCAGTGAATTCCTGTTCCTCAACCGGCGCGACCTGCCGGGAGAAGAAGAGCAGTTTCTCGCCTACCGCAGCGTGGCGGAAGATATGCGCGGCCTGCCGGTCACCATCCGCACCCTCGACCTGGGCGCGGACAAGCAGTTATTCGGCGCAGAAAAACCCGGCGCCAACCCGGCTCTGGGATTGCGTGCCATCCGCCTGTGCCTGGCCGAACCGCAACTGTTCCACGCCCAGCTGCGCGCCATCCTGCGCGCCTCGCATTACGGCAGGATCAAGCTGCTGATTCCCATGCTGTCTTCCCTGACCGAGCTGAACCAGACCTTCCACCTGATCGCCCAAGCCAAGCAGAGCCTGATAAAAGAAAACATTCCCTTCGATGACAATATCCCCGTCGGCGGCATGATCGAAATCCCTGCCGCCGCGCTGGCGGCACACGTTTTTGCCAAGCATCTGGACTTCCTTTCCATTGGCACCAACGATCTGATCCAGTACACGCTGGCCATCGACCGCACCGATGACAGCGTGGCGCATCTTTACGACCCATTGCATCCCGCCGTGCTGCAACTGATCGCACACACCATCAGGAGCGCCGACAAGGCCGGCATCCCGGTATCGGTGTGCGGCGAAATGGCGGGTGATGTCTCCATGACGCGCGTCCTGCTGGGCCTCGGCCTGCGCCAGTTCTCCATGCATCCGGCGCACCTGCTCACGGTAAAACAGCAGATCCTGCGCACTCATGTGCCAGAATTACCGGCGCTGGTAGGCCGCATGCTCAAAACCGAAGAGCCGGAAAAAATGCACGCGCTTCTGACGCGCTTGAATGCCTGAGTCAAATTCACGATAATCCGCAGGATATGTCCAAGCCCAATTCCGTAGGCGTCGTCACGCCGCAAACCGCGCGTTTCGAGTCGCCGCTGACACTCAAAAGCGGTGTCACCCTGCCGTTCTATGAACTGGTATACGAAACCTACGGCACGCTCAATGCCAGCAGAACCAATGCCATCCTGGTCTGCCACGCGCTTTCCGGCAACCATCACGTGGCCGGGTATCACTCCGAACACGACAAACGCCCCGGCTGGTGGGACAACATGATCGGGCCCGGCAAGCCGATCGACACCAATCATTTTTTCGTCATCGGGCTGAACAACCTCGGCGGCTGCCATGGCTCGACCGGGCCTTCCAGCATCAACCCCCAGACCGGCAAGCCTTTCGGCGCCAGTTTCCCGGTGGTGACGGTGGAAGACTGGGTGGAGACGCAAATCAGACTCGCCGACCTGCTCGGCATTCACCAGTTCGCCGCCATCGTCGGCGGCAGCCTGGGCGGCATGCAGGTGCTGCAATGGAGCATCAACCATCCGGACCGCCTGCGGCATGCGCTGGTGATCGCCGCCGCCCCGCGCCTCACCGCGCAGAATATCGCCTTCAACGACGTGGCCCGGCAGGCCATCCTGACCGACCCCGATTATCATGGCGGCGATTTCTACGCGCACGGCGTGGTGCCGCGCCGCGGGTTACGCATCGCCCGCATGCTGGGGCACATCACTTACCTGTCGGACGATGCGATGGGAGAGAAATTCGGCCGCATCTTGCGCTCCGGCGCCTACAATTTCGGCTATGAGGTCGAATTCGAGATCGAATCCTACCTGCGCTATCAGGGCGACAAATTCGCCGACAGCTTCGACGCCAACACCTACCTGCTGATGACCAAGGCGCTGGATTATTTCGACCCCACCCACCACCATCAGCATGGCTCCCTGAGCCAGACCATGCAGGCTGCGCGCGCGAAGTTCCTGGTGATTTCCTTCTCCACCGACTGGCGCTTCTCGCCCGCGCGCTCGCGCGAGATCGTCAAGGCCCTGCTGGACAACAACCTGGACGTGAGCTACGCGGAAATCACCGCCGCGCACGGCCACGATGCCTTTCTCATGGAAGACCCGCAATACCATAATCTGGTGCGGGCCTACATGGGAAGAGTCGCCGAGGAGGGCAAACCATGACGAACGCCACGGTACGGCACGATTTCGAAACCATCGCGGCCTGGGTCAAGCCCGGCGCGCGCGTCCTCGACCTGGGCTGCGGCGACGGCACCCTGCTGAAACACCTCAAGGACAGCCGCCAGGCACACGGCTACGGCGTGGACATCAAGGACGCCAACATCCTCGTCTGCGTGCAAAAAGGCCTCAACGTGATCCAGAATGACCTCGACTCCGGGCTTTCCGGATTCGAAGCCGACTCTTTCGATTTCGTCATCCTGTCGCAAACCCTGCAGGCCATGCGCCACATCGAGCAGGTCGTCGCGGAAATGCTGCGTGTCGGCAAGCAGGCCATCGTCGCCTTCCCCAACTTCGGCTACTGGCGCCATCGCGTGCAGGTACTGCAGGGCCACATGCCGGTTTCACCCGGGCTGCCTTACCAGTGGTATGACACGCCGAATATCCATCTTTGCACCGTCAAGGACTTCGAGTCCTTCTGCGCCCAGCGCGGCATCCGCATCCTGGAACGGGTCGTAATGGAGGGTGAGCGCAAAATCGGCTTCCTGCCGAACATTCGCGGCAGCGTTGCCGCCTACCGGATCGAACGCAGCCAGTAGTCAGCCAACAGAAATTCACGAAAGCTTTGGATGCGAGGACCTCCCCCCTGACAAGGGGGGAATGAGGGGGGTTGCAGTGGTGATATCTAAGCCCCGACGTTAACCCCCCCAACCCTCCTTGTGCGAGCATCCGCTGCGCGGATTGCCTGCTTGACCCATTTCAGGGGGGCGCCATTTCAGCGCAGCACAACTGAATACTCAGGCCAGCAGCAGCCGCACCAGTCCCCAGACGCCGAAACCCGCCACCAGCAGCCCCGCCAGCCTGCGCACCCAGAGGTGGCGGGTAAATGCCTGCAACTGCTGGGCAAACAGGCCCATGGCAATGAGGTTGGGCAGGGTGCCGAGGCCGAAGGCCAGCATGGAAGCCGCTCCGGAAGCTGCGCTGCCGCTCGCCAGCGCGGTAATCAGCACGCTATACACCAGACCGCAAGGCAGCCAGCCCCACAGCGTTCCGAGCAGGAAAGCCTGAACCGGGTTACGCACCGGCAGCAGGGATTTCGAGAAAGGCTGCAAGCGTTTCCACAGCAGCCCGCCCAGACGCTCGATCTGCGTCACCGCCTGCCACAGGCCCGCCAGATACAGTCCCAGCGCGACCAGCATGAGGTTCGCCAGCAGGTACAAAACCTTCTGCACCGGCCACAGCCCCTCCAGCAGCAAGGTGCTCGCCCCCAACGCACCGGCCAGCGCGCCCGCAACGGCATAACTCAGGATACGCCCGGCGTTGTAGGCAAAGTGATAGCTGAAGCGCGTGCCCTGGCCCGGCAACTGCATGGAAATAGCGGCGACGATGCCGCCGCACATGCCGACGCAGTGCGTGCCGCCCAGAAGGCCAACAAGAAAGACCGCAAACAGGTTTTGTTCCAGCATGGGCGACATTGTGACATAGGGCCATGTTTCCGGTAAGGTGACGGGCTTTACAGGCGCATCCGGCAAATACTGCCCCGCCGTGCATGAAGCTCTCAGGATAAAGAATGTTCCGCGAAGTCATCTTCAATCGCCGCATGCTGATCTGCATTTTCACCGGCTTCAGTTCCGGCCTGCCGCTCTACATCCTGATCAGCCTGCTGCCCGCCTGGCTGCGCTCCGAGCAGGTGGATCTCAAGGCCATCGGCCTGTTCGCCCTGATCCAGTTGCCTTTTACCTGGAAATTTCTCTGGTCGCCGCTCATGGACCGCTTTGCCTGGCCGATGCTGGGGCGGCGGCGGGGCTGGATTTTATTGACCCAGGTGGCGCTGTTGCTGTCGCTCCCGCTGTTCGGCTGGCTCAATCCTGCGCTTGATATCTGGACCATCGCCTATCTGGCTGCTGCGGTAGCCTTCTTCTCCGCCTCGCAGGACGTGGTGCTGGATGCGTTCCGGCGCGAAATTCTGTTCGACATCGAACTGGGCCTGGGCAATGCCATCCATGTCAACGCCTACCGTATCGCCAGCCTGATTCCCGGTTCGCTGTCCCTGATCCTGGCCGATCATCCTGCCCTGGAGCAGCGTGTTTCTGATTACGGCCCTGTTCATGCTGCCCGGCATCGCCATGACCCTGCTGGTCGCCGAACCCGAACGGGTCCAGGGTGCGCCACGTACTTTGCGGGAAGCCGTGGTGGAACCCTTCCACGAATTCATCACCCGCTCAGGCTGGCGACAGGCCATGCTGGTCCTTGCCTTCATCTTCTTCTACAAGCTCGGCGACAGCATGGCGACCGCGCTGGCAACGCCGTTTTACCTCGACATGGGATTCAGCAAGACGGAAATCGGCCTGGTGGCCAAGCACGCGGGGCTGTGGCCCGCCATCATCGGCGGCCTGCTGGGCGGAGTGTGGATGATCAAGTTGGGCATCAATCGCGCCCTGTGGCTGTTCGGCGTGGTGCAGGCCGTATCCATCCTCGGCTTTGCCCTGCTGGCCAGCAACGGCCACGATCTGGCGCTGCTGGCCGGCGTGATCGGCTTCGAGGCGCTGGGCGTGGGGCTGGGCACCACGGCTTTCGTCGCCTTCATCGCCCGCACCACCCATCCACTCTACACTGCCACCCAGTTCGCCCTGTTCACCAGCCTGATGGCGGTACCGCGTACCCTGTTCAACTCCGCCACCGGCTATCTGGTGGAGCAAATGGGGTGGGTCAATTTCTTCCTGCTATGTACCGCGCTGGCGCTTCCCGGCATGCTGTTGCTGTTCAAGGTCGCGCCATGGAATGAAGAGGGTCAAACTGTTTCATCGTAATCAATGTTCAACGGTGCGTGGTCGGAAAAACGTTCGTCCTTGTAGACGGCCGCCCGCGTTGCTTTTCCGGCCACACCCGGGGTGGCGATCTGGTAGTCGATACGCCAGCCCACGTTCTTGGCCCAGGCCTGGCCGCGATTCGACCACCAGGTATAGGCCTCGCCAGTCGCCTCGGGATGCAGGCGGCGATACACGTCCACCCAGCCCACCTCGTCAAAAACATGGCTCAGCCAGGCACGCTCCTCGGGCAGGAAGCCGGAATTTTTCTGGTTGGATTTCCAGTTTTTCAGATCGATTTCCTTGTGCGCGATGTTCCAGTCGCCGCACAGGATCACCTCGCGCCCGCTGGCCCGAAGCTCGCGCAGATGCGGCAGGAAGCGTTCGAGAAAATAGAATTTCACCTGCTGGCGCTCTTCCGAACTGGAGCCGGAAGGCAGGTAGAGCGAGATCACCGACAGATTGCCGAAATCCGCCTGCAGATAACGCCCCTCGGCGTCGATATCGGCGATGCCCAAGCCCTTCGACGATCGAATCCGGCTTGCGTCTGGAATAGATGCCTACCCCGCTGTAACCCTTCTTTTCGGCATAGTGAAAACAGCCGTGATAGCCCTCCGGATTCAGCATTTCCGGCTTCATATCGGCGGCCTGGGCCTTGAGTTCCTGGACGCAGATCACGTCCGCGTCCTGTTTTGCCATCCAGGCAAAAAACCCCTTGCTGGCCGCAGAGCGAATGCCATTGAGATTTGCAGATATAATACGCAACATTAACCTTTCAATTCAGATTGAATCATGACCGATTTCAGACAGGATTTCATCGACTTCGCCATCCAGCGCAAGGTGCTGTGCTTCGGCGAATTCAAGACCAAGGCGGGGCGGCTTTCACCCTATTTTTTCAACGCCGGCCTGTTCAACGACGGCGTGGCCCTGCAGAAACTCGGGCAATTTTACGCCAAAGCCATCCTCGCTGCCGGTCTGGATTTCGACATGCTGTTCGGCCCGGCCTACAAGGGCATTCCGCTGGCAGCCGCGGTCGCCATCGCCCTGGCCGAACAGGGGCGCAACGTGCCCTACTGCTTCAACCGCAAGGAAGCCAAGGACCATGGCGAAGGCGGCACACTGATCGGCGCGCCCTTGCAGGGCAAGGTGCTGATCGTCGACGATGTCATTTCCGCCGGCACCTCGGTGCGCGAGTCGGTGGACCTGATTCGCAGCCACGGTGCCCGGCCCTGCGGCGTGGCCATCGCGCTGGACCGCATGGAACGCGGCACGGGAGCACTTTCTGCCGTCCAGGAAGTCAGCCAGAGTTATGATATACCCGTTATCAGTATTGCCGACCTCGACAGCCTGACCGGCTATTTGCAGCATCACCCGGAAATGGCGCTGCACCAGAACGCAGTGGCAGCATACCGCGATCAATATGGCGTGAAATAAGGAGATCCCCCCCTGTGAAGACTTTACTCATTCTTATCGCAGCAGCGCTCAGCGCCAGTGCAGCACAAGCCGCCCCCCTGAAAAAATGTGTGGACGACAAGGGCCGCACCTATTACGGCGATTCGATCCCGCCCGAAGTGGCAGCCAAATGCCGCTCATCCAGCGAAATGACATCCAGAGGCATGGAAAAAAAGAAAACGACCTATCTGACGGAGGAGGAACGTCTGGCCCAGGCAGATGAGGCAGAAAAAAAGGAGGATGACGAGCAAAAATCCATAGAGCAGAAACGCCGTGACAAGGCACTGCTGCTCAGCTACGCCGATGAAAAGGAAATTGACCTGGCGCGCGACCGCAACCTGGTCGCCACCCAGGCCCAGATCGATGGCACCCTGTTGCGCATCAAATCAGTGCAGGGGCGCCTGGATGGATTGAACAAACAAAGCGACGGGTATATCAAAAGAAAGCAAGCCATCCCGGCAGACCTGAAATCAGAAATCACCCAGACCGAAGCGGAAATCGGGAAACTTCCAGGACAGCATGGCCAAATCAAGGCAGGAGCTTGAAGCCATCAAGAAACGCTTTGAAGATGACAAAAAACGTTTTCGCGAACTGAAAGGGCTGCCGCCCGCCGCACCTCGAACGCAGGCGCCGGTTAAAACCCCGCAATAGGGCAATACAAAAACAAAAGGGCGCCGCAGGGCGCCCTTTTGTTTTCCGGCATCTGTTTTTTCAGCCCGCCAGCTTCTGCTTCAGAATCTCGTTCAGCTGCGCCGGATTGGCCTTGCCCTTGCTGGCCTTCATCGCCTGGCCGACAAAAAAGCCAAACAGTTTGTCCTTGCCGGAACGATATTCGGCCAGCTGCCCCGGGTTGGCGGCGATGATTTCATCGATGATCTTCTCAATCGCGCCGCTGTCGGAAACCTGCCTCAGTCCTTTAGCCTCGATGACGGCATCCGCCTCGCCCTCGCCATTCCACATCGCAGCAAACACTTCCTTGGCAATTTTCCCGGAAATGGTGTTGTCCTGGATGCGCTTCAGCAGGCCAGCCAGCTGGGTGCTGGAGATGGGGCTATCGGCGATGTCTTTTCCTTCCTTGTTGAGTGCGGCGGACAGGTCGCCCATGATCCAGTTGGCGGCCAGTTTGGCTTCGCCACCCATTGCCCTGGCCGTCGCCTCGAAGTAATCCGCCAGTTCACGCGCTGAGGTCAGTACCCCGGCATCATAGGCCGGCAGGCTGTATTCGCTGATGAAGCGCTCGCGTTTGGCTTGCGGCAATTCCGGCAGCTTGCTGCGCACTTCCTCGATATAGGCATCGCTCACCATCAGCGGCAGCAGATCCGGATCGGGGAAATAGCGATAATCGTTGGCCTCTTCCTTGGAACGCATGGAGCGGGTCTCGTCGCGGTCCGGGTCGTAGAGGCGGGTTTCCTGCACCACCCGGCCGCCGTCCTCGATCAGTTCGATCTGGCGCCGGATTTCGTATTCGATGGCCTTTTCCAGAAACTTGAAGGAGTTGAGGTTCTTGATCTCGCAGCGCGTCCCCAGTTTGTCCGTGCCCTTGATACGCACCGAGACGTTAGCATCGCAGCGGAACGAGCCTTCCTGCATGTTGCCGTCGCAGATGCCGATCCAGCGCACCAGCGAATGCAGTGCCTTGGCATAGGCCACGGCTTCGGCGCTGCTGCTCATGTCAGGTTCGGTAACGATCTCGATCAGCGGCGTACCGGCACGATTGAGGTCGATGCCGGTCATGCCGTGGAAATCCTCATGCAGCGACTTTCCGGCATCCTCTTCCATATGGGCGCGGGTAATGCGGATGTCTTTCTCGTAACTCTGCCCTGAGCCTGCGAAGGGACCTGAATGCGCAAGGTCCCGCCTTCGGCCACGATAGGCAGTTCGAGCTGGGTGGTCTGGTAGCCCTTGGGCAGATCCGGATAGAAATAATTCTTGCGCTCAAAAACGGATTTGCGATTGATGCGCGCACCGACGGACAAACCGAACCTGACCGCTTTTTCTGCCGCCACACGGTTGAACACCGGCAGCACGCCCGGCAAGGCCAGATCGACAGCGCAGGCCTGGGTATTGGGCTCGGCGCCATAGGCGGTGGCCGCACCGGAAAAAATCTTGGTGACAGTATTCAACTGGGCATGCGTTTCCAGCCCGATCACGACTTCCCACTGCATATTAATTTCCTAGTGATGAGTGATGAGTGATGGGTGATGAAAGAGCCTTTTTCTCATTGCTCATTACCCATTACTCCTCACCATGAAGCGGCGGCAGCCGCGTATGCCAATCCGTCGCCAACTGGTACTGGTGCGCGACATTCAGCATTCTGGCTTCGGCAAAATAGTTACCGACGATCTGCAACCCCACCGGCAGGCCAGTGTCCCCGAAGCCGCACGGCACCGACATGCCGGGCAGGCCCGCCAGATTCACGGCAATGGTGTAGATGTCCGAAAGATACATGGAAACCGGGTCGTCGCTCTTCTCGCCCAGCTTGAACGCGGTGGTCGGCGCGGTTGGCCCCATGATCACATCGCACTGCCGGAAAGCCGCCTCGAAATCCTGTGCGATCAGGCGGCGCAGCTTCTGCGCCTGAATGTAATAGGCATCGTAATAACCGGCGGACAGCACATAAGTGCCGATCATGATGCGCCGCTTGACCTCGGCGCCGAAGCCCTGGGCGCGGGTTTTCTGGTACATGTCCGTCAGGTCGCCATATTCCGGTGCACGGTAGCCGTAACGCACGCCGTCGTAGCGCGCCAGATTGGAACTCGCCTCGGCCGGGGCCAGCACGTAGTAAACCGGTATCGAGAGGCGGGTGTTGGGCAGACTGATTTCGACCGTCTCGGCGCCAAGCTTGCGGTATTCGGCGATAGCCGCTTCCACTGCTCTGGCCACGTCGGCAGACAGGCCTTCCGCAAAATACTCCTTGGGCAGACCAATTTTCAAGCCTTTAAGCGGCTGATTCAGGTCGCGGGTGTAATCTTCTTTTTCCCGTTCCAGGCTGGTGGAGTCGCGGCTGTCGAAACCGGCCATGACATTCATCATCAGGGCGCAATCTTCGGCGCTCCTGGCCATGGGTCCGGCCTGATCGAGCGAGGAGGCGAAAGCAATCATGCCGTAGCGCGACACCGTGCCATAGGTCGGCTTGAGGCCGGTGATTCCTACCAGCGCCGCAGGCTGGCGGATGGAGCCGCCGGTATCCGTGCCAGTCGCCGCGGGGCACAGACGCGCCGCCACCGCCGCAGCAGAACCGCCGGAACTGCCGCCGGGAACCCGGTTCACATCCCATGGATTTTTAACCTTGCCGAAAAAGGAGGTCTCGTTGCTTGACCCCATGGCAAATTCGTCCATGTTGGTCTTGCCCAGGTTCACTGCCCCGGCGCGATTGAACTGCTCGATCACATGGGCATCGTAAGGCGCGGAAAAATTAGCCAGCATTTTCGAACCGCAGGTGGACAGCCAGTCCTGCGCGCAGAAAATATCTTTCTGCGCAAAAGGAATGCCGGTCAGCATATCGGTCTTGCCTGCCGCGATGCGCTCATCCGCAGCGCGCGCCTGGGCCAGGCTTTTTTCCGCGTCAACGGTGATGAAGGCATTGAGCGCAGGATTCAGCTCATCAATACGTTTCAGGAAGGTTTGTGTCAGCTCGACACTGGAAACTTTCTTCGCGGCCAGCAGGCCGGATAACTCTTTCAGACTTGCATTTAACATTTTTTTCTTCCGGTAATGGGGAATGGGCGATGGGTAATGGTGGCCCGGCTTTCCATCACCCATTTCTCATCACACATCACTCTATAACTTTGGGAACCAGGTACAGCCCTGCTTCCACCTGGGGCGCAACCGCCTGATAAGCTTCGCGGCGATCCGCTTCGCTGACCGCATCTTCGCGCAGACGCAACATCACGTCCTGAGCATGCGCCATGGGTTCGATGCCGCGGGTATCGACTGCCTGCATTTCCTCCACCAGCCCGAAAATGCTGGAAAGCTGCGCAAGATACGCCTCTGCCTCGCTTTCGCTGACCTCGATACGGGCCAGATGCGCAATGCGTTTTACATCGTCCAGCGTCAATGACATAAAATTCACCCTGGTGAAACTTAATTAAACGAGCTTAATAGGTTATCATAATTCATTTTACCTAAGCACCTCTTAAAAGACCCGAGACACACTGTATGTTTGGATTTCTACGCGGCTATTTCTCCACTGATCTGGCAATCGACCTGGGTACTGCCAACACCCTGATTTATGTGCGCGGCAAAGGCATCGTTCTGGATGAGCCTTCCGTGGTGGCCATTCGCCAGGAAGGCGGGCCGAGCGGCAAAAAAACCATCCAGGCCGTGGGCGCAGAGGCCAAGATGATGATCGGCCGCACTCCCGGCTCCATCACTGCCATTCGCCCGATGAAAGATGGCGTGATCGCCGACTTCACCATCACCGAACAGATGCTGAAGTACTTCATCAAAAAAATTCATGATTCACGCATGCTCTCCCCCAGTCCGCGCATCATCATCTGCGTACCCTGCGGTTCGACCCAGGTGGAACGCCGTGCCATCCGCGAATCCGCGATCGGCGCCGGTGCGCGCCAGGTGTATCTGATCGAGGAGCCCATGGCGGCCGCGATCGGCGCCGACCTGCCTGTGGCCGAAGCCACCGGCTCCATGGTGGTGGACATCGGCGGCGGCACCACCGAAGTGGGCGTGATCTCTCTTGGCGGTGTGGTTTACGCCTCTTCCGTGCGTGTGGGCGGCGACAAGTTCGACGAGTCCATCATCAACTACATCCGCCGCAATTACGGCATGCTGATCGGCGATGCCACCGCTGAAATGATCAAGAAGGAAATCGGTTCCGCCTTCCCCGCTTCGGAAGTGCGCGAGATGGAAGTCAAGGGCCGCAATCTGGCGGAAGGCATTCCGCGCAGCTTCACCATTTCCAGCAACGAAGTACTGGAAGCACTTACCGACCCCCTCAACCAGATCGTCAGCGCAGTCAAACAGGCGCTCGAACAGACACCGCCTGAACTGGGCGCGGACATCGCCGACAAGGGCATGGTGCTGACCGGCGGCGGTGCGCTGCTGCGTGACCTCGACCGCCTGCTGATGGAAGAAACCGGCCTGCCGGTGGTGGTTGCCGAAGATCCGCTGACTTGCGTGGTACGCGGCTCCGGACGCGCGCTGGAAGAAATGGACAAGCTCGGCACCGTATTCACGAATGACTGAAAATAGTTGTCGGCCATCAGTTGTCAGCCATCAGTAAGGTCCGTGGCATTGCTGAAAACTGACGGCTGATCACTGTCAATTTCAATGGACCACGAACCTTTTTTCAAGCGCGGCCCCAGCCCTGTCGCCCGCCTCGCGTTTTTCGGGCTGCTGTCCATTATCCTGATGGTCACCGACGCCCGCTTTGACCAGCTTGCCCTGCTGCGCCAGGGCGTTGGACTGGTGCTTCATCCGCTGCAGCAGATCGCCAATAGCCCGCTTATCCTGTCCCGCCGCGCCAGCGAGTTTTTTGTCACGCAGAACCAGCTTGCAGCCGAAAACACCCGCTTGCGGCAACAACAGCTCGGCAACGCCATGCAATTGCAGCGCAGCCAGTCGCTGGAAGCCGAAAACGCCCATCTGCGCCGCCTGCTCTCAACCCGTGAGAATTTTATCCATCACGCCACCACGGTCGATGTGATGAACGCTGGCCGCGACCCCTTCAGTCGCAGAATCATTGTAGACAAGGGCAGCTCCGGCGGGATTCTGGCTGGCCAGGCTGCGATCGACGACCGGGGTCTGGTGGGCCAGATCACGCGGGTGCAGCTGCTGAGCAGCGAAATCACCCTGATCACCGACAAGGGCCAGGCCGTACCGGTAGAGGTTGTGCGCAACGGCCTGCGCGCCATCGCCTTTGGCCACGGCCAGGACAATGCGCTGGAACTGGCCTTCATGCCGGTCAACATGGATATTCAGAACGGCGATCAGCTCATCACTTCCGGCATCGATGGCACTTATCCTCGCGGCGTACCTGTCGCGGTAGTCAGCAAAATCGAGCGCAATGCAGGCTACCCCTTCGCAAAAATCACCTGCACGCCGAGCGCCGGCATGGATCGCTACCGCAGCCTGCTGATCATCTCCGTGGGCGAATCCCCACAGCCACCGGCCCAGGCATTGGCCCCGGCGAAAAAAAATGGCAAGGAGGCAAAGTAACATGACCAATGCGCCCACCCTGACACGCCCACCCAGCGGCCAGTTTATCGCCATGACCCTGTTTGTGGCGCTCATGCTGAACCTCCTGCCATGGCAGGGTTCCGCGCTGCTGGTGCACCCGGATTTTGTGTTACTGCTCCTGGTTTACTGGACCGTGCATCAACCCCTGCGCATTGGCCTGGCCGCCGCATGGGGACTCGGTCTGGTCATGGACGTGGCCGATGGCGCACTGCTTGGTCAATATGCGCTGGCCTATGCCATTACTGTTTTTTTCGTGCTTGCCCTGCACCGGCGCATTCAGGCTTTTGGCCTGTGGCCGCAGGCCTTGCATATTTTCATGCTCCTGCTGGTCAGCCAGATACTGATCCTGCTGACGCATCTGTTTTCAGGCGCCGCTTTCATCGGCTGGGGATATTTCCTTGCCAGCATCCTTGGTGCGCTGCTCTGGCCCCCTCTCAGCCTGCTTGTCCAGTTGCTGCTGAAATATAGATCACCGCCCGAGATTGCCTATACTGCCTCGCGCGGCAGCGAAAAATAATTCTCCATGGCGTTTGGCATGAGATCCGGCACCGAACTCAGGAACAATCAGCAGGAGCTCCACCGCTTCCGGGTGAGGCTGGCCGTGGCCGCGGCGGCTGTGCTGTTTGCCTTCGCCCTGCTGGCTACACGGCTGATTTACCTGCAAGTGCTGCAACATGAGCACTATCACACCCTGGCAGAGAACAACCGCATTTCCATCGTTCCGATCGTTCCAAACCGGGGCCTGATCCTGGACCGGAATGGTGTTCCGCTGGCGCACAATTACTCTGCCTACACCCTGGAAATCACGCCGAGCAAGGTCGGCGGCCTGGAAAAAACCATCGATGAACTGGCGGGTATTATCGAGATCACGCCGCGCGACCGCCGGCGCTTCAAAAAGCTGCTGGAAGAAAGCAAGAATTTCGAGACCCTGCCCATCCGCTCGCGCCTGACAGAAGAGGAAGTCGCAAAATTCGCGGTCAACCGTTACCGCTTTCCGGGGGTGGAAATCAAGGCCCGCCTGTTCCGCCACTACCCGCACATGGAGCTATTCTCCCATGTGGTAGGCCACATTGGCCGCATCAACGACCGGGACATGCAAAAACTGGAAGAAGACGAGCTGCTCGCCAATTACCGCGGCACCGACCATATCGGCAAGCAGGGTCTGGAACAGAGCTATGAAAGACAGCTTCACGGCACCACCGGTTTCGAACAGGTCGAGACCGATGCCGGCGGGCGCGCGGTGCGAACCCTGTCGCGGACCCCACCCGTTTCCGGTGACACGCTCCTTCTTTCCATTGACAGCAAACTCCAGGCACTGGCCGTCAAGGCCTTTGGCAAATACCGTGGTGCACTGGTCGCGATCGAGCCGCAAAGCGGCGAAGTGCTGGCCTTTGTCAGCCAGCCTGGCTTCGACCCCAACCTGTTCGTGGATGGCATTGATTCCGTCAACTGGGATGCCTACAACAACTCACCCGACAAGCCCCTCAATAATCGCGCCCTGCGCGGCCAGTACCCGCCCGGCTCGACCTTCAAACCCTTCATGGCCCTGGCTGCGCTGGAACTCAACAAGCGCACGCCCTCCTACACCATTTCCGACCCCGGCTTCTACACGCTGCCCGGCAATACCCATCGCTACCGTGACTGGAAAGCCGGCGGCCACGGTTCGGTGGACTTGCACAAATCCATCGTGATCTCGTGCGACACCTACTACTATGGACTCGCGGTGGACATGGGCATCGACAACATCACCAGTTTCATGAGCCATTTCGGCTTCGGCCGCAAAAGTGGCATCGATATCGAAGGCGAGCAAATTGGCGTCCTGCCGTCGCAGGCATGGAAAATGAAACGTTTCAAACAAAAATGGTACACCGGCGACACGGTCAGCGTCGGCATCGGACAAGGCTACAATCTCGCCACCCCGCTGCAACTGGCCGTCGCCACCGCCGCCCTGGCCAACAACGGCCAGCTGATGCGCCCGCGCATGGTGAAGAGCATCCAGGACAACAAAACCGGCCAGACTCGCACCCTGGAACCAGAAATAACCGACTCACTGCCCCTCAAGGCAGAAAATCTGGCGCGGGTGAATGCGGCCATGGTAGATGTCACGCGCCCTGGCGGCACCGCAGCGCGCGCCGGAGCAGGCGCGGAGTATCTGATTGCCGGCAAGACTGGAACCGCTCAGGTGGTTGCCATCAAGCAGGGGCAAAAATACGTGGAAAGCCAGGTCGCAGAACGTCACCGCGATCACGCGCTGTTCATCGCCTTCGCTCCCGCCGACAAGCCCAGGATCGCGCTTGCCATCCTGGTCGAGAATGGCGGCCACGGCGGCAGCATCGCTGCGCCCATTGCACGCACGGTGATGGATTATTACCTGCTGGGCAAGCTTCCCAAGGAAAGCGTTCCGGAGGAGACTCACGAGGAACCGGAACATGATTAGACGCCTGCTTACCCGCCTGGTCGCGCACCTCGACGGCTACCTGCTGCTCGCCCTGAGCCTGCTCATGCTGCTCGGACTGGTCGTGCTGTACAGTGCAGCGGGCGAGGATTTCCACTTCGTCACCAAGCAGCTGATGAACCTGTCCGTGGCACTGGGCGTGATGTGGCTGGTTGCCAACATTCCGCCCCAGCACCTCGCCCGCCTGGGCCTGCCGGTGTATGTCATCGGCCTGCTGCTTCTGCTTGGCGTGGCGCTGTTCGGCGATATCAGCCACGGCGCGCGACGCTGGCTGCATATCGGCGTCACCCGTATTCAGCCGTCTGAAATCATGAAAATCGCCGTGCCGCTGATGCTCGCCTGGTACTTCGACCGCCACTCTGCGGCCCTGCGTTTCCGGGATTTCGTGGTGGCGGCGGTTCTGTTGCTGCTGCCGCTTGCATTCATCCTCAAGCAGCCCGACCTCGGGACTTCCATCCTGGTAGGCGCCGCCGGTTTTTACGTGCTGTTCCTCGGCGGCCTGTCGTGGCGCGTGATGGCCGGTCTGGCTGTTTCCGGCGCAGCCAGCCTGCCGCTGCTGTGGTCCATGCTGCATGATTACCAGCGCCAGCGCGTGCTGACCCTGCTCGACCCCACCCAGGACCCGCTCGGCAGCGGCTATCATATTATTCAATCCACCATTGCCATGGGCTCGGGCGGTCTATTCGGCAAGGGCTGGCTCAATGGCACCCAGACCCATCTGGAATTCCTCCCCGAGCGCCATACCGACTTCATCCTGGCCGTGCTTGCTGAGGAATTCGGCCTGTTCGGCGGGCTCATCCTGCTGCTGATCTACCTGCTGGTGATCGGGCGCGGCGTGGTCATTGCCGCCAACGCGCCCACCCTGTTCGGACGCCTCTTTGCCGGCAGCATTGTATTCACCTTCTTCACCTATGCCTTCGTCAACATCGGCATGGTCAGCGGCATTCTGCCCGTGGTCGGCGTGCCGCTGCCGCTGGTGAGCTATGGCGGCACCTCTGTGGTCACGCTGCTGTTCGGCATGGGCGCACTGATGAGCATTCAGACCCATCGCAAGCTGATTCAGACTTGATAGAGGCGGTGCAAGCGTTTACCGTCTGGCTGGTGGGAGATGAGGCTGGCCTGTGGACGCTCTTCCTGTCCAGTTTTCTCGGCGCAACCGTGCTGCCGGGCGGCTCGGAGGCCGTGCTGTTCGCACTCCTCAAATTGCATCCGCAACTGCTCTGGCCAGCCCTGGCCACTGCCACCATCGGCAATACGCTCGGCGCCATGACCTCCTATCTGCTGGGGCGGCTGTTTCCCAGAGACCTCCATCATCGCAGCATTGCCTGGCTGCGGCG
Organism: uncultured Gammaproteobacteria bacterium; assembly: GCA_963779055.1. Taxonomy (GTDB): domain Bacteria; phylum Pseudomonadota; class Gammaproteobacteria; order Burkholderiales; family Sulfuricellaceae; genus Sulfurimicrobium. The sequence continues at coordinate 1,108,879 of CAVZWN010000004.1, forward strand.
CCACGGCAGCCCGATCCTGCTGCTGGCCTGGGCCCCGCTGATTGGCGATGCCCTGTGTGTGGCCGCCGGATGGCTGCGTATCAATCCGTGGCATGCCGCTTTTTTCATGCTGCTTGGAAAAGGTGCGCGTTATGGGGCAGTAACCCTGCTTGCTGCATAGTTTTTCAGCGCCAAATAGGGTGTCTCATTCATCCCGGCTTGGGTTAAAATCGAGTTTTTGCACCCAATAGTCCATGACCGCCCGCCTGCGCGAAATTCCTTACAACTACACTTCTTTCTCCGACCGGGAAATCGTCATCCGTTTCCTCGGCGAAGAGATGTGGCAGGTGCTGGAAGCCTTGCGCGCGGCGCGCAAAACCGGTCGTTCGGCACGCATGCTGTTCGAAGTGCTGGGCGACCTGTGGGTCGTCAACCGCAACCCTTATCTGCAGGACGACCTGCTCGCCAACAGGAAACGCCAGACAGCGCTGGTAGAGGCATTGCGCCACCGCCTGAAAGCCATCGAGGAACGTCGCCAGGACAATACCCGGGTGCTGCAGCTGCTCGAAGCCGCACATCGCGCGGTCAACGAATTCGAGCGTGGTTTCGAGACATACCCGCAAGCTGCGCAAGAAGGTGCTGGCCAGGCTCCTGCCCCACACCCGCCGCGACAACATCCAGTTCGACGGCCTGGCGCGCGTTTCCCATGTCACCGATGCCACCGACTGGCGGGTGGAATACCCCTTCGTGGTGATCAATCCCGATACCGAGCGCGAGATCGCCCCGCTGGTGGAAGCCTGCATTGCCTGCGGCCTGACCCTGATTCCGCGTGGCGGCGGCACCGGCTACACGGGCGGCGCCATTCCGCTCGACCCCCTGACGGCGGTGATCAACACCGAGAAACTGGATGCGCTGGGCCCGGTGGAACGGATCCCGCTGCCCGGCGTGGCCGAGCCAGTCACCACCATCCTGTGCGGCGCCGGCGTGGTGACGCGGCGCGTCATGGAAGCCGCGGAGGCGGCAGGACAGGTCTTCGCCGTGGACCCGACTTCAGCCGATGCCTCGTGCATCGGCGGCAACGTGGCCATGAATGCGGGCGGCAAGAAAGCCGTGCTGTGGGGCACGGCCCTCGATAACCTGGCCTGGTGGCGCATGGTGACACCCGATGCCAACTGGCTGGAAGTGGAACGCCTCGACCACAATCTGGGCAAAATCCATGATGCCGAATCCGTCCGTTTCCGCATCAGCCGCTTCGCACCCGACGGCAAAACCCTGCTGACAGAACCGGAAATCCTCGGCGTGCCCGGACAGTGCTTCCGCAAAGCCGGACTGGGCAAGGATGTCACCGACAAATTCCTGTGCGGCCTGCCAGGCATCCAGAAAGAAGGCTGCGACGGCATCATCACCTCGGCCAGATTCATTCTCCATCGCATGCCGGCATATACCCGCACCGTCTGCCTGGAATTTTTCTGCCAGGTGCGCGATGCGGTACCCGCCATCGTGGAAATCAAGAATTACCTGGACGCCCACCCCCATGCCATCCTGGCCGGGCTTGAACACCTCGACGAGCGGTATCTGAAGGCGGTCGGCTACGCCACCAAGGCAAACCGCACCCGGCGCCCGAAAATGGTGCTGCTGGCGGATATCGTTTCGGATAATGAGACTGCCTGCGGCGAAGCTGCGTCGGAAATCGTCAGGCTGGCCAATGGCCGCAACGGCGAAGGCTTCATCGCCGTAAGCCCGGCCGCGCGCAAGAAATTCTGGCTTGACCGTGCCCGTACCGCCGCCATCGCCGCCCATACCAACGCCTTCAAGATCAACGAGGATGTGGTCATTCCGCTGCCGCGCATGGGCGATTACTGCGATGGCATCGAACGCATCAATATCGAGCTTTCCACCCACAACAAGCTGCTGCTGGTCGAAGCCCTGCAGCGTTTCCTCAAGGGCCATCTGCCGCTGTTCCAGGACGAGGACACCATCGCCGACCCGGAGCTGACCGAAGCCCGCCGTGTACGCGCACTCAATATGCTGGAAGAAGTGCGCACACGCTGGCAGGAAATGCTGAACAATCTGGATATGCCGATCGAAGGCTTCAAATTCCAGCCGCCGGAAACCGAGCATAAACATCGCACCGTACTCGAACTGCTGCAGGATCATACCCTGCGCGTTTCCTGGAAGCGCGAGATCCGGCGCGAATTGCAGACCATTTTTACCGGACGCGAATATCAGCCGATTCTCGAGCAGTGCGACATCATTCATGGCCAGATTCTGAAAAGCCGGGTCTTCGTGGCCCTGCACATGCATGCCGGCGACGGCAATGTGCACACCAACATCCCGGTCAACTCCGACGACTATGCCATGCTCAAGGCCGCAAACCAGGCGGTGGCCCGCATCATGCGGCTGGCTCAGTCGCTGGGCGGGGTGATTTCGGGCGAGCATGGCATCGGGCTGACCAAGATGGAATTCCTCGAAGCAGCCGCCATCGAGAAATTCGCCAGCTACAAACAGCAGGTGGATCCGCACGGCCACTTCAACCGCGGCAAGCTGCTGCCCGGCGCCGATCTGCGCAACGCCTACACCCCCAGCTTCAGCCTGCTGGAAACCGAATCCCTGATCATGGAGCAGAGCGCCATCGGCGAAATTGCCGATTCGATCAAGGCCTGTCTGCGCTGCGGCAAGTGCAAGCCGGTATGCAATACCCACGTTCCGCGCGCCAACCTCCTGTACAGCCCGCGCAACAAGATCCTTGCCACCTCGCCTGCTGATCGAAGCCTTCCTGTACGAGGAGCAGACCCGGCGGGGCATTTCGCTGCAGCATTTCGATGAATTCAATGATGTCGCCGACCACTGCACGGTCTGCCACAAGTGCCTCAACCCCTGCCCGGTGGACATCGATTTCGGCGATGTCTCCATCGCCATGCGCAATTTCCTGCGGGTGCAGCACAAGAAAAAATTCAACCCCGGCACCTTTGCCTCGATGCTGTTCCTCAACGCCACGGATCCGACCACCATCAAGGCCATTCGCAAGGTCATGATCGGCTGGGGATACCAGGCGCAGCGCCTGGGTTATGCCGTGGGCAAGCATTTCGGCCTGATCAGGCAGCAGACCCAGCATCCGCCGGCCACGCTCGGCAAGCCCCCGGTCACGGCCCAGATCATCCACTTCATCAACAAGCCGATGCCGGGCGGATTGCCCAATAAAACTTCGCGCGCTTTGCTGGGGCTGGAAGATGCCTCCATGGTGCCGGTCATCCGCAACCCCGCCAAGCTGTCGGAAGATTCGGATGCCGTTTTCTACTTCCCTGGCTGCGGCTCTGAACGCCTGTTCGGCCAGGTCGGCCTCGCCACCCAGGCCATGCTGTTCGAGATTGGCGCCATCACGGTATTGCCGCCGGGTTACCTGTGCTGCGGCTACCCCCAGACCGCCTCCGGCAACGAGGAAAAGGGCCAGGAAATCACGACCGCCAACCGGGTGCTGTTCCATCGTGTCGCCAATACGCTGAACTACCTCGACATCAAAACGGTCATCGTCTCCTGCGGCACCTGCATGGACCAGCTGCTGAAATACCAGTTCGACCGGATTTTCCCCGGCTGCCGCCTGCTGGATATTCACGAATACCTGATGGAGAAGGGCGTCAGACTCGAAGGCGTTGAAGGCAAGCGCTACCTCTACCATGACCCCTGCCACACACCGATGAAAACCCATTCCCCGATCGCCGTGGCAAGCAAGCTGATGGGCAGCGAGGTGAGACTGAACGACCGCTGCTGTGGCGAAGCTGGCACGCTGGCAGTAGCACGCGCCGACATCTCGACCCAGATTCGCTTCCGCAAGGAAGAAGAACTGCACAAGGATATAGCGCTGCTGCATGAGGCCGCGCCGGACGCGAAGATGAAAATTCTGACATCCTGCCCGTCTTGCCTGCAAGGGCTGTCCCGCTATAATGATGACACAGGCATCGAAGCCGACTACATCGTGGTGGAGCTGGCGCGCCACCTGCTGGGTGAGAACTGGCAAGCGGATTACATCGACAGGGCTTCGAACGGCGGGATTGAGCGAGTGCTGCTGTAGCAGCATTACCCACGGAGGTTGTGTAACGGCAATGAATTGCGAACTCTGTGACCAGAATACGGCTGAAACACTCTGGCAGGACAGCCGCTGCCGCGTCATTCTTGCCGGTGATCCAGACTATCCCGGCTTTTGCCGCGTGATCTGGAATTCACACGTCAGGGAAATGAGTGACCTGTCGACCGAGGAACGCCATCATCTGATGTCCGTGGTATTCGCCGTGGAAAAAGTGCTGCGGCAATGCCTCGCACCCGACAAGATCAATCTCGCCAGCCTGGGCAACGTCGTGCCGCACCTGCACTGGCATATCATCCCCCGCTACCGCAATGACCGCCATTTCCCCAATCCGGTATGGGGCGTCGCCGTGCGCGAAGGCAGGCCACAACCAGCAACAGACATTGCCGGAATCTTGCGTCCGGCGCTGAAGGAGGCTTTATGATGGGTTTCGATCTTCCGGCCATACAGGCTGATGCGCCCCGGCCGGAATTCAGTGATGCCAGTGCATGCCGGAAGTGGCTGAAAACACTGCCGCTCACCAATATCCAGGGACTTCACGGGGAACTCCGGCAGCAACTTGAATTGCTCAGCCATTTTGCGCTGCCAGCGCTGGAACGCCTGAAAATTCTGGAGCAGCTGCGCGAGACCGTGGCCTATCTGGCCGGCGAATTGGGCAAGAAATACTGCAACAAAGCCATACCCCTCTCTCCCCTGGAACAGACAACCTGGAACAATGAACAGGCTTTATGGCTCGATTTTGGCAAACTCTACCTGCAGTGCCTTGAGGCGGCACAAAAAGGCGATGCAGGCGTCAGCCCTTTTACCGCCCTGATCACACAGCGCGCGGCCAGCACCCTCATTGCCAGAATGCTGGGCTTTGCTCATGCCTACCGGCCCGTACCAGCCGGGGAGTGGCGCCAGCTGCACCTTCTGTATCACCACGCCGAAACACAGGGGATCGCCGCAAAACGCATCAAGGATGCCCTGAATCATGAAGACGGCACCAACTCCTGCGAGGCTTCCTACGCCAAAGCCTTGCTGCTGGGACTGGCCGACCCGCAACAACTGACTTCACGACAGATTCTCCAGCTCGACCGCTGGCTCGACCGCTGGACCGCCCGTACAAAGCTGGTCAAAAATCAGCCGCCAACGCCCTCACTGCCGCTGGTCTGTGTCGACCTGGCCGGAGAAAGCGGCGCCATGATTTTTACCGGCAACATCATGAGCGAGCAGCGTTTCGTGGATACCGAACGACTCGCCCTGTCCCTCAGGAAACGCATCAAATTTCTGACAACTGGCGGCAACCCGGCCGAAGTAGGACTGGGTGACGAGTGCGTCCAGCCCGCCTGCGAAACACTGCTCAGCGCACTGTACAAACGCTGGTGTGAAATCCCGCCCAAGCGATCTTCTCCGCGAGATAGTGGCGGAAGCAATGCACAGCTCTGTTTCGCCTTCCCCGCCATCTATTTTTTCCTCAACGACGCTTCGCCTTTCAAACAGCCGGGCGAAACCCTCGATGTCGCGCCCGAAATCATGGAAGACATGCGCATGTTCGGCCGTGTCACCCCGCGCACCGAGAAGCTGCTCTTCGCACGCCTGGGCTTTGCCCTGGAAAACTGGGACAGCCTCGATCAGAGTACAGGCGGATTCCGCCTTTCACGCAGCGGTACGGGAGAACGCATCAGCCAGAACCAGCTGGTCGCATTGCGCAGCAGTGATAGCGCGCCATTCAACCTCGCCGTGGTGCGCTGGCTGATGATGGATAATGACGCCGGCAATCTCAGCATCGGCGCTCGCCTGCTACCGGGCTCGCCCACGGTGCTGGCTGCCCGGCCGATGACCTTGAACCCGTCCGACATGGGGCTCTTTGTCCCGGCATTCCAGCTTTCGGCTGTGCCTGAACAGGAAGAACCCGCCAGCCTGGTTCTGCCGATCGGCTGGTACCAGCTGGGCAAACGCGTCCAGATTTACAGCAGCCAGACCGAAACGGTCAAGCTCACCGGCCTGCTCGAAAAAGGAGCCAATTTCGAGCGCGTTACCTTCGTCAGTGAGCCGATGTATTAGCAAGTTATTGGGGGTTGCTAATACGCCCTTGAGCAAATTATTTATTCCTTGACCACCCGACGGGGCGGAAAACAGGCGCAGAAAGTGCTTCCCTTGCCGGATTCACTCTCGACTTCCAGATGTCCCTGATGACGAGTCAGGATGTGCTTGACGATCGACAGCCCCAGGCCGGTTCCGCCCGTTTCGCGCGAGCGCCCGCGATCCACCCGGTAGAAGCGTTCGGTGAGGCGGCTGATGTACTGCGGCTCGATGCCGATCCCGCTATCCTGTACGCAAAATCGGGCTTCTTCGCCGTTCATGTTCCAGCCCAGGGTGATTTCCCCGCCTTCCGGCGTGTAACGCACCGCATTGCTGACCAGATTGCCGAACGCACTGCGCAGCTCGTGTTCATTGCCGGCCAGCTTCACATCCGTATCAATCAGGAGAGCAATACGGTGACGCCCCGCGCTGAGGGAAGCCGCTTCCTTGTGCAAGACCTCGATCAGGCTACAGACATCGACCGTGTCTTCGGAGATTTTCTCCTGATTGCTTTCGAGGCGTGACAGCGTCAGCAAGTCATCCACCAGCCCCTGCATGCGCCGGGTCTGGTCGAGCATCAGCTGAAAATGGCGGCGGCTCTGTTCCATGTTGATCTGTTCCGCATCGGCGAATCCTTCGAGAAAGCCGCCCACCACGGTGAGTGGGGTGCGCAATTCATGCGAGACATTGGCGATGAAATCGCGCCTCATGGTTTCAACCCGTTCAAGCTGGGTTATATCGCGGCTGAGCAACAGTTTCTGCCGGTCGCCGAAGGGAATAAGCTGGATCGAAAGGGTCAGATCGGCATTGCGCGCCGACTTCATCACCAGAGGCTCTCCGTAATGATTCGCCGCCAGATATTCCGTGAACTGCCCCTGGCGTACCAGGTAACTGAGACGCTGCCCCAGATCGCGCTGGTTGCTGATATCAAACTGGTTTTCCGCCGTCGGGTTGCACCATTCGATCTGGCCTGCCTGATTGATCATGATGATGCCGTCCGGCATGGCTTCTGCCGCACGCTGGAAGCGTTCCAGAACAGCGCTCAATTCATTCTGGTTAGTCGAGCGCAAACGGCCCGATTGGTAAAGTACGCTGAAAACCTCATCCCATACGCCGGAAGCTTCCGGCACTTCCGTACCTGAAGGGGACTGTAGCCAGCGAATCAGGGCGTTGAGATGCATGGCATGACGCAACCACAGCAGGATCAGGAAACTGCAGAACAGTAGAAGCGCGCTCACCGCTCCGAATAACGGCCACAGGATCAGCGCGGCCAGTGCTACTGCCATCAGCGGCCAGAGCAGACGCCCCCACAGGCCGGACATTCAGCCCTCTTCCTGAATCAGCATCCGGCCCTTCTCACTCATGTTCCGAAAACCGGTAACCAGAACCGCGCACGGTCTGGATCAGATGCTCGTGACCGGTTTCTTCGAGCGTCTTCCGCAAACGGCGGATATGCACGTCCACCGTGCGATCCTCCACAAAGACCTGATTTCCCCATACCTGGTCCAGCAACTGGCCGCGGGAATGCACGCGCTCGGCATGGGTCATGAGGAAATGCAGCAAGCGGAACTCCGTCGGCCCCAGTTCGAGCGGTTTGCCGCCTGCCGTAACCCGGTGACTGGCCGGGTCCAGGCGCAGCCCCCCGATTTCCACTGGATCGTCGGTCATTTGCGGCGCACGGCGGCGCAGCACTGCCTTGATCCTTGCCATCAGCTCGCGTGGCGAAAAAGGTTTGGTAATGTAGTCATCGGCACCGGTATCGAAGCCCACGATCTTGTCCTGCTCCTCGCCGCGTGCCGTGAGCATGATAATGGGAATGGCCTTGGTATAGGCATCTGCCTTGAGGCGGCGCGCAAATTCGATCCCGCTCACACCGGGCAGCATCCAGTCGAGCAGGATCAGGTCAGGCAGCGTGTCGCGCAGCAGGCCGAGTGCCTGCTCCGCACTCGTTGCATTGAGTGTATGGTGACCCGCCTGCTGAAGGTTGAATGAAAGCAGTTCCTGGATTGCAGGTTCATCTTCCACCACGAGAATATTTGCAGCCATACCGATGTCCTTGAAGGTTGAGCTGGCAAGATAATATGACGGAAATATTACAGCATGGTGACAGTGAAGCGAATTGCGATTTACTGAGTTAGTGCTTTTTATACACGCACCGCCTTCCCGGTCAGCAGGTCCCTGATGGTGGACGGGCGCCTGCGCCGGCCGACAAGGCCGGGAAGCGTAAGAATCCGCCCGCCGAATAAATTTGCGCATTCCCTGTAGCTTCGTGCCGGACGCTGTCCACTTCGGTTGGCGCTGGTCGAAACCAGCGCCATGCCAAGCACATGGCACAGGCGAGCCGCCAGGGGGTGCGCCGTGACGCGCACAGCGATGCTATGGTGCCGGCCACGCAGCCAGGCGGGAGTAGAGGGGGAAGCTGGCAGCAGCCAGGTCACTGGGCCGGGCCAGCAAGAGAAAACCGCCTGCCGCTGCCCCTGAGTCAGGGGAAAGACATAGGACTTGAACTGACGGAAATCCGAGCCGATCAGGATCAACCCCTTGTGCTGCGGGCGCCCCTTGAGACGCAGGATTTTCATGACTGCGCGCCGGTTGCGCGGATCACAGCCGAGGCCGTAGCAGGACTCGGTGGGGTAGGCAATCACGCCGCCCTGTTGGAGATGAGTGCGCAGCCTGTGAATCAGGGCGCCATTCAACATCGCGGTGGAGGCGGAAAGGGGTGCGGCAGACCCCTTCACGATTAGCGAACCTTCTTGTCCACCGCGCGGTAGCCGATATCACGCCGCATCTGGCAGCCATCGAAGTGAATCTGGTCGGCTACCTGGTAGGCACGTGTCTGGGCCATGCGCACGCTATCTCCCAGCGCGGTAACACACAGAACGCGCCCGCCGCTGACAACCACTTCCTTGCCGTCCATGGCCGTTCCGGCATGGAAAACATGCGCATCCGCTTCTGGTGCAGGCAAGCCGGTAATGACATCCCCCTTGCGCGGGCTGTCTGGATATCCCGCCGCCGCCAGCACCACGCCCAGTGCCACGCGCCGGTCCCACTCGGCCTCTGCCTTGTCGAGCGTGCCATTGATGGCGTGTTCAGCCAGCGTCACCAGGTCGCTCTTCAGACGCATCATGATCGGCTGGGTTTCCGGATCGCCCATACGGCAGTTGAATTCCAGCGTCTTGATTTGCCCCTGGGGGTCAATCATCAAGCCAGCATACAGAAAACCGGTATAGGGAATACCATCCTTGGCCATGCCATTGACGGTGGGCAGGATGATTTCGCGCATCACCCGTGCATGAATTTCCGGCGTCACGACAGGAGCCGGGGAGTAAGCGCCCATGCCGCCGGTATTCGGGCCCTGATCGCCATCCAGCAGGCGTTTGTGGTCCTGGCTGGTAGCCAGCGCCAGCACATGCTCGCCGTCCGCCATGACGATGAAGCTGGCCTCTTCTCCGGTAAGAAACTCCTCGATCACCACGCGCGAACCGGCCGAGCCCAGCTTGTTGCCTTCCAGCATCATGTCCACTGCGGCGTGCGCTTCATCGAGACTCATCGCCACGACCACACCCTTGCCTGCGGCCAGGCCATCGGCCTTGATCACAATCGGCGCACCCTGCTGGTCCAGATAGGCGTGCGCCTCTGCGGCATCGCTGAAGGTGGCATAGGCGGCAGTGGGAATCCCGTGGCGCGCCATGAAGGCCTTGGCATAATCCTTGGAGCTTTCAAGCTGAGCGGCCTGTTTTGTCGGCCCGAAAATTTTCAGCCCGGCAGCGCGGAATGCATCCACCACCCCTTCGGCCAGCGGCGCTTCAGGCCCCACTACGGTCAAGGCGATTTTTTCACTCTGGGCAAAGGCCACCAGGGTGGGAATGGCGGTAACCGGAACATTGGTGAGATCCGGTTCCAGCGCCGTGCCCGCATTGCCCGGGGCAACGAACACCTTGTGAATGCGCGGCGACTGCGCCAGCTTCCACGCCAGCGCATGCTCGCGACCACCGCCGCCAATGACCAGAATTTTCATATAGAACCTCAATAACCGCTAAGGCGCAAAGCCGCAAAGTTTCTGTCGTAAAAACTTCGCGGCTTTGCGGTTAATACTTAATGCCTGAAATGCCGCATGCCGGTGAACACCATCGCCATGCCATGCTCGTTCGCAGCGGCAATCACTTCCTCGTCGCGCATTGAGCCCCCCGGCTGGATCACCGCGGCGATGCCGGACTGGGCAGCCGAGTCGATGCCGTCACGGAAGGGGAAGAATGCATCCGAGGCCATTACCGAGCCGCGCACTTCCAGACCCGCATGCTCCGCCTTGATGGCCGCAATACGTGCCGAGTTGATGCGGCTCATCTGGCCCGCACCCACGCCTATGGTCATCTTGTTCTTGCCATACACGATTGCGTTGGATTTGACATACTTGGCCACCTGCCAGGCAAACAGCAGGTCCGCCATTTCTTCCGCACTGGGCTGGCGCTGGGTCACGACGCGAAGCTCGTTATGCAGCAGGAGATCCGCTTCCTGCACCAGCAGGCCACCAGTAACCCGCTTGTAATCCAGACGTTTTGCCGGTTGTGCTGCCCACTGTCCGCATTCGAGCAGGCGTACGTTTTTCTTGGCGGCGACTACTTCGACTGCGGCGGCAGACACCTTGGGAGCGATGATGACCTCAACGAACTGACGCTCAACGATGATCCGGGCAGTCTCGGCATCAAGCTCGCCATTGAAGGCGATAATGCCGCCAAAGGCTGATTCCGGATCAGTCTGGTAGGCACGCTCATAGGCATCCAGCAGAGATTTTCCATAAGCCACGCCACACGGATTGGCATGCTTCACGATCACGCAGGCAGGCGCTTCGCCGAACTGCTTGACGCATTCCAGCGCAGCATCGGCATCGGAGATATTGTTGTAGGACAGCTCCTTGCCCTGCAGCTGGCGCGCGCTGGCAATGGAGGCATCGCCGCTCTCGCCCTGCGCAATATAGAAAGCGCCCTGCTGGTGCGGATTTTCCCCGTAGCGGCAATCCTGCGCCTTGCTGAATTGCAGATTGAATTTTTGCGGGAACGGCTGGCGCTGGCCCTGAGCATCAAGCGAGGTAAGGTAGTTGCTGATCATGCCGTCGTATTCGGCAGTATGCGAGAAGGCCTTTTTCGCCAGTTCGAAGCGGATATCCTGGCCGATGGCACCCTGGGTGGAGACCATCTCCTTCTCCACCACCGCATAATCGGCAGGATCGGTTAGCACGGCGACATGGGCATAGTTCTTGGCCGCTGCCCGAACCATGGTAGGCCCGCCGATATCGATATTTTCAATGGCATCTTCCATGCTGCAATCCACCTTTGCAATGGTGGCCGCAAAGGGGTACAGGTTGACCACCACCAGGTCGATCGGTGGGATATTGGCGCCTTCCATTGCCTTGACATGCGCGGGCAGATCACGGCGCCCCAGAATCCCGCCATGCACCTTGGGGTGGAGCGTCTTGACCCGCCCGTCCAGCATTTCCGGGAATCCGGTGTAATCACCGACTTCAATCACCGGAACCCCCGCCTGCTGGAGCAGACTGGCTGTTCCGCCGGTAGAAAGAATTTCCACACCGAATTGCTGCAGGGAGCGGGCAAACTCCACCACGCCTGTTTTATCCGAAACACTTATAAGTGCACGTCTGATCGTTGTCATAACCACTACCTAAAATTAATGAAAGGGCGCCGCCCTGGATTCAGATCGGCCGCGACCCGGAACATCAGCTCCGTTGCGGCAAGAGAAGTGTTGCTTATTTGATGCCATGCACCTGCATTTTCTTGCGCAAGGTGTTGCGATTGATGCCGAGCATTTCGGCTGCCCGGGTCTGGTTTCCTTCTGCCTCGTGCAGAATGACCTGCAACAGGGGTTTTTCGACGCAGCCGACTACCATTTCATAGATTGCGCTGGGCGTTTCACCATCGAGGTCTGCAAAATACTGCTCCATAGCCCTGCGGACACAGCTTGCAATATCATTTTCATTCATCATGCTGCTTTTACCCTGTTCTTGTAAGCGGCTCATGCCGCTGCCAGCTCTTCGCTGTGATAGGTCAGGCAGGTCGAATGGGCACCCAGTTCGGAAAAGAACTGCTCCACTGCCGCCAACTGTTCAGCCACACTCGGCAGTTGATTCATTGCGTGCCTGAAGCCCGCCGAACCCACCAGCCCCTTGGTGTACCAGGAAATGTGCTTGCGCGCCATCCGCAGACCGGTGTACTCGCCATAAAACTGGTACAGATCATGCAGGTGCCCAATCAGCACACGGTGAATTTCTGCCACCTCGGGTGGCGGGAGATGCGTGCCGGTTTGCAGAAAATATTCGATCTCACGAAAAATCCATGGCCGCCCCATGGCCGCGCGACCGATCATGACGGCATCGGCACCGGTATGCTGCAGGACATGCCTGGCTTTTTCCGGTGTGGTGATATCGCCATTGGCAATCACCGGAATCCGGATATGCGTCTTGACGGCCGCAATGGTGTCGTATTCCGCTTCGCCGCTGTAACCGCAGGCACGGGTGCGGCCATGAATGGCAAGCGCCTGGATGCCGGCATCTTCGGCGATGCGGGCGATGTTGATGGCATTGCGGTTGTCCTGATTCCAGCCGGTACGGATTTTCAGCGTGACCGGGACATCGACGGCCTTGACCACGGCATTGAGGATGCGCGCCACCAGCGCCTCATCCTGCAACAGTGCGGAACCAGCCATGACGTTACAGATTTTTTTTGCCGGACAACCCATGTTGATATCGATGATCTGGGCGCCCTGATCCGCATTGTATTTAGCTGCTTCTGCCAGCATGGCGGGGTCCGAGCCGGCAATCTGCACAGAAACCGGTTCAACCTCACCCTCGTGGTTCGCCCGGCGCCTGGTTTTCGCACTGCCATAAAGCAGGGAATTGCTGGTCACCATTTCGGACACCGCCATCCCCGCACCCATCAGCTTGCACAACTGGCGGAATGGACGATCCGTGACGCCCGCCATGGGGGCGACAATAAGATTGTTCCTGAGCTGGTGCGGCCCGATTTTCATGGTGTCACGCTATTCTGGGGGAGCCGGTAATTTTATACCGTTTTGTTCTGCTTAAAAAGACAGCAATGCATGCAGGAATAAAAAAGGCGGATATAAATCCGCCTTTTTTATTTTCCACCTCCTGATTGCAGGTGGATTCCGAGCTTACTTGACGACGGCTTTCAATTCACCCTTGCTATACATGGTAGCCACCCTGTCGAGCATGATCGGCTTGATCCTGTCGGCGTTGCCAGCTGAACCGAAGGCTTCGAAACGCGCCTTGCAGATGTCCTTCATGGCTTTGGTTGCCACGGCGTAGAATTTGCGCGGATCGAAATCCTTGGTGTTCTCGGCCAGATATTTGCGAATCGCGCCAGTGGAAGCCATGCGCAGGTCGGTGTCGATGTTCACCTTGCGCACACCGTGCTTGATGCCTTCAACGATTTCCTCGACCGGCACGCCGTAGGTCTGGGGCATGGTGCCACCGAAGTCGTTGATGATCTTGAGCCATTCCTGTGGAACAGAGGATGAGCCGTGCATGACCAGGTGGGTGTTCGGTATGCGGGCGTTGATTTCCTTGATGCGGGAAATCGCCAGCACGTCGCCTGTGGGCGGACGGGTGAACTTGTATGCGCCGTGGGAGGTACCGATAGCAATTGCCAGCGCATCCACGCCGGTAGCCTTGACGAATTCAGCCGCTTCGTTGGGGTCGGTCAGCAACTGGTCCATGGTCAGCACGCCTTCTGCGCCGTGACCGTCTTCCTTTTCGCCGTGGCCGGATTCCAGGGAGCCCAGGCAACCCAGTTCACCTTCAACGGATACGCCAACCGCGTGGGACATTTCCACAACCTTGCGCGTGACTTCCACGTTGTATTCGAAGCTGGAAGGTGTCTTGCCGTCTTCCATCAGGGAGCCGTCCATCATCACGCTGGAGAAGCCGGAGCGGATCGCGTTGATACATACGGCAGGGGATGCGCCGTGATCCTGATGCATGACCACCGGAATGTGCGGATAGGCTTCGATGGCGGCATCGATCAGGTGGCGCAGGAAAGCTTCACCGGCGTATTTGCGCGCACCGGCAGAACCCTGCATGATCACCGGGCTGTTGCATTCGTCGGCGGCCTGCATGATCGCCTGCACCTGCTCCAGGTTGTTGACGTTGAATGCCGGCAGGCCGTAGCTGTGCTCTGCAGCGTGATCCAGCAGTTGACGCATTGATACTAATGCCATTTTTATCTCCTAGTTTACAAATCAATGGGATGAGTAATGGGTAATACGGGCTCTCTTTACCCATCACCCATCACCCATTACCGAATTCAAGCCTTGCGGTGCTCGCCTACCCGCACAATTTTCATGGTGTTGGTGCCACCGGTTTTTCCGATGGGCTCACCGATGGTCAGCAAAATCGTGTCGCCATCTCGCACCGCGCCGCGACGACGCAATTCGTCTTCCGCTTCACGCAACAGCAGTTCCGGATCGTGCGTGAACATCTTGAAATTGATCGGGTGAACACCGCGAAACAAAGTCACTTTTCTACGGGTTTCCACTTGCGGTGTCAAGGCGTAGATTGGAACCGCCGTAGCAATGCGCGACATCCACAGCGTGGTTGAGCCGGACTGTGTCAGGGCAGCAATGGCTTTCACCTGCAGATGATTTGCGGTATAGATCGCTGCCATGGCAATCGATTCATCAATCGGACCCACCGTTTCCCGCTTCAGACGCATGCTGGATGGTGTAATCTCGATTTCCTTCTCCGCTTCCACGCAGACCCGATCCATTGCCTGAACAGCTTCCACCGGATACTGGCCCGCAGCGGTTTCGGCCGACAGCATGACTGCGTCTGTGCCGTCGATCACCGCATTGGCCACGTCGGAGACTTCAGCGCGCGTCGGAATCGGACTGGTAATCATGGATTCCATCATCTGCGTAGCGGTAATCGCCAGTTTGTTCTTTTCCCGCGCCATGCGGATCATTTTCTTCTGTAGCGCTGGCACGGCAGCGTCGCCGACTTCAACGCCCAGATCGCCGCGTGCCACCATGATGGCATCTGAGGCCTCGAGGATTTCTTCCAGCGCAGGAATGGCCTCGGCACGTTCTATCTTTGCCACCAGCAGACTGTGGCCGCCCGCAGCATGCAGCAACTCACGCGCCAGAATCATGTCTGCCGCATTACGGGGAAAGGAAACTGCAAGGTAATCCGCCTTGAGGGCTGCGGCAGTCTTGATGTCTTCCTTGTCCTTGTTGGTCAGTGCTGCTGCCGAAAGCCCGCCGCCCTGGCGGTTGATGCCCTTGTTATTTGACAGCACGCCACCCTGGCGGACCTGGCACACGATTTCGTTGCCACGCACTTCCTCTACCCACATCACGATGCGACCATCATCCAGCAACAGCGTGGATCCACGATCGACGTCCTTGGGCAGATCCTTGTAATCCAGTCCCACGCGCTCCTGATTACCCAGAGGGCAGTCGGCGTCGAGAATGAAAGTATCGCCATTGGCGAGAGAAATCTTTCCGTTCTCGAATTTTCCGATGCGGATTTTCGGTCCCTGCAAATCGACCAGCACACCGATCGCACGGCCGCGTGCACGCGCCAGGGAACGCACCATTTCAGCGCGTTCGATATGATCTTCGGGTGTTCCGTGAGAGAAATTCAGCCTGACGACGTCCACTCCCGCTTCAATCAGCCGGTCCAGCACTTTGGGATCGTTCGACGAAGGGCCGAGGGTCGCTACAATTTTGGTTCTGCGTATCATTTGTGGTGATGGGCAATGAGCAATGAGGGATGGGGAACCCATCACCCTTCACCCTTCACCCATTACTCCTTATTTAGCGGCACGTTTTTCAAGAATATCGACAGCAGGCAATTTCTTGCCTTCGAGGAATTCGAGGAAAGCACCACCAGCGGTGGAGATGTAGGAAACCTTGTCGTAGATGTCATACTTCTGGATTGCCGCGATGGTGTCACCGCCACCAGCCAGAGTAAACGCCTTGGTGTTGGCAATGGCCATGGCAATCGCCTTGGTGCCTGCACCGAACTGGTCGAATTCGAAAACGCCGACCGGGCCGTTCCAGACCACGGTACCCGCCTTCATGATGATATCCACCAGCTCTTGCGCACTCTTTGGACCGATGTCAAAAATCATGTCATCGTCAGTCACGGCACCCGCATCTTTCAGAACGGCTGGTTCATTGGCATCGAACTGCTTGCCGCAAACCACATCCACGGCAACCGGGATGGTTGCGCCACGGGCGGTCATCTTGGTCATCAGGGCCTGAGCGGTAGGGATCAGATCCATTTCGCACAGGGATTTGCCGACGTTCTTGCCGGTAGCCGCAAGGAAAGTGTTGGCGATACCGCCACCAACCACCATCTGGTCCACTTTCTCGGACAAGGATTCCAGCACGGTCAGCTTGGTGGAAACCTTGGAGCCGCCGACGATGGCAACCATCGGGCGGGCCGGGCTGAGCAGGGCCTTGGTCAGCGCTTCCAGCTCTTCGGTCAGCAGCATGCCGGCACAAGCCACGGGCGCGAACTGGGCCACGCCGTAAGTAGAAGCTTCAGCACGGTGAGCGGTGCCGAATGCGTCCATCACGAACACATCGCACAGTGCGGCATATTTCTTGGCGGTCTCTTCGACGTTTTTCTTCTCGCCCTTGTTGATACGGCAGTTTTCCAGCAGCACGACTTCGCCTTCGGCCACGTCGAAGCCACCGTCAACCCAGTCCTTGATCACGCGCACCGGCTTGCCAAGCTTGGCGGACATCACGTCAGCTACAGGCTTGAGGGAATTTTCTTCACTCCACTCGCCTTCAGTCGGGCGGCCCAGGTGGGAAGTCACCATCACTTTGGCGCCTGCCTTCATGGCGTGCTCAATAGTCGGCATGGAAGCGGTGATTCGGGCGTCAGAAGTGACTTTGCCTTCCTTGACGGGCACATTAAGGTCAGCGCGGATGAAAACACGCTTGCCCTTAAGGTCCAGATCGGTCATACGGATTACGGACATGGTTTAGCTCCTGTAGAAAATAAGGTGTAAGGGATAGGTGGGCCTATGCCTTACGCCTCACGGCGTTAGTGGTGAGCAGCAAGCAGTGAGCGGTGGGTTTCTATCCGCTTACTGCTTGCTGCTCACCAGCGGCTTACTTGGCTACGTGTTCAACCAGACGCAGCATGTTGCAGGTATAGCCGTACTCGTTGTCGTACCAGGCTACAACCTTGACGAAGGTTGGATCCAGCGCGATGCCGGCTTCTGCGTCGAAAGTCGAAGGGGCGCTGTTGCCAACGAAGTCAGTGGAAACCACTTTCTCGGTGGTGTAACCCAGAACACCCTTCATCGCACCTTCAGAAGCCGCTTTCATGGCCTTGCAGATGTCGTCGTAGGAAGCTGCCTTGTTCAGTTCCACAGTCAGGTCGACTACGGAAACGTCGGAGGTCGGCACACGGAAAGCCATGCCGGTCAGCAAACCTTTCAGTTCTGGCAGCACCACGCCCACGGCCTTGGCAGCACCAGTGGAAGACGGGATGATGTTTTCCAGAATGCCGCGGCCACCACGCCAGTCCTTCATGGAAGGGCCGTCAACGGTTTTCTGGGTGGCAGTAGCCGCATGCACGGTAGTCATCAGACCACGCTTGATGCCCCAGTTGTCGTTCAGCACCTTGGCTACTGGAGCCAGGCAGTTGGTGGTGCAGGAAGCAGCGGAAACAATCGCCTCGCCAGCATATTTGGCATGGTTCACGCCGTACACGAACATCGGGGTAGCGTCCTTGGCAGGAGCAGACTGAACCACTTTCTTGGCGCCAGCCTTGATATGAGCTTCGCAGGATTCGGTAGTCAGGAAGAAGCCGGTGCAGTCGATTACGATATCCGCGCCCACTTCATTCCACTTCAGGTTGGCGGGGTCGCGCTCAGCTGTCAGGCGGATGGTCTTGCCGTTAACAACCATGTTGCCACCGCTAACCGAGACGTCGCCATTGAAACGGCCATGGACGGAATCGTACTTCAGCATGTAAGCCAGGTAGTCGGGCTCGAGCAGGTCGTTAATCGCCACGATCTCGATATCCTTGAAATCCTTCGCGACAGCGCGGAACACCATGCGGCCGATACGGCCAAAACCGTTGATACCAACTTTAATTGCCATGCTTTTTCTCCTTGAAAATAAACTTATAAACCCAGAACCGCAAAGACGCTGAGGCGCAAAGAACTTTTTCTCTGCGTCTTTGCGCCTTTGCGGTAAACGTTTTTAAAGAATGCCCTTAACGGTGTTCACCACGTTCTCGACCGTGAAGCCAAAGTGCTTGAACAGTTCCGGAGCCGGGGCAGACTCACCAAAGCTGTGCATACCCACCACAGCACCGCGCAGGCCAACATACTTGTACCAGCCGTCAGTCACGCCTGCTTCAATGGCGACTTTGTGAACGGTCGGCAGCAGCACGCTGTCCTTGTAGGCCTGATCCTGACGGTCGAATACGTTGGTGGACGGCATCGAAACCACGCGTGTGGCCACGCCCTGTTCATCCAGCACTTTCTTTGCATCCATCGCCAAAGCCACTTCGGAGCCGGTGGCGATCAGTACCACTTTCGGATTCGCTGCATCGGCCAGCACGTAACCACCCTTGGCGATGTTGGCGATGGTGGCATCGTCGCGCTTCTGGAAGTTAAGGTTCTGACGGCTGAAAATCAGGCAGCTCGGACCGGTTTTCTTTTCCACGCCAGCCACCCAGGACACGGCAGACTCAACCGTATCGCAAGGACGCCATACATCCATGTTCGGAATCATGCGCAGGGTCGCGATCTGTTCCACCGGCTGGTGAGTCGGACCGTCTTCGCCCAGACCGATGGAGTCGTGGGTGAACACGTAGACCACGCGCTGCTTCATCAGGGCCGACATGCGCAGGGCGTTGCGCATGTATTCCGAGAACATCAGGAAAGTGCCGCCGAACGGCAGGATACCGCCATGCAGCGCCATGCCGTTCATGATGTGGGCCATGCCGAACTCGCGCACGCCGTAGCTGATGTAGTTACCGGGCTTCTTGCCATGCACATGGTGGGCACCCGTCCAGTTGGTCAGGTTTGAGCCGGTCAGGTCGGCGGAGCCGCCAACGAATTCCGGCACAGCCGGCACCAGGCCGTTGATGCAGTTCTGCGAAGCCTTGCGGGTAGCAATGGTTTCGGCTTTTTCGTTGGTAGCCTTGATGAAGCCGGCAGCGTGTTTTTTCCACTCTGCGGACAGGTCTCCGGCCATGCGGCGCTTGAATTCAGCAGCTTCCTTGGGGAAGGCGGCGGCGTATTCAGCGAACTTGTTGTTCCACAGGGCTTCCAGACCGGTGCCCTTGGTGCGGCAATCCCAGCCTTCGTATACATCCTTGGGGATTTCGAACGGACCGTGAGTCCAGCCCAGGTTGGCACGGGTGGCGGCAATTTCCGCATCGCCCAGGGCAGCGCCATGCACGTCGTGAGTGCCTTCCTTGTTGGGAGAGCCCTTGCCGATCACCGTCTTGCAGCAGATCAGGGAAGGCTTGTCGGTCACTGCCTTGGCAGCCTGCACGGCAGCCTCGATGGCAGCCGGATCGTGGCCATCCACACCCGGAACCACGTGCCAGCCGTAGGCTTCGAAACGCTTGGCGGTGTCGTCGGTGTACCAGCCTTCGATGTGGCCGTCGATGGAGATGCCGTTGTCGTCCCAGAACGCGGTCAGCTTGCCCAGGCCCCAAGTGCCGGCCAGCGCGCAGGCTTCGTGGGAAATGCCTTCCATCATGCAGCCGTCGCCCAGGAACACATAAGTGTTGTGGTTGACGATTTCATGACCGGGCTTGTTGAACTCGTTTGCCAGCAGTTTTTCCGCCATGGCCATGCCGACGGCGTTGGTAATGCCCTGACCCAGTGGGCCAGTGGTCGTTTCCACGCCGGGGGTGTAGCCGTATTCAGGATGACCCGGGGTCCTGGAGTGCATCTTGCGGAACTTCTTGATCTCGTCGATCGGGAGGTCGTAACCGGTCAGGTGCAGCAGGGAGTAGATCAGCATCGAACCGTGGCCGTTGGAGAGCACGAAACGATCGCGGTCGAACCACTTCGGATTGGCCGGGTTGTGACGCAGGTGGTGATTCCATACCACTTCAGCGATTTCTGCCATGCCCATGGGCGCGCCGGGGTGGCCGGAATTGGCTGCCTGTACCGCATCCATGGAAAGAACGCGAATCGCGTTAGCGAGTTCTTTACGAGTTGCCATTTATTTGATCCTTCAAGAGTTTAAATTCTTAATTGATTTTACCGGACGCCACGCACCCGAAGCGCAAAACCATCATGATGCCATGGTTTTGACGCAAAAATTTGCGAAAGGTCTCGATTATCACTCACGGGCAATTTTTGAGCAAGTATGGCCAAAATGCCGCCGCCTCGGTCATTCAAAAGACAAAAACTGCGCAAAAACAGGAGTTCGCACTCCATTTTGAAAAGACAGAAAGCTGGCAACCAACCCCAGAACCGCCGTTAAAATTATTTTATGTGCGCCGAATAAATGTTTATTTCGCAGCCATGATCCAGGCATGCCATGCCTGGAATAAATCCCTGTTGCGCGCCGCTACCACTGAGCGCTGCCACACGTCATCCGTCCAGAAATCCGATTGATTCAGCGTGCTGACGACCCCGCCCGACTCTTCCAGAATCAGCGACCCGGCGGCGTAATCCCACAATTTCTGCCCACCATGCAGATAGACGTCAAAGCGCCCGGCTGCGGTATAACACCAGTCCAGCGTGCTGGCGCCGTAATTTCGCTGCGAACTGTAGGGTGGCGCACTGGCAAGCTGCTGTGCCAGTTTTGCGGAAATACGCTTGAAATCCACGCCAGCCATGCAGTGGCACAGGTCGGGAATATATTCCTTGATCGGCAGTTGCGTGCCATTCAGAAAAGCGCCCTTCCCCGCCTCGGCATAAAAAATCTCGTCTGACACCGGGTCGTATACCACGCCCAGGACGCTTCTTCCCTGCCGCATCAGCGCCACTGAAACCGCAAAGTAGGGCAGGCCGTTGACGAAATTGGATGTGCCATCGATGGGGTCGATACACCACAGACCTCCCCCCCCGCCTGCCACAATTCCTTTTGCAGTTCGAACGGCATCTCTTCACCCAGCACCGGGTAATCAGCAATTTTTACCAGGGCGGCTGTAAGCGCATTCTGCGAAGCGATATCCGCCTCGGTAAACATGCTGCCGTCGCTCTTGCGCTGGCGCGCCACCTTGAGGTAGCGCGGCATGATTTCATCCCGGGCAACGGTTTTTACGACTTCAATGACTGAGTTGAGCATTTTTCTGGGGATGGGTGAAGGGTAATGGGTGATGGGAGGTCGTCCCCTCATCACCCATTACCCATTCCCCATTACCTCTCCTTCCACTTGATCGAGCATCCCATGCTCGGGATTTGTTCTGCCGGACCCTGCCCGGTTCCGGCCACTTGCAGCATGGCCTCGAACAAATCGCGCCGTGCGTCTGCGGGTGCCGCATCCTTGCGCGAGGCGTCCAGACGGCCGCGGTATTGCAGTTCCAGCCTCGCGTTATAGCCAAAAAAATCCGGGGTACATACCGCCCCATAAGCCCTGGCTACTTCCTGGGTTTCGTCCAGCAGATAGGGGAAGGGAAAAGCGAATTCGGCAGCCACCTTCTTCATGTTGTCGAAGGAATCTTCGGCATATTCCGCCGGGTCGTTGGACATGATCGCCACGCTGTTGATGCCATGCTGCTTCAGTTCAGCGCAGTCACGCACCAGGCGATCGCGCACCGCCTTGACATAGGGGCAATGATTGCAGATGAACATTACCAGCAGGCCATTCGGGCCGCACGCCTCCGCAAGGGAATGACGCTTCCCGTCAACACCGGGCAGATCAAAATCCGGTGCCTTCCGGCCAAAGTCACATACCGGCGTTTGCAGGCTAACCATAAAATGAGTCCCTGTTATTTATGTTAAGCATGAGCAGACAGGGTTTAATTCCGTCCGGTTTTTTAGCTAATATAGCATGCCTTCCCCGACGAGAAACGCCATGCCCAACTCCCGCTTCTACTGCCCTTACCGCCTGGGTCCGGGCCAGACGCTCGACCTGCCTCCCGATGCGGCCCATCACGCCACGAAGGTGCTACGCATGGAAGCGGGCCACGAGGTAACACTATTCAACGGAGAAGGTGGTGAATACGCTGCCACTATCACGCACATCAGCAAAAACGGCGTAACCGTCAAAACCACCGGTTATCGGGAGCGCGAAATCGAATCCCCGCTGGCTGTTACCCTGGCCCAGGCCATTTCCAGCGGCGACCGGATGGACTATACCCTGCAGAAGGCCGTGGAACTGGGAGTTACTCACATCCAGCCGCTGTCCAGTGAACGCTGCGTGGTCAAACTCGCTGGGGACCGCGCCGAAAAGCGGATGCGGCACTGGCAGCAGGTGGTGATTTCGGCCTGCGAGCAATGCGGCCGCAACCGCGTGCCTGAGGTAGCGCCCATTCAGCCCCTCATCCACTGGCTGGGAAATCTGCCGCCCGATACGCAACATCTCATGCTGGCACCCGGCGCACAACACAGCCTGGGTGAACTGCCTGCGCCGGGCGCGCCCGTCACCCTGCTGATCGGGCCGGAAGGTGGCCTCTCCCCGAACGAAATTCGCGCTGCAGAAAGCCGCGGCTTCACGCCCGTCCGCCTCGGCCCGCGAGTATTGCGCACCGAAACCGCAGCCCTCGTGGCACTGGCTGCAATGCAGACCCTGTGGGGGGATTTCTGACGCACCGGAACAGGCTGCCATCAGGTTATGCTTGCACCAGCAGGCAAAGCGCTTAAAATCTCCGCATCAATCACTTTTTCGACACGCACCGATGCCCCTGAAAAACAGCAAACTCAAGGATGGTTTCGTCAAACCGGAAGTTTTTGTGGATGTGTTCGTGCAGTGGTTCCGCACCGCTACGCCCTATATTCACAAATTCCGCGGCAAGACCTTCGTTATCGCCTTTGGCGGCGAAGTCGTAAGCGAAGGCCAATTTGTTGCGCTGGCGCATGATCTCAACCTGCTCAACAGCCTCGGCGTGCGACTGGTGCTGGTGCATGGCGCACGGCCGCAGATCGAGGAAGAACTGACCGAACGCGGGGCTGAAATCCGCTATGTCAACGGCCTTCGCGTGACCGACGAGGCCGCATTGAAGTGCGTCAAGGAAGCGGCAGGCACGGTAAGGGTCGAGATCGAGGCCCTGCTCTCCATGGGCCTGGCGAATTCACCCATGGCCGGCGCCGACATTCGCGTCGGCAGCGGCAACTTCGTCACTGCCAAGCCGATGGGAGTTCGCACCGGGATCGACCTGATGCATACCGGAGAAGTGCGTAAAATCGACGCTATCGGCATCCTTCGCCGCCTCGAGCAGAACGATATGGTGCTGCTGTCGCCGCTGGGCTACTCGCCAACCGGCGAGGTCTTCAACCTGTCGCTGGAAGATGTCGCCACCGCCACCGCCATTGCACTGGATGCCGACAAGCTGATCTTCCTCATCAACACCAACGGCTTGACTGACGAAAGCGGAGAGCTGCTGCGCAGCCTCACCACGCAGGAGGCAGAGGCCGCCCTGACCCGGCCCATGGAGCTGGCGCTCGACCAGCTGGAAGATGTCGACTTCTTCCTCCCCTGCGCGGTGCGTGCCTGCCGCAATGGCGTATCGCGGGTGCATCTGATCAGCCGCCATGTGGACGGCGGCCTGCTGCAGGAATTGTTTACCCATGAAGGCATCGGCACCATGGTGGCCGAGGACATGCTGGAAACACTGCGGCCCGCCACCATTGACGATGTCGGCGGCCTGCTGGCGCTGATCGAGCCACTGGAAACCGAAGGCACGCTGGTCAGGCGCTCGCGCGAACGGCTGGAAATGGAAATCGACCGCTTCACCGTACTGGAATACGACGGCCTGATCATCGGCTGCGCCGCACTCTACCCTTTCCCGGAAGAACACGCGGCGGAACTGGCTTGCATGGCCGTGAACAGAGATTACCGCGGAGCAGGGCGGGGCGAGGCGCTGCTCGAATACATGCAGATCGAGGCGCTGCGCAAAGGGTTCGGCAAGCTTTTCGTACTCACCACGCGCACCGCCCACTGGTTCGTAGAGCGCGGTTTCACCGAAGCGGGCGTGGAAACGCTGCCCAAGGCAAAGCAGGGGCTGTATAACTATCAGCGGCGCTCCAAGGTTTTTGTGAAAACCCTGTAGAATGATCCCTTTACCTCACCTATCTTCTGAAGAGACGACAATGAAAAAATTTCTCGCCCTGTTCCTGGTAACGGTATTCAGTTTCGGCCTGGTAATCGGCGAAGCCAGCGCCAAGCGATTTGGCGGCAGCAAGAGCTTCGGAAAACAGCGCGAAAGCGTATCCCAGCAGGCAGCGCCCAAGGCACCGGCTGCTGCGCCAGCCGCAGCGCCAGCGGGCGGCAACAAGTGGCTCGGCCCGCTGGCGGGCCTGGCTGCTGGTGGTCTGCTGGCTTCGCTGTTCATGGGTGGCGCCTTTGACGGCATCAAGATGATGGATATTCTGATGATGCTGGCTACTCGCCGCCGCCATATTCTTCATTTTCCGCGCCATGCGCCGCAGCAGCGCGCCCCAGCCTGTTCCCGCAGCCGCTGGTGGCATGTCATATAACAGCCACAGCGAACGCCAGGCAATGCAGCCGTTAGCAGGTGGCAGCAACGCCCCCGCTGCAGCGAGCACCCGTCCCGCCTGGTTCGAGGATGAACCCTTCCTGCGCCAGGCCAAGGCCAATTTCCTGCGCCTGCAGGATGCCAATGACAAGGGCGACATCAACGACATCCGCGAATTCACCACGCCGGAAATCTTTGCCGAAATCAGCCTGCAAATTCAGGAACGCGGCGGCAAGCCGCAGCACACTGAAGTCGTCACCCTCAACGCCGAAATGGCGGATGTCGCCACCGAGGGCGATCACGTCGTCGCCAGCGTGCGTTTCTCCGGCCTGATCCGCGAAGAGGAAGGCGCCAGCGCAGAATCCTTCAACGAAATCTGGCACATCCAGAAATCCACCAGCCAGCCCAACGGCAGCTGGTTCATCGCCGGCATTCAACAGGCCAGCTAGGCTCTCCGGCTGGGGAGTGAAATTCACTCCCCAGCCAGTTTCATCGCCTTCCCGCATGAAAATCGCCCTTATCCGCCAGCGTTACACCCCGTTCGGCGGCGCCGAGCGCTTTGTCGCCAATGCGGTTCAGGCGCTACAGGCAGAAGGCGCCTCCCTCACCGTGGTGACACGGCAATGGGAAAGCGGTGGCGAAGGCGAATCCCTGATTTGCAACCCGCCCTACTTCGGCAGCCTGTGGCGCGACTGGAGCTTTGCACGCTGCGTATGCGGCACGCTGCAAACACATCCCTTCGATCTGGTGCAGTCGCATGAGCGCATTGCCTGCTGCGACATTTATCGCGCGGGGGATGGCGTACATCGCGAATGGCTGAAGCAGCGCCGCCGCGTGCTGGGCCCGTTCGGCAAGCTGGGCGTTGCCTTGAACCCTTACCATCGCTACACCCTCGCGGCAGAGAAAAAATTATTCCAGAGCACTCGCCTGAAAGCAGTGATCTGTAATTCCCGCATGGTCAAAGAAGAAATCCAGCACTATTTTGGATTGGCAGAGGAAAAGCTCCACGTGATTTACAGCGGCGTGGATCAGGAAGCTTTCCACCCCGGCCTGAAGGCCCTGCACAGAAGCAAAATCCGGACTCAATACGGCATCCCGGAAGATATTCTCCTCTTCCTGTTTGTCGGTTCAGGCTTTGAACGCAAAGGGCTGAAAACGCTGCTTCAGGCCATGGCGGAACTTTCGCCTGCCAGCCATCTGATGGTCGTTGGCAAGGACAAACATCTGGGGCGTTACCAAAATTTTGCAAGAACGCTCGGTTTAGCCGGCAGAGTACATTTTGCGTCCGGCCAGACAGACCCCAAACCCTTCTACGGCGCTGCCGATGCGTTCGTGTTGCCCACCCTGTATGACCCCTTCCCCAACACCGCACTGGAAGCATTTGCCTGCGGCCTGCCGGTTGTCACCAGCAGCAAGAGCGGCGCGGCAGAACTGGTCAGAGCGGGTGAAAATGGCTTTGTCTGCGATGCGCTGGATCAGAACGGGCTGGCATCCGCCATGGCAAAACTGGCGGATCAATCGACCCGCTTACGGATTGGCACAGCTGCGCGGGAAACTGTCGCCCACCTGGCGCCGGAAAACATGGCCCGGCAGCTGCTGGATCTGTACCGCAGCCTGAGCCCGCGGAAAATCAGTTGAGCTTTGCCATCAACTCACCGAAACCCGCCAGGGCTTCGGCTACGCTGATTTCCGTCACATCACGGCCTTCGGACTGCAGTAACACGTAGGGTACGCCCCAGGGGTGCCATCGTGCGGCATCCGACTGGCCGAAAAAACACAGAATCGGCTTGCCCAGTCCGGCCGCCAGATGCATTGCCCCGCCGTCACTGCACACCACCGCATCGCACAAGGACAGGCCTGCGATCAGCGCCTCCAGCCGGTGTGTCGGATAAGCCAGAATCGGTACATCCCCGAGGGTCCGCATCATTTCAGCAGCTTTGCCATCATCTCCCGGATGCAGGGGATTGTTTTCATCCCCAGGCGACCAGAACAGCATGAAGCGGGCATCCTGCTGTTCACGCAGCGAATGGATCAGCTCAGAGAACCGGTCCGCAGGCCAGCGCTGGCTCGGCTTGCGCGCACTGATGTGGATGCCGATGGTCAGCCTGGCCTCTTTCCCGGCTTGGGCCGCTCTGGAATGCACGCGCTCGACTTCACTTTTGTCCGCGTAGACTGCGGCGGCACGAGGGGGGCCGGAAATCCCCAGAGGTTGCAGTAAACGAAAGACATCTTCAGCCTCATGAAGATGAGGAAGAAATTCGAATGGGATAGCCATATCGATGCGACGTGAAGCTGGCTTGGTTTTCTCGCTAAAACCGAGAATATGACGTGGCCCGATCATGCGGGCAAGCAACAGGGAGCGCTCCTGAAAACCTGGTGCCGCAAGGATGGCATAATCGAAATGCATGGATCGCAATTTTGCCAGCATTTTCATGCGCTCGAAGTAGACCCCCGGGACACTCTGCCCTTTCGGCCGATGCTTGGCTTTGGTATAGGAAAAAACTTCGTCAATATCCGGATTACCCTGCAAAACGGCGGCGTTGTAGCTATTCACCAGCGCGCAAATGCGGGCCGCAGGAAAATGCTCGCGCAGGGCACGGAATAGCGGCGTAGTGCAGACCAGATCGCCGATGTTGTCGCGGCGAATGAGCAGAAAACTGGGAGAGCTACCCGGTAGCATCATCGTGCGGGCAGAGTTCCAAGCCGGGCACCATAGCCGAGAAGGATCCCGGCAAAAGCCCAGAAAACCAGCGCATCTGTCCGCCAGAAAAGGTCATCGGTCATGTTCTTGCTGAATACGGCAACAATCAGGCCGAGTCCGGCCAGGCCAATTTCCCAGTGCCGCTCATCCGGGAGGCGCGCCATAACCCAGAACGCCCGCGTCATTGCGCCAAACAGGAACAGCAGTGCCAGGATGCCCGGGATGCCCATCTGCAGGCCATAGTTGAGCACCAGATTGTGGGCGTGTGCAAAAAACAGATCGGGCCATTCGGCCGGTTTTTCGAATATCCGGTGGGGAAGATCTCTTCCGAACCCTACCCCCGTCAGCGGCCGTTCGACGATTCGCTCGGTCCAGAATTGCCAGATACGGTATCGTTCGCTCTGGGCAAACGTCTTGATGACATGAGACTCACCGGCCTGGCCGGCTGTTATGGCGGCATCAGTCGGGCGCTGCTTGGTCACCTGGACGAACAGCATGGAAGAAAAAGCCATTGCAAGCAGCAATATCACGAGAATGCGAAACCTGGCGCGGCCAGTTCGTTGCCGATATACAAAAAAACCCGCAAAGACGACCAATACCGCCAGAAAGGAAATCCAGAACATGCGGTTTGCGTTCAGGTAGGCAACCCATACAAAAACCGCCAGCAACAAGGCGCCCAGCCAGCGGTAATGGCCTTTCAGGTTTTTAAGCCAAATCAGGAGAAAGGGGGTCACGGTTGCCAGGTAGGTGCTGTAGCTTACATAGCCATGCACAGCATTCCATTCGTAGTAACCGGGGTAGGATGACCAGTAGCCGAACAAGCCTGCGGCCAGGGTCAAAGCCAGCGATAGCACAATCAGGTTGAGCCAGAGCCGCCATTCAGTCTCGCTCCGGGTAAGAATGAAGAAGGTAAAAAAAGCCAGCATCCCATAGCCGATCTCAGACTTGATCTCACCGATGGAAAAAACCGGATCAAAGGACCATGCCACAGAAAGCAATGCACAGCCAATCCACGCAACGAGCGGCCATTTGATCACCACCCTGGGCATGGCGTGTTTTCTGGATAACCAGATTGCGACACCGAATGCTGCAAACAAGGTCAGTAACCGGAGCGCCATCGTGTGATTGAAAGGCAACACCAGCAGAAAAAGCACTGCCGGCGCCAATAGCCAGCGCCGTGCATCAAAGAGGCTGGCATCGTCCGGGTGCTGCGAGGGTAAAGGGGTGCGTGTCATTTGGCGATGATTGAGGTGCGTCGTTTATTATGAATTCGGCGGCTCATAACCGGATCGAAAGCCATGACACCGTGCCGGGACACCAAACAGAATGGAGCCCGGTGCGCAGCGCTTGGTGACGACGGCACCGGCGCCGACGACCGAGCCCTTCCCGATATGGACACCCGGGAGGATAACGGCACTCGCGCCGATCCAGACGTCATCCTCAATCACGACTTCCTTCAGGATGCTTTCCTGCTGCTTGATAGGCAGGCCAGGATTATCAAAACCATGATTTGCGCTGACGATAGTAACGTGCGGCCCGATCAGAACGTTTTTACCGATCCTCACGGAGCCGTCGCCGTTGATGAAAGTAAAGTTGTTTACCTCGGACCCGTCATCTATGCGTATGCCGCCAAGACCGCCTTGAATCTGGGCATAGGGGTTAATGGTAACCTGCCGTCCGATCCAGACGCCCTTTCCGTTCTTGGACCCATCCACCGATGCCATGGCGAGAATCTTTGCCTTGCCTTCGAGGTGTATTCTGGCCGGATTTTTGATGTCGGCCCGAAAATGGATACGGCTTCCAAGCTTGCGGGCTGCCAGGATGAATTTCACACGCTGGATGAGTTTAAACATGAGGGATTCATAACAGTCATTTGTCGGTTTGTGAACGCCAGTCATTGATTGCGTCATACAGCGTCTTTGCCCTGCAGTCATACGTATGGTCGCGCATGACACGGCGGTTGGCCGCCTCGGCGATTTTTCGGCTCTGCTCAAAGTGGGCGAGGAAAAAATGAATTTTAGCCACGCAGTCATCCAGCGAATCAAATGAGGCCCACTCGTCACCCGGAATGAAGTCATCCGCCGCGTGCCCCCGTTCATCACTCAGGAGAAATCCACCACGGGCCGGCACGCCATAGCAGCGCTCAGGCAGCCCCCAGCTCTTCTCGCCGCCGTGATCCGCCGACGAGCGAAAATTCAGGTTGATCCGGCTTTTCTGGACGATTTCTGCCTGTAATGCTTGCGGAACCTTTGCCGTATGCTCAAAGAAGAATTTTATTCCGGTCGGGCTCAAGCGCTTTGTGAGTTCCTGGAAAAATTCGGCGCGCTGCCGATGTTCCGCATAGCGCTGGCCATCCATATTCCCCACAAAAGAAACGTCGTACTCGAAAAAATCCGGGTTCCGCATTTCCAGCAGCATTTCCGGAGAAACATTGTAGTGCGGCGTATATGCCGCGTTGGCCAGATAGAGCGTTGCAGGCGCAAAATGCCAGGTCGGCTGGAGGGTATGCGTCGCGTAGATGTCCAGCAGCTTCAGCCATTTGAAAGCGAGCAGCCGGCGCCGGCGAAACCCCATGTGCCATGGCCCATCCCGGTCAATACCGATGATAGGGACATTTTTCCCCAGTCGGCGTTTGAGCTTCCAGAGGTCGAAGGGGCGACGGACGCCCTCGTTGAAATTGACGATGCAGAAATCGACTTTTGACAAGGTCGATTCATCTGGTGCCCACTGGTTCCAGAGAAGTTCGCAGCCCAGCTTTTCAAGCCCTTCTGCCAACGGGGTTGCCCAGAATCCTTTAGGATTTACCAGGTAGAGGCCGCTTGTTTGTGCGCCCATGAATTAAACCATCTCTATCAGGTTAAGCACGGGCTTCACTTTACCGCCTCAAGATTGAGGCTGATCGGGATGCTTTCGTCCCCGGCGGCAACGGCGGCGCTCGAAAAATCCTCAAATGACGTGACCACGTCCGATTGCCAGGGGCGCACGACAGTAAAACCACTGGCCAAAAGCTCTCTGGTCAGCAGTTTTTCATCGAATACGGCATAGTGGTAATTGAAGGGATTATCCTGCCCCCCGCACAGCATTTCCCGAATGACGCTCAAATCCTGTTGCGAGTGTTCGTAGATTTTCTCCAGCTGACGAAAATCCGGCACGGACAAGCGCAGAACCCCGCCCGGTTTCAATATCCGGCACCATTCGCTCAGGATAAGTAATGTTTCCCGGTATGAAAAATGCTCAAGGCAGTGGCTGGCGTAGGCGAAATCGACGGATTCGTCGGCAAGAAATGGAAGCTTGTCGATTCGATGCACATGGTGAATGTTGCGATGGGGATAGCCATCGATATTGATAAATCGCGGATCGGTTTTCTTCCCGCTGCCAAGGTTCACATAGCGTTTGCCGTCGCTGTTTTTTGGCTGCGGCAGGGGAAACAGGCTGCGATATGCCTTGCCAAGGGCTATTCTTAGACGTACAAATCTTTTGGCCATGTTGCGTGCCTTTTCCTCTGTTGAGTATGCTTATCTACCACGGGCCGTATTATACGTGCTCTCCATCGGCCTTCCGGATTTTCTCCATGAAAGCGCCCAGTCTCGCCCGGTAGGCGTCCGCACTGAAGCGTTGCAGATGCTCAGGGTGGTCCAGGGGGTTGGGGCGCGGCGCTGTGAGGAGGCGCTCAAGCAAGCGCCCGAAATCCTTCCCCTGATCCGCCCGTGGATCAGCATAAAGAAAACCCGTCCGCTCATGCAGGACCGTTTCCACGAAAGGTGGCGCATTCACAGCCAGTATGGGTGTTCCACAGGCTTGCGCCTCGATCACGTTTAGACCGAGGGCTTCCTTTTCCGGCAAACCCGTCATCAGATAATCGAGTTGGCGATACACAGCACGGACATCATGCTGATGACCCCAGAAGCGGACCTGGCCCGCGACAGGCCTTAATGCCCGGCGCAGGTCGCGCACCGAAGCATAGCCGCCACTCCCAAAGATCTCCAGATGCACGGCGGGATGCTTGCGGAGGATTGGGGCCAGAAGGCTGAACAGGAGAGGGAATTGCTTGATCGGTGTAAGGCGCGAAACGATACCAAGGGTCAAGCCAGGGCGCTTCTCAAAAACACGTCGCGGCTTCAGATGGAGGTAGAGCGGATAAACAAGACCCAGCAGGCGGTCCCGTACCTTGCGCTGGTCCCAGTCGTAAACGGAATCTGCCGCGATGGGAGCTTCTTCAGCATTGCCGCGCTCAAGCGAGGCGACGCCGTAAAGCGGTTCGGGATAAACGTGAAGAATGCCGGCAGCACGGATGCTGTCGATGACATACTGCGAAACGGCGATGATCCAGTCGCAATCGCGGTAGGGAGAAGGATCTCGCCCATAGAGGGGCATGTGCGCGAAGCAGATAAAAGGGTGGGCGCTGCGAATCTTTTGCGCCGTGAGCCCGGAAAATGGCGTATGGGCAAAGACAGGGGCGCCATCATTGGGCAGGAGAAGAGGGATTTCGTCCCGCTCATCCACCGGGGTCAGTTCGACGCCCGGCATATCCAGGTTCTCCGCCAGCCAGGAATTTCGCCGCACATAAAGCCTGGTTTCCCAGCCCAGGGCAAGCAGGGCCTGGGTAAAAAACCGGGTGTAAATCTCCCCACCGCCCATCCCGGCCTGAAGGTTGATCTGGTAGCAGCGCCTTGATGCAAGAGGCGGCGTCGGTTCCGCGCCCTTCCCGAGAGTCTCCCTCATTCCGGCATCATTCTGCTGCGG
The DNA here is from genome assembly GCA_963779055.1 of uncultured Gammaproteobacteria bacterium. Lineage (GTDB taxonomy): Bacteria > Pseudomonadota > Gammaproteobacteria > Burkholderiales > Sulfuricellaceae > Sulfurimicrobium. Next base: position 1,141,114 of record CAVZWN010000004.1, read on the forward strand.
GAAGGCGGAACTCATAGAGAAAATCCGGGAAGGAAAATTCGATCGGGGCAAAGCGCCGGGCAAAGCGCCGGAACATACGGGTGACGGGTTCAGCCGGATCTTTTTTTACCAGGTGATAATGCGCCAGCTCCAGGCCTGCCCGGCGCCCGATTTCCAGCGCCATGGAAGGCGTGATCCAGGCCACGTGATCGAGGTTGACCACACTGGTGCCTTCACGACGGAAGCGGCGATAAAATTTGCGGCTGAAGGGATTGGGGGTGGCGACCAGAATCGAGCCGCCAACCGCAAGGTGACGCCCGGCGAATTTGAGCAGGCTGACCGGGTTGTCCACGTGCTCCACCACATCGCCGATAAAAACAACATCGAAGCGCTCGCCCAGATCGGCATCGGAAGTGGCATCGGCAACCCGCACGTTGTAGCCCAGCTCGCACAGCTTCTTCACCGGTTCTTCAAGGATATCCAGACCCAGGCAATACCCCGCCTGTTGCGCCACGATGGCGTGACGCCAGCCTTTCCGCGTCACATAATCCATGGTGTGAGATACCACCCCGATATCAAGCACGCGCTTCCCGCCAATGCGCCGCACCAGGTAGTCCATCAAATCCACATCCGTATGGATAGCGCGTCGCTGCACTAATTCCTGCAGCACCTTGCAGCGCGCCTCGGAGTTGTTGGGGTCGTCGGTCAGTTTTGTCCAGTCCATCATAGTCTTGCCTTCAAATATCCAGTTTGTGGTTGTCCAGCCAGATCAGCAGCACCAGAAAAGTATAAGCGAGGCGCCGCGAAGCCTTGCCGGTTTTGGCATCTTTCCACAGCGCATTCAGGGCATCACCGTCCAGGAATGGCGCAATGCGCTGGCTTTGGCTGAAAAAATCATCGCCGACTTGCTGCCACTGGCCGTTGAAATAATCCTGCAGCGGCACGGAAAATCCATGCTTGGGGCGGTTCCAGACCTGTTGCGGCAAATGCCGCTGCGCCAGCTGGCGCAGAATCGCCTTCCCGCCCTCGCCATCGAAATGGACGCGGGCAGGCAGTGCAAGCACCCGGTCCAGGATCGCATTCGACAGCATCGGTACGCGCACCTCCAGACTATGCAGCATGCTGGCCCGATCGGTCTTGACCAGGCAATTTTCGCTGAGATAGGTCCACAGGTCCGCGCGCATCAGGCTGCCGGTATCCATGCGCCCGCCAAAAGCGAGTGCCAGACTGCGCCATCCTTCCAGTGTATTTTCCGGATGGCAGGCCGCCCAGGCAGCAGGCGCAAGGTAGTTTTTAAAACTCTTGCGCGAAGTCTGGTAGGGTCCGAGCTCGACCTTGCGGTAGAGCAGCATGTCCTGCCCAGCCAGGCCGCGCCGCAGCAGCGAACCCGGCATGATGCCCAGGTCAACCAGCTTGCGCAGCATCCCTTTGATCATGCCATCCGGATAATTTTCCTCCACATCGAGGAAACGCGCATAGCCACCGAACAGTTCGTCGCCGCCATCGCCGCTGAGCGCTACGGTAACGCCGGTTCGCGTCAGGCGCGAAAGTTCGGAAGTCGTGATGTAGGCGGGGTCGGCAAGCGGCTGGTCCAGTCCATGGATAGCTGCCAGCAACTTGTCCGGGCCAATGTCCGGCGCATCGATGATATGGTGCTCCGTGCCATATTGCCGGGCCACGGCCTCGGCGTGGGAGGTTTCGTCATAAGCGGCTTCGCGGAAACGCATGCTGAAAGTGCGCAAGGGCTTCGCGCCGGCGGCGGCCATGTAATGCACCATCAGGCTGCTGTCGATGCCGCCGCTCAGAAAAGCACCCAGCGGCACATCGGACACCATCTGGCTGCGCACGCTGGCTTGCAGAAGATGATCGAACTCCTCCACAAGCGCTTCCGGCCGGGCTGGGCTTAATTCCGTCGCCGCTGGAATCATCCAGTAGCGCTCGACGGTCAGTTGCCGCGAATCCGCCTGGTAGATCAGGCGCGATGCCGGTGGCAGCTGGCGCACCTGCCTGAGGAAGGAAGCCGGGGCAAGCACCGTCTGGAAGGCCAGAAAATCCCGCAAGGCTTCGTAGTCAAGCTGCCGCGAAAAGCCCTCGAGCTGGAAAAACGGCTCCAGGGTAGAAGCCAGGGAAAAACCACCGGCTGTGGAATAGAACAGGGGCTTGATGCCGGTCCGGTCGCGGGCGGCGAACAGGGTGCGGAGAGAGGTATCCCAGATGGCGAATGCGAACATGCCATCCAGCCGCTCCACCACTGCACTTCCCCATTCCGCGTAACCGTAGAGAATCGCCTCGGTATCCGAATGGCTTGCAAAGGCATGGCCCCGTGCAGTCAATTCATCACGCAGCGACTGGAAGTTGTAGATTTCTCCGTTGAAGACAATCGCGTAGCGCCCGTCCGGAGTTTGCATCGGCTGCTTGCCGCCCGTCACATCGATTACCGCAAGCCGGGCATGCCCCAGCGCCACGCCGGGAAGTTGCAGGATGTCCTGGTCGTCCGGTCCGCGGCTATGCAGGGTGGCGAGGGCCTGGCGGCAATCCTGCTGCCAGGGAGTGTCGATCAATGCAAGAATGCCGCACATTTTCGCTTATAAGCCCTTTTTCCAGAGTCTGCCCAGGCTTTCATATTTTTCCGCCACATGAGCCGCAGTAAATTTCTCGTATTCCATCCCGCCAAGCTGAATGGGGTGCGCCAAGGCATCTCCCATGGCGCCGGCCAGTGCCTGGACATCGTTGACCGGCACCAGGCGACGGGCCAATTCACCCGTCATCACCTCGCGCGGGCCTGAAGGGCAATCGGTGCTCACCACCTGGGTGCCGCAGATCATGGCCTCGACCAGCACGTTGGGCATGCCTTCGCGGTCCGAACACAATACCAGCAAGTCGGCATGTTTCAACCAGGGATAGGGATTTTTCCGGAAGCCGGCCAGGATTACGCTCTCCCGGATTCCATAGTGGTTCAGCATAGCTTCGAGTCTGGCATCCGGGTTCACCAGCAGCACCAGCTTGTGCGTCGCGGCAAAGGGCTTGAAAGCCTCGAACAACAGATCATGCCGCTTCTGCGGAGCAAAGCGCCCGACATGCACCATATAGGGGACGGCAGGCAGCTCGGGATCCGCTTCGCCGGCCAGACGGCGAATATCCCCGATATCGAATGGGTTGTAGATCTGCACGATATTGGCCTGGAGCCCCAGGTTCAATCTCAGATCATCCGCCACACCCTGTGACACGGCGATCAGGTTCCGTCCAGAATACAGGCTGCGATATCGTTCCACACGCCGCTCCGCCTTCCCTGGGCTGGACTTGCGCAACGCTGCGATTTCTGCGGACAGGGTATTGGCGATGCGATACCACACACGCGGCAAATGGGCGATGGAAACCACTTCATCCGCGTATGGCAGGGTTGAAACAATCAGATCGAAAGGTGTTGGGCGTTGCAGACGCGCCACCAGAAAATGCAGCTTCAAGGCGGCCAGATACTTGCCGAGAACGCCCTTACTCCGCGCCCTGCCTGGGCGCGACAGCGCGTGCAGCCTGAAATCCGGGTCCAGTTCGTGCTCGACGATATTTTCGAGCAGAATGACATGCACTTCGTGCGATCTTTGCGCCAGCAGGGATGCCAGTTTGACGACTGCCTTTTCCGCGCCCCCGCCCCTGAGATTGGTGGTGATAAAAGCAATTTTCATGAGATGCGCGCCTGGCAATCAGCGCTGCACACAGGAATAGAAAATCCCTTCCATGGCATCCAGCATCGCATCGAGGGAATAGCGCGCCGCCACGATTTTTCGCCCCTCACTGCCAAAACGGGCGCACAAACCGGGATTTTGCAGCAGCTCCTCCAGCTTTTCCTCCAGCTGAAGGGCATTCTTCGGCTCAACCAGAAAACCGCTCAGCTTGTCCGCTACCAGTTCGTCAATCGCGCCGACATGCGTGGACACCACCGGCAAACCCGCCGCCATCGCCTGCATCAGCGCCTGGGGCACGCCTTCGTTGGCGTAGGACGGCAAAACGAACACGTCCATCGCCGCCAGCACGGCGGGCACATCCTCGCGCTGGCCGGTCAGATGGATTCTTCCGGCGAAGCCCGATTGTTCCGCCCATCCGGCAATCTGCTCGCGCATCGGGCCATCACCGGTAATAATCAGTTCCAGTCCGGGATCTTTCGCCGCCAGTGCGGAAAATGCCTGCAGAAGGAAGGTGTGGCCTTTCCAGCTGCGCAGCGTGGCGACGATGCCAATCACTTTCGCGGAAAGGGAAACCCCCAGTTCGGCACGTATCCTGGCGCGGACCTCTTCTGGCTGGGGACAATAATGCGCCAGATCGATCCCGGTCGGCACGGAAATGACATGCTCCGGCGGCAAATCCAGACCCTTCACCAGTTGCAGGCGCAAGGCCTCGCCGGTGGTGGCGATGCGATCCACCGCATGGCGATAAAGCCAGCGCGAGGGCATGTTGCGCGGCACAGGTGCCGAAATGTGGCGTGTGCGGACGACCGCCAGTCCTTGCAGCGAAAGACGCGCCAGCGCAGTCAGCCAGGTATCGGTCGAGCTGTGGGTGTTCACCACATCGGGGCGGTGCCCGGCCAGCCAGCGGCGCAGCGCAAACAAACCCTTGAGGTTCTTGCGCGCAATCGGCAGGGCAACAACGGGGATGCCTCGCTGCTGGGCAGCAGCATAAATCCTGGCCTCGGCAGGGCAGAGAATGGTCACACGGTGGCCGCGGCGGATCATTCCGGCGGCCTCGGTGAGCACGCGGATTTCCTGCCCGCCCCAGCCGCAGGAGTTTTCCGTGTGGACAATATGAAGCGGGGAATTAGCCATGTTCGGGTTGATTCGCTGAAATTGAAGAGGGTAACAAAGACTCGGCCAGAGCCGCCCTGGCGCATTCCCACACCGTCTCGACGGTGATCCGGGAAAGAGGCGTCTGGCTGGAGCAAATCTCGCCTTTATCCAGAGGAAGATCGAGAATCCATAAGCGCGAACGCTCCAGCGGTTTCAACCCTTCACTGGGGTGCAGGCAGTGATATAAGGCGACCATCGGTACGTCCAGCGCCCCGGCGATATGCGTGGGGCCGGTGTCCACCCCGACATAAAGGTCCAGCTCGGCCATGATCGCAGCACTTTGGCGCAGGGAGAGACAGCCGGAAAGATTGGCAACCCGTTGCCCGAAAACCTCATGAAACAACGCGGTCTTTTCCGGCGGCAACCCGCCTCCGAGCAAGATGAAACAGGCGTCGGGATAAGCATCCAGAATACGGCGGCTCAGTTGCACAAAATGCTCTGCCGGCCAGTCACGGTAGGGTTTGGTCGGGAAGCTTTCAAGCATCAGCCCCACCAGAGGCGAAGCGCGATCCGGCCACAGTTTCCGCAACTGTTCCCGGGCGGCAGTCTGTTCTTCCTGTGTAACGCGGTAAGCCAGCCGGTAGCCGTCAGGCGCAATGCCTAACGCCTCCGGCAGCATCAGGAGCTGTCGCACGCCATGCATGGAATTGAATGGCGGCGGCTCGACGACACGGTAGAGCTGCCGGTTCAGACGCTCGTCCGCCTGCTGGAAGGCCACAACCTTGTGCGCTACCCGCAGGGCATAAGCCACCAGCAGCTCATCGAAGCCGGAGACAATCGCGTAATCCCATTTCTTGCCTCCAAGCCAGCCGCGCCACAACGCCTGGTTCTTGGTAATCGCGCCAATACAGTGAATGAATGGCAGGTTTTCCAGAACGCGATATCGATTGGGGTGCCCAAGACAGGTAATCTCGCTGCCGGGGAAAGCCCTGGCAATCGCACGCGGAACGGGAGTGCCCATCATGGTATCCCCGATGCGGGTCACATGGATCACCAGGAAAGAAGGGGCATGCTCACGGATGGGCGCAGTTTCAGGCATCTGCAATCAGGCTGTGCAAACGTGCATAAATACCACCCTTATCGAGTAATTCGCGATGGTTGCCAATTTCTGCAATACGCCCTTTCTGCATCACGACGATACGATTCGCATGCTCGATAGTCGAAAGGCGGTGCGCGATGACGATGGTGGTGCGGCCCTGCATCAGATTTTCCAGCGCAGCCTGGACGTGGCGCTCCGACTCGGTATCCAGCGCCGAAGTTGCCTCGTCGAGGATCAGGATAGGCGCATTCTTCAGGATGGCACGCGCAATCGCCAGACGCTGGCGCTGTCCGCCGGAAAGGCGCACCCCGTTCTCGCCGACAAAGGTCTGCAATCCTTCCGGCATCTCGCGGATAAACTCCATCGCATGGGCAGCCTCGGCGGCAGCGATGATTTCCGCTTCGCTGGCGCCCGCCTGGCGGCCATAGGCAATGTTCCCGGCGACGGTATCATTGAACAGCACCACGTCCTGGCTCACCAGCGCAATACTGGCGCGCAGGTCGACAAGATTGAGCTGTTCGATATCATGCCCATCCACCAGAATCTGTCCACCGGCGGGATGATAGAAACGCGGCAGGAGATTCACCAGTGTGGTTTTTCCGCTGCCGGACTGCCCCACCAGCGCCACCGTCTCGCCCGGCCTGATGGCCAGGGAAACATGGTCCAGAGCCTGCCTGTCATTGGTGTAGGAGAAGCTGACATCGCGAAACTCCACCGCCCCTTTTGACTGCTCCAGACGCTGGCGGCCTGCATCCGGCTCCGCTTCTTCATCGATCAGGGCAAAGACGCTCTCCGCCGCAGCCAGGCCGCGCTGCAAGCTCTCATTAACACCGGTCAGGCGCTTCAGCGGCGCAAGCAACATCAGCATGGCGGTCAGAAATGATACGAATCCGCCCACTGTAGTCTGGTTCGCAGCTGACTGGGCAGACGCCATGTAAACAATCACCGCCACGGCAATGGCGGCAAAAAACTGCACAATCGGCACGCTGGCGGATGCGGCCACCGCCTGCTTGAGATTGAAGCGGCGCAACGCGTTGACCGCATCGTGAAAGCGCCGCATCTCATATTCCTGCCCGCCAAAAATCTTCACCACCTTGTGGCACTCGATCGTTTCCTCCAGCACATGCGTGATATCCCCCATGGAGCGCTGTGACCCGCGGCTCATTGCCCGCAGGCGGCCGCTGAAGGCCTTGACCACCAGCGCAATGGCAGGCGTCACTATCACCGCGACCAGAGTCAGTTTCCAGTTGAGGTACAGCAACCAGCCAAGAAGCCCGACGATGGTAAGAGAATCCCGCACGATCACGGTAATTGCACCCGTCGCCGCATCGGTCACCTGACTGACATCATAGGAAACCTTGGAAATCAAAGCACCCGAAGTGTTGTTGGCAAAATAACGGGTCGGCAGATTCACCATGCGCGCAAACATCAGTTCGCGCAAATCCATCACCACCTTGTTGGAGACCCAGCTGATGGTATAGGAGCTGGCATAAGTCGCGACCCCACGCACCACAAAAATCAGCACGATCAGGATCGGCATCCAGCGCATGGTTTCCGGATCTTTCTCGACGAAACTGCCATCCAGCATGGGCTTCAGCAACGCCGCAAAGGCCGGCTCGGTCGCTGCCGTCACGACCATGGCAAGGATAGAGACGAGGAATATCCGCCAGTAAGGGAAAACATAGCGCAGCAAGCGCAGGTAAAGATCTTTGCTACTCATGGGTAGATGGTTTGACACTTAGTGCCAGATCCTTATTCTTTGCATTGAACATGTTGCAAAGCGGGACTTTAAGTTGGGTTTGGAGAGCATATAAATAGGGAATAAATGCTGGGCATTATAAGGCCTTAACGGTTCTTTGAATGCCCCACGGACCTATTTTCTGGCTCCCAAACGGCTGTGCGACTAGATTCAGGATAGAAATTATCCCGTAAAACTTACTCAGCTACTCAATAAGCATTCCGGTCAATAAAACCCTTGAACACCGTCAGCAGAATAATGCGCAGGTCGAACCACAAAGACCAGTTTTCAATGTAGTAGAGGTCATACTCAACCCGCTTGCGCATTTTCTCTATGGTGTCGGTTTCTCCGCGCCAGCCATTAATCTGGGCCCAGCCCGTGATCCCGGGCTTCACCTTGTGCCTGAGCATGTAATCGTCCACCAGATCCTTGTATTGCTCATTGTGCTCGATCGCATGCGGACGCGGCCCCACGATGGACATCGTGCCCTGCAGCACGTTGAAGAATTGCGGCAGCTCATCCAGACTGGTCCGGCGCAGGAACGCACCCAATGGCGTCACACGGGCATCGCCTTTGGAGGCCTGGGTGAGCTGGCCGCTCCCTTCCCGATGCACCACCATACTGCGGAATTTATACACCGTAAAATGCCGCCCATCCCACCCCTGGCGTTTCTGCCGAAACAGTACCGGACCGGGTGAGCTGAATTTCACGCCCATGGCGATCACCAGCAGGAGCGGACTGATCAGGAGCAGAATAAGCGAAGCGAGTACCCTGTCTTCCAGCGCTTTTACCAGCGGTTCACACCCACCATCGGCGTGACGGAGAGATTCATCACCGGAAACCCGGCCACCTCCGTCACGGAATGGTTCAGCAGCCGGAAGCCGAAAATGTCGGGGATAAAACGGATATCCACAGCGCTATGGCGCAAGGCATGGAGCAATGACTCCACCTTATCCTGCTCCCTGATCGGCAGCGCAATCCACACCTGGTCGATACGTTCTTCTTCCACATACGCCGCCACATCCGGCAACCCGCCCAGAATCGGCACCCCCGGTTCTGGGTGATCCTGACATGCACTGAAGAAACCCTCCACCTGCAGGCCGATCCAGGAAGATGCCTGCAGGCGCTTGGCCAGTTCCTCGCCCAGACCTTCGCCTCCCACAATCACAATCCGCCTCTGATTAAAACCATGGCTGCGCAGCCAGCGCAATCCCACACGCAAAAAAATTCGGCCACTGATCAGAGCAATCCAGCCCAGCGAAGCCCAGGTACCTATCCAGCCACGGGAAAAATTAATTCCCATTTTGGTGGTGAATGCAAAGGTAAATAACAGAAACAATACCAGGGCCCAGGCCAGAGTAACCGCCTTCACCTCATCGAAAAGCGACGCGCCTCGCCATGCCTGATAAAGATTAAAACGGGGAAACAACAACGCCGACAACAACAACACCACGCCGACAACAATAAAATATGAGGGAGACAAACTCCAGCCATCGAGATAAACACGGTGTGCAATCCAGGCAGAAAAAACAATCCCTGCCCAATCCAGTACGTGCAAAGCTGCATTCAGCGCACTGGAATGTTCTTTAAGTAAACCCCGGTAGCTCATGGGATCACTCTGGATGCTAGCTTTCGAGTAAACAAGGTAACGCTTCTCCAAACTTCTTCAAATTAGCCAGTTTTCAGGCTTCTTCTTGGGGTTTTCTCCTGAATTCGCCTTTAGCACATCCAACTGCCTCTCATACGAAAACAGGCACGAAGCCTCAAGGGTCTAACAAATTTCCGGCAATGTCTGCTCGAATCCCGTCAACACCACATCGCGCTCCAGATGTGCCAAGGCATAGGCGCGCGCACGCTCACCCAACTTCGCCCGCATAAGCTCGTCGTGCGCCAACAGCAGCACGGCCTGCGCCAGCGCATCGGCATCGCCCGGCTTCGTAACCACCCCACACTCCCGCACCACCTCTGCCACCTGTGTGTCGGGGTGCGCAGTGGTCACCACCGGCCTGCCGCTTGCCAGCATGCCCGTAAGCTTGGATGGCATTACCAGATCGGCCGCATCTGCGCGTTGCGGCAGCAAATGAATATCCGCCATGCCAAGCAAATCATTCAGGCGCTCCAGGGGTTGCAGGGGAATCCAGATCACGTTGCCTAAATCCTGATGGGCATGCATCAGGCGTTGCCGCGCGGCACCGTCTCCACACAGCACGAACTGGATATGCGAGGATGTCAGCAGACGCGCCGCATCCAGCACCACCTCCAGGCCCTGCTTTTCGCCCATATTGCCGGAATAAAGCGCCACAATTTTATCCGCCTCAATGCCAAGCTCCCCTCGCATCACACCAGGCACAGGCAATGGATATATTGCTTCCGTCGCCACCCAGTTCGGGAACAAGACACAGCGCTCGCGTTCAACCCCCTTGTCAGCGAGACGCGCCAGCATATTGCGTGAAATCGTGGAGACACGATCAAATTTCCGCATCAAAGCACTTTCGATACGCAACACCCAGGATCGCAACACCCCTGGCGGCAGGATTCCCAGATCGAATGCGGCGTCCACCTCGAAATCCTGCACATGCAGCCACGCCCGCGCACCGCTCATGCGCGCAACCAGTAAAGCCGCCGGAGAACACATCAGCGGCGGCTCAATTACGAATACCACATCCGGCTTCCAGAATACCTGGCGCAACATCACCGGCAAACTGCTCAAGGCAAAACTCGCCAAATGCAGCAAACGCTTCACCCCGGATGGCCGCGCCGGCACCCACAATGGACAGCGCCATACGGATAGCCCCCCTTGAGTAGAACGACGGCCTTCCTGTTGATACTTCCACCCCGAATAACCCGCCCCCACCCGCCACTCTGGATAATAAGGCGGAGCTGTCACCACCCGCACCTCATGCCCACGCGCAGCCAGCCATTCCGCCATCTCGCCGGAATACTTGCCGATACCGGTTAGCTCAGGGGAATAGTTGATGCCGTGGATCAGGATTTTCATTGGAAAATCGCTTTTTGTTGTGCACTGCGCAAGACTTGCGGCGAAAAAAAGTGTATTAAATTAATCAATTAGATTGGGGTGGCTAGCGCTTATCCAGCCAGAAACTTTTTTATAAAGCAGATTGGCATTTTCAATGCACGCATCCACCGCCCCATCGCTGATTGGGTCACCCTCGTAATCAGAAACATTGCGTTGCTTGCGCAAAGCATCCAGCACAATCACGGTATCGTTATCCAGCCCTATTGTTTTAGGCAATGCCTGAATAGCTGTCAGGTGATGTCCGGGCTGACTGGTCGAAGTGCGATAGCCGTTTGCCCACAATGCCGCCATCGCACATTGCATGATGGCCTTGTAGGCCGCATCAAAACGGTTCTCGCCGCTGATAGACGTTACATTGGCGTCGGCGATATTGCGCGCTGCTGCCGCCAGCAACTTTGATATACCTTCACGAGTAGGCTCATGCACCACCAGGCGGTGAATTGCCAGCAAGTTTTCCAAGGTCATGACCATCCCCGATCAAGAATATTTTTTCGCCCCTCACAATCCCGCTCAGGAAGACATCGCCGCCCGCCAACTTGCGCCGGAATTCATCTGCCGCATACACTACTGGGTTGATCTCGCGCTGCAACATAGTCTGTGCTGGATACAATACCTTAACCACCTCGACGAACGGCACACTTCCAACCACCAGCACATCCACATCACTACCTGCCTGCTCTTCGCCTCTAGCTATCGAGCCAAACACCAGCGCCACGGCAACCCGCTCAACAATAACATCCAGCGCCTCACGCAGAACATCGGCCACGCCGGAAGTCTTCCGCAACAAACCTTGCAATTCAGAAAAAATCGGACATTGTGTATTGGCCGCATAATGCACTTGATTGCCGATTTCCTTGCGCAGCAACAACCCAGCCTGTGCCAGCCTGGCGAGTTCCTTGTGCAATGAGCCAACCGAGGTACCGGTTTGGCGCGCGATTTCGCGAACATGGTAAGACTGCTCTGGGTGTAGCAATAGCAACCCCAAAGCACGTCTACGATAACTACCCAGTAGAAGTGATGCAAGCATATTCGTAGCCATATTTACTACGAATGTAGCTCACAATAGAACATTTGTCACGCAATTGTCGATCCACATCAATGGCCACACAACACTTGCGGCATATCAAGGAATGGATCGAACCATTCAAACAGGTCGCTACCAACTAGATCACCAAAACCATCAAACAGCCCAGTTCTCGACCTGCAAGCCTTCGACACGAACAAATTCTCGCTCATTATTGGTCACCAGAACCCATCCCTCTGCTCGAGCGTGTGCGGCAAGCCATAGGTCATTATTACCAATCATCTGCCCGCTACGCTGCAACGCAGCACGAATCTGCCCATAGTGTTCCCCGACGGTTTCCGTCAATGGCGCAATTAGCATGGCGGATTCGAGTTGGCTGATCACTGTTATCGCACGTTCACGGGACTGGCTTTTTTCTGCGCCAAATCGCAGCTCACCCAGGGTCACCACTGACATGGCAAGCTCATCGGCCAAATGTCGGGCGAATCGCGCCCGCACGACGGGCGGATTATGTTTAGCAATATAAATACAGATATTGGTATCCAGCAGGAAGCGCACTGCCATCAGAAACTCTCGCGTTCCTGTGGCACCAAGTTCTCACGCTCTTGAACCATGAAATCTTCCGGCAGATTGCTCAAAGCATCAAATATCGCAATGGCGCTGCTTGGGTGTTCACGCAGGACAATTTCATCCCCCCTGCGAAAAATTTCCACCTGATCTGTAGTGAAGCGAAACTCCTTAGGCAGGCGCACTGCCTGACTGTTTCCAGATTGAAATACACGAGCGTATGTCATATTCCTCCCAAACAAGAAAGATATACGCTTAGTATATACACCCATAAATACCCAAGCAATGAATCTTTAAAGTCAATCAGAAGGGTTAGTACAGTACACCAGTTGTCGCTGATGCTTCAAAGCCAGCAGAACTACTTCCACGTCCGAGTGCGCGTACAAAACGATGTGCTGACCGACGACACTCTCTCGTAAAAACGGCAACCCAGCCTGATCTGCCAGCCGCAGAACCGCCTCTGTTCGTAGCCGAGTCTGTGCAGACCTACCTGATAAAAACCGTGCAGGTCGACCACTGCCAGGGGACCAAGATAACAGCGCAACCATTTCGCGAAGTTCTGCTTTCAGCTTTCTCAGTCGTGCCGGCGCTGACTCCGCATCCTGACCCACAAAAAACTGGTGCGCTGCTTCCAAGTTGGACAGGAAATTCGGGGAGGCTTCAACCCTGGCATTAACTGGCAGCGTCATCAGTCTGCAAGGGCTTGCATCAAGTCAGCGTACGACACTTTCTGCCCGGCGAGAATTTGCCTCAAACCCAATTCTGCCTCATCCAGCAGCACCAGGCCTGCATGTTCCTCCTCGAGGGCATGGTAATAGTCAAGTTTTTTGGCATCAACAATAGCAACGTAACTGGACCCATTTTTGGTCAGTACCTTTTCGGTGCCGCCGACCACTTCCTCCGCAAGTTCCGTTAGCCGTGCACGAGCTTCACTGATCGGCACGACATCACTCGTTCTCAGGCTCATTGAGCACTCCTTAATGAATACATTAACACATATTGTATCATTTATTTTTCACCCTATTTTCCGATTCGGGTTGTCGTTAAAAACTGCCCATCACGACTGATGACTGACAAATCAACAAAATGACTCTCTGAAGCGGGTTTGATGGCGGCAAACCAGCCACACCTCCCCACTTGGTACGCGAAGTGACGGCCCACATCCAAGGCTGCACATCATTAAGGCACCGCATCCACGTTACGCCGGAACAAGGCATCCATCTGAATAATCTCGCCTGTTTTCGGATCATTCAGCCAACCCACCGGACGCAAAAAGGAAAACCCATAAGCTTCCATCAAACGAACGACTTCCATAAACAACATCTCGCCTTCATACATCGGCTTGAAAGACGCTTCCAGGATGACATAGTCCACGCGCTTCAGCGTTTCCACTGCGCCTCGCAAAGCCTGCGCCTCATAGCCCTGCACATCCAGCTTCAACAAGACCGGCGCGGCTAATTCAATACCGGAAAAAACCCTATCCAGCGTAGAAACCTTAACCCGGATCGAGTTTACTTCTCGCGCATCAGGGAAAGCCTCCAAATGATTGCTGGACAACGGCAAAATGGAGCTGGAATGACTGTGCGAATTCACATGAAAGGCCACCTCGCCTTCTTCATCACCCAATGCAATTGGATAAACTTTTACATTTCCAAGCGGCTTAACGTGTTTTTTCAACAGCGCCACGCAATCAGGATTCGGCTCAAAGGAATGAACGGATACATTAGGAAACAACTTGGCCGAGGCCACCGCAAATTGACCCACATTGGCCCCGACATCTATAACCGTTCCTGGCAATACACCTTGGCGCGCCAAATCGGAAATCATCTTGAACGAAGTAACAGAAAATTTCGGCCAGAAGACAATAGGCAGAACCATCTCTAAACTCATGTTACTCAGATTTCTCAACAATGACATAGCACCTCTCTAATCACCGAGGAATCTCCTTCTCGAAGAATTCTGCACACAACATTTTGAAGTATTTCACGTGTAATGCGCGCGCCTGAAGAAATTGCTTAAGCGAGGCATGCGAGACCTGCTGATATGCGGATGGATTTTCTAGCCATACTTTTACTTGATTAAGGGCATTCTCGGCAAAGTTGTCACTGGAATGTAGCCGCAGCCCAACCTGCTCCGAAATAATTTGCTCAATACACCCTCTGGAATAAGCAATTACCGGGACCCCCCTGCTCATTGCTTCGTGAATAACCAAGCCTTCTGACTCATTATGAGAGGGAAGAAGAAAAACATCGATGGAATCAAAAAATGCCTGCTTATCGACCCCATAAACCGCGCCGGTATATACAAGGTTATTCATAACGGCGATACGCTCTTCAACCCGGGCCTTTACATTATCATCATGGTATGGCCCCGCAAGCACAAAACGCAGGGGTAAATTATCCTGCCCTGCCCTTTCTGCCACCTCCAGAAACTCGAATACTCCCTTTTCTGCACTGATATTGCTCAGAAAACCGACCGATTTTACTTTTTCGCGTTGGCGTACCTCATCATCCCAAACCTCAAGTGCAGCAATTCCTGAAATTACCCGTGTTTTGATTACCGTGGGATATAACCGTTTCAGATCAGCCGCCATTTTTTCACAGGCAACGATATGAACAGCCCCCTTTCCCGCTACAGTCATCAACCATCTGGCCGCCCAGGGGGTGCAGTTTAAATACAGATAACTATGATGATGCAAATACAACTTTTTCCTGAAAAGCCGCGACATCCCAACGAATAAGGCATCGTAAATCTGACCATTTCCACCCGACAGGCCAAAATACACACAGCGTATATGCCCCCTCGCCATAAGTACGGCAAATTTGGCAAAACACCCGGCCACTCGAAATAATTTCCCCGCACGAACAAAAAGCGAACGATCGAGTTTACGCGGCGAAAAATCGATCACATAGGGTGCGTCAGTTTGTGCGACGTGACTTCTTACATATTCATTAATCAATGACATACCATGCAATGGCGGTGGAAACATTCCAACCATGCAAACCTGCGAATGCTTCACCTTGTCAATCTCGCATTAATAGCGTCCACATAGACACTTACTTGTTCTTTATCACGCCTTGCAAAATCAATCGCCTGTGCCGCCAAGTTAAACTGATCATATTGCGCTGACACTAATTTAATGGCCCTTTTCAGGTCTGAATCAGAGTTGGGATCAAAAGTTAATCCCGCACCATAAGCCAGTACCAAATCTTCAGCGCTCCCCACTTTTGAAGACACCAAGACCGGCAAGCCATAATACAGAGCTTCTTCTACAACCAATCCCCACGGTTCGCTTAACGAAGGCAGAATAAAAACATCATGGGAGGCGTATACCTCCTGAATTTCCTCATTCGGAACATGCCCAAGAAACAGAACATTTCTACTCGCTTCGGCTTTCAAAGCAGCATAATCATTGCCGTCACCTGCCAGGGTTAATTGGAAACCACTCATTTCTGGCAAGGCAAATACTCGCAGCAAGAAAGGCAGGTTTTTTTCAGATGAAAGCCGCCCGACATACAAAAACCGGCCATTGAACTTTCTTTGTTGCCGGAATCCGCCTTTTGCCCGGTTTGCCAGACCGACGCCCCCTGTCAGTAAAATCTGACCATCAAACCCCAAGCTTCTCATTAAGCGACCATGCGGCTCACCAGACACCATAGCCAAGCCGAGACGTTTAACAAAAATACGTTTAAGCAACCCTTTCCAGCCCGTTAGCTTACTTTCAAAAATCGAGGTTTCCTGCGTAATCACATTTTTGTGCTTTGGTGAACAAAGGATTGTCAACCAGGACTCTGGCAAGTCCCAAGCACCCACGCTGATCAGCGTGTAACGTAAATTGCGCAGGATATGGAAAAGCTGAAGCAAAGAACTCCAGCGTGAACGACATTCAAAATCACCAGAATTCAGATACAGATAATCAAAACACATTTCCCCTCTCACAAAATCCGGTGTTCTTTCATGAGAGGTTTCCCCTAGAAAAATGACGAGTATGCGTACACATTTTGCAATCTCATTGAACAGGTTAATTTTGTAGAAGGATGGCAAGTGAGACACAAAAACAAAATCGTATTCACACTTTGTCAAATCCCCAGCGGGAAGCAAGCTCATCAGACCACCCGCGTCGCCTGATGAACAGCATAGGGCTTTGCCGTTTCCAGACGTGACGTCACCTTGTCTGGATGGCGTATATAAAGCGTATTGCCAGACTGAAGATTTCTTTCATTCAGAGGAATCAATTTTCTTTCAAATGGGGAATATGTGAATGTGCTGAAACCATAATCCAGCATGGCATTGTGCAGTGCTTCTTCAGAAAACCCATACCTTTCACCACTGCCATTCAATTCCATAATTACCCCAAGCAATGAATCCTGCGTCAACACCTCACTGCCCCCTGCGATTACCAATGTCTCATAACCTTCGACATCCATTTTGATAAGGACAGGAGAACGTCCACGCAAAACATCATCAAGCGTACTTACTGGAACCTGGATAACATCAGCGACTTCCTCGGATTTCGCCACAACATGGTTTACCGTATCCAAACCAGCAGTAAAACTTAGCACCCCTTCCTCTTGGCCAAGAGCAATGTTCATTGAAGTCACTTTATCATTAAGGTTATTCAGATAAACATTGTCCAATAATCGTTGATAAGAAAATGGAACTGGCTCAATAGATATTGAATGCGCACCTGTGGCACCACTAGCCAGAATGCTATATAAGCCCACATTTGCGCCAATATCGACAAACAGATCATTTTCTCTAAGAAAATGCAAAGTAAACGCCATGTCTTCGAATTCTTGCAAACCAGTATAAATAGACATTGTTGCGCCATGCATGCCAGTTGCAACCAGCAAACGAGTGTCATCAACAAAGTTTACCGCCACAGGCGCCTTGACCAGGCGACTACCTATCTGCCAGCGAAGAAACCGGGATAATGCAGCCAATTCACGCCCATGGTTTAACGGGTGCTGCCAAATGACTTTCAGGGTGTTTAGTAAACTCATATGCCCATTTCCATTAATCGCCGATATGCCGATTTGCCTCTTTAATCGGAATTTGAAATTTGACCAAAGATCAATCATCTTTAACACCCAAGAAGGAGCAACCTTATTCTTGATTTTAATCTGCGCATATTCCTTCAGGATTTCTTCTGTTCTCCCGAGCCCGACTCCCCCTTCTCGCCAGGCGGAGAAAACCACATTTTTCATTATTACACGTGGAAAATCATGGTAAGCACGCAATAAATGCTCATAGTCCATTGAAAAAACATTATTAGTATCAAACAGGCCGTAACGCGCGAACATGCGCCAGTTTGTAAATAACCCCTGATGCGGCAATGACATGCGAAACAGCAGGCTACGCTTGCTGAACCTTGAAGAATATCGACGGGGTGCGATCCATACTATTTCATCGGAATTATTTTCCCTTACTCGCTGCACTCTTGCGCTAATCAACATATCTCGCTGTGCATCAACACCAACCATCATGCGACTAACCACATCCCTCCCGACGAGATAATCACCCGCCCCCTGGAAATTCAAATAATCGCCCGATGACAACAAAGCCGCCTTGTTAAACGCATCGCTTATACCACTGTCAGGCTCACTGATCCAGTAGTCAATTACATGCTCATATTTCCTGATGACATCCTGCGTGCCATCCGTTGATCCACCATCGATCACTATAAATTCGATATTGCCATAATCTTGATCTAAGACACTCTGGATCGTATGTTCGAGGAACTGCACCCCATTAAACACCACCGTCAATATGCTTACTAATGGCTTATCTGGCTGCGAATGCTTGAATTTACCCTGCATGCGCAAACCACCATTACCCAGTCGTGCCGCATTAGGAGGAGAAAACAGAAACCTATCAACACTTACATCTTGTGATTTCATATAGGGAGTAGGGCAAGAGCCACATTACATATGGAATAAAATTTGACCGGCATGGGACTCATGTATCACAGATATCGAAATACAAATGAATCTGAATAACGCCTCTTTATCTGAATAACAATATAAACAGAAACTACAGACATCATGAATGTTACAAACCAGTATCCGGAACCGAAAATACTTTTAACCATGATGTCCGCGGCATTGTTTGTATACACATGCAGAACCAGTACAAGCATAGAGTTATGACCGAATTGGACTAAAACATCTTTTGCGAGCCCTATTTGGCAAACTGTGGAATTACTGCACCGGTATAACAAGCCAATTAGCAACAAAGCCACTGAAAGTGTAAAAGGGATAGACAGCCAAAGATTACCGATGACTTTTGTTGCGAGATCCAGCGACTGCATTGCTCCCAGGTAAACGAGCAAAGCAAGCAGGGCGCCCGGAACAGCAACCCCAAACCATTTAGACGATAACCAGCGCTCGTGATATTGGTAAAACAGATATCCCATCACGATCCATGGCAGGGCCACCAAGCCTTTATCCAGCCCGAATGGAAGAGTTACATAATGCGCGCTTAACCATGCCACTGTCGCACTCGTCCCAAGTAAAACCGCGGGGTGAAACTGAAAAGTTTTAACCACAAAGAAAGTGATCGATCTCCCCCAAAACAGTGCAGGCAAAAACCACAACACAAAACCATAGTGATGCATATGTTCCGAGTCCGCCCAAAACAACATTCCGGTCAGGCTTTCTGTCAAAGCTTCAATTGGGCGATTTAACAGGAGATTTTTTATAAGTGTTACAAAAAAACCTAACGCTCCGAAGATCACGAAGGGCACGATCAAACGATTAACGCC
>CAVZWN010000005.1:0-610435 GCA_963779055.1 uncultured Gammaproteobacteria bacterium
ATGCTTCGTTCAGCAATGGCGTGACCATCAGCGGCGGCACCATTACGGTCCCGGCCGGGGTCACCTCCTTTACCGTGACCGTGCCTAGCGTCAACGATACCCTGTACGAAACCAGCGAGGATTTCACGCTCTCCGTCGGCGGGGTCTCCGGCACCGGTACCATTACCGATAACGATGCGGCACCGGTTTTCAGTGTCGCGGATGCGAGTATCTCCGAGGGCGGTCTGATGAGCTTTACCGTCACCCGCACGGGCGACGCACAGGCCGCACAGAGCGTGAATTTTGCGACCAGTATCGCGGGCGGCAATAGCGCCAGCAGTGGCGATTTCTCCGCCAGTTCGGGCAGCCTGTCCTTCGCCCAGGGCGAGACCAGCAAGACCTTTACCGTGCAGACCACCCACGACACGCTGTTCGAGGGCAACGAGACCTTTACCGTCACCCTCTCCGGTGCGACCGCCGGGGCCACGGTGAGCGCCACCCAGGGTGCCGCCACCGGGACCATCGTCGATAACGACGGGACCCCGACCATCACCCATGTCGGCGATGGCAGTATCAATAATGTGACGGTCGCCGAGGGCACTGCTGCGCTGTTTACGGTCAATCTGTCGAATGCTTCGTCAACCGCAACGGCGTTCGCGCTGACCCTGGCCAATGGCTCGGCCACCG
This sequence comes from uncultured Gammaproteobacteria bacterium, assembly GCA_963779055.1. Taxonomy (GTDB): domain Bacteria; phylum Pseudomonadota; class Gammaproteobacteria; order Burkholderiales; family Sulfuricellaceae; genus Sulfurimicrobium. The sequence continues at coordinate 667 of CAVZWN010000005.1, forward strand.
CGCCCGGCGATTACACCCATGCCCTGAGCGATGCTTCGTTCAGCAATGGCGTGACCATCAGCGGCGGCACCATTACGGTCCCGGCCGGGGTCACCTCCTTTACCGTGACCGTGCCTAGCGTCAACGATACCCTGTACGAAACCAGCGAGGATTTCACGCTCTCCGTCGGCGGGGTCTCCGGCACCGGTACCATTACCGATAACGATGCGGCACCGGTTTTCAGTGTCGCGGATGCGAGTATCTCCGAGGGCGGTCTGATGAGCTTTACCGTCACCCGCACGGGCGACGCACAGGCCGCACAGAGCGTGAATTTTGCGACCAGTATCGCGGGCGGCAATAGCGCCAGCAGCGGCGATTTCTCCGCCAGTTCGGGCAGCCTGTCCTTCGCCCAGGGCGAGACCAGCAAGACCTTTACCGTGCAGACCACCCACGACACGCTGTTCGAGGGCAACGAGACCTTTACCGTCACCCTCTCCGGTGCGACCGCCGGGGCCACGGTGAGCGCCACCCAGGGTGCCGCCACCGGGACCATCGTCGATAACGACGGGACCCCGACCATCACCCATGTCGGCGATGGCAGTATCAATAATGTGACGGTCGCCGAGGGCACTGCTGCGCTGTTTACGGTCAATCTGTCGAATGCTTCGTCAACCGCAACGGCGTTCGCGCTGACCCTGGCCAATGGCTCGGCCACCGCGCCCGGCGATTACACCAATGCCCTGAGCGATGCTTCGTTCAGCAATGGCGTGACCATCAGCGGCGGCACCATTACGGTCCCGGCCGGGGTCACCTCCTTTACCGTGACCGTGCCTAGCGTCAACGATACCCTGTACGAAACCAGCGAGGATTTCACGCTCTCCGTCGGCGGGGTCTCCGGCACCGGTACCATTACCGATAACGATGCAGCACCGGTTTTCAGTGTCGCGGATGCGAGTATCTCCGAGGGCGGTCTGATGAGCTTTACCGTCACCCGCACGGGCGACGCACAGGCCGCACAGAGCGTGAATTTTGCGACCAGTATCGCGGGCGGCAATAGCGCCAGCAGCGGCGATTTCTCCGCCAGTTCGGGCAGCCTGTCCTTCGCCCAGGGCGAGACCAGCAAGACCTTTACCGTGCAGACCACCCACGACACGCTGTTCGAGGGCAACGAGACCTTTACCGTCACCCTCTCCGGTGCGACCGCCGGGGCCACGGTGAGCGCCACCCAGGGTGCCGCCACCGGGACCATCGTCGATAACGACGGGACCCCGACCATCACCCATGTCGGCGATGGCAGTATCAATAATGTGACGGTCGCCGAGGGCACTGCTGCGCTGTTTACGGTCAATCTGTCGAATGCTTCGTCAACCGCAACGGCGTTCGCGCTGACCCTGGCCAATGGCTCGGCCACCGCGCCCGGCGATTACACCAATGCCCTGAGCGATGCTTCGTTCAGCAATGGCGTGACCATCAGCGGCGGCACCATTACGGTCCCGGCCGGGGTCACCTCCTTTACCGTGACCGTGCCTAGCGTCAACGATACCCTGTACGAAACCAGCGAGGATTTCACGCTCTCCGTCGGCGGGGTCTCCGGCACCGGTACCATTACCGATAACGATGCAGCACCGGTTTTCAGTGTCGCGGATGCGAGTATCTCCGAGGGCGGTCTGATGAGCTTTACCGTCACCCGCACGGGCGACGCACAGGCCGCACAGAGCGTGAATTTTGCGACCAGTATCGCGGGCGGCAATAGCGCCAGCAGCGGCGATTTCTCCGCCAGTTCGGGCAGCCTGTCCTTCGCCCAGGGCGAGACCAGCAAGACCTTTACCGTGCAGACCACCCACGACACGCTGTTCGAGGGCAACGAGACCTTTACCGTCACCCTCTCCGGTGCGACCGCCGGGGCCACGGTGAGCGCCACCCAGGGTGCCGCCACCGGGACCATCGTCGATAACGACGGGACCCCGACCATCACCCATGTCGGCGATGGCAGTATCAATAATGTGACGGTCGCCGAGGGCACTGCTGCGCTGTTTACGGTCAATCTGTCGAATGCTTCGTCAACCGCAACGGCGTTCGCGCTGACCCTGGCCAATGGCTCGGCCACCGCGCCCGGCGATTACACCAATGCCCTGAGCGATGCTTCGTTCAGCAATGGCGTGACCATCAGCGGCGGCACCATTACGGTCCCGGCCGGGGTCACCTCCTTTACCGTGACCGTGCCTAGCGTCAACGATACCCTGTACGAAACCAGCGAGGATTTCACGCTCTCCGTCGGCGGGGTCTCCGGCACCGGTACCATTACCGATAACGATGCAGCACCGGTTTTCAGTGTCGCGGATGCGAGTATCTCCGAGGGCGGTCTGATGAGCTTTACCGTCACCCGCACGGGCGACGCACAGGCCGCACAGAGCGTGAATTTTGCGACCAGTATCGCGGGCGGCAATAGCGCCAGCAGCGGCGATTTCTCCGCCAGTTCGGGCAGCCTGTCCTTCGCCCAGGGCGAGACCAGCAAGACCTTTACCGTGCAGACCACCCACGACACGCTGTTCGAGGGCAACGAGACCTTTACCGTCACCCTCTCCGGTGCGACCGCCGGGGCCACGGTGAGCGCCACCCAGGGTGCCGCCACCGGGACCATCGTCGATAACGACGGGACCCCGACCATCACCCATGTCGGCGATGGCAGTATCAATAATGTGACGGTCGCCGAGGGCACTGCTGCGCTGTTTACGGTCAATCTGTCGAATGCTTCGTCAACCGCAACGGCGTTCGCGCTGACCCTGGCCAATGGCTCGGCCACCGCGCCCGGCGATTACACCAATGCCCTGAGCGATGCTTCGTTCAGCAATGGCGTGACCATCAGCGGCGGCACCATTACGGTCCCGGCCGGGGTCACCTCCTTTACCGTGACCGTGCCTAGCGTCAACGATACCCTGTACGAAACCAGCGAGGATTTCACGCTCTCCGTCGGCGGGGTCTCCGGCACCGGTACCATTACCGATAACGATGCAGCACCGGTTTTCAGTGTCGCGGATGCGAGTATCTCCGAGGGCGGTCTGATGAGCTTTACCGTCACCCGCACGGGCGACGCACAGGCCGCACAGAGCGTGAATTTTGCGACCAGTATCGCGGGCGGCAATAGCGCCAGCAGCGGCGATTTCTCCGCCAGTTCGGGCAGCCTGTCCTTCGCCCAGGGCGAGACCAGCAAGACCTTTACCGTGCAGACCACCCACGACACGCTGTTCGAGGGCAACGAGACCTTTACCGTCACCCTCTCCGGTGCGACCGCCGGGGCCACGGTGAGCGCCACCCAGGGTGCCGCCACCGGGACCATCGTCGATAACGACGGGACCCCGACCATCACCCATGTCGGCGATGGCAGTATCAATAATGTGACGGTCGCCGAGGGCACTGCTGCGCTGTTTACGGTCAATCTGTCGAATGCTTCGTCAACCGCAACGGCGTTCGCGCTGACCCTGGCCAATGGCTCGGCCACCGCGCCCGGCGATTACACCCATGCCCTGAGCGATGCTTCGTTCAGCAATGGCGTGACCATCAGCGGCGGCACCATTACGGTCCCGGCCGGGGTCACCTCCTTTACCGTGACCGTGCCTAGCGTCAACGATACCCTGTACGAAACCAGCGAGGATTTCACGCTCTCCGTCGGCGGGGTCTCCGGCACCGGTACCATTACCGATAACGATGCAGCACCGGTTTTCAGTGTCGCGGATGCGAGTATCTCCGAGGGCGGTCTGATGAGCTTTACCGTCACCCGCACGGGCGACGCACAGGCCGCACAGAGCGTGAATTTTGCGACCAGTATCGCGGGCGGCAATAGCGCCAGCAGTGGCGATTTCTCCGCCAGTTCGGGCAGCCTGTCCTTCGCCCAGGGCGAGACCAGCAAGACCTTTACCGTGCAGACCACCCACGACACGCTGTTCGAGGGCAACGAGACCTTTACCGTCACCCTCTCCGGTGCGACCGCCGGGGCCACGGTGAGCGCCACCCAGGGTGCCGCCACCGGGACCATCGTCGATAACGACGGGACCCCGACCATCACCCATGTCGGCGATGGCAGTATCAATAATGTGACGGTCGCCGAGGGCACTGCTGCGCTGTTTACGGTCAATCTGTCGAATGCTTCGTCAACCGCAACGGCGTTCGCGCTGACCCTGGCCAATGGCTCGGCCACCGCGCCCGGCGATTACACCCATGCCCTGAGCGATGCTTCGTTCAGCAATGGCGTGACCATCAGCGGCGGCACCATTACGGTCCCGGCCGGGGTCACCTCCTTTACCGTGACCGTGCCTAGCGTCAACGATACCCTGTACGAAACCAGCGAGGATTTCACGCTCTCCGTCGGCGGGGTCTCCGGCACCGGTACCATTACCGATAACGATGCAGCACCGGTTTTCAGTGTCGCGGATGCGAGTATCTCCGAGGGCGGTCTGATGAGCTTTACCGTCACCCGCACGGGCGACGCACAGGCCGCACAGAGCGTGAATTTTGCGACCAGTATCGCGGGCGGCAATAGCGCCAGCAGTGGCGATTTCTCCGCCAGTTCGGGCAGCCTGTCCTTCGCCCAGGGCGAGACCAGCAAGACCTTTACCGTGCAGACCACCCACGACACGCTGTTCGAGGGCAACGAGACCTTTACCGTCACCCTCTCCGGTGCGACCGCCGGGGCCACGGTGAGCGCCACCCAGGGTGCCGCCACCGGGACCATCGTCGATAACGACGGGACCCCGACCATCACCCATGTCGGCGATGGCAGTATCAATAATGTGACGGTCGCCGAGGGCACTGCTGCGCTGTTTACGGTCAATCTGTCGAATGCTTCGTCAACCGCAACGGCGTTCGCGCTGACCCTGGCCAATGGCTCGGCCACCGCGCCCGGCGATTACACCCATGCCCTGAGCGATGCTTCGTTCAGCAATGGCGTGACCATCAGCGGCGGCACCATTACGGTCCCGGCCGGGGTCACCTCCTTTACCGTGACCGTGCCTAGCGTCAACGATACCCTGTACGAAACCAGCGAGGATTTCACGCTCTCCGTCGGCGGGGTCTCCGGCACCGGTACCATTACCGATAACGATGCAGCACCGGTTTTCAGTGTCGCGGATGCGAGTATCTCCGAGGGCGGTCTGATGAGCTTTACCGTCACCCGCACGGGCGACGCACAGGCCGCACAGAGCGTGAATTTTGCGACCAGTATCGCGGGCGGCAATAGCGCCAGCAGTGGCGATTTCTCCGCCAGTTCGGGCAGCCTGTCCTTCGCCCAGGGCGAGACCAGCAAGACCTTTACCGTGCAGACCACCCACGACACGCTGTTCGAGGGCAACGAGACCTTTACCGTCACCCTCTCCGGTGCGACCGCCGGGGCCACGGTGAGCGCCACCCAGGGTGCCGCCACCGGGACCATCGTCGATAACGACGGGACCCCGACCATCACCCATGTCGGCGATGGCAGTATCAATAATGTGACGGTCGCCGAGGGCACTGCTGCGCTGTTTACGGTCAATCTGTCGAATGCTTCGTCAACCGCAACGGCGTTCGCGCTGACCCTGGCCAATGGCTCGGCCACCGCGCCCGGCGATTACACCCATGCCCTGAGCGATGCTTCGTTCAGCAATGGCGTGACCATCAGCGGCGGCACCATTACGGTCCCGGCCGGGGTCACCTCCTTTACCGTGACCGTGCCTAGCGTCAACGATACCCTGTACGAAACCAGCGAGGATTTCACGCTCTCCGTCGGCGGGGTCTCCGGCACCGGTACCATTACCGATAACGATGCAGCACCGGTTTTCAGTGTCGCGGATGCGAGTATCTCCGAGGGCGGTCTGATGAGCTTTACCGTCACCCGCACGGGCGACGCACAGGCCGCACAGAGCGTGAATTTTGCGACCAGTATCGCGGGCGGCAATAGCGCCAGCAGTGGCGATTTCTCCGCCAGTTCGGGCAGCCTGTCCTTCGCCCAGGGCGAGACCAGCAAGACCTTTACCGTGCAGACCACCCACGACACGCTGTTCGAGGGCAACGAGACCTTTACCGTCACCCTCTCCGGTGCGACCGCCGGGGCCACGGTGAGCGCCACCCAGGGTGCCGCCACCGGGACCATCGTCGATAACGATTTCGTGCCAACCGTCAGCTCCATCACCAGCCCAACCGTGGTCGAAGGCGCAAATCTGGTCTACACGGTCACGCTGTCGAACGGCTCCAGCACCGCGACGACCTTCCCGTACACCCTCGGCGGTGGTACCGCCGCCACAACCGACTATGGCACGCCAAGTTTCACTGGCGGCGTGTCACTGGCAGGCGGCATCCTGACGGTGCCGGCCGGTGTCACCAGCTTTACGGTCACGCTGCCAACGGTCAACGATCTGCTCAATGAGGCAACCGAGACGGTGCCACTCAACATCGGCGGCGTCACCGGGACCGGCAGCATTACCGATAATGATGCAACACCCAGTCTGTCGATCAATAACGTGACGGTGAACGAAGCTGCGGGTACCGCGACCTTCACGGTCACGCTCTCCGCTGCCAGCGGACAGACGGTCTCGGTCGGATACAACACCAGCAATGTCACGGCAACCGCCGGCAGCGACTATACGTCCGCCACCGGCACGCTGACCTTCGCGCCCGGAGTGACGACGCAGACGATTACGGTGCCGATCCTCAACGATTTGGTTTTCGAGCCCACCGAGACCTTTAACGTCAATCTGGTTACGCCAACCAACGCAACCATCTCGACCGCTACCGGCGTCGGTACCATCACCGACAACGATCCAGTGCCCACCGTCAGTTCGGTGAGCAACGTCACCGTGGCCGAGGGCGTGGCAGCAGTGTTCACCGTCAATCTCTCCAATGCGTCCTCGACCGCTACCAGCCTCGCCCTAAATTTGGCAAGTGGAACCGCGACCCTGGGCCTGGACTTCACCAACGGCATGACCTTCAATAACGGGGTCACCTACAACAGTGGAACCGGCCTGGTCTCCGTCCCGGCCGGCGTCACCAGCTTCACGGTTACCGTACCGACGCTAAACGACGCCATCAATGAAGCGACCGAGAGCCTTCACCCTCTCCGTAGGTGGCGTGAATGGCACCGGCAGCATTACCAATTTCAACAGCCCGCCAGTTTTCACTACGACCACAGTGTCTGCAACGGTGTCTGAAGAAGGTCTCGCAGGCGGCCTGAAGGACACGACGGGTTCACCATCCGACACAACGGATGTAACCGTCATAACCGGCACCATGGGGATTTCCGATCCTGACGGGTCTACGCCAACGGTGACACTGGCCTGGCCCGGTACGCCTCCGGCACTGACGGCTGGCGGCGTGGCCGTCACCTGGACCGGAGCAGGAACCAATACACTGATTGGCAGCGCAGGTGGCGCAGAGGTGGTAAGAATCGCCATCAACAACACGGGCAACTACACCGTTACCCTGTCCAAGGCTATTGATCACGCAGCAGCCAATGTGGAAGACGTGCTCAGCTTCAACGTGCAGGTCAGCGCAACGGATGGCGTGGCCACCACGACCGGCACACTCGCCGTGAATATCGAGGACGACAGTCCGCTGGTGGGCAACCTGACCCAGGCTGTGGTGGTACCGAAACAGGACACCAATCTGATGATCATTCTCGACGTGTCATTGAGCATGAACGATCCATCAGGCATACCAGGGAAGACTCGCTTAGATGCTGCGAAGGATGCGATCAATCAGTTGATCGACAGCTACAGCAATCTGGGAGATGTGAAAGTCCGCGTGATTTCATTCTCAACGGGCGCGGATTGGATTGGTAACGTCTGGGTCGATCCTGTTACCGGGAAAAGTCAGATCAATTCACTGTCTGCAGTGTTATGGACCAACTATGACGCCGCATTAGGCGATGCAATGACAGCGTTTGGACATACCGGGAAAGATTGCCGGCGCCAGCAATGTGTCCTATTTCCTGTCAGATGGTGCGCCCACCTATAGCAACAATAACGTCAACACGTTAACGGACACCAATGGAACACAGAACAACAATGCCGACGAAGGTATTCAGGCAGCGGAAGAGGTTATCTGGACGAACTTCCTGAATACCAATGACGTTAGGTCCTTCTCGATCGGAATGGGTACGGGTCTTCCTGCCAATGCCCAAACCCTACTCGACCCGATTGCGTATAACGGAGTCGGGGCAGGGACGAATACCAATGCGACGATTGTCACCGATATGTCCCAGTTGACTGCCGCAGTTGCAGGCAACACTCCCGCCAGCCACTTCAGGCAACCTGCTGACAGGCAACGTTGCTTTTGGAAGCGGTTCCGGTGCGGACGGCGGTTACATGCCGGCCATCACGCTCGATGGCGTGACCTATACATACAATATTGGGCCGGGCACCATCACGCTTAGCGGATCCGGCGGCTCAGGTTATACATACGATGTAACGACCCATGAGCTGACGATTACAACAGCGTTGGGCGGAAGCTTCAAGATCGATATGGATGATGGCCAATACAGCTATACGCCATCAGTCACCCTGTCAGGGACCGTAACCCAGCAGATCGGATTCTCTCTGACGGACAGGGATGGAGACCAGTCAACGGGTATATTGAATCTTCAAATATCCAGCCAAGGCAGCGTGATTACCGGAACCAGCAGCGGCGACACGCTATTCGGTACAACCGGGGCAGATACGTTGATCGGCGGTGCGGGCAACGATACCTTGTCAGGCCTGGCCGGCGCCGACACATTCAAATGGAATCTGGCCGATCGCGGTACGGTGGCCAGCCCTGCGCGAGACACCACCACCGACTTTGATAATGTAATCAACAGCGACAAGCTCGACCTGCGCGACTTGCTGCAAGGAGAATTGCACACGGGGACAGACGCCGGCAACCTGGCTGATTATCTGCATTTCAGCTACAACTCTGCTACCAGCACCACTGTTGTCGAGGTAAAGTCGCAGGGCACCGCCATGTCAGCTCCGGATCAAATCATCAACCTTGCCGGAATCGACCTGGTCGGGAGTTACACATCCGACCAGCAAATCATTCAGGACCTGCTTAGCAAGGGAAAATTAATCTCCGACTAACAAACGGCTCACCGTTTGTAACATCTGGCCCGCCTCGTGCGGGCCATTTTTTATACGCTCGCATCTTTGATTGCCGGCCCGGTCGCCCCGTCGAAACCAAGTGGAATCAAGGCATTCAACTCGGCCTCGCTAACCACGCCTTCGGCAAAAACCTGCATGCCGATGCTGTGCGCAATCGAAGACAGACCCTTCAAGAAGGTCTGGTTGCCAGGGTTGTTTTCGATATCGCGGATAAAGCTCGCATCCACCTTGATGTAGTCAAGACCCAAGTCATGCAGCAGGCCGATCTGGCTGAACTGACGGCCGAAGTGTTCAATCCCGGCGATGCAGCCGGCTTCCTGCAGATCACGGCAGAACAGACGGAAATTGTCTAAATGCTGCAGGGCGCCGGTTTCAGGGATTTCCAGCCACAGGCGCCGGACGGATTTGGGATTGGCGCGCAGCAGCCCGCGCACCCGGTTACGGAATTCAGCAGACTCGATGGAACTGCCCGACAGATTGATCGCCAGCCCGGTAATATCCGAATTCTGCTCCAGCTCCTTGAGCCCTAGCCTGATGGCTGCGAGATCCAGTTCAGGCGTCAATTTCAAGCGTTCGGCAACCGGCAGGAAGCGGCCAGCCGGCAACCATTCACCCCCGGCATCGAACATCAGGCGCAGCGGGCATTCACGGTGCGAGAGCGAGCCATCGAGGCGCTTGACCGGGAAGGAAACCAGCCTCACCCAATTGGACTCAAGCGCCCGATGGATGGTTTGCGCCCATTGTTCGCCATTGCGCGGCATATCTTCATCATCCAGCGCTGCTTCTGCCATCCCGTTGATGCCTGCCGATTCCGCGCTTGCCAGCGCGGCATCAGTACGCGACAGAAGTGCGCTCAGGTCGGAGTTCGGGCCAAACCTGCCAAAGCCGATATAGATGGCCGGTCCCTCCTTTACATAGGGATCAGATTCACTGACGAGAAGGGAAAGAAGCGTAGCGACAAAATCGCGCGTGCTGCCGTCATGCTCCGGCAAGCAGCAGCGCAAAATCCGCACCATTGAGACGAGCAGCGGCTCCTTTTCCCGCAGACGACTTCAGAGCAGTGCCAATACTGCGCAGCCATTGATCGGTGGCATCCCGGCCGAGACTGTGATTGACCTCGGTCAGGTTCGCGAGGCGGATCAGCAGCAGGCTGCCGCCCTGCGCATCCTCGGCTTCAAGCGCCTGTTGCAGCGTCGCCATAAAGTGGCTGCGGTTGGCAAGACTCGTCAGCGAATCGGAATTTGCTTCCTGCCGAACGGCCTCAAGCCGCGCCGCTTCTTCATCGAACATGTACTTGAGGCGCTCCACCGTGGCATTCATCGCCTCCGCCAACTGGCGCAGTTCCGGCACGTGCGACACCTCGGAAGTCACGAAGCGCCGCTCGGTAATGGCCCGGGCCTGATTGATAACGGCTTTAAGTGGCACGCGCAGGCGGCGCAGAATCAGGGTGGCAAGATAACCGCTGAAGAGACCCGCCACGCCCAGCACGGATACCAGCCCGACCACGCTGCGCCACAAGGAGCGATAGGCAAAACGGCTGTGGCTTGCCAGCGTGACCGTACCCAGCTGCTTCCAGCCACTGCTGATTTGGGCCTGCCCGGGGGCGGGGCTGATCGGCAACAAACGCACGAACCATTCCGGGGCATCGTGCTGGCCGGCAGGCGCCTGATGGGCGGCAATGATCTTGCCCAGAGGATCGACTACCCGGATGAACTCGTAATGGCCGCTATCGAACAAGGACGACACCGCAAGCTCGATGCCCACAATATCCGTATTGGTCTGGCTCAGGGAAAGCGCCAGGGCAGACGCGTTATCCGAGTTTTTCATCTGCAACTGCTCCTGCAGATAGACACGCGCACCCAGGGTGGAGCCCAGCAGGCTGCCAATCAGGGCCAGAAGGGTGCTCACGATCACCGCGAGCCAGAGTTGACGGTACATAGACATGATCGGTTCCTATACAACAGTTTAAGCGTTCAGCCACGGACTTCTGACAATATTGTCAGAAAGTTGGCATCCATATTTCCGTACACATGACTTCAATTTATTCAAATCCTTCCGCGCGCGCGCGCAGCAAAAGATTCTGCCAGCGCGACAGGCTGCCGACGCCGCCCGGTCCCGGCGCATTATTTCCTGCTGCACCCTGCCAGACGCCCTGGCTGTTGAAGCTGAAGACCGGCACCAGGTCAGGGCGACGTCCTGCCGGCCGGATTTCGGTAATGAGATTGTCGAGCACCAGGGGTTCGGAATCGGGTGTTGGATAGAAAACCAATACCATATGTGCCTGGGTAATGCTGCTGTTCATCCCGCCGATACGCGCCTTGACGTATATCAGCCGCAACTGTTCATTGGGAATACCAAGATTGAGCAGGGTAAAATATTTGGCAATGGTGAAATCTTCACAGTCACCCGCCCCCTTACCCAGTGTTTCCAACGGGGACGCCCAATAGTCACTCTCTCCCCAGATCTGCCGATCCTCAGCAAAGCGCACGCGCCGGTTAAAGAATTCATTCACTTGCCTGAGCTTTTCCGTGGAATTCTTTTGCCCTGCAGCATTCATCATTTTTTGCCAGTCGTGCAGGGTTTGCACTCCAGATTGCCCAAAGCGCTGGTTCATGAGATGCAGCAGACGATCAAAATCCACTGCCATGGCTAGAGACGCCACCAGCAGCAGCAAGATGAGCGCTAAAACACGCGACAGTTCAGCGCCTGGCTTCATTTTCAATGGCACATATGATGCTCATGGCACACATTAAGCTATACAGTCGCAATTTAAAGAGAAATCCTTAAAAGAAATATGACCTGGCTACTTCAAGGCAAAACACCGGCTACAAAACTGCCGAGTGTCTTGGCAAGTGAGCAGGCTAACCGCCCTGCCATTGCAGCAATCGCCCCATCATGCGGCGGCAGTGGCTGCCTCGCCAGTATATATGATGACAACACGGGCACTGCATCACCGGCTCGCCGGACTGCCGGACATCCTGCGGCACGCGCGGCATGGCTTGTTCGCTCACCGGGGCCAGCAGCGCGTTGTCCAGCAGGCAACGGGTAAAAGCGCGGCCAGTCCAGTCCATAGCGAAATATCTTCCCAGCGCTTCAGCCTGGGCATCCAGCGAACCTTGGGTGAGAATGAACACCCTGCCCCGGGCGGCCTTGTGTTCGATAATTTTTCTGTCTGCAGTGAGCAGATAGCGGTTTTCATCGATCGCCTGGCGCAACACCTCCCGGTCAGCGGCAGCATCACCGGCAAGCGCCGTGTCATAACCAGCCGCCCTGAGGTAACGGGCAAAACGTGCCAGCATGGCGTCACATAAAAATTTCGTTTCCATTTCGACCGGATATTCGAACCAATTTCCGTTAAAGCGTGTCCTAGTTTTTCAAGGACCCGGCATTTTCACAAATGCCGTTTCCCTGACAGTAATCTCAATAATAAACTCTTTTCAGTTGGAGATTTATCATGCTCAAACGTACATTGATTTCCGCCGCTATTGTGGCTCTCTATGCTGCTGCAAATGCTTCCTGGGCAGTGGATGCCGAGCAGACTCAACAGCAAACCGCCAGCAGCGAACAGGTGTATGGCAGCCAGTTGATGACGCAGCAGGAGCGTCTGGAATATCGCAACAAGATGCGCGCCGCCAAAACAGCGGAGGAGCGCGAACAAATCCGCGCTGAACACCATACCCGTATGCAGGCACGCGCACAGGAAAAGGGCCTCACCCTTCCAGACAATCCCCCTGAAACCGGCGCCAGAAAAGGCATGGGGACCGGACCTCGCGACGGCATGGGCCCCGGTGGCGGCATGGGGCCTGGCGGCGGTATGGGACCTGGGGGCGGCAGATAGACACATCCCCGCACAGATTCTTCCTTATTCCCCGCTCTATGCGGGGATTTTATTATCTGCACCATGACGATGCGCCATGCATACCCGCTGCACCACACGCATGCAGAAAAATCAGCACCAAATAATATCTTATTGATTTATATAGCCTATAAAGCTGGCACAAGGCTTGCTGCTTTCCTTGCAATCAGAATGCCATATCAAGGAAAAACTGCATGAGCACTGCAGGACTTATCAAAGCACTCGGGCGGGGCCAAACCAGCCTGACTGAAACGGAAGCCTACACACTTTTTTCCGCCATGCTCGATGAAGGGCTGGCAGACCTGGAACTCGGCGCCCTGCTCTATGCCTTGCGGACCAAGGGCGAAAGTCTGGACGAGATGCTTGGATTCAAACGCGCGGCAGGAGAACGCCTTTACCGCCTGCAGGCACCCGCAAGCGAAATCCAGCCCGTGATCATTCCAGCCTACGGTGGCGGGCAAAACAGCGTCAATCTCGTACCCCTGCTGGCGCTGCTACTGCAGCGCTTTGAGATTACCGTGCTGGTGCACGGTTCGCTGGAAAGCAATGACGGCGTGGCTGCAGCCTATATTCTGCGTGAACTCGGCATACTCCCCAGTACCAGCGTCATCCAGGCACAGCAGACACTCGACCAGCAGGGGCTGGCATTTCTCCCCACTGCAGCATTATGCCCGGGGCTGGCCACCCTGCTCAGCCTGCGCGGCCGCCTCGGCCTGCGCAACAGCGCGCATCTCATGGTCAAGGTACTGGAACCCTTCGGCACCACAGGCCTGCATCTGGTCAGTGCCAGCCAGCCGGAATGCATGAACCGCCTGCGCGAACTCCTGCATGTCACAGAAACAAATGCCCTGCTGTTGCAAAGCAGCGGCGGAGATCCCTGTGCAAACCCCGCGCAGCGACCGCAACTGGAGTTCATCAGCAATGGCGGCAGCGACATCCTGTTTGAAGCCGAGCGCGGGCCGGAGCGAATGGCTCAGCACCTGCCCAACCCCACCAGTGCAGCAGCCACGGCACTGTGGACCCGGCAGGTGCTGGAAGGCCAGATCCCGCTCCCCCTGCCGCTCGCCAACCAGCTTGCGTGCTGTCTCTATGCCAGTGGATACACTCAGGACCTGAATCAGGCAAAGGCCATTGCAGCCGTCCAGGCCGGCGGGCTTGCCGCGGCATAGCAGGCCCAGTCCGGGCCAAAACCTAAAGGCGATAGATTTACTCAACTATTGCCGTGAGCAGGGTTTTTAGGTAAACTCATTCTAAATCAGACTTAAGCTCAGGCAGGCAAGGCAATCTATCCTTGCCTGATTTATTTCAAACCTCTCCCAAGGAGTAAAAATGGAACACCAACTGCCCGCACTGCCCTATGCCATGGATGCCCTGCAACCGCACATGTCCAAGGAAACCTTCGAATACCACTATGCGAAGCACCATCAGGCCTACGTCACCAACCTGAACAACCTGATCAAGGGCACCGAATACGAAAGCCTGGATCTCGAAGCCATTATCAAGAAGGCCCCGGCCGGCGGCGTTTACAATAACTCTGCCCAGGTGTGGAACCACACTTTCTTCTGGAACTGCATGAAGCCCAACGGCGGCGGCGAACCCACCGGCGCGCTGGCTGACGCCATCAAGGCAAAATGGGGCTCTTTCGACGAGTTCAAGAAAGCCTTCCAGACTTCCGCTGTCGGCAACTTCGGTTCCGGCTGGACCTGGCTGGTGAAGAAGGCTGACGGCTCCGTCGATATCGTCAACATGGGTGCTGCCGGCACCCCCCTGACCACCGCCGACAAGGCGCTGCTGTGCGTTGACGTATGGGAACACGCCTACTACATCGACTATCGCAACCTGCGTCCGAAATTTGTCGAAACCTTCCTGACCAGCCTGGTCAACTGGGACTTTGTAGCGAAAAACTTCGCAGCTTGAATGCTGTTGTTTCGTTAGAAAACGTCACGAAAATAAAAATGGGGAGCAGATTGCTCCCCATTTTTTCGTCCATTGCCCCTGCATATGAAGTGCAATTTAGATGACGTGTTCCCGGTTTGATGTCACATGAACGCCCGTGGTCAGGGTTTAGTCTTTCCCTTGCCGCTCGACCAGCCTTCGATGACACGAGCCGCCCAGTCGCGCCCTCCCAGACCAAAGGCCAGTGCCAGCGCCAGGCAGGTTGCACCGAACAGGATCGCGAAAGCGGTCGTCAACAGTTGAGTGCCGATGGCCAGTTGTTCGAGGGCCACGAACACCGCGAACACCTGAACACCGTATTCCGAGATGGTGCTGATGGTGAGCGCCCCGCCAACCCCGAGATTGCGCAGCCAGGCGAACACCATGCGGTTGATGAAACGCGCCAGCAACGTGCCGAAAATAATGATCAGCACCGCGACAATGATATTGGGCAGAAATAGCGCCACGCGGTGGAACAGGTCTGCCACTGCGGTCAAGCCAAGACTGCTGGAAACAGTGACCAGGACAATCAGCAGCACCAGCCAGTAACTCACTTCACTGATGATGCCGGCAAAGGTGATCTGCATGTCGCCGTGCTTGAGAAATTCCTCGACGCCGGTTTTCTGTGCCAGACGATCAAAGTGGGCCAGCGTCAGCAGGCGCTTCACACCGCTGCGCACCAGCTTGGCGACAACCCAGCCGAAAAACAGCAGCACCAGGGCCGCAAGCAGTTTAGGCAGGAAATCGGCAAGTTGCCCAATGATCGCATTGAATGATGAAATGAAAATATCGAATTGCTGCTGCATGGATGAACCTCCTGTGCATGATGTGCGCGGAACGAAGTGACAGTGTCTATTGCCGGCTGCCGTTCATGGCGGAAGTAAACAGAATACCGGCATTGCAATATTGCATTGCTGGCAGCCACAGTATAGCCAAGCACAGAGGATCGTGAAACCGGTCCTCCGTGGCAAAGTGGGATGGATGGGCTTCCCTGTACGCACTCCCGACAGCTCGTCTAACGCTTCCCCCCTGACAAGGGGGGATCGAGGGGGGGTTGCGGAGGCTTATATTTTCCACCGCATCAACCCCCTGCCCCCCCATGTCAGGGGAAGTCATATGTTTCGAAGTGACTGGCTGCTAAAATGAGCGCCCAGCAACCGCAGAACAACACCATGCGACTGATTCTCGCCCCGATGGAGGGCCTCGCCGACCAGGATATGCGCGATGTATTGACGCGCCTGGGCGGGATTGACCTGTGCGTCGCCGAATTCGTGCGCGTCACCCATCATCTGATTACCGAGCGCGTCCTCCTGCGCACCGTCCCGGAGCTGGCCAACGGTGGCTGCACCCGTGCGGGGGTGCCGGTCCGGGTACAGCTGCTGGGCAGCGACCCGGTGTGCCTGGCCGAAAACGCCGCGCATATCGCCAGCCTCGGCGCGCCGGGCATCGACATCAATTTCGGCTGCCCGGCGCCCACGGTCAATCGCCACGGTGGCGGGGCTGTCCTGCTGCAACACCCGGAAATCATCCATGCCATTGTCAGCGCTACACGCCGCGCCGTACCAAGCCATATCCCCGTCACCGCCAAGATGCGCCTCGGGCTGACGGATACTTCGCTGACCCTGGATTGCGCCCGCGCCATCGAAGCAGGTGGTGCCGACGAGCTTACCGTCCATGCCCGCACCAAGGTTGAAGGCTACCGCCCGCCTGCACACTGGGAGTGGCTCGCCCATATCCGCGAAGTCGTGAAGCTGCCACTGGTGGCCAATGGCGAGGTATGGTCACCGCAGGACTGGGAAGAGATACGCCGGGTCAGCGGTTGCAGCGACGTGATGATCGGGCGCGGCGCCATCGTCCGTCCGGACCTGGCGCTGCGCATCAGGACAGGGGCAGAAGCCATATCCTGGCCCGTCTTGCTGCCCTGGGTGGTAAATTACTACCAGCGCCTGCGCACCCGGGTGGAACCGAAGCATGCGCCGGGGCGGCTCAAGCAGTGGCTGGGCATGCTGCGCAGTGCCTATCCGGAAGCGGATGCGTTGCACCAGACCCTGCGTGCCGAGCGCGACCCGGATGTAGTGGAAAGGCTGCTGCTGATAGTCAGCCAAAATGAAACAAATGGGCACCCCCCCTGACAAGGGGGGGGCAGGGGGGGTTAATGCGGAGGAAAATATCCCCTCCGCAACCCCCCTCAATCCCCCCTTGTCAGGGGGGAAGTGTCTGGGCTCCAGTCAACGTTTATGATGTTTCAACGTGACTGATTACCTAGACCTCAGGGCAAGACCTTGTCGATGACAATCTCGACACCTTGCTGACCGAGCTTGACGGGGCTGACCCGGCCCAGCAGATCACCACTTTGCGTGATCGCCTGCCCCGATTTCGACACGCGCGCACTGATCATGACTTCGGCGTGATTGGACAGTTTGTCATTGGGCGTCATGGCAAGAGAATCATCCAGCGTGAAGCGATAGGGAAGCTGTCTGGCTTCGATTTTCAGGCTGGCGATCGGCATTTTAGGGCCTTGCGGCATCTGCGCGTAAATGAACACCGTGTCGCCGGGAGCGAACTTGCCGGCAAGATCGCCGCTCACCGATACGGTGCCGGAAATCGCTGCGGCTGCGCCTGCCGGGGCTTCGGCCGCACTGTTCTGGTTTTGTGTGCTTTGAGCGCCTGCTGCAGAGAGGTTGTCCAGGCCGGGAACCGTCCCGCCCGCCCGCTCGGCATCCTGAATCGCCGCCCGGATATTGCCCGCATAAGAATCATCAGGAGGAAGAATCTGGAGCAATCTGCGCCAATACTCCGCAGCCTTGGAAAAGTCCTGGATCTGATATGCGGCGCTCCCCGCAAGATTCAGCGCCTTCCCGTCCTGCGGGTTCATCTGCAGGGCCTTGTTGATCAGTTCAAGTGGTTTGCCCTGCAAGCTTCCGCCCTGCGCCATGGCAAGCACGTCTGCATGGTCGGCTAAAACAGCGGATTCATTGGGAAGAAGCTCGCTGATTTTGGCGAAAATCCGTGCCGCCTCAGCAAATTGTCCGGTTGCACCGTAGCTGCGCGCCAGCATGTGCCAACCGGCGACATCATCCGGATTGTCCTTCAACCGCGCTTCCAGAGCCGCAATCATGGGTGCGGCTTCGTGCTGCCCCTGTTCAGCCACAGGCGCCTGACTGCGCTGCATCATGGCGGCATCGGGACTGCCCAGCGCCACATAAATTCCGATTGCCAGCAGCGGAATCGCCCCGGCAAGGGCATAGCCCAGGCCACGCCCGGTCTTGCTGGCTGCTGCCGGAGCGGATTCCATGGGCACATCCTCGCTCAGGCGTTTTTCGATTTCCAGCCGCGCATCCTCATAGAGCTGCTGCTCCAGTTCGCCGCTATCGAGATCGGCTTTCAGCTCTGCTAGCTGATCGTGGTAGATGGCGATATTGGCAGCTTTGCGATCGACGTGATCTGACCGCGTTTCGCGGCGCAGTAGCGGTGGCAGAATAAAGGCCAGCGCAGCGCCGATCAGCAGGAGGAAGAGTACCCAGAACAGCGAAATGGTCCAGAAATTGCTCATGATTCGTTTCCGTTATTGCCCAAGAGAGCTTCTACGCGTTTTTTCTCTTCCGCGGACAAGGACTCGCCGGCGATGCGCTCTCCGCGCCGTTTAAGGTAAAAATAAAAACCGCCCGCAGCACCTGCCAGCAACACGAAGGGGCCGAGCCACAGCAGCCAGGTCAGAGGCTTGAACGGCGGCTTGTAAAGCACGAAATCGCCATAACGCTGGGTGAGATAATCGATCACCTGGTCATCGCTCTTGCCGGCACGCAACTGATCACGGATTTCCTGACGCAGATCCTGCGCCAGTTCGGCATGAGAGCCTGCCAGCGACTCGTTCTGGCAAACCAGGCAGCGCAAATCCTCGGAAAGCGTAATCATGCGCTGCTCCAGCACCGGGTCCTCGGCAACAGGCACAGCCTCACCCGCGATAGAGGCAAGGGGAAGCCAGAGGACCAGGGCCAACACCCCGGCTCGCTGCGCGAATTTCATATTGAGCCTCATTGCTGCAACTCCTTCACCAGGGGAAGAATCTTCCTTTCCAGAATTTCTCCAGTCAGGGGGCCGGTATGCTTGTAGCGGATAATGCCGCCCTTATCGATCAGATAGGTCTCGGGAACACCGTACACGCCATAATTGATGCCCGAGCGCCCATCGGGATCCATCACGGTCTCGACATAGGGATTGCCGAAACGCGCCAGCACCGCACGCGCGTCGCCGGGCTGATCCTTGTAGTCCATGCCGTAGATCGGCACGATGCCTTTTCTTCCCAGATCGATCAGGAGATCGTGTTCCTGGCGGCAGGAACCGCACCATGAAGCCCACACGTTGAACAGCCAGACCTTGCCACGCAGGTCCGCCGGGCTCATTTGCCGGGACGGGTCGGACAGCAGGGCGAGCTTGAAATCGGGCGCCGGCTTGCCGATCAGCGGCGAGGGGACTTCGCGCGGATTGAGTTTGAGACCGATACCGAGAAAAATCACCAGGACAATAAAAATCCCCAGAGGAATCAGAAAACGCTTCATGCTGCGGCCCCTCCTTTCTTGCGCGAGGTACGATAACGCCGGTCCGTGATCGCCATGAAACCGCCCAGCGCCATCAGCACCGAACCGATCCAGATCCACACCACAAACGGCTTGTGGAACAGGCGCACGCTCCAGGCACCGCCATCCAGACGCTCACCGAGCGCGGTATAGAGATCGCGCGTAAAGCCGTAATCGATTGCCGATTCGGTGAAAGGCATGCCGGAAGCCACGTAAATGCGTTTTTCCGGATGCAGGGTGGAGACTGGCTTGCCATTCTGGCTCACCTCAAGCGTACCGCGCGCACCCGTGTAATTCGGGCCGGTAATATCTTTCACCCCGTCGAAACGGAAGGTGTAACCCTGCACCGTAACCGTTTCGCCCACCGCCATGCGCATGTTGCGCTCGGTCTGGTAGTTCGACACCATGGACACGCCAATGACTGTCACCGCCACGCCCAGATGGGCCAGGTGCATGCCGTAAAAGTTTGCCGACCAGCCTGCACTGGTGCGCATCCGGGCACGCACGCTGATGCTCACGGTCACGACGATCCACAGCGCCAGCAGAATCCCCAGGGAAACCAGCGGCTGCCACTCTCCATAGGCGAACGGCAACAGCAATGCCACCAGGACGCTGCCGCCGAAGCCCCATTTCAGGCGGTGGGCGAGTTCAGGCACATTCACCTGCTTCCAGCGCGTCAGCGGCCCGACGCCAGCGAGAAAAATCAGCGGGGTCACCAGAGGGATGAATACGGAATTGAAATAAGGCGGCCCGACCGATATCTTGCCCAGCCCCAACGCATCGAGGAACAGCGGGTAGAGCGTACCCAGCAGCACCGAGCCGGTCGCCGTCAGGAGCAGGATGTTGTTCACCATCAGGAACGATTCACGCGAAATCAACGCGAAGCGCCCGCCCAGGCCGACCTTGGAAGCACGCATGGCGAACAGCAGCAGCGAGCTGCCGATTACCGTGGCGAGGAAAATCAGGATGAACAGACCGCGGGTCGGGTCGGTAGCAAAGGAGTGTACCGAGGACAGCACGCCGGAACGCACCAGGAAAGTGCCGAGCAGGCTCAGTGAAAATGCCCCGATGGCCAGAAACACCGTCCATGCCTTGAAGCTGCCACGCTTCTCCGTCACGGCCAGGGAATGGATCAGTGCTGTGCCCACCAGCCAGGGCATCAGCGAAGCATTCTCCACCGGGTCCCAGAACCACCAGCCGCCCCAGCCCAGCTCGTAATAAGCCCACCAGCTGCCCATCATGATGCCGATGGTCAGGAACGCCCATGCCGCCGTGGTCCAGGGACGCGACCAGCGCGCCCAGCTGGCATCCAGCTTGCCGGACAGCAGAGCTGCCAGTGCAAAGGCAAAGGCCACGGAAAATCCGACATAGCCCATGTACAGAATCGGCGGGTGCACCACCATGCCCGGGTCCTGCAGCAAGGGGTTGAGATCGGAACCGTCCATGGCCATGGGCATGCGCAGGAATGGATTGGAAGTTGCCAGCATGAACAGCAGGAAGCCGAAACTGACCAGCCCCATCACGCCAACCACCCGCGCCACCATATCATCCGGCAGATGGCGGCTGAACAGTGTCACGGCCACAGTCCACATGGCGAGAATAAAGGTCCACAGCAGCATCGACCCCTCATGGGAACCCCAGGTGGCGGTGAAGCGGTAAACCTCAGGGAGGCGGGAATGGGAGTTGCGGGTCACGTTCACAACCGAAAAATCGCCAACCAGAAACGAATAAGCCAGGGCGCCAAAGGCAATGGCGACAAACAGAAACTGGGCGTGAGCGGCCGGTCTGGCGACCGCCATCCACGCCGGATTGTTACGCGCGGCACCCGCCAGCGGCAGAACCCCTTGTACAAGCGCAATCAGCAGCGCCAGGATTAATGCAAAATGGCCGAGTTCTGGAATCATTTTTTACCTTCCTGCGGTGAAACCGGTTCTTGTGGAGTGATTAAGGTTTGCTGGGCTTTTTGCGCCTGTTCCAGCGCGCTGGCCGCTTCGGGGGGCATGTAATTCTCGTCATGTTTGGCCAGCACCTGCTCGGCCATGAACACACCGCTGTCATTCATGCGGCCTTCCGCGACCACGCCTTTGCCTTCCTTGAACAGGTCGGGCAGGAGGCCTTTATAGGTCACAGAAACAGTCTGTGCCGTATCGGTAATGCGGAAATGCGCTGTCACGCCGTCCGCTTCCCGACGCAGGCTGTTTTCCTCGACCAGCCCGCCAATACGGAAAGCACGCTCTTTTGGCGCCTCGCCGTTGACGATCTGGGTCGGGGAGAAGAAAAACACCAGGTTGCTCTGGAAGGCGTTAAGTACCAGCGCGGCCACAGCCCCCAGTGCCGCCAGCGCCACGGCAATCAGAATGAGCTTTTTATGCCGTGACTTCATTATTTTCACTCCTGCCATATTTCACTGCGCGTAGCGCCTGTTTCAGCGCCTGTTGCCGTCGTGCTCTCAAAAGCAGTACCTCCCCGGCGATCAGGGCGGCCGTCACCGCATATGATCCCCATACATAGAGGGCATATCCCCCCATATGAAAAAATTCGGACCAGCTATTCCAGATCATATTTTTGACTCCAGCAATTGGGCCACCCACTGACTGTTTCGTTCACGCTCCAGAATAATACTGCGCACCCGTGACAGCGCCGCCGCGATAGCATACATCCACACGGCGAATGCCATAACCAGCATGCCTGTCAGCATAATGGTCGCCATGCTCGGCGCTTTGGTCAAACTCACCGAGGCGCCCTGATGCAGGGTATTCCACCATTTGACGGAAAAATAAATGATCGGCACGTTGACCACGCCCACCAGAGCGATCAGGGCGCCGGCCCGGTCGGCGCGGCGCGGGTCGTCGATCGCCGCCTGCAGCGCCATGAAGCCAATATAGAGGAAGAACAGGATCAGTTCCGAAGTCAGACGTGCATCCCACACCCACCATGCGCCCCAGGTCGGCTTGCCCCACAGGGCGCCGGTCCACAAAGCAACGAAAGTCAGCATGGCTCCGGTCGGCGCCAGTGCGCTTGCCATCATGAACGACAGGCGGGTGTTGAAAGCCAGCCCGAATGCGGCCCAGACAGCCATCACCACGTAGATAAACATCGACATCCAGGAAGCCGGCACATGGATGAAGATGATGCGATAGGATTCGCTCTGCTGAAAATCGGTGGGCGCGAGAAAAAACCCGATATACAGTCCGGCCACGCAGAGCAGAGCAGCAGCCGCGTAAAACCACGGAATCAGCTTGCCCGCAAGGCTATAGAAAGTCGCCGGAGAAGAGTACTTGTACCAGTTAACGCTGTTCATCATTCAATTGAAATCCGCAATGCCGCCGCCACCGCCCAAGGCGTCAGCATGAAGGCCAAAATCAAAATCCCACCCAGCAACGACAGGTGCGCTTCCGCGCCCAGACCCGACATTGCACCATCCACCGCACCGGCACCAAAAATCAGCACCGGGATATAAAGCGGCAGCACCAGCAGTGACACCAGCACCCCTCCGCCACGCAAACCCAGCGTCAGGGCCGCGCCGATGGCGCCGATCAGGGACAGCACCGGCGTGCCGAGCAAAAGCGAAATCATCAGCACGCCTAGCGCCTCGCTCGACAGACCGAACTGGATTCCCAGCACCGGGGCCACGAGGATCAGCGGCACGCCGCTCACCAGCCAGTGCGCCAGAATTTTACCGGTGATCCAGACCACAGGCGGCGTCGGCGTCAGAACCAGCTGCTCCAGCGTACCGTCGGCGTGATCACTGGCGAACAGGCGGCCCAGAGATAGCATCGCAGCCAGCAGCGCCGACACCCAGACCACACCGCCACCCATCTGGCGCAGCAACTGGGTGTCAGGCCCCACACCGAGCGGGAACAGACTGGCAACGATCACGAAAAAAAACAGCACGGTAAGCACATCACCGCGCCGCCTCATGGCCAGCATCAATTCGCGCTGCAGCAAAACAAAGACGACTTGCAGCATATTCATGGCGTCAACTTTAAAATTCTGGGCTCAACACCCGGAATCGCGACCGCCTGGTGTGTCGTCAGCAACACCATGCCGCCCCGCTGCAAATGTTCGCCAAGCAGCGACTGAACCAGTTGCAACGCGGCCTGATCAAGCGCCGTCAGCGGCTCGTCCAGAATCCACAACCTGGCCTTGACCAGCAGCATGCGGGCCAGCCCCACGCGCCTGCGCTGCCCTTGGGACAGCGACTTTGCCGGAAGGTTCAGGCAATGGCCCAGTCCAAGGTGACCGAGCGCGCCTTCAACCTCATCACGCCCCAGGGAGACACCAGCCAGCCGGCAGGAAAAATCGAGATTCTCGAAAGCAGTCAGATCCTCCTTGACCGCCGGAGCATGGCCGAAATAGGCCATCTCGGCATGATAGCTTTCGCGCGCCTCGCCAATTTTCTCGCCGCGCCACAGAATATCGCCGAATTCCGGCGCCATCAAGCCGCATACCATGCGCAACAGGCTGGTTTTGCCACTGCCGTTGGCACCCTGCACCAGCAGCAATTCACCGTCATTGAGAGTGAAATTGAGGTGACTGAACAGTGTCCGCTCGCCCCGAACACAGGCGAGGTCTTTCCCTTCCAGCATCAAATAAGCGCCCTAATCCCGAACCGACGGCCTGCCAGGCAGGCAGGCCGTCAAAAATAAAGGGGCAATTGTACTGGATAAAGACCGAAACTGTGCCCCCTAAACTATCAGGCACTCATAAAATTTATCAAGGCAGAATTAAAACTGATGCCCAGACGATTTAAGCCGCCTTTTCAAGCTCTTTGAGTATCGCGAGCACCAGCCCCTTGCCCTGGGCCTCCATGCCTTTGGTCAGCAGGTCAGCATCGCGCTCGCCGTTCACCAGGCGGCGCATGATACCCCCCAGACGAGCCATGTCGCCGCCTGCGCCGCTCATCTGCTCGGCCATGCCGGCCAGCAATTGCAAGGCCTGGGCATCGCCGCTGGCAGAGGCCCTGATCATTGCCGCCAGCCCCGGCGCAGCCGCACCCGCATCTGCCCTGGCCTGCGGATCGGGCAAGCTGGCCGGATTCCTGATGCCTTCCAGAATCGCCGCGACGATAATCTGGTCTTCTTCATCCAGGCCATTCAGCAGGCTCAGTTCGCGCTTGCCATTGAGGATCTGACGCACCGCTTTCATCAGCGCGACCCAGCCGTTTTCCTCTGACGCCTTGATGAACGGCGTCAACGAGGGGATCAGATCGCGCTGGTGGCATGCCATCACCACGCGGTGAATCAATGCGGCATGGACTTGCAGGACTTGCAGGTTTTTTTCAGGCAGGCTGGTCACTTCAGTGTCCTTCGGTAAAACGGATGATATGACGGCGGTCCCGCTTGGTAGGGCGCCCCTTGTGCTCGAAAGTGGGCTCGACTCTTAACTGCTCTTTGAGGACTGCGCGCGCCGCTACACTTTCAGGCGTTTCCTCATACAGCAGAGCCGCCTCACTGGCTGGCCCGCGGCGCTCCGACAGGGCACGCACCAGAACCGTGAGTTCATAGGGCCCCTGGCGAATGCGCAACTCGTCACTGATATGCACGGCACGAGCAGGTTTGATGCGCTCGCCATTGCAATACACCTTGCCGCCATCCACTGCCTGCGAAGCCAGCGAGCGCGTCTTGAAAAAACGTGCCGCCCACAGCCATTTGTCGATACGGACCCGGCCCTCTGTAGCCATTGCGTTCAATGCAGGCTTTTTGGCACTTGCGTAGCCACTTCCGAGGCAAATACCTGTTCCACGTCAACTTTGTCGAACGCATAGTGCTTATTGCAGAACTCGCAGTCCACTTCAATCGAATCATGCTGCTCCAGCAGGCTCCGCACCTCGTCATACCCAATCATGCGCAACATTCCCGCCACACGTTCGTGCGAACAGGGGCAATAAAAACCGACAGCTTGCGGGTCGAACAAGCGGATATCTTCTTCATGGTAAAGACGATGAATAATTTGCCGCGCCGGCAGGCCGAGCAATTCCTTGCGTGTCAGGGTAGAAGCAAAATGCACGGCGCGCTGCCAGGCCTCCTGGTCCATTTCCTCGTGATCCCCGCCCGGCATTTTCTGCAACAGCACCCCGGCTGTCTGCTTATCATCTGCAGCCAGCCAGAAACGGGTATCCAGCTGCTCGGACCGTGACATATAGTCTTCCAGCGCATCCGCCACGGACAGCCCAGTCAGGGCAACGATGCCCTGATAAGTCTTGCGCCCGTCGCGCGGATCAATGGTAATCACAAAGCGCCCCTCGCCGATCAGCTCTGCCAGCGTGTCGCCCGACAGATCTCCATCCCAGTGCGCCATCGCGCGCATGGTCAGATCGCTCATGCATTCGACTACCAGCAGCCTGACCGCACCTTCCCCCTGCATCTGCAGAATGATCGAGCCGGAGAACTTGAGAGAAGCCGCCATCAGGGCAGCCGCTGCCATCAACTCCCCCAGCAGGTTGCGCAACGGCGGCGGATAATCACGCCGCTCCAGCACTGCCTGCCAGGTCGCATCCAGGCGGACGATTTCGCCACGCACAGCTGCGTGCTCGAACATGAATCGTTGCAAACTATCCCGGTTTTCCAAGTCAACTTCCAAGGCTGAAATAACCGCCATATTCTACATCCTGATTGACAAGGGTGATAAATAAAGTAAAATGCCGACTCTCGTTTGGGACGTTAGCTCAGCCGGTAGAGCAGCGGACTTTTAATCCGTTGGTCGGCAGTTCGAACCTGCCACGTCCTACCAAAAACAAAGCAAAGGGTCAGCCATCATGAGCTGGCCCTTTGTCGTTTCCGGGCAATGCTGAATTGCTTCAGGCTGGCCTCATGAATTTCGATGTCATCATTATTGGTGCCGGAGCCGCCGGCATGATGTGTGCCGCGACAGCCGGCAGGCGAGGCCGCCGTGTGCTGCTGCTGGATCACGCAGCAAAGGTTGGCGAGCGAATTCGCATTTCAGGCGGCGGGCGATGCAACTTCACCAATCGTAATGTCAGTGCGGAAAACTATCTCTCGCAGAATCCGCACTTCTGCCGCTCCGCGCTCTCCCGCTTCACGCAGCACCATTTCATCGCCATGGTCGAACAGCGCCGCATTCCCTATCACGAGCGTGAGCACGGACAGTTGTTTTGCGACGAGTCGGCACAGGATATTATCGCCATGCTCAGGGATGCTTGCGATGATGCTGCCGTTCAGTGGGCGCAGGAATGCAGCGTCAAAACAATTGAGAAAATGCCTGATGGACAGGATACGCGCTTCAGACTGACGACCAGCCGCGGCATTTTTCGCTGCCAGTCACTGGTCATCGCCAGCGGTGGTCTTGCGGCCCCTCAGATCGGCGCCAGCCCCGTCGGCTACAGGATCGCCGAGCAGTTCGGCCTGCACGTGCTTGCCCCCAAGCCCGCCCTGGTTCCACTGGCGCTGGCGCCGGAAACACTGACGCCTCTCAAGCCGCTTGCCGGCTCCACGCTGGATGCGGGCAGCCATTGCAATGGGGCTTCATTCCGGGAAAACGTGCTGATCACGCATCGCGGCCTTTCCGGGCCAGCCATCCTGCAGATATCGAGCTACTGGCAGATGCAGGAGTATGGCAGCCAGAAAAAACAGCCGCTTGAAATCGATCTCATGCCCGGCCTCGATGTCGCAGCCTGGCTCGCCGAACACCGCCGCAGCAAGCTTACACTTCCCAACCTCATGGCAGAGTATCTGCCACGGCGTTTTGCGCACGAATGGTGCACGCTTCATGCCTGGGATAAGCCTGTCAACGAATGCTCCAACCGGGAAATTGAAGCCATCACGCATGCCATCAAAGGCTGGGAACTGATGCCCTCTGGCACGCTGGGCTATACCAAGGCAGAGGTCACTCTGGGCGGGGTGGATACCCGGGAGCTCTCCTCCAAGACCATGGAAGCGAAGACAGTGCCGGGGCTTTTTTTCATCGGTGAAGTGGTGGACGTCACCGGCTGGCTGGGCGGTTACAATTTCCAGTGGGCATGGTCGTCCGGTTGGGTAGCCGGTCAGTCCGCCTGAGCCAGCCTCGACTTGGCCAGCGGCGGGTTCTTTGCGAAATAACTGCGGATACCGGAGAGGATGGCTTTGGCCATTTTATCCTGATAAGCGTCATCATTAAGACGGCGCTCCTCTTCGGGGTTGGAGATGAATGCGGTTTCCACCAGGATGGAGGGAATATCCGGTGACTTGAGAACCGCGAACCCAGCCTGTTCCACCGCGCCCTTGTGCAGTGCATTGATGCCGCCCAGCTCGCCCAGTACCGCCTTGCCCAGTTTCAGGCTGTCGTTGATGGTCGCGGTCTGCGAAAGGTCAAGCAGGGTACGCGCCAGATAGGGGTCTTTCACATCCAGATTCACACCACCGATCAGATCTGCGTCATTCTCTTTCTTTGCCAGCCAGCGCGCCGCCGCCGAGGTGGCACCGTTTTCTGAAAGCGCATAGACGGACGAGCCACGCGCTTCAGGGCGGGTAAAGGCATCGGCATGAATCGACACGAACAGGTCCGCGCTGACCTTACGCGCCTTGACCACCCGGCTATTGAGCGGGATGAAATAATCGCCGTCACGGATCAGCACGCCGCGCATATTCGGCTCATCGTCCACAATTGCCTTGAGCCGCCTGGCAATCGAAAGCGTCACATCCTTTTCATTTGTCCCCCGCGCCCCGCGCGCACCCGGATCTTCACCGCCATGTCCGGCGTCAATGGCAATCGTAACAAGCCGGGTGACCTGAAGTTCAGATTTGCGTTTTTCTGCCTTGGAAGGCTTGCCAGCATTATCTTTTCTGCCCTCCTGCATGACGGTTTTCGCCTGCTCTGCCACTTCAGGAAGAGGCAGGGAAACTGCAGGCACGGACTGCGTGGCCACTTTCTCATTCTCCTGAGTCTCCTCGCCCATGCCGCCCGCCGCCTGGCGCGGCGAGTTCACGAGGGCCATCAGCGGGTCCACCGCTTGCAGCGGATAAATATCGACGACCAGGCGATCGCCATACTCGCCTATCGGGGCAAGCGTAAATACAGATGGATTGATTTCGGTTTTGAGGTCCAGTACCACACGAACCACATTGGGTTTGAAACGGCCTACGCGCACCAGCTTGATATAGGGGTCGGACTCCCCGATCTTAGCCGACAGGCCGGTGAGAACATCATTGGGCTCGACCCCTTCAAGATCGAGCACCAGACGCTCGGGGTTCTTGATGGAGGAAAATGAAAACTTGACGGGCCGGGAAAGTTCCAGCGTGATGCGCGTATATTCTGCGGCTGGCCAGACCCGCGAGGCAGTAACCACAGTCGCTGCATTGGCGGCATTCACCGCCAGCAATGCGAACAGCACCGTCAGCCACAATGCGCCCAGACCGAGCAGCGCAAACAGGCTGCGGCCGGAAGGTATCAGCGCATTCAGATCGCGTTCATGTCCTGAAGCCGGTTTAAACATTCCCTGCCTGCCTCCGTTACTGCCGTCAGCGCCATATCCCGCCCCTCATCCCGGATCTGGAACTGAATCTCCACATCCGCCGGGGGCAAGAAGCCTGCGGCTTTCTCCGGCCATTCCACCAGACATACGGTGGCCGGGTTGAAATATTCCCGAAATCCCGACCCTTCCCACTCTTCCGGATCGGCGAATCGATATAAATCAAAGTGGTATAAGTTTAAACTAGAAACAACGTAAAGTTCAACCAGTGTATAGGTCGGACTTTTTACTTTTCCCCCATAACCCAGCCCGCGTAGAATGGCGCGAACCAGGCTGGTTTTCCCCGCACCGAGGTCTCCGGAGAGATAGATGACCAGCCCCGGACGCAACGCCAGAGCCAGTTCTGCACCGAGTTGCAGGGTGCTGTTTTCATCCGCGAGGAATCGCGATATTTCCATATTGGATGCTTGTGCAGGCTTCATATTCAGATTCTGATTACGGCAAACTGAGTGAAAAAATAAAGGCATGGGGCCAGGAATCAGGCTTCCAGGCCGTCGCCATCAGCGCGCCACAGCTTGCGGATGCCGAAACTCGCTTGCTGGACTGGCTATCACACGGCTACCACGGCGAAATGCATTATATGGCAAGCCATGGCGTGAAGCGCAGCCGCCCTGACGAATTGGTGCCCGGCACGGTAACCGTGATCAGCGTACGACTCGACTACCTGCCGCCAGATGCACGGGATAGCGATGAAGTGCTTACCAGCACTGACAAGGCCTTCATTTCGCGCTATGCACTGGGTCGTGATTACCATAAGACACTGCGCAGCAGGCTGCAGAAACTGGCCGACAAAATACAGGAATCCATCGGTCCGTACGGCTACCGCGTATTCACCGACAGCGCGCCAGTCATGGAAGTCGAACTGGCGTCCCAGGCCGGGCTGGGCTGGCGCGGCAAACACAGCCTGCTGCTGTCGCGGGAACATGGCTCGTGGTTTTTTCTCGGTGAAATATTCACCGACCTGCCCCTGCCGCCGGACCCGCCGCAATCCAGCCATTGCGGCACATGCACCCGCTGCATCGATGCCTGCCCCACCCAGGCGATTATCGCCCCCTATCGGGTGGATGCGCGACGCTGCATTTCCTACCTCACCATCGAGCTGAAAGGCAGCATCCCGCTGGAACTGCGGCCACTGATGGGTAACCGCATCTATGGCTGCGATGACTGCCAGCTGGCCTGCCCATGGAATCGCCATGCACAATTAAGCATGGAAAAAGATTTTGCGGTACGTCATGGTCTCGACAACCCTGATCTTGCGGCTCTTTTCTCCTGGAGCGAAGAAGAATTCCTGGCCAGAACCGCTGGCAGCGCCATTCACCGCATTGGATTCGAACGCTGGTTGCGCAATATCGCCGTTGCGCTGGGAAATGCACAAGCCAGCGATGCGGTATTGCAAGCGCTGAATAATCGCCGCTGCCATCCATCTGAAATGATACGCGAACATGTTGCATGGGCGCTGGCACAACACGGGCAATCATGCGATGATTGGTCCTATTCAGAACAACCGGCGCGATAACTGACATGCCACAGAAAGCTCGGAAGCTGTTCACCGACATTATTGACGTGCGTTATCCCAAGCCCGCTTGTTCCACCTGCGATCTTCGCGACCTGTGGTGCCTCCCCACCGGACTCAAAGGGCCACAATCCAGGCAATTGGATGAAATCATCAACCGCCGCAAGCGGGTCAAACGCGGCGAACACCTTTACCGTTCCGGCGACTCTTTCCGTTCCCTGTACGCCCTGCGCACGGGTTTTTTCAAAACGGTCCTGAGCAGCGAGAACGGCCAGGATCTTGTCACCGGCTTCCACATGAGCGGCGAATTACTCGGCCTGGATGCCATCTGTGATGACAGCCACTGTTGCAATGCCGTTGCCCTTGAAGATAGCGAAATCTGCGAGATCCCATACTCCGCACTGGAAAACCTGTGCCGGGAAATTTCCGGTCTGCAGCACCAGTTTCACAAAATCATGAGCCGCGAGATTGCGCGCGACCATAACCTGATGGCGCTGCTTTCAAGCATGAACGCCGATGAGCGCATTGCGGCCTTTCTGATCAACCTGTCCCAGCGCTTCGAGGCACGCGGCTATTCTCCCGTCCAGTTTCAGCTACGCATGACACGCGGAGAAATCGGCAGCTATCTCGGGCTCAAGCTGGAAACTGTCAGCCGCACCCTGTCGAAACTCCAGGACGAGGGTATGATTTCCGTACAGAACAAACATCTCATTCTTAACGACCTGCCGCGCCTGAGACAGATCGTTGGACACAACATCTCAGGCGCGCCTTCCGACAAGAGCTGAGCACATTCAGTGCGTTCCATCAGGCGTTGGGGTCGCCCGATTTTTTCATGAACCAGATAATGAAAAAGACTGCCATCACCAGTATAAAGCCAATCGTGAACATGCTGAGCAGACCAGTTTCCGTTTTAAACAGCAGATCAATTATTACCATCCCACCCTCCTGAAACAATGACAAAAGTTATCGGTTGCTTTGCATCGTGACGACATTTTCCTTGGGCAAATGCAGCTTTCCGGTCAGACGCCAGCGACTGTCTGTATCTTCCAGAACCAGCCGCCACCGGGTTGGCTCCAGCGTCCTGATCTTCCCCTCGTAATAACCTGAAGCGCCCCGTTCCAGCGTCACTACCCGATCCAGGTCGGAACGAGCCGGGTGCAAGATCTTGAGTCTCAGGACGGGCGGAAAAGCCTCGGTATCCGCTTTCTGCAACATCACGCGCAACTGTGTGGCATCGCCCCCCACCATCAACTGCGCCTTAAGTTGAAGGGTTTCGGCCATCTGGTCGCGCGCGATGGTTTGATTGATAGCCAGCCCTTTCTTGTAATAGTCGTCTTCCACCAGGCCATCATCCGTCGCAAACGCCAGCCAGCCAGTCACGAAACCGGCCACCACGACTGCCGCCGGGCCCGCCATCAATATCCAGGGCCAGGGTTCGCGATACCAGGGTTTACTAGTTTGGGTCATAGCAGTCATCATCACCTCACGATAAAACTGGTTTTCTCATTGACGGAGAATGCCGGATTATCAACATCCTGCACCTGAATATAGACCTGGCTGGAGCCCGGCTTCACATCAGCCGGATCGACCCGCAGGCTGATCGAAATACTGTGCGATTCCGCCGCATGCACTTCCAGCGGCTGCGGTTCGGTCGTCACCACCTTCAATCCCTCAAGACCAGAGGCAGTCAGTTGGTAACGATGCGGCTTTTCATCCATATTGATGATCTGCATGCGATAGACGTTCTCCAGCAATCCATCATCCGTCTCCCTCACCAGGGCCATGCGGTCGCGCATGATATTGGCCTTGAGCGGCGTGCGCATATACAGCGCGACGCCCAGCGCTACCGTAATTGCAGCCAGAATGGCGGTGTACAGCAACACGCGCGGCCGGAACACATGCGCCATCATGGTGCGCTCGGGAAACTTTCCAAGCATGACATTTTCAGTCGAATAGCGGATCAGGCCACGCGGATAGTTCATCTTGTCCATGACCTGATTGCAGCCATCGATACAGGCGGCGCAACCGATACACTCGTACTGCAAGCCCTTGCGGATATCGATGCCGGTCGGGCAAACCTGAACGCAGATACCGCAATCCACGCAGTCACCCTTGCCATCAGCACGGTAATCAGACCCCTTCTTGCGCTGCCCGCGCGGTTCACCGCGTTTTTCATCGTAGGTGATGATGAGCGTATCCGGGTCGAACATCACACTCTGGAAACGTGCGTAAGGGCACATGTAGAGACACACCTGCTCCTTCATCCAGCCGGCATTGCCGTAAGTGGCGAAAGCATAGAAGAACACCCAGAAGGTTTCCCACGGCCCCATGCCGAAACTGACAAATGAAACAGCCAGTTCCTTGATGGGCGTGAAATAGCCCACAAAAGTAAATCCGGTCCATAAGGACAACACGATCCAGGCCGTGTGCTTGGCCGTTCTGAGAAAAATCTTGCGCGTACCCCAGCCGGCCTTGTCCAGCTTGATGCGCTTCTGGCGGTCACCTTCGATAAATTGCTCGATCCACATGAACAGCTCGGTATAAACCGTTTGCGGGCAGGCGTAGCCGCACCAGATACGCCCCGCCACCGCAGTAAAAAGAAACAGCCCGAGCGCCGAAATCACCAGCAAGCCGGTGAGGAAGATAAAATCCTGCGGGAAAAACACCGTGCCGAAAATGTAGAATCTTCGCGTCAGCAGATCAAACAACACTGCGGGTCTATCATTCCAGGTCAGCCACGGCAGGCCATAGAACACCAGTTGGGTAACCACTACCCCCCAAATGCGCAGGCTGGCGAAAATTCCGCTCACCGAACGTGGCTGGATTTTCTTTCGCACTGCATACAACTCATCGCCCTCACCCTCGGCCGGGGATGCCGGGGTATTTCTTGCCTGATTCAAAACCAGCTCCTGAAGAAATTTTTGCCTCGCCTGCCACTGAGCAATCGACGCAGGAATTCCCTGACAAAACCGGGCCGAACGGGATATCCCCATTCGACCCGATCTGGCTAGATCAAA
Organism: uncultured Gammaproteobacteria bacterium; assembly: GCA_963779055.1. GTDB lineage: Bacteria > Pseudomonadota > Gammaproteobacteria > Burkholderiales > Sulfuricellaceae > Sulfurimicrobium. The sequence continues at coordinate 34,111 of CAVZWN010000005.1, forward strand.
TTACTTGCCTTCTGACAGGCCATACACATAGGCAGCCAGCAAGTGAATCTTGGCATCACCCAGGAAATCCTTCCATGCCGGCATCACGCCTTTACGTCCCTTGGTGATGGTTTCTGTCACAGTCGCTTCAGAGCTGCCATACAGCCATACCTTGTCGGTCAGGTTGGGCGCGCCCAGTGCCTGCATGCCTGTGCCGGCCGGCATATGGCAGGCAGCACACACCTGATCGAACTTGGGCTTGCCCGCTGCCGCCAGGTTGGCATCGTGCGGCTTGCCGGAAAGAGCGAACACATAGTTTGCGACCTCTTTCACACCTGCCTCACCCAATACAGGACCATGCGGCGGCATGATGCCAGTACGGCCATTCATGATACTGGCCTTGATGGTTTCCGGATCACCACCATACAGCCAGTCCTTGTCGCTCAGGCTGGGGAAGCCCCTGGCACCGCCTGCATCAGACCCATGGCACTGGGAGCAATAGGTCACGAACAGGCGCTGTCCCATCTGCTTGGCTTCCGGATCGGCAGCCACCACTTTCAGATCCTGTTTCAGGAACTTGTTGAAGATCGGATCATAGGTTTCCGCAGCGTGTTTCATTTCACCTTCCCACTGCCCGGTAGAGGTCCAGCCCCAGATACCTTTGAAACTGCCCAGGCCGGGGTACAGCACCAGATAGACCAGAGAGAAAACCACCGTGATGTAGAACAGCCAGCTCCACCATGCCGGCAGTGGGTTATTCCATTCGGCCAGGTCGCCATCCCATACATGGCCGGTCGTATCCACCTGACCCGCACTGCGCTTGATACTCACCATCTTCAGGAACACGGCACAGCCAATTACGCTGACCAGGGTAATCCCGGCGACGAACAGGCTCCAAAAGTCGCTTACAAAATCACTCATCACTTCCTCCTTAGCGTTCCGCTGTCTTGGCTGCGGAATTCACATTCACCCGTTCAAATTCATCATCATCCATCGGCAACCGGGCGGCTTCATCGAACGCCTTCTTACGGCGCCCGCTGAAAGCCCAGAAAACGATGGCGAGAAAAGTAACGAACGACGCCACCGTCACAATTGATCTGAGATCGTTGATGTCCATGGCTTTACCTCGTGCTCTTGATAGCCGTGCCCAGATTTTGCAGATAGGCGATCAGGGCATCCTGCTCGGTCTTGCCCTTCAGCTCATCATTGGCCTTGGCGATCTGCTCGTCGGTATAGGGCAGGCCCAGGGTCCGCAGCACTTTCATGTTGGGCATGATATCGACCCCATCCAGGCTCGCACTGGCCAGCCAGGGGTAGGCCGGCATATTGGATTCCGGCACCACGTCGCGTGGTTGTTGAGGTGGGTGCGATGCCAGTCGTCGGAATAGCGGCCGCCGACGCGGTGCAGGTCCGGACCGGTGCGCTTGGAGCCCCACTGGAACGGGTGATCGTAGACAAACTCACCCGCCACCGAGTAGTGGCCATAGCGCTCGGTTTCGGCACGGAACGGACGGATCATCTGCGAGTGGCAGTTGTAGCACCCTTCGCGCTGATAGATGTCACGTCCGGCCAGTTGCAGCGCGGAGTAGGGCTTGAGCCCTGCCACCGGCTCAGTGGTGGACTTCTGGAAGAACAGCGGCACGATTTCCACCAGTCCGCCCACACTCACCACCAGCAGGATCAGCACGATCATCAGGCCGATATTTTTTTCCAGAAACTCATGCGATGAAGTTGCACTCATTGTTTTCTCTCCTTCCCTGAACTTAAGCGTGAGCGCCGGCAACTGGCGGGAATTGCAGCGTCATCCACCGCCTTGGCGCCTGCAACCGTCTTGAACACGTTGTAGGCCATGATCAGCATTCCGCTGAGGAACATCAGGCCGCCCAGCAATCGGATAGCCAGGAACGGATAGGTCATTTTTACCGATTCGGCAAAACTGTAGGTCAGCGTGCCATCCGGGTTGACCGCACGCCACATCAGGCCTTCCGCCACACCGGCGATCCACATTGCGGCGATGTACAGCACCACGCCAATGGTCGCGATCCAGAAATGTGCCGTGATGAGCTTGATGCTGTACATCTGCTCACGTCCGAACAGGCGCGGAATCAGATAGTAGATGCAGCCGATCGATACCATCGCCACCCAGCCCAGTGCACCGGAGTGGACATGACCCACGGTCCAGTCGGTGTAGTGGGACAGCGCATTCACACTCTTGATGGCCATCATCGGGCCTTCGAAAGTGGACATGCCGTAGAAGGACAGCGAAGTCACCAGGAACTTCAGGATCGGGTCGGTACGCAGTTTGTGCCACGCGCCGGACAAGGTCATGATGCCGTTGATCATGCCGCCCCAGGAAGGCGCCAGCAGAATCAGCGAGAACAGCATGCCGATGGACTGGGTCCAGTCAGGCAGCGCGGTGTAGTGCAGATGGTGCGGACCCGCCCACATGTAGGTAAAGATCAGCGCCCAGAAGTGCACCACGGAGAGGCGGTAGGAATACACCGGACGGCCTGCCTGCTTGGGCACGAAGTAATACATCATGCCGAGGAAACCAGCGGTCAGGAAGAAGCCCACTGCATTATGGCCGTACCACCATTGCACCATGGCATCCTGTACGCCGGCATAGGCAGAGTAGGATTTCCACAGGGAAACCGGAAGCGCTGCGCTATTCACCAGATGCAGGAGCGCCACGGTCAGGATGAAGGCGCCGAAAAACCAGTTCGCCACATAGATATGCGTGGTCTTGCGCTTCATGATGGTTCCGAAGAACACGATGGCATAGCTGACCCAGACCAGTGTGATCAGGATATCGATCGGCCATTCCAGTTCGGCATACTCTTTGGAAGAGGTGATCCCCAGCGGCAGGGTAATGGCCGCCAGCAAAATCACCAGCCTGCCAGCCCCAGAAGGTAAAGGCCGCCAGCCCGTCGCTGAACAGGCGTGTGTGACAGGTACGTTGAACGACATAGTAGGACGTCGCAAAAAGCGCCGACCCGCCAAAGGCAAAAATCACTGCATTGGTATGCAGTGGCCGCAAACGGCCATATGACAAATATGAAATACCGTAATGTCATATCCGGCCAGACCAGCTGAGCGGCGATAATCACCCCTACCAGCATGCCGACAATTCCCCACACCACCGTCATGATGGAGAATTGCCGCACCACCTTGTAGTTATATGTGGCTTGCGCTTCCATATATTTCCTCCTGATTACGATATAAGACCAATTCGGGACATTACGGTCCGGAATAATAACGTTATCAGTAGGGGTATATTTTGCGCTAGATCAAACTTGGTGCATTTTGTGCGGCCAAATGCCGCAGATAATCTGGGAATGTCATGCATCAGGAGGAGGCCGGGGACGATCGTCATCCATCAGAATCCGGTGGGCAGGCCCTTCCATATCCTCAAACTGACCGCTCTTCACCGCCCAGAGGAAGATGCCTACGATCAGAAAGATCAGGACGACGCTTAAAGGAATCAGTAAATAGAGAATTTCCATGGCTGCATCTTAGATGCCTATTTCAGCAGATCCTTAATATTTTTTGTGGCGCCGGAATCAGACTGAACCAGGCGCAAGGCATTCAGCACCACCAGCAGCGAACTCGCAGACATGCCGATGCCTGCCATCCAGGGCGTAATATACCCCAGAGCAGCAAGCGGGATGGCCAGCAGATTATAGGAAAAAGCCCAGGCCAGATTCTGGCGGACAATGTGCCGGGTCCTGACAGCAATATCCAGCCCGGCATGCAAATGAAGCAAATGCTCCGACAGCAGAATCATGTCTGCACTGGCACGCGCCACCTGGGTGCCGCCTCCCATGGCGATGGAAACATCGGCCGCAGCCAGTACCGGGGCATCATTCACGCCATCGCCAATCATCGCCACCACGGCGCCATCACGTTGCAGCTCACGCACATAATCCAGCTTGCCCTGTGGCGTCATGGCAGCCCGTACAGCCTGAATGCCCAGTTCATTTGCCACACGCTGCGCGGCATCTTCCTGATCTCCGGATAGCAGCACCACCGTTTTCCCGCCCTGTTTCAGTAAGGCCACGAGGTCTGCCGCATCCGGGCGCAGCGTATCGCCCAGAGCAAACAACGCCAGCCAGCCGCTCTCATCTGTGAGCGCCACTATGGTAGCGCCGTTACGGCTTGACAAAGCGGCATCTGGCATCACGCCCCCACACAGTTCCCCGGCAAATTGCAACCTGCCGAGGCGGTAGCGCCGTCCGCCGATGACACCCTCCACTCCGCTGCCGGGGAGGTTGACCGTCTCGCTGGCCTCCGGTACTTGCCCATCAGTTTCCACCGCAGCAGAAAACGCACGTGCAATGGCATGTTCTGACGCATGTTCCAGTGCAGCTGCAATTCGCAAACACTGGGGGCTGGCAAACGCCCCGAGAGAAATCACCTCCTGCAGCTTCATTTTGCCATGGGTCAGGGTGCCCGTTTTGTCGAAAACAAAATGTGTGGCCTGGGCCAGCGTTTCCAGCGCGTGACCGCGCGTGGTCAGCAGTCCCAGCCGGGTCAGACTGCCGGTGGCAGCGGTGAGCGCCGCGGGCGTGGCCAGAGACAGGGCGCAAGGACAGCTGACTACCAGCACCGCCACCGTGATCCAGAATGCCCGTGCCGGTTCGATGAAATACCAGATCGTTCCCGTTACCGCTGCAATCAGCAGCAATACCAGCACGAACCAGCCAGCCACCCGGTCTGCCACTTGTGCCAGAGCGGGTTTCTCGGCCATGGCCCGATCCAGCAGGCGCACAATCCCCGACAGCACGGTATCCTGCCCCAGCCCATCCACGCGCATCACCAGCGAACTGTCTACATTGACCGTACCCGCAATCAGTCGCTCACCGGCACTCTTCGCCACAGGGCGGCTTTCACCCGTCAGCAGGGACTCATCCACCTGACTCGACCCCTGCTCCACCAGACCATCCGCCGGGACCCCCTCGCCGGGGCGGATCAGGACGTACTCGCCCAGGCTCAGACTGCTCACGGGAACCAGATCATCATTCCACGAACCGGGATAAGCCACGAGGCGATTGGCCATCGCCGGTTGCAGCTTGACCAGTCTCTCGGCCGCATCCGCAGCCTTGCGGCGCGCACCCATTTCGAGAAAGCGCCCGGAGAGGAGAAAAAACACGAACATGCTGACGGAATCGAAATACACCTCGCCGCTACCCGCCAGCGTCGCATACACGCTGGCCAGGAAAGCAGCACCGACCCCCAGCGCCACCGGCACATCCATGCCCGCCTGACGCAATTTCAGATCGCGCCAGGCACCCAGGAAAAAAGGCCAAGCAGAATAAGCCACCACCGGCAAGGTCAGCACCAGGCTGGCCCAGCGCATCATATCCTCGATCCACGGCGGCATGGAGCCGTCGCCCGTGGCCAGGTACATCGGCACCGCGTACATCATCACCTGCATCATGCCGATGCCGGCGATAAACAGGCGCCGCAAGGCGGCCTGGCGCTCCTTCTGAAAGAGCTGTTCCTGGCGCCCGGGGTCGAAGGGATGCGCCGTGTAGCCGATGGCCGCGACGGCATGGAGAATTTCAGATAGCTGGATACGCGCATTATCCCAGCGCACCCGCGCACGATGGGTAGAGTAGTTGACCTCGACCGACAGCACGCCAGGCAGGCTGGATATATGGTGTTCGTTCAGCCAGACGCAGGCGGCGCAGACGATGCCTTCCAGAATCAGGGAGGCTTCGCGCACCTCACCCGCTTCCTGCCGCACAAAACTGTGCTGCACTTCCGGCAAATCGTAAAGTTTGGCCTGACGCAGCCATTCCGGTACAACTTCGGAGGCATCCAGCGCCGCAGTGCCGGATTTGGCGGTGCGGTGACGGTAATAATCTGCCAACCCGCCATCCACGATCGCCTGGGCTACTGCCTGGCAGCCGCGACAACACATTTCACGCGAAACATGCTCGATTTCCACCGGGTAGTGGGTATTTTGAGGAATTGACTGGCCGCAGTGAAAACATTCCTGCGCCGCACAGTCAGGAGTAGCTGGGGAACTCATAAAGGCAAGGAATTGTAAGCGATGCCTCCCCCGCAGGTTATGACCTGGATCAAACCGGGCTTGAAAAGCACCCGGCTTAAACCATTCAGGCTAAAGGCCAAACAAACGGATCAGGGGCGCATAATCGTCCTTGCCAGCAGGCACGAAACCATCCTTGCGACCCATTTTTTCCAGCATGGTGCGACCTTCTGCTGTATTGGGCGCATCCAGCAGGGCATGGCGAATGCGCTGGGAATCCGGCTCGCCCAGATCCTCGCGCAGTGCAAAGGCAAAGTGAGGCACTTCATACGTTTCCTCGATTACACGTGCCCCTGGAGTTTCCTCCACCCAGCTTTTGGCAAACCCGGAAGTGACCGCGACCATATCCACCCGACCGATCTTGAGCGCGTTAAGTGCCGCATCCTGGAAGCGCTGATGGAATATCTCAGAAAAATGGCTTTCCGGCGTAATTCTGGAAAAACGCAGCTTGGCGAGCGCAAGCTGTGAAGCCAGGCTATCCTTGTCTGGCAAACCCAGCCGCTTGCCTTTGGCGTCACTCAAGCTTTTGATACCGCTGGAATCCATGACCACGAATGCCGCCTTGAGCTTGCCCGGATAACGGGCAATCGGCACATAATTGGCACTTTTCATGGCCTGGGCGATGACCTGGGGTGGCCCCAGGAAAACATCGAAAGCATCTTTTTTCAGACGCCGCTCTGAAGCTGAAAGGCTCTGGCTTACTTCCAGCTTGACCGGGCGCTTAAGTACTGCGGACAAATAGTCAGCCAGCGGCTTGTATTTCTCCGTGATATCCCTTTGATCATCCCGGGCCGGAACACCTGTGTTGACGCCAAACAGCAGGCGCTCAGAAGCGCTGGCAGGAAGCGTTGCCAGCAAAAGCAGCAGAGCCATAAAGTATTTTTTCATCATATTCTCCAGTCCAGCCAAATGATCATGATTGAGGCGTTAAAAAAAGGGCGGCTTGCGCCGCCCTATTCTGATCTACACCAGCATTCAGATCACTGGGCAGGCTTGACTGTGGTCAGGCCAAGCGTTTCCCACTCCTGCATGCCACCGCGATACCATACCAGCTTGTGCGCGGGGTAACCGATCTTGAGCAGGCCCTTGATATTGGTAGGCGACTGACCACACCAGTGACCATTACAGAACATCACCAGGGTCTTGGCGTTGGAGAAATCCCAGAAACCATCCTGCTGCTTGGCACCCAGTTGCTTTTCCAGAATCTCCTGTACCGTGATCGGGTCGGACTTGCCGATATTCAGCTTGTCCCAGGGAATGCTCACCGCACCGGGAATGGTGCCCTTGAGGACCCAGTCTGGAGTACGCGAATCGATCACCATGATGCTCTTGTCGCCAGCACTGACTTTTTGCAGGTATTGCAGCATTTCCAGTTCGGCAATGGTCTTCACGCCGGGAGCCAGTTCACCCGGCTGAATGCAGAAGGGTGGGCACTTGCGCGAAGTCTTGCCAAAAGCCGGATTGATGTTGTTATCCTGATTCTGGTTACGCTGGATGGTGACCGTCTTTCCACCATGCATCACATCCACTGACGGCATGTCGGCGGCAATAGCCACTTCCAGCGGCTTGCCGGACGCAGCAGCATTTCCGCTGGTAGAAGCGCAGCCAGACATGCCGAGTGCGGCAACCAGGCCCAAAGTAACGCCAGAAATCCTGAACAGATTCTTATTCATAAACTTACTCCTCCGTTATTGTATGGTGACGTGCTGGCTTAAGGTTTGACCGTAGTCAGGCCCAGCATTTCCCAGTCCTGCATACCGCCGCGGTACCACTTGATCTTGTCGGCAGGGTAACCAATCTTGAGCAGACCCTTGATGTTGGTAGGCGACTGACCGCACCATGACCCATTACAGAACATCACCAGGGTCTTGGCATTACTGAAATTCCAGAAACCTTCGGACTGCTTGGCACCCAGTTGCTTCTCCAGAATTTCCTGTACCGTAATCGGGTCGGACTTACCGATGTTCAGCTTGTCCCATGGGATATTCACCGCACCGGGGATGGTGCCCTTGGCGACCCAGTCAGGTGTACGCGAATCAATCACCATGATGCTCTTGTCGCCATCGCTCATTTTTTTCAGGTAATGCATCATTTCCAGTTCACCGATGGTGTCCACACCGGGAGCCAGATCGCCCGGCTGAATGCAGAAGGGCGGGCATTTGCGCGAAGTCTTGCCAAAAGCCGGATTGATGTTGTTATCCTGATTCTGAATGCGCTGAATGGCCACCTTCTGGCCATTGTGCATGACCTCCACCGATGGCATATCGGCAGTGATATTCACATCCAGTGCAAACGACGCACCTGGCAGCATGAAGCCAGCCAGCAAAGCGGTTGAAGCAAGCAGTTTATTAACAGTCATTTCCATCCTCCTATTGGTTTTAATGCAAGGTACAACTTTTTTATAATTTAACTGCATTCAGGTTCAGCGCCACCCCCACCCTTCTTTTCTTCTTTCTTTTCGCCTGCCTCTCCGGTTTTACCCTCTTTACCATCTTTTTTATCGCCAGTGGCTTTCTGTTCGCCCTTCTGGTCTTTAGGTGCCTCGTCCGCTGCGTACGCGAGCGGCATCGCAGCAATACCACAAGCCAGAAACAACATAGTCAGAATTTTTTTCATAGAAACACTCCTGTGGTTATCCTACTAACTGCAAGTAAAACGATACCTTCGTCCGATTCTACCTGTCGCGCCTGCGCTGGCAATAGTCCATACGTACCAAGGCAAACCGGGCCACCCAATCCTAGGACTTATCCTTGAGCTTCTTGATGCCCAAAGCACCCAGCACATATTTTTCGTACAAAGGCTCGGTCGTGCCCTTCTTCATCTTGCGAATAAAGTATTTCTCAAAGGCGATTTTGGCCAGATGCACCCATTTCCCCTCTTTGAACCAGTTCACATTGCGCGGCGGAATCTGCGGCAGGGCCACAAAAGCCGCCCCGGTATCACCAAAGTCTGCCAGACAGATGGCGTTCCAGGTTGCCTTCTGGTCCGGCTCCTTGCCATCCAGCACTGCACGAATATTGTGAGCGGCCGCTGTCACCATGGTCTCGATCATGTAGCCGGTCTTGGGTGCGCCAGTCGGAACAGGCGTCACCTCAACCGGAGGAATCGCCACACATACACCTACCGAGTAGATATTCTGGTACTTCGGGTTGCGCTGATAAGGATCAATCAGGATAAAGCCGCGCGGATTGGTCAACCCCTCTATGCCAAACACGGCATCGACCCCCTTGAAAGCCGGCAGCATCATGCCGTACTTGAATGGCAATTCGTGCTCCTTTTTGACATTACCCGCATCGTCATGTTCGGCCACAAACATCTTGCCGGCCTCGACCCTGGTCACTTTGGCATTGGTAATCCACTTGACATGGCGATCGCGCATGGCAGATTCCATCAGAGCCTTTCGAGTCCCCCACACCACCCAGACCAAGATGACCGATATAAGGCTCGGCAGTAATGAAGGTCATTGGCACTTTGTCACGTATACGACGGCGGCGCAAGTCAGTATCCATGATGAATGCAAACTCATATGCCGGCCCATAGCAGGATGCACCCTGAACCGCGCCCACCACGATCGGCCCCGGGTCCTTGACGAATTGATCCCACGCCTCGCCCGCTTTAAGGGCATGATCGACATGGCAAACCGACTGCGTGTGGCCATCCGGCCCTAGCCCTTCAACCTCATCAAAAGCCAGCTTGGGGCCAGTGGCAATCACCAGGAAGTCGTAATCAACCACTTTCCCATCGGCCAGCTCCACTTGGTTCTTTTCAGGGTGCACCCTTTTGGCCGCAGTAGGAATAAACGCAATATTTTTGCGTTCAAAATAGGGGGCCATCGGGAACTGGATATCCTCACGCGTACGCCAGTTAACCGCCACCCATGGATTTGATGGCACGAAATGGAAGCTATCCGTATTGGAAATCACCGTCAGCTTATCTCCTGACCTCAACTGCTCGCGCATCTCATAAGCCATCGGCATGCCACCAATGCCTGCACCCATAATCACGATATGTGCCATTTATTTACTCTCCGTTCTGATCGCCGCATTAAAAAAAGCCCACCTGTTAACTCATAGCAATTGCCATGCCAGAACCATAAGTAGCTGTAATGTATGCGAAACCATCCAAACCATCATCAACACATGCCAACATGTCATGTCATAATGGCATGACATGACAACCTATTGTTTATTTGTTGATTTATCAAATCCCTGCTCGGCCATAAACCAACACAAGAAGCACATAAATAACATAACCTAATGTTTTACAAATAAAAATCATAGGTTGCAATACGCAGAGCCTGACGTCATACTGTCATGACACAATGTCATGACACATCCATGAACCAAATCCCCATTGAAATACAGTCTCTCATTGACGCGCAGGAAAACCCCTTCGTCCTGATTGACAGCAACTACCGCATCATCGCCGCCAACCGCGCTTACTGCACACGTTACGGCGCTGATGAAATGCAGGTGGTAGGACGGGCCTGCCATGAAATCTCGCACCACTCTTCCGTGCCCTGCCACCTGAACGGCGAAAACTGCCCCCATCAGCAGGTGTTTGCCACTGGTGAAGGTCAGCAGGTTCTGCACACTCACTATGATCATCACAACCGGCCTGAGCATGTGCGCATTCAGGGCCATCCGATTCGCGGCCTGAGCGGAGAAACGTACCTGGGAGAGGCCATTTATCCATTCGCGCCCGCCACCGCCATGGACTGCGACGAAATGCGCATGATTGGCAAATCTCCCGCCTTTTTGACCTGCGTGGACAATCTGACGCGCGTTGCCGAGTCGGAAGCTTCTATCCTGTTATACGGCGAGAGCGGCGTTGGCAAAGAACTGGCAGCGCAATACATTCACCGCCGCTCCAGCCGGGAAAACAAGACATTCATCGCTGTAGATTGCGCATCCATCGCCGAATCCATGTTTGAAAGCGAGCTATTCGGCCACGAGCGCGGCGCATTTACAGGGTGCGCAGGCCGCAAACTGGGGCTGTTCGAACTCGCCGATGGCGGCACACTTTTTCTCGACGAAATTGGCGAAATTCCGCTTACGATGCAGGCAAAACTGCTGCGAGTCCTGGAAAGTGGAGAATATCGTCGCGTCGGCGGGACTGAAACACTGCATGCCGATGTACGTGTCGTCAGCGCCACCAACCGCGATCTGCTGGACATGGCTGACCAGGGCCGCTTCCGGCTTGACCTTTACTACCGGGTTGCGGGTATAGATGTCACCCTGCCCGCCCTGAGAGAAAGACGCAGCGACATCCCCGCTCTTGCCAGGGCGTTGCTGTCGCGCATGAATGGGGGAATGAATTTTCACCTTCGTGAAGACGCAATCGCACGCTTGCTGGAATACGAATACCCTGGCAACGTGCGGGAGCTACGGAATATCTTGCAAAAAGCCTTGATATTGAGCGACAACGGACTGATTACAGCCGATAAGATTCGCTTTGAAATAAACAGCCAGTGGACGGCCGAAGCCTCGCCCATACCCTCAAACACCAGCCCGGATAATGGAAAAGTCTTTCTTAAGACTGCCTCCATCTCAGAACTGGAGGCAGTCCATATCACGAGATTGCTTGAACAGTACCAAGGCCATCGGCGCAAGGTGGCCGAAGTTCTTGGAATCAGTGAGCGAACTCTGTACAGGAAATTGATTCGCTATGGATTACGCGGCTAACCCAGCCGAATTCGGGAAAAGGGAATAGACCAAACGAGATTGGTCGGGGTGAGAGGATTCGAACCTCCGGCCTCTACGTCCCGAACGTAGCGCTCTACCAGGCTAAGCTACACCCCGAAATGTCGCATTACGCTAGTGATTCCGCGTAACCGAAAACTCGGCCAATTCTAGCAAGGATTTCTTGAACATTGAATCGGGCAGACCGGAAATCGCTGCGCAGGCGGCCCGCACCTCACGCTCGGCCTGCTGGCGCGTATAATCAAGCGCGCCGGTGTCGCGGATCGCCTGCAGCACGCCCTGTAGATCTTCCAGACCACCCTGCTCGATCGCGTGACGAACCACACCAGCCTGTGCCGCGTCGCCATGCTTGATCGCGTAGATTAGCGGCAGGGTTGGCTTGCCCTCGGCCAGATCGTCACCTACATTTTTGCCCGTTTCATGATGGTCGCCTGAATAATCAAGCACATCATCGATCAACTGAAAAGCCGTTCCAAGACGCATGCCATATTCCGCCATCGCATCCTCAACCTCTTGCGTCGCCCCACCCAGAATCGCACCCAGGCGGCTGGCGGTTTCGAACAGCTTGGCCGTTTTGTAATGAATCACCTGCAAATAACGCTCTTCGTCAATATCCGGATCATGGCAGTTGAGCAATTGCAGAACTTCACCTTCTGCGATGACATTGGTCGCATCAGAAATAACCGCCATGACACGCTGATTACCTGTTCCGACCATCATCTGGAAAGCGCGGGAATAAAGAAAGTCACCTACAAGAACACTGGCGGCGTTCCCAAACATGGCGTTGGCGGTCGCCCGCCCGCGACGGAGGCTGGATTCGTCAACCACATCATCATGCAACAGGGTTGCTGTATGAATGAATTCAACCACAGCCGCCAGTTCATGATGGTAGGTGCCGCGATAATCAAACGCACCTGCAGACAGCAGGACCAGAACCGGGCGCAGGCGTTTGCCGCCGCTATTGATGATATATTCGCTGATCTGGCGGACCAGAGCGACTTCAGAATAAAGACGCTGGCGTATAACCGCGTCCACAGCATGCATATCTGTTTCGACGCAGCCGCGTATGGCTTCTAGTGGCACGAAATATTCCGAAAAAGTCGAATGTTAGGAATGTTCGCAATAAAGTGTCAAGAGGAGATAACGCCCCAGCGCCTGCCTGAATCATGCAGGACAAACAATTCTTGACCGCTATCATAAGCTTAGGCATAATTCCGGGTTCATTTCAAAAGTGAAGCAATGGAGCTCAACATGTATGCGGTCATAAAAACCGGCGGCAAGCAATATCGCGTCGTCGCTGGCGAAAAACTTAAAATAGAACAGATACCGGCAGACATCGGCAGCGAAATCGTACTTGATCAAGTATTGATGATCGCGGATGGCGAAGCGGTAACAGTGGGTGCCCCTCTGGTGGCAGGCGCAACGGTGAAGGCTACCGTTATGAGCCAGGGGCGTGCGAAAAAGGTGATGATTTTCAAAATGCGCCGTCGCAAGCACTACCGTAAAACCCAAGGACATCGGCAGAACTTTACCGAAATCCGTATCGATCAAATCGCCAAGTAAGCGCTGGCTTCAATAGCGCCCGGCAAGGAGAAAACTCATGGCACATAAAAAAGCAGGCGGCAGTTCACGTAACGGCCGCGACTCGCAATCCAAACGCCTTGGCGTTAAACGTTTCGGCGGTGAACTGGTTTCCGGCGGCAGCATCATCGTGCGCCAGCGTGGCACCAAGATGCACCCCGGCGACAATGTTGGCATCGGCAAGGATCACACCCTGTTTGCCAAGATCGGCGGTCACGTGCACTTTGCGGTCAAAGGTGCCCTGCGCCGCACCATGGTGAGCATCATTCCGGCTGCCTGATTCTTCAGGCACCAGGCGGATGCGATACGGCCCTATCGGAAAAGATAGGGCCGTTTTGTTTTTGGCTCCACCCGGCGCATTTAGTCAACGGAGAATGCGCCCTACGGTATTGACATGAAATTCATAGACGAAGCGAAAATCGAGATCCACGCCGGTAACGGCGGCAACGGCGCGGCCAGTTTCAGGCGCGAAAAATACGTTCCCAGGGGTGGACCGGACGGGGGTGACGGTGGCCGTGGCGGCAGTATCTATGCTGTAGCAGACCGCAACATCAACACCCTGATTGACTACCGCTACAAACGCGTCCATCGCGCTGAACGTGGCGAGAGCGGTCATGGCAGCGACCGCTATGGCAAGGGAGGCGAGGATCTGATATTGCGCTTTCCGGTTGGCACCGTCATTGCAGAGCGCGAAACGGGCCGAATCATCGCCGACCTCTCCGGTGACGGCCAGAAAGTCATGATTGCCAAGGGTGGGCAGGGGGGCCTGGGCAACCTGCACTTCAAATCCAGCACCAATCGCGCTCCGCGCCAGTGCACCCCAGGGGAGCCCGGTGAAGAATTTGAGCTGACACTGGAACTCAAAGTTTTAGCCGATGTGGGCCTGCTGGGCATGCCCAACGCCGGGAAATCCACATTTATCCGTGCCGTTTCTGCCGCCAAACCCAAGGTTGCCGATTACCCCTTCACCACGCTGCACCCCAATCTCGGCGTGGTGCGCGTGGATAACGAACGCAGCTTTGTCATTGCCGATATTCCCGGCCTGATCGAAGGCGCGGCTGAAGGCGCTGGCCTGGGTCATCAATTCCTGCGCCATCTGGCCCGCACCCGCCTGCTGCTGCATCTGGTAGACATCGCCCCCTTTGATGAAGCAGTTGACCCTGCTCGGGAAGCACATGCGATTATCGAGGAATTACGCAAATACGATGAAAGCCTCTATGAAAAGCCCCGCTGGCTGGTTCTGAATAAAATGGACGCGATTCCTGCCGATGAACGCAACGAACGTCTGCAGCAATTTCTGCGCGATTTTGGCTGGGACGGCCGGTGCTTCATGATTTCAGCCTTGACAGGCGAAGGCTGCAAGGAAGTCACCTACGCCATCATGGAACATCTGGAGCAAAACCGGCCACCGCTTGAAAACACGGAAGAACCAGCCGGATCGAACATGGAATCTCCCGGATCAGAACCACAAATTCCCTCTGCAACCGAATAAAACATGAAATCGATACTCGAAAATTCCCGGCGCTTGGTCGTCAAGGTCGGCAGCAGCCTGGTCACCAACAGTGGCGCCGGACTCGACCATGCTGCCATTGCCACCTGGGCAGCGCAGATTGCCGAACTCAAAAAAATGGGGCGGGAAGTCGTCCTCGTCTCTTCCGGCGCAGTAGCGGAAGGCATGCAGCGCCTGGGATGGAAGAAACGCCCCAGTGCCATACATGAGCTACAGGCCGCCGCCGCTGTTGGCCAGATGGGACTGGTACAGGTCTATGAAACCTGCTTCCGTCAGCATGGGCTGCACACCGCGCAGATTTTGCTCACCCATGACGACCTGTCGAACCGCAAGCGCTACCTCAACGCCAGCACCACCCTGCGCACGCTTTTGCAACTCAACGTCATTCCTATCATCAACGAAAATGATACCGTCGTCACCGACGAAATCCGTTTTGGCGATAACGACACTCTGGGCGCACTGGTCACCAACCTGATCGAAGCAGACACACTGGTGATCCTGACCGACCAGTCCGGCCTGTTCAGTGCTGACCCGCGCAAGGACCCCGCCGCCACGCTGATTCAGGAAGCCCGCGCTGGCAATCCCGAACTGGAAAAAATGGCCGGCGGCGCTGGCAGCGATATCGGCCGCGGCGGCATGCTGACCAAAATCCTCGCCGCCAAACGTGCTGCGCGCAGTGGCGCCCACACCATCATCGCCTCCGGGCGCGAGCAGGATGTTCTGGTACGCCTGGCACACGGAGAAGCTATCGGTACCCAGTTAATTACCGAAACCATGCCCATCGCAGCCCGAAAGCAGTGGCTTGCCGACCATCTGCAGGTGCGCGGCAAAATCATTCTGGATGAGGGCGCAGTCCGGGCGCTGAGCCAGGAAGGCAAAAGCCTGCTGCCCATCGGCGCATGCGACCTGAGTGGCAATTTTGAACGCGGTGAAGCTGTGACTTGTGTTGACCAGGATGGCCGGGAAATTGCCCACGGCCTGGTTAATTATGCATCCGGCGAAGTGAGAAAAATTTTGCGCCAGCCCAGCAGCAAGATTGAATCTATCCTGGGTTACGTGGATGAAATGGAGTTGATTCACCGTGACAACCTCGTCCTGCTTTAGCAGGGTGAGGTTGCGGCGCAGGATCGCATTGACGCAGTCAATGTTATGCCGGAACCACAATCTGGTTTCGTTATAGAAAAAATCAGAGCAAATAAAAAGGGCAGCCCGGGCTGCCCTTTTTATTTGGCTTGGGGATTCAACTAGTCCCTTTCACCGCTAAACGCCATCAGCAATTGCAGCAGATTGACAAACAGATTGTAGATATTCAGATAAAGTGCCAGCGTCGCCATGATGTAGTTGGTCTCACCACCCTGCACGATACGGCTCACGTCAAACAGGATAAATCCGGAGAAAAGCAGCACCGCGACCGAGGAAATTGCCAGGGAAGCCGCAGGCACCTGAAAGAACATATTTGCCAGAGAGGCGATGATCAGAAGAATCAGGCCGACAAAGAGGAAGTTTCCCAGAAAGCTGAAGTCTTTCTTTGACACCGTAGCATAGGAGGCCAGTGCAAAGAAAATCACACCCGTACCACCCGCAGCCAGGCCTACCAATTGTGCGCCATTTTTCAGATGCAGAGCCACCTGCAGAATCGGACCGAGCATGATGCCCATGAAGAAAGTCAGCACCAGCAACAAGGCCACGCCCACGCCGCTATCGCGGTTTTTGGAAATACCCCAGAAGAGACCGAACATGACAGCCAGCATGACTACCATACCCAGAATCGGGCTTTGCGACATGAATGAGAAATTCATGCTCATACCAATGACCGCGCCAATCACCGTGGGGATCATGGTCAGGCCAAGCATCATGTAGGTATTACGCAATACCCTGTGCGTGGTTAATGATAAATCCGCGCTTTCTGTGGCGATTCGTAACTCAGGTTGCATCAAACACTCTCCTAAAGGCGTGAAACAGAATTATGTAAATTAGGACTACCGAAAGCAGCATAAAGTTTCAATTTTTCAGACACCTGCCTCCACCCAGTCGCTGGCAAGGTCATAGTTTTCGAAAAACTGGATCTCCGCATCGAGGAAAGCACGCGCCAGCCAGGCACTCCAGGACACCAGACGGCCATTAGCAACCACTGCAATTTTCCTGAAATCATGCGCATGCTGCCAGTTGAAACGCACATCTTCCCAAGCCACATCAAGCGTAAAATCGGCCATATCGCTCAAATCCACCAGCAGGCTGACCTTGCCCTGAAACTTCATTTCATAAACCACCGCTTCTTCCAGCTGCTTGTAATCGGCGAGCGTGAATTCGCCAAATACGGAAACCTTGACGACCTGATCGCGGTGTTCAATGGTAATCATTTTACAGACCCTTCAATAATATCCAGACGGTCTATTCTATCGCAAAAGAACAAAGGCCCGGAATGCAAAGCACCCCAGGCCTTATCTACAGCTAAATGTGAATCAGACGCAACCGGTTGGCTTGGGCAAACCGCCATATTTGGTAATAGGTTTCATCGGCCCAGTCATCCAGGTGCTGAAGATCACTTTCTGGTCTTCATCGATGTACTTGGCAAATTTGCGGATCGGTGGAACAGAACTGGTCTCCTCGAAATATTCACGCGCCTTCAGGATATGGTTCCATTTAACCTCATCAAGATCCACACCATCTGCCTCAGCCATCGCACGGCCAATTTCCTCGGTCCATTCATTCATGTCAGCCAAATAACCATCACCATCTCGTGTTGGAAGTTCCATATTCATACTCCTTAAATAAAGTTACAGAATGTTTTTCTTGACCCCACCCATACAATTTAGGTGGTCCAGTATTTAGACTTGAGTAAAATGTATAATCATTAAAACATACCCGATTGAAATAGTCAACAATAGGGTTTCATGTTCAATGTATAATCGCGCCTGTCAATTACTCAGTTGATTTGCCGTGCCGCCTGACTTCCGTCCCCTTTCCGCCGAAATCGCAAATTGCATGCAGCGTGACCGGCACCGCTTCAGGCGCGAACTGAATAAAATCGAAACCGCCGTGCGCAGCGGGAAAAATCAGGATGCCGCACTGACCAGCCTCAGTGCGCGCATTCAGGCTTCCATGGCAAGGCGAATCAGCCGCCTTGAGCGCATCCCCCTCCCGTCTTTCGCCTCCGAACTACCCGTCAACGAAAAGCGCCATGACATCGCTGCTGCAATCGAGGCCCATCAGGTTGTCATTGTCTGTGGTGAAACCGGTTCCGGAAAAACGACCCAGTTGCCGCAAATCTGCCTCGACCTGAAACGCGGCGTTTCCGGGCTGATCGGCCACACACAGCCCAGGCGAATTGCAGCACGCAGCGTGGCCACACGTATTTCAGCAGAACTAAAATCCGAACTCGGGCAGGCGGTCGGCTACCAGGTGCGTTTTCACGACCGTGTCAGCGAAAACAATTACATCAAGGTCATGACCGATGGCATCCTGCTAGCCGAAACCCAGGGGGATCGCTTTCTCGATGCCTACGACACGATTATCATCGACGAAGCGCACGAACGCAGCCTCAACATCGATTTTCTGCTGGGCTATTTCAAGCGCATCCTGCCGCGCCGGCCAGACCTGAAACTCATCATCACCTCCGCCACCATCGATGCCGAGCGTTTTTCCGCTCATTTCGGCGGCGCACCGGTGATCGAGGTTTCAGGGCGCACCTATCCGGTTGAAGTCCGTTACCGGCCGCTGCAGATTGAAGAAGACAGCGGTACTGAAGAAGCGCTGGAACTGGCCATTCTCCACGCTGTGGACGAGATTGCCCCGCACGGCGGGGATATCCTGATTTTTCTGCCGGGCGAACGCGAGATTCGCGATGTGGCCGAAGCCCTGCGCAAGCACCATCCGCCCGGTACGGAAATTTTGCCCCTGTTCGCTCGCCTTTCCAGTGCCGAGCAAGACCGGATATTCAAACCGGGCGGTGGGCGGCGAATTGTGCTGGCGACCAACGTGGCGGAAACCTCCCTTACCGTGCCCGGCATCCGTTATGTAATCGACCCGGGTTACGCCCGCATTCGCCGCTACAGCGTGCGCGCCAAGGTAGAGCGCCTGCAGGTGGAAAAAACCTCGCGCGCTTCCGCTGCCCAGCGCGCCGGGCGTTGTGGCCGCGTCGCCGCAGGCATCTGCATCCGACTTTACAGCGAAGAAGACTTCAATACCCGCCCGGCATTCACCGACCCGGAAATCCGGCGCAGCAACCTGGCCGCCGTCATCCTGCGCATGCAGGCGCTCGGGCTGGGCGATGTGGACGACTTCCCCTTCATCGAAGCCCCCGATCCGCGCGCCATAGCGGATGGATTTCAGCTTCTGGAAGAACTCGGCGCCATGGATGAAGCCCGCCAGCTGACGCCGCTGGGCAAGCAACTGGCCCAGCTCCCCATCGACCCGCGCATTGCGCGCATGATCCTGGCAGCCCAGAAGGAAAACTGTCTCACCGAAGTACTCATCATTGCCGCCGCGCTTTCCAGCCAGGATCCGCGCGACCGACCTCTCGCAGCGCAGGATGCGGCAGATACGGCACACCGGCGCTTTCAGGACGAGCGCTCGGATTTCCTCGGTTTCATCAAGCTATGGCGCTTTTACGATGAAGCCCTGATCCACAAGAAATCCGGCCGCAAGCTGGCCCAACTGTGCCGCGACAACTTTCTTTCCGCCCTGCGCATGCGCGAGTGGCGTGATATCCACGGACAACTGGCGGTGATGGTCAAGGAAATGGGCATACGCCCCAACGAGATCGAGGCCGATTACGGCCAGATCCACCGCGCGCTGCTGACAGGGCTGCTCGGCAACATCGGCCTGAAAAGTGAAGGGCGTGAGTATCTTGGCGCAAGGGGCATCAAGTTTTCCATTTTTCCGGGGTCGGTGCTGTTCAAACCCAACCCCCCTCAATCCCCCCTTGTCAGGGGGGAAGCTGGCTCCTCCCCAGAACCCGCCCCCCTGACAAGGGGGGATGGGGGGGTTGGAAGGTTGGGAGGGGTTAGCCCCAAATGGCTGATGGCCGCCGAACTCACCGAAACCACACGTCTCTACGGACGAACACTGGCGCGCATCGAGCCAGAATGGATCGAGCCGCTGGCCGGGCACCTGATCCGACGCAATTACTTCGACCCGCACTGGGAAAAGAAAGCGGCCCGCGTTTCGGCCTACGAACGGGTCACGCTCTATGGCCTGGTAATCGAACCCAAACGCAAAGTGCATTACGGCCCCATCCACCCATCTGAAGCACGCGAGATTTTCATCCGCGCAGCCTTGATTGAAGGGGAATTCCATAGCAACGCCCCTTTCTTCACTCACAACCGCAAACTGGTTGAGGAGATCGAAGAGCTGGAGCACAAGGCACGCCGTCAGGACATTCTGGTAGACGAACAGCGCATCTTCGAGTTTTATGACGCACTGGTTCCACCCGGCATCCACAACGGCGCAGCATTCGACAAATGGCGTCGCGAAGCGGAGCGTGCGCAACCACGTCTGCTTTATCTCAGCCGCGAACAATTGATGCGCCACGAAGCAGGCCATGTTACGGAAGACCTGTTCCCACCCTCGATCGATCTTGGTGGCAACGCATACAGGCTGTCCTACCGCTTCGAGCATGGCCATCCTCTCGATGGCGTCACGCTCACCCTGCCTCTGCCCGCACTCAACCAGGTCAGTATCGCGCGTTGCGAATGGCTGGTTCCCGGACTGCTGCGGGAGAAAATCACATTGCTGATTCGCGGCCTGCCGCACAAACTGCGCAGTGCCTGTGTGCCCGTGCCTGAATTCGTGACCACAGCCATGAACCAGATCACCCCTGGGAATCAGCCTTTGATCGAAACCCTCGCCGGATTTGTGGCACAACACAGAAAAATCACCGTGCCTGCCGATGCATGGCCGCTGGAATCCCTGCCTGCACACCTGAAGATGAATTTCAGCATTGTTTCCGAAAATGGCGACGAAATCGCCAGTGGGCGCGATCTCGTCGAGTTGCGGCAACGCCTGGGCAGCAAAGCAGAAAAAAGTTTTGGCACAACCCTGCCATCGACCTTCGAACGCGATTCCGTCACTCGCTGGGATTTCGGCGAGCTGCCGGAAAAGCTGGAATTTCAGCGCCACGGCCAGTCACTGACCGGCTATCCGGCGCTACTGGATCAGGGTGATCATGTCGCGCTGCGCCTGTTCGACACCGCGGCCAAAGCCGGGCAGGCCTCGCGGGCAGGGCTGGCGCGCCTGCTCCTGCTGCAACTGCCGGAACAGGCGCGTTTTCTGGAAAAATCCCTGCCTGTCAGCAAGGCGACCTGCCTGCATTATTTGCCGCTAGGATCATGCGATGAACTGAAACAGTCATTGCAGCAGGCCATCGCGGAGCATGTCCTGATCGGCGAAAAACCGCCGGTGCGGACTGAAACCCAGTTCAACCAGCGCCGTGATGAAATCCGCCCCCTGCTGGTGACCGGCGCCAACCAGATCTGCAAGCTCGCTGCGGAAATTCTCGCCGAATATCATGTTCTGGCTCACCAGCTGCAAACGGCAAAGCAATGGCCGGAAGCCATCTCGGACATGCAAGCCCAACTGGATCAGTTGATTTATCCCGGCTTCCTCGCGCACATCCCACCCAGTTGGCTGCGCCATTACCCGCGCTACCTCAAGGCCATGTCATTGCGACTCCAGAAACTGCCCAGCGCACCGGAGCGCGACAAACTGAACCGCGAACAAATCACCCCCCTGTGGCAACAATTCCGGGGAAAGACCGCACAAAATGAAAAGAACGGGGAATCGAACAGCCATCAACTCCAGGAGTTTCGCTGGATGCTGGAAGAACTACGCGTATCACTGTTTGCACAGGAACTCAAAACAATTCAGCCCGTTTCCATAAAAAGGCTTGAAAAACAATGGGAAACGGTCTCTAAGACGTAGAACCTCAGTTAGCACCTATCGTTAAAGTAAACCTTCGAAAACCATGGCAAGCCACTCAATTAAATAGACTTATTTTGTTACCCACAGAATCTGTGGATAACTCTGTGGATAGACTATAAATAGAACGCCTAACCCTATTGATGGAATACGTTTTTTCTATATCGCGCAGCAAATGAACAAATTATTACACCTTTATAAACAACGGGTTAATAACAACGCCCTTCTCGCCCTCACCTTATACGATATGACAACATATTCACAACACAGGATGTGAATAAGCCGCCACGTCAAGCACTTTTTTAATCTATTTTTCCATAATCTTTTTTTATAATGATAGGCGTAAAAAAACCGGCCCAAAGGCCGGCTTCTATCAAAATAATGACCAGACTCAGTAACGATAGCTAAAAATAAACTGTGCGTTGTTCTGGCCATGGCTGACATTCATTCCCATGGAATTGGTCGCCGAGACTTCAGGGGCATAGCTGTAAGCAAAATCAATGCTCGAAGCTTTGCTGAGTTGATAGCCAAAGCCGAGCATATAGTGATTCTTGATAATCGCGGGGAACAAGGGATGCATATCCGCATCCGGCACTGGGTTATCCGCAAGATTCACGCCCGCGCGCAGAGTCAGCGCATTACCAGCCTGATACGATAAACCCATCATCCACACATTCTGATCTTTCCAGTTTTGCGGCATCAACTCATCCCACGCCATTCCCGGAGAAGAAAACGTCATATGGAAATTCTTCATCACACCGGCCCAGTTGATTCGCTTATAGTCTGCAACCAGCTGAAGCTTGTCGTTGGCCTGATAGGATAAACCCACGCCATAGGTTTCCGGCCATTGAAAATCGACCGCCTTGAATTTCCCGGTGTAGGTCGTACCGCCAAAGCTATATTGAGCGCCATCCGCTTCCAGATCACCGAGACTGGTCTCTGAATGGTAAGCCGCGCCAACAGATAGCGCCGGATTGACTTTGTACACCAGGCCGATCTTGGCTGCATAGCCGGTTGCGTGAGCCTTGCCGGAGAAATCGTTGCCGTTGGTGGAGTTGATGTAACCCCCATTCCGGTCGAACATCTGTACATCGAGACCGGCCCACACGAAATCAATGGAGCCGCCTACGGTAAGATCAGGAGAAACATTGAAGGCCAGAGGGAAAAGCAAGCGGCCAACACCTAGTTCGCTCCGGGTAGGCAAATTCTGGCCATTCCCCATAAAACTGTCCGCAGTATATTCCGCCCCCATCCCCCCTTGCCCATACACCCCTACGCCATAGGTCAGCTTGCCGGTTTTACTGATCCAGCCGAAAGCAGGTCCACCGAAAAAATCGGCTGAGGATGGAGCAACAGCAGCCCCCGCTCTGGCTGTCACATCCGGCCCCATGAAACCGAGCGCCAGATCGACCCGGTGGGCTTCACTCATCAAGCCCAGCGTCGCCGGATTATTCATCATTGCGGCAGTACCGTTATCGTAAGCCATGGAGGCGCCCCCCATACCCAGAGCGATCGGGCCGTAACCTTCCATATTCATGCCATTGGTCGCCAATGCAACGCCCGGAATTGCCATATACGCCATGGCCACGGCCATTTTTCTCAGTTGCATATCAACCTCGTATTTATCAATAAAAGCTCCGTCTTGGCGGAGCCTGGGACACTTCGATTGGTGCCACCGCAGAAGAATTATAAAATATTAGAATACGCTTGATTGCTCATAAAGGCCACAGAATTCAGCCCCGGAAGTCATTGATTACGATGACAATAACATTCTCGGCACGGGTGGCGGGCTTAACGGCAACATAATGCAGGAAATCATCAGCGACTTATTGACTCGGCAAGAATTTATCCCAAATTGTCCATTAGGTTTTGGACGTTAACAAAATCAATGGATTGTAGGTCGGGTTTCAACCCGGCATCTCGGGCTGAAGCCCGACCTACGGTCTAATGGATTATTTGGGTTTATTTCAATTGCAGGCCGGGCTTTCCCCCGGCCAGTGCACCCGAGGACAAGAGTCCGAAAAATCGGGCTGACGTCCGACCTGCAAGCTCTAACATCAAATGACCGCATCAACAATAATTTCAACGTAAAAAAACCCCGCTTACGCGAGGTTTTTTGTACCGGCCAGCAGCCGGAAAACGTGTAAAACTTAGAACGCGCTGGATTTCTCGTATGTACCGCCAGCCACGCCAGTCAGCGTTTCCAGAATCTCATCCGGGGAATCGCTGATCTTCATGAACGTACCCATACCGAGCGTAGGCCAGCCCAGCGCGATACGGTAGCGGCCATACAAGGCACTTGTCTTGCCGCCAACCACATAGATTTCATACGGCATTGCTGGCATGTTCTCAACACCGATCTTGTTCAGCCACACGCCTTCGCCGGTCTTGGGGTCATTCATGGCAACGCCGAATACAGCAATCTTCTTGTCGGCCATCACCACTTCATACACCTTGGAAGTCTTGTTTTTGCCAGCGGCCAGATTGTCCTGAATGGTCTTCACCGCGGCTTCAAAGCTGCCGTGTGATTTCAGTTCGTTCTTGTCGGATTCGAAACGCTCCATGCCGATCATGTAACGGTAGCTGGGCAAATCGCCTGCAGACTCATCACCGCCGAAGCCCTTGCCGGCACCCAGCGATTTCTGCAGTTTGGCCTGCACGGCTTTCACGGCCGGTTCGGCGGAACTGAACTGTTTGCGGAAATAGGCACGATACCAGTACTCCGGGTTCTGGTAGCTCACGGAACCATCCGCTTTAACCGCCACGCGAATACCGGCGCTCACGATAGTTGCGCCACCGGTGGCATGAATCGCATCCATAACACCCTTATCGGTTACCACCACCACGCCATACTGGCTCACACCCTTGGGAGAGTACTTGCCGACCACGGAAAAGCCATCCGCTGCCAGTTTTTTCTCTACCTGTCCCATCACGGCATTCACGTCACCCGCCGTCACTTTATCGCCGGAAATATAAGGTGTAATGGCAAAAGCCAGTGGCGCCCAGACCAGGGCGGCAAATGCGATCAATAATTTTTTCATAATAATTTCTCCAAATAAGAAGGGCTGGAACTGATTTCTCAACTCCAGCCCTGTCAGCTTGAATCAGACTACACAGTCATCAATGGCAATATTAAAACTTCACGCCATAAGCGATACCGAGGGAGTCCTGGTACATCTTGATTGTTTCGTTTCCAGATGTGCCGCCAGTCCAAGTATTAAACAGACTGCTACCTGTTACGCTGTTTTCCTCACCGTGCATATAGGCCATGGTGATTTCCGAATTTTTATCCAGACCATAGGTGAAGCCCAGGGTATAGTGATCCTGAATAACGGCCGGTGCAATCATATTGAAAGTCACATCACGGGAAGTGATCGGATTGTTGGTGTGGCTGTAGCCTGCGCGCAAAGTCAGCTTCTCGCTATAGGCATATTCCACACCCAATTTGACCACATCGATATCACCATAACCGAAGCCACGTCCATTACTCGGCCCGAGGGTACTTGCAATGGCAGGATTCAAATTGGTGCTTGGGTTACCAACAGAATTCACACCACTGTAGTTGATGCGCTGGTAATCGATAGCCACGGTTGTTTGCGGAGTGGCTTTGATCGCGATACCCACATTGTAGTTTTCCGGCATGTCGAAACCACCCTGCTCGGCAAACAAACCTTTGTACTTGTCAAAAGTTGTCCATGGACATTTTGGAAGCATAGGCCGCGCCCACAGTCACCATATCGCTCAGCTTGCCCATGTAACCCACGCGAACACCATAGCCCATCGCGCTGTCATAACCCTTATTGGTCAGGTTGTTAGCATCATGCTGAAAACCCGGAAAAAGCCTGCAGACCTTCAGCCTTGAAACGCTGGTAGCCAATCAGAGGAGAAACACCAATGGAATGGTTTGCATTGACTTTATAGGCAGCAGTCGGCGCAATGATCAACTGCATCAGATCAATACCCAACTTTCCGTCACCGCAAAGCATATTGTATGTTGAACCCGCAACTGCCAGGGTTAAAACCGGTACCGCCGCCATTACCGCATGTACCACCAAAAGGAAGCTGCCCACCCTGATAGTCAGTATTCATACCGCCATTACCATAAACCGTCACACCCAAGGACAGTATTGGCATTCAGCATCTTGTTGTAACCAAATTCAGGAACAGCGAAGTCATTGCTTTCACTTTTCACCGAACCATTCATGCTCGGGTCAGTAGCGACCCGTCACGCTCAGCATCGCGAATCGGCTTGAACCAATCCACACCGATATCCAGACGGTCACCCACCCATACCATGCTGGCCGGGTTGTTGGCGCCACCGAAGGTATCCTTGGCCATCGCGGTGGATGCGCCGCCCATGCCCTTGGCTGTCATGCCATAGCCATGCGCAAAATAACCGTTGGTTGCCATTGCAACGCCCGGTGCTGCAATCCCGATAGCGGCCATTACGCCCACAATTGTTTTCAATTTCATGCTGTTATCCCCTCTAAATGAGAAAAGTTTGTTTTTGACGCGGTGTAACGGTTTCTGTATACAACTCTCATGATGCTGCTTTTTTTGTTGCGCCAATGTTACACAAAAAACCTCACTGGGCAAGCTTGCCATCAGCATTCCAGCAAGAATATGTTGCGCGCACGCAACACTTAACATTGATCTGACTGGTTCACGAATTATTGCAATGCCATAACTTCAAGCCTCCCTCACCAACACAGCTTATGGCCTGAAACATCCTCGCTGTGCTACCATTGCGCGTTGCAAATCCCTGTCTGATTAGAGCAAGCACTGAAAATTTATGGACCAATTCGCCAAAGAAACAATCCCGGTCAGCCTTGAAGAAGAGATGCGCCGTTCCTACCTCGATTACGCCATGAGCGTGATTGTGGGGCGCGCCCTGCCGGACGTACGCGACGGACTGAAACCGGTGCATCGCCGTGCGCTGTTCTCCATGCACGAGCTGTCCAACGACTGGAACAAGGCTTACAAGAAGTCGGCACGTATCGTCGGCGACGTGATCGGTAAGTACCACCCCCACGGCGATACCGCCGTGTACGACACCATCGTGCGCATGGCGCAGGATTTCTCGCTGCGCTACCCGCTGGTGGACGGCCAGGGCAACTTCGGCTCGATCGACGGCGACAACGCCGCCGCGATGCGTTACACCGAAATCCGCATGGCGAAAATCGCCCATGAACTGCTGGCGGATCTCGACAAGGAAACCGTCGATTTCGGTCCGAACTACGACGGCTCCGAATTTGAACCGCTGGTGCTGCCGGCCAAGATCCCCAACCTGCTGATCAACGGCTCCTCCGGCATCGCTGTCGGCATGGCGACCAACATCCCGCCCCACAATCTCGACGAAGTGGTGGATGCCTGCCTCAAGCTGCTGGCCGAACCGGAAACCGGCATCGAGGAACTGATCGAGATCGTGCCTGCGCCGGACTTCCCCACCGCCGGGATTATTTACGGCACCGTGGGCGTGAAGGAAGGCTACCGCACCGGGCGTGGCCGCGTGGTGATGCGCGCGCGCTGCCATTTCGAGGATATCGGCAAGGGCGAACGTCAGGCCATTATTGTCGACGAGCTGCCCTACCAGGTGAATAAGGCCAATCTGTGCATCAAGATCGGCGAACTGGTGCGCGAGAAGAGAATCGAGGGCATTTCCGACCTGCGCGACGAATCGGACAAGTCCGGCATGCGCGTGGTGATCGAGCTGAAACGCAACGAAGTGCCTGAAGTCGTCCTGAATCAGCTGTACAAAGACACGCAGATGCAGGATACCTTCGGCATGAACATGGTGGCCCTGGTAGATGGCCAGCCGCGCCTGCTGAACCTTAAGCAGATGCTCGATGCCTTCCTGCGTCACCGCCGCGAAGTGGTCACGCGCCGCACCGTGTTCGAACTGCGCAAGGCGCGCGATCGCGGCCATATCCTGGAAGGTCTGGCCGTCGCACTCTCCAATGTGGACGAGATCATCGCCCTGATCAAGGCCGCGGCCACACCGGCCATCGCCAAGCAGGGCCTGATGGAACGCACCTGGCGCTCGCCGCTGGTGGAAGAAATGCTGCTGCGCGCTTCCGCCGACTCCTCCCGCCCGGAAGGGCTGGCACCGGAATTCGGCTTTTCCGCCCAGGGTTACCGCCTCTCCGAAGCCCAGGCCCAGGCCATCCTGGAATTGCGCCTGCAGCGCCTGACCGGGCTGGAACAGGACAAGATCGTCGGCGAGTACAAGGATGTGATGCTGAAGATCGCCGACCTGCTGGACATTCTGGCGCGGCCGGAGCGGGTGACGGAAATCATCGTCACCGAGCTGAACACCGTCAAGGCCCAGTTCGGCGACCGTCGCCGCAGCGAGATCATCGCCCACGCCCAGGATCTGAGCATGGAAGACCTGATTACACCGGAAGACGTGGTCGTCACGCTCTCGCACTCCGGCTACATCAAGTCCCAGCGGCTGGATGACTACAAGGCGCAGAAGCGCGGCGGGCGCGGCAAGCAGGCCACGGCGATGAAGGAAGAAGACTTCATCGACAACCTGTTCATTGCCAATACCCACGATTACATCCTGTGCTTCTCCAACCATGGCCGGGTGTACTGGATCAAGGTGTATGAAGTCCCGCAGGGCAGCCGCATCTCGCGCGGCCGCCCCATCGTCAACCTGCTGCAACTGGAAGAAGGCGAGAAGATCAACGCCGTCCTGCCGGTCAAAGAGTTCGACGAAAATCATTTCATCTTCATGGCCACTTCCAGCGGCATCGTCAAGAAAACCCCGCTGACCAGCTTCTCGCGCCCGATGAAGCGCGGCATCATCGCCATCAATCTGGATGAGAGCGACTTCCTGATCGGCGTCGCCATTACCGATGGCCAACACGACGTGATGCTGTTCTCCGATGGCGGCAAGGCCGTGCGCTTCGAAGAAAACAGCGTGCGCGATACCGGCCGCAATTCGCGCGGCGTGATCGGCATGCGCCTGCAGAAAGAGCAGAAAGTCATTTCCCTGCTGGTGGCGGAAAACGAAAACCAGTCCGTCCTGACCGCCACCGAAAATGGCTATGGCAAACGCACCCCGATTACCGAGTACACGCGCCATGGCCGTGGCACCCAGGGCATGATGGCAATCCAGGCTTCGGAACGCAACGGCAAGGTGGTTGCTGCCACGCTGGTGGAAGAGACCGACGAACTGATGCTGATCACCACCGGCGGCGTGCTGATTCGCACCCGTGTACGCGAAATCCGCGAAATGGGCCGCGCCACCCAGGGTGTGACGCTGATCAACCTGGACAAGGGCGAAAAACTGACCGGCCTGCAGAAGGTGGTCGAGTCGGAAGATTCGGAAGAATCTGACGAAGCAGGGGATTCAGAGGCAGAATAACCTATTAACCACGGAGCACACGAAGAGCACGGAGAAAAGAAGCTTTTCTCCGTGCTCTTCGTGGTTTAATTGTTTTTTTTGATTTAAAAACTAGATATGCAACGACTTCACAATTTCAGCGCCGGCCCCGCCATGCTGCCCCAGGAGGTTCTGGAGCAGGCGCGCGACGAACTCCTGAACTGGCACGGCTGTGGCATGTCGGTGATGGAGATGACCCATCGCGGCAAGGATTTCTCCGGCATCATCGCCCAGGCAGAAGCCGATCTGCGCGAATTGCTGAACGTTCCTGCCAATTACAAAGTGCTGTTCCTCCAGGGCGGCGCAACGCTGCAGTTCGCCCAGATTCCGCTCAACCTGCTAGCTGGCCGCCCGGCCGACTATATCGTCACCGGCGCCTGGTCGAAAAAAGCCTTCAAGGAAGCCGGCAAGGTCGGCAGCGCGCGCCTGGCCGCCACGACCGAGGCCAGCAACTTCACGCGCCTGCCCAGCGCCGATGAGATCAGTCTGAGCGCCGATGCGGCCTACCTGCACGTCTGCACCAACGAGACTGTGCATGGCGTGGAAATGCATGACATCGCTGCGCTGGGTGCAACGACTCCCCTTGTCGCCGACATGAGTTCGCACATCCTGTCACGCCCGGTCGATGTATCGAAATACGGCCTGATCTACGGCGGCGCGCAGAAAAACATCGGCCCGGCGGGATTGACACTGGTGATCGTGCGCGAAGACTTGCTCGGCAAGGCGCCAGCAAACCTTCCGACCATGCTCGACTATAAGGTGCAGGCCGACAACGGCTCCATGCTCAACACACCGCCGACCTACTCGATCTATGTGGCGGGACTGGTATTCCAGTGGCTGAAAAAACAGGGCGGCCTCGCCGCCATCGAGCAGGCCAATATCGCCAAGGCAAAATTGCTCTACGAGGCCATCGACGCCAGCAAGCTCTACCATAATCCGGTTGAACCCGCCTGCCGCTCGCGCATGAACTTGCCCTTTACCCTGAAAAAGGACGGCCTCGACGAAGCCTTCATTGCGGCGGCCAAACAGCAGGGCATCGTTTCCATCAAGGGCCACAAGATGGTCGGCGGCATGCGCGCCTCGATCTACAATGCCATGCCGCTGGAAGGCGTGCAGGCGCTGGTCAGCTTCATGCAGGATTTCGAGAAAACAAATGCTTAACAGCCACAGAGAATTTTGTGGGGGATTTTCCTCTGTGTTCTCCGTGTTCTCTGTGGCAAAAAAATAAATGGATAAACTACAACAACACCGCGAAGCCATCGACGCCATCGACGACGAAATGCTCAAGCTCGTCAATGCACGCGCCAGCCACGCTCAAGCCATAGGTGAGATCAAGGGCGGCGGCCTGGTCTACCGCCCCGAGCGCGAGGCGCAGATCCTGCGCCGGATAAAAGAAAACAACCCTGGCCCGCTGGCGGGAGAATCGGTCGCCAAGCTGTTCCGCGAAATCATGTCCGCCTGCCTGGCGCTGGAAAAGCCGCTCAAGGTGGCCTTTCTAGGTCCGGAAGGCACATTCACACAGGCTGCGGCAATCAAGCACTTCGGCCATGCTGCGAATACCGAGGCATGCGTTTCGATCGACGAAGTGTTCCGCAATGTCGAGGCCGGCACTGCCGATTACGGCGTGGTGCCGGTGGAAAACTCCACCGGCGGCGCCGTGGGCACCACGCTGGACCTGCTGCTGGAATCCCCGCTCAAGGTGTGCGGCGAAGTCGACCTGCGCGTACACCAGTTTCTGCTGCGCAAACCTGGTGCTACGGATCATGTCGTCAAGGTGTATTCCCATGCCCAGTCCCTCGCCCAGTGCCATGAGTGGCTCAACCTGCATCTGCCGGGAGCGGAACGCATTCCGGTGGTGAGCAATGCCAAAGCGGCAAAACTCGCGGCCGAGGACGGGAACACTGCAGCGATCGCGAGCGAAGCGGCTGCCGAAGTTTACGGCCTGGACAGAGTGGCGGAGAACATTGAGGACGAACCCAACAATACCACCCGCTTTCTGGTGATCGCTGCGCATGATGCAGCCCCATCGGGCAGGGACAAGACTTCCCTGGTGCTTTCGTCGAAAAACCAGCCGGGCGCAGTGTACGAACTACTGGCCCCACTCGCCCGTCATGGCGTCAGCATGACCAAGCTGGAATCCAGGCCATCACGTACCGGGCTGTGGGAATACCTGTTCTTCGTCGATATCGAAGGCCACCATCAGGAAGAACAAGTAGCGCAAGCACTGGCCGAATTGCACGACAAGGCCGCCTTCGTCAAAATCCTCGGATCCTATCCGGCCGCTGTCCTGTAAAGGCCATCATGGAACTCTGCAACCTTTCACCTTCCTATGTGCGCGCCATTGCGCCCTACCAGCCCGGCAAGCCTATCGCCGAACTGGCGCGGGAAATGAACCTGAATGAGGAAGACATCGTCAAGCTTGCCTCCAACGAGAACCCGCTTGGCGCCAGCCCGCGCGCCCTGGCGGCGATGGAAAACGTGCTGATGGAGATCGCCCGCTATCCGGACGGCAACGGCTTCCTGCTTAAATCGGCACTGGCAACAAAATACGGGGTGGAGCTAAACCAGATTGTGCTCGGCAATGGCTCCAACGACCTGCTGGAAATGGCTGCGCGCGCTTTCCTCGCGCCCGGCACTTCTGCCATCTATTCCCAGTATGCTTTTGCCGTCTATCCTCTGGCCACCCAGGCTGCTGGCGCACGCGGCATCGAAACTCCGGCACGCGATTATGGCCACGATCTCAAAGCCATGCTGGAAGCGATCAGCGACGATACCCGCATCATTTTTATTGCCAATCCCAACAACCCTACCGGCACGCTGCTGAGCAGCGCGGAGCTGGAACATTTCCTCGACCAGGTGCCGCACACCGTGCTGGTGGTGCTGGACGAGGCCTATACAGAATATCTGCCCGAAGCGCAGCGCAGCAACTCGATCGACTGGCTGAAGAAATACCCCAACCTGCTCATCACCCGCACTTTTTCCAAGGCCTACGGGCTGGCTGGCCTGCGTGTCGGATTTGCGCTGGCCCATCCTGCGGTGCTGGACCTGCTCAATCGCGTACGCCAGCCCTTCAACGTCAACAGCCTGGCGCAGGCAGCAGCAGTGGCAGCGATGCAGGACGAGCCCTTTCTGGAAGAATGCGTGGAAATCAACCGCAGCGGAATGGAACAGACTCACCAGCGGCCTCGGCCAGATGGGATTGAGCTATATCCCCTCCGCAGGCAATTTCGTGGCGGTCAAAGTCGGCAATGCGGCAGCAGTCAACCATAGCCTGCTACAACAGGGCGTCATCGTGCGCCCCGTCGCCAACTACGGCATGCCGGAATTCCTGCGCGTCAGCATCGGGCTGAAAGAGGAAAATGCCCGATTCCTGCAGGCCCTCGAA
Organism: uncultured Gammaproteobacteria bacterium; assembly: GCA_963779055.1. Lineage (GTDB taxonomy): Bacteria > Pseudomonadota > Gammaproteobacteria > Burkholderiales > Sulfuricellaceae > Sulfurimicrobium. The sequence goes on from CAVZWN010000005.1 coordinate 66,625, forward strand.
CACGCACTCGCTGAGCAGCGAACACAGTCATAACGAATACAGCTAACGGAGCAGCACCATGATTATCGTCATGAACAATGGCGCCAGCGAGGAACAGATCGACGGCGTAGTCAAAAAGATCAAGGAATTCGGCCTCGAAGCCAATATTTCGCGCGGCACCGAGCGCACCGTGATCGGCGCCATCGGCGATGAGCGCAAGCTGGACCAGGAATTGATCGATGCCCTGCCCGGCGTTGAACAGTCCATGCACATTGTCAAACCCTACAAGATCGTCGCACGTGAATGGCACAAGCAGGATTCGGTCGTTGACATCAAGGGCATCAAGCTGGGCGGCAACCAGATACAGATTATCGCCGGCCCGTGTTCAGTGGAAACCCAGCCGCAGATGGATGCCGCCGCCCAGTACGTCCATGAAGCCGGTTGCCGCCTGATGCGCGGCGGCGCCTTCAAGCCCCGCACCAGCCCCTACGCTTTCCAGGGCCACGGCGAGGAAGGCCTGACCATGTTCCGCAAGGCGGCCGAACGCTACAAGCTGCCCATGGTCACCGAACTGATGGATGTGCGCCAGCTGGAAACCTTCATGAAGCACGATGTAGATGTGATCCAGATCGGCACGCGCAGCATGCAGAATTTCGACCTGCTGAAAGAAGTGGGCCGGATCAACAAGCCGGTCATCCTCAAGCGCGGCATGTCAGCGACCATTTCCGAATGGCTGATGGCGGCGGAGTACATCGCCGCTGGCGGCAACCACAACATCATTTTCTGCGAGCGCGGCATCCGCACCTTCGAAACTTACTATCGCAACGTGCTGGACGTCACCGCCATCCCGGTGCTGAAAAAGGAAACCCACCTGCCGGTCATCGTCGATCCCTCCCACGCGGGCGGCAAGGCATGGATGGTTCCGGCGCTGTCACGCGCCGCCATTGCTGCGGGCGCCGACGGACTGCTGGTGGAAATGCACCCGACGCCCTGTGAAGCCTGGTGCGATGCGGATCAGGCCTTGACCCCGGATGAACTGAAAGACCTGATGGGCTCGCTGGGCTTGATCGCGGGTGCGATTGGCCGGACGATTTAAAAACATGAACCACGGAGAACACGAAGCGCACAGAGAAAGCCCTTATAAAATCTCTGTGGCCTCCGTGTTCTCCGTGGCTAATTGCCTTTCATGATTAACAAACTCGTCATTGTCGGTGTCGGCCTGATCGGCGGCTCGCTTGCGCTGGCCTTGCGTCAGGCGGGCGTGGTAAAGGAAATTGTCGGCGTCGGGCGCAGCCGGGAGAATCTCGAAACCGCCCGCCAGCTCGGCATCATCGACCGGATCGAAACCCGTCTGGCAACCGCAGCGCACGATGCCGATGTGATTGTTCTGGCCGTGCCGGTAGCTGCCATGCTGCCGACCATCAAGGAACTTGCGCCCCATTTGTCGCCCAAGACCATCGTGACCGATGTGGGCAGTACCAAGCGCGACATCATCAGCTATGTACAGCAACACCTACCCAGCCATATCAGCCGATTCGTTCCGGGGCACCCGATTGCAGGTGCAGAAAAGAGCGGTGCCGCTGCAGCTTTTGCCGACCTGTTTCAGGGCCGGAATGTAGTCGTGACGCCGTTACCCGAGAACGATGCGGAAGCCGTCTCCACAATCTCCAGCATGTGGCAGACCTGCGGTGCCATCGTCAACACCATGCCCGCCCTCAGACATGACGAAATTTTCGCCGCGGTTTCTCACCTGCCCCATCTGCTGTCTTTTGCCCTGGTGGAAGACATTGCCTCCCGCGCCAATGCAAAAGAGCTGTTCAGCTATGCAGCGGGCGGATTCCGCGACTTCACCCGCATTGCCGGCAGCCACCCGGAAATGTGGCGCGATATCTGCCTCGCCAACCGTGATGTGCTGATCCGGGAAATCGACGCCTATCAATCCCAGCTCGACCGCCTGCGCGGCATGCTGGAGCAGAGAGACGGCAAATCGCTGGAAGAAATTTTCGGCCATGCCCGCACCGCCCGCGCCGAATGGCTGGCCGGCAAACAGGATTCGTAAACATGGAACACATCGATCTTTCCCCCATTTCCCACGTCAGCGGCAGCATTACCCTACCCGGCTCGAAAAGCATTTCCAACCGCACCCTGCTGCTGGCCGCACTAGCGGAAGGCGCCACCGAAGTCAAAGCACTGCTGGCTTCGGACGATACCGGCCATATGCTGGAAGCCCTGAAAAAACTCGGCGTGAAATGGGAACAGCATGGCAGCAGCCGTGACTACCGCATTCAGGGCGTGGGTGGCGCGTTCCCGATCAAGCAAGGTGATTTATTTCTCGGCAACGCCGGCACAGCCTTCCGCCCCCTGACTGCCGTCTTGGCGCTGTGCCAGGGTGACTACCAGCTCAGCGGCGTACCGCGCATGCACGAGCGCCCCATCGGCGACCTGGTGGACGGCCTGCGCCAGCTCGGCGCCGATATCCGTTATCTCGGCAACGAAGGCTTTCCGCCGCTGGACATCAAGCCAGCGGCCATTCGGGCCACAAGCAAAATCCAGATTCGCGGCAACGTCTCCAGCCAGTTCCTCACCGCACTGCTGATAGCAGCGCCCTTGGCCGGGCAGGACGTGCATATCGAAGTGGTCGGCGAGCTGATTTCCAAGCCCTACATCGAAATCACGCTCAACCTGATGCGCCGCTTCGGCGTGGAAGTGGAGCGTCAGGAGTGGCAAGGATTCACCATTCGTGCCGGACAGAAATACACCAGCCCGGGCGAAATCCATGTCGAAGGCGATGCCTCCAGCGCCTCCTATTTTCTCGCCGCAGGCGCCATAGGAAAAGGCCCGGTGCGCGTCGAAGGGGTGGGAAAAACCAGCATTCAGGGCGACGTGCGCTTTGCTGAAGCCTTAGCCATGATGGGTGCAAAAATTGAAATGGGCGACAACTGGATCGAATCCAGCGGCACGGGCAGACTCAAGGCCATCGACCTCGATTGCAACCACATCCCCGACGCCGCCATGACCCTGGCGGTAGCCGCCCTGTTCGCCGACGGCACCACCACCCTGCGCAACATCGCCAGCTGGCGCGTCAAGGAAACCGACCGCATCGCCGCCATGGCGACCGAACTACGCAAGGTCGGCGCAACCGTGGAGGAAGGCCCGGACTTCATCCGCGTCACCCCCCTGCCGCTCTGACTCCCAATGCCGTCATCGACACCTATGACGACCACCGCATGGCGATGTGCTTCGCACTCATTTCACTGGGCGGCGTGCCGGTGCGCATCAACGACCCCAAGTGCGTAGCCAAGACCTTCCCGGACTACTTCGATAAATTGCAATCCGTAGCTCGCCATGTCTGACCCATCACTCATCACCCATCACTCATCCCCCATTCCCGTCATCGCTATCGACGGCCCTTCCGCTTCCGGCAAGGGCACCGTCGCCGCGCTGGTAGCGAAAGAACTCGGCTTCCATTACCTCGACAGCGGCGCCATTTACCGTGTCACCGCTCTGGCGGCGCTGCGTGCAGGCGTTGCCCTCGATGATGAAACTGCCCTGGCGCAACTGGCTGGCCAGTTGGACGTACGTTTCGACAATGGCGAAATCTGGCTGGCCGGAGAAAAAGTAGGCGATGACGTACGCTCCGAGGCTTCAGGCAGCGCGGCCTCACGTATCGCCGCGCTGCCTCTTCTAAGGCAGGCGCTACTGGAATTTCAGCGCAGCTTCCGCACGGCACCAGGACTGGTGGCGGATGGCCGCGACATGGGCTCGGTCGTATTTCCCGATGCCACGCTCAAAATTTTCCTTACCGCCAGCGCCGAGATCCGGGCGGAACGACGCTATAAACAGTTGATCGAAAAAGGAATGCATGCTAATCTTTCGCAGATTTTGCAGGATCTTCAACTACGCGACGCACGCGACAGTGCCCGCAGTGTTGCCCCCCTGCAGAAATTTGCGGATGCACTTCTGTTAGAGACCAGCACACTCAACATCGCCGAGGCGGTCAACGAGGTTCTGGTTCATTATCGGGAACGCATCCGTCCGGCGTCATGAATCTGGTTTACAGAATTCCAAGCGGCGCGTTTATCGGCTTCAGAGCCGAACCGGACGCGCCGTTTTTATCTTTTGTAATCACAGCCAGTTCTGACAATCAACAACTTGCCCCGTGGCTCATTTAACGGGTTAGTGGATTTTATTTTTTATGACTACTGCTGCTCCTGCCTCCTCCGAAAGTTTTGCCGCCCTGTTTGAAGAAAGCCTGCAACGCCAGGAAATGCGTTCAGGTGAATTGATTACCGCTGAAGTCGTGTCCGTGGACAACGACGTGGTGATCGTCAATGCCGGCCTCAAGTCCGAAAGCGTGATCGACGCCAACGAATTCAAGAACGACCTGGGTGAAATCGAAGTCCAGCCTGGCGATTTCGTCAGCGTTTGCATCGAAGCCATGGAAGATGGCTACGGCTCGACCAAACTGTCGCGCGAAAAAGCCAAGCGCATGGCCGCCTGGAACGACCTCGACAAGGCAATGGAAGAAGGCACACTGGTCAGCGGCGTCATCAGCGGCTCCGTCAAGGGTGGCCTGACCGTTACTGTAAACGGCATCCGCGCCTTCCTGCCCGGCTCGCTGGTAGATATCCGCCCGGTCAAGGACACCACGCCTTACCAGGGCAAGCAGATGGAATTCAAGGTCATCAAGCTTGACCGCAAGCGCAACAACGTGGTGGTTTCCCGCCGCGCCGTGCTGGAAGCCAGCCAGGGCGCCGAGCGTCAGGCCCTGCTGGAAAACCTGAAAGAAGGTGCAGTGGTCAAGGGCATCGTCAAAAACATCACCGACTACGGCGCATTCGTGGATCTGGGCGGCATCGACGGCCTGCTGCACATCACCGACCTGGCCTGGCGCCGCGTCAAGCATCCTTCCGAAGTCCTGACCGTGGGCGACGAAGTGGAAGCCAAGATTCTCAAGTTCGATCAGGAAAAAAACCGCGTTTCCCTGGGTATCAAACAACTGGGCGACGATCCATGGGTCAACCTGTCCCGCCGCTACCCGCAAAGCACCCGCCTGTTCGGCAAGGTCACCAACCTGACCGACTACGGTGCATTCGTTGAAATCGAACAAGGCATCGAAGGCCTGGTACACGTTTCCGAAATGGACTGGACCAACAAGAACGTTCACCCTGCCAAAGTTGTGAGCCTGGGCGACGAAGTCGAAGTCATGATTCTGGAAATTGACGAAGAGCGCCGCCGTATCTCCCTGGGCATGAAGCAATGCAAACCTAATCCATGGGATGAGTTTGCTGCTGGCCAGAAGAAAGGCGACAAGGTTCAGGGCCAGATCAAGTCGATCACCGACTTCGGCATCTTCATCGGCTTGCCTGGCGGCATCGACGGCCTGGTTCACCTGTCCGACCTGTCCTGGAACATGCCTGGCGAAGAAGCCGTGCGCAACTACAAGAAAGGCGACGAAGTGGAAGCCGTGGTACTGGCCATCGACGCCGAGAAAGAGCGTATCTCCCTCGGCATCAAGCAGATGGATGGCGACCCCTTCTCCAACTACGTTTCCACCCATGACAAGGGCGACATCGTCAAGGGCACCGTTAAAGCCATTGATGCCAAAGGCGCTGTGATCGCGCTGGACGGCGAAGTCGAAGGCTACCTGCGTGCCTCTGAAGTTTCCCGCGACCGCGTCGAAGACATTCGCAGCCACCTGAAAGAAGGCGACGAAGTCGAGACAAAGATCATCAGCGTGGACCGCAAGAACCGCAACATCAGCTTGTCCATCAAGGCCAAGGACATGGCAGACGAAACCGATGCCATGAGCAAGATGGCCAGCGAGCAAAGTGCGGCCAGCGCCGGCACCACCAATCTGGGCGCCCTGCTGAAAGCCAAGCTGGACAACAAAAACAGCGGTCAGTAACGAACGGACCAGAACCGGCCGGGGCTTGCCCTGGCCGGACTGTTCAAGCAGGGAAAACTCATGACCAAGTCAGAATTGATTAACAAGTTGGCGGCACGCTATCCCCAGCTTGTGGCAAAAGACGCAGAGCTTGCGGTCAAGACTGTACTGGAAGCCATGGCGGAAAGCCTGGCCCAGGGTGAACGCATCGAAATTCGCGGTTTTGGCAGCTTCAGTCTGAATTACCGCCCGCCACGCGTCGGACGCAATCCGAAAACCGGCGGCAAGGTAAGCGTGCCGGAGAAATATGTTCCTCACTTCAAAGCAGGCAAAGAGCTGCGTGAACGTGTGGATTACCCGGAATAAAGCATTTGACCCGGCTTCTGGCCGGTCAGCCAATATGGCGGCATAATCGCAAGATCATGCCGCTTTTTTCTTATTAAGACAAAGACATGCGCTATCTGTCCCTGATTCCAGGCATCCTCCTGTTTATTCTGGCTCTTGGTTTTGCACTCAAAAACACCGAGAGCATTACTTTGCATTACTTTCTTGGCTATCAGTGGCAGGCGCCGCTGGTACTGGTACTGGTGACGGCATTCTGCCTCGGCGCCGCATCCGGCGTCACTGCGACCTTTGGACTCATTTTCAGGCAACGCCGGGAAATCCAGAAATTGCGCCGGGAAATAAAATCTTCCATACCGTCCTCTTCCCCCGTGCTGAACACCAGCATCCAGCTCAACCCCTAGAATGACGGACTGACCATGGAATTCGAATTCTGGTGGCTACTGGCGCTCCCCCTGTTTTTCAGCCTCGGCTGGCTGGCAGCCCGAATTGACATCAAACATCTGCAATCCGAGTCCCGCCGCCTTCCGGCTTCCTATTTCCGGGGGCTGAATTTTCTTCTCAACGAGCAGCAGGACAAGGCAATCGAATCATTCATCGAGGTCGTGCGCGCTGATCCTGAAACCGTCGAGCTGCACTTTGCGCTCGGCAACCTGTTTCGCCGCCGTGGCGAAATCGAGCGTGCCATTCGCATGCATCAGACCCTGGTTGACCGCACGGGGCTGGATGCGGAAAAAAGACTCAGCGCCAGCTTCGAACTGGGGCAGGACTACTTGAAAGCAGGCCTCCTCGACCGCGCTGAAACCATCTTCAGCGGCTTGCGCCAGACTGCCTACGCCGAACAGGCGCTCAAGTTCCTGCTCGAAATATACGAAACAGAGCGTGACTGGAAAAACGCCATCGTAATCGCGGAACAACTAAGCGCGACATCCCCTACATCCTTCAACAAGGAAATCGCCCAGTTCTACTGTGAATGGGCGGCCAATGACATTGCCCAAAGCCATCCGGAAATGGCCCAGGACCACCTCAATCAGGCGCTGCAAAGCTCCCGCAGCTGTGCCCGCGCCAATCTCATGCTGGGCGACCTGGAAGCCCAGGCGGGGCGCCATGCCGAAGCGATCCAGTTCTGGAAACGGATTGAAACCCAGAACCCGCAATATTTGACGCTCACCGCAGCAAAACTGCTCGACAACTACCGTGCTCTGGGTCAGAACAGCGAAGCCCTGATTCTATTGCGCGGCTACCTTGCCCAGCATCCTTCCATCGACTTGCTCAACTCCACTTTCCAGGCCGTGCTTGAGCTCGAAGGACCGCGTGCCGCATACGAACTGGTGCGTGACGAACTGCGGCGTAACCCCAGCCTGCTTGGACTCGATAAACTGCTGGAAGCCGCGCTGCTGGATGCACCTGCCGAACGCCGGCAGGATATCTCACTGATAAAAAATCTGATTCATCAGCACAGCCAGCGTCTTGCACACTACCGTTGCGAAAGCTGCGGCTTCAAGGCGCGCCTTTTTCACTGGCACTGTCCCGCCTGTGGCGGCTGGGAAACACTGCCGCCCAAGCGCAAGGAAGACCAGGACACACCATCATGACCAGCAAACCTCAACTCCCGGACCCAAAAATCATCGTCGCGCTGGATTACGCCAGTGCAGCAGAAGCTTCAAAACTGGTTGAGCGCCTCGACCCCGGCCTGTGCAAACTCAAGGTCGGCAAGGAACTGTTTACCACTGCCGGTCCGGCCTGGGTAGAACACCTGGTCAGACAGGGCTACGGGGTTTTTCTCGACCTCAAATTCCATGACATTCCTCACACTGTCGCGCAGGCATGCAAGGCCGCGGCCAGCCTCGGGGTATGGATGGTCAATGTTCATGCGCTGGGCGGCCGTGCTATGATGACGGCCGCGCGCGAAGCGCTGGAAAGCCTGCCGCAGCGGCCAAAACTGATCGCGGTAACGGTACTGACCAGCATGGGCTCGAACGATCTGGCCGACCTGGGTATCAGCGAGGAGCCGCAGCAACTGGTCCGCCGCCTGGCCAGACTGGCCCAGGACTGCCAGCTCGATGGCGTGGTCTGTTCGGCGCAGGAAGCGGCCATGCTGAGGCAGGAACTAGGCGCTGAATTCTGCCTCGTCACGCCCGGCATCCGCCCGGCCAGCGCCAGCAAGGACGACCAGAAACGCATCATGACGCCGGCCGATGCGCTGCGCGCAGGCGCACATTATCTGGTGATCGGGCGTCCCATCACCCAGGCGGCCGATCCCCTGCAGGCTTTGCAGGCGATCGCACAAGAAATTGCAAATATTGGAGAAACGAAGTGAAAGTCAGCATTGTTGGAACCGGTTATGTCGGCCTCGTGACCGGCACCTGCCTGGCGGAAGTGGGCAATGACGTGGTGTGCCTCGACCTGGACGAACGCAAGATCGGCATGCTCAAGCAGGGCCAGATCCCCATTTACGAACCGGGTCTCGAAGACATGGTGCAGCGCAACCAGGCCGCCGGGCGCCTGCGCTTTACCACCGATGTCGCCGAAAGCGCCGCCCATGGCGTGATCCAGTTCATCGCCGTAGGCACGCCGCCGGATGAAGACGGCTCCGCCGACCTGCAATACGTGGTCTCGGCTGCCCGCGCCATCGGCCAGCACATGAACGAATACAAGGTGATCGTGGACAAGTCCACGGTGCCGGTCGGTACCGCCGACAAGGTGCGCGCGGCGGTACAGGAAGAACTGCAGAAACGCGGTTCCGGGCTCAATTTCAGCGTGGTTTCCAATCCGGAATTTCTCAAGGAAGGCGCGGCGGTAGAAGACTTCATGCGCCCCGACCGCATCGTGGTCGGCACCGACGACCCCAAGGCAACGGAACTCATGCGCTCCCTGTACGCGCCGTTCCAGCGCAATCATGAACGCCTGATCGTGATGGACATCAAGTCCGCCGAACTCACCAAATACGCTGCCAATGCCATGCTGGCCACGCGCATTTCGTTCATGAACGAGCTCGCCAACCTGGCAGAAATCCTCGGTGCAGACATCGAACACGTGCGTCATGGCATCGGCTCCGACCCGCGCATCGGCTACCATTTTCTTTATCCGGGCTGCGGCTACGGCGGGTCCTGCTTCCCCAAGGACGTGCAGGCACTACAGCGCACCTCGCGCGCCAATGGCGTCGAACTGCAGGTGTTGAAAGCGGTGGAAGACGCCAATGATCTGCAAAAGCATATTTTGCTCAAGAAAATCACCGAGCGCTTCGGCAACGACCTGTCCGGCATGCGCTTCGCGCTCTGGGGCCTGGCATTCAAGCCCAACACCGACGACATGCGCGAAGCGCCCAGCCGCGTGCTGATCGAAGGCCTGTGGGAACGCGGCGCCACGGTTGCCGCCTATGACCCGGCGGCAATGGAAGAAACCCACCGTATCTACGGCGACGACCCCCGTCTCACCCTGTGCGACTCGCCCATGGCCGCCATGGCGGGTGCCGATGCGCTGGCCATCGTCACGGAATGGAAAGAGTTCCGCGCCCCGGATTTTGCCGCCATCAAATCCAGCCTGAAAAATCCGGTGATTTTTGACGGGCGAAATCTGTATGAGCCGAAAGCCGTGCGTGAACAGGGTCTGGAATACTTTCCGATTGGACGTTTATAGAAGCGTGATGGGTGATGAGTAATGGGGAATGAAAACCACCGCTCGTCACCCATCACCCATCACCCATCACCCATCACCCATCACCCATCACCCATCCATGAAGATCCCAGATATATCTAAAGCCCGCGTCCTGGTCGTCGGCGACGTCATGCTCGACCGCTACTGGTTTGGCGAGGTCAGCCGCATCTCGCCGGAAGCGCCGGTGCCGGTGGTGCATGTCGGCAAGACCGAGGAACGCCCCGGTGGTGCGGCCAATGTCGCGCGCAATGCCGCAGCCCTGGGCGCGCAGGTGTCGCTGCTTTCGGTGGCAGGCACCGACGAAGCCGGTGAATGCCTGGCCCGCCTGCTGGAACATGAGAATATCCGGGTGGTACTGCACCGCGATGCAGAACTCGACACCACCATCAAGCTGCGCGTCATTGGTCGCCAGCAGCAGCTACTGCGCATCGACTTCGAAACCTGGCCCGGCCACGAGGTGCTGCAGAACAAGCTGGCCGATTTCGAACGCATGCTGGCAGATGCCGACGTGGTGATTCTTTCCGATTACGGCAAGGGCGGCCTGACGCATATCCGGCGCATGATCGAACTGGCACGCGCCGCTGGCAAGCGAGTGCTGGCCGATCCAAAAGGAGAGGATTACGAACGTTACCGCGGCGCCACCCTGCTCACGCCCAACCGCAGCGAATTCAAGCAGGTTGCAGGCAGCTGGCACAATGAGGAAGAACTGACGCGCAAGGCCCAGGCGCTACGCAGCCAGCTTGGCCTTGAGGCCTTGCTGGTGACGCGCAGCGAGGAAGGCATGACGCTTTACCGCGATGGCGATACCCTGCACGAGCAGACCCAGGCACGCGAAGTTTTTGACGTCAGCGGCGCAGGAGATACGGTGATCGCCACCCTGGGCACCATGCTCGCAGCCGGGGCGAGTTTGCCCGAAGCGGTGCAACTCGCCAACCGTGCTGCCGGCATCGTGGTCGGCAAGCTGGGCACGGCGGTAGTGAGCGCGGAAGAATTGTTTTAACTGCGGTGAGTGGCAAGCGGTGAGCGGTGAGCGGAAAAACGTCGCGTATGGCGCGACACAATACCACTGCTCACCGCTTGCCACTCGCTGCTTACCACTATAAATAGGAGCAAGCATGTACTACATCGTCACCGGCGCCATGGGCTTCATCGGCGCAAACATTGTCAAGGCCCTCAACGAACGCGGCGAGACCAACATCATCGCAGTGGATAACCTGAAGAAGGCCGACAAGTTCAAAAATCTGGTGGATTGCGAAATCGCCGATTACATGGACAAGGAAGATTTCCTCGACGCCTTGCTGGACGGCGCGTTCGACGATTCCATGAAGGCCGTGTTCCACGAGGGCGCCTGTTCCGACACCATGGAGACCGATGGCCGCTACATGATGGAAAACAACTATCGTTATTCCATCACCCTGCTGGAGCATTGCCAGAACGAGGAAATTCCTTTCCTCTACGCTTCATCGGCCAGCGTCTATGGCGGCGGCAGCATTTTCAGCGAATCGCGCGAGCATGAGAGCCCGCTCAACGTCTACGGCTATTCCAAGTTTCTGTTCGACCAGTATGTGCGCCGCATGTGGGAAGAAAAAACCGGCCAGATCGTCGGCTTCCGCTACTTCAACGTGTATGGTCCGCGCGAGCAGCACAAGGGGCGCATGGCCTCGGTCGCCTTCCACTTCTTCAACCAGTACCAGGCCGAAGGCAAGGTCAAGCTGTTCGAAGGCTGTGAAGGTTATGGCCATGGCGAACAGCGGCGCGATTTCGTGTCGGTGGAAGATGTGGTCAAGATCAACATGTGGTTCCTCGACAACCCCGAGCAGTCCGGCATCTTCAACCTCGGCACCGGGCGCAGCCAGGCCTTCAACGACGTTGCCGTGGCAGCCGTCAATGCCTGCCGCAAAGCCAGGGGTGAGTCCTCGCTGACGCTGGAACAGTTGCAGCAGCAGGGCATCATCGAATATGTCGCTTTCCCTGAAGCGCTCAAGGGCAAGTACCAGAGCTTCACCCAGGCCGACATCTCGGCCCTGCGCAAAGCCGGGTACGAAACCCCGCTCTACACTGTGGAACAAGGGGTGGAGCGCTATGTGGAGCATCTGCTGAAACAACGCTGAAACCTCAAGCTGACCGGAGCTGAAAAATGAAAATAATCCTGTTCATTTTAATTGCCTGCCTTGCTTTTATGACTCCAGCCCGGGCAGGCGCTCCGGTCAACCTCAACAGCGCCACCCAGGCACAGCTCGAGTCGGTGAAAGGGATCGGCCCGGCCAAGGCCCGAGCCATCATCGACTACCGCAGCAAAATGGGGCCGTTCAGAAGCGTGGACGATCTGAAAAAGGTGACGGGATTCGGGGAAAAGACGGTCGCCAGAATGCGTCCGGAGCTGACTGCCGGAAACCGCCAGCCCGCGGCAAAGACTGAAACCGGGAAGAGCAAGTAGCACCTGCAAGCCTCATCTCTGGGGGGGCTTTCCTATTTGCGCCGGAAAAAAACGTGCATAATAATCAACCATGACCTGCACAAGAAAAATCCCGGCGTGAACTCCTCCCGCTTCGCATTCATCCCCCCCTGGCTCGATCCGCTGCGCGCGGTGGCCGTGGTCATGTTCGACAGCAATGGCGACGTGATCGAAGCCAACGAGGGATTTCGCTTTACCCTTCAACCCGAACTGAGTGGAAATATCGCACAACGCATTGCCGAACCGCCGCTCGATCAACTGGTTAAAATGCAGCCGGACGAAGCGGGCCTGCTTTACACCGGACTGATCACCCTCAACATCGGACATGGCCTGACACGGGCTTTTGCCGGCTCGATTTTCCGCCGCAGCCAGTTGTTCCTGCTCGCGGCCGAACTGGACATTTCCGCCTTCGAATCGCTCAGCAGTGAAAACGAGCGCCTCAATCAGGAACTGGAAGAAAACCGGAAACTCCTCTCGAAACGCAATCACGCCCTGCAGAAATTGCAGGAGGAAATGGAGACCATCAAGCGCAATGACGGGCTCACCGGCCTGGCCAATCTGAAGCTGCTCGATTCGCGGGTAAGCGAGGAAATCCTGCGCTGGGAACGCTACCGCCGCCCCCTGGCCCTGGTGGTGATGGATCTGGACGACTTCGACCGCATCAATGAGGAATTCGGGCGGGAGATCGGCGATGAACTGCTACAGCATGTCGCTACCATCCTTAACGGCGCTACCAGAACGCTGGATCTGGTGGCCCGCTACGGCGGGCAGGAATTCGCCATCCTGCTGCCGGAGACCAATGAAATGGGCGCCATGATCGTGGCCGAGCGCCTGCGCATGGATATGGAATCCATGCTCATCCTTCCCCTGCTGCGCCCCCTCACTGCCAGTTTCGGTGTCGCCCTGCTGCAACCGGATGAAAAGCGTGAAGCCTATTACGCCCGCGCCGGACGCGCGGTCAAATACGCCAAGGAGCATGGCAAGAACTGTATCGCCATGGCAGGAATCATCGCCGAATGCGACCACCTCTACCAGAGTGCTGCCGGGGAGGCATCTCCTGAGCGGGCGGCGTAACACACGCATATTTTTTCAGGATAAATCGAACCAACATGAGTTTCAAAACCATTGAAGATTTTGTCGGAAACACCCCGCTGGTCAGGCTCAAGCGTATCCCCGGCAACACCTCGAACACCGTCCTGGTCAAACTGGAAGGCAACAACCCTGCCGGCTCGGTAAAGGATCGCCCGGCCCTGTCCATGATCCTGCGCGCCGAGGCGCGGGGCGAAATCAGGCCCGGCGACACCCTGATCGAGGCCACCAGCGGCAACACCGGCATCGCCCTGGCGATGGCGGCGGCGATGCGCGGCTACAAAATGGTGCTGGTGATGCCGGAGCACATGAGCATGGAACGGCGTCAGGTGATGCGCGCCTTCGGCGCGGAAATCGTACTCACACCGAAAAAAGGCAGCATGGAAGCGGCAATCGACACCGCAAACCGGATGCGGGACGAAGGCAGGGGCATCATCCTCGACCAGTTCTCCAACCCCGATAACCCGCTTGCCCATTACGAAGGCACCGGGCCCGAAATCTGGCGCGATACCGAGGGGAAAATCACGCACTTCGTCAGCAGCATGGGTACCACCGGCACCATCATGGGCTGCTCGCGCTACCTCAAGGAACAGAATCCGGCCATCCGCATCATCGGCGCCCAGCCCGAGGAAGGCTCGCAGATTCCGGGCATCCGGAAATGGCCAAAAGAATACCTGCCCAGCATCTGCGATTTCAGCCGTGTGGACCAGATTATCGAAGTCGGCCAGGCAGCGGCGGAAGACATGACCCGCCGCCTCGCCCGCGAGGAAGGTATTTTTGCCGGCATCTCCTCGGGCGGCGCGCTGGTCGCGGCGCTCGAAGCTTCTGCCAAGGTCGAGAATGCCGTTATCGTCTCCATCGTCTGCGACCGGGGCGACCGCTACCTCTCGACCGGGGTGTTCCCGGCGTAACAGGGCCCATAAGCGGCCTATGGCAGACTGGCCAATATAATGACTGCAATCCCATGAACCTGCTCAAAGCCCTCGCCGCCGTTGGCGGCATGACCCTGATCTCGCGCATTCTCGGCTTCCTGCGCGACGCCATCATCGCCCGCGCCTTCGGCGCCGGGATCGCCACCGATGCCTTTTTCGTCGCCTTCAAGCTGCCCAACCTGCTGCGCCGCCTGTTCGCCGAAGGCGCCTTCTCCCAGGCTTTCGTGCCCATCCTGGCGGAATACAAGACGCGCCGCGGCCACGATGCCACGCGCGATCTGGTGGACCATGTCGCCACGCTGCTGGCGCTGATCCTGCTGGGTGTCAGCCTGATCGGCGTTCTCGCCGCGCCGGTGGTGATCTACATCAGCGCACCGGGTTTCTCCGCCACGCCGGAGAAATTCGATCTCACCGTACAACTGCTGCGCTGGATATTCCCCTATATCTTCTTCATCTCGCTGGTTTCGCTGGCAGGCGGCATACTCAACACCTACAGCAAGTTTTCCGTTCCCGCCTTCACCCCGGCGCTGCTCAACCTCTCCTTCATCGGCTGCGCGCTGTGGCTGGCGCCCTATATGCATCCACCAGTGATGGCGCTGGCGGTGGCGGTACTGCTTGGCGGCGTGTTGCAGCTTGGCTTTCAACTGCCCTTTCTGGTAAAAGTCGGCCTCTTGCCGCGCTTCCGCCTGAATCTGCAAGACGAAGGGGTATGGCGCATCCTCAAGCTCATGGGGCCGGCCGTATTCGGCGTTTCCATCGCCCAGATCAGCCTGCTGATCAACACCATTTTTGCCTCCTTCCTCGTAACTGGCAGCGTATCCTGGCTCTATTATGCCGACCGCCTGATGGAATTTCCCACCGGCATGCTGGGCGTGGCGCTCGGCACTATCCTGCTGCCCTCGCTCGCCAAGCACTACTCCGACGACTCGCCGGAGCAGTATTCCAGCCTGCTCGACTGGGGGCTGCGCCTGACCCTGATGCTGGCCCTGCCGGCGGCACTTGGGCTGGCGATTCTGGCGGTGCCGCTGATTTCCACCCTGTTCTTCTACGGAAAATTCTCTATCCATGACCTGTGGATGACACGCGAAGCACTGGTCGCCTACAGCGCCGGGCTGGTCGGTCTGATCATGGTGAAAGTGCTGGCCCCCGGATTCTATGCGCGGCAAAACATCCGCACGCCGGTCAAGATCGCGATCTTCACCCTGTTCGCCACCCAGCTCATGAACCTCGCCTTCGTCTGGAAACTGCAGCACACCGGGCTGGCGCTGGCCATCGGCCTGGGCGCCTGCATCAATGCCAGCCTGCTGTACTACCAGCTGCGCCGCCAGAAGATTTTCCAGCCCCAGCCGGGATGGCTCATTTTCCTGCTCAAGATCGGTATCGCGCTGGCGGTCATGGGAGCGACCCTGTGGTATGTCATGGGACCTCAATCCGCCTGGCTCAGCGGCGGCATCCTCGACCGGGCGTTTCACCTGACCTGGGTGATCGTTGCCGGAGCGGGCAGCTACTTTGCCGCGCTCGCCCTGCTGGGCTTCCGCCCGCGAGATTATGTCCGCCGCGCAGCCTAGCGAAATTGTTTATCGCAACTTGCCGGCACCCATATTTATGGGTATGATCATTCTTCTCCCATAGCGGGAAATATTCAGCCATGAAAACCACCATTGAAATCCCTGATGATCTCTTTCGCCAAGCCAAGGCAGCAGCGGTTGCTCGTGGCATGACATTAAAACAACTGATTACCGGCGCCGTCGAGCACGAACTGGGGCAGGTCATAGACAAAGGTGACCAGGAAGCCGCATCCCAGCGGGCCATGCGTTTTGCCACGGAAATCGAGCGTCTGGCTCAGGACAATGCATCTGAGTGGAAGAGCGGCAAATCGGCCATGCAACAGCTCTTTGAAGATCGTCGTGCTCGCGATTATTGACGCCTCCGTACTCGTATCCGCATTCAAGGCGGACGAAGAGCAGCACATGGCCAGTCTGGAGTTTCTGAGCGTATCCATTGAACGCAACGTGCAACTTTGCGCGCCCGCCATACTCTTTCCGGAAACTAACGCTTTTTCAAAACTGCCGTTGCCATGCTGAAAATCTACAACACTCTCGCCCGCGCCAAGCAGGAATTCATCCCCATCGAACCCGGCAAGGCCCGCATGTACGTGTGCGGCATGACCGTTTACGACTTCTGCCACCTCGGCCATGCGCGGGTGCTGGTGGTGTTCGACATGATCCAGCGCTGGCTCAGGGCGGAGGGGCTGGATGTCACCTACGTGCGCAACATCACCGACATCGACGACAAGATCATCAGGCGCGCAGCCGAGAATCACGAGGCCATCGACATCCTGACCGGGCGCTTCATTGCCGCCATGGACGAGGATGCGGCGAAACTCGGCGTGGAAAAGCCGGACCATGAACCGCGCGCCACCCAGTACGTGCCGGGCATGATCGCGATGATCTCGCAGCTGATCGAAAACAAGCTGGCCTATGTCGCGGAGAATGGCGACGTGTGCTACTCGGTGCACGACTTCCCCGGCTACGGCAAGCTCTCGGGCAAATCGCTGGATGATCTGCGCGCCGGCGAACGGGTGGATGTCGCCACAGGCAAGCGCGATCCGCTCGACTTCGTACTGTGGAAATCCGCCAAGCCCGGCGAACCCAGCTGGGAATCCCCCTGGGGTCCGGGGCGACCAGGCTGGCATATCGAATGCTCGGTGATGAGCGATGCGCTGCTGGGTGAACACTTCGACATCCACGGTGGCGGCGCGGACCTGCAGTTCCCCCACCACGAGAACGAAATCGCCCAGTCCGAAGGCACGCACGGCCACCAGCACGTCAACTACTGGATTCACAACGGCTTCGTGCGGATCGACAACGAGAAGATGTCCAAGTCGCTGGGCAACTTCTTCACCATCCGCGAAGTGCTGCAGAAATACGACCCGGAAGTGGTGCGCTTCTTCATCCTGCGCGCCCATTACCGCAGCCCGCTGAACTATTCAGACCAGCATCTGGATGATGCCAAAGGGGCGCTGACACGGCTTTACACAGCACTGAAAAATGTTCCACCCCGTGATGAAAGTCATTAATTGGAACGACCCCTTTGCAGCCATGTTTCGAGCCGCAATGGAAGACGACTTCAACACCCCGGAAGCGGTAGCCGCACTGTTCGAACTGGCCAACGAGGTGAACAAGATGCAATGATCCCGACGTGCGGGCTTTGCTCAAGGCACTGGGCGCGACGTCTCGGCTTGCTGCAACGCGACCCGGAGCAGTTCCTGCAAGGCGGCCTGGGCGAAGAAGCCGGCAGTGGCCTAACGCCAGAGCAGATCGAGCAACAGATTGCCGCTCGTGCCGAAGCCCGCAAAGCACGGGATTTCGCCGAGTCGGACCGCATCCGCGACGATCTCCTGCAGGCTGGCATCGTCCTCGAAGACAAGCCCGGTGGCGAAACCCTGTGGCGTCGCGCCTGAAGATTCCATGATTTCCATCATTCTTAAGGCCTCAGTTCATTAACCGCAAAGACGCGAAGTCGCAAAGCTAATCAAGTCCTGCATTGACCCAAGGAAATAGCGGGCTGATTCTGATATTGCATTGCGCTTCCTTTGCGACTTCGCGTCATTGCGGTTCAACTGCTTTTTTCAGGATTCTTCAGGCTGCCTGACGGCCCATGAAGTGACGGGCGTAACGCTGGTTCAGACGTTCCAGCGGCAGCAGCACCAGCACATCAGCGGTATTGAAATCCGGATCCCAGGCCGGTTCGCCACAAATGTAGGCCCCGGTGCGCAGGTAGCCCTTGATCAGCGGCGGCATGGGCGGATTCAGGTCGCGGTTGAGCGCATCCAGCGGCAGCGGGTGACGCGGAAACACGCGCCATTCCACCGGGCACATGTTGTCGGCGCTGATGCGGTGATACAGGCTCGCGGCGCTGTGGCCTCCGTCGGCCATGCTGATGCTGGCGCAGCCGATCAGGTAGTCATAGCCGCGGGTGAGCATATACTCGGCCAGCCCGGCCCATAGCAGGGTAATAGCTGCTCCGCTGCGGTAATCGGGATGCACGCAGGAGCGGCCAACTTCGGCCATGCGGTCGCTGAGATGGGCGATGCGGGTGAGATCGAATTCGCTCTGGGAATAGAACCCGCCAATTTTTTTCGCCTGCTCCGGGCTCAGAATGCGGTATGTGCCGACGATCTCATTGGTACCGCTGTCACGCACCAGCAAGTGATCGCAGTAGGGGTCGAACATATCCTGATCGACGCCAGGCTTGTTGGTGGTCAAACGCGCACCCATTTCCTCGGCAAAGACCTTATAACGCAGGCGCTGCGCTTCCTCGATATCGGCCTCGCTCCTGGCAAAGCAGTAAAACAGTCTGGCCTCACGGCGCGCTGCGATCTGGGATTGTTGGCTCAGCAGCATCTCGATCTCTCCTGTTGTTGACAGGAGCAAACAATAAACAGCCCCAGTGACAGCGAGGTGACAGCGACCTTAAGCTTTTGTGACCATGTTCCACTGTGACAATAGATTAGAACGGCCCAGTGCAAGCCGCACCCAACATCACTTCCTACTGCAAATTCCGGGGCAAACAGAACTGTTTCAATCCTCGCCGGCCGCGATTGGCTACGCCATCACCATCACAGTTTCAATCCTCGCCCGGCCTGTTGGCCGGGCGCTACCCGAACATGTACCGGATGCCGATAGACCACCGGCACGTTTCAATCCTCGCCCGGCCTGTTGGCCGGGCGCTACAGTCGGATCGTGCAGGCTTGGCGCAAGTATTATCGTTTCAATCCTCGCCCGGCCTGTTGGCCGGGCGCTACATTACCAACTCGGAGATGTTACGCAGCTGCAATAAGGTTTCAATCCTCGCCCGGCCTGTTGGCCGGGCGCTACGGTCCAGCGACTCGGAGTGAACATGATGCATCGGTTTCAATCCTCGCCCGGCCTGTTGGCCGGGCGCTACAGCATGGCATGAGCCAAGCGTTACGTTAGCATGATGTTTCAATCCTCGCCCGGCCTGTTGGCCGGGCGCTACTCGCGCCAGCGTCCTGTCGATCAGCTGATGTCGATGTTTCAATCCTCGCCCGGCCTGTTGGCCGGGCGCTACCGACATGGCCTTGCGGCTCGGCGACGTAGTCTGAGTTTCAATCCTCGCCCGGCCTGTTGGCCGGGCGCTACCGACAGCGACAGGGAATTGCGCTGATGCACAGACGTTTCAATCCTCGCCCGGCCTGTTGGCCGGGCGCTACTGCAGCGTCGTTGCGAGCATCGTGCGCGAGATGAAGGTTTCAATCCTCGCCCGGCCTGTTGGCCGGGCGCTACACCTGCAGCGACACGTCTGAACGATTGCAGTCATCGGGTTTCAATCCTCGCCCGGCCTGTTGGCCGGGCGCTACGCTGCCATACCGCCGTGCGATCATGGCACTGCGCGATGTTTCAATCCTCGCCCGGCCTGTTGGCCGGGCGCTACCTGCGTCTCGGCGTTGGCAGTGCAGACGTTGATATGCTGTTTCAATCCTCGCCCGGCCTGTTGGCCGGGCGCTACGCTGATCACGGACTGCGATCACAGTGCCATGACGCCATGTTTCAATCCTCGCCCGGCCTGTTGGCCGGGCGCTACGCTGCAAGCGGTCGACTGCGCGTCATGTCAGAATACGTTTCAATCCTCGCCCGGCCTGTTGGCCGGGCGCTACGTGATCGGCCACACGATGCGTCGCGACTGTACAGGTTTCAATCCTCGCCCGGCCTGTTGGCCGGGCGCTACCGACCACGCATTGACAGCCTGCCGCCAGACAGCAGTTTCAATCCTCGCCCGGCCTGTTGGCCGGGCGCTACGCTGAATCGCTCATGAGCTGCGAGTCGGCATAGATGTTTCAATCCTCGCCCGGCCTGTTGGCCGGGCGCTACCTGAGCGGAAGCCGCTGCGGGCAAGTCATGTCGAATGGTTTCAATCCTCGCCCGGCCTGTTGGCCGGGCGCTACGCAGTCGACTCGACATCGCAGACGATCATAGCTGTTTCAATCCTCGCCCGGCCTGTTGGCCGGGCGCTACTCGGAACGCAGTACCGCTGGCGTGCTGTTTCAATCCTCGCCCGGCCTGTTGGCCGGGCGCTACGTGATCCATGGCGGTCGCACTTGCAGTTTCAATCCTCGCCCGGCCTGTTGGCCGGGCGCTACCCTGCGTGAGCTGGCATCAGCGTCAGCACGATGGATTGTTTCAATCCTCGCCCGGCCTGTTGGCCGGGCGCTACTCAGACATACGCGCATCGCAGGGCTGCATCGATAATCGTTTCAATCCTCGCCCGGCCTGTTGGCCGGGCGCTACGGCGCGCACGATCGTCGCATGCGCATCAAGTTTCAATCCTCGCCCGGCCTGTTGGCCGGGCGCTACGATGCCGACGTCAGCGATGCAGCGCAGTTTCAATCCTCGCCCGGCCTGTTGGCCGGGCGCTACAGCTGATGCGCTCTGATCGCCGATAACGCGATAGTTTCAATCCTCGCCCGGCCTGTTGGCCGGGCGCTACCTGGCTATGCCGTCGGCGAAGCTGCAGCATTAGTTTCAATCCTCGCCCGGCCTGTTGGCCGGGCGCTACACTAGGCTCTGCATGCTCATGCGCAATCAGCGCGTTTCAATCCTCGCCCGGCCTGTTGGCCGGGCGCTACTGACGTCGAGTCGTCGCGCATACATGCCAGCTTAGTTTCAATCCTCGCCCGGCCTGTTGGCCGGGCGCTACGCTGACGCGTGATCTATGCACCAGAGCTGATACTGAGTTTCAATCCTCGCCCGGCCTGTTGGCCGGGCGCTACGATTGCATCGCAGTACAGCGATGTCAGTCAACGGGTTTCAATCCTCGCCCGGCCTGTTGGCCGGGCGCTACCGTCATGATACCGGCATCAGTGACACGTTACGGAGATGTTTCAATCCTCGCCCGGCCTGTTGGCCGGGCGCTACTCAGCTACCGAGCATCGCTGAGCTGAACAGGTTAAGGTTTCAATCCTCGCCCGGCCTGTTGGCCGGGCGCTACCGCAAGCACCGCATCGTGATGCGATCGCTGTCAGATGTTTCAATCCTCGCCCGGCCTGTTGGCCGGGCGCTACGCCGATGGTCGTATCGCGCACTGGCGCTGGTCATCGACTGTTTCAATCCTCGCCCGGCCTGTTGGCCGGGCGCTACGCAATCAAGTGCGTCCAGCGGCCATGACAAGGGTTTCAATCCTCGCCCGGCCTGTTGGCCGGGCGCTACGACTGGCCATGCCGACTCGAGCCGGCGATCGAGTTTCAATCCTCGCCCGGCCTGTTGGCCGGGCGCTACATTCTGACTACATGCGCCTGGCATGGGTCGGCGCATGACAAGGTCATGCGAGTTTCAATCCTCGCCCGGCCTGTTGGCCGGGCGCTACTGCCGCAGCTGGCTGTCGCTGCAGCCTGACGCAGTTTCAATCCTCGCCCGGCCTGTTGGCCGGGCGCTACCGTTCATCTCGGTCAGCACAGTACGGCATGCAGTTTCAATCCTCGCCCGGCCTGTTGGCCGGGCGCTACTGGCTGAGCGCTACCAGTAGCTGGCCACATCGGTTTCAATCCTCGCCCGGCCTGTTGGCCGGGCGCTACCATATCAGATTTGAATCAGACACTTACATGATGTTTCAATCCTCGCCCGGCCTGTTGGCCGGGCGCTACGCAGGTATACTCTCAGCGGCATGAGCACAAACGGTTTCAATCCTCGCCCGGCCTGTTGGCCGGGCGCTACCGGCATCTACGCAGCGCGTCAGGTCGCAGATGGCAGTGATGTTTCAATCCTCGCCCGGCCTGTTGGCCGGGCGCTACAGTACGCTGGCAACGTCATGACTTTCAACGTTTTTCAACGCACTTTGCGCGAACCTCGACATAACTGTTTTTCGGGGATGCGCGCAATTTCTGTCCGGGGAAATAAATCCTTTCCCCAGCAATATGTTACATGATGCGCGAACCTGACGGGCCAGGGTCATTACTTGTGGTTCGCGCGGTTTCATATCACCAGTGGCCCGTCAAAATCCACTGCCCGGAAATGGCCATGTTCCTTGATGTGCAACTCCACTGGTTCGGTGAGACGGTATAGTCTGAGATTGTCCTGCTTGTCGTCGATTTCGGCGAGCAGCTTGCGTTCCAGTTCCTCATATTGCATCTGGTTCACCCGGCATTCAAACACGGATTTCTGTACACGCTGGCCGATGCCTTCGCAAATTTTTGCCACCCGGCGCAGACGTCGGCGACCTTCCCTGGTTTCTGTGGATACGTCATAGGTAACGATGATGAGCATTTCAGCGGATCAGGAATGGAAGATAGGTTTCGGCTTCGCCGCGAATATGCCGCGCCAGACAGCCGTGCTTGAATTTGCGGCAGCAGGCCGATGGGTATTTTGCTTTCCAGCAGGGGATGGGTAAGCTCTTCCTGCTTGCGTTCCTGGTAGGCGACCACTACGGCCCGCCTTGCTTCACCTTCAAGCAATACTGCGCCTCCCTCTCGCTCCACGAAATCCTTCGCGCTGATTTGCCCCCGGTTTATCAGGGTAAGCGCCAGCCTGTCGGCGATGATGGAACGGAACTCTTCCATCAAATCCAGCGCCAGGGCGGCGCGACCTGGGCGCACGGCGTGAAGGAAGCCGAGCTGCGGATCAAGGCCGACGGCCTCAAGCGCGGAGCGGCAGTCGTTCATCAGCATGGAATACAGGAACGAGAGCAGCGCATTGATGCGGTCGCGCGGCGGCCGACGGGTCCGGCCATCCATTGAAAAATGGCTGCGCACATCGCGCCGCACCAGGCCAGTGAGCGCTGAGAAATAGACTTTTGCGGCATCGCCCTCGATTCCGCGGACACTGTCGATATCCGGCGCATGCGGCAGGTTGCGCACGGAACAGGCCAGAGCCAGCGCCGCAGCCGAAAGAATTCGCCCGTCTTCTTCATCGGCCGCCTCGCGCGCTCCGCGCAGCAGGACCTGGCGCGCATTGCGCAATTTCCCGGCGATCATGGCTTGCGACATACTCAGCGCAAAACCCGCTTCGCCGGCCTGCCGGTGCTGCGCCTGCCGCAGCAGGATGTTGCCGGTCACCGCGCCTTCCAGCCTCGCCTTGAACCGGCCATTGTTATCGAGCAGCACCAGGCTGATGCCCTCATCCGCGCAGCGATGCATCAGGGCGGGCGAAACCATGATATTGCCCAGGCACACCACGCTGCCCAGATGATGCAATGGCACCTGCAATTTTCTTCTCATGCTCCACGTCCACCCGCAGGGTGTCGTTCTCCAGGTGCGCATAGGCATGGGGCGTCATGATGTAGAGGGTGTTGAGAATCTGGCGCGCCAATCAGGTACTCCGGCTCGTAGAGGTTTTTCTCAAGATCAGCCTGCGCGGTAATTCTGGCCATCACCTGCGGCTGGCAGATTTCATTCAGCGAACATTCCTTGCACCGTGCATCATTGGCAGGTGGCGGCAGATGGCCGGAAATCAGCATGGCGCGAATGGCATCCGCCATTTCCACCACCTGCGCGCAGAGCCCCGGCGTGATGCTCACCTCGCGCCTGCGGCGCGAACTGTGATGGTAAATCGCCCCGCGCGGCACGGGCTTTCCGGTCATTTCCTCCAGGCACATCGCCTGCGCCGCCAGTTGCATGTCGTCGTGCAATTTGACGCGCTTGGCCCCGTGTTTGTATTCCACCGGGTAAGGCGTGCCATCCGGCAAAAATTCCACCACATCGCATTTTCCGATCAGGCCGTATTTCTCCGACCACACCGGCAAGGCACGCTCCACGCGAACATGGGTCTTTTCTTCAAACCCCGGCGCGTCCACCCGCTCATGGACCGCATTGCCGCGCATGGTGTGGACATTCTCGGCGAACGCCTGCTCGACATGGATCAGCCCGCACTGGCGCGGACAGTAGCTGTAGTGCTGCAGGGCTGATAGGGGAACGGGATCGAGCGGCTCCATGAATTCCCGATGCTCCGTTACGAATTGTCTTGCGAGACAGCTTTTTCTGCAAAGCTCAACAAGACACGGACATTCCCGATTTCAACGGCCCGTTCCAGCGGCTCATCCAAGTCGGCAAGGCCATCCTCGTAACGCGCCTGAACCGCAAAAATGGTGAACTGGACCAGCGGCCAGAATGGCTCCACATTTGCTCCGGTATTTTCCAGAAGAGTCAGCAAACGCGCCAGATCGTGCGTGGGCGGGTAAGCGACGTCACAGGCACAAAGCCAGGCCTTCAACCCCTTTTCTATCGCCTGCTGAACATGGAACCCGAAGATTTCATCGACAAAAAACGTGCTGTCCAGCATCCCTGTCAGGGCGTTGAAATCCTTATGCGCCATCCGCAGCATGGCGCGGGCATGTTCAAAGTCGGCCATGCAATAACCTTCCTTCACGGCCTGCCCGCCCGATCAGATGATTCAACGAATTCCGCCAATGCTCGAATTCATCCCGGCTATACAGGAGAATATCCTTGGAAAGCGGCAATTCCCGCAATGCCATTTGCAGGCGCGCCATTTCCTTGCGACGGCTGCGCCGAGGCGAAAATGGCTCCTTCTCGATCACCAGCAAATCCACGTCGGAATCGGCACGCGCATCGCCCCGAGCCCTGGAGCCGAACAGGATAATGGCTTCCGGCGCCCCCTCGCGAACAATCACATTCACGATCTGCCGCAACAAACCTTCCTCATCCACGTCCTCGGAATGCGCGAGGGAATCCACCGTATGCGCTTGCATCACCACTCCTTGTTGTTACCGGCGCTGCGATCAGCCAACCAGCCGCTGTAATGTTACACCAGAAGGAAGTCTGGCTTCATCCACCGCCACAGTGTAATCGGCGAAGCTGCGTGCAGGCTCGTCGGTGTTTTTGTTTACCTGAACCAACTCGAACAACTTGTGCGCCGGGGCATTGCCCAGTTCGCCAGCATGCTTGAAGACGTACAGGCCCCGCGTCGACATTTCGCCACGGGCGGCGGAGCGGTCATGCTCGAACATCTGCGCCAGCGATTGCCAGAGCAATTCCAGATCGTCTTCGTCGAAGCCGGTCTGTTTGGCGAGGAAGGAAGAAACAAAGCCGTGCGCCGCATAGAGGCCGTAAGGCACGGTGAATTTGCGGCCCATGGTGCGGTTGTCTCCGCCCTGTTTTTCGGCCTCCGCCTCGGTCGCTACCGCCATGCGGGTAATGGAATGTTCCAGCGCCACGACAGGGTCAACGGAACGGGCAAAGGTAAGCTGAACCGGGCCGCGCACCTGGCCGCAGTTGACACCAGTGGACATGACCGCGCCAAAAGTGCGCACGTCAAAGAAATTCCTGCACATCCACTGCCGCGCCTCATCCACTGCATCGCCACCCTTGCGTTTCTTGTCGTCGCCTTCGAGCAGTTCGGGTTTTCCGATACCGATGTAGGCGCGCTTGTGCTGATTATTGAGTACGGCCTTTTCCTTGACGTAAATCTCGAACGGCGGCTGCTCGCCCTTCACCAGCCCGACGAAGTTGCGCACCTTGCGCTTGAGGCTGACATCGGTCACCAGCCCACGCCCGCTTTCCGCATCCACGCGCGGCAGATTGCCCGCATCCGGGTCGCCGTTGGGGTTGCCGTCCTTGACGTCAAACAGCAGAACGAAG
The DNA here is from genome assembly GCA_963779055.1 of uncultured Gammaproteobacteria bacterium. Taxonomy (GTDB): domain Bacteria; phylum Pseudomonadota; class Gammaproteobacteria; order Burkholderiales; family Sulfuricellaceae; genus Sulfurimicrobium. The sequence continues at coordinate 92,574 of CAVZWN010000005.1, forward strand.
TCGTAACGATTATTCAGTGCCATGATTTTTACTCTCCCTTGTTTGCAGATTCGGATTTGGTGAAAAAGGCTTGCCGCTGGTGGTAATAGCCGATGGCGAAACGCCCCTGGTCGGCAAGGCTCAGGTGCGGCGGAAAATCGTTGATATCGGACATGATCTGACCGATGAGCTTTTCGAAGTAGCGCTTGCGCCCCTCTTCCAGTTTGGCGAGGTGATGATTTTTCAGCTTCATCAGGTTGGAAAACACCGTCACTGGCGTACTGGAAGCCGCGCCATAGAAGCGGTCGCGAATGGTGGCACTCGGATTGACCGCCTCCTCCTGAACCTTCTCCAGCACGGCAAACAGGCGGCCAATGCGGTAACCGGGGTTGTTATTGCTTTCATCGAGTGCCACGGCAATCTCCTTCTCGTTGGATGGTGAATAACGCGCCTGCCGGTTGAGACAGGCCTTGATAAGGGCGGCGCGGGGATAGGAAACCTCCCGTTCGGCGCGAATGCGGCGGATCGCCGCCTGCAACAGGGTGTGCGGATAGGGCAGCCCGGCAAGAATGGCGCGCATGAATTCGCCTGCCAGATTGGGCGGGATATTGTCCGACTTGCCTTGCGTAGCGGTGGAAACGAGCAGGCGGAAAAGCGAGAGATGCGGCTTCTCGAAGCTGGCGTGGATGATATTCAAATCCTCGAAATGCTGGCGAATCCGCGTCGCCATTTCACCGACCGTGCCAACCAGCCAGAAACGCACGCTGATACGCGCGGCATTGGGTGCAAGACCGAGAACATAGAAGCGCGTATTGCCTCCATCGTCAGTCAAGGCACCCATCTGCGGCGCTTTGAACAAGGCTTCGATGGCGCGCGTCTGTTTAGCTGGATCGTCCTTGGGCGGTTCGTCAAACAGGTCGGCGAAGGCATCCTCCAAAGCTGTTGGTTTTTCAGACCAGAATACGGTGGAGGCATCGCCGACCTGAATGCGCTGCGTGCTTTCTTTGCTCAGCAGGTAATTGAGTGCAGTGGTATATGCGAAGGCAGCCCGCTTTCCAACTGGCGCATTCGCGCCCTGCGCTTTGCCGAAGGAGTTGAAGGCATCCTTGTTGAAAGAGACGATATTGGCTCCGCTGGTTTGTGCACCCCAAACACCTTTGATCGCCGTGTGCAGCCGCTCAAATCCGTCTGTCTCCCCCGTCACCAGGCAGGTAATTTCTTCTGTATCCAGGCTTGCGCCTTCCAGCGCGAACCGCACTGCCGGGCGCTGACAAACCAGTTCCTTGTCGCCGCTCAGCCTGAAGCTGATGTTCGGATTGGTTTCCAGGATTTCAGGCCAGAGTGGATCGGCTTCAAGACCGGCCAGGTTTGACGCACCCAAGAAGCTGCGCACAGCAGTCAGTCCCTGATCATCGACCTGGCAGGATATTTCATCCAGCCTTGCTCGAAATGCAGCATGTTGCTCCTGCACCCGGTCAGGCTTGCCACGACAGCTTGCCCCCAACACATATTCAGCGTTATCCCACAGCAGGTTGGCCGCGATACCGGAAGTTTTTTTCTCTCCTTGCGGGACCAGAAAATTGCGCGCAATTTTTTTCTTTCCCTCGCTGCTTCGGGTGTCTTCAATCTGCACGAGTTCGCCGGCAGCATTGATCTCAATCACAAATGGAATGGCCTTGGTCTCAAATCCCAGGCGCGGCAAATCCGGCCTGCGCTCGTAGAAAGCACACAGCGTCTGAAGATATCATCCCCGCACCTCCACATTGGCCAAATCCAGCACGCCGTTTTTCAGTTCGGCGCGAAAGAAGCGCGGGCTGGGGCTGGCGGGGTTGCTGTAGTCCATGTCGTGCAGCATCCAGCCCAGGTCGCGGCTTTCGGCAATCGGCGCAGGTTCTGCGGCTGGATCTGCTGACCAGGCGAAAAGCGGCGGCAAATTCGCGGCAGCCCAGATAGGGCTGGTTCACGCACTGGCCATTGCTTGCGCGGCGTTCGAACATGTTCGAGAAATTTTGCGGGCGTGTTCGCTTCGTCCGCGGCGCGCTGATCATCGGCATCGTTTATGCGATGTTTTGACAGGTGCGGAAAGTTGGGTTTGTGCCGCGAGGCATCGCACATCTCAAACCCGGCATGGATGCGATAAGCGACATCACGCAGGAACAGCCCGGCTCGCTGCTGGCGTTCGTCTTCGATGTAAAGTCCAAGGTCGCCGCTACCACTGTTCATGGCCGATTGCACATTGCGCGACGACACAACTGCGCCCACTTCGTTGCGCCGCAAGCGTGATCCATTTGATCGGCTTCAGCACTTCGATCTTGGTGACTTGCCAGCGAATGGCAGGTTTCCACAGGATGGCCTCGAACACGGCACGGGCGGCAGAGGGCGTCATCACGTCATAGCTGACGCGCTCCACCTTCATTTCTGGTCGGGTGAAGCAGGCAAAATCACCGGTCACTTCCAGGCAGAATGTCTTCATGTTTTCCTTCCCTGATTTGTCGTGTTCTATACACAGCAGTCATCTGGGGCGATGTTGCCATCAATCACCACGCCCAGCGTCTTATCGTAAAGCGTGTCGCCCACCTGGGCGTAGATACCCGGCCAGATTTCGCGTACATCGCCTTGTTTTTCGAGTTGGGCAAAAAACGTTTTGGGCAGGTTCACCGAATAGCGTTGCAGCTTGCGCATCAACCAGCGTTCCGGGCCTTCTTTTTCCAGCTTGCCGAGCAACGCATCGTTAGTCGGCATAGCGCACCAGAATGGTTTGATAGGCAGCTGTCGTCTATCAGCCTGAATTTTTCCGCTACGGTGCGGAATTGAATCTGGCCATCCCGCGCATCTCGGGTGAGCAAATCGTGGATGCCGTGCTTGTCCAGCGATGGTGCGCGCACATAGAGGTGCTCGAAAAATTGCTTGGCAAGATCACGCCCCAGATACATTACTTTTGTTTCCTGACAGCAGGCTCATCGAGATTTGCGCCGCTTGCCGTAACAAGCCGGGCGGAGCAGACTTCGGCGGCACAAAAACCACTACTCGCCCCATAACCCATTCTAGCTTGCCTTCGCGGTTGCAACGCCCCGCCGCCTGCGCAATCGAATCCAGGCCCAGCCAGGGCGCGATACACCACGGGGAAATCCACATCGACACCAGCTTCCACCAGTTGGGTGCTGATGACGCGCACCGGTTCGTTGCGTTTCAATCGTGCCTTGATGTCGGCAATGACCTTGCTGCGGTGTTCGCCGCACATCAGGGCGGATAGATGCAACGTGTCATTGCCATCCTCCTTGGCGGTCATCAGGCGGTGCAGTTCGCGCGCATCGTCGCGGCGGCTGACCACGCACAACACGCTGGGATACATGACCAGTTCATGCAGCGATGCTCTGCCAATCACGCGGGGTTTGTAGGTCACTTGGGACACTAACTTCCACCCGCTGCAATGCCTGATACAAGACATTCGGGTCATCCATGATTTCGCGCACGCGGTCCAGTCCACGAAAAGGCTGACCGCCAAAAGATTGGAACGAACTGAGCGCAGGTTGGGTGGCGGTGGAAAGCACGAACGTCACGCCGTAATGGTTTGCCAGCTGGTTCATCACATCGGCAATCGGTTGCAAAAACTCCGGCGGCAGTAACTGAGCTTCGTCCAGCACCACCACGCTATTGACGATGTTGTGCAGCTTCCGGCAACGGCTGGTACGCGCGGCAAATAGCGATTCAAAAAACTGGACGTTGGTAGTAACGATGATGGGCGCATCCCAGTTCTCCGTTGCCAGACGGGAACGTGCATCCTCTTTGTCCGGGTCAAGGTTGGCATGATGCTCGACTACGTTGTCGCCAAATATTTCGCGGAATATGCCCGCTGTCTGTTCGATGATGCTGGTATAAGGAATGACGTAAATGATTCGCTGTTTTTTGTGCTGTACGGCATGGTGCAAGGCAAAGGCCATGCCCGATAAGGTTTTTCCGCCGCCAGTTGGTACGGTGAGCGAAAACAGTCCCGGGTTCAATGTGGCTTTCTCTCGGCACTGACGCAAGATGTCTGCACGGACGACGTTGACAGGAGTTGGTTTTGCCAAAATAGACATATCTGCCATGTACTGATCGAAGTCGGTTTGCAAGTAGGTCAAGTCACGGTAACCGATACGGGCAGCCGCTTTGTCGCCATCCATGAAGGCTTCGGTATCGAGAAAGTCCGCATCTACCAGACAGGAGAACAGCATCCGCAGCCATAATGCAAGGCCAGCCGGGCCGCCCGGCGGTTTGCCGGAAGGCACCAGTTCTGGCGAACTGATTTCAGCAGGCACGTCCAGCATCGGAACTTCGGCTATACGATCCCGGCCATCCAGCCGATGCGCCAGGGCCGATGCCCCGAATTCCGAGGGCGACCAGTCCGGCAAGCCCGCGTGATGACCCGCGATCAGATAAGCCAGCATTCGACCTTTCGGCCCCAGCCGCTCGCAGGCATGAATGGCCCCCGCAGTGGAGTGGTCAACGCGTCCGCCGCCTTCGATGTGCGCATCCGGGTCATAGCCGCTTGCCTGCCTGATGTAAGCCTGGAAGCGAGGCGAGTACTTGCCGAGATCGTGCCACAGCCCGGCCAGATACGCCCAGTCGTTTGCCCCAAAATCGGAAGCCATCACCGCAGCCCGGTCAGCGACCTTGAGCAAATGCGCCTCCAGCGCATGCTCGCGCCAGCCTCCGTCAGGGTTCCGGGAAACGTGAGCAAGCCGGATCAAGCCTGTTTTACTCATCGAGGTAACTTCATCAAAATCATCACCGCAGAAAAATCATACCAATCGCATAATACGGCAAGATGTGGCCCACCAGGTGAGCCACATAAATATAAAATCGGCTATATGCAATCTGAGGTTGGAGTCATGCAGGTAGAGCAAATTGGAATGTGCGCTATTTTGAGCAAAACATGGTTGGGACTCTTGGCCCTGACGAATCGATTGGCCGCAACTTGATTTAAATGGACTGGTCTATATACTGGTCTATGTCTATCAAAAGGAGTAGGTCGTGAACATCGAAATTGGATCATACGAAGCTAAGACAAAGTTGCCCGAGTTGTTGCGTGGCACCCAAGCTGGCAATCGCTACACCATTACTCTGCGGGGTGAGGCCGTGGCTGATCTTGTGCCTGCGGAAGGCAGCAAGCACAGGGATGCCATTGCGGCGGCTGAAGAGATGCTGTCCTTCATGCAGGCTCGCAAGCCGGTGGGCGGTATCGATCTCAAGGCGCTCATTAACGAGGGGCGGGCATGAGTTTTGTGCTGGATGCTTCTGTGGCGCTGCTTTGGTTAGTGCCAGAAACCAATCCGGCAGGCGCAGATTATGCCCGTGCGACCCTGAAGGCGCTAAAGGAAACGCAAGCCGTTGTGCCGTCACTGTTTGCACTGGAAGCAGCCAATGTTGTCGCCAAGGTCGAATCCAAGACTATCGTGACCGAAGCGGACTCGCAACGCTTTGTAGCCCTCCTTGGCAGGCTCAACATCGTGACCGATCAGGCGACGGCGACACATGCCTTGGGCGATATTTTGCATCTCGCTCGGCGCTATAAACTGTCGGCCTACGATGCCGCCTATTTGGAACTAGCGCTGCGCACCGGTCTGCCGCTAGCAACGCTTGACGCCAATCTGGCGAAGGCAGCTACAACCGCAGGCGTTCCGATCTTCGGCACGCACTGATTCGGCCAGGACTGTTTTCCAACCTGGCAGAGATCGCCGAAGCAGATAGTCTGGACTGGGAAATCATGACGTTCCAACCTCAGATTGCATATAGCCATAAAATCCATATTAATTTGGGGTATTGGCTGAGTCAGGGATCCGGCAACGAATTCCGCCCAAAAACGAGGCGCATATTGGCTACGGTGCATTTCAACAGCGCTTGGCAGATATCCTGCGCAGGACGTTCGTGGCGAGCTGCAGTCAAGCGATCAAGCCAATCCTCTCCCTGGCAGCAATTTTTGAGGCGGCCTCATGGCACGATCCACTCGCTCACCGGCATCAGCATGCTCTCCCCTCCCTCCGGAAACCTGGCCACGTAGCTGCCCCTGGATGCAAAACGCTGCCCCGGCCCGAGGCTGAGGCGGGGATAAACGGCGGAGGACAGGGACTGTTCGGTCATGTTCTCCACGCGCTCGATGAAGTAATCGCGCGAGAACGTGTCGCCCATGTGGGCAAGCGCATCGCCGGCAACGGTGACGGCGAAATAGGTGCTGGACTGGATGCGCTCGTCCTGCGGCGCTATGTTTCTGGCTGCGAGCCAGTGATTCGTGCGCGACAGGCGCTGCATGCGGCGCTCCGTCAGTTCGAAGGGGTAAACCAGGCGCATCCGGTCCAGCCAGTCGCCGAACAGCAGGACCCGGCAGGGGCGCGCAATCAGGCTGCCAGACAGATAAACATTTTCCATTTCCGGCGGTGCAGCGCCCTGCGCATGCAGCCCGGCAATATCTTCGTCGTCGAGCCACAGGACCAGCACGCCGGGCCGGTCTTCGTCGAGCAGTTGCGTCCAGAATGCCGCCGATACGGGATGCCCGCCTGCCACCGGACGGTCTGACACCTCACTGATGCCACGCCGCAGCAAGGCAGCGCGCAGGGCCTGCGCCGGCACGCGCCCTGCTTCCTCATCGCGGAACACTTGCACGATCCGGCCTGGATTGCCTGCCTGCCCGCTCTCCGCCAGATGCTTTGCCAGCACTTCGGCTTCCAGTGCTACGCCGCGCGAAAAATACAGCGTCGAATAGCCGGGCTGCCCGGTTTCCGGGTAATCCACATTGGGAAACAGGCAGGGGATTTCGGCCTGCTCGCAGAAGTCATGCACCGGGCGCCAGCTTCCCGCGCCGATCCCGCTCAGCACGGCAAACACCGGCTGCTGCCGGTAGCGCGCTTCAAGCTGCTCTTGCCAGCGCTCCGCAGGACCGGACAGGATCCACTCATGCAGCACCCATTTGCGGTAAACACGGTACATCTGCTCGGTGCCGGCGGCTTTGCGGCGGGCTTCCTTGCGGGTGCCGCCGTTCTTGTCGCGGAAAAATGCCTGCAGCACGCCGCGCATGGCTTCAACCCGTGAGGGTTCGACGCCCGGCGCGATGATGGTGGCAAAATGGATTTCGTTGTCCGTCACGCCCGGCGCAGGATTCAGCGACAGCCCCTGCAGATAGGCGGCTAGCGGCGCGATTTCGGCATCGCTCAGGGCAAAGCGCGGCATCAGCGGGTCCAGCTGGCGCCCGGACGGATCGACACCCTCGCGCAGTGCGCGCTTCAGGCTTTCCAGGGTATAAGGCTTGCGCACGGCATCCACGTTAAAGAGGGCGCGGGAACGTGCCGAGCCGCCGATCTCCGGGCGGGAAAACAGCAGCCGTCCGGCAATCGGGCGAATCTCGTTCTGCCCTTCGCTGCTGCCCAGCCCGCTGCGGCGATGGCATTTGGCACAGGCGGCATCGCCACCGCTCAGCACGACGCCGGTCTGGGCCATGCCCCGCAATGGCTCACCCGAGGGCAGCAGGCCTTCGCGATAGATGCGCTTGCCTGCCAGTGCATCCGCGTCCGCCGCACACGCCATGCCGGAAGACAGCACCATCAACGCAGGCACTATCAGCTGCAATAGCCGCGTGGATGGCGCGCTCATCTGGCTGCAAGCCGGTGATATTCCCGGATGATGTCCGGCGCGCTGGCGAATCCGTCCAGCCTGACCCAGGGCTGATCCGCACCGCCCGCGCGGATGAAGGTGGCGGGCGCATGGTTCATCTTGTCGCCGCGATAGACGCCGAAAGCGCGCTGCACCGCAATGCTGTTTCCGGCGCTGCCGGTGAGCAGGGTCCATTGCGGCCCGGCGCGGTATTTGACGGCGTATTCCATTAGTTTTGCCGGGGTATCGTTCTCCGGATCGATGGAAATCGAGATCATGCGTACCTTGCTGCTCTCCGGTCCGAGGCGGTCCTGCACATGGTGAAAGGTGGCGCTCATCACCGGGCAGATCGCGGTGCAGGTGGTGAAAATGAAATTCAGCAGGACAGGCTCTTTCCCGCCCAGTCCGTCGCGCAGGGAAACCGCCGTGCCGTGCATATCCACCAGCTTGAGGTCGGGGATGGTGTATGCGGCGACCGAGCGCGTATACATGCCGCGCATGGCATCCATGCCCTGGCCGTGATGATCGTGCTCTCCGCTCAGGGCCGCGCCTGGAGCCAGGGCCAGCAGTGACGCAGCGGCAATTGCCGCCCATACGCAGCAGCGCGAGAAGACTGCTTTCAAGGCACGGAGCTTTGTTGTGTTTTCAGCGCTCATGCGATTTTCCCCCTTCATTGTGATGCTATTTACAAAACAGACACCCGCACATAGGCGCCGCTATCCGGCGCCAGTCCCAGCGTGTCGCGCAGCTTGTAGCGGAACGTCTCGGTTCCGCTGAACCCGGCACGGGGCCGGTAGGCGATGCTGCCGTCCGGATTGGCGACCGCCCAGCCGCCATGGTCCGGCACCGTGGTCAGAAACAGCGTGGCCGGGTCGATGCGGTTGTTGGGATCGGTGGCCGTATCCGGGTCGGCGTCATTGGCTGACACATTGATCATCACTGCCGGGTAAGAGATGCCCGCCGTGCGCAGCGGCGCTACGCCTGCATCGTCCGCCAGCAATGGCGGCTGGTTGACGGCGACGGGGGCCGATGTGACGCTGATCCGCACGAAAGCGGCAGAAACGGAGGCCAGCCCGAGCGTATCGCGCACCTTGTAGCGGAAGGTTTCCACCCCGGAGAAACCGGCTTTGGGCCGATAGGAAATGCTGCCGTCCGGATTGGCAACCGCCCAGCCGCCCTTGTCCGGCACCGTGGTCAGAAACACCGTGGCGGGGTCGATGCTATTGGCTGGCGCATCCGGGTCGCTATCGTTGGCCAGAACGTTAATGAGTACTGCCGGATAGCTGATGCCGGCTGTTCTCAGTGGCGCAGAGGCTGCATCATCCGCAGGCAGCGGAGGCTGGTTGGCGGACACCGGCGCCGCCGCAACGCTGACCTGCACCAGGGCGGAAGAAGATGAGACCAGTCCGAGCGTATCGCGCACCTTATAGCGGAAGGTTTCCAGCCCGGAGAAACCGGCTTTGGGCCGATAGGAAATGCTGCCGTCCGGATTGGCGACCGCCCAGCCGCCCTTGTCCGGCACCGTGGTCAGGAACAGCGTGGCGGGATCGATGCTATTGGCAGGCGCATCCGGATCGCTATCGTTGGCCAGCACGCTGATGAGCACTGCCGGGTAAGGCGTGCTGCCTCGATGCGGCGCTGCGGCGCTGTCGCCGGAAGTGACAGGGGGGCGGTTTGCGGCGGACAGCAGCCGGTCGTAGGCCGCCCGGGCATGGGTCATGCCGTATCCGTAGCTGTTGTCCGGCCCGGCGACCCCGAGATCCTGCGCGCTCTGCAGCAGTGCATTTTCGATCTCCGCGACGCTGGCGGCGGGAAAGGCGCCAGCCAGCAGCGCCATGACCCCGGCCGTATGCGGTGCCGCATACGATGTGCCGGAAACCACGGCGTACAGCGGCAGGCCGCCGAAGGACAGGTCGGCGGTATTGATATTGGCGCCGGGCGAAGTGATTTTCGGGTAGATGCCGCCATCACAGGGCGATACGCCACGGCTGCTGAAGCTGGAGATCGTCAGGGACGAATCCACTGCGCCGATGGAGAACCCGGCCAGATTATTGGCGGGGCTCACGCTGGTCATGGGTGCCGGACCGCTGTTGCCCGCGGCAAGGACCAGCGCGATTCCGGCTGCCTTGAGGTTTTCCATATCAGGATTGAATTCGGAAAAACACTGGCCGGTAGTGCCAGCCAGATACCAGGAGGCATTCACCACGTCAGGCGCATCGGCGGTGGCCGGATCACCGTCCGGGTCCAGCAGCCACTGGAAGGCCAGGTGAATGTCACTGTAGGCAGCCTGCCCGGCATCGTTGAACAGTTTAACTGCGGTCCAGCGCGCGCCGGGGGCCACACCGATCGCAGTGCCGCCCAGCGACCCGCCCACCATGACGCCCATGGTCTGCGTGCCGTGGCCGTTCAGGTCGAAGGGCATGAGATGCTCGCCATGCGGGTCGTACCAGCTATTGCTTCCGCCGCGCCAGCTTCCGGCCAGGTCGGGATGGTTCAGGTCCACGCCGGTATCCATGCCGGCCACCACAATGCCGCTGCCGTTATGCCCCAGCGACCACAGGTCCGGCGCCTGCACGGCAAGCAGGTTCCACTCCGGAATGACCATGCTTCCCTGACTCACGGCAGGCGCCTGGAGCAATGCGTCGAGACGTATGCTTTCGATGCCGGGGCGGGACGCCAGTGCCCGGATGGCATCGGCGCGAACCTTTACGGCAATGCCGTTGATCGCCCACAGTTCGCGCATGCGTTTCCCGCCCCTGCCCTCCAGAAACCTTCTCACCGGGGCCTGGGTGAGCGCGGCTTTTTGTCGCAAAGCCCGGACGTGTTCCGGATCATGTTCTTTCCGGTTTCTGGTCTTGAACAAGCGTGGATTGACCTTGTCGGCCAGGGAAATAATGACCGGAATCTCTTCATAAGGCGCGCGCACAGCAAGCTCGTTTTCCAGCCCGGCATCGATCACCGCCGCCTCGACAGTGGCACTGCACAGCAAAGCCAGCAGCAGCGCGCCACCCCATACGACCAGACGATCATTTTCCGTGCTTTTCATGGCCCTCTCCTGACGAACGTGGCAAATTGGCGCCCGGAATCGTGAAACAGGTGAAATGTAATGAAACCACAGGCTTGCTTTGCTACACTTCACAATCACGGGCCTGTGCACCCTTCACCCTTCACGTTAAAACTATCTGACGACCAGGTTTTCCACCCGGATATCGCCGATCACCAGCGAAACCTTCTGCCCTGCCTTCAGCAACTGGCCGGGGTTGGCGAACAGAACGTGGTAGTTCCTGTCAGCAGCGGCATCGCTGTTGCGCCGCGTGGTCCGCAACTGTCCCAGCTTGGGCGAATCCGGCACACCGAAGGCTGCCCCGCTCGACTCGTCGAGCAGGTAGGGACGGACTTTGCGGTCGAACAGGGGCGCCGCCCTGACCGGATCGACCACCCGGTAGCGCAAATCGAGCATGTTCCCGGCAGCGGAAAGGTGTACGGCGCCGAATTCGACACCGAGCCGCTCGTCGCGCCTGCAATCCATGATTTCCTCAGATGCATCGTTATCACCGGAAAGGGTATTTTGCCGTGCCGTCGTACTCGAACAGCCGGAGAAAACCAGCGCGGTAAAAACGATGCAAAGTGCCGCCACCAGGCTCCAGAAACCCCACTCTGAGCGCCCATCATCGGTCATGCGTCTATTAAGCGCGTCCATCATGCCTGCCTCCTTTATGGCTTGAGCCTTCGTTCCCGATCTGCACCGCCCGATCAAGGGCGGTGCAGGAAGAACTCCGGCCTGTCATTCCTTTCCGCTACTGCACGTTGACCCGTACATAGGCCGCCACCGGCGCCGCCAGGCCCAGGTTATCCATCACCTTGTAGCGCAGGGTCTCGGTTCCGACAAAACCAGCCTTTGGACGGTAGGAGATGGTGCCGTCAGGATTGGCGACCGCCCAGCCGCCCTTGTTGGGGCTGACCGTGATCCATAGCGTGGCCGGGTTGAGCGTGCCGTCCGGGTCGGAATCGTTGCCCAGCACGTTGATGATCAGCGCCGGGTAGGGAGCGGCCGTCCGGACCGGGGCCGGGACAGTGTCGTCCACCAGCACCGGGGCCTGGTTGGCCGGATTGACGCTGACCCGCACATAGGCGCCGGGGCTGGATGCCAGGCCCAGCGTATCCCTGACCTTGTAGCGGAAGGTTTCAACGCCGCTGAAGCCCACTGCCGGACGGTAGGAGATGCTGCCGTCAGGGTTGGCGACTGCCCAGCCGCCCCTGTCCGGAACCGTCGTCAGGAACACCGTGGCCGGGTCGATGGCGTTGGCGGGCGCATCCGGGTCCGTATCGTTGGCCAGTACATTGATCGCCACTGCCGGATAGGTGACACCCGCCGCCCGTACCAGCGCAGTGGCCGTGTCGTCAGCCGTCAGCGGCGCGCGATTGGCGGAAGTGACGTTGATATTGAAGACCTGGTCATAGCGCAGGCCGGTCGGGTCGGTCACCCGTGCGGTGACTGGCTGCGTCCCAATGCTGGCTGGCGTCCAGGTAATCAGACCGGCGCCGTCAAGTGTCATCCCGGCAGGCGCGCTGACCAGGGAAAAAGTCAGGGCGCCGCCGTCTGGGTCGCTGGCCGTCAGCTGGTAGCTGTAAAGCATGTTGATGGCGGCGTTGACGACCGGGGTGGATGTCATCACTGGGCTATTGACGCCATTGGCGGCGACCAGTCTGACAAACATGCCGCCATCGGCTGCCCCGCCGCTGGTCAGGTACAGCCTGCGGTCATACAGCGGATAGATGGCCGATGCCGCACCGGCTGCGAGCTGCGGGGTGACGGCCGCATCCAGGGTTTTTGCCGCTGGCAGCAGGGCCGAATACTGGGTTTTCGGCCAGGGATAGAGATTGCCGTCCTCCGCCAGCAGTTGCATGTCCATGCCGTTGATCACCGGCACATGGGTCATCAGCCCGGCATTGACGAAGCGCAACAGGGTGCGCTGCCCGGCCGGAAGCGGCAGGGGCGCGTCGGCAGTGCTGAAGGGCATGCCGTTAACGAGGAAATAGCGGGGCTGGTAATCCAGTGTGCTGGTGACGGCCTTGCCGGGGCCGTAGTTGTCCGTTGCCACCGCCGCATGCAGTGCCGGATCGATCTCGCTGAACAGCAGCAGCAACTGGCTGTCGTAAGCGACGCCGGGATAAGCCTGACCGGCAGCCGCATCATGGGTCAGGCTGCCGTAGAGGCCCATCTGCACCTGCACCTGGGGATGGGTGCCGCTTTCATACAGGTAGGTGCCGGGCTTCAGGCTGTTCCATGTGTAGCTCGCGCTACCGCCGTTCGCCGCTGCTTCGTGGGTAAACGACTGCACCACCTGCTTGCCGCCGGAGTTGGTGGTGTAAACCGGGGTCAGTGCAGCGACCTGGCCGGGGATGACGACCGAGGTCGGCACCGGCAGAGTATTGGTCAGGTTGATGGTCAGCGTGGTGTCGCCCGGCGGCACGCTCAGCGCCGGGCCGGGAACCGTCGCCGCGCAGGGCGGCGCAGCGCAGGACGCGCCATCAAGCGCATAGCCCCACATCTGGATGACGGCGCCGTCCGGCATCGCCAGCGGAACAGCCTCGGCGCGCAGATTGTAGGTGGCGGAGAGTGCCGGGGCGGTCAGTGTCACCATCCCGGTCAGCGCCAGCGCCTGCACCAGGCGTTTGGTATGTAGCGTGGTCTTTTTCATGATCGCTTCTCCCTGGATTACGGTATGGCCACGCCGGCCGGTTCGATGATCAGCATGGTCATCATTCCGCCGGGGAAGATATCGTCGTTGGTGATTTCCTTCTCGTTGTGGGAGTGCCACATATGGAAGTAGCTGCCGTTCTCACCCTGCGGAGTCTGTCCCGGCGGCAGTGCGCCGAAAGCCCCGAGATACGGGCTGCCGCTGTAGTGGGCGCCGTAGGAGAGATCCTGGACATTGGGCAGGATCACCGGGATGGGCTTGCCGTGGTCTGCGGCATACTCGTTCGGAGCCAGCGCATCGCCCGGCGCATGTCCGTAGGCATCCCAGCCCAGACCCTTGCCGGTCCACTCGAAAGTGGCGTCGTAGGTCTCGCCCGGCACCGTGCGAAGCGTGAAGTTGGATTCAGCCAGATCAGGCCCCATTCCCGGCGCGCTTTCCAGCAGACGCCCGTTGCGGGCAATCAGCCAGGTATTGTTGCCGTGGGTATGCAGGGGATGCAGATCGCGCCCGGCATTGATCATGCGCAGCAGGATTTTCTCGCCGGCATGCATGCGCGGCAGGCAGTTGTAGGGCTGGGTCGGCAGCCACGGCACATTGGCGGCCAGCATGCTGTCCGGCGAATTGCGGCCATTGAGGAACCACAGGGTCGGGCGGAAAGTGCTGGTATCCACCATTGGCGCGACCGCTGGATTGGCCGACACCTGGGCATCGATCTGGGCATGGATCTGCGGGTCCATCTCGGTAAGCAGGAACAGGTATTCATGGTCGAAGGCGGCGCCGGGATGCGCATAAGCCTGATGCAGCGGATCGGCGCCATTGGGCCGCACGATCAGCGCGCCGAGCAGCCCCATCTCGACCTGCAGCGACGGGTTGCTGCCGCTGTGATAGAGATAGGTGCCGGGATTGCCGGCAACGAAGCTGTAGGTCACGCTGCCGCCGCCGGGCAACACCTCGTTGGTCATCAGGCCCGGCGTCCCGCCGCTGGCGACGACATTGTTCTGGCCGGGGAAGACGATGGACACCGGGGCGGGGACCGGCAGCTCGTTGCTCAGGGTGACGGTCACGGTATCGCCCTGGTTGACGATCATGGTCACGCCCGGGTACTGCATCCGGCCGGTGCCGCTGGCATAGCCCCAGGCGTAATGGACGTTGCCGTCCCCGCTGGAGATATAGTCCGCCTTTGCGGTCAGGTTGAAGGTGTTTGCCGTGACGCCGTCCACGACGGCCCACGCCATATTGGTGGCCGCAAGCAGCAGCAGCGTCATGGCGACGTTGAGCAATCGCGGGGATTTGCAGGTCAGCTGTTTCATGTCGTCCTCCTCTATATCGCAGATCAGTTGACGCGGATTTCGGTCATGATTCCGCCGGAATCCTGCACGTCGTTGCTCAGGTAATTGAGATTGGTGGTGTAAAGAAAGTAGGTTCCGGCCGGCACGCCTGAGGTATCGACCAGAATGTCTGCCGTCTCGCCGCCGCCGATGGTGACGGAGCTGGTGTCATAGGCGAGGTTCTTGCCGTCAGGCCCGCGCGCGATGTGGGCGCCGCTACCGACCACCCGCATCGGCAAGCCGAGGACAGTGATGGTGTAATAGTTGACGACACTCAGATTGGACAGGCGCAGCAGGATTTTTTCCCCTGCACTTGCCGTGATCAGGGCGCTGAGTTTCTGCGCTGTCAGCCCGCCGTTTTCAGCCGGACCGGGCAAGGGGTTGGGATCGACCGTATCGGGATAGCCGCGCCCGTTGATCATGGGGTAGCTGTCACGCAGCGTGGAAAACGGCAGCGGCTGGACCGCAATGTGGTCCTCGTGGTACTTGCGGTCGAAGCCGCTCAACTGCAGCGGATAGGCCTTGTTGTAGCCGGTCGAGCCGTCGCCGTCGTTGTAAGCGAAGCGGGTGTAGGTCTTGCCGTTATAGGTCTTGACCTGCCCGTCCTGCGCCGGCAGTACATACAGGTTGCCCAGCATGCCCATCTGCATGTGCTCGGTTGCTTCCTGATGGCAGTGGTACATGAAGGTGCCGGGCTCCATGACGTTGTAGAAATAGGTCATGCTCGAACCCATGTTCACCCCGAAGGACCCCTCAGGCATGCCGTCGAACACCGGCGCTGCCTGCGGGAAACCGTGGAAGTGGACGGTGTGCGGGTCGAACAGGTCCGGCCGCATCACCATGCCGACATTGGTCAGCGACAGGAAAAATTTGTTGCCTTCCTTGAGCTCGATGGTGGGCGCCGAAATTTCTGCTGCCAGTTCGCCCTGGGCGAAGACCTGGTCCGGCGGAACACCGGTGACATCGTGGAAACCGAAGGTGTACATGACAGTGCCGTCCGCCATGGTGGCGAATCCGTCGCCGGCGGTAAGGGATTTGCACACCACATTCGGGTCGACCGGTCCATCCGGAACGGCGTCCCCGTTGGTGTCTCCCGGACACTGCACGAAGACGGCAGCCGTGGCGGGAACCGATGCAGCCCACAGGGCGGCGACTGCCAGAGAAACGGTGAGTTTAAAAAGAGGATTAGCGCTCATGATCTTTCTCCTTTGACCGGCCCGCCGGAACCAGCGGCGGGCCGAGTTGCCACGCTTACTGCTGCTCGTCCGCACCGATATCGGGCGGGTTGGAGCGGGCTTGTCCATCGATGTCGGCGACCGGTGTTACATTCACGATCCGCGTTCCCTGGTTGATGACCGGAGAACCCGCCTGCAGGTGGAAGTTGCCGGCCGGGCTGAGCAGACTGGGTGCAGACAATGTACCGATGCCGAAGCGCACGTCGATCCAGTTGCCTCCCTCGTCGAAGGCCGGAGCGGTCGTGATGCCGGTAGTGAACTCCGGTTGCTGGATGGTCTCGCCGCGTGGCCCGATCAATGACTCGGTCACGAACATCGGGTCAAGCGCCCGGTTGCTCGCGTGATACCCCGTGGCATCGCTCAGGTCGCTGAAGCGTGGGTCCAGCAGGGACGGCACTGCGGTGCCTTGCACGGCCAGATCCCAGTTCGGATTCGCCGCATTGGCATGCAAGCCGAAGGTGGCCGGCAGGGTGCTGTTGTCGATGCTCCAGAAGTACGAGCGGTTGTGCCATACGATGTTGTTCACCAGCATCGGGTTGGCGTAGCGCTTGTAAGGGCTGACCCGCGGGCCGTTGCCGATGGTGTTGGCCAGAAGGGTGCTGTGGGCACGGGAAACGATGCCTGCTGGCTGAGCCGTGGACAGATTCGGGCTGCCGGGCGCAAAGGCTGCGCCTGCCGTGGCCGTACTCTGGTTATCGGCGACCGTGTTGTTGACGATGGTCGACAGCGCCACGTCCTGGAGGGAGATGCCGCCACCCGCCATGCCCGCGAGGTTGTTCACCACCACGTTGTTTTCCAGCACCAGCCTGTACCAGGTCGATTCGTTGTTGGGCGCAGGAACGATGTCCGTGCCGTTGACGAACTGGGCCGCGATACCGCCGCCGTCGCCGGCACCGGCCTGGTTACCCTGGACCAGGTTGCCGCTCACGGTCACGTTGCCGGAACCGGGGGAGAGCGTGCCGGGCACGATCGGTGCTGTGAAAGTGGACAGATTCGGGCTGCCAGGCGCAAAGGCTGCGCCTGCCGTGGCCGTACTCTGGTTATCGGCGACCGTGTTGTTGACGATGGTCGACAGCGCCACGTCCTGGAGGGAGATGCCGCCACCCGCCATGCCCGCGAGGTTGTTCACCACCACGTTGTTTTCCAGCACCAGCCTGTACCAGGTCGATTCGTTGTTGGGCGCAGGAACGATGTCCGTGCCATTGACGAACTGGGCTGCGATGCCGCCACCGTCGCCCGCACCGGCCTGGTTACCCTGGACCAGGTTGCCGGATACGGTGACGTTGCCGGAACCGGGGGAAAGTGTTCCAGCCACGATCGGCGCCTGTCCGCCGACGAAGATGCCACCGCCGGAGACGTTCAGGCCCTGGTTGAAGGACTGGTTGAAGATCACCGTGTTATTGGCAATCACACCACGGTTGCTGCTGCCCTGGTGACCGATGCCGCCGCCATGACCTGCGCTGAAGTTGCCGCAGATATGGTTGCTGGAAACGTTATACACCTGGGCACCGGCATAGATCGACACCCCGCCGCCCACGCCGCCCGCAGCGCCGTTCTGCGCGATGAGGTTGTTGTGGATCCGGATGAAGTCGTTGTCGGAACCGTTGTTATCCACATTGGGATGACCGATGCGGATGCCGCCGCCGTAGGTGCCGTAGTTGCTGAAGATCTTGTTGTTGCTGATCTCCAGATACTTGGCATGGCCGTTGACGAAGATACCGCCGCCGCTGTCGCCGCCCGAGATGGAAAGACCATCGATGCGGGCGCTGTTGGTGCTGATGAACTCACCGATCTTCGCCACGACGATGATGCCGGGGCCCTCCTCGGTATTGAACAGGCCTGGCTCGTTGTCGGGTGCATTGAAACCGACAGTCTGGCCGGGCACCAGGTCAAAGGTGCGGGTGGCACCGCCATTGGCGTACTTCAGGGCAATATCGCTGCGCCATTTGGCAAGCTTTTCAGCCGGCACCTTGGCGGCGTTGATATTGGTCGCCAGTGCGCCCCAGCCTTGCAGCTTCACCTTCTTGTCCATGATCACCAGCTCGTCGTAACGGCCGGGGGCGATCATGATCAGGTCGCCGGGCAAGGCAGCATTGATGGCTGCCTGGATACTGCCGCCGGGTTGAACCAGGGTCGGCGGTTTGCCGCCCACCGTGACGGTCACGCCCAGCAGCGAAGCCTTGCCGGTATCGCTACGGGTCACCACCAGTTCGCCAGTCGGTGTGCCGAATGGCACGTTCGCTTCGATCAGGCCGTTGCTCCATGAAGTGACCGTCACAGCGGCGCCGCCGACAGTGACTGTGCCGCCGTTGCCGAAGCCGAAGTTGCGGGGAATCATGCGGGGCGTATTCGCCGTGCCGTCATATGAAGGATTGGGCACTTCCACCGTTCCGGCAGAAACAATGGTCAGCGTGGGCAACTGGGTCTGGTCCACGGTGCGCTGCGGCACATAAGGCCCGTTCTGGGTCACGTAGCCGCCGCCGGTATTCGACGTTGCCCTGCCGTTCACCGTGTACACCACCGGTGTGCCGTCGCTGAACTCGCAGTCCAGCGGGAACTGGCCGGGACCGGCGAAAGCAGCCACCGGCAGCACAGGCGTATCCAGATAAGTCGTCTTGCCCGGCAGATACTGGAAGGTGTAGCAGAACTGGCTGAACTGACGGTCGAAGTAAGGATCGATCACCATGTTGCCGCTCCCATCCGGGATCGGGCCGGGGTCGTTCATGCAGGTGGTGAGCATGTTGGGAGATACGCCCGATGGCATGGGAATATTCATCGAGTAGGTCGATGGCACCAGCGCGTTGAAAGTCCCCCACTGATCCGAATAGACGCGGGAAATCTCGCGCCCGCTCCAGTCGCGGATCGATACCGGCACCCAGGCAGGCGCCTGTTTCTCGCCAAAAGTCGGGGCGTTGGGGTCGAACTCGTTGGCCACGTCGTTGAGGATCATGCCGACGATATGGCTGGCCGCAGGCACTTCGGTAAACATGAAGAAGTCGGCTGCCGCATTCTTGCCCTGGGCCACGTCGACGCTCTTGCGATCGCACAATGGGCGTTGCTGTCTGGCATAAGCCGATGCCACGCCGGGGAACAGGGTCAGCTCATCCGGCACGGCATGCAGATCACCCACGCAAGCCGGAGGAAGCGCCAGCGTTCCCGGCTGGTAGGTATCGCCGAAGTCGACGTTCTTGTCCTCTTCCTTCACCGTCAGGTAGCCGGGAGGCGTTTTCGACTCCACGATGTACTTGCCGGGAGGCAGTTCCGGCTTGCCGGCACCGCCACCGAAGGCATAGCCGCCATCGAACACGCCGGGACGCACCTGGTTGAAGTTGCGCAGACCGTCATAGCAGTCGGTGGTATGGCCATTGGATACGAAGGGTGTCCCCTGGCAACCGGAAGGCTGATTGTCGTCCCAGCTGTCGGTCGTGGCGACATCGTAAGCATCGCCCTGATCGAAGACAGCGTTGCTGTTGCGGTCAATATCTTCCGCTCCCGGGAAATTGCCGAACGGCCAGTTGTCCGTATCGGCCAGGACCACGCTGGCAGCCGTATTCAGGCCGCTGGTTGCGGTACAGTCGGCCTTGTCGATGATGCCGTCAGCGTTGCAGTCGCGATACAGGTTCACCTGCACGCGCGGAATGCCCGGCTCCCAGTTCTCGGCTGCAGCGAAGCGCGGATCTTCCTCGGCACGGGTGGTGGCGTAGAGAACGACGCCGGAAATGCCGCCGTTCTCGCCGGTGGCATAGTTATTCTTGCCCCACTCGATCACGTTGGTCTGACCGAGGAATCCCTGGAAAGCCTGCACCAGGACCGGGCCGGTTTCGGTGCGGTAAGGCAGGCCGCCATTCTCGGACTGCGGCTGCGGATTGAGCTTGTTCCAGGATGGCGTGGTCCAGCCGTTATGCGCCGGAACAGGTCCACCGGCATCCACCACGATGGTCGCGCCAGTGGCCTTGAAGCGGGCAAAATCGACCTCGGCCGCCAGCCAGTTGAAGAAAGGAAATACTTCGTTGAACTGAACCTCACCATTCGCATCGGTGGCCTGCGACTGATAAATGCTGCCGTCGCGGAAACGCAGATTGACCGCCTGCCCCGGCATCCCGACCTCGCCGGCATCGCGGAATCCGTTATTGTTGGCATCGAAGAACACCCTGCTTTCAAGCCGGTGGAACCAGTTGAAAACCGGCACTTCCTGCAGGTCGACCGCCCCGCCGCCCGGTGGCACCGTGACATTGGTAGAGGCGATGACGACATCCAGATTCTCGTCCCAGATGACCAGCTGGATAGGTTCCAGAGCGCACATTGGGAACGGAGAAGGTGCTGTCTGCATTGCAGGGCGAGGTAAAGACCGCGCGACCGCCGGCAACCGCCAGCTCGTTCAGGCCAACCCAGCACTGCGGGAAGGGAGCGCCGTTATAAAAGGCGAAATCCGGCGGACGGGCAGAGTGCATGTTGACCACCTTGCCGCTGATCGTGCTGGCGCCGTTCAGCACCGAGGTATCCTTGAGCGCCGTTTTGACGAAGCCGATGAACAGATGGTGTCCGGGCGGCCCGAATTCCTGGAAGAAACTGGGCTCGTTGGCTTTCACCCAGGCATCGATCCCCTTGGTGCCCTCGATGGTGGAAGTCTGGATATAACCCGAACCGGCCGGGGGGATCACTTCCAGCGTGTACTTGGCCGGCACCAGGTTCTTGATCAGCGCCGTGCCATCCGGCCCGGATTTGATGAAGCCGCTGCCTTTGGTGAGGATGACCGGCGCATCGCCGATCATCACGGGCGAGCCGTCCGGATTTTTCTGATATTCGGTGCCGATGGGATTGCCGAAGGCATCCTGGATCACCTGGCCACCGGAAGCGCCATAGGTGCCGCCCGCTTCCTTCAGGGTAATGGAGAAGCCAGCCAGCCCGGTTTCCTGCGGCAGATCCGGCGCGCCGTTGATGGGCTGGTTGTCATTGAATACGAAGATGGAAATCTGCGCGGTCGGGATCGGGGTCTTGTTCACCACGATATTCACCGACGACTGCCCCGGCGCAACGGCGGCGCCACCCATCTGGTAGCCGCCGTCAGGCAGGACCGAGACGTAGTAGCGCTTCAGCGGATCGAGCGCCAGCGCGGCGGGGGATCTGGCCGGGTCGGTGCTGTTGCCCGCGGCGACCACCGGCATGTAGCTGGCGTGGAAGCTCAAGGCCAGATTGCTGCCGTCAGCCGGTACGCCCGGCAGGGATGCCCTGGTGGCATCTTCCTCCACCAGCCAGCGGTAGCCCGCGACGGCTGCGCCATCCGAGCCGACGACATTGATACTGAGCGCCGCCGCATACTGTGGATTAAGCACACCCAGCAGCAGCGAGGCAAAAATCAGCCGCCACGTTTTCTGCAGCGCCCCCTTGATTTTGTTCATGGCAGCGGTTCTCATAACGCCTCCCTCTCTCAACATGAAGCAAATTTGCCTGGCCCGGATTTGCCGGACGGGATTTCCATCCACGCCACCGCAATCCATGTGACAGATTGTTCATGAAGTGCGACAAATTGACACCGAGGCAAAGACTGCATTTCGCTACGGCCGGAACTCCACTTGGCGTGGGTGAATGACTGTAGGCGGGGACTAGGGGAAGGAGAAATGACGTACAGGCGTTAAAACTTTTGCCTATTTACATTCCGGGGCTGGAACCCGGATTTTAGACAGCCTTGAGTGCTGTTTTGTGCAAAACCGGGTTGGCTTATCCAGGAATCGTGTTTGTTGATTCGTGCAAGACAAGCTTGGGAATATCCAAAAATCAATATAGATATTGCCTTGTCATCAGGCGGTGAGCGACACGAAGCCGTCTGATGTCAAATGGAAGTAATTGGGCTGCTTACTGAACACAAAGCGGCCAATCCAGGAAATCCTTCATAGGTCGGCAACTCGGCCTTTTCAGCCTGTTATTGCACCGTCTCAGATTTGATAGAGTAGATGAGTCGCTGCCTATATCTGCACTCACGCGGTCGCCCACATTGCCGACAGCAACTCCGCCTGCATCAGCACGGTCTTCACCGCTTCTTCCTGCAGGTCCGGCGGATAGCCGTACTTGTTCAGGATGCGCTTCACCATCACGCGGATCTTGGCCCGGGCGCTTTCGCGCAGGGTCCAGTCGATGGTCACGCTCTTGCGGACCTGGGTGATCAGTTCGGCGGCGATGACCTTCAGCTTGTCGTCGCCCATCGCCTGCACGGCGGACTCGTTCGCGGCCAGGGCGTCGTAGAAGGCGATCTCGTCGTCGGTCAGGCCGAGGTCCTCGCCGCGCTTGGTCGCGGCGTCCATTTCCTTCGCCAGCTTGATCAGTTCCTCGATCACCTCCTGCGTCGCGATGGCGCGGTTGTGGTAGGCGTTGAGCGTCTTCTTGAGCTTCTCGGAGAACAGCTGCGACTGCACGAGGTTGCGCTTCGAGCGCACCTTGATTTCGTCCTTGAGCAGCTTCTCCAGCAGCTCGGCGGCGACGTTCTTGTGCTTCAGGCCGCGCACTTCGGCCAGGAACTGGTCGGACAGGATGCTGATGTCCGGCTTCGGCAACCCGGCGGCGGTGAAGACGTCGATGATCTGTCCTTCGGTCGTGATGGCCTTGGACACGAGCTGGCGCACGGCGGCGTCGATCTGCTCCGGTGACTTGCGTGCTGCCGCCGCTTTGCTTGTTCAGCGCGGCCTGGATGGCCTGGAAGAAGGCCACGTCATCGCGGATCGCCGGTCGCTTCGTCGCTCGCGGCGCAGAGGGCGAAGGCGCGGGAGAGTTCGGTCACCACCTGCACGAAGCGCTTCTTGCCGTCTTCCTGCTCCAGGATGTGCTCCTGCCCGGCGGGGATGAGGGCGAGGCGCTCCGCGGGCTTGCCGGTCGTCCACTTGTCCCAGTCGAACCCATGCAGCATGTCGCAGGCGACGTCGTGCTTCTCCAGCATCACGGCGATGGCCTGCGCGCGTGTCGATAGGTCGGATCGCCCTTGACCGCCGCTCTCGGTGTAGGTGGCGAGGGCATGCTTGAGTTGATCGGCCAGGCCGAGGTAATCCACCACCAGGCCGCCGGGCTTGTCGCGGAACACGCGGTTCACGCGGGCGATGGCCTGCATCAGCCCGTGGCCCTGCATCGGCTTGTCGACATACATCGTGTGCAGGCAGGGCGCGTCGAAGCCGGTCAGCCACATGTCGCGCACGATCACGATGCGGAACGGGTCTTTGCTGTCCTTGAACCGGTTCGCCAGCTTGCGGCGCTTGTCCTTGTTGCGGATGTGCGGTTGCCAGTCGGGGCCGTCATCGGCGCTGCCGGTCATCACGATCTTGACCACGCAGTCCTTGCCCTTCTCGGCTTCGGCGTCGTCATCCTTGGCGCTGGCCCAGTCGGGGCGCAGCTTGATGATGCGCGTTGTAGAGGTCCACGCAGATGCGGCGGCTCATGCAGACGACCATCGCCTTGCCGTCCATCGCCTCCAGCGCGCTTCTCGAAATGCGCCACCAGGTCGGCGGCGATCAGCGCGATGCGCTTCGGATCGCCCACCAGCGCCTCCAGCGCGGCCCACTTGGTCTTGAGCTTCTCCTTCTGCGTCTGTTCCTCGCCCTCGGTGATCTCCTCGAACTCCGCGTCGATCTTCGGCAGTTCGGCGGCGTTCAGGCCCAGCTTGGCGATGCGGCTTTCGTAGTAGATCGGCACCGTGGCCTTGTCGGCGACCGCGCGCTGGATGTCGTAGATGCTGATGTAGTCGCCGAAGACCGCCCGCGTGTTCGCGTCGGTCTTCTCGATGGGCGTGCCGGTGAAGCCGATGAACGAGGCATTCGGCAGCGCATCGCGCAGGTTGCCGGGCGAGGCCGTCGATCAGGTCGTACTGGCTGCGGTGCGCTTCGTCGGCGATGACGACGATGTTCCGCCGGTCGCTCAGCGCGGGCATCTGTCTCGCCCTTCTCGGGCAGGAACTTCTGGATCGTGGTGAAGACCACGCCGCCGCTCGCCACCTGCCAGCAGCTCGCGCAGCTGTCTCGCGGTTCGCGGCCTGCACCGGCGTCTGGCCGAGGATGTCGTGGCAGCGCTGGAACTGGCCGAAAAGCTGGTCGTCGAGATCGTTGCGGTCGGTCAGCACCACCAGCGTCGGGTTCTGCATCGCCGGATGTCGCGGATCACCCGCGCGGCGTAGAACAGCATGGAGAAGCTCTTGCCGCTGCCCTGCGTGTGCCAGACCACGCCCGCGCGCCGGTCGCCCGGCTTGCCGCCGTGCATCCGGCCTGCCCAGTAGGTGCCCGGCTCCTCGCGCACACCATGTTGCGCTCGCCCATGCCGCTGGCGCGCACGGTTTCCTCCACCGCCGCGTTCACCGCGTGGAACTGATGGTAGCCGGCGATGATCTTGTGCAGCGCGCCGCTGTCCGGGTCTTCCTCGAAGACGATGAAATGCTGGAGCAGGTCGAGGAACCGCTGCCGCTCGAACACCCCGCGCACCAGCACCTCCAGTTCCAGCGCCGTCTTCGGCGCGTCGCCCTCGCCGTCAATGGTGCGCCAGACCTTGAACCACTCCTGGTTCGCCGTCAGCGAACCGATGCGCGCCTGCAAGCCGTCGGACACCACCAGCACCGCGTTGTAGTGCAGCAGCGAGGGAATCTCCGCCTTGTAGGTCTGGAGCTGCGCGTAGGCGCTCCAGATCGTCGCGTCCTCATCCGCCGCGTTCTTCAGCTCGATCACGGCCAGCGGCAGACCGTTGACGAAGACCACGATGTCCGGCCGCCGGTTGTGCTGCCCCTCGATCACCGTGAACTGGTTCACCGCCAGCCAGTCGTTCGCGCCGCACGTCGTCGAAATCCACCAGCCGCACGTGATCGCCTGCGATGCGAGCCATCTGGCCGCGGATATTCCACCTCCACGCCGTCGCGCAGCATCCGGTGAAAGGCCCGGTTCGTCTGCGCCAGCGAAGGCGTCGCCACCCGCAGCACCTTGCGCAACGCATCTTCTCGCGCCTCCTCGGGAATGGCCGGGTTCAGCCGCCGGATGGCCTCGCGCAAGCGCCCCACCAGCACCACATCGCCAAACGAATCCCGCTCCGCCGCCGGTTCACCGGGCGCGATCTGTCGGCCCGTGCCCGACCGCATAGCCCAGCTCCCCGAACCATTCGAGGGCGGCTTCTTCGACGATGGATTCGTTGAGGCTCATGGCTGGTCGCCCTTCTCGGGCAATTCCTTGATCACCCGGTCGAAGTCTGACTCGAACAGCCGGTCCTGCACGATGCGGTATTTCTCAAATTCACTCTCGGCGTGGGCCTGGGCGATTTCGGCAGTGACTTTGCCGGCATCCTGCAAAATTTCCCGGTCGGTCGCGGCAATGAAGCGGTTGAGGCGGGTTTCCCAGTCCTGCATGGTCATGGGAATCTCCCGCAGCGCCATGTCTTCGGCCACATCGAGGTAGGCGGAGACGAGGCGTTGCAGTTGGGCCATTTCGTTTTCCGTGAGGTAGTTTTTCGCCACGCTGACATCGAACTTCTGGATTTTTCCCTTGGGCGCGTCTTTCCAGGTGGTCAGACCCATGCGGTCTTTGGCTGGCATCGGCACGGGAGACGATGACCTCCGCCGCCGTCTGTCCGTGGATGGCCCAGTGCAGCTTGTTCTGCACGGTGGCGAAGAAGCGCTTGGTGGCAGCGGCGGTGACATCGTAGTCGATGGAGGTGGCGTAGATGTCGGTGATCTTCTGGTAGAACTTGCGCTCGCTCAGGCGGATTTCCCGGATGCGCTGGAGCTGTTCCTCGAAGTATTTTTTGCCGAGGATGGAGCCGTCGTTTTTCAGGCGCTCGTCATCCATCGCAAAGCCCTTGATGGTGAAGGACTCGATGATGCCGGTGGCCCATTTGCGGAACTGGACGGCGCGTTCGGAGTTCACCTTGTAGCCGACGGCGATGATGGCGGCGAGGTTGTAGTGCTGGGTGTCGTAGGTTTTGCCGTCGGCGGCAGTTATTCGAAAATTTCGAATAACTGAATCCTCCTGCAGCTCGCTGTCCGCGAAGACCTTCTTGAGGTGGTAGTTGATGGTGTGGGTTTCCACGTCGTAGAGCAGCCCCATCATTTTCTGGCTGAGCCAGACATTTTCATCGGCGTAAACGGCTTCGACGCCGCCCTGGCCGCTGGCGGCCACAAAGGTCAGGTATTCCGCCGCCGAAGAGCGAACCAGGGAGACTTCGGTCTTCTTTTTGGCGCGACCGCCGGGAGTGGGTTTGTTTTTGCTCATGGGATGCACCTTTCAGATCGAACTATTCGATAAAACCGAATAGTTGCCCGCGCCTCCTCGGGGATGGCCGGGTTCAACCGCCGGATGGCCACGCGCTTCTCCTTCTCCCCGTGGGAGAAGGCCGGGATGAGGGTTCGAGCAACGCGAAATTGCTCCCTCTCCTCTCCCATTGGGAGAGGTCGGGTGAGGGTTGCCGCAGGCATTATCAGGGCGGCGTCTTCGACAATAGATTCATTGATGCTGGACATTGGCGGTTTGCGTTTAAAGAAGAAAGTTATTTAAAATAAACACGTTATGCGGAAAAAAAGCAGATTGAGCCAGTTTGCGTTTAAGCTGATTTCTTGACGAAAGCACCCTTCATCCCCATAATACCCCCACGCCGTGACTGCGCCGTTACTAGCAGGATCGTGGGAGAAATCCCCGACACGGCGCCCTTCTTTTTCACCACTCACCCTTTGGAAATTTTACTAGGCCATAGCCTTCAAGCTTCCCTGCAGGTGAGCGCCTGAACGACCCTTCGATCTGCCGGAAATATCGTGCGTCCTTCGCTTTATAAGCACGGAACACCGCACCTGCAACCATATCGGCAAACTGCACACCCACGCTCAGGTGCGACGGAGCAATAAACAAACCTTCGATCAGATTTTGATAGCTCGAAAAATTGCCCTTGCTTCCATCAAGTAACTGTTGGTGCAACTCGCGCAGGCGGGCATCATCTTTCGGGCCACGGTGGTCACAAACCACGATGCCGTTGACCTTCTGCCCTACGGTGCGTTCCAAATCCTGCAAATAATACTGAAACCGCTCCGTGAGCTGCTTGTAGGAATACCAGTAAAGATCATCTGCGTTCTTGATGTAAGGCAGTTTGTAAGCCAGCGTCACATTCGTTGCAACGCAGATCAGGCGAATGGACTTGTATGTGCCAATCACCTCGTAGAGCTTGGTGCGCAGTGCCTCCTTTTGAGCCGGATTCAAATGGCTCAGGCTGTGCTTCTTGCTGCCCGGTTTCTCCGGCGCAAAGTATCGCCACTTGACCTCACCTTCGATCTTGAAATGATCCTTCAACCGCCCCAAATCTGCCGCGAGCTTGGACCAAAAATCCTCCGGCACCACAATTCCACCCAGCACAAACAGCGGCGCTTCGTCCTGCTTCGCGGGAGGAGGTGGTGTTCCAGATTCATCAACAAATAGAATTTGCATCAGATTTTCTCCTCAGCCACATGCTCAAAAATACAGACGCTCAACTCCCCGAACCAGGTCAGGGCGGCGTCTTCGACGATGGATTCGTTTAGGTTCATAACAAGTCAGGAACTACTTTGCGGCCCGAAGAATAGATAATCGATTTCCGAGATGGCTTTTCGAACAGATGTGGAAACGGCTTGCAACTCTTTGTCGGCTAGCACCATCGTCAATTCTGCGAGGTCTTCTCTTTCATTGGCAGAATCTATGAGAAACCGGAGCATTGGAATTTTGTCAGAACCCAAATTTATAGTCCCGTCGCGAATCAGTTTCAGCGGTGCAGCAAGCGAGTCCCCCTTTTGGACTTCTACCACCAGTGATTCATAACTTGCTTTCCGTTTTCCGGTGGCGCTCTTGCCGCGAGCCGAAAGTTTATCAGCTACGCTTTCTCGTTTTTTCTCACGGGCAGTCGCAGATACGGAGAAGGTCTTTGCTAGGGCCGACCCACCTGTCACGGGCTTTTTGTTGGCAGCCGCTTGCAACAAAGGTTCATACACAACCAGCGCTTTCTTGAGCTTATTGCTGTATTCCGCCGCTGTGGTCAACTGTGTCAACAACTGCCCAAACTCCCCAGACTTTAACGACCTGAGCAGGAAGAAGCAGGGGCCTTTTGTTCCACTGTAATCCAAGGAACTCGCCACGAACGGCCAAAGGCTGTGTGAGGAGAGTCCAGCTTTCGTTTCCTCGTCTGGGAGACCGAGACTGTCGATTCCTATAGCCGCGAAACGGTAAATCGAATCAATTGGAGGCAGAGACAAGACACCTTTGTCCAACTCACCATTGGCGTTACCGACATATCCGCTCCAAGCATCAGAGAGTTTGTCGAACTTCTTCTTCATCCCCTCGATGTAAATTGGTAAAGCATCGGGGTTGGCAGACTTATCAACGATCTTGACTGCGGTGGCATTCGCACCTTTTCCAACCTTGAAGAGGTCTCCTACACTTGCCTGCTGAAGACTTTTGACGAGGATCGAAATATCCTGACTCCGTGGCGAGACCTGAACGCGCTGGAGCGTCTTTAGCCACTCAGGCTCCTTCTTCGTTAGCTCGGGCAGGACTAAATATATGCCGGAAAGCGAGGCAGCGGCCTTGGACTTGTCACCTGTGGAGAGTAGCGCGGCCAATTCCTGCGCGATTAAAGTGCGCTCCTTCGGGAGAGAAGGCGTGGCGGGGACCTGCTTCAAGTATGGCTTCCACTTTGTGCTTTCCGCCAATGTAATAAGAAAATCCGCGACAGATTTCCCCGCAAAAAAAGCGACATCGTGCGAAATGCCAGCCCCGCCGTGGACTGCGGATGCGCGTGCGGTGAAGATGACCGGAAATCCGCAGCAAGCTGCATCGAGTTTCTTGAGGTGCGCAGACGGATCGCTCACCCCTTGTGTCAATGCTGCTAGTCGCGGTATTTTTGAATCCAAGGTTGTGCGGAATGAATCGAGTGCTTCCGAAGCCGAGAGGTAGAAACCTGTGTCTTTGCGAATGATTCCAGAAACGCCAAGCACCTCATACAGACACGCCGAAATGGCAAGGTCAGCGGCAATCCCAATTAGACCAATCTCAATAGCGCCATCAGTACCTACCGGTTCGTAGGAGACAGGTTTTGGAGTAGCCAACATCGCGAATGCAGTCGTCAATGCACGTTGACTCACAATCAACCGCTGGTCAGTTTCGTTTTTGAGGAGGCGTGGCATGGGGTTAGCTGGTAATTGTTAGTTCCCCGCTCAGCAGCTTCGGTAGCAGCGCGTCGCGTAGGGCAGCGAGATTGCGGGATTGCTCTTTGTTGAGCTTGATATGGGCGTCGATATCCGTGACCGCTCGCTGAAAGGCTTCCTGAATCTCCTTCGTGGGAAGCACGATGGGCAGGTGACTGATGGAATCAAATGTGATTTGAGGGAAGGTTCCAGAACGTGATTCAGCCTGAATTTGGAACTCGTTCAGGGTCTCGTCTGCCGTGAGAATGCGATAAAGCAGGCGGGGATGAATATCCTTCGACGCTCTGATGACCATGAACTTCGTTGAGACCAAGTAGTCACTGGCGTCGAAATCCACGTATGCGAATCGTTTGTTTGCTGGGCGTATCTCGCTGAAAAGAATGTCGTCGGGGCAAATGGACTTCTTTGCCTGCCCAGGCAGACCTGCGTGTGCACTTCGTTTTGAATGAAGGAAGTCTCCTTCCAATACATCGCCTGTGTTGATGAAAACCACCTCAGTCGATCGTGCGAAATCGAAGGTGATGGATGCGTTCTTTGCGACTTCACCAAGGGTCACAGCGCTCCATCCCTGCGGAATGTGGCCGAGATGCGAATCTTGAAAGTGGGCGGGGAAGAGCGCGGCGGTGGCAACGTCGAGACCAGCGGGTTGGCGGCCATCGAGTTTGGCGCGGACGGGGTCGAAATCCACGAACCAGCTCTGGAACAGCGCCCGCGCCATCGCCTCTAGCGTCGCGTTCATCCGCCGGTTCAACTCGATCTTGTCGTCCAGCGCCCCAAGCACCGCCGCGATGGCTTTTTGCTCGGCGAGAGGCGGGTGGCGGAATTGGCAGCGCCTTAAGCAATGGGATCCGCAGGTTACTCACCGTCGAGCCACGTGCCCTCGTTGACTTCGATTTCGTCCTGAACTGCTTCCGACTGAATCGAAGTAGAGAAGGAAGCGGGAGTCGACACTTCCTTGGGTCAGGCCGAAGCATGACCATGCGCTGACCGAGGCAGCACTCGAAGCCGTTTGGGAACCATGCACACCTCGCCCATCGGGGCCTCGCGGGTGATAACCAAATCGCCAGCCTCGCAGGTTGGCGCGACGGCTTCGTTGCTCGAAATGCGCTTCGTCGGTATAGCTTGGTCGAACTGAGGTCGAGCCTTCCATCCCGGATGTTTTGACTTCGAAGGACAATAGCGCCGCTATCTCGTCCACAACGGCGTCGAGTGCGGGCAGTCGGCAATCTGCTCGCAGAGTTCAGTGAGGCGGGCTGTTTCCCACTCACCCGCCATAACCCAGCCCTCTCAGGTTTGCTGTGATGGCCTGCTCCAGTTTCGCGGACTCGGCGAACTGGGCGTGCAGTTCAGCGACGAGGCGCGGCATCTTTTCCTCGAAGGGTTCGCCGTCGTCTTCGACTTCCTCGGCGCCGACATAGCGGCCCGGCGTGAGGACGTGGCCGTGGGCGGCGATTTCGGCGGTGGTGGCGGATTTGCAGAAGCCGGGGATGTCGGCATAGATGGCGCCCCCTCTCGGCCCTCTCCGCGAGGGGCGAGGGAGTTAAAGGGGCGCCGCGCCAGGCGTGGTAGGTGGAGACGATTTTCTGGAGGTCGGCGTCGGTCAGTTCGCGGTGAACGCGGTCGATGAGGGTGCCCATTTTGCGGGCATCGATGAAGAGTGTTTGCTTGCGGCGGTCGCGGCGTTTGCCGTCATGTTTGTTTTTCGCGAGAAACCACAGGCACACGGGAATCTGCGTGCTGTAGAAGAGCTGGCCGGGCAGCGCGACCATGCAATCCACGAGATCGGCCTCGATAATCGCTTTACGAATCTCGCCTTCGCCGGACTGGTTGGACGACATGCTTCCATTGGCGAGGACGAAGCCAGCAATGCCGTGGGGCGCGAGGTGGTGGATGAAGTGCTGCACCCAGGCGAAGTTGGCGTTGCCCTTGGGTGGAACGCCGAAAGCCCAGCGCACGTCGTCGTCCTTGCGGAACCAGTCGGAGTCGTTGAAGGGCGGGTTGGCGAGGACGAAATCGGCGCGCAGGTCGGGGTGGAGATCGCGGCGGAAGGTGTCGGCGTTCTCGGGGCCGAAGTCGGCTTCGATGCCGCGCAGGGCGAGGTTCATCACGGCGAGGCGGCGCGTGGTGGGGTTGCTCTCCTGGCCGTAGATGCTGATGTCGCCGAGCTTGCCGCCGTGGGATTCGACGAATTTTTCAGACTGAACGAACATGCCGCCGGAGCCGCAGGCGGGGTCGTAGATGCGGCCTTTGTAGGGGGCGAGCATTTCGACGAGGCAGCGCACGACGCAGGATGGGGTGTAGAACTGGCCGCCGTTCTTGCCCTCGGCGCTGGCGAACTGGGTAAGGAAGTATTCGAAGACGCGGCCGAGGAGGTCCTTGGAGCGGCTGGCGACATCGGCGAGCTGGATGGAGCCGATGAGGTCGATGAGTTCGCCGAGGCGGTGTTTGTCGAGATCGGCGCGGCCGTAGTTTTTGTTGAGCGCGCCTTTGAGGCGGGGGTTGTCGCGTTCCAGCGCGACCATGGCGTCGTCCACGTCCTTGCCGACGCTGGGGAGCTTGGCGTGGGATTGCAGCTGCGCCCAGCGGGCGTCCGCAGGCACCCAGAAAACATTGGCAGCGAGGTATTCGTCCTTGTCCTCGGGGTTGGCGCCTTCATAGTCGCCTTTGCCCTCTACCAGTTTGGCGTGGTGTTCATCAAAGGTGTCGGAGATGTATTTGAGGAAGATGAGGCCGAGGACAACATGCTTGTATTCCGCCGCGTCCATATTGTTGCGGAGCTTGTCGGCCGCGAGCCAGAGCTTGGCTTCGAAGCCGATATTGGCGGAGGAATCGTTCTTCGTCGTTGTTGCTTTAGCCATCAATGATCCCTTTTTTCCTGGAAGTCGACCACGCCAAAGCTAAACATGGGTGCCAGCATGGATATGCTAATCAATTTCGGAAGATTATACGGAAAATCCCTTGTTAAGCAGATAACGCACGTGTGAATAGCTGCTCTGGCCGAATTCCGGCCGAACATCCAATTTCCGTGAGCGCTCCCTGTTCGGCCTGAGCAGACCTTCGAGTCTGTCTGGCGAACCGGAGAAAACTCAAAATTCTGCACCAGAAACCTGGATGCAGCCCGCCTGGAGGAAGCTACCCTCAACCGCTGGCTCCCCCGCGCACAATGTCCTCGACCAAGAGACACGGTCTTCCAAAAAGTCAGTTTAACTACACTAGAAAAATTCGGCCGTAACTTCGGCAAAACGATCGGCGCAGACATCGGCAGATATATCGTGCTCGATAACTCTAACTATTTCATTATTATGTGACTATAATCGGCACAGACATCGGCAAACAAGGAGGAAAAATGATTGAGTTATACGACGACCCTGCTCAAATGGAGCCGCTAGTCATCAATCACTCCCGGCCTGTCTACAATTCGCTGATCGGGCTTGCTCACGAGCTATCAGAGGCGTCTGCCTGCCTGGACGCCGCACTTGTTCCCGCGACCGCGAGAAGCCTCTCCGAGCTTGTCTCGGGGATGAACTGTTACTACTCCAACTTGATCGAGGGCCATCACACCCTGCCAATTGATATCGAGAAGGCGCTGTTCGATGTAATGGCGCAGATGGAGCAAAAGGACTTGCAGAGTCTTGCATTTGCTCACATCGAGGCTGATCGATGGGCAAGGTCGCAGTCGCTCGACAAAAAATCTCTCCTTCCCTTTATCCTCGAGGTTCACCGGCGCTTCTGCGCGCATTTGCCGAAGGAAATGCTGAAGCTCAAGGACGGGAGCTACATGGAGCCCGGAAAGTTCCGAGAGAGGGACGTCCACGTAGGCATACATGTAGCACCAAGAGCCGATACGCTTAATCGCTTCCTGGAGCGCTTCACAAAGGTCTACGGTCTCCGCCTCGAAGGGTCAAAAAAAGGCGGGATAAGCAAGCTGGACGGCATTCTTGCAGCTTTCGCAGCCCATCATCGAGTGGTGTGGATTCACCCCTTCCTTGACGGAAACGGTCGTGTAGCGCGGATCACCATCGACGCAATGCTGCGAGAGTGTGGAGTCAATGGCGCATGCCTGTGGTCGATGTCTCGCGGGTTCGCGAAGAGCGCGGAAGAATACAAGGCGAAACTGGCTGGAGCCGACCAGCCTCGAATGGGCGATCTTGATGGGCGTGGAAACCTGTCCGAAAAGCGGTTGGCCGAGTTTTGCGAGTACGCCATGCAAACTGCCATCGATCAGGCAAAATTCATGGCCCGGATGTTCGCACTCGACAACTTCAGGTTCAGAGCCGAGCATTTTTTCCAGAAAGTGCGGTTCGACCTCAAGCCTGAGTCTGCACACCTTTTCATCCATGCCTTCAGTACTGGAGCGTTTGAGCGCATGGAGGCAAGCCGTCTCACCGGTCTCCCGGAAAGGACAGCGCGAGACGTGCTTAACGCGCTCGTCATCGAAGGATTCCTGGTCTCGGATACCCCGCGCGGCAAGGTTCGAGTCGGCTTCCCTATGCATGCTCTCGGGTCTCTCTTGCCTAACCTCTATCCGGCAGGCGATCTGGACGCGGATCCACAAGCGCTAAGACAGCTTGTCAAAGCGGCCAAAGCCAATACTGCTGCGAGAAATGCACTTGCTCACAAGATGAAACTCAAGTAGCGAGCAGACGCCCAGTCTCATGATGACCGGGCCGAATCACTCAGGCATTATTGATACGGCCATTTGATGTTTGAACTTGTAGGTCGGACTTCAGTCCGATTTTTCGGGCTCTTGTCCTCGGGTGCCCTGGCCGGGGGAAAGCCCGACCTACAATTAAAATAAATTCTGGCCGGGTCAATAGATGTCTGAGGGTCTGCTTTGACCAAGTTGCTGTCCGAACGCCAACAGCGGTGGAATGAATTTTCAGGTAGCCAGGCCGGACAGCATGCCGTCCACGATGGAGACGATGGCGGCCTCGGTGGATTCGCTTTTGACGATGAAGTGATCCGCGCCGCTATGCAGGGCGGCATCACGATATTCCGGCAGATCAAAACTGGTGATGACGCAGATCATGGCATGAGCATCGACGCTTTTGATGACGCGGAGGATATCGAGGCCACTTTTTCCCGGCATCCGGATATCCATGAAAATCAGGTCGGGCATCCGCTGCGCCACGCTGCTCAGGGCGCCTTCCCCGTCGCCCGCCTGGCTGACGCGCATGAACGGAAAGTGCCGCACAAGAACACGATGCAGGGATTGCCGGAATGCTTCATTGTCATCGACAATCAGCGTATCAAGCCTCTTCATCTTCATGACGCCGCCCAGTCAGAGCCGGACCTGATACTGGCGGTAATAGTCCAGCACGCGCGGAACATATTCCCGGGTCTCACGATACGGGGGAATGCGGTTGCCATTGCGAATCACGGCATTCTCTCCGGCATTGTATGCGGCCAGCGCCAGGCTCATGTCGCTGTTGAACAGGGTCAGCAGGTCGCGCAGATATTGCGCGCCGCCATGCAGATTCTGGGCCGGGTCGAATGCATCCGAAACCCCATAGCGCTGCGCGGTCGCCGGCATGAGCTGCATCAGTCCGGCAGCGCCCTTGCTGGAAACAGCCCTGGGGTTGTAGTGCGATTCCACCGAGATGACGGCATGCAGCAGCGCGCCCTCAAGCCCATGGGCATGCGCGGCTTCATCGACCATCCGGTCATAGCGGGCCTTGCTGGCACGGAGGGGCGGCATAGCGCCCGGTCCGGACGATGACCGCAGGCCAGCCACGCCGCCCTGTCCGGAAAGCAGCGCCCGGTAGCGCGGATCAACCGGCACATTGCTCAGGCTGACGCTGCCATCCGCTGCGGTATAGGCATAGATATCCGCCCGTGCGGCCGGACTCAGGCCGAACCCCAGCAAACATAATGATGCGAGTACACACCCCGGCAATGTCATGGCTCACCTGTTGTTAAATTCAGCCTTCCTGCTGCGCTTCCTAAATTAGGCAATCGTCATTGGGCCGGCAATACACTGGACACTGTAAATTTGGCGCGTAAATTCTGCATCGGGCAGCCTTTGCGCAGCAGACCCGGCCCCTCACCTGATGTTTTCTACCGTGTATTCAGTAATTGAATCTACTACGGAATAGGGTATTCACCCCATTCTGCTGACCTGCTCCCCTGGGCTATAAATTAAGCGTGTAGCGACGACATCGTTCCAGTACAGGGAGAAGGATCATGAGAATTTGCATTCTGGGTGGAGATGGTTATCTGGGCTGGCCTACGGCCATGCATTTTTCCGCACGCGGCCACAAGGTCATGGTGGTGGACAATATGGCCAAGCGTGGCTGGGAGGAAGAAATCGGGGCAACGCCACTTGAACCGGTCCCCACGCTCAAGGAACGCGCACGGCGCTGGAAGCAGAAAAACTTCCTCCCCATCGAAGTGGTGATCGGCAACATCGCCGACGACGGGCAGCTCATGAACGACATCTGCCACGATTTCCAGCCCGAAGCCATCATCCACTACGGCGAGCAGCCATCGGCGCCCTACTCCATGCTGAATCACGAGAACGCCATTTATACCCAGTGCAACAACGTGGTCGGCACGCTCAATGTGATGTTCGCCATGCGTGAGCACTGCCCGCAGGCTCATCTGGTAAAGCTCGGCACCATGGGCGAATACGGCACCCCCAACATCGATATCGAAGAAGGCTGGCTGGAAGTCACGCACAACGGCCGCAAGGACCGGGTGCTTTACCCCAAGAAGCCCCACTCCCTCTACCATCTTTCCAAGGTGCATGATTCCCACAACCTGGAATTCGCCAGCCGGATGTGGGATTTCCGCGTCACCGACCTGAATCAGGGCGTGGTCTACGGCAGCGACACCGACGAGATCGGCGACGACCCTGAGCTCTGCACCAGCTTCCACTACGACGATATTTTCGGCACCGTGCTGAACCGTTTCGTGGTGCAGGCCGCGATCGGCATGCCGCTCACCGTGTATGGCAGCGGCCAGCAGATCAGGGGCTACCTGAATATCCGCGATACCCTGCGCTGTGTCGAACTGGCGGTCCTGAACCCCGCCCGCCGTGGGGAGTTCCGGGTTTTCAACCAGTTCACGGAGCAGTTCTCCATCATGGAGCTGGCTTACCAGGTCCGGGAAAGCGCCGCCGCTCATGGCATGAAAGTGGAAATCCAGCATCTGCGCAACCCGCGCGTGGAGCAGGAAGATCACTATTACCACGCGGTTCATTCCAGCCTGCCGGGCCTGGGGCTTGAACCGAATCTGTTGAGCGGCGGGGTCGTCGGAAACATGCTGAAAAAAGCGACGAAAGAAGCGCATCGCATCAAGGAAGCCTCCATTCTGCCCAGGGTGGACTGGAAACAGGGGTGGCAACAGCCCGTCGCTGAGGCGCCCAGCGCAATCCCCAGCCTGCAAGCCGCCCGGGCATAAAGGAGCATGGCCGTGCAACGCCGGTTATGGCTCAAATCGCTGGCCGCGGGCCTTTGCCTGGCTGCTGCGGGCCGCCCGGCAATGGCGCTGGCCGCCAGGACGTTCAGCACCCTCCCCAAAAGCCTGTGGGTGTGGCGCACGCCCCTGTCCCGGTCGGACGAGGTCATGGCGCTGGTACGCCGGTTCAACTTCCGCAGCGTGTTCTACTCGATCCCGCCGGGCGAGCGGGCGCAACTGTTCGCGGGCGGGAAGAAACAGAACGCGGTCATCCATGCCTGCCGCGAAGCCGGTATCGCCTTTTACGCCGTCTCCGGCGACCCGGCGTGGAGCAGGCGCGGCGGACAAATCCCCGGCCCGGTGGATGAACTGCTCAATTTCCAGCAGCGCAGCCAGCGCTTCGATGGCCTGTGTCTGGACATAGAACCCCACGCCCTGCCGGAATGGAAAAACGGCAGGCGCGAGCAGGCCATTCAGGGGTATCTCGATGTGCTGGGCAAAATCCGGGAAGCCAGCCAAAGCATCCGGCTTCCCCTGGCGGCGGCGGTGGTCCCGTTCTTTGCATCCATTCCCGCCCCTGACGGAAAGGGCAGATCCGTGCTGGAAAGCGCAGCGCTCCAGCTCGATACCGCGATCATGATGGCCTACCGCAGCACGCCCGCCGAGGGCCTGCGCATCTCTGCAAAGGCGCTGGAGCAGCTTGATGCCATGCAGAAACCCTGGTGGTTCGGCGTCACCACGAATAAAGGCGCCAGGGAAGACATCAGCTATGCCGGTACGCCATTTGAGCGCTTCGGCGCAGCCCTGCTCGAGATCGATGCGCGCCTGGAAACCCGTTCGCCCTTCTATCGCGGAATTGCGATCAACGACTATCCCTCCCTGACGTCCATCCTGACCCGTGTCAACACGCCCTGAATAAGGAGATGATCATGCGCTTCCGCGGAAATCCACAGCAAAAATCAGTATCCGGCGAAGCTGCAACAGGCAGGAAACGCCGTCTGGCCAAAATCACCCTGGCCCTGCTGCTGGGCGGCACCGTCTTGTATGCCGTCGCCGTTCCGCCCGCCAATGTGCGCGTGGAAGGGCTGCTGCATGGCGACCTGATCCCGGTCTCACCGCTCTACCGCGCCCAGATCACGCAGCAGATCGCCACTTGCTACAGCACGGTCAAAGCCGGCGAGCCGCTGGTCATGGTGAGCAATTTCATTCTGGACGAGCAGTATGCGTCGGACTACCAGAGCAGGCTGACCTCCCTGCATCTGGAACAGATCAACCAGAACGAAGGCGCAGCCGCTGCGGCCATGGAAGTTCAGATGGCGCAGCAGAGCTACCGGGCCGCTGCTTCCTCGGCTGAAAAAGCCAAAGCGCTGTCGCAGGCCTATGACGAGCTGCACGATGCCCGCGCCATCGGCCGGGTGGCACGCGACGCAGCCCGTTCGGACTGGCAGCGGGCAAATGCGGAATCCGCCGCGCTGAATGAAGCCTGGAAAAAATCGCGCATGAATCTGGCGCAGATCCAGAAAGGCAGCGTGGAAAAAGTCGCTTCCCTGGAACAGCAGTTAAGCCTGATCGACGATGCCCGCAAGCGCGTCAGCACCCAGCCCATCCTCTCCCCTGCTTCCGGCCAGGTGCTCGATTGCACGGCGTCTCCGAATGCCGTGGTCGAGGCGGGAACGCCGATCTACCGCATTTTCGACATCGACCGTGCGTATGTGATGGTCTTCACCGACCCGTCCGAAATCTCCAGCCTGAGTGTCGGCATGCCCGCCTATGTCAGCATCCCCGGCGTGGCGGAAACCCTGCCGGGGCGCATCACGGCACTGACGCCGGAAGCCTCGAAGCTGCCGGATTCGCTGACCCGCTACTTCTGGCAGCACACCCAGTGGTCGCAGTACCGTCCGGTCAGGATCGCCCTGGATAACCTGGAAAGCCTCGATCCGGCAGTACGTGAAAAACTGATTTTCGATGCACGGGTGCAGGTCAGGATTCCCGTTTCATCCTGGGGCGAATGGCTGTGGGGAAAAAGTTAGCACCTGTTAAATAAAGGGGGAAATCAAAATGGCTACGGACAACAAATACGGCGAACCCATGCTGGTATTGCAGCAGGTCCAGCAAAACGGCGGACAGTTGCAGCCGCAGTGGCAGGTCGGGCATGCCGACGGATACACCCACTTTCCGCAGTTCGCAAGCGAGGTTGCCGGGCAGATGATGCAGGATCTCGAATACCTCGCCAGCGCGGATTACCTGGACAAGCTGTTTTTCGACCGTCTGAGCATTTGCCCGGCCTGCGGGAGCCATCATGTCAATGTGCGCGAGACGTGTTCGTCGTGCAAATCCACGCATATCTCGCCGGTTTCTCTGTTGCACCACTTTCGCTGCGGCTATGTGGCGCCGGCAGATGCCTTCGCGCATGACGGCAAGGGTCGGATCTGCCCGAAATGCCACGGCCACCTGACAGACCTGGGCACGGACCATGACGTGCCGGGCGAGAATTTTTCCTGCCACAGTTGCCATGCTTCCTTTCAGGTGCCGGAAGTCGAAGGCCTGTGCATGGCCTGCCAGACACGCACGCCGGGTGACCAGTTGCTGCACAAGGATATTCACAGTTACCGCCTGAATTCGCTCGGCATGGCGGCATTGAGCAACGGGCGCCTGTTCGATCAGGAGGAAGAACTGCTGCTCGAGGGCGAAGGGCGCCCGATTTATCGCCGGCATGTCTTCATGTTCCTGCTCGAGGACGAGATGCGCCGCGCACAGCGTTATGGCACGGCATTCAGCCTGATCATGCTCAGGCTTCCCGGCGATGACGATCAAGCCGGAAAACTGGTTTTTCACATGGCAGAAATGCTGAGAAATTCCGACAAGATCGGGCGCTATGGCGAGGATCGCCTGATGATTCTCATGCCGGCGACCAACCGCGCCGGAGCCGACATCTGGCTCGAACGCTTTCTCGCCGGATCAGGCAATGCCGTGCAGGCGAAGGCCATCGCGCTTGATCCGGCAAGCGATCTGACAAGCCAGCTCGCCGCCAGCGAGGCGCAATCATGGAGCAACTGAACGGTTTCCTGGGCTACTTTCTCGCGCCGCTGAGTCTGATCAACCTCGGCGGCATGTCGCGCGTTCTGGGCGAACTGCTGACTTCAGCCCATATGTTTTTCTGGTTTCTGGTGCTGATCCTGACGCGTTTTGCCTTGCCCGACATCCTGCTGTGGCTGACCTTGCTGTTTTATCCCCGCGCGCTGGCCGTCCAGAAGGGCTCCGGCTTGCCGGCGAACCCGCTGGTTTCCGTCATCATCGCGGGGCGCAATGCGGGCGACAGCATCGAAAAAATGATCCGTTCCGCCCTGCAGTGCGGTTACCACAAGCTTGAGGTCATTTTTGTCGACGACCACTCCAGCGACGACAGCGTGGCGCGCGCCCGGAGGCTGGAGAAAACCGGCCGGGTGCGCGTCTTCGAAGCCAGGAACCACAACGGCAAGCCCGGCAGCCTGAATATCGGCCTGACGCTGGCGCGCGGGGATTTTATTTTCATACCGGATGCGGACTGTGAACTGCAGCCGGGCATCATCCAGCATCTGCTCGCCCCTTTTGCCGATGCCGGGGTGGGTGCTGTCACCGCGAATCTGCGGGTGAGAAATGCGGCCCAAAACTGGGTCACGCGCTTCCAGGAATGTGAATACGCGCTCAATGTCAGCCTATCCAGGCTATGGCGCGCGCCATTGAATTTACTTTCCATCCTGCCCGGCGCGGGCAGCATGTTCCGTGCCGTCGCCATGCGCCAGATTGGCGGCTACGACTCTGGACTGGGGGACGACACGGACCTTACGCTGCGCCTGCGCAAGCAGGGCTGGAAACTGCGCTTTGCGCTCGATGCCCTCGTCTGGACCGATGTGCCCGACCGCTACGGCTGGCTATTGCGCCAGCGCAGCCGCTGGACCCGGAACATGGTCAAGATCCGCCTGCACAAGCAGGGTGACCTCTACCACTTCTGGCGCTTTGGCATGGTCAACGCGCTGGTGTTTACCGACATCCTGTTCTTCCGCGTCATTCTTCCATTCCTTGCGCTATGGAGCGTGCTGTATTTCATCTTCACCGACCCGTTCTCCACCCCGGCGCTGCTGACCGTCGTGTACTGGCTGACCACTTTTTTCATCTTCATCAAGATGCTGATCGCCCATGACATCGCTGCCACACCCCGCCTGAAGATGCTGTGGCTGGCGCCGCTCTATCCTTTCTACCGCCTGCCCATTCATATGATCGAACTGCTTTCCATGCTGCGCGAGTTCCTGCGCATCCGCCTCTGGCACCCCTACGTGCCGGAGCGCATCTGGGCCCGGATTCCGCACTGGTAATGCAGTCGATGAAAAAAACAAAAAAGGGGGATATATGCTTGCCTCAACCGAAGCCAGCCAAAAAGTAAGTCCAGCCCTCCCGGAAAATCTGCGCCGCACCATGCTGGCGGTTGTTCTGGGTATGTACCTGTCAGCTTCCGCGCTTCATGCCGAACCCATGCCGCTTTCAAAACTCGAGACCAGGGTGGCTTCTTCGCTGCGTCTCAAGGCGATGGAAACGCAGATCGGCTATGGACATCACTTGCTGCGCCAGGAACTGGCCAAGGAAGGCCTGCAAATCTCGGGCAGGCTGGATGCCGGGCGCCACAAGCAGATTGTCACCAACAGCCTGACCCGCGAGTACGATGCCCTGCAGCCAAATCTCGGACTCCGGTATCCGCTGCTGGGCGGGCGCGCGCAGCAACTCGAGGCCAGCAAAACCGCAGAGACGCAAATCCGCCTGGATTCGATCGATTTTGATGGCATACAACTTCAATTGCTGCAGCAACTGCGCAAGCAGTACACCCTGTACTGGCAATACAACCAGTCCGAACAACTGGCCAGTCAGTACCTTGCTGCGCTGACTGAGCATGCGCCCGCAGCCGAAAAACTGCATGAAAAAGGCATCTGGACCGGCAGCGAACACCTGCGCTACCAGAGCGAACTCGCCAGCATGCGAGACGAACTGCAACGCTTCCGCGCCCTGCAACGTATCGCCCTGAATGCCATGCACTCGATTCTGGGCCAGAGCATCGACGGCTTCCAGCCAGCTCTGCCGGACCTGCCGCAGCCTTGCCTGTCGAGCACGGAACTTAACCAGTCCGCCGAACGCCATTCGGCCGAGCTCAGGAGGCTCGGCGCGCAGCGGGAGGCCCTGCTGTACAACCGGGACATCGGCGCCGGCAGCAGCGTGAATGCCGACCTTCATCTGGGCGTGAATTACATCGATGACTATACGAACAACAGGCAGGGCTATACGGCCAGCGCCGGGATAAGCATCAATATGCCCGCCGGTTTTCAGGAAGCCGAACGCGCCAACAAGGACCGCCTCAATGCCGCCATCATGGTGAACCGCACCCTGGATGAGCAGGCACGCCTGGATATCCAGCTCAACACCGCGCAAGCCTATGAAAATCTCCAGCTCGCCCGCAGCAGGCTGGAGATGGCAAAAATCCAGGTTCAGACAGCCCGAGAATCGCTGCGCGAGACCAGAATGCAGTTCGACCGGGTTCCGTACTCGCTCTTTAATGAACTGATGCAGAAAATCTCCCAGGAATATCAGGTATCCCTGGCAGAAATCGAAAGCCACAGCCTGTTGCTGCAAAGAACCAGCGAACTCATGCTGCTGGCCCCGGATAGCTGCACCGGGCTGGTCTCATCCGGCCAGAACAGCCCCCATTCATAACGCCCCTCGCAAGCTTCCTCGCCGCAGGCTCATACGGCTTCTACACACTCATCAGGGTTTCCAGTAACAAAAAATACACTCCTTTACTTATATATTTCACCTGAACAAGCGCTCATAGTAAGCGCCTGTCTGTCCTTTAGCGCGCCTCGCGCTGACGCAACAAAAAGGGTAAGGAATATTTTTCAGCTTGAGTAATCGCAGCGAAAACCGCTGGGCAAGGGGTTTTGTTGCCTGTTTTCTCATGGAGCGAGACACCTGCTTTTCCATGTCACCACCTTCGAGACAATGCAAATGGCCAACAGAAAACTGCTTTATCTTGTCCCCCCGGATACCGCGCCCATCCACGTGCCGGATATCTGTGCCGCAGAATGGGACATCAAGGTTGCCGACAGTCTCCTCGCCGCAAGAAACATGGTTGAATCTAATGATTTCCATGTCGGACTTTCACTGTTCGACGCACACACAAAAAACCACCTGCCAGAAGAAGAGCTGGTCTGCGCTAACAAAAGCATGAAATGGGTTGCCCTGCTTCCGTCCGAGTGCATGCAAGAACGATGAAATCAGCCG
The DNA here is from genome assembly GCA_963779055.1 of uncultured Gammaproteobacteria bacterium. Classification (GTDB taxonomy): domain Bacteria; phylum Pseudomonadota; class Gammaproteobacteria; order Burkholderiales; family Sulfuricellaceae; genus Sulfurimicrobium. The sequence goes on from CAVZWN010000005.1 coordinate 135,313, forward strand.
GATGATCAAGCATCATTTTTACGATTTTCACACGCTTCCGGCCGATGTCGGACGCCTGCTCCCCGTGCTCGGCCACGCCTACGGGATGGCCAGCATGTGGGAGAAAACGCCTCTCCGGAACGAAACCTGTCCGGGCGAGGATGAAATGGTCGGAACCAGCCCGCCGATGCAAGCGCTGTTTGCCTGTCTGCGCAAAGTAGCCGGAGTGGGCGCACCGGTGCTGATCACCGGGGAAAGCGGTACCGGCAAGGAGCTGAGCGCACGCGCCATTCACGAACGATCCAGCCGCGCAGAAGGCCCGTTCATCGCAGTAAATTGCGGCGCCCTGCCTGCCAATCTGGTCCAGTCCGAGTTGTTCGGCCATGAAAAGGGGGCTTTCACCGGCGCATCGCAGAGAAAAATCGGCCGCATCGAATCCGCTTCGGGCGGAACAATTTTTCTCGACGAGATCGGCGACCTCCCGCTGGAGATGCAGGTCAACCTGTTGCGTTTCCTGCAGGAAGGGACCATTGAACGGGTCGGCGCAACGGAATCCATCCATGTGGATGTCCGGGTTATTGCCGCGACTCACGTCAATCTTGAAGAAGCCGTCAGCAAGGGCGGGTTTCGCGAAGACCTGTATTACCGGCTGCATGTGCTCGATATCAGGATGCCGGCACTGCGGGAACGCCACGAAGACATCGAGCTTCTCGCACGCTTCTTTTTCAGAAAATTCACCACAGAAAAAAATCCCCGGGTGCAGGGATTCTCTCCGGATGCCATGAGTGCCATGAATATGCATGACTGGCCGGGCAACGTCCGCGAAATGATCAATCGCATCCGGCGCGCCATGGTGATGTGTGAAAACCATTCGATTACAGCCGCCGATCTCGGCCTGAAAAAGATCGACTATGCACAGGGCCTGGCCACCCTGGATGAGATCCGGACAGAGGCAGAAAGAGAGGCCATAAAACATACGCTGAAGCGCACCCGCAACAATTTATCCAGAGCATCGCATGAACTGGGCATCTCACGCATGACGCTCTACCGCCTGATACAGAAATGCGGTTTGAACTCAGCCGATGGAATGGACGCCAGAACACACTAGTAGTCTGCTTCGAGATTAACCTGCCTGCCGCTTCAGGCAGGTTTTTTTTCGCCTTGAATACACTGTGTAACGTATTGCATCAAATTCTTTACATTCATGTTTATTTCTTGTTTATCAGATAGATATATCGATATCCGCCCATTCTGTCCGCGCCATGCTGTAACAGTTCATTTACACGATATATCCGTCAATTTCAAGACAAATAATAATAATTCAATACAAAACAACAATTTATACATATGGCATGGAGATTGCTGAAGTAATCCACAACAGCAACCTGTTTCGGATATATCAAAAATCAATCATGCGTAAATTTTCCCACACCAGCCATCAACCCGCGTCCATGAAGCCATGGCTCGTAACAATGCTTTTATCTGCAGCCCTGTTCACGCTGCCTGCTTTTGCCGAGCCTGTGGCAGCAGACGCGGGTAACGATGATACGGGGCTCATGATTCAACCGGTCTGGCAACAGGATGAAAACAAACTCGATGATACCGATCTGGGAAAAATTCATGGCAAGGGCATGGAGTTCATTGCAGCCCAGCCGCAACTGATTCCCGCCGTCATTCTGTGGGATGAATCCGGCAAGGGGCGAAACACGGGAACCAGCCGGACCAGCATCAGGATCAGCGTATCCGGTGCTGCGACAAACACGAGGTAATGCACCATGAGCGCAACAAAAAAAAGCATTCATATCGCTGCCGTCTTCAACACCTTTGCAACTGTCGTGGCCGCCAGTGTTGCTCTCGGCTATGCACTGGCCCCTGCAATAGCAGTGGCAGACGAAGCAAACATATCGCAGCCCGTCGCACGCACCGGCTTTCCGGATCAGATGGCTGGCGGTGTGCCACGCATGATTTTGCCGGCGTCTATCGATCAGAGCGTCATCGGCGGCAATGTCATGTCGGGCGCCAGCGGTGCCATGGCCGTCAACCAGGCAGCCGGCGACATGAACCAGCAGGCCAATGCCGCTGCTATTGCTTATAACCCGCAAGGGTCTGCAAACGTGCAAACCGGTGCTTTTCAGGGTTCCAGAAATATTCGCGGGTCTTTGCCGGATATCGCATCGACCCGCATCGATGGCAAGGCTTTTGCCGGTACCTCAGGCGTACTCATGGTCAACCAGGCCAGCGGGTTCGCCAACAGCCAGGCAAACAGCACCGCCATCGCAATGGGCATCAAGGGAGAGGTAATCGCAGACAGCGTTCTGGCCGAGACCTTTCCCGATGCAGCAGGACTGGTGAAAGCGGGCCATGGCCAGACAGGCATGCGGGATGTGTCGGTCAGCGAGACGGCCTTCCAGAATGCCCAGGGGGTCGTCCAGCTCAACCAGACTGCGGGGTCGGGCAACAACTCGGCCAATAACTTTGCGTTGCGCCTTTCGGTGGAAGCAAAGCAGTAAGTAAACCAACCTCGACTCAAGGAGAATCACCATGAAAACCAAACTGACTTTCACCCCAATTGCACTGGCAATCGCAGCATTTGCAGCCTCCCCTGCCTTTGCCAGCGATGAAAATGGAACTTCATCTTACATCGATGCCAAGGCCGATCTGTCCCTGGAAGCCAATGCCAATCTGGCGTTGAACACCAGCAACACTTCAGTGACCCTGAAGAAGAAGGTCGACAACTCGATGGAAGTGGAAACCGAAGGAACCATCAATGTATACGGGGATCTGCAGGTTGATTCCAGCACCATGGCCGTAGTGCGTGATTCGCAGGTCAGCTATCAGAATAGCGTCAGCAACCAGGAGTCGACCAACTCGGCAACTGTTTCCGGCAGTGTATTGAGCAATGCCGCCGGTAACATCGGGGTCAACGTGACCGCTGGCGACAACAACCAGCAGGCCAATGCCGCAGCCATCTCCGCTGCCGATGCGTCCTTCGTGTTTGGTTCAACCGATGCGGAGATCTTTGCTTATCAGCATGCCGAGCATAACAGCACCATGAACATGGGCCAGACGAATATCGCTGGTGCATCCGATGATGTGGCCATGAATGCCGCCGGGAATATCGGCATGAACTTTTCTGCCGGCAGCAGCAACCAGCAGAAAAACGATCTGGCGATCGCCACTGGCACTTCGCGCGTTGCCACTGCAACCGTTTCAGTCGCACAGCAGAACGACCACAACATGACCAGCAACAACCCGGTTCATCGTGAAGAAGTGCAGATGGTCCCGGTCAATCTGGCTCTGAGTGCCAGCGGCGGCTACTGGGGCGGTGGCTTGGGCGGCTATTCCGGCAGCACCGGCGGCACCTATAGCGGCAGCGCATCCGGAACCACTACAGGCACCTCGGATCAGATCGGCAACGTCTATCCCGACATCTGGAGCAACGACCCCGGTGATGGCACCAACGTGCACCCCACCAACAACCCAGGCCCGGTCGGCCATATGGATCTGGACACCCAGACTCAGGGCGGCAGCGACCTGAATGGTGACGGCGGCGCGCTTGCCTTCAGTAATAGCGGAACCTACAGCGGCAGCCAGAGCGGTTCCTACAGCGGCAGCGAGAGGGGAACACTGGGCTTCACCGAAGCGGGCATCCAGACCCTGGCAGGCACGGTGAGCGGCATGCTGCCCGTGGTGGTGGTCACCAACCTGGCCACGACCAACACTGCCAGCCTGAGCGGTAACGTTCTGGCCTCGGCAGCCGGCAATATCGGCGTGAACGTTGCGGCTGGCTCCAACAACCAGCAATACAACGGCCTGGCGATTGCTGCGATTCACGCACCGTCATCAGGCGGCAGCACCGGCGGCGAGTAACCCCACGAGGGTTTGGGCGGGGGTTCATTCCCCTGCGTCCGGCCGGGACCCGGCCGGATTTTTCTCTTCCGAACAAACAGGGGATCCACGATGGCAAATCAGATGCACAGGATTCGCGCTTCCATTCTCGGCCTGATCGCGTGTTCCTTATATGCGACATCAGGCATGACACCGATTACCGCACAGGCTGCAGAAATGCGGCTCGGCAACATTCTTCCCGACGGTGCCATGGTTCACAAAACGGTCGTCAGCATGCGGGAACGCCGCTACCTCAATATGGTGCCGCAGGAAACGGATTTCAGCTGCGGCGCAGCATCGCTTGCGACCATCATGAAATACGCTTACGGCAGAAACGTGACCGAAGAAGAAGTAATCGATGGCCTGATGAAGGTCAGCGATATCGAACTGGTCCGGCAAAAAGGCTTCTCCCTGCTGGACATCAAACATTATGCCGAGCAGCTCGGCATGCGCGGGCGCGGCTACAAAATCGGCCTGGAGCAACTCCAGTTTGCCAAAATCCCGATGATCGCGCTGCTGGACATGCGCGGCTACAAGCACTTTGTCGTGATCTCAAAAACAACCAGAGACAAGGTCTATATCGCCGATCCATCGCTGGGAAACCGCATCGTGGATATCAAACAATTCAGCAAGGAATGGAACGGGCTGGTGTTCGCCGTGATCGGGCAGGGCTTTGACCGCAATTCGGCATTGTTCAATCCACCCGAGCCGCTGACCGCCAGAAACAAGATCAACGCATTCCATCCGCTGACGGATGCCGAATTGCTGGATTTCGGCTTCATTCACGCAGATTTGATATAGAAAGCCGCTAACCCTGCCGCAGGGCAAGCAAAGCAGGATCAGTCAACCCGGATCATCAGAACAGAGAAGGAGCAGATCATGAATCATTCTGCCAAAGGATCGGCCAGGACCAGAAAGGGCGTAACTGTCTTTGTCATCCTTCTCTCGTGCGCCGGGGCCGGATATGCCTATACCGTGCCAGACAGTGTAAGAACAAATGCCGCAACACCGGACAACGAATGGCGCCAGCCCGCAGCGCCCAGTAAAAAACTGCCGGTGATTTCAGGACGCCCCGTCCAGCCGGGCTCCATCCGGATTGAATCCGGCGAGCATCGCGCAGCGCTGCCGGGTGACAGTTCACAAGCCAGAAAAGAGGCCACTCCGAACACCCCACGCAGACAATCCAAATCATTAGCGGACAGCGACAAAAAGAAACTTCTTGTCCTGCTCGCACTATGGAGTATCAAACCATGAAGCAAACTACGCTTTCAAACATTGCAAAACTGCTTTCCATTTCTCTGTCCGGCTCTGCACTCATGCTGCAACCTGCCATGGCCAACATCCCGGATACGCATATTTTCAACCAGGCACCGGAGATCCCGGATGAAATGCTTGCGGACATGCGCGGCCGCTATGCCGGTCCTGGAGAATTCCTCTATTTTGGCGTCGACATGGTGACGCAGTGGCAGACAGCCGATGGAAGATTGCTGAATTCCGGCGTCAGTTTATCGGTGGACAGGCAATTCGTCCCGACCATCACCATCGTTACCGAAAGTACAGCTTCCGGCAGCGGGGGCGCGTCACAAGCCACAGCCGGAAACGGAAACGTCACGATCAGCGGGGGGCTCGGTAATGTTTCCGGTGTTGCGCAAAGCATCCAGATCGGCGGCGACGGCAACGCCATTCGCAATGACATCAACATGAACATCAAGCTTAATGCCAACGGCGAAATCGACCAGAGCGGCGCATCGAACGGGAATGGTATCGCGCTGAATGGCGCAGGCACGACAGCGGTTGAAGCAAACGGCAGCACAACCACCGTCACACTCAGTGGCAACAATCTGTCCATGGCCGTCGATGTAGCGGGCCAGGGCCAGGTCCTGCAACAGCTCCGTGGCGGCACGAACGGTAATGCCGGATTCCTGCAAAGCACCCGGATCGGCGGCGATCTGAACCAGATCCACAATGTCATCAACATCAACGCCAGCATGAGCGGCGCCAGTGGCACATCGTCGGCACCGGGTGTTCAGGCTGCGCTGGAAACATTGCGCGGTATCCGTTCTGCCGGTGCGTTCTAAGTCTGGATCATATTCAGCGCAACAAAGCCTGCCGCGCCTTGCATGGGTGCTGCGGGTGAATTTAACCCCTCTGGCGGCATACTCATGACGGGAGAAGAAATATGACGGATTTCGAAGCGGCCCATGCGAAGCAACACTGCTTCCTCCTGCGACCGGAACGGTGGCTGAGACCCCGCATGAAAAATGGCAAATCCACGGCAGAATCGAGCGATCCTGCGGTGGCGATGGCCGCGGCAAGACGAAGTTCAACACGCCAGAACAAGGTACGTTCAGCCCGCGCCAGGCAGCGGCAATTGAGCGGCAATCCCATCAGCAGAAGTCATGATCTTGCCCATAAAGTATTCGAATTCAGCCACGAAGGCATACTCATCACCGACGACCAGAATAATATTCTCAGCGTCAACCACGCCTTCACGGAAATTACCGGTTATTCCGCCGACGAGATGGTTGGCCAAAAGCCCCACATCCTTTTCCACTGTGGCGAAGATGCCGCCGCATTCGCCAGTTTGCAGAAAACTATTATTACTGCTGGGTACTGGCAAGGTGAAATCTGGGGAAAGAGAAAAATGGAGAAATCATTCCAGAATGGCTGACGATCAGCACAGCAACCGATAAATCCGGAAAAATCACTCATTACATCATCCTGTTCAGCGACATTACCGAGCAGAAGCGAGAAGCGTCACGCATGGAATATCTCGCCCATCACGACGCGCTGACCGGCTTGCCCAATCGCGTGCTTTTCAACGAGCGCCTTTCTGCTGCGATTGCCCTGGCGCATCGCCACGGCAATGCGCTCGGCATCCTGTATATCGACCTGGATGGATTCAAGCGAATCAACGATACGCTGGGCCATAGAAATGGCGACCATTTATTGCAGCAGGTGTCCGGACGACTGACTCAGTGCATCAGGGAAAGCGACGCTGTCGCCCGGCTGGGAGGAGACGAATTTGTTGTTCTGCTGAATGAACTGACCAGCCAGCGTAGCGCAGAAGAAGTAGCCGGAAAAATTCTCCGCCTGCTACGCGCCCCTTTCTACCTGTCGGCACATAAAGCCCTTATTTCAGCCAGCATCGGGATAGCCTTGTTTCCGGATCACGGCACCGACAACTCAGCCCTGCTGGAGAAAGCCGATGCAGCCATGTACAAGGCAAAATTTACACGCCACCTCGACCCCAGAATTTCACTTCCGCCACCATGAAGGATGACAATGTTATTTATCTTTCAATAATTTGGCCTAAAAGCATATTTCTACCCATTAGGCATAAATACCTATTCTTTGTAAATTATCACCATGTTAGGCTCAAAAGTTGCTAAAAGTATCAGCCCGATATTCAGATGCGCAGCCGGCACTCAGGAAAAACCAATCAAGTTCAGGGGAAAATCATGAAAACCATCGCTCAATCACTGCTGGCCATCCCACTTTGCTCCCTTTCCCTTGCAACGCCAGCCGCCACAACCCCAAGTGTCGATCAGATGCGCAAACAACTTCATGAATTGCAGCAACGCTATGAAGAACAAGGCAACGCCATGCGCTCCATGGAAGAACGTCTGCAGCAGATGGAAAAAAACATGCAGGTCATGATCAACGGTGAAAAATCGCTTAAAACCGCGCAAAAAACCAAGCCCGCCTCCACCGAAGCATCGAGTTCCCCGCAGAATATCGCCGCAAACAGCGCGAAGGAAGAAGTTGTCCGCGAAGCACCGCCTTCGCGCAGCGCGGAAAGCGTTTACCAGGAACAGCACGCCCTGTTCGATCGCCGCCTGACCTTCGAAGCCGGCCTGAGCTATTCGCGCTATGACAAGAAACAACTCGCCCTGAATGGTTTTCTTGCACTGGATGCCATCTTTCTCGGCAACATCAACGTCGATACTGTCAAAGCCGATATCTGGACTCTCGATCTGACGGGCCGCTACACCCTTTCCGACCGCATGCAGGTCGATCTGAACGCACCCTTCCTCTATCGCAACACTTCTTACCTCTCAGCCGGTGCAGGCTACGCTTCTACCGATTACGCCGAAAAGAGCGTGGCCATGGGGCCGAAACTCGGTGACATCAGCGCCGGCCTTTACTACCAGCTGTACAAGGAAACGCAGACCCGTCCAGACATCGTCTGGAACGTTCGGGTAAAGGCGCCGAGCGGCTCCAATCCTTACGGCACCAAGCTGGAGGAAGTACCGGGCTCCGGCGGCAATCTCAAAGTACCAACCGAGCTTTCCAGCGGCAATGGCGTCTGGGCAGCCTCCACCGGATTATCTTTCGTCAAGACAGTGGACCCGGCCATCGTATTTGCCAGCTTGAACTACTTCCACAACTTTCCCCGCCACTTCGACGACATCAGCTCAACTTCGGGCACAAACACACCGGGTGACATCAAACTGGGTGACTCATTCCAGTACGGTCTCGGCACCGCCTTCGCCCTCAACGAACGCATGAGCCTCAGCACCTCCTTCACCCAGCGCTTCACCGCCAAATCACGCTCGAAACAGGATGGATTTGGCTGGCAAAACATTCCCGGCAGCGATGCCAACTCGGCCATGCTGAATTTCGGTGCAACCTACAGCCTGAACGACAAGGAATCCGTGGTAGTGAACGTGGGTGCCGGGCTCACGCCCGATGCGCCGAATGCAACCATAGGACTCAAATACCTGAGCAGCTACTAGCCATCACCAAATCCGAAAGCAAACCCAAAGGGTTGGCAACAGAGACTTCTACTCTTAATCAACAGTAGTCATTTGCAATCTCGCTCTCTAATCCCCTGGTGCAAAATATCCTGCGGCCTGCAAGAGCAACTATGTATATTTGATTTTACAGGCCCGCTACAGATGAGTATTAGTTTGCAGCGGGCGGATCATAATCCCGGCGTCCATAGTTGACGTAGCCACTCCACGAAAACTTCCCAAAGTTGGCGCGGCATCTTGAGAGCGCTGGGCGGCGGCCACGGATATGTATTCGTCTGAAGTCAGCGAGCCCCTGCTTGGGTCGAAACCACGCCAGCCTGCACCTGGCAGGTAAACCTCTGCCCAGGCGTGCATGTGACTGTCGGCGGCCACATCGCCAAAACAGTATCCACTGACAAAACGGGCGGCGATTCCGGCGCTGCGGCAAACGTCAATAAACAGCATGGCAAAATCGCGACAGGAACCCTGCCTTTTTTCATGGTTTCGCCCGGCGTCCATGGGTCGCCATGCTCGCGCAGCATGTACTCAAAACGCACAGGGATTTCTGCCGCTAGCTGCGTCAGAAACGGTATGGTTCGTGCCTTCGGCCGCCTGCAATATTTCCTGTGAAAATGCCGCCACGGCAGGATCGTCTTCATCACGAAGCAGATAGGGGGAGAGTACGAGAGCCAGGTGCGGCTCATACTTGATGGGCAGACTCAAAGCCGCGTGATCGGTGACCAGAAGGTTGAACAGGGCGCGGTAGTGCGTTTCCACCACGGCATGAACCTCAATCAGCAGCTCATCATGCAACCCGCTGAACCAGATGGTTTCGGTGTTATTGCCGTCCAGTTCAGTGCATTGGAAGTCACTGGGATTGGGCGTAACAGCGATGCTGTAGCTACGCACAGTTTGCCTGGCATCGCTGCGCGGCCTTAACCAATCGAGGGGCTCGAAGAAACTGGGCGCTGTAGTGATGGCGGGTGCGATGAGTTATTTTAAGCAACATGGCTGTCTGGCCTGATTATTTTTAGGTGTAAGCTGGAAATCGCCTCGTTTACCCATCGACATTTCCTCCACCGCCAGGCGCAGTCTTCCTGCCACCATTCCGGCAAATGCTGCAGATCCACGCGCTCGAACGATGCTGAACAAGTCGTATGAATCGCGTTTGTAAAGAACAACATCAATAGGAAAATCGACATCAACCGCAGCTTTTGCGTGTCGAGTAAACGCCAGATAAGCCAGCTTGAGCGCCATTTCCATTGATGAATCATAGCGCAGCACCCGGTCGAGGATGGGCTTGCCATAACGATCCCCCAATCAGGAAATAAGGCGTTCCCGGCGGCACTTCCACCCAGTTTCCTTCCGGATAGAGCATATAAGGCTTGTGCTCCTTATCCTTTTCCAGTTGCCCGCCGATGATCGAAAACAGGTGAAAGGCAGCCCAGCGGCCTCGGCGACTCCCTGTCCTCTTCGGCTACGCGGCGCAGTTGTGCCGCGAAAGCGTTCACCGCCTTGTACAGCTTGTCGAATTTCGTATCTTCTTCCTCTATCAGTTCTTCGAAGTAAGTCGAGCGCCTTGTCGCGCACGGATGGCGAAACCGGAGGTCATGAGGAACAGGGAATGCCTCCATGCTGATGTATGGTCACCTTGCGAGCCGTGGTTCGCACCGAGCCAGAGGTGATGCGTGTGTCGGAGACGCCAACGAGGCCGTCCTTGATCTTGATTGCGGCGCAGAATGCCATGGTTATTTACTGTTCTTGAGTTAGATAAGTATTTTTGCCGGTCAGCGGACGCAGCGTGAAAGGTCTCAAACACAGCATCATCAATACGATTCAACCGGGTTTGCAGTTCATCAAGGAATTCATGCAGACCGCCCTGAATTATCTCGTCGATTGGCGTGTAATTCAATTCTGAAAGCAACCTGCCCAGCTTCTGTTCGGCTTTGTTGCTGAAGCATCCGGCGGTGAACCGCTAATGGCATGCAGCGAACTGGAAGCACGACTCAGGCAGGAGTGCACCGAACGGGGGAATCCCGGTTCAGAATCAGGAATCCGCCACTTTGGCCGGACTGATCTGCTTTGAGTGCTTGCGGTACATCTCAAGTGCGCTGGCCGACTTCAGAAGCGCAGCCCACTGGATGTTGTCTACGGTTGCGCCGACAGCCTGTTCTTCCGGCGACGGAATGAAGTACTTTACGTCCAGTATGCGTGAAGTTTTGTCGGCCCGCTCCAGCAATTCGACCCACCTGCGGAAGTGCCATGCCTCGCCATGCGACATGGTCGCCTCGGTGATGCCATCGAACAGATGGCTCTCCATTTGAGCCGCGTATAGAAGTCATGAGGTTGCGAACAGGGATTTGTTCGGCAGCATCCTTGACCATCAGGTAGAAATGGTTCGCCTGTTCCCACATTTCAGAAGAGATGATTCCCGCACCGAGCGGCACTTTCGGCGAGCATTGCGCACGCGAACTGGAATCGAATCGGGTTATCGCGATCAAGGTCAGAAGTGCATGACGTTCTTCGCGTGTTGGCTCGCCATAACATTTGTGAACCGTTCACGATCCCCGCTGATATTTACCAGATGGCCCCATTTGCTCGCCGAATTCCGGGGCATATCCAGGTTCAGGTTGAGATTGACACGATAGAGCGTGCAACGTTTTCTGCACGCTCCAGATAACGGCTCATCCAGTCAGATCGAATTGGCACTCGACTTAACATGCGGGTCGGCTCCTTTTCATATCTGTTTATCTCCAGGTTCATTGGCTCAACACCCAGGTATCCTTGCTGCCCCGCCCTCGATGAATTAACGAGCGAGCAGCCTTTTCAGTGCAACCGATGAAACCCACCGGCATCACGTAAATGTCTTTGCCATGAGGATGTCGGGCGCAGGTCGATTACGCGCCCCTCGAAATGGTCATCCACCAGAATCGGCGCGCGCGACAGCGCGAGTGTCGGTTGCGCAATGTAGTTGCGCGGTTTGCAGAGATCGGCTTGGGCAATTCTGCCTGCTGTTCCTTGGTGGAATGCGGGCCTACCAGCATGCCGTCGCCGCCCGATTCGTTCGTAGCCTGACCACCAGCCTGTCCAGATTCGCCAGCACGTATTCATTCTTTCATCTGCGCGGATATCGGTGAGTACATTCGGAAGAATCATGTCTTCATCCAGATAATACTTTACGATCCGGCAGGTCGGCATATACGGCCTTGTCGTCCGCACAATGCCAGTCCCCAGTGCATTGGCCGGGCTACCCGGCCATTGCCGGTCAACCTCCGTCAAACCGGCACCCCCAGCGCAGAGTCGGACCACAACGCTTTCGGGTCGATAAAGTCGTCATCAATCCTGCGGATAATCACATCCACGCGTTGAAAACCCCGCGTCGTGCGCATATGGACGGAACCGTCCATCACCACCCCAGATCGCTGCCTTCCACCAGTTCACACCCATTTGCTGCGCAGGAACAGTGCTCAAATGGCCGAGTTATACATGCCCGGCGTCAGCACGACCACGGTGGGAGAGGAAACATTCTCTGGCGCAAGAAACTGGAGACGTTTCCAGCAAGCGCGCGGGGTAATCATCAACGGCGCGCACCTGCAAAGCCTGAATGCGACCGGCAATGTCCGCTGATATGTGCCGGTTCTCCAGCCACATACGAGACTACCGGACGGACAACGCAGTGTCTTCAGCACGTCATGCTGCCCGTCACTGTCACGTACCAGATCGGTGCCCAGTGATATGGCACCAGATACCACGGGGACATCAGCCCGACACGTCGGGCGGAATGAGTGGCGGAAAGTATGATTCTAGCGGGAATGGCCTTATCCCTGGGTCTTTTCTGCTCGTGATAAATGTCATCCAGAAAAGATTTAAGGCATCGATGCGCTTGCTTCAAACCTCGCTCGATATATTCCAATCTTGGCTTCCACGATGCGTGGAACGATATCAAAAGGGAAAATGTTTCGGTGCCTTCATCGCTCCGTCGACAGTGAACGTGATCCCCATGTTGTACATGGCAGCTTCAGCGGCTTTCTGACGGGCAAGTATCTCCCCATCGGGTCTCGTCTCGATACGATCGACCAGTATCTTCGCTCCGGGCCGAGGCACTCCCGGCGACTCAATCGATTCGTCGTAAAGTTTTCCGGATCATATGAATTAAAATTTAAGGGCATGAGAATCGTTTCCTGTGAGTTTAAGTTTCAGAGACAACGACAGAGCCAGTCCCGACAAATGGACAGTTTGAAAGGCTTAATGCCAAGCGATGATGAATGACGGAGAAAAAGATACTATCTGTCAAAGTGACGATAGGCACAAAGCGATGTTGCTATATTGGTGTGTCACTCAAAGCCTGAACGGAAATTGATACATACTGGCTGAAGGCATTATACACCATCCATTTTGTCTAATTCAGCCCCCCCTTTTGGAACTGAATGCTGCTGCATAACCAGGCAGCATGACCTGCCGCTATCCGCATCAACGATCAGTGGCGCAGCTGTTTTATACTGGACAGAAGCTGGTGCGGAGGCAGTCGAATCGTGGCTATGCAGGAGGTGTCTACCAGAACCGGGGCGATTCACTGCATGGACATGGGAAAAGCCCTGACCATTCAGTCACATGACCTGAAGTCTGAAATTGGCGCGCCCGACAGGAGTCGAACCTGTGACCCTTGGCTTCGGAAACCAATACTCTATCCAACTGAGCTACGGGCGCGTGATTTGAAGCGCTGGATTATACCTGACTTGACAAATCCGGTGCAAAAAGTAAAATGCCGCTCTCTTTAGGTGATATAGCTCAGTTGGTTAGAGCACAGCACTCATAATGCTGGGGTCGGTGGTTCAAGTCCACCTATCACCACCAAAAATTCAAAAGCCCGACCCTTACCGGTTGGGCTTTTTTTCTGCCCGTCGCGCCAGCACTTGCGCGGTTTGGGGCAATGATGCCTTGTCGGCGAGTCCAGAAATTCCCCGTTTTTCTGCCCATCCGCCCCCGGAATCCTCTCTTTTCTCCATTTGACCTGTGGCTGGCCGACGCTCGACCCCTCGATTTCATGCGGGTTTCGGGCCGATGGTTGTGCGTCAACTGCACTGACCAGAAACACCGCAAACCCGTTCTACGCATCGAATCCATCGAACAGCACGTATTGCGTGTCCCAATCGAGTGGCAGCAGATTTGATTACGGTGGTCTCGGTGGCGGTCAGTTTGATGGTCATGGTCATCTCCGATGGTTGGTTGATGTCGTCACTCACCGTCGCCGCCGAAGATCGCCAGCAGTTCGTCCAGCCCCGCCTCCACCCGCCCGAGGTCGCCGACGTGGCCCCAATGGATGGCGTCGGGGTCATGGCCGAAGTGGTCGTCGGCGAGTTGCTGCAGCCGTTCCAGCTTGGCGTGGATGGCGGCAGTGCGGGCGAGGTAGGCGTCGAGGGCGGTTTGCTTGGCGTTCATCGTGGGCTCCGTGATGTGATTGACGACACCACCATGAACGCGCTGTTCGATCAGGAAGCCAAGCGTTATGCGATGCGCTTCGCATCAAAATGTACCCCTCACTCGCCAGACCTGATAGATTGCTACCTTTGCCACTTAAACCGACTTTATGCGATTCGATCAAGCGAATTTCAGATTTCGCCATGACTGAACCATGGGTATCGGTCGAGCAGCTCGTCGAGCATCTGGGTGTGACCCGCGATTCGATATATCGATGGATTGACCGCAAGGGCCTGCCAGCGCATCGCGTTGAGCGCCTGTGGAAATTCAAGATTTCCGAGGTGGACGAGTGGGTGCGCGGCGGTGGCGCCGACGAGGATTCCGGGGCAAGAACGATGAGAAGAATTGGGGGAGGCTGCGTTTGAGCAAGGAAGGACAACTTCTCGACCATAAGTCCTTGCGCGCGGTCACCGGCAAGAACGCGGACTGGAACGAGTTAGCCAAAGATTGTGTCGCCTTTGCCAGCGCAACGGGCGGCAGGTTGCTGCTCGGCATCGAGGATGGCCAGGACCAGCCTCCCGCCGGTCAACAAGTACCCGTTGATCTACCTGACACGCTGCGGCGGAAAATGGCTGAGCGAACCGTCAATGTGACGGTGCTGCCCATCATCGTTATCGCGCCAAATGGCGGACAGTTCATCGAGCTCACGATTCCCCGCTCGGTGGCGGTGGCATCTACCACCGATGGCCGTTACTTTTTGCGCGTTGCCGACCAGAGCAGGCCCGTTACTGGCGACGACGTGATGCGGCTGGCTAGGGAGCGCTGCGCCCTGCCATGGGAAACGCAAATATCTCTGCACATCTCGCGCATCGATGTCGATGCGGCCAAGTTCGACAAACTGCTGCAGGCGCTACGGGCATCCGACCGGGTCAAGCCCTCGGTCAAAGAGAAAAGCGATGACGAGTTGCTGGATCACTACCAGCTCGCACAAGGTCAGACCTGACCAATTTGGGCATCCTCTGTCTTGGGCAGCAATTCCACCGCGCCCAACTGACCACGGCACCGGTGATCCAGTTCATCAAGTACGACGAGCACGACCAGAAGGTCAACAAGCTGGTGTGGGACGACCACACCCTGAATCCAATGGAGCTGATCGAGGCCGTCTGGCTGGAGGTGCCCGACTTCCGCGAGCGCTACGAACTGCCCGATGGCCTGTACCGCCAGAACGTGCCCGCCTTCGACGAAATCGTGGTGCGCGAGCTCCTGGTCAACGCGCTGGTGCATCGCCCCTACACCCAGCGCGGCGACATCTTCCTGAATCTGCACCCGGACCGACTGGAGGTGGTCAACCCAGGTCCGCTGCCGCTGGGCGTCACGCCGCAGAACGTGCTGCACACCACCGTGCGCCGCAACGAGCACCTGGCTCGACTGTTCCACGACCTGAAGCTGATGGAACGCGAAGGCAGTGGCTTCGACAAGATCTTCGAGGTGCTGCTGTCACAAGGCCGCCCGGCGCCGGAACTGATCGAAACCCACGACCGTGTGCAGGTCACGGTACGCCGTCGCATCCTCAAGCCCGAGGTCATCGACTTCATTGCAAAGGCAGATCAGACCTACCAGCTCACCCAGCGTGAGCGCATTGCTCTGGGCCTGTTGGCCCAGCACGACGCAATGACCGCCCGCGAGCTGGCAACCACACTTGAGCTTCCATCCGTCGAAGCACTCCAGCCCTGGCTCAAGCGCTTGCTCGACTGGCATCTGGTGCAGAGCGCCGGACGTACTCAGGCCACACGCTATTTTGTTGATCCCGATCTGCTGCGCAGCCTCAAATTCACCGGCGAAACCACCCTCAAGCGTATCGAGCCGCATCGCTTGGCAGCACTGGTACTGGAAGACCTGCAGCGCTACCCGAAATCGGCGATCGGCGATATCCACAAGCGCGTTGGCGGTGAAATTCACCCGAAGCAAGTCAAGCGAGTACTGGAGGAGCTGATTGAGCGCGGCGCTGTGCGTTTCGAAGGCAACTACCGCTGGCGGCGGTACTGGGCGGTGGCATGACTCGGCTATTGGACAACATGTGCCCTATCGGCGATAGCTGGGCGATAGCGGGTGGGCGATACGCCGGTATCAGCCCCATGAATCAAAGGCTTCTATCGACCACAGGCAATAAAAGCCGGGAGATAGAGCGCGGGCACCTTGCCGCAGCAAACCATTTTCTTGGGCCAACGCCTCGCGCCTGAGCCCACTCCAACGAATCGAGAAACTGGACTTTAACGATGACCAGCACCCAACAACGCGCCGCCCTGCAACGCCAGATCTGGCAAATCGCCAACGATGTCCGCGGCGCCGTCGATGGCTGGGATTTCAAGCAATACGTGCTCGGCACCCTGTTCTATCGCTTCATCAGCGAGAACTTTGCCAGCTACATCGAAGGCGGTGACGACAGCATCAACTATGCCGAGCTGCCCGATAGCGTCATCACCCCGGACATCAAAGACGACGCCATCAAGACCAAGGGCTACTTCATCTACCCCAGCCAGCTGTTTGCCAAGGTCGCTGCCAGCGCCAACACCAACGAGAGCCTGAATACCGATCTGGCCGCCATCTTTGCCGCCATCGAAAGCTCCGCCAACGGCTACCCATCGGAGCAAGACATCAAAGGCCTGTTTGCCGATTTCGACACCACCAGCAATCGCCTCGGCAACACCGTGAAGGATAAGAACATCCGTCTGGCCGCCGTGCTCAAAGGCGTGGCCGGGCTGGACTTCGGCGATTTTGACGGCAGCCACATCGACCTGTTCGGCGATGCCTACGAATTTCTCATCTCCAACTACGCCGCCAACGCCGGCAAATCCGGTGGCGAGTTCTTCACCCCGCAGCATGTTTCCAAGCTGATTGCCCAGCTCGCCATGCACAAGCAAACCAGCGTCAACAAGATTTACGACCCGGCCTGCGGCTCCGGCTCGCTGCTGCTGCAAGCCAAAAAACACTTCGATGCGCACATCATCGAAGACGGCTTCTTCGGGCAGGAAATCAACCACACCACCTACAACCTGGCGCGGATGAACATGTTCTTGCACAACATCAACTACGACAAGTTCAACATCCAGCTCGGCAACACCCTGATCGACCCGCATTTTGGCGACGACAAACCCTTCGATGCCATCGTCTCCAACCCGCCCTATTCGGTGAAGTGGATAGGCAGCGACGACCCCACGCTGATCAACGACGAACGCTTTGCCCCGGCGGGCGTGCTCGCGCCCAAATCCAAAGCCGACTTTGCCTTTGTGCTGCACGCACTCAGCTACCTGTCCAGCAAGGGCCGCGCCGCCATCGTCTGCTTCCCCGGTATTTTCTATCGCGGCGGGGCCGAGCAGAAAATCCGCCAGTATCTGGTGGACAACAACTACGTCGAAACCGTGATTTCGCTCGCGCCCAACCTGTTTTACGGCACCACCATTGCCGTGACCATTCTGGTGCTGTCCAAACACAAAACCGACACCACCACCCAGTTCATCGACGCCAGCGGCCTGTTCAAGAAAGAAACCAATAACAACGTGCTGCTGGACGCGCACATCGAGCAGATCATGCAGGTGTTCGACAGCAAGGCGAACGTGGAGCACTTTGCCCAATCTGTACCGTTTGAGAAGGTGGCCGCCAACGACTACAACCTGTCGGTCAGCAGCTACGTCGAAGCCAAGGACAACCGCGAAGTAGTGGACATTGCCCAGCTCAATGCCGAGCTGAAAACCACCGTCACCAGGATCGATCAGCTGCGAAGGACATTGATGCCATCGTGGCCGGAAATCGAAGGCGAGAGCCGAATGAGTGCGCATGATTCTGGAAAACAAACTAGGCATCACCGACCAGATTGAACTGGCTCGCGCCGAAGAAAAAATCAGCAAACAAAAAGCCAAGCAGCTGTTGGATTCCGGCGACATTGACAAGGTGGACGTGGGCAAAGTCGCCGGACTTGCCTTTATCCACGCCTATTTGTTTGAGGAAATTTATGACTTCGCCGGAAAAATCCGCGACGTGAATATCGCCAAGGGCAATTTCCGTTTTGCGCGGTGATGTATCTAGAGTCTCGCTGAAACATATCGACGCCATGCCACAAGGCACATTTGATGACATCATCGAAAAATATGTCGAGATGAATGTTGCCCACCCTTTTCGCGAAGGCAATGGCCGCGCCACCCGCATCTGGCTGGATTTGATGCTGAAAAAAGAAACCCGGCAGGTGGTGGATTGGAACCGGGTCGATAAAGAAGAATACCTCTCCGCCATGCAGCGCAGCGTGGTGAAAGACCTTGAAATCAAAACCCTGCTCAAACAAGCCCTCACCGACCAGATTGATGACCGCGCGCTGTTTATGAAGGGCATTGATGTGAGCTATTACTACGAAGGCTATAGCGAATTCAAGACGGAGGAGCTGTAGGCATGAGTAACATGAGCTTTATGGAAAAGCTGCTGAATGGCGTTGAGGTGGCATGGACGGCGCTCGGCACAGTCATTGAAACTGTCACGGCACCCTCAAAGCTCAAGAGCCCAGTTTATCCGAATAGGAAACTTCCAATTTTGGTAGGGTTAGAATTAATTGCAGGCTACACTGACGAGGATATGCTCCGGTTAGGCTGGGAATTCGTAATTTTTGGCGACCATTCTGAACACTTAAAGTTCGCAGACTTTCATTTCGTTCAAGGTGCTGATGGACTGAAAACTGCAAGTGCTATCTGGCTAACACCAAGTATATCTACCATGTTTCAAATTTTCAGAAGGAACGAGTTCATAAGGCATTGGTCAACTGCGCAGCGCATAATCCCCATCCCCTGCCCAGAAAACCCCAAAAAATCACTGGAAATCCAAGCCGAAATCGTCCGCATTCTGGACGCCTTCACCGAGCTGACCGCCGAGCTGACCGCCGAGCTGACCGCCCGCAAAAAACAGTACAAGTACTATCGCGATCAGTTGTTGAGTTTTGAAGCCGGGAGAGGTGGAGTGGAAAACATGGGTAAGACGCTAACGGAAATCGCCCAGCAGCTGAAAGACGCCAACAAAAAGGTGCACCTGATCTATGCCTTCAACGGCACGGCAAAACGCGTCTGTCGCGGGAGTTCAAGCAGCTAATTGCTCCCAATGCTGATGGCGTTGAAGGCGACGATGAGGCGGATCAACCTGGATGTCACGCAACAAAATCCTGTATGTACAACGCCTTCACCGAAGACTTGTTCTATTGGGACAACGACTTGGCGGGTGACGCTGAGCCCAAGCTGAAAATTCAGCCCAACACCTTTACGGACTGGGTGCTGAAGGATCAAGGCCAAGACCAGTAACATCATCACGACCTTTCAGCGTTACGCCAACGACAAGCTCACACCACGATTTAATGCAGAGCGACAAGGTAAAAGATAAGGACGTATAAAGACGATCCCGATCAAAGCACTTGCCGGCAAGTGACTCGCATCGATGGCGATCCTCGACAAATTCGACGCCTTCAGGCAACTCCATCACCAAGGCTTGCCCGCGAAATGAGCTGCGCAGAAGCAATACGCGTATTACCGCGATTTGCTGTTGAGATTTCCCAACAGCAGGCCCATGCATGAGCAGAGCAAGATCAGCGTTGTTCAATGTCAGCATCCGGAGCCAGCTGGGATCGCGAAACAGGAAGCAATGGTCGTTTTCAGTCTGGAATATGTGTTGCTGCGCATCGACCAGACGAGTTGCAAACGCTAGGACTACTGGAAGAAGCTCACAAACGTGACTAGCAGCTGGCCGTAAGTACGCTAGGGGCAATTGACCAGGTAGCCATGCGTCTGCATCGGAAGTCAAGCTCATCGTATCGGCCGCGATAGCCCAACATGTTTTACCGCATGCTATCCAGTCCAGTCCCCTCCAAAAAGGCCGAGCCATTCAAGCTGATGGCTGGCGAGGTGGCCAATCAGCGCCTGGATCAGTTGCAAGACCCCGAGCTATCCATCGAGCAGGCCATGCTGGACTACAAGCGCCTGGGTTATTCGGATAACTGGATCAACCAACGATTCAAAAGCATTGAAATTCGCAAGGAATTGACCGACGAATGGAAGAAACACGGTTTGCAGGAAGGGGCGGAATTCGCCTTTCTGACCGATGTGATTTACAAGACTTGGGCCGGTAAAACCGCCAAGGAATACAAGCAACACAAGGGGCTGAAAAAGGAAAACCTGCGCGACAACATGACCAATAAAGAGTTGGTGATGAATATGCTGGCAGAGCTTTCCACGAAGGAAATTTCGGAAGCGGTTAACCCGCAATCGTTGCCAGAGCATGAAGATGTGGCAAAGCGCGGCGGCGGTGTGGCGAAAGAAGCCCGGCTGAAGCTGGAAGCCGAAACCGGAAAGCCGGTGGTCACCTCGAAAAATGCCAAGCAATTGCAGCTGGCAAACAAGACTCAAAAGAAAAATTGAGAACGCCTCCATGAATGACTACAAAACCATCGCCGAATCCAACAACTTCATCGTTCTGGATAAATACACCCAGGAATGGAAGGTCAGCGAAAGCTACCAGAGCGAAGACGATCTGGAGCGGGAGTTCATTCAGGATTTGCAGAATCAGGGCTATGAGTACGTGCCCGGCCTGAACACGCCTGAAGCCTTGCTGGCCAATGTGCGCGTGCAGCTGCAAACGCTCAATAACGTGCAGTTTGCTGATGGCGAGTGGCTGCGCTTTGTCGAGACCTGTCTGGACAAACCCAGCGATAGCATCGTCGAGAAAACCCGCAAGATTCACGACGACTACATTCACGACTTTGTCTTTGACGATGGCCACATCCAGAACATCTACCTGCTGGACAAGAAAAACATCGCCCGCAACAAGGTGCAGGTGATCAAGCAGTTTGAGCAGACCGGCAGTCATGCCAACCGCTATGACGTGACGATTCTGGTCAATGGCCTGCCGCTGGTGCAGGTGGAACTGAAAAAGCGCGGCGTGGCGATTCGTGAAGCCTTCAATCAGGTGCATCGCTACAGCAAGGAGAGCTTCAACAGCGAGCATTCCCTGTTCAAGTATTTGCAGCTGTTTGTGATCTCCAACGGCACCGACAGCCGCTATTTTGCCAACACCACGCAGCGCAACAAGAACAGCTTCGACTTCACCATGAACTGGGCGAAGGCGGACAACAGTCTGATCAAAGACCTGAAGGACTTCACGGCCACCTTCTTCCAGAAGCACACCCTGCTCAATGTGCTGCTGCACTACTCGGTGTTTGATGTCAGCAACACGCTGCTGGTGATGCGCCCTTACCAGATTGCCGCCACCGAGCGCATTCTGTGGAAGATCAACAGCGCTTATCAGGCCAAGAACTGGAGCAAACTGAGAGCGGTGGCTTCATCTGGCACACCACCGGCTCGGGCAAGACCCTGACCAGTTTCAAGGCGGCGCGTCTGGCCACCGAGCTGGACTTCATCGACAAGGTGTTCTTCGTGGTGGACCGCAAGGATCTGGATTACCAGACCATGAAGGAATACCAGCGCTTTTCACCGGACAGCGTGAATGGCTCAGACAGCACAGCTGGCCTGAAGCGCAACCTGGACAAGGACGACAACAAGATCATCGTCACCACCATCCAGAAGCTCAACAACCTGATGAAGAGCGAAGGCGACCTGCCCATCTACGGCAAGCAGGTGGTGTTCATTTTTGATGAATGCCACCGCAGCCAGTTTGGCGAGGCGCAGAAGAACCTGAAGAAGAAGTTCAAGAGGTTCTATCAGTTTGGCTTTACCGGCACGCCGATCTTCCCGCAAAACGCGCTGGGCGCTGAAACCACCGCCAGCGTGTTTGGCCGTGAGCTGCATTCGTATGTGATCACCGATGCCATTCGTGATGAAAAGGTGCTGAAGTTCAAGGTGGACTACAACGATGTGCGCCCGCAGTTCAAGGCCATTGAAACTGAGCAGGACGAGAAAAAACTGAGCGCGGCGGAAAACAAGCAGGCCTTGCTGCACCCCGACCGCATCCGCGAGATCACCCAGTACATCCTGAACAACTTCCGGCAGAAAACCCACCGCCTGCAAGCGGGCAACAAAGGTTTCAATGCCATGTTCGCGGTCAGCAGCGTGGATGCCGCCAAGCTGTATTACGAGTCTTTCAGGGAACTGCAGAAGGGCAGCGACAAGCCACTGAGGGTGGCCACCATCTTCTCGTTTCGCCGCCAATGAAGAGCAGGATGCGATCGGCGATATTCAGGACGAAAGTTTTGATGTGTCGGCCATGAACAGCAGCGCCAAGGAGTTTTTGAGCGCGGCCATCGCGGACTACAACGCGCTGTTCAAAACCAACTTCAGCGTGGACAGCAATGGCTTTCAGAACTATTACCGCGATCTGGCCAAACAGGTCAAAGCCAAGGAAATCGACCTGCTGATTGTGGTGGGCATGTTCCTGACCGGCTTTGATGCGCCCACGCTGAACACCTTGTTTGTGGACAAGAACCTGCGCTACCACGGCTTGATGCAGGCCTACTCGCGCACCAACCGCATTTTTGACGCCACCAAAACCTTCGGCAATATCGTCACCTTCCGCGACCTGGAACAGGCGACCATCGACGCCATCACCCTGTTCGGCGACAAGAACACCAAGAACGTGGTGCTGGAGAAGAGCTACAAGGAATACATGGAAGGCTTCACCGATGCGGCCACCGGTGAAGCGCGGCGTGGCTTTGTGGAGGTGGTGAAGGAGCTGGAAACAGCGCTTTCCCGACCCCGCTGCCATTGAAAAGGAAGCCGACAAAAAGGCCTTCGCCAAGCTGTTTGGCGAGTATTTGCGCGTGGAGAACGTGCTGCAAAACTATGACGAGTTCGCCAGCCTGAAGGCATTGCAAAGCGTCGACATGACCGACCCGGCAGCGGTTGAGGCGTTCAAGGCCAAACACTATCTGAATGATGACGATCTGACCGCACTGCAAGCCATCACGCTACCCGCTGAGCGGAAAATCCAGGATTACCGCTCCACCTACAACGATGTGCGCGACTGGCTGCGCCGGGAAAAAACTTCCGCCGATAAGGAAAAATCCACCATCGACTGGGATGACGTGGTCTTTGAGGTGGATCTGCTCAAATCACAGGAAATCAATCTGGATTACATCCTGGAGCTGATTTTTGAGCACAACAAGAAGATCAAGAGCAAAGTCGGAACTTGTGGATGAAGTTCGCCGCGTGATTCGCGCCAGCCTGGGCAACCGCGCCAAAGAGAGCTTGTTGGTGGACTTCATCAATCAGACGGATCTCGACCAGATTGGCGACAAGGCCAGTGTGATTGACGCCTTCTTCACCTTTGCCCAAGCGGAACAACAGCGCGAAGCGCAAGAGCTGATCACCGCCGAGAACCTGAATGCCGAGGCAGCGCGACGCTATATCAGCACCTCGCTGAAACGGGAATTTGCCAGTGACAGTGGCACGGAGCTCAATGCCATTCTGCCCAAGATGAGCCCGCTGAATCCGCAATACCTGACCAAAAAGCAAAGCGTGTTTCAGAAAATCGCCGCTTTTGTGGAGAAGTTCAAGGGCGTGGGTGGGCAAGTCTGAGGAATGCATATGACCAAGCTCCCCATTAACCTCAACGACCTGCTGCGCCAGCGCACGGTGGAGGGCGAGCGCATCGAGTACAAGACCGGATGGAATCCGGACCCGATCATCCGCACTCTGTGCGCGTTTGCCAACGACTTCGAAAACCTCGGCGGCGGTTATGTGGTGTCGGCAGATCGAGCCAATGGCCAGCCGATTTCCGCCAGTGGGTTTGCTAGACAACCAGCTCGACAAGATTCAGCAGGAATTGCTGGCCACCTGCCAGTTGATTCAGCCGCCTTATTTCCCGGCATTGAGCGTTCAGGAAGTCGAGGGTCGCAAACTCGTCGTGCTGCAGGCGCCGGGGGGGATGCATCGCCCTTACAAGGCACCGGCCTCGGTCAGCGCGAAGCACAAAACCTGGCATTACTACATCCGCCGCTACAGCAGTACGGTCGAAGCGAAAGGCGGAACCGAACAGGAACTGCTCAGCCTGACCGCACAAGTGCCGTGGGATGATCGCTTTAACCAGCAGGCAAAGCTGAGCGATTTATCCAAACCGCTGATGCTTGAGTATTTGCGCGAGGTGGGCAGCGCCTTGGCCGATGATGCCGATGAGATGTCTGTGGAAGCGCTGGCGCGCCAGATGAACCTGGTGGGTGGCCCGAGTGAGTCGCCTTGGCCCAAAAATGTCGGCCTGCTGTTTTTCAATAAAGCCCCGGATCGGTTTTTCCCCTACACGCAGATTGACGTGGTGTGGTTCCCCGAAGGCGCCGGCGGTGACCGTTTTGATGAAAAGATATTCAAGGGGCCGCTGGCGCGTATGACGCGTGATGCGCTGAGTTTTATCCAGCGCAATTATTTGATTGAAACCGTGCTCAAGCACCCGGACCGTGCCGAAGCCACGCGGGCGTGGAACTTCCCTTACGTCGCCATCGAAGAAGCGGTGGTGAATGCCGTTTATCACCGATCTTATGAGGAGCGCGAACCGATTGAAGTGCGCATCAGCTATGACGAATTGGTGATCCTCAGCTTTCCGGGGCCGGATCGTTCGATCAAAACAGAGGATTTCGAGGCTGGCCGCTCGGTCAGCCGCCGCTATCGCAACCGGCGTATTGGCGAGTTTTTGAAGGAACTGGACCTTACCGAAGGCCGCTCGACGGGCGTGCCCAAGATACTCAAAGCAATGGCCGCCAATGGCTCGCCAACGCCACGCTTCGAAACCGATGACGACCGGCTGGCTTGCATCATCCGGCTGCCAGTTCATCCCTTGGCCAAACGACCGGATGGGGACGTTACCGACCAAGCCACCGACCAAGTCACCGACCAAGTCACCGGAGAAATAGCGCGGTTGCTGGCGGCTGCCGCGCCGGGTGAGCACACTCGTAACGCGCTGCAAGAAGCACTAGGCTTAAAGCACACGCCGCATTTCCGACAAGCCTTTCTGTTGCCGGCCTTGGAGGCGGGCTTGATCGAAATGACCCTGCCTGACAAACCACGCAGTAGCAATCAGCGGTATCGCCTGACCCGGCTCGGGCAACGTTGGCTGGAGGTGCATCCAGCGGCAATAACGCCGGAGACAAAAAAGCATGACCGTTGAGTCACTCCCCAACTTTACCCGCCCCGCCCGTCAGCGCTGGGAGTCCATCCCCGCCGATATCCGCCAGCGCCTGCTGGCCAACGTCTGGTGCGGGCAATGCCGCCACGGGGTGACGATCACCAATTTCACCGGGACCATCAAAAGTGGCGACCTGCTACTGGTGGGCAAATGCGCCGAATGCCACGGCGACGTGGCGCGGGTGATCGAAGGGGCGTGAGCACAATGCCGCAGAAACCCGCAGTAGTGCTCATTGGCCCCAATAGCGAATGGTTCGATAGTAAACTGAGCACCACCAATTTAAAAAGCCTAACCCTGATCGGTTGGGCTTTTTTCTGCCTGTCGTGCCAGTAGTGGCGCGGTTAGGGGCAACGATGCGTTGTTGAAGTCACCGGAAAAACCCCTTTTCTCGTCCATCACCCCTCGGAATCCTCTCTTTTCTCCATTTGACCTGTGGCTGGGCGGCGCTTGACCCCTCGATTTCATGCGGGTTTCGGGCCGATGGTTGTGCGTCAAACGCGCTCTCGGTACATCGTGTGTTCATCACCGAAAACGAGACCAACTTCCTGGCATTTCCGCAGGCTCGTGATGCCATCGTGATTTTTGGCGCAGGTTACGGTTGGGACGCGCTGTCACGCAGTCATTGGCTGCAGAACTGCTCAATCCATTACTGGGGTGATATTGATACCCACGGCTTCGGCATTCTGGACCAACTGCGAGGTCAATTTGAGCATGTGGCTTCGTTCTTGATGGACAGGGAAACCCTTGAAGCGCATACCGCTGTTTGGGGGCGCGAAGACAAGCCCTTGGTCGCGGACTTGCATCATCTGACATCCGAAGAGCGAGGTCTCTACGATGATCTGCGCGACAACCGCATTCGTGCTGGACTACGGCACATCGGCTTCCACTGGCTGGCTCATTGCCTTCAACATATCCTTGATGGCAATGCCACTCCCCATATGGGCATCTTGCCATGATGACCATAAAAAGACTATATTCGGTCTTTGTTAACTTTGGAGCACGGCCATGCGCTACTCATCTCAAGTCAAGCCGATCAGCTACCTCAAAGCCAATGCTGCCGAGGTTCTGGCACACCTCGCTGAGCAGCGTGAGCCCATGGTCATCACCCAGAACGGTGAGGCCAAAGCCGTCCTGCAGGACGTAGCCTCGTTCGAGGAGACGCAAGAAACACTGGCCTTGCTGAAAATCCTGGCGCTAGGCAACCAGGATGTGGCTGCTGGCAAGATTAAGCCCGTGGCCGATGTCGTTGCCCGCCTTCGCGCCAAGCGAGCCACGGTCTGATGCCAGGCGCACCAGCGAAATTCGAAGTTCTGCTCACCGAGGGTGCGGAGCAGGACTTGGAGGCCATCCACGACTACATCTCCGAATTCGATTGTGTGGCCAATGCCAACTACGTCTTGGATGAGTTGATGGAGGTTGTGGAGAGCCTGTCAAAATTCCCGGAGCGCGGCAGCTACCCGAAGGAACTGGTCGGCCTCGGCATCAAAGAATACCGCCAGACTTTTTTCAAGCCATACCGGGTGATCTACCGTGTCACAGGCAGCCAAGTCATCATCTATCTGATTGCTGACGGGCGCCGCGATATGCAATCGGTGCTGGCTCGCCGCCTGCTTGGCGCTTGACCCGCAGCAACACGCACATGTGCTCATTGACCCCAATAGCGAGTCATTCGGTTGTAAACTGAGCACCGCCAAGAATATAAAAGCATGAGAAGCCGCGGGTATCTCTTTAAGCGGCGGGCAGGTCGAGCAGGAAGGCGCTGCCGCCGAGGTCGCTTTTAACGATGGCGATACGGCCATGGTGCAATTCAACAAAGGCCTTGGCCAGGCTCAGCCCAAGGCCCGAGCCTGTCATGGTGCGGCTTGGGTCAAGACGGGAAAATCGCTCGAACACCTTGTCCCGCATCTCGGGAGGGATGCCTGGGCCGCCGTCCTCCACTACAACCTTGATCTGGTTATCCTGACGGTGCGCACCCAGCCTGATTTCCCCTCCCGATGGGACATATTTGAGGGCGTTATCGAGCAGGTTTGAAATGATCTGGGCAAGAAGCTGCCGGTTTCCGTAGATCAGCAAGCCCTCAGCCACGTCGCCATGAAGTACCAGGCCATGTTCCTCGGCAGAGGGTTCATAAAGCTCGACCAGTTCATTCAGCAGTTCAGAAAAATCCACCACGGCGCGTTTCACCGGCATTCCCCCAGACTCCGCCCGGCTGATGGCAAGCAGGGAACTGAAAATGCTCTGCATTTTTTCCAGCTCGCTATGTACTCTTTGCAGTGCCGCAAGATGCCCCTCGCCACCTTCCTGCTGCAAGGCCACCTGGACTTCGGAGCTGAGGCGAGTCAGGGGTGTACGCAAATCGTGGGCGATGTTATCGCTCACCTGCCGGATGCCTTGCACCAGCCGCTCGATACGCTCAAGCATCGCATTCATGTTGCCGGCCAGCACTGACAGTTCATCGTTGCCTGTGACCGGCATGCGGCTGGAAAGATCGCCGGATTGCATGATCAGATTGGTGTTCTGGTTGAAAGCATCAATCCGGGCACGAAACCGCCGTGCCAGCCAGAGGCCCATCGCCAGTCCAAGCAGTGACACCGTGCCTCCGGTCAGGAGAAAAATCTGGCGAAAATTCCTGATCAACTCGAGTACAGGGTCCATGCTGACTGCAGTAAAAGCAGTCAGCCCATCTCCCAGGGGGAAAGAGACTACTCGCGCCTGATATAATTTCCCATTACTCGACTCGACCTCCATCTGCCGCACGCCGGAAAACATCTTTTCCAGAGGCAGAATCAGGCCGCCAGCCTGATAGGTAATCTGGTTGTGCTTGTCAAGAATACGGAAACCATGAGACTGGCTACCCTCACTCTCGATTTCACTCTTGATCGCATGATACAAGCCTTCTGTGCCATGATCGCGGTACTGCAATTCAAGCAGTTTGCGCTCTTCCGACAGGGTATGGTCCACCCCCTTGGTCAGCGTGGAAGTAAGCTGATAATCGAGAAAGAAAAAGATTAGCCCGGCACTCACCACGTAAGCCAACAGCAGCGACATAACGAGGCGAACCGGCGCCGAATCGCGAAATTTCATTCCGCGCGCAGCAGATAACCCTCACCACGCACTGTGTGCAGAAGAGGCGAGGGAAAGTATTTGTCGATCTGGTGGCGCAGGCGGCTGATGTGAACGTCAACCACGTTGGTCTGGGGATCAAAATAATAATCCCACACATTTTCCAGCAGCATGGTGCGGGTCACCACCTGGCCTGCGTGGCGCATGAGGTATTCGAGCAGGCGCAATTCGCGCGGCTTGAGAAAAACATCCTGTCCGGAACGGGTCACCTTGCGGGTCAGCAGATCCAGTTTCAGATCGCCCACCTCCAGCACCGTTTCCTGAGCCGACACGCTACGCATACGGCGCAACAAGGCTTCGATGCGTGCCTGCAGCTCACTGAAAGCATAGGGCTTGACCAGATAATCATCACCACCGGAGCGCAGGCCTTCGACCCGTTCATCCACCTCACCCAGAGCACTCAGGACCAGCGCTGGCGTGTTAATTCCTTCGCTGCGCAGGGTCCGCAGCATGGTCAAGCCGTCCATTCTGGGCATCATGACATCCACGACCCACAGGTCAAAATTGCCGCCACGGGCCATTTCCAGGCCATGTTCCCCGTCACGGGCAATGTCCGAAAGATAGCCCAGACCAGCCAGCCCTTGCTGCAAAAGCAGCGCAGCTACGGAATCGTCTTCAACGATAAGGATGTTCATACAAAATCAGGCGCCTTGGTTGAGAATGCAAAATGCTAAGCTCATTATTACAGAAACAACATGAACAATAGTTCATTTCTTCTTTCCAATCAGGGTGCTATATTGGCGTTATCAACTATCTGGAATATATGGAGGAAATTATGGCAAACAAGTCTGCCCTCCCCGTTTATGAAGTTGAGTTCATTCCCCTGGAACGTCGCCTTGACGACCGCCGCAGAAATTCCGACAGTTGTTATGCCGGCCCTGAGCGGCGACGCGAAAAGAGCCGCCGCGGCAGCGAACGCAAAGCCGCAAAGCCGCGCCTGCGCTCGATGAATTAACGAATACGGACCTAGCTTACAGCGACCCGGACCTCTCCAGCCACCATTCTTCCGATTTCGCAGGCGTAACCGAACCCCTCCTGACGGAACAGGTCCAGCACATCAACTACCGCTTCAGGTGCGCAGGCCACCAGCAAACCACCGCTGGTCTGCGGATCGCACAACAGATTCTGTTTCCACGCCTCCATGCCCTCTGGCAGCAGCACTTCTTGACCGTAACTGGCCCAGTTGCGCGCTCCGGCACCTGTAACATAACCCTGCCTGGCCAGTTCCAGCGCCACCGGCAGAACGGGCAGCCGGTCAAACTCAAGCTCGGCCCCCAAGCGCGAGCCACGGCAGATCTCCAGCAAATGTCCGAGCAGGGCAAAGCCGGTGACATCGGTCAGCGCATGTACACCCTGCATATGGGCCAGCGTCGAGCCTGCCACGTTGAGCTGGGTCGTGCTTCCCAGCATCTGGCGGTAGCCCTCCTCGGACAGCTCACCTTTCTTGAGCGCCGCGCTCATGATGCCGACGCCCAGCCCCTTGCCGAGGATCAGCACGTCACCTTCCTGCGCACCCACGTTGCGTTTCACTTTGTCCGGATGCACCACGCCCAGCGCCACCAGGCCATAAATCGGTTCGGGTGAATCGATCGAATGACCGCCCGCAATGGGAATACCGGCCGCCGCGCACACCGCCTCGCCACCGGCCAGAATCCCCTGAATCACATCGGTAGGCAGCTTGCCCACTGGCATGCCGACAATGGCCAGCGCCATGATCGGCTGCGCGCCCATGGCATAGATATCGGACAAGGCATTGGTTGCCGCAATGCGGCCGAAATCCACCGGATCGTCCACGATGGGCATGAAAAAATCAGTTGTCGCGACAATCGCCTGATGATCGTTGAGGCGATAGACCGCCGCATCATCGCCGGTTTCCGTGCCGACCATGAGATCGGGATGAACCAGGCGGGCAGGCATGTTGGCGAGGATTTCATTCAAAAGGGCAGGTGCAATTTTGCAGCCGCAGCCGCCGCCATGCGAGAACTGTGTTAATTTAATTGCTGTCATTATTTAGCAGAGTCAAGAAATTGGTAAAGGAAGCAAACCTAGCACAGCTCGAGCAGTTTGACGAGATCATCGATGTCCGCTCACCCTCTGAATTTGCCGAGGACCATATTCCGGGGGCGCTGAACTTTCCCGTACTTGACGACGAGGAACGTGCCCGCATCGGCACGATGCACAAGCAGGTCTCCCCTTTCGATGCCAAGAAAGCCGGCGCTGTCCTGGTATCGCGTAATATCGCCAGGCATCTGGAGCAGGGCTTTGCCGCCAGGCCGAAAAACTGGCGCCCGCTGGTGTATTGCTGGCGCGGCGGCAAGCGCAGCGGCTCCATGGCCCATGTGCTGGACCAGGTGGGCTGGCACAGCGGCCAGCTGGACGGGGGCTACAAGGCCTACCGGCGCCAGGTGCTGGAAGACCTGCTCACCCTGCCGGCCCGCTTCCAGTGGCGCGTAGTGTGTGGCGCCACTGGTTCGGGCAAGAGCCGTCTGCTGCAGGCGCTGCAGGTGGCGGGCGCGCAGGTGCTGGACCTGGAAGGCCTGGCCAACCATCGCGGCTCGCTGCTCGGCAACGTCCCCGGCACGCCGCAGCCGGGGCAAAAATTTTTCGAAAGCCTGATCTGGTCAAAGCTGCACAGCTTTGATCCTGCCCTGCCCGTCTACGTCGAAGCCGAAAGCAAGAAAATCGGCAATGTCCGGGTACCGGAAACCCTGATCGCTGCGATGTGGCAAAGCCAGTGCATCCGCGTTGAAGCCAGCATTGCGCAACGGGTCGAGCTATTGAAAGAGGAATATGCGCATTTTCTCGCCGACCCGGATGAACTCGGGCAAAAACTGGGGTTTCTTTCCGTCCTCCACGGCAAGGAGCGCATCGCCCGCTGGCAGCAAATGGCGCAGCAGGGCGAATGGGACACGCTGGTGGCGGAATTGCTGGAACAGCACTATGACCCGGCCTATACCCGCTCCACGCTCAAGCACTACCCGCACTACAGCGATGGACTTATCCTCCAGCCGCACAGCCTGGGTGATAAGTCGATGCTGGAGATAGCGAAGAAAGTCCTCGGAAACTAACTGCAGCGCCCGTTCCGTTCCAGTTTCATATATTTCTGCAGCCAGTCCTTGACCCGCTCCCGCGCATGCCGGGCGGCGATTTTTTCTTCCGGCGTCTGGTCATTGCGGAAATCGAAAGCGCGGCGCGCCAGCGGGTAATATTGCATCTCGACCGGCACCCCGCGTTCATATAAAGCATAGAAAGCGCGGCCGCCATTGATGCGGCGCAATTCGAAATCCTGCTCGCCGATCAGGAACAGCATGGGGGTAGTGATCTGAGAAATTTCCGGCGCCACGCTGAAAAGCTGCTCCGGCTCCGGCGCATTCGGATTCTGCATGTGGCCTGCATAGGCGGCTATTGCCGCAATGTCCTTGCCGCGTTTCGCTGCAAGGCGGATCGAGTAATAACCGCCGCGCGAGTAACCCACCACCCCCACCGGCATCCGGCAAGTTTCGGGCAAAGCCATGAGCGCATCCAGGCTGGCTTCGATATCATTTTCCGTTGCCGGGTCATGAGCCGAAGGCCAGCGCTCGATAAAGCGCCCGCCCTGCCAGTCCGGCGCCAGCACCACAAACCCCTGCTCTGCCAGCGTGGAAATATGGCGCTGGTCGACTTCGTCATAGCCCCGTTTGGCATGGATATACAGCACAGGCGGGAATGGCCCTTTGCCTGCGGGAATGGCGATTTCCGCAGGAACTTCCACCTCGCCAGACTTGATCGCTATTTTCCTGAGCTGGATTCCCCCCGCCTGAGCGATCGGGGAAGCCAGCAATAATGCTAAAACCAGGGTAATGATTTTCACGTGTAGTCGTCCTTATTTGGGCCAAGGAAGATTCTCACACAGCGCGATAAAGTTGTATTGAGCCGTTTGGACTAGCGCAAAGTTCATGGCCACAATGAAATTGATCTGTCTCAATTGACCAGCGAAAAAAAAGTGCTAGGCTGTAAGGACCATCGTGAAATGCGCTAATGCACTCACGCATGGATTTTCAATCCCGACTCCAGGCGACTGCAACCGGGTCAAATGGAATCACAATCAGGAGTGTTGAACATTATGAGCACCACCTGGATTCTTGTCGCAAATGCCAGCATCGCACGTCTGTACGCCAATCATGGTCCAAAAAAAGGGCTGCAACTGATCAAGGAACTGGCTCACCCGGAGAGCCGCGAAAAAGCCGGCAATCTGGTCTCCGATCGCCCCGGCCACAATCCCGGCGCAGGCGACGGCCATGGCTCATTTGTCCCGGCCACGTCCCCGAAACACAACGAGGCGGAACGCTTCGCCCAGCAACTGGCAAGCGAGATGGACAGCGGACGCACCTCGAACAGCTACACGCGCGCCATTCTGGTAGCAGCACCGGCCTTCATGGGACTGCTCAAGGGCTGCATCAACAGCCACGTGAGCAAGCTGGTGAGCGAGAATGTAGATAAGGATTACACCAAGGCCACCGAGAAGGAACTGGCCGGCCACCTAGAGAGCATCATTTTCCTCTGACGTACCTGAAAGACCCCAGCGGCCTATGACTTCATAGGTCGCGCCAGCATCGGTGGTCACCGATTTCACCAGCACAAAAGCATCAGCCGCCCAAGCAAGAGGCATCATGGGCGGCATTTCCACTCCATCACAGCGGGCATTTCTGAGCAGAGTGACATGCGGCACAAAAACGGGCCGATCATCGAATGTAAAGCCCGCGTTGCGCAAGGCTTCCTGCAACTGAGTCACCAATCCCTCCAGCGCCTCTGGAGTTTCCAGTGGCGCTGTCCAGGCCACCCGGTTATGACGCCACCAGCCCACATGATCCAGCGTCAGGGAAAAAGGGATGCCAGACACGTGCCCAGCCACCGTCCGCAGTTCATCCAGCCGCGCCTCCGCGATATTGCCGAGAAATACCAGAGTGAGATGCAGATTCGGCGCCCGCATCCGGCGCCCGCCACACGCCGTGTGCAGCTTTCTGCCGGCCTGATCGAGCGCGCGCCGCACTTCGGCATCCGGCCACAGAGCAAAAAACAGCCGGATTGTCTGCTCTCCCCCTGCCACCGCGTATTCAGCCCTTCATCAGCAGGCACACCGCCTGCGCGGCAATCCCCTCGCCACGACCGGTATAGCCGAGTCTTTCGGTGGTCGTTGCCTTGACGTTGACGACGCCGGTATCCACATCGAGGTCGGCGGCGATATTGGCTTCCATCTGAGGAATATAGGGCGCCATTCTGGGTGCCTGAGCGATGATCGTGGCATCCACATTGACCACGTAAAATCCCTCAAGACTCACCAGACGCACTACCTCACGCAACAGCTTGCGGCTGTCGGCTCCCTTGAAAGCCGGATCACTGTCCGGGAAGTGACGCCCGATATCGCCCAACCCCACCGCGCCCAGCAGCGCATCGCAAATGGCGTGCAGCAGCACATCGGCATCCGAGTGGCCGGCAAGACCCAACTGGTATGGAACTTCCACACCGCCCATGATCAGCCTGCGCCCTTCCACCAGCGCATGCACATCGAAACCTTGTCCGATTCTCATCTTGCCTCCTTATTGAGCAGCAGTTCTGCCATTTCCAGATCCTGCGCGTAAGTCACCTTGAAATTCCGGCTATCGCCCAGAACCAGCCTGGGTTTCAGCCCCATCAGCTCGATCGCCTGCGCCTCGTCGGTGGGCACATGCGTACCCGGCTGCGACAAGGCTTCCAGCAAGGCCCCGTGGCGAAACATCTGCGGCGTCTGCGCCTGCCACAGGCCGGCACGCGGCTCGGTATGAGCGACATGATGCTCCCCGTCGGAGCGCTTCAGGGTATCCGCTACCGGCACCGCCAGCAGGCCGCCCACTTCGTCCGCCCCGCCTTCGGCGATCAGGCGCGCCAGCGCTTCCTCGCTCAGGCCCGGCCGGGCGGCATCGTGCACCAGCACCCAGTCGTCCGCAGCCACATCATCCTGAATCGCCCTGAGGCCGTTGCGCACGCTTTCGAAGCGTTCCGCCCCGCCGCAAAACAGCGGCACCAGGGCCGGTGCAAAGGCTTCCCAGTCATAGCTGCCCCAGCGCTCGTCGTCGCGCGCCAGCACTACATACACCCGCTCGATTTCCCTGCAACCGCAGAGACGCGCAATCGCGTAGTAGATCAGGGGATGGCCGCCGATTTCGAGATATTGTTTGGGCCTGGGCGAGCCCATGCGTGAACCGGAGCCGGCCGCGGGAATCAAAGCATAAAAGGTGGTCATCTATTGATCCGGATTATGTCAGGGGTATGATTGATTAAGAGGTTGACTGCCCCCATTTTACTGTCAGATACGACAAGGAGGGGAAAGCATGAAAGAAGTCCGTCCCGCCGCTGTTGCCGGGTCTTTCTATCCAGGCGAAGCTGGTGTGCTGAAACACGACATCCAGGCCATGCTGGCCGCAGTGGCTGCGCCTGCCGAAGCTATCGCCCCGCCCAAGGCGCTGATTGTACCTCACGCCGGATATATCTATTCCGGCCCCATTGCAGCCAGCGCTTATGCCCAGCTGATTCCACTACGCCACCAGATCCGGCGGGTGGTGCTGCTCGGCCCGGTGCACCGCGTGCCGGTACGCGGGCTGGCGCTGCCTGAGGCCGACAGTTTTGAAACCCCGCTGGGCATCATTGCGCTGGATCAGCAGGCCATGGCCCAGGTTTCCGGCCTGCCGCAGGTGGTGGAGAGTGTCCCGGCCCATGCCTGGGAACATTCCCTGGAGGTGCAGCTGCCTTTCCTGCAGATGGTGCTGGACGATTTCAGCCTGGTGCCGCTGGCCGTGGGTGACGCCACGCCGCAGGAAGTGGCGGAAGTGCTGGAACACCTGTGGGGCGGTTCGGAAACCCTGATTGTCATCAGCTCCGACCTTTCCCACTACCTGCCCTATGATGTAGCCAAACGCGTGGACCAGGCGACGGCACAGGCCATCCTGGCGCTGGACGCCCCGGTCAGCCACGAGCAGGCCTGCGGCGGCACCCCGGTCAACGGCCTGCTGCTGGCCGCGCGGCACCATCACATGAAGCCGCACCTGCTGGATCTGCGCAATTCCGGCGACACTGCGGGCGACCACAGCCGCGTCGTGGGTTACGGCGCATTTGCATTCGAAGAGCCCGGCCATGTCCACTGAACAGGGAAAAGTCCTGCTCGCCATCGCCCGTGCAACGATTTCCAGCGCGCTGGGCAAGCCTATGCAGGCGGATGAATCCGCTCCCTGGCTCAAGGAACCGGGCGCGGCCTTCGTCACCCTCACCCAGCAGGGTACATTGCGCGGCTGCATCGGCAGCCTGGAAGCGCACCGCCCCTTGCTGACCGACATCAAGGCCAATGCCCTGGCTGCCGCCTGCCGTGATCCGCGCTTTCCACCACTGATCGCGGATGAACTGGACAGAACGCAGCTTGAAGTTTCGCTGCTCTCGCCGCTGTCACCCATTGCCTTCAGCAGCGAGCAGGACGCGCTGGCGCAATTGCGGCCTCTGGTGGACGGCATCGTGTTCGAGCACGGGCCGTACCGTTCCACCTTTCTGCCCCAGGTGTGGGAACAGTTGCCGCATCCCGCCGAATTCATGGCCCACCTCAAGCACAAGGCAGGGTTGTCACCCGATTTCTGGGATAAAGATGTCAAATTGTTCCGCTATACCGTGAGCAAATGGAAGGAATCCACATGAATACCGCTGAATCCAGCCACCCTGGCCGCTGGTGGCACACGCTGGATGAGAAGACCATCCAGTGCGATCTGTGCCCGCGCGACTGCAAGCTGCACGAGGGCCAGCGCGGCCTGTGTTTCGTGCGCCAGAATATCGGCGGCAAGATGATTCTCACCACCTACGGGCGCTCATCGGGCTTCTGCATCGACCCGATCGAAAAAAAACCGCTCAACCACTTCTATCCCGGCAGCAGCGTATTCTCGTTCGGCACCGCGGGCTGCAATCTGGCCTGCAAGTTCTGCCAGAACTGGGACATCAGCAAGGCCCGCGACATGGACCGCCTGATGGATCAGGCCTCACCGGAAGAAATCGCCCGCACCGCCGCACATCACGGCTGCAAGAGCGTGGCCTTCACCTACAACGATCCGGTGATTTTCGCCGAATACGCCATGGATGCCGCGGACGCCTGCCATGCGCGCGGCATCCAGACCGTTGCTGTCACGGCGGGCTACATTCACAAAACGGCAGGACGCGAATTTTTCGCCAAGATGGACGCAGCAAATGTGGATCTGAAAGGCTTCACCGACAATTTCTACCACAGCCTGTGTGCAGGACACCTGCAACCGGTGCTGGACACACTCGCCTACATCCATCACGAAACCCCGTGCTGGCTGGAAATCACCACCCTGATCATCCCTGGCCAGAACGATTCGGAGCAGGAAATCACTGCACTATGCCAGTGGATCGCCAAGGAACTGGGGCCGGAAGTGCCGCTGCATTTCTCGGCCTTCCACCCCGATTACAAGATGACAGACATCCCCGCCACCCCGGGCGCCACCCTCAGCCGGGCGCGGCGCATCGCCATGGATCAGGGCCTGCATTATGTCTATACCGGCAACGTGCACGACCCGGCGGGCGACACCACCTACTGTCCGAAATGCCAGGCGGCACTGATCGAACGCGACTGGTACCAGATCAACGCCTACCACCTGAGCGATGATGGCCATTGCCCGCATTGCGGCACGGCCATCGCCGGGCGTTTTGAACGCTTTGCATTAGCCAGCCAATTCGGGCGCAAGCAGATTCCGGTAGCGGTCCACCGGCATGAATAGATACGGGGCTAAACCTTAAGGATCAGATTCCATAACCGCAAAGACGCGAAGCATTCTCATACTCGGATTCCCTTTGCGTTCTTTGTGACTTTGCGGTTCAAGTGTTTTTTTTGGGTTAAACTGCGGCCTCATGGCCTCGCAACCCTACAAGATCCTGATCATCGCCCCCTCCTGGGTGGGCGACATGGTCATGGCTCAGCCGCTGTTCATGCGCCTGCATCAGCTTCACCCCGGACTACTGCTGGATGTACTTGCACCTGCCTGGACGCTCCCTTTGCTGACGCGCATGGCAGAAGTGCATGAAGCCATCGCCAACCCGTTCGGGCATGGCGAATTCAACCTGGCAGCCCGCTATCAACTGGGCAAGGCCTTGCGCCAAAGGCAATACGACCAGGCCATCGTGCTGCCCAACTCCTGGAAGTCCGCCCTGGTGCCGTTCTTCGCCGGGATTCCCAGGCGTACAGGCTATCGCGGCGAAATGCGCTGGGGCCTGCTCAACGACACTCGCATACTGGACAAGATCAAGCTGCCGCTGATGGTGGAGCGCTTCGTGGCGCTTGCCGACACTCCTGACAAGCCCCTGCCCAGCCCCATCCCCCGCCCCAGGCTGGACATAGACGAGCAGCAGCGCCTCGCCACCCTGGCCAGGCTCGGCCTGAGCCCTGAACCCCGGATTGCCGCACTATGCGTAGGCGCCGAATACGGCCCGGCAAAACGCTGGCCGGTAGCGCATTTTGCCGCACTGGGAAAATTGCTGCGCGAGCAGGGCTACCAGGTGTGGCTGGTCGGCTCCGCCAAGGACGCCGAAGCCGGTGCCGAAGCAGCATCCTTAAGTGAGGGCGCCTGCCTCGACCTGTGCGGCAAGAGCAGCCTCAACGAAGCCGTGGATCTGCTCGCCTCGGCCAGCGTGATCGTCAGCAACGATTCCGGCCTGATGCATGTCGCTGCCGCGCTGGACAAACCACTGGCCGCCCTCTATGGCTCCAGCAGCCCCGGCTTCACGCCCCCCCTGTCAGACAAGGCACATATCCTCAGCCTGAATCTGACATGCAGCCCCTGCTTCAAGCGCGAATGCCCGCTCGGCCATCTTGACTGCCTGATGAAACTGACACCGCAACACGTATCAGAACAGATCGGCGTCGCCGTCAACGAGGAAAACCATGGCTCTCTCTAAAGAGTTCAACCTTCGCCATATTGAAATGGCCACCTGGATGATAGCGGCCATACTGCTTGTTTTCGTTGTTTATTCGCACCTTCTGCCGGCGCTGCTGGCAGGGCTGCTGATGTACGAACTGGTCCACCTGCTTGCTGCACGCATCAATCTGCGCCGCTTTGGCGGGCGGCCAGCCAAAATCGTCGCAGTTGCGTTGCTGGCAAGCCTGATGGCGACCCTGATCACCCTGGCCACCATCGGCCTGATGTCATTTTTTCACAGCGACACCAGCAAGCTTCCTACGCTGTTGCAGAAAATGGCCGTCATCATTGAAGGTTCCCGCACCATGCTGCCTGAATGGCTGGTGGAAAAGTTACCAACCAGCGCCGAGGGAATCCAGATCGCCGCCGTAGAATTGCTGCGCACCCATGCCAGCACGGTACAAACCGCAGGCAAAGAGATGGGGCGCACCCTGGTTCACGTGCTGATCGGCCTGATCATCGGCGCCATGATCTCGCTGCGCGAAGTCACTGCGCAACACCGCTACGGCCCTCTCTCAGGCGCCCTGGCTGAACGGGTCAGATTGCTCGGTGACGCTTTTCGCCGCATCGTCTTTGCCCAGGTCAGGATCGCGGCGCTGAACGCATTTTTCACCGCCATTTATCTGGTCGTGATTCTGCCTCTGCTCGGCGTTAATCTACCTCTGACCAAGACCCTGATTATCATCACGTTCCTGGCCGGTTTGCTGCCGGTCGTTGGCAATCTGATTTCCAACTCCGTCATTGTCGTCGTCAGCCTGGGACACTCGCTGCAAATCGCCGTGGCCTCGCTGCTGTTCCTGATCATCATCCACAAACTGGAATACTTCCTCAATGCCCGCATCATCGGCACCCAGATACGCTCCCAGGCGTGGGAGCTGTTGCTCGCCATGCTGGCCATGGAAGCGGCTTTTGGCATTATGGGCGTAGTGGCGGCGCCCATTTATTACGCTTATCTGAAAAGCGAGCTGGTGCGTAAGGGCTTGATCTGAGCAACGTCCCGCGAGCAGCTCGTATTCACCACAAACACCTTGCCAACCCGACTTGAATCATGGATAATTACGCCATTTTTCGCGGCACTCAAATGCCAAAAACCGAGCAACAGGCAAGGATTTGAATCATGAAACCGGATACCCACCCAAATTACAACGAAATCAACGTGAACTGCAGCTGTGGTTTTACTTTCAAGACCCGCTCCACCATGAGTAAAAACCTGACCGTTGAAGTGTGTTCGCAATGCCACCCTTTTTATACTGGCAAACAGAAGATTGTGGACACCGCTGGCCGCGTCGAGAAGTTCCGCCAGAAATACGGCATGAAATAAGTCCGCATCCGATTCAGAAAGAAAGGCAGCCCAGGCTGCCTTTCTTTTTTGCGGCGACTGCCTGTATATGACTTTCTTTGAGCCCCCTCACCAAGCGCCCCACATCCATCTGGGCTGGGTGGTCACGCTTTGCGCGCTCTGGACATTACTCGGACTCGTGGGCCACGACCCATGGAAACCTGACGATGCCTATAGCTTCGGGCTCGTCTATTCGATCCTTCAGGGTAGCGACTGGGTGATTCCCATGCTGGCCGGCGAACCCTTCATGGAAAAACCGCCGCTCTATTACCTCACTGCCGCCGCGCTTGCCAAACTGTTTTCCGGATGGCTGCCGCTGCATGACGGCGCCCGCCTCGCCAGCGGGCTTTATATGGGGCTGGCGCTGATCTTCACCGGCCTGACCGGACGTGAACTATGGGGCAAAGGCTATGGCCGGATTACCGCCCTGATCATGATTGCCTGTCTTGGCCTGGTGGTGCGCACCCACCAGATCATCACCGACACCGCCTTACTGGCAGGCGTGGCGACTGCTCTTTACGGCCTGGCTCTGGCGCCGCGCCGCTCGATTATTGCCGGGATAATCATCGGCAGCGGCATGGGCATCGGCTTCATGTCCAAAGGCCTGTTCGAGCCCGGCGTCATCGCCATTACCGCACTGCTCCTGCCAATTCTGTCCGGCGCCTGGCGCAGCCGCAAGTACGCCACCAGCCTGGTTATAGCATTCATTGCAGCCCTGCCCTGGCTCACCATCTGGCCAACCCTGCTTTACCAGCACGCACCCGAGCTATTCACAGAGTGGCTATGGGCCCACAACCTTGGGTACCTGACGAGCACAACACCCGTCAGCGCCGGCTCCGAGCCCGGTTATTACCTCACCATCCTGCCCTGGTTTGCCTGGCCCGCCCTGCCCCTGGCGCTCTGGACCTTGTGGCGCCACAACTGGAAGGACGGACTCATTCCCGCCATTGCTCTGCCGCTCACCGCATTTCTGGTCATTCTGCTTATTCTGAGCACTGCCGTCGTAGCACGCGACGTGTACGCCCTGCCGCTACTTCCACCACTGTCAGTTCTAGCAACTGCAGCCGTTAATTCCCTGCGCAGGGGTGCGGCCAACTCACTGGACTGGTTCAGCGTTATGACATTCAGCCTTTTTGCCGGCGTATTATGGCTGGGGTGGTACGCCACCCTGACCGGGCACCCGGCAGAAATCGCTCACTGGTTTGACAAACGTCAGCCCGGCTACATCGCACACCTCGATGGTCTGGCCCTGCTTCTGGCCGCGGCGCTCAGCACAGCATGGCTTATAGTCATCGCGCGCATGAAGCGTGGCGCGCTACGCGGGATTGTCAATTCAGCCCTGGGAATCACCCTGGCCTGGGGGCTGCTTGCTACAATCTGGCTCCCATGGCTTGATTCCGACAAGAGTTACCGCGCCATGATCGACTCCATGCAAGGCAGCCTGCCAGCCCAATACAACTGCATCGGCAGCAAGCAACTGGGAGAGCCGCAGCGCGCCCTGCTGCACTACTTTGCAGGCATCATCACGCTTCGGGATGAAATTGACGACAACCACTGCGAACTGAAATTAATCCAGAACAAGGCGAGCCTGCCCGAGCAGACTGAACAGGGATGGCGCCTGATCTGGCAGGGACATCGCCGGGGAGACAACTCGGAGCTGTTTACCCTGCTTCAAAAGCAGTAAACCCCTTATAAACTTGAATTTTTTTGTCATTTATGTCCTAATGTCGGGTATATAAGTTATATTCGTTCTAAATACATCAAGACATACCGTACAAACCATCTTAGGAGAAAAATATGAAATCTACCAAAATTGCCGGCATCACCCTGAGTCTGGTTCTGGGCGCGGCCTTTTCTGGCGCCGCCTTTGCTCACACAGTGGAGAAAGAGGGCTACCTGATCGACACCCGTGGCAATGTAGTTCTGAACAACTACAAAGAATGCTGGAAAACCGGCTACTGGACTCCAGCCATGGCCATTGCAGAGTGCGACCCTGATCTGGTCAAGAAAGAAGAAAAAGCTGCTGCAGCCCCGGCACCTGTTGTTCCTGCCGGACCTGAAAAACCAGCTTTCGACAAAATCACCCTGCAAGCCGAAACCCTGTTTGATTTCGACAAATCTGTTGTACGTGCAGACGGAAAACAGAAGCT
Organism: uncultured Gammaproteobacteria bacterium; assembly: GCA_963779055.1. Classification (GTDB taxonomy): domain Bacteria; phylum Pseudomonadota; class Gammaproteobacteria; order Burkholderiales; family Sulfuricellaceae; genus Sulfurimicrobium. Next base: position 177,077 of record CAVZWN010000005.1, read on the forward strand.
GAACGACGACGTCGTCGGCAAAATGAAACAGTATCCACAAGTGGAAGTGGTTCTGGTAACTGGCCATGCCGATCGCATTGGCAAAGACAGCTACAACCAGAATCTGTCTGAGCGTCGTGCCGCTGCCGTCAAGGAATATCTGGTTAGCCAGGGTATTGATGCTGGCCGTATCGAAACCGCAGCCAAGGGCGAGGCTGAGCCAGTCACAGCCTGCAGCGATGTCAAAGGCAGGGAAAGCGGCAAAAACAAGAAACTGGTTGAATGCCTGCAACCCAACCGCCGCGTGATGGTTGAAGTTAAGGTACAGAAGCCAACCCAGAAGTAAAAGGTTGAACTCTCCCGAAAAGCCCCGCTATTGCGGGGCTTTTTTCTTGGCCGGATTTCAAAATGCAACAAGCCGATACCATCATTGATGCACGCTGGGTGATTCCTGTCCGGCCCGCACATCAGGTTCTGAATCATCACAGCATCGTCATCAGCGCAGGGAACATCGCCGCCCTCCTGCCGACGACTGAAGCTCACATGCAGTATTCTGCCCACCGCGTGATCACGCTTGCAGAGCACGTCCTCATTCCCGGGCTGATCAATCTGCACACACATGCGGCGATGAATCTCATGCGCGGTCTGGCCGACGATCTGCCGCTGATGGAATGGCTGCAGCAGCATATCTGGCCGACAGAAAGCCGCCACGTCTCGGCACAATTCGTGCATGACGGAACGCTGCTGGCCTGCGCAGAAATGCTGTGTGGCGGCATCACCTGTTTCAATGACATGTACTTTTTTCCGGATGCCGCAGCCGAAGCCGTTCTCAAATCAGGGATGAGAGCCACTATCGGCCTGATTGCCCTGGATTTTCCCACCCCTTATGCAAGCGATGCAGACACTTACCTGCACAAGGGGCTAGCCATCCGCGACCAGTTTTCGGCGGAACCGCTGCTCTCTTTCTCGCTCGCACCCCACGCACCTTACACCGTCAGCGACAAAACGCTGAGCAAGGTACTGACCTATGCCGACCAGCTGGACTTGCCGATCCACATTCATCTTCACGAAACAGAAGATGAAATCCAGCAAAGTCTGAAACAGCATCAGCTCAGACCGCTACAACGCCTGCAGAATCTGGGCTTGCTGGTTCCCAACCTGATTGCGGTCCATGCAGTACATCTGAAACAGAGCGAAATGGAAACACTTGCCCGCCAGGGTTGCCATATAGCCCACTGCCCCACCTCCAATCTCAAACTGGCAAGCGGCATTGCGCCCGCACACGCCATGATGGAACAGGGAATCAACGTCGGACTCGGAACGGATGGCGCTGCCAGCAACAACCGGCTCGACATGTTTCAGGAAATGCGCCTTGCGGCATTGCTCGCCAAAGGCACCAGCGGCAAGGCGGATAGACTGCCAGCATTTGACGCTCTGGAAATGGCAACACTCAATGGCGCCCGCGCTCTGGGGCTTGATCAAAGGATAGGCTCACTGGAACCCGGAAAAGCCGCAGACATCGCCGCAATCAGGCTCGACAAACTGGAGACCATGCCATGTTATGATGTGGTCTCACATTTGGTATATGCGGCTGGCCGTGAGCATGTCACCCACGTATGGGTGAACGGCGTTCCTGTCGTGGAGAACTGCGATCTGCGCACACTCCCGCGGCAGCAATTGTCCACGCAAGCCGCACTTTGGCAGGAAAGAATAGGCAAGAAACATGAGTAATCCATCCGCAACACAAAACGCCGATCATCAGGAACTCGACAAATTCAGCCAGCTGGCTCACCGCTGGTGGGATCCCAACAGCGAATTCAAGCCGCTGCATGACATCAACCCCCTGCGTCTGGAATACATTGACAGCCTCGCCAGCCTGGCAGGGAAACAGGTACTGGATGTCGGCTGCGGCGGCGGCATCCTGTCGGAAAGCATGGCAGCACGCGGTGCCAGCGTCACCGGAATCGATCTGGGCGAAAAAGCTTTAAAGGTCGCCAGGCTTCACCTGCTGGAAAGCGGCCAGAGCGTGGATTATCGCCTGATCGCTGTGGAGGAACTGGCACAGCAATCACCTGGCAGCTACGATGTGATCACCTGCATGGAAATGCTGGAGCATGTACCCGACCCTTTAAGTGTCGTCAAAGCCTGCACCCAGCTGGTCAAACCTGGCGGCCATGTATTCTTCTCCACGCTCAATCGCAACATCAAGTCCTACCTGTTTGCTGTGATTGGCGCCGAATACATTCTCAACATGCTGCCGCGCGGCACCCACGACTATGCCAAATTCATCAAGCCCTCCGAACTGGCACGGCACTGCCGTACCGCGGGGCTGACCGTCAATCAGATCACCGGCATGAGCTACAACCCGTTATCCAAGGTCTACTCTCTCGGAGAAGACACCACGGTCAACTACCTGATGGCCTGCCGCCGCGAAGCCGAATAACAGAGACCGCAGGATGATCAAGGCAGTCCTGTTCGACCTCGACGGCACGCTCGCCGACACGGCGCTGGACCTGGGCTTCGCACTCAACGAACAACGCCGCAGACATGGCCTGCCTCCGCTCCCTCACGAACAGATCCGCCCCTATGCCTCACACGGCACAATTGGCCTGCTCGAAGCAGGTTTTGGCCTGAATCCGGAAGACCCGCGTTTCGCCGCCATGAGGGCAGAATACCTGGAACTCTACACGGCCAACCTGTGCCGTCTCACCTGCCTGTTCGAGGGCATGGCCGAAACCCTGAACGCCCTTGAACAGAGAAAAGTTCCGTGGGGAATCGTTACCAATAAACCGGCCCGCTTCACCGGCCCGCTCATGACGGCACTCGGTCTGAGCGACCGCGCAGCCACTATTATCAGCGGCGACACCTGCGCCCACTCCAAACCGCATCCCGAACCGATGCTGTGCGCCAGCCGTGAAATCGCCATAGCGCCTGAGCAGTGCGCTTATATCGGCGACGCCGAGCGCGACATGGAAGCCGCCATCGCCGCCGGCATGATGCCCATCCTCGCACGCTATGGCTACCTCGGCGCAAATGACCATCCGGAACAATGGGGCGCGCACGCTTCCATCGAACACCCGGCGGAACTATTGCGCTTTCTGTAACGACCCTTGTGATAAAATGAGCATTCATGTTGAACTTTGTCCAAGATACTCAGTCAATGTAAAGCATGGGGGCGACCCGGTTTCGACGTGGGTTGCAAAGCAGCGTAGGGCATACCGAGGACCAGTTACCTCGTAAATACATCTGGAAAAAACTAGTCGCAAACGACGAAAACTTCGCTGTAGCCGCTTAAGGCTTAGCCTCTGCAACGGTTCTCTCATGGGCCGTGTCAGGCAACTGACCGCAGAGTCATTCACATGAGATCGCGGCGGTCCGGGTTACTTGAACCGCTGCTAAATAAAAGGTAACTCGCCCAAGTCCAGCCTGTCCGGTTGGCGTGACAAGGGTTAAAACCAAATAATCGGACTAAGTATGTAGAACTGCCTGTAGAGGGCTTGCGGACGCGGGTTCGATTCCCGCCGCCTCCACCATAATTTAAAATCCCAACTCTTATCGGTTGGGATTTTTTTTGCCCGGAACATCCATTTTTACGCAATTCCGGGCGGACGAGGTCCAGCCACGATCGCCTCATGTCACGGCCGCCAGGATTCATTCGCGGCAAATTTTCTCTGAGTGACGGTCAGATTACGGGCAGCTTAAGTTTTTATGACCCATTTTTCGACGTAGCAATAGATTAAAATAGGCCCCATGCAAAACGCACCCAATATCACCTCCTACCGCAAATACTGGGCCAAACGCTTCGGCACTGCGCCTTTCCTGCCCACCTCGCGCGCGGAGATGGACGCACTTGGCTGGGACAGCTGCGATGTCATCATCGTCACCGGCGACGCCTACATCGACCACCCCAGCTTCGGCATGGCCTTGGTGGGGCGGCTTCTGGAGGACCAGGGTTTCCGCGTCGGCATCCTGAGTCAGCCCGACTGGCACAGCCCGGCGGCCTTCAAGCAACTGGGTAAGCCCAACCTGTTTTTCGGCGTCACTGCCGGCAACATGGACTCGATGGTCAACCGCTACACCTCGGACCGCAAGATCCGCTCCGACGATGCCTACACGGCCAACGCCGAACCCAACAAGCGCCCCGACCGCGCCGTGATCGTGTATTCGCAGCGCTGCCGCGAGGCCTATCCCAAGGCCAATGTGGTGGTCGGCAGCATCGAGGCCAGCCTGCGCCGCATCGCCCACTACGATTACTGGTCGGACAAGGTGCGGCGCTCGGTGCTGCCCGACTCCAAGGCCGACATGCTGATCTACGGCAACGCCGAGCGCGCGCTGGTGTCATTGAGCCATCGACTCGCCGCCGGGGAAGCCATTGCCGAGATCACCGATCTGCGCGGCACGGCCTTCATGCGCAAAGGGATTCCGGAAGGCTGGGCGGAGATGGATTCGAGCCATCTCGATACGCCGGGCCCGGTGGCGGCGCATGCCAATCCCTACGATGAGAAACCGGCTTTAACCCCCCCAGCCCCCCTTGTCAGGGGGGAGACTATGGTTTTCTCCTCCCCTGACAAGGGGAGGCCGGGAGGGGTTGGGGTTGAAGCGCCGCTGCATTTCCACCCAAAGCCAAAACAGGACCGTACCCACACCGTCGTGCGCATCCCCTCCTACGAGCAGGTGAAGGACGACCCGGTGCTCTACGCCCACGCCTCGCGCATCCTGCATCTGGAATCCAACCCCGGCAACGCGCGCGCACTGGTACAGGGCCACGGCGAGCGCGACGTGTGGTTCAACCCGCCGCCGTTTCCGCTCACCACGGCGGAAATGGATCACGTCTACGATCTGCCCTATGCCCGGCGCCCGCACCCGGCCTATGGCGATGCGAAGATTCCGGCCTTCGAGATGATCCGCTTCTCGATCAACATCATGCGCGGCTGCTTCGGCGGCTGCACCTTCTGCTCCATCACCGAGCATGAGGGGCGCATCATCCAGAGCCGCTCGGAAGCTTCGATCCTGCACGAGATCGAGGAAATCCGCGACAAGACGCCGGGCTTCACCGGGACGATTTCCGACCTGGGCGGCCCGACCGCCAACATGTACCGGCTGCACTGCAAGGACGAGAAAATCGAATCTGCCTGCCGCCGCCTGTCCTGCGTGTTCCCCGACATCTGCATCAACATGGGCACCGACCACGGCCCGCTGGTACAGCTTTACCGCAAGGCGCGCGCCATTCCCGGCATCAAGCGCGTGCTGATCGGCTCCGGCGTGCGCTACGATCTGGCGGTACAAAGCCCGGAATACGTCAAGGAACTGGTGACCCACCACGTCGGCGGCTACCTCAAGATCGCCCCCGAGCATACCGAACCCGGCCCGCTGTCGAAAATGATGAAGCCGGGCATGGGATCTTACGACAAGTTCAAGGCGATGTTCGAGAAGTTTTCAAAAGAGGCGGGTAAGGAGCAGTACCTCATCCCCTACTTCATCGCCGCCCACCCTGGCACCACCGACGAGGATATGCTCAACCTGGCGCTATGGCTCAAGGCCAACGGCTTCCGCCCGGACCAGGTGCAGGCTTTCCTGCCCACCCCGATGGCGCTGGCCTCGACCATGTACCACACCCACCGGAATCCACTCAAGAAAGTCACGCGCAGCAGCGAAGAAGTGCCCATCCCCATGGGCGAACGCCAGCGCCGCCTGCACAAGGCTTTCCTGCGCTATCACGATGCCAACAACTGGCCGCTGCTACGCGAGGCTTTGAAACGCATGGGACGCAGCGACCTGATCGGCAACGGCAAGCGACATCTGGTGCCTTTCTGGCAGCCAGCCGGCACCGGAACCGCCGTGGAAGGCGTGCGCCGCCCCGGCCATCAGACTCAGCCAGCTAAGAAACCCGCCGCAGGCCCCGCTCCCAAAGCGCGTCCAGGCACAGCTGCAAAGCCGGTGAAGCGTCCCGCCCGAACCAAGGGTCGGGCTTAAACCAGCGCGCTGGCGCTTATTGCTCGACCAGCTCCACCCGCCGGTTCCTGGCGCGCCCGTCTTCGCTGGCATTGCTTGCTACCGGGGCGAGGTTGGCCACGCCCTTTGCAAGCAGGCGCTGGGCACTGATGCCCTGCTGCGCCAGCGCTTTGACGACTGCTTCCGCCCGGCGCTGTGAGAGGCTGAGGTTGTAGTCGAGCTTGCCCTGATTATCCGTGTGACCAACGATGAAAACCTTGAGCTGGGGAGCGCCCTTCAGCAATGCGGTCATTTCATCGAGTTGCGGCCTGGACTCCGGCTTGATATCCGCCTTGTCGGAGTCGAAATAAATCCCGTAAATGGCGATCTTGCCCTCACTGGCAAGGCCTTTCTGCATGGCTGCGGCGTTGACCGTGACCATATTGCCCTGCATCGGCTTGACTTCCACCACCTCGACGAAGACCGCGACACGATGGCTGGCATCGACATTCGAAGCATTCTCCTGCATGGCTGCGAACACCGTCACGTAAACATCCCCGCTCGGACGGGCCAGCTTGGCGGTGAGCAGGCGCTCGTCGTCGACCTTCATTGAGAAAGCGTATTCGGACAGTTGCTTGCCGGTAATCTGCCTGGGGTTCTGCGGGCTGAAGTAGATCGCCGAGGCGATCTGCTTGCCGCACTGGGCACGCGAGCAGGAATAGAGGGTGGAAAAACCCGCCTTCGCCAGGGCTTCTTCATAGTTTTTCATCACCTCCAGCGAGCTGCGGTCTTTCGGCACCACATATAGAAGCCGGGTACGCTGCCCCTGCAGCATCCGGGATTTTTCGAAGCCGCGCTGGCCGTCGCGGTAGGTCGCAGGCCCCTGCACCAGTTCTGCTTCATCGAATTTATCCAGTTTGTAGCCGATCACAATGGAGCCGGCATAACGCGACACCATCGGGTGATCCTTGCTGCCCGGCACATCCTTCAACGGCGCCGCGTTCGCGGCAAAGCTCAGGAAAGATAATAGTGACAGCGTGATGAGTGCTTGAAAAAGAGAACGTAGCATTTGACCTCCTTGTCGGCGCCGGCCCGGAACCAATCCGGGCGCTGCGAATAGCTTTAATTCTAGCCGGTTCTAATCCACCATGAGTAGCGATAATCGCTGGCGCAGCGCCGGGATGACTTCCTCTTCCAGCCATGGGTTCGCCTTGAACCAGCGCTGATTGCGCGGGCTTGGGTGCGGCAGCGGAAAAAACTCCGGCAGATACGCCTGCCAATTCCGCACCGTGGCGCCAAGCGTCTTCCCGGCACGCTTGCCAAGGTAATAAGCCTGCGCATGGCTGCCAACCAGCAAGGTCAGGCGCAGGTGTGGCAGTTGGGCGCGCAATTGCGGATGCCACAGCGGCGCGCATTCCGGGCGTGGCGGCAGGTCGCCGTTGGTACCCGTACCCGGATAGCAGAAAGCGGTTGGAATGATGGCGATGCGTTGCTCGTTGTAGAACGCCTCGCGCGACATGTTCAGCCACCCACGCAGCCGGTCTCCGGAAGGATCGTTCCATGGAATCCCCGTCTCATGCACCCGCCGCCCCGGTGCCTGCCCCACGATCATCAGCCGCGCACTTGCCGCCGCACGCAAAACCGGCTTCGGCCCCAGCGGCAGATGCGCCTCGCACACGCGGCAGGCGCGGATTTGCGCCAGCAACTCGTCAATATCCATACTTACTTCCAGCTGCATGAACACCATTCCAGGCGCCGGACAGCTCACCAATAAAACAGAACAGTGAATACAGGGTGCAACGAAAAACACCCATCCCTTTTAGCCCTACTTAAAAAATAGTAATTTTTAGCCTCTGCCCAGAGTATATTTCTCACATCGGCAAAAAACACCCCGAATACGAATTTCATGAGAGACAAGCGCTTCTATCTGTTTTTGCACCGCCAGATTCCCCTGTTCATCGCGCTATCGCTCTTTCCGGGGCTTGGTTATCTCTTTCTCGGCTGGCTGAACGGGGTTTTCACTCCGGCATTCGTCTGGTATTTGCTGGTCATTGCTGCTTCAGCCTGGGGATACCGGCTTTACCGCAGTTTCAACTTCGACACGATGAGCGAAAACCGGCGTGACCAATGGTATCGTCAGTGCTCGTGGTTCATCTATGCCTTCTTTCTGTTGTGGACGCTGATATTCCTGCTCTATATCGGGCAGGATGCATACAAACTCCACTACATTGCCATCTTCACTGAAATCGGCGCTTCGGTCGTTGCTTCTTCGCTGCTGGCCTCGGACCGGCGCCTTTACCGGCCGACCATCCTGATTCTGATGATCCCGCTGATCATCTACTTTTTCTTCATCGGCGAGTGGTATGGTTATGTGCTCACCATTTTCGCCGCCACACTGGCCTGGGTTCTGCTTTACGCCGCCAACAGCAGCTACCAGTTGCTGATGCAGGCGAATCATCAGGCCACCCACGATGCTCTCACCGGGCTGCATAACCGGCAATACTTCATCGAAAACCTGCAGAAACAGATCAACACCCTGAGGGAGAGCAAGGCGTTTTCCTATCTTCTGCTTATCGACCTGGACCACTTCAAGACCGTCAACGACTCGCTGGGGCACGATGTGGGCGACCACCTTCTGCAAAGCATCGCCTCTCGCCTGCAACAGGTCCCGGGAAACAATATCGTTGCACGTCTCGGGGGCGACGAATTCATCATTACCGGCAACAATTTCATCGACAGACCGGCGTGCGAGCGTACCGCGCTGGAAGTATCCGGGCAGCTTATCTCATTGCTCAAGGAAACCTATGTCATCGACCAGCACCACCTATATATCAGTGCCAGCATCGGCGTGAGCCTTATTCACGGCGGCATCGCCAATGCCCACAGCTTCATCAAGGAAGCCGACATCGCGATGTACGAGGTCAAGGCCAATGGGCGTGACGGCGTTTTCATGTTCAACAAGGAAATATCCGACCGGGTCGAGGGCCATCTGGAGATCGAACGCCTGCTCCATTTCGCCCTGCCCAACAAGGAAATCACGCTGCACTTCCAGCCGCAGATCGACCGCGATGGAAAAATTATCGGCGCCGAGGCCCTGGCGCGCTGGGACAACCCGGCACTCGGCTCCGTTTCGCCCACCCAGTTCATCCCCATTGCCGAACAGACCGGGCTGATCATCGAACTGGGAAACCACATCCTGGAAACGGGGTTCAGGACACTGCGTGAATGGCGGGATGAAGGCATAAAGCTCGACCAGTTCTCCATCAATATCAGCATGCGGCAGTTCACGCATCACAACTTCGTGGCGCAGGTCGAAGCGCTGGTGCAGCGTCATCTTGACGGGGAGTTGTGCCGCAAACTCATATTCGAAGTTACAGAGTCGATTGTGGCGGATGATATCAGCCGCGTCATTCAGGTCATGAACCGGCTTAAAACATCCGGCATCCGGTTCTCGATGGACGACTTCGGCACCGGCTACTCATCACTGAGCTACCTGAACCGGCTTCCTCTGGACGAGATCAAGATTGATCGCGCCTTTGTCGGCGCACTCAGCCAGAAAGAGGGAGATCGGGCGATGGTCGTGACCATCCTGAACATGGCAAAAATTCTCAAGCTGAATATCGTGGCCGAGGGCGTGGAAACAGGCGGGCAGCTTGAATTTCTCCTGAGCCACGACTGCCATATATTCCAGGGATACTTCTACTCAAAGCCATTACCGAAAGAACAATTCGAGGCTTACTGCCGTTCCGATATGAAGCCCGGCATTCCACAGACGCCGTCTAAGTAAGCAAGTGTCAAACAAGAAAAACGGGCACGCCGTTATAGCGTGCCCGTTTCTGATTTCTGCCCGATCTTCAGTTGATCGGGTGCTTCAAGATCACCATTAACGGCCCATAGTCGTAAAATCCAGATCCAGATGCGGCGAATCCGCATCGACCAGATTCTGGTCGATCATATCCCAGGTTTCCGGATCAAGGATGTCTTCGGCGGGATGGTGTGCAAAAGCCGAAAACGAGGTGAGCAGGGAAGCGAGAACTGCAACTTGAAGTGCTTTTTTCATAATTTAATTCCTGTAAAATTGAAAAAATCAAACGAGTCATGACAGTTACCGACTGGGCACTTGAAAGCTGCGCTGACCGTTGATGTAATGCATGATAGGGAAGCGAGGTTTCCGGGCTATATCCCACGGGTTACAAGGTGTAACGAGATGTTTCAGCGGCTGGAACGTGGCCAGCCCTCAAATCATAAGTACTTCTGATATTGACTCAGCACTGGCAGACAAGATGAAGAACAGCATAGACGCCCATATCGATTTTTCTTTCAAGGGCGAGACGTATTCCCTGTTTTCGACCATCGAGCTGAACAAATTCCTGGAACCCGGCGCTTCTCTGCCATCGGTCCATGCGATTCTGGCCAGAATGCATGGCATCGACACCTACTCCTATCTCTACGAAGTCATGCAGGAAGAAGAAATCCGCTTTGATAACGCGCAAGGGCTGGCCACAGACTATCTGTCAGAGGGGGTATTTGATCTGGAGGCGTTTTTTACCGGCGCGCGGAAAAAGAAAACACTTGGCCTGCTGCAGGCCATCGCGACAAGCGAACTGGGCATTGACGATCTCGAACAGCACCCTGCACTCAAAAATGCGCTACTCCAGGCCTATCACCTGGGCAATTCCTCCGAAAGCTAGCAGCACCGCCGCGCGCGCCCATTTCACCGCCAGCCAGGCCTTGTAGCTCGCCATTCCCGGGCAGCAACGCCTGCCCAGGCACGGCCATTAAAAACAATACGAATGCTATAATAGTTTTTTATGGGATAACTGGGGGATTGTTGAATGCAAGCCGATGGCGCGGTACTGTATAAAATCGCCCTGGAGATGGGCATCACCGATGATGAAATCAACGCCCGCAAGGCTTTCCTTGAATTTGACGAAAACGACATTGCGCGGCTCCGGAATCTGCACGAGGAACTGAAAGATGCGCGCGCAGAGGTGGTTGATACTTTCTACAGTCACATCCTTTCCTTCGGCGAAACCCGAGCCTTTCTTTGTGACGATGCCCAAATCTCGCACCTCAAGCGCGCCCAGACCCAGTATTTCGAGGGCCTGACAGCGGGTGAATACGACAGCGACTATACCCGAGACCGCCTGCGCATCGGCATCGCACATCAGCGTATCGGGCTGGAACCCAAGTGGTATCTCGGCGCTTATTACAAATATCTCTCCATGCTCTTCCCGCATCTGTGGAAGGCGGGTGGGCTCGCCGACCACGCTTCCATAAACAACATGCGCGCTTTGCTGAAGATTGTCTTCTTCGACATGGGCATCGCCATCGACAGCTATATTCACGACCGGCAGAGGAATATCAGCCTGAAGATGTCGCAACTGGCCGCGCTCAACCAGGTGGCTGCCGCGCTGACTTCTTCGCTCAGCCTGCGCGAAGTGCTCGACGAGGTGATGCGCTGCGCCATCGCTTTCACCCATTCGCGGGCATCCTGTATCGCTTTTTACGACCAGACCGAGAGGCTATTCAAGGAATGGGTGACCCAGGGGCTGTCCGGGGAATTCATCAACCGTATGGAATTTCGCTGCGGCGGCCTGGCCGACGAGGCGTTCACCTCCGGCGACTACGTGCTCAGCAACGACCTGCCCGGCACGCGCCATCAACTCAGCCAGCTGGCAAGGGAAGAGGACATCCGTTCCTTCGTCTGCCTGCCGCTGACTTTTCACGATCAGCCACTGGGCGTGCTGTACGTGTATCGCGATGATCGCGACGATTTCCACCCGGATGAAATCGAACTGCTCACCACTTTCGCCAACCTTGCGGCGGGCGCCATCAACAACGCACGCCTGCACGCCAGGATGACCGATCTGGCCAGCATGGACGGACTGACCGGTCTGTATAACCGGCGCACTTTTGACGAACGCCTGATAATCGAAGCCGGGCGCTGCGCGCGCTACAAGAACCGCTATTCCATACTGATGCTGGACGTGGACCATTTCAAGCAGGTCAACGACACCTACGGGCACCAGGCAGGAGATGCCGTGCTGCGCTTTCTGGCCGAGCTGCTCCGTTGCCAGATACGAACTACAGTAGACGTGGCGGCGCGTTTCGGCGGCGAGGAATTTGTCATTCTGTTGCCCGAAACCGACAAGCTGGGTGCCTACTGCTTGGCCGAAAGAATCCGCGATGCCATGGAAAAATCCCGCATCCCGCTCCCTAGCGGCGAAAACATAGCCGTGACAGTGAGCATTGGCGTCTGCGGGCATCCCGATTGCGGCAGCTCCGCCGAGGAAATCATTGCGAACGCCGACAAGATGCTCTATCGCGCCAAGCAGGGGGGGCGCAACCGCACCAAAGTCTTCGGCGGCCTGCCCGAACAGATCGCCTGCCCGGGTTGATGCCTGCGGGGCATCGGTTTCCTTAATTTTCGCCCGGCCCGCTGGCGAAACGAAATACCGCATCACACCCGGCATGGGCCCGAATCATGAAAAACCATTGACCCGGCCAGAATTTATTTGAACTTGTAGGTCGGGCTTCAGCCCGACCTACAAGTTCAAACATCAAATGGCCGTATCAATAACCGTGCACAGGGCTCCATTGCTCGTGAACATCGGCTAATATGCGGCAACTGAACTAGTTGCGCATGCCATGAACACCAAAAAGATTCTTTCCTACCTGGTTTCTGAATCCACGCCCCTGAGCATGGGCGAAAAACTGCGTGCCACGTTCGCCGCCTTTGCCGCCACGCTTGTAGTCGGACTCGCCAGCAGCCTGTTCCTGCAGGGCAGCGGCCTGCACATCATGGTTGCGTCCATGGGCGCCTCGGCGGTGTTGCTGTTTGCCGTTCCACATAGCCCGCTGACGCAGCCCTGGCCGCTGGTCGGGGGGCACCTGATTTCCGCCTTCATCGGCATCACCTGCGCAAAACTGGTGCCGGACGTGTGGGTCGCCACCGCGCTGGCAGTTTCCCTCTCCATCCTGGCCATGCACTTGACCCATAGCCTGCACCCGCCCGGCGGCGCGATTGCCATGATGACCGTGCTGGGGAACAGCCATGGCATCGCGAACGACTACGCTTTCGTCCTTGCGCCGGTAGGTCTCAATGCGCTGCTGATACTGCTGATGGCACTCATGCTCAACAATATTTCCGGGCATCGCTATCCTGCCCAGGCTTTTCGTGGCAAGGACAAGAAACATCAGCACAGCGACCCCAAGCCGCTTGACCGTATCGGCATCGACGAAGGCGATCTTCGCCAGGCCCTGCGCGACATGGATGTTTACCTCGACGTGAGCGAGGCGGACCTGAACCAGGTCTACAGCCGGGCCGGCATGCACGCCTACCGCCGGAAGATGGGCGAGATCACCTGCGGCGACATCATGTCGCGCGACATCACCTCGGTCGAATTCGGCACCGAACTGGAAGAAGCCTGGGCACTGCTGCGCTTCCACAAGGTCGGCGCCATCCCGGTACTGGACCCGGCGCGGCGCGTGATCGGCATCATCTCGCTGGTCGATTTCCTCAAGCGCGCCAACCTCAAGACCTATGAAACCTTCGAGGACAAGCTGATCAAATTCATCCGCCGCACCCCCGGTCTGACTTCTGAAAAACCTGAAGTAGTGGGCCAGATCATGGCCTCGCCTGTATACACGGCACAGGAAGGCATGCATATCCTGGAACTGGTGCCCATGCTCTCTGACCACGGCCTGCACCATATCCCCATCGTCAATGACGAACGGCGGCTGGTAGGGATGGTCACCCAGTCCGACCTGATCGCGGCGCTGTATGCGGGCGGATCGAAGCAAGGCTGAACGTTCGCCGCGCCATTTGGGTTAAAATGCCGTTTTCACCCGTTTTCCAAGAGTCAGATCATGCCACTTTCCACCCTCACCGCTCTCTCTCCACTTGACGGACGCTACCACGGCAAACTTGACAGCCTGCGCCCCTATTTCAGCGAATTCGGGCTGATCCACCACCGCGTGCGGGTGGAAGTGGAATGGCTCAAAGCCTTGAGCCAGGAAGCTGCCATCAGCGAAGTGCCGCCCTTCTCCACCGCCACCATGGCCGAGCTGGACCAACTGGTTGCGGCCTTCTCGGAAGCCGATGCCCTGGCTGTAAAAGACATCGAGAAAACCACCAACCACGACGTGAAAGCCGTTGAATACTGGTTGAAGAACAAACTCGCCAACAACGTTGAAGTGATGAAGGTCAGCGAATTCATCCATTTTGCCCTGACCTCGGAAGACATCAACAACCTCTCCCACGCCCTGATGCTGAAATCGGCGCGCGACAGCGTGATGCTGCCCGGCCTGGAGAAAGTCATCGCCAGGCTGCGTGAGCTGGCCCACGGCCTCGCCGCCCAGCCCATGCTGTCGCGCACCCACGGCCAGCCAGCCTCGCCTTCCACGGTCGGCAAAGAGCTGGCCAACGTAGTGTACCGCCTGGAACGCCAGAAGGCGCGCATCTCCGGCGTGGAAATCCTCGGCAAAATCAACGGTGCGGTGGGAAACTACAACGCCCATCTTTCCGCCTACCCCGAGATCGACTGGGAAAAATTCGCCAAAGCTTTTGTCGAAGGGCTGGGCCTGACCCTCAACCCCTACACCATCCAGATCGAGCCGCACGACTACATGGCCGAACTGTTCGACGCCTTCGGTCGCTCAAATACCATCCTGATCGACATGGACCGCGACGTGTGGGGCTATATCTCGCTCGGCTACTTCAAGCAGAAGGTCAAGGCGGGCGAAGTGGGCTCCTCCACCATGCCGCACAAGGTCAACCCCATCGACTTCGAGAACTCGGAAGGCAACCTCGGCCTGGCCAACGCCATGCTGCGCCATCTGAGTGAAAAACTCCCGATCTCGCGCTGGCAGCGTGACCTCACCGACTCCACCGTGCTGCGCAACATGGGCGTGGGCCTGGGCTATACCCTGCTGGCCTACGAATCCACCCTGCGCGGACTGGGCAAGCTGGAAGTCAACCCGCAGCGCCTCGACGACGACCTCGACCACAACTGGGAAGTGCTGGCCGAGCCGATCCAGACCGTAATGCGCCGCTACGGCGTGGCCAATCCCTACGAGCAGCTCAAGGAACTCACGCGCGGCAAGAGCGGCATCAACCGCGAAACGCTGCACGCCTTCATCCAGAACCTGGCGATCCCGGAAGGCGAGAAAGCGCGCCTGCTGCAGATGACGCCGGGCAACTACATCGGCATTGCTGTCGAACTGGCAAAGCGCGTTTAAGCAGCCCACCGACCGAAACTGCCCCGCCCTTTCAGACGCGGATCAGTTTCGGCCCGCACCCCCTGCCGCCGTAAAATCTCGCGGCACCCTTCTCCCTGATTGCAACTTTGGGCGAACTGGCCATTCCCTCTGAAACAAAACTGACCTTATTTTTGTGAAATTCTCATGGCGTAGATCGTCCGCTTGGTGTCAAAAAGGTAGGTGAGTCGCCGCGATCTCCCTTGATCCATTTCAACAGCGTACCAAGCATAAAAATCCCCCTATTTCTCTGCTTGTGACCTGCCCCCAATAGCCATACCATTCATTTGGCAGGAAGTCCGGTTGCAAGATTAAATGATTTCTTCCTCGTTGTGTTCACTTGCACTGACAGACTTCTGGCGGTGCAAGGCCGCAAAAAGTGCCGGGGGCATTCTCCGGCAACCGCTATGTGGCCGGATTTCGTTGTAGTCCTGGCGCCAAGTGGCGATAGCAGACCTCGCCTGAGGTAAAGACCCGAACCAATGCTCGTTCAGGCATTCATCTCGAAACTTGCCGTTAAAGCTCTCGATGTAGCCGTTCTGCATTGGCCGCCCTGGCTGGATCAAGATATGGCGAATGCCATGGGCCTGTGCCCAGGCCATAAAAACCCGGCTGGTGAACTCCGGCCCGTTATCGGTGCGTACTGCGCCCGGATAGCCCCGGAAGGCGGCAGCCCGATCCAGAAGCCGGGTAACGTATTGCCCCGAGATGCCGTAATCCACCCCGATATCGATGCACTCGTGACTGAAATCGTCGGCCACTGTCAGACACTTGATACGCCGTCCTGATGCCAAACTGTCGCTGACAAAATCCATGCTCCAAACCGCATTAACTGCCTGAGCCATTTGCAGCGGCACCCGCTCGCTCTCAGGCCGCTTGGCCTTCTT
This sequence comes from uncultured Gammaproteobacteria bacterium, assembly GCA_963779055.1. Classification (GTDB taxonomy): domain Bacteria; phylum Pseudomonadota; class Gammaproteobacteria; order Burkholderiales; family Sulfuricellaceae; genus Sulfurimicrobium. The sequence goes on from CAVZWN010000005.1 coordinate 193,135, forward strand.
GCGCTTCCTGACCATCAGGTTGGATGCCCGGTAGAGCCGATAGACCCGTTTGTGATTCACTCCGGGAAATGCCGGACGCAAGAGGTCATGGATGCGTCGGTAGCCAAACCGCCGCCTGACCAAGGCGATCTCGATGATCGCTGCGCTCAGGTCCTGGGTGTGTTGATCTGGCACCGGCGGATGGCGGTAGCTGTCGCGGGAAAGCCCCACAAGACGACACGCATGGCGCTCGGACAGATCGAACTGCTCGATCATCTGCCCGATGGACTCACGCTTGACCTGTGGGGCTAACGCTTTACCCCGAAAACACTCTTCAAGGCATGGATGTCCAGGTGCGCCTCTGCCAGCAGTTTCTTGAGCTTGGCGTTCTCGCCTTCCAATTCCTTCAGCCGCCGGGCATCAGAAACCTCCATTCCACCAAACTTCGACCGCCACTTATAGAAGGTGGCGTCGCTAAAGCCGCCGTTACGGCACAGTTCCTTGATCGGCATTCCGGCTTCAGCCTGTTTCAGAAAACCGATGATCTGTTCTTCGCTAAATCTACTGTTCTTCATGTCCGTCATTCTCCATAAAATTGACAGACTTCTCTACTTCAGATTGGTACGGCAGGAAGGGAGCAGGTCACATATCTCCTCTGTTCAGATTGCGAAAATAAGTTGAACAATAACTACGATGCGTATGGGATAAATATCTTCAAAGAGATGGCTGGCGAGACTAGAGATAGCGACACCGGAGTCTCTTTCACAGAGATTGATAGGCAACACCTACGAATGTTCTTCTTGTCTTTGCTTTGGCGAATCGCAGTATCAAGCCATAAGTCGTACAGCAACATTCATCTTCCAATTAAATTGGAAGATGAACTGCACCGAGCATTTAGAGATGACAAGAAAATCCGCGATGCTGCGTTTACGGTAACCATTCATAAACTGCGCGATTCTGAAAAACAAACTGGCTTCACGGATGACGGTCTTCGCGAAAGCATCATCGCGCCATTTGAACGAAAGCAGGATGGCTTTCGTTCAGCGTGTTTCACCTTCTTTGGATTTTTTGTTGAAATATTCTTTCCTGGGTTGCCACAGAGGTACTCAAAGAGGCTTGGAAGAATTTCTGGTAGCGGTTCAATAATTTTTGCCCCATATCAAGAAGTGCGCGATATCCCAGAGATTTTAGAAATTCTTATAAAGTCATTCCAAAAACACGAAAACGGCCTCTCAAAAGTTGGCTAACTCGTCCGACCGGTGTCTTCGGCTTTGGTTCGGATGAAGGTCGGCTTACGGGTGGATTCTTTACAAGGCTGTCTGGCCGCTGTGTGTCGAGAGCGGAAGTTCACACTCCAAAGTACAACTGATTTAATTGTGAACACGAGGCAAGGAACAGTGAAACTTTCTATCAGTTACTGCAGTACCTGAATCGCCATTGACTGCCTGCGCTCGCAGGGACTGGGCCGTCCTTGTCGAGCCTCTAAGTTGCCTTCATCCCCATGCTTATACGTTCAAGCCCTGCCAGATCGCGGACAGTTTCAACCCCTGAAAATCCCTGCTGCCGCAATATCTCGCGGCAGTTTTCTCCCTGATTGTAGCCATGCTCGAGCAACAGCCAGCCGCCAGGTCTGAGATGCGCCGGAGCCAGGGTTGCAATCTCGCGGATATCGTCCAGGCCGTCCACCCCGGAAGCCAGCGCTGACAAGGGTTCAAAGCGCACATCGCCCTGCTGCAGGTGCGGATCAGCTGCTTCCACATAAGGCGGGTTGGAAACGATGAGATCGAATGTTTGCGCATCGAGGGTGCTGAACCAGTTGCTGTGCAGCAGGCGCAGATTACGCACTTCCAGCCTCTCAGCATTCTCTCGTGCCACGGCCAGCGCCGCCTGCGACTGATCCACCGCCGTAACAGCCGCCTGTGGCCGGTTTTTGGCAATACTGATGGCGATGGCGCCGCTGCCGGTGCCGAGATCGAGCACTTCAAAAGGCTGATGCTGCGGAATGCGCTCAAGTGCCAGTTCGACCAGTAATTCGGTTTCGGGACGTGGGATCAGCACGGCGGGCGTGGTCTTGAATTCCAGCCCGAAAAATTCACGCTTGCCGACGATGTAGGCGATGGGTTCGCCTGCGAGGCGGCGCGCCAGCAAATCAGCATATTTTTTCCCGGCAACTTCGTCCAGCGCATCGCGATCATGGCTGATGAGCCAGGAGCGTGGCACGCCAAGCGCGTGGCAGAGGAGCATTTGCACTTCCAGCCGCGCTTCGCGCTGATTGAGGCAAAGCGCAGCGACCAGTGCGTCAGTATTTTTCCTCAGAATGTCATTCAGGGCGATGCTCATCGCAGAGGCAGGGTATCGAGTTTGGCGGCCACCGCCTGGCAGGCCGCGACCAAGTCAGTGACGATCCGCTCGTCCACATTCAGATCGCCCTCATACTCGCCCAGATTACGAATATCATGACACTTGGCCAATACGCGCCAAATTTCCGGCCCCAGCCCCAGCGTATGCGGCAGTACCTGAAACACGACATACCGGTTGCCCGCACGATAACCATGCCAGCGCAACGCAGCCAGACACAAGGCATGTGCCGCGTTGTAAGCGAGATCGAAACGCCCTTCAAGGGAGAGCCCGGGGTGGATTGCATCTTTCAGGCGAGCCCGCCCTGAGCGCTTGAGGCCAGTGAATTCCTTCGCGTCCATCGGTTCAGTCGAGAGCGGCTTGCCGGGACCACTCAAATTCTCAAGCTGCGAGGCCATTTTCCTCCCCGATCAACCATAGCTTGGATTGTGCCAGAACCCGCTGGATAAACGCATTGTCCTGTTCAATCCGCCGGGTAAGTTCCTGGCGGGAATACACCGTTGGATTTACCTGACGGCCGAGCCGGACGGAGGCGTCTTCCACAGCGGCAAAGATTTCCGCATAGGTCAGGCTGTCGCTCACCACCATCAGGTCGATATCGCTCTGCGCCGTGTCCTGCCCCTTCGCCACCGAACCATAGACGAATGCCATGCTGATCTGTGCCGACAGTGGCGACAATGCAGCACGCAGCACATCGCCAAGGCCAGAAGTCTTCAGCACCAGACCGCGCAACTCTTCGAATACCGGCGCGGCAGGATTGGCCTGATAATGTTTCTGATTGCCTATACGCGAAACAGTGAGCAAACCAGCGCTTGCCAGACGCGTCAACTCGCGCTGTACCGCACCCGTGCCGGAGCCAGCGAGCGCGATCATCTCGTTGGCGTAAAAACTGCGCCCCGGATTGCCGAACAGTATGCCCAGCACGCGCTGCTGCACTTTTGTGAAGAGTGCATCGGCGATCCCTGTGGCTTGGGTTGATTGAGCTTTTCCGGACAAATTATTTATTCCCATATTGGGCATGATAGACCCCTTTCTGGGTACACTCAAGCCTGCCGGGGGGTAGTCGTGTCAGCCTTCTCCGGCCAGGCTGGCCAGCAATTCCGCCTGGTGCTCGGCCATCAGCGCGCCGGTGAGTTCGTCCATGTCGCCGTCCATGATCTGGTCGATCTTGTACAGGGTCAGGTTGATACGGTGGTCGGTGATGCGGCCCTGCGGGAAGTTGTAGGTGCGGATGCGCTCGGAGCGGTCGCCGCTGCCAACCAGGGACTTGCGCGTGGCGGCTTCCTTGGCGTTGCGCTCGCGCAGCTGCCCGTCCATGATGCGCGCCGCCAGCACGCTCATGGCCTGGGCCTTGTTCTTGTGCTGCGAGCGGCCGTCCTGGCATTCCACCACGATGCCGGTGGGCAGGTGGGTGATGCGGATCGCCGAATCGGTCTTGTTGATGTGCTGCCCGCCTGCGCCGGAAGCGCGGAAGGTGTCGATGCGCATATCGGCGGGATTGAGGTCGACCTCGGCCAGCTCGTCTGCCTCCGGCATGATGGCGACGGTGCAGGCTGAAGTGTGGATTCGCCCCTGGGTTTCCGTTGCCGGGACACGCTGCACGCGGTGGCCGCCGGACTCGAACTTGAGCTTGGAATAGGCGCCCTGGCCGATGATCTTGGCGATGATTTCCTTGTAACCGCCCATCTCGCCGGGGCTCTCCGAGACGATTTCCACCTGCCAGCGCTGACGCTCGGCGTAGCGTGTGTACATGCGGAACAGGTCGCCGGAAAACAGTGCCGACTCATCGCCGCCGGTGCCGGCACGGATTTCCAGGAATACGTTGCGCTCGTCGTTGGGATCCTTGGGCAGCAGCAGCTTCTGCAAATCGAGCTCGATCTGTTCCAGCCGCGCCTTGCCTTCCTCGATTTCTGCCGCTGCGAATTCTTTCATCTCCGGATCGGACAGCATTTCCTGCGCGTCGAGCATGTCCTGCTCGCACTGCAGCCAGGCACGGTACTGCTCCACCACCGGCGTGATGTCCGCATGCTCGCGCGTCAGCTTGCGATAGTTGTCCATGTTGCTGGTGATGTCGGCGCTGGAAAGAAGCAAATTGAGCTCCTCCAGCCGCTCGCTCAGGGAGGCGAGTTTGGCCAGGATAGATGGTTTCATCGCTAGTTATGGTGAAAGTGATAAAGGCGGCGCAGGGCCGCTTCGAGCAGGGTGCGGTCTTCGCCGCTGGCGTGGTTCAGCGCATGGCTGGGGTCATGGAGAAACTTGTTGGTGAGCGCACGCGCCATCAGTTCCATCACTTCGCGCGGGTCTTCGCCACGGGCCAGCATGCGCTGGGCGTGTTCCAGTTCCTGACGGCGCACCCGGTCCGCATGGTCGCGCAGAGCGCGGATGGTCGGCACCATTTCGCGGTTTTCCATCCAATCCACAAAGCTGCGCACACGCGATTCGACGATGGCTTCGGCCTCGGCAGCGGCAACCTGGCGGCTGTCCATGCCTTCCTGCACGACCTGGGAAAGATCGTCCACGCTGTAGAGGAAAACGTCGTCCATTTCCGCCACTTCTTCCTCGATGTCGCGCGGCACGGCGAGATCGACCATGAACATGGGGCGGTGTTTGCGCGCCTTGATGGCGCGCTCCACCATGCCCTTGCCCAGGATCGGCAGCGGGCTGGCGGTGGAGGTGACGATGATGTCGTAAGCCGCGAGGTGGTCGGGCAGGTCATTGAGCGTGATGGCGCCGCCGCCGAAGCGCTGCGCCAAGGTGCTGGCGCGTTCCAGGGTGCGGTTGGCAACGAGGATGTGCTTGGGATGCTGGGCGGCAAAGTGGTTGGCGCACAGCTCGATCATTTCCCCCGCACCGATGAACAGCACATTCTGCTCGTGGATGCTGGGGAAGATGCGCTGCGCCAGCCGCACTGCGGCAGCGGCCATGGAGACCGAATTGGCGCCAATGGCGGTCGTGCCGCGCACTTCCTTGGCAACTGAAAAGGTGCGCTGAAACAGCTTATGCAGCAAGGTGCCCATGGTGCCGGCCTGCTCGGCGGTTTTGACCGCCTGCTTGAGCTGGCCGAGAATCTGGGTTTCGCCCAGCACCATGGAATCCAGCCCGCTGGCGACGCGGAAAGCGTGCTTCACCGCATCCTGTTTGGGCAGCGTGTAAAGATAAGGCTCGATGGCGTGGGTCTTGAGCTGGTGGAAATCAGCCATCCAGTCAATCGCCTGCTGCGGCTCCTCGGTGTTGCAATACACCTCGGTGCGGTTGCAGGTCGAGAGGATTGCGGCTTCCTTCACCGGGCGGTGATCGACCAGATTCAGCAGCGCCTGTTGCAGATTTTCGGCATGAAACGCCACCTGCTCGCGGATGGCGAGCGGCGCGGTATGGTGATTGATGCCGAAAGCGAAAAGCTGCATTTAGGGAATTTTGGCCTGTTAAACGGCTGAAAGTATACCGGAAATCAGGGTTAAAAATACGTATTCAAGACACAAAACGCGCCACCAGCCCCTGCGAAAAATCTCCCGGCGGCAAGGGGATGCGCACCGTCCAGCCGCTGCCGGGGGCCGCTCGATAGCCTCGCCCTCCAGGTTTTCCATGCGTTCCAGTTGCACGATCTGATTGCCGGAGGGCAACAGCAGCTCCAGCCGGTCGCCCACCACGAAGCGGTTCTTGACATTGATCTCGGCCATCTGGCTGGCGGCATCGAAACTTACGATATCGCCCACGTACTGGCTCTTGGCGCTTTCCGAATAGCCGCGCATGTAGTTCTGATGCTCCGCAGTGTGATGGCGCTGGTAGAAGCCATCGGTATAGCCGCGATTGGCCAGCGTTTCCAGCGAGGACATACGGTTCAGGTCGAAAGCCCTTCCTGCCATCGCATCGTCGATGGCCTGGCGATAGACCTGCGCGGTGCGTGCAACATAGTAGATCGACTTGGTGCGCCCCTCGATCTTGAGCGAGTCGATGCCCATCCGGTCAGGCGCTCGATATGCTCCACCGCGCGCAAGTCCTTGGAATTCATGATGTAGGTGCCGTGCTCGTCTTCCATCACCGGCATCAGCTCGCCCGGACGGTTCTGCTCTTCCAGCAGATACACCTTGTCCGCCAACGGATGGCGCGGCAGGCTGCCGCAATCGGACAAGGCGCTTTCCTGCATCTGGGCCGAAAAATCGGCGCGGATCACCCCGGCCGCATCCTCCTCGCCCTCGTGCACCTTATAGTCCCAGCGGCAGGAATTGGTACAGGTGCCCTGATTGGGGTCGCGATGATTGAAATAGCCGGACAGCAGACAGCGGCCCGAATAGGCGATGCACAGCGCGCCGTGAACGAAGACTTCCAGCTCCATATCCGGGCACAACTGGCGGATTTCCTCGATCTCGTCGAGCGAGAGTTCGCGCGACAGGATCACCCGGGTCAGGCCCATGCTTTTCCAGAATTTCACCGCCGCGTAATTCACCGTATTGGCCTGCACGGACAGATGCACCGGCACTTCCGGCCACTTCTCGCGCACCATCATGATCAGGCCGGGGTCGGCCATGATCAGGGCATCGGGATTCATGGCAATGACCGGCTCCATATCCGCCAGATAGGTCTTGACCTTGGCGTTGTGCGGCATGAGATTGCTGGCGACGAAGAACTTCTTGCCCAGTGCGTGCGCTTCCCTGATGCCGCTTTCGAGCTGCTCCAGCTTGAATTCATTGTTGCGCGCGCGCAGGGAATAGCGCGGCTGCCCGGCATACACGGCATCGGCACCGAAAGCATAGGCGGTGCGCATTTTTTCCAGCGAACCGGCGGGAAGAAGAAGTTCAGGGTCGCGCATCAGGCTGCTCAACAATTAAATGAGGCCTAATTATACTTTCATGGCGGGCTGCTGCACACCGTAAAGCAAATGGCGCGGGAGCCTGGCACTCATTAAAGCTGGGCAGCAGGCAATCCCCAGGGCACATCTGATTGAAGCAGCGCTGGCTTAGACACCTCTTCCAGAGCAAGCAATGTTGCGACCTGCTCTGCGGAAACGGGCCTGCTGAACAGATAGCCCTGTGCGTTGAGGCATCCACTGGCGCGCAGGAATTCCGCCTGTTCAACAGTTTCCACGCCCTCAGCCATGACGCGCATTTTCAGGCTATGCGCCATGGCAATAATGGCCAAGGTAATCGCGGCATCGTCAGTGTTCCACGGCAATTCCCGCACAAAGCTTTTATCCACTTTGAGGGTAGTGATGGGATAACGCTTGAGATAACTCATGGAAGAATAGCCAGTGCCGAAATCATCGATTTCAATTTGCATCCCTAGCGCGCAAATTTCCTCCAGTTTCTGGATGGTACTAACCCCCGCATCCATCAACATGCTTTCAGTCAGTTCCAGATGCATGGCCGTAGGGTCAGCACCCGTTTCACGTACAATTTCCCTGATGCGATCCACCAGCCTTTCTTCCTTGAGTTGGCGCCCCGATATATTCACTGACATGGTGAGATGTACCAGCCCCATATCGTGCCAGGCCTTCAATTGCAGGCAGGCTGCTCTCAAGACCCATTCTCCGATTGGAACAATCAGACCATTTTCTTCAGAGATCGGGATGAACTCGACCGGGTTGACGACACCCAGTTCAGGGTGGTTCCAGCGGATCAGCGCTTCAAAACCGACCATCCGGCGTGTTTTCAAGTCGATCTGCGGCTGGTAGTAGAGCTCGAACTCCTGTCGATCCAGAGCACGCCGGAGACCACTTTCAAGGGCCAGGCGCTTTTGCGCCCCTTCCTTCATGTCGTGCAGGAACACCTGATAGGTATTTTTGCCTTTATTCTTGGCGTAATACATCGCCGTATCAGCATGCTTGAGCAGCTCATGAAAGTCTGACGCATCATCCGGGCAGGCGCTGATACCGATGCTGGCACTGATATAGAGTTCATTGCCATCGATCAGGATCGGCTCAGCCAGGCTGGCAAGGCATTTTTCTGAACCATCTCTGCCTGGCCGACTTTCTCCACTTTCTCCAGAATGATGGCGAACTCATCCCCTCCGATCCGGGAGATCACGTCACCAAAACGCAGGGTTTCGGACAGGCGTTCAGCCACGATGCGCAGCAGTGCATCACCGGCGTCATGCCCGAGCGTATCGTTGACGACCTTGAAGTTATCCAGATCAATGAACATGACGACGGCTCGTTCATTGGACTGCAAGGCGCGGTCTACCAGGGAACCGAGACGATCGTTAAAGAAGTGACGATTCGAGAGGCTGGTAACGTTATCGTAATGAGCAAGGCGGTCCAGTCGAATTTCAACATGCTTGCGCTGCATGATCTCCTCTTCCAGCTCCGAATCCCGTTTCTGAATGCGATCCAGCATGAGGTTGAATGATTTGGCTAACTGGCCGATTTCATCAGATGTATCGGTATTGGCGCGAACGGAATAGTCCCCGCGCTCGGAAATGGTTTCACTGGCCTTGGCCAGAGACAGGATCGGGCCGGCAATTGCCCTCTGCAGGCGCAACAGGATGATATTGGCTGCCAACAGGCTGATGGCCATGATGGCCAAAACGGCTGCCGAGTACCAGGCCAGCAGGATATAAACGGCGTACAAATCAGCCTGCATATAGATCAGGCCAAGCTGCTTGCCTTGCAGGCCAATCGGCTGAGAAAGGATCAGGTGTTGCAACGAAAAAACGTGGCCGGGCTGAGGCGCATGGGATGGGAAAACATACTTCTCCTTATCTTCATGGCCCTGGTAATAACTGACGAATAAATTTCCCTCTCGATCGTAGATGGCGGCAATCTCGATGCTCGGCGTGGCGCGCAGCGAGGAGAGAATTTCCCGCGCGGCCGCCGGGTCATCGAACATCATGGCCGCGGACACATTTTCACTGATCATGGCAGCCAGGCTGCGCGTGTTTTCCAGCAGGCTGCGATTGAAAAAGTAAAGCTGGGTGAGCAATAACAACAGGCTGGCCAATAAAATCACCATTCCGCTGGTGGCCAGATTGAGCGCCCTCAGCTTGGTAGCGATAGGCTGCCTGCGCAGCCAGTTTTTGGCGGTTTCCATTTTCTTAGTAGACGTTTTTCGCCAGACGCAAAAGCTTGGAACTGATATTCAACCTGGCGCGCCGGGCTGCCACCAGATTGACCTCGAAAATGATTTTTTTCTGCTCCACTGCCAGTCCGATCATGACTCCCTGCTGAGCTGCGCCCTGCAGATCGGCAATGGTCAGGATGCCGGATTCTCGCGAGACGTCCAGAATGGTTTGCAAATTCCCTTTCTCGGATGCGCAGATAAACACCATCTGGCAAGCTCGCAGTGCGTTGTCGGCAGTTGCCAGATGTTTGATGACCAGCCTGGCATTACCTACCCGCTTGCCTTCAATGCTGCTTAACGCATCCTCAAACGGGCTGCTTCCCAGGATGCACAGGTTGAGGGTTTCCGCATTTCTCACCGGCCATTCGGTAAAGTTGGCGAAGTTGTATACGAATGCAGCCTTGATTGCATATTCTGACGGTGGATCCGCATGGGCATAGGCCATCGGCAGGGATGCCCACATCAGGCTGATCCCGGCAAATGCCAATACGGTTTTGAGCAATAGTCGCTTCATTAGAACTTGTAAGTCATGCTCATGCGAAAACTGCGCCCATCCTGCCGGATGGATTCGAGCAACCGGCCATTAAAGTCGTAGTGCTCGTCCGAAGCAGGATCAGCGTGGCGTCGGTCGAACAGGTCATAGATGCTGGCAAACACTTCCAGGTTTTTGGCGAGTTTCTGGCTACCCAGAGTCAGGTTGGTGACACCATGACCGCCGACCAGATTGCCAAGTGCATTCAGGCGCGCACTGACAAATTGCATCTCAAGACCAAGACGGGCCGTATTTCCGAACACCGGCGTGGTGTAGTTCATTTTGGCCAGCCGCCGGGGTGAGTTGCTCAGCCATTCGCCGGTATCGCTTGCTTTGGCCAGTTGCCAGGAAATGCTGCCCTTGAGGCGGCTGTCGTCGATCCAGACACGCTCGGCTTCCAGTTCCAGCCCCCTGGCTTCCATGTTGCTATTCTGGAAACTTAATCCCCCGCCTGGCAGGGTTGTCAGCCCAATCAGATTGTCGATCTTGTAACTGAACAGCGAGGCAGTGCCGCGCAGATCTTCACGAAACAGGTGCTCGATGGCCAGTTCCGTGGTTTTGATGTTTTCTGATTTCAGATCCGGATTTAAAACGTAGCCGAAGTTGTAGTAGCGCTCGTAAGCGTTAGGGGCGCGAAATGCCGTGCCGTACATCAACTTCAGCGTGGTCTCCGGCTGCGCCTTGTAGATCATCGCCAGTCGCGGATTGGTGTTGTGGCCAGATTCGCTGTCATGGTCATAGCGGATGCCGGCATTGAGGATCAGCTGTTCATTCAGGCTGATTTCATCCTGAAGATACAGCGCGTACGTGCGTTTTTCCGGATTAGAATCCAGGTTGGAAAAGTAGGGCGGATCATCGTAGTTGAACATCCTGCGTTCCAGATCCTGACGGGTCTCCACTCCAACCATGATTTTCTGGCTGGACCAAGCCTTGCTCACCAATCGCGCTTCTGCGCCCCACCACCTGCCCGTGCTGCCATCCTTGTTGGTTGGCGAGGGTTGCGCAAAAGCGTAATCACCCTTGTAGCGATATTCGCCGTAATACACTGACCCATACCCATCCAGCGTGCGGGAGAGGGCGTCGGCATAAGTCAGGTTCAGGAAGGCATGTTGGTCACTCGCATAGCTGCGGGAATCGTTGAAAATTTGCCCGAACGAGGCGGTGGGGATGCCTTTCTTGCGGTCATCCGCGCTGGCTGTCAGGGTAATGGCCCCCTGCTTCCACTTGACGAAGAATTGCTGGTAACGGTCATAATCCAGGCCTTGGGCCACACCGTTATTACTGGCCGGATCGTCAAATTCCGGAAAGTGGCGGTCCTTTCCCTTGCTGTCATAGGCCGAAACACTCAGCAGCAGGTCAGAGCCATTATCCAGTGTGCGCCCCAGGCTGGCTCTGGCTTTGGTGGTGCTCTGGCTGGCCAGATCAAGCGAGACCTCCGTTCCCTCTATCGCCTTGCCTTGTTTGGTGATTACGTTGATCACGCCAAAGAAGGCATTGCTACCGTAAATGGCCGAACCCGGGCCAGGCACGAACTCGATGCGCTCGATCATGGCCATATCGAGTGGGAAATCGGTGCCTATAGGGGCCTGGTCGTAGACGTTATCATTCAGGCGGTAGCCATCCACCAGCAATAGAATACGGGTGTTGTAATCGCCCGGGCGGCCGAAACCACGGGTACCGATGTAGCTATAGTTACGGTCATAAGCGATGTAAACCCCGCGCAGACTTCTGAGCGCGTCGGTCAGGGTACGGTACCCATAGCGCTTGATGTCGTCGGCGCTGATGATGCTAACTGTAGCAGGCGCTTCGCTGGATTTTTGCAGGAACTTGGAGGCAGTGGAAACTTCCAGATTCATCAATTGCTCGATGGACAGGGTGGTGAGGTCTTCTGCGGCGCTTACGTTCGAGAAGCCGTACATGCTTCCAAGGCAAAGAGACAGGACGAGACGCCGGAAACCGGGGTTGAGATGAGAAACTCCCAAATCGTACTCAATTTGCATAGACAAGACCTTGGCTAGGTTTTTTATCATTGCTTCCGGGCCTGGGTGAAAAGAGCGCGCTTTTTCTGAAGACCGGAGAATGCACAATAAAGTGGCAATTGCTGATATTACATGACAAATGATAAAACCATAACCACAAAATCCAGTCGAATAATGGGTATGGCGTGGCAGCCTTATAAAAATACGCCCGCATGCATTCACCCCGCCCACGCCTGGCGGTAGAATAGACATCCCATGGCTTCTCCCTCTTTCATCCATCTCCGCCTCCACAGCGAATTCTCCATCACTGACGGCATCGTGCGTCTGGATGCGGGCAAGGATCACGCCTGCCCGCCGGTGGAGCGGGCCATGGCCGATGGCATGCCGGCGCTGGCGCTGACCGATTTGAATACCCTGTTCGGCATGGTGAAGTTCTACAAGGCCGCGCGGGGCAAGGGTGTCAAACCGCTGATCGGCTGCGACGTCTGGATCGAAAACGAGGCCAACCGCGATCAGCCCGGCCGTCTGCTGCTGCTGTGCCAGAACCGGGCCGGTTACGGCAACCTGTGCGAACTGCTGTCGCAGGCTTTTCGCGGCAACCAGCACCGCGGCCGGGCGGAAATCCGCAAGGAGTGGCTGGCCTCCGGTCTGGGCGAGGGGCTGATCGCCTTGTCCGGCGCGCATCTGGGCGACATCGGCCAGGCGATTCTGAACGGCAACGAGGAGCAGGCGCGACAACTGGCGCAGGAATGGGCGAAGTGCTTTCCGCAGCGTTTTTATCTCGAACTGCAGCGCCCCGGTTCCAACCCGGCGGAAGAGTACGTCCAGCAGGCGCTGGTTCTGGCCGGAGAGCTTGATCTGCCGGTGGTGGCCACCCACCCGATCCAGTTTCTCGACCAGGACGATTTCCGCGCCCACGAAGCGCGGGTGTGCATCGCCGAGGGCTATGTGCTGGGCGACCAGCGGCGTCCCAAGCACTTTACCGAGCAGCAATACTTCAAGACTCAGGCCGAGATGGCCGAGCTGTTCGCCGACATCCCGGAAGCGCTGGAAAACAGCGTCGAGATCGCCAAGCGCTGCAACCTGATCGTGGAGCTGGGCAAGAGCAAGCTGCCGCTGTTCCCCATCCCCGAGGGCATGAGCGAAAGCGAATATCTGATCAAGCGCGCCGAGGACGGCCTGGCGGAACGCATGCAGGAGCTGTATCCGGACGAGGCAAAACGCGCCGCGCAGTATCCCACCTATTCGGACCGGCTCAAGTTCGAAACCGACACCATTCTGCAGATGGGCTTCCCCGGCTACTTCCTGATCGTGGCGGACTTCATCAACTGGGCCAAGCACAATGAGGTGCCGGTCGGCCCGGGGCGGGGTTCCGGCGCCGGTTCGCTGGTCGCCTACAGCCTCGGCATTACCGATCTCGACCCGCTGCGCTATGCCCTGCTGTTCGAGCGCTTCCTGAATCCGGAGCGGGTGTCCATGCCCGACTTCGACGTGGATTTCTGCCAGGAAACCCGCTACAAGGTGATCGAGTACGTGCGCCGCCAGTATGGTGCCGACGCGGTATCGCAGATCGCCACTTTCGGCACCATGGCGGCCAAGGCCGTGCTGCGCGATGTGGGACGGGTGCTGGACATGCCCTACAACTTCTGCGACGGCCTTTCCAAGCTGATTCCCGCCCAGCCGGGCAAGTTCATCACCCTGAGCCAGGCACTGGAGGAAGTGCCCGAGCTCAAGGAGCGCCACGACAATGAAGAGGAAGTGCGCGAGCTGTTCGAACTGGCGCTGAAACTCGAAGGCATGACCCGCAATGTCGGCATGCACGCCGGCGGCGTGCTGATCGCGCCGGGCAAGCTGACCGACTTCTGCCCGCTGTACGTGGCCTCCGGCGCCGATGCCGTGCCGGTATCGCAGTTCGACAAGGACGACGTGGAAGCCGTCGGTCTGGTGAAGTTCGACTTTCTCGGCCTGCGCAACCTGACCATCATCGAACTGGCGCTGAAATATCTCAAGCGGCTCGACCCGACGTTTCACCGGGCCGCTCGACACCCAGCATTTCGACGACCCGGCCGCCTACGAAGTGCTGAAGAAAGCCAATACCACGGCGGTGTTCCAGCTCGAATCGGACGGCATGAAAAAGCTGCTGGCCAAGCTGCAGCCGGACCGCTTCGAAGACATCATCGCGGTGCTGGCGCTGTATCGCCCCGGACCGCTGGGCTCGGGCATGGTGGACGACTTCATCCTGCGCAAGAAGGGCCTGCAGAAGATCGACTATTTCCACGAGGATCTGAAAGCCTGCCTCACGCCGACCTATGGCGTGATCGTGTATCAGGAGCAGGTGATGCAGATCTCGCAGATCATCGGCGGCTACACCCTGGGCGGCGCCGACTTGCTGCGCCGCGCCATGGGCAAGAAGAAGGCCGACGAGATGGCCAAGCACCGCGAGCTGTTCAGCGCGGGCGCGGAGAAGAAAGGCTATGGCAGCGAACTGGCCATGCGCCTGTTCGACCTGATGGAGAAGTTCGCCGAATACGGCTTCAACAAGTCCCATACCGCCGCCTACGCCGTGGTGTCCTACCAGACCGCGTGGCTCAAGGCGCACCACACCGCGGCCTTCATGGCTGCCACCCTGTCCTCGGAACTGGACAACACCGACCAGCTCAAGATCTTCTACGAGGACACCCTGGCCAACAAGGTCAAGGTGCTGGGGCCGGATATCAATGTCTCCAATTACCGCTTCGAGCCGGTCTCCAGAACCGAAATCCGCTACGGCCTGGGTGCGGTCAAGGGCACGGGCGAGCAGGCGGTGCTGTCCATCGAGGCCGAGCGCAAGGCAGGCGGTCCGTTCCGCGACCTGTTCGATTTCTGCCGCCGGGTGGACAAGCGCATCGTCAACCGCCGCACCATCGAAGCGCTGATTTGCGGCGGCGCTTTTGATCTGATCACGGATCACCGTGCCAGCCTGCTGGCCTCGGTCGGCCTGGCCATGGAATCCGCCGAGCAGCATAACCGTTCGATCAACCAGGCCAGCCTGTTCGGCGAGGACACCGCCGGGGACTCGGCCGAGAATCTGGTGGATGTGCCGCGCTGGAGCGAAGGCGAGCAACTGCTCAATGAAAAGAAAAGCCTGGGCTTTTATTTCAGCGGCCATCCCTACGACAGCTACCGCAAGGAGCTGTCCACCTTCATCCGCACCAAACTGTCCGACCTGGCACCGCAACACCAGCCGGTTTTCATTTCCGGCGTGATCTACGCCATCCGCACCCAGATGACGCGACGCGGCAAGATGGCTTTCATCACCCTCGACGACGGCAGCGGACGCCAGGACGTCTCGGTTTTCAGCGAATTGTTCGACGCCAACCGCGAACTGCTCAGGGAAGACCAGTTGCTGATCGTGGAAGGCAAGGTGAGCAAGGACGACTACGCCGGCGGCTTGCGGGTGGTGGCGGAGAAACTGCTTGGCCTGGCCGGCGCGCGCACCCGCTTCGCCAAGGCGATGCTGCTCAAGTGCAATGGCGGCAGCGATGCGAACCGGCTAAAGGACTTGCTGACGCCCTACCGCAACGGCGGCTGCCCGGTGCGCATCGCCTACCGCAACCAGGACGCCTTGTGCGAGCTGCAACTGGGCGAGGACTGGCGCGTCAATCTGCATGACGAATTGCTGAGTTCGCTGCACGAGCAGCTGCAAAAGGAAAACGTTCAGATCGTGTATTGAGTTTTAACCCCTCCCGGCCTCCCAACCCCTCCCATCCTCCCCTTATCAGGGGAGGGGCGGACAGGGGAGGAGACGGCGCCTCCCCCCTGACAAGGGGGGATTTGAGGGGGGTTAAATCGTGCCGGACATCTCCATCAAATGTGGCGCATTCGCCATGCCAGTCAGTTTACGCACACGGAAACACCACCACGTGATCGGCCTCCAGGCGTATACCGATCTTTTCCCCATAAGCGTGGTTGTGATGGCTGGGCACCAGGGAAAGCACTTTCTGCCCGCTTGAAAGCAGCAGGGTGTAAAGGATATCGGCACCGCGAAAAGCCTTGTGCACCACTTCGGCCTGCATGGGGCTGGCGTCGTCATGCACGATATCGTCGGGGCGCAGCAGCACTTCCACTTTGCGCTGCTTGTGGCATGCTTCAGGAATTTTTCCCTTCAGCAGGCCCAGCTCGGTTTCCACCTGCTCTCCATTCAACGTGGTTCCCGGAATCAGCACGCCCTCGCCGATAAAGTCCGCAACAAAGCGGCTGGCCGGCTGGTGATAGAGGTTGTAGGCGCTGTCCCATTGCTGCAGCACGCCCTGATGCATGACGCCGATCTCGTCGGCGATGGCGAAGGCTTCATGCTGGTCATGGGTGACGATGAGCGCAGTGGTGTTCTGCTGCTTGAGAATTTCGCGCACTTCCTGACCCAGCCGCTCGCGCAGCTCCACGTCGAGGCTGGAAAATGGCTCGTCCAGCAGCAGCAGCGCGGGACACGGCGCCAGCGCGCGGGCCAGCGCCACGCGCTGCTGCTGCCCGCCGGACAGTTCGTGGGGGAATTTGCGCCCGCTGTCGGGCAGACCCACCACCTCCAGCAGTTCAGCCACACGCTGGGCGCGTTCCTGCCGGTTCATGCCGTGCAGGCCGAAAGCCACGTTATCCGCCACGCTGAGATGGGGAAACAGGGCGTAATCCTGGAACACCATGCCGATGCGCCGCTGTTCCGGCGGGAGCATGAAACCGGAGCGGCTTACGCTGGCGCCGTTGAGAATGATCTCTCCCCCGCTGACCGGCTCGAACCCGGCCACGCCGCGCAATACGGTGGTTTTGCCGCAGCCGGAAGGACCCAGCAGGCAGCCGATGCTCCCCTGGACAAGACTGAAGGAAAGCCCTTTCACCACTTCCTGGCTGCCATAAGACTGGCGTATGGCATGCACTTCCAGCAAGGGTACGCCGGGGACGGGAACAGGACATAGAATGGAGCGGGTCATGAAGATTTTTCCGAATGTTTGATCAGCAAGGCGATCGGCAGCAGGCCCGCCAGCACCAGTGCCACTGAGGGCAATGCAGCGCGCTCCCACTCGCCTTCCGAGGTCATTTCAAAAATGCGTACCGCCAGCGTATCCCAGCCGAAGGGACGGGTCATCAGGGTGATCGGCATTTCCTTCATCACATCCACGAACACCAGCGCCGCCGCCGACAGCAGGCCGCCGCGCAGCACCGGCAGATGCACGCGGCGCAGCATGGCAAGGCCGGACACGCCCAGGCTGTGCGCCGCCTCGTCGAGGTTGCGGGTCACCCGCTGCATGGCGCTGTCGATCGGGTTGTAGCCCACGGCCAGGAAGCGCGTGAGATAGGCGGGCAGCATGACCAGCAAGGTGCCCTGCAGGATCAGGCCGGTATCGATCCCGAACCAGTTTCTGGCCGCAGCGATCAACTGCTGATCGAGCCAGGCCAGCGGAATGACGATGCCCACCGCCAGAACCGGGCCGGGAACGGCATAGCCCAGCGTGGCAATCCGCGCCATGGCACGCGTCCAGGCATCGTCGTGGCGGCGCTGGGCATAGGTCAGCACCAGCGCGGCAGCGACAACCAGCGCGGCAGCCAGCCCGCCCAGCAGCAGGGAATGCCAGAGGAAATCCAGGTAACGCGCGTCGAAATCCTGCACCACGACTTTTTCCGCCCAGATCAGCAGTTGCACCAGCGGAATGACGAATGCCACCAGCAGCACCAGGGCGGCGAACCCGCTGGCCAGCCAGGCGCTGGACCCGCTCAGGACGATTCTTTCCATCCGGGTATGGCGTCCGGCCTGGGTGAAGCGCAGGCCACGGCGCGAGACCTGCTCAGCGGCAATCAGGGCAAACACCAGCAGAATCAGCACCGAAGCGAGCTGGGACGCGCCCTGCAACGAAAACAGGCCGAACCAGGTCTTGTAGATGGCCGTGGTAAAGGTGTCGTAATTGAACACCGCGACGGTGCCGAAATCCGCCAGCGTCTCCATCAGCGCCAGCATCAGCCCGGCCATGATCCAGGGCCGTGCCAGCGGCAGGGCTACTTTGAAAAACCCTGCCTTGCGGCTGTAACCAAGCGATTGCGCCGCTTCCAGCGCGCGCCGCCCCTGCGTCAGGAAGGCATTGCGAGCCAGTAGATAAACATAGGGATACAGGGCCAGGCTCATCACCATGATCACGCCCCCGGCAGAGCGGATGGGGGGAAAAGCCACCGGGCCGCCGGCCAGTTCGCGCAGCCCGGTTTGCAGCGGGCCGGTAAAATCCAGCAGGGCCACATAGATAAAGGCCATGACATAGGCAGGCATGGCCAGCGGCAGCAGCAGCGCCCAGGAAAAAAATCGCCACCCGGGAAACTCGCACACGGCCGTCAGCCAGGCCAGACTGACACCCAGCAGCGTAACGCCGATCGCCACCCCCACGACCAGGCGGAAAGTATTACTCAGCAATCCGGGCAATACATGCTCCAGCAGATGCTGCCACACCTCGCGCTCCGGGCTGAACACCGAAGCCAGCACCACCGCCAGCGGAACAATAATCAGAAGCGCGATGAAGGCTGCAGCCAGACGCCAGCCATGGCGTTTCATCTATATCCGGCCCGATCCATCAGTTTGACCGCTGCGGCCTGCAACTCACCTGCTTTGGCGACATTCAAAGGGTTTTGCTTGAAGCTGCCCCATGCGGCCACGACCGGGTCAGTCTTGACGGCGGGGTTAACCGGGTATTCCATATTCACATCCGCAAACAGATTCTGCGCCGTTGTGGAAGACAGCCATTCCAGCAAAGCCACGGCTTCTTTCTCGTGCCTGGCATGCTTGACCACGCCCGCACCGGACACATTTACGTGCACGCCGCTACCCTGCTGGTTAGGCCAGAAAATCGACAATGGCAGGCTGGCTTTCTTCTCCATCAGGCGCCCGAAATAATAGGTGTTGGCAATACCCACGTCGCACTGCCCGGCGGCAATCGCTTCCAGCATCTTGGTGTCATCCGGGAACGGCTCAGTCGCGAGATTGGCGACCCAGGACTTGACGATCTGTTCTGTTTTAGCCTCGCCGTGTTCAGCGATCATCATCGCCACCAGCGACTGGTTATACACTTTCTTGGAAGTCCGCAGGCACAGGCGGCCTTTCCACTTTGCATTTCCCAGGTCTTCGTAGGTGGACAAATCGGCAGGCTTAACCTTCTGGTTATTGTAGAACATGGTGCGCGCACGCACCGACAGGCCGAACCACTGATTGCCCGGATCGCGCAGGTGCGCCGGCACATTGGCGCCCAGCGTCCGCGACTGCACGGGCTTGAGCAAACCCTCCCTGGCCGCCTCCCACAGGTTGCCGGCATCCACGGTAATCAGCATGTCCGCAGGGGTATTCCGGCCTTCTGCCTTGAGGCGCTGCAGTAAAGCACCTTCCTTGTCGGTAATGAATTTGACCTGTACGCCAGTCTCCCTGGTGTAGGCGTCGAACAGCGGCTTGATCAACTGCTCGTTGCGCGCGGAATAGACCACCACTTCAGCAGCGCTGGCCGACGTGGCAGCAAGACAGAAAATGGTGCTTGCAAACAGGGCCCTGAGAATTCTCATTGCGGTCTCCATGTAAAGGCATTTAATCGTGATCGATGGAGATCATTTTAGTGCTAATGAGAATTGTTATCAACAATATCCTGAAAATATCTCCGAAATACGCCGATTTATTCGTCATTACCCCACGGGATTCCGAGCCACAACGAACTGAAGTTCGTGTGGAATCGTATACAAGAAGCGAGGCGAGGAAGCAATCTGTTAGTCGTTGTTACCACGAGGCCAGGATTGCTTCGCTACGCTCGCAATGAACGAATGAATCAGCATTTCACTCAGGAAATAAATTCTTGAAAAAACTATTGCACAGTAAATTATAATATTAGATAATTCTAATCAACATGAAACGCTCATATCCCCTTTGAGATTTTTGTGTTGTCTCCTCCATCCTCCTTTATTTGGCGGATATTAGGCGCGGTCCGGAAATGGACCGCGCTATTTTTTTGCCCAATCCAGAATTATCCTAAAAAACGTAGTTCAAGCCACAGAGAACACAGAGTTTACAGAGATAACACGGCATTCATGAATGTTCTCCGCGCACCCATTGGGTGAGTCACAAACACCTTATAACCAGTCGATATTCCTCTGTGTTCTCTGTGGCTAACCGCTTTTTCCAGGATTATCAGGACTGTGTCAGGGCTTCCGGATCAGCCAGCAGTAGTGAATTTTCTTGTTGCGGAAATCTTCGGGGATGGTCTGGGCAGAAATATCCCTGACCTGACAGGATGCCAGGGCAGAAACATCCAGCTTGAAGCTGCGCAGATTGGTGGAAAAAAACAACTCCCCGCCGGAGGTTAATAACTCCAGACAGGCATTGATCAGCCGGGGATGATCACGCTGAACATCCAGCACGCCCTGCATCTTCTTGGAATTGGAAAAACTGGGCGGGTCCATCACGATCAGATCGAATTGTTCGCCTGCTGCAAGCGATTGATCTAGAAAGGCGAATACATCGGCACGCACCAGCCGGTGCCGCTTCAGATCCAGGCCATTGAGCTCGAAATTGCGTAGCGACCAGTCCTGATAGGTGTTGCTCATATCCACGGTCACTGAACTGACAGCGCCTCCCCCTGCCGCATAGACGGTGAAGCTGCCGGTATAAGCAAAGAGGTTAAGAAAGCGTTTGTCCGCAGCGCGCTCCTGTACCATGCGCCGCGTGATACGGTGGTCGAGGAACAAGCCCGTATCGAGATACGCCGCCAGATTGGCGACAAAGCGGTACCCGCCCTCTTCCACCACAAAATCTTCGCCTGCTGAACCGGTTTTCTCGTACTGGCTTTCGCCGCGCTGGCGCGCACGCAGTTTATAGGTAATGGATTTCAGCGGCAGTTCAAGCGCTTGTGCGGCGTTCTCCCGCACAGTTTCCACCCACAGGGCATGCGCTTCGTCCGGCATTTGCCAGCCGGTATCGAACTCCTGAAGGTGAGCATGGTTCTGGTAAATATCGACAGCCAGCGGGAATTCCGGAACGTCACGGTCATACACCCGGTAGCAGGAAATACCCTGGCGGCGTGCCCATTTGCCCAAGTGGCGGGCATTCTTGCGCAGGCGATTGGAAAAAGCGGAAAAATCAGACATTAAAACATCGGGAAAGGAACAGGATTGGCCCGTGACTCTGAGCCATCCTGTTCATCCTGTCAAACAGGGGAGGTGGATCAGTGTTTCATGCCCTTGTGATCGTGATCCATAGTCATCGGAGCAGCCATCGCTGCCTGGGGCTTACGCACCGGCGCATCGATTTTCTTGCTGCTGCCATCTTCGAAAGTAAGGCTGATGGCCACATTTTCGCCGTCCTTCAAAGGCTGCTTGAGATCGATCAGCATGATATGCAAACCACCGGGCTTGAGTGCGGTTTCACCCTTGGCCTTGATTTCAATATCCTTGACCTGGCGCATCTTCATCATGCCGCCTTCCATGGTATGCGTATGCAACTCGGTCACCTTGGATGCCGGGCTATCGGCCTTGACCACCTTGTGGTCCTTGTCATCGCTGTTTTTCAATACGACAAAAGCGCCTGTCACCATTTGTCCCGGAGGTGCGAGACGCACGTAGGGATCAACGGCAGTCACGTTGTCGGCAGCACTGCCGGCGGCGAATGAAGGGGCGGCAACGGCAAATGCCGCTGCAACTGCGAGTGTCGATAGTGTCAATTTCATGAGTAACTCCTTGTTGAGTGGAAAAGAAATGAACCCCTAGATGGTAAAGCGCCGGGGAGACAACGAGAATGCGGCAAAATGCCGCGCCTGATAGAAAAGCGCCCTAAGCTGCCCATGTATCCTTGAGCGCAACGGTACGGTTGAACACCCATTTTTCGCCGGGCCGATGATCGTGGCGATCCGTACAGAAGTAGCCCAGGCGCTCGAACTGGTAGCGCGTCTCAGGCGCTGAATCGCGCACGCAGGGCTCAATCCAGCCCTGCACCACGGCAAGAGAATCCGGGTTGAGAAACGCATGGAAATCCCGTTCCTTATCCGTATCCGGCCGGGCCACGGTAAACAGCCGGTCATAGAGGCGAATCTCCGCCGCCAGCGCATGCTCGGCCGACACCCAGTGAATCACGCCCTTGACCTTGCGCCCCTGCGGATTCTTGCCCAGGGTCTCGGGGTCCAGCGAACAGTGCAGCTCGATCACCTTGCCGGTAGCGTCCCTGATCACTTCATCGCACCTGATGACATAGCTGTAGCGCAGCCGGACCTCGCCACCCGGCACCAGACGCTGCCAGCCCGGCGGCGGCGCTTCGCTGAAATCATCGGCCTCGATCCAGATTTCCCGCGCAATCGGCACTTCGCGGCTGCCAAACTCGGGGTGATTCGGGTGGAAACCCGCCTCCCGCGACTGAGTTTCGCCCGCCACGAAGTTGGTCAGCACCACTTTGAGCGGCTTCACCACCGCCATCACGCGCGGCACACTGGTCTCCATGTCCTCGCGAATGCAGCCTTCCAGCACCGCCATGTCGATCACGTTGTCGCTCTTGGAAATACCGATGCGGCGTGCAAATTCGCGGATTCCCGCCGGAGTGTAACCGCGCCGTCGCATGCCGGTAATGGTCGGCATGCGCGGATCGTCCCAGCTGGAAACCCGCTTTTCGGTTACCAACTGATTGAGCTTGCGCTTACTGGTGATGGCGTACTGCAATTCCAGCCGGGAAAACTCGTACTGGCGCGGGTGGCAGGGAATGGCGATATTGTCCAGCACCCAGTCGTAGAGCGGGCGATGATCCTCGAATTCCAGCGTGCACAGCGAATGGGTGATCCCTTCCAGCGCATCTGAAATGCAATGCGTGTAGTCGTACATCGGATAGATGCACCACTTGTCACCGGTGCGGATATGGTGGGCGCGGCGGATGCGGTAAATCGCCGGATCGCGCATATTGATATTGGGCGAGGCCATGTCGATCTTGGCGCGCAGCACCTTGCTGCCATCGGGGAATTCACCTTCTTTCATGCGGGCGAACAAATCGAGATTTTCCGCCACGGCACGCTCGCGGAACGGACTGTTCCTGCCGGGCGCGGTGAGCGTGCCGCGATATTCGCGCATCTCGTCCGGCGTCAGGTCACACACATAAGCCTTGCCAGCCTGGATGAGCTCCACCGCATAGCCGTACAGCGCATCGAAATAGTCCGACGCCCAGCGCACCTCGCCGTCCCACTGGAAGCCCAGCCAGCGCACATCATCCTGGATGGAAAGGGCATACTCCTCGCTTTCCTTCTCCGGGTTGGTATCGTCGAAACGCAGATTGCACTTGCCCTTGAAATCCAGCGCCAGGCCGAAATTCAGACAGATCGACTTGGCATGACCCACGTGCAGGTAGCCGTTGGGTTCCGGCGGGAAGCGGGTGACGATGGTTTGATGTTTTCCGCTTTTCAGGTCATCTTCGATGATGTTGCGGATGAAGTGAGGCACAGGCTCGCGTTCACTGCTCATAGGACTCATAAATTTCAGGTAACAATTAACGCGCCAATTCTACCCGAAAAACCCGCAATGAATGGCATTCAAGCCCGGTTCTTGCTAGAATCCGCAGAGTTAATATCCTGTTTTCGAGAGTTCCAATCAATGAGCCGTTCCCGTCTGATTCCACTGCTTTCTGCGCTTTCCGCAGCCTTGCTGATCTCCACCGCCCCTGCACACGCCAACGAAGCACAGGAAATCAGCCGCATGCTGAAACAGGGCCAGCAGGAAAAAGCGCTGGAACGTGCCAACAGCTATCTCGCAAAAAACCCCAAGGATGCACAGGTTCGTTTTATCAAGGGCCTGATCCTGACTGAACAGAACAAGACCAGCGATGCAATCAAGGTTTTCACCGGCATCACCGACGACTACCCGGAACTGCCGGAACCGTACAACAACCTGGCCGTCCTGTACGCCTCCCAGGGGCAGTACGACAAAGCCAGAACCGCGCTGGAAATGGCGATCAACACTCACCCCAGCTATGCCACCGCACATGAAAATCTCGGTGACATTTACGCAAAAATGGCGAGCCAGGCTTACGACAAAGCGCTGCAACTGGACAAAGGCAATGCCAACGCCCAGTCCAAGCTGGCACTGATCAAGGATATTTTCTCCAGGGAGGGGGGCCGCGCTCCAGCCAAACCCGTAGTTATCGCCAGTGCCGCTCCCGCCGCCGTGGCAGCAAAGCCCGCGCCGGCGCCGGTTGCTACGCCTGCCGCCACCCAGGCCAAAGCAGCCGCCCCGGTCGAGACCGCCAAGCCCCTCCCTGCGGCAGCCACGCCAACAGCCAAACCCGCTGCGGAGGCCACAAAACCGGCGGCAGAAGAAAAACCCGTGCCTGAAGCCAAGAGGACGACAATGCGGTCCTGACCGCTACGGTCGAAGCATGGGCCAAGGCCTGGTCAGCCAAGGATGTGACGGGCTACCTGAAGTTCTACGCTCCAGACCTGGTGCTAGCCAAAGGAGAAAGCCGCAAAAACTGGGAACAGACACGGCGCGAGCGGATCAGCAGGCCAAAATCGATTTCGGTGGACATTATGTCGCTCGAGGTAAAACCAATCGACGCCAGCCATGCCAAAGTCACCTTCAAACAGCACTATCGCGCCTCCAGCTTTAACAGCGAAACCTGGAAAACACTGATGATGGTCAAGTCGGACGGGAAGTGGCTGATCCATGAAGAGCGTATCGGACGTTGATTAAAGGCAGACCAAAGCACCTCATCCGGACCTTTCTGCTATTGATGCTGGGGCTGACAACGGCTCCTGCCGGCGGCATGGGAGATCTGTTGCCACCGCTACAGTATGCGCGCAGCCTCAGCAAAGAACCGGAAGCCTTACTGGTCAACATCCTCATCAAGATCAAGAACAACCAGCTTGACACCGCGCTGCGTGAAGTCGATGCACTGATCGACAGCAAACCCAACTTCAAACTGGCCCATCTGATTCGCGGCGATCTGCTCATGGCACGCGCAAAGCCCCTGGCCTCCTTCGGCGACGCTGCAGGCGCGGAAGCTGGAAAAGTCGCAGATCTCCGGGATGAAGCGCGTGTCCGCCTGCAACGCCACCTTGAGCAACCACCAGCGGGAAAGATTCCGAAGTACCTGCTGCAAATGCTCCCGGAGCAAAGCCACGCTATCGTGGTGGACACCTCCAAGTCGCGCCTTTATCTGTTCGAAAACAATAATGGCGAACCGCGTTATGTCAGCGACTACTATTTCACCCAGGGCAAAGCGGGATCCGACAAGGTACGCGAGGGCGACCAGAAAACCCCGCTTGGGGTTTATTTTGTTACCGCAAACCTGCCGGTGGAAAAACTGGCCGACTTCTATGGTGTTGGCGCCTTCCCGTTAAACTATCCCAACGAATGGGACAAGCGCCAGGGCAAGAGCGGCCATGGCATCTGGCTGCATGGCGTACCCAAGGACACATACAGCCGCCCACCACTGGCAAGCAATGGCTGCGTGGTACTCAGCAATCCAGACATGACTGATTTAGGGAAATCATTGCAGGCAGGGCTCACCCCGGTCATCATCAGCGACAAGGCAGAGTGGGTCAGCCCGGAAGAATGGCGCAGCCAGCGCGAACGCTTCAAGGGTGAGCTGGAGGCCTGGCGCAAAGACTGGGAAAGCCTGGACAACGAACGCTATCTCCGGCATTACTCGGGAAAATTCGCGGCCAACGACCAGGACTTCAGCACTTTCAGCGCCCAGAAGCGTCAGATTCATGCAGGCAAAACAGCGCTCAAGGTAACAATATCCGGGGTCAGCCTGTTCCAGTATCCGGGCAAGGAAAGCCTGATGGTGGCGACCTTCACTCAGGATTACAGAAGCAGCAACCTCAACAACATCATGAAAAAACGCCAGTACTGGCAACTGGAAAACGGCCAGTGGCGGATTATTTATGAAGGCGCGGCATAGCCGCTAGCAGCACTACCAAGCACACAGGGAGAGTTGACATGCCTTATTTCCGTTCATTTCTGGCCCTTCTGGCAATCCTGGCCAGTTCCGGCGCCCAGGCCACGGCCAATCCGCTGGTCATGATCAAAACCAACGCCGGTGAAATGCTGGTTGAGCTCTACCCCCAGAAAGCGCCAAAAACCGTGGCAAATTTCCTAAGCTACGTTCAGGGCGGCTTTTACAACGGCACCGTTTTCCATCGGGTGATCAATAATTTCATGATCCAGGGTGGCGGCTTCACGCCCGCACTGGAGCAGAAGCTGACCCTGTCGCCGATCGCCAACGAAGCCGATAATGGTCTCAAGAACGAGCCGGGCACGCTGGCCATGGCGCGTAGCTACGATCCGAATTCCGCCACTGCGCAGTTTTTTATCAATCTCAACAACAACCTGCACCTCAATTTTTACAAACCCGAACCTGACTATTACGGCTACTGCGTATTCGGGAAGGTCATCAAGGGTCTGGATGTGGCAAAGAAAATTGGCGCAGTCCCGACCACGGCCAGCGGGCCTTTCAAGGAAGAAGTGCCGGTAGAAAAGATTGTAATCGAAGAAATCAGCCCCATTTCCCCTGATGCAATCAAGCCGGCTGAAGCCCCCCCTGCCGTGACCAAAAAGAATGCAAAGCAACGCTCTTCAAAGAAAAGGACATAAAACATGGTTAAGCTACAAACGAATTTTGGCACCATCACCCTCGATCTCGATACCGAAAAGGCGCCTGAAACCGTTGCCAATTTTCTCCAGTATGTGAACGACGGCTTCTACAATGACACGATTTTCCATCGCGTCATTGACGGCTTCATGATCCAGGGCGGCGGCTTCATGGCCGACATGATGCAGAAAGCCACACGCGACATGATCAAGAACGAAGCCAACAACGGCCTGAAAAATGATGCCTACACCATCGCCATGGCACGCACACCCAACCCGCACTCGGCTTCTTCGCAGTTTTTCATCAATGCGTCGGACAATGGCTTCCTTAATTTCACCGCCGAAACACAACAAGGCTGGGGCTACTGCGTATTCGGCAAAGTCGTGGAAGGCCAGGACGTGATCGACAAGATCAAGAAAGTTCGCACCGGCAACAAGGGCGGCCACCAGGATGTCCCGGTGGAGCCAGTGATCATCGAAAGCGCGGAAGTCGTTTAGGTGGTCATGGGTAATGAGTGATGAGAATGGGGCAATACCGATGCTACCCCATCACCCATCACTCATTGCACATCACCCGAAATGAAACACAGCCTCTTCATCTCCGATCTGCATCTGAGCGCGGATCATCCGGAAACTGCTTCCGCTTTTTCTGAATTTCTTGCAAGCACTGCAACACAGGCCGAAGCCCTGTACATTCTGGGTGACCTGTTTGAATACTGGGCCGGCGATGACGACATCCACGACCCATTCAACCAGCAGATTATCCAGGCGCTCGCCCGTCTGCATTCAAATGGCGTGGCAATCTACCTGATGCACGGCAACCGCGACTTTCTCATGGGCGAAGTCCTGGCAAAGGCTTGCGGTGCATATCTGCTGCCGGACCCCAGCTTGTGCGTCATTCACGGCAACTCGACCCTGCTGATGCATGGCGACACGCTGTGTACGGATGACACCGACTACATGGCATTCCGCAGGCAGGTGCGTACGCCCGAATGGAAAACCACCTTCCTCGCCCAGCCGCTGACACTACGCAAGGCCCAGATCGAACATCTGCGCGCACAAAGCAAACAGGCGCAAAGCCGGAAAACGGCAGAGATCATGGACGTCAACGTCGAATCTGTTATAAACATGCTCAGACAGCATGCCTATCCACGCCTGATCCATGGCCATACCCACCGGCCTGCACGGCATGTTCACAACGTCGATGGTCAGACCTGCGAGCGCTGGGTACTGCCCGACTGGTATGAACAGGGGGGGTATTTGCGCTGCGACGAGTGCGGGTGTGCGGCAATCAGGATTTAAAACGCCACTGCATTAATCCTAAAAACCTCAGTCCAAGCCACAGAGAACACAGAGAAATATTGGCTGTTTATAAGGTGTTGGCGATTTTCACACAATGAATGTACGGAGATCATTCATGAGTGCCGTTTTATCTCTGTGAACTCTGTGTACTCTGTGGCCAACCGCTTTTTTCAGGTTAATCGCGAAGGCACAAAAACATCAAGGGCATGAAAGCAATCTATCATTCACCCAACCCAAGGGGTAAATACAGCGCTCCTTGTCACCCCTGAGACGAGCTACGGCGTTTGCGCACCGCCTCCGCCAGCTCACGCAGCACTGGCACACTGTCATCCCAGCTGATGCAGGCATCGGTGATGCTCTGACCGTAGACCAGATCCTGGTCCGTGCGCCAATCCTGCCGCCCTGCCTCCAGGAAACTCTCGATCATCGCCCCCATGATACGACGATCGCCACGGGCGATCTGCCCCGCCACATCACGGCCTACATCAATCTGCTTAAGGTGGTTCTTGTGCGAGTTGGCGTGACTGAAGTCGACCATCAACCTCGGTTTGAGACCGGCCGCCGCAATCTCGTCGGCGGCGATGTTGATCGACTCGGCGTCGTAGTTGGGACGGATGCCGCCCCGCAGGATGACATGGCAATCCTCGTTTCCGGTGGTGGAGAAGATGGCGGAGAAACCATCCTTGGTAACCGAGAGAAAGTGGTGCGGCTGCGAGGCGGCGCGCATCGCATCGAGGGCAATCTTGAGCGAACCGCTGGTGCCGTTCTTGAAACCAACGGGGCAGGAGAGACCGGAGGAAAGTTCGCGATGGCCCTGACTCTCAGTGGTACGCGCGCCAATCGCCCCCCAGCTGATGAGGTCGGCGATATATTGAGGCGAGATCAGGTCGAGAAACTCGCTTCCCGCCGGCAGCCCCAGGTTGTTGACGTCGAGCAGCAGCTGCCGCGCCATGTGCAGACCCTTGTTGATATTGAAGGTGCCGTCGAGCTCCGGATCGTTGATCAGCCCCTTCCAGCCGACAGTGGTGCGCGGCTTCTCGAAATAAACCCGCATGACGATAAGCAGATCGTCCTTCAACTCGTCCTTCAGCTTTTTCAGCCGTTCGGCGTAGTCACGAGCGGCAATGGGGTCGTGAACCGAGCAGGGACCGATAATCACCAGCAAGCGGTCATCCTCTTCGTGGAGGATTTTGTGAATACCCTGCCGTGCCTCAAAGACCGTGGCAGCAGCACTGTCGGTGATGGGCAGCTCCGCCTGCAGTTGGGCAGGGGGAATGAGCTCCTTGATTTCACGAATTCGTAAATCGTCTGTTTCGGGCCGCATAGTCAGTCTCTGAACTGTTTAACGTAGGAAGGTATTAATTATAACGCCACATTACCGGTTGGTTGAATTTATACGGCGCGGACTATTGATACGGCCAATTGATGTTTGAATTTGCAGGTCGGACTTCAGTCCGATTTTTCGGGCTCTTGTCCTCGGGTGCCCTGGCCGGGGGAAAGCCCGACCTACGATTAAAATAAATTCTGGCCGGCTCAATAATTTCAGTGCCCCCCATAAAAAAACCCCGCCAAGTGGCGGGGCGAGAAAACGAAAAGCTTACTGAATGTGCTTCAGGAAGACATTTCGTGGAGGATGTTCTTGATCCAGCTATGAGCATACACGCCCTCCAGCTCGGACAGATCGGGGGACACCCCGCCTGAGTTGGGGACGGCGATTGTTTTGCCCTCGGCCACCTTGTACACAGCGGAAACGGAAATAGCTTCCTTATCGGTGACATAGCTGTAGCAGACGTTGACGTGCGAAGGCGGAATCGGCTCCTTGCCATTCATCAGCTGAACCACATTGAGGGCGCACACCTTGGCCTGAGAGTTGGCGGAATAACCCGACTTCGGCATGGCTCCGGCGCTACAGGCGTCGCCGATCACATGCACATTGGGCACGATGGTGGATTCGAAGGTGACCTGATTCACCGGGCACCACTTCTTGTCCTCTCCCACCACGCCGGCCATGTAGGCTACTGCACCGGCCTTTTGCGGCGGCACCACGTTGATCACGGCGCCTTTGATTTCCTCAACGCCGGTATCCACAGACATGGCCTTGTGATCCACCTTGGTCACCTTGTTGCTGGCATGGAACTCGATGATGCCCTTGTAATGCTTTTCCCACGCCTTTCTGAAGAGCGGCCCCTTGGACACGATATCCGGATTGGCATCCAGAACGATCAGCTTGGATTTGGGTTTATGGTTCTTGAGATGCCAGGCGATCTGGCTGATACGCTCATAGGGTCCGGGCGGGCAGCGGAAGGGCGTTACCGGCACCGAAAGCACGACTGTGCCGCCATCCGCCATATCCACCAGCTGCTTGCGCAACAGGAGGGTCTGATCACCAGCCTTCCAGGCATGCGGCATGTATTTCGGTGTTTCAACCGGGTCGTAGCCTTCCAGTTCATCGAAACGGAAATCGATACCGGGTGAGAGCACCAGCCGGTCATAACTGATCGTTCCGGCACCGACCCTGACCTGTTTGGCCGCCACATCAATACCGGTCACTTCATCATAAACCACCTGGATACCATGCTTCGCCGCAAGTTTATCGTAGGTAATCATGTTGTCCTTGAGATCGCGGCTGCCGCCGATCACCAGGTTACTGAAAGGACAGGATACAAACGTCTTGTTGCGCTCGATCATCACCACTTCGATGGACGGATCGCTCATGCGGATATATTTGGACACGATGGTGCCGCCGTAGCCGCCCCCCACCACGACCACGCGACGCCCTTTTTTGGGCAATACCTCACCCGCACGCGCGAGGATGGAAAAAGATGACAAGCTAAGGCCTGTAGCGATGCCGGCCATTTGTATGAAATTTCTGCGATTCATGATCGGCTCCTTATTGCTGGCTGGCGTAAAAATGGATCACGGCTTCCACCTCTTCAGGCGTCAGCTTGCCTTCGCCCTCGACTTTTTCTGCCATTTTTTCCGGCATCTTGCGCTTGCCGGAACGGAATTCGCTCATGCTGATCTGCAGATACTCCTTCCATTGTCCAGCCAGAATGCCGCTATCCTCTGAATCGCGACCATCATCCATATGACATTTTTTGCAGCGCTGATTATGAATCTGTTTGCCGATGGCAACCTTGGCCGCATCCACTTCCTGCTTCTCGCGCCCGAAGGGGTGTCTGGCAAAGAAATCCACCATCATCTTGATTTCATCGTCTGAATAAGCCTTTGCCAGGCGGCCCATGATGCTGGACGGGCGCTCGCCGCTCTTGAATTTCTTCATGGTATCCAGCAGGTAGGATTCGGGCATGCCTGCAATGGTAGGCATGCTGGGTCCGGCGCTGGAACCGTTGGTGCCATGACAACCGGCACAGGTATTCGACAGCATGGCGGCCTGGCTCGGGCTTTCAGCCCACGCCGGCGCCTGAATCATAAAACAACCGCCAAGAATGACGGCAATCCCCATGGGCTTCATATCTCCCCCTTATAATTTAAATACCAAATGGACGATGAAACTCACTACAGGGAGGAGATTGGAGGCAAGCAGGAAACCAGACCTTGATATGGATCAATGTTTATCAAAAATGTCAGATTCCACTACCCGGCTTTCAAGAATGGGCCGGTCAGGGTGTTACGGAAGACAGGCTCCAGACACACACATTATTACGGCCATTGGCCTTGGCACAAAGCAAAGCATGGTCGGCTTGCTCGATTGTGCCCCCGACATGCTCGTCCGGGCTCATCACGGCGAGTCCGAATGAAGCGCTGATGCTGATCGAGCCCTTGCCCTTCAGCTCGATTTCAAGCGTTTCCAGTTCACCGCGCAGACGTTCCATCAGGGCTTTTGCATCTTCTAGCGTAGTGCTGGGCAGGCACAACAGAAACTCCTCGCCCCCATAACGAAAAACCGAGTCGTACTTGCGCAAGCTGCTGTTCAAAAGACGGGTGGTTGCCTGTAATACCTGATCCCCGCCCGGATGGCCATAAACATCATTTACCTGTTTGAAATGATCCAGATCCATCATGCATATGCAGCATGCCTGCTCACTGCGAATCATGCGCTCATATTCTTCCTCGAGCTTGTGCATCATGCTGCTGCGGTTCCATACGCCGGTCAAATGATCCACGACGCAAACCTGGTTAATGATATTCGCCTGCAACTTACCCACTTCAAATTTAAACTGGAGTGCCATATCCATGAACTGATTGTATTCGTCTGGCAAAATCCCCTGCCCGCCCTGGTTCTTGAGCAGCAACGCCCGGGCGTTGTCATGCACGGTCTGGTGCAGCGTACCGATTTCATCGAAGCAGCCATCCCCCTGCAGTTCGGGGTGAGGCTGCCCGTAATACCACAGGCCGAACTGGCAGAGGCAGTGGGCATCCGCCATCATGTCTTCTGCAT
This sequence comes from uncultured Gammaproteobacteria bacterium, assembly GCA_963779055.1. Classification (GTDB taxonomy): domain Bacteria; phylum Pseudomonadota; class Gammaproteobacteria; order Burkholderiales; family Sulfuricellaceae; genus Sulfurimicrobium. The sequence goes on from CAVZWN010000005.1 coordinate 225,346, forward strand.
TGGACTCGCTGCCGCAGACCAGGGAACGATGCAATTCCTTGAGCCAGGAGGTGTGCTTGTGAATGCCGGCATCCAGTTCGCGCAAAGCATTCAGCAATTCGGGCGTATTGGCGGGTAAGGAGATCTGCATGGAAGACTTTTTAGGGCGAATAGAACCTGAATTATAGACGTGCCCGCAGAATTTCACCCACTTCCGGGTCGGATAGGACAACGGGATTGGTTTTCATGCTGCTGCCGCGACAGTGGTCGACGACATGCGCCACATAAGCCTCGGTCACACCGAATTCACCCAGGCGTGGCAGGCGCATGCGCTCGGTCCATTCGCCCAGCACATGCAGCAGATTCGTTCGCGCCCCGGCATCGTCGACACGACACTTGCCGCGCAGCAGGCGTCCGACCCGGGCATATTTTTCCAGTGCCGGATTGGCGGGATCACGCGCCTCCATGACCTCGATATTGACACGCGTTGCGGCTTCCAGCAGGGTGCCGCAGGCCACACCATGGGGAACGGGGAAAAAAGCCCCCAGCGGTGCCGCCAGCCCATGCACCGACCCCAGACCCACCTGGGCCAGGGTAATACCGGAAAGCAGCGCGGCATAAGCCATTTTTTCACGTCCGGCCACGGCCTCATGACCGCCTTCGTACCAGGGCAGCAGCCCGTCCCGTGCCGCTTCCATGCCTGACCAGGCAAGTGCATCGGTCAGCGGGTTGGCCTTGCTGGAAACGAAGGATTCCAGTAGCTGAGTGAAGGCATCCATGCCATTGGCCGCAATCAGGTGGGGCGGGCACGAGGCAAGCAGATCCGGATCGATCACGGCGTACTCCGGCACCAGTTGCTCGTCGCGGAAGGATTTCTTGAAACCATTAGGCCCGTGCGTGGAAAGCACCGCATTTTTAGTTGCTTCTGAGCCGGTACCCGCCGTGGTCGGCACGGCAATAAAAGGCGTGGAAGGGCCGTGATATGGCAGTTCCGGCCCCACGCCCTCGAGATGATCCATTACCGAATTACCCGGCCCAAGCAGACCGGCGATGGCCTTGGCCGCATCCAGCACGCTGCCGCCGCCAATGCCCAGCACCACGTCGAACTGGCTGCCACGCAAGGCTGCAACCGCATCGTCCACCAGCTGCGGCGAAGGCTCGCCGTCCACCTTGAAAACCTCCCAGGAAAAGTCCTGCTTCTGCAGCGCGCCATTCAGTGCCGCCCACTGGGGGGTGGCGAAGAAAGAAGCGCTGCCAGTCACCAGCAATACCCGCTTGCCATATCGACCCAGCAGGGCGGGCAGTTTCAAGATGCTGCCGGCACCGAATTCGATGCGCGGCAAACGGGCAATGGAAAATATTTCAGACATTCAGACTCCAGAAAAAATCAAACTTGACTGTAAAATTTATTCGGACCGCAGCGCCTCCACCGGGTCCAGCATGGCGGCGCGATGCGCGGGCAACACCCCCGCCAGCAAGCCGATGACCACTGCAACGGCTTCAGCAAGCAGGACGTAAGACCAGGGGGTATGCACGGGCATGGCCGCAAAAGCCACATGCAGCAATTGCGCCAGCCCGACCCCCAGCGCAAGGCCTGCCGCCCCGCCGACAGCGGCGAGCAAGGCCGCTTCACCGAGAAAGAGCGCGAGAATCTGGCTGCGTTTGGCACCCAGCGAGCGCAGCAGGCCGATTTCAGCGGTGCGCTCGGTTACAGCCATGGTCATGATCGTGAGAATACCCACCCCGCCCACCAGCAGAGATATACCGCCCAGTGCGCCCACCGCAAAAGTCAGCACATCCAGCACCGAACCCATGACTTCGAGCATTTGCTGCTGCGGCGTGATCGTGAAATCCTCGCGCCCGTGGCGTGCCAGCAATATTTTTCTGATCCCCTCCACCACCGTTTCCAGTGGCGCATTGCTGCGATAGGTGACATGAACTTCCATCAGTCCTGCGCGATTGAACAGCTCCAGCGCGCGCGAAACCGGAATGTATACCGTATCGTCCAGATCGAAACCCAGCACCTGCCCTTTGGATTCCATCACGCCGATCACGCGGTATCGTTCGCTGCCAATGCGGATGCGGCTACCCAGGGGGTTGGCCGGGCCGAACAATTCCTGCTTTACCTTTGAGCCGAGCACCACGAAGGCACGTGCCGAATCCGGATCATCGGGCGGCAGAAAATTTCCGGACTGCACTTTCATGCGGAAGGTTTCCGCCATTTCGTGACCCACGCCGTAAACTGTCACGCGCCGTGACTTTCCTCCCGCCTCGACATCGGCATTGCCCTGCGTGCTGGGGTCGACATGTTCGACATGAGGGACGCGCCGCAAAGCCTCGGCATCCTCGATACTGAGGGGGCGCACCGAACTGATAATGCCGGCAGAAGGCCCGCCACGTGTCGAAGACTTGCCGGGTGCGATGCTGACGAGGTTGGTGCCGAACTGGGTGAATTCAGAGAGAACGAACTGGTGAATCCCCTCGCCGATGGAGGTCAGCAGGATGACGGCGGCGATGCCGACCGCTATCCCCAGGGCAGTGAGAAAGCTGCGCATGCGATGCGCGATGATGGAGCTTGCCGTAAACGGCAAAAAATCCCGGATCAGCATGCTCAGCTCTCGCTAATGCCTGGCCAGCGATTCGACCGGATCCAGCCTGGAAGCGCGGCGGGCAGGCGCAACGCTAAACAGGATGCCGGTAACCAGTGCGGTGCTGAATGCCGCGACAATTGCCCACCAGGGCGGAACAACCGGCAGAACCGGATATATCTGGCCAATGACAAAACTGCCCAGCAAGCCGAGCATCAGCCCTGCCAGCGCACCGGTAAAAGACAGCACCGCCGCCTCGGCAAAAAACAGGGCGCGAATCTGCCTGGGAGCCGCACCTATGGCCTTGAGCAGGCCGATTTCCTGGGTGCGCTGCGAGACCGCGATCAGCATCACGTTCATGATCAGGATGCCCGCCACCGCCAGACTGATCGCCGCAATGCCCGCGACCGCCAGGGTCAGGGCACGCAGAATGCGGTCGAACGTCGCCAGAATTGCATCCTGGGTCACCACTGTGACGTCCTTCTCTCCATCATGGCGTTGCGCCAGGATGTCCAGCGCATCCTGCTTGGCGCGCACGATGCTTTCACGGCCGCGCGCCTCGATCAGAATACGAAACAGCGATGAGGTATTGAACAGCATCTGGGCGGAAGCCACCGGCACGATCACCAGTTCGTCGGTATCAAAGCCCATGGACTGCCCCTGCGAAGCCAGCACGCCGATCACGCGGAAGCGCCTGTCGCCGATGCGCAGCCACTCGCCTACTGCGGCCTGGTTACCGAACAGTTCCTGCTTGACCTTGGCACCCAGTACGCAGACCGGCGAGGCCTGGCGCGGGTCGCCGCCAGGCAGAAACTGTCCCTGCCCCATGCGCATCTGGCGGATCTCCAGCATTTCCGCCGTCGATCCCAGCACCGGCGTTTCGCGATTGCGTTTATGCGTCGTCACCAGCGCCGATCCCACCGTCAGCGGGGCAATCCGGCGAATGGCGCGACTGCGGGTGAGCGTCAGCGCATCGTCGAGCGTGAGATCGCGCGGCGTTTCGCCCAGCAGCATGCCGGGGTTGCCGGTGGTTTCCGAACGCCCCGGAAACACGATCAGCAAATGCGTGCCCAGTGAGGAGAACTGCCCGACCACATAGCGCCGGGCCCCCTCCCCCAGTGTTGTGAGCACCACCACTGCCGCCACGCCGATGGCCATGGCCACGATCATCAGCAGAGTGCGCGTGCGGGCGCCAACCAGGCTGAAGGAGGCGAAGCGCAATACATCGGCGGTTCTCAAGCCGAGGCCCGCTCATCCGCAACGATCCGGCCGTCGACCATGCGCAGCTTGCGTGAGGCGCGATTGCCGATTTCCGGATCGTGGGTTACCAGCAGCAAGGTCACGCCACCCGCTGCCAGCCCTTCCAGGATACTCATCACTTCCTGACCGGTGGCGCGATCGAGGTTGCCGGTGGGTTCATCCGCCAGGATCACAGACGGCTTCATGACAGTGGCGCGGGCAATCGCCACGCGCTGGCGCTGGCCGCCCGACAGCTGGTCAGGGCGGTGCGTTTCCCGGCCTGCCAGGCCGAAATCCACCACCAGTTGCTCGACACGCGCCTTGCGCTGCTCCGCAGGCGCCCCGGCCAGCAACAGGGGCAACTCGATGTTCGCAGCCGCCGAAAGGCGCGGAATAAGATGAAAGAACTGGAACACGAAGCCGATTTTCTCGCGCCGCACCCGGGCCTGCCCTTCGTCCGAGAGGCCGGTCACATCTCCCCCGTCGAGCCGGTAAATACCCGAACTGGGACGATCCAGCAAACCGATCATATTGAGCAGAGTGGATTTTCCGGAACCGGACGGGCCCATGATGGAAAGATATTCTCCTACGCCGATAGAGAGATCAATATCGCGCAGAGCGTGTACTTCCTGATCACCTACCTGGAAAACACGCTGGATGCCCTCGAGCTGGATCATGGCGCCACTTGTTTGGCATCAGCCACTTCCACAGTCACGCGCGCTCCTGCCTTGACGCCCTCGCGATCAAGCGAAGTCACGATTTGCTCGCCCTCTTTCAGGCCTGCAGTCACTTCGCTGTATTCCCAGTTGGAAAGCCCGAGCTGGAGCTGACGCACCTCCGCCATGCCGTCACGAATGACCAGCACCCGGTTCCCCTCGAGCAGCGCTGCAGTGGGAATACGCAACACATCGGAACGGCTGGCATAAACGATTTCCACGTCGGCGCTGTATCCCACCAGCAGTCCTTTTGCCGCGGCAGGATCGTCGAACTGCACTTCCACTTCCACCGTGCGCGCCTGTTTCTCAAGATCCAGGACATAAGGTGCGATACGCCGGACCTTGCCGGGAAAATGGCGGCCACTCATCGCATCGAGCGTGATGCGCCCTTCCAGTCCGGCCAGCACGTGGGGCGCATCGACTTCGTCGATTGGGGCGCTGACGTAAAGACAGGAATCATCGATCAGGTCGACGGCTGGCGGGGTGGGAATACCGGGCGGCGAAGGGGTCGTGTACTCTCCCAGCTCGCCCGTCACCTCAGCCACAATGCCGGCAAAAGGCGCGCGCAACTGGGTGCGGTCCAGATTGGCACGCGCCACAGCAATCCGCTCCCGCGCCTGCCCCGCCTCGGCACGAATGGCGTCGCAAGTGGCTCGCCGCGCCTTCGCCGCGGATGCGGACTTGTCCAGACCTTCCTCGGAAATAAACCCCCGCGCCTTGAGCTGGCGCATGCGCTCAGCAGCACGCGCCGCCTCATCCGCAACAGTGCAGGCTTCATGGATGCGTGCCTGGGCAGAATTCAACTGTTCGTGCGCCAGTTTTTCCTGTGCAACCAGATCTTCATGCCACAGTTCAAGCAAAATCTGTCCTGCACTGACCCGCTCTCCCTCATGCACGGCCAGCCTGGCGATCTGCCCGCCTGCAGGCGGCGCCAGACGGGCACGGCGGCAAGCCTTTACCGTGCCGGCGCGGGTATTGGCCACAGCCGCTTCAACCGTACCGCGCTCGGTCTTGAACACCGTTACTGCGACAGCCTGGGGGCGTGTCCAGTGCCAGCCTGCCAAGGCCAGCAGTGCCAGCACCACGATGACAAGCACGGTGCGAAAAGGAAATGTCCGGGATTTAAGCGGGAGTTGCATAATTCATGAAAATACCCCAACACCACGACAGTAACAAGACAAAACGGGGCCGCAGCCCCGTTTTGTCTTGATTGGCATTGCTGTCAGGCGCTTGCCAGCAAGGCCTCGATTTCAGAGAAAGTCTGGGCTATTTCAGTAGTGGGGATATCGATGTCAAGCTGGCGCGCAATCTGGGATGCCGAAATGATGCCGCGGATCACCTGACGGCGCCCTTCCCCATGATAATCCACCACCAGGGCGTGAGCGCGCCCCACCTGTTTGAGTGTAGCGACGACATTACCAACACGGGTGCGGTTGATATCGTCCATGCTGATCACTTCGAGCTTGTCCTGGGTGGTCATGATGTCCTGCACCAGAATGTCATGATAGGCACCACCATGCTTCCGGATATGCTGAACCGGCTTGGCGCCATGGGTATCGGTAGAAGTAATCAGGCCGACCACGGCATCCTCGTCATCCACGACCAGCAGCAGACGCACACCACGATGCTTCATACGCATATTGGCAGCATCGATCGGCGCTTTTTCGGCGATGGTCAGCGCGCTTATTTTCTTGAGATCGGTCATCACCACTACGGCCGGATCATCCATCTTGATCAGATCAAAAACCCGCTCGGTACGGTGAAAGGAGGCCCCACTCTCCAGAGTGGTTGAAGGGATCGGGGTGTATTCGATATTGGTCACGCGTCTCTCCTTTTTTGATTTTCCGGCAAATGTCAGGTTTGCACACACATCCATCCTACTCGAAAGGACAAATGCATTTAATCAAAAGATTTGATGGCGGCGGCTCAATATCCTTATCGTCAACCGGAGATGATGTCTGCCCGCCGGTCAGCTTCAAGGAAGGAGGACAGTTCGTTCAGCGCACGGTGGTAGACATCCCGCTTGAATTCGATCACCGATTCAAGCGGAATCCAGTAATGATGCCAGCGCCAGGCATCGAATTCCGGATGGCTGGTGGCGCGCAGACGGACATCGCAATCGCGCCCGACCAGACGCAGCAGGTACCAGACCTGCTTCTGCCCCCGGTAACTGCCGCGCCACTCGCGCCGGACCCAGTGCTGCGGCACATCGTAATGCAGCCAGCCCTGGGTCCGGCCAAGAATGCGCACATGCTCCGGCATCAGGCCCACTTCCTCATGCAGTTCGCGAAACATCGCCTGCTCCGGCGACTCACCGGATTTGATGCCCCCTTGCGGGAACTGCCAGGAATGTTCGCGGATGCGCTTGCCCCAAAAAACCTCGTTCTTGGCATTGCAGAGCACGATGCCAACATTCGGGCGGTAACCGTCCTGGTCAATCATTTTTTACTTCACTTTGGAATTCGTCAAATTACCGCAATTTTTCCACAATTCGCCCCGCATTGAAAGCTGCAGCGTCTGGCGCGGGAATCAGGGCATTCAGATCAGCAAGCGCTTTTCGTTGTGGACATTGAGGCTGCGCAAGGCAGTGACAAAATCGGGAAACTCCAGACCATATTCCGCTTCCAGCTTTTTGGCACTTTCCCTGAGCGCTTGCCAGCATGGATTGCCCGGACTGCGCTTGAACCCGAACACGATGATATTGCTCATTCTTCCGGTAGGCATCGAGAGCACCAGCCCATCGAAACTGGCTTCGATGCGCCGGAAGTACACATCGAACAGCTTGTCGCTGCCCCACAGGTTGACCACCAGTACGCCACCCGGCTTCAGCGCCGCCGCGCAATCGTCATAAAAACTCTGATTCGCCAGCGCCTCCACCAGACTGCGGTCATCATAACCATCGACCATCAGCACATCGCAACTGGCAGGGCTATTGCGCACATGCTCCACGCCGTCGCCGATATCAACCTGCAAACGCTGATCCGATTCGGGCACAAAGAAATGGTTGCGCGCTGCCACGACAACCTGCGGGTTGATCTCCACCACACGGGTTTTGGCAGCAGGAAGCCGGTGATACACGAATTTGGCCACCGATCCGCCGCCCAGGCCGATCATCAGGATATCACTGGGGTCGGGGTGAAACATCAGAAACCCCATCATGGCACGCGTGTACGCAAGCTCCAGTTCGTTCGGCGCCTTCACGCGCATTGCGCTTTGTACCGTATCGCTGCCCAGATGAAGAAAGCGCACGCCGTCGCGCTCGCTCACATCCACCACGCCCTGCTCGCCCACCGCCTTATGGGTGCGCCATTTGGAAAAGAATCCCACTGCTACCGCTGCTCCTGAAACATCAAGCCGTTACTGAATGGCAACGCTTCTGGTCAACACGCTGGGCGGACGGTTGCTGCCCGGGTTGTTGTCGAGATATTTCACGCTCAACATGCTCGGTACGGTAATGATCTGGAGAATATTATCGGCAAAATTATTGCTAGACGCCCTTTGCATCAGCACAGTACTGTTGTAGACAAAAACCCCGGGGCCAGCAGCCGTCAGCGCGACACTCAAACGATCACCCTGCGCCGTTGCCAGTTCCACGCTCAAAGTATTCTGACCAACGAGGTCAGGATCGGTCACGGATATCTGCACCGGGATGGGCACAACACCTGCCGCGGGCCCCGGAGCGATAATCACTGCCGGACCAAAAGCAATCTGCCCCTGCACGCCGCTCTGGCTGGAGAATGGATTGTCACCCGACACCGCCGCCATGCGCCAGCCCTCCTTGGCCCGGTGCATCAGGAACATGCTGTGCCCGCTGAAGATGCCTGGCTGAAAGCTGGCCACGGAGAGAAAACGCTTTTCCCACTTGGTCTGAATCACCGCCACATCCGGCCCTGCCACGACCTGGGTATCGAACAGGTGCAGACGCATCTGCTTGAGCGCATTGCTGTCCTGGACAATGCCGTCGATCAAACGCTGATAGCCGATCATGGCAGGGTCCAGCCGGGTGCGGATCAGGTTGATATTGCCGATCTCATAGGCCCGAATAATCTCGTCCAGCGCAAGCTGCGCCTTCTGCGCCTCGGCCAGGTCGGCGACCGGTTTCGCCATAACCGGCTTTGGCTCGGCTGCCGGCTCGTCTGCTGCCGTTGCAACCAGAGCAAAACCGGCGCCAGTCAGCCACAGCAAGCCCATACCACCCGCCAGCAATTTTTTTCTCATGGCCATATTCCCTTTCCAGTTCATTGCATATAGACCAGCTGCAAGCCGACCGTCCTGTCACTATAGTTGGTAGCAAGCCCACCGCCGCCATTCTGGTTGTTCCTGAGATAGAAGCGTAGCGAATTCTGCCCCTTGAACGGATACACCGCATCCACCTGATAAGTTTTCAGACGCAAATCCGCTCCGCCTGTGGTCTGAGTCGTCGTCCCGTCCGACAGGCTGGCGTTGAGCGAACCCCAGCCGGTACGCTGGGCCGATACGCCCAGACCGAACACGGTGGAACGGGTACTGTTGCCGCTATCGAGGCGCTGATCCTGCAGCGAGGCAGTCAGGTTCGTCCCCAGCGTCCACAAGCCGCCACCCACGCCGGAATCATCGCTCCAGTTCCGGCCCACCGTACCGACCCAGCCGGTGGTTTTGGCATTCGCGCCGGGTGCGGCATTGCTGCTGACCTTTTGCTCGTTATAGCCGAGGCTACCGTTCCAGACCTGCCCGTAGTAGAACAGCGAAGCGCCATTGCCTTCATTTTTAGTGCTGGCGCCATTATTGGCGCTTTCTCCCTTGGATTGCGAGTGATTCAGCATCATCCCCCAGCCCGGCCAGTCGGGGCCAAAATTAAAGAAGGCGCCGGTCATCAGTGCGTCGGTTTTTTGCGCATTGATGGTGTTCATGGCACCCTCGTTGACTGAATGGCGCGCATCCGCGGTAAATGTGACCCACTGCGCGGCAGCCCAGTCGCCCGCAACATAGGTTTCCTGTATGCCCGGGGCAGCCATGCCGGAGAGGGAACTATAATAGCGGCCGATATTGTGATGGCCCGCACGCAGACCCAGGCTTTCCACTCGCCAGTTGGCATCGACAATGAAGGCATTATCATTTTGTTCCGGCTGCCCCTCCTCCTGCCAGCGGCTCACCCCGGCTTCACCCTGCACGCCAAGCTGCCCCTGCTGGTAGGCGAAACCGGCCGTGGTGGTGCGCGCAGAAGCAGGCGCCAGCTGTGACATACCCTGACCCAGGCTGCCTGTATCATCGGAATACCCCTGAGTGGTCACGTAACCGCGCCAGGCCTCGCCGAACGAGGTTTCCGCCTTGCCTGCGTAGACATTACGCAGGAACTGGGTGCGTTGCACCGTGTTGGCCAGCGCTTCCCAGCTTTGCGCCAGCACACCGGCGCTGGCGGAGAACATGGATGACTGGCCGAACATCTTCTGCCCCCCGACGCCGCGCAGACCCATGCTGGTGCCAAGCTGGGAATAGCTCGCCACCACATCACCCAGCGTGATCTGATAATCCTTCCCCGCACGCCCCATGAGCAGGCTGTTGACCTGCGTGGGATTGGTTGAAAGCACGGAACGGTCGTCAGTATTGGTGAGGGAAAGCTGCATGTAGCTCAGATCGCCGTCAGGAGAAGTTCCGCGCAAATCGCTTTGCACTTGCGCCTTGTAATAGCTGCCGCTTTTGCCGGGCGTCAGCAGGCTGCCGCCGGAAGAACTGTTCACATACTTGTCCAGCGTCACTCCGCCATGCCATTCGATCGTGGTGCCACCATCCGCCTGCTGAACCAGGTCCGGCGCCTGGCCGCCGGCAGCACTCTGCTGCCAGGCCTGCAACACTTCACTGTTGTCCGCCAGAACGGCAGGATTGCTTAAATCTGCCGCAACCGCTGGCCCACAACCTGCCGCCAGAGCCAGCAGCAAGCTGCTCTGGAAACGACTGGATTTTTTCATGCCTCGCCTGTGTGTCATTATTCCTGTGCCTTTTTTTCAAACTTGTTCATGGCTGTGCTATTTCCACCACCTCCGAAGGTTTTCCCTGCACGCCGTTGGCTGCCTGGTAAACCACCCGGTACTCACTTTTCCCGCGCGGCAGATTGGCGTGAGTCGCCTCCCCGCCTTCCGCCACCGGCCCGGCCAGGACGATCCAGGCATCAGAAGCCGATGTCCTGAATTGTATCACCGCCCCCAGGCCCGCTGGAGGCGCGGAGAAACGGATCAGGGCATGCGGGAAGGGTTCGGATAGCCGCTGCACTTCCGGCTTGCGGGCAGCGGGGATTTCCTGATTGCCCACGCGCACGGCAACCGCGCTGCCGAGGTCGCTGCGGTTGCCGCTCTTGTCCAGCGCCACCAGCTGATACCAGTACACTTTTCCTGCCTCGACCTGGGCATCCTCAAAGCTGCGCGCCTTGCGCGGCAAGGGATCGCCCAGTACCAGGCCCGGCTCGCGCGCCGAAATGGCGCGCAACACCAGGAACTGTTCGGAATCTTCCTCGCGCCCTGCCGGTGCAAAATCCAGCTTCACCTTGCCGTTGCTGCCGTCAATCGCGGTGATGTGCGGCGCCGGAGGCGGCACCGTGTCGGGCAGGATTGCGGTCACCTCCCGGCCGGGGCGGCTTTCCTGATTGTCATAGCCCACCGCGACGATGCGGTAGCGAAACTCTCCGCTTCTTCCCAGGCCAAAATAGTCATCGTAGAACGGTTCGGGACGCACCAGACCATTCAGGCGCAGCCACTGATCCTCGCCATCGCCGCGACGCTCGATGAAATAACCCGCCACTGCCGCGCTGACCGGCTCCCAGGCCAGATGCACGCGCGTACGCCCCACATCTGCTTTCATCCCGGAGGCGGCGGGCGGCGCCTGGCGCCCGGAAATTTGCGCCATGACCACGCGTGAAGGCGTTCCCAGATCACCGCGCGGCCCCATGGCACGCATGCGATAATAATAAGCCGTACCGGGACGCAGGTTTTGGTCGGTGTGGCTCACAACATCGGCACGCAGTCCTTTAGGAGTCAGGGCTTCATAGGGGCCATCGTAAAGATAGGCGCGCTCGATCACATACCCCGCCGTATGCGGATTGCCACTGCCTTTCCAGCGCAGGTTGACCTCCTCCCGGTTGGCAGCGGCATTGAATTCGAACGGCGGCTCAAGCGCCTTGAGATCGGCGGCAAACAGCTTGACGCTGGCCGCTTCGCTCCTGCGACCCAGCACATCGACAGCATAAACACGGTAAGTCAGTTCGTTCTCGAGTGGCGCATTCCTGTCCACCAGCGCTGGCTGCAAAGCATTCCAGCGCAGGCCGCGCACCAGCGGTTTGGACGTGACTAGCGCGTCATCCCGTTCCACCACATAGGCGATCACCGGAAGATTGCGATCAACAGGTGCCGGCGACCAGTACAGCGCCACGCCGCCTTCCTGGGCCGTTGCCTTGAGCTCTACCGGCGCAGCTGCGAGCGGGCTGGCAACCGCGCCATCCACGAGTGCACTGGTAAAAGAGACGTTTCCGGGTTTGCCGCTGCGATCCAGGCCGATTACCTTGTAGCTCCGCTTCCCCGCTGCGGCTTGCGGCAACACCCAACCGAGGCCAAGCGCGCGCGCATACGGCCAGTCCGCCATGGCGCGGGCACCGAGCAGACCGTAGACCAGATTCATGTCTTCAGGCTTGCTGGCTTTGGCGAGCACATCCTGCAACTGCCGCACCCCTTCGGTATCTTTCTGCGGCAAGGCAGCCAGCGCTTCAGCCGCGCCGGGAGCGATCCGCTCCGCCAGCACCTGCCCGCTGGATGCATCGGTCAGCCGCCAGCCCCCGGCAGGCCAGCGGCCAACGGGCGGAAACCACCACAGCCTGACCTCGCCCTTGCCGTCAGATGCAGTAAACATGCCGCCCTTCGCATCCCTGGCATCCACCGCCCAGGATGGAGCCGCCAGCAACAAGGCCAGCAGGGCCAGCCAGAATGAGAAAAATCGTGCCATTTTTGATGCCCCTTACAAATGCACTGTGAAGCTGATATCCGGTGCAAGCGGTATTTCGATCTTGGCCTTCGCCCGGACATCCACCGGGAAGGCTTCGGCATGCACATCCGCCGTGACACCCGCGTCAAAGCAGCCGCCCGCGACACAGGCTCCGGCCTCAACCCCCGCGGCAAAATCGCCTTTCACCTTGGGCTGCGTGGTGATCTGTAGGCCCATATCCATGTAGCCCTTCACATACGCCGATGCCACCGAAGAGGCCCCTGCACCAAGATACACATGCTGAGCCCCGCCCACCGCAAGGCCAACATCCGAACCCAGCATCAGGTAGGAGTCCGAATCCTGAATCAGGATGTGTCCCCGGATGCGCGGGCCGGATTTCTTGCCTGCGTAAACATGCCAGCTGCCGCCGCCGACATGCAGGTCCACCGCCGCATTGTTTTCGCTGTTGCCGAGATCAAAACTGACGGCGCCGCTGAGAAAATCGAGATTGCCCCACAGCCGGCCATCGAAATTACCGCCACCATATTTGAAGAAACCTGTGAAGTCGCCATCCCCGCTCTGGCTGGACTTCAGCAGCCAGGCACGGAAGTCCATGCGCGCCCCGGCGCTGGCGCCGGTGGTCACGGTAAAGTCGCCATCCATCATGGCCGTGAATTTATCCGAGGTTCCAACCCGCATGCCGACCATGAACGAGGTATCGGCACTGGAAGAAAATGCCGCCTGACTGATCGGCATACCGCCCTGCAGGGAATTGCCGGTAACGTGATAGCCCAGCCCGCCGCGCAAGCGATAAAGGACCAACGGTACCGGTGACAGCGGCACCCCGCTGGCACCCAGCGGAATCTCAAGGCGCGTCAGCCAGTAATCCGTGCTGCCCTCGTAACCGAGCAGAAACTCCCCTTTGATCGGTGGGGCGCCGAACATACCGAGATCCACACTGCCGGTGTAGCGCGTACCGGGATTTGGCTTCGGATCATAGACCGGATTGATGCTGGCCTCGGTCACAGGCTGCCCTGCCGGGAAGGCCACCTTGAGATTAAAGGGTGAGCTCACCGGTCCGCTGCCCTCGTAGCTGTCGCCGCTGATCTTGTAAATCGCCTCCACGTTCGCGGCTGGCAGCGAAGACGAGAGCCGGACCTGCCCGCTGAACGCCATTTTCAGCCGCTCATTGCCGCTGCCGCCGCCGGTCAGGTGCAAGGCCTGCAATTCCAGCCTGGACTTGCCGAGATCGGCAAACCCGCCCAGCGGAATATCCAGGCTTGCCGCGCCGCTCTCGTCGAAATAGGCGCGCCCGTTCATGCCGAAACGCATGTCCGGCACCGTAATTGGCTGGCCAGTGAAAGCCTTGCCCTCGGCCTTGAAGCTCAGGTCCGGATTGACGATGGCGCGCCAGCCGCCGCCATGGTCGAAACCGAAGCGGAAGCTGTCCGGCTTGGCGCTCAGATGGATCGGGCCGAAATCGCGCTGCACGGTTTCATTCGGCTTCACGCTGGCAAACTCGAAGCTGCCTTCTTTCTGATTGCTGGAGAGGAGTTGCACATCGTCGCTATGCAGCAGGACGTTGAGGAAGGGCAACTGGACATCGATGTTGTAATGCGAGACGAAAGTGCCGAGTTCCTTGGCTTCTATCGAAACGCGGTTGAAACTGATCGTGCCTTTGCCGACGCTCAGGTTCATCAGGCGCGGGTCATTCACCAGTAAGGTCTTGCCGCAGGCGCTGGTGGTCACGCCCCAGTTATTGCTCTGGACCGTGACCGGGGCCAGGTCGGAGGTGTTGATCTGGATGTCCGCCGCGCCAAAATTCACCCCCACCCAGTTGCTGCCGGAATTGCCACAGGCAGCCGGACCGGAGCCCTCGCTGCGGCTCAGATCCAGGCTGACATCGCTGGAATTCAGGAAGAAACCGCTCCAGCCCAGCGCCACTTTTTTATCCAGCTTGGTTTTTGCGATCCAGTCGCCGCTTTGCCGCAGGTTGGAGGTGGCTTTCCATGACGGCACTTCGCTGTTGTCGATATAGAAAAGGAAGCTGTCGCCCAGCTTGGCATTCAGCGTGGCTTTCATTTCTTTCCCTGCCGTGCCTTCGATCTTGGCCACGGAAACATCCGTCAGCCCCATGACCGAAATAGGGCCGGAAGACACCGTCTGGGACAGCTTGGTGCCTGGCGCGACGTTATTGGCCTTGTCCACCTGCCAGTTCTGGAAGGAAACAGCGACATTCGGAACCAGCGTGGCGGCACCATCGCTGGAACTGGTCAGCTTGAGATCCATGATTCCGCTGCCGCTATACGACCCGCCGGACTCATTGGGGAGGTTCTGCTGGTCCAGGTAAATGCTGAACTTGTCGCCCTGTTCGCCGGCAAAATAGAATTCGCACGGCTTGTTCGGATCTATCGCCACGACCTTGTATTTCTTGGTCGGCGATTTCACCCGCTGGCCAACCAGACTCAGGCCATCTGTCAGACGCGAGGGCATAACCGACTGCCTTGAGCCTGCTTTTGCCGTGACAGCAAGTTTCTGGCCTGCGGCAGCCATGGCCGGAGAGAGTTTTGCTTCGTTGGCATACAGTACCGGCGGTGAATACTTCCCGCCTTCCTTGCTTGGCCGCAGGAAGCCCATCTTGGGCGCCTTTTCGCCTCTCTGCGACGCCAGTGCGCTCACATCCGCCACGACACCCCGGCCCTGCAACTTGGCGGCAAAATCAAGCAGGGGCTCCGGCTTGACCTTGACATCAACCCAGATTTCATAAATATCAGCCGGGTTCACGGGCAGGGCTGGCGAGTACAGGTCGTGACTGCCAGGCTCAGGCTCGCCCCACTGTTTCGGGTCCCCTTCCCTTGCCGGTGAACGGCCCACGGTGCCGGGGCCAGTGGCGGGGAAGGACTGCACACCATTTTTGCCCTTGAGCTTCACTTTCCACGTAGCGTCGACCAGACCACTGCCAAAATAGCTCAACACCGCATGGGCGGTGAATGCCTTGTTACAGCCGCTGCAGGTCGCGTCCACGCCATCATCAAGCTGCAGCGCTGCCTGCGATATGCCTTGCTTGGCAAGCATGGGCTTGCTGGAACCGGATACCGAGAGAGAGGCAGCAGGTTTGCCTTTGATCACCGCCACTTTGCCTGCAACACTCGTCTTTGCGCTGATCTTGCCTGCCTTGCCAATCTTTCCGGCCACAGACTGAGTCTGTGGCGGGCCGAACGACACGATATCCACCGATTCCAGATGCAACGGGCCATAAGCCACGGGGTCCAGATACGGCAGGATATCGACGGTCTGGCACATGATCACATAGGCTCGCCCGGCAATCTCCTTCGCCTTGCCGTCATTTGCCCCGCCTCCGCTTTGAATCAGGCCCCCGGCGCGGCGTATCTGGCCATAGGCACTGGCTCCGCTTGCGCCCGGAGGATGCTCGTAGGCTTCCGCCAGATCAGCGGGGTTCACCTGCTGCACGTCTTTTTCCGCCAGCTGGTAGATGCGGATATTGTAGGATTTGGGCTGTGTGTACTGATGGGTATAGGCGCTGGCGGCAGGCGGCCCCGGCAGGGCAATGGCGACATCGTTATTCAGGCCTTCTTTATCCTGATTTTGATACACGGTGGTATCCGGTTTTCCTGCCAGCGGCACCACCGTGCCATCGCCCCAGTCCACGAACAGGTTATCGAAACTGAATTTGCTGACCAGCACGGCCGCGCCGAGCAAAGGCGCCCCGCCGGGCTGCGATGAACCCGACTGCTGGACAGTCTCTTTCTCCACGCCGGGATGGGACTCATAAGGCGAATTGGCCAGCACCACCTTGCCGTCAATCCTCCAGGTATTGTATGGGTGCCCCACTGCCGCCACGTCAGTTTCGCCCTCCCCCTTGTCCATATTCTGGGCGCGCAGGCCCGGATCTCCCTGAGACACCAGTGGACAGGCGCCAAACCCGTTCGGCCGGTTCGGCTTTCTCAGCGGCCAGCGATCGGAAATCTCGACTTCCACCTCGACACTTTCATTCGCCGGCTTGACCGCGCCGGTCATGCCCTGGCTACCCGTATCGGCCATGCTCTGAACCGGAATATTGGCCGCCGCCACACGGATTGGCGACTCGCTCATCATGGCTGCTTTCTGCTCAACCCCGCTGCTCAGGTAAACCCGGTAACCCGCCACTTCCCACAGCAATTCCGTTGCATCCGGATAGTTCACGGGAGAAGCGCCGTCCTGCTGCGCAACGCTCGCTCCTGGGGCAAGCGTGACTGATTTCGCGCTGCTTGCGACTTTAAGCTTGGCGCCTCCCTTGGCCATGCCAGAAGAAGCCGCCGTGACTGATGTGAAGGCAGGGTTGAGAAACGCGTCGAGAAAGGCCGGGTCGGGCTGGTAGTAAGTCGGGGGCGGCAGCCGAGTCGGCGTCGAACTGCCCGGCCATGTCGCCGTACCGCCTTCAAGGCGTTTACGCATCAGCACCTTGCCGTTCTTGTTCAGAATTCGGAACTCGAAAAACTCTGCGGTACCCGGATTTTTCTCCTGCCAACGGAACACCAGATCATCCTGCAGCAAGGGCGCAACGTCAGTCATCTGGCACTCGCCGCTTAGCGGCACGCCATCCCTTGAGCAAGTCATCTTGGTGCCAGTGGCGGGGTCCGTCTTGGCCGTGGCAGTCCATCCCGGTGATTTCAGTTCGATCCGGCCCGGTTTGAAATGAACATTGAGGGGCTTCACCTTAGGCTTCACATCCATTCGCGCCAGCTTGATGCCAGCCAGAACCTGAACCGTGGCAGACGTCATGCTCCACGACTGGGACGCCGCCATGCGCGCACCGACCAGACGCATGCCCGCCGGGGCATTGGGCGCAACTTCCACTTCCATCCGGGCAAAGGACGATGTAATGATTTGCGGCGGGGCCTTGATCTTGACGCCATCACCAAAACGCAACTCCATGCCGTTCACGAAGTCGCTGCCGTTCAGCATGAGCTGGTAGGTTTTTCCGGCCTGCCACTGATTCGGCACGACCTGCAAGGAGATCACCGGAACGGAGCCGGACATCGGTGTCTGCGGTGGCGGTGGCGTCGGGGCGGTTGGCGACTTCATCCCGGGAAGCGGAGCCGCAAGCCCTGCCCCCCCTGCCACAGCAGGCCCCGGCAGAATGGTGATGCGGGCAGGCTGCGGCTGCGGTGCCGAAGCCGCAACATTGGAAGGCACGACGAGTATCACCTGGCGGATACCCGGTGCAGTGCCGGGCTCGACCCGGATATTTACCTGGGCAGTTTGTCCACCTTCAGCCGGAAAAATAAGCTGTGAGGTCTGAGTGACGCCGCTGCCGAAATCCACCTTGATCCCGGGCCGGAGGCTTTGCCCCATCAATTGCAGGGTGTAGTTCTGCCCCGGCATCAGCGCGGGTGGCGAAACAGACTGAACGGTGGGTGTACTGGTTTGTGCCGCCGGGGGCGGCGCTGTGGTGGCGGGAACAGCCCCAGGAAGCCGGTTCAAAGATGGCGGCAAGGTAATCATGGGCCGCATATCAGCGGCAAAAGAAGGCTGGGAGGGGATAAAACTCAGCAGTGTCAGAAGCAGTAGCGCGGACAATAGCCATAATTCAGCCGCACTTCCGTGCCACTTGCCGCCAAATGTCTCATTTCGCATCACAGTCCCCTCTCCCACTCAAACCGCCCCATAACTTGATCTTTAACGTTGCTGCAGCTTCAGGGCGCCCGGTGGTTCTGGCTGAGGATTGATGCCGACAGTTGTTCCCGGCTTGAGCATTTGTTGCCCTGCTGGCAGCGGGGGTTCAGGCTGAGGATTGATCCCAACCTTTTCGCCCGGCTTGAGAATTTTCTGTTTTGGCGCCCCCGGCGGCTCCGGCTGAGGATTAATACCAATGAGCTCACCCGGTTTGAGCGGTTGCGCGCCAAAGGCAAACGGTGATGCTCCTGCCACCAGCAATACGAACAGGATGCCAAGCGTTGATTGCATTTTCACGGAAACCTCCTTGGGGAAACTGGAATTTCAGAAACATAAACCTTCCTCTTTCAGAAGCTTTATGCACATGGATTCTGGAGCAAGATGTCTTTTTTTATAGCAGAATTCATATGTCCTGACAATGCGATATCTCAAAGATGTCACAGCAAGGCCAATGGCGGTAGAATTAAAGTTTTTCAGAATCCGGAACATCACCATGCGCGTTTCACAATTTTTCCTCTCCACCCTCAAGGAAGCCCCGACTGAAGCCGAGCTGGTCAGCCACAAGCTGATGCTGCGCGCCGGTCTGATCAAGCGGCTGGGCAGCGGGCTTTATTCCTGGATGCCGCTGGGCCTCAAGGTGCTGCGCAAGGTGGAAAATATCGTGCGCGAGGAAATGGACAAGAGCGGCGCGATCGAGCTGCTGATGCCGGCCGTCACCCCTGCCGAGCTGTGGCAGGAGACCGGGCGCTGGGACGTGTTCGGGCCACAGATGCTGAAAATCAGGGACCGCCACGAGCGTGATTTCTGCTTCGGCCCCACCCACGAGGAAGTCATCACCGATATCGCGCGGCGCGAGATCAAGAGCTACCGCCAGCTGCCGATCAACTTCTACCAGATCCAGACCAAGTTCCGCGATGAGATCCGTCCGCGCTTCGGCGTGATGCGCGCACGCGAGTTCGTGATGAAGGATTCCTATTCCTTCCACGCCGACCGCGATTCGCTGGAACAGACCTACGCGGTGATGTACGAAACCTACGCGCGCATCTTCACCCGACTGGGGCTGAAATTCCGCGCCGTGGCGGCGGACACCGGCGCCATCGGCGGCTCCGGCTCGCATGAATTCCACGTGCTGGCGGATTCGGGTGAAGACGCCATCGCCTTCTGCCCGGACTCGGATTACGCCGCCAACGTGGAGCTGGCCGAGGCGGTTTCTCCAGCCACACCCCGCCCAGCAGCCCGCCCAGGCCATGCAGAAAGTCGCCACACCCGGCAAGCACAGCATTGAGGAAATCTGCAATTTCCTCAAAGTCCCGGCGGACAAAACCGTCAAGACGCTGCTGGTCGAAGGCCGCGATGGTGGCGTGGTAGCGCTGTTGCTGCGCGGCGATCATGAGCTAACGAGGTCAAGGCTGGCAAGCTGATCCAGCTCGGCGGTGAAGTATCCGTTTTGCCAGCGAAGCAGCAGGTTCTTGCGGCCGCAGGCTGCAAGGCCGGTTCCCTGGGTCCGGTCGGACTCAACATCCCGGTCATCGCCGACCGTGCCGTTGCCGACGATGGCGATTTCGTGTGCGGCGCCAACGAGGACGGCTTCCATCTCACCGGCGTAAATTTCGGCCGCGACCTGCCCGAGCTGAAGGAAGTCGTGGACATCCGCAATGCCGTCGCAGGCGACCCCAGCCCGGACGGCAAGGGCACGCTGGAACTGTGCCGCGGCATCGAAGTCGGCCACATCTTCCAGCTTGGCAACAAATACTCCTCAGCCATGAACGCGACCTTCCTAGATGAATCCGGCAAGGATTGCGTCATGGAAATGGGCTGCTACGGCATCGGCGTGTCGCGCATCGTGGCTTCTGCCATCGAACAGAACAATGATGCGCGCGGCATCGTCTGGCCCCTTTCCATCGCTCCCTTCCAGCTCGCCATCGTGCCCATCGGCATGGATCGCAGCGAACTGGTGAAGGACACCGTGGAAAAACTCTATGCCGACCTCAAGGCGGCCGGAATCGAAGTCCTGCTGGATGACCGTAACGAGCGCCCCGGCGTGATGTTCGCCGACATGGAACTGATCGGCATCCCGCACCGCATCGTGGTGGGCGAGCGCGGCCTCAAGGAAGGCAACCTTGAATATCAGGGCCGACGCGATGAAAAGGCACAGCCCGTCGCCTTGAATTCGGTGCTGGAATTCGTACAATCGAAGTTATGCGAAAACTGATCGGGTTTCTGATCCTCCTCCTGCTCCCCCTGGCGGCTCACGCCGGGGCGCAGATGTACGAACCGCTCTCGGCCAGCGTGCGGGCCTCGCTATCCAAGGCGGTGAGCGACAGCGTCCCGCGGCGCACGTCGTTTTCGTCCTCCACCGAAGAAGAAAACTGGCTCGCCGAGATGTCGCGCCGCATGGAAAAACGCATTCCGGATCAATCCAGGCGCCGCGATTTTCTCAAAAGCGTGCATTACGAAGCCTCGCGCGCCGGACTTGACCCGCAGCTGGTGCTGGGCCTGATCCAGGTAGAAAGCGGCTTCAAGAAATATGCCGTTTCCAGCGCCGGGGCGCGCGGCTATATGCAGGTGATGCCCTTCTGGGTGGAACTGATCGGGAGCAAGGAAAACAACCTGTTCCATATCCGCACCAACCTGCGTTTCGGCTGCACCATCCTGCGCCACTACCTGGACATCGAAAAGGGCGACCTCTACCGCGCTCTGGGGCGTTATAACGGCAGCCTGGGCCGCCCCGAGTACCCCACGCTGGTCGTCGGCGCCTGGCGCAATCACTGGACCTACAATAGTCCGAGCACCCGCATTTCCAGCCAGGAGGGCAAACGCCCCGCTTCCTGAAGTCGACTGAAGGAGCCCGCAGCATGCAGAAATTTCATCTTGTCTGGGACGAAGGCCGCCATGCACTGGGCATCCCCTCTATCGACCGGGAGCATCGCGGGATGATGAACCTCGTCAATGAATTGTCAGAGGCCGTGGCGCATGGCTGCAGTTACGAGCAGGCGCACCTGCAGATGGAGAAAATACTCGATTTCGTTTCAGATCACTTTGCGCACGAAGAAGCCATGATGCGCCAATATGGCTTTCCCGGACTGGAACAGCATATTGTGGAACACAAAAAGCTGCTGCAAGAAGCCGCCAACCTGATGAAAACCTACAACCCGCAACATGCTGACCGCGCCCTGCTGGTCACGGCTTTTCTCACCGATTGCGCCGAAAATCACATCCTGCACGAAGACCGCGCGATCAGTCAGTATTTCGAAGAGCGGGGCATCAAGGCAGACTGAGTGTCGCCGCAGCACCGGCGCGCAACTGCGTTTCTGCCGGCGCAAACATCACATCCAGAGGATAGAGCGGCAGACCGGATTTATCGCGCGTCGTCGGCTCAAGCCCCAGCGTTCTGACCTTGCCGTGAAAGCGCTGCTTGCCCACGTTGACGTCGATTTCCTGGCCCACTTTCAGGTTCGCCAGTTGCGCCTCCTGCACCTGGGCCCGCGCCAGCATCTCCCCCGCCCGCGCCACCACCAGCAGGCTCTGCGGCTGCAGCGTCGCAGCCACGGCCTGGCCCGGCTCCACATGGCGCGCCACTACAATCGCATCAAAAGGTGCGCGCAACTGGGCATCTTCACGGTTTTTTAGCTCCTGACGCTGGCGCGCCTGGGATTCCTTCAACTGTGCCGCCGCCCTGGCATGGCGCAATTTGGCCTGATCCAGCTCAGAAACGGAGATTACGGTGCGGTCATACAATTCCTGCACTCGCTTCAAGTCGCGCTGCGCCTCGGCTGCATCTTCCCTGTTGCGCGCAACCATGGCCGCAGCCTCATCCGCTCGGGCTGAATAAATCCGCTCATCCAGTTTGAGCAGCACCTGCCCCTGCCGCACCCGCTCGCCCACGCTCACGTTCACTGCCTGCACCACGCCCGAAACCGGCGTGGAAAGCTCGACCCGCTGCGACCACTGCAACACGGCGGACACTTCAGCCGCCTGTACCACCGGCGCAAGCAGGCAAGCAGCAATCAGAACAGTTCGTTTTGCGGTTCTCATGATCAGCCTCTTTTTCATTTTGTCTGCCCTTTCTGTTCTGCGCCGGTATTTTCCAGCGGCTGCCCCAACAGGGCTTCCAGCCGGGCAAAAGCCAGGGCGAGCTGGTATTCGGTTTTACGTTCGCGCAACTTTGCCGCCATAGTCGCCGCCATGGAATCACCCAGATTGGCTTTCAGCTCCACCTCATACTGGCCGCGTGCGCGCTCCAGTGCCAGATCGCGGTAGTCGCTGTGTTTTTTTGACGCCGTGCGGGCCGTGCGCTGCAACTCGCCGATTTCCAGCCAGTTCTCCAGCAGCGCCTGTTCGAGGTCCAGTGCCAGCTTTTCAGTTTCCGCCTGAAGGCGCTGGAATTGCGCCTGCTCCACCGCCATCCGCGCATCCACCCTGCGGCCGGTGTACAGGGGCCAGGTCAGCACCACGCCCGCTTTCAGATTGTCACGCGTCGATGCCTCGCGGCTGTAATCGGCCCCCTCCAGCTCGAGATCAAGCATTGGCGACTTGTCTGCACGCACAGCCTCGATACGCTGCGTCGCGCCTGCCAGTTGCGCCCGCATGGCGGCAAGGCGCGGGTTATGCGCTTGCAGCAGCGGCAGCAGGGCCTCGTACTCCGGCACAGGACGATCATTCCCGGCCAGTACCGGGTCCGCCAGATCAGCGCTCAACTGGCCGGAGCGGTTCATGGCGGCAGCCAGTTGGGCCCGGGAAACGCGCTGCCGCAACTGGCTGGCATTGCGTTTCATCAGCCAGTCCTGGTAGCTATCCTCGACCTGGGCCTGATCGGCAGCAGCGATCTGCCCCACCTCAAAACGATGGCGGGCATTGTCCAGATTCACATAGGCGACAGCCATGAACTCGTTGTCGGCAGCGAACTGCATGTCCGCCAGCATGACATCGAAAAAGCGCGTCATGACATCCAGGCGCCGCCGTGAACTGGCATCCAGCAGCATCGCCTCGCGCGCTGCCAGCACAGATTCCGCCGCCTGCCCGGCAAGTGCGGTGCGGCCAAAATCATAAAGGGATTTCCGGGCATTGAGCCGCAGGGAGTTGTCACTTACCGAGTCCGGACCAATACTTGGTTTCGCATGGCGCAGGCCAGCCTCCAGGTTGAGATTCCAGTCGCTGCGCGCTCCCGCCAGATCACGCTCGGCAAGCGCCATGGCACGCTCAGCCTCGGCGATACGCAGGTCGGGATGCGCTGCCGCCACGGTGGCCAGCGCCTGCTCCAGCGTCAAAGGCTGGGCCAGCACCGGGCTGAATGCGAACAGCAAGCCGAACGCCAGCAGCGCACGCTTCATTTAACGGCCTGCTGCTTGTATTTGGCGAAAGGCATGGTCTTGTGCGCCCCTTCCACCACATAACGGCCCAGTGCCAGAAACTCCTTGCTGTCCTTGGCTGCGCCGGTAAAGCGGGTCAGCACTTTGCCGGAGAGATCGAAGAACATGAATACCGGCGTGGCACGCACCCGGTGATCGAGCGCAAACTGTTTTTCAGTCGTCGTCTTGCCGGCAAAATCCGTCAGCGCATTGGCGCCTTCGCTGTCCACGCTGAAAATCAGGAAATGCTGGCGGTAATAATCCTGCACCTCGGACTGGTTGAGTATGGTCTGTTTCATGCGGTGGCAGAACGGACAATCCTCCATTTCGAACATCAGCAGAATGCCCTGCTTGCCCTCTGCTTTCGCCGTATCCAGCTCGGCCTTGAAGTCGCCCAGATGCTGATTGAAAAAATGCTGCCCCACATCGCGGCTCGCGGCCCAGGCAGGGGAAATAAACAGGCAAAAAGCCAGGCCCAGCAGGAAATTTTTCATGTCATGCTCCTATTTTTTGGAGATATAGCCTTCAACAGCCTTGCGTGTAATGGCGCCAACGTTATAGGCAACCAGTTTACCCTGGGGGTTGAAGAGATAGGTGGTCGGCAAACCCGAGATCGCTCCCACCTGCGCAGCCGATGCCCTGGTGCCAAGGATGACGGGGTAGGAAACGAACAACTGATCGGCAAAGTCAGTCACCTGCTGCGCGCTACTGTAATCCATCGCTACCCCAAGCACCACCAGATCCTTATCCTTGTGCTTGTCGTGCAGGGCGTTCAGGTCGGGGATCTCTTCCAGGCAAGGCGGACACCAGGTTGCCCAGAAGTTCACCAGCACCCACTTGCCTTTATAAGCGGCCAGAGAATGCTGTTTGCCCTGGGTGTCCTGAAATGTGAAACCGGCCGCACCGGCCAGGCCCGTCAGCACGAACAGCACACAGCCCAGCCATAATTGAATCACCGTCTTATTTTTCATGCACCGCTTCCCCTTGATGCTTCTCGCCGCCGTGCGAATCCGCTGCATGCGTAAGATACAGCGACAAGCCGACCAGGGCCAGGCTACCACCCAGATAAAGCAGGTCAAGCGTGGTTTTCATTTCCATCTTGAGCGCGTGCTCGAACAGGGTCACGATCAGGATCATCAGGATCACTTTCGCCAGACGCGCCTTGAGGTCATCCAGGCTTTCGATCACCAGGATCTTGCTCGAAGCCTTGCTGCCATGCGCCTCGTCGATGTCGCTGATGAACAGTTCATACATGCCGAGGGAAAAAATCAGCATCACCGTGGCCAGCAGATAGCCATCCACCACCTCGACGATATGGGTAATGGTGTCATCGTGCAAAGTCTTGCGCGCCTCGTCCGTCAGGCTGGGGTCGGCATAGTGAAAAATATGCACGATCAGGTAAAACACATCCACGGTCGCCATGTAAAAAATGGCAAATCCTGCCGCCAGACTGGCCACCACGGCAAGCAGGACGACATAGCGGCTGCGCCACAGGGCACCTTCAAAAATTCTTTCCATCAGATTCATCATTTTGTTGCTTCACCCAACCAGATATTCAATATAGAAGATGGTAAAAATCGCGCCATCAGGGAAACGGCAGAGACGCCGATCAGCGCCGCTGCCCACAGGGCAAAAAAAGGCGCACCGGCGTAGCTGTGCAGTACAATTTCCAGCGCTGCCAGGCCAGCACCCAGCAAGACCGAGAACATACGCCATATGGCGGGAAAAGAGCTTACCCGCAAGCGTGCCAGCAAGCCCAGCAAAAGCACGGCACATAAGGCAAACCCCCCGCCATAACTGACTTGCATTGCAGCCAGCGACAACAGACCACGGGTCATACTCCAGTGATGCCAAACAAACAGCAACACCAGCACCATCAGCAACAAACTGAGCCATTTCGCCCAGGAACGCGGCATTTCAGGCATTTTACCTCGCTTAATGTTTTACAAACCGGGCAATTGTTTCTAGAATCAAGAATAAACATAATAATTCAGGCAGGACAGGAGACGCGCAATTCATGACCATCAAACTATCCACACCCGGGCTGGAACAGAATTTAATCGTAGAAACCCGCCCCAAGCAAGTTGCGGAATGGCTGGCCACACTTCCCCTGACCAACCTGAGCGATTCTTCGCGCTCTGTCCTGGATGCGCTGAGCGCCCTGAATCGCAGCAAGGTTCCAGAAGATACGCGGCTCAAGCTGCTTGAGCTCTACCGCACTACGATCGTCAGTCTGGCGTCAGCACTGGAAGCACAATTTTCCGGCCAGCCCCTGCCGCTCCCTGAAAAATCCAGGATCATTGCCAGCCAGGCGCGCCAGTTGCAAACTGAACTGGCTTATGGCTACAAAATCATTTTGCTCGACCTCGCCAACCGCAAATTAAGCTTTGGCAGCAACAAGCAGCTGCCGCTGATAGTCGAGCGCGCGATCGGCAGCCTGAGCAGAATGCTGGTAGTCTGCTACCAGACTTATGCGCCCACTCCTGCCGGGGTATGGGCCGAGATGCACGTGCTGTTCACCTACGCTGTGGAACAGGGCATACAGGATGAACCTGTTGCCGACCAGGGGCGCCAGAGCAGCGTCAACCTGGCCTACAAACAGGCTTTGCTGCTTGCGCTGCTCGATCCCTACCGGCTGATGCAGGGCGAAGTCAACAAGGTGCTGGAGTATCTCAACCTGCTCGGCGGGCACGCCCATCTGCAGCCGCTGATGCAGACCAGCAACCCGTCCGGCTTCTTCCTGGTGCGCCTCGACAGCGACAAACCTCCGCGCGCGCTGGCGCATGACACTACGGTCACGGATGCGCGCACCGACATCCTGCTCAACACCATTGAGCTGGCGCGGCTGCTGCATCAGCAAATTAGCCACCTGGAAACGGGTGCGGATGCAAAAACGCTGCAACTGCCTTTTGCTGCCAAGGACTTCGGCTATCCCAACCTGCTGCGGCGCATGCTCAAGCACTGGGGTATCGCACCCAAGCGTTTGTTCAACCGTGTCCAGCATGATGCAAAAATGGAGATCTGCGCCGGTATCCGCTCCATCCACCATTTCCTCAGCGGGGATCTCAGCGGTGGCGTGGTTGGCAGCGCCGACGAAACGAGCGAACACGAAACCACGGAAATCACGCTGGAACTCGCAAATTCACCGCTGGACAAAGCCAGTCACCAGACTTACGTCTCCAGAAACTGGCTGATCATTAACGAAAGCGCTGGCGGACTGGCGCTTGCCAAGGATCCAAAAACCGATGTCCAGGTACGGGTAGGAGAAATTATCGGGCTCCGGCCCGAAGATAGTGAGGGCTGGAACATCGGCGTGGTGCGCTGGGTCAGCAGCGAAAATCCCAACCACCTGCAACTAGGCGCCCAGATGATCGCACCCACAGCCACCCCGGTCATGTTGCGTCCGCTGATCACCAGTAGCGGAACGCCTTTCCAGCCCGCGCTGCTGCTCCCGGAAATTCCTGCACTGAAGCAACCCGCGACACTGGTCTGCCTGCGCGGGGGTTTTATACCCCAGCGCGAATTTCTTCTGGACCAGGACGGCATCCCTCAGAATGTGCGCGCATCAAAGCTTCTGGAACAGACCGCCACTTTCGACCTGTTCGAATTCACCCCTGCCCAGGTGTAGCACACAGATCTTCCAGCGAGCCTGACAAGGCCATTCCCAGGCTGGATGAGGCTCGCTCACTCAATGCAGCAAGATTCGCATCACTGTCAGCGGGTAGATCTTCACCCGGCTTGAATACAAAACGATGGAAAACCTCCAGTAATGCAATATCACCCGGATGTGCCGAGAGCAGCCAGCGCTGCCCTCCGGTGCGCGCCACCCAGTGCGCATCGAGCAACTGGAGCAGGATATCTTCCAGTTCCTCCAGCGGCACATGGGTTTCATGCTGCAAGGCAGTGAGGGCCAGTACCTCGCCACGGCGCTGTGCCCGGCATAAGGACTGCAACACACACAGAGCATCGAAATAGCGCCGCCCGGCAGTCCGCTCAACACGCCACATGCCTCCACGCCAGTAAGGCAGGGAAGCCGCCACCACCGCTCCGCTCACCACCACCAGCCAGGAGAGATAAATCCATAACAGGAAAACCGGCAGACTGGCAAAAGCGCCATACACCAGGGTGTAGCCGGAAAAATGCAGGATATAGGCAGCAAACCCCTTGCTCATCAGCCCCAGTCCCAGACCAGCCGTCACGCCCCCTATCAGGGCATGGCGGAAAGGCACATGGCGATTAGGTACGGCGAAATAAAGCAGGGCAAACGCCAGCGAGGTAATCAGGAGCGGTACGATCTTCAGAACGACAACACCCAGTTCCGGAATGAACGCCACGTAACCGAGCGAATAGCTCACCAGATAAGAGGTCAGCGAAAGGCTGGCCCCAAGCAGGATGGGGCCCAGTGTCAACACCGCCCAGTAGGTCAGCACACGCTGTAGCAGCCGGCGCCGTGTACTGACGCGCCAGATCAGGTTGAACGCATGTTCGATGGTCTGCATCAGGATCAGGGCCGTCACAGCGAGGGCGGCGATCCCCGCGGCGGTCAGGCGCGCCGCCTTCTCGGAAAACTGCTGCATGTAAACCGTGATGATCTTGCCCGCGACCTCCGGCACCATATTGGTGAGCAGAAATATCTTGAGCTGTGTCATCAGTCCGGAAAAAACCGGAAATGCCGAAATCACGGTGAAAGCGATCACCATCAGCGGCACCAGCGACAGCAGCGTGGTGTAGGTCAGGCTGGAGGCGATCTGGACGCAGCGGTCTTCATCGAAGCGCCGCGCCAGAAAGCGTATGAAACCGAGGAATTCGCGAATTGGCCGGGACATGGGAAAACACAAAAAGTAAGTCAACGTATAATAGGCAAATTCAACCCTCTTGAGAATGCGCAATGAATGAAATTCTGGTGCTGTATTACAGCCTGCATGGCTCGGTAAAGGAAATGGCGCAGCTGATCGCACGCGGTGTGGAGCAGGTGCCTGGCGCAACGGCGCGTATTCGCACCGTCCCGCGCGTATCCACCACATGCGAAGCAGTGGAAGACAGCATTCCGGATTCCGGTGCGCCCTATGTCGAACTGAAAGACCTGGAAGAATGCATCGGGCTGGCGCTGGGCAGCCCCACCCGCTTCGGCAACATGGCGGCGCCGATGAAATATTTCTGGGACAGCACCACCCCGCTGTGGCTCAAAGGCGCCCTGATCGGCAAGCCCGCCGCGCTGTTTACTTCCACTGCCAGCATGCATGGGGGACAGGAAACCACGCTGTTTTCGATGATGATTCCGCTGCTGCATCATGGCATGCTGATCACCGGCCTGCCCTACTCCAACCCCGAACTGACTACCACCACCGCCGGCGGCACACCTTATGGCGCGAGCCACGTTGCCGGCACGGACGGCAACAAACCTTTCACCGAGGAGGAACGCAAACTGTGCCTCGCCCTCGGCAAGCGGCTGGCGGAAACGGCACTTAAACTGGCCGCATGAAAAATACGCTCCACTACACCGCCATCACCAGCCTGATTGCACTGATCATGCTGTGCCTGCTCTGGGAAGCCTGGCTTGCGCCGGTGCGCCCGGGCGGCTCTCTGCTGGTCATCAAGGCGCTGCCCCTGCTGTTTCCCCTGTTCGGCATCCTGCGCGGCAAGCTGTACACCTACCAGTGGTCATCCATGCTGATCCTGCTGTACCTGAGCGAAGGTGCGGTGCGCGCATGGTCGGATCACGGCCTGAGCGCGGCACTGGGGCTCATTGAAGCCATTCTCAGCGTCATTTTTTATTTCAGTGTGATTTTTTATGTCCGGGTCAGCGCACGTCAGCAAGCTGCTTAGAATTTATGGACGTGTACAAGGCGTCTATTTCCGCGAGTCCATGTGCCAGAAAGCGGCCCAGCTGGGCATCACCGGCTGGGTGCGCAACCGTCGCGACGGCACGGTGGAAGCCGTGATACAGGGCACAGAAGAGGCGGTGCAGCACATGCTGGAGTGGGCGCGAAAGGGACCAAAAACAGCCAGCGTTACGGATATGAAAGTGACGAAAGGAAGCGGCAGCCACGCCGAATTTGAGCGGCTGGATACGGCCTAATGCGTGTGACGCTCGTCGCCGAACACCGGCAGCGACATGTGCCAATAAATGGCGGCGAGGCGCACCCCCAGCACGCTCACCATGGGCAGCGGGATGAGCAGACTTTGTGGAGCGCCAAGATGCGCCAGGATGACAAACATCACCCCACCGACAAGACAGGCCGTGGCGTAGATTTCCCGGCGCAGCACCAGTGGAATCTGGGCGCACAGCATGTCGCGCATCATGCCGCCTGCAACGCCGGTCATGGCACCCATGATCACGACGACAATATAGGGCGCCCCAAGATCAAAGGCTTTGCTGGCACCGATGATAGTAAACACCGCCAGGCCCAGTGCGTCGGCCACTAGAAAAACCGCTGGGGGGATGCGACTGACATGGGTAGCGGCGTAAAAAGTCACTAGCGCTGCCAGCCCGGCCACGTAGAGGTATAGTGGATCGTGCACCCAGAATACCGGATTGGCATTGAGAATCACATCGCGCAAAGTGCCCCCGCCGAGCGCCGAGACCATGGCGACCACTACCACGCCGAACAGGTCCATACGCTTGCCGCCGGCGCTAAGCACGCCAGCGGTAGCAAACACCGCGGTGCCAATCAGGTCGAGCTGGTAAATCAAGAGGTCATCACACCTGCGGGTGCGCCCGCTCCAGCTTGCTATGCAGCTTGTTGAGCGCATGCAGGTAGGATTTGGCCGAGGCGATCACGATATCGGTATCCGAGCCCTGGCCATTGACGATGCGCCCGCCCTTGGACAGTCGCACCGTAACCTCGCCCTGCGCATCGGTGCCGCTGGTGATGTTGTTCACCGAATACAGCTGCAACTCGGCACCGCTATTGATGATCGAATCGATCGCCTTGAAGGCAGCGTCCACCGGGCCGCCACCATCGGCTTCGGCTGGCTGTTCAACACCGTTGACAGCAACCACTACCGAGGCATGGGGCGTTTCGCCGGTTTCGGAACACACTTTCAGGGACACCAGCTTGAAGTGTTCCTGCTCCAGTACCGCAGCTTCATCGCTTACCAGGGCGTGCAGATCCTCGTCGAAGATTTCGTGCTTCTTGTCGGCCAGTTCCTTGAAACGGGCAAACGCGCTGTTGAGCGCCTCCTCCGAATCCAGCTCAATGCCCAACTCGGCCAGGCGCGTCTTGAAGGCGTTGCGGCCGGAGTGCTTGCCCATCACCATCTTGTTGGCGCTCCAGCCAACATCCTCGGCGCGCATGATTTCATAGGTTTCGCGGTGCTTGAGCACGCCATCCTGATGAATGCCGGATTCATGCGCAAAAGCATTGGCACCGACGATGGCCTTGTTGGGCTGTACCACGAAACCCGTCACGGAAGACACCAGGCGGCTGGCCGGTACAATCTGGGTGGTATCGATCTGGGTATCGCAATTAAAAACGTCCTGGCGCGTGCGCACCGCCATCACGATCTCTTCCAGTGAGGCATTGCCCGCACGTTCGCCCAAGCCATTAATGGTGCACTCCACCTGACGCGCCCCGCTGAGCACCGCCGAGAGGGAATTAGCCACGGCGAGGCCGAGGTCGTTGTGGCAATGCACCGAGAAAATGGCCTTGTCCGAATTGGGAATGCGCTCGCGCAGTCTGGCAATCAAGGCGCCAAACTGGTGCGGCATGTTGTAGCCCACGGTATCGGGAATATTGAGCGTGCCAGCACCCGCGTCGATCACCGCTTCGAGCACACGGCACAGAAAATCGGGATCGGAACGCCCTGCGTCCTCGGGCGAAAATTCGACGTTGTCGGTCCATTTGCGCGCCCATTTCACCGCCTTGACCGCCTGCTCGACCACTTGGTCAGGGCTCATGCGCAGCTTCTTCTCCATATGAATGGGCGAGGTCGCGATAAAGGTATGGATACGGCCTGAATTGGCGCCTTTCAGGGCCTCGCCGGCGCGGTCGATATCGCGCTCCAGTGCGCGTGCCAAACCACACACCGTGCTGTCCTTGATGACATCAGCTACGGCTTTGACCGACTCGAAGTCGCCGTTGGAAGCGGCCGGAAACCCGGCTTCGATAATGTCCACCCGCATGCGCTCCAGCTGCCGCGCAATGCGCACTTTTTCTTCGCGCGTCATGGACGCGCCGGGGCTCTGCTCACCATCGCGCAAGGTGGTGTCGAATATGATCAATTTGTCTTTCATGACAGACTCCAATAGAAATCTATAAATCGTCAGCCGGAAACGGCAGCGTTTCAGGCCTGCATTGTATAACTTAACGAGAAGGGTGGGATGTGATTAGCGCGCGAAGCGCAGCAGCAGCACCAGACCACTGGCGGCTGTAAGCAGGAATTTTGCTTGGATGTGCGTAAAAAAGCTCATGGACAAAAATATAAAGGGTTTCGCGCAATCATGCAAGCGGGTGTCTATTCATCATGGGTGCGCAATTTCGCCACATCCCTGATACACACATCCTTGCCCTTGACTTCGATCAGGCCAGATTCAGCCAGATTGTGCAGGATGCGGGAAAATGTTTCAGGGGTGATATTGAGGTTGGATGCGATCACATTCTTGTTGGCTGGCAAGGCAATGTGAATGTCCTTGCCTTCCAGTATTTCCTCGAGATCCTGCAACAGGTAGCCGATCACGCGCTGTTCGGAAGAGCGCAGGGAAAACGACTCCACGTAATGAATCATGCGGTGCAGCCGGATTGACAGGCCGGCCAGCATCTTGCGGCAGAAAGCCGGGTCATTCTCGATACCCTCGAACACAACCGCTTTCGAGATGTGCAAAAGCAGGGAATCTGCCAGGGCCTGTGAATAAACCGGATAGGGTTTGCCCATAAACATGACGGCCTCGCCGAAACTTTGCCCGGGGCCGAACAGTTCGACTACCTTCTCCACCCCCTGTGGCGATGACAGGGCCAGTTTGACCTGGCCGTAAATCACCACATAAAAGCCTGTTGAAGGGGTGCCGCGCTGAAACAGAACATCCCCGCGCGCCAGATGCTGCTCCCGGGCGCCCTGGGCAATGCGTTCAATCTCGTCAGGCGACATTTCCCGGAACAGGGGGATATTTGCCAGGACAGCAGGTATTTTTATTTGATTAGGCAAGGCAACTCCGATCCGTGGCACAGGCAAACTGGAACGGAATTATATGATCAAGCGCCTCGAATAGAAAAGTGCTGAAACAGCGGCTGAATCTCTGCACGCAGCGAATCCCACACGAAATCCCCCCCATCGCCCTGGCACAGAAGCGGCTCGGCGCAGCCCTGGGGGCGAAAAGCCTGCAGTACGAAATTCTGCACACCTGCCCCGGCCAGTTCGTGCGCCAGCTCAAGTACCTGGGCATGATCCAGCAGTCCGGCGTGCAGGGTAGTGCGGATTTCATGCGCTACCCCGCTGTCGAGCAGCAGCTTCAAACTTTCACGTGCGCGCACCGCACTTTCCGGCGTCCGGGTAATGCTGTCATAAGCCGAGAATGGCGCCTTGATATCCATCCCCACCCAGTCGAGCAGGGGCAGAATTGCGCCCAGGCGTTCCGGGTAAGGGCCTGCCGTGTGCAGCCCCACCTTGAAGCCCATTTCCCGTACTGCCATGCAGGCATCCGGCAAGCCGGATTGCAGCGTCGGCTCACCTCCGGAAAACACCACGGCATCCAGCAAGCCCCGCCGCCTGAGCAGGAAGGACTCGATGGCCCGCCACTCCTCCCCATCACCGGCACGCGGAATAAGATGAGGGTTGTGGCAATAGCCGCAGCGCCACGGACAGCCCTGACAGAAAATAACCGCCGCCAGCTGTCCCGGATAGTCGGTCGTGGTGAGCGGCGTCAGGCCGCCCACCTGCAGCACGATAGACTCAGGCTGCGAGATTGGTGCGCGACTCGCAGAAATACTGGCGTTCGTAGAATTCACCTTTTTTACCCACATTAAAAGAAGCCATCGGACGGTGATAGCCCATCACCCGCGTCCAGACTTCGCAGGGCTGGCGCTCTTCATCCTTGAGGGTTATTTTGAGACTGGTTTGCTGTGACAGATCGGTCATATTGGCTCTCCTTAAGCGGCTTGATGACGTTTTTTGGCGAGAATTTCTTCGTCGCACTTGGGACAGAACTTGTGCTCCCCATCCAGATAGCCGTGTGTCGGGCAGATCGAGAAAGTCGGCGTGATGGTAATGTAGGGCAGGCGGAATCTTTCCAGCGAACGCTTGACCAGGTTCTTGCAGGCTTCTGCACTGGAAATGCGCTCAGTCATGTAAAGATGCAGCACCGTGCCGCCGGTGTATTTTTTCTGCAGCTCATCCTGACGCTCAAGCGCCTCGAACGGATCATCGGTAAAGCCCACCGGCAACTGCGAAGAGTTGGTGTAGTAAGGCATTTCCCGCGTGCCCGCCTGGAGAATCTCCGGGAAGCGCTTGCGATCTTCCTTGGCGAAGCGGTATGTGGTCCCTTCTGCCGGGGTGGCTTCGAGGTTGTACATGTGGCCGGTTTCATCCTGGAATGCCAGCATCCGGGAACGCACATGGTCCAGCAGGCGCACCGCAAAAGCATGGCCGTACTCGCTGGTGATGTCGTGCTCGTCACCCGTGAAGTTGCGGATCATCTCGTTGATGCCGTTCACACCCAGGGTCGAGAAGTGATTGCGCAAGGTACCGAGATAGCGCTTGGTATAGGGGAACAGGCCCGCGTCCATGTGGCGCTGGATAGTCTTGCGCTTGATTTCCAGGCTGTTCTTGCCGATTTCCAGCAATTCGTCGAGGCGCGCCAGCAGGCCGCTCTCGTTGCCTTTGTAGAGATAACCGAGGCGTGCACAGTTGATCGTCACCACGCCGACCGAGCCGGTCTGCTCCGCGCTGCCGAACAGGCCGTTGCCGCGCTTCAGCAACTCGCGCAGGTCGAGCTGCAGACGGCAGCACATCGAGCGGATCATGTTGGGTTTGAGTTCGGAATTGATGAAGTTCTGGAAGTAGGGCAGGCCGTATTTCGCGGTCATCTCGAACAACAGCGTGGCATTTTCCGATTCCCAGGGAAAATCCGGCGTCATGTTGTAGGTCGGGATGGGGAAGGTGAACACCCGGCCTTTTGCATCGCCCGTGGTCATGACCTCGATATAGGCCCGGTTGATCATGTCCATCTCGACCTGCAGATCGCCGTAGGTAAAAGCCACTTCCTTGCCGCCGATGACCGGCACCTGCTCCTGCAGGTCTTCCGGGCAGGTCCAGTCGAAAGTCAGGTTGGTGAACGGTGTCTGCGTGCCCCAGCGCGATGGTACGTTGAGGTTGTAGATCAGTTCCTGGATATATTGCTTGACCTGAGAATAGGGCAGCTTGTCCAGGCGGACAAAGGGCGCCATGTAGGTATCGAAGGAACTGAACGCCTGCGCGCCGGCCCATTCGTTCTGCAGCGTGCCGAGAAAATTGACGATCTGGCCGACCGCGGAGGACATGTGCTTGGGCGGCCCTGCCTCGACCTTGCCCGGCACACCATTGAGACCTTCGGTCAGCAGGGTGCGCAGCGACCAGCCTGCACAATAGCCGGCCAGCATGTCGAGATCGTGCACGTGAATGTCGCCCTCACGGTGTGCCACGCCCACTTCCGGCGGATAAACGTGGTTGAGCCAGTAATTGGCCACCACCTTGCCGGATACATTCAGGATCAGGCCGCCCAGGGAATAGCCCTGATTGGCGTTGGCATTGACGCGCCAGTCGAGCTGGTCGAGATATTCGTTGATGGAGCTGCCGACGTCCACCACCGTCTTGCGATCCAGGCGCAGCTTGGCGTGTTGCTCGCGGTAGACGATGTAAGCACGGACAGTCTTGAGGTGGTTGGCGGAAATCAGCACCTGCTCCACCACGTCCTGGATGTTCTCGATGGTAGGCGGCTGATTGCGGAACTTGTGTATCAGCACCTTGGCCACCTGGGCGGACAGCAACTCCGCCTCGCTGGCATCGAATTCCCCGCTGACGCCACCGGCACGTGCGATAGCCGAACGGATCTTGGCACCATCGAATACTGCAACCGAGCCATCCCGTTTGATGACCGCGCGCGGCAGGCTCAAAACCCCTTGCTCCTCACTCATCTTTATAGTCTCCTCAATTAAGCAACACACAACATGTTGCGATATTATTTTTGCAAATATACTCCATGTAGTAATCGAGTCAATAGATTTGGCGATGTATTTATCCCGTTATTCTAAGCGCCTATAAATCATGTAATAATCTTTATATTAAAAACATGGACTAACAACATCCGGTCCAAAAACAAAATTTTAAGTTGATAGAACCCTTATGAAAAAGAAACTGGCAAAAGAGGAATTCATCTGGCTTTTCTGGCCGGGCAAGCACATGCCGCTCCTCGCCACGCGGCGCGCTGAAATGATCCTGTTGCGCGTGCGCGTCATTTCAGCTCTGTTCGCCATCCTCACTACGCTCTGGATCGCTGTTGATGCCTACATCCTTCCCTGGCCCGCCTGGGGCGAGCTGGCGGCAGGAAGGATTATTGCCAGCGCCGCATTCGGGCTGCTGGCCATCTCTTTCCGTGGCTCCACCCGCATGCGCGACACCTATATTGCGCTGGCGGCTCTGTATCTCATTCCGACCGCGTTTTATATTTTTTCCTACACCGTGATGCAGCAGACCGACACCAACGGCCTGGCATCCACCATCGCCGGCATATATGCTTTTCTGCCTTTCGTGATGGTTGCGGGACTCGGCATGTTCCCGCTGACCGCCATCGAGGGCGTCGTATTTGCCCTGCCGGTACTCGGAGCCGAGTTAAGCTCCAGCCTGTGGGGGCTGGACATGCTCAACCTGAGCCATCTCATCAGCACCGTCTGGCTGTCCGGCATGATTGCCGCCGTTGCAACCATGAGCGGCATGAGCCAGCTGGGATTCATGATCGCGCTGGTGCGGCAGGCCGCCCATGACCCGCTTACCCATTGTTTTTCCCGCATGAGCGGCGAGGAACTGCTGGAAATCCAGTTCATCATTGCCTCGCGCAGCAATACGCCTTTATCAGTGGCATTTTTCGATCTGGACAACTTCAAGAGCGTCAACGACAAGTATGGACACGAGGCCGGAGATCAGGTGCTGATTGCCGCCACAGCCGCGATTCGGGCTGGTCTGCGCACCGGAGACATGCTGGTGCGCTGGGGCGGAGAGGAATTCATTCTGATCCTGCCCAGCACCTACTGCAAGGAAGCAGGGGAAGTACTCGCACGACTGCGCGGACAAGGGTTGGGCATGCGCCCGGATGGCGCCCCCGTCACCGCCAGCATCGGCCTTGCAGAG
Organism: uncultured Gammaproteobacteria bacterium; assembly: GCA_963779055.1. Lineage (GTDB taxonomy): Bacteria > Pseudomonadota > Gammaproteobacteria > Burkholderiales > Sulfuricellaceae > Sulfurimicrobium. Next base: position 262,153 of record CAVZWN010000005.1, read on the forward strand.
CGCACCGTGGACAGCAGCAACGACTGGCGCAAGCTGGTGGAAATCGCCGATCAGCGCATGTATGCGGCAAAACAGAGCGGCAAGGATCGTATTGTCGCCTGCGCTGCCAATTAACTGCGTCCGCAGGAAGCCTGACTTTTTCCGGCATTATTGATCTGTCTCATTTTTCCAGCCCTCCCCTGTTGAGCTAGAATGCGCGCCATGACGACTCTCAAAAATACCTGGCACACCTTTACTACAGCGCCGCACCGCATGATGATGCTGGGCGGCGCAACCCAGGGGGTACTCACCCTGCTGTGGTGGCTATTCGACCTGCTGGGCCGCTATGGCGGCCTGTATGCCGCACCGGCCTGGAGCATCGCCCCGACCTGGGCTCACGCTTTTCTCATGCTGTACGGTTTTTTTCCGTTCTTCATCTTCGGCTTCCTTATGACCACTTATCCCAACTGGATGAATTGGGAAAAAATTCCGTCACGCTTTTACATCCCTTCTTTTCTGTTCCTGGCCGGCGGAGTCATCCTGTTCTACCTCGGGCTGGTGGCGGGCAAGGCATTACTGATCGCTGGCGCCCTATTCATGCTGGCAGGCTGGGGCATCGCCCTGACTGCCCTGATGCAGATACTGGTCAGGGCAAAGCACAACGACAAACGCCACCCCGTCGTCACCACCCTGGCCCTGATCATGGGCTGGCTGGGCATGGCGGCCTACCTGATCTGGCTTGCCAGTGACAATGCGTTTGCCTTGTCGTTCTCGCGCCACGCCGGGATATGGTGGTTCATGCTGCCGATCCTGCTCACGGTCAGCCACAAAATGATCCCCTTCTTCTCCAGCCGGGTGCTGGACAACTACACACTGGTGCGCCCTTACTGGGCTTTGTACTTCATGCTTGCCTGTGCCGTGCTGCATGGCATGCTGGAACTGGCACAGCAACCGCAGCTGTTATGGCTGGCTGACCTTCCCCTGCTCGCCTGTGCGCTCTATTTCTCCTATACATGGGGCCTGCTGCGCAGCTTCAGCATCAAGCTGCTGGCGGTACTGCACGTAGGCTTCGCCTGGCTCAGCGTCGCCATGCTGCTGTACGGCGTGCAAAGCCTGACGCTTTTTTTCACCGGCTCGGCCCCTTTCGGCCTGGCGCCCCTGCATGCCCTGACCATTGGATTTTTCGCCTCGATGATCCTCGCCATGGCCTCCAGAGTCACCCTTGGCCACTCCGGCCGCGAACTCGAAGCGGATGCGGCAACCTGGGCCCTCTTTCTGGGCTTTCAGCTTACCGCCGTGGCGCGTATCGCCCCCGACCTGACCGGGCTCCCGGCCAGTCTGTTCTACCCTCTGGCGGCAGGCATCTGGCTCGCCGCCTATGGCGCCTGGTTTGCCAAGTACGGTCCGGTTTACTGGCGCCCGCGCATTGACAACAGACCCGGCTAGCGCCTGAGTCTTCCTTGATTCAGGTCAATGCGTTTCGCATCCGGCGCATGGAAAATGACGCAACCCCATTCCTTTTCCGGAGCCCGCATTTATGACCAGCATCAGCGCCTTTCTCACTCCTGACCACCAGCATTGCGATGCACTGTTTGCCACTGCAGAAGCCGCCGTAGCAAAAGGGGACTGGGGTGCTGCGGCAGATGCGTGGACACGCTTCCATGATGCGCTGCGGCACCATTTCGCCATGGAGGAAGAAGTGCTGTTTCCCGCTTTCGAAGCGCGTACCGGCATGACCCAGGGTCCCACTCAGGTGATGCGCATGGAACATCGCCAGATGACTGACCTGCTCAACCAGTTGGCCGATGCGCTGGCACGCCAGGATACCGACACCTTTCTTGGAGACTGCGAAACCCTGCTCATCATCATGCAGCAGCACAACATGAAAGAGGAACAGATGCTCTATCACATGGCCGATCAGGTACTGGCTGGCGAAGCAGAGGACATGATCGGGCGCATGCGCGCCATAGGCGAGTAACATGGCACAGGAGCGCATCGTCGATGCACTCTGGCTGGAGCCGCCGGAGCCGCTGGAGCTGACGCTGGAAGCCCTTGAAACGCTGCTTCCCGGTGAACGCCTGAGACTCCTTATTCACCGCAAGCCACAGATGCTTTTCCCCATCCTGCAGGAATGGGGATTTGCCTATCAAACCATCGATCGCGAAGACGGCTCCTACGAAATCCTTATCTGGCACAAGGAAGATAATCCGGCAGGGGTGAGGGGTGAGGCGTGAGGGGGAAAACCGGGCTCGGCGCGTGATTCTGCCGACCAGATCGCGCAGACACTGTGCGGGCAAGTCTCTTGCGGTTTTGACTCTACTCCTCGCCCCTCACGCCTCACCCCTCACGAGCCCAAGATGAACCAGCCGGCCAGTTTATCGCTTGACCAGGCCCCGCCGATTCTGGTGCCGTTGCGCTTCTTTCTGAGCGCCCCCCTGTTTGCCATTGCCGCCGCCCTGCTGCTGCTCTGGCAGGGGCCGGACATGCTGCTGAGCCGCTGGAACCCCGCACTGCTGGGTGCCACGCATATGCTGACACTGGGCTTCCTGGGCCTGACCATGATGGGCGCCATCATGCAGATGCTGCCGGTTGTGGCCGGCACGCCGGTGCGCCACCCCCGGTGGGCAGCGGGGATCATCCACACACTGGGTACGGCAGGCATCATCCTGTTGTGCGCCGGCCTGATTGCCAGCTCACAACTTCTGCTCAGGCTTTCCCTGCCCCTGCTGGGCATATCTCTGCCGGCATTCGCAGCTCTGATCATCTTCACCCTGCGCCGGGCGCAGGCACAGAACATGACGGCCCGCGCCATGCGCCTTGCCGCACTGGTGCTTGCCATCACAGCCATCCTCGGCCTGCTGCTGCTGAGCAACCATGCCTATTCATGGTGGCTGCAGGCACGTGAAGCATTTACCAACCTCCACCTCAGCTGGGGGCTGCTGGGCTGGGTCGGCATCCTGGTCATTGGTGTGTCATTTCAGGTGGTTCCCATGTTCCAGCTCACACCCGCCTACCCCAGTTTCATGACGCGCTGGCTGGCCATTACTCTTTTCCTGCTTCTGCTGGCATTACCGCTGAGCATGGATTTCCCCGTATTCAGACTGCTATTGGGCATTGCCCTCTCAGGCGGGCTGGCATGGTTTGCTATCACCACCCTGCGGCTTCAAAGTCAGAGAAAGCGCAAATTGCCGGATGTCACCATGAGCTTCTGGCGCGGCGGCATGGCGTGCCTGCTGCTCGCCATTGCACTCTGGCTGGCGGGGGGATTTTTACCGGCGGGAAAAAACGGAAAATATGAACTGTTGCTGGGACTGCTGATGATCATCGGCTTTGCCATGTCGCTGATCAACGGCATGCTCTACAAGATCGTGCCGTTTCTGGTGTGGTTCCACCTGCAAAGCCGGCGCAAACCGGGAGACCCCATCGCGCCCAATGTCAGGCAGATACTGCCCGAAACACGGACACGACGGCAGATGTGGCTGCACTTTGCCGCACTTGCCGCGCTTCTTGCTGCGGTGCTGCAGCCCTCCATATTCTTCTACCCGGCCGCCCTGCTGTTCGGCGCATCCGGCCTGTGGCTATGGCTGAACATCGTCTCCGCCTGGCGCACCTATCGCCATGTCAATGCGCTGATCGAACAGTCACGGCAGGCGCCTAGTGGTCCGCTTCGCAATTAACAAAACATGAAAGCTTGTCTTTGCGTCCCTGGCGTTGTTGCTCATCCTCGCGATAGCTACAGCTATCACTGCGGTTCGCGCCTAGCCAGGAACACAAATCCGGCGCTTTCATTGAGTTCCGCCAATTACGAAGCAGGCCACTAGCGGCGCGTGAAATTAATCGAAATCAGCTCCGGCTCCCGCGCCACGTACTGGATTTCGATTCCATCGCCGTAGCGCTGCCGCATTTGCTCCAGCAATGGCAGGGGGTCGTGGTCGTTCATGAAGCGCATGGTTTCGCCCGGGTTGAGCGTATCCAGGGCGCCGAAAATCGCGGCATGCCGAAAACGCTTGGCCACACAGCGCGCATCGAAAGGATAAATTGCTTCTGGCTGGAGGATGTTGAATTGCACCATGTTTCTGCTTCCTTGTTATTCACGATTAAATTAGTAGGTTATAACAGGGCGAGCGCGCACTCCTTGATCGAAATCAAGAGTGACGGGATTGAATCACAACCCAGCCAGCAGCCAGCGCGAAGGGCAGCAAGCCAGCCAGAGCCAGCGAGCCGCCCCAGCGCACCCCGCCCAGCGCCAGCAGACCGGCAGACAGCAGCAGGAGCGCCCTTGCCCCGCCACCATAGGTCAGATTCCGGCGGCTCAGCGCATGCCACTCCGTCTGCCGTCCCGGCCTGAGCCAGAGCGGCAGCAATTGCCCGGCAGCCCCGCTTATCAGCGGAAACAGGAAAGCGAAGACCAGCACATGCCCGGCAGCGGCAGAGCCCACCCAGCCAGCGGCATGCAGCCCGCCCGCTACCAGTGCTGCGCCATAGCCTGCTCCAGCCATGGCAAGCAAGGGAGAGGCGCCATGCCATGAAAAAATACGGTCATGAAAATGCAGCCGCCAGGCACGTCCCAGGCGAACCAGGGGCAGCAACCACAGCGCCAGCCCAAGCCAGGAAAGGACGGGCAGCCAGGCGGCACCGGAACCGATCAGCAACGCACCTCCCAGCGCCAGCGGAAGATCTCTTCGCAGCCGCTCTGCCACCAGGGGATCCGCCCGCCCTGCCGCCGTTGGGAGCAGAACCTGCAGGGTGCCGATGGCGGTCAGGCCAACAAAGCCAAATAAATTCAGATGCAGATGCAGGCGCCTGAAAGCCAGATAATTCGCTGGCCACATATCCATTGCCGCCACTGCCAGCAGGCTTATCGCCAGACACAACAGTGCTGCAAGATACCAGTACACGCCGGGATGAGGGCTGCCCAAAGCCGCTCTGGCGCGCATCCACTGCCAGCCTGCCAGGCGTGCAACCACAAGCAGCGCGAGCAAGGCGGCAAAGAGGCGCACGGATTGCGGCAGACCGAAGGCAAAAAAAGCCGCCGCCAGCACTCCCGCCTGCCAGGCCAGAGCAGGCAGCAATTCCACCTGACGCTGCGCCTTGCCGGTGCGCGTCAGCACCGGAACAAAATGAATCATCGCAGCCATGATCAAGGGCATCACGCCCAGTGCGAAAACCAGGTGAATGTGGGTGGCACGATGCATCTCTGCCAGCAACGGCAACATCAGCGCACCGGCCATTGACAGGATAGCGACCATGACCAGAAAGATCAGAAACACGAAATTGCCCTCCATAAAAGCCATGCCATCATAACGCGACGTCAGAAAATACTGGCAAAAGTTCCCAAAAACAATCAAGCTTGATCCACGTCAAGGATTCAGCCGTCATGCTCGGTTAGTCTTTGCGTGCCGCGTTCCAGGCGATTCGTTGCGCGGCTGCCCAATGGAAAAACCAGCGGGAAACAGCAGCACGTAAACAGCCTGGAATCCAATAATCACAAGCTAATCAGGAGGTAATATGAGCGAAACATTTACCAAGGCGATGGCGCGAAACATCTTCTACGGGGGAGCTGTATTTTTCTTCCTGTTGTTTCTCGGCCTGACCTTTGACACCATGCAGCAACTACCCAGCCGTGACCATCGGGAAAACATTACCGATTCGGTCGTACGCGGCAAGCACTTATGGGAAACAAACAACTGCATCGGTTGCCATACTCTGCTGGGAGAAGGCGCTTATTTCGCTCCTGAACTGGGCAACGTCTATGCCCGCCGCGGCGGCCCATTCATCAAGGCATGGATCGCGGCTCAGCCTACCGGCGCTCCTGGCCGTCGCCAGATGCCGAATTTCAACCTGACCGATCAGCAACTGGATGATCTGGTGGCTTTCTTCAAGTGGACCGGAGAAATCAACACCGCCAAATGGCCGCCGAACATCGAAGGCTAAACCGGCGCATGTCCAGATTTTATTAAAGGTTTAGGAGAAAAGCATGCAATATCAATCGCAGGCGGTGGCAAAACCGTACTTCATAGCGGCGATCGGGCTATTTGTCGGCCAGATCATTTTTGGCCTGATCATGGGCTACCAGTATGTCGTCGGGGACTTCCTGTTCCCGGAGATCCCCTTTAACGTGGCCCGCATGGTCCACACCAACCTGCTCATCGTGTGGCTGCTGTTCGGCTTTATGGGCGCAGCGTATTACATGATTCCGGAAGAAACCGAAACCGAGCTGTTCAGTCCCAAGCTGGCCTTGCTCATGTTCTGGATTTTCCTGGTGGCAGGCGCGCTTACCGTCGTCGGTTACCTCATGGTGCCTTACGCCACGCTGGCCGCAATGACGGGTAACGACATTCTGCCAACCATGGGACGGGAGTTCCTTGAACAACCGCTGATCACCAAGGTCGGCATCGTGATCGTGGCCCTGGCCTTCCTGTTCAACATCAGCATGACCGTGCTTAAAGGCCGCAAGACCTCGATTGCGCTGGTGATGCTGCTGGGTCTGTGGGGCTTGGCAGTGTTCTTCCTGTTCTCCTTCTACAATCCATCCAACCTGGTGCTGGACAAGTACTTCTGGTGGTGGACTGTGCACCTCTGGGTGGAAGGCGTGTGGGAACTGATCCTGGGTGCCATGCTGGCCTTCGTGCTGATCAAGGTGACGGGCGTTGACCGCGAAGTGATCGAAAAATGGCTCTACATCATCATCGCCATGACCCTGATCACCGGCATCCTCGGTACCGGTCACCACTACTTCTGGATCGGTGCGCCTGAATACTGGCAGTGGTTCGGTTCTGTGTTCTCTGCTCTGGAACCCATCCCGTTCTTCATGATGACCGTGTTTGCATTCAACATGGTGAACCGTCGCCGCCGCGAGCACCCCAACAAGGCCGCCACGCTGTGGGCCTTGGGAACTGGCGTAATGGCCTTCCTCGGCGCCGGCGTGTGGGGCTTCCTGCACACCCTGGCACCGGTGAACTTCTTCACCCACGGCACGCAGATCACCGCAGCCCACGGTCACATGGCCTTCTACGGCGCCTACGTGATGGTGAACCTGGCCATGATCTCCTACGCCATGCCAATGCTGCGCGGTCGCACCGCCAACTCCGGCCCGGCGCAGACCTTGGAAATGTGGTCGTTCTGGCTGATGACGGTGTCCATCGTGTTCATCACCCTGTTCCTGACCGCTGCCGGCATCCTGCAAGTCTGGCTGCAGCGTATGGGCGACACGCCACTGGGCTTCATGGCGGCACAGGATCAGATCATGCTGTTCTACTGGCTGCGTGAGATCACCGGCTTCGTGTTCCTGCTGGGCCTGGTGATGTACATCTGGAGCTTCTTCTGCAAGAAAGGTGTAGCACAGACTGCAGCTTAATCGTTTCGTTGGGGAGGGGCCTGCGGGCCCCTCTTTTTTTACCCGGAATACCATACTATTTTGATAGACAATACAAAAACTTCGCCTGAGATCCATGCCACGCCACCCGGTGACCTGGCGATCTGGTTTTTCATCTTTGCCGAGCTATTGGCTTTCGGCGTCTTCTTCGTCGCCTACGCCTTTGCGCGGGCACACAATGTGGAGCTGTTCAACGAATCGCAACAGCACCTCAACCGCACCTCTGGCGCCATCAACACCCTGGTGCTGATCACCAGCAGCTATTTCATAGTACGCGCCGTCGCGGCCATCAAGCAGGGGCTTTCAAATCTCTGCGCGCGCTGGATCGCTGCCGCCATCGGACTGGGATTCGTGTTCCTGGCCATCAAGGTCGCCGAGTTTCACGCCACATTTGCTGCCGGGATCTCGCTCAGTACCAATACTTTTTACATGTTTTACCTGTCGCTGACGCTGTTCCATTTCATGCACGTCATTCTCGGCATGGTGATTCTGGCTGCCATCATGGTAAAAGCCCTGCGCGGCGGCTACTCTGCAGCAAACCACACCGGCGTTGAGACCGGGGCCTCTTACTGGCATATGGTGGATTTGCTGTGGATCATCCTGTTCCCGCTGGTTTATGTGATTCACTGAAAGAAATTTTATGAATACTCCGCGCAAAAACCATTTCATCCGCCCCTGCACCCTGACCTGGCTGGTGCTGATTGCCCTTACCGGCACCACCTATGTCATTGGCGAAACAGGCTGGGGCGGCATCGCCGTCATGCTGACCGTTCTCGGCACCGCCGTAATCAAGGTGGAAATGGTCGCCAGCTACTTCATGGGGCTGCGTCACACCCGCTGGCTATGGCGCGGCATTGTACTGGGCTGGCTGATACTGGTATCTTCACTGATAACCATCGCTTACTTGATGACGGTCAAGTAAACACCAGGCTTTTTGAGCTAGCCTAAACAGCAACCAACCTCGGAAGTACACGGAAAACGCGGGGAAAACCCTTGAATCCCCGTGGGTCCGTGCTCCCCGTGGTTATTTTTTTCGAGAGAACATGAGCGACTTACCTTTTTACAAGCCTCACGGCAACGAAATCGAGCTGTTCGAGCACGCCTACCATAATCATCTGCCCCTATTGATCAAGGGCCCCACCGGCTGCGGCAAGACACGCTACGTGGCGCACATGGCTGCGCGTCTCGGACTGCCGCTCTACACCGTGGCCTGCCACGACGACCTCACCGCAGCCGACCTGGTTGGCCGTCACCTGATCGGGGACGGCGTCACCTACTGGAATGACGGCCCGCTGACCCGCGCCGTGCGCGAAGGCGGCATCTGCTACCTGGACGAGGTGGTGGAAGCACGCAAGGACACCACTGTTGTGCTGCATCCACTTTCCGATGACCGGCGCATCCTGCCGATTGAACGCACCGGCGAGATTCTCGAAGCGCCGCCCGGCTTCATGCTGGTGGTGTCCTACAACCCCGGTTACCAGAACTTTCTCAAGGGCATGAAACCCAGCACCCGCCAGCGTTTCGTCAGCCTGCGCTTCGACTTCCCGGGCGCCGAACTGGAACAGCAGATCGTCATTGGTGAAACTGGCGCCGATGCGATGCTGTCAAAGAAGTTAGTCAACCTCGCCAACAGCCTGCGCGCGCTCAAGGAGCACGACCTGGAAGAGGCCGCCAGCACGCGGCTTCTGGTCTATACCGCCACCCTGATCGGCAGCGGTTTCGATCCGGTGGAGGCCTGCCGGGCAGCGCTGGTAGAACCCCTCACCGATGACGAGGAAACAGCCCAGGCGCTGATGGAGATCGTCTATGCCACATTCGGAAAATGAAGGAAACGCCCCCGGCCAGTCACTCGCAGTTGCCGCGGAAGCGCTTTATATCGCCAATCTGCTGGTGGCGCCCGGCCTGAGCTTCGCCTTTCTTCTCTGGCTATATTTCAAACACCGCGCAACTGCGCCCCTGCTCGCCCTCTGCCACCTGAAACAAACCATTTCCGCCAGCATCTGGGCCGGGGTATTGCTGGTCATCGCCAACCTCGCCATTTTCCTGCTCGGCGGCTACACCTCGGCCAACACCTGGACCGTGGCCATCATCTATTTCACCACCTGTCATTCCACCCTGGTACTGCTGGGCATTCTCGGCCTGGCCAAGGCAATGGCCGGCCAGAACTACGTTTACCCGCTGGTCGGCAAACGCTGTGACGAGTAAGACCCAGCGCAACCGCCTGCTGACACAGGCGGGATTCTTCATGCTATTCCTGCTGGCACCGGTATTCGACCTGTTCCGCCTTGATCTGAACCTCAAGCATTTCTTCTTTCTTGGCATGCACTGGACGCTGGGCCTGGATGATTTTGTCAGCGGAAAAATCGATTCCACCCAGGCCGCCATCAATATCGCCCTGCGCGGCGGCCTGCCGATTTTCGGCACCATCGGGCTGGGCGTATGGGTTTCCTGGAAATATGGCCGCCTCTACTGCGGCTGGCTGTGCCCGCATTTCTCGGTGGTGGAGACCATCAACCAGTTGATGCGCCGCACCACGGGCAAGCAAAGCCTGTGGGATCATCACCCCCTGCCGGAAAAAAATGCCGACGGCTCCCTGACCAAAGCCAATCCGCTTTACTGGTTCGTGCTGCTGCCGCTGGTTATCGCCTTCGCCTTCCTGTGGGCCATCGCGCTGCTGACCTACCTCCTTCCCCCGGCGGAGATTTACGGCAACCTCTGGCACGGCACGCTGACCCGCAACCAGACTATTTTCCTCACTGCGGGCACCCTCGCCTTCTTCGTCGAATTCATGTTCGCGCGCCACCTGTTCTGCCGCTATGCCTGCGCTGTCGGCCTGTTCCAGAGCCTCGCCTGGATGGGCAACCGCAAAGCCATGGTGATCGGCTTCGACCGTCGCCGCGCGGCCACCTGCATCGACTGCAATGCCGCCTGCGACAACATCTGCCCGATGCGCATCCGGCCGCGCAGCATCAAGCGCCTCATGCTCACCTGCACCCAGTGCGGACAGTGCGCCAATGCCTGCAGCCAGGTTCAGGCCAGCAATCCTCAGGGCGCGCTGCTCAAATGGGTGGCACATGAATGCGCACTGGACAAGTCGGCACGGGATTTCGGCCATCACATCGACATCCCGGAACATTGCTACAAAAATGACAACCCGCTCTCACCAAGCGCACAAAACAGACAATAGCTGTTAAAACAATCGATTACAAAACATCAAAAAAGACAATGCGGATGGCGTGTTATCATTCTTCAATCTTGTTTTGCACAAAACAGGTCCTGCGACACGCCCTTGCACCAGGCAAGGCCAGACAAACTAGCCACGCTTGCTTACAAAACCCAGATAACGCGAACCAATGGAATTCAACACAGCACAACTCATCGCTTTTTTGAACGACGACAAATGGTGGATCGCCCAGGTATTTCTCGTGGTACTGACCACCGTCACCGTCAATTTCGCAGCCAATCGCCTGCTGGACAAGCTGCATAAAAAAGCCAAAGAGACCACCACTGCATGGGATAACGCCCTGCTGGCATCCGCGCAAAGACCGCTCAGCTCACTGATCTGGCTGCTGGGCATCGCTTTCGCTGCCGACATCGCGGGCCAGCAAAGCAGCGCGACCCTGTTCGACCTCATCGACCCGGCACGCCGGATTGGCATCGTGGCAATTGCTGTCTGGTTCCTGATGCGCAGCATCAAGGAAGCGGAAGCCAACTACATACGGACGCAGGCATCGCAGGAAGGCGCGCTGGACCGCACCACGCTGACCGCCATCAGCAACCTGGGCAAGCTCTCGGTAGTCATTACCGGCATTCTGGTCGGCATGCAGTCCATGGGATACAGCATTTCTGGCGTGCTGGCTTTCGGCGGTATCGGCGGTATTGCCATCGGTTTTGCCGCCAAGGACATGCTGGCCAACCTGTTCGGCAGCCTGATCATTTTTCTGGACCGGCCATTCAAGATCGGCGACTGGATACGCAGCCCGGACCGGGAAATCGAGGGCACCGTGGAGCAAATCGGCTGGCGCATGACCGTCATCCGCACTTTCTCAAAAAACCCGATTTACGTGCCGAATTCGGTATTTTCAACCATCGCTATCGAGAACCCTTCACGCATGACCAACCGGCGCATTCATGAAACCATCGGCATCCGTTATGCGGACTTCAACACCATGGAGCGCATCACCCAGGAAGTCAAAGCCATGCTGGTAGCGCACCCCGAGATCGACAGCAGCCTCACGCTCATGGTCAACTTCAACCGCTTCGGCGCCAGTTCTCTGGATTTTTTCATCTACACTTTTACCAAAACCACGGAATGGATGCACTTTCACGAGGTCAAGCAGGACGTGCTGTTAAAAACCGGCCAGATCATCGAAAAGAATGGCGCCGAAATCGCCTTCCCGACTTCCACCGTACATCTACAGGTTGAGCCGGGGCAAATTCAGGCAGCGCGATAGCGAATTTCCCGGGCCGGGGCCCAGGTATCTTTATTTTTGTGGCCGGTTTTCCTGTTGGCCCGAAAGCTTTTCCAGTCGTTGCCCGGTCGCATCGATTTCAGCTTCGATCCGGGCATGTTCGGCTTCCGCCGCCGCATCCTTGCGTGCCTCGAGTTCCTCAAGATGCCGTTTGAGATCTTCAAGTTCCTTGCGCTCCCATTCCTGCTTTTCCGCCTCTTCGGCCTTGTCGAAAATCAGCGCCTCCGGTTCTTCCTCCACCACCTTTTCCCTGGATATTTCCCCGGCAGTCTCTGCCTCCGGAATCACTTTGCGCACCTCCGGCAACTGCCTCTGGTTCATGAACGAGGGGGAAACGATTTCGACGCCATCATCGTGCAGCACATCGAGTATGCTTTTTTGCAGGTTGGACCGCGCTGTAAGGAGTTGCTTGACCTCGGCCAGAAAACCCGCAACCCGGTAAGAAACAGAGAAATCCCCTAGATTTTTGACCTGAACAAAGGGCTCTTCCAGGCCAGCCTCTTGCGCCGCTTTTTTAAGCAGCGCTTCAATGCGTTTGCGGGAGATGTCATAGCCGAGCGACAGCGTGGCGGAAATAATGGTGCCCGAGGTACGCACCACCGTGACCGGGTTGTTGATCAGGAACAGATTCGGCAAGGTACACAGTTCGCGCTCTTCAGTCTGGATCTCGGTATGGAACAGCCCTCTTTCCGTGACCCGGCCGAACTGTTCACCGACACGAACAAAATCACCTGAACGAAAACTGCCCACCGCGCGCAGCATCAGGCCCGCCATGGCATTCGCCACAAAGGTGGTTGAAGAAAGCGCGATTACGCCGGTCGCAATCAGGCCAAGCAGACTCAAGACCTGGCCGCGTGTCGTATCCGACATCGGGATCAGCAGGAGCACAAACAGCACGCCGGCCATGGTCAGCAGCAGCATGATGAGCTGGCGCGGCAGACGCAGTTCCGCCCCCATTTCCGGACGGCGGTCGAGCAGCAGCCAGTCAAGGCCCCAGAGCAGCAACGCCACCACCATTGCCGCTACCAGAGCAGGAATATACGCGTGCAACACCGAGAACAATTCCAGCCAGGCTTCCATATTTCGCTCCATCCGTAGAAATTACCCTGCAGCCACCGCGTCAGTCCCATGCCAAGGGTATGGAATATTGTGGCATATGGAACGCTACCCGAGTGGGTTTCCTCCCTCCCGCTGCAAGCGAAAAAACTTGCGTTGCTTCACATCCGGGTATCCTGCATGATTCATGCGAGTAACCCCGCAAGATCAAACTTGCGGCCGCCCCTTGATTCAAAGCAAGGCACTTCGCTCTGGATTCGCTAAACTACCCCATTCTCCAACATGACTGCCTGAACAAATGGAAGAACAGGTCGGTGCCCTGTGGCACAAACTCATTACCGGCGCGGCGGATAAACGCTACCCCAAAGAGGCGGTTTCGCTGGAACAGATCAGCAAGACCGCCGGCATCGTGTTCCGCGCCTGGGGCGGCGACAGCGGGCTGGCAGTCAAATCCGCCTGTGCGACCGAACATGGCGCCCGGCGCAGCCTGCTGCAGCGCATTGCCGGCAGCAGCACGAAAACCGAGCTGACCTGGCTGGACGGGGAAACGCTCAATCTGCCCACGGCAATCGATCTCTTCCCCGAGCGCGGGCTGAACCGCGACCTGTACCTCTGGCTGATCGCCCTGGCGGCCACCGAATCCGACCCTTCACAGCCCTGGATACGGCGCAATCAGCAGGCCACGCTGGACGTGCTGGCGCGCTTCCCAGGACTGACGCCGCGCTACCACCGGCTGGTAGATGCTGTGCTGGCTCTGCGCCCCCAGCCCGCGCGGCTGCCACAGGGAGAACGTGAACAGGAAGAAGCCATCCGCGCTGCGCTGCAGCATCCAGGCAGCATTGAGCGGATGTCCCGTGCCAAGCGCCCGCCCCAGCCAGTTTATCTGTGGCTGCATCCCACCCCCCCGGCCAGCGAGCCTGCCAGCGCCAGCAACCGCAGCGAACCGGAAAACCATGAGGGCGGAGAAACCAAGAAAAGCGAGAAGGACAAGCGCTATAAGGCAGAACGCGTCGATATGCCGGATGGCAAGGACGGCTTCATGATGTTTTTCCGCGCAGAGAGTATTTTCAGCTGGGCCGAATACATCAAGGTGAACCGCCCCACCGAGGATGACGACGCGCCCGACGAACGCCCGGCCGAAGATCTGGACCGCCTGAGCGTGGCACAGGACGGCAAGACTACCGCCTCACGCCTGCGTTTCGATCTGGATCTGCCTTCTGCAGAAGCGGACGATCTGCCGCTTGGTAGTGGCATTCTGCTGCCGGAATGGCATTACAAAAAACAGAAACTGCAGCCCGGCCACTGCCGTTTGCAACTCATGGTGGCACGTGATGCCCAGCTGCTGCCGCTGCCTGAACATCTTTCGGCTACCGCACGCCGCCTGCGCAGCCAGTTCGAAGCGCTGGCCCCGGCCAAGGTGTGGCTCAAGGGCCAGTTCGACGGCAGCGAGCTCGATCTTGACGCCTGCATACAATTCAGCGCCGACCGCATCGGCGGCCTGCAAGCCCGCGAACAGGGGTTGTACAAGGCCCACCAGTACCGCGACCGCGATCTCGCCTGCCTGCTGCTGGCCGACCTGTCGCTCTCTACCGACGCCCACGTCAGCAACAACGCCCGCGTCATCGATGTTATCCGCGACACCCTGTTCCTGTTTTCCGAAGCGCTCTCGGCCACCGGCGACCGCTTCGCGCTGTATGGCTTCTCTTCCCTCAAGCGCGAAAACATCCGCTTCCATGTGCTCAAGGAATTCGAACGCAAATACAACGCCGAAGTGCGCGGCCGCATCCAGGCCATCAAGCCCGGCTTCTACACCCGCATGGGCGCTGCCATTCGCCATTCCAGCCAGTTGCTTGCCAAACAGGCGGCAACGCAGCGGCTCTTGATGATTCTCACTGACGGCAAGCCCAACGATCTCGACCAGTACGAAGGCCGCTACGGCGTGGAAGACACCCGCGTCGCCATCCACGAAGCGCGCCAGATGGGCCTGCGCCCCTTCTGCGTCACCATCGACGAAAAAGGCAGCAGCTATCTGCCCCACCTGTTCGGCGTCAACGGCTACGTGGTGATCCGCAAACCGGAAGAACTGCCACGCGAACTGCCGATGCTGTATGCGCAGCTGACGCGCTGACGCGAAGCTTGCGTGAGCCTCTTAACCCCCCATCCCCCCTTGTCACCCGCAAGGAGTATCCCCGCCGCGAGTGGCAGCAAAGCTGCTCACTCTGGCGAGACAGGGGGGCGGCCTGCCTTTCCCCGATCTGCACCTCCCCATTCGGCTCCTCCCCTGACAAGGGGAGGGTGGGAGGGGTTAGCGCGTGGTACCGTAACAACCCATGCTTTGTGACATAATTTCCACTTTCGACAAGCATTCTGGGCATCAACATGGATTGGCAAACGGCCGGCTACTTTTCAGGACATCCTCTACCACAAGGCGGAAGGCATCGCGCGCATCACCATCAACCGCCCCGAGGTGCGCAATGCCTTCCGCCCCCAGACGGTGAATGAACTGATGCAGGCTTTCCAGCAGGCGCATCTCGACCCGGAAACCGGCGTCATCATCCTCACCGGCGCGGGCGACAAGGCATTCTGCTCCGGTGGCGACCAGAAGGTGCGCGGCGACGATGGCGGCTACCACGACGCACAGGGAACGCCGCATCTCAACGTGCTGGACCTGCAGATGCAGATCCGCCGCCTGCCCAAACCCGTGGTAGCGATGGTGGCGGGCTATGCCATCGGCGGCGGCCACGTGCTGCATCTGCTGTGCGACCTGACCATTGCCGCCGACAACGCCCGCTTCGGCCAGACCGGGCCGCGTGTAGGCAGCTTCGATGCAGGCTTCGGCGCCGGCCTGCTGGCGCGCGCAGTCGGCTTGAAGAAAGCCAAGGAAATCTGGTTCCTGTGCCGCCAGTACGATGCCGCGCAGGCGCTGGAAATGGGCCTGGTGAACACAGTCGTGCCGCTGGCCGAACTGGAGACCGAAACCGTCAGATGGTGCAAGGAGATGCTGCAGCTCTCGCCCACCGCGCTACGCATGCTGAAAGCCGCCTTCAACGCCGACACCGACGGCCTGGCCGGCATCCAGGAACTGGCAGGCAATGCCACCGCGCTCTACTACATGACCCCGGAAGGCCAGGAAGGGCGCAATGCCTGGCTGGAAAAACGCCCGCCGGATTTCGGCAAATTCCCGCGCCGTCCATGAATCGTCCCGCCATCGCTCTCCGCCCCTCGGCCCTTCACGCCTGGCTGCTGGCCGCACGTCCAAAAACCCTCTCGGTTTCCCTTTCACCGGTCCTGGTCGGCACCACGCTGGCCTGGCTGGAAACTTCGACGGTACTGTGGCTGCCCGCGACGGTGGCACTGGTCGCCGCGCTGCTGATCCAGATCGGCACCAATCTGCACAACGACGCGGCGGATTTCGTGCGCGGCGCGGACACCCCGGAGCGGCTCGGACCGGCGCGCGCAGTGGCGTCCGGCTGGCTTTCCGCACGCCAGGCTGAAATGGCGGCGATCGGCTGCTTTGCCCTGGCTTTTTGCTGCGGGATTTATCTGGTCTGGCATGGCGGCTGGCCGATCGTGCTGCTTGGACTGGCGGCGCTGGCCTCCGGCTGGGCCTACACCGGCGGCCCCCGCCCGCTGGCCTATACCGGCCTGGGCGAGGTATTTGTTTACCTCTTTTTCGGGCTCGGTGCGGTGATGGGGAGCTTCTATCTGCAAACCTTCCGGCTCGGCTGGGCTGCTTTCATCGCCGCCTCCATGATCGGGATGCTGGCGGCAGCAGTCATCGTGGTCAACAATTACCGCGACCTCGACAAGGATCGTGAAATCGGCAAAAACACCCTGGCCGTCCGCCTGGGACGCAGACGCAGCCAGATCGAATATGGACTGCTGCTGTTCCTGCCCTATTTGCTGCTGCCGGTGCTGTCCGGCATGACCGGGATGCAATGGGGTGCAGCCTTGCCCTTCCTTTCCCTGCCCTGGGCCATGCGCTTGCTGCAGCGCTTCACCACCGAACCGGTGGGCCCGGCATTCAACCAGATTCTGGCCCAGACGGCGCAGTTGCAGTTGCTGTTTGGGGTTCTGTTAAGCACGGGGATGATGTTATGAAACACATGGCTTTACTGCTGCTGGCGCTGTGCATGACGCCGGGCGTTCATGCGGCGGACGAGATTTCAGCGGCTCCGATTTATCAGGCGTCCTTCAACGATCTGGCGGGCCAGCCACTTGCACTGGAGCAACTCAGAGGCAAGGTGGCGGTGGTCAATTTCTGGGCGACCTGGTGCCCGCCCTGCCGCAAGGAAATTCCGGACCTGATCGAGGCCCAGGAAAAATATCGTGAGCACAACGTGGCTTTCATCGGAATTGCGGTGGAAGACAATCATTCGCTAGTGCAGGATTTTGCCCGCACTTACAACATCAACTATCCCCTGGTGACTGGCAAGGAGCAGGGCATCGCCCTGATGCAGAAGCTGGGTAACCAGGCGGCGGGTCTGCCCTTCACCCTGGTGCTCGACGCGCAGGGCAATGTTATTGACACCCGGCGCGGGCCGATGAGTGCCGCACGACTGGAAAAAGCGCTACAGGCGGCGCTTGCCAGCGCAGGGCAACCCGGTGAAGATACGCGCTAGCCGGATCATCCCCTATCATCTGCCGCTGCGGGCCGCGTGGGTCAGCGCACAAGCCCGCTTTGCCGCGCGGCATGGCTGGCTGCTGCAACTGGAAACGGACGCGGATCTGACCGGCTGGGGTGATTGCGCCCCCCTGCCCGAGTTCGATGCAGCAGAAGAACTGAAGGCGCTGGCTCAGGCCTTGGCAGGTCTAAACCCGGAGACTGCCCGGCAATGGCTGCATTCTGCCCGGCTCCACCCGGCAGTGCGTTGCGCCGCCGATGTGGCGCTCTGCGACCTTGCCGCACAGCAGGCCGGACTGCCGCTGGCGCGCTGGCTCACTCACGATGCCGCGCCACAGGTGCGCTGCAATGCCGCGCTGGGCGCACTCGACGAGAGCGCGCCGCAACGCGCTCAAGCCGCCATTGCTGCAGGTTTCGAAGTGCTCAAGCTCAAAGTCGGACTCAAACCTGTCGCACAGGAACTGGCCTTGCTACGGCGGTTGGCCGACACCCTTCCGCCGGACATCGCACTGCGGCTGGATGCCAATCGTGCCTGGAACATGGATGATGCGCAGCGCTTTATTGCAGGCACGAGAGATTTACCGCTGGAGATGCTGGAAGAGCCGCTGGCTCAGCCCGGTTATAAGGAACTGGAAAAACTGCAAGCCCAGACCAATGTGCCGCTGGCGCTGGACGAATCCCTGCCCGAACTGGGTCTGGAGCGGGTATTGGCTGCTACACCCGTGCAGCGTCTGGTGCTTAAGCCCATGGTCGCGGGGGGATTACAAATTGCGTTGGAGACCGCGCTACGGGCGAGCACTGCAGGGATGGCCTGCGTGGTGACTACCAGCGTGGATAGCGCCGTCGGCACGCTTGCCGCACTGCACCTCGCCGCCGCCCTGAACAACGGGCTGCATCACGGCCTTGCCACTTCGGCCTGGCTGGCACAGGATGTCGGCTATGCGCCACACCCCGAAGGGGGGGCGCTGAGAGTAGGCGAACGACCCGGCCTTGGTTTTATTCCTGACCCGGAAATATTGAGATGAACTACAACCATGTTTTTGAGGTACGCCTGCACGACGTGGATCACGCCGGCGTGATGTTCTTTGCGCGCCTGTTTGTCCATGCACACGACGCCTACGAAGCTTTCATGGCCCATCTGGGCCTGGATCTCTGCGCCATGATCAGCACCGGCGAGCGGCTGCCGGTCGTGCATGCCAGTGCAGACTACTTTCAGCCACTGCACCACGGAGAGCAGATCACCGTCAGCCTGGAAATCGAAGCTCTGGGTGAAACCTCATTTACCGTAGTTTATTCCCTGCACTCAACAGCCGGCCTGCTCGCAAGAGTACGCACCGTGCATGTTTATCTCGACCCCCGCATCAATGCAGCCTCTCCACTACCGGAAACACTGCGGCAACCGCTCCTGCCTTATTGCCAGACGCAATAAACCCGACTCTCTCGAAAATTTCGCCCAATTCGGATCATTTCTTGACCTGAATCAAGGAGTGGGTGTTTAATGGCGAACATAATGCTGTGACAAATTGTCGCATGCACGTTTCGATGACAGAATTAATAAGAAGTTCAACTTGGTAAATATAAGGAGCCTAATGATGAAACCAAGCAATAAGCGAACAATCTCGCTGCTGATCGCGGCAGGATTGGGGCTGGGAGCTGCCAGCAGCACCTGGGCCGCCGAATCGTTGCAGGATGTAATGAAGCGCCGTGGCCTGTCACAACAGGATCTGCTCGCTGCATCCAAGACCTACGTCCCCACCGGCAAACGTGATGATTTCATCGCTTTCAGTTCCGGCGGCCAGTCTGGTCAGGTCATCGTATACGGCATCCCGTCCATGCGCATCCTGAAATATATCGGCGTGTTCACACCTGAACCATGGCAGGGCTACGGCTTCGATGAAAGCTCGAAGAAAGTGCTGGCTGGCGGCCGTATCGACGGCAAGGACATTACCTGGGGTGACACGCACCACCCGGCCATGTCCGAGACCAACGGCAAGTATGACGGACAGTTTCTGTTCATCAACGACAAGGCCAATCCGCGTCTGGCAGTGATCGACCTGCGTGACTTCGAAACCAAGCAGATCGTAGTCAACCCGATTTACAAATCGGAGCACGGCGGCGCTTTCGTTACCCAGAACACCGAATATGTAATTGAAGCGGCTCAATATGCAACTCCGCTGGCGAACAAGAAGTTTGTTCCGCTGGAGCGCTTCAATGAAGAATACCGTGGCGGCGTAACCTACTGGAAATTCGACCGCAAGGAAGGCAAGCTGGATCCAAAAGAATCCTTCTCGCTCGAATTGCCGCCGTACAGCCAGGACTTGTCTGATGCCGGTAAGCTGGGTTCCGACGGCTGGTCCTTCACCAACTCCTTCTGTACCGAGCGCTATGTTGGCGGCATCGAAAAGGGTCGCCCACCCTATGAAGCCGGTTGCTCTGCAAAAGACACCGACTACATGCACGTGATCAACTGGCGCAAGGCCGCTGAGCTGGTCAAAGCAGGCAAGGCCAAGAAGATCAACGGCCACAACGTGCTGATGATGGAAACCTCGATCAAGGAAGGCATTCTGTTCCTGATTCCGGAACCGAAGAGCCCGCACGGCGTTGACGTGACCCCGGACGGCAAGTTCATCACCGTTTCCGGCAAGCTGGATACGCACGTTTCGGTCTACAGCTTCGAAAAGATCATGGCTGCGATCAAGGCTGGCAAGTTCGAAAGCAAGGACCCGTACGGCATTCCTGTTCTCTCCATGCAGGACACACTGCACAAACAGGTTCAGCTGGGTCTGGGCCCATTGCACACTCAGTATGATTCCAAGTCATGCGTAGCCTACACATCTCTGTATGTGGATTCTCAGGTTGCCAAGTGGAACTACTGCGAAGGCAAGGTACTGGACAAGATCTCCATTCACTACAACATCGGTCACCTGATGACCATGGAAGGCGACTCGGTTGATCCTAAAGGCCGTTACCTGGTTGCACTGAACAAGCTGTCCATTGATCGTTTCAATCCGGTTGGTCCTTTGCATCCGCAAAACCACCAGTTGATCGACATTGCCAACGACAAGATGCAGTTGCTGTACGACATGCCCTTGCCGCTGGGTGAGCCGCACTATGTTGTAGCCATCGATGCCAAGACCCTCAAGCCTGGTATTCGTTACAAAGTGGGCACCGACAGCCGTACCGACAAGCCGCATCCTGGCATGGTACGTGCAGGCGAAGAGAAGACTGTGAAAAAAGGCAACAAGGTGGAAGTGTTCGGTACGCTGATCCGCTCCCATATCACGCCTGAAACCATCGAAGTTGAAGTGGGCGACGAAGTCACCATCAACCTGACCAACCTCGAACGCGCTCAGGATGAAACCCACGGCTTCACGGTCAGCACCTACAACGTGCATGCCTCCATTGAACCGGGTAAAACCATCTCCGTGAAGTTCAAGGCAGACAAGGAAGGTGTGTATCCGTACTACTGCACCGAGTTCTGCTCTGCGCTGCACCTGGAAATGCAGGGTTACCTGCTGGTCAAGCCCAAGGGCTACAAGGAAGTCAAGGTTGCTGACGCAAAAGCCGTTTACACCAAGGCTGACTACGACAAGCAGGTCAAGACCAACGTAGAAACCCAGGCCGTAATCGACAGCGTGGTAGGCTACATCACCAGCGTCAATTACAAGGACTTCCCGCCGGTAGTAGCTCTGGTTGAAGATGCAACCGACCAGCTCAACAAGGCAGGCGAATCCAAGGCCAAGATGGAAGAAGCAGCCAAGAAGAGCGACTGGCAGAATGCAACCCTCTGGGCTGGCCAGTGGTGGCAGTATCAGGTCAAGGCTGCGGATATCGGTCTGCGCGCCAAGACCTTCCTGGAGCAGAATGGAGCCAAGAAAACAGGCAAGTAAGCCTTCTGCTTAGGCTGTAACACTGAATGCGGGGAGATGAAAAATCTCCCCGCATTTTTTCCGCTCACAATAACCACATTCAGCTAATTGGTAATGATATGTGGACACATTTATCTTAAATAAATATTGATTTGCATCAACATCCAAGTTAGTATTTTCCTGCCGTATAAACTTTCCTCAGGAGTACCAATATGAAGTCAAAAACGATAATGCTTGTTGCCGCACTGTCCGCAGCAATGATCAGCGGTTACGCTCAAGCCGGTGACGGCAAAAAACTGTATGCAGAAAAAACCTGCTCAGCCTGCCATGGCCCAGCGGGCAACAAGACGCTGATGCCGGATTACCCCAAGATTGCAGGTCAAAACGAGGCTTACATCATAAAGCAGATGGCTGACATCAAGAGCGGTGCGCGCGCCAACGGCAATAGCGCGGCCATGAAGGGTGTGATGGTTATTGTGACCGATCAGGACATCAAGGACATCGCGGCCTACGTTTCAAAACTCAAGCCCTGATCTTTGTCCTTTTGACCTGTATCAAGGCAATATCGAAGAAACTGGCTTAGGATAGCACCCCTGACATTTAGCGAGAGGAATAACACATGAACAAGCAATTGGTAGCAGCACTGGTTCTGGCACTGGCACCTGCAGTAGCATTTGCAGGCGCACCGGCGCCCAAAAAGGAAGGCATCGAAGGCAAAGCTTACGTCTGGAATGCCCAGGAGGGCGAAAAAATTGAAGCGCTGCACAAGAAAGGCGACCCAAAAGCAGGCCAGGAAGCGTATGAGATCTGCGGCGCCTGCCACCTCCCATCCGGCGCAGGACGTCCTGATGGCACTTTCCCTCAACTCGCGGGACAACATACCACTGTGGTAATCAAGCAAATGGCTGACATTCGTGCCGGCCTGCGTGACAACCCCACCATGTACCCCTTTGCCACGACGCTGACCGATGCGCAGGAACTGGCCGATGTGGCATCCTATATCGAGAAATTGTGCGTTCCGACGGATCATGGCAAATATGAAGGTGCCGATGCGGCCCTTCAGGTATCAAAGGGCAAGGAACTCTACGAGAAACAATGCCAGGAGTGCCATGGCAAGAACGGCGAGGGTAACAAGGAGAAATTCTTCCCTGTGATAGCCGGCCAGCATTACAAGTATCTGCTGCGCCAGATGACCGAGATTCGTGACGGTCACCGCCGCAACGCAAACCCTGACATGGTGAAGGTCATCAAGCCCTACACCAACGACCAGCTGGTAGCGATTTCCGCCTATCAGTCAAGTCTGAAAATGCCAGGTGCAATGTGTAAAGAAAAAGGCAAGAAGAAGTAATTTCACTTTCAGCTACGGGAGAACATAAATCTCTCGTAGCTGTCTCAGCTTTAAAATCAGCGTAAAATAAGAGAAGTTGTGGCTGGACATGTTCCAGCCAATTCACTTCCAGGGAGGCACGGGGACGTGGACAACGTTTAATGCCTGACGAGAGAAAACCATGAATAGCCCTCAAAAACAAATGATGGCGGTGAGGGTGTTGACCCTGATCGCTCTGGTGCTGATGATTGCTGCCTATTTCAGCCCGATCTGGTGGGTGTCGCTCACTGCGCCCAACTATCCTAAAGAAGCTTTCCCTGACGGGATTCGTATCCATTTCCACTTCGATGGCGTGTACAACGGCTGCAGCACCAAACCGCAAAGCGGCGGCGGCCACGACGAGATTATTCAGTATGATCTGGGTGATGATCTGGCCATGCGCGACGATCCTTCCCTGGCCAAGAAAGACCAGGTGGTTGGTTTGGATTGCGTACATGAGATGAACACCATCAACCACTACGTGGGCATGTACCCCATTGCGACAGGTGCACCGGTTGAAGTGCCAATGTCGAAATTCATCATCGGCATGTTTTCGGTGATGATGCTGGGTTTCATGGCAACACAGCGCAAACAGCAACTAATGGTGCTAGGCGTGGGCTTTACAGCAGTTTCTGCCTGGATGGTAACCGACCTCTTTGTGCTGGGCCACCTGAACGCCTTTGCTGAACATTATTACAACGAAGCCAGCACTTTCTTTAACCAGCCGGAGGTACTGGCGAACTGGGTAGCCAATCTGAAAATGGCCACCAAGGCGGCTGTGGTCGGCCTGATTGCAGCCATGCTGATCCTGATGCTGGGCGTATGGAAAATCCGCCCGTTCGTCCTGCTGCTGGCACTGGTCCCCGCATTGTTACCAGTATTCTTTGTACTCGACTATGCGGGCTGGCTGTGGTTCTTCGGCCACAACCTCCATCCATGGGGTGCCTTTACGGTCAAACCCTTCATGCCGACAGTATTTGGTGAGGGCAAGGTAGCGCAATTCAGCACCTACTCCTACCCCTATTACGGCTACGCCTTGTTGCTGGTTTCTGGCCTGGCCATGGGTTTGGCCATGCTCATCCGCCGCAAACTGTTGCGCGAACAAAACTCCTAACAAATGCACATGCCTCGTATCCCCTGTACGGATCGAGGCATTCGCTGTTAGACAAAATCTAAATATATGAAACCAGGCAAATATTTGCTCTTCCCGGTGTGCGCCAAGTGACAGGGCGCTTGCTACTCTGGCTGCTGTTATGGCTGTCACTTCCAGCAGGTGCGGCTTTTGAGCCGGGCGGTGCAGCGGATATGAGCGGCGATGCGCCCCGCGTTGATGTCGACAAACCCGTGCAACTGATCCCCCTCTACCTGCGCGACAAACGCATTCACGGCCTGCCCCCGTTTCAGGCGCTGGTGGATGCTGCACCTGCGGGTTCCGTCTTGCGGCCCAAGCCGGGTAGCTATGCCGGACCGGTGCATCTGACCAAACCGCTGACCATCGAAGGTGGCGGCAAGGTCAGCATCGATGGCGGCAACAAGGGCACGGTGTTTGTGATCGAAACCAGTGGCGCCAAGATACGCGGCCTGCACCTCAAGGGCTCGGGAAGCTCACACGATAGCGATGACGCCTGTCTCAATGTTCGTGGACACAACAACCTGATCGAAAACATCGTGATCGATGACTGTCTGTTCGGCATCGACCTGAAACAGTCCAACAACAATATTTTGCGCAGCAACCGCATCCGTTCCAAGTCAGCAGACCTCGGCGTGCGCGGTGACGGGATTCGCCTGTGGTACAGCATGAACAACCGGATCGAAAACAACCAGGTCGTGGATTCGCGCGACATGGTGGTGTGGTATTCCAACAGCAATACGTTCTATCGTAATTACGGCGCCCGTAGCCGCTACTCGATTCATTTCATGTTTGCCCACCATAACGTAATAGACAGCAATCACTTTTACGATAATGCAGTGGGCGTATACCTGATGTACAGCGACAATACAGTGGTACGCAACAATGTGATTTCCCACGCCACCGGCTCCACCGGCATGGGCGTCGGTTTCAAGGAAGCCAGCGGCGCCTTGCTCGAAGGCAACGAGATCATCTATTGCGCACTCGGCCTGTCAGCCGATCTTTCGCCCTTCCAGCCTGACAGCAAGATCATCCTGAAAAACAACCGGATCGCCTACAACGGTATCGCCATTGCCTTCAACAGCGACCTGGCTGGCTATGAGGTTGAAGGCAACAGCTTCGAAGGCAATATTTCCAGCCTTGCCGTCGGCGGGGCCGGGTCTGGCCAGCGCAATATCTGGCGCAACAACTACTGGGACGAGTACGAAGGATTCGACCGCAACAATGACGGCATTGGCGATACGCCCTATGAATTGTATGATTTTGCCGACCGTTTATGGATGGAAATTCCGCAAGCGCGCTTTTTCAAGGTATCTCCCGCGCTCGAGGTGCTGGACTTTCTGGAGCGCCTGGCACCATTCTCGAGTCCGACCCTGTTGTTGAAAGATGAAAAACCTCTGTTTAATAATCCCTGGAAGCGGGGCAAAAAATGAACGCCGAGAAACCAAAGCCAAGCAATATTCTAAGCAACAAACGCAAACAGGAAGCGCGACGGCGCTTTCTGCGCTCGATCATTCTGGGAACGGCCGTATTGGGAATTTCTGCTGTTGGTTACTTCCCAGTGGCCCGCTCATGGAAGTTGCGTATGCGGCCGCCCGGCGCGCTGGAAGAGACGGACTTCCTTTCATCCTGCATCAAGTGCGGGCAATGCGTTCAGGTTTGTCCGGTGCAGGCGATCAAGCTTGACGATATCGATCAGGGTTTCGGCATCGGGGTTCCTTACATCGACTCGCGCAACCAGGCCTGCGATTTTTCCTGTGATGCCGTGCAGTGCATTCTGGCCTGCCCCACCGGTTCGCTGGTTTACAATAAACCTGCATTTCTGCCGACCCGCAGCGAGATGACCATGGCGAACCCGCCCATCCTGCTCGCCAAGGAAAAAGACCCGGAACCGACGCTGAACCTGAAGGAACGCACCGGCCTCGCTGTCCTGGCCCGCCCGGAAAAATGCCTCGCGCGCCAGGGCAAGGGCATCAAGGGCGCAGCACGGGGGACCGCATTCAAAGGCACCATGCGTTTCATGGAAGTGGATCGCTGGAAACCCGTGCCCCTGCGCGACCACCCCTATGATCTGGAGCTGTGTGACCTGTGTGTGCGCACCTGCCCGATCAAGGGCGCGATCTCGCTCGAAAGCGTGGTGGAAAACGGGGTTACGATCAAAACACCAGTGGTGCATGAGCCGTGCGTTGGCTGCGGGGTATGCGAAATGGTATGCCCGCCCGAGCCGGCAGCCATCGTGGTGGAAGCGCGCAAAGGCTGGAGCGTCTGATGAATAAATACCTTGAATCGATGCGGGTGATGCTGGGCGGCGAGCCGCGCAAACCAGAACCAGTCGAATACACTGAAGAAGCCAAGACCATCCATTTTTACAAGAAAAACGAGAAACTGGATTTCGAGGCATTGAAACTCGAGGCACGTGCGCACCAGCAGAAAAAGATCTGGCTCAGGCGGCGCTGGATCACGCTGATCTCGATCAACCTGCTGTTCACGGTATCTTTCTGGCTCGATATCCAGATACTGGAAGGCGCACTGACTGCATCCCGTCTGCTGGGCTTCCACCTGATCGACCTGAATTCCGCCCTGCAGGTGATGCTGGCGCACAAGCACATCATCGTCAATCTGCTGATCGGCACCGGGACTGTTTTCGTCCTGTGGCTGCTGCTGGGCGGACGCACTTTCTGTTCCTGGGTCTGCCCCTATCATTTTCTGGCGGAGAATGCAGAACGGCTGCACGTATATCTGGTGGAAAAAAAGAAGATTACCGAACATACTTTCCACCGCGGCGTACGCACCGTGTTCTGGGTATTGTTTGCCCTGATGGCGGTCCTCAGCGGCTACACCGTCTTTGAAACCATCTCGCCAACCGGCATCGTCAGCCGGGCGTTAATCTATGGCCCGGGACTTGCACTGGGATGGGTGGCATTACTGCTGCTGTTCGAGGTGTTCTATTCGCGCCGCGCCTGGTGTCGCTACGTCTGCCCGATTGGCCTGACATACGGCATAACCGGTGTATTTTCGCCCTTGCACGTCACCTACAAGCTGGCCAATTGCCACCATGAAGGCGAATGCCGCAAGGTCTGCGAAGTACCGCATGTGCTTGACTGCATCGTCAAGGGACGCGCGTCGGCAGCCCAGCTCGATATCGGCGCTGACTGCACCCGCTGCGGGATGTGCATCGACGTCTGCCCGAGCGGCGCCTTGACTTTCGAAATCAAGGGCCTTAGAAAGCTGATTTAGGGAATCACTGGCCAGCTGTCCGTTGTCATTTTCAAATGACGCCAGACCCCGCAGCCATTGATTACCAATAACTGAAAGTTGATAGCGATTGATATGATCGAATTCAAGAAAGTTTCCAAAACCTTCAAGCGCAACCGCGTCCTGGACGAGCTTGAACTCTCCATCGCACCGGGCGAGCGCATCGCGCTGGTGGGTTCCAACGGTGCCGGCAAGACCACCATGATCCGCTGCCTGCTGGGTGAATATACCTATGATGGCCATGTCTCGGTACATGGACTGGCGCCGCGCCCGAACCGGCAGCAGGTGCTGGGGAAAATCGGCTTCGTCCCGCAACTGCCGCCGCCGCTGAAAATGCCGGTTGGGCAATTGCTGGATTTCTCCTCCGCGGTATGCAACAGCGAAAAGCGGCGCATGGAAGAAATTGCCCAGCGACTCGGCCTGGATGTGGGCAGGATGAAAAACCAGCCTTTCGTCAAACTCTCTGGCGGGCAAAAACAGAAGCTTCTGATTTCCATCGCGCTGGGGCGCGACAGCAACATCCTGATCATGGATGAACCTGCCGCCAACCTCGATCCGGAAGCGCGCCAGATTTTCTTCGGCCTGCTGGCCGAACGCCTTGAAAACACCACCATGCTGATTTCCAGCCACCGCCTCGACGAAGTGTCGGCGCTGGTGAATCGGGTGATCGAACTGGACCGAGGCAAGGTGGTGCTGGACGACCGCGTGGCGGACGATGTTTCGCTGACCGGCATGCTGGCCTGCCACCTGACTTTACGGCGCGCCGAGGAGTCCATTGCCAAGGCATTGCTGGGCTGGAATTTTCAGGATGCCGGTGGTGGCCTGGAATGGCGCGGCAGCGTGGCGGGGCCGGACCGCCTGCGCTTTATCGGCATGCTGTCGCGCTATGTCGGCATCCTGACGCATATCAGCCTCGATGAAAACAGCGGGAAGCAGGAGTGAAAAATCTGCCCAGGCTGGCTGTCATGGCGCTGCTGCTGGGCCTGCTGGGGGCCTGCCATCAGGAACCCAAAACCGGACCGGTGGAAGTCAAATGGGACCGCGACACCTGCGTGCGCTGCAACATGGCGCTGAGCGACAAGCGCTACGCCGCCCAGGTACGCGGCGGCCCGAAACACCAGGCCTACAAGTTCGACGATTTCGGCTGCGTGGTGTTCTGGCTCAAAGACAAACCCTGGGCCGATGACCCGGCCACGGAAATTCTGGTCATGGACATGCGCTCGAACAAATGGATCGAGGCACGCACAGCCTATTACATACCCAACAAGATGACGCCGATGGCTTACGGTTTCGGCGCTGTGGCGCTGCCGGAGCCGGGCAGCGTGAATTATGAGGAGGCCAGAAAACAGGTTCTGGCAAAAGGAAAGTAAGCATAAAAACGTTTAACCACGGAGAACACGGAGGGCACTGAGAAAGTGCGAGTAGCAATTCACTGCTTTTACTCCGTGTTCTCCGTGTTCTCCGTGGTTTGAAGCATTGTTTTTGGGAAATTCAAATGAAAAACTTATGGCTCACCGCCAAACTGGATGTAGTGGAATCGCTGCGTGCGCGCTGGTTCATGATTTATACCCTGGTATTCGGCGGCATCGTCGCCATGCTGTTCGCCTTCGGCCTGACCGAATCGCGCGTGCTGGGTTTTATCGGGCTATCGCGCCTGCTGGTAACTTACATCCAGCTTTGCATGGCAATTCTGCCCATTTTCGTACTCATTTCCACAGTGCGCTCGGTCGCCGGTGACCGCGAAGCCGGGGTATTCGAATACCTGCTGTCGCTGCCGGTGTCGCTGGGCGCCTGGTTCTGGGGCAAGCTGCTGGGGCGCTACATCGTGGTATTCCTGCCGGTATTCCTGGCCATGCTGGGCGCTTCGCTATGGTCGCTGGTGCAGGATATCGAGGTTCCCTGGAACATGTTCCTTTATTACACCGGGCTGCTGGCAGCAATGGCATGGTGCTTCCTCGGCATCGCCATGCTGCTCTCCACTCTGGCACGTTCCACCGACGTGGCCCAGGGCGCCGCTTTCGTGGTCTGGCTGGCGATGCTGCTGTTCCTTGACCTGATTCTGCTGGGCGTGATGATTCAGGGTCATGCCGCACCCGAAGTAGCGGTCATGATTGCACTGGCCAATCCGCTCCAGGTATTCCGCACCGCCGCGCTGATGCTATTCGACCCACAACTGATCGTGCTGGGTCCGGCGGCATACGTGATCATGGACACCATGGGCGCAACCGGCTTTATGATTTACGGCCTGGTTTATCCTTTCGTCATCGGCACGCTGAGTGCTACAGCCGGTTATTTCATTTTCCGCCGCGGCGACCTGCCCTGATGGAGGAAATTTCCCGCACCTTTGGTTACCAAAGCGTCGCGGAAGATGAACGCACGCGCCTGATCCGGCGCGTATTCACCAGCGTGGCGCCGCGTTACGACCTCATGAACGACCTCATGAGCATGGGCATCCACCGGCTCTGGAAACGCCGCCTGGCGCGGGAAGCCCGCGTACTGCCAGGGCAGGTCGTAGTAGACCTCGCGGGCGGCACAGGCGACGTGGCCGCGCTTATGGCTTCGAATGGCGCGGAGGTGATGGTATGCGACCCCAGCCTGGCGATGATGGGCCAGGGCCGCGCGCGCATGCTTCCGGGTGTGCAATGGCTGGCGGGCACCGGGGAACGGATTCCGCTCGCAGACAATTCGGTGGATACCCTGACCATCGCCTTCGGCATCCGCAACGTCACCAGCCTGGAAGCCGCCCTGAAGGAAGCACTGCGGGTACTCAAGCCGGGCGGGCGCTTCCTGTGCCTGGAATTCTCCCGTCCCTGGGCGCCGGTCAAGCCTTTTTACGACCTCTTTTCCTTCACCGTGATCCCCCGCCTTGGCGCCCTGGTGGCACGTGACCCCGAAGCTTACACTTACCTGGTCGAATCCATCCGCCGCTTCCCGGATCAGCAGGAAATGAAGCGCATCATGGAACAGGCCGGTTTTGCCGCGGTGAACTACCGCAACCTGTCTTTCGGCATCGCCTGCCTGCATCGCGGTGCAAAATCCTTCTGAGCCATGAAATCCCTGCTCACCCGCTGGCTTGAACTTGCCGCAGCGAGCCACCCAGACGCCCCTGCGCTGATCACAGCAGGCAACAGCTACTCTTTCGCCACACTTCTATCGGCGGACCCGGGCCAACTGCCGGAACGCCTGGCAATGCTGCTGAAACAGGCGGACCTGCCCGGTATCGCCGAGTTGCTCATCGCCACCAGCGGCAGCACGGGCGAACCCAGGCAGATAATGCTGAGCGCGGCCAACCTGGAGGCGGCGGTACGCGCCAGCCGCAGCCGCATTCCTCTGGAACAGGGCGACATCTGGCTGAATTGCCTGCCCCTGCAGCATATCGGCGGCCTCGCCATTTTTTACCGTTGCGCGGAGGCGGGCGCCACAGTCCTGCTACAGGACAAGTTTGATGCGAAGCAGATTCAGGAAGACATGGAGCGCCATGGCGTGACCCATATTTCGCTGGTTCCGGCCATGCTCGCACGCCTGCTGGATGCCGGGCCGCCCCCTGCACTGCTGAAATACGCCCTGATCGGCGGCGGACCTCTGTCAGAAAATCTGGCGCAACGCGCATTTCATGCAGGCTGGCCCATCTGCCCGACCTACGGCATGAGCGAGGCTGCCTCGCAAGTAGCGACACTGGCATCTTTCCCGCCCGACTGGCGCGAGGGTATGGCCGGAGCGCCACTGCCGGGAATCAGCGTCGAAATCATCGACGAAAATGGCCTGCCCACAAAGGGCGAAGGGCGTATCCGTGTGCGCGGCCCCAGTGTGATGGCAGGCTACGCCAATGCGGCATACGAAACCGGCCATGGGCTAATTGACGGCTGGTTTGTCAGCGGCGACCGGGGGTATTTCGATGCACAAGGCAATCTGCTGATTATGGGCCGTCACGACGACATGCTGGTGAGCGGGGGCATCAACATTCACCCCGCCGAAGTGGAAAATTTGCTGCTTGCCTGCCCAGGCGTAAGCGATGCCGCGATCACCGCTGTGAGTGACGAGGTGTGGGGCGACCGCATTGCCGCCCTGGTGGTGGGTGACGACATGCAGGCCATCGAGATGTGGTGCCGCGCGAATCTGTCTTCTGCACTGCGCCCGCGCAGCTTCATCGCCGTTGACGCACTGCCGCGCAATGCCTTGGGAAAACTGGAACGCAAACGCTTACCCGCATTGGTCCTTGGCATGGAAGACAGGACGCCATGCTGAAACGTTTCCGCCCCGACGACCCGGATTTTCTGGAACAGATCGAAAGCCGCCTCAAGATTGCGCTGCGGCACGCCGGAAAAATCAAGTCCGGCCTGCTCAGCGTAACACTGGCCGTGCCTGAAATTCGCTGTACCGGTTTGCCGGGCACATTTCATGCGCTGTTCTACTGGAGCAAACCGGCCGCACAACATGAAATTCTGGGTTTGGGCGTGGCGGCGACTTTCCGTGCCGAGGGCGAGGATCGCTGGTCAAAACTGGGCACAGCGTTCAATGGCTGGCGTAAACACTGGCACCATGAAGACTGTGACCACACCGGCCTGCACCCCCTTGCCCTGGGCGGGTTTTCCTTTGCGGTGCAACCGGACAGGAATGCAGCACTCCCCTCCTCGCAACTGAGCGTGCCTGAATTGCTGTTGCGCCGCCAGGATGAAACTTGCGCACTGACATTTACTTTTTCAGCCCCCCCCGATGAAATAGCCATGGACTCCGCCATGGCGCGCTTGCGCCAGCTAATGGCTGCACTCATTCAGAAAAACAGGCCTGGGCATGCAACCCGGCCCTTACAGCGCCTTGGCAATGCACAGGCTGACCAGGCCTGGCTAGCGCGGGCAGCACAGGCTGTGCGCGACATTCACAGCGGCAGACTGGACAAGGTGGTATTGAGCCGGCGCATATCATTTCAAACCGGACAGGACTTCGATCCGGCCCGAACCATGGCTGATCTGGAGCGGCACTACCCTTCGTGCACCCTGTTTGCCACGGATACGGCGCATGGCGGAATTTTTCTCGGCGCCAGCCCTGAAACCCTGATACGGCTGCAGGACGGAGAAGTCTATTGCGATGCGCTCGCAGGCACGGCATGGGGAGAAGGGCGGGCCACGTCTGCCGCGAACCGGAAACTGCTTGCCGACGTCAAGAATGGCCGCGAACATCGCCTCGTGGTGCAGGCCATCGCCGAAGCACTGCGCCCCGTATGCGACCGCCTGGAAGTGCCCGATGCGCCACAGATCAGGCGCCTGGGCGATTTACGTCATTTATGGAGCAACCTGCACGGTCGCGTCAAATCAGGAATCAGCCTGCTCGATCTGCTGCAGCGCGTCCATCCCACCCCTGCCGTCGGCGGCTACCCGCGCCAGGCCGCGCTGGACTGGCTGGCCCGGCAAGGCGAACAGCGCGAAGCCTGGTACACCGGCGCCATCGGCTGGCTGGATGCCGCAGGAAATGGCGAGTTCGCCGTGGCGCTGCGCTGCGCCCATCTCCAGGGACAGGTAGCGCACCTCTATGCGGGAGCAGGCATCGTGGCCGGCTCCGAACCGCAGCAGGAACTGGCCGAAACCGAAGCCAAGCTCGCTGCCATGCTGCATGCGCTGGGAAGCCGGCATGACTGACCAGGCCCGCGAAAACTTCATCTGGGCTAGCAACCTGATCCACGGCCTCGTAGCCGGTGGCGTCATGCATGCCGTCATTTCACCCGGCTCGCGCTCCACGCCGCTGGCGCTGGCCTGCCTGCAGCACTCCGGGCTGAAAACCTGGGTGCAGGTGGACGAACGCTGCGCCGCATTTTTTGCCCTGGGGCTAGCCAAGACTTGTCGCCAGCCCGTCATCCTGATCTGCACTTCCGGCTCGGCGCCGGCCAACTGGTTTCCTGCTGTAATCGAGGCGGATATGGGTGCGGTTCCGCTGATTCTGCTGAGCGCGGACCGCCCGGCGGAGCTGCGCAACTGCGGCGCCAACCAGTCAATTGACCAGGCCCGTCTGTTCGGCGGCCATGTGCGCGCCTTCCACGAGCTGCCTGCCGCCGATGCGCAGCCGGAAATGCTGCGCTATCTGCGCACGCTGATAGCACAGGTGATAGATCAGTGCCGCTGGCCCCTGCCCGGCCCGGTGCATGTCAACGTGCCGCTGCGCGAGCCGCTGGTGCCTGCCGGGCCGTTGCCGCCGGTAGCAGAAATAGCGCCTGTCGTAGTCAGCCATCCACGCCTGTCCCTGCCCCCGGAGGAAGGCGCAACGCGGGCGCGCGAACTGGCCGGTAGAAAGGGCCTGATCATATGCGGCTGGGGAGAGCATGGCTCGGGTTTCCCTGATGCGGTCGCCGCGCTGGCAGGCAAACTGGGCTGCCCGGTGCTGGCCGACCCCCTTTCAGGACTACGTTTCGGCGGCCATGACATGTCTGCAGTCCTGTGCCGTTACGATGCTTTCCTGCGCCGCAGCAGTGTGCATGAAAGCCTGCGCCCGGACTGGGTGCTGCGCTTCGGCGCGATGCCGGTCTCCAAGACCTTGCAGCAGTTTCTCTCGGCTCAGTCAGGCACACCCCACATCGTGGTAGATGCACAGGGCCGCTGGCCCGATCCGCTGCATCTGGCGACTCGCCTGGTGAGGGCCGACCCTGCGGTGTTGTGCCGGCAACTGGCGGCAGAGATTGAATCAGCGGCCCCCTCTTCCTGGCTGGCGGCGTTCCAGGCCGAGGAACTGCGCGCGGCTGACCTTGCCTGGCAGAATGCGCCGCTGGAAGCCGCAGTGGCGCAGTCCATCGTGGATCTGCTACCAGCAGGAAGCACTTTATTCAGCGGCAACTCCATGGCGATCCGCGATCTCGATGCCTACTCCGGCAGCAGCGACAAGTCGTTGCGGATCATCGGCAACCGTGGCGCAAGCGGTATCGACGGCAACGTCTCCACCGCCCTCGGTCTGGCTGCAGGTGGCTCACAGCCAGTGGTGGCGCTGCTCGGCGATCTGGCTTTCTACCACGACATGAATGGCCTGCTGGCCGCGCGCGGACTGAATGTGGTGTTTATCGTCATCAACAACGGCGGCGGCGGGATTTTCGAATACCTGCCGCAGTCGCAACTGGACGATTTCGAGCGCGCCTGGCTGACCCCGCTGGGGCTGGATTTTTCCTATGCCGCAAGGATGTATCAGCTGGGTTACCAGAAGATCAGCCGGGCTGCGGATTTCTCTGCCGCCCTTTCAAGCGCGCTCACGGGCGGCGCGCATCTGATCGAGGTGACGGTTGAACGGGAGATCAGTGTGGCGCTTCACCGGGCTTACTGGAGGGCGGTAGCGGAGGGTTAGCAGGCAACTGGCGCAGGTAGACCTGCTCCGTCAGGCTATCCACGAAGCGGATTTCTTCCAGCTGGCCGATCAGGTAGCGCTTTCTCAGGGTCAGATCCACCGGGTCGGCAAAATCGGCTTTCCAGAAGGTGTTGCTCTCAGAGTGGTAGGGGGCTTTCAGGCGAAACACGGCGAGCATTTTCAGGTGCGCCCTTGCGGGCAGTCCTGTTGCCTTGATTCTCGCACCGAAACCGGCATCATCATCCACCGTGCGCGGGTAAAAATCGTAGAGATTCTCGAAGGCCAGGAAGTAGTCATAGCGCCACACATTCCTGACCTCCAGCCTTTTCCCCGGGTAAATCTCCACTTCGACCGGACCGGATTTTTCCTGCTGGACAGACTTCAGGGGCAGGAACTTGGCGCGATAATAATCCTGGCTCTCCGGGTTGGCCAGCGGCTCCCAGCTCCAGCCTTCGGCAATGTTGTTGAAGCCCATGCGATACAGCAGCGCAAGCATGCCGCTTTGCGTATCAAAATCCATACTGAAACCGGGACTGTTGTCGATATCTACAGCAAAGGAAAACAGTCGCCCATCCAGTTCCGCAAGCCGGGCCGGCGCCATGATGGAAATTGTCTGGAACCAGTCTTCGATATCCTGGCCGGCATTGCCTCCAGGCAAGGATGCATCTCCACAGGCAAGGCAGGAAAACAGACTCAGAACCAGTGCCAGGATTGATTTGACCACCCGAAATTACTCCTGCGGCTGAATCGACGTGAGATAAGCCAGGATATCGCGGATATCGGTATCCTTCAGTTTCGCCAGAATGCCGCGTGAATCGTCTTCGTCATGCGGACGTTCGCCGTTGATATAGCTGGTGACCTGCTTCATGAGGTAATTGGTGTATTGCCCGACCAGCATCGGGAACGAGCCCCGGCCGCCTCCATCCTTGGCGTGACAGGAAGCACATTCCTTCTTGTAGATCTTGCCACCGTTTTCGATATCGCCGACAGAACGCGGAATGATCATGACCTTCTCCATCATTTGCAGACGGGTCAACCCATCCTCATCCCCCTTGAATACGGGGGGGGTGGTAGGGAGCTTGATCGATGCCAGATAGCCGGAAATATTGCGGATATCTTCATCCGACAAATCGCGTTCCTCCGTGTAGGGGAACATCGGGAAATTGATGCGCGTCCGGGCGCGGAAGCTTTCCAGCTGGCTGATCATGTATTTTTCCGATTGTCCGGCAAGCCGGGGGTATTCGCCGCGCGAACCGCCCTGGCCAAACTCGCCGTGGCAGGTGGCACAGACCCCCATCATGTCGCGCGCGCTATCCGCATCGAACGCATAGGCTCCGGAACTGGACAAACCCAGCGCCAGCGAAAAGAAAAGGGCAAAAAGCCCACCGCCATTACGGCACGAAATGCCTGCCTTTTTGTAGAAACGGGCAAAATACCCCACCAGAATGTTCATATGACACTATCTCGAATTTATTGCCGTTAAAACGGCTGATTTTAACTCTTCCTGCCTGTATTTGAACTTGATCTGGAACAGGGGTTCAGACCAAGCCGGGAACAGACACACTCAGTCGGGCCGCTCTTCCATCAGGCGCCGGATACGCTCGGCCACTTCGGTGGGTGGCGTGGCATAGGCGAATTTGGCGAGAAAACGTCCATCCGGACCCAGCAAATACATGCCGGCCGAATGGTCGACTGAATACTTGTCCTTCGCGGCCCCCGGCTCCCAGTGCTTTTCATAGCGCACCTTGAAGTGGTCCGCCACGCGGCGTACCAGTTCCGGCGAACCGGAAAGTCCGATGATACGGGGGTGGAAAAACGCGGTGTAGCGGCGCAGCACGTCCGGCTTATCGCGCTCCGGGTCCACCGTGACGAACAATGGCTGCAGCCGCTCGGACTGCTTGCCCAGCTTGTTCATGATCAAGGCCATTTCTGCCAGCGTGGTCGGACAGATATCCGGGCAAAAGGTATAACCAAAAGAGATGAGCTGGTAGAACCCCGGGAAATCCTGGTCTGTAACGGCGCGTCCCCGATGATCCATGAGCAGGTAGCGCGCGACAATTCCGGTTTCCGGCTGTTCTTCGGCATCCACTGACGATCCTTCAGCCCAAGCGGGGAAGGCGCCGATCAAAACAGCAGCAAGCAGAACAAGACATAATTTTTTCATGGCACATGCGCCTATTGCGGCGCGACAGCCGGGACGGCTGTCTGCAAGCGTGCCACTGCCGCTTCTGCCTGGCTGACAAGCAACGCTTCAGCCGGGCAGGCGGCCGGATCTTTTTTGACCTGGGCAAGGAAGGCGTTACTGGTGGTGTCTTCAAACGCCGCACCGTAACGCCGCGACTTGGGTGCATATTGGATAATGGCCGCCTTAATCAGGGAGGCTGCCTGATTATGCGAACAGGCCAGCGCCTGGCCATTGAGCTGCCCCAGATCCCGGACTTCTGCCAGACCCGCATCGGAAGGAGAATCAGCTGCGGCCGGCAGCGCAAGACTCAAAAAATACAGCATAAGGGCAAAACGCTTCATCATCACTTCTTCCTTTTATTCTTGAATAATTCGGGATTATTTCCGGGGCGCCGGCGCGGGCACGGCCAGCATCTTGATCAGCAGAATCGCCGAAATTTCCCGGTTTAAGGCGGTTTCCGCATAATCGCGTGCGGTTTTCCCCTGATTGTCCTTGGCGAGCACATCGGCACCCTTGGCGAGAAGCAGTTCGAGATTTGCCTTCTGGCCGGAATATGCCGCGATATGAAGCGGCGTAGCCCCCCTGTCATCCTTTACATTGACGGCAGCGCCCTGATCGATCAGCAGCCTGGTCATTTCGGACACAGAAACACCTGCTGCAATATGGAGCGGCGTCGAACCCAGCTCATTTCTGGCATTTACTGCGCCACGATTTGCGGAAATCGACTTGCTGACCGCCTTCACATCCCCCATTTTCACGGCTTCGTGTATGGTGGCGGCAAAGCCGGAAAAACTGATTCCCAGCACAATGGTGCCGAGTATCAATGTAGTAATACGGTTTGGAGTCACACTCATCATCCTGCTGAAAATCAATTCACACTATGGTGACATTGGCTAGAATAGCGGTTAGTTTAATCTGAACACATTCAAGGAGTAAATCGATGAACATCTGGACGTTTGCGGCAATACTGACTGGCGCACTGTTTAGTAGCCAGACGCTGGCTGCGGAATGGGCACCCATCAAGCAGGAAGATCATACTGTACGCGAGATCGACACCGCCAGCATCAAAAAGAATGGCCCGGTGGTGACATTTACCTCACGTCACACCTTCGTGGACCGGAACGAATACAAGGTGGGCCGGCGCGAAGCGCAATATCTCCTGATTCACTCCCGTGCCAATTGCGGTTTCCGCACTCTGGCACAGCTCGCCACCGAGGCCTACGACGAAAAAATGGTGCTGATCAGCAAACAGCGCATCCAGCAGCCCCAGGACTTACCAGTAACGAAAGGGAGTATCGACGAGGGGGCACTGAATTTTGTCTGTGCGGGCACTCCGCAACAGGCACAGTGAGTTTTCCCATCACCGTCACTAACTGATCAAAATTTCATGAACACACCTTCCTTTTTTGCTTCTGTCCGGACCATCAGACTGCGCGATCCCCTGGCCGATTTTCTGGGTGCAGCGGAAGAAGGTCAGATCGAATACACTTACCTCGATGCAGTCAAACTTGCCGGCCACTCCTGCCCTACCGTGGCGGGCGCCTATATTGCAACACTGAAAGCACTGGCGCACCTTTACCCAGGGGCAACGCCACAGCGTGGCGATATCAGGGTATCTTTCCGGGAATCCGGCACCAGCGGGGTCACTGGAGTCATGGCAAACGTTGCCACCCTGATCACGGGCGCCGCACAGGATCATGGCTTCAAAGGGATTGGCGGCAAATTCGACCGGCGCAATCTGCTGTTCTTCGGCTCGCCCATCAGCGGCGAAATTCGCTTCGAGCGCCGGGACACAGGCGCCTCGGTGGACACCTCGTATCACCCTGAAATCGTAGCGCCAGACACTATGATGAAGAGCCTGATGCAAAAAGCCCAGGCCGGCGTAGCCAGCAAGGAGGAGCAAAAGGAATTTGCCCGGTTGTGGCAGGACCGGGTCCGGCGAATTCTGATCGAACACATCGACGACCCCCGGCTGGTCATACTGGGCTGAGTCATGGAAAAGCTGACGCTGCTTTTAAGCCCCGAGCAGGCGGACACCCAATGCCAGGTCCTGATTACGCAAACCCGGCACTCCGGCCAGACGCTTGCGGCGCTCACTGCCCTGCACTCATTCATCACCGCGACAGCCGCCCCCAGTGAGCAGACCCACAGCACTTATCAGAAAATCAAGCATATCCTAGAGAATCATATCGGCGCAGCCCGCAATCAGGTCATGGAGGACAATCTCGTTCGCCTGCTCGGCGCGCTCGGCGAGCAGAACCTGGGCGAGATACAAGGCGTACACACTGCACTCTCCCGCAATGGCTTCCACCAGACCGTGCTGGCCGCCATCCAGCGCCTGCCGGATACAGCGCTGCTTGCTGCCGCCGCCTGGGTAGCAGGCTGGCACCGTGACGCCCGTTCACGCGCCGAAGCCGCCAGCCCTTACCCGGACGCGCTCAATCTGCATGGTGCGGACATTTCACCCGCCCGTTTTGCAGCCATGACGGAACTCAATCACTATCTTCAGGAAGCCGTTTCTTGAAGGGCAGAAGCGCGCTACCGGGGTAGCGCTGCAGCATGACAAACTTGATGACGCCTCACGGGCCGAGGCTTTAAGATAGAACCCTGAGCCTTTTCCAGTGTTCCCGTTGCCAAGGAGTTAAAAATGAAAATCAGCTTCGCCATACCCCGCCCCTTCACCCTGCTGCCATTTTGCCTCACGGCCACTTTGCTTGCAGGAAGCGCGCTCGCCGCAGATACGCCCAAGCGTAAACCCGGCCTGTGGGAAATCAACACGCGCATGGAGGGAATGCCCAGCATGGGCGCTATCCAGCAGTGTATCGACAAGAACACCGACAACCTCATGCAGCAGCAGGCGCAACAAAAGGAAAAGCCCAATTGCAGCGTGCTGGATGTCAAACAACAGGGCAACAAGTACACCATGCGCTCGGTCTGCAAGATCGAAAATACCACGGCCACGACCGATGCCGTGTTCACTGGCGCCTTTGATTCAGCCTACAAGGGCGACGTGCGCACCCGCTACAGCCCGCCCATGCACGGCATGAGCGAATCGAAAATGAGCATGGAAGCCAAGTGGCTGGGGCCCTGCAAAGCGGGCCAGAAACCCGGTGACGTCATCATGCCGAACATGAAGGGTATGAATATCAACGAAATGATGAACGACCCGAAATTTCAGGAAATGATGAAACGGCAGAAATAAGCCTCCCCAGCGGCTCTCCGCTCCACACGGGACGAAGAGCCGCATGATGGCTTGCTTTGGTTTCAATAGGGCTTCTGCCCCACCCAGTTGCCCGCAGGCGAATACTGGCAGACCCAGATCTGATCCCGGTTCCCGCACACCGCCATGCCGCATCCCACCGACGTGGTGTTTTTCCATACAAGCTGCGTGTAGTGTCCACACACTTCGGCAGATGCGCAGCCATTATCAGCATGGCGGTAATGTTTTTTTTCGCTGCCCCAGGCATCCACCACGGCTTTCGGGTCAACCTGCTGCAACGTTCTCCTGCCATCGGACCAGGTGACTGCACTGGTCCAGAAAAGATTTTCACCTGCCGCGCCGTTGCTGTGCCTCATGCCGCAAGCATGGCTGTTTTTAAGCTCATCTGCCCACGCCTGCGCCGAGGATGCCAGTTTTTTCGAATAGGCAATCCCAGGGACACCGACTTCTGAACGCCATTGATTGTGCGCCGCAATGATTCTGACTCCATCCTGCCAGCCACTCGAATACCCATCACCACTACCGGGCAAAGTAGCAGCCGTGTCGCCCGCAAAGGCAATCGTATCGCCGAAGTCGGCATGGGCCGCGCCGCAACAAAAAAAGGCCAGGACATGCAATGCGCGTGGCAAGTATTTAAGACATTTCTTCATTAAACTCGGCCTCATGCCCAGACACAAAAAAAGGGCACGCCAGCGGCGCACCCTTTCCGTAAGAATATCCCGAAACTGACTCAGTCTCGCGTCACGCGTGTCACCCCGCCGCCGCTCAACACCCGCACCCGGTCACCAGGCCGGATATCTTCGTCGGCTTCCTGAGTGACAGCAATCATTCTGCCGCTATTCAATTTGACGGTAATTTCCAGACCATTCTTTTTGGTCACGCCTTCTTCGATGGCAGAACCGGCCACACCACCGGCAACCGCGCCCAGAATGGCGCCAACTGCGCTACCCTTCCCACCACCGATATTGCTGCCGGCGATTCCACCCACGGCTGCGCCCGCAATCGTGCCCACCGGCGTTTTGGTGCCTTCAAGCTGCACCTGACGCACGCTATCCACCACGCCCATCTGCACCTCTTGAGCCTGGCGTGCCTGCGAACGTGTGTAGGCACCACCTGACATGCTTGAAGCACATCCGCCCAGAACCATCGCTGCGATTAGCATCACCCCCGCCACCTTGATTGAGCTCATGAATTTCCCTTTCAAAAATATCAATTTCTTTATAACGCACCAGATGCGAAACAGTTTACCACTCGAGTCTCTTACATGTGACAGCGCCTGATTACACAAGTTTAACCGGATGCCGGAAAACGGATCGCATACCCCCACCGTTAACACGGTTGAACATGCCATGTGGACATGCTAGTCTTCTTGTCCTGAATTATGGCGCTATCCGACTACATTCATACATTTGGCCAACACCTGCTCCGGCTTCACGGTGAGCGGGTGCACAAGATCGCCCTGGATGCAGGCTTTACCTGCCCCAACCGCGACGGCGCCAAAGGGATCGGCGGCTGCACTTTCTGCAACAACAGTTCATTCAACCCCAATGGCAATCAGCCAGCAGCGCTGGAAACACAGCTGGACAGCGGCCGGCGCGCCATAGCAAAACGTACGCGCGCAAAAAAATTCCTCGCTTATTTCCAGGCTTATACCAACACCTATGCCGACGTAGCCGAGCTTGACAGGCTCTACTGCCATGCGATGCAGGCACGGGATATTATCGGTCTCTCCGTCGGCACCCGGCCGGACTGCGTCTCGCCACAGGTGCTGGATCTGCTGGCCAGCTATCAATCGCAAGGGCGTGTTGTCTGGCTGGAACTGGGACTGCAATCGTCATTTGACGAAACCTTGCAGCGGGTCAACCGCGGGCACGGCCTGAAAGAATATCGTGATGTTGCGATTGCTGCGCGCCGGCGCGGCATTCCGGTGTGCGCTCATCTCATCCTGGGGCTGCCGGGCGAACATGAGGACCATTACCACACGACGCTGGACAGAGTGCTCGAAATTGGCGTTGACGGACTCAAGCTGCACCCGCTGCATGTAGTCAAACACACGGTACTTGCCAATCAGTGGCGGCGCGGCCAATACCAGCCAATGACCCGCGAAGCTTATATCCGGAGCGCCTGCGACCTGATCGAACGCACCCCGGAAGATATTATTTACCACCGCGTAACCGGCACCGCGGCAAAAGACATTCTGCTCGCGCCCGCATGGTGCTCGCAGAAATGGAACGTGCTTAACGGCGTCGAAAATGAGCTTGCCCGGCGCGGCCACCGCCAGGGCCAGTTCGCCGGCATGCCATGGATCAACGAGGAAATTCCCGATGCAGCCTGAAACCAGAAAATTCGAACTCGTGTGTCCGGCAGGCAGCCTGCCTGCCCTGAAAACCGCTGTGGACAATGGCGCAGACTGCGTCTACATGGGATTTCGCGACGACACCAATGCACGCAACTTCACCGGCCTCAATTTCGATCTTGCAAATGCGAAAGAGGGCGTGCGCTACGCCCACGCCAAAGGCAAAAAAACCCTCCTGGCCCTCAACACCTACCCCCAGACCAGCGGCTGGCAACGCTGGACCTCGGCAATCGACAATGCCGCCGAACTGGGAATGGATGCGGTGATTCTGGCTGATCCCGGACTCATGAAGTACGCCACAAAAACTCACCCCGGTCTGCGCCTGCACCTTTCGGTGCAAGGCTCCGCCACCAATTACGAAGCGATCAATTTCTACCATGAACATTTCGGCATCCAGCGCGCGGTGGTGCCGCGTGTACTGGCACTGGCGCAAGTCGAGCAACTGATGACCAGGACCCAGGTTGAAATCGAGCTGTTCGGCTTTGGCGGCCTGTGCGTCATGGTGGAAGGCCGCTGCGCCCTGTCCTCCTACGCCACCGGCGATTCACCCAACACCTGCGGTGTATGTTCGCCGCCCAAGGCGGTGCGCTGGCAGGAAACACCGCAAGGGCTGGAATCACGCCTCAACGGCATTCTCATCGACCGCTACGAAAAAGACGAGAACACCGGCTACCCGACATTGTGCAAGGGCCGCTTCGATGTGGCAGGAGAAACCTACTATGCCATCGAGGAGCCCACCAGCCTCAATACACTGGAACTGCTGCCGGAACTGATGCGCATGGGTATTTCTGCGATCAAGATCGAAGGGCGCCAGCGCAGCCCTGCCTACGTGGCACAGGTCACCAAGGTCTGGCGTGAGGCCATCGATGCCTGCCGCCGCAACAGGGAACAATTTACCGTCAAACCAGCATGGATGAACGAGCTGGGAAAAGTCTCCGAAGGCCAGCAGCAGACGCTGGGCGCTTATTACCGGCCATGGAAATAAATCAATGAAACTCTCACTCGGCCCCCTCCTCTATTACTGGGATAACGAAAAGGTCAATGCCTTTTACGACGCGGTCGCGCGTGCCCCGGTGGATATCGTCTATATCGGCGAGACGGTGTGTTCGCGCCGTCATCTTCTGCGCCTGGAAGACTGGCTGGAAGTGGCAAAAAAACTCAGTGATGCAGGCAAGGAAGTCGTAATCTCCACCCAGACCCTGATCGAATCGGAATCCGATCTCAAAATCCTGCGCAAAATCACCGGCAACGTCAATTTCAGGGTCGAGGCCAACGACATGGGTGCGGTGCGCCTGCTGGCAAACCAGGTGCCCTTCGTTGCAGGCCCCACCCTGAACATCTACAACCCGCAGACACTCCAGTTACTGGCCGGCATGGGCGCCATGCGCTGGGTCATCCCGGTGGAGATGTCGGGTGCGGCACTGGCCACGATGCAGCAAAGCCGCCCTGAAGGCATGGAAACCGAAGTATTCGCCTACGGGAGGCTGCCACTGGCATTCTCGGCGCGCTGCTTCACCGCACGCCACCACAATCTGCAGAAAGACGACTGCCAGTTCCGCTGCATTGATTATGAAAACGGCCTGACGCTCAAAACCCGCGAGGGCCAGCCCTTCCTCACGCTCAATGGCATTCAGACCCAATCCGCACGGGTATACAACCTGCTCGGCGAATTTGCGGAGATGCGCGCGGGCGGCGTAGACGTAGTACGCATCAGCCCACAGGCATATCACACCGAAAAGATCCTGCATCTGTTCCGCGAAACGCTGGAACAGCGTATCCCACCCAGTCTGGCATTGAGCCAGATGGAAAAACTGATGCCCGAGTTGCCCTGCAACGGCTACTGGCACGGCAAACCCGGACTGGACTTCATCCCTCAACCCGCGCTTGCCGCAAGCGCCTGAAAGGAACACCATGCGCCCATTCTTCATTCCCGTGCCAGTCAGCACCCTGCTTTCAAAGCTG
This sequence comes from uncultured Gammaproteobacteria bacterium, assembly GCA_963779055.1. Lineage (GTDB taxonomy): Bacteria > Pseudomonadota > Gammaproteobacteria > Burkholderiales > Sulfuricellaceae > Sulfurimicrobium. The sequence continues at coordinate 306,318 of CAVZWN010000005.1, forward strand.
CCGCAGTATCCTCATTCACTGATTTTTTCCCGTGCGATCAACCTGGCTCTGGGCGCAAAACGCCTTGATCCAGTATGGCAACCGCTCCATGGGAAACAGGTCAGCGTCCGGGTACGGGATGCCGGCATTACCTTCCACTTCACTTTCGACCAGAACGGCCTCGCCGCCCGTCATGCCGCCCCCCAGGCCGACCTGTCAATCAGCGCCAGCGCCCAGGATTTCGTGCTGCTGGCCCTGCGCAAGGAAGACCCGGATACGCTGTTTTTCTCCCGCAGACTGGTGATGGAAGGCGACACGGAACTGGGCCTGCTGGTCAAGAACACCCTGGACAGCATGGAACTGCCTCCGCTGGACTTCAGCAACCTCCTGCCCGCACATGTATTTGGCAAACTCAGGACGCGCCTGCTGGCATAAAATCATTCACTACTATCTGTAGTGTTTTTGCTTTACAAATAACCACAACATATTGTTATAATCCCCCTCACAAAGATCAATAATGTGAGGAGGATTTCATGCCGTTTGCTAAAGCCTACCAGCAGCAAAATCGATCCGAAACACGCCGCGCCCACCATGTCCATTTGCGCGTTATCAATGGCGGCCTGCGCAGCAACGAAGCGCGAGGAGAGATGCGATGCTCCCGTCGCATCCCGATGGAGTGCTATGTCAAGGTAAGAGCGACTGAAAGTGGCGAGGTGTTCTATGCCATGAGCAAGGATCTGAGCGTGGATGGCGTCGCTTTCACCGCCCAGTATGTGCCACGCTTTGGCGAACTGATGGAGATCCAGTTGCAGTCTCCGCTCGGTTCCAGCACCAAACCCTTCAAGGCACTGGTCCAGGTGCGCCGTTGCAGCCAGATTGGCGACAACAAAGGTTACGAGATCGGCACGGCAATCATAAAAGTGCGCCAGTAATTATCGATACGGCCATTTGATGTTTGAACTTGTAGGTCGGGCTTCAGCCCGACCTACAGTTGAAATAAATACTGGCCGGGTCAATAGCAGCTGTCATTGCCCCAGAAAGGCATACCGATCCACTACGAGCTAAAGCTCATGTGGAATCGTATACGAGAAGCATAGCGGCGAAGCAATCTGCTTTTCGTTGCTCACCAGAAAAACCGGATTGCTTCGCTGACCGGCTCGCAATGAGCGCTAGTGGCTGGTTCCGGCAGAGCGCGTGGTCTTGTTGTAGACGTTATACTTGCCCGAAGGCTTCTTCATCGGGATACGCTTCACTTCCTTCAGCGTTCCGGTGTCATAGATCACCAGCGCGCCATCCATTTCCCACACGCTTACCAGCGCATATTTTCCATCGCGGGTGAATTCCACATGAGCCGCGGTCTTGCCCGGCTCGGGACGCAGGATATAGGCGACCTCCAGGGTTTCCTTGTCGATCAGGTGCATCACGTCGTTGCTCGCCGGATTACCGGTAGCAAAACCATCCGTCCAGGCATAACGCGTATTCTCATGACTGCGCATGAAGAAACCCGGCCCCAGCGTCTTGATCTCCCTGATGGTCTTCCAGCTCTGCATGTCGATCACGCTCACCACCCCGTCTTTCATGTTGGGTGTGGCCATCACTGGCCGCCCCTGGTAGTCCCAGGTAATGCCTGAGCCGAGGTGCGGCATGCCGGGCAAGTCCAGTTGCGCCAGTTTTTTGCCAGAATCGAGGTCGATCACCTGCCCTTTGTGGCTATCGCGTGCGGTGCCGATCAGAAGTTTATAACTCTGGTCGAAAAAGAAATCGTCGAGATAATCATCTACCGCGATGCGACGGACCGGAAAATCCTTTTCACCATAAGCAATCTCCCACACCTCGCGCGTATCCTTCAGGGCAGCCACAAAGCTGCCACGCGGCTCAGCCTGATACACCGCAGATACCCTTGAACTCTTGCCATCCTGTCCGACCGCCGGAACCACCTTGAGCAGGGATAGATTCTCGGCATCCAGCAACACCAGGCTATGTGGCAAGTAATTGCCCACCAACACCGTCTTGCCGTCACCGGACACTGCCAGATTACGGGTATTGATACCGGCCCGCACTTCAGCCACGGTTTTCAGATTGTAGATATCGAACTTGCTCACCCAGCCATCGCGCGAAGCAAAATAAACGAAACGGCCATCGGGGGAAAACTTCGGTCCGCCATGCAGTGCAAAGCGGGTGGCAAAGCGGTGAATCGGCTCAAACTTGTCCCCATCAAGGATGGTCGCATGATGATCGCCCAGTTCCACCACCACGAACAGGTTCAGCAAATCGGCGCTGAACACCGGCTTATCCGGAAGCGTGCCCGCAGGGACGTGCTGAATATGGGAAGTAATAATTTCATTCTCGCCCCATACCGGCATCTGCGGCAGTTTGCTGTAGATCAAGCTTGTCAGCGCCTCGATCTCCTCCTTGCCCAGCTTGTCTGAAAAACCTGCCATCTGGCTGGCAGCGCGGCCATTGGCAATGGTTTTGATTGCTTCAGGGCGGCGCAAACGCGCCAGATTTTCCGGCAGCAGCGCCGGGCCAATGCCACCCAGACGATCCACGCCATGGCAGGAAGCACAGTGTTCCGCGTAAAGTTTCTCTGCATCTACAGGCTGGGCCGCCATGGCGGCCGGGACCCAGAACAGGCAAGCAGTCATCACAAGCCATCGCATCATCCATTCTCCTCAGTCACGGCCTGAACCAGGCCAATTTCCTCGTCATCGAGATAGCATGCTGGATCTTCCGCCCACGGGTCGCCCGTCACCTGCCATGCCCTTACCCTCGTATTGCCGCCACAGATGGCAAAGTAAGCACATGCTCCGCAACGGCCGCCCACCGTTCTAGGCTGCGCCTTCAGTCCGGCCATGATGGGGTCAGCGGTATCCATCCAGATATCCGAAAAGGGCCGCTCACGCACATTGCCCAGCGTGTAGTTCCACCACATGGTATCGGGGTGGACATTCCCCAGGTTGTCGATATTAGCCACGTTCACGCCAGAGGAGTTGCCACCCCATTGTTCCAGTTTGGAACGAATATGGTTTTCCAGATGCGGGAAATGCTTCTTCACCCATAGCAACAGGTACACGCCGTCGGCATCGTTGTTGCCGGTGACAAATTCTTTCGGACTGCCCGCCTGCTGGTCACGCCAGCAGGTGTCGAGGAGCAGATCCATTGCCGTGCGCGTCGTCTGGTGAAAAGCATCATTTTTGCGGTTCTTGTTGCCGCGCCCGGCGTAATTAAGATGGGAAAGATAAAACTTATCCAGCCCCTCGTCTTCCATGAGCTGCAGCAATGCAGGCAAGTCATGCGCATTGTCCTGGGTCAGGGTAAAGCGGATGCCGACCTTGATGCCGCGCTGCTTGCACAGGCGGATGCCGTGCATGGACTTGTCGAATGCACCCTCCATACGGCGGAATTTGTCATGTGTGGCCGCAATGCCGTCCAGGCTGACGCCGACATAATCGAAGCCGATAGCGGCAATCTGATCAATGTTACGCTCATCAATCAGTGTCCCGTTGGAAGACAGGCCAACATAAAACCCCATCTCCTTGGCACGGCGGGCAATGTCGAAAATATCTGTTCGCAACAGGGGTTCGCCTCCGGAAAGAATCAGCACCGGCACACGAAAGCGCTTGAGATCGTCCATCACGCCAAACACTTCCTGCGTGGACAACTCGCCGGGAAAATCCTTGTCGGCGGAAATCGAATAGCAGTGCTTGCAGGTCAGGTTACAGCGACGGATCAGGTTCCAGATCACCACCGGACCAGGCGGATTGCGCCTCGGCCCGAGCGGGGTGGGATGGGCGATTTCCTGCATGAACTGGGAAATACGAAACATGAAGCGCTCCGGGGTATTGCCAACAGTGATGAGACGAATGTACCCGGAACAGTATGGCGCGAAAATGATTTAGATCAAAGGCACCCGGCTTTTGCGGAAAACCTAGCGATACTCCTGCGGGGGCAGATAAAGAGGATAAAGGACATTTTCCTCCGTCTGGATGCGCTTCGTCAGCACCTTGCCGATACCCCCCACCTCCTGCTGGAAGCTCTGCCACATCTGACCATCCCACTCGCCCTCAGCGGTATATTTGTGCAGAAAATCGGCCACCGCTTTGCCGATATGCTGCATTTCCCTGCGGAATTCCTGCATGATCGCGGCATTCTCGGCATCGCCCTCCAGGCTGTGCTGAAGATAGACATAAAAGCGCACGTTCTCCTTGAGCAGATGACCGCGCAGGGCGTCGCCAAACTCTCCCAGCTTTTCCTTGGTACGCATCACGTTTTTCTGTTCCATCGCGGCAGCGATTTCACCAAAGATACCAATCAGGGCATGGTGGTCCGACACCAGGTTGGGTACCAGATTAGAATCGTAATGTAGCTGGGTTCCGGCTACGACCGCCCCTGCAGGGGCAGAAACCGGATCTTGCTGTTTCGGTATTTCTTGCGTTGCGGGGGTCTTCTTTTTCCACAAGAACTCGAACATGCAGCCTCCAATCGTTAAATCAATCAAGCTATCCGTAAACCGGTTTTTTTTAATATCCTCGTACTATAAAGGATTTCGCTCCCACGACAAGCATCGCCCAGAACTACCCCAATCTGCCGCGCCTTCTGCTCCACCTCGGCCCGGTCGTGACCATGCACCATGGCAAACAAGTTATAGGGCCAGTCCGGCAAATAGCGCGGGCGCTGGTAGCAGTGACTGACCGACTCGAGCTGGCCGACGCGCTCGCCCAGTTCATCGATGCGTTCATCCTCTACATCCCACACCGTCATCCCATTGGCCTTGTAACCCAGCGCATAATGGTTCGGGACGGCGCCAATACGGCGAATGACGCCGCTTTCCAGCATGTGCCGCAGACGCTCCATCACCACATCGGGAGTGCTTCCCACTTGCTCCGCCACAGCATGATAGGGCTGCGGGACCAGCGGCAATCCTTCCTGGGTAGCAAGAATAATCTGCCGGTCAAGCTGATCAGGCTGCGGGGTTTTCGTTGGCTTCAAGACCTGCTTTCTCCATTTTTTCTGAATAACGCGACCCTGTCAGGCACATCGAGGAGACGCCCAATGAACGAAGAAATCTATTCTTGTGAACCTTAACCGACAAACCCATGATCAGGCGCGCAGCTTCAGCTCGACAAAATATTCCTTGATTTTTGGCATATTGTAGACAGGATAACCGCTTTCACGCTCGATCCTGTCCAATGCTTCCTGCTGACCCTGCGGGGTTTCGGTGGCAAGCACGAACCACATATTGAGCGCATGGTCGCGGGCGTAGTTGTGTGCCACTTCGGGCATGGCATTGACTATCCCGGCGACACGCTCGAAGTCATCAGGGGGTATTTTCATTGCTGCGAGGCTCAACCCGCCGCCCAGGCGCTCGGCATGATACATCGGGCCAAAACGGCTTAACACCTTGTCATCCAGCAGCTTTTCAATCCGAACCAGCAATTCGCTTTCACTGCAGTCAAGCTGCCGGGCAACTTCAGCATAAGGATGATCACAGAGCGGAAATCCGCCCTGCAAATGGTTGATGATAGCCCGGTCCAGTTCGTCCATCAGGCCGCGGCTCTGGCATAACGCGCGCCGCACTGCTTGAAGCGGCGGGTGCTGAAGAGAACTTCGCTGGCAATATGCTGCAGCCCGCATCCCTGACGCATCTCCTCGACTCGCGCCAGCACTTCCTCGCGATCATGCCCATGAATCATGCAGAACAGGTTGTAACGCCAGACCGGCAAGCGGCGTGGGCGACGATAGCACAGGGTGACGAACTCCAGCTTGCCCAGACAGTGGCCGAGCGAGCTGACCTCCTCATCCGGGATGTCCCACACCACCATGGCATTGGCGCGATAGCCCAGTTCGTGGTGGCGCACGACCACCCCCATGCGCTTGATCACTCCATGCCGGGCCAGGCTTTGCAGGCATCCGATCACGACGGCTTCCGCCATACCCAGGCTTTCGCCCACTGTCGCATAGGGGCGAGCCACCAGCGGCAGGCCGGATTGAATGGCGGCGATCACGCGGCTTTCATCCAGGCTGGGCGAATAAGGCTGACTCGGTGCCCCCGTATGCGCGGCAACAAAGGAAGCGCTCTTGCGCCGGGTACCGGTCATATCGAAGCCCAGGTCGATGTGGTAGTCCTCCACCAGCGGAAGGAACAGCACACGGCACGCCGAACGTTCCTCGATTTCCTTCAGCACCCGCTGCAGCGCAACTTCATCCGGCGCTGCCACCACAAACCACAGGTTGTAATGGTGTTCGCGCTGGTAATTGTGATTCACCTCAGGGTAACTGCTGACCATCGCAGCAACTTCTTCCAGATTCTCCTCCGGCACGGCCAGCGCTGCCAGCGTGCTTGTGCCAATGCTGCGGGGGCGAAACACGGCGCCAACCCGGCTGACCACGCCCTGTTGCTGTAGCCGGGTCAAAGTTTGCAGAACTTCACTCTCGGCGACACCCAGTTCCCGTGCAAGCACTGCGAATGGCGCCGCCCGCAGCGGAAAATCATGCTGGTAATCATTGAGCAAACGGCTTTCCAGTGAGGTATTCATAATCCGGTCCGGTGTGCGCGGTGGGTGAAGAAAATGCCGCTCGGGCTGCCCGCCGGCAACTCGCCCAGCTTGACGAAGCTCTCGCTATCGTAAATTTCAACCCGGTTCTCGTCCCGCAGAGAAAGCCAGACATGCTCGCCACGCGGCGTAAACTCAAGATGCAGCACGCCCTTGCCGGGCTTGAACGTGTGAACGACTGTACGGCTCGGCACATCGATCACCTGCACGGTGTCGTTATGAGGGAAAGCAAAATTGACCCACACCTGGCGGTTGTCCGGGCGAGCCACTACGAATACCGGCTGCCCGTGCACGGCAATACGACCCACTTCCTGCCATTGTCCCTGATCCACCACCAGCACCTCGTGGCGCCCCACCGCCGGAACCAGCAATTCATTCCCGGTGGCCGCCCAGCCCTCGAGATGCGGCATCTTGTAGACGGGCAACTTCTGCTCGCCCTTGCCATAACCGTTCAGGACGCGCTTAACTCCTGCAGACATATTCCACAGATCGAGCATGGCAAGACCATCCTCGCCGAACAAACCCGCCAGATAATAGCGTCCATCGGCGGTAATCATCGCATCGTATGGCTCCTTGCCAATATTTCTGAATTTCTGCAACACTGGAGAAGCCGGATTTTTCATGTCTGCCACCCAGATTTCTCCCGCTTCGAACAGGCTCCAGGCGAAACGGTTTCCCGGCACATCCACCAGCCCCACCACCTTGGAAGACTTGCCGGCATCATCCAGTGCAGGAATATCCGCCACCAGCTCCAGCGTGGCGGCATCGAACACCTTGACGCCGCCCGGGGTGTAGTTGGCCACGGCGACCAGCTTGCCGTCCTGGGAAATGGCACCGCCAATGCTGTTGCCGGATTGCTGCACGCGCTTGACGATGCGCATTTCCAGCATATCCACCTTGCTTAGCCCGCCGTCACGCCCGAACACATAGGCGTAGCGGCCATCGCGTGAATAATTCAGCGAGGCGTGTGAGAGGTCGCCCAGCCCGCCCACCTTGCCAAGCACGGAGCGCCCGCTGGTTTCCACGATTTCCACTCGCCCCGCTGCGCGTTCAATGACTATTCCCAGGTCGCCGGTTCCGCGCAACTGGGGTGTAGCACAGGCGGAGAGCAAGGAGACTGCAAATACCGCAATCAGGGCCTTTTTAATGCTCATCAGGGAATCCTTCCAGTAATTTTTCCACGATCCACCTGGCTTCATTTTCAGTGAGAAAGTCACGCCATGGCGGCATCGGTGTCCCGGGACGTCCATAAAGAATCGTCGCCATCAGACTCTCCGGCGGCTTGTCTCTCAGCAGGGCCGGCAATAACGCCGGCCCTAGCCCGCCTGCCAGCGTCATACCATGACAGGAGCCGCAATCCTGACGCACCAGCCGCACGATCTCGCTCTGCCGCTGCAAGCCCGGAGAATCAGCCGCCAGCACATTTTTCACCCCGCCCAGCACAGTGATGGCCACGCAACACAACAGACCATAAAAAAGGGGGCCGGACAGCCCCCTGTGTACAGAACTAGGGAGGGTATTTACATTAAATGTCACAACCCGCACCCCTGTTCACCCTCTCCATAGCTACTTGGCAGCCGTAATATCAGCCTTGGTATCGATCCCCAGGCTGTAGCCAAAGGAAACATGATGGAAACGGCCTGCTGAATGATCGCTGTGGATGGCAAAACCCATGTTGTAGGTCTTGCCCGAAGCCAGGGCAATATCACCCTCGCCGCCGGTCAGCTTGCGGGTGAATGTCACGGTCCAGGTGTCACCTTCTTTCTTGCCTTCTGCACTCACCAGCGCCTTGCCGCCTTCCATTACGCGCTTGTCAGCCACATAGCCATCAACCGGCTTGGCACCCTTGCCGCTTTTCCACTGCATCAGATCATAATAATGTCCGCTAGCCAGAGAACCGCCGGTAACGTACTTGGTTTTCTTGTCGTCAGCACCGGGCATAGTGCGCGCATCCGTGTGGCAAGTGCCCCAGCAACCCGCAGCCACGCCGATCTGCACATCCCGGCCCTTGGAATCCTTGGCCACCACCTTGCTGTCTTCCAGCATCACCGCCAGCTTGACAGGATTATCCTTGTCCATCTTTTCCGCACCGCTCTTGGGCTCTTTCCAGGTAAAGTGCAAATAGAGATTGCTGCCATCATTTGCGGCCTGCACCGTCACTGGAAAGGTGGGGGTATGCCCTGGAATAGGCTTGGGCTCAAGCTTCTCGCCTTTAAGAATCTTGTCGGATGCAATATCAATAGTGTGCTTTTTCTCGTCCTCGTGGCAACCCGTGCAGCGCTCGCCTTTTGACAAGCCCTTGGCGCCGCCATGCTCGGTGCCCTTCATGATCCATTCCAGACCCGATGTGCCGGGGTGAAACACTGTCACACTGCGTGATGGCACCTTGCTCCAGTCCGGGGACGCCAGAGCGGAGCCGGCCATTCCGGCCAATACCAGACCTAATGCAGAAGCGGTAATCAAAGTCCTATTCATATTCATCCTCCTGTCGGAAATGTGGTGCGAATTCATTTATGCCATTTACTGCGCTGCTTAACCGCCCGCCTCTTCCTCGGTCATCCCCTCGGGCTTCTTGTGGGCAATACCCTTGTGACAGTCGATGCAGGTCATCTTGTCTTCCTTTGCATACTGATGCTGTTTTGCTGCGCGGCTTTTCTGCTTTTCCGTATCCATGCCTTCAAAGGTGTGGCAGTTGCGGCACTCGCGCGAATCCGATGCCTTCATCCGTGCCCATTCGTGGCGCGCCAGTTCCAGGCGCTTGGCCTCGAATTTTTCCTTGGTGTCGATGGTGCCCGTGATTCTTCCCCACACCTCGCGGGAAGCCTGGATCTTGCGCATCATCTTGTGCGTCCAGTCCTTGGGTACGTGGCAGTCCGAACACGCTGCGCGCACGCCGGTGCGGTTGGAATAGTGAATGGTCTGCTTGTATTCCTGATAAACGTTGTCCCGCATCTCGTGACAGCCGATACAGAACTCAAGCTTGTTCGTGGCTTCCATGCCGGTATTGAAGCCGCCCCAGAACAGGATGCCTGCTACGAAGCCTCCCCCCAGAAGCGTAAGAAGAGAATATTTGGCGCTCGGGCTGCGCAGTTTTTTCCACCAGCTTGATGCTGCCATTCTTTTCTCCCCTTTTTGGAATTTTTGGCGCACCAGAGGATTGCCCTCCGGTGCGCTCTGGTCACACTCTTAGTAAATGTCGTGCTGAGTATTCAGAATATTAAACTTGCCGGTTGGCGTGATCAGTTTAGGATCCTTGATCACGTGCTTCAGCTTACGCGTCTTGTCATCAATGATCACGATCGCGGACGGCTCGGTCTTGCCAGCCCACAGCGAGAACCAAACCTCATCACCAGTCGCATTATACTCTGCATGCACCGCACGTTTCACTGCCTTTGATTCAGGCAGATCAGCCAGCTTGGCGATATTAATGATTTCTGCTGGCTTGTCCAGGTTCCTGATGTCATACACGCTTACTGACTCGGCGAGTTCTTTTTCCGGGTTCAGAGGCGCATCCACCCAAAGGTTCTTGGACTTCGGATGGGTCTTGACGAACAGCGAACCTGCGCCGTGATTCTTCAGCTCGGCTACCACCTTCCATGCTTGTTTTGGATGCTTGGCCGGATCAGTACCGATCAGTGAAATCACGTCTGCACCAAGGTGAGATGTCGCCCATACCGGACCAAACTTGGGATGCACGAAGTTGGCGCCACGGCCTGGGTGCGGCTTGGACTTGGTGTCAACCAGAGCGGCCAGCTTGCCGGTCTTGGTGTCGACCACGGCCACCTTGTTGGACGCATTCGCGGCCACCAGGAAGTAACGCTTGGTGGAATCCCAGCCGCCGTCATGCAGGAACTTGGCGGATTCGATCGTGGTTTCCTTCAGGTTCTTGATATCGGAATAATCCACCAGCTTGATCATGCCGGTTTCCTTGACGTTGACTACCCACTCTGGCTTGTCTTCAGTCGCAACAATGGAAGCCACGCGTGGTTCTGGGTGATACTCGCCATCCACGTCCTGACCACGGGTTGACATGATCTTCAGCGGCTTGAGCGTATCGCCCTCGGTGATTACGTACTGAGGCGGCCAGTAGGCACCAGCGATGGCATATTTGTCCTCATAGCCCTTGAACTTGGAGGTTTCCACCGAACGGGCCTCAATACCGATCTTGAGGGTTGCCACCACGGTAGGCTTCTCGAACCACATATCGATCAGGTCGAGCTTGCCGTCGCGGCCGATCACGTAGACATAACGGCCGGACTTGGAAACACGGGAAATGTGCACGGCGTAACCCGTCTTGACGATGCCCCAGATCTGCTTGGTGTCGCCATCGATCAGCGCCACTTCACCGGCATCACGCAAGGTCACCGAGAACACATTTTTCAGGTTGATCTTGTTCATCTGCTTCTTGGGACGATCTTCTGGCTTGATGACCAGCTTCCAGCTGTTCATCATGTCCTTCATACCCCACTCAGGTGGCGAATCAGGCGTCATCTGGATATATTTCGACATCGTGGAAAGTTCTTCCTTGGTCAAAATATCGTCAAAGTTCACCATACCGCCATCAGTACCGTAGCTGATGATTTTTTCCAGCCTGGCCTGACCCAGCTTGAGCGTATTGACCGGCTCCAGATTCTTGCCCGTCGCGCCCTTGCGCAAAATTCCGTGACACCCGGCACAACGCTCGAAATAGACCTTGGCCGCAGCAGCCTTCTGCTCCGCCGTCAACGTAGGCTCATCCGCAGCTTGCGCAACGTTGAAAGCACCTGATACAGCCATGGCAATTACTGATGCAGCAAAAAACGGCTTCTTCATTTGTTTCCCCTTTGTCTCCTGATTGAACAGCGGCAGGGCCACAAATCCATATGCCCCGTGTGGTCATATATTCACCCTGTAGCGCACACCCAACATTGATCCACATCAAGCTTTATTGGATTTTCCTTTTCCTGAATTATCAGCCTCTTATGTAATCATCTGATCATGTTTGCATGCGCCCAATCCCATACAAGCTTTTGTCGCCTTTTATTCAGGTTCGGCTTTTTCCAGTCTTTTGCCGGGGTGACAAAACATATGCACCGGCAATGAAACACTCTATTCTGCGCTCACCACCAGGTTGCGCCCGCCTTCCTTGGCACGATATAACGCCTCGTCGGCCTTACGCACCAGTTCCTCTACGCTTGCTGCCTTGATGTCGGGAAATCCGGCGGCACCGATACTGATGGTCAGGCGGCGTTCGCCCATGCCCTCGACTGGCGTTTCGCTCACCGCCGAACGGATTTTTTCCGCCACCCCCAGCGCCTTTTCAAGCCCGGTATGCGGTAGCAAAATCACAAATTCCTCTCCGCCATAGCGACCCACCAGATCAGATTCTCGTACCGACTGCTGCAGCACCTGCGCCACCGCAATCAGGGCATTGTCGCCGACCTGGTGGCCAAATGTGTCGTTCACCCGCTTGAAGAAATCCACATCCATAATCAGAACGGATAGCGGCATGTCATACCGCATTGCCTTGGAAAACTCCTCATCCAGACGCTCGCTCACGAAGCGGCGGTTGTACAAGCCGGTCAACCCGTCTGCGATGGAAAGACGCTCCACTTTCTCATGTGTCAGGGCGTTATCCAGCGTAATTGCGATCTGATTGGCCAGGTACTCGATCAGAGGCTGCTCCTCGGCCTGATAATGCCCAAAAGTGCCGAGCAGCATTACGCCCAGCACCTTCTCCTTGTACATCAGCGGGAAAGCGGCCACTTCACTGGGCAAAGCTCCGGCAAAACCCAGATCAACCCGGATGTAGCATTTTTCCGGGATATGCTCCAGCACCACCGAGTGGCGCTCCTGGGCGGCGAAACCGGCAATACCCTCGCCTGGCTTCAGCGCCGGCAGGGCAGCAGCGTCGATACCGTGCGTAACGAATGGCGCCAGTTCGTCGCCCTGTTCATTCATCAGATAAATCACACCCAGTTTCGAGTCGGTCAGTTCCAGCACCTTGTCGAGCGCGTTTTTCAGCAACTCCTTCGGGTTCAGGGTGGTGATCAGCAACTTGGCCAGAGAGTTGTATTTCTCCACCCGCATCTGCTGCACGCTAATGGCGTCTGCCATGCGATTAAAGCCCTTGCCGAGATCATCGAATTCATCCTTGGTCACGATTTCGGTACGGACATCCCCCCTGCCCGCGGCGAAGTCATCCATCGCACCGACCAGCGCCCGGATTGGGCGAATGGTGTCACGGCGGGCAAAAAATGCAATGATCAGTGAAAGGAAGCCGCCCAGCACCAGGAATCCATAAATCGTCAGCATTTTGCCGCGAATGAAGGCATCGACAGCACCGGCCCTGCTACCCACCACGATCGACCCGATAACGCGCTTCTGAGCGTTCAGGATCGGCTCTGCGCTGATGAAGCACGGCTCGTTGCTGATCGTCGCCTGCCCGTTGAAATTCCTCCCCTTGAGCACCAGGTCGTTCACTTCTGCCGGTAGCATCTGGCCCTCAACCCAGAAATTACCGGGCCGCCGCGACGATGCCACCACCCTGGATTCCTGCACCAGTGCCCCGAACAGACGATCCCCCTCGCCCGACCCGTCGTGGATAAGATTGGGAAGCCAGTCATAACCATCGAGCAGCACCATGCCAACCAGAACCCCGATCACACTGCCGTCCTTCACAACCGGAACAGCCACCACGCTGGCCATCACCACCCGTTCCAGACGCAGATAGCGCTCGGGGTTCTCGCGTAAAAAAACATCACGCGACAGCGCCTCGGTCGAAACAATTGCATAGCCGTTGCTTGTTACCTGAGGCAAAAGGGTATTCAACCCCACCTGGTCGCCGGCGCTGCCGTTGCGCCGGGCAATCACGTTACCCTTGACGTCCATTGCCAGCCAGGAATCCACAAACGGCAGGTTGAAAGCATAGTCCTGCAGCAAGTCCACCAGCGGCGCTTTTTTCTTCTCAGCCAGCGCCTCCTTGACCACAGGAGAAGCCGCCGATTGACTCAGAATCACATTGACCGTACCCAGGCGGCCCGCGTGTGCGGCCTGGGCACTGTGAAGACTAGTGGTCAGCGCGCTGGAAATATGCTGGCGCGCCACATCGACGAGAATACTTTCCACCAGCATGGTGACGCCGATCAGCGGAATCAATGCGACGATGAGGAAGGCTATCAGCGTTTTCCAGCCGATCGAGAGACGGAAACGCTGCGCACCCCACACCACGCGGTAGGGACTTTCTTTGCCAGGCAGATTAGGTGTCGTTTTGTTCATGTCATGCAGCCCCCGGAAGTCAAGCCACGCCTGTAGCAAAACGGGCAATCGAGTCGCAATTATCACCAGAGTTCTGATAGAATTGCGCACAATTTTTACTTATACTGACATAAAAGACGCTCGAATGATCATGAACAAACCAATATCCGAGGGAAAACCGCATGCACCTGATCTCATCCCCTGTCCGCCTAGCCTCAACTGGCCTGATTTTGGCCTGCTTTATGGCAATAGGCGGCTGCAACCAAAGCCCGCCCCCTGCAGCGGAGAAAACGCCCCCTGCAGCAGAAAACCAGACAGCGCCTGCGCCAGCGCCAGCCGGCAACATGCTCTCCAACGTTCCGGTCAAAGGCAATGAAGCACTTCCACCCAACCACCCGCCGCTGCCGTCAGCCACCCCGCCCCACCCGACCGGCGAAGGTGAGAATCCTGCTGACCTTAACCAGCAACTTGCATCGCAGCACCCCAAACCCGCAGGCCAGAAAAAACTCACCGTAGTAGTGCCTGACAGTGTAAAAGGGAAGTGGGCTTCAGCGACCCTTGTCATTACCGCCGCAGGTACCGAAAAGGAAGTCAAACTGGCCATTGGTGACAAGACTTCACTGGGGAAAAACCTGCAACTACAACTGGTACATTACCTGCCCGCATACACCAGCGACTTTCAGACTGTCACCAGTTCATCCAACGATCAGGTGAACCCTGCGGTTCAGGTCCAGGCCATCATGAACGGGCAGGTCGTTTCTGAGGGCTGGATTTTCCAGAACCTCCCCGAATTCAACTCATTCAGCAGCGACCAGATCAAGGTACGTCTGGTTTCCGCCCAGAAAAAATGAGCGCATCCGTAGGCCGGGCTTCCACCCGGCATAATTTCGGGCAGAAGCCCTACCTGCAGCACCCATAAAGGCGCACTTTATGACCAAGCCCCGCTTCCTTCCCCTCCTTGGCACACTGCTGATCTGCAACGGCGCCATGCTTGAAGCGGCGCAGGCAGCCGACGATACGGCGCAACAGCAGCAGGCACTCAGCCAGTCCATCCAGCGTCTGATTCTGACCCGGAATGTCAATCAGCTGGAAAAATATCAGATTGACTTTAATTTTTCAGTCTTTCACGGGATGTATGCCTACCGCGAGCTGATGCTCTGGGCTCAGGCAGCCCCCCAGCAACAGCGTGACGAACTCATGACCATGACTCGCAACGGACTTGAGGCTGTGGTGCGCGACTCCGGGATGGGCCTCCCGCTGGGCGGCGTAAAAGGCGAAGGGCAGCCAGCCGGCCTGCTTTTCAGCAAGGGCCTGCCGCGTTATACCGTCCGGCCGGATTTTGCGCTCCCGGAAACGCTCAAATGGAACCCTGCCAGCTTTGACCGCCAGGTCGCTCCGGAATCTGTCGGCCAGTCTCTGGCGGCCAAATCACTCTACATTCAGGCAGATACCTCAGCGGAGGGGAAAAAACTGCGGGAAATCCTGCTGACATCCGCCGTTAACGAATTCCAGACCCTGCTTCCCCTGCTGGAACTGGCTGGAGACAAAGGCAGCAGCCACATGCCCGCCCTGCTCAAACTGGAAGGGGATAAATGGACTCCCGTCAATTCCAGCAGCCAGCTCTACGGGCAAATATCCCTGATCCAGGGGCTCGCCCAGCTTCACGCCCTGCTCTCGCTTCCCATACTGGAAAATGAAACTGTCGAAGGCAAGCGCGTGCCCGAATGGCGCAAGGAAGTCCGCCGCACACTGGACAAGGTTTACCAGACCACCATCAAGCTCCACCTGGACAGCAAAACCGGCAGCCTCGTCAGCAGCCATGACCGCGCCAAGGGCGCATCAGACCGGCTCTGGGCAGAAGATGCAGGCTACATCCTGGAAGTGCTGGCCGACCTTGCTGCCACCCTGCCAAAAAACGACCCGCTGCGTGCGGACGTACTCGGACGCCTGGACGCACAGGCCGGTTACCTGCTCGCGCGACTGGAAGGAAAGACCTCCGCACCCAAAGCCTTCCTGGTAAAAAACAACCAGACTTTCGCCGGCCTTCTGCTAAAGCTCGATGACCAGCTGGCAGTCGTAAATGGCCTGCTGGCAGCAGAGCAGGCCACCGGCAAGGAACACTACGGAAAAACCGCACTGGCCATCTTCAACGCAGCCCGCCAATCGCTCTGGTCGGCCCCGGCAGGCATTTTCCGCTCCGCAGCGGGCCAGACCGTTACCGCCTATGACGGCCGCCTGTTCGGGCTGACGCTGGCAACCTGGCGGCGCCTCGAAAAACATCTCCCGCCGGGCGAGGCCAGACAACATGGCAGCCCAGTTGATCGAGGCCGTGCTCAAACAGGCTGGCCTGATGCAGGCCGAAGGTCCGGCCACGGGCGAACCCAAACAACCGGAAACATTCATCCGGGACGAATTGCCGCAACTGGCAGCCCACATTCTTACCCTGAACAAGGACGAACAGTCGAAAAAAACCGCTGCAGCAATCGAAGCCTTGAGCGACCAGGATGGCGACAGCATCCCCGGCTGCCGTTTCGGCGGCGGGCCTTTCGGCGCAGCCCCGGTACTTATCATCCAGACCAGCATCAAAACCCCGTTCGACCCCCCTCCGGAATCCACCGCACCGCCAAGGAGTACACCATGAAAAAGAACCTGACCATCGCACTGCTGATTTTGTGCTGCTCCCCGGCCGCCCATGCGTTTAGCGGAATGGGCAATCCGGACAGAGGGAAAATGATTTTCACCCAACGCTGCACCATGTGCCACGGTGAAGATGGGCGCGGGCGCGACGGCATGGCCGCCGATCTGGTGGGCGAATGGCACCGCCTCACCAAACCCGATCAGGAACTGATCCACAACATCCGCTCGGGCGCCCTGCGCACACCGGGCAAAATTTATTCGGCAGGCCAGTGCCCGCCCCAGATGCTGGACGACCGGGACATGAACGACGTGCTTTCCTACCTGCGTACCAATTTTGGCACGCCCCAGCTCAACTTTGGCCGTTAAGGATCAGGCGGCTTCTATATAAACAGATAACCAGCGGAACCATAAATGCCTCGCTTCCTCGCCCATTTCGCACTACCTCTCCTGATGCTGGCCATTGCAGCACCAGCATCAGCGCTTGCTGCAGAACCGGCAGCATCCGCACAGGCCACGGTCAAACTTGCCTTTATCGGCCTCGAATCGCAAGCGCCTGCGGCCTGGACCATGGTGCCCCCGGAAACCGACAAACGGCTGGCACAGTTCAAGATCACCACGCCCGGAGAGGGCATGACGGCTGAAGTCATCGTCTATTATTTCGGCAAGGGTGGAGGAGGGTCAGCGGAAGCCAACATCGAACGCTGGCTAGGACAATTCGTCGGAACAAAAGATCATCCCGTCATCCCCGTTATCAATCGTTTCGTATCCAACGGCATGGCCGTAACCACCGCCGAGATGCATGGTCCTTACGCACGCGGCATCGGTGTCGGCCCCGTGGGCATACCCAAACCCGACCAGACCCTGCTCGCCGCTGTAGTGGAAACGCCCGCGGGCAATCTCATCATTCAGATCCACGGCAAGGCAGCAAGCGTAAGCGCACAGAAAGAAGGCTTCCTCGCCTTTGTCCGCTCAATTCGCGGCGAGACAATCTAACGCTTTCATATCATTAAGAAAGGCTACAAAATGTCCAGCAACTCAAGCGTCAACACCGGCGGCGGCATGTACGGAACCCGCTCACGAAAGCCCCTCACTGCGCTGTTGCTGTCCATTTGCCCAGGCCTGGGACAGCATTACGCGGGCCACTTGAAACGCGGAATTCTGCTTTACGTCATCCTGATCATCGCCTCCTGGTTGGCGGCAATTGCCTTCATGTCGATCCAGAGCAAACTCAGCATACTCTTTCTCTGCGTCCCCTTTGTCGGCGTGGGACTGATCGCGCTGGATGCATGGGCCTGCGCCCGCCGCCAGCCACGCGAGTACCGCCTGCAATGGTTCAACCGCCCCTGGATTTATGCGCTGGTTTTCCTTACCCTGCTGTTCACGGTCAACCCGCTGATGGACCTGCTGGTGGGCCGCCAGGTCGTAAGAGCCTACTTCATGGATTCCGCCAGCATGTCGCCGACCATTCTCGAACACGATATCGTACTGGTCAACAAGCTGACCTTCCCCAAACGGAGCGAGATTGCGCTGATCAAACTAGGAAAGAGCAAACCCAACGCCAAACTGACCCAGCTCATCGACGACCAGCTTATCAAGCGCATTATTGCCGTCCCCGGCGACACGTTGGAAATCCGCAATGACGTGGTATGGCTCAACGGCAAGAAAATCGATGAGCCTTATGCGCACTTCAACGGCCTGCTCCGCTTCAACACTGCACAAAACTCGAATTTCGGCCCCAAGCTGATTCCAGCGGGATACTACTTCGTCATGGGTGACAACCGTAACGAAGGCATCGACAGCCGCATTCTCGGATATGTCCGCGAAGATCAGATCGGGGGTACAGTCACCAAGGTATTCTGGTCATGGAACTTCGACGAAGGCAGCATCCGCTGGGACAGAACTGCCAAGGGACTGAAGTAGTTCACGGGCACCGGGCTGTCGGGCTGCACCCGTTAAGGGCATCACCGCCGGGAATGGATGCTTCGCATCTCGTTACGGCGAGAAAGCCCGGCCTGCAGAAAAACGGGGCACTCTGGTATTTCGGAGCTGCGCTGTCGGGCTGAAGCCCGACCTACAGAAGCCTCCTCCCCTGACAAGGGGAGGCCGGGAGGGGTTGAGGTTTTAACCCGATTTCGGGGTTTCTGGGCTTCGTAGGCCGGGTTTTAACCCGACTAAGCGGACCTCCCTCTACTGAAACAGATACTGCCCATGAATGCTGCGCCGGACCAGCAGCAGCCCGTAGGTGGTGAATAGCATCATGGCGTAGGGCAGCAGCGCGAGAACTGCCCAGCGCTTTCCCCGCCAGGCCGGCTTGTGACGCAGATGAAGAATGAAGGCATAGGCCATAACTGTAGCAAATGCCCAGCTTTCGATCGGATCCCAGCCCCAGTAGCGGCCCCAGGCCAGGCTGGCCCAGTAAGAACCGGCCGCCACCATCGCTGCCCAGAGAAAGAAAGCCCAGCCTGTCAGCCTGCCTGCCAGCGCCGGAACATCGAGACTACTGATGCGTCCCGTAAGCCAGGCCAGATGCACGCCTGCCGCCAGCGTGCCTGCGCCAATGGCAAAGGAGTTGAGCTGGGCGTGGATGATCAGCCAGTTGGTGCGCAGCGACGGATCCATGGGGAAGACACCCCGGCTATGGAACAGTGCCCACGCCACCCCCAGGCCCGCCATGCTCAGGGCCAGCAAGCCGGCAGGGCGCAATTCCGGCAGGCGCCACTGCACGGCGAGATAGATGCCGACGATCATCAGGGAATCCACCGTCAGATCCTCGTAACGGGTGATGATGGGAATCTGGCCAACATCATTCCAGCGCCAGGCCAGCAAGCCGAGGTGCAGAGCAAAACCCAGCGCCGCCAGCGCGATTGCCAGACGCTCAAGGGAAGCTTTCCCGGCCCAAAGCAGGGCAACCGCCGCAAGATAGAGGGTCGCAATGCCGCCCTGAAAGAAGGCCAGCGCCGTCATCGCCCGCTCTCCCATTCGCGCCACTGCCGGTCAAAGCGCCAGTCATCGCGCATGCTCCAGGCTTCCAGCAGCCAGCCATCCCCATCGCGACGCAAGCGCAGGCGGCGCGGATGAAGCAGGAAATACAGGACGAAGCCCGACAGGGACAGGATAAAACCGGCAAAAACCCACTTCACGATTTGGCCAGAAGTGAGATACAACCCCGCCCAGGATGCCGTGCCCATGAATTTCAACTGGTACACGCCCAGATCCGCCACCTCGCCCGGAGCCAGCACGCCGTCGAATACCGGCTTGCCTCGGTGCTCCGCAAGCAGTTGAAAACGCGGGGCATCGCCGGGCGTCAGGGCCATACGGAAATTGACCGGGCGATCTTCGAACATCATCACCTCGTCGCGCGCCAGTGGCTTGCTACTACCCCAGTCCTTGCGCGGCTGAATGAAGTTAATCAGCAGGCGGCGATGCTGCCCGTCCGGCAGGGTGCGCTCGAACAATGCGGCCTGCCCGACATTTTTGTCCAGGTACACCTGGTAGGGGCCTATCCCGAGCGGGTGATTCACCGCCAAGGTTTCCTGCCTCAAAGGGCCGCCCGCTTGCTGCAGCGAGATGCGCGCCTGCAATTCACGGAAACGTCCGTCCTCCATTTCCACCTGCAGCCTGTCAAGGCGCAGACGAAAACCCAGATCCGCAGCAGGCTGACGCGATCCTCGCTCCACCTGCAACTTGCCCTTCGCCTCGCTTAACACCTCGCCCTCGGTCAGTTCGAAATGGGCACCCAGGCGCTGGGAGGCATGGGCGGCAGCGGCCACGATGATGATAACGACACCGGCATGGAAAAGCGGCAGCCCTGCCAGCCCCCAGGTATTGCCGCGGCGCCCGGCCTGGCAGACATCGGACAGACCAGGCGGAAGCTCGGAAAAATACAGGGAACGGGAGGGGGTCTCCCCATTGAACCACGCAAACAGGTGCGCCACATGGGCTGCCGTACCCGCGACCAGATTCACGGCAAGTGCGGCACAAAGGACAAAAAACCCTGTCGAAGCATAGATATCTGTCAGGCCGGAACGCTCCAGCCATAGGGATAACACTGGCCAGGCCTGATGCCAGGCATCCAGCTCCTGTGGCGACAGGCGCGCGCTCTGCGGCAGCGTGCCGCCGGCAATGGCTGCCAGCGCCAGCGCACCGATCAGAACCAGTGCCAGATCGGGCGAAGCCAGCAGCCTGAAAAATCGGCTTTTCAGCAAATAGGCTCCGGCTTCATTGCTCTAGCCGCATGAACCCACGCCGGTTCCCGTGCCGTGGCAATAACTTCTAACCCAGTTACCGCTGGCGACAGCATCGAGATTAAGCGCCGAAGGCAACCCATACACGGTGCCGCCATTGATCGGATACTTGCTGTGGCTGTTATAGGGCGCAGGATCGGGCGTGCCGGTGCCATAAATCAGGAATCTTTTTCGCTTCCAGCCATGCGGCACGGCAGAATGGCACCCTTGGCACGGGACCTGGCGCAGTTCAAGATGGCGGTAATGCAGGTTACGCATCGGGCCATTCCCGTTCATCCCCCCTGGGCCACTAAAACCAGTTAACCGCCAATCCCCCGCCGACCCGCCTGGGCCACCATAAGTAGAAGCCTTATGGCACTTGTAGCACAAGTGGTTCTCCGTGCCGTTAATGCCGGTAGAACCGTCATATGGCGCCCACAGGAGCGGCCAGGTATCCGAGCCGTGCGTCCCCTTTGGCCCCGTTCCGGTTAGATCGAGATTGGAATGGCATTCCACACAGGTGAATTTAGAGGTGGGCGTCATGCCAGCGATCAGCGAGCTTTTATAATCATAGGTCACGCCACTTACCGTCATCGTGAAGGTGTTTTTGCCCGCCGCCACGACCGGATGGAAGGCCGCATTATTGGGGTTGAACTCCTGCGCCTGGTCGGTATTGACCCCGCCAGCAATCACGCCGTAGGGGTCAGGCGGCGGGGTAGCGCCAAAGGCGTAATAAGAATGACACTTTAAGCACAGCTGGTACTGGTACTGGGTGTCGTTCAGCACAGTGTAAGAGGTCACCTGCCCCCACAACCCCGGCCAGACCGGATCCACCCCCCACACTCCCTTGAGCACGTTGGACGTAAGATTATTGGTTACATTGGGCACGCTGGGCGACACGCCGGGGGATGCCGCATGGGGGTTGTGGCAATCCGTACATTCGGCATGGCGGTTACCCAGGCCGATATCGAGCACATCCTCACGCACCTTGCCATCTATCTGGCGCTTGGGGTTATGCTTGCCGGCGACCGTTTTTGCAGGGTGAGCATATGCCTTGTTGAGCGCCGCATCGATATTCTTGTTGATATTGGCAACTGTGCCGTTATGACATA
Source organism: uncultured Gammaproteobacteria bacterium (assembly GCA_963779055.1). Lineage (GTDB taxonomy): Bacteria > Pseudomonadota > Gammaproteobacteria > Burkholderiales > Sulfuricellaceae > Sulfurimicrobium. The sequence goes on from CAVZWN010000005.1 coordinate 328,059, forward strand.
CCAGGCACACGCCGGACTCGCCATCCTGTTTCAGGATTTGCGAGGGCCCGGTGCCGCTGTGAGGCTTGTGGCAGCTCTCGCAGCCATTGGACTTGGGCGTGGAATTGGGATTATTGGCAAGATTTCGCCCCTCGATATGCCAGGGATTAGTGCCGAGCACCGTTCCACTGGGCAAGGGACTCCCGGTGCGAATTATTGGGGACGGTATCCCAGTACTGCTTAGTGTGGCAGGTCTTGCACAGCGGTGAGCCGTAGCCCGCTCCATCAACATACCCCACATGCATGAATTTTGGATTGACATCGCTATGCGGGTCGTGACAACTGGTGCATTGCATCAGGCCATTGCTGTCGGGCTTGATTTTGCCGGTGAGCAAGGCGGGTGACACCAGTTCCAGGTTGGCAGCCGCCAATGCGGCATTATAGGTAAAAGAAATCGGGTGATCGTTGCGCAAGTCGGTACCCAGATTGGATGTCCCGGTCAGGAATGCCTCCAGCCCGGTAACCGTGCCTGCTGTCATGTGGCCGAATGGCAGATTCTGCACTCCGCCCAGCGCCACCGTGCCGTCATGGCAGGAGAGGCATAACTTCGACATGCCGCTCGGCTGCCCCGGCGCGGCGGCTACCAGCGTATTGCTGCCATAAGGCGTATAAACGGCCGCCGACAATTTATGATTCCACAGCGGCGCGGCGGGGTTGGTGTTGTGCGGCGTGTGACAGAACACACAGATCTGGGTTTCGCTGGTCGCCTTGTAGGTATTGGTGGCGGGTCCGCTGACAGAAAGATTATGCTTGGTGGTGGAAATGCCCGCCATGCCGGATGCCGCCCAGCCGAGCAATCCCGCAAGCAGAGAAGCGATTAGCCACAGGTAGTTACGTGTTCTCATAGCGGAAATACTCCACTCAAATAGCATGACAAATTCATTGCAGACCTACTCATGCGGCTCTCCGAGATACTGGAACATCTGCACCCGGTTGTTGTACGAATCCGCGACATAAATCCGGTCCTGTGCATCGATAAGCACCCCTGCTGGCAGCCAGAACTTTCCTGCATCCTGTCCAGAGGTTCCCCAGAACAGCAGCAGCTTGCCGTTTTCATCGAAAACCTGAACATTATCAAAACCCGCATCGGCGACATAGACATGCCCATCACTATCCAGCGCAACGCCCTTGGGCGCGGAAAAATCACCCGAACCGTCGCCATGTTTGCCGAAGGAGGAAACCAGCTGCCCCTCGCTGTCGAATATCTGGATGCGCATGTTCATGCTGTCCGTGACTGCCAGCCGCCCCTGCCTGTCCAGTGTAGCAAAGGAGGGGAAATTAAATTCCCCGCGCGCCTCGCCACGGCGGCCGATCACGCTGTGCACCGTCCCGGCCGGCAGATCGACCACCTTGATATCGTGAGCCGGCGTATCCACCACATACAGGCGCTGCCGCACACGGTCGATCGCCAGCGCGGACGGGCGTTTGAGCCAGTCGCCGGTATCCAGCATACGGTCGAATTCGCCATCCGGTCTGAACACGAAAATCTTGTTCAGCTCACCATCCGCGACATAAATATTGTCTGCGCCATCCACTGCCAGGCCGATGGGCAGGCGCAGGGTTTCCCACTCGCTGCCGCGCAGGTGAGCGTATTCGCCATCGCGGCGATCGAAAATATGCACCCGCCCCCTCTGGGTATCCGCTACCAGCAGGCGCTCCTTGCTGTCCAGCGCAATGGCCATAGGGCGTGCTACCCGCTCGTCGTCCTCGTCGCCACGTATGAATTCCCACACCTTGCGCCAGAAGCCTTTCTTGCGCCCGATGTCTTCCGGGCTGGAAATCGAGCCGAGATAGCGAATGCGCGCCTGCAGGGGGGGCGACGGCCACACCAGATCGGGTACAGCGGCTGTTTTTTCAGCGGCAGCCGGCACGCTCCCGGCGGGCGCGGCTTCATCCGCCCAGGCGGGGGCTGCCAGCAACAAGGCGAAGACAGCGGCCAGAATGGTTTTTACTGCATGGTGCAAATTGTTCTCCATATTGCCGGGCCGAAGTCCGGCCTACACATTTTCTTTGTTTCAACTGCTTCACGGGTTAAAACCGCAACCCCTCCCGGCCTCCCCTTGTCAGGGGAGGTGCATTCTGCAGGCAGGGATTCATCCCTGCGCCCTAGCGATAAAGCATATGCTTCTTGCGCGAAGTTTCACCATGATAATATTTGTAGCGAAACAGCGCATCCAGGCCGTGACAGTCGGCGCACAGCGAGAAGTCGCTGGTATTCCTCAGGAAGCTGTTGCGCGCATCGCCCTCGACATTCCGGCCTTCGCCTTCCTCGGCCTTGAGCGGACTCCACTGGTGGACATTATGACAGCTCGGGCAGGAAATGATGCCGGATCCGCTGCGTACGCCATCGAGGGTAAATACCGGGAAATTCCCACCGTTTTCGCGCTGGCTGCCGGGGTTGGAAATCACGTTCACCTTGGCCGGGTGGCTACCCTTGACAGGCAGCTTGGCCGCAGCCACCTTGCCGGCGGCATGACAGGAACGGCACAGGCGCTCCATGGCATCATTGCCCTCTCCCGCCTGCCGCGCCCACAGACGCTCTTTGGCCGCCGCGTTATGAACCGTATGGCACTGTCCGCAGACACCGGATTCCCTTGCGTTCTGACCACGGATATTGGTCGCATCCGGCGCAGTGACATTCAGGTCATGGTCGGTCTTTTTCACCTGCTGCTTGTTCTGGTGGCAATTGGCGCACAGCGTCGGCTCCGGCCAGGCAGGCTGGCGCAGGAAGCTGTCGGCCGCGCCGCCTTCCACGTCCGCTTTTGCGCCAGCCTTGCTGGCGGGGTTCGCCGCATCCCACTGGTGCAGGTTGTGGCAGGTGGCGCAGGCGACCTTGCCGTTGACATGATCTTTTTTGCCCTCGGCAGTATAGAGCGGCAGGGTGGTCTTGCCTCCGACATTCTTCAGGTCCACGCGCAACGGGTGGCTGTTGGCGCCAGTCTGCTTCTTCTCCGCCATGCCGCCGTCACGGTGACACTCATTGCACAATACCTCGACACCATCCTGGCCCGGTCCGGTGGCGCGTGCCCACATCTTCGCTCCTTTTCCATTGTGCGGCAGGTGGCAAGAGCCGCATACGCCGGTTTCGGCAGTGGTCCTTCCCTGGGTGTTCTTTGCCTCGGGTGCGGAAATGGCAAGATTGTGCTTGGATAATGCGATCGGCCCCTTGTCCACATGACAGTTGGCGCATAGCGTACCCTTGTTGTCGTTTGGCATGCGCAGGAAGCTGTCATTCCCGGTAGCCTTTACCTGACGCGGATCACCCGAGGGCGATTTCGTGGTCTGGGGCGACCAGTTGTGCGGGTCGTGGCAGGTTCCACAGACCACATTGCCACCTTCAGCCGCCGGAATACCGCGATGATCATAGAGCGGCAATACTTTCCCCGGCTGGGCAACGCTTTGCGGCGGTGCGGTCCATTTCCCGTCTTTTGCCGTAATACCGATATTGGTAATAGGCACGTCCAGCGGATGGCTGTTGGCACCGATGGTTTTATCCTTCGCCACGCCCTTCGGATTGTGGCAGCTCAGGCAGGTCGAGGAAACCGGATCCACCCCGGCCATTGGTTCGCGCGCCCACATGCGTGCGCCCTTTCCGTTATGAGGCAAGTGGCAGCTGGCGCAAACGCCCGTTTCGGAGGGTGTCTGGTTCTTGATGTTGCGCTCTTCCGGCGCCATGATGGCCAGGTCGTGTTTGGTATTGACGACGCCGATCTTGTTTTTGTGGCAGGTCAGACACAGACTCGCCTCCGGGCCATTGGGCTTGCGCAGGAACTTGTTGCTGTCATTGCTTTCATCACCGGGCTTCGAAGTTTTTTCCGGGTCGCGCGAGTCCCACTGGTGCGGATCATGGCAGCTCGGGCAACTGACCCGGCCCTTGCTGTCCCCTACCGACTTGACGCCTTCCCGGGTGTATCCCGGAAGCTCCACCGCCTCACCCAGGCTGGCCATGGCGCGCCCCACGGGGTGGGTATGCTGACCGACCAGCTTATCCTTGGCCAAGCCACCCTCACTGTGGCAGGTCAGGCACAGGTCGGCCACCGGATCATCACCGTGCTTCACCGTACGCGCCCACATTTTCGGCCCCTGCCCGCCATGAGGGAGGTGGCAGGCGCTGCATACCCCGGCCCGCCCCACTTCCTGGCCGCGCACATTTTTGTCAGCCTCGTTGACCAGCGTCATGTTGTGTTTTGTATTCGCCACCTTGCGCTGTTCAATGTGGCAAGACTGGCACAATTGCGACTGGGGATTGCGCTCCAGCAGCAGGTTATCGCCTCCATCGGCAAAATGCGGCTTATGGCAGGTCTGGCAGATCAGGGTGCCGCCTTCGCCCAGTTTCGCCCCTTTGTCGAGCAGGGATTTGTGAATTTTCACCTTGTCGGGGCGGATATTCACCGGATGGGTACCCATGCGTCCCGCCTCTGCGGCATTGCGGGCATAGCGGTCTGAATGGCAGGTCCCGCACAGTTCGGAGTTGGGGTTCCTGATCGCAAGTTGTTTTTTTTCCGGTGCGCCGTGGACGCGGTGGCAACTCTGGCATATCACGCTGCCCTCCGTTCCGAACTTGGAACCGGCTTCCTTCAGCGCATGGGGGATTTCCTTCAGCTTCTGCTGCACCGGATGATTTCCCTCCTCCGGACCGGTGCCGCGCTCCAGGTGGCAGCTCATGCACATACTGGAGTCAACGTTTCTCATCCGCATAAACACTGCGGCAGTTTTATCCCCCCATTCAACACCATGCGCGCTATGACAGGTGCCGCAATAGACGTTTCCATCTTCGTTGAGCGGAAAAATCATTTTGCCTTCGACGGTCGGGATTTTTACTTTATTGGAAGGCTTGACACCGATGGGATGGAAGTTCTGGCGGTTTTGCCAGGCAAAGCGGGAATCCAGCACGAATCCGTCATGGCAGGAAAAACACATGCGATCGGTACTCACCACATCCTGCTTTCCGGTGGCTTCAACCGGCCTGGGATTATAGGGAATCAGCGTGGTGACATCCTTGCGGTTGAATTCGGCCAGCCATGCAATGTGGCAGTTGGCGCATTCGCGCTGCGGAGAAATATCCCGTGCAGCCTCCGCGCCTCGCGCCAGGGTGAACAGGAGCATGAATGCCAGAATCAGCTGCAAAACCAGCCCGCCACCGCAACACTTCGTCAGGCGATCAAGCATTCTTTATTTCCACAAGCTGAACTGGCATACCCGCATTACCGCCGTATATGAATGAGACGGCATGCAGATGGCAATAGCGCACGGGGCAACCGCTCTGTGCGTCTGCCCTTTTGCTTCCAGCATGCCCCCCAACCAGCAATCAGTGTAGAACGGTCCAGCCACTTCCAGATAACCGTCTGTCACTGAAATAGTGCTCCGAATCCTGGCCCTGCTTTACGCCAGATGTCCAAACAAAACGAATCACGTCTCATGTTATGGATTCGTGGCGTCTTTAGGTGGAGCCTCTGGCGTATCGAAGGAATTCCGCCACCATGCGCGAGGATCACGCTTCATTTCCTCAGCAGACGGCTCCTGCATTTTCTCTTTTGAGCCGAAGAGCACGCCCTGACGCGACTTGCTGGCGTCATCCAGGAAAATGGTGGGGATATAGAATTCCCGGTACTTCTGGACGATACCCACGATATTCACGTTGGTCAGGGCAGTAATACGCCGGTCGGAGAATCCAAGTGCACGGAACGGGATGAAACTCTCATTTTCAGAAGTATGGCAACGGGTACAGAAGCGGCCGACCGGGCTCACCTGGCTGTGGAAAGCTTTCTTGATCGAGCCCATGTCCTGATCGGAAAGCTGGCCGCGCAGCTTGATGAATTCCTGCGCTTCTGGCGCATCCTCGGTGATTTCCAGCAAAGCCTCCCGGCCATTGAGGTTGGTATAGGCCACGATCTTGGAATAAAAATCATCGGTTTCCCGCAGGAAGCCCGTGGTCGGATCATTATCCACACCATATGGCTTGCCCTTGACCTCGATCCCGGAATAGTTGAGCCAGCGCAGAGTCATGGTATTTTCAGCCACTTTGCGATCATCCGTATGACAGGTCATGCAACCGACAAACTGGGTATGCATATTCAGGAGCGTACGGATCATCGGCTTTTTCGCGTGCGGATATTCGCTGTGGCAGGTGTAGCAAATCGGCCGTTTACCCAGGGTCAGAGGATCCTCTTTGGGCAGATTATGAAAATGCCTGACCTTTTCCTTTTGGCGTTCGATATCCAGCCTGGCCAGAAGTTTTGGTGTCTCGGGTTTTTCCTCGTGGCCACCCCCCATCATGGAATAAACCGAGGCAACAAACAGCACGACAATGATCACCCACAACACAAAAGACACTATCCATGCCCAGACGGGGTGGTTGCGGCGCAGGCCTGAAATACTGAAAAGGTCGCGCCTGATCTCACCCGGAATACGCGCCTTGTGATCGATGATGATCAGCAACGCAATGGCGAAGAGGAGAAACATCACCACTGCCAGCGCAATAAAATAGCTATCGAGTTCAACGGTATGATGCATGGTCAATCCTTAAAATTATCGTCAGCCCTGGGTAAACATCAGCCAGATCGCATACAGTCCGAAGACGGTCCACGCCAGCACAAATACCAGGGAGCTGTAGGCCAGTACTTTCTGCCAGGGCTTAAGCTCGGCTCTCATGAGTAGCAATATCCTGTGCTAGGCATCCGGCTGAGTCCCCCACAACTTCTTGCTCTCGATGAGCTTCTTGAGGTAGCTGCGCTCCTCCGGCATGGTCACGATGCAGCGCAGATATTCAAGGAAATGCTCCTCGATCTGGTGTTCACGCGTGATCTTTGCCAGTGAGGAAAGTCCATTGCATGGGGAAACGTCCCGGTGCCAGGTGAACGTTGTACCAGTGCCAGAAAGCGATCACCAGCAGCGCCAGCAAAGCTTCATGAGGATGGGACAGGCGCATCATTTCCTGAAAGTGCGAAGCCATGCTTACGGGCAGAATACTGGCCCAGACGTCCGGAAACAGGAAGGTAGAGCCGGAGATCACCATCACCGTGTTACCAAATCCGGCAGCAAAATAGTGAATTTTCTGCTTATACATGAACTTGTCCATTTCAGGGCGTACGCTGCGCTTGCCACCGAAAAACTGCATGTCTTCCTTGAAATCACTAATATCCTTCCACACCGGAAGGATGGTGCGCCTCAATTCAAAGGCACGGGCGCGCAGTTTTGCCATGGTGCCGAGGCCAATGGTAAGGAAGTGGTAGAGCATGGCAAAGATCATGGCCGCTGCGAGGGTACGATGAATCACCCGCGTCACTTCCAGCCCACCCAGCACCGAGTTGAAAGGTTCCGCCCAGAAGGCCGTGTTGTAGTGAATCGGCAATCCGGTAAAGGCCAGCAACAAAAACGTGCTGAAAATCAGCAAATGCTGGACACGGATATGGATGTTGTAACGGTAAAAATCGCCCACCGGGTTCGAATCCACATTCTTGTAAAGCATCGACCGGTCATCCGGCAGCAGGGCAACCACTTCCTCAATTTCCCTCTCCTCCTCCGGACTCACCCTGTTGAGGCGCTTTGCGGTATCCAGTACCTCGCGTGCTTCTTCTGATAATTTCATGTTCAGCGTGTCCTTATGCGTCAAATCTTTATTAATTCTGTCAGCCTGGCAGCCGGGCAGAAGCCCGGCCTATGGCAAGCCATGGGTATTATCAGGGAATGCGGTTGCTCTTGCGCCGGGTGCGCCGCCACCAAGAAGAGCCATCGCGGAAGCGCCAGCTTGCACCGTCGCGCAAACGCCCCCAGGTTTCAAATGCCGCCAGGCCCACCAGCAGCGCCAATACGCTATCGCCCACGATGGTATAGATCAGCTCGGCATAATGCTTGAACGGATTGTCTTCCCTTTTGCTGGTGGGATGCGGGTCGAGTGCCGCGTAGTTCTGATCCGCCCTGGCGTGGCACTGCTTGCACGTCTGCACCCTGTTCTCCTCACTCACTGGCGAGCGCGGATCGCGTGAAGGCAGCAACTCATGGACGCTGAGATAGTAATTCACCGTGTTGGCATGGCAGTCCAGGCAGTTGGCCGCCTTGGTATTGCCATACTTGGTCACCTTGCCGTGGAAGCTTTCGTCATAAGATTCTGCCGCGTAAGGGAATTTCCGCCCCAGTTCTCGCCCCTCTTCCTTGGCTGCCTGCTGGTGACGGTCCAGCATCTGCTTGTCGGAATGGCACGATGAGCACATCGCGACAATTTCCTGAGGCGAACGCCTGACTTCACGAATGCGGCGGCTGGTGTGGTTGTACCATTTTTCCGCAAACTTGACGTCTTCGTGACAGACCACGCAGCGATCTACAATATGCTTCGGCGGCTCTTCCTCTTTGGCATTGTAGAGCGGGTTTGTGTGACAGTTGATGCAATAGGGTTTGTCTGCGTCATTGCCCTTGGCGATTTTTTCCCGGCCATGAACACTCTTCTTGAATACGTCGTAGATGGGTTTGTGACTGAACGGCTTACCGGTGGCTGGGTTCTTGATCGAATGGCATTCCGCGTTGCAGGTCACCCCTTCAGTCACCGGCTTGTGCGGTAACTCCTTGATGTAGCTGTGGCAGTCGCGGCAAGGCACATTGCGATGCACGGTCTTGGAGAACACATGCGGCATCACATAATAGGTTTTTTGCTGCCCGTCCTCGGTAATACGCCCCATTTTCGGATACTTGTGGCACATCAGGCAGGCTTCATCATCCTCAAAGGCCAGGGCCGACCCGGCATACCCCAGCAACAGGGACAACATCCCCGCAACGCACCATCTGATCAGTATTGCCATCCTCTTTATCCTTTATTTTTTCTGCAAGCTTTTAGTCCAACGCAGCCAACCTCACCACCGCCCGGTCAGCCGTAGCAACCCACGAAAGACAGAACCTGAACGGCCCTGGAGGCAGATAATTGCGTGCACGCGCGGGGCGGCACCTCTCCAGGCATAAAGACCCAGGTAAAAACCAATTACAAAAACGACACGTCAAGCAACCGCCAGACGCACCCGCAAAGCTGGCCGGACACCCGCGCCCAGCGGGAATCCGGCATCTTTCTCGAAGTCGAGCCGATTGTCAACAATGGGCGCCAGCAGATTCATGCGCCCTCCTTATTGAAAGCTATTTCGCTTTGGCCGCCTCGGCCTGCCCCGGCTTCTGAGCCTGTTCTTCCGTCCACGCAGAGCCAGTGCCAGGCAGCAGGAATTTGGGGATAAAGAATTCGCGGTACTTCTGCAACATCCCCACTACCTCGGTATTGGCCAGCTGTTCTATCCGGCGCGGCGGGTAGCCAAGTTCGGCAAACGGAACATAGGGTGTTTGCGAAGAGGTATGGCAGTCGTCGCACAACAGCGGCTTCTCATCCACCATGCGGTGTATCACTTTCTTCATCTTGGACTGCTCGGTGGAACTGATGCCTTCCTTGTTTTTCAGGAAATCAGTCACGAACGCTCTTTCCCGATCACCGTTAAGAAAACGGAAGCTGCCGTCTGCGGCCAATGTCCCCGGCGCGAACTTGGCACCGTAGTTGCCGAACTTTTCCTTTTCCGTGGTGACCAGTTCTGGCGGATTGGTGGTCAACTGGCCGTTTTCCTTGTCGTACCAACGGAAAGCCCAAGGCCCCTGGTTTGGCTTCTGCTTGATATGACAAGTTTCGCAGGCGGTAAAAAATGCGTGCATATTCAGGAAAGCACGGATGGGTTTTGACTTGTCATGAGGCACCGCGCCATGGCAGCGCACGCACACGTTGGACTCGTCCGACTCCACCAGCATGCCAATGTGGTGAAAGTGGCCTTTCACATACTGCTCTTTCACGACGGTATATCCGAGGTCTGTCGTAGCCGTCGCCTGCTGCTCCTTCTTGATCTTCTTGAATGCTGTTTCTTCGAAGCTGACGCTACCGGCGCCGCTCACTGTAGTACCAAAGACCTGCTGTTGAGGCGGCGACTCTTCATGATGATGTTCCGTATGGCTGAAGATGATCGGGTAAATGAAATTACCGTACCAGACAGCAAAAACGATCAAGGCAATGACGTAGACCTTGCCCAATATTTTTTTCAATTGACTATACATATTTATCTCCGGCCCTTAGTGGTGCTGAGGCTTGATCTCATCCTGAAGGCCTTGTTCGTTCATGATCCGCACATATTCCGCATAATGCTCATGAATCATGTCTGCTTCCGTGAGGTACCCGGTGATAAATACCGTTCCCAGAGGAAATTTCTCGGGTGAGTAATGCACGTTGTACCAGTGGACGAAGAACAGGAACAACGCCGCCAGCAAGGCTTCGTCGGTGTGCATGATGTAGAAGGCGTTCATCGCAATGCCGGGAATGATATGGCTGAACTCATCCCGCCACCAAAGGACAAAACCAGCCGGCCCAAGGATGGGGATACCCCAGTAGGGCGCGTAATAATCGAACTTCTCCTTCCAGGACATGCGGTCATAGCGCGGCGGCCGGTTGGTGAAGTAAAGCAAATACTTGAACATATCGATCAGGTCGTAAAAATCTTTCTTGTTCGGGACCATTTCCTGGGCGAGGAACTCACGCCCGAGATTGCGAAGAGTAAGGTTCCCTTCTTTTTTCAGGCGCAGTACTCGCCGCGTGTAGAACAAGTACATCCAGTAAATAGTGTGATAGACGAACAGGCCCAACAGGATGGAACCCACGATACGATGAACCGTCGGCGCATGATCAATACCGCCGAATGCATTGTAAATGGGTCGCGCCCAAGGCTGATCATGGTATTTCAGCGGGAACCCGGTTAAAGACAGTGTGATCACAGTGGTAAACAGGACGATGTGCTGCAGCCGCTGGTGCAGCGAAAACCGGTAGAAATACCGCCGCCCGTTTCTCTCACATATGATCGGATATTTTGGCATGGCCATTTTTAAGTAACCCTCAATCAGTTCACGTTTTCGACTGGTTATCTGGTGGAGTGATGATCATCATCCGGCGACTTCCTGAAGGAGAAGTTCGGAAAGAGCCTCCTCACCAGTTCCAGAATGATGAGAATCAGGAAGAAGTACATCACGCCCGCCATTAGCGCCGTAAAAAATTTCAGCATGTAATGCTGCAGGGGGTACTTATCCTTGTCGTAAGTAACATGCACCTGGAAACCGGCGAGTTTCTCGCCCGCCTTCTCATGGCACTCTGAAGTACGGCAGGTCGTCGGAACATTCTTCTTGTTGCTGGCAGACGTCAGAGAATCCTGGCCTTCAATCAAATGCACGCTCTCACCCTTTACAACGTGGCAATCCACACAGTCCGGTGTTTCTTCGGAGCCAAAGTTGATCGCTTTCCAGTGGTAAGTCTCCTTGTAGGATGTAACCACGTCATCAAGGTCGTGCCGCTTCTGGAAATCCCTGTCCCCGTGGCACTTGGCGCAGACGCCTACGATCTCGGAAGGTTTACGTGTTTTTTGCAGGCGGGAAGTGACGTGTTTATAAAAGGATTCGGCAAAATTACCCGTACTGTGGCAAGTCTTGCAGCGGCTTAATCCACGCTCGGATATGCCCGGGGCTTTTCCCTTGAAGAAGGATAGCGGGCGGTACAGAGGCTCTTCATGGCAGTCCTTGCAGCCGGGATAATCCTGCTGATGTTCCTTGGCACTGCCATCGGTTTCTAACTTGCCATGCACACTTTTGGCCAGCATATCCGACACAGGTTTGTGCGAAAATTTTTTCTTTCCGGAAGGTTCGGTCAGATGGCATTCGGTAGTGCAGTCCACTTTCTTGGCGGGATCGTGCGGAACCTTGTCGATGTCCTGATGACAATCCAGGCATTTCACCCTGACATGAGGACCTTCTTCAAACAGCGCTTCGTTGATGTAAAACAACCGGAAATTGCCATTTTCATCCACGCGGCTCAGACCCCGGTATTTGTGGCAAAGAACGCAGTTAAGTTCGTCCCCGGCGCTGGCCACCCCTCCCACACCGCTAAGAAGTAGCGCCACAAAAAATAAAATAACGCGAGTTTTGAAGGATGACTTACTCATTGACCTGGCCTTTATTTTGTCTCTTCATAGTCGATCTCATACTGCTTATCCCTGCATAGCGACCCGAGTCACTTTGCCCGTTACTGTTCATCATGCAACTCCAGCGATTACTGCCGCATACCCAGAAAACCCCGCCTCTTTCGCGATTTCAAACCACACAAACATGGCATCCGTTTAATCAGGGCAAACTAAAAAATATTTAACGCCAATTAACAGCCCCGGCTACCAGATCACTGGATCACATTATCCGGAATGTTACATCAAACCCGGAATCCCACGAACGCGAAGTGGAGAAACCAAAAAAACGGGGGGCTTTTTCACACCAAACCAGCCAGCCCATGACGTTACTTACGAGCGCTCAAGGGCAATAAAAACAATGACTGCCAACATAATCAGAAGAGCGATCCAGCCAACTACCGTAATAAGCATGCCGGCAATATTGCCGCCATCCTCCTCATTTGCGAGCCCGCCAGCAAAACCGCCCATCTCGTTACCGTACCAAATACAACCGAGCGGAAGCACCACAAGGACAAGGGAAAGATGAAAAGTTTCGCCATTTCCTGAAAAATAAGCCACAAGCAAACACCCAAGCGCCACGAAAAGAGACACTGCACGGCCAATTTCTGCCCATATGCCACTCACACCCGTGAAACGCTCTTCGATCTCTGCATGCGCAATTGTATATCCATTAGTTTTTTTGATCCACTACATTAGTCAGACTGATTGTTGTTATATAATGCGGCAATGCGTACCACACGCTTCGCCCGCCTCTTTAAAGAACGGGCACCAGAAGCTTTTGTGAACGGATTTAAAACTGGAAAAATTAACCGAAGAGCAGCAAGTTTCAGCCAATGCTGCAACATGGCCGACTTATAATTTAGCCCTCCGTTATTGGGTATAGGTACCGAGAAAAATGCGCGCTTCCAGTGCGAAAAAATCTGGTTTTAACCACCTGAAGCCAATTCAGGTTACTTATGCAGTTCTGCTTTGGAGCTGGATAAGCCTGGCAACCGCTTCCGGCATCCCTACTTCGGGGGTTCGTCATTTATTCGATATTACCGGCCAGGGCGCTGGCGGCTTCTCGCTACCCACCGACGTGGCGGTTGGCGTCGATGGGCGAGTATTCGTTGTCGATGGGGGAAATCATCGCGTCGTTGCCTATGATCGCAATGGGAAATACCTCCTCACGATCGGCGGGAAAGGGTCCGGCGAAGGTCAATTCAGGGACCCTGTCGGTATTGGAACGGATAGCAGGGGCCGCGTATATGTCGCCGATACAGGCAACCACCGTATCCAGATATTCAGTTCTGACGGGCGGTTCCAGTATGCATTCCCGGTTAGCGATAACGGCCTGCCGATACGCCCCATCGATGTGGCCACAAATGCATCGGGCACCCAGATCTACGTTAGTGGTAATAACAACCACAAGATCATGGCATTCACCGCCGCTGGGAAACTCGTCCTCCAGTGGGGGGGAAACGGCGAAAGTAGTGGACAGTTCAGATATCCGGCATCGCTTACCGTATCCACGGCAGGGGATGTATATGTCGCGGATGCGCTGAATTCCCGCGTACAAGGGTTTGACGAAGAAGGTGTATTGCTTATTCTGGTTGGATCATGGGGCGCGCTCCCGGGCCAACTCTTTCGCCCCAAAGGCGTGGCTCTGGATGGGAAGCAAAACATCTACATCAGCGATAGCTACATGGATGTCATCCAGGTTTATGATAATGAGGGCCGTTTTTTGCACGTCCTTGGCCACAGCGGCAAGCCGCAACGCTTCATTTCGGCAGGCGGCATCGCGATTGGCAACGACAACCGTTTATATACCGCCGAAATATTGCGTAACAAAATTTCGGTCTATAGCCTGGGCAATTGAAAGCGGGTTTGGGAATAAAGCGCATCTCGAGAAAACTTGTGCAGGTCGTACGACAGTCTGACTTTTCGGGCTCTTGCCCTCGGGTGCCCTGGCTGGGGAAAGCCCGACCGACATTCAAATATATTTTGCAGGACAAGTTCGTAACTTTGCTCTTCATTTCGAAAAAAATTACGCTGTATAATAGGATATGGTGATCTTCTTTTCTTGAATTAAAGCACCAGTTGACACTGTGCAGTCTGACAAACGCGCAGGCCATAGCAAGCCAGAAAGAGAGCGGCCAAAAATGAAAATGGATAACACACAGATTGATTCGCGATTCCAGCCTGATCACTGCCTGCCATTTATTAACCGGATCGGAATTTATTTGAATTTCAGGCCGGGCTTTTCCCCAGCCAGGGCACTCGAGGACAAGACCCCGAAAAGTATCCGGATGCGTTTATTTGGCATCGTCATCGCAGCGCTGGCGCTCATGACCCCTTCTGTGGGGAGTGCGACCCAGATCCAGACAGATGCGGCTGCCGCCATTAATCAGATAGCCGTCCCCAAGGGCCAGGATGGCTGCCTGCTTTGCCACAAATATCCGGGCCTGGGCCGCTACGATAAAGACCCAAGAAACCGGATCATCAAGCGGGTTTTTTACGTCAATGAGGATGTCCACAAAGCTTCGTACCACGGCAGGTTCAACTGCTCGGATTGTCATGAGGGCGTGGACAAGATCCCTCACACTGACGCGAAAAAAGTGGATTGCGGGAAAACCTGCCACATCAATGAACCGTCCTCCGGCAAAAAGTTTTCTCATAAAGATATCGTGGAAGATCTGGAAAAAAGCGCTCATGGCGCCAAGGGCTCCAGCACCCAAGACCGGTCCGATTTGCCAGCATGCCGGGATTGCCATACAAACAAGCCCTATCTGTTAAACGTCCAGCAACAGCTCAAATCAAACACATCCAAGGCTATTTGCAACCAGTGCCATGAAGACAAAGCCTGGATCGAACGCTTTGTAAGCCACATCAATTACCGGCTTTCGATGCGCAGGAGTTCATCCGAGGTGGTCAGGCTGTGCAGCAAATGCCATGTGAATGCAGACATGATGGCAAGGCACAAACTGGATGTGGTGGTCGGGTTCCAGGACACCTACCATGGCAAGGCGATTCTGTATGGGGACGAAGAAGTAGCAAATTGCCTGAATTGCCATGCACCCTATACGCTGGGTTTTTCGCCTCACCGGATCGCATCACATAAGGACAAAGGCTCTCCAGTCAATGACGCCAATAAGCGAGAAACCTGCGCCCAGGCAAGCTGCCATGCATCTGCAACAGAGGAATTCGCTACTGGCAGCAAGGCACATTCTTCCCAGTTCATAACAACACTTGAAGCAAGTGAAGGCACATCAGGTTCCGACGTCACACTGCAGGAGGAGGCCTTCCAGAGCAAAGTTTTGTTCTTCATCAACCTGTTCTACCAGATTCTCATCGCCGCGGTTGTTCTTGGGCTTGGCGGGCACAGGCTGCTGGATCTTTACGCAACCTACCGCGATGGCAAAAAAGGAGGGCATTGAAATGGGCGGGCACGGTAATAATGAAAGAGCCTTCGTTCGGCTCACGAAGAGCGAGAGAATACAGCACGTCATTCTCTTCGTTTCTACAGGATTACTGATCCTGACGGGCTTCATGCTGATGGGGGAGGTGTGGGCCATCAAACTATTCGGCTCAACCGCAAAAAGCGTATTTTACTGGCGCGGGATTATTCATCGCATCGCGGCTGTAGCGGTGACTGCGGTATGTTTCTACCACCTCTATTACGTATTGTTCAAAAAAGACGGCAAAAGCTGGATCCGCGACATGCTGCCAAGGCTGAAAGATGGGGTGGATGCCTACCAGAATGTTATGTACATGCTCGGAAAGCGTGGAGAGCGTCCAAAAATGGATCGATTCACCTATCTGGAAAAACTGGAATACTTCTCTGTCTATTTTGGCATGTTCATCGTGATCAGCACCGGAGCCATGATGTGGACGCAGTCATACTGGCCAAAATTTTACCTTGACGTAGCCGATGCACTGCATCTGGGTGAAGCGACCCTGGCAGCGCTGGCAATTATCGTTGGGCATATTTTTACCGTTCATTACAACCCGCACGTCTACCCGATGAACAGAGCCTTTATCGATGGGAATATTTCCGAGGCGATGATGAAGGATGAACACTCGCTCTGGTACGAACGTTTAATTGCGGAAGAAGCCTCAAAACCCAAGGACACAAAAGAAGGGGAGCATGGTCATGCATAAAGCCAGCAGCGCAAGCGCCCCAAAAAGACTCCTTGTCCATCTGGTGATGATGACAACAGCCATTCTGCTTATATCCTTCTCCGGCTGGCTGGTCTATCTGACCTATTTCAAGGGTATGCACCGCACCGAGGAAACCTTGGCCAAAAAGGCCGTCGCGCGCCCGGACATGATTTATGAACCATTTCACGGCATCGATGACTCCATCCTCGCCGGGAGCAAATCAAAATCGTGGTGCCTGAAGTGCCATGAAGATTTATCCCACTCGAAATCCCCTGAAGTACGAGGGATGCTTAACGCCCACTCATTCTTCATGGCTTGCGAAGTTTGCCACATCGCCCCCAGAGAAGGAGAGCGCTTCGAATATAAGTGGATACAGCGCGGCACCAGCACCCCGCTTACCAGCCTGAAAGGACAATCAGGCGATTACGGCGGAACAATTATTCCTTTCAAAGTTGAAAAAGGAATTGCCAGACGTCTGGATGAGAACCAGGAAGCGCTGCAACTCCTGGATGAAACGGCAGCCAAGGATAGCGACGACGATCTACAACAACGCAGAATGCGGCTTAACACTGACATTCACAAGGAATTCTCACCGAAGCCCATTTTTTGCGACGAGTGCCACAGGGAAAACGGACCACTTGATTTCGAGCAACTCATGTATTCGCCACAGGTGGCACAACGCCTGACGTTCGGAGAAGGCGCAAACATTATCAAGCAGTACAAGGAATTCTATCTACCCTCACTCATGCGCAACGCCCGGAGAGAGCGTTAATCCGGTCGTTTTGCCGGTTCTCTGATGCGGCCATTTAATGTTTGACGCAGGTCGGGCTTTCCCCCGGTCAGGACGCACGGGGGGGAGGAAGAGCCCGAAAATCGGACTGAAGTCCAGCCTACAAGTTCAAAAATCAAATAGCCGTATCAACAACCCTTGGAGCGGTTCACATCCATCACTTGTTGTGACAGGAATAGCAGATCGGCTGCCCGCCTGTTCTACGCAGGCGTTTGTAGCCATCGCCCCCGCGATCTGCGCGCGCATTATGTTGCACCCCCCGCTCATGCGGATTATGGCAGGTAGCGCAGAAAATCTGTCCGCTCGAAGGATCAAGCGGAAGCACAACATCCATTTTCACCTCAGTCTCCTTGAGACGTTTCAGTATTTCCTCAGGCGGCTTGACCAGATGATTCGGCCCAGCACGCGTTGAATTTGGCGCAAAGGTGGCCCACCCCCCGCCGGGGTGAGGACGCCAGGGATGGCAACCAGTACATAGCTTGGTCAAATCATCTGTCACGTTGAAGCTTACATCATCGATGCTTTTAGCTGCACGCCGGTTGGGTGTCACACTGTGACACACCAGGCAGCGCTGGGTATTCAGCTCTCCCTTGTCACTGATCTGGTCATGCGGGTTGAGGCGCTCGTAGTGCGTTGGATTGTGGCAGTTGAAGCAAAGATCTGTGCGTTCCTTGTAGGGTCCGCCGCGAAAAAATCTCGGGTTGAGTCCCTTTTCCTCGAAGCGATTCTTGGTGCACTGCATCGGCAGATCATGGCAAGCGATACATGTCAGCACACCGCCGCCACGCTTGACTGCCTGCCGGAAATCATCCGGCATCCGGTCGTGCTTCTCGGCAGAAGGCTCCATGCCCACCGCATGAATGTAGTTGTGAACAGAAACCGTGTCATGACAGTTATTGCACAGGGCATTGATATCCTTTGTGCGCAACTTCGCGTCTTTTCCCTGTGGCGCACCCTGATGGCAGGCCGGACATCCATTGCCGTTTTCGCTCCAGTGAGGATCAGGTATCTGCTCCGCGCTAATTTTTCCCTGGCGCAACAATTGCTGAATCTCATCCGCTCTTTCAAACAGGCTTTTATCGTCCCATGTTTTCTTGGGCTTCAAATTTTCCTGTGGCGCGGCATTCAGAGTGCATGAGAACAGCAGCATCAAGCAAGACAACCACCACCGCATTGCTACTGCCATGCGCTCACCACCCCCTCCTGCGTCGTCACCAACACGCCACCATCGCTGATTGCCGGACCGCCGAAAACGCCACTACTCAGTTTCTGTTCCCATGCCACCCGCCGTCGTTCCAGATCGACTCCGACCAGTTTTCCATCCAAAGTAGCCACAACACCGATATGGTTGCGCCCGACACTGGGTGAGTGACGAACCTCTCCGCCCATGGGCATCTGCCATACAACCCGGCCATCATCCCTGTTCAAACCATATAACACTCCGCTACGGCTGCATACATACAGCATGTTTCCGACCAGTGCCGGTGTTCCTTGCGGCCAGTCATCCAGTTCCGTGCGCCACAGAATTTTTCCATCATCAGCCTGAAGCGCATAAACATAACGGTCATAAGATCCCTGATACACCTTGCCATCAGCCACTGCTGGGGCACCATAGAGCGATGAACCCAATTCTGCCTGCCAGACTGGCATCCCTGTTTCACCAAGAATTGCATGCAAAAAGCCATTTTTTGCGCCTACATACACCTGTGCCTTGTCTGCTGCCGGCGCTGCATAAATACCTCCGTATTTGTAATCCTTGGCACGATAACGCCAGAGCTCCTTGCCGGTTTTTGCATCCAGTGCATAAAGAAACTGATCCACGCTGCCCAGGAATATTCTGCCATCCCGCGCTACCGGTGAGGCGACAATCCCGCCGCCCACATTCTTGACCTGCCAGCGCTTTTTTCCGTCGTAGGCAGACAAGGCCGTCACCTCTCCATTTTTGGCGGCGACGACAACCATGCCGTCCACAAGCACAGGTTCTGCAAGAATCGCCCCTCCTGCCTCAAAACGCCACAAAACTCGCCCATTCTTCTCATTCAGCGCGCTCAGCCGCCGGTCACTGCTGGCGATATACACCATGCCGGCATCAGCAACCGGGCCGGCAAAAACCTTGCTGCCCGTTGCAACTTCCCACTGCCGTGCAATGGTTTTTGCAGGCAAGGCGTCCGAGCTCAGGTGCGCATGCTCCGGTCCACCACCCAGCATCGTCCAGCCGGCCGCCTGCACAGGCGCCTGGCTCGCGACAAGCCCCAGAACAAAGGCTGCGCGCAATAAATTACAGGCGGAAACCATAATCCCGCCTCAGCATCAGAATAAGCGACTGTTCCCTGAACGGCATGTACTCCTGCTTTGCATCCCGGAGCCGGTAGCGGAGGCTTGCCTGCCATTTTCCGATGCGGTAATTCAGGTCCGATTCGAGTGTCAGTTTTTGCCCGGATATATAAGCTGTCCCCTCGATCTGTTCCGCGCGCGCCAGCGCTGTCCAGTGCAGGGCGCTGCGGAGCCGCATGATTGCGCGAGCCTGGGCATAGCGGGTATCAAGAGCAACATTCTGGCTTGTACCGCTGGTAATTCCGGCAGAAAACATCACGCTATCCGCCTCGGAAAAACGGTGCAGCCACCCGAGATCCAGACGAGCACTCTGCGAGTCCAGGCTGTAGTAATAATAGTCGAGGTTGCTGGCATCAAAAGTACCGACCACGTACTCCTGCTGGTAGCGACGGTATTCAGCAGTCCCCTGCAGCATGTCTTTTTGTGTCAGCATGCTGGTCACACTGTAGCGGATATTGGATTCACTGCCTTTGGGTTCGCCCATGGTCTGGCTCACACGCAGTTGCAAGGCATCGGAAAATAACGGCGAATTTATGCGGGAATATCCCAGAGTGCCAGTGTGAGTGGTGTTATTTAGTTGAGGCTGGCCGGATGTCGCGCTGGAATCGGTCTGAGTCATTGCTAGAGTATAGCCGCCATTAACCAGATAATTCCCCAGAATATTGGAATACATGACAGCCCCGCTACCGGTGACAGTGGAAGTGTCCTGATTCTGGTTGATACCGCTCAAACTGGTGGTGGATGCCTCCGTGCTGGAGCCGCTCAAACCCAGCATCCCGGTCACTTGCCAGCGTGGGCTGAGGCGATAGTTAACTCCACCTGAAAAATTGTGGGAAGTGCTATTCGCCCCCCCGGTATCGTTCATGCCCAGACCAATACTGTAAAAATGGCGCAGGTTCTCCGTTTGCTGCATGGTGAGCATGCTATTGAAGCCCAGAAATTTTGACTCCATTACTTGCAGGCCTAACCCTGAATATCCCCACTGATCGCTACGATTATAATAGGTCAGATTGGCTGTCAGGTTCGTCTTATCGCCAAAAAGGGTACGGTCGTTGAGGTAGAAATAATCCTGGCGCTGACTGCCTCCATACACTTGCTCATCCCAGGCCGTATGCCGATAACCGTAGGTAATATCAGACTCACCCCACTGCTTGGGCAGCAATTTCTGGCTCGCATCCATCCCTAACGACAAATTCTGATCCGAGCGCGAGACCAGCGAACTGTCCGATTTCGAACTGGCCCGGTCGATATAAAAACTACTCCGCCCCAGCCAGCGATTTTCCAGACCCCATCGCGCCCCCATGCTATCTGTGGTGAGTTCATAGGATGGACTCCAGAAATCAGACATGGTGCTCTGTGTCCGGTTAGCGTAAACCGTCAGAGGGTACGGCTTGTTTGCAAACCAGGTAGTATTGATACGGTAGCCAAGCATGTTGTAACTGCCATTACCACCCGTATCATTCTCGCTGGTCTGAACACTTTCATTTTGCAGGGTCACCCCCGCATCGAATACCGCAAAGCGCGGGTCCCAGATAAACCCGCGGCCATTCAGGTCAAAACGGGTACGAAACCGTGTGCGGTCTCGTGTTCCATATTCGGATTCATATTGGTAATCCTCCGCTTCCACACCTACCGATCCGTAGAAGGTCAGCTTGCCTGAACTTCCCGTAGGTTCCATCTTTTCCAGAGCCATGGCCGGGCCAGGAAAAAGGGCCAGAAGCGCTGCTATCGCGCTACTGGCCCTCATGAAGCCACTTCGGCCATCCTCTTTAGTCACGCTCAAGCGTTACTTGATATGACAGGTGGTGCACAAAGCGCTTCCAGCCATTGTCACACGCAGGAAAGTAGCCTGGGCGCTAGTATGCGGATCATGACAGGAAGCGCACTGCACCGTGCTACTGGCAAAAAGCTTGACTCCGGTCAGGGTGGCCGGGTTATTCAGGCCGGGAATCCCGCCATTCCTCGTTGTGTCGGCAGTAACAAGAGCGGCGTCATAAGTCATATTGACCGGGTGATCGTTGGTCAGATCCGACCCGAGGTTGGCCGACCCGGTAAGCGTGGTCACGCCGCCAGCCATGGCAATGCTTGTGCTTGGATTGGGGTAATTCAGCAAGGAGTTGAGTGCAATCGTGCCATCATGGCAGGACAGGCACAGGTTAGTTGTCGTAGCCCCACCAGCAACCTCGGCAGGTGTTGAGTCAAGCGAGTTGGTATTGGAATAAACACCATATGCTGCAACAGATGAAAGCGTCCGGTTCCACAATGGCGTGTTAGCCGTTGTATTCGCACCGTGGGGCGTATGGCAGAAAACGCAGATTTCCGTCGTGTCGCCGGCGGCTGCCTTGAAAGTTCCCGTGCCGCTGGTGGACAGGTTATGCTTGGTTGTCGCTATTCCTGCCAGCGCGCTGCCCCCGGCCATCATACCTGCCAGCAGGAGCAAGCCCCCCGCCAGCCAGCTTTTATTTCGAATTTGATTTTTCATGACATTTACTCCTCCAGAGTATTTTTACACCGGCATTGTTGCTGCCTATGCCGCTTATTTTTCCATTTAACAACGGATCAACGGAGTTCATCCGTTTTGTACCCGCCAACCTCTACTAAAAAATACACTCCACTTCAATTTTATTTTCCACTCACAGCCCCCTTCTCCTTAAGATACTGAAATATCTGGACTCTTTCGTTGATTGAGTCCACCACATAAATTCTGTCAGAACCATCAATGAACAAGCCTGCGGGCAGCCAGAACATGCCCGGCTCATTCCCAAGCCGTCCGACAAAAAGAAGAATCTTCTTGTCGCGACTGAAAATCTGGAAATTATTGAAAGCCGCATCAACTACATACACATTATTTTCGGAATCTACCGCAATACCTTTAGGGCGGCTGAAGCTGCCGTAGGAATCGCCCAACTGTCCGAATGTGCCGATAAATTTCCCTTCCTGGTCAAACTCCTGAATGCGGAAATTGCCGCTATCTGTCACCAGCAGATTGCCATCACGGTCCACTGCCAGATTGATCGGGTAATTAAACTGCCCCGGCTCCGAACCTCTTTCCCCAAAGGTAAAAAGGTGTTTTCCGGTCATGTCGTACACCACCACCTGATGCTTGACAGTATCTGTTACATACAGCCGGTTTCGCGCCTCATCCAGGGCCAGGCCGGTGGGGCGGCCAATATCTTCTTTTTTCCCAAGAACCATCAGTGTCTTGCCCTCCGGGCTCAACACCAGCACTTCCTTGCGCAAAGAGTCACTGACAAAAATTCGCCCCTGGCTATCTATGCGAATTTCCAGCGGGTTATAAATGGCGCCGTGGGCATCCGTTTTGAATGGCCTAACCTCTTTCTTCTCCAGGTCGAACACCATGATGGCACGCAGCATAGTGTCGGTAACATAGATCAGCTTGCCATCGGCTGATGCGGTCACACCGTAGGGCTTCTGCAGCGCCAGCCCGGCCTTCTCCTCGCCCAGCAATGCCGCCTTAAAGTCATCCCTCGTCCCCAGATCATCCTGGCCATGATATTCGGCGACAAAACGGATGCGAGGCTGCTCCGGCGGCATAGGCCACGCCAGATCCCCGTAATCTTTTTTCTTTGGCAATTCTGTCGCACAGCCAAAAAGGCCGGCCAGGGCAACACCCAGGCAAGCCAGTATCAACGTGCGCATCCATCCATTCCAACAAGGTTTCAACACAACCCCCATTCACCGCAAAAGTCTTCTATGACCCATGCATATTATGTCTTTATGCAAGGATAAATATTTTTAATAGGATATTCCAAGATCGCTTTATCTGCAATACCTCTGTAATAAAAATGTATATTTTCTGCAGGCACGAACATGACCAGCCGATCACTACATGTAATTATGCACAACCGGAAAGTGGTTATTCAATAGGACAGAGGGAGTACTCATTTAGGGCGAAATCTGGGACAGGCTTTTTATTGATGTGTAATGCGGCCATTTGATATTTGAACTGAAGGTCGGGCCTCAGCCCGAAATGTCGGGTTAAAACCCGACCTACAATTGAAATAAATTCTGGCCGGGGGAAAGCCCGGCCAGATCAATCGTCCTCGCTTCTCATCTCTTTTTCCGTTGCGCTGACCGCCTCATCCCGGCCAGGCAATGTTTCTGGCACGGCGGCACGAATCACTTCCTTCTTCCCGGGCATCTTCTGCTCTGTCAAAGGCCGAGCGGTATCAGTAAGCGGCTTCAGCGTGGGCAGCAGATGTTTCAGTATCTGCGCAGAGAGGGACGAGGTGAACCTGTAATCAGCTGCGGCAACCCCCGGCACAAAGGCAGTGAGCGTGCCGTAAAAACGGTCGCCGATGAAGAAAACAAAAGTGGCCGAGCGATTCACGGCGCGCGATTCCTTGATTACACCGGCGGATGAAAATGTGACATAACGATGATCACCGGTACCGGTCTTGCCGCCGATGGCAATCTGCTCGCCGTTGTCCCTGACGATAGCGCGCGCCAGACGGGAGGCCGTGCCACGTTCCACCACATTGATCAGCGCGCCGCGCACAGCGGAAGCGAGTTCCGGCGAGAACAGGCGCTCGCCCTTTTCTGGCTTGCGCCTGTAGATCGTTTCGAAGGGAGTGCCGGCCGCAAAGTGCATTTCCTCGATCAGGTTGGCGGGTGGCCGCACACCATCGTTAAGAATAATACCCATCAGTTCTGCCAGCGCGGCGGGCCGGTCTGCCGAACTGCCGATAGCGGTGGCAAGCGAGGGGACCAGATTGTCGAACGGGTAACCCAGACGCTTCCAGTCCCGGTGGATTTCGAGGAAAGCCTCGACTTCCAGCAAATTGCGGATCCGGCTGTCCTGGGCATTCTTGCGGCTGGTATTGATGAGCCAGCCATAGACTTCAATGCGTTCCGCACCGCTGGCTTCGATGGCATCCTTGTATTGGGCACCAGGTTGTTGCACGAGAAAAGCCGCCAGCCACAGTTCAAGCGGGTGAACACGCACGGTGTATCCCTGATCCGCAAGCGACAGCCGGCCAGGCGAAAGCTCCTCGTACAACGCCGCGATGGCGCGTTCGCCGGTATTACCGAAACCGGGCAGGCGCGTCTCCATGAAGGCAGTGAAGCCGGCCTGTGAAGCATTGGGGTAAATATAACGATGCGCCGCCGCCAGACGCCTTCGGGTGGGCTTGACGCCGGAAAAGAAAATTTCGCTGATTTCCTGGGGTGTCTTGTTGCGGTACTTCTGGTAAAAACGGCTGATGAATTCCTTGCCTTCCTTGTCGGCAAAACGTTGCAGGTAAATTTTGCGATTGGGATCTTTGGCATCGCGCAGGATATTGGCTGAGGAATCCGCCATGTTGAACATGTAATAACGCGCAATATCGCGCATGATGCGGATGAACACCAGATTCACCGAGTTGCGCGTGGCCTCGCGCACACTCAACACCTGTCCGTCATCTTCGCGCTTGAAATTGTGGAAGTAGTGCAGCCCGCCGCCGGTAAAGAAAGCCTCGGCGGGGCTGGCGGAGTAACGCCGCTCCAGGGCGGCATCCAGCATATCCGCCAGATTCCTTTCATCATGGCTAATGAGGTAATCGACCGCCCAGCGCGTCAAAAAATCCACCGGGTCAATTTCGATTTTGCGCAGCTCGTCTGCCGGAGCACCGGCGTAACGCTGATGCAGTTTTTCGATGATTTCGAGATAGCTCACCAGAGTGCGCAGCTTGGCGGTCGATCCCAGGTCCAGCTTGGAGCCCTGGTTGATATCGAAGGGCTGATCGTAATTGTCAGCCTGGATGCGCAGTTTGGCCCCTTCAGAAGTCAGCTCATGAATATTCAGGCTATAGATGATGCGTCCCGGATCGGCGGCACCCAGCATGCGCTCGCCATACAAGCCGGCAGCACGGGCGTATTCCGGGGTCCCGAGCTGGCGCAGGACATGCGTGACCTGCTGCTGGAGATCCTTGTTGAGCGTTGTTTTCACCGTCAGGTCAAGGCGGTCCAGCTCATACAGGCGAGTCATTCCGAGCAGCGAGGCAAGCCGGACACGCACCGCATTCACCGCCTTGCGCGAGGAGTAAGCACCATGATCTTCGACGATCGGCCCCTTGCGGAACTGCAACTTCACCTTGACGGCGGCATCGCGCAAACCTGCCGGGATCACCCCTTCACTCGCCAGCAGGCGTAAATGACTGTTGGTCAGTGCATCCAGCGCGTCATGCCCCGCGACGAGATAACCGGAGGGCCGTCGCTGCGCGATCATCAGACTCAGCACATGCTTGTAAACTGGCGCCACGGCCTCGATTTCAGCGGGGGCGCCGGACCACGCCCGCAAGGTCTTGTTGACGCGCTCAAAATCCAGCCCATACCAGGCCCACAGGCCATCGCCCATGCCGCTGACTTCCCCAAACCCGTTGACAGCCGCCAGCGGCACGGTATTGAGATAACTCACCAAGACAGACTTGCGCCATGGCAGGGTGTTTTCCCCGTCCAGATAGGCGCGCACCGAAGCAGAAGCCATCTGCTGCAGCTTATCCTCGGCAGTGAGGGTCAGCCCGTTGGGCGTATGCCGGTACTTTTCGATCTGCGTCGCCAGCGTGCTGCCGCCCGGCACATCATGTTCCGGCTTGATGGCCTGAATACCTTTATCCAGCACAGCACGCCCGAGACGCTCCCATTCTACTGCGGGGTTCTTTTTCGGATGCGCCTGATCAAGCAACTCACGGTTCTCGATAAACAGCAGGGTGTCGCGCACCAGCGACGGGACCGCATCGAAATTTGGGTAAATTCGAGTGGGGTACAGACCGCCATACTGGCGAGCACCGTTCTGGTCGAGAATATTCAGTCCAGCCTGGCTTTTCTCATGATATGGCGCAAACAGGCCACGGCCGATCAAATCCTGCATCTGTGCAGAAATTTGCGCCTGATGGCTGATCTGGAAGCCCTGCTCCAGCAGGCGCGGGGTCCAGCCCTTGACTCGGCTGTAACCCAGACGTTCATCATAAGGACCCGACTGAGTGACATTAAACACTGGATTGGGACCACCTTTGAGCTCGAAGCGCAGCGACTTTCCAAGCCGGGCGAGATATTCAGCCTGAAAGGTCGAAGTCATGCCTTCAAAATAGGCCAGCATCCCCAGTGCAATCAGGGTCAGCAAAAAAAGGGCTGTAAAGCTGAAAACAAAAAACCGGGTCAGGCGTCTGAGCAGGGTGCGTTTCGGAGAGCTGGATTCCACAAAAAACCAATCTTAAAGTGCAAACAGGATAAAAGCATAAATGATAAGCGCAAAGATGCTCGCCGGGTCAGGCTTATTGGCTCGGCCAGAATTTATTCTATTGATATGGCCAATTGATGTTTGAACTTGTAGGTCGGGCTTGCGAGTGTGATCCTCACCTTTCAGGCTGAGTGAAAAATGCAAATCTGGTATCGTGAGCGCAATTTGCATTAACCAAAGAGCGCAAAATCATGAGCACCGGAAACCTGTTTATCGTCGCTGCGCCGTCTGGCGCGGGGAAAACCAGCCTGGTAAAAGAACTGCTTGCTGCCGACAGCGGCATTCAGCTTTCCATTTCCTATACGACGCGCGCGCCGCGGCCAGGCGAAATTGACGGCCAGCATTACCACTTTGTCAGTCGCGAAGCCTTCACACAAATGCTGGATCGGGGCGACTTTCTGGAAAGTGCGGAGGTCTATGGCAACTTCTATGGCACCTCACAACCCTGGATCGCGGCCTCGCGCAAGACGGGCAAAGACATTCTGCTCGAAATCGACTGGCAGGGCGCCGCCCAGGTGCGCAGGCTAATTCCGGACGCAATCAGCATCTTCGTCCTGCCGCCTTCAGTAGAAGCCTTGCGTCAGCGCCTTACCGGACGAGGCCAGGACGCGGAAGAGGTCATCCAGCGCCGAGTCGCAGCGGCACGCGAGGACATCAGCCATGTCGGCGAATTCGATTATGTTATTATCAACGACGATTTTGATGCTGCACAGCAGGACTTGCTGGCAGTAGTCCGGGCCCAGCGCCTCACCATCAGAGCACAGTTGGCACGGCATGGCGAACTCATCGCCAGTCTGACCTGAAAAATCTGAAAACCCACTGGAGTAAATAAATATGGCACGCATTACCGTCGATGACTGCATGAAAAACTTTAGCAACCGTTTCGAACTGACCCTGGCCGCCACCTACCGTGCCCGGCAGCTGGCCAACGGCGCCACCCCGCTGGTAGAAGCTGGCCGTGACAAGCCGACCGTCGTCGCGCTGAAAGAAATCGCCATGGAAAAAGTAGGCCGGGAAATTCTCAACCGCGGACAAGCATGAAATATGGTGAGCGGAGAGCAGTAAGCAGGAAGCGGTGAGGAGCCCCCCTTACCGCTCACTGCTCTCCGCTCACTGCTCTCCGCTCCAAATGCCCACCTCCCACCTCACCGAGACGCTCTCTACTTACCTCAAGCCTGAGGACATCGCCCAGGTCGAGGGCGCCTTTCGCGTTGCCGAAGCTGCCCATCTCGGGCAAATGCGCAAAAGTGGCGAAGCCTACATTTCCCATCCGCTCGCCGTCGCCACCATCCTGGCCGAATGGCGCCTTGACGCCCAGGCCATCATGGCTGCGCTGCTGCATGACGTGGTGGAGGACACCGCAACCACCAGCGAGGAAATCGGCGCACAGTTCGGCAAACAGGTCGCCGAACTGGTAGAGGGTGTTTCCAAGCTGGACAAGATCGAATTCCAGTCGGAAGCCCACGCCCAGGCTGAAAATTTCCGCAAGATGCTGCTCGCGATGGCGCGCGACGTGCGGGTGATCCTGATCAAGCTGGCCGACCGGCTGCACAACATGCGCACGCTGGAGTCGATGAAGGCCGCCAAGCAGCAGCGCATTTCGCACGAAACGCTGGAAATCTACGCCCCTATCGCCAACCGGCTCGGCCTCAACAACGTCTATCGCGAACTGGAGGACCTCGGCTTCCACTTCGCCCACCCCAACCGCTACACCGTTCTGGACAAGGCGGTCAAGGCAGCGCGCGGCAACCGGCGCGAGGTGGTGAGCAAGGTACTGGAGGCGATCAAGAACAAACTGGCCAGCTGCAACATTGAAGCCAATGTCACCGGGCGGGAAAAACACCTCTACAGCATCTACAAAAAGATGCAGGAAAAGAACCTGGCCTTTTCCGAAGTCTTCGATATCTACGGTTTTCGCGTCACGGTCAAGGATGCGCCTACCTGCTACCTCGCAATGGGGACCCTGCACAGCCTGTACAAGCCGATTCCGGGGAAATTCAAGGATTACATCGCCATCCCCAAGGCGAATGGCTACCAGTCTCTGCATACCACGCTGTTCGGCCCTTTCGGCACGCCGATCGAGATTCAGATCCGCAGCCAGGAAATGCACCAGATTGCCGAAGCCGGTGTGGCCTCGCACTGGCTTTACAAAAGCGGCGAGACCGGCATCAGCGACATGCAGCAGAAAACGCATCAATGGCTGCAAAGTCTGCTGGAGATCCAGGACGAAAGCCGCGATGCCGCCGAATTTCTGGAGCATATCAAGGTTGACCTGTTCCCGGACGAGGTCTATGTTTTCACGCCCAAGGGCAAGATCATGGCTTTGCCGCGCGGTGCCACGGCCGTGGATTTCGCCTATGCGGTGCATACCGATGTCGGCAACCGCGCCGTGACGGTCAAGATCAACCACGAACACGCCCCGCTGCGAACCGAACTCAGGAACGGCGACCATGTGGAAATTATCACCGCCACCCATGCCAACCCCAATCCGGCCTGGCTGAATTACGTTGCCACCGGCAAGGCACGCTCCCATATCCGCCACTTCCTCAAGACCCTGCACTACGAGGAATCTGTCGCTCTGGGCGAACGCCTGCTCCAGCAGGCACTGCGCGCCTTGCAGATCAACCCCGCCAGCATCGGCGAAGGCCCCTGGGAAAAGCTGCTGCGCGAGAACGCCGGAAAAACCAGGAGCGAAATCCTCGCCGATATCGGCCTGGGCAAGCGGCTCAATGTTGTCGTGGCACGTCAACTGGCAACGCTGGGCGAATCGCCAACGGATGAAAAACGCCCGCTAAGCGCCATGACCATTCGCGGTACCGAAGGCATGGCGGTGCAGTTCGCCAGCTGTTGCCGCCCCATCCCGGGCGACCCCATCCTGGGCTTCATCAACAAGGGCAAGGGCCTCATCATCCACACCCACGACTGCCCCGCCATCGCGCATTACCGCAGCGACCCGGACAAATGGGTGGACGTGGAATGGGATCCGGATACCAAGAAGTTTTTCGAGGTCTCGATCAAGCTGGTGGTGGCCAACCAGCGCGGCGTGCTGGCCAAAGTGGCGGCCACCATTGCCGACGCCGACTCCAATATCGACAATGTCAGCATGGAAGAAGAGGACGGCAGCGCCTACACCACCATGTATTTCACCCTGCAGGTGGAAAACCGCATGCATCTCGCCCGCGTCATGCGCGGCCTGCGCCAACTGACGGAAGTGGTAAGGATCAACCGGATGAAGGGCTAAACCCAACCCCTCCCAGCCTCCCCTTATCAGGGGAGGAGTTTGCGGCGCTCCCCGATCTACCCCTCCCCTGAAACGGGTCAAGCAGGCAATCCGCATAGCGGATGCTCGCACAAGGGGAGGCTGGGAGGGGTTAGGTTTTAACAGACAATTCAGAACCAGCAAGCAAGGAAAACACCATGACCAGACAAGTATTGAGCACACCCAACGCCCCGGCCGCCATCGGCACCTACTCGCAGGGCATCCGCGTCGGCGCTACGGTTTATCTCTCCGGCCAGATCGGCCTCGACCCGCAGACCATGCAGATGGCCGAGGGCGTTGAAGCGCAGATCAACCAGGTATTCCTCAATCTCGGCGCAGTGGCCAGTGCCGCCAGCGCAAACCTCAATGCCACGGTCAAGCTCAACGTCTACCTCACCGATCTGGCTCACTTCGCCAAGGTCAACGAAATCATGGCCCGCTACTTCGACCAGCCCTACCCCGCCCGTGCCGCCGTGGGCGTGAAAGAACTGCCGCGCGGTGCGCTGGTGGAAATGGATGCGGTCCTGCACCTGGGCGAGTAATGCCGCCACGCGCTCCCGATGCTGAGAAAGAATCAGGTCCGCCAGGCGGGACTGATATCAAGGCCGGCAAGGCCGCCCGGGAAAAACTGGCAAAACTCGGCATCCACACGCCTTTCGGCCTGCTGCTCCACCTGCCGCTGCGCTATCAGGACGAGACGCATCTTTATCCTGTCGCAGATGCCCCCATCGGTCAGGTGGTGCAGATCGAAGGCCTTGTCACCCACGCCAGCGTCACCTACAAGCCGCGCAAGATGCTGACCGTCAAGATGCAGGACGGCAGCGGGACGTTGCAACTGCGTTTTCTGCATTTTTATCCCAGCCAGGCCGCAACCCTGACCCCCGGCGTCAAGGTGCGCGTCCTGGGCGAGCTGCGCCATGGTTTTTTCGGCGCGGAAATGGTCCACCCTCAGTACCGTATCGTGAAGGAAGACGAACCCCTCGCCGAAGCCCTCACGCCGGTCTACCCCACCACCCAGGGGCTCGGTCAGGGCACCTTGCGCAAGCTGATCGGCCAGGCCCTGAATGACGCGGACCTTTGCGACACCCTGCCCGACGCCCTGCGCACCCCGCTGAATCTGCCGGATTTTGCAGCCAGCATCACGTTGCTGCACCAGCCCCCGCCCGACGTCAGCCCGTCCGCGCTGGAGGAAAGAAACCACCCTGCCTGGCAGCGCGTGATTTTCGATGAACTGCTGGCGCAGCAGCTCTCCATGCGCCTCCACTACCAGAAGCGGCGCGCGCGCGGCGCATCGCCCCTGCCGCCGCGGCAGCAGCTTGCCGCCGCCCTGCTGGAGCACCTGCCCTTTCCGCTCACAGCCGCCCAGCAGCGTGTTTGCGCCGAAATCAGCGCCGACCTGTCCCGGACCCACCCCATGCAGCGCCTGCTGCAGGGCGACGTAGGCAGCGGCAAGACTGTCGTGGCGGCACTGGCGGCCTGCCAGGCCATCGAAAACGGCTTCCAGGCAGCCATCATGGCCCCCACCGAAATTCTGGCCGAGCAGCATTATCTGAAGCTCTCCGCCTGGCTGGAGCCGCTTGGAATCACCGTGGCCTGGCTCAGCGGCAGCCTCGGCAGGAAAGACAAACGCGCCGCGCTGGAGCGCGTTGCCAGCGGCGAGGCACAGCTCGCCATCGGCACCCACGCCCTGTTCCAGGAACAAGTGGAATTCCGCCAGCTGGGGCTGGCCATCATCGACGAGCAACACCGCTTCGGCGTACACCAGCGTCTGGCATTGCGGGAAAAGGGCAAAGTAACGGATATCTCCGCGCCTCACCCTTCGACTGCGCTCAGGGCACGCGCCTCACCCTTCGACTGCGCTCAGGGCACGCCCCTCACCCCTCACCTCCTCATGATGAGCGCCACGCCCATTCCGCGCACCCTGTCGATGAGCTATTACGCCGACCTGGATGTCTCGGTCATTGACCAGTTGCCGCCGGGACGCACCCCCATCGTCACCCGGCTGGTAGACAGTGCGCGCCGCGACGAGGTCATCGCCCGCATTCGCGATGCCTGCGTGCAGGGACGGCAAGCCTACTGGGTGTGCCCGCTGATCGAAGAATCCGAAGCGCTTCAGTTGAAGACTGCACTCGAGACTTTCGAACTACTCACCCAGACCTTTCCGGAACTCAGCATCGGCCTTGTCCATGGCCGCCTGCCTGCAGCAGAGAAGGCCGCCACCATGGCGCGTTTCAAGGCTGGAGAAATCCAGTTGCTGGTGGCCACCACCGTGATCGAGGTCGGTGTGGACGTCCCCAATGCCTCGCTGATGGTGATTGAGCACGCCGAACGCTTCGGACTCTCCCAGCTGCACCAGTTGCGCGGCCGGGTAGGGCGCGGTGCGGCGCGAAGCACCTGTATCCTGCTATACCAGCCGCCTCTGTCCGAAACCGCCCGCGCAAGGCTCAGAATCATTTACGAAAACAACGACGGCTTCGAGGTTGCGCGCCAGGATCTGGCCCTGCGCGGTCCGGGAGAATTCCTCGGCGCACGACAGAGCGGGGTGCCCATGCTCAGGTTTGCCGACCTCGAACGCGACCAGCATTTGCTCAAAGCCGCCCGTCACGCCGCCGAACGCATGCTGGCCGGATTCCCCGATCACGCCACCCGCCATCTCGAACGCTGGCTGGGGCAGCAGCAGGACTATCTCAAGGTATAATTCTGAGCGCGCCTTATGAACCGCAAAGACACAAAGGCGCAAAGCAAGATCAATGCGTTAACAACCCCGGCTCCATTATCAGGATAAATATCCCTATTCATCGCGGGCTTTTTCTTCGCGTCTTTAGCGACTTTGCGGTTACTGAATCACGATTATCGGACAACTCATCGACATGCCGTCACCTGGAATGCCTCCATGCTGAGCTATCGCCATGCCTTTCATGCCGGCAACCACGCCGATGTGCTGAAACACCTGCTGCTGATCCAGCTCTCCCGCTACATGGGACAGAAGGACAAGCCTTTCTGGATCATCGACACGCATGCCGGAGCGGGGCTTTATTCCCTGGATTCGGGCTATGCAACCCAGCTGAAGGAGTATGAAAGCGGCATCGGCAGGCTATGGCAACGCGAGGACCTGCCCCCGGCGCTGGCCGAGTATGTGAGCCTGGTGCATGCCGTCAACCCCGGCGGGGCGCTGCATTTTTACCCCGGCTCGCCCTGGCTGGCGCTGCAAACCTTGCGCGCTCAGGATCGCCTGCGGCTGTTCGAACTGCACAGCAGCGACAGCCGGATCTTGCAGGATAATTTCGCTGACCGGCGGGTCGCCATCACCACCGCCAACGGCTTTGACGCGCTCAAGGCGCTGCTCCCCCCGCCGCCCCGCCGCGCGCTGGTACTGATCGATCCTTCCTACGAGACCCGCGACGACTACACAAACGTCATCTCGGCGCTGAAAGACGGCCTGACGCGCTTTGCCACCGGCACCTATGCAATCTGGTATCCGCAGCTCTCCCGGCCAGAAGCGCGGCAGTTGCCTGAAAAACTCAAAAACCTGCCGGTAAAAAACTGGCTGCATGCCGCCCTGACCGTGCATACCCCATCATCCGATGGCTTCGGCATGCATGGCAGCGGGATGTTCATCATCAACCCGCCCTGGACGCTGCATAAAACACTCGCAGAAATCATGCCTTATCTGGCACAGACACTCGGGCAGGATGCCGGAGCAGGCTTCACCCTGGAGCAGGAAACGCTGTAGCACAGATTTCCAGATGAAATTGATGACATTTAAGAACAGGAATATGGACCAAATGCTGTTAGAATTTTTGCCCTGCGGGGCTGGTAAAACCCATAAAAACATTCTGGAGGAAAAGGCATGAAACGTTTTTTGTCGTATCTGATTATTGCGCTGTGTTTCCCGCTTTCCGCCCATGCGGCCGCCAAACCTGCAGTACCCGCAGAAAGTTTGCTGTTCGGCATCAACGAAGGCACAGCCGGGCAACAAGGGGTTGGTGAGATTCAACGAAAATACCGGGCCCTTGCTGATTTCTTCTCCAGGACACTGCAAAAACCGGTCAAACTGGAATCCTCTCAAAACCTGACAAGCTCGACCGCCAATCTCAACAAGGGGCGTTACGCGCTATTCTTTTCAAAACCGGCCAACGTCTCGGCCAAGGCCATACGCGACCATCAGTATCAACTGGTCGCCATGGCCAAGGGTGAGTTCACGGTCAAATTCATTGTAAACGCCAACTCCCCCCTGAAAAAACCGGAAGATATTCTTGGAAAACGCATTTCCATGGCCAAGGGAACCTTCATGGAAAGGGCTGGCTTGGCCGAGTTGCGTGACCGGAGCTTGACTCCCGCTGCAAACAATATCCAGGCCGCAAGATTCCAGGACGCAATCGAATTCATCGTGGAAAAAGGGTTTGCCGATGTCGGCATGGTGTCGCCCGTCGTAGCCAAAAACTGGGTCGCCAAGGGAGGCAGCGTATTGTTCGAAAGCCGCAAGATGCCGTTCTGGTCGATCATCGCTTCACCCGACATGAGCAAGGAGGATGTAATGAAAATTCAGACTGCCCTGGTCAATCTGGAAAGCTCCGAAGATGGCAAGCAACTGCTGGCAAAACTGGGCGTAAAAGGCTTTGTTCCAGGCAGCCAGCAGGAGTACCTCGACCTGCAGAACTGGCTGGAGAAAAAATAGGCCGAACCCAGCGTAATATAAATCAGACCTCCTTACCATGCGTCACCTTCCCCTGCTCTGGCAACCGCGCCCACCGACCATGCACTGCCCCTATCGCTCATGGCTGGTCGACCGGGGTTCGCTTACGCACCGCATCCGGATGCGGTGCAACGCATTCAGCGTACGCGGCTTGCGTCTCGCTCTGGGCAGACCAGGGCGCGACGAAGCGGCCTCCGTCAATCTCAACCCGCGCAATTTTGCCCTGCTGCGCGAAGTTCACCTGTACTGCGGCGAAACGCCGGTGGTGTTTGCGCACAGCGTTATTCCCCGCGCCGGACTACGCGGCCCATGGCAGGCACTGAGCAAACTGGGTAGTAAACCGCTGGGCGCAGCCCTGTTCACAAACCCGAGAGTGCAGCGCAAACCCCTGCAGTTTAAAAAGCTCAATCGCCGTCATGAACTCTATCGCCGTGCCAGCCGTATTCTGAATGATTGCCCGGCCCACCTCTGGGCTCGCCGTTCGGTCTTTACGCTGGGCCGCTACCCGATTCTGGTAACGGAGGTTTTTCTGCCCGGCATCCTGGAACTGGCACCATGAAACTGAAACAAAAACTCGATTTATATGAACGCCTGATGCGGCTCGACAGGCCCATCGGCATCCTGCTGCTGGCCTGGCCGACGCTCTGGGCGCTGTGGATTTCTTCTGCCGGTCAGCCGAACTGGATCATCCTGTGGATTTTCATGCTCGGCACGGTACTGATGCGCTCAGCAGGTTGCGTCATCAACGACTATGCCGACCGCAATTTTGATCCGCACGTCGAGCGCACCCGGAACCGCCCCATGGCCGCCGGACTGGTCAGCAAGAAAGAAGCGCTGACCCTGTTCGCCGTGCTCATTATCAGCGCCCTGCTTCTGATCCTGCGCCTCAACAAACTGACCGTCATGCTGTCTGTCGCCGCATTCTTCCTGGCCGCCAGCTATCCTTTCACCAAGCGTTTCTTTGCCATTCCCCAGGCCTACCTCGGCGTTGCTTTCGGCTTCGGCATCCCCATGGCCTTCGCGGCGCAAACGAACACGGTGCCGGTTATTGCCTGGCTCATGCTGCTGGCCAATATTTTCTGGGCCGTTGCCTACGACACCGAATATGCCATGGTGGACCGCGAGGATGACCTCAAGATTGGAATCAAGACTTCCGCCATCACCTTTGGCCAATACGACGTGCTGGCTGTACTGATCTGCTACGGCATGACCCTGGCCATCCTTGCCGGAGTCGGCGCAGCACTCAGGCTCGGACTGTATTATTACCTCGGCCTCGCCGTGGCACTGGGTATCGCCGTCTATCACTACACCCTGATCAGGAACCGGGATAAGGACAAGTGCTTCAAGGCCTTTATCCATAACAACTGGTTCGGTGCAGCGATCTTCGGCGGCATCCTGCTAAACTACTGGCAAACGACGCTCAGTTACCTGAAAAATTTTTATTGATCTCAGGCGGGCGCAACAAGACCGATCCAGGCTGCACGCCAGCCCGAGCGCCCAACCGCACAAGGAGTTGCCATGCGCCATACCATATTGATTCTTTCCCTGCTATTGCCTGCTTCACTGGCCCTGGCTCAAGCGCCTGCCCCCCCTCAGGATCACCGTCAACTGGTCGAGATGCCCGATTTGCCGCGTAGCCTGATGCGCGCCGACATGCAGGACCATCTGCTGGCATTGAACGAAATCATCGGCTATCTGGCGGAAAACCGGCTCGATGCCGCTGCCGAAACCGCGGAAAAACGCATGGGCCAAAGCAGCATGGGCAAGCATGCCGCCATCGCACGCGGCCAGGGTCCGGGCCGCTTCATGCCGAACACCATGCAACAGATGGGCTGGAACATGCACGACGCCGCGACCGAATTCGCCAAAGTGG
This sequence comes from uncultured Gammaproteobacteria bacterium, assembly GCA_963779055.1. Classification (GTDB taxonomy): domain Bacteria; phylum Pseudomonadota; class Gammaproteobacteria; order Burkholderiales; family Sulfuricellaceae; genus Sulfurimicrobium. The sequence continues at coordinate 364,438 of CAVZWN010000005.1, forward strand.
CGCATCAGGGCGACCGGACCAAGGCGCTTACGGCATTGCAGCAGCTCACATCAAGTTGCGTGGCCTGCCATATGTCCTTCCGCACCCGCTAAGGAATAATTGACATGAACGTACCCGCCCACACCCCCGACCTCGATTCCGCCAAGACCATCACCACCGTGGTTTATGCATTGCAGGCCCTGTCCTTTTTCGTCGGCATTACCGCCATCGTTGCCATCGTGATCAATTACGTCAAAGTCGACGATATACGCGGCACCTGGCTGGAATCGCACTTCCGCTGGCAGATCCGCACCTTCTGGTTCGGTCTGCTGTGGGGCGTGATCGGCAGCGTTTTGCTCATCGTACTGGTGGGCTGGTTTGTTTTAGCAGCCGATGCCGTCTGGGTGATCTACCGCATCGTCAAGGGCTGGCTGCGCCTCAATGACGGCAAGGAAATGGTTTTCGAATGAAATACAAGGACCTGCGCGACTTCATCGCACAACTTGAGCAACAGGGCGAACTGAAGCGCATCAGCACCGCCGTCGACCCAAATCTGGAAATGACCGAAATCTGCGACCGCGTACTGCGTGCGGAAGGCCCGGCCATCCTGTTCGAAAACCCGAAAGGCCACAGCATCCCGGTGCTGGCCAATCTGTTCGGCACCCCAAAGCGCGTTGCCATGGGCATGGGCGAGGATTCGGTGGAGGCATTGCGCGAAGTCGGCAAATTGCTGGCTTTTCTGAAAGAACCCGAACCGCCCAAGGGTCTGAAAGAAGCCTGGGACAAGCTGCCGATCTTCAAGCAGGTGCTCAACATGGCACCGAAAGAGCTTTCCAGCGCCCCCTGCCAGGACGTGGTGTGGGAAGGCAAGGATATTGATCTCGCCAGGCTTCCCATCCAGACCTGCTGGCCGGGAGATGTGGCACCGCTCATTACCTGGGGGCTGGTGATCACCAAAGGGCCCTACAAGAAACGCCAGAACCTCGGCATCTACCGCCAGCAGGTGATCGCGCCCAACAAGGTCATCATGCGCTGGCTCGCCCATCGCGGCGGAGCGCTGGACCTGCGCGATTTTCAGGAAGCCAACCCGGGCCAGCCCTTCCCGGTTTCCGTGGCACTCGGTGCCGACCCGGCCACGATACTGGGCGCAGTAACGCCGGTGCCGGATTCGCTTTCCGAATACCAGTTCGCCGGCCTGTTGCGCGGCTCCAAGACCGAACTGGTGAAATGCCTGGGCAATGACCTGCAGGTACCCGCCAGCGCCGAAATCGTGCTCGAAGGCGTGATCCATCCCGGCGAAATGGCGCCGGAAGGCCCCTACGGCGACCACACCGGCTACTACAACGAAGTGGCCGAGTTCCCGGTCTTCACCATCGAGCGCATCACGATGCGCAAGAACCCGATCTACCACAGCACCTACACCGGCAAGCCGCCAGACGAACCGGCCATCCTTGGCGTGGCGCTGAACGAGGTCTTCGTGCCGCTGCTACAGAAGCAATACCCGGAAATCACCGATTTCTACCTGCCGCCGGAAGGCTGCTCCTACCGCATGGCCATCGTCAGCATCAAGAAACAGTACCCCGGCCACGCCAAGCGCGTGCTGTTCGGCGTGTGGAGTTTCCTGCGCCAGTTCATGTACACCAAATTCATCATCGTCACCGACGAGGACGTCAACATCCGCGACTGGAAGGAAGTGATCTGGGCCATGACCACCCGCGTCGACCCGGCGCGCGATACGCTGCTGATTGAGAACACGCCTATCGACTACCTCGACTTCGCCAGTCCGGTCTCCGGCCTGGGCAGCAAAATGGGCATGGACGCCACCAACAAGTGGCCGGGCGAAACCAGCCGTGAATGGGGGCGGCCCATCGTCATGGACGAGGCGGTGAAGCACCGGGTGGACGAGATGTGGCAGAAGCTGGGGCTATAATCCTAAAAACCTCAGTTCGGAACCACGGAGTTCACGGAGGGCACGGAGAAAGGCAGTCTTGGGCCTTTTTATGGACTCACCCGATGGGTGAATGCCAAATAACGTGCAGTTCATTGTTTTTACTCCGTGTTCTCCGTGAACTCCGTGGCTAACTGCTTTTTTTAGGATAATTCAGCCATGACCAACCCGCTTTCGCCCAAGAAACGCCTGTTCGAGCAATTTGCCCGCGTGGCGAAATCCCTTGCCAGCGCTAACCGCCTTGAACTGCTGGAAGCCCTCGCCCAGGGCGAACGCGGCGTGGATGCCCTGTCGCAAGCCAGCGGCATGTCGGTCGCCAATACTTCCCACCACCTGCAAATCCTGCGTGAGGGCGGCCTGGTGCAGTCACGCAAGGAAGGCCTGCAGGTGATCTACAGCCTGGCAGGCGATGATGTTCTTCACCTCATCACGGCCATGCAACAGGTAGCGGAAACCCATCTGGCGGAAGTTGACCGCATTGTGCGCGACAACTTCGAGAGCAAGGACAACCTCACCCCGCTGCGACGCGATGAACTACTGGAGCAAGTCCGCTCCGGTGGCGCCATGGTGATCGACGTGCGCCCGCCATCGGAATATGCAGCCGGCCACATCGAAGGCGCGGTCAACATCCCTTTGAACCTGCTTAAAGACCGTCTTGACCAGCTCCCGCGCGATCAGGAAATCGTCGCCTACTGCCGCGGCCCCTACTGCATGCTGGCCTTTGATGCCGTGGCCCGGCTGCGCGAAGAAGGCTTCAGCGCCCGCCGCCTGGAAGATGGCTTCCCCGAGTGGAAAGCCGAGCAGCGCCCAATTTCCAGTCGCGACTGATAATTTGCTAAAACTCTATTGACACGCATGGCATCTTCTTGTCAGACTATTCAAATACTCGTTTGAATATAGATAGGAAAATAGTCATGAACTACCTGTTCATCCTCAACGATCCACCCTATGGCACCGAGCGCAGCTACAACGGCCTGCGCCTGGCACGCACATTGTCAAAAGCCGAAGACAATGAGATCCGCGTCTTCCTGCTGGGCGATGCGGCTTTGTGCGCGAAATCCGGTCAGAAAGTCCCGCAGGGCTACTACAACATCGAGTTTTTCATCCAGAGCATCCTGAAGCGTAACGGCCAGATCGGTGTCTGTGGCGTATGCATGGAGGCGCGCGGCTTGCGGGATGAAGAGCTGATTCCCGGCGCCCAGCACTCCACCCTGGAGCATCTTGCAGAGTGGACGGAATGGGCCGGCAAGGTACTGACGTTCTAAAATATTTACCCTTAATTAAGTATTCGTTTGAATATATTTCATGGAGACTGATCATGATTTTCCTGGCCATTCTTTCCGGCGCCATCACCGGCATCGTGCTGGGCCTGTTCGGCAGCGGCGGATCCATCATCGCCATGCCGGCACTGATGCTCCTGCTTAACGTGGAGGCCAAGTCGGCCATCGCCATGAGCATGGGCATCGTCGCGGTGACCGCCACCATTTCGGGCTGGGATAACTGGCGGCGCGGCAATGTCGACATCAAGGTGGCGATGATGTTCGGCCTGTTCGGCGTGATCGGCACCTACGGCGGCGCCCGCCTCGGGGTTTACACACCGGTGCAGGTGCAGCTCACCCTGTTCGCGCTGGTGATGTATGCCGCCGCCTGGAAGATGCTGCAACCCAAAAAGCAGCCCGTTACTCAACTGGCCACGGCGGGCGGCCCGCCTTTATCGGAAGATGAAACCATTGCGGCGCACATGGGCCACATCGCCGCCCACGGCGTCGGGGTCGGCGTGCTGACCGGACTGGTGGGCGTGGGCGGCGGGTTCCTGATCGTGCCGGCGCTGGTGCTGCTGTCCGGCATCCCGATGAAGCTCGCCATCGGTACCTCGCTGGTCATCGTCGCGGCAAAATCTTACGCTGGATTCGCCGGCTATGTCGGGGCGGTGCCGGTGGACTGGTCAATCATGGCTTCATTCACGGCAGTGACGGTGGCCGGCAGCTTCGTCGGCACACGTATCGCGCACCGCTTCTCGCAGGAGACTCTGAAACGCAGCTTCGGGGTTTTCCTGGTATTCGTGGCGAGCTATATTCTGCTCAAGAGCATTGCAATCTGAGTAAAACCAGATTTTTTCCCTTACTCGGTTTCCATTTCGAGGTAGGTCCTGCTGGCATTACCGCCACTCAACAGATCGAAGTGCTGGAGATGCCTGAAGGCACTCTGATCGAGTGAGGTAATGGCCGTTTGCAGATCTGCGCCCTGCTCGATTGCCTGCTTCATGTGGCCGCGCAGCAAGGCCAGATAGTCTCTTGTCTCCCGGCGCGCTTTAGCCAGATCACAGACCCGGCCATGGCCGGGAACGATGGTGCGCGGATCGAGTTTTTCCATTTCCGAAAAAGAAGCGAGCCAGTCACGAGTGCTGCTGAAAGGCAGCACCCCGAGCATCCGGTCCACATAGACCAGATCGCCGGAAAACAGCACACTTTGCTGTGGCAGCCAGACCATGCTGTCGCCCGGTGTATGGCCGCCGTGGAAATACAGCAGATGGATTTCCTGCCCGCCCAGTTTGAGGATTTCGGACTTTTCATAGAAGCGGTCGGGATAAACTGGCTGGGTTCCAGCTGCCTTCTTGAGGAGAGTCTGGCGCAAAGCTTCCAGTTGCGCATCGCCGCGCGCCTGCATGTCGGCCAGAGCGGGCCGTGCTGCAATGATCTCGGCACCGATGGATTTGAAGTAGCCGTTGCCCAGCCAGCGGTGATCCTGCCCGCCGGTATTGATGACGATTTTTACCGGCTGTTTGGTCACCTTCTTGATGACACGGTGGATTTCCTTCGCCACCAGCCAGGTCGGGCCGCTGTCGATTACCACTACGCCCTCCCTGGTAACCACAAAACCGCTGTTGGCGTTCATACCCTCATTCTGGTAGGTACGCATGCCGGTGTCGCCGACAATCGCGTAAACATTTTCTGCCACAGGATGCGCAGAAAGGGTGACTGCATAAGCTGCACTACCAGTCCATAAAGCCGTGAAGAACATCAGCAAGTTAATTATCAATTTCATCATCTTCTCTCCGTCAGGAAACTCTAATTACCGGCGCTTGCGGCGCCACCCAGAACTTCAAAAGCAGGGCCGCCAGAACCGCGCACGACGCCGAAAAGCCGAATGCCGCTTCCGGGCTGATATCCTGCCACAGCCAGCCGAACAGGAAGGAAGCCGGCAGCAACAGCAGGCCGGCGGTGAGGTTAAACCAGCCATAGGCCGTACCCAGCAATTCTGTTGGCGCCAGATCGGCGACCAGCGCCTTTTCTGCGCCCTCGGTGGCCGCGAGAAACAGGCCGTAGAAAGCGAACAGTGGCCACAGCAGCCACAGGACATTGCCGTTCAGCCCCAGCAGCAGGTAGAACAGGCCATACACCGCCCAGCCGGAAACGATCAGCCGTACCCGTCCCAGACGATCGGACAGCGCCGAGAACGGGGTGGAAAATAGCATGGCCACCGCCGATACCAGCGCCCACAGCAGCGGCACCTGATATTCCGGCACCCCCATTTCCCTGGCACGCAGAAGCAGGAACATGTTGGAGGAATTACCCAGGGTGAACAACGCCAGCACCAGCAGATAGCGCTTGAAAATTGGCGGGAACCCCTCCAGCTTCCAGCTGAAAGACGGCCTGGGCATCTGCCGGTCGCGTTTCGGCTCCCGGATGCAAAGTGCCAGAACAACGGCCAACACGCCCGGAACCAGCGTCCACAGGAGGATGTCCCGGATCGGCATGTGGCGCGACAGCAACCAGGCCGCCAGCAGTGGCCCGATCACCGCGCCGGCATTGTCCATGGCACGATGGACACCGAAGGCCAGGCCACGCTGCTCCGGCACGACACTCAAAGCCAGCAAGGCATCGCGCGGCGAGGAACGCAGCCCTTTGCCCACCCGGTCGGCGAAACGCAATGTCAGCACCATGGGCCAGGAAGTCGCCAGCGCCAGCAGCGGCCGGCCCAACGCGGCCAGGCTGTAGCCGCCGACTACCCAGTATTTGGTGGAACCCAGTTTGTCGGACAGGACACCGACGAAGAGCTTGAGCAGGCTGCCTGTGGCTTCGGCGATGCCCTCGATGATGCCCAGCGCCTTGGGGCCCGCCATCAGCACCGAAGCCAGATAGAGTGGAAGCAACGGGTAGACCAGTTCGCTGGCGCTGTCGTTGAGCAAGCTGACCAGGCCCAGCAGCCATACGGCGGAGGGCAGGTTGAACAGCGCCTTAATGGCGCTCATAGACCCATTGCAGCAAGGCATCCAGCACCGGGCGCGACGCGCTGGCGCGGGGATGGCTGACCATCGCCACGACGGCCATGCGCCGCCCCTTTGCATCGAAAACATAGCCTGCCACGCTGCGCACACCTTCAAGCGATCCGGTCTTGATATGGGCATGCCCGGCGACTGCGTGATCCTGCAAACGTTTTTTCATGGTGCCATCCACCGCGACGATGGGCAGGGAGGATTCAAATTCGCCGAACACGGCGCTGTTGCTGGCGCTCACCAGCAGCATTCCGAGATGCCTGGGGCTGATACGCTCCAGTCGCGACAGGCCGGAACCGTTTTCCAGCACCAGTTCGGGGAAATCCAGCCCTTTTTTTACCAGCCAGTTTTCGATGGCTGCTGCGCCCTTGCGCGGCGTGGCGGGCGGCCCGGATTGCTCGGCCCCCAGCGTCAGGAATAATTGCCGTGCCATGACGTTATTGCTAAATTTATTGATGTCGCGCATCACATCGCCCAGCGGGGGCGAGTCAAAACTCGCCAGCAGAGCCGCACCCGCCGGCAACTCCCCTGCCCGGACACTGCCGTTCAGCGTTCCGCCCAGTTCTTCCCATAGCAGGCGGAACACGCTATCCACATACAGGCCATTCGGCAGCAGGTTCAGATTGAAACTTTTTTCCCCACATGCAGCGGAAAAGCGGCCACGCAAAGTTAGCACTTGCTTCTGTTCCGCTCCTGTCAATTCGGTGGCAAAAGCTTCACGCCAGTCGCCACAGGGCGCGATATCCATTTCAAGCGCATTGACCACTCTCAGAGAAGGGGGCGCGGGGTCTGCCACTACCCGGACAGATTTGTTATCTGCATGTGGCAGCAGGCGTATCCGGATGGCGTTGAAATTCACCAGCAAGGCCTGGGGAAGGGTGTTGTAGGCGCGCAGCGGTTCGTTATCGAATGCCGCCCGGTCTTGCGCGAAGGGTTCGAAGTAGCCCTGATCCAGGATCACGTCACCACGGATGTCACGCAGGCCGCGCTGGCGTAAATCGCGCAGCAGCAACCAGAAGTTTTCCAGGGTCAGCCTGGGGTCGCCATAGCCTTTGAGAACCAGGCTGCCATTCAGCGTTTCCCCTGTCAGCGGAGCATCTGCATAAGATTCTGTTTTCCAGCGATACGCCGGCCCAAGAACTTCAAGAGCGGCGTAAGTGGTCACCAACTTCATGGTGGACGCGGGGTTCATGGCCTGCTCCGCCCTCACTTCCAGCAGCGCCCCTCTGGCCTGGGTATCCTGCACCCATACACTCAGGCTGGACTGGGGCAGCCCGGCCTCCTTGAGGGCGGCACGGACCGGCGCTGGCAAGGCATCGGCATGCGCCATGGCCGAAACAAAAACAGCCAGCAGCAGCCCTGCCGCTATTCTGAGAAACCGCTCACCTCTCATTTCGCCGCCCGCTCTAAAGATCAAATTCGTCCTTATAGCCCGGCACTTCCACATGCCAGTTCCAGTTGTCACGAATCATGTCTGCAAAACCAAATGCGACATTCTCTTCGCCATGAACAATAAAGGTGTGGTGCGGCGGCTTTTTGAAATGCCCCAGCCAGGAAAGCAAACCAGCCTGGTCCGCATGGGCGGAAAGGCCGCCGATGGTATAGAGGTCGGCGCGCACCGGAATTTCCTGGCCGAAAATACGCACCGTCTTTGCCCCATCCACCAGACGCCGGCCCAGTGTGCCGCCCGCCTGGAAGCCGGTGATCAGCACCGTACACTCGGGCCGCCCCAGGTTGTAGCGCAGGTGGTGCTTGATGCGCCCCGCATCGCACATGCCGCTGGCGGAAATAATGATGGCGCCGCCCTTGATATGATTGAGCGCCATTGAATCCTGGACGGTTTCGGTGAACTGGATTCGGGGGACGTTATGCCCGGCCTTCATCCACTGCATCAGACCGCGCGCTTCCGTATCCATGAGCTCGATGTGCCTCATGGTAATTTCCGTGGCGCTGGTGGCCATGGGTGAATCAACATAGATGTCGAGATCATGCAGACGCCCCTGGCGGGTCAGGTCATAAAGCAGATAAATAATTTCCTGGGTGCGCCCCACCGTGAAGGCCGGAATGATGACATTGCCGCCCTTGCGCTTGAGCGTATCGGTGACGGCATGCACCAGTTCGTCCATGGTCTGGTCCAGGGTCTTGTGCAGACGATTACCATAAGTGGATTCGATCAGAAGCACATCGGCAGACTCGATAATGGCGGGGTCCTGCAGGATGGGCTGACCGGCATTACCGAGATCGCCGGAAAACACCAGTTTCTGCGCCTGTCCCGCATCGTTCACCCAGACTTCAATGATCGCGGAACCGAGAATATGCCCCGCTTCACGAAAATTGCAGCGTACCGAAACATGAGGCGACAGTTCAGTATCGTAGGAAACAGGCTGCAACTGACTGAGACAGGCATCCGCCTCTTCCACGGTGTAAAGCGGTTTTACTTCTGCATCCCTGGCCTTGCGCGAATTCCGCCCACGGGCATACTGCCCCCACTCGGCCTCCTTTTCCTGAATATGCGCCGAGTCGCGCAACATGATTTGAAGCAGTTCCGCCGTGGCGTGCGTGGTATAAATCGGCCCGCGGAAACCATCGGCAACGAGACGCGGCAGCATGCCGGAATGGTCGATATGCGCATGGGTAAGCAACACGAAGTCGATCTCGCGCGGATTGAACTCGAAAGCGGAATAATTCTTGTCACGTGCCTCGCGGCCGCCCTGAAACATGCCGCAGTCAACCAGAAAACGCACGCCTTCGGCTTCAAGCGCATAACAGGAACCCGTTACCTCGCGGCTGGCGCCATGGAATTGGATTTTCATTGCATTGCTCCGGAATTGAGACGAATGCCTTTATTGTAGCCCGGAGCGCTGAAGAAAAGGTCAGATCACGCAGTGACGGAGCTTACCCGCCATGAAATCATCGATAATATCGACCGCTTCCTGGCAGAAGTGACTGCAACTCAGCCCATCCGGCGTGCGACTGACGGCGATGCCGCGTGCGAGGGCAGTTTCCAGGTCCACCAGCCCGTTCCTGGCCTCGATCACCAGTTTCAGCATGGGTAGTTTATCCAGCACTTCGGCAGGCAGTTCGGTGCCGAGGGTGATGACGATATGGGTGCGCCAGCAATTCTCGCCAATCTGTTCCGGCGTCAGCTGCGGATATTCCTGCCAGCCGTATTTGGCTGCCTTGAGCAGGGGAAACTGGGCGGCTTCCGGGAAACGCGCATTGTCCAGCACGGTGATATTCATATGCGCCTCTTCAGTATTTTCCAGGCCGCTGCAACCCGGCCTCAACCTCGTCACGCCGGACGCGCCCAAGCAGCGTTTCGATCAGCTCAAGAGAAAAATCCATCGCCGTACCGGGGCCACGCGAAGTGATTACCTTACCATCCTTCACCACCGGATCGTTGCTGAAAGTGGTGTCAGGCAGATTCATTGCGTCCACGAAGCCCGGATAGCTGGTTGCCGTCTTATCCTTCAGCAGGCCAGCCTCGGCGAGCACCACCGGGGCAGCGCATATTGCACAGGTGTACTTGCCGTCCTGCGCCATCTTTTGCAACAGGGGAATAATGCGCGGATCCTCCTTGAGATTGGTCATGCCCGGCATCCCGCCTGGCAGCACCACCATGTCGAAATTCTCATGCATGGCCACATCCAGTGTGCAGTCCGGCACCAGCAGCGTACCCCGGCTGGCCTTGACAATGCCCGGCTGCAAGCCCGCAACCACCACATCCACCCCGGCACGGCGCAGCACATCGATGACAGTAACGGCTTCGATCTCTTCGCAGCCAGCGGCGAGAGGAATAAGGACTTTGGGCATGGCTATCTCCAAATGGTCCAGCAAAAAACAGTTGAACCGCAAAGGCGCGAAGGCGCAAAAGAAGAAACCATTAATCTATCTTCCAGCTCACCCACTGGATGAATTCCGGAATGTTTGCTTGATCTTCTACTCTTTGCGTCTCAGCACCTTTGCGGTTCACGAACTACAATTTTATGGTGGATTTGAGCTTTAATCCCGGAAATTCTGATATTGCAGCGGGAAGTCCGTAATAGACTTCTTCACCAGCGCAATCGTGTCCTGCAGAAGATCGCGCTTGGCGCCGGTCACGCGCACCGCATCGCCCTGGATGCTGGCCTGAACCTTGAGCTTGCTGTCCTTGATCAGCTTGACGATCTTCTTGGCCAGATCGGTTTCCACGCCGGTTTTTACGGTAATGGTCTGCTTGACCTTGTTGCCGCTGATCTTCTCGATCTTGCCCTTGTCCAGGCAACTCACGTCGATACCGCGCTTGCCGAAAGTCTGGTTCATGATATCGAACACCTGATCCAGCTTGAAATCGTCATCGGCAAACAGAGTCAGCACATACTCCGCCTGTTCGACGCGAGAGTCAGAGCCCTTGAAATCAAACCGGCCACTGACGACCTTGTTGGCCTGGTCCACGGCGTTGCGCAATTCCTGCTTGTCTACTTCGGAAACGATATCAAATGAAGGCATTTTTCTTCCTTGGCGTAAGATGAATCAGGCGCAGCAGCTTGATTCCTGAACGAAGTGGCAGACGTAATCCAGCATTTCCACGGTTTCGATGTCAAAACTGCTGTTGCCCGGCACGCTGAATTGCTCGCCTGCCCGGTAGGTTTTCCATTCACTCTCGCCCTTGAGGCGAACCTTGCATACGCCAGCGTTGATTTCCATGATTTCCGGCAAACCGGTATTGAATACCAGGCTGGACGGAAAAATCACGCCCACGGATTTTTTTGAGCCATCCGGAAACTGTACGGTATGTGAAACGCACTTGCCATCAAAATAGACATTGGCTTTTTTGACTACGGATACATTGTCGAACTGCGACATTTCAGATTCCCCATATTTTTTGAATGACTGCCTTGGCAATAAAGCCCAGCATCCCGAAGGACAGGACGAAAAACAGCACGAAAGTGCCGGTTTTCCCCGCCTTCGATTTCCATGCCAGCTCACCGATAATGAATAGCATGTAGAGCATGAAGGCGCCAACACCGAAGGTCAGCCCAAATTCGGAAACCTGTTCTTCAGTCCAGCCACCGAACATGCCGAAGCCTCCTGCTATTTTCGCCCAGCTTTGGCTGCGATGCGCAGGCGCAGGGCGTTCAGCTTGATAAAGCCGCCCGCATCCGCCTGATTGTAGGCGCCGGCATCGTCTTCAAAGGTCGCGATGGTGGGATCGAACAGCGAGTCAGTCTTGGAGTCGCGGCCCACCACAATGACGTTGCCCTTGTAGAGCTTGACGCGAACCCAGCCGTTGACGTTAAGCTGGGTGTGGTCAATCAGCAACTGCAGCGCCTTGCGCTCCGGTGCCCACCAGTAGCCGTTGTAAATCAGGCTGGCGTAGCGCGGCATCAGGTCGTCCTTGAGATGCGCCACTTCGCGGTCCAGGGTAATGGATTCGATGGCGCGGTGCGCCCTGAGCATGATGGTGCCGCCCGGGGTTTCATAACAGCCGCGCGACTTCATGCCGACATAGCGGTTCTCCACCAGGTCAAGCCGGCCGATGCCGTGCTTGCCACCCAGGCGGTTGAGTTCGGCCAGCATTTCCGCAGGGGAAAATTTCTTGCCATTGAGCGCGACCGGATCACCATTCACATATTCAATATCCAGATATTCGGCTTGATCGGGCGCCTTTTCCGGCGATACCGTCCAGCGCCACATATCCTCCTCAGCCTCGGCGGCAGGGTTTTCCAGATGACGGCCTTCGTAGCTGATGTGCAACAGGTTGGCGTCCATGGAGTAAGGGGAGCCGCCTTGCTTATGCTTCATATCCACCGAAATGCCATGCTGTTCGGCATAGGCCAGCAGCTTTTCACGGGAAAGCAGATCCCATTCGCGCCACGGGGCGATGATCTTGATATTGGGGTTGAGGGCGTAGGCCCCCAGTTCGAAGCGAACCTGATCATTGCCCTTGCCGGTCGCACCATGAGAGATTGCGACAGCGCCGGTTTCCTCTGCGATTTCAATCAGGCGCTTGGCGATCAGCGGACGTGCAATCGAAGTGCCCAGCAGGTATTCACCCTCGTAAACCGTATTGGCGCGGAACATGGGAAAAACAAAATCCCGCACAAACTCCTCGCGCAGGTCGTCAATATAAATTTCCTTGATGCCAAATTTCTTGGCTTTTTCGCGCGCCGGTTCGAGTTCCTCTCCCTGCCCCACATCCGCAGTAAAGGTGACGACCTCACACTGGTAGCTGTCCTGCAGCCACTTCAGGATTACCGATGTATCCAGCCCGCCTGAATAGGCGAGCACGACTTTGTTGACGTTGCTCATTTCTCTCTCCGCAAGGGGAGAGGGGTGAGGGGTGAGGCGGATCAATGCGAGGGTTTACCCCTCACGCCTTACCCCTCACCCCTCACGAATTAATTTTGCCTAAAACCAGGTATTCCATCAGTGCTTTCTGTGCATGCAAACGGTTCTCGGCCTCATCCCACACCACGCTGTGCGGGCCATCGATCACTTCAGCAGCGACCTCTTCGCCGCGATGGGCAGGCAGGCAGTGCATGAATAACGCATCCCTGGCAGCGATGCGCATCATGTCCGCATCCACCTGCCAGTCGGCAAAAGCTTTCATGCGTTCAGCGTTTTCCGCCTCGAAACCCATGCTGGTCCACACGTCTGTCGTAACCAGATCCGCGCCACGAGCCGCCTCCATGGGGTCGGAGAATTCTTCGTAATGGTCGGTGCCGTACAGGCCGGCGCGCTCCGGCTCGACTTCGTATCCGGGCGGCGTCGAAACATGGACATTGAAATCCAGAACTTCCGCTGCCTGCAGCCAGGTATTGCAGACGTTGTTCGAGTCGCCGACCCAGGCTACCGTCTTGCCTTTGATCGGGCCACGATGTTCAATGAAGGTAAAAATATCGGCTAGAATCTGGCACGGATGATATTCGTTAGTCAGCCCGTTGATCACCGGCACGCGGGAATTCGCCGCAAAACGTTCGATGATTTCCTGCTCGAAAGTACGGATCATGACCGCATCGCTCATGCGCGAGATCACCTGTGCCGCATCTTCCACCGGCTCGCCGCGCCCCAGCTGGGAATCACGGGTATTCAGATAGATAGCGCTACCCCCGAGCTGATGCATGCCAGCCTCGAACGACAGACGGGTGCGCGTACTGGCTTTCTCGAAAATCATCACCAGAGTGCGATCATGCAACGGGTGATAGGGAACGTATTGCTTGAACTGGGACTTGATCCAGCGCGTGCGCTCGAACAGATATTCGAACTCGGCACTGCTCAGATCCTTGAACTGCAGAAAGTGTTTGATCTCCATGATGGGACTGGAGAGTCTCAGGATGATGCCAGCATCGCCCTGCTAACCCGCCAGGAACTCCTTGATCAGTTTGCTTAACATTTCGATTAGCCGGGATGCTTCATCTTTGCTCATGACCAGCGGCGGCAGCAGACGCACCACGCTATCCGCCGTCACATTGATCAGAAGACCCTGCTCCAAGGCGCGACGCACCAGTTCGGCACAAGGCCGGTCGAGCTCGATACCGATCATCAGACCGGCGCCACGCACTTCCACAATACCCGTCACGCCACTGAGATGCGTTTTCAACCCAGCGCGAATGAACTCGCCCAGTTCAGCAGCATGACCGCACAAATCCTGCTCTTCAACCACAGCCAACGTCTCGAGTGCCGCGGCACAGGCCAGAGGGTTTCCCCCAAATGTAGAGCCATGATTTCCAGGCTTGAATGTTTCAGCCGCAGCGCCTTTAGCCAGGCACGCACCAACCGGCATCCCACCCCCCAGACCTTTGGCCAGCGCCATCACATCCGGAACAATGCCCGCCTGCTGAAAGGCAAACCAGGAGCCAGTCCGTGCAATGCCTGTCTGAATCTCATCCAGCATCAGCAGCCAGCCATGTGTGTCACACAAGCGGCGAAGTTCCTGCAGATAAGTCTGAGCAGGCACCTGAATACCACCCTCACCTTGCACCGGCTCCACCAGAACGGCAACTATGCTTTTATTATGCTCGGCAATTTGCGCCACGGCAGCGACGTCGTTATAAGGAACTCGCACGAATCCCTTCACCAGGGGCTCAAAACCCGCCTGAACCTTGCGATTGCCAGTGGCGGTCAAAGTCGCCATGGTGCGTCCGTGGAAACTTTTCTCCATCACGATGATGGTCGGCACCTCAATGCCCTTGCTATGACCATACATACGAGCCAGCTTGATTGCAGCTTCATTGGCTTCTGCACCGGAATTACAGATAAACGCCTTATCCATGTCAGCCAGACGGCACAGACGCTCGGCCAGTTGCTCCTGCCGGGGAATCTGGTACAGATTGGAAGTATGAATCAGTGTATGGGCCTGTTCGCATAATGCCTTTGCCAGGCGCGGGTGCGCATGCCCCAAAGAATTGACAGCCACTCCGGCCACGGCATCCAGAAACTTTTTGCCGGCATCATCCCACAACCAGACACCTTCACCTCTGGCAAAGCTGACAGGCTGTCTGGCATACGTATTCATCAAGAAAGACATGGATATAACCTGAAAAATAAATGCACACGGCAGCAAATGCTACGGTGTGCGTGAGAATATGAAAACAATATATTCAGCTCAAAGCACCAATCCACGCAAGAGATAATTTCTACCCTCTTGCATTCAATGCATGCAAGCCTGCGAAAAACGTTGCAATAAACTCAACAAATAGTCTTATTAATATATTTTATGCGATACTAGCAAAATTTTGAATCACAGGACGATACATGACTCCGCCTTCAACCATCATAATTCAAGGGGTCACCCTGAATGGCCGGACATTCCGGCCAAGCGACTGGGCCGAACGCCTGTCAGGGGTGATGTCTACCGTCAGTGGCGACCGTCGCATGAGCTACTCGCCCTACGTTAAACCACTGACTTATGAAGGGATAAAATCTGTCGTGATCGACAAAAGACTACAGGACGTGGATGTGCGTGCATTCGATTTTATGCTCAACTTCGCAAGAAGCAACGGATTGCTAGTACTTGAAGATGATCACACCAGCACATAAACCATAGAGCCGGGCGAATGACCGCCCGGCCGGCCAAAATCAGGCGGCCATTACTTTAATCGCGCCAGACAGGCGACTCTTGTGCCGCGCAGCTTTATTCTTATGAATGATATTCTTGTCTGCGATGCTATCAATGACAGCAACAGATTCCTGATAAATGGACTGAGCCGCGGCCTTATCGCCAGCCTCAATCGACTTGATTACTTTCTTGATTGCCGTGCGCAGGGTAGAACGCAGGCTGGCATTGTGCATGCGTTGCTTGTCGTTCTGACGTGCGCGCTTTCTAGCTTGGGCACTGTTTGCCATGAAAACTCCTTAAAACTCGTTTTGGGGTAGATAAAACGCGCAATAATACTTCTGTTTTGCGCCAGAAGCAAGAACAGAACGCCCCAGAGAGGGGCACGGCCCATAGTTCAGCTATGGCAAAAACAGCCACAAACCGGTAAGATGCTTGCCTTCGGAACGTTTGTAGAGCAGGTGAATGCACCGGCCTTGAAAGCCAGTGCAGATGCAATAATTGACTTGATTATAAAGTATTGTTTTGTACAATCTCTGAAACTTGCGGAAATCGTTTCCGCAACCCCGTAAGATTTATGGAGGTTTGGGTGAGTGGTTTAAACCAGCAGTCTTGAAAACTGCCGACGCGCAAGCGTCCGTGAGTTCGAATCTCACAGCCTCCGCCAAATATAAAAAGCCCTGATTCAGGGCTTTTTTTGTATTGCGAATCTGAAATCCAGCATTAAAAACATCTTTAGCCGGTATCGCGGCGAGCGCCCGCCTTTTGAAAACGGTCATATAGAAAGTGGGTATTTAGTGAGCCAGAACGATTGAGGCTCCAGTAGTAGAGTGATCACCTCAAAATTTTCTTTCACACCATCATCGAAATCACGCGTAAGAGCCGCCTGAACCTGCACAAGTTAGAGCCAAGATGCAGGCGCCGTTTGGTGGAGAGGTGCCTCTTCACAGGAGGAGTACCAGCGCCCTACACACGCTGTCACTAGGCGAGGCGCCGCAGCCTCCCTGCTTGTCAGCACTTCCAGACAGCTTTGTCAGAAAGACATAAAAAAAGGGACTCTTTTGGGAGCCCCTTTTTTACTGCGCTTTAAATACCTTTTGTATTTAAAGGACAATTATCTGGTGGCCAAGGGCGGAATCGAACCACCGACACAAGGATTTTCAATCCTCTGCTCTACCGACTGAGCTACTTGGCCATTAATACCACTTCAGCCCCCCATATCCGGAAGGCACGTCACGAAGGCCGTCATTTAATATCAATACAGCACGACAAGTCAAGTTTAATCGCGATACCTCTTACCACCTGATAACTTTTTCACGGCGCCATAGTTGTCTGTAGCATTTTGAGCAACATGGATTAATGTACAATTGTTCCGTAATGGGCGGAGCGATGGTAGGATTTTGCTCCTTCCGGACAAACTTGAATAGTTTCCAATGCCTGGGGCTGGTATCTCTGGCAGGCAACTTGCTTCGAATTTCGCCCGGGTTAAAATACCCGGCCATATTATTCAACTGCTATCTTAAATTCAGGTAATGAATACCGCCTCTTTCCCCCCCTCCAATCTGGAACCCGCAACTGGAACATACAAAATTCCAGCTTTGCGCGTACTATCAGAAATCGCCACAAGCCTTTCTACAGAAAATAATCTGGAGGCTTTGCTGGAGCGGTTTCTTGGCACTATGGTCAAACTCGCCGGCGCAGATGCCGGTGCTGTCCGCATATTGACGGCTGATGGTTCGCATCTGCGCCTGGTTGGCTCAATAGGCCTGCCCGCAGAACTGGTGGAACACGAACAATTTGTCGAACTGGAATGTGGCTTATGTGGTGAGGCCACACGCAAGAGTTCACACCGGCATAGCGCAAATGTCCACTTTTGCTCCGAACGCACCTCCCATAGCTACTTTGGCTCACGCTGCAAGCACATCATCGCAGTTCCATTACGTTATCAGGGCAAAGTTCTTGGCGTCTACAATCTGTTCATGGCCAGCGACACGCCCGTCCCTGAAGATGTCGCATTACTATTTGATTCAATCAGCGAACATTTGGGCATGGCACTTGAAAACGCGCGGCTGACCCGAGAAAACATGCGCATTACCCTGATGAATGAACGTCAGATGCTGGCAAATGAACTGCACGACTCACTTGCCCAGACTCTGGCCTACATGAAAATGAGGCTTGTTCTGCTGCAGGATTCAATGGCGCAGTCAGACACCGAAAGTTCTGCAAAATATCTAGATGATGTAAGTGAAGCAGTCGATACAGCTTATTCTGGCTTGCGCGAGTTACTCACGCATTTTCGTAACCGCATGGACCCGCGTGGCTTGCTACATGCCCTACAGGACATGGTAAACAGCTTTTTCAAGAAAACCGGCATTTTTATCAACTTCTCCAATCTGGCACCTGATCTTAACCTTTCGCCCGATCATGAAGTGCAGGTTTTTCATATCGTCCAGGAAGCTCTGGCAAATATCCAGAAGCACGCCCAAGCCCAGGATGTCAGCCTTACCCTTGGGCTTGACGGAAACAATCAGTACTGGGTCTGCGTTGAAGATGATGGCGTCGGGGTCTCGAACAAGTCTATACCAGACAAGGACATGCATTTTGGCATGAGCATCATGCGTGAACGCGCACAACGTTTGAACGGAAAGGTTATCGTGGAAAAACTTCAGGATCATGGTACACGGGTGTTGCTGACCTTCCCGGCCGTCAGGAAGGAGAATCCCCAATGATGGTTCGCGTGCTGCTGATTGATGACCATACCCTGTTTCGCAAAGGACTGGCAGAACTTCTGGAGCGCAACGAACAGATCAGCGTAGCGGGTGTGGCGGGCAGTGCAGCAGAAGCACGAAAATTACTTCTGGAACTTAATCCAGATGTGATGGTAACGGACCTCCATATGCAGCCGGATGACGGGTTAAGTCTGTTGCGCCAGCTTCAACAGGAAGGCAACACTATTCCGACGCTTGTTTTGACGGTTAGCAACGCAGAGGACGATCTTGCCAGCGCACTGCGTGCTGGCGCACGTGGTTACCTGCTCAAGGACATGGAACCAGATGATGTTGCAGACGCCATCGTGCGTGCATCAAGAGGTGAAACCGTCGTTGCGCCATCCATGACCATGAAGCTGGTAAATTTGTTGCAGAATAACCAGCCTGCGACCCAGCCCGCATCATTACTCGACCTTCTGACTCAGCGCGAGCGTGAGATCCTTTCTCATCTGGCACTGGGAGAAAGCAACAAAGTAATTGCTCGCCAACTGGACATCAGCCACGACACGGTAAAGCTTCATGTGCGTCATATTCTTTCAAAGCTTAACTTGACTTCACGCGTCGAAGCCGCAATCTTTGCTGTTGAGCATAAGTTGTCCAATACTCCGCTTAATTCAGCAAACTAGGCACCAGCTTTTACCGATTAATATACGGATATCTTTAGTCATGGAATTTTTACCTGTTTTTTTCGACATCAAAGGCAAGTCTTGTGCTGTCATAGGAGGAGGAGATGTAGCTGCCCGCAAGGTCGCAATGCTCTTGAATTCAGGAGGCAGCGTTACGGTCGTTGCGCCAGAATTGTGTTCTGCGCTGAAAAGGCTGAGCGAAAGCGGATCGATTCGTCATATTCAAGCTCGATTCGCTTCCGAGCATTTGCATGAAGCAGTTATCGTGATAGCCGCTACAGACGACAAAAATGTAAATAAACAGGTTTCCGAGATCGCTCACGCTTATCGCCTGCCAGTCAATGTCGTTGACGATCCGGACCATTGCTCTTTTATCATGCCTTCTGTCATCGATCGATCACCGGTTATTGTTGCCATCTCCACTGGTGGCTCATCTCCTGTTCTTGCTCGTTTACTGCGCGCCCGCCTTGAAACACTCATTCCAGGCTCTTATGGCCGCCTGGCAACGCTTGCAGAAAAGTTCAGAAGTAAAGTTAAACAGCATTTCACAGAATCCAGTCAAAGAAGAATGTTCTGGGAATCTGTTTTTCAGGGCCCCATCGCCGAAATGGTCTTCGCGGGTCGTGAAGACCAGGCCAGTAACGCGCTATTGAAGGCAATCGAAGCCAGCGCAACTGACATCAAACCACAAGGAGAGGTTTATCTTGTCGGGGGAGGCCCAGGCAATCCGGATTTACTGACATTCCGCGCCTTACGCTTGATGCAGCAAGCCGATGTTGTAGTTTATGACAATCTTGTGACTCCCCCGGTTCTGGAAATGACCCGTCGTGACGCCGACCGGATTTTCGTTGGCAAGCAGCGAGCAAACCACGCAATGCGTCAGGAAGAAATCAATCAGTTGCTGGTCAAGCTTGCCAAAGAGGGGAAGCGGGTACTTAGACTGAAAGGCGGCGACCCGTTTATTTTTGGTCGCGGTGGAGAAGAGATTGAAACCCTATCGGCCAACCAGATCCCGTTCCAGGTAGTACCCGGAATTACAGCCGCATCTGGCGTTTCTTCATATGCAGGCATACCCCTTACACATCGTGATTATGCGCAGGCCTGCGTATTCGTTACTGGTCACCTCAAGGATGGCACCATGGACCTTGACTGGGAAATGTTGGCAAGGCCAAACCAGACTGTCGTGATATACATGGGATTGCTTGGGCTCCCGGTTTTGTGCCAGCAACTAATTGCGCATGGCCTGATTCCTGAAACTCCTGCGGCCATCGTTCAGCAAGGCACGACTCCGAGCCAGAAGGTGGTAATTGGGACACTGAACTCACTACCTCAATTGGCGGTAAATGCCCACCTCAAGCCACCCACTCTTATAATTGTTGGCGCAGTGGTAAGTCTCCAGGAGAAACTGGCCTGGTTTACACCAAGTCAGGAGGCTGAGGGTAATTTTGCATTAACACGCAACAATTGAAGCAAATTAAATAGAAAAGGAGGATGCACTCCGTGCATCCTCCTTTATTAGTTTGCTTTAGTTTTAAGCCTTACTGGATGTTCAAGCTTTCCTTGAGTATCTTCGGCGTGATGAAGATCATTAACTCATTTACATCGTCGCTTTTAACTGTCCGCTTAAACAGATTTCCAAGGACAGGGATATCACCAAATAGCGGAACTTTATCAACGATATTTTTAGTGTCCTGAAGGAAAATCCCGCCCAAGACTGCTGTATCGCCATTATTAATAAGTATCTGTGTCTTAATCCGATTGATATCAAGTGCACGATTACCGCTGACATCCGGTGATTGCGGATCATCCTTGGTAATTTCGACATCCAGCAATATTGAATCGTTATTCAGCACCTGTGGATTGACCAGCAAGCACAGCAATGCATCCTTGTAGGTCACGGTAGGAGGTGAATTTGCTGTGCCCGGTGTAACTACCGGAAACTGGATTCCCTTCACAATAGCTGCCGGCCTCTGATTGGATGTCATCACACGTGGATTTGAAAGAACTGTGCCTTTACTATCCGATTCCATCGCGGAAAGCTCAAGATTGATCAAATTCCCGCCGCCAAGATTCATTAATGTTAAAGCAAGAGTGCTTGCTGAGGCACCAGTATTAGGGGAAACGGCTGCGGGCAAATTGACATTATTGGCGTACAAACCCAGTGGCTGTGGTACAGAACTGTAACTCCTGTCACCAATCGTCCCCTTGAAGCTTGTCCCCAGGCGAACGCCTAAGTCCTTACTGAATCCCTTAGTTGCAGACACAATACGTGCCTCAATCATCACTTGCTTGGCAGGCACATCAATAACGGTAAGGAGACGACGTACTTCTTCATGCTTGCTTGGAATATCATTCACGATCAGCATGTTGGTTTTGAGCTCGAACGTAACACTGCCCCGTTTTGAAAGAATTCTCTGCGGATTCGATGTGTTACCTGGAGAACCCGATGCCGGTACTGAAGTAGCCTTCAGCGTTGTTGCAGCCGGTGAACAAGTGGCATCATCTCCTTTGAGAGTATCGGCCCCTGCCAAACCATTCAGCATTTTGCTGGCGATATCTGCCCGTAAATAATTTAGCGCGTAGTACTCTGTTTGCAGCGGTTCCAGTTCTGTTACCTGCTGGAGCGCTTCCAGCTCGGCTTTTTCTTTGACTGCCAGTTCATCTCGTGGCGCAATCCAGACAACGTTACCATTCTTACGCTTGTCCAACCCCTTTGCATTCAGAATAATGTCCAAAGCCTGATCCCATGGAACATCCTTCAGGCGCAATGTCAGCGACCCAGATACTGAGTCACTTGTTATGATGTTCAGGTTTGTGAAGTCCGCAATAACTTGCAATACTGTACGCACCTCGACATTCTGGAAATTAAGAGATAGCTTTTCACCTGCATATCCCTGCTTGCTTCCGGGAACCATTTTGTTCGGGTCTTCAATAACCTTCTTCACATCTACAATAAATTGTCTGTCCGCCTGATAAGCAGAATATTCCCACTGCCCTTGTGGCTCTATCACCATACGTACATTCTTACCCATTCCTGTGGTAGACAACATGCGAACTGGCGTACCGAAATCAGCCACATCAAGTTTGCGTTCCTGACTTGCTGAAATTCCTGCATCAATAAAATCCACAACCAGGTTTTTCCCTTGCTTGCGGATATCAATACCAGTAGTCGCATCCGAAAGACCTACAATAACTCGACCCTCTCCGCTGTTACCACGACGAAAATCTATGTCATTGACTGAATGCTTCTGCGTGGCGCCCCCGCCTTCAGCAAAACGTGTCGTTTCATTGGTTGTTGACACTGAGTTCACAGCCCCTTGAAGCGCAATAATCAGATTATTGCCTTCCATCCGCGTCTCATAACTCACAGGCTTAGCCAGATTCATTACCAGCCGGGTGCGATTACCAGCCTGAACAATATTCAACGTACGAAGCGTGCCTTCGCCCACTTCAACTGAATTTTTACCCAAAGCATTCCCTGTCCCGGGAAAATCAAGTGCGATGCGTGGTGGATTGTTTGTTGTAAAACCGGCAGGAGGTGATGTCAATGGCTGCTTAAGTGTTACCCTGACTTCAATTTTCCCGCCCTGCAGGACTGAATGAGATATCTTTTCAATATTATTTTGCGCACCCGTCACCCCCCCCCCATCGTCTGCCGCAGCCACAACCAGGGCATTGAGTGAAAAAAGTACAGCACAGGCCATACTGAACATTGGTTTCATCATTGATTTCGCTGTTGACATGGCGCCCTCTACCTCTTCTGTTGACCTGGAGCCGATTCCTCGACCAGGGTGACACTGCTTTGTTTCTCACTCCATTCACCAGCGCTATCTTCAACAACCTCCGTCAACATGACTTCAGTCTCGCTCACGCTTGTGATCTTTCCGAAATTTACGCCCAAATGATTACCGGATTTCACACGATGCAAACTGTTGTCTGGGGCCTTGATCAGAGCATATATAACTTTATTCTGCTGAAGAGATCCCACCATTTTGAGCTTTTCCAACTCGTAGGCCTCAAGTGGCTCTTTGCGGCGGTTCATATCAGGTTGAAAACCGCTACCACTTCCAACATTATTCGAAGCCTTTAATTTACGTGGCTTGAAGGGCTCAGGTATATCAAATGCCGCGTATACGAAAGGCTCATATGGCTTGACTTCTGGTAGAGGCTCCACTTTTCCCCTCATACCTTGACCCGCCTCATTTACAAATTGCTCAAGATCATCATGCTGGCCACCACCGCAACCAACCATGATCGATGACAACGCAACCCAAAGGAGCCATCTCATTATTTTGCTCCTCCTGCACGTTTATTCTTGGCACCTGCCGCCGGTTTTTTCTGGGAGCTGACTTCTTCTTCATCCAGATAGCGATAGGTTCTGGCTATACCATCCATATTCAGCCTGCCGTCCTTTGTTGCTGATATTTTTATTTCATTGAGCGTCACGATTCTAGGCATCTGGGCAATATCACTGGCGAAGTTACCCAGATCATGGTATTCGCCCGTAACCTTAATTGTCACAGGCAATTGCGCATAGAATTCAGACTTAATTTCGCTCGCCGCTGGTTTGAACAATTCAAACTCCAACCCTCTCCCCAGTCCAGCCTGATTGATATCCACCAGCAAAGCATCCATTTCAGACTTGTTTGGCAATTGTTTCAACAACGCACCAAATGACTGGTCGATTTCCTTAAGTTGCTGGCGGTAGGTATCAAGATTGATAGCCTGTTTTTTCTTATTCAAAAAAGTCTCGCGAAGGCCCGATTCTTCTTGCCGAACCGTTTCTAATTGCTCCAGCTGGCTATTCCAATCGAACCAGTACGCCGCGAAAACCACCGCAACCAATAATGCCACCAGCACCGCCATTTTTGGCAAAACGGGCCACCCACCGATATCTTTTACATCTAGTGTTTTCAATTCAGCAAGGTTCATACCTTCTTATCCTTGTTGTTTGAAGGCAGTGCATTGTTCTTCTCTGCACTGTCTGCTGGCTTGGGCGGAGAAAGCCTGATATTCATGGAAAATTCACTGACCCGCAGACTATTCAGCACAACCGCCTTAGTTTCAATCAAGCGTGGCGCTTCCAGCCACTCCGAGGAGTCCAGATTGCGCATTAGTGAAGCAACGCGTGCATTTGACTGCGCATAACCAACAAGTTTTACGTCATTACCTTTCTGGTCAATTGATTTCAAATAAACGCCGTCCGGCAATTGTCGAACCAACTGATCAAGCAGGTGAACCACTTGTGAACGATTTGACTGCAAGAGCCTCAACAACTTTTTTACGCTCCAGGAGTGCGGTTGTCTTCTCCTTGAGCACCTTGATTTCTTCAATCTCCTTATCCAGCTTGGTGATCTCTGCCTTCAGGAATGTATTTCGGCCTTCCTGATTGGATATCTTGGCTTCTATAAATGTGTGACCTGCAACTGCCACAATCGCGCCAAGTCCCAAGGCCAATGCAGCCATGAGAACGAATTGCTGCTGACGCGCAGCGCGCTTTTGTTCACGATGCGGAAGAAGATTAATGCGGACTGTCATGAATCGAATCTCCGCAACGCCAATCCACACGCTATCATCAAGGCGGGCGCATCGGCAGTCAGTTGTTTAGGGTTAACTCGGGAAGACAAAGCCATGCTGGAAAAGGGGTTAGCAATCATGGTACTTACTTGGGTGCGGCTTGCCACGACCTCGTCCAACCCCTGAATCATGGCGCATCCTCCCGCAAGAAGGATATGGTCCACCCGGTTGAACTGTGTAGAGGAAAAGAAAAATTGCAGCGCACGCGCAACTTCCAGGGCCAGCGTATCCATGAAAGGCTGGAGCGTTTCAGGTTCGTACGTATCTGGCAAACCACCTTGGCGCTTTGCGATATCAGCCTCTTCCGCAGACAAACTGTAGCGGCGCTGAATTTCCTGAGTCAGATGATTTCCACCAAAACTCTGCTCACGCAAATAGACCGACTGATTATCGTGCAACACGTTGATATGAGTCATTGCCGCGCCGATGTCGACAATTGCAACAGTTTGCCCACGCCCCCCGCCCGGAAGCTGACGCGCGATCAGATCGTACGCCAACTGAGTATCGTAAGACTCGACGTCCATCACTAGCGGCTTAAGACCCGCCGCTTCTGCCGCAGCCACCCGATCATCCACCTTCTCTTTGCGCGAAGCCGCGATCAGAAGCTCAACCTCCTCCGGATTATTAGGATTAGGCCCAATAATCTGGAAGTCCAGATTCACTTCATCCAATGCAAAGGGGATGTACTGATTTGCCTCTGTCTCGACCTGGAATTCAAGATCCTGATCACGCAATCCTGCCTGAACAACAATTTTTTTAGTAATAACCGCAGCAGAAGGAAGGGCAAGGGCAACATTCTTGATTCGCGTCCCCATCTTCTTCCAAGCGCGACGTACAGTCTCGCCAACTGCATCCAGATTGACAATATTGCCATCGACAACCGCGTCTTTTGGCAACAATTCAATCACATACCGCTCTACACGGTAGATGTCCTTGCCTGCTTCCGCAAGCTCAACCATCTTTACCGAAGAGGAACTGATGTCTACCCCTATGAGTGGCGGTGTCTTAGCTTCCAGAAAATCGAATCGCAAGTAAATTTCCCCTTCCGCATTGCCCAGTTATAAGCGATACGTATAATTTACATTAAATGCTATCAGCAACTTTAAGCAGTGTAAACAAATTTTGTGCAACTTTTCTTTTTCTATAGATATCCAACTATAATCAATATACTTAAATTACTCTCCGAGTTATAGAAAATTTCAACCATGATCCTTCGTTGGTGGCGCTACGCCTTTTTTGTGGCGCTCGCAGGTGGCCTGCTAGCATCAATTCTGATCGCACTGATAGTTAGCTTAATTTACCCCCAGTTGCCCTCCCTGGAAATTCTGACCGATTATCGCCCCAAGATTCCGCTTCGCATTTACACCGCCGAAGGCGCACTGATTGGCGAATTTGGTGAAGAACGGCGTGCGCTGGTAAAAATACAGGACGTCCCAACCACGATGCGCCAGGCGATTCTTGCCGCCGAGGATGATCGTTTTTATCAGCACGGTGGCATTGATTACATGGGCGTGGCTCGCGCGGCCATTGCGAATCTTACGGCAGGCGGCGCACGTGAAGGCGCGAGCACTATCACCATGCAGGTTGCCCGCAACTTCTTTCTCTCCAGTGAAAAAACGCTGACTCGCAAAGTAAGTGAAGTAATGCTGGCGATAAAAATCGAACACACGTTGTCGAAGGACCAGATCCTCGAGCTTTATATCAACCAGATCTACCTTGGACAGCGTGCATATGGTTTTGCCGCAGCATCTCAGCTTTATTTCGGCAAACCCCTTTCCCAGGTCAGCATAGCCGAATCGGCCATGCTTGCAGGCCTTCCCAAAGCGCCCTCGCGCTACAATCCGGTAGTTAACCCCAAGCGCGCCAAAATTCGTCAGCAATATGTTTTGAAGCGCATGCTCAATCTGCACTTCATCAAGGATAGCGAATACCAGACGGCACTAAAACAATCGCTCCACGTGCGTCAAGACCTTCAAGTGGCCGAGGTAAGAGCTGACCATATTGCTGAACTGGTTCGCCAGAATCTCTTTGAACGCTATCACGACCAGATCTACAGCAGCGGAATCAAAGTCTATACCACGTTGCGCCGCGCCGACCAGGAAGCCGCAAACGCGGCACTACGCCAGGGCATATTGGATTATGACCGGCGTCACGGTTATCGTGGACCGGAAGGTTTTGCAGACTTGAAAAAAAATGGCGCAGACATGATTGATGCGGTTGAAAATGCGCTTGAAGATCTGGATGAAGTCGCCGACATGGTGCCAGCCATCGTCGTGGAGGCAAGTTCAAAAAGAATCGTTGCTTACGGCAAGGATTCAGAAAAGATCGAGGTTAACGGTGAAGGCCTGCGCTTCGCACAAAAATCTCTGGCATCCAATGCCGATAACAAGCAGCGCATCCGCCCTGGAGCCATCATCCGGGTAGTGCGTGGCAACAAAGGGCAATGGCAGATTGCACAACTGCCTCAAGTTGAAGCCGCACTGGTCTCAATTGACCCTCAAGATGGCGCCATTCGCTCCATGGCGGGCGGTTTTGATTTTCATCGCAACAAATTTAACCATGTCACACAAGCATGGCGGCAACCTGGGTCAAGCTTCAAACCATTTGTCTATTCCGCAGCGCTGGAAAAAGGTTTTACTCCCGCAACGATAATCAATGACGCCCCCCTATCCCTGCCGGGTGGAAATGCTGGCGAGCAGTGGGAACCCAAAAATTTTGACGCCACCTACGGCGGCCCCACTCGGCTTCGCACAGCGCTTACCAAATCCAAAAATCTGGTTTCCATCCGCATTTTGCAATCCATCACGCCAGAATATGCCCAGGATTACATCACCCGATTCGGCTTTGATGCCGCTCAGCACCCCCCCTACCTCACCATGGCTTTGGGCGCCGGATCTGTGACGCCGCTGCAGATGGTGGCCGGTTATTCTGTTTTTGCCAATGGAGGATATCGCGTCCAGCCCTATTTCATCGACCGAATCGTCGACGCGCGCGGAACTGTACTTGTGCAAAGCAAACCGGCGCGCGCAGGCGAATCTGCGGAGCGCGTGATAGATCCCCGTAACGCCTTTGTCATGACCAGCCTGATGCAGGACGTGGTCCGCCAGGGCACGGCCACCAAAGCGATGCAACTTGGCCGCCAGGACCTTGCTGGAAAAACCGGCACCACCAACGACCAGATTGACGCCTGGTTCTGTGGCTTCAACGCAAAACTGGTTGCAGTTGCCTGGATCGGATTTGACCATCCACGCTCACTTGGGGGCAACGAAACCGGTGGCCATGCGGCCTTGCCAATCTGGGTCAGCTATATGGGAAAGGCGCTGAAAAACGCCCCGGAGAGTCTTTACCCAGTGCCGGAAGGCATCAGCGTCATCAAGATCAACCCGGAAAATGGTCAGATTGACAGCGACCACGGCATTCCTGAATTTTTCTATCAGGAATTTCCTCCCCCCGCGCAAAGCATGTGGGGTGATGAGCCGGGCAACATCATGGGCGGCAAGAGTACGGACGAAATTCGTGACCAGTTATTCTAACCGGGCACATTCACGCGAACTTCCAGAAGGCCATCCCTGCATGCTCAAAGACCACTCGCCACAGCGTCGTCAAATGCGTGAACTGATCGCACAGGCTGCGGCCCGCATGATCGCGGAAGATGGAATTCAGGACTATGCTCTGGCCAAACGCAAAGCGGCCCGCCAGCTTGGCGCACCGGAGACCCACAGCCTCCCATCCAACAGCGAAGTTCAACAGGCCCTGCGCTTGCATCAGGGTCTGTATCAAAAAGACGTGCATTCGCACCATCTGAAGCAATTGCGCACGGAGGCCCTGAATGCCATGTATCTGCTGGAGCGCTTCAACCCCCGCCTGACAGGTTCGGCCCTGACAGGCACTGCGACACACCACTCCGACATCAATATCCAGCTCTTTACTGACAGCGCCAAGGAGGTCGAGCTATTCCTGCTCAACCGCAACATGCCTTACGATACGGCGGAAAAACGCTTGAAGTTGAATGATGAGACTGTTTCAGTACCAAGCTTTACGTTGCAGGGTGAAACAGCCGAAATCAAACTGACCGTTTTCTTAAGCGAGGATTTACGCAAGTCGGCCTACGATCCGATAGAAGGAAAACCGCTGGAACGGGCAAAAATCAGGCAACTGGAAATATTGCTGGCAGCGGATCAGGATTCAGAAAATCCATCACAGGCCTTCGCTGGAAAGCCGCAACAATCTCAGGCAGAATAATGGCCTTATGGTAAACCAGTCGCCCCTGAAAACCGAAGCTGTCTCTGATGTCGACAACTACATGATTCATTCCAGGATGGAGATCATCTACATCCTGCGGGCTCTGCAGCACAAGAATGAACTCGTTACTGCCTACTTCAATCAGGGCCAGGACTTTATTCTGACCTCTATTATTGATGTCGATGCAGACAATGGCGCGGTAATTTTCGACTATGGCGCCAATGAACTCCTCAACAAGCGCATTCTGGAAAGCGATAAAATCATTCTGGTCACGACGCAGGATAAAGTGAAGGTGCAATTCGTGACCGGGCGCATGCAAACAATCGACCATCTCGGGCGCCCTGCCTTCAGAGCCGCCCTTCCCCGCGACCTGCTGAAACTGCAACGGCGTGAGTATTATCGCCTCGCCACACCGGTCATCAACCCCATCAAATGCTCGCTCACCTCACCAGAAAACGGAAAAATCGAAGTGCCGATCGCTGACATCAGCCTTGGCGGCATCGCGATCACGCATTACCAGGAGCAGTTACAACTTGAAATTGGTGACCTTTTTGACGCCTGCCGTATCCATTTGCCGGACATCGGAACCGTCACCACAAACATAGAGATCCGCAACGAGCAGGAGATCACGATGAAGAATGGCGCGCAAAATCATCGCGCCGGCTGCATGTTTATCGACCTCCACCCCAGCCAGCAAGCCATGATTCAGCGTTACATCATCAAACTGGACCGCGAGCGCCGCTCCATTCTTGCCCAATAGGAACTGGCCTTTAGCGGCAGGAAGATCAGCCTTCTTTCAGCCAGCGCGCCGCATCCAGAGCGAAATAAGTCAGGATTCCATCGGCACCGGCGCGTTTGAACGCCAGCAATGACTCCAGCACGCACGCCTTCTCATTCAGCCAGCCATTCTGGGCTGCCGCCTTGAGCATGGCATATTCACCACTGACCTGGTAGACGAAGGTCGGCGCCTTGAATTCGTCCTTCACGCGCCGCACAATATCCAGATAAGGCATACCCGGCTTGACCATCACCATGTCCGCCCCTTCTTCCAGATCCATTCCCACTTCCCACAAGGCCTCATCGCTGTTGGCCGGATCCATTTGATAGGTGTATTTGTTGCTACTACCCAGATTGGCGGATGAGCCCACCGCATCGCGAAACGGCCCGTAAAAACTGGATGCATACTTGGCCGAGTACGCCAGAATTCGGGTATGGATGCATCGTTGCTCATCCAGTGCCGCCCGCACGGCACCAATGCGGCCGTCCATCATGTCGGATGGCGCCACCACATCCGCGCCGGCGGCTGCATGGGTCAGCGCCTGCCGTACCAGGACTGACACAGTTTCATCGTTCAGGACATAACCGCTCGCATCGATCAGGCCATCCTGCCCATGGCTGGTATAAGGGTCCAGTGCGATATCTGTGATCACGCCCAGATCAGGGAAACGCTGCTTCAGCGCGCGCACCACTCTAGGCACGAGTCCATCCGGATTGTAAGCCTCAGCCGCATCGAGGCTTTTCAGCCCGGCATCGATGACAGGAAAAATCGCCAGTGCCGGCACGCCCAGCTCAACGCACCGTTCTGCCTGACGCAACAAGTGATCCAGCGTCTTGCGTTCGACGCCCGGCATGGAAGCGACGGCTTCGACACGATCATTTCCGTCCAGAACAAAAACCGGATAGATGAGATCAGCGCTGCTGAGCTGGTTTTCACGCATCAAGCGGCGGGAGAAATCATCACGCCGCATACGGCGCATGCGCTTGGAGGGGGATTTGCCTAGAGTCTGCATGGTCAAAAAATTCCGGATTAAAGGGTAAATTCAGTCAAAATCAGCATTATTTTAACCGAGATTATGCTGAACTCGGGGATGCGCCTGCTGCCATTGCCTGAGCGCAAGCAAGCGGGCCTGGTACACCTGATCCCGAATTTTGTTTGGCTCTGCACACTGCTTCGCTACCGCCCCCGCATCCACTGCGGAAACAATTTCAAACCCACGGCGCAGCACGTCCGCCTGCACAAAGGGCTGTTGCTCGAAACCTGCCCGCCCGCAGAAATCCGCCTCGCAGGCCTGCAGGAAATGCTCGAAACGTTGCGGCTGCCGCAGCGCATCGGTGTCCTGAAACAGCTTCAGCAATGTTTCAGCCCGCAATTCCTGGGCACGATGCACGATGCCATGGAAGCGTGCAACCACCAGCGCCAGGTCCCGGCACGCGTTGGGCACTCTCAGACGCTCGCACAGCGGTTTGATCAGTTCAAAACTGCGCTGTTCGTGCGCGATATGGCGCGGCCACTCGGCCTGGGGCGTGGTTCCCTTGCCCAGATCATGCATCAGCGCCGCAAAACGAACCTCGAGCGGATAAGCGCTGGCAGCCGCATAGTCAATCACCATCATGACATGGATGCCGGTATCGATTTCCGGGTGATATTGCGCGGGCTGTGGTACGCCGAACAGACGGTCGAGTTCGGGCAGGATGCGCGCCAAAGCGCCGCATTCACGCAGGATGTAAATCATGCGCGACGGTTTGTGTTCCATCAAGCCCTTGGCAAGCTCCTGCCACACCCGCTCGGGCACCAGCGCATCGACTTCGCCATTCCGGACCATCTCGCGCATCAGTTCAAGCGTTTCAGGCGCAATGGAGAACCGTTCAAAACGCGCCGCAAAGCGCGCCACACGCAAAATCCGCACCGGGTCTTCGACAAAAGCATGGCTGACATGGCGCAGAATACCTGCCTCGATATCGCTCACGCCACGATAGGGGTCAATGATTCCACCCGCATCATCCCGGGCAATGGCGTTGATCGTCAGATCACGCCGGGCAAGGTCCTGCTCCAGCGTGACGTCCGGTTCCGCGTGGACCTGAAAACCCCTGTATCCCTGAGCCGTTTTGCGCTCGGTGCGGGCCAGCGCATATTCATCATGCGTCCGGGGATGAAGGAAAACCGGAAAATCCTTGCCCACCGGACGGAATCCCTGCCTTACCATCTCCTCGGGTGTGGCACCGACCACAACATAATCCCGATCCTTTACTGGCAAGCCGAGCAATTCATCGCGCACTGCTCCGCCGACCTCATACACTTTCATTTGAGGGTCAGCGTCCCGCTGCGGAGCGGAATCCATGGTATTGGTGCGATTCGGAGAGGTAATCCGGCGCCACGGCTTCCAGCGTACTGGGCTTGATATCAAAAATTTCCGGGAATTCGCAATCGCATACTGCATCGACCTGCATTGAGTAATAGTTATCGCGTGTCATCAGCTTTGGACCCGGCATCCACTCCATCATCAGCGCCATCAGATAGGACAGTTTCGGGCAAAGATTGATGATCTTGCGCTGACGCCCGGTCAGACTCGCGACCAAGTCGACCAGTTCGCGCAAGGTATAAACCCTGGGGCCGCATAAATCATAAGCCTGCCCGAAAGTGGCCAGATCATTAAGGCTTGCCACAAAGGCCTGAGCGACGTCGCCCACAAATACCGGCTGAAATTTCGCGTCCGGGTTGGCCAGCGGCAGAACCGGGGCAATTTTCAGCAAGCCGGCAAACATATTGATAAAGCTGTCTTCGTGTCCGAAAATCACAGAAGGCCGGAATACGGTCACGGCCAGCCCGCCGCCGTGTGCCGCCCCTGCCTCACGCACAAGCGCCTCGCCCGATCCCTTGGAGCGAAGATATGCACTCGGCCCATTGGGATCAGCATTGAGTGCGCTCATGTGCAGCAGGCGTCTGACGCCAGAAGCTGCGCAGGCATGAACAATTTTGCGCGGCAATTCCACATGTACCTCGTGAAAATCCCCGTGGCGCATCTGAGACTTGTCCGCCCGGGAAGGTGTTTTCTCATGCAGGATCCCCACCAGATTGATCACAGCATCCATGCCGGTAAAATATCGATTCAGCACGGACGGATCAAAAATATTGGCCTCGATCACTTCCACTGAGGGCAGGACCGCAACATTTTTGGCATGCTCGCGCTTGCTGGTCAGCACCCGGACCGCATAACCCGCCATTTCCAGCTTGCTCAGAATATGGGTACCGACAAACCCGCTGCCGCCCAGAACACATATTTTCTTGATATTCATAACGTATTCACCGCTTTCTGATAGAAAAACACTATCCCCGCCCGGTTAGCCATTTGAAACGAAGCATGCCTGAAGCGGGTTTCATCGAAAAGATTCTAGCCTGATCCCCCTTACCCGTCACGGGTCGCAGGAAGGACTCCGCTCATCCGGGTTCTGGCATTCGTTATTTGCGCCCTTCCCCGCAATCGTTCCCAGGCGCTGCCTCAGGCTGACCACCTGGCGTTCAAAGCGATTTGCGTAATAACTGGCATTGCTCATCACCTTCTGGACATAACCACGGGTTTCCGTGAATGGAATGGATTCGGCATAAATTGCACCCTCCAGTGTTTTTTCATCCTTCCAGCGCCGGGCTCGTGACGGCCCGGCATTGTAGGATGCGGTAGCAAGCACTGGCTGGCCATCATTGGTATCGAGCACATACCTCAGATAATAGGTGCCGAAAGAAATATTGGTATCGATCTGATTGACCAGATTCTGCTGAAAATGCTTCATGCCCATCCGTTTGGCAATCCATTTGGCAGTGGCCGGCATCAATTGCATCAATCCGGAAGCGCCGACACTGGAGCGCGCCTGCTGCACAAAACGGCTCTCCTGGCGAATCAGACCATATACCCACGCTTCATCCAGTCCATGCTCCTGAGCATAAGCCTGCATCAAATCGCGATGCGGTGCCGGGTAGCGCAAGCTGAAATCATGCAGGTTCCGGGTTTTATCTGCCGTATTGATAGCCCGGTCGAGCCAGTTATTGCGCTTCGCCAGCTCTGCTGCTGCCAGTAGCTGTTCGTCGCCAAAATTGCGGCTCGCCCACAGCCATTCGCGATTTGCGTCGGTTCTCAGGTCAAGCCGGTAAAGTGCCAGTGCGCGCTGAATACCCGGAACCGCCCTGATCCGGCGAATTTCATCTTCACCCGGTTCATAAATTGAGGGGGGATTGCTGACTACCGCACCCAGTTCCTCGAGCGCCATCTGTCCATAAAAATTATGCTCCAGAGACAAAGGAGCCAGTATCGCACTTGCCGCCGCTGCTTTCCCGCTGGCCTTGAGTCCGCGTGCCTTCCAGTAGCGCCAGGCACCCTGACTCTGCAAATCATCCGGCATTGCAGCAATCCCGGACAACACCAGTTGCCAGTCCTGTGCCCGCAATGCGGCACGAACACGCCAGGTCAACTGAAGCTCGTTCATAGGCGTATCACCCGCCTCGCGAAACCATTGCAGCGCAATGGGATCATGACGGCGCGCCGCATGGAAAGCCATCTGCCCCCATACATAACGTTGCTCGTCCTGACTGAACTGGGGGCGCATCCGGTTCCAGGTATCCAGCGCAGGCATTGGCTGGCTGCGTGCCAGACGATAAATAGCAAACAGGCTCAGCTCACGATCAGGGCGATTTTTCAGATCATGCGCCCCGGCGTCGAGAAAACGCTGCGGATTTTCGGCCACCTTTTCCATATTCCGGAAACCAGGCTTTTGCACTTCTGGCAAATCCTCGGCCGCCTCACGCGCCACGCTGAAATTTCCCAGCTCCAGGGCAAGACGAATTCTTAACCAGACATCCTCTGTTTTCAACTCACCTGCGGCAAACATGGCATCGAACACTGGCCTGCACGATGCAGCCGATGCTGTCCCGCTCAACCACTTGCGCCTCCCTTCCTGAAATGCGCCTGGTTCGTCGCGCTGCAAGCTTGCCTGCAAAGCAAGACAGGATAGCTCGGCATCTTCATGAGCGCCCAGCATGGAATATTCTTCCTGAAAAAGTGCCCATTCCTGCTTCTGCCCCAAAACCTTGAGCCAATCCGCACGCAGCCGGCCCGCAAGATAGGCGTCTGGATTAGCCGCAATAAAAGCACGCACTTCTGCCGCACTGGCGTCCTTGAGGCGCATCAGTATCTGATAATAATCAAGGTAAGGCGCAAGGACATAATGCTCAAGGCGCTTCGCGGCCGCATTCAGGCGTGCAGCATCCCCCTTGCGAAAGGCGTCGCGCGCCGACAGGAAGTCATCATCCGCGCTGCCTGCCACAGCATTCGAGAGAGAAAGCATGAGCAGCAGAAAAAAGGAAAATATGGATTTGAACGTCATTAAAGTACTTGCATCCTGATGCTGCTGCGGGGGGGTAACTCAGCCTGGCCGGAGGATAGCTATAGAGGCGCTATGCAACAAGACAGAGTGGTCGTATATCTTAATCAAGCCAGGCGGCGCGCATCCGCCCAGTTGTTTGGAGTTTCGTATAAACGCACCTGTTCCAGGCAAAGCTGGTTAGAGTAACGGTCAACATAGGCCGCATCAAGCAGGCGGAAAGCGACTGCAGCAAGATTTTCCGCAGTGGGTACGACATCCAGCACCACGGTCTTGTGTCCTGGCAGCGTCGCCAGAAAGGCCACTACGTCAACATCTCCCCGATAAGCCAGAAAAGCATGATCCCAATGATTCACCAGCGTTTCCTGGGCAATGGTTTTTACTTCTGAAAAATCCATTACCATGCCCTGCTCGGACACCCCCTCGGTTGCAATAATCTGGCCCGACAGGGTGATCTCGACCGCATAACGATGGCCATGAAGATGACGGCACTGGCTGTTGTGGTTGGGAATGCGGTGACCTGCATCGAACTCCAGTCTGCGGGTAATCAACATGAAATTGCACGCTCGAAAAATAAGCGCTGATTATAGCATTCTTGCCCGAGGCGGCGTTCAGTGGTTCAATCCCCCCATGACTCAACGTTCGATACCGCTCAGCACGCACGACCACAGCCGCGATAGCGCCGGGCTGACCTATATTTACCCGGTCATTTCGCGTCGCGCCGGAGGGGTATCCGTAGGCATCAACCTGAACACCAATAATGCCTGCAACTGGCGCTGCATCTATTGTCAGGTGCCTGACCTGCGCCGCGGTAGCGCGCCGCCGGTGGATTTGTCATTACTTGAAAAGGAATTGCGGGAATTTCTGCACGAGCTGCTGCACGGCAGCTTCATGAGAGAACAAGTCCCCCCGGAAGCGCGACGACTGAACGACATCGCACTCTCCGGCAATGGTGAGCCTACCAGCGCTGCTGAGTTTGAGCAGGTCATCGAACTGATAGGGGGCATCCTGAATGAATTCGGGCTTGCAGGCCAGATCAAATTAATTCTGATCACTAACGGCAGTCTGATGCACCGGCCGAATGTGCGCAGGGGGCTCAGAAAAATGGCGCCACTGAAGGGAGAAGTCTGGTTCAAGCTGGACAGCGCCACGCCGGAAGGACGCTGGCGCATCAACCACAGCCGTCAGAAGCCGGAAACCGTGATGGCCAATTTGCACACCGCCGCCAGCCTTTGCCCCACCTGGATCCAGAGCGCGGTTTTCGCGCTTGACAAGCATCCGCCTGACGCAGGCGAGCGCAAAGCCTACCTGGAATTTCTGTCCCGCTGCCTGAAGCACGGCACCCCGTTAAAAGGGGTCATGCTATATGGTCTGGCACGCCCTTCCCTGCAACCGGAAGCCAGACGCTTAACATCCCTGCCACCCAGCTGGGTCGACGACTTTGCAGCAGAAATCAGGGCCTTGGGGCTAACAACAAAAAACAGTGCCTAGCGCCTGTTTCAGCAGACTCTTAATGCACGTCCCCGCTCTTGTGGGTAGAACGCACAGCCTTCCTCATGCTCTTGTAAAGATCGGCATGAGATTGCTTCATATACTCCACAATCTCGAAGTCTTCACGCTTCACCTTGGTCAGATCAACATTTTCCATATGCACCAGACGCAGCAACTCGCGCACCGGCTTGGGCATATCCCGCCCACTTTCATAGCGGGACCCGCCGCTCTGTGTCACGCCAATTTTGGTCCAGAATTCCTGCTGATTCATGCCCAATTTACGCCGGATCTCGCGCGGATTGGCAATTTTGTCGAAAAGTTTCATAGCTCCACACCTATAGCAAGTGAATGATTTAACTTCGTTCTTTCATTAAAAACGAAAAATGACATAAAAATATTAACACAAAATAATGGTTTCCCCTATAGACAGAATATTTTTTTTGGTTTTTTCGGTAGTACATTCCTACTATCACCCCCTTACTGGCAAGACATCAGCCCCTCGTGTTCCTTAAGCATTTAGGCTAAAATCACCAATTTTTGCAGGGTTAGCAATGGCACTGATCGTACAAAAATATGGCGGCACCTCGGTTGGAGACCCGGAGCGGATCAAAAACGTCGCCCGCCGCGTCGCCCGCTTCCAAAGCATGGGACACCAGGTTGTGGTTGTAGTTTCCGCCATGAGCGGCGAAACCAACCGCTTGATCGCACTGGCAAAATCGATTCAGGCCAATCCTGACCCCCGCGAGCTTGACGTGATGCTTTCGACCGGCGAACAGGTTACGATCGCCCTGCTTGCCATGGCGCTCAAGGAACTCGGCGTCAAAGCCAAAAGCTATACCGGCGCGCAGGTCCGCATCGTGACCGACAATGCCCACACCAAGGCGCGCATTCTCTCCATTGATGAAAGCAGCATCCGCACCGACCTGAATGACGGACATGCGGTAGTGGTCGCCGGTTTCCAGGGAGTAGACGAGAGCGGCAACATCACCACACTGGGCCGCGGCGGCTCGGATACCACGGGCGTTGCGCTGGCCGCCGCGCTCAAGGCTGATGAATGCCAGATCTACACCGACGTGGACGGCGTGTACACAACCGACCCGCGCATCGTGCCGGAGGCGCGCCGCCTCAAAACCATCACTTTCGAAGAAATGCTCGAACTGGCCAGCCTGGGCTCGAAAGTGCTGCAGATCCGCTCGGTCGAGTTTGCCGGAAAATACAAAGTAAAATTGCGTGTGTTATCCAGCTTCGAGGAAGGTGGAGACGGCACCCTGATCACATTTGAGGATGACGACAATATGGAAAAAGCGATTATTTCGGGCATCGCATTCAATCGCGACGAAGCCAAGATTACCGTTCTGGGCGCGCCTGACAAACCCGGCATCGCCTATCAGATTCTGGGCCCGGTCGCCGAAGCCAATATCGACGTGGATATGATCATCCAGAACGTTGGCGCAGACGGTAGCACCGACTTCACATTCACCGTTCACCGCAACGAATACGCCAAGGCTATCGAGATTCTAAGGAATGTTCAGACCCATATTGGCGCACGCGAAGTCAACGGCGACGACAAAATTGTCAAGGTGTCTGTGGTCGGCGTCGGCATGCGTTCGCACGTCGGTATTGCCAGCGCCATGTTCCGCACTTTGGCCGAGGAGGGCATCAACATTCAGATGATTTCCACTTCCGAGATCAAAATTTCAGTTGTGATCGACGAAAAATACCTGGAACTGGCCGTCCGCGTCCTACACAAGGCGTTCAACCTGGAACAGAGCGGCTCTCCAGTTCTCGCATAAGGCAGGAACCCAGCCGAAGAGGGGCTTCGCGCCCCTTCTTTTTTGCTCCCCACCTCTGTATTATGAATTTCGTTAACCAGACACCCCCTCGCCCATGAAAACCATTTTTCTCGATTTTGAGCAGCCCATCGCCGAGCTGGAATCAAAGATCGAAGAACTGCAAAATGTTCACGATGATTCCGATCTCGACATTTCTGAAGAAATCACCCGCCTGAACAAGAAAAGCCAGACGCTTACCAAAGATATCTACGGCAAGCTTGGAGCCTGGCAGATTTCCCAGGTAGCGCGCCACGCACAGCGCCCCTACACGCTCGATTATCTGCAAAGCATTTTCACCGACTTTGAAGAACTGCATGGCGACCGCGCCTATTCCGACGACCCTGCCATCGTCGGCGGGCTGGCACGCTTTGACGGCCAGCCGGTTATGGTGATCGGCCACCAGAAGGGGCGAGACACCAAGGAGAAAATTTACCGTAATTTCGGCATGCCCCGCCCCGAAGGTTACCGCAAGGCCTTACGCCTGATGCGCATGGCCGAAAAATTTGGCATCCCGGTAATGACCTTCATCGACACCCCTGGCGCCTACCCCGGCATAGGCGCAGAAGAACGCGGGCAATCCGAAGCCATTGCACGCAATCTCTATGTCATGTCCGAACTGCGCACGCCGATTATCTGCACCATTATCGGGGAAGGCGGTTCTGGCGGCGCACTGGCGATTGGTGTCGGCGATGTCACCCTGATGTTGCAATATTCAAGTTACTCCGTCATTTCTCCAGAAGGATGTGCCTCGATTCTGTGGAAAAGCGCGGAAAAAGCCCCTTTGGCAGCCGAAACACTGGGGATTACGGCAAACCGCCTCAAATCTCTGGGGCTGATCGACAAAATTGTCAGCGAACCCATCGGTGGCGCACACCGCGACCCGGACGCCATGATGCAGACACTCAAAAAAGCGCTGCAGGAAAGCATGAACCTGATTCAGGAAAATCCGTCTCTGGACGAATTGCTGAAAAACCGCTACCAGCGACTCATGAGTTATGGCAAGTTCAAAGAAACTGCCTGATGATCTCGCCACACAGGTTGCACAAGCATTAATCCAGCGGGTCCGCCCCGGCCAGCACCTCACACTGGCCCTTTCCGGCGGCCTGGACTCCGTTGTTCTGCTCGATCTGCTGACGCAACTGCAGCAGACGTTGCAGTTCCGGCTTTCCGCCATTCACGTCAATCACCAGCTCAGCCCCCACGCAACAGCCTGGGCTGATTTTTGTTCAGCGCTTTGTCAGTCTCATTCCATTCCGCTGGATATCGCCGTGGTACAAGTTGCCTTCCAGAAAGGCGACAGCCTGGAAGAAGCCGCCCGTAGCGTTCGCCATGAAGCACTGCAACGCTCCGCTGCAGATTTCATCGTGCTGGCCCACCATCTCGACGATCAGGCAGAAACCCTGTGGTTGCAACTTCTGCGCGGTTGCGGCGTGGATGGCGCCAGCGCCATGGCCGAGCTGAACGACCGGCAATTGCGCCCGCTCCTGAAAGCACCACGCGCCCAACTGGAGCAATACGCCCGCCAGCGTGGTTTAAGCTGGGTAGAAGACGAGAGCAATCTGGATACCCGCTTCGACCGCAACTTTCTGCGCCACCGCGTGCTACCTGTACTGGAAGAACGCTTCCCTGCCTATCGCGAAACCCTCACGCGCGCCAGCCGCAATTTTGCCGAAAGCGCACTACTGCAGGAAGAACTCGCCCGCCACGACGCAAGCGGCGCGATACACGACAAAAGGCTTTCCGTGCAGGCGCTCACGCATCTTTCCGTGCCACGCGCAAAAAACCTGTTGCGTCATTTCCTGAAACTGCACGGCATTTCCGCCCCCAGTGCCACGCGCCTTGAAGATATCCTGCATCAATTGCTGAATGCGAAACAGGACGCACGAATCAAAATTTCGCTCGAATCATCCGAACTGCGCCGCTTTCTCGGCCATGCCTGGATCATTCCCGCACCACACCAGCCAGACCCCGGCCTGTGTTACGTCTGGCGGGGAGAGAATGAGCTTGAGCTGAGTGAACTGGGCGGCACACTGATATTCTGGCCGGTGCATGGCCAGGGTATCAGCCGTTCACGACTGGAACAGGCGCCGGTCAACCTGCGCCTGCGGCAAGGTGGCGAACGCCTGCAACCCGACTGCAAGCGGCCACGGCGCAGCCTGAAAACCCTCTTTCAGGAGGCGGGAATACCTCCCTGGACGCGACAGACGCTGCCCTTACTTTTCAGTGGGGAGAACCTGGCAGCCGGACTGGGGATAGGCATAGACTGCAGCTTTCAGGCCGACCCTGATGAACTCGGCATCATGCTTGAGTGGAAAACCGCCTGACGAACTGACCAGGCCCCGGTCATCGCCCCGTCGCTGGCAATGCGTTATGACCTGCTTCGTGGGTGCAGCGCCGACATTCATAATTCTGTAACATTCCCGCCATAAACTGCCTGCACTTTCTGATTCTGCAACGCTTAACCAACAGGAGTCATCCATGAAACTGCACTTCGGCCGTACCCTGATCGCAACAGCTGTGCTTTCCCTGAGCGCCTCTGCTTCCGTTTTTGCCTCCGACATCACCGGCGCGGGCGCCACTTTCCCCTACCCGATTTACGCAAAATGGGCGGAAGCGTACAAAGCCAAGACCGGCATCGGCATGAACTACCAGTCCATCGGCTCTGGTGGTGGCATCAAACAGATCAAGGCCAAAACTGTGGATTTCGGTGCATCAGACAAGCCCCTGAAGCCAGAAGATCTGGAAAAAAATGGCCTGACCCAGTTCCCTACCGTGACCGGCGCTGTCGTGCCTGTTGTGAATCTGGATGGTATCAAAGACAACCAGATCAAACTGACCCCGACCATCCTGGCCGACATTTTCCTGGGCAAGATCAAAAAGTGGAACGATCCGGCCATTGCTGGCCTGAACAAGGGTGTTGCTCTGCCTGATAGCGAGATCACCGTGGTTCACCGTGCTGACGGCTCCGGCACCACCTTTATTTTCACCAACTACCTGTCTAAAGTCAGCCCAGAGTGGAAATCCAAAGTAGGTGAAGAGGCCTCTGTAGCCTGGCCTGTGGGCACCGGCGGCAAAGGAAATGAAGGCGTAGCCAACTTCGTAAAGCAGATCAAAGGCTCTATCGGCTATGTGGAAGCCGCCTACGCCAAGCAGAACAAAATGACTACTACCCAGCTACAGAACAAGGATGGCGCATACGTGATGGCGGATGAAGAAACCATCAAGGCTGCGGCTGGCAACGCCGAATGGGAAAAAGCACCCGGGTTCTATGAAATTTTGACCAATGAGCCAGGCAAGAAGAGCTGGCCGATTGTTGGCGCGACCTTCATTCTGATGCACAAGCAACAAGCCAATCCGGCCCAAGCTACCCAAGTGCTTAAATTCTTTGAATGGGCCTACGCTAATGGCGACAAAATGGCAACGGATCTGGACTACATCCCGATGCCAGACAATGTCGTTAAAATGATCAACAATTCCTGGAAAGCCAACATCAAGGACATGGACGGCAAAGCCGTTTACTAAATCAGGGACCATGAGAAGCAGGCCGGACAAAGCCACACGCCCGGCCTGCTTCATGTTCATGACCCTGAAGCATTTCCGGCGTCCAGACTGCAATAGCACCGGAAATGCTTCAGAGCCATGTTTATGAGCACAACAAATTACCAAGCAACCGCTAGCCCAGCAGCCCAAACTGGTTATAATTACCAGCTTGCTGCCGAAAGCAGTGCATTCTTCAGTTCAGCGAAGCCAGACAATGTCAAAACCACTCTCTACAGCCCCCCTTAACAGGCACCATCTGTTTGATCAGGTTTTTCGCTATACAACACTTTTTTTCGCTTTTCTTGTTTTTTCGCTGCTCGCCGGCATCATCACCTCCCTCATCATCGGCAGCATGCCTGCGATCAAGGAATTTGGCCTGGGCTTTCTGTTTAGTGCCGAATGGAATCCCGTCACAGAGAAATTCGGCGCACTGGTTCCCATCGTCGGCACGCTGGTCACATCCTTGATTGCTCTGGCTATCGGCATCCCTGTCAGCTTCGGTATCGCATTATTCCTCACCGAAATGTCACCCCCTTGGCTACGCCGTCCACTGGGAATAGCGGTAGAACTGCTGGCAGGAATTCCCAGCATTATTTACGGCATGTGGGGTTTGTTCGTTTTCGCGCCGGTCTTTGCAAAGCATGTGCAGCCCTGGCTCAAGAGTTCTTTCGGTGACATCCCTTTCATCGGCCTGCTGTTCGAAGGCGCACCGATGGGTATCGGCATGCTGACGGCCGGCATCATTCTGGCCATCATGGTCATTCCATTTATTGCTGCCGTGATGCGCGACGTGTTCGAAATCGTCCCGCCCATGCTCAAGGAGTCCGCCTACGGTCTCGGCGCGACAACCTGGGAAGTGGTATGGAATGTCGTA
Organism: uncultured Gammaproteobacteria bacterium; assembly: GCA_963779055.1. Taxonomy (GTDB): domain Bacteria; phylum Pseudomonadota; class Gammaproteobacteria; order Burkholderiales; family Sulfuricellaceae; genus Sulfurimicrobium. The sequence goes on from CAVZWN010000005.1 coordinate 406,778, forward strand.
CTCCCCTACACCAAGATCGGCGTGGTGGGCGGCATCATGCTTGGTCTGGGACGCGCTCTGGGCGAAACCATGGCAGTGACCTTCGTCATCGGTAACGCCCACCAGCTGCATGCCTCGCTGTTCAAGCCCGGCAACAGTATTGCCTCTGCCCTGGCCAACGAATTCACCGAGGCGGACGGGGAGCTTTACACCGCGTCGCTGATCGAACTCGGGCTGATCCTGTTCTGCATTACCTTCGTTGTGCTGGCCAGTTCAAAGCTCATGCTCGCCCAGCTCAAGAAACGTGAAGGCAAGGGTACCTAGAGACAACTCATGATTTCCATCTACACACGACGCCGTATCATCAATGCCTTCAACCTGACAGCTTCCATGCTGGCCATGGCATTCGGCCTGTTCTGGCTGAGCTGGATTCTTTTCACCCTGCTGCAAAAAGGACTGGGCGGCATAAGCATCGCACTCTTTACCCAGATGACGCCGCCACCTGGCAGTGCAGGCGGCTTGCTCAATGCCATTGCCGGCAGTGTCGTGATGGCCACCCTCGCCACCCTGATTGGCACGCCGATTGGCATCATGGCCGGCACCTATCTGGCCGAATTCGGCCAGCGCGGCTGGCTTGCGCCGACCACCCGCTTCATCAACGATATTCTTTTATCCGCGCCCTCCATCGTGATCGGCCTCTTCATTTACACCGTCTATGTTGCCAAAGTCGGGTTCTTTTCCGGCTGGGCTGGTGCACTGGCACTCTCACTGATCGTTATCCCGGTGGTGGTGCGCACTACCGAGGACATGCTGCGCCTGGTACCCAACGGCCTGCGCGAAGCGGCGGCCGCACTCGGCGCACCACAATGGAAGGTAGTTACGCTGGTGACATGGCGCGCCTCCAAGGCTGGCATGGTGACCGGCGTGCTGCTGGCGGTGGCCCGCATCAGCGGCGAAACTGCCCCATTGCTATTCACCGCGCTCAACAACCAGTTCTGGAGTACCGACATGAACAAACCGATGGCCAACCTGCCGGTGGTCATCTTCCAGTTTGCCATGAGCCCTTATGAAGACTGGCAAAAACTGGCCTGGGCCGGCGCACTCCTGATTACCACCGGAGTCCTGGGACTGAACATCGTGGCTCGTGTCATGTTCCGCAATAAATCTTCGTTAAACTGAAACCGGGATGAGTATGCCCCATTCTCACGTCGCACCCCCCAAGGTCACCGTGCGTGACCTGAATTTCTTCTATGGCAAATTTCAAGCCCTGAAAGACATCAACCTGGAAATTCCAGAGAAAAAGGTGACCGCTTTCATCGGCCCCTCCGGCTGCGGCAAGTCCACCCTGTTGCGCGTCTTCAATCGCATGTACCAGCTCTATCCCGGCCAGGAAGCCAAAGGCGAGATCGTCATGGACGGCGCGAATATTCTCGACAAAAAGCAGGATCTCAACATTCTGCGCGCCAAAATGGGTATGGTGTTTCAGAAACCGACCCCGTTTCCGATGTCCATCTTCGATAACGTGGCCTTCGGCGTCAAACTGTACGAGAGTATGAGCCGCCGCGAACTGGCCGAACGCGTTGAATGGGCGCTACGTAAAGCAGCGCTGTGGGACGAGGTCAAGGACAAGCTGGGCCAGAGTGGCACCAGTCTTTCCGGCGGCCAGCAGCAACGCCTGTGCATCGCCCGCGGCATCGCAGTCAAGCCGGAAGTTGTGCTGCTCGACGAACCCGCATCGGCACTCGACCCGATCTCCACCGCGCGCATCGAGGAACTGATCTTCGAGCTCAAGGAGGACTACACCATCGTGATCGTGACGCACAACATGCAACAGGCTGCGCGCGTTTCCGACTATACCGCCTACATGTATCTGGGCGAACTGATCGAATTCGGTGATACAGACACCATTTTCACCACCCCGAAACAAAAAGCCACGGAAGACTACATTACAGGCAAGTTTGGCTGACGACATACTTTTCGCCATTTACGCCCGCACCCTCTCGTAGATGCGGGCGTTTTCATTTGGACTGACATAAAACCGTCATATCGCACTGTCACAATCCGGCCATTCTCCGAATCCGATGTGAAATCCAAATGAAAAAACCCGGCATCAAATCCAGCCTGTTTACTGGCGCCTTGCTGACTGCCATTATGCTTTGCGTTCTGGCAGCTGAAAATCTTCTCATACTCCGCAACAGCGATTCAGCCATGCACGCAGTGTATGAGCAATCCGTCATCCCTTCCACAGCAATGCTGGAGATGGACAGAAAACTCAAGGAAACCCGTTTCAATATGGCTGCCATCATGTTCGATAAAGTCACATTCGAGCAGGCTGGCTTACAGCTTGCAGAACTCCGCTCCAGACTGCCCTCACTATGGAACAGCTTCAAACAAATCAAGCAGGGTCATGCCAGTGAACTGGAACAAAGTCAGATCAATGCCATTGAATTACAGATCAAGACACTGGAGTCCTTCTACAAACTGCTTGAAACAGCCTATGCTTCACACGACAAGGTCATGGTGCGCTCTATACTCGATGATGACTGGCCACCCATCGAAACCGGAGTGCTGGAGCCACTAAAGCAACTTCTCCAACTGCAGAATGCGCTGATCAAGGCGGAGCATGATGCCAGCGTCGCCTCAGCTCAACAGATGCGCTTACTGGTACTGGTCACGCTGATTGTCGGCGCACTTATCGCGATTGCATCCACAGCCATGACTGCGCTACAGATCAGAAGCATGGATAAGGGCTCGAAATACCTGCTGCAGTCGTTGGCACGGATTGCTTCGGGAGACCTGCAAACCCGGGTTGAATACAGCCACAAAAATGAATTTGGAGAAATGGCACGACATCTGGAAAATACCCTGCAAAACCTGCGCAGCATGGTTGCCAGCATGAGCATGGCTGCCGCCACCGTGACCCATGAAGCGGGGCTGCTGGCGGATACCGTGCTGCGAGTCGAAAAGAGTTCGCGCGAGCAGTCGCAGGCTGCAACAGAAACCGTCGCAGCGGTGCAGCAAATTGCAGTCAGCATCGAACAGGTAACGCAGAATGCTCGCGAATCACTGTCCATCTCGCATATCGGAAGCAATCTGTGCGCTAAAGGCAAAAACGTGGTCACTCAGGCAGCCGTTGAAATGACTAGCATTTCCGATGCCGTGGATGAATCCGCCCAGATCATAGACTCACTCAAACAACGTTCCGGAGAGATTGGCAAGATTACGGATGTTATCAAGGCCATCTCTGACCGCACCAACCTGCTAGCTCTCAATGCCGCCATTGAGGCCGCAAGAGCAGGCGAACAAGGCCGCGGCTTCGCCGTCGTGGCCGACGAAGTGCGCCAGCTGGCAGAAAGCACCGGCAAGGCAACGGCCGAGATCAATCTGATGGTCCGCACCATCCAGGACAACACCAAGAACTCCATGGAAGTCATGGAGAACAGCCGAATCAGAGTGCGGGAAGGAATGATGCTAGCCAATCAGGCCACAAGTTCATTGAGCGAGATTGATGACGGCGCGAAGCGCACTGCACAAAGCATAGGCGAAATTGCCAGTGCGACGCATGAACAGCATAGCGCAAGCCAGGGAATTGCCCGCAATGTAGAAAAAATCTCTGTCATGGCAGAAGACAATTCACGCTCGATCAGCAGCCTTTCCAGCGCGGCTCACAAACTCAAGGAACTCGCACTCGGCTTCGAAGCCAGTGTGGCGCGCTTCCAGACCTAGTGGTCTGCTTCGAAATTAGCGAAACAGACTACTAGCACGGCAATCTCAGGCCGCTACAGCGCGCACACTGGATGCCAGGGTTTCGGCCCAGTGCCGCACCTTCCCTTCATCCTTGCCTTCTACCATGACACGCAACAAAGGCTCAGTGCCGGAAGGACGGAGCAATACCCTTCCCTCGCCATCCAGAGCCTGTTCAGCCTGCGCCAGGACATCCTTGATCTGGATACTGGATTTGAAATCGAATCCCTTCTCGACCCGCACATTGATCAGAATCTGCGGGTATAGGACCAACTCCTGAGTAAACTCATACAGGGTCTTGCCGCTCAACTTAAGGGCCTGTAATACCTGCAGGGCGGAGATAATGCCATCTCCGGTCGTGTGCCGGTCCAGGCACAGGATGTGGCCGGAATTTTCGCCGCCGAGTTGCCAGCCGCGTTCCTGCATAAGCTCGAGCACATAGCGGTCGCCCACTTTGGCGCGTGCAAAGGGTATGCCCAGATCGCCCAGCGCATGCTCCATGGCCAGGTTGGTCATCAGCGTACCTACCACACCACCTTTGAGCACGCCCTGCTTCTGGCGAAATTTGGCGATTGAATAGACCAGCTGATCGCCGTCAAACAAGCGGCCAGAATGATCCGCCATCATGACCCGGTCGCCGTCACCATCCAGCGCGATGCCGAGGTCAGCACCATGCTCACGAACTGCGGCCAACAAGGCTTCTGGCCTGGTTGAGCCACAGTCATGATTGATGTTCAGGCCGTCTGGCTGGTTGCCTACCGCGACCACCTCTGCGCCGAGCTCATGAAATACCGGAGGCGCGACATGATAGGTAGCTCCATGAGCGCAATCCACCACAATCTTCATGCCGCGCAAATCGAGTTCATTGGGAAAGGTGCTCTTGCAAAATTCGATATAGCGCCCGGCCGCATCGTTGATCCGTTTGGCTTTACCCAGAGAGGCCGAAGGCATGGTACGCATAGGCTGGTCGAGTTCAGCCTCGATTGCCAGTTCGGTTTCATCTGACAGCTTGTTTCCGCTGGCGGAAAAGAACTTGATGCCGTTATCTTCAAAAGGATTGTGCGATGCCGAAATCACCACCCCGGCCTGCGCACGCAAGGCACGGGTGAGGTAAGCCACACCGGGCGTCGGCATGGGGCCGAGCAGCAGCACATCCACGCCGGCCGCAGACAGGCCGGCTTCCAGCGCCGATTCCAGCATGTAGCCGGAAATACGCGTATCCTTTCCGATCAACACACTGGCGCGCTCGCCCTGCCCTGCCTGGGCCAGCACACGCCCCGCCGCGTAACCCAGACGCATGACGAAATCCGGTGTAATGGGCGCTTCACCCACCTTGCCACGTATCCCATCGGTACCGAAATATTTTCTGCTCATCTTGCTCCCTCGACTGCGCTGAAGATCTGCAGCGCCTGTCTGGTCTCTTTGACATCATGTACACGTAAAATCCTGGCGCCCTTCATGGCTGAAATCATGGCTGCCGCGACGCTGGGCACCATTCTTTCCTCAACTGGCAAGCCGGTCAATGCCCCCAGCATCGACTTGCGCGACAGACCGGAAAGCACAGGCACGCCAAGGGCAGAGAATGAATCGAGATTTTTCAGCAGCACCAGATTATGTTCCAGCGTCTTGCCAAATCCGAACCCCGGGTCGATCACAATGCGGTTGCGCGCGACACCGGACTGTTCTGCTGCAACGATACGTTCATCCAGAAAGGTCCTCACCTCAGCCACCACATCCTGATACAAGGGGCTCTGCTGCATGGTTCGCGGTTCACCCTGCATGTGCATCAGACAAACCGCAACTTCGGAATCAGTCACCGCTTGCAGCGCGCCCTCGGCACGCAGTGCATTGACATCGTTGATCATGTCGGCGCCAGACTGAATAACCGCACGCATCACTTCGGGCTTCATCGTATCCACAGACAGCGGCACGCCGCATTCAATCAAACTTTCAAGCACAGGCAGAATCCGTTTCAGCTCTTCTTCAATGCTGACGGCTTGCGCGCCGGGGCGGGTCGATTCTCCGCCGATATCGAGCAGGTCGGCCCCCTGTTCAATCAATTGCATGGCATGTGCGATGGCTTGGTCCGTCGAATAGAAATGCCCGCCATCCGAAAAGGAATCGGGCGTGACATTGACGATGCCCATGATGAGAGGGCGGTCAAGAGGGAGTTTGTATTTGCCGCAATGAAGCATTGTTGGTGAAGGGTGAAGGGCGAAGGGTGAAAAAGGGTTTACCTTTCACTTTTCACAATAAGGCAAAGCCGCGTGGCTTCACCCTTCACCGCATCCTCAGGCTTCCTGCGTGGGCGCAGATGGTGACGCGCTTGTTGCCGGTGCGCTGGGAGTGCTGTCCTGCGGCGGTGGCGTTGCCCCGCCCTGGCTCGGCTTGGGAGGGCGAGGTGATTTGCCTGCCATGATGTCCTCGATCTGCTCGGCATCGATGGTTTCCCACTCCAGCAAGGCTTTAGCCATCGCTTCGATCTTGTCGCGATTGTCCTCGATCAACTTGCGCGCCAGAGCGTACTGCTGGTCGATAATGCGGCGAATTTCCTTGTCTACCTGCTGCATGGTCGCTTCGGACACGTTCTTGTGTGTCGTCACTGAACGGCCCAGAAAGACTTCGCCCTCATTCTCGCCATAGACCATCGGCCCCAGCGCATCGCTCATGCCCCACTGGGTTACCATGCGCCGCGCCATTTCAGTGGCGCGTTCAAAATCGTTGCTGGCGCCGGTAGTCATCTGCCCCATGAATACTTCCTCGGCGATACGCCCGCCGAAGAGTACGGCAATATTCTGCAGAATGCCTTCACTGTTCAGGCTGTAACGGTCTTCAACCGGCAACTGCATGGTCACGCCCAGCGCGCGGCCGCGCGGGATGATGGTGACTTTATGCACCGGATCGGTCTTGGGCAGCAGGCGTGCCACCACTGCGTGGCCGGACTCGTGATAGGCCGTATTCCTGCGCTCTTCTTCCGGCATCACGATGGAGCGGCGTTCTGCGCCCATGATGATCTTGTCCTTGGCACGCTCGAAATCATCCATGTCCACCAGACGCTTGTTGAAGCGTGCAGCAAACAAAGCCGCTTCGTTCACCAGATTAGCCAGATCCGCACCGGACATGCCGGGCGTTCCTCGCGCCAGGATATCGGCTTTCACATCGGGTGCAATCGGCACCTTGCGCATATGCACCATGAGAATCTGCTCACGGCCACGGATATCGGGCAACGGCACGACGACCTGACGATCAAAACGCCCCGGGCGTAACAGTGCCGGGTCCAGCACATCCGGACGGTTGGTGGCAGCAATCACGATGACGCCCGAGGTGCCTTCGAAGCCATCCATTTCCACCAGCAACTGGTTGAGTGTCTGTTCACGCTCATCGTTGCCGCCACCCAGGCCAGCACCACGCTGACGGCCGACGGCATCGATCTCGTCGATGAAGATGATGCAGGGCGCATTTTTCTTGGCCTGCTCGAACATGTCGCGCACGCGCGCAGCGCCCACACCCACGAACATTTCAACGAAATCGGAACCGGAAATGCTGAAAAACGGAACCTTTGCCTCGCCCGCAATGGCTTTTGCCAACAGGGTCTTACCTGTACCCGGGTTACCCACCATCAACACGCCACGCGGTATCCTGCCGCCCAGTTTCTGGAACTTGCTCGGATCGCGCAGAAATTCGACCAGCTCAGAAACCTCTTCCTTGGCCTCATCGCAACCGGCAACATCGGCAAAAGTCACGGTATTGGTGGCTTCATCCAGCAGGCGAGCCTTGCTTTTGCCGAAGGAAAAGGCACCGCCTTTACCGCCGCCCTGCATCTGGCGCATGAAGAATACCCATACGCCAATCAGGAGCAGCATGGGGAACCAGGAAATGAAGATATTCATCAGGAAGGAAGATTCTTCCTCAGGCTTGGCCTCAACGACTACGCCACTCTTGAGCATATCGGAAACCAGCCACGGGTCCGATGGCGCATAGGTCGTAAAACGCTTGCCATCGGTGGTCACGCTCTTCAGGACATGACCTTCGATCGTTACCTTGGCGATTTTCCCGCTTTTTACTTCATCGATAAACTGGGAATACTCTATCTGGTTCTGCGTCGTCTGCCGTGCGCCGAACTGATTGAACACCGTCATCAGGATCAGTGCAATCACCAGCCAGATGGCTACGTTTTTCATCAGATTATTCAAGCTAATTCCTTGCAAAAATGCATAATTTCGTTCAATTTTAAACGCTTTACCTGTGTGCCGGTAGGATTTATTTCTCTATTTCACGCAAGCCCTTACCCAGCATATAGACCTCGGTGCTGCGATCCCGGGAAGCTTTAGGCTTGCGCACCAGAACCTGAAGAAAAAGTGTGCGCATTTCGCGCACAAACTCATCAAAACCTTCACCCTGAAAAACTTTGACCAGAAAGTTGCCACCGGGTTTCAGGTGCTGGCGCGAAAACGCCAATGCCAGCTCGACAAGATGCATACTGCGCGCCTGATCCGCAACACCAACACCACTGATATTGGGGGCCATATCGGAAATCACAAGATCCACCGGCCGTCCCAGCAAAGCCTTCTCAAGCTCTGCCAGCGCTGCATCCTCACGAAAATCACCCTGGATGAAGAGCGCCCCATGAACAGGGTCCATAGGCAGAATGTCGAATGCCACCAGCTTGCCGGATGGCCCGATCTTTTTGGCTGCCACCTGGGTCCAGCCACCCGGCGCGGCCCCCAGATCGACCACGGTCATGCCAGGATTTAGCAGGTGGTCGCGCTCATCCAGCTCTATCAGCTTATAGACGGCTCGCGAGCGGTATCCTTCCTTGCTGGCCAGCTGAACATAGGGATCAGTAACATGTTCACGCATCCAGGCTTTGCTGGTCCGGCTTCGTTTCATAAGGTAGACTGTCGCATTTTTTGGGCTATCCATAGCATGTTGAATCTAACCTCCGGTCAGCGCCGCTTTCTGCGTGCCCAGGCCCACTCGCTCAACCCCGTGGTCATGATCGGTGATGCAGGTCTCACCGAAGCCGTGATGAAGGAAATCGAGCATAGCCTAAACAGTCACGAACTGATCAAAATCAAGGTTGCCAGCGGCGATCACGAACAGCGTGAAAACATGCTGGCAGAAATCTGCAATACGCTGGAAGCCGCCCCCGCGCAGCACATTGGCAAAACACTGGTTATTTACAAGGCAGCAAAAAAACCCAAACTGGCACTACCCAAAAGCTAGCCCCGGCGCGGCAGCAGCACAAGCACCAGCCCAAGAAGGCTCTGAATCAGATAAACAATGCTGGAAACCCCGTGCCAGCGCACAAAACGGTCCCGGAACATGCTTTCCATGACTTCCTTCGGTAATGCCTGGCTTTTAAGGGTTTCGAGTATCGGCTGAATTCCGAAGTGGCCGGCAACCGCCAGCAACAACATCAGCAATACTGCCCAGAAAACCCCCTGCTTCAGCGCACTCCCGCCAAAACTCAGCAGGCGGTGTATCAGCAGATAAGTCCCACACACCATGCCGATATAAGCAACGACCGTGAACATCTTTCCGGCCAGCATGCCTGCCATGCTTTTGTCACCCAGGGCCGAGAACAGTACCGGCGCAGCCAGATAGCCGATCGCCCACAGGGCGCCCACCCACAGTGTGATGGACACCAGAGCCAGTTTGTCGGCAAAGCGGTTCATCAGATGTACTTCACATCCAGAATTTCATATTCGCGATTACCGCCCGGCGCCATGACTTCCGCCACATCACCGGCGTGCTTGCCGATCAGGGAACGCGCGATCGGGGAACTGATGGAAATCTTGCCCAGCTTGATGTCGGCCTCATCGTCGCCCACGATCTGGTAAGTCGATTTGTCGCCGCTTTCCAGATCTTCCAGCTCCACTGTCGCACCAAACACGCAGCGGCCTTCCGCATCCAGCAACTTCGGGTCGATAATCTGCGCATTGGAGAGTTTTCCTTCGACTTCGGCAATGCGCCCCTCGACAAAACTCTGGCGCTCCTTGGCTGCATCGTATTCGGCATTTTCCGACAGGTCGCCGTGGGATCGCGCTTCTGCGATCGCTGCGATGACACTGGGGCGTTCCACGTTTTTCAGATTCTGCAACTCTGCGCGTAACAGTTCGGTTCCAACCACGGTCAGCGGTACTTTGTTCATATCTCGTATTCCATTGAAATCAAATGACAATGCGGATTGGGTCACCCCAATCCGCACGATTCATGCCTCCAGCCGATCACCCCAGACGCTGGTGCAATTCCTGCAGGCCATAGACCTGCAATTCCTTCATGTGCTGCATGCCGATGCACGCTGCGCGCGCCCCGGACAGGGTCGTGTAATAGGTAATCCGCTGCTGCAGGGTGGCGTGGCGAATTGCATAGGAATCCTGCACAGCACGCCGGTCCTCGATAGTGTTGATGATCAGGCTGATTTCACCGTTCTTGATCAGGTCAACGATATGCGGGCGGCCTTCATGCACCTTATTGACGGCGGTGACCGGAATGCCTGCCTCCTGAATTGCCGCCGCTGTGCCACGCGTAGCATAGAGACCGAAACCGAGGTCAGATAACTTGCGGGCAATATCCACCACCCGCTCCTTATCCGAATTCCTGACACTGATCAGCGCCTTGCCGCCTGAAGGCAGCTTCACGCTTGCCGCCATTTGTGACTTGAGGAAGGCTTCCGCAAAGGTATTGCCCACGCCCATCACCTCGCCGGTGGATTTCATTTCCGGCCCGAGGATCGGATCCACGCCCGGGAACTTGATGAAGGGGAATACCGCTTCCTTCACCGAGTAGAACGGTGGAATCACTTCGCGCGTTACGCCCTGCTGCTTCAGGCTCTGCCCCACCATGCAGCGTGCCGCGACCTTGGCCAGAGGCACGCCGGTGGCCTTGGAAACGAAGGGAACGGTACGCGAGGCACGCGGGTTGACTTCCAGCACGTAGACCGTCTGACCCTGAATGGCGAACTGTACGTTCATCAGACCGACCACATTCAGTCCTTTGGCCATGGCAACCGTCTGGCGCCGCAACTCGTCCTGCATTTCCTGCGACAGGCTGTAGGGCGGCAGGGAACAAGCCGAGTCGCCGGAATGCACACCCGCCTCCTCGATGTGTTCCATGATGCCGCCGATCAGCACGTCGGTACCGTCGCAAATCGCGTCCACATCCACCTCGGTGGCGTCATTCAGGAAACGGTCGAGCAACACCGGAGAATCATTCGAAACCTTGACCGCCTCGCGCATGTAGCGTTCGAGATCGGACTGCTGGTGCACGATTTCCATGGCACGGCCACCCAGCACGTAGGAGGGGCGCACCACCAGGGGGTAGCCAATTTCCTCGGCAGCCTTGATGGCGGCTTCCGGCGCCCGCGCTGTACGGTTTGGCGGTTGCTTGAGCTTGAGTTCATGCAGCAGTTTCTGGAAGCGTTCACGGTCTTCGGCGGCATCGATCATGTCCGGTGTGGTGCCGATGATGGACACCCCGTTGGCTTCCAGATCGCGCGCCAGTTTGAGCGGCGTCTGTCCGCCATACTGAACGATCACGCCGTAGGGCTTCTCGACATGGACGATTTCCAGCACGTCTTCCAGCGTCAGCGGCTCGAAATACAGGCGGTCGGAAGTATCATAGTCGGTGGACACGGTTTCCGGGTTGCAGTTGACCATGATGGTTTCGTACCCATCTTCGCGCATCGCAAATGCAGCATGCACGCAGCAGTAGTCGAATTCGATCCCCTGGCCGATGCGGTTGGGGCCGCCGCCCAGCACCATGATCTTTTTCTTGTCGGTGGGCGCAGACTCGCATTCTTCTTCGTAACTCGAATACATGTATGCGGTGTGCGTGGCAAATTCGGCAGCGCAGGTATCCACACGCTTGTAGACCGGGCGCACGCCCAGCGCCTGACGCGTAGCGCGCACTTCATGCTGGGTGACGCCCAGCAGCTTGCCCAGACGACGGTCAGAAAATCCGCTGCGCTTGAGGCGCCGCATTTCATCGCGCGAGAGGTCGGCCAGCTTGCGCCCGGACAGCGCCTGTTCCTGCTCGACCAGGTCCTTCATTTGCGCCAGAAACCAAGGGTCAACGTGAGTCAGCTGATAAATCTGTTCCTGCGTCATGCCACAGCGCATGGCGTCAGCGATATACCAGATGCGTTCCGGGCCGGGTTCACCCAGTTCGGTTTCCAGCACATCGATATCAGTAGTCTTTTCATCCAGGCCGTCGTTGCCGGTTTCCAGACCGCGCAGGGCCTTCTGCAGCGATTCCTGGAAAGTGCGTCCCATCGCCATCACCTCGCCCACCGACTTCATCTGGGTGGTCAGGCGGTCATTGGCCTGGGGAAATTTTTCGAAGGCGAAACGCGGAATCTTGGTCACCACGTAGTCGATACTGGGCTCGAACGAGGCTGGCGTGGCGCCGCCGGTAATATCATTCTGCAATTCGTCCAGGGTGTAGCCGATCGCCAGCTTGGCCGCCACCTTGGCAATAGGGAAGCCGGTGGCTTTGGATGCCAGCGCCGAGGAACGCGACACGCGCGGATTCATCTCGATCACCACCATTTTCCCGTCTTTCGGGTTGATGCCGAACTGCACGTTGGATCCGCCGGTTTCCACGCCGATTTCACGCAGCACCGCCAGCGAGGCGTTGCGCATGATCTGGTATTCGCGATCTGTCAGCGTCTGGGCCGGGGCGACGGTAATGGAATCGCCGGTATGCACGCCCATGGCGTCGAAGTTCTCGATCGAACAGATGATGATGCAGTTGTCCTTCTTGTCCCGCACCACCTCCATCTCGTATTCTTTCCAGCCGATCACAGATTCTTCGATCAGCAATTCGCGCGTGGGAGAGGCTTCCAGGCCGCGCTCGCAGATGGCGACGAACTCTTCCTTGTTGTAGGCAATGCCGCCACCGGAGCCGCCCATGGTGAAGGACGGGCGGATAATGGTGGGATACCCCACCATGGCCTGCACCTGGAAGGCTTCTTCCAGGCTGTGGGCAATCGCGGCGCGCGGGCAGGCGAGGCCAATTTTTTCCATCGCCTTCTTGAATTTCTCCCTGTCCTCGGCCTTGTCGATGGCTTCGCGCGTCGCGCCAATCATTTCCACCGAGTATTTTTCCAGCACGCCGTGCTTGGCCAGATCCAGTGCGCAGTTCAGGGCCGTTTGGCCACCCATGGTTGGCAATAGAGCATCGGGGCGCTCTTTTTCGATGATTTTTTCCACCACCTGCCAGGTAATCGGCTCGATGTAGGTCGCGTCCGCCATGCCCGGGTCGGTCATGATGGTGGCGGGGTTGGAATTGACCAGAATGACGCGATAGCCCTCTTCGCGCAGCGCTTTGCAAGCCTGGGCGCCGGAGTAATCGAATTCACAGGCCTGGCCGATAACGATCGGCCCGGCGCCGATGATGAGGATGGATTTTATGTCGGTACGTTTTGGCATGTCTTTAGGTGAGGGGTGAGGGGTGAGGAGTGAGGGAAAAACCCTCGATCTCCTCACTTCTCACTCCTGACTCCTCACTTTTGCTGTTGCATCATGGAAATGAAGCGATCGAACAGATAGCTCACGTCGTGCGGCCCCGGGCTCGCTTCGGGGTGGCCCTGGAAGCTGAACGCCGGCACATCGGTGCGGGCAATGCCCTGGTTGCTGCCGTCAAACAGCGATTTGTGCGTGACGCGCAGATTGGCGGGCAATGTAGCCGGGTCAACCGCAAAACCGTGGTTCTGGCTGGTGATCATCACCCGGCCGCTATCCAGATCCTGCACCGGATGGTTAGCGCCATGGTGGCCAAATTTCATTTTCATGGTTTTGGCGCCGGAAGCCAGGGCCAGCAACTGGTGACCCAGACAGATGCCGAAAGTGGGGATTTTCTTTTCCAGCACTTTCTGGATCGCGTGGATAGCGTAATCGCATGGCTCGGGGTCTCCCGGGCCGTTGGACAGGAACACGCCATCCGGATTGAGCTTGAAGACTTCTTCGGCCGGTGTCTGCGCCGGCAGCACGGTAACCTTGCAGCCGCGCTCGGCCAGCATGCGCAGGATATTGCGCTTGACGCCAAAATCGTAAGCTACGACATGATATTTTGGTGATGTCTGCTGGCCAAACCCGCCATCAAGCTTCCACTCGCCCTCAAGCCAGACCTCGCTCTGGCTACGCGTCACCACCTTGGCCAGATCCATGCCCGCCAGGCCGGCAAAACCGCGCGCCAGTTCCAGTGCTTTGGCTTCATCGATCTCTCCCGCCATCAGGCAGCCGCTCTGAGCGCCTTTTTCACGCAGGATGCGCGTCAGTTTACGGGTATCGATATCGGCAATTGCCACCACATTGTGACGCTGAAGGTATTGCGGCAGGGTTTCCGTTTCGCGCCAGCTGCTGGACAGCAAGGGCAGATCGCGAATCACCAGCCCCGCCGCGTGAATCCCTGCGGACTCTGCATCTTCAGGGTTGGCGCCGGTGTTGCCGATATGAGGATAGGTCAGGGTAACGATCTGACGGCAGTATGAGGGGTCGCTAAGGATTTCCTGGTACCCGGTAAGGGCGGTATTGAATACCACCTCACCTACGGCATGACCTGTTGCACCAATGGAAATACCGCGAAACACTGTCCCATCTGCGAGCACGAGTATGGCTGGCTGGTGTTGCGGCACAAGAACTCTCCGAATCTGTATCGAGGGGCGCGAACCGCCCCCGGACATGCAAAGCGGGACAGGCTTATCACCCGTCCCGCTCCCATTAATTCAGCGAAATTATACTGTAATCTTGGACTTAATTCAACGCAGACCGAGCACATCCTGCATGTCATACAGCCCGGCACCCCGCCCGGCAAGGAAACGGGCGGCACGCAGGGCGCCAAGCGCAAAGGTGGCGCGGCTGCTGGCCTTGTGCGTAATCTCCACACGTTCGCCAGTACCGGCGAACAAAACCGTGTGATCCCCCACGATATCGCCGCCACGCACAGTAGCGAAGCCGATAGTGGATGGCGAGCGCTCGCCGGTCACACCTTCACGGCCGTACACCGCGCATTCGGCCAGATCACGCCCCAGCGCCTCAGCCACCACCTCACCCAGGCGCAGCGCAGTGCCCGATGGCGCATCCACCTTGTGGCGATGGTGCGCCTCAAGGACTTCAATATCGTAACCTTCGTTCAGCACCCGGGCTGCCGTATCCAGCAGCTTGAACAGCAGATTGACGCCCACGCTCATATTGGGCGCGAAGACAATACCGCAGTCGTGGCTGGCAGAAAAAATCTTTTCTTTTTCCTCCGGCGTAAAACCGGTTGTGCCGATCACCATTTTCACGCCCTGCATTTGGCACAACGCCATGTGCTGCAACGTCGCCTCGGGGCGGGTGAAATCGATCAGCGCATCGCAACCTTGCAACGCAGCTGCCACATCGTCACGAATCGGCACGCCATTGGGCGCACCGATCAACTCGCCCGAATCCTTACCCAGATATGGACTACCCGGGCGTTCCAGCGCTGCATGCACACGCATATCCGGCATTTGCGTCACCGCCTCCAGCAGAGCGCGCCCCATTCGTCCTGAACTGCCTGCAATCGCAATATTCAGCATGATTATTTCGCTTCTGGTGCCGGCTTGGCTTCAACCGATGCTGCCTCAGCTTCCGGCTTTGCGCTTCCAGCCGGAACCACATCCCCCTCGATACGCAGCAGCAAATCTTTTTCAAATACAGCCGTAACACGACGCTGCTCCGTCAGTTTTCCGGCTTTCTGGTAGCGGTAGACATAATCCCAGCGGTCAGGATGAAATACATCCGTCACCAGCGGCGTCCCCAGGGCAAAACGTACCTGGGAACGGGTCATGCCGGGCTTGAGGCGGGACAGCATGTCCTGCGTCACCACATTGCCCTGCTGGATATCGATCTTGTATACCGACGGTGCCATGGGAATATAGGAGCAGGCTGGCAGGAGAAAAGCCAGGGCAATAATAGATAGGCGCATGGATGAGCTTTTGTTGTTCATGAAGGTCTTATATTATGATAGCTTAAATTATTCCCCCGGGCACATTCGAGCCAGCCAATTATGAGCCAACCCAACGACCTGAAGAACGTCGGCCTCAAAGCCACGCTACCGCGCCTGAAGATCCTCAACCTGTTTGAGACCAGCGAAGTGCGCCACCTGACTGCAGAGGACGTCTATCGCATCCTCCTCGCGGAAGATGTTGATGTCGGCCTGGCAACGGTTTATCGCGTCCTGACCCAGTTCGAGGCCGCAGGCCTGTTGGTGCGCCACCACTTCGAGGGCGGCAAGGCCGTATTCGAACTCAATCAGGGCCATCATCACGACCACCTGGTATGCCTGCAATGCGGCCTGGTGGAAGAGTTCTACGATCCGGAAATCGAGCGCCGCCAGGAACAGATTGCCAGAGAACGCGGCTTCCGTATTCAGGAACATTCGCTTTACCTTTACGCAGACTGCCTCAAGGACAAGTGCCCGCACAAGGTTTAGGCTTACTGCGCTCCCAGCATCTCCGCGGCATGCTGCCGGGTCGTGCCGGTGATCGTCACACCCCCCAGCATGCGGGCCACTTCCTCGATGCGCTGCGCCTGATCTAGCACCGTAATCCGGCTCACCACCTGGCCGTCACCCACATCCTTGCTCACCTGCCAGTGCTGGCGGCCGAGAGCGGCAACCTGAGGCAGATGGGTGATACATAACACCTGGCGCTCTACTCCCAGGCCTTGCAGCATCTTCCCCACCACTTCTGCCACACCGCCGCCGATACCCACATCCACCTCATCAAAAATAAGCGTAGGCACAGCCGCCACTTTGCTGGTGACCACCTGGATCGCCAGGCTGATACGCGACAATTCGCCACCGGAAGCCACTTTGACGAGAGGTTTGGGGGCAAGGCTGGAATGCGTACTCACCAGAAAATCCACCTGCTCCAGACCATGAGCACCACCCTCTGCCAGTGGATGGAGCGCCACTTCGAAACACCCCCCTGCCATCGCCAGCTGCTGCATCGTCTCGCTCACTCTGGAGCCCAGTTCCTGCGCCATGCGCTCGCGGGATGCGCTCAACTCTCCGGCCCGCGCCAGATAAGCCGCCCGCGCTTCTCCTTCCTGCCGCTGCAATACTTCCGCCGAGCCAAGCAGCTGCAATTCGGCTAGCCGGGCCTCGCACTCCTGCAACAATGGCGGAAGCTGCTCCGCCGTAACCCGGTACTTGCGCGCCATATCATGCACCTGCTCCAGCCGCTGCTCGGCCTGGCGCAGCCGGTCCGGGTCCATATCCAGCCGCTGCGCATAATGGCGCAGACCGTAAGCCGCCTCCTGCATCTGCGCGGCAGCCGAATCCAGAATCGCCAGGGGCTCGCCCAGACCAGAATCGAATTCCACCACCTTGTTGATCCGCCCGATCAGCCCATTGAGCTGGGGCAACAGCGCCTGATCGCCCTCGGCAAGCAACTCCACCGCATATTGCGCGTTTTCCAGCAGGCTCGCGGCATGCGCAAGGCGGGCATGCTCCGCCTGCAATTCCAGCCACTCCTCTGGTCCCACATCCAGCGCCCGCAGCTCGCGCACCTGCCATTCGAGCTGCTCCAGCTCTGCCGCAGCCGCCGCAGAATCTTTCTCCCACGCCAGGCAGCGCTCATGCAAGCCCTGCCAGTCACGGTAATACCGGGCCACCTCGTGGACCAGCTCTCCCAATCCGGCATAGCCATCGAGCAGTTCGCGCTGCGCCGAAGGTTTGAGCAGGGACTGGTGCGCATGCTGGCCATGAATATCCACCAGAAACTCCCCCGCTTCGCGCAGCTGTTGCAGAGTCGCACTGCTGCCATTAATGAAAGCACGTGAGCGCCCACTCGCGTCAACAACCCGGCGCATCAGGCACATGCCGGGCTCATCTAGCAGGCCGTTATCTTCCAGCCATGCCAGGAGCGCAGGTATTTTCTGGACATCAAATTCGGCCGACAATTCTGCCCGCTGGCACCCGGCGCGCACCACCCCGGCATCTGCCCGCTCGCCCAGTACCAGGGCCAGGGCATCGACCAGAATCGACTTGCCGGCGCCGGTTTCACCTGTCAGCACAGTAAAACCGGCATCGAACTCCAGTTCCAGCCGGTCAACGATGACGAAATCGCGGATACTTAAGGAAAGCAGCATGATTATTGGGGAATGGGCAATGGGTGATGAGTGATGCGGGGTCCCCGGCTTTTCATTACCCATTGCCCATTACTCATTACCAGATGATTCATCACAGCTTCTCGCCCCAGTGCAGCTTCTGGCGCAAAGTATCGTAATAACTATGTCCCAGAGGGTGGAGCAGGCGGATATTATTCTCGGAACGGCGCGCCACCACCCAGTCATTCTGCTGCAAATCCAGATGGCTCTGGCCATCGAAGTGAACACTCGCATCAACGGCATGCAACACCAGAATCTCCACCACGCTATGGCTATTGATGGCGATCGGCCGGTTGCTCAGGGTATGCGGACAGATCGGCACCAGCGCCATCGCTTCCAGCGTAGGGTGCAGAATGGGCCCTCCGGCAGACAAGGCATAGGCGGTCGACCCGGTGGGCGTGGCGACCACCAGGCCATCGGAGCGCTGGCTATAGACGAACTGGCCATCGATGAATACTTCGAGTTCGATCAGGCGCCCGGACATTCCCTTGCTCACCGCCACATCATTGAAAGCATAAGTCTCTGAAATGATCTGCCCCTGGCGTCGCACGGCCGTATTGAGCAGAAATCGCTCCTCGGCGATGTATTCACCGGCAAGGATTTCTTCCATGGTCTCCAGCATATGTTCAATGGAAACATCGGTCAGGAAACCCAGACGCCCCTGGTTGACGCCCACCAGCGGCACGTTGAACTCGATCAGCTCGCGCGCCACATTCAGCATTGTGCCGTCCCCGCCCAGGACCACGGCCAGGTCGGCGCGTGCGCCGATCTCCGCCATGCTCGCAGCGGCGTAGGGCGCCGGCCCGATGCACTCCGCGGTCTGTTGTGCCAGCAACACCTCAAGATGGCGCTGCTCGAAGAAAGAGGCCAGATGCAACAGCGGCTCACCAAGCTCGGAGCTTTTGTATTTGCCAATCAGAGCAACGGTTTGGAAGGAAGTTTTCATGACTTGAATTATAGCCTTGCCCGGAAGTTAAGGTCATCAGTAAAATGGGCCGATGCTCAACGAACGTGCGCAACTCCTGCTCAAGACTCTGATCGAACGCTATATCGCGGAAGGTCAGCCGGTCGGCTCGCGCACGCTATCCAAATATTCGGGGCTCGATCTTTCCGCCGCCACCATCCGCAATGCCATGGCAGACCTGGAAGAAATGGGCTTCATCATCAGCCCGCACACTTCCGCCGGAAGAATTCCGACGCAGCGCGGCTACCGTTTCTTTGTCGACACCCTGCTCAAGATCCAGCCGCTCGATGCTGCGCAGCTGCACCAGCTGGAAAACCAGCTGCACCCGGCCGACAGGCAGCAGCTCATTGCCTCCGCCTCGCGGCTGTTATCGGACCTGACCCAGTTCGCCGGCATCGTGATGACGCCCAAGCGCCACTCGCCGGCCTTCCAGCACCTGGAGTTTCTGCCGCTGTCAGAAAAACGCATCCTGCTCATCATCGTCACCGCCGACGACAATGTGCAAAACCGCATCCTTCTGACAGACAAACCCTATTCCGCGGCAGAGCTCACCCAGGCCGCCAATTTTTTCAACCAGAACTACGCCGGACATACGCTGGAAGAAGCGCGCACCCGCATGCAGGAAGAGCTGAAGCGCCTGCACGTCAACATGACCTCGCTCATGTCTGCCGCGCTTGACGCCAGCAGCCAGGCATTGCAGCCCAGCGAAGGCTACGTCCTGTCTGGCGAAAAAAACCTGCTGCATGTGGACGACCTGTCTTCCAACATGACTTCCCTGCGCAAGCTGTTCGATGCCTTCGAACAGAAAACCACGCTGATCCAGCTGCTGGATGTCAGCCAGGGCGCCCAGGGCGTGCAAATCTTCATCGGCGGCGAATCCGGCCACGTCCCGCTCGATGAATGCAGCGTCGTCACCGCCCCCTATGAAGTGGATGGCCAGGTCGTCGGCACCCTGGGCGTCATCGGCCCGACCCGCATGGCTTACGAACGCGTCATTCCGATCGTGGATGTCACCGCCAAGCTGCTGGGCAGCGCGCTCTCCTACCACTGAGAAAAAATGCCTTATCTTCCTGAACCACCCCACATTCACGGTACCCCGGGGAAAACCGGCATCCTGCTGATCAATCTCGGCACCCCGGACGCCCCTACCCGGCAGGCCCTGCGTCCCTACCTCAAGCAATTTCTGAGCGATCCGCGCGTGGTCGAGATTCCGCGTGTGCTGTGGTGGCTGATTCTGAACGGCATCATTCTCAACACCCGTCCCGGCAAATCGGCACAGAAGTACGCCCAGATCTGGACCAAAGAAGGTTCACCCCTGTTTGCCCATACCCGCAAACAGGCGAAAATGCTGCAAGGTTATCTCGGCGAACGCACTCGGACGCCGCTGGCGGTCGAATTTGCCATGCGCTATGGCAACCCGTCCGTACCGTCGGCCATCGCCTCACTGCGGAAACAGGGCTGCGAACGCATCCTCGCCCTGCCACTTTATCCGCAATATGCGGCAAGCAGCACCGCATCGGCGCTGGATGCGGTGTTCCAGACCCTGCTGCAAAGCCGCAACATGCCAGAACTGAGGACAGTAAAGCACTACCACGACCACCCCGGCTACATAGAAGCCCTGGCCAACAGCGTGCGCGAGCACTGGCAGCAGCATGGCCGCCCGGACCAGCTGATCATGAGTTTTCATGGCGTACCCAAGTACACGCTGGACAAGGGCGACCCCTACCACTGCGAATGCCATAAAACCGGACGCCTGCTGGCAGAAGCGCTGGGCCTCAAGCCTGACAGTTTTCAGGTCACCTTCCAGTCACGCTTCGGCCGCGCCGAATGGATTCAGCCCTACACTGCGCCAACCCTGCAAATGCTGGGCAAAAAGGGCGTCAAGCGGGTCGACGTGATCTGCCCCGGCTTTGCTGCCGACTGCCTCGAAACCCTGGAAGAAATCGCCATGGAGTGCAAGGCGGACTTTCTCAATGCCGGCGGCCAGGAGTTTTATTACATCCCCTGCCTCAACGAGCGCGACGACTGGATCCGCGCCCTCAGCGACATTGCACTCAACCACCTGCAAGGCTGGCTACAGGAGACACCCGACCCCGCCACGGTGCATGAAAGCAAGACCCGGGCGCTTGCCATGGGCGCAAAAGAGTAAGGGGAACGCCAACTTATGGCGCCCATGTCATTGCGAACGTAGAGAAGCAATCTCTGTTTTATACCCCCCAAACCCCGGTTAGCCACAGAGAACACAGAGTTCACAGAGAAGGGCCAAGCAGTTACCGGAGTGACTGTATTCACCAGCCGGGTGAGCGCTCAAACGTGCAGAAACCCGCTTTATCTCTGTGTTCTCCGTGATCTCTGTGGCTTGAATTCAGTTTTTTTAATTTCCGCAAGTTACCCGATCACCCCGACCTCAGCCAAGAGCAACGCTCCTGCATGGTCCGCTGAGACTGGAGGCTAAATCGGGAATTCTTTTATCCCTACGCTTGAAATGGGAAAGACCGTTCCCATATCGCTCTGAGTTGAACAAGGAGCCCGTTGATGCAAGACGAACAGAACACACCCGAACTGGAACAGAAAGACGGCGTCACGCAAACCCCGGATGCCGCCGATGCCGTGGAAACCATGCCCAGCATGGAAGAACTTCTGAAACAGGCCGAACTGGCCGCCCAGGAACACCACGATGCCTGGCTGCGCGCCAAGGCCGATGCCGAGAACATCCGCAAGCGCTCGCAGAGCGATGTTGCCAATGCGCACAAATATGCCGTGGAAAACTTTTCCAACGAGTTGCTGGCAGTCAAAGACAGCCTCGAAGCTGCGCTGGCCGTAGAAACAGCCACGCTGGAGAGCCTCAAGAGCGGCGTCGAACTGACTCTCAAGCAACTGGTATCGGCCTTCGAAAAATCCAGCATCGCCGAGCTCAATCCGGCCGGTGAGAAATTCGATCCGCACAAACATCAGGCCATCAGCATGGTGGACAGCGATGCCGAGCCCAATACGGTGGTCACGGTATTGCAGAAAGGCTACCAGCTGCATGACCGCATCCTGCGCCCGGCGCTGGTGATGGTCGCAAAAGGCCGCGAAGGCTGAAGCGAATAAAGCGCTTGAAAGCCGCACACTCAACCCCACTTTAGCAGCAAGGGTTTTTCAGACCGTCGCGAGCAACGAAGAATCTCGCTTGATCGCAATGACCGGCGGTT
Source organism: uncultured Gammaproteobacteria bacterium (assembly GCA_963779055.1). Classification (GTDB taxonomy): domain Bacteria; phylum Pseudomonadota; class Gammaproteobacteria; order Burkholderiales; family Sulfuricellaceae; genus Sulfurimicrobium. The sequence continues at coordinate 428,797 of CAVZWN010000005.1, forward strand.
GAGAAAAACAGAATTATTGCTTAATTTGATCAAGGAATAATCATGGGAAAAATCATCGGTATTGACCTGGGCACCACCAACTCCTGCGTATCCGTCATGGAAGGCGGCCAGCCCAAGGTAATCGAAAACTCCGAAGGCACGCGCACCACGCCCTCCATCGTCGCTTACGCCGAAGACGGCGAAATCCTGGCTGGCGCCCCTGCCAAGCGTCAGGCTGTCACCAATCCAAAGAACACCCTGTATGCGGTCAAGCGCCTGATCGGCCGCCGCTTCGATGAAAAAGAAGTGCAGAAAGACATCGGCCTGATGCCTTACAGCATTGTCAAAGCCGACAACGGCGACGCCTGGGTGGAAGTGCGCGGCAAGAAAATGGCCCCGCCGGAAGTTTCCGCACAAGTGCTGCGCAAGATGAAGAAAACCGCCGAAGATTATCTGGGCGAAGAAGTCACTGAAGCCGTCATTACCGTACCGGCCTACTTCAACGACAGCCAGCGCCAGGCCACCAAGGACGCAGGCCGCATCGCCGGTCTGGAAGTCAAGCGCATCATCAACGAGCCGACCGCGGCCGCGCTGGCTTTCGGCATGGACAAGAGGGAAGGCGACCGCAAGATCGCAGTGTATGACCTGGGCGGCGGCACTTTCGACATCTCCATCATCGAGATCGCTGAAATCGACGGCGAGCACCAGTTCGAAGTGCTGTCCACCAACGGCGACACCTTCCTCGGTGGCGAAGATTTCGACAACCGCGTCATCGACTACCTGGCCGACGAGTTCAAGAAAGAACAGGGCATCGATCTGCGCAACGACCTGCTCGCCAAGCAGCGCCTGAAGGAAGCGGCGGAAAAGGCCAAGATCGAACTGTCCAGCAGCCAGCAGACCGACGTCAACCTGCCCTACATCACTGCTGATGCGAGCGGACCGAAGCATCTGGTGGTCAAGATCACCCGTGCCAAGTTCGAATCCCTGGTGGAAGACCTGATCGAACGCACCATCGCCCCCTGCAAGCAGGCCATCAAGGATGCCGGCGTCAAGATTACCGACATCGAGGACATCATCCTGGTTGGCGGTCAGAGCCGCATGCCCAAGGTGCAGGAGAAGGTGCAGGAATTCTTCGGCAAGGAGCCGCGCAAGGACGTCAACCCGGACGAAGCCGTGGCGGTTGGCGCCTCCATTCAGGGCGGCGTGCTGCAGGGCGAAGTCAAGGACGTGCTGCTGCTCGACGTGACCCCGCTTTCGCTGGGTATCGAGACCATGGGTGGCGTGATGACCAAGCTGATCCAGAAAAACACCACCATCCCCACCAAGGCAGGCCAGGTTTTCTCCACTGCCGACGACAACCAGAACGCCGTGACCATCCATGTGCTGCAAGGCGAGCGCGACGTGGCTTCGGGCAACAAGAGCCTGGGCCAGTTCAACCTCTCCGACATTCCGCCGGCACCGCGCGGCATGCCGCAGATCGAAGTCACCTTCGACATTGACGCCAACGGCATCCTGCACGTTTCCGCCAAGGACAAGGCTACCGGCAAGGAAAACAAGATCAAGATCCAGGCCAGCTCCGGCCTTTCCGACGAGGAAATCCGCCGCATGGAGCAGGACGCCGAGGCCCACGCCGAAGACGACCGCAAGACCGTGGAACTGGTCAACACCCGTAACCAGTGCGACTCCATGATTCACTCGGTGAAAAAATCCCTGGGCGAATATGGCGACAAGATCAGCGCCGACGAGAAATCCGCGATCGAAACCGCACTTGCTGCCGCCGAAGAAGCGCTCAAAGGCAACGACAAGGACGACATCGAAGCCAAGACCAAGGCCCTCGCCGAAGCCTCGCACAAGCTGGCCGAGAAAATGTACGCTGAACAGCAGCCGGGGCAGGCCGCCGGTGGCGAGCAAAAGGCTGAAGACGACAACGTGGTGGACGCCGAGTTCGAAGAAGTCAAAGACGAGAAAAAGTGAAGGGGAATGGGTAATGAGTGATGGGTGATGGGGGTTTTCCCCATTCCCCATTCCCTATTTCCCATCACAGCAAATGTCAAAACGCGACTATTACGAAATCCTAGGCATCAACCGCGACGCCTCGGATGATGAAATCAAGAAAGCCTACCGCAAGCTGGCGATGAAGCACCATCCGGACCGCAATCCGGACAATCCCAAGGCGGAAGAACATTTCAAGGAAGCCAAGGAAGCCTACGAGATTCTCTCGGACAGCGGCAAGCGTGGCGCCTACGACCAGTACGGCCATGCCGGAGTGGATCCGCAGGCAGGCATGGGCGCTGGCGGCGCAGGCATGGGCGGCTTTGCCGATGCTTTCGGCGACATCTTCGGCGACATCTTCGGTGGCGGCGGCGGAGGGCGCGGCGGGCGCTCCAATGTCTATCGCGGCGCGGACCTGCGCTACAACCTGGAAATCTCGCTGGAAGACGCAGCAAGGGGCGCGGAAACCAAGATCCGCATCCCCACCATGGAAAAATGCGACACCTGCAACGGCACTGGCGCCAGGCCCGGCACCCAGCCGACCACCTGCACCACCTGCGGCGGCCACGGCCAGGTCGGATGCAGCAGGGCTTTTTCTCCATCCAGCAGACCTGCCCCAAGTGTCACGGCAGCGGAAAAATGGTGCAAAGCCCCTGCGGCCCCTGCCAGGGCTCCGGGCGCGTCAAGCAGCACAAGACACTGGTGGTCAAGATTCCATCCGGCGTGGATGAAGGCGACCGCATCCGCCTCTCCGGTGAGGGCGAAGACGGCGTCAACGGCGGTCCGCCGGGTGACCTGTATGTCGTCATCCAGATCAAGGCGCACGGCGTGTTCCAGCGCGACCACGACGACCTGCACTGCGAAATGCCGATCAGCTTTACCGTCGCTGCGCTGGGCGGGGAAATCGACATCCCCACCCTGGACGGCCACGCCAAGATCAAGATTCCCGCCGAAACCCAGAGCGGCAAGGTCTTCCGCCTGCGCGGCAAGGGCATCAAGGGCGTACGCAGCCAGCACCACGGCGACCTGATGTGCCACGTCATCGTGGAAACCCCGGTCAGCCTGACCGAGAAACAAAAGGAACTGCTGCGCGAACTGGAAGCCCTCAATCTGGCCGATGGCGACCGCCACAACCCAAGAGCCAAGTCATGGATGGACAAGGTGAAGGCATTCTTCGGGCCGTAACTCCGTTATAGCCCGGCCTCTTTCTGTCCACGGGCGCATGGGGTGCGTGCCCCTTTCTCTCCCCCTGACAAGGGGGAGCCGGAGGGGGTTTGAAGCCCATAGGTTCAGCATGATTGACGGCATCAGGAAACCATCCTGAATTTATTGACCTGGCCAGAATCTATTCTTGTAGGCCGGGCTCTTATACTCGGGTGATTTGGCCGGGTGTTAGCCCGAAAAATCGGACTGAAGTCCGACCTACAAGTTCAAACATCAAATGGCCGTATCATATAGCCCAGAAAACCGTGGGTCTGCCCCTCACTCTGCCGACCCTGCTGTGGCAACCAAGGAAACATGTAGCATCCGCTTCCATTCCTGCTCAGCCCCAAGCACGAGAAAAGAGTTCATCCAACGCAGCGACGATTACATCGCCATCCTCCGCCAGAGAACCGACCCACACGCCAAGAGATTCAATTGGGACAGAAACGATGTCCAGTGGGCTTAACACAACGTTGACGCCCTCAATAATGAATAGCGGATTGATCCCGGATTTTGGTAAATCCGTTATTTTCCCCAGTTCTTCCGCCAATATCAAAGGGACAACAACGCGCCGCCGGGATTTCCTGTAGCAAGACGACTGCACCACCACCACATAGGGTATGGTTACCCGGTTTTTACCCGCGTTTTGATAAATATCGAACTGTTTCATAGGGTCGAGTAATCGTCGGCAAACGATCCATGCTTTTCATGGAACTGGTTCCAGGCTTCCGCGACAGCATCCCCCAACGCCTGCCGGGAGAGTACCGCTTCCTGTTGCCTGGCCACGTAATCAGCCAGAAGCGAATCGACCGTAGCAGAAAGGTTGGCCGTAAAGTTTCGTGCTTGTCGAACAGTGCTCTCGTTCAGCAGCAGGTTACAGGGGCGCTTGTGCGCCTGTTGATTGGTAGCAGTTTTCATTTTGCACCTCCTGTGCGCATCTTATGCGCATTAGTGAAAAAACGGAAGCGCACAACGTCACATGATTGACAGTCATGGCGCAATTCATCATCAGGGGTGGCTCTCACCATGACCGTTCGTCGAGCCATTATTGAACCGGACTGCCGGCCCATGGATTGAAGGTTCTTACACCCGTCGGCTCGAAGTCTGCAACGTTTCGCGTAACAACCGTCATGCCATGCACCTGAGCCGTCGCAGCGATCAGGGCATCCCGGTCTGCGCGCGGATCGGGCACATGCAGTCTCGCACAACACAGCGAAACGGCGGTATCGACCGCCAGCACACGCCCAGAAAAGGTGGGCAGGACGTGACCATCCATCCAGGCGCGGAGAACAGAACCCTGTGCCGGATCGCGACGTTCAACCAGGAGTATTCCGGTTTCCAGCTCCAGGATCGTGATGACCGACAGAAACAGGCTGCCCGGCGAAACACTGGCGGCCCAAACTGTTACGTTTCTGTCGGCCTTGCCGGCCTTCGCTTTACGCAGCTCGGAAACGACATGGGTATCGAGAATAAACATCAGGATAAATCTGCCGGCCGGTAAAGTGCTTTTGCTCGTACCGGCTCGAACTCAACATCTTCAACGCCGGGCATTGCAAGCATGTCGATAATGCTTGCCAGGCCGCCTGCCATTTTCTGGTATTCCTCGATAGTCAATAGCACATGCGCAGGACGACCTCGATCCGTGATAAACACCGGACCATTCCTGGCCGCCTTCTTGGCTTCGCTAGCGTGCTGATTGAATTCACGACTAGATAAGGTTGTGATTGTCATGCCAACGCCCCTCCTGAAGTAGGTACATTACTACATTTTTAATGGGCGCTCAACATTGCGGGCATTGCGCCATAAGCCGCCAAGTGACGCGGAGCGTCACATCCTGACCCCATGCGAATATCATTCAACAAAACAAATCCGCCCGGAACCCTGGAATTCGCATGCCTCAAGAGCCAATTCCGGCGAGAAGCCCCGGCACGTCGATGTAAAAACATATCTGGCACGTATTCTGCTAGACTTACGGCAAACACTTCACGTGTTTTGTAAATTTCAACAACTCATGAGGGGAAACACCATGAAACGTGTACAACAAGGTTTTACATTGATCGAACTGATGATCGTGATTGCGATTATCGGTATTCTGGCAGCAGTGGCACTGCCTGCCTATCAAGACTACACCGTCCGCGCAAAAGTTAGCGAAGCCATCATTGCCGCTTCTTCTGCACGTACGTCTGTTGCCGAGACCTATGCAAACTCCGGAAAAATGCTGGTTTCCGCTGACTCTATGGGTGTACAAAGTCAATCTTCAAAATATGTATCCAGTGTGGGCTGGCTGGGTGATGATGCCAATTCCGGCACAGTGACAGTAACATTGACTAATGACCCGGGCCTTAGCGATGCTACCGGCACCACGGTCCTGCTGGAAGCCTCTGGAACCTCGGGTACAGGCGCAGTTGCATTTACCTGTAAGAAAGGCACCATTAACGCTAAATACCTCCCTGGCTCCTGCAAGAACTAAATCTTCAGATCGCTCATAAGGAACTCCCCGGGGCCAAACCCCCGGGGTTTTTTTTGAGTAAATTGTGAGCCTCTTCATCCGAACCCTCTGCCACTTTTCCCTTTGGGCGGCGATTCTTGCACTAACACTCACTACCCTGCTGCCCGGCCTGACTGGCGGTTTTCTTTTCGACGACACACCCAACATTGTCGAAAATGGCGCCATCCACCTCCACACCTTAAGTTTGGACTCTCTTCTGGCCAGTATCGAAGGGCCTTCTGCCGGGCCGCTTGGCAGACCGATCAGCGTTCTGAGCTTCGCGCTCACGCATTATTTCTTTGGCCTTGACCCGTTTGCGTTCAAGGCGATCAATCTAGCCATCCACGCTCATCAATGGCCTGCTTGTCAGCCTGGCTTGTAACACTCCTGTTAAAAGCATCACCTAGTGTTCAGCTTTCTCAAAGGACCATCGCATGGCTGCCGCTCTGGGTGGCAGCCATCTGGCTGATCCATCCCATCAACATCACACCCGTGATACAAGCCGTGCAGCGGATGACCCTTCTATCGGGGATGTTCATGCTGCTGGCGATTATCAGTCACCTGAAAGCCATGTCGACTCCTTCTCGGAAAAAGAGAATACTGGACATGGCTTGCCGCGGGTTGGCTGATTTTCTGGCCATTATCAATACTAAGCAAGGAAACAGGGCTGCTTTTTCCGTTTTACATCCTTGCAGTCACGCTACTAACCAAGCCAGCAGCAGCTTCACGGAAAACTTCATGGGCAATCCCTGTGTCGATCCTCTCGCTATTAATCATAACGACAGGCATGCTGTCCTTTCTTGGCGGGAATTGGCTGGAAACCGCTTACTCGATGCGCGCATTCACGCTCACGGAACGACTCCTGACCGAAGCCCGTGTGCTCTGGTTCTACGTCGCGCAAATTGTCATTCCCGACTATGCATCCTTCGGGCTCTATCTTGACGATTTTGCTTTATCGAAGGGAGTACTCCAGCCCCCCACAACACTGCTCTCACTCATCGGATGGGGCGGGATCTTTCTAGGCATCTGGTACTTCCGGAATCGCCAGCCACTTTTATGTTTTGCAGCCACATGGTTTCTTGTTGGCCACAGCCTCGAATCGACCTTTTTGCCGCTCGAAATTGCCCACGAATATAGGAATTACATTCCCTCGATCGGACTGATTGTTGGCATCGGCTACACAAGTGTGTCTGTTCTGCAAAAGCTGAAACTTGATCATCGCACCCTGTCAATTAGCCTATTGGCGACCATTTCCGTGCTGATTCTTGCGTTATTCTCCTGGCTGCGCGCTGATCAGATGAGGGATCCCCTGCTAGGCTCACAAATCGAAGCCACACGTCACCCGCAATCCGCCCGCGCCAATCACGCTGCGGCACTTGCACTGATCAAGGCCGGCTATGGAGATGCTGATGACTCCATAGCCGGGGAAACTATACTGTTTTATTTCCAGCAAGCAGAAAGGGTAGATACAACATTCAAGTTTGGTTATCTTGGTTTAATTGTTTGGGCGTGCGCATCAGATAGAAAAGTGGAGCCGCAATGGGTCGACGGATTCGAGAACAGACTGAAGCACACTCCATTTGCACCAAAAGACCGGGCCCTTCCTGATCTCATTTTCAAACCTTTGCTCAGCATGCCGAAATGCCTAGACAGGCAAGACGCCATCAGATTGTTCGCAGCGGGCGCTGACAACGCCAGAATCAGCAACTCACTGAAGGCACGTTTCCTTGAGGCGGCGGCTGACTATGAATTGTTAGTATCTGCCGATCCTTCCTCCGCACGAGATTACCTGAAAAGATCGTCTGCCATTTCACCAGATGATCCTGCATTGAGACAAAAACTCAAAAGCTTTGAATTTCTCAAACCAATTCCAGACCGGTAACAGCCTCCGCCCGGCCCTTGAGTATCTTGTCGTGGTGAGTTATTCAGCACTGCCTTGGCATAAATCTTTTTTTTGCTGCCACATTTCATCAACGCACGTTCAAGATTCAAAGCAAAAAGGGGGGCGTCAAAAAGTGGCGACGCAAGCACTTTCTCGCGTAAGCCTGATCGTAGATGCGCCAAGCGATCGAAATCCGCGGCGTGATCCAGAGTACGTCTTAGGTAATCCTCATCATCATTGGCTATCCAGTCTTCAAGACCCGCGCAAGCCAGCAGGCTGGCACCTTGGCGAGATAGCAATGTAGCCCCGGCAAGCGTTAATGTCGGTACGCCCATCCATAAAGCTTCGCAGGTAGTCGTTCCGCCCGGATATGGGAAAGTATCCAGAATAATATCCACCTCAGCATGCGCGGCCAGATAATCCCTTCTGGGAACAGATCCCTGTATCGTTATGCGCGTGACATCGATCCCGACTTTGGCCAGCGTTGGAGTAATTGTTCACGGACAGCGGGTGACCGCACTTCGTTGTTTTGAAGCCGCAGCCTGGATTGAGGTAGCGCCAGAGAAAATCCGCCCCCATAATGCGAGAACATCATCATTTATCTTGCTCGTTCTCTGGAAACAGCCAAAAGTGACGTAGCCATTGCGCCTGGCCGGCAAAGGCGCAGGCTCAAGAATTTGCGCCTGTTACTGGCGCCGTAAAACATAGTCGGGTATCCGGCAGATACCACACGGTCTCGGTAAAGTGATGGCGATGAGATTCCGGAACCGATACGGTGTCCGCTAACAGGTAATCCATCCCGGGCACTCCGGTGCTGGCGAAATAGCCCAGCCAACTCACTTGCACGGGGCTGGTTTCCAGCGCAAACATCGGCAGGCGATTCTTGGCTGTGTGACCGGCCAGGTCGATAAGAATATGTAGGCCATCTTCGTGTATTTTCCTGGCTGCGACTTCGTCGCTCAGCCCCGCGATAGGAGACCATGCGGAACAAAGCGTGGACTTGATGCGAGCGGTAAGCGCGTCCTCTGCAGGCTGCGTAGGATATGCCACCAATTCCACTCGGTCTGGATTCAAGATGCGCAAGAATGCTCTCCAGAAAAAAAGCCCACTGGATGACTCCTCAAGTCTCCCGACACCAAGACCAACCCGCAATGGCTGCTCATCGCCCCTCAGGCGGACCGACCAGGCCAGCGTGAGTAGGGTTTAGCCTGAGCCATCACCTTGCTTACCATAACGTCTGGGCCTCAGCCAGGTACTGCTAGGCGAGCAATCGAAATAGAAACTTGAAGCGAAACAGCAGATTGCCATGCACCTGGGCATGTTCCGGGTTAAGCGACAAGGCGTGACGATAGCAGCTCCATCGCATCATCCAGATCACCTTGGGCCTGCAACGTATGCCCAAGGTTATTGTGAGCTTCAACATAGTCCGGTCGGAGTGAGATAGCACGGCGAAAGCTCTGAATCGCTTCTTCCTGCCTGCCTTGCTCCTGAAAAGTATTCGCCAGGCTGTTGTGCGTCTCGGCCATATCCGGCGCAGGAACGATCGCGTGCTGTAGCACTCAATCGCCTCATTCAATTTGCCTTGCACCTGCTGAAGTGCATGACCCAAATTCGCGTGGAATATAGCGGGAATCCGGCTTTAGCGAGAGGACATGCCGGTAATGCGCATACTGCCTCGTCCCACTTGCCCTGGCAGACGAAGCGCATAGCCCAGATATTCATGGACAACTACGTTTCCGGATTCAGCGACAGATCACTGACGGTAACGCGCGATTTCCTCGTCCAGCCTGCCTTGCTCCTGAAGCAACCCAATGAGGTTGCGACACGCCTCAGGAAAATCCGGCTTGCAGCGAGAGTGTCTCGTGGTAACTTTCAACCGCCTCGTCCAGCTTGCCTTGTTCCTGAAGCGCATATCCCAGGTTATTATGTATCTCGGGATAATCAGGTTTCAGCAGAAGTGCTCGGCGATAGCTGTTCAATCGCTTCGTCCAGCTTGCCCTGACTTTGCAGGACATGCCCCAGGTTGCCACGTAACGCAGGATCATTCGGCTTAAGTGTGAGCGCATGACGATAATGTTCGACTGCCTCGTTCAGTTTTCCTTGCGCTTGAAGAACACTTATCAGATTGAGGTGAGCCTCAGCTAATTGCGGTTTTAGTGTTATCGCCTGCCGATAACTGCTCGACAGCCTCGTCTAACCGTCTTGCGCTGAAGCGCACTCCCAAGGTTGTTGTAGACCTCAGCGTAATCCGGCTGAAGTGTTAGTGCATGACGATAATGCTTAATCGCGTCGTCCAGTTCTCCTTGGGCCTGGAACACATGTCCAAGATTGCAGTGCGCCTCAACATGATCCGACTGAAGCGACAAGGTCTTAAAAACAGTTGATTGCCTGATCAAGTTTTCTTTCTTTTGCATATAAGTCCCGAGATAGTAGTGAAACTCCGCAAGATCTGGATTTAGGGATATCCCATTTTTGATTATGTTTTCAGCAAGTTTATTTTGCCCATTCTGAAAAAGTACATAAAACAAATCGCCATAAACCATTTCAAAATCAGGCTTGAGTTCAATGGACTTGCTGAGATTTACTATCGCTCCGTTCAGATCGCCTTGTTCCTGCAGGACCGTTCCTAGCAGGTAATAAGCGTCTTCCATTTTCGGGCTTATTAAAATGGCCTGCTTGAGATGCCGCTCCGCTTCCGCGAAAAACTTCTGTTCCTTTGATACGAACCCCAGGTTGAGGAAACTTTCGGCATCACGGGGATTGATAGCGACTGCTCGCCGATAGCATTCTGTCGCCTCTTCGATCTGGCCTTGGGCCAGATACGCATTGCCCTGTTTTTTATGTGCGGCGCTTTCGTCCAGCAAGCCGTTTTGCGCCAACGAATCAATGCTTGGTCCTGCGGCAAGCGCATCTGTTGGCTTTTCAGACGCAGGTAAAACCTTCTTGAGCCAGTTAAACATTATGTTCCAACGAATTAAGTGCGTGAGAATGCTGCCACATGCCGTACAGCGCATCTTCCAGATGCACAGCAAAACGGCGCGCATCAAAGAGAGGTGAGGCGAATACTTGCTCGCGCAAGCCTAAGCGCAGTTGCGCCAGCCGGCTGACGTCAGCCGCGAGGAACAAGGCACGCGCCACGTATTCGTCCTCACTCCTGGCGATCCATTCTTCCAATCCCGCGCAAGCCAACATGCTCGCGCCTTGGCGGGAAAGCATTGTATCCCCGGCAAGCGTCAATGTGGGCACGCCCATCCACAAGGCCTCGCAGGTGGTCGTCCCGCCGGGATATGGAAAAGTGTCGAGAATGATATCCACTTCAGCGTGCGCCGCCAGATAACTCTCCCTGGACATTGGCCCTTCTATGGCCACGCGGCGCTGCGCAATTCCGGCCTGGGCAAGGCGCCGCAGCAGTTTCTCGCGTGCGGCGGAGCAATCCATTTGCTTGCTTTGCAGGCGCAGTCGGGCCTCTGGCAAGGATTGCAAAATCCTTGCCCATAAATCAACCACTTCATCATTAATCTTGCTCACATTCTGGAAGCAGCCAAACGTGATGAAACCTTTCCGTACAGACGGAGGAGGAGTCAGCGCAGTGCTGGGCTCGGGCGGCGTGAAACAAAGCCGGGTGTCCGGCAGATACCACACTGTTTCAGTAAATTGTTCCCGGTGAGATTCCGGTACTGATATTGGATCCGCCAGAAGATAGTCCACACCGGGCACCCCGGTGCTGGCAAAATAACCCAGCCAGCTCACTTGCACCGGAGCAGGCTTCCACGCGAATACTGGCAAGCGGTGGTGAGTCGTATGTCCCGCCAGATCGACGAGAATATGGATACCATCCGAGTGAATTTTCTGCGCAGCGGCTTCGTCGTCCAGTCCGGCGATGGAATTCCAGGCGGAAAAATGAGGTTTAATGCGTGCGGAAAGAGCATCTTCCTGCGGTTGCGTGGGATAGGCCACCAGTTCAATCCGGGAAGAGTTCAAATGCGCGAGAATACTCTCCAGAAAATATCCTACCGGGTGACCTATCAGGTCACCAGAAACCAAACCAACCCGTAAGCGGGGGCTATTTCCTGGGCAAGCAGGCCAGCTTGTGTAAGGACTGGCTTGAGACAGCACTTCACTGCCATAGTGTCTGGCATCAGCAAGGTATTGGGTGGGTGAATTTTGAGCAAAATAATTCTGAAGAAAAAGCAGGCTGCTCTTCGACCCGACCGCGACAGAGTCGGAGTCAAGCGACACGGCCTTCCGGTAACAGTCTATGGCTTCATCTATTTTGCCCTGCTCGATGAATGCCTTCCCCAGGTTTGAGTACACAACAGCATATTCCGGATCGATTGACAGCGATTTCTGGTAACAGGCGATGGCCTTCTCAAACTTCTTCTCGTGAACGTAAAGATTCCCCAAGTAACAGTGAAATTCGGCAGATTCAGGATTAAGGGAAAGCCCATGTTTAATGACGCTCTTGGCATTTTCATTTTGTCCGCCTTGAAAAAGCACGTGACACAAGTCACGGTAAACAATTTCAAAATCCGGTTTAAGTTCAAGAGTTTTGTTGTAATTTTCGACAGCGCCAGCCAAGTTTCCACGTTCCTGTGAAAGCGCGCCTAAAAGGTAATAAGCATCGTACTGATTTGGGTCTATCAGCAATGCCCGCTTGAGAGAATCTTCTGCCTCAGCATAATGCTTCTGTTCCTTTAGAACGAACCCCAAGTTGAGGAAACCTTCGGCATATTCCGGATTGCTCGAAACTGCCATTCTGTAGCACTCAGCGGCTTCTTCCAGCCGGTCTTGGGCCAGAAATTCATTACCCTGTTCTTTATGCTCGGCACTCTGAATTAACAGGTCAGATTTTCCCAAGCTTACCTCTCCAGGCGACTTGGCGATGGCATTGTGCTTAGTTTTTTTGAAAAGGGCAAACCCTTCTTGAGCCAGTTAAACATGGTTGTTTTGGATAGCCAAGCGTCAAGGCTGTGAGCAAGTACGCATGAACAATAGCAACAATTAATATCCAAGCAACTTGGAAACCGTAGCCACATCATTGCTGACCACATTGAGATGGGCATCAATCCCATCAATATACGCATCCAAATCGACCCCCATCCAGCGATCAACGATAGTTCCCATTTTTTGCGGAAGGAGTTGTGAATTTGCATTCAGCCCGGTGACCAGGGTCAGACCACTCGGGAATGTGGGAATTGTAAAAACCTTCAAATCCGGTCTCATTTCTTTAAGAATCAACACAACTTTCCAAGTGTCACCCAGCCAAAAGATAGTTTCACGATCTCTGGCCGCAGTGATGGAGGTCACAGGGAAAATGTCATGAAAAGCTACCACCGTGTTCGGGTGGGAGTAGCGCTCAATGCTAATAAAATCTTTCAGTGCTTGGTCAAACGTGTGCAAGCCATCGATGAACGCCATATCGACAGACTCCGCATCCAGCACATGTCGCAAATCATGCTGGGCAAAAAAATCATCGCTTGGCAGCTTAAACAACTTCGCCCAGGATTCTATGGAAACAATGATGTTTACTGCCGGGTCTATGCCAACGGATTTTGTTGGACTTTGCGCAAACTGTAGCGACTTTCCTGTTTCCACGCCTATCTCAACATAACTATCAGGCCGTACAGTGGTGTGCAGCCATTTGAGCCACGTGAAATAGTCAGATCCAGGAAATCGGCTCTTTGCCGCTTCGATATGTTTGATCTGATCCAACCGCGTAAAAACCTCGCCCTTCAGGCGCCCCATTTCTGAGTGTTTCAGGCCTTTTTCTTCGCCATCATTCAGCAGAATAAGGGCTTCATTCCAAGCTTGAAGTCGCACTAGGCATTTCGTCAAACTCAGCCAATACTCACTGTTATCTGGATTAATATTAAAAGCTTCGCGCAAGAACGAAAGTGCAATTTCAGGTTGATGAGCCTGCAGCAAGAGCTCACCCAGCTTATGATTGACATCAGGATTTTGTGGTTCTGCTTGCAGTATGGCGCGGTAAAGGGTCTCTGCGTCATCCAACCGCCCTGCTTGACGGTGAGTCAAAGCAAGCGCGAGATCTTGATCAACCTCCATGAGGTAATCATTATTGTCACGACTGGATTGCTTTCCGAGAAACATGTCTTTAATTAGACTAAAAAGCACACTCATTGCCAGCCCCTTTCAGGCAGAAAAAGATACACCCCGGAATGAAGACAAGTAGGCATCATCAAAACTTCAGCAGTAAGTTTTTTGTCAATTGATCGATAAACGCAGGATTATATCCCGCGTCTTTTAACGCCCATTTAAAAGCATTTCCTAACTGTGCTTTTTTATAGACATTTAACTTATGCTCAAGCTTGAACCGAGCTGCCTGCTGTAACATCTTGTTGATCACTTCCTGCTTCTTCACAATCGATTTTTTTGTCTCGCCCGAATCACCCGGCGGAACTCTTTCAATATAAAAATTTGCCAAGGAAATGCCAAACGCCTTGGCTTCGTTCGCGTCAAACCAACTCAAAACCATTCTGCCACTCCCTTAGAATCTGATACTAAACATTACATTAACATTTATTCCTCGTTCAAGTAACATACATCAACCACTCCCGCTGGAATCCGCCGTGTTAAGCATCAAACATAAAAAAACATCCCCGTTGACGAAAGAAAAATCAATGCCACTTTTCTGGATGATCAAGTGAAACAAGAACAATTGAGCCTGATCATCCCCGCTCGTAACGAAGCAGATAGTTTACGTCGGCTCCTGCCCGAACTAATAACAGCATTGCCGGATGCAGAAATCATCGTCGTCAATGACGGATCGGACGATGACACGCTAGCGGTTTGTGCTGGATTCCCCAGTGCGGATAATCAGCCACCCCTATCCAAAGGGTAATGGCGCGGCAATCAAATCCGGGGCGCGCGCCGCATCCGGTGACGTCCTGATTTTCATGGATGCCGACGGCCAGCACAAAGTGGAGGATATTCCAGACCTGCTGGAGAAGTTCAATGAAGGCTACGATATGGTGGTGGGCGCACGTCAATCCGGTTCGCAAGCCGGTGTTCACCGGGCTGTTGCAAATGACCTTTTCAGCCGCTTTGCCACCTGGATGGTGCAGCAACCCGTGGAAGACCTGACTTCAGGATTCAGGGTGGTGAAGGCAAAAAAATTCCGCCGGTTTCTTTATCTGCTTCCCAATGGGTTTTCCTATCCCACCACCATTACCATGAGTTTCTTCCGTGCCGGATACAGCGTGGCTTACCTCCCGATCCACACACCACGGCGCACCACAGGTAAAAGCCATATCCGCCCGATCCGGGACGGGGTGCGCTTCCTGCTGATCATCATCAAGATCGGTACGCTCTATTCCCCGCAGAAGCTGTTCATCCCCATCAGCACAGCTTTCTTCTGGACCGGTTTGTGTTATTACGTTTACACCTATCTGACAGCGGGGCGTTTTACCAATATGAGCGCGCTTTTATTCATATCGGCGATTCTCACTTTTCTCATCGGCATTGTTTCTGAGCAGATTTCTGCATTGCACTACAAGGATATCGACTCAGCCGACCGCGAGGATGAATAAGCTGAAAGTCCTGATGACCAGCACCTCCTACCCGGAAAACGCCCAGGACTGGCGGGGTAGATTCATCGCCAATCTGGCGGCGGGGCTGGCGCGGCGCGATGACATCAATCTTTCCCTGTGGGCGCCGCCCGGAGAATTGCCTCCTCAGGTTACCAGCACCACAACGACAGAAGAAGGCGCCTGGCTGCAACAACTCTCGCGGACTGGCGGCATCGCCCACCTGCTGCGTCAGCACAAAGCAAGCGCCGTCATTTCGGCGACCGGGTTACTGGTACGGCTGTACAAGGCCTATCGACGCACTCCCATCGATGTGGCGCATATCAACTGGCTGCAAAATGCCCTGCCGCTGTGGGGCACGAAAACACCCGCCGTTATCAGCGTGCTTGGCAGCGACTTCGGCCTGCTGCGTCTGCCCGGCATGCGAGCGCTGCTGCGTGCAGTTTTCAGGCAGCGGCGCGTCATCCTCGCCCCCAACGCCGAATGGATGTGCCCCACGCTGGAAAACGCATTCGGCGATCTCGCCGAGATCCGCGCCATTCCTTTCGGGGTGGATGCGCCATGGTTCAGGGTACAACGGAAGCCATTCGATGATGGTCAACACCACTGGCTGGCAGTAACGCGACTGACCAAAAACAAGATCGGCGACCTGTTCACCTGGGGCGAAAGACTATTTGGGCAGCAACGGCATTTACACCTGTTCGGCCCGATGCAGGAAGAAATGGAACTGCCGGCCTGGGTTAGCTATCATGGCCCGACTCATCCCGCCGAACTACTGGAAAACTGGTTCCCCAAGGCCGCGGGGCTCATTACCCTGAGCCGCCATGACGAAGGCCGCCCGCAGGTGATGCTGGAGGCCATGGCGGCAGGACTGCCGGTGATCGCCTCCGACCTCTCCGCCCACCGGGACATCGTGCGGCATCGCGAAACGGGCTGGCTCACGATTTCCCAGGAAAGCTTGCGCGAGGGATTGGGCTGGCTGGAAAACACCGCACAAAACAGGGCAACAGGCGAAGCTGCGCGCACATGGGTGAAAGAAAACATCGGCACCTGGGATGACTGTGCCGCACGCTATGTAACCGCCTACCGGCAATTGCTTGTAGCACGACCATAAAAAAACACCCAGCAACCGCTGGCTTGTTAATGATAGTTGACATGTCCCACCGTGGGATTACAATCACGTCATGAAAATCGTTGCCGTAAGGATTCTTCGAGATTTTTGGAACAAGTACCCGGATTCTGAGCAACCGCTCAAGGCATGGGTGGATGAAGTCAGAAATACGGCTTGGAAGCAACCTGCGGACGTCAAGGCGCGATACGGAAATGCCAGTATTCTGAGAAACAGGCGAGTTGTGTTTAACGTCAAAGGCAACGATTACCGGCTCGTTACGTCGGTGGCGTATCGGTTCCAAGCGGTGTATGTCAAATTCATCGGCACGCACAAGCAGTACGATGCCATCGATGCCGAAACAATTGAACTGGAGAATTAACATGGAAATCAGACCCATTCACTCCGAAGCAGAGCACAAGTTGGCACTACGCGAGCTATCCGCCTATTTCGACAATGAGCCGGAGCCCGGAACGCCGGATGGTGACCGTTTTGAAATATTGCTTACGTTGGTCGAAGCATATGAGACAGCACACTTCCCAATTGATTTGCCGGACCCCGTGGAAGCCATACGATTCCGGATGGAGCAATCCGGCTTGACCGCAAAGGATCTCGTTCCCGCGATTGGCAAGGTCAATCGTGTCTACGAGATTTTGAACGGGAAGCGACAATTGACGTTGACCATGATTTGGAAGCTGCATCGGTTATTCGGCATCCCGACAGATAGCCTGGTACGTCCACCAAAGCATCTGTCGACCGTTTAGGCACCGCTTAAAAAACCCGCCCTATCTCGCACAGTATGGAAAGCGGCGCGCCAGCGATCGCTTCCGACCTCTCCGCCCACCGGGACATCGTGCGGCATCGCGAAACAGGCTGACTCACGATTTCCCAAGAAAGCCTGCGCGAGGGATTGGGAATTGAATTCCAGTTGACCTTTTATTGTCAGTGTGCACAATACACACTATGAATAGCGCGGACATTATCAAGCAACTCGAAAAAGCAGGCTGGGTGCTGCGCAGCGTGAAAGGTTCGCACCATATTTACACGCATCCTGAACATGGCGGCCATATCAGCGTGCCGCACCCGAAGCGGGATATGGGCATCGGTTTGGTGCATAAACTGCTAAAACAAGCCAGGCTGAAATAAAAGGAGCATAAAATGAGGTATCCGATTGCAATTGAACCAGGCGACGAGCACCACGCTTATGGAGTAGTTGTTCCCGACCTGCCGGGCTGCTTTTCTGCTGGCGATACACTGGACGAAGCAATAGACAACGCCAAGGAGGCGATTGATCTGTGGCTGGAAACTGTCATTGATGATGGCGGAGCGGTCCCGGAGCCACTCACCATTACAGCGCATCAGGCTAATCCCGATTTCTCAGGCTGGGTGTGGGCTGTCGTAACTGTCGATCTGGCGGAATTATCCGACAAGGTGGATCGTGTGAACATCACGCTTCCCGCACGTGTTTTGCGCAGGATTGATGCAGCGGCACGCGCTGCGGGCGAGTCCCGTTCAGGTTTCATCGCGCATCTGGCGCTACGGGCGTAGTTAAAACCAGCAAATATTGCATCGAAAATGCCACAGGAACGATAACCATGAGCCGTGAAGGCATTCTGCTGGTCGGTGGCGCCGGTTTTATTGGCAGCGCGCTGGCTCAACGCCTGGGCCACGAGGGCCACGATATACACATGCTCGGCCGCCATGATGCCGACAGGCTGGATCAGCTTCTGCCTCGATACCACACACTGGTTCACCTGGCCTCGGCCACCACACCCGGCAGCTCTGCCCACACGCCTTCGGATGAACTCGAAAACCTGAGGCCCATGCTCAGTCTGCTTGACCGGCTCCACAACCAGAAAGACATCCACCTGATTTTTGTATCCTCCGGCGGAACGGTGTACGGCAACCCCGCCCATATCCCGGTGGATGAGGATATGCCATTTTCCCCGCTTTCCTACCATGGAGCCGGAAAAGTAGCACTGGAGGCTTTCCTTCAGGCATTTCGTGCAGCAGGCAACCCTGTCACCATCCTGCGCCCATCCAATGCCTATGGGCCGGGACAAAACATGAAACGGGGCTTTGGGTTCATCCGCACCGTACTGGAGCACGCCCGGAACGGCTTGCCTCTGGAAATATGGGGTGACGGAGAAGCCATCCGGGATTTTGTTTATATCGAGGACGTGGCCGAGGCGATTGCACTCGCCATCGCCAGCCCGTCAGATAACGGCACCTACAACGTCGGCTCTGGTAAGCGCCATACCCTGAACGAGGTTCTTGCTTTAGCGAAGCGAATCACCGGAACGGAAATTCAAGCTCTTTACAAACCCTCGCGAACGGGTGATGTGCGCGGAATCGTACTTGATGTTTCACGCATTCACGCAGCACTCGGATGGCAACCACGTATTGGACTGGAGGAAGGGCTCCGGCGCACCTGGTTATGGCTACAGCAGACATGACAGACAAACACCCCTTCGTTTCAGTATGCATCGCCAACTATAACGGCATGGACATTATTGATGCCTGCATCACATCGGTAATGGCTCAGGACTGCAATTTTCCGGTTGAAATCATTATTCATGACGATGCGTCAACCGATGGTTCGCGCGGCCCATATCCGCGAACATTATCCAGAAATCACTCTGATCGAAAGTACGGAAAATGTAGGCTTCTGCATCGCAAACAACCGCATGGTGGACTGTCGCACAGGGTGAATTCATGCTGCTACTCAACAACGATGCCGAACTTTATCCCGGATGCCTTGAGTACTCTACATATCGAGGCCATGCAGATTGGGCACTCCGCCATCCTCGGCCTTCCCCAGTACGATGCCGCCACAGGGGAACTGATCGATATCGGCTGCCTGCTCGACCCTTTTCTCAACCCTGTTCCAAACCTCGACCCGAACCGAAATGAAGTGGGCATGGTCATTGGTGCCTGTATCTGGCTACCAAAGCATTTATGGCATGAGCTGGGGGGCTTTCCGGAATGGTTCGGATCAATTGCCGAGGACATGTACTTGTGTTGCCGGGCACGGCTTGCAGGTTACCCCGTTCGGGCATTATCAAAGTCTGGTTACCGTCATTGGCAAGGGAAAAGCTTTGGGGGCAACAAGATTACAGACAATCGCCTTTCCACAACTTTCCGGCGACGGGCGCTTTCAGAACGCAACAAGAGTTTTACAATGATAGTTTGTCTTCCGACGTATTTGCTGTTACTCACTTTGCCAATTCATTTATTCGCAATGGCAGCGGAGGGCATCTTGCTATCACTCGCCAAACGCGACTTGAGAATTTGGCGAGATATTTACGGGGCCTGTTTTTCCTCACTCTGGAGCAAGAAGGAACACCTTGCTCTCATTCGCGCCTCAGTCCAGGCAACGCGTCGAATTACTTATACCCAGTGGCTGGCAGTTTTTACTGCCATTCCGCACAAACTGCGGTTATTGCTGCGCCATGGGCTCCCAAACGTAAAAGTGTGAGTGCGCTATCGCGAAAGGGAGAGTATTTTCCTGGCGACGCCTCTGATCCTGGGATGTCTCTTGACCCAAACGCGCACTTTTCCAAGAAAAATCGAATAGTGATAGCTTGCGATTAATCGCAAGTCCCCAAGAATAGTCCGTCTGCGGCCTGCAAACAGTGAAGGCAAAACAGTATCCTCAAATTTCTCAAGCTTGGATATCCCGTTTTTTGCCCGAAATGTGGCCTCCAAGAATTGACGCTGGTATTTTCGATCTGGCTCAAGATGGCATCCTTCCGCCCACTCATTCCAGGCATTGATGAAGACAACGAAACGTTCTTTATCAGGGAAATTCTCGACTGTTTTTCTGATGGATTCAGAAAGCCAGTACTCGTAATTTCTTGGTGTCCCATTGAGGACAACCAGTGCCCGGTTTCCAGTGCGGGCCGTATTATCCCAGCACGGAAACACGCTTCTGAAAACGTTTCTGCTACTGTAAGACCGGTTTAAGTACGCTTGAGCCACAGAATGGAATTCCATAACATTGCCCCGGAAAGGCTCACGAAACTCTATCTGCCCAGTTACGCTGTCGCATTTCAGGTTATGCGGAGGGAACTCCACCCCGCTGTCAAAACCGAACTGAGTGTAGTCCTCGTTACCGTGGGTAAGCGCCGCGCAAATATGGATTTCCCCAATGCCGGCTGAGCGACAATAATCCCGCCAGACAGCTGCCGTCTTGCGCGCATCAGGTAAGTGTTGGGGGCGATAGACAATCAGAAAAGGAACACCATCAATCCGGATGTAGCGCGGGTCTGAAAAGAACGGAATCAGGCTCTTGATGAAATTGAGGTCATCATCTGGCAGGTAGCGCTGGGCGATGAGTATTTCATGCTCAGCGGCATCCCATCGCCGGGTCCAGTTTTCGTTCGCCCAGCAAAGACAAAAGGGCATGTCACTTTCCGGGTCAGACAGCATATCGTCAAGGGGCTGATTGAGAATCCGGGTACCAGAAAACCAGTAGTAGTAGGGAAAAATCCTTGCCTACGGCCAGAATTCGGTTCGCCGCCGTCGGACAACATTGAGTCATTCATATTGGATGAATATGACATCAAAGCCTGATGCCGATCCGCTCGAGCAAGCGAGCGAGCCTCTCCCTACTCCGCAACCCCAAAAAGGAGCGCATAAAGCCATACACCCGACTACCTCTGACCCCGACGCTGAATGATGCCGCAGACGGAGACGGGACCGGTAGTGACATGAGTTGCAAGCCCTTACCTGGAGCTGCGCGAGGCACAGCCTTGACTACCACCTGGTAAGCCGTGCCGAATCGGTTGGCGCTTAATGCTTGCCGAGCTTCCGCGGAGAGTTTGCGCCAGCTCTTAGCAAATTCAGTCTGCCCAGGTGCCTTGACCACAAAATCGGCCTCAACAATCTTGAAACCGGCATCGTTGAAAAGTCGCTGAATATTCTTGATGCAAAAAAAACGGATATGGGTTCTGTCGAGTAGTCCCCAAGGCTGATATTCGAAATCCTCATTCATGAGACAGGCAATGACCGCGTTATGCGCCGCATGAGGCAATGAAATGACTACATAGCCATCTTCATCAAGCAAAGGATGCAGTTGTTGCAACGTCGCCCAAGGGTCATAAAGATGCTCGAGCACATCAGCAGCAACAATTGCCTGGAATCGGTCATTGCCAGCCAGCTTGGTAGGCCACTCAGCATCATTCAGATTGCACGCATGAACGTTCTCACAAAACGGAGACCACGATCTCGATAGCTTTCGGATCCAGTTCGAGCGCTGTGATACGACAGTCATTCTCCTTCATCAATCGCGTGAGTGTGCCTGGCCCCGAACCCAAGCTCCAGCACTCGCTTGCCAAAACCCACCATACGGACCACCTTTGTAGCGGCTGAATTTGGACTAGCTTTATATTCATACTTATGACGTTGCTTCTTCATCTGTTGGCCTGCCGTACAGTCAATATCATTTTCACCATGGGTTTTCCGATCTATTTATGCGCACCTTATTCGCCTATTGATTCGTTGACCAAGTCTAATACCGGGCACTTCAACAAGTCGATAGGTTACCTCGGCCAGAACCAGCAACGGCACCAAAACAAGCCCGGCGCAAATAAAAAAAGCATAGGCACCAAGAGTGGGAGACAGCGCGACATAACTGGTCTGTATTGGCCCCTTGAGTAGAATAATGACTACTGGGTGGAGAAGGTACACGCTGTAGCTCCGTTCGCCAACATACTCAAATACCCTGTTGGCGATCCAGAGACTCGGTCGGGTGCTTTGCCAAACACACAGAGCAGCGAATCCGACCCCCCAGAGGATGAGGTCAGCTGTCAATATCATCTTCAGCGGTTTGCCGACCCCCGTAAATAATAGAACGCTCAGCAAAGCCAGCGTCGCAACCGGGAGGCCCCAACGTGTCAGAGGCGAAGTCTGTCAATGGAGCGGGCGACGCGGAACGCATACATCCCAAAGGTAAAAAAACATAGGTTCGCCGCAAACGAGAAATAGGCCCAGTTGTATTTATAGAGCGTCACGGTGTAATGGTAGTGCTCATGTAGGCTGGTACGTGCGGCGTATGTGACGAGGATACTGAGCAAGACCAGGAGAAGGGTAGAGGAGCGGGTACGGATTGTCAGCAGCAACACGGGCAGGATGACATAAAACAGCATTTCCACGCCTATGGTCCAGCCTGCCCACACTATTCCTGTCCAGGGTGCGAAACCAAAGGTGAACGTTAAGTTCAGCAACAGCGTTTGAAAGTCTATCGAAAAGGTTTGCGATTTAATAGCCGGCCAGAGGATCATACCGGCCATGATGCAGTAATAAAGTGGCGCAATACGAAAAAAACGCTTAACGAAATATTCCGAACCCAGGCCGGGCGATGCATAGTGTGCTCGGTCGAGTGCATCAGTGAAAAAGCGCTGAGTACAAAAAAAAGATGCACTCCTTTTCCAAAGTCGGCTGCAATAAAAGAGAAAGAGCGGGGCACGGCGACATCAGCGATATGTACGATGTGAAACAACACAACAGCAAGTGCAGCGATGCCTCTTAGTCCATGAATGCCCGGCAACAACCGGCCTTGGGGGATAGTTGCGGAATGGAAGTCAGCCAAGTCCTCGCTTGACGTCTGTGAGAGTTTAGCTTGCATCTTCTACCCTCGGAGATGGCTTGCTAACCAACTTTTGACACAGGTTCCATGTAACGCTGAAAAGGGGCGGTCACACGCCATGAAACTGTGGATTTGATCCGGTCAACTTCACTTCCCAACGAATTTACAACCTTATTCAGAGTTTGGATTTGTTGCGTATTCTGTTCGATTGTCAGGAGATATTGGTTTATTTGGCTCAGGCATGTCTGATTTTTCTCTACTGCCCGCTCTAATTCGCTAATTAGATTTGGCAGTGCAACCTGAAAACCGGTTATATCATGGCTCAATAGTGTATAGGCCATAGATGCCAAATCAAGACCTGGAATAGATGGGGTTGGAACTGCATTCGAGACATTGTGCCGAAGTTTTCTATCCAAAAAGAGATTGATTTTTTCGTGAGCCATAACCGGGGAAACTGGCCATACAATGGATAAATCATGGGATATGTTGTCCAGCAAATTACCCCAGTTCGTCAGTAACTGCTCATAGGTAAAAAATATTCGGGGAATATTACGAGTATATATTTCGGCATCAATAACGTACCGTAACCAGAGAAGGGAGGACTTCCATGGATGTATTGCGTTCCGCTTCCCGAGGGATAGGGCAACCTCAGAAGGGTCTCGTGTTATAACAATAAAAGCGGGTTGGCATTTGAGTTCTTGCAGAACATCTAACCAGAGAGGCAGCAGCCTGCAAATACGTGGGTCTTTTACCGCCCACAGAGGGACTCCATCAAAATCCTTTTTCAGGGTAGAAATGAGTTCTTCCCGAAACGACACGAGATTGCCTCGCTTCCACCATTGACTTGGAAGGGGGAATTCATCGAGCCAGGAAGAACCTAATTCACGAAGGATACGCTCGATTAATGTCAGTGACAACACTATGTTCCCAATATCCCTTTGCGTTGATCTTGTCATCAGCAGGAATTAGCGAGTTTCCAAGTGAAACGCCAAGAAGACCTAAGGTGCCACTCAAGGCAGAGGTGCCGCTGCGATGCATGCCAAGGACGATCAGGCAAGTGGACTTCATGATTTCATGAAATGGCATGGTGTTTGCAAAATGTCGTATACGTTGTCAATGTATAGCGATATTTCGTGGGCACAAGCAAAGCCAAGGCGGCGCCGGTGCTGGCGTTGGGTAGTAGAAGGTAAATCAGGGTAGAGCCACGTCATCGCCGCATTACTCCCCATCCAACACGAATATGCGATTCAAGTATGCAATGTCTGCGGAAGACAACTCATCGGCATAGCTACCGACCCGGCCTCGGCGCACCTTGGGGGCCCCATTTCGCAAATTCAGCCAGGGATGTGGGAATCCTCCAGAAATCTCAACGGCCTTCATTTGAGTCAAACTGGCTTCCATGCAGACTTTCCGCAACTGTCCGGGAGCAGCCTTTAACTTGTAGTGATCGAGGATTTCCTGCATAACTCCGGTCAGGTCCCGATGGCAATCTTCGTAATCCACTATGAGTGTGGGAGTGCAATGGGAAAGAGCCTGCCACATGGATCTGAACCTCGCCAAAACAAGGGCGCCGAAATAATCGTCACGTATAAACTCAGAGAGGGTTCCCGTGTAGCCGAAAAAATCATCAAATCGCCCAGTCACCTGATGATACAAACTGACTATGAGATCCCGTGGATCACGTCGCAGATAGATGATGCGGTCGACTCCCTTGTAAAGTTTTTTTCTGTGCTCGAGATCGAAGTCGTGCGCAGGTAAACTACCGTCATTAAACTCAAAGCCATCATGGTGAAACTGGATGGACTCATCCACATCCAGACGGTGCAGGACATAACGCACCCAAGTGCGCCCGGATTTTGGATAGGAAATAAAATGTCGTATCGTCATCGTGAATATGTCCACAGTAGCCCCAAATCCGAAGTAGCACCCTGCACGGCATCTTGGATCAGGGTGAAGCCCCCCTCACTTAGAACCGTGTGCAAGGCATCCTTCTGATAGGCCTCCTCTGAGGTTCTGAGCGCGAAGATATGACGGCATCGGTCGGCGAGTTGGCGCACAACGGCCACCCGAATATCGGCCCGCAAATGATGGTGTACACCGAGATACAGGATGCAATCATAAGTGGGCATCAATGGCCCCTCCTGCAGGATGCTGGGCACGATGTTCAGATCGGCGACGAAAAAAGCAGCTTTCTCTCCGCACAGGGCTTGGGCCTTGGCGACGCGCACTCGATCCACATCCAGCCCATGAACCATGGAGGCACCGGCATCCAGACAGGCTTTGGCTAACACCCCTTCCGCCGAGCCAATGTCAAGAACACTCTTACCCACCATAGCGGCTAACGTCATTTCCAAGCCGGTCAGCCGATCTTGACTAGGCCACTTGCCATACATGCTCAATTTGGGCTCACAGTAATAATGTGAACTGCGCCCACGCTCCATGAGTGCAACAAGTTGATGCGTATAGGAACTCCAATCGTATTGCCGGACATGTTGCCGGGCCCGTTTGATTAAGCCCTCACGCAGGAGCGTATCCTTGAACATGCATTGCAACGCTGCTGCAATCAAGGTCGGATCAGGCTGAGTAATCACCAGGGCCGTTTCGAAATCTATGCCAATAGCTGCAGTACCCGCTGGGGTGCAGATAACCGGAACACCTGCTGCCATGGCTTCTGCCGTAAGATTGGACCAGCCTGCATGCTCCTCGGTGGAAACCACAACATCGATGCCACTGTAATATCCAGGCAGCTCCGCTTCCGCGAGTTCTCCGACAAGAACGATACGACCGGAAGCGATGTACTTGGCACAGGCACGAGTCAGCGCATCGGGGGCTGCGCCAAACAGGCATAACCTATACTGAGCTGGCAACAGGTCCAGACAGGCGATCAAGGGCTCTGGATTTTTCCGCGCCTGGCCACCGATGATAATCCCGCTTTGGTCGCCTTGGCGACGACATGTGGCAAATTGCTGCCAATCGACGCCGCCTATCAAAACATGGAATTCGTTGGCCGTAAACTGGGTGAAATTACCAGGCCGCCAGGCTGAATTGTTGAAAATCACCAAGTGAGGGAGGAATTCCTGATTCAGTTGTCGGAAGGCGTCCTCATGATGGGCCTTATCATTGAGGATATGCTGAATACGCAGGCCGAACCTCGAGTCGGTAAATATCCTAAGCCACTGCCCATGATCATCCCTGTCAAGATCAGCGCGTCCTGGCAACATTGTGACATCCCATTGCTGGGCCCAGGCTTCCTCCATGCCAATCACTGGCAACACACCTGTCCAACTGAGGGGGCGATCATATGGTCTGAGAGCGCAAAATACTACCCGGTGGCCCAGTGCGGCAAGAACCTTTCCTGCGCGCTCGAAGCGAAGCATGCCACCACTCATGAACAGTGCCCCGGTCACGATCAGGATGTTCTTGCTTTTATCGCCGGATGTGGCATCGGGGGCGAGCAGGGAAGCCTGCTTGCGCAAAGCCACAACTTTTCCGACGGCACTCGTTCGCACATAGGCACCGCTGGCGACAAGTTCAAAGATAACGCGGTGTGGACCGATGCGCTCATCTTGGGCATCGTCGAATACAAGCATGCCGCCCGGCACCAGGTGCGGCTCCCAGCTCCGCACATCATCCGCGACACCTTCGTATGTATGGTCTCCGTCGATGAACACTAAGCCCAAGGGGCGCTGCCAGCCCCGAGCAGCTTCCTGGCTGGTGAGATTAATCAGGGCAACGCCCTGATAGGCGCCCGTTAACAGCATGGTCTTATAGAATCCAGCCCTATCCACAGGCCCAAAGTGCCCCCCATAAACGCCAACAAAATCACGGTGCGGCTCAATGCAATACACAACGGGCACATTAAGCGCACGTCTGCTAAATGTACCATCGAACAGAGCAGCGGCTGATTTGCCTCGGAAGGAACCGACTTCCAGTAGGTAGCCATAGTCAGTGGCTCTACCCAGACGTCGCAGATACAAAGCCTCGCGTAGGCTGAGACCACCCTTGAGTACGACCATGAGCAGTATGAAGCGGACATCGCGAATCTTGGCGTAGCCGGGATGGCTACGCAACCATGCGATAACATGATGGAAGCGCCGCGCTAGGGCAGCGATGGGGCGTTGCAAAGAGATTCCGCGCATAAATGCCATGCTATTAGTCATGCCATGGGTGTTGAAAAGCTGACGGCTCCGACCTCAGGCAAGGCCCGATGTGCAGAAACCTTAAAAAGCATATTCGACACCCTGCTTCAGGGTGTGTTCGCCCCATCGACGTCCCCGTTGACTTCGCAGTCGAGCATATAAACACCTGGAATCAGGATGCAGTTGAAAAACAGGCGAAAATTCACCGCTTGTCCCCGTTGCACACTCAGAGGTGCGGCCTGTTCAGGAGCGGAGAGTGTACCGAGAATAAAACCATTTTTCAGCGTGACATAGGCGGTGACTATCACGTTGTGCGCCTCCTTTTGAAATATTACGTCATAGGCCAGTTCATATTCCCGACCATGAACCAACACCATACTTCTGGCCCCGCTTAAGGATACAAAATGCAGGCTACCCATCACGGCGTCATTCTCGACTTTCACATGCATGGAAGATAATGACGAGGCTGGATCTGGGTTCTGATCGGATTCTACCCAATCGTCCTCGCTCGTGTGGCATTGTAGAGCTGACAGTAGCGCGTCACGCTGCTCCTGCGTAGCGTTGAGCAAACGCCTGTAACCCGATATAGCGGGGCCGGGAGCCGCATGCATGAGCAGCTTACCTTGGTCAAGAAAGATCACGTGATCGCAATAGGTGGCGACCATATTGGTGTTGTGAGAAACGAACAAGACTGTGCCTCCCCCTTCGCGAAATCCGCGGATGCGCAGAAAGCACTTTCTCTGGAATGCCTCATCTCCCACTGACAAGGCTTCGTCAATGACTAATATGTCTGGAGAAACGTGGATACCCACGGCAAACGCCAATCTGACGAACATCCCACTCGAATACGTCCGCACCGGCTGGTCAATGAATTCACCGATGTCGGCAAAGGCAGCGATTTCGTCAAAGCGTCCATCCATTTGCGCTTCCGAACCCCATCAGAGCGCCCTGAAAGTAGACATTCTCCCGCCCGGTAAATTCGGGGTTAAAGCCTGCCCCCAATTCCAATAGCGCCGAAATTCGGCCATTGACCTGCACGGTTCCAGATGTGGGTTTGAGTATGCCGCAAATGAGCTGCAACAACGTGCTCTTACCCGAACCATTTCGGCCGATAATACCGACAGTTTCGCCCTTCTTGATGTCAAAGGAGACATCCTTAAGTGCCGTGTAGCCTCGATGGTATTGCTTCAGCCCAAGGCTGAAGAACTGCTTGATCCGGTCTCCGGGATGGCCGAACAGACGGTAAGTCTTGCTCAGGTTGCGGACGGAGATGGCGATTTCGTCAGCCATTTTCAGTTTATTCCACCATTACTGGTGATTTCAGCGGCAGCCCAGGCGAGGAGCAAAACGATCATCGCGGTCCGTGCGATCGTGATAACGGAACTCGACAGCGTAGGGCGTGAGGCGACGCAATTCGATTTCGCCGACGGGAGCATTCAGTAGGGCGGCGAAGGCGGCTGGTCGCGCCTGACCAAACGCAGGAGGCGTTCCGCCTCTTCACGCTGCGGCGTCATAAAGCACTTTTCCTTCTTTTTTCGCCCAGTAGGCGGGGGTTCCCGGCACCTGGCTGCGGCGTTCGAATTCCTGTTCGGACAGCAACAGGAGATCGACGCCCACACCAACACGGCCGATAGCGCCCTTGAGGCGGAGATATTCGGTTGCTTTGTCCGGCAGATCACATTCCACGACCATCAGGTCCAGATCGGAAGTCGTCATCCGCATCTCCCCGCGCATAAGAGCCAAACAATATGACCTTGAGCGGTCTGCTGGCCTCTGCAATCAGCCGTCGCGCAGCCTCTGCGATATGTTCCGGGCTTAACATCAATACCCCCTCATAAACATATACATCACGCCCAGCCCCGTCGCTCGATTTCGCTAATCATCTTGCTGGCAGTCCCTATGAGAGCAGGCACAAACGCATGCCCCGTTTGCAGAGCACTGCCAAGCACCACTGGATCCTCAACGTATTCGTGGACCATCTGGTTTCTGAGTGCTGCGCATGTCATCCATTCGTCTACAGAGGCAACCAACTCCAAACGTTCGGCCCGGTCAAGATCATCGATGGCTGCCGATGGCTTTTCACCCAGGGCGGCGGGACCAGGGCCGCAGTTTGTCTCCCACCGTGTCCTGCAGGCGGCCAAATCGGCCCACAAAGGCTTCCACCCGCTCTGCCAGGTCAGGATTTTCGTCAAGACTTGGTTACCTGTTCCAGTGTCCAACAATCCTCCGAACAAACGCTGATCCGTGGTAGCGAGGTGCTTGCATTCTTTGCGCACGACACGGGCCAGGAATTGCAGACGTAGCACGATTTAGGTTCCACAGTCACAACAGTTCCCCCTCTTTCCATGAGAATACGGCGATAGTAGGGCATGAAATCCGCCTCAGCGAAGACATGTCGCTTGATGAGTTCGGCATAGAGAGCATCTTCACCCAGCAGGCGCTTGCCATGTTTGAGTATCTGTCCCAGCAGCGGTTCGCCTGTTGTTTGCAGGTCGATTAAATCAACAGGGCGGCCCGTGCACTCTGCAAGCGCTGCCATCAATGCCATCTTTGCTTCAACCCAAGAGTCCCCCCGGCATCAATTGCCAGATCGATATCGCTGTCATAGCGCTCCTGGCCTGCGACCAGCGAGCCGAACAGGATGGCTTGCCTGATCTCGGGATGCTTTGCCAGAACGGCCTGAATCTGTGTCTCGATGATTGTCATCTGTCTATGATTACGCTTTTCCGCAGGATTATTCACACCAAAAATCAGAACAAACAGTTTCGCACTTATGGCTGGCGGATGTCACCCTTTTCTCTTGAACCTGATACCTGACTGTCTGCACTTGTTTATCAAAATGTTGGGCCTCTCACAGCGCATCGGCAAATTCCTCTCGACTGTGCTGAAAGAAAGCGAATCCGAGAATGGCCACAACCAAGCCAATGGCCAACGCAGTGACCCAGGAAATCCATGGAATCAATGCACCCAAAGCAGCAGCCCGTCCAGCCTCTATCACCGCCCCCAGCGGATTGTGCAAATAGATCGGGCGCAGCACTTCTGGCACGGCACTCACGGGATAGAACACCGGCGACAAAAACATCAGCATCTGCACGAACAACGGCACGATCTGGGTCATGTCCTTGATGAACACCCCCCAGGCGGCAAGAAACCAGGAAAAACCCAGGGCAAGCAACAGAACGGGAATGAGCAGGAAAGGAAAAAGCAGCACCTGCACATGCAGGTTGCCCGTCCAGGCCAATGCCGCCAGCAGGATGAGAAAATTGAATGCACCGTGCACCAGCCCCGCACCGAGGGGAACCAGGGGCAGGATATCCACAGGAAAAATGATCTTTTTCACAAAGCTGGGATAGCTGCGCACTGCGGAGGGTGAGCGGGATACGGCTTCGGCGAAGATATTGAATACAATCAGGCCGCTATACAGAATCAGCCAGAAGGGCAAACCTTCCTGTTGCTGGGGCCAACGCGCCTGAAAGATATGACCGAACACGAAGGCAAAAATACTCAGCATCAACAGCGGGCTAAGGAAAATCCACAGCACACCGAACATCGCCCCGCGATAGCGCAATAACACGTCGCGCTTGACCAACTGGCCCAGAAGGTAGCGGTTGGGGTAAAGCGCGGCGACAATCCGGAGGGGGTTGAAACTACTCGTTGCAATGCTCATGCTTCGTCAGAGTCTCCACACATTTGCCACCACTGTTCAGCGATGAACTTGGCCATATTGTCTGTTAATGCGCCGCCCGAACAAATCATTTCGGGACAATAACCCTATTTCTGAAATCATATTGGCATTAACGACGATCATTATGTGAAATTCAGAGGGTTATGTGGCAAGTGTCCAGTCTTCGACATTCAAGCTGGCTACCTGACTGAAAGCCCGGTCGTTAGTTACCAGCACCGCGCCCACTCCGAGCGCGTGGGCGGCAATCAGCAGATCAAGCGGCGCGAGCATCTTGCCCTGGCGCAACATATCCGCCCGCACAGGCCCATAACACTCCGCAGTCGCGCTATCCCAAGGCAGCACATCGACCCGCCTAAGGAACTCCTGCACAGCAAGGTGCAGCCGCTTTGCATCCGGCCGCTTCGACAACCCAAAGAGCAGTTCGCCTTCGGTAATCGCCGAGATGCAAAGAGCCGCCATGGGCGTGGCCACCACGCGCTGGACAACAGCCGGATGCGCCCTGATCAGGTGGCTGATTATGTTAGTGTCGAGCATGTAGCGCTTCATTCGCTCCATCCCTCAAAGGGATCTCGATCTTGCGCCCCTTGGCTGCGCTCTTTCTTGTCCAGAAAGTCGGCTGGCACATTGACTTCCTGAAGCGCCGCGAAGAAGTCATCCCATGTTGCCGGCTTGCGCGACAAAATCACATCGCCAGTTTCCGGGTCCTGATGGATGAAAACTTCCTTGGTATCAAACCGATAGGCAGCCGGCAAGCGTACCGCCTGGCTACGGCCATTAGTAAACAGTTTGGCGACCTGGCTCATGGCTACCTCTCCTTACAATGGTAGATACCACAGTATATGCCAAGATTTTTGGATATATCAAGGCATATGCCTCAAGGTGGCGACGGGGGTAAGCGCGGCAACAATCCGGAGGGGTTCAAATTGTCTATTACCACAATACGGTTAGCCCAAATTTCTGGTATTCCGGAAAGTTTGCATCTTTCGAGATCAGCACCAGCGGCTGTTGAATCGCTTGCCAAATGATCATCCGGTCGAATGGGTCTTTATGCTGAACTTTTGGTAATTGGTAGAACGAAGCCGTCTGCAACGCAGTTGGCTGGATAATCTCGATATGCATTTGCGCCGCAATGCCGGGCAAGTCGTCGGGCATGCAATTCTCCAACTCGATTTTTCCAAGCGCAAATTTCAGGGAGATTTCCCAAAACGAAATGGTGCTTATACAAACGCTGTTATCGGCTGAACGAATTGCTTTTCTTGCCTTCGCACTCAGTTTGTCCGGTGCAAAAACGGCCCACAAAAAAGTGTGCGTATCGAGCAGACAGTTCATGCGCTCAGCATGTCCTCATCGCCCAGCGCAAAATCATCGTGGATGATGCAATGCGCGCGGCCTTTCATCAAGCCCAACTCGCGCTCGGTTTGTGGCTTGAGTTGGCTATATGGAATGATGGCGGCAATCTTTTCCTTCTTTTTTCCAAAACTGATCGCGACTGGTTCACCATTTTTGACCATCTGCCCCAAAACCTCAGAAAATTGCGCTTTCAATTCGCCTACGGTCATTGTCTTCATGACTCACCTCCTGAGCTCAACAATGGCAAGACTGCTCTTTTCATGACAAGTTGTCAAGAACGGCAATGTGTGGCGCAAAATAAAAAGCGGCAACAATCCGGAAAGGGCAAAAATCACGCATTACCCTGCTCATTCCTCATCATAGCCGCCACACACTGACGCCACTACTCATCAGCAACGGCTCGTCGAATTTTGACTTCACGTCAATAAAGCAGGCATTTTCAGACATCTTGCCAAGATACTCAGGTAGCGCCCTGGCAATAAATTCATTGTGGGCAACGGCTACCACCATTGCATCCGCGCAGGGCAAGCTCTTCCAGTCACACAACTCCACGCCATACTCATGATGCGCTTCAGCAGGGTCCGCCACCGGGTCATGCACATGGACTTCAACACCATAAGATTCCAGTTCACGGATCAGATCCACAACTTTCGAGTTTCTCAGGTCCGGCACATTTTCCTTGAAGGTAAGGCCCAGCACGATTACCTTTGCCCCGCGAATCTGGCTACCCGCGGCTATCATTTTCTTGATAGTCTGCTCTGCGATGAATTTTCCCATGCCGTCATTGATGCGCCGCCCGGCAAGAATCACGTCGGGGTGGTAGCCCAGCATTTCGGCTTTGTATGTCAGATAATAGGGGTCAACCCCGATACAGTGCCCACCGACCAGACCCGGCCTGAAAGGCAGAAAATTCCATTTTGAGCCGGCGGCCTGGAGTACTTCAAGGGTATCGATCTCCAGCAGATTGAAGATAATTGCCAGCTCGTTCATCAAGGCGATGTTGAGATCGCGTTGCGTGTTTTCGATCACCTTTGCAGCCTCGGCCACCTTGATACTGGAAACCCGGTGAACTCCGGCACTCACTACCCTTTCGTAAAGCTGTGCCACTTTATCCAGAGTCGACTGTTTATCGCCGGAAACCACTTTCACGGTATTCACCAGGGTATGCTCTTTATCTCCAGGATTGATCCGCTCAGGTGAGTAACCCACGTTAAAATCTTTCAACCATTTCATGCCGGAAGCCTGTTCAAGCACGGGAATGCACACGTCTTCCGTTGCACCCGGATAAACCGTGGATTCAAAGATGACGATGGCACCGCGTTTCATGTGCTGCCCAACGCTGCTGGCTGGCGCTGATCAGGGGAGACAGATCTGGCTGACGCCCCGCGTCGATCGGGGTCGGTACGGCAACGATGATAAAATCGGCTTGCGACAAGTGTGCGGGGTCGGAGGTAAAAACCAGGTGCTTTGCAGCACGCAAATCATCTCCGGAAACCTCGCCGCTGGGGTCTGTGTGACGTGAGTAATTGTCGATCTTGCTCTCTGACAGATCGAAACCGATCGTCGGAAATTTTTTTCCGAACGCCACTGCCAGAGGCAAGCCGACGTAGCCCAGTCCAACAACCGCCACCGTTTTCATGACCCGCCTTTTTCAGGGTAAAAATTCGAAAGTTTCAAAGCAAGTTCGAAGAATACCCGTTTTTCGGCTCCAAATACCCGTGCTTTAAGCTCGTCCACGTGGATCACAGTCAGAGTCCACTTTTCTGGATAACAACCTGAGCGAAGTCCTTGAAATCACCTAAGCGATGGGTTGCGATGGCATGAACGATTTGCCAATTGATTGCTTCATAATTGTGAACCGCGATATTGCGAAAACCTACGGCTTTTTTCATACGTTTAGCCAGTTCCACGCTGATATTGCCATGCGCTGCAAGTACGTCGAAGGTCTGCCCCATGGTAGCAGGAGGCGGCGTATCAATGCCCGCGATAAGATGTGCGCCAATATCAACACAGAGCTGGATCGCTCGTGTCAAATTGAGTGCCACGATGTCTTGCATATCGATATCTTTGGCCAGAGCTTCAGCCGATGAAGGACATTTCTCCTGTATTCTCTGGAGACAACGACGAAGGGATTCCAGTTTTTGTTCGATCACTTCGCTATCCATTCACTCCGCCTTTCATTCAGAATGCGCCGGTAGTAGGGCATGAAATCCGCTTCAGCGAACACATGCCGCATGATGAGTTCAGCATAAAGATTGTCTTCACCCCGCAGGCGCTTGCCGTGCTTGAGAACCTGGCCGAGCAGGGGTTCGCCAATAATCTGAAGATCAACCAGATCGACGGGGCGGCCCGTACATTCCGCCAGTTCCGCCATTAACGTCATTTTTGCGTTTATCTCAAGAGGCTGGCCAGTATCGATTGCCAGATCGATATCGCTGTCATAATGCCCCTGGCCCGTAGCCAACGAACCAAAAAGAATAGCCGTTCTAATCTCAGGATGAGATGCCAGCGCGCTCAGAATCAGAGTTTCGGTGGCTTTAGTCATTTGTCTGTAGCTGTGAAAGAGGCTTGAAGAATACCTGATTTGAGGTTTTGATTGCCAGCGTTTTGGGTTTACCCGCGCGGATGATGTACGGCATGCAGTTTTTTCAAACGCTCCCGCGCCACATGAGTATAAATCTGTGTAGTGGAAATATCAGAATGCCCCAGCAGCATCTGCACCACTCTCAGATCGGCGCCATGGTTGAGCAAGTGGGTTGCAAAGGCATGACGCAGGGTATGCGGCGAAAGGGTGCAGGCCAAACCCGCCTGAGCGGCATAGCGCTTGATGAGGTGCCAGAATGCCTGGCGCGTCATGGCGCCTCCGCGCTGCGTTACGAAAACCGCAGCGCAAGGCTTCCCTGCCAGCAAGCCGGCGCGTGCCTCAGCCAGATAGCGCTGCAGCCAGTCCAAAGCTTCAGCACCCAACGGCACCAGGCGTTCCTTGGAGCCCTTCCCCATCACCCGCACCACGCCCATCTCCAGACTCAAGCCCTGCAGCGGCAAAGCCACCAGTTCCGAAACACGCAATCCGGTAGCATAGAGTGTTTCCAGCATCGCCCGGTCGCGCAGTCCAAGCGATTGAGTAATATCTGGCGCATTCAGCAGCACCTCCACATCCGCTTCGCTCAGGGATTTTGGCAGCGCGCGCGGCAATTTTGGCATTTCAATCTGTAAAGTGGGGTCTATCTGAATCTTCCCCTGACGCAACTGGTAGCGGTAAAAACGGCGCAGGCTGGACAGCATGCGGCTACTCGTCGTTGCTTTCATGTGAACTGCGAACTGATGCGAAAGGTAGGTGAGCAGATCGGACTGGCCCGCTTCGAGCAGGCTCAGATGGCGCTCTCGTGCCAGCCAGGCCGAAAACTGGCTGAGGTCACGCCGGTAGCTTTCCAGCGTGTTGCGTGACAGGCCTTCTTCTAGCCACAGCGCATCGCAAAACTCATCCAGCAGGTCAGAATTGGACATGCTCGTGCTCCAGCAGCCAGCGTTTGATCTGCAACGGGCTGCCGGCTGCGTGATTCATGAAGCCGCCCAGGCCCGCCCTGGCCAGCACGCGATGGCAGGGAATGATCACCGGTATAGGATTGGTACCGCAAGCCTGCCCAACGGCACGTGGTGCAGTACCAAGCAGTTTGGCCAGCGAGCCGTAACTTACGGCCTGGCCTGAGGGGATTTCCAGTAGCGCCTGCCATACCCTTCGCTGATAGGGTGTGCCATTTGCTCGAAGCGGAAGATCGAAGCAGAAACATGGATCGGCAACATAAGCCTGTAACTGGGTGCAAACTTCCTGTGCCAAAGCGTTTTGTGCCAACAGGGGCGTCGTTTCAGGAGGCAAAAAATCGATTCCCGTCAGGTATTCGCCCTCTGTAACGATGCCCAGCACGCCAAAAGGCATGACCAGTCGTGCGTGGAAGTTCTTCAAAGCTGCATACCCTGGTTCCGTGCGGACCGTGACAATCATGGCAAATCAACCAATTCACCATGAATGCCCCCGCCCTGCAACCCCTCCCAACCCCCCCTTGTCAGGGGAGGAGCCAACCTGCCTCCTCCCTGAAACTGGTCAGGCAGGCAATCCGCGCAGCGGATGCTCGCACAAGGGGGGAATGAGGGGGATTGAACGGCATGGGCGATACTGGCTTGCTGCGTACGCTTCACGTCAAGAACGTGTTGATTTAATGGCATTGCGCTCACAACGATAGAGCGAGAGAACGTTGAAACAGAAGGGCGAAAAAAAAGGCGCATTGCGCCATTTTAATGTATCCAGACAGATTGTGTAATTTCCCCGCCACCCGGAGCAAGCCGGGCAGCGGGAATACTGCGCTGCCGCTTACTTGCGGTTAGGCAGTTTTTCCTTGATACGTGCAGACTTGCCGGAACGGTCACGCAGGTAGTACAGCTTGGCGCGACGTACATCGCCGCGACGCTTCACTTCGATACTTGCCACCAGCGGAGAGTAGGTCTGGAAAGTCCGCTCCACGCCTTCGCCGGAAGAGATCTTGCGCACGATGAAGGAAGAGTTCAGGCCACGGTTACGCTTGCCGATCACCACGCCTTCATAGGCCTGCAGACGCTCGCGAGTACCTTCCTTCACTTTGACCTGCACCACGATGGTGTCGCCGGGGGCGAAGCTGGGAATAGTTTTACCCAGACGGGCAATTTCTTCCTGTTCCAGTTGTTCGATGATATTCATGCTTCTTTCCTTTTATTTTGCGGCGTCTTGTTCCTGCTGATACTCAGTCAGCAGCCGAGACTCCTCTTTAGTCAACTGGCGTTTTGCCAGCAAATCCGGACGGCGTTGCCAGGTGCGTCCAAGCGCCTGTTTCAGCCGCCACTTCTGTATCAGGGCGTGGTTCCCGGACATCAAAACTTCCGGGACACGCTCGCCCTGATAAACCTCGGGCCGGGTGTAGTGCGGAAAATCCAGCAGGCCATTCACGAAGGAATCCTGCTCGGCCGATTCCGCATCGCCCAGCACCCCCGGCAATTGCCGGATAATACTATCCATCAGCACCATGGCCGGGAGCTCACCCCCCGAAAGCACATAGTCGCCGATGGAAATTTCTTCATCCACCTGCCGCTGCAAGAGGCGTTCATCCACCCCTTCGTAACGCCCGGCGAGTAAAATCAGTCCGCCAGTACCCACCAGATCCATCACCAGCGCATGATCCAGCAGCTTCCCCTGCGGCGAGAGGTAAACCACACGGGTTTTCTCTGCGCCCGCTTCGCTCTGCGCCTGCCGCGCTGCGGTGATGGCCTGTTCCAGCGGCTCTGCCAGCATCACCATGCCGGGACCGCCGCCGTATGGCCGGTCATCTACAGTACGATAATTGTTGCTTGTGAAATCCCGCGGATTCCACAAGCGTAACTGGTAACTCGACTGCTCCTGTGCCCGCCGTGTAATGCCGCTTGCGGTAACAGCTTCGAACATCGGTGGAAACAGGGTGACAACATCGAACTGGTAAGGCCTCACCAATCCAGACTCCAGTCCACACGGATCGTACCGGAGGCCAGGTCCACTTCCTGTATCACATGAGGCACGAAAGGAATCAGCCTCTCCTGCTCTCCCTGCTGCACCACCAGCACGTCATTGGCGCCGGTTTCCAGCAGTTCGCTCACCTTGCCCAGAGCCTGCTGCTCGGTGTTAAGCACGCTCAGTCCGATCAGGTCAGACCAGTAATATTCGTTCTCTGCCGGTTCTGGTAGCGCATCGCGAGGCACTGCAATTTCACTGCCACGTAATGCAGCTGCAACATCACGGTCATCGCAGCCTTCCAGATGCACTACCAGCGATTTGCTGTGCACCTCGGAATCCTGAACTTTGACTTCGCGCCACTGGCCGTTTTTGCCCAGCCACCATGTCGGGTAGTCGAGCAGGCTGTCACTGTATTCGGTGTGAGCGTAAATCTTGACCCAGCCACGCACTCCGAACGGAACACCAATGTGCCCCATGACTACCAGGTTATCAGGCTGCTGCGGCACCTAAGGTTTTTAGGCTGCGGCGGCGCCTGCGCGCTTGACCAGCTTTGCCACGGCATCGCTCAACTGCGCGCCCTGGCTTTGCCAGTAGGCCACACGTTCAGAATTGATGCGCATTGCTTCCTGGCCTTCTGGCGCTACGGGGTTGAAGAAACCCACGCGCTCGATGAAACGGCCGTCGCGACGCTCGCGCGAATCAGCCACTACCAGATTATAGAATGGGCGCTTTTTGGCGCCGCCACGGGCGAGTCGAATAATAACCATAGTTTCCAGCCTGCTTAAATTCTTGAAAAAGAGCGCGATTTTACGACATTACGACCAAAGATTGCAAGGGCGTTATCGCATTCCAGGCAGCATGCCTTTCATTCCGCGCATCATTTTCGCCATTCCGCCGCCCTTGGAGAACATTTTCATCATTTTCTGGGTTTGCTCGAACTGGCTTAACAGACGATTCACGTCCTGCACCTGAACACCCGCCCCCGCTGCGATGCGCCGCTTGCGTGCAGCCTTGATCAACTCTGGCTTGCGGCGTTCCTGCGGGGTCATGGAATTGATGATGCCTTCCAGACGATTGACCATTTTGTCGCCAGCCTGCGCATCGCCCGCCATCTGCCCCATCTGGCCGGGAAGCTTGTCCATCATGGCGGCCATGCCACCCATTTTTTTCATCTGCTGCATCTGCTGCTTGAAGTCTTCGAGATCGAAGCTCTTGCCGGACTTCAGCTTCTTTGCCAGCTTCTGCGCCTCTTCCTGGTCCACGCCGCGCTGCGCATCCTCGATCAGTGACAGCACGTCACCCATGCCCAGCACGCGGGAAGCCATACGGTCGGGATAGAAAGCTTCGAGTCCTCCCGATTTTTCGCCTACGCCGACAAATTTGATCGGCTTTCCAGTCACATGGCGCACTGAAAGCGCCGCACCGCCCCGCGCATCGCCATCCAGCTTGGTCAGAATCACGCCGGTGAGCGGTAGCGCTTCGCTGAAGGCGCGAGCAGTGTTCACCGCATCCTGACCCTGCATGGCGTCGACCACGAACAAGGTTTCCACCGGATCAAGCGCCGTGTGCAGACGTTTGATCTCGTCCATCATAGCTTCATCGATCGCCAGACGACCGGCCGTATCGACAATCACGACATCATGAAAATGCCTGCGCGCGAAATCCACCGCAGCAAGGGCGATCTGCTCAGGCTGCTGCCCGATGTCAGAGGGAAAGAAATCCGTCTCAAGTTGCTGCGCCAGCGTTTTTAATTGCTCGATCGCAGCAGGGCGGTAAACGTCGCAACTGGTCAGCAGGACCTTCTTCTTCATCTGCTCGCGCAGAAATTTCGCCAGCTTGCCCGCGGTGGTGGTTTTACCCGCACCCTGCAATCCTGCCAGCAGGATAATGGCAGGGGGACGCGCTGCCAGATCGAGGGTGGCATTGTGCTCGCCCATGAGGCGAACCAGCTCTTCATACACCACCTGCACGACTGCCTGCCCCGGCGTAAGGCTGGATAACACTTCCTGGCCGAGTGCGCGCTCCCTGACCTGAGTAATGAAATCTTTCACAACCGGCAGCGCCACATCTGCCTCCAGCAATGCCATGCGAACCTCGCGCAGAGCGTCCTGGATATTGGACTCAGTCAGGCGCGCCTGACCACGCAGATTTTTGATGACGCCCGAAAGACGCTGAGAAAGATTGTCAAACATTTTAATTCCTGAAGCTCATCGTGTTGCCGATGGAAGCGGTTGGTGTAGAATCGGAAAATCGAATTTTATCCTAAACCATGCCGGATTTATTACCTCTTTTCCTGACCGCACTTCTCTATGCCGGGCTCGGCGCCTATTTCTGGCGTGCGGTCTGGCTAGGAAAAAACGTTGTCACAGCAGCCCAGGCCTGGGAAAAGCCTGCCATTCTCCTGCCGTTGCTGCTTCACCTGTGGCTGTTGCTACAGCTCATCTTTGCACCGGACGGAATCAAGCTTGGCGTCGGGCACGCCATCTCGGCCATCGCCTGGCTTACGGTACTGGTGTACTGGCTGAGCAGTCTGGGCAACAATTTGAGGTGCCTGCAGGGATTTGTTCTTCCCTTCGCCGCACTCAGCCTGGCCGCTCCCTTTCTCTTTCCGGCCACCCATACCCAGCCGCATACCGAAGAAATGTTGTTCAAGGTGCATTTGTTTATTGCCACTCTTGCCTACAGCCTGTTCACCATCGCCGCCATGCATGCGCTCCTGATGGCAATCGCCGAGCGGCGCCTCCATTCAAGACCGCTTTCGACCCTGCTGCAAGGACTTCCTCCGCTCCTCACCATGGAGCACCTGCTATTCCGCATCCTGTGGGCAGGTTTCATCCTGCTCACGCTGACCCTTGCGAGCGGCATGCTATTTTCTGAAGAACTGTTTGGCAAGGCGCTGCAACTCAGCCACAAAACCGTGTTCGCACTGGTCTCATGGGGAATCTATGCTGCTCTGCTGGGCGGGCGCCTGCGCTATGGCTGGCGCGGGCGCATGGCCGTAGGCTGGACCCTGAGCGGCTTCATGGTACTGCTACTGGCTTATATCGGCAGCAAATTCGTACTCGAAATCGTTCTTGGCCGCTGAAAGAATTGATGCTTAAAGCCTCAATACAGCGCCTGTTTTTTATCGCATAAGGATTCCGTCCCTTGGGCGACACCCCCACCAGCGTTCTGCTCGGCGCACTCGTCGCGCTACTGATTCTTTCGGGATTTTTTTCCATCTCCGAAACCAGCATGATGGCGCTTAACCGCTACCGCCTCAAACATCTCGCCCAGTCCGGCCACCGTGGCGCCAGACTCACCACGCAATTGCTGGCCAGGACAGACAAACTGCTTGGTGTAATCCTGCTGGGCAACAATCTGGTCAACGCCGCAGCAGCGACACTGGTTACCCTTATCACCGTCCGCCTGCTTGGTGAAGGAGAACTTGCCCTGACCGTAGGCACCCTGGCGGTGACTTTTGCAATTCTGGTATTCAGCGAAATCACACCAAAAGTCATGGGGGCAGCCTACCCGGAGCGAATCGCCCTGCCTTTGAGTTTCGTGCTGACCCCCCTGCTGAAAATCTTTTACCCCATCATCTGGTTCGTCAACCTCTTCGTTCAGGGACTATTGTGGATTTTGCGTCTTAATCCGGGATCAGCAACCGCCAGCACCCTGAGCCAGGAGGAATTGCGCACACTGGTGCTGGAAGCCGGGCATTACATCCCGAAAAAACACCAGAGCATCCTGATCAACCTGTTCGAGCTGGAAAACATCACCGTGGATGACGTCATGACACCGCGCAACCAGATCGAAGCCATCGACATCGACGCACCAGCGGAAGAAATACGCCACCAGCTTTCCACCAGCCACCACACTCGCATCCCGGTATATCAGGGGCAACTGGACAATATCATCGGCCTGGTCCATGCACGTAAAGTCCTGCATCAAACCCAGATTGGAGAGCTTGACGCAGAGGCTCTGCGCGACATCATGCGCGAACCTTACTTCATTCCCGCCAGCACCGCCCTGTTTACCCAATTGCAACACTTCCAGGAAAACCAGCGCCGCATAGGAATGGTGGTAGATGAATACGGCGAATTGCTCGGACTGGTCAGCCTGGAGGATATTCTGGAAGAAATTGTGGGTGAATTCACTACTCACGCCCCGGCCCAAGGCGGCGCCTATCGCCGCCAGGAAGACGGTGGCTGGATGGTAGACGGGAGCAGCCTGTTACGCGACCTGAACCGGAAACTCGGGCTGCAATTTCCGCTGGATGGCCCAAAAACCCTGAACGGCCTGATTCTGGAGCATCTCGAAGACATCCCCGAGGCAGGCATCAGCCTGAAAATCAACGGGGTAGCCCTGGAGATCATGCAAACCCAGGACCGTTCGGTAAAAAGCGTCCGGATATTCCCCCCCGTGGCCGCAGACGAGCAATAGTGCCTGCCGCCTTTACAAAAAAACATGCAGGGGGCATCATTTATAAATCATTTCACCTAACGGGGCAGAGAACTTAAGATGGTCGCAGCGACGGTTCCCACTGGATTAAGCGGTCTGGCTCGCTCCCTGGTTCAAGAAGGCCTGCTTCTTGACACTGACGCCGACGCAATCCAGACACAGGCCACAGCATCCAAAGTCAGCTTTGTCAGCCAGCTGATCCAGAGCAACAAGCTGAATGCCCTGCAGGTAGCCGAATTTGCCTCGCAGAATTTCGGCTTCCCCCTGCTTGATCTGAGCGCAGTCGACGCCGACCATCTGCCCAAAGGCATCCTGGATGCGTCGATCGTGCAAAGCCGGCGGATCCTCGCCCTGCATCAGCGCGGCACCCACCTTTTTATTGCCACATCCGACCCCACCAACCTGCAGACACTCAACGATGTCCGCTTTCAGACCAACCATACCGTCGAACAGGTGGTGGTGGAAGATAACAAGCTTGGCAAACTGATTGAAAAATTCGTCGAATCCAGTGACACCTCGATGAAGAGCCTGGATGTTGAAGACCTCGGCGACCTGGAGTTCACTGACGACGAAGCACTGGCAAAACAGGATGAAAGCGCCAGTATGGAAATCGACGACGCCCCGGTCGTCAAGTACCTTCAGAAAATCCTCATGGATGCGATCAATGGCGGCGCATCCGATATTCACTTCGAACCCTATGAAAAGTTCTACCGTATTCGCTACCGCACCGATGGCATATTGTTCGAAGTTGCACAGCCGCCGCTGGCAATCAAGGACAAAATCTCCTCACGCATCAAGGTGATCTCCAAGCTGGACATTGCTGAAAAGCGCGTCCCCCAGGATGGGCGGATGAAGCTGGTGCTGTCCAAAAACCGCGCCATCGACTTCCGCGTCAGCACCTTGCCCACACTGTATGGCGAAAAGATCGTGATGCGTATTCTCGACCCTTCCAGTGCCACACTGGGTATTGACGCGCTGGGTTATGACCCGGACCAGAAGGAATCGCTGCTCAACGCCGTTGAGCGCCCTTATGGCATGGTACTGGTCACCGGACCGACCGGTAGCGGCAAAACGGTGTCGCTATACACCTGCCTTAACATCCTCAACAAACCGGGCGTGAATATCTCCACCGCCGAGGACCCGGCTGAAATCAACCTGCCTGGCGTCAATCAGGTCAACGTCAACGACAAAGCGGGGCTGACCTTCTCTGCCGCACTCAAATCTTTCCTGCGCCAGGACCCGGATGTGATCATGGTGGGTGAGATCCGCGACCTGGAAACAGCCGACATCGCCATCAAGGCAGCGCAAACCGGCCACATGGTATTGTCCACACTGCATACCAACGATGCGCCGGCCACTCTGACGCGGCTGATGAACATGGGCGTAGCCCCCTTTAACATCGCCTCCTCGGTGATCATGATCACCGCCCAGCGTCTGGCACGCCGTTTATGCAGCTGTAAAAAACCGATCGACATCCCCCGGGAAGCCCTGCTACGGGCCGGCTTTGCCGAGGAAGAACTGGATGGCAGCTGGCAGCCCTACACCCATGCTGGCTGTGAGAAATGCAAGGGTTCAGGCTACAAGGGGCGTGTCGGCATTTATCAGGTCATGCCCATCACTGAAGAAATGAGCCGTCTCATCATGAAGAATGGCACCGCTCATGACATCGCCGATCAGGCGCGCCGTGAAGGCGTGCAGGATCTGCGCCAGGCAGGGCTGCGCAAGGTCAGAAACGGACTGACCTCGCTGGAAGAAGTTGAAGCCGTGACCAACGAATAAGCGTGACCAACGAAACAGGAAAGCACCCATGGCAATCGCGAAAAAAGTAGCCGTAAAAGAATACAATTTCTCCTGGGAAGCTCAGGACAAAAAGGGGAAGATTGTCAAAGGAGACATGGTGGCGGCGAGCGAAACCATCGTGAGCGCTCAATTGAGACGCCAGGGCCTGCTGAACGCCAAAATCAAGAAACAGCGTTCGCGCGGCGGCAGGATCACCGACAAGGACATCACGCTCTTCACCCGCCAGCTATCCACCATGATGAAGGCCGGGGTACCGCTGCTGCAGTCTTTCGATATCGTGGGCAAGGGTCACAGCAATCCGGCAGTGCAAAAATTGCTGCTCGACATCAAATCCGATATTTCCACC
Organism: uncultured Gammaproteobacteria bacterium; assembly: GCA_963779055.1. Lineage (GTDB taxonomy): Bacteria > Pseudomonadota > Gammaproteobacteria > Burkholderiales > Sulfuricellaceae > Sulfurimicrobium. The sequence goes on from CAVZWN010000005.1 coordinate 472,860, forward strand.
GGCAGCAGCATGAGCCAGGCATTCAAAAAACATCCGCTGTATTTCGATGCACTATTCTGCAACCTCATCAATGCCGGCGAGCAGGCAGGTATTCTCGACACCATTCTTGATCGTCTGGCCACCTACAAGGAGAAAATCCAGGCTATCAAGGGCAAGATCAAGGCGGCTCTGTTTTACCCCATTTCGATCATTATCGTCGCGTTTGTGATCACCGCAGTGATCATGATTTTCGTGATCCCGGCTTTCAAGGAGTTGTTCACCAATTTCGGCGCAGACCTGCCAGCCCCGACACTGATCATAATGGGCATATCCGATTTCTTCGTTGCCTACTGGTATCTGATCTTTGGCGGCATCGGCGGTACCTTATGGTTCTTTTTCTATACCTGGAAACGATCACGTGCCATGCAGGAAGTCATGGACAGGCTATTTCTGAAACTCCCGATTTTCGGAGCAGTGATCGAGAAAGCCACGATTGCCCGCTGGAGCCGCACCCTGGCCACCATGTTTGCTGCGGGTGTGCCGCTAGTGGAGGCCATGGATTCGGTAGCAGGCGCAGCCGGCAATATCGTTTACTACAATGCCACCAAAAAAATCCAGGGCGAAGTCAGCACCGGCACCAGCCTTACAGTGGCGATGCAAAACACCGAACTGTTTCCCAACATGGTGTTGCAGATGGTCACCATCGGCGAGGAGTCTGGCTCGCTCGATTCCATGCTAAGCAAGGTGGCAGATTTCTACGAAGCCGAGGTAGATGATGCAGTCGAGGCACTTTCCAGCCTGATGGAGCCCATCATCATGGTCGTGCTCGGGACGCTCATCGGCGGCATGGTGGTCGCCATGTATCTGCCAATCTTCAAAATGGGTCAAGTGGTCTAAATTACCGCCAGGCTTCGTCCCTCCCCTCATGGAGGCGAAGCCTGCCCCGCCCACACAACTCCGGAACCCCAGTGACAGACCTGTTGTTACTTCTTCAAACCATCCCGGCGGCTTTTATTGCTCTATGCGGCCTGCTGGGCCTGCTGGTAGGCAGCTTTCTGAATGTTGTTATTCATCGCCTGCCAAGAATGATGGAACAAGAGTGGCGCGAGCAGTGCGCCTCGCTGGATACTGACCCGGCACAAGCCCCTGCGGCGCAAACCGGACCACGCTACAATCTGATTGCCCCCCGCTCTGCCTGCCCGGCCTGCGGACATCAGATACGGGCGATAGAAAACATTCCTGTGCTGAGTTATCTGGCACTTCGCGGTCGCTGCGCCCAGTGCAAAACCCGCATCAGTCCACGCTACCCGATTGTCGAAGCGCTGACAGGCGCACTCAGCGCCTTTGCGGCCTGGCATTTCGGCTTCGGTGTCATCGCCTTGGTGTCCCTGATCTTCATCTGGGCACTGATTGCACTGACCTTTATCGATTTCGACACCCATCTGCTGCCCGACAGCATCACACAACCCCTGCTGTGGCTGGGGCTGCTGGTCAATTTCAGCGGCACTCTTACAGGGCTCCAGTCTGCAGTCATTGGCGCCATGGCCGGCTATCTGATTTTATGGAGTGTTTACTGGCTGTTCAAGCTCACCACGGGCAAAGAAGGCATGGGTTTCGGCGACTTCAAGCTGCTTGCGGCCATCGGCGCCTGGCTGGGCTGGCAGATACTGCCGCTCACAATATTGCTATCCTCCCTGGTGGGAGCGGTGGTGGGCATCACGCTCATCCTGTTCGCAGGCCGTGGCCGCCAGATTCCCATTCCTTTTGGCCCTTACCTCGCCGGTGGCGGTCTGATCGCACTGTTCTGGGGACAGTCCATCACGCAAGCCTATCTGGGCGTTGCGCTCTAGGCGTGCTGGCAATCGGGCTGACCGGGGGGATCGGCTGCGGCAAAAGCACCGTGGCCGAACTGTTTGCCGAACAGGGCACTTCCATCATTGATACCGACCAGATCGCTCACCAGCTCACCATGGCTGGCGAACCCGCCCTGGCTTCCATTGCAAAAGAGTTCGGCATGGATTTTCTGCTGCCGAATGGCGAACTCGACCGCTCCCGCCTCCGGCATCTGATTTTCTCATCCCCCGAAGCCAAGGCAAAACTCGAAGGCCTTCTCCACCCTCTGATCCGGGATGAGGTCAAACGCCGCCTCGAACTGGCGCAGTCTCCCTACGTTATTGTGGCTGTGCCGCTGTTACTTGAAACCGGAGCTTATCGGAATATTGTGCAGCGGATACTGGTTGTGGATTGCAGCGAAGCACAGCAGGTGGAACGGGTCATGGCACGTAACAGCATGTCTGAAACAGAAGTTCACGCCATCATGGCTCATCAGATTGACCGTCAAGAGCGCCTGCGCCTGGCGGATGACATTGTGGACAATCACGACAGCCGGTCAACACTAAGGCCACAGGTGGAACGACTGCACCAGCGCTATATCAGACTGGCCGCCGCTCAGGGTTGCTGAGGCCGCTTGCGCATTTCCTTTTCCAGTTCGCGCAACTGGCGCAAACGCGCCTCCGCCATCGAAAGCTGATAGAAATCACCGTCCCGGCTTTTCAGTGCAATCTGCAGCTGCACTACCGCCTCGGTCAGATTGCCCTGCAATACATACGCCTCAGCCAAGGCACGGTGCTGCGGCACTGTCTTGCCCAAGGCAGCATAGGCCTGAGCCTGGAGCAGATACAGCCGGGCGTCGTTATCGCGGTTTTTCAAGGCGCTGCTCACCAGACTTAGCGCATCACTTGCCGCACCGGTCTGCAGCATGGTTTCAGCGCAGCCATGGATCAGCGCACGGTGGTGCGGAAAGCTTTTCAGCCCACCTCGACAGACCTCCAGCGCCGCCCGCGGCTGCCTCGCAGCAAGCTTGATCTGCAATGCCAACACGTCGAACATGGGATGCGCCCCCCCCTGTTTGCGCGCCAGTGCCAGCTCACGCTCGGCCTTGTTGTAATCCTTGCCGCGCAGCAACGCGCCGGCCAGGCCATAATGCTGTGCAGCTTCGCTGCTGTATTTCTTTTCTGCCAGTGCTGATTCGAACACCTTGACCGCATTCTGGGCAGAACCCTCTTCGGCCTCCAGTTTGGCACGGACCAGCTGGAAATCCAGGCTGTCGGGCACCTGGCGGTAGGGCAGCGACTCCACCCGGTTTTGCACGTCGGCAATACGTTCGGTAGTCAGCGGGTGGGTACGCAAATACACAGGCGCGTTGTTTTCATACAGCCGTCCGTACTTCTGCATACGCCCGAAGAAATCTGCCATGGCACGAGGATCAAACCCGGATTCACCCAGAACCTGAAGGCCGATGCGATCGGCCTCGCGCTCATGTTCGCGCGTGTAGTCAAGCTGGCTCTGGACTCCGGTTGCCTGCGCCGTTGCCACTGCGGCATTCGCCACCTGGGGGTTGGAACGCGCCGCGAGAATGGCAACGGCCAGCGCCGCAAGCGAGGTCAGCGTGTTTTTCTGTGTCCCTGCAATCACCCGTGCCAGATGACGCTGAGTAACATGAGAAATCTCGTGCGCCAGCACGCTGGCGAGTTCAGACTCGCTTTGTGCCGAAAGCATCAGCCCGGTATGCACCCCAATAAATCCGCCAGGCAAGGCAAAAGCATTGAGGGTGCTGTCACGGATAACAAAAAACTCGAAACTGCGCGTTGATTCCTGGCTACTGGCAACCAGTCTGGCCCCCAGTGCATTGAGATAATCCGTGACCTCGGCATCACCCATCAATTCGCGGCTGCGCCGGATGTCAGCCATGATGGATTCGCCGATGCGACGCTCCTGCTGGGTAGAGAAAACAGCCTGGGAAGATTCGCCCAGATCAGGCAGTTCGCTGGCCAGCGCATGAGGCAGCAAACCACCAAGGAATAGCAGTAAATAAATCAATTTCATGGTGCTATGATAGCCTCTCACAGAAATAAGTTCATAAGGAAAACTGGTGAATCAACTGACACATTTCGACGCGCAGGGCCAGGCTCACATGGTGGACGTGGGCGCAAAAAACGAAACCCGGCGCATTGCCCGTGCCGCTGGCCAGATACATATGCAGCCGGATACCTTGCAACTCATTCTTTCTGGCAACACAAAAAAAGGCGATGTTCTGGGCATCGCACGCATTGCCGCCATCCAGGGATCAAAACGCACCGCAGACCTGATTCCGCTTTGCCATCCGCTGGCACTCACCCGGGTGGCGGCCGAGTTCAATATTGATGAAGCCAACGCCATGATCGAATGCGTGGTGACGGCCGAAACCCTGGGCCGCACGGGGGTGGAAATGGAGGCGCTGACCGCAGTCAGTGTCGGCCTGCTGACCATTTACGACATGTGCAAGGCAGTGGACCGCGGAATGGAGATCGGCGCCATCCGCCTGCTGGAAAAACAGGGCGGCAAGTCTGGCCACTGGGTCAGATAGACAAAATGCCTGTCTGGATATGGGAACGGGTGTAAAGGCCGGCATGAAATCCAGCATGGATGACTCGATCCCGCCAGGAGAAACCAGCCTGCAAGGCGAATCCCGCCTGATCTTTCTGATCGGGGACGACGTGACGCTTGCCGGGCATCTGGCCACCCAGATCAGTCATTTCGGCTATACCGTGCAGACTTTCACTCACGCCGAAAATACGCGCGAGCATATCCGGCAGAAAACCCCTGCCGCAATCATTGAGGACATTGCTTTCGGCGCAGATGAAAAAACCGGAATGGAGCCCATACTGGCCTCTCGTCGTGGTGGAGATATTCTGCCACCGCTGATCTTCATCTCCTCACGCAAGGATTTTCTGACACGCCTGAAAGCCATCAGGGCAGGAGGCCGGGCTTATTTCTGCAAACCCGTCGATATCGGCGGACTAATTGACAAGCTCGACAGCCTGACTTCAACTGAGCAGCCGGAACCTTTCAGGGTGCTTATCGTTGAAGACACAGCGCTTCTGGCGGAAGCCTGCGCCCAAACACTGGAACAGGCCGGGATGGTAACGCGCCAGGTAATTGACCCGATGCAGGTAATGGAAGCGCTTGATGAGTTCAGCCCGGAATTGATCCTGATGGCGATCAACATGCGAGGTGCCAGCGGCGAGGAAGTTGCCCAGGTGCTGCGGCAGCAGGAGATCCATGTCAGCGTGCCGATTGTCTTTCTTTCCAGTGAAGCCGATAAAGACAAGCAGCTTGCCGCCATGAATCACGGAGGAGATGACTTTCTGGTCAGGCCGATCCAGCCCGAGCATCTGATTGCGTCCGTCAGCAGCCGTATTGAGCGCTATCGGATGCTCAGCAACTTCATGATACGGGATAGTCTGACCGGCCTGCTGAACCACACAAAAATCAAAGGGCAGCTGGATGTCGAGTTTGAGCGGGCAAAACGCCAGAAATACCCGTTGTCATTTGCCATGATAGACCTTGACCACTTCAAGCTTGTCAATGACACCTATGGCCATCCCACCGGCGACAAAGTCCTCAAAAACCTGGCGCGGCTGTTGCAACAGCGGCTGCGAAAGGTGGATGTCATCGGACGCTACGGGGGTGAGGAATTTGCCATCATCCTCACCAACACCAGCGGCCCTGATGCAATCCGCATTCTGGATGGCATCCGAAAAGATCTGGCTGAAGTCCGCCAGCATGGCGAGGAAGCCGATTTTTTCGTCACATTCAGTTGCGGCATTGCCTCTTACCCCGGCTTCAACTCCCCAGAAGCGCTCAACAGTGCAGCGGACAAAGCGCTCTATCGCGCCAAGCAGAAGGGTCGCAACCGGGTATGCCAGATAACTCAACCAGCAAAGGTTTGATCAATGTTCGAGTACATGTTTTTTGATGAGGAATTACGCCAGCGTTTTGTTACTTTTACTCATGCACGGGGCGTTGAATGCGCCCTTTCTCCGGACCAGATGGGCCTGCTGGCCGCCGTGCCAGAAGATATAGATGAAACAGTTTCCGACGAACTGGACGCATATTACGATGAACTGATGGAGGAACAGGCCGATCGGACAGATGCGCTTGATGGTGATGCGACCCATCAGGCTGCTGGCATTCGCGTCACGCTCTCCGACGGGCGCCCCTGCATGATCAGACTCGAACCCGCGCTGGCCAATCGCCTGCTGGCTGCATTTACGCTCGAAGAAATGCAGGAACTGGTCAATGCTATTGCCCTAAGCGTGGAAAACCCCGAAGATGCGCCTTTATGTAAACGCTAAACCAGATACCTGAAATTTAGATCAGGTCCATTTATTCGCCAATTAAAAAATTCCGGTTGAGTAAATGCTGGTTTTCTTGATAAATTCAAACCATCAAGCAGGACTGTGCCATGCCCATTCTGCCAACCCCATGGCTCTGCCATGGAAGCACAATCGAACTCGACCTGCCTGATTTCCCCGAAATGATGGAAAAAAGCTGCGCCCGGAGACCAGAACCGGCGGAAGAACAAGTTTGATCTGCTACATTAGAAAATCATGTTTTATTAATAGACGAACATCGTCTGACACTTAATGGAAGCAAAGAGCTCCAGTCGTTTTGGGCTCACCAACTACCAAAAAGGCTCTTAATGAACGCTCAGGTACAGTTCGAAAACCACGACAAACAGGAAGTTAAAAACACAACCTGTTACATGTGCGCCTGCCGTTGCGGCATTCGCGTCACGCTGAAAAATGGCGAGGTGCGCTACATTCAGGGCAACCCGGATCACCCACTCAACCAGGGCGTCATTTGCGCCAAGGGTTCGTCCGGCATCATGAAGCAGTATTCCCCGGCACGCCTTACCAAGCCGCTGCGCCGCAAACCGGGCAGCGAGCGCGGAGCGGGCGAGTTTGAGGCAATCTCCTGGGATGAAGCGTTCGACATGATGGAGCAACGGCTGGCCCAGATTCGTTCCACAGACCCGAAGAAATTCGCCCTTTTCACCGGGCGCGACCAGATGCAGGCGCTGACCGGCCTGTTCGCCAAGCAGTTCGGCACGCCCAACTATGCCGCTCACGGCGGTTTCTGCTCGGTCAACATGGCGGCGGGCATGATCTACACCATCGGCGGCTCGTTCTGGGAATTCGGCGGGCCCGATCTCGATCGCGCCAAGCTTTTCGTGATGATCGGCACTGCCGAGGATCATCATTCCAACCCGATGAAAATCGCCTTGTCCAAGTTCAAGCGCAACGGCGGCCGCTTCATTTCGATCAACCCGGTTCGCACCGGCTATTCCGCCATCGCCGACGAATGGATACCGATCCGCCCGGGCACGGATGGCGCGCTGCTGCAGGCTCTGACTCACGAGATCATCCGCCAGGGCCTGTACGACCGCGACTTTCTGGTGCAGTACTCGAATGCAGCCGAACTGGTGAACCTGGACGAATCCAGCAGCGAATACGGCATGTTTGTGCGCACCGAAGTGCCAGAGGAAGAAGGCTGCTTCGACCCTCAGAACAAACTGTGGTGGGATCGCAACAGCAACAAGCCGGTGGTGACCCATGCACCGGACGCAGACCCCTTCCTGCTGGGCGAATTCCAGCTCAAGGACGGCACACCACTCAAACCCGCATTTCAGTTGCTGAAGGAGCGGGTCAATGACTACAGCCCGGAATGGGCAGAAAGCATTACCGGCGTTCCTGCCGAAACCATCCGCCGCCTGGCACACGAGATGGGTGTCACCGCGCGCGACCAGCGCATCGAGCTGCCCATTGCCTGGACCGACACCTGGGGCAAGGAACACGAGACCATTACCGGCAACCCGGTTGCCTTTCATGCCATGCGGGGCCTGGCAGCCCACTCCAACGGCTTTCAGACCATACGCTCGCTGGCCATTCTGATGTCGCTGCTCGGCACCATCGACCGCCCCGGCGGCTTTCGGCACAAGGTGCCTTTCCCGCGCCCCATTCCACCCTGCGCCAAGACACCCAAGGGGCCGGAAGGCGTGCGCCCGAATATGCCGCTGGACGGCATGGCGCTGGGCTGGCCGGCAGAACCGGACGACCTGTTCGTGGACGAAAATGGCCAACCGGTACGCATCGACAAGGCATTTTCCTGGGAGCACCCGCTGGCTGTGCATGGCCTGATGCATAACGTCATCACCAACGCATGGCGCGGCGACCCCTACACCATCGACACCCTGCTGATTTTCATGTCGAACATGGCATGGAACTCCACCATGAATACCGTTTCGGTGCGCGACATGCTCAACGACAAGCGTGAGGACGGCGAATACAAGATCCCGTTCCTGATCGTGTGCGATGCTTTCCACTCCGAAATGACCGCCTTCGCAGATCTGGTGCTGCCGGACACTTCCTATCTGGAACGCCATGATGTGATGTCCATCCTCGACCGGCCGATTTCCGAATTCGACGGCCCGGTGGATGCGGTGCGCATCCCGATCGTGCCCCCAAAGGGCGATTGCAAGCCCTTCCAGGAAGTGCTGATCGAGCTGGGGACGCGCCTGAAACTGCCCGCTTTCACACAACCGGACGGCGCACGCAAATATCGCGACTACCCTGACTTCATCGTCAACTACGAGACGGAACCCGGCTCCGGCATCGGCTTCCTCTCCGGCTGGCGTGGCAAGGGCGGCGAGAAAACCATGCGCGGCGAGCCCAACCCGCGCCAGTGGGAAATGTACGCCCAGAATGGCGGCTTTTTCCATTACGAGCTGCCGCGCTCCTATCAGTACATGCGCAACTGGAACCAGGGCTATCTGGAATGGGCGCAGCGCAACCGTATCACGCGCTACGCCGAGCCGATTTCGATCCATATCTATTCGGAAGTGCTGCAGAAATTCCGCATGGCCGCGCAGGGCAGGACAGACGGCCGCCAGCCGCCGCCGCATCTGAAAAAACGCATCGAGACCTATTTCGACCCGCTGCCGTTTTATTACGAGACGCTCGAGTCCCAGCTCTCCGACACCCAGAAGTACCCGCTCAATGCCATTACGCAACGGCCCATGGCGATGTATCACTCGTGGGATTCGCAGAACGCCTGGCTACGTCAGATCCACGCCCACAATTTCCTCTTCGTCAATCCAAAAACCGCAGCCGCGCAGGGTATCGCCGACGGTGGCTGGATGTGGACCGAGTCCATGCATGGCAAGGTACGCTGCATGTGCCGCTACTCCGAGGCGGTAGAGCCGGGCACGGTATGGACCTGGAACGCCATCGGCAAGGCTGCTGGCGCCTGGGGTCTGGATGCCGATGCCAACGAGTCGCAAAAGGGCTTCCTGCTCAATCACCTGATCGGCGAAGAACTGCCGCCTCACGAGGCCGGCGACCATCTCTCCAACTCCGACCCGATCACCGGGCAGGCCGGCTGGTTCGACGTGCGGGTGCGCATCTACCCCGCCGAAGAGGGTGAGCCGCAACAAACCTCGCCGCAATTCGCGCCCCTCAAACCGGCACCGGGAATGACGCAAAAGAGACCGAACTGGTTTGCCTTCTTTGCCGGAAAAGGAGACTGGAAATGACCCAACTCGCTCTCGTCATCGACCTTAACGTGTGCGTCGGCTGCCATGCCTGCGTCACCAACTGCAAGGAATGGAACACCTCCGGCATGGCCGGACCGCTGTCCGATTTCAACCCCTATGGCGCCGACCCGACCGGGACCTTCTTCAACCGGGTGCAGACATTTGAAGTCGGCAGTTTCCCCAATACGGAGACCGTACACTTTCCAAAATCCTGCCTGCATTGCGAGGAGCCGCCCTGCGTGCCGGTGTGTCCGACAGGTGCATCCTACAAGCGCAAGGAAGACGGCATCGTGCTGGTGGATTACGACAAATGCATCGGCTGCAAGTATTGCTCCTGGGCCTGCCCTTACGGCGTGCGCGAAATCGACGAGAAGCAGAAGGTGATGAAGAAGTGCACTTTGTGCGTGGATCGCATCTACGACCAGGGCTTGCCGGAAAAAGAACGCAAGCCCGCCTGCGTGCTGGCCTGTCCGACCAGCGCACGCCTCTTTGGCGACGTGCACGATCCTGAGTCCGAAGTTTCTGTGGCGATCCGTGAAAGCAATGGCTACCAGCTCATGCCGGAATGGGGCACCAACCCATCCAACCATTACCTGCCGCGACGCAAGACACAGTTGCGCATCCACGACGACCAGCTGGTTCGTGCAGACAATCCGCTCAATAAAGAACGCCTGCTGCCCAAGCCGGACAAGAATGAGCCATCGCTGGACGATGCCATTTCATGGTAATCGCTATCTGAACATATGGAGTAACAGACCGTGCATCCTGCTTTTTCAGTCGTCTTTCTCACCACCCTGATCGGCGTCGGTCAGGGGTTATTCCTGGCCTTGTATACCGGCCAGGTGTACGCCCTGTTCCAGGTGCTTTCCGCACAGGGAGACCACAGGTTTTATGCCGTGGGAAGTATCATCGTTCTGGCCTTTCTGGCAGCGGGACTGGTGGCTTCATTTTTCCACCTCGGACGCCCTGAGCGCGCCTGGCGTGCCGCCAGCCAGTGGCGGACATCATGGCTTTCCCGGGAAGTGATCGTGCTGCCCTTGTTCATGGCCTGCGTGTTCATGTATGGCATGGCACATTACTTCAGCTGGGATACCCCTCTGTTCACGCTGGGAGAAGCCCTGCAGGTCGATCTGATCATGCTGCTCGGCGCCATCGGCACATTGCTGTGCTTCGCCTTGTTCGTCTGCACCGGCATGATCTATGCCTGCCTGCGTTTTCTGCAGGAATGGCATACCCCGCTAACGGTCAGCAACTTCATATTACTAGGCGGCGCATCCGGCTTTGCACTTGCCACCGCCTACGCCGCAATCGCCGCGCCCGAGCTCACCGGTTTTTACGGCAAGTGGACGCTCATCATCACACTGCTCGCCTTTGCATCGCGTCTCGCATCGCTGGTAAGGAATCACAAGCTGAAACCGAAATCCACCCTGCAAAGCGCCATCGGCGTGCGCCACACCAAAATTGCACAAAAAGCCCAGGGGTTCATGGGCGGGTCATTCAATACGCGGGAGTTCTTCCACGGCAAATCACCCGCCATGCTGCGCTCGGTAAAATGGCTATTCATTATTCTGACCTTCGCCCTGCCCCTGATTTTTCTTGCCTGGAGCCTGTCGATCAATTCAGCCAGCATGCTGGTGCTGACGTTTGCCGTGCAATATGCAGGGCTGATCGCCGAACGTTGGTTTTTTTTCGCCCAGGCCAATCATCCGCAGAACCTTTACTACCAGGCCATATCCTGACCGGGCCAGAAATACTCCGCATATTGAAGGGTTTGCATAATAGTCGAAACTTGGTATATTAGCAGTTACTTAAATTCAACCTGATTTAACGCAAGGAGAAGTCATGTTTGGCATTCCGGAAATCGATATTAGCGGCCTGGAAAAGCTCAAGTCGGAAGGCAAGGTCAAGCTGATCGACGTTCGCTCGGAAGGTGAAGTTGCGCGCGGTTATATCGAAGGCGCCGAACACATTCCCATGCACCTCATCCCGATCAGGGCTGGTGAATTCTGCGCGCAAACACCGACTGTATTTTATTGCCAGAGTGGCGCACGCTCTGGCCAGGTCACGGCATTTATGTCGCAACAGGGTTTCAGCAACGTGATGAATCTGCAAGGCGGCATCATGGCCTGGATGCGTTCTGGACAGATGCTGGCCAGCCGAGCCTAAATTTTAGGTTGCAATAATCACACAAACTATAAATAATCGTTTTTTTCGTTGGTAACAATTAACCTGCTTAGGAGACTTACATGAATGCTGATAAAGAACTGGATGCACGCGGCCTGAACTGCCCACTGCCAATTTTGCGCGCCAAGAAGGCACTGGCTGAAATCGGTTCCGGTCAGGTACTGAAAATTCTGTCTACCGATCCAGGTTCCGTGAAAGACTTCCAGGCTTTCGCCAAGCAGACTGGCAATGAATTGATGTCTTCCACCGAAGCCGGTGGCGAGTACACCTTCTTCATGAAAAAGAAATAATAAAAAATTACCGAACAGAAACATGCGTCCGCTAATACTCATAAATAGACAGCAACAAGGGGTTTAGAGATGGATGATCAAAAGAAACTAACGATTATTGCCACCAAAGGGACGCTGGACTGGGCCTATCCGCCCTTCATCCTGGCTTCCACGGCATCGGCACTGGGCTACGAAGCAACGATTTTTTTCACCTTTTACGGCCTGCAGTGCTTGCGCAAGGATCTTTCCTGCCTGAAGATCAGCCCCCTGGGTAACCCCGGCATGCCGATGAAGATGCCGTTCGGGCCGAAATGGTTCAAGGATATCAACTGGAACATCCCGAACATTATCCAGGCATCCATTCCCTGGTATGAGGACGTTGCCACCGCACTGATGAAAAAAACCATCGCCAACAACGGCGTGGCTACCATCGCGGAATTGCGGGAGTTGTGCCAGGAAGCGGAAGTCAAGTTTCTGGCTTGCCAGATGACCGTGGAACTGTTTGGTTTCGAGCATAGCGACTTCATCGACGGCATTGAATACGTCGGTGCAGCCACCTACTTCGAATATGGCGGCGAAGCAGACATCAGCCTGTTCATCTAACAGATCTGGCTGAATCCGAAAAAACCGGCCTTGCGCCGGTTTTTTTCGTCCATACAATACCCCGTATCCGGCTACCCAAGCTTTCTCACCGCACCGCTTCTGCACAAGCAGCAACGCACCCCCTGCCTGCTGCATGGCATACTGAGTGCCAAACTTGCTGCAACACTTCCTAGAGATACCGAACAGGAACCATGATGAAGAATTCCGCCCGCCCCCGCTATGCTATTGCGGCCTGCCTGTGCGCCGCGCTCACATTGACCGGCTGCGCAAAAACCCCTGAAGAAAAAAAATCCGGACCGCCACCCGCCATCATCACCACGACCCAGGCTGTAGCACGCGACGTCCCTGTGCTGGAGCACTCGACCGGAGAAGCAGAAAGCGCCACTGCACCCAAAATCGGCGCTGAGGTTGGCGGACGCATTATTAAAGTGCATGTGGAAATCGGCGATGCAGTCAGGAAAGGCCAATTGCTGGCGGAGATTGACGCCAGCGACTATGCAGCGGATGCCAGACGGCTCGAAGCGCAGGCAGTCTCCCAGCAGAAACTCACAGAACGCTATCGTGAGCTGGCCGGCAAGGGGTTTATCTCCCCGAGCAAAGTGGAGGAAATCGAGGCGCAGAATGTTTCATCCCGCGAACAGCTGACCCGCGCCAACAAGAACTTGTCCCGCACCCGCGTGACTTCTCCGCTGGACGGCCGCGTGGACAACCGCTTCGTATCCAACGGAGACTGGATTGACCTCGGCAAGCCCATGTTCCAGCTTTCTACCAGCGAAGCCCTGCGCATCCGCCTGCCCTTCCCGGAAACCATCGCCGAACGAATCCGGGCGGGCCAGAGCGTGACGCTATCCACGCCAACGGCACCAGGCAACAGCGTAAGCGGCACGATCGCTCAACTTCGCCCCATGGTAGGTACAACCAGCCGTTCTTTCGATGCCATTGTTGAAGTCATGAATCCGGGAAACTGGCAGCCAGGCGCCTCGGTCAATGGCGAAGTGGTGATCGAAACCCATCCCGGCGCGATCACCGTTCCCGAGCAAAGCGTTGTTCTGCGCCCGGCTGGCACGGTTGTCTATATTGTTGAAAGCGGCAAGGCGATCCAGCGCAAGGTCAGGACCGGCGTCAGGCAATCCGGCTACGTCGAGATTCTCGAAGGTCTGAATGCCGGAGAACAGATTGCAGTGGATGGTGCAGGCTACCTCACCGACCAGGCCAAGGTGGCGGTCAAACAACCAGAACAGAATGGCGCCAAGGCAGCGGAGCAAGCCCGATGACGCTGCCGGAACTTTCCATCAAGCGCCATGTGTTCGCCTACATGATGTCGGCTGTGCTGGTGCTGTTCGGCATCATCAGCTACCAGCGGCTGGGGATTGACCGTTTCCCTCATATCGAATTTCCAATTGTGTCGGTCTCCACCACGCAGAAAGGCGCCAACCCGGAAATCATCGACGCCTCCATCACCAACCTGATCGAAACCGCTGTCAACAGCATTCCGGGCATCGAACACATCAACTCCACCTCGTCGCCCGGCGTCTCAACCGTCGCCATCACTTTCAGTCTGAACAAGGACGTGGACATTGCCTTCAACGAAGTCCAGGCAAAAATCAATCAGGTGCTGAAAAACCTGCCCAAGGATGCCGACCCGCCGGTCGTAGCCAAGGTGGAAACCAATACCAGCCCCATCATGTGGGTGGCATTGCAGGGTGACCGCACCCAGCAGCAGCTCAACCAGTACGCCCGCAACATCATCAAGAAACGCCTGGAAACCATCGATGGCGTCGGTGAAGTACGTCTTGGCGGGCGCCGTGACCGCACCATCCGGGTCAATATTCTCCCGGCCCGGCTGGCGGCACTGAACGTAACCTCACAGGATCTCGTCGCTGCCTTTGGCCGCGAGCATATCCAGATGCCGGGCGGTTTCGTGACCGGGGCAAAAACCGAATACCTGCTCAAGCTGGATCTGGAGTTCCACCAGCCATCAGAGCTGGGCGAGATGATCGTCGCCTACCGCGATGGTGCGCCGATCCGCCTGAAACAGGTGGCCGAAATCGAGGACGGCCTGGCCGATTACCGCCAGATGGCCCGTTTCAACGGTGAGTCCACCGTGGGCATCGGCATCGTCAAGGTGGCCAACGGCAATACCGTGGCGGTGATTGACGCGGTGCAGCAACGCCTCGACAACGAAATCATTCCGCAGCTGCCGCCCGGCATGACCATCAAGCTGGCAACCAACGATGCCATTTTCATCAAGGAGATGGTCAAGTCCCTGCAGGAACACCTGATCGAAGGCACGCTGCTGGCTTCCCTGATCGTGCTGATTTTTCTCAAAAGCCTGCGTTCGACCATCATCATTGCCGTGGCCATCCCGGTTTCGCTGCTGGGCGCGATCTCGGTGATGTATTTCGCCGGCTTCACCTTCAATTCGCTGACCATGCTCGCCTTGCTGCTGCTGATCGGCGTGGTGGTGGATGATGCCATCGTGGTGCTGGAAAACATTTTCCGCCACCGCGAAAGCATCGACAAGGATCCGGTCACGGCAGCCCTTTCCGGCAGCCGTGAAGTGGTATTCGCCGTGCTGGCGGCCACGCTCGCCCTGGTATCCATCTTTGCCCCGGTCATGTTCCTGGGCGGCATTATCGGCCAGTTCTTCAAATCTTTTGCGGTGGTGGTCACTTTCGGCGTGCTGGTGTCGCTGTTCGTCTCGCTGACGCTGACCCCGATGCTGTGCTCGCGCTATCTCAAGGTGGAAAAACAGCATGGCAGGCTGTATTACGCTCTCGATAGTATCTTTAATGCCATGGACCGCTTCTACCGTTCCATGCTCGGCCATGCCCTGGCCCATCGCTGGAAGATCGTGCTGTTGACCCTCATTATCGTCGTCGCCTCTGGCTGGTTCTTTGCCAACGTAGGCAAGACCTTCGTGCCGGAGGAAGACGAGGGGCGTTTCATGGTGCTGGTAAAAACACCACTGGGGTCGAGTATCGACTACACCGACAGCCGCCTCAGGGAAGTGGAGAAGGTGCTCGCGAAGCATCCGGAAATCGCCAGCTACTTCGCCGCAATTGGCCTGGGCCAGGCGGGCCAGGTGAATGAAGCCTTTGCCTCCGTGCGCATGGTCAATCGCGAAAACCGCAAGATCAAGCAATATGAGCTGATGCCCATATTGCGCAAGGAGCTGGCGCAAATCCCCGGCGTCAAGGCCTTTGCGGCGGCCGTGCCGATTGTCGGCGGGCAGAGGGGCGAACCGCTGCAATTCGTGGTTTCCGGCCCGAATCTGCAGGAAGTGGCCAGATATTCGAAACAGCTGCTGGAAAAACTGTCCACCGAGCAGACGCTGGGCCGTATCGACATGAACCTCCAGCTCGACCTGCCGCAACTGGTCATGGAGCTTGACCGCGCACGCGCGGCCAGCCTGGGCCTTTCCGCCAGCGAGGTGGCAGCAGCGGTGAACATGCTAACCGGGGGTATCGACGTGGCGCGCTACAACGACATACCGGGAGACGGGGAACGCTACTACATCCGGCTCAAGGCCAAGACCGGTGAATTCAGCCAGCCCTCGGATCTTTCCAAGGTCTACCTGCGCAGCGCAGGCGGCCAGCTGGTGCGCCTGGACACGGTTGCGAGCTTCAAGCAGACCCTGGGGGCCGCCACCATCGGGCGCATGGATCTGCAGTATGCCGGCCAGTTCTTCGCCACGCCCACCATCCCCCTGGGCGAAGCAGTAGGGATCGTGCAGGCCGCCGCGAAGGAACTGCTGCCCATGGGCTATAGCATCAAAATGGTGGGGCAGGCCGAGGAGTTCGGCAAAACTGTCGGCTACATGATCTTTGCCTTCACCCTGGCGCTGATCCTGCTCTACATGGTGCTCGCCAGCCAGTTCAACTCCTTCGTCCAGCCCTTCATCATCATGGTGGCGCAGCCGCTGGCCATCATCGGCGGGGTGATGGCCCTGTGGCTGTTCAATCACACCCTGAACATCTACTCCATGATCGGGCTGGTGCTGCTGATCGGACTGGTGGCGAAAAACTCCATTCTGCTGGTGGACCTGACCAACCAGCAACGGGAAGAAGGAAAAAGAATCGACGACGCACTGCGCGAAGCATGCCCGATCCGCATGCGCCCGGTGCTGATGACTTCGCTCACCGTCATTCTGGCTTTGCTGCCGGCAGCACTAGGGTTGGGCGCAGGTGCCGAAACCAATGGCCCGCTGGCCGTGGCGGTGATCGGCGGCATGATCACTTCCACCTTACTCACCCTGGTGGTGGTGCCGGCAGTCTACTCCCTGGTGGAAGGCGGCATCGAACGCTGGCGCACACGACACCCGCAGATTTTGGATTAGATCGGGCTTCCGCCTGGAATGCCGGGTTAAAACCCGGCCTGCAACTGAGGGCGCCATTAACCCCAGAACGGCGTCTGGCTCAGCATTGCTGCAAACCCCTCCCGGCCTCCCCTTGTCAGGAGAGGAGACCTCTAACCCTCCCCTGACAAGGGGAGGGTTAGAGGTGGTTTCATCAGGACGAGCCGATCAGCTCGAAACATACCCGGCCGGGCTGATTGCTGCTCATGGCAAGCTGATAGCCGGACTGGCGCGCCAGACGCTCCGCCTGATAAAGACCGACGCCCAGACCATTATTAGACTTCACGGGCGCGGTGAGAACATGATTTGCCACTTCATCGCCCAGCGCGGAGCCATTGTCACACACCGTCAGACGTCCGCCGCCCTCACAGGAAAACCCGACCCGGATTTCCAGATCGCGCTCTGATTTGCGTTTTTCCAGTGCATTCTGCAGCAGATTATCCGCCACGCTATCGAACAGCTCTCCCGGAAGATGCACATGCGCACCCTTGGTCATGCCATAGGTTGCGAACTCAAGCGCATCCCCTGCGTAGCGTTGCTGCAGGGCCTCCCACCATGCGCGGGCGGACACACGCGCTATTGCCTCTGCTGCATTCACATTAGGCGATTTGAGCTTGTCCAGCGTCAACTGCAAACGCTGCACGATCTGCGGCAACTGCCGCTGCATCAGCGCCTGTAACGCCTGCGCCTGCCCGGCGTCACTGCTTTCCACTGCCGCGCTCAGGGTTTTCAGGGATTGCAGCAAGTTCTTCACATCATGCGTCAGGCGCGCCCCGGTTTCGTGGATTGCCTGAGTATAGGCATTGTATTTCTGCTCCTGTTCCCGCTGCTTGGCCTCGTAGAAATAACCCAGCAACTGCGTCAGCAACTTGACATGGAGAATCAGGGCCGGGCTCAGAGACCAGCGGGTAAAAAGCACCAGATGGACCTGGTGAAAAGTGAACTCCACGGGATACTTCGAAACCTCGCCAAACTCGCCGCCACCTCCCGGCGCCTGCCAGCGTCCACCCGCCACCCAGGGCAAGGCTGCGATATCTTCCAGCGCCAGCCGCAGGAAACTCGCCGCATCGCGCTCCTGATCAGCCAGTGCCGCAAGATTGCGCAACCAGCGTTCAAAAGGCAACCCGACACTCAACAGGTAACGTGACATCAACTGGCCGCCGCCAGCAAACCCGCCATGCGGGTTCCACAGCCAGCTCAGGGCGATCAGGATACCGGCAATCCCCAGCAGCGTCTGAACCAGTGCCATGGGATAATTGCTCTGGCTGATCATCTTGACCGTAAAGCTGCCCAGCACCAGCACCACAACCAGCAGAAACAGCATCAGGCTGTAGAAGAAATCCACCGCATAAAAAGGCTTGGCCTTCTGCCGCGCCCCCGGCCACACGGCTACCAGAATAATTGCCGCCACAAGAATATAACGCACCAGAAGAAGCAACGCGGCTTCACCCTGAACGCCGTCAAACAGGTGAGGCACCACCCATAACAACAGCATGGCCAGCAGATACAGCAGGGCAAACAGGTGACCCATGCGCTGCCGGCGCTCCGTCATGCCCACCACATCGCCGCCGATCAGGCCGACCAGAATACCCAGCCACAGCGTGGCCGCCCACCAGCTATTCCAGAACAGGATCAGCACGCTCCCGCCGAGCAGAACCAGCAACACATGCCCAGCAGAAAGCCTGCGTTCGCCGCGCCACACTGGCTGCCACAGGAGGAACAGGCCAAGGTGTACCAGCAGGGCGGCACTGGACCACCATGCCCCTACGCCCCAGGCCAGCGCAAGATGCAGGCACAGCAGCATGCCGGCCAGCAGCCAGTGTGGCCGCTCGCTGCCCATGCGTTGAGCCATAACGGAAATTTTGCTGCTCATAGCCACCCCTTTGGCGTCATGGTTTGGATATACTTGGCAGTAATTTCGCTGCCAATCGAGTACTGCCGCATGTTGCGAGCCGTTTTTACCATTGCCCGTTTCACTTTTCTTGAGGCGGCACGCGCGCGCCTCATGCGGCTGTTGCTGCTGGTATTACTGACGGCTTTTGCCGGTAGCCTGTTCCTGAACGAGATCGCCATTGCCGACAGCCAGCGCATTCAGACTGCGTTTCTTGCCGCATCCCTTCGCCCCGCCAGCGTGTTCATACTAAGCCTGTTCATCATCAGCAGCCTGGCACGGGAATTCCATGAAAAAAACCTGGAACTCATTCTATCACTGGATCTGCCGCGTGCCAGTTATGTCCTCGGCAAACAGCTTGGCTTCATGGGCATCGCGCTGCTGCTGGCCTGTACTGTTTCCCTGCTGCTGGCAGCCTTCGCTCCGGCGGGGCAGGTCATCTTGTGGGGCCTGTCCCTGCTCGGCGAGTTATGGATCATGGCGGCCCTGAGCCTCTTCTGCCTGCTCACTTTCAGCCAGATCATGCCCGCCATGAGCCTGGTGCTGGGGTTTTATCTCCTGGCCAGATCGATGACGGCTATCCAGCTGATTGGCCACACCCCGCTAAACGACAGCGGCGCTGCGCAACAATTCATGACCCACGCCATCGACGCCATCGCATTGCTGCTGCCCCGTTTCGAAACCTTTACCCAGACCGCGTGGCTGCTGAACGACAGCGGCAACTGGGCTCAACTCGGGCACATCGCACTGCAAACCCTGAGCTACCTAGCACTGCTGCTTGCAGGCGCGCTGTTCGATATTTCGCGCAGAAACCTGTAAAAGCCTCAATCATGGCCGAACGCTCCATCTCTGCTGTCCCAATACCGGTGCTGGCCCTGCTTGTATCCGCACTGGCGCTGCAGATTTTTCTGAGCTTGCGGACACCTCTGCCGCAGGCCAGCGCACAAGCCCTGCAGCCGCCTCCAGGCCACGAAATGATCGCTGCCGCAAGCTTCGGGGAAAACATCTCCGCATCCCAGATGATGGCGCTGTACCTGCAAGCCTTCGACAACCAGCCGGGAATCAGCATCCCTTTTCAGAATCTCGATTACTCAGCCGTAGCCCTGTGGCTCGACCGCATGCTCGAACTGGATGCACACGCCCAATACCCGCTGCTGATGGCCACTCACCTCTATGCGCAGGTGCCAGACCCGGCCCGTCAGCGGCAAATGCTGGATTTCACCTATCAGCACTTCTTTGCTGCCCCCAATCAGCGCTGGCAATGGCTGGCCCACGCGGCTATCGCGGCCAAGCACCGTCTGCATGACCTGCCCCTGGCGCTGAAATATGCCCAGGCCATCGCCCAGCACGCAAACGGGCCTGAGGTTCCCCACTGGGCACAACAGATGCCGATTTTCATTCTGGAAGAGATGGGCGAAACCGAAAGTGCTAAAATTCTGCTCGGCGGATTGCTGGCCAACAACACCCTGAGCGACCCGCACGAAATTCAATTTCTGACAGGGAGGCTGAACGAAATGGAAACCCGGTCTGCCGAAAAACCATCACCCCTGTCGAGATCACAACGACGCCAATAACCGCTTCATCACAGGTTTCAACACCAGCAGCGCCGCAAAGCACAGGCACACAAATTGCTGTTAAAATATCAAGCAAGATCATCTCAGTTATTTTAGGACGCCAAACAAAATGAAAAACCAACAACAAGGCTTCACCCTGATCGAGATCGCCATTGTGCTGGTCATTATCGGCCTGCTGCTGGGCGGGGTACTCAAGGGCCAGGAACTGATCACCAGCGCGCGCGTAAGGAACATGATTTCGCAACAGGACGGAATCAAGGCGGCTTACTTCGGCTTTCTTGATCGTTATCGCGCTTTGCCGGGGGATTATTCAGCGGCAACAGCCAATATTAAAGGCGTTGCCGCCGGCGTTAATGGTGACGGCAACGGCCAGATTATCGGCAACGAAGCTATCATGGCATGGGATCATCTGAGCAAAGCAGGATTCATCAATGGCAGCTATACATATACTGCTGCCACAATAAATGATTCAACCACCCCGAAAAACCCTTATGCCGGCTACCTGCAACTAATTTATGATGGTGTTTATGGCGCGGGGGTGGCAGCCACTCCTTCAACGCTAAGGCATAATCTCAAAACTGGTAAGCAGGTTCCCGTCAATATTCTGGCTGAGGTTGACCGAAAATTGATGATGGCAATCCCTATGGCGGCGCATTCCAATTTTCCGCCTATGACGGCCCCACCATTGCATCCTGCCTGACTGTACCGGCCTCACCAGGCGTGCCAAGCTGGAACGTAACCGGAGAAGAAAACAACTGCGGCGCCGCCAGCATTTTCTGATGACCGAAAGAAAGCCGCTCAGCAAAGCCCGCGAACGCGGGCTTTTTTCTTATTGCCGGCGATGGCATGGCATGAAAAGCCAGGAGTACGGTTTTACCGCCATCGAAATGGCGATCATCATGGTCATCGTCGGCATGCTGCTGAGCGGCGTATTAAAAGGTGCAGAGCTGATTTCCAACAGCCGCACCCGGAATGTCATCGCCCAGCAGGAAGCTGTTCAGACAGCCTTCCTGGGCTTTCAGGGCCGCTTCCGTGCCTTGCCCGGAGATTATCCCGGACCGGAAGCCTCGCGCAACATAAAAGAAATCGGGCTGGATATCGGTGGAAACGGCGATGGCATTATTCTGGATGCGTCCACCCACGAGCAAACGATAGCCTGGGCCCATCTATCTAAAGCCGGTTTTCTGGCTGCAGATTATTCAATGAGCAGCGCTACAGAAATCGTCAGCAGCACAAACACGCCCAGAAACATCTTCAACGCATTCATGCAAATCGCGCAGGATGGAAACTTTGCCCAGACAAATACCTCCGCACGGAGAAACATCAAAACAGGCAATCTGATCCCGGTGGATGTTCTGGCTGAAATCGACAGGAAAATTGATGACGGCAATGCCATTCAGGGCGCTTTCCGGTATAGCGCTTTCAATGGCGCGGCAACGTCCCCGGATGAGCATCTTTGCTACTCGGACGGGAATGGGAACTGGAAGGCAAGCAGCTCGGACAACTGCGGCGGCGCAAGCCTCTTCTGAGGCATTTGTTTTACAAATCTAGCCCTGCAATAACCTGATTTCGGCCTGCGCCAGATTTTCGGCCACGCCCAGCAGCACCACCACATCTCCTGCCATGAGCATCATTTCAGGCGAAGGCTCCACGCCACGGATACCCCTTCTGCGGATCGCCGTGACTTCCACCAGCAAGCTGTCCAGATCAAGTTCGGCCAGGGTTTTTCCGATCGCCGCGGCCTTGTCGCCCAGCGCCACCGAGGCGAGGCGAGGCTGTTCATGCTCTTCCAGGCTGGCCTCGGCATCGCTGCGGAAAACACCGCGAAACAGGCCATATCGCTGCGAACGCACTTCGCGAATACGCCGCAGCACGTGCGCGAGCGGCACACCGAGCAGCATCAGGGCATGGGAGGCGAGCATCAGGGAACCTTCCAGCACCTCCGGCACCACCTCCGCAGCGCCGGCCTTCTGCAAGCGCTCCAGATCGGAATCGTCCAGGGTGCGCACCACCACCGGCAAATCGGGACGCAGCTCATGCACCTGATGCAACACCTTGAGTGCTGAGGCCGTATCAGCGTAGGACACGACCACCGCGCTTGCGCGCTGCAAGCCTGCCGCCATCAGCACCTCCCGCCGGCAGGCATCCCCGTAAACCACGTTCTCGCCAGCGGCGGCAGCGGCACGCACGCGCTGCGGGTCGAGATCCAGAGCAAAGAAGGTGATGCCTTCCAGTTCGAGGAATCGCGACAGGTTCTGGCCGCTACGCCCATAACCGCAGACAATCACGTGACCTTCCTTGCCCGCGCTCTTGACTACGATGTCATGCAGTTCCAGGGCGCGGTAATTCCAGTCGTTGCGGCACAGGCGCGCCACGATCACGGCGCTATGCTGCAACAGAAAGGGGGCGACGACCATGGAAAGCAGCATCGCCGCCAGGATAATCTGCGCCACCTGCGGAGGCAGCAGTCCGCCGTTATTGGCAAGCGTCATCAGGACAAAGCCAAATTCGCCCGCCTGGGCCAGAAACAATCCGGTCCTGAGTGACACACTGGTGTCGTGGCCGAAGAGGCGGCTCAGCAGGGTGACAATCGCCCCTTTCCCCAAGACCAGAATCAGCAGCGCGAGCAATACCCAGCCCAGGTTTGCCGCTACAACCGCCATGTCCAGCAGCATCCCGACGGTAACAAAAAACAGCCCCAGCAGAACATCGCGGAATGGCTGGATATCTGCCTCCACCTGATAGCGGTATTCCGTTTCGGAAATCAGCATTCCCGCCAGAAACGCCCCCAGCGCGAGGGAAAGCCCGGCCAGACCGGTCAGGTAAGCCAGGCCAAGCGTCACCAGCAAGACATTAAGCATGAACAGTTCGGACGATTTGTGCCGCGCCACCCAGTGAAACCAGCGGCGCATCAGGCGCTGTCCGAAATAGAGCAGAATGATCAGTAACACGAGCGCCTTGAGGAAGGCGGCCCCAACCGCCGTAGCCAGATCCCCGCCGCTGGCGGACAGGGCCGGAATCAGAATGATCAGGGGCACCACCGCCAGATCCTGGAACAGCAACACGCCGATCACCAGCCGCCCATGGCGCGACTGGAGTTCGAGACGCTCGGCCATCATCTTGCTAACGATTGCCGTTGACGACAGAGCGAGCACGCCACCGAGCGCCACACCCGCCTGCCAGGAAAGCCCGGACAGCATCGCCGCCGCCACCACCAGCCCCAGGGTCACCATCACCTGCGCGCCCCCCAGGCCGAACACCACGCCGCGCATCGCCTTGAGCTGCAGCAGGCTGAATTCAAGACCGATGCTGAACATCAGGAATACCACGCCGAATTCGGCCAGGTAGCGAGTTTCTTCCGTATCGGAAATCCATCCCAGGGCATGAGGACCGGCCACCATACCCACCAGCAGATAGGCCAGCAGCGGCGGCAGGCGCAGACTGCGAAACAGGGCTACCGCAAAGACGGCAGCGCCGAGCAGAACCAGTACGGCCTGAAGGGTGTTTGGAGCGTCATGCGGCATGGAACGATAGGTCCTCGAATAGCGGCACAGCTTTATCCCGTGTGCGTTCGGCCTTATACTATCACGACTTTATTTATACGCTGGCTGAGCCACGCTCTCCGGCCAATCCGATGACGACACCCGAAAAGACACTGGACCTGGCACGCCAGGTTCTGACCATTGAAGCCGATGCCATCCATGCGCTGAGTGCGCGCCTCGACCACAGCTTCGCCCATGCTGTCGAATTATGCCTGGCCTGCAAAGGGCGCATCATTGTCAGCGGCATGGGAAAATCCGGTCACATTGCCGGCAAAATCGCATCCACCCTCGCCAGCACCGGGACACCCTCCTTCTTCGTTCACCCCGGCGAAGCCAGTCACGGCGATCTGGGCATGATCACGCCACAGGATGTGGTCATTGCCCTGTCCAACTCCGGCGAAAGCCCGGAACTGGTGGCCATTGTCACGCTGATCAAGCGGCTGGGCGCAAAACTCATCACCATCACCGGCAACCCCCAGTCCACCATGGCACGCGAAGCCGACCTTCATCTTGATGCCAGCGTGACGCAGGAAGCCTGCCCCCTGGGGCTGGCACCGACTGCCAGCACCACGGCGGCACTGGCACTGGGAGACGCGCTGGCGGTTGCCCTGCTGGATGCACGCGGCTTCGGCAAGGAGGATTTCGCCCGTTCGCACCCCGGCGGCGCGCTTGGCCGCCGTCTGCTGGTGCATGTCCAGGACGTGATGCATCAGGGTGATGCTTTGCCAAAAGTCCATTCAGACGCCAGTCTCAGCGAAGCGTTGCTGGAAATGACCAGAAAGGGTCTGGGCATGACCGCGGTGGTGGATGCCACTGACCATATCCTTGGCCTGTTCACAGACGGCGATTTGCGCCGTCACCTGGATTCACCGCTGGATATCCGCACCACACCGATTCGCGAAGTCATGACGACCCAGCCATTGACCATCCGGCCGGATCAACTGGCAGCAGAAGCAGTACAGTTCATGGAGCAGCGCAAAATCAACGGGCTGCTGGTCGCTGACGAATCGGGCCGGCTGGTGGGCGCCTTCAACATGCACGACCTGCTGCGCGCAGGCGTGGTCTGAATTACGGAGCGACATGATGCAAGCAGTGTACGAACTGGCGCGCAACATCAAGCTGCTGATTTTCGACGTGGATGGCGTGCTCACCGACGGCAGCCTTTTTCTTGGCGATGACGGCCAGGAATACAAGGCTTTCAACTCCCACGATGGCCACGGCATCAAGATGCTCAAAAACAGCGGTGTGGAAATCGCCATCATCACCGGGCGCACCTCGAAAGTTGTGGAACATCGCGCGCAAAATCTCGGCATTACCCACATTTATCAGGGCGTGCATGACAAACTGGATGCGTTCCAGCATCTCACGGAGAAACTGGCCATAGGCTTCGAGCAGTGTGCGTTCATGGGCGACGACGTGGTGGATCTTCCCGCCATGCGCCGTTGCGGGTTGTCGCTCACGGTCCCCCAGGCACCGGATCGGGTAAAGCAGCATGCCCATTATGTCTCCACCAGGGAGGGGGGGCGAGGTGCGGCACGTGAAGTCTGCGAACTGATCATGCAGGCTCAGGACACCCTGGAGGCCCAGTTATCCATTTATCTAAAATAAGCGAACGCCTCGCGCTCTGGTCCCCGCTTGCACTGCTGGGCCTGCTCGCCCTGCTCACCTTCTGGCTTGACAGCACGGTCCAGGCGCCATTATCGAAGCGCGATGGCAGCACGCGCCATGATCCGGATTACTGGGTGGAGGATTTCTCTGCGCTGCGCATGGGGCCGGACGGCCTGCCGCAACATTCCCTGGCTGCGGTCAAACTTGAGCACTTTCCGGACGATGACACCTCTCATCTGACCCGCCCTCACTTTATTGCCATGAACGCAGAAAAGCCGCCTGTCCACATTCTGGCCCAGAAAGGGCTGGTTTCCAGTGATGGTGAAGAGGTTTACTTTACTCAAGACGTCGAAGTCAAACGAGAGGCGGGTGCCGGGAAGGACTGGTTGACGGTCAGCACCGACTACCTGCATATTACGCCGGACCGGGATATCGCCCGGACTCACAAGGCGGTCACAATTAAAACGCCATCCGCGCTCATCACCGCTACTGGCATGGAATTCAACAACCGCACCCAGAAGATCAAACTGCTTTCCCGCGTGAAAGGGCATTATGAAAATCCCAAGAACTAGACTTGCTGCAGCCTGCGGCTGCCTGTTGCTCCTGCTTCTTCCAGCCACGGGCTTTGCCGAGCTGGCGGATCGCAACAAGCCCATCAATCTGGAAGCGGATACCGTCAATCTCGACGACGCCAACAAGGTCAGCATTTACCAGGGCAATGTACAACTTACCCAAGGCACGCTCCTGGTCCGCGCCGATAAACTGGTGGTCAAGGAGGATGCAGCAGGCATGCAGCAGGCCACTGCCTATGGCAACCCGGCCAGTTTCCGGCAGAAGCGGGAAGGCACGAACGAATACATCGAAGGCTACGGGCTGCGCATCGAATACGATGCCAAGGTCGAAAAGATGGAGCTTTTCACACAGGCACGGATGAAGCGTGACCAGGATGAAGTGCGCGGCAATTACATTTCCTACGACGCGAAAACGGAGCTCTTCCAGGTCATCGGCGGAGGCAAGGAGGCTGCCGCACCCGGCAAGGAAAAAGGGCGCGTGCGCGCCGTGATCCAGCCCAAGTCCAGGACCGGGGCCAGACGCTGCGCCGCAAGCGCCGCTCCCGTTGCGCGGCACCGAAAACATTTCCAACCCGCGACCGGAATAAGCACGCCATGAGCAAGCTCACCGTCAGCGGTCTGAAAAAACGCTACAAATCCCGCACTGTCGTCAAGGACGTTTCCCTCAGTGTCAGCAGTGGCGAGGTCGTGGGACTGCTGGGCCCGAATGGCGCGGGCAAAACCACCAGTTTCTATATGATGGTAGGCCTCGTGCCTCTGGATGGCGGAAGCATCCAGCTGGATGGCAACGAACTGAGCCGCATGCCGATACATCGCCGTGCCCGCCTGGGCCTTAGTTACCTGCCTCAGGAAGCCTCTATTTTCCGCAAGCTGAGCGTGGCGGAAAACGTGGCTGCCATTCTTGAACTACGCGGCCTGAGCAGCGAGGAAGTGGAACAGCAGACAGACGAACTGCTGCACGAACTGCATGTCCACCACCTGCGTGACAACCCGGCTCTGAGCCTGTCCGGCGGCGAACGACGGCGCGTCGAAATCGCCCGCGCACTGGCCTCGAATCCCCGCTTTATCCTGCTGGACGAACCTTTTGCCGGTGTTGACCCTATCGCTGTGCTGGAAATCCAGAAAATCATCCGTTTCCTCTCTGAACGCGACATCGGCGTGCTGATCACAGACCACAACGTACGCGAAACACTCGGCATCTGCGATCACGCCTACATCATTAACGACGGTCTGGTGCTGGCCAGCGGAAAACCCGAAGAAATCGTTTATAATGAAGACGTGAGAAAAGTATATCTCGGCGAGCATTTCCGCCTATGACACGGCCCTGAGCTTCCGCTCTCAGGAACCCCCCATTGCCCATGAAACAAAGCCTCCAGCTCAAGCTCTCCCAGCATCTGGCCCTGACTCCCCAGTTGCAGCAGTCCATACGATTGCTGCAGATGTCTTCACTGGATCTCAATCAGGAGCTGGAGCAATTCATCGAAAACAACCCGCTGCTGGAACGTATCGAGCCAAATCAGGATGTTGGCGGCGAGGAGGCCGCAGCCCCTTATACGCCGGCAAACCAGGGGGCGGCTACCACTCCGGCTGAGGAGCATCACGAGGCATCGCCGCCGGAAGACAGCTTCAACGATAGTCACGACATCTGGAACGAATCCTCCCCTTCTCACGGCATCCGCGATGACAACGACGAGCCAGACTACCCTCAACAGGATGCGGGCACCACCAGCTTGCGCGATCATCTTAACTGGCAGCTCAACCTCACCCAGCTTCCGTTGCGCGACCGGACGATTGTTTCGCTGATGATCGACGCCCTCAGCGACGATGGCTACCTGACCCAGAGCCTGGATGAGATTACCGAAATGCTGCCTCCGGAGCTGGATATCGACCCGCTGGAGGTCGATACCGCGCTGAAACATCTGCAGAACCTTGACCCCCTTGGCGTTGGCGCCCGCAATCTGGGCGAATGCCTGGCCCTGCAGCTTGAAGCCCTGCCGCCAGACACGCCCAACCGCGGCATGGCACTGAAGATCGCCCGGCAACATCTGGAACAGCTGGCTAGCAGGGATTACAACAAGCTTAAAAAGCTGCTGCAATGCGATGATGACAGCCTGCGCGGCGCGCAGCACCTGATCACCGGGCTCAACCCCCGCCCCGGTGCGGATTTTGCCGCTGCCGACACACGCTACGTGATAGCCGACGTCATCGTCAGGAAAATCAAAGGCATGTGGATCGCCAGCCTGAACCGCGAAGCCATGCCCAAGCTGCGCGTCAACCGCATGTATGCCGATATTCTGAGCCGCAACCGGGAGGGGGGAGGCCAGCAGTTGGCCAGCCAGTTGCAGGAGGCGCGCTGGATGGTCAAGAACATTGAGCAGCGCTTCGATACCATCCTCCGGGTATCGCAAGCCATCGTCGACCGGCAGAAACACTTTTTCGAGCATGGCGAAGTCGCCATGCGGCCACTGGTGCTGCGCGAGATCGCAGAGGAAGTCGGATTGCATGAATCCACGATTTCCCGGGTTACCACACAAAAGTACATGCTCACACCAAGAGGCATTTTCGAATTAAAATACTTCTTCGGCAGCCATGTATCCACCGAGACGGGGGGCGCCTGCTCCGCCACCGCCATCCGGGCCCTGATCAAGCAACTGGTCGCGGCGGAAGATAGCAAGAAACCACTCAGCGATACCCAGATTACCGAAATTCTGTCACAACAGGGTATCGTGGTCGCACGTCGTACCGTAGCAAAATACCGCGAGGCATTACAAATACCCGCAGTAACACTTCGCAAGTCTCTTTAACCACCAGGTTCTTTTTATAACAAGGAGCATTAATCATGAACTTGACTATCACCGGCCATCACATTGATGTAACCCCCGCCATTCGCGACTATGTCACCGGCAAGCTGGACAAAATCACCCGCCATTTCGATCAGGTCATCGACGTCAAGGTCATCCTGACCGTCGAAAAACTTGTGCAGAAAGCAGAGGTAAGCGTTCACATGCGTGGGAATGACGTTTTTGTACAGTCTGAAGATGCAGACATGTACGCTGCCATTGATTCTCTGGTGGACAAACTGGACCGTCAGATCCTCAAGCACAAGGAAAAAAATGGCGCTCACCACAGCGATGTAAAGCATCAGCCAGTCGAAGAATAAAATCTGCCATCAGATGCCCGAGGTTAAACCATGGAGCTCATCGCAAAAATACTCCCGCCCGAAAACGTCATCGCCGAACTCGATGTAGGGAGCAAGAAACGGGCTTTCGAGCATGTCGGCGAGATGCTGGAGCAACGTCTGCATCTCGGTCGCGGCAAGATATTCGACAGCCTGTTTGCGCGTGAAAAGCTGGGCTCTACCGGCCTCGGTCATGGCATTGCCATCCCGCACGGGCGAATCAAGGGTTTGCAGGACACGCTGGGTGTATTTGTACACCTGAAGCAGTCCATTCCTTTCGACGCACCGGATGGCGCCCCTGTATCACTGCTATTCGTGCTGCTGGTACCAGAACAGGCAACTGACCTGCATCTGCAGATTCTGGGCGAGCTGGCGCACATGTTCAGCGACCACCATTTGCGTGAGCAGCTGAATGCCAGCCAGGACCATGATACGCTGCATCGCCTCCTCACCACCTGGACGCCCCATGCCGCAAATCAGCGTTAATCAGCTTTTTGCGGATAAGGGTGAAAAGCTCGGCCTGACGTGGGTTGCCGGAAAAGGGGGCGGCAACAAGCTGCTGACCAGTGACACGGTACAGAAACTTTCACTGGCACTGATCGGCTATCTCAATTTCGTGCATCCCAACCGGGTGCAGATACTCGGATGCGCAGAAATGGACTACCTGCGCAGCCTGACGCCTGAAGCGCTGATGCAGTCCATGAACAACCTGTTCAGCACAGAGCTGGCAGCGATCATTGTTGCTAACGGGGAAGACGTTCCCCAGTCGCTGCGGGAAGCGGCTGACCGCACCCTGACGCCGCTGTTCACCTCCCAGGAACAGAGCCCCGACATGATGAACATACTGCGCCATTATCTGGCGCAGGTGCTGGCGGAATCCACGGTACGTCACGGCGTGTTCATGGAAGTGCAGGGCATGGGTGTGCTGATCACCGGCGACAGTGCTGCAGGCAAAAGCGAGCTGGCGCTGGAACTGATTACGCGCGGCCATCGTCTGGTAGCCGACGATGTGGTGGAGTTCTATCAGGTTTCCCCTGAAATGCTGGAAGGGCGCTGTCCGGTCATGCTGCAGGATTTCCTCGAAGTCCGCGGCCTAGGCGTGCTGGATATCCGCGCCCTGTTCGGGGAAGATTCGATCAAACTGAAAAAGAATCTGAGGCTGATCGTGCACCTGGAAAAACTGACCGGACAAACCATGTCTCAGGACCGCCTCCAGATCAACGCCTACTCGCAGCAGATTCTCGATGTCACCATTCCAGAAGTACGCATTCCAGTCGCAGCTGGCCGCAACATTGCGGTGCTGGTCGAGGTTGCGGCGCGCAATCACATCCTGCAACTGCGCGGCATCAACAGCACCCAGAAGTTCATTGAGCGCCATGACCGCATGATGTCCGAAGATAAACCCACAAGCTGACGGCCATGCAACTCATCCTGGTCAGCGGTCTGTCCGGCTCGGGCAAAAGCATTGCACTTAATGTACTCGAGGACAGCAGCTATTTTTGCATCGACAACCTCCCCCTGCCGCTGCTCACCGATACGGCCCGCTACCTTCTCGGCAGAGGCGTCTCACAGGCTGCGATCAGCATCGATGCGCGCAGCAGCAGCGATATGAATCAACTACCGCAGATTATCGCCAAATTACGTCAGGAGGAGCTGGATGTACGCTTGCTGTTCCTTGAAGCCAAGACTGAAACACTGGTCAAACGCTTCAGCGAAACCCGGCGCCGCCACCCCCTGAGCGATCAGGGCCGCACGCTGACGGAATGTATCGAGCGCGAACAGGAACAACTGGAGGCCGTCAGCAGCCTCGGCCACCGCATGGACACCAGCGAGATTTCTCCCAACACCCTGCGCGCATGGATCAAGGATTTTATTGCCCTCGACCGCTCCCGGCTGACCCTGCTGTTTCAGTCATTCGGCTTCAAGCACGGCATTCCACTGGACGCCGATTACGTATTCGACGTCCGCTGCCTTCCCAATCCGCATTACGACCCGGCCTTGCGTCCACTGACAGGCAAGGACGCGGAGGTCCGGGCATTCTTGCAGAAAGACCCGCTGGTGCAGAAAATGCTCGGCGACATCAGCCGTTTCGCCGCCGACTGGCTGCCCTGTTTCATCCGCGACAATCGTAATTACCTGACCATCGCCCTGGGATGTACCGGCGGGCAGCATCGCTCGGTATTTTTTGCAGAAACGCTGGCAACCCAGTTCAGCAGCGAATATCAGGTGCTGATCCGGCACCGGGAGCTATCGTGAACCTGGGGCTCAAGGCAGGAGACTGGCTGACCGTGCTTGCCGGCATGATGCTGGTCGCTTACCTGTTCACTTCCCTGTGGGGCGGGGGCAAAGGCACCAGCCTGATCATTCGCAGCGGCGGCAAGATCGTGGCAGAGACGGATTTGACCCGGAACCATGACTTCGAAATCCTGGGGCCGCTCGGCACCACCCTGGTCAGCGTCGAAAACCGGCGTGTCCGTGTTGTCAGCGACCCCAGCCCGCGCCAGTATTGCGTCAAACAGGGCTGGCTTTCACGCGCAGGCGAATCTGCCCTGTGCCTGCCCAACCAGGTCAGCGTGGAACTGACCGGTGCAACCCGTACTTATGACTCACTCAGTTATTAAGCTGCCCGCCAGCAGCAATGACCACCACATTGCGCGGCTGGCCGCTTTTGCCATCGGTTTGTCGCTGGCCGAAGCGGCATTGCCTTCCCCTCTGCCCGGCGTCAAGCCCGGCCTGGCCAACATCATCACCCTGCTGGTGCTACAGCGCTTCGGCTGGCGTACAGCCGCCTGGGTCACCCTGCTGCGCGTTGTGGCCGGCAGCCTGCTGCTTGGCACATTCCTTTCGCCAGGCTTCGTGCTGAGTTTTAGCGGCGCGCTGCTCAGCCTGGCCGTGCTGGGAGCAGCGCACAAGCTCCCGGCCAGGCTTTTCGGCCCGGTCAGCCATAGCATTCTGGCTGCCTTTGCCCATATTGCCGCGCAACTTGGCGTGGTGTATCTCTGGCTTATCCCGCATGCTGGCGTGCTTTACCTTGCCCCGGTTTTTGCCGCCGCCGCCCTGCTGTTCGGCATTGTCAACGGGCTGGTTGTAGCACGCTTGCTGGGTGAACCCGGCCATGATCGACTACGGCCTGCACTGAAATGAAACGGCTTGTTTTCGCAATCCTTCTCTTCCTTACCCTGCCGGCCAGCGCAGCAGAGTGGGTCAGGGTCCGTTCACTGGCTGATGGCGACCAGTATTTTTACGATCGTTCCAAGCTTTACATCAGCGGCGATGAAATCACCTACTGGAAAAAAGTAGCCTTCAAAATACCGGCTACGGTCAAAGGGCAGGCGGCCGTCAGCGGCATTTATCGCGAACGCATTCACTGCGCCGAACATACACTGAAGCTGATCAGCTACCTGCTTTACGCGACCGATGGCAGCACTATTGAATACATCGCCAGCCATGAAGGAGAAGCAGCCCCCATCATCCCCGATACGGTGGGCGATGTATTCGAAAAGACCGTATGCGACCTGGTGCGGCAAAAACAGGAACAGGCGCGGCAAAAGAAACTTGAAGAGGCAAAAAAAACCGAAAACGCCAAGGCAGATACTGCACCCGCTACCCAGGCCCCGGAGACAGAACCCAGGCTGCCAGCAGATAAAACACTGCCATCAGGGCTTGAAGAAGATCAGAAAGTCCCCGTGCCCCCACAACCCCCGGTGGTTAATTAACGCTTCCCGTGGTTTAATCACACGCTATGAACCCTGCCCAGACCATTACCCTGGCACTTACCGGCGCATCTGGCATGCCCTATGCGGTGCGCCTGCTGGAATCCCTGCTGGCTGCAGATAAAACCGTCTACCTGCTCTACTCGCAGGCCGCGCAAGTCGTGGCCCAGCAGGAAATGAGCCTGGCCCTTCCCTCCAGTAGCCGGGAGGTTCAGCAACAGCTACGCGAACAATATAGTCACCTGCCCGGCCGTCTCGATGTTTTTGGGCGCGAAGAGTGGTTCGCACCCATCGCATCCGGCACCAGCGTGGCTGACGCCATGGTGGTGTGCCCCTGCACCATGGGCACGCTGGCAGCCATCGCCGCAGGCATGAGCGACAGCCTGATCGAGCGTGCGGCTGACGTCAGCCTGAAAGAGAAACGCAAACTGATTCTGGTGCCGCGCGAGACCCCTTTTTCCGCCATTCACCTCGAAAACATGCTCAAGCTGGCGCAGCTTGGCGCAGTCATTCTTCCGGCCAATCCGGGTTTTTATCACCACCCGGCCAGTGTGCAGGATCTGGTGGATTTCGTGGTAGCACGCATTCTCGACCATCTCGACGTTCCTCATCAGCTTATGGCGCGATGGGGAAATGGCGGAGCCTGAACACGCATCGTGCCTTCCGATATAAAACAAGTCATGGCCGCTTTCCTCTCTGGAGGACAACACCATGGCCCCTTCGAGATTCCAGTCTTTCCGCTTAAAACCGTGCTATTCCCGGGAGGAAGGCTTCCCCTCAAGGTTTTCGAGTCGCGATACATGGAGATGGTGAGTACCTGCCTCAAGGATAGGCAACCCTTCGGGGTGTGTCTGATCCTCAAGGGCGAAGAAACCGGCAAGCCCGCGCAACATGCTGAAACAGGGTGTATTGCGGACATCACTGAGTGGGACATGCAGCAACTGGGCGTGATGAATATTCAAGCCATCGGGATACAGCGCTTTTACATCGAAAGCACCCGCATCGAGCCCAATGGGCTGATCGTGGCCAAGGCCGTGCTTATCGCACCCGAACCACCCCAACCGCTACCCGGCAGCCACCAGATCTGTGCCATATTGTTGCACCGCCTGATCGAGCGCCTTGGGGAAGAGCGTTTCAATCCGCCACTGAACTATGACGACGCAGTCTGGGTCAGTTACCGGCTGGCAGAATTACTCCCGCTTAAACTTTCAGTGCGGCAAAATATGCTGGAAATGAATGACAGCAAGGTCAGGATCGATATCCTTCACGCCTTTCTGGCTCAGCAGGGGCTGCTGCAACCCTGACTGCAGTCCGTGCTACTTACCTGTCCCATACAGGTGATGCGCAAACTGGGCAAAATCATTGCTGACCTTGCGGAACAGGCAATCGAGATTGATCAGCGCATGTTCCACCAGATTGATCGCAATGAAAGGATGTTCAACTCTCATGCGCTTGTACATCGCACGGGAAAGGCGCAGCACCTGAGTGTCCGGAGCACGCACAACCAGTCGCACGGAGCGAGGCTTTCTATCGAAAAAAGACATGATACCCAGCATTTCTCCCGGCCCCTCGCGCACGAGTTCATATTCCTTTTTCTTTTCTGCCACCACTAGCGCTATTTCACCTTGTACGACCAGATACAGTGCCTCACCCACTTCACCGATATCCGCCAGGATGTCACCCTCGTTGAACTGACGCAACGTCAGATATTTAAGCAGCGTCTTGATTTCGGACGCCTTAAAAGACTGGCACAGGTACTGGCGACCCATGAACAAGGCAAGGTCCGGATGATGTTTTTTCTTGCCCCCTTTGATGCGCACACCGGCCTGACTTGCAGACTCAGGCTTTTTATCTCTGCTCGGCATTGCAACTCCTTGTGCTTGATCCATGGGACCTGGCAGGCGAAAATGATTCTGTTAACAAAACACGAGGATTTACCATGAAGCCACTATTGATGCCCGCCTTGTTGTGTTTGGTCCTCGCCGCCTGCAGTGATGAAAAGAAGCCACACAAACCTCCGTTGCCTCAGACACCCGCCACACCCCTGTTCCAGAACGAGCGTCAGGCGCTGGATAAAGCCAAAGGTGTTGAGCAACATATGGACAAGCATGCTGACATGCTGGAGCAGAAATCGGGAGAACAGTAAGCTTGAGGAGTGCGCTTGAGAGCAAGCTCTTCATGCATACACCCAGGTAAATGCAACTTCCGCGAGGCAAGGCGCAACGCCCCCGAGGAAGGCACGCTGCCTGATAATCTCCGGACTCACTTCTGACGATGGGTTAGATTCCCCCATCGCCGATCCGTTTTAGTGGCAACCGCCACCGCAGCCACCGCAGCCACCGCCACCACCGCCGCTGGAACCGCCACCAGAGCTGCCGCAGGAGGAGCCGGCAGTGTCATGAGGGTTAATGAAAATAAACTGGAAATTACCCGGGCTCATTTCCACAAAATCGAGTACAGCGCCACTCAGAAGTGGCTGGCTTTGCTTGGCAACCAGCACCTGGATGCCTTCGGCATCAATCAACATATCATCATCGGCCTGCTCATCGAAACCCATGCCATACTGGATAGAGCCGTCAAAATCTCGCTTGGCGGCGATTCTCAGAGCCATACCTTCAGCGCCGGCCTGGCCTGCTGCATTCTGGATTTGTACGACTGCTTCAGCGGTTACCTTTACCATATAATTCTCCTTAATTAATCATTCCATGACTGGCCACTGCCCCGGGCCTTTACTTCCCGCACAAACTCCACAAAACGATTCGCCCAGTTGTAGCCATGGAGCGAACGAAAATGCGTATAGCAGGCAAGCAGGTTCTTGTAGACGATACCATCACGCTTGCCATCGATGCCATGCCCACGCTGGACCTCAAACGCGTATTTGAGGCCGGGTTCGATATTTTCCAAGCTCGAGTAGTGAAATTCATGTGCGCGCAATTCCCTGCCCATCTCTTCTCCCGGCCACCGGCATTGTCCGGTGGCGCGTACACGGACGTAGCCCCGGCCTACCGGCTTACCGTGCATGACCACGTCACCCGGAATTACACCAGCCATTTTGCATGTTTTCCCTTGCCACGACAAACTGCGCGCAAGATACATCAAGCCCCCGCATTCTGCATAGACAGGCAACCCGGATTCGATTGCATCATGAATTTGCTGACGCATGCCAGAGTTCTGCTCCAGCTGATCCATAAACAGCTCCGGGAACCCTCCGCCAATGAACAGGCCATCCAGTTGTTCTGGTAGTTCACGGTCGTGCAGCGTATCAACATTGACGATTTCAGCACCTGCCGCCTGCATTGCCTGCAGGTCATCTGCGTAATAAAAACCAAATGACTGGTCTCTTGCCACTCCAATCCGCAGCCTTTCCTCCGCTGCTATGGCTGTATGTGGCATCGCCACATCAAAGCTGGGTTTTGCAGGCTCCAATGCCGGCGCGCCATTTGCGATTTCAGTCAGGGAATCAAGATCAACCTGACCTCCAACCACCTGGCCAATTTCCAGGATATGCTGCAAGGCCACATTGGATTCATTACTGGGCATCAACCCCAGATGTCGTTCGGTTATCTGCAGCCGGGGGTCATGATGTACGGCACCCAGCACAGGAATATCCGTGTAGTGTTCGATTACCGCGCGCAATTTGCTTTCATGCCTTGCACCGCCAAGGTTATTCAGAATAACGCCAGCGATCCGGATGTCCGGATCAAAAGCCTGATACCCGAGAATCAGCGGGGCAATACCGCGCGTCATGCCGCGCGCATCAATGACCAGAACCACCGGCGCATGAAGCAGTTTTGCAAGGGCTGCATTGCTGTTGCTACCATCCAGATCAAGGCCGTCATAAAGACCTTTATTCCCCTCGATCAGACTCAGATCAGCCCCGGCCGAGTGCTGCTGCACCGTAGCCAGTATTTCGTCACGCCCCATCAGGTAAAAATCCAGATTACGGCATGGGCGGCCGGTTGCTGCACCTAACCACATTGGATCAATATAGTCCGGCCCCTTTTTAAAGGGTTGGATTTTGAGGCCGCGCTGCGTGAGAGCAGAACACAGTCCGATACTGACAGTCGTTTTGCCGGATGATTTGTGAGCTGCAGAGATGAGCAAACGGGACATGGATTAAACAAGTTCCAGAAACGATTAACCCGAAGCAACCGGCGGCATGTTTGAGGCTATCAGCGCCCCTGCCTTCGGTGTACTTCGGGTCAGGCCGAAATCGGCGTTTTTTAGTCGGTCAGAGCTTCCTTGCTGACATGATGAAAATCATCCTGCGGCACAAAGTGCAGCACCCGAACGGCAATGGTGGTGATCAGGAATGCAATCCCCAGCCCACCAACACCAAGCAGGAACTCCGGAAGGCTTGGACTGTAGTGATGGATCATGCCGTCAAAGAATGTGCTGGACTCCTGCATGCCGGGGAACAGTTCCAGAGGGAATGCCTGCCCGCCAACAATAAGTACATATAGCTGGGCAAATCCACCTAGGATGACCAGGGCCGCAGCAATCAAGACCGTCTTAGACTTGCTGCCAAGCGTCGGGTGCAGCAGCATTCCAATCGGAATCAGAGTACCAATCAGTATCTGCCCAACCCAGAACAGCGTTGTATAAACCCCACCATCAAGCAAAATAAATTGCTCGAACGCAAGCTGCTTGGCGAAATAGAGGTTGGTCATGTGATACACGATAGTGAAATAGAGAACCGCACCCGCAAATGTAGCCAGCAGGTTCTTCATACGGCGCAGAATTGCTGAATCAAGCGTCAATCCATTCCACGCGTACATGAAGGACTGGACGAGAATGAAAACCGCCATCCCGTATGAAAAAGACATGATGACGAACATTGGCGCCAGAATCGCTGAACTATACGCCTGGCGCGCCACCAGAAAACCAAAGATGGAGCCGGTTGCGGTAGTCAGCGCCAAACGCCAGATGAAGGCAGAAAAACCCGCATATTTGGAATATGCGTTCATTTTCCGTTCCATCATGGTCCAGATATAAATAGCGACGATCGCAAAGAAGCCCGTGTACAGAATCACATTGAGCGCGAAAATCGATTTGAAATTGAAATGGGTCATTGCCACGATCAAGCGATCAGGCCGCCCCAGATCCAGCATCAGCACGGTCAAGCCGCCCGCCAGCAATGCGATGGCAAGAAGGCCGGAAAGTGGCGCGCGCGCCTTGTAAATCTTCTTGCCAAATACCGAGCCAATCGAGGCCACGTTGAGCACACCTGATGCAGCAACAATCATGAATACAGCGAACACATGAGGGAGGCCCCACACGATCTGGTTATTCATACCCGTCACGACGTGGCCGTGGGTTTCCATATAGTGCGCGGCACCAAGACCGATCAGGGCAACCAGACCAAGCAGGCCAGCGAGTGCATAGAATGCACGCCCCTCAATTTTACGAAACGCTTCAATATTCATGGTCGCTTAGAGTCCCTGATAACGAACGCCAACATTAAGCCCCAGGTCTGCTCGTAC
This sequence comes from uncultured Gammaproteobacteria bacterium, assembly GCA_963779055.1. Lineage (GTDB taxonomy): Bacteria > Pseudomonadota > Gammaproteobacteria > Burkholderiales > Sulfuricellaceae > Sulfurimicrobium. The sequence goes on from CAVZWN010000005.1 coordinate 511,228, forward strand.
CTGAGTCGTTGCTAGCGTCGCAACACGTTTGGAAATTTCACTGTTCTGGTCATTCAAATCACCGAACAGGATGGCGTTATGCCCGGCCGCGGTACATGCATCCGCACAAGCCGGCTGCCCGCCGCGGTCAACACGGTGCACGCAAAGCGTGCACGACTCGACACAGCCCTTGCCGCGCGGCACATCTGGATTCTGGTCGTGCAATTCTTCATGCACGAAGGAACGTGCCTTATATGGACAGGCCATCATGCAATAACGACAACCGATACAGATATGACGATCCACCAATACGATTCCGTCAGCACGCTTGAAAGAAGCACCCGTTGGGCAGACGTCGACGCACGGTGGGTGTTCACAATGCTGGCACATCATGGGCAAACTATGCGACTGCCCATTCCGCATGTCCTTCAGTTCAACCTTGCGTATCCACTGCGAATCCGTTTCACGGGTGCCGGAAAAACCGTTTTCCTTGCCGCATGCCGAAACACAGTCATCGCATCCGCTTGCACACTTGCCACTATCGATCAGCATGCCCCAGCGGACCTTGCTGGATGCAGCCTCTTCGGGCGCACGGCCATGAGCAAGATCAAACAAAGTCACGCCAGGTGCGATCGCCAGTCCGGCCATGGCTGCGCCATAACCTAAAAACTGCCGACGACTGGTGCCGCTTGTCTTGCTGTCAGGGGTGTTGTCCACATTGTCACTCATTTACTTGCCCCGCCTGTGGTATTGAGTTCAACAGATTCAGCCTGCATTGGCTGTTCCATTTTCGCGGCCATATCAGGACCGGAATCAACTTTCACGCCCTGAGCAGGCATGGAACGGAATGCCGTGGCAGCCTTGGGCTTGCTGGAATGGCACTCGAAGCAGTCCAGCTTGACCGCCGCAAAGGAATGGCAACTCTGGCAAAAACCATCTTTGCCCAGCACGCTATTGGTTTTTTTGTCAGCGTGGCAGTCTATGCAACCCTGCAGGCTGAGTTGCGTGGTGCGAATGCCTTTGCGCATGGTGTCTTTGCGTTGGTGCTTGAGGTCTTCCATATGATACCGCCTCATGTATGCAGTATCTTTGACGCATTTCTCACCCGCAGCCGCATCTGAATGAACAGGCAACGCCACACGCCCGCCAGAGGATCCCTCATGGGCGTCTACCGATGCCGCCATCGCGAAGGAACCGAAAGCCAGCAGCGCGGCCGCCAGCAGGCCCCCCCGCTGCCAGTTCAACACCACGCGCAGTTTTGCCAGGCTGACCATTGTTTACTCACCCATACCCATTTTGATGTAACCCGTCGGGCATACGTCTGCACAAATGTGGCAGCCGATGCACTTCGAGTAGTCGGTATCGACATAGCGACCGGTAGTAGAGTCCGTGCGCTTGACCTTGAACACGGCAGTCTGCGGGCAGTAGACCACGCAGTTGTCGCACTCGAAGCACAGGCCACAGCTCATGCAGCGCTTGGCTTCCGCTACTACCTGCTTGTCATCAAGCTTCATCAGACGTTCTTCGAAGTGACCCAGTGCCTGCTCTGCATTCAGGGTGATGTGTTCACGAATGTTCCGGGAAACAAACGGGAAGTGACCGAGGAACAGTTCGTTTGATGGAATCACATACTTGTCGGAACGGTCTTCAAAGTTGTGCACAGCAAACTTGTTGCTATCGGTACCACGTACACCCAGGTCGATTTCCTTGGCAAAACCTTCGGCTTTTTCAATGTCCTTCTTTGCCGTAGATTTGTATTCAACTGGTGCATGCTCGGTTTCAATCAGCTTGCGAATCATGTCCCAGTGATGCACGTCGATCTTCGGACGCTTGTCCTGCGATTCACCCTTCAGATACACGTCAATGCTCTCGGCTGCAATGGATCCGTGGCCGATGGCAGTAGTCAGCAGATGCGGACGAATTACGTCACCGCCGACAAAGTAGCCTTTCTTGTTTGGCACTTCGTAGTTCTTGTTGGCGTTGATCAGACCCTTGCCGTTGTCAAAACCGTCGAAGCCAGTGAAATCCACTGCCTGACCAATTGCAGAAACGATCAGGTCAGCAGGAATGTCTTTTTCCGTGCCGGCCTTGATGATGGTTTCGCCCTTGACCATTTCGAATTCAGCCACACGCAGTGCGGTTGCACGGCCATCGGCCCCCTTGACCACGGAAATCGGGGTCACACCGCCAATAATCTCGATGCCTTCGGCCAGCGCCTGTTCGATTTCATGCTTGTTGGCATTCATCTTGTCGATGGTCGAGCGAGTAACCAGAATCACTTCGGCGCCTTCACGAGCTGAAACCGCAGCCACATCGTGAGCGACCTGACCGGCAATAATATGCTCCGGGCGGTCCGCTTCGTTGGATACGGTAATGTTACCCAGACGACGCGCAACCGTTGCCACGTCAATCGAGGTATCGCCACCACCGATAACCACGACGCGCTTGCCTACGTGCTGCAGGCGGCCATCGTTAAATGCACGCAGGAATGCCATGGCGTTTACGCAGTTAGGCGTATCGAAACCGGGCACTGGCAGCATGCGGCCGGACTGGGCGCCCATGCCGAGGAAAATAGCGTCATAGTCTTTTTCCAGTTGCTCCAGGGTGACATCAACGCCAATACGGGTATTCAGCTTGACTTCAACACCCAGATCCAGAATTCGCTGGATTTCTGCGTCGAGCACATCACGCGGCGTACGGAAGCCAGGAATACCATAGCGCATCATGCCGCCCAAATGTGCATGATCATCAAATATGGTGCAGGCATGGCCTTTCAGGCGCAACTGGTAAGCGGCAGACATGGAAGCAGGGCCGCCGCCAATCAGTGCCACTTTCTTGCCTGTGCTGGCGCCCGCTTGTGGCAGAGTCAGCTTGTTGGCAATCGCATAGTCACCAATAAAATGTTCAACGGAATTGATGCCCACGAAGTCGTCAACCTGATTACGGTTACAACCGCTTTCGCACGGAGCCGGGCAGACACGTCCCATCACGGAAGGAAATGGATTTGCCTGAGAAATGCGCTGAAAAGCATAAGTCTGCCAATTGCTGTCTTTTGGTGGTTTTTCTACACCGCGCACGATATCGAGGTAGCCACGAATATCCTCACCTGCGGGACAACTACCCTGGCAGGGAGGGGTGGACAGAACATATTCCGGACATTTATGGGTCCAGCCAGCCTGAAAAATCTTGTCCTGTAGCTGACGCCAGTCATTGGTGTTCTGCCCGTCTTTGTAACGGCGATAGTTCAGTTTCGTGTCTTTCATTTCTTCGGATGAGGCGGACATGTATGCAATCTCCTAATCTACAAATATTGAGTGGCGTACGCGCTAAGGCGCATGCACTTTACGTTAAAACTTATGCTTCAGATTCTTCGGCTTCAGATTCCTGCTCTGTTCCTTCGGGCACTTCAAGCACAATGGCTGTACTTACCAGCTGATGCACTCCGCCGACCATGCTCATATCAAACCCGTAATAAGGGACAACCTTGGAAAATTGCGCCTTGCAGATCGCGCAAATCAGTGCCAGGAAGTTAACCTTATTTTCCTTAACCACATTATTAAATGCTTCCATGCGCGGCAATGCGCCTTTTACACGGATCTCCATCAAGTCATCCGTCAATATCCCGCCGCCGCCACCACAGCAGAAAGTTGCTTCTCCAATCGTTTCCTCAGCCATATCCTGGAAATTATTGACCACTGCCTTGATGACTTCTCGCGGAATGATGAACTGCCCACCAGGCATGTCGCCCATGCGCGAGCCTCGTGCCACGTTGCATGAATCATGGAAAGTAACAACGCGATGATCATTCAGCGACTTGTCGAACTTGAGCTTGCCCTGCTGAATAAGGTCGTAGGTAAATTCACAAATATGCTGCGGCGCCGGGTAATTCGGGTCCAATTGCTGCTGCAACTGTCTGGCAAACGGATCCGTTCCGCCATGACCGACACCGGTCAGGGTATTCCAGAAACTGTACGCAACGCGCCACGCGTGGCCGCACTCTCCAACCACGACACGCTTAACTTTCAATTCCAGTGCAGCATCGCGAATCCGCATCGCCGCCTTGCGGATATTGTCATAGCTACCGATAAACAAACCGAAGTTACCGGCTTCGGAAGCTGTCGTACTAAGCGTCCATTTCACGCCCGCCGCGTGGAATACTTTCGCATATCCAATCAGACTCTCAACATGAGGCTCGGAAAAAAAGTCAGCCGATGGCGTAATCAGCAGAATATCGGCGCCTTCCGCGTCAAGCGGCAATTTAACCGGCACACCAGTGTCATCGAATATATCCTCTTCCAGACCCAGCAAGGTATCTTCCAGAGCCGGTCCGGGAAGCCCGAGGTTATTACCGATGCGGTGCAGCTTTCCCATGATTTCATTGGTGTATTTCTGACCAATTCCAACCGTATCCAGAATCTCACGGCCCGCCATGGTGACTTCGGCGGTGTCAATACCATAAGGGCAATACACGGAACAACGACGGCATTCAGAACACTGGTAATAATAGCTGTACCATTCCTGAAGCGTTTCCTCAGTCAGGTCCTTAGCACCGACCAGGGACGGAAAGTATTTCCCGGCAAAGGTGAAATGGCGCCGGTAAACACTGCGCATCAATTCCTGGCGGGCAACTGGCATGTTCTTTGGATCACCCGTGCCGAGGAAGTAATGGCATTTGTCTGTACAAGCGCCGCAATGCACGCAGGCATCCATGAACACCTGGAGTGAACGGTATTTTCCGAGCAGGTCGCCCATCTTGGCGATTGCCTTGTCATGCCAGTCATCTACCAGCGGACCGGGAAAACCGATCTTTTCCTGAATTTCTGCACTAGCAGGGAATGACTTTATATGCGCGCTCGCGCCTTCCTTGATCGCCGGAACTTCAATAAAGCCCGTGAGCTTGGGTACCTCAAATTTTGGGGCAGCCACTATTCCTCCTGCTAACTTTCAAATATATCTGCACGGTGATTACTCTGATTTACCCTGCGAGCCGGCTTCCAGCTTGGCCGCCCATGGGGCTATATGGCGTCGGTCGCGTGGATCATCGACCTGATTGCGCGTCGGGCTGAAAAACACACCCGGAGCATGCAGCAGTTTGCTGATCGGGAAAATGAACATCAGCAACGCCACCAGAGAGAGGTGCACCAGCAATACGGGATCGGCAGGCAAAGGCTGCAGGTCAAATACCATCAGGCCAAGCATAAAGGCTTTAACCGCGACGATATCGGTATGCGCAACGAATTTCATGCCCAGCCCAGTCAGTCCGATTGCGATCAGCAATGCCAGGATCAGGTGATCTGACGGCGTTGAAATGTAGCGCACACGATCAACCAGAAAACGCCGCGCCCAGAGGCCACCCAATCCAGCTACCATGGCAAAACCGGCATACAGACCAAAAGGTTGAATCATTTCAATCGGAGCCCATACCGGCTCGGTAAAATAACGTAGATGGCGCAAAGTCACCAGCAGAAGTGCTACATGAAACAGGTAGCCGAACAGCCAGATCCACTTATTGGACTTGAACAGACTTTCGAACAGGGTCACTTCGCGTGTCATACGTAGAACCACCCCCCCCTTGGTCGTAGGGGCCGGAGTGGTTGGGATCTTCAAAGGCGCCGGCGTGCGGGCATAAGTGCGGATCTTGAGAAACAACCCGCCCACCAGAATTGCGGTGGCTGCGTAAAATAAGCACGCAAACAGTACGGTCAGAAGCGACATGTACATCCCCTGGAGTAGTTCGTTCAGCAAGCCATGCTTGCCGTAGTTATTCTTGGGAGATCCGGAGATGACCGAGTTGCCGGGGCAACTCAATCATCTTCAGCTCTCGCCTTGTTTTGTTGCTTAGATGCAGCCGGTTGGCTTTGGCAGACCAGCAATCTTACAGGCTTGCTTGGCTGGGCCATATGGGAACAGTTCGTACAGATACTTGCTGTTGCCTTTTTCAGGTCCGAGTTTCTTGCCGATAGCCTTGGTCAGAACGCGAACAGCAGGTGCGATCTGATAATCATTGTAGTACTCACGCAGGAAGTTGATCACTTCCCAGTGCTGGTCAGTCATTTCGACTTTTTCTTCAATTGCCAGGTATTTGGCAGCTTCTTCGTCCCACTCTGACAGGTTTACCAGGTAACCTTCTTCGTCTGTTTCGTAAGTCTTGCCGTTAATTTCGAAGCCCATATATTTCTCCTAAATAATCAAAAAGCGTTGCAATTACAACCAAGACATCACGGATTTGCTTTCTGCCACCAGATCCACGAAACCGTTGTAGTCCACCTGCTTAACACCGTCGATCACGGTATCCTGCATGCCGCGTGCTTCCAGATCCGGCCATAGCGCGAATACGGAGCAGTTTTTCATGGCCTCTTTAACCTGGCTTTCGGTTTTATTGCCCTTGGTTACCGCATAGACGCCATCTTCGATCAGAAGAATGGTGCTACCCGGCTTGACCATGCGCAAGGCGCTGTCGACAGCATTTCTATCCAGCGGCGATTTATTCACGATGTGCAACATCTGCATCCCCTTCTTAGAAACTCAGAACCACGTCTTGCTCTTCGAGCAACGCAGCCATTTCAGCGGCATCCAGCACTTCCACGTCAACGATCAGATCGTCGGCGGTCAGGCCACGGGCCTCCATGGACTCCTTTTCGACATACAGCTTCTCGATGTCGTAGCCTTCCAGAGCACGATAGGTTGGAGAAAAATTCTTCATTCCTACCGCTTTGGTGCCCTGCCCTTTTTTGAGCTGGTAAACACCGTCATCTGCAAAAACCAGGCTCACGTCCTGATCAAATGCAGCGCTGATCAGTACCACCTCAAGCGATTCAAGAGCATAGATTGTGCCGTATGGCGCCTTGCGATTAATAAAGGCGAATTTCTTTACGGTACCGGACATGTCTTCTTCCATTTCGATACCTCCCGTGCTTTCACTCATAAAAAACTCCCTAACTTAATCGCCAAAGGTCACGAGGCGATCCGAGCGAATGCCGGACTCTACCAACTGACCCAGACCGGAAATCCTGAATCCTGCAGCCAGGTTCTCTTCGACGATGCCGCGGCGCAGCGCAGCTGCAACACACACCACCAGATCGACGTTATGCTCTTCAGCCAACTTGCTCCAGCGCTGAACGATATTTCGGTCATCCTGCGGCGGCACGGTAAGCTTGGTCGCGTTATTCACGCCATCATGGTAAAAAAACACGCGGTCAATTTCGTGCCCTTTTTCAATCGCCGCCTTGCAAAACTGGTAAGCAGTATCTGAGGCCTGATGATTGTAGGGACCTTCATTAATCAAAATTCCGAATTTCATCCCTGAATGTCCTGTATCAATAAATAATAAAAAAGGCACAAACTTCGCCACCGCCCTTAGACAGTGACGAGGAATATCCCCAATTAGAACCTGATGTGAGTCGAGGCGTTCAGGGTTGTGCGGGCACCGCGCCAGTCATCGATATGGTACTTGGTGAACGGCAGACCGGTTTTCTCGAAGAAACGTGGCCAGCCAATGCGGTCGATCCAGTCACCCATACGCTCCCACGGCTGAGCATCGGCCTTGTATACAGCGAGAATTTTCTTCACCACTGCAGCAACTTCAGGCCAACGGGGGAGATTGTTCGGCAGACCGGATGCGACCAGTTTGTGGAAAGTCGGCTTGGAACGGGCATTGGAGTTCTTGCCCCCCACCCAGATCGCGATCTTGGAATGCTCTGGATCGTTAATCTGCATCGGCGGGCAAGGCGGGAAGCATGCGCCGCAGCAAATACACTTTTTCTCATCCACTTCCAGAGACGGCCTGCCGTTTACCAGAGCAGGGCGAATTGCCGCGACCGGGCAACGGGCAACAACGGTAGGACGCTCGCAGACGTTCGCTACCAGATCGTGATTGATCTTGGGCGGCTTGGTATGCTGCATGATAATCGCGATGTCAGCCTGGCCGCCGCAGTTAATTTCGCAGCAGGAGGTAGACAGCTTGACCCGGTTTGGCATTTCGCACTTGATGAACTCTTCGTGCAGCTCATCCATCAGCGCCTTGACCACACCGGAAGCATCCGTTCCAGGAATATCGCAATGCAGGAAGCCCTGTGTGTGCGAAATCATGGACACGGAGTTGGCGGTACCACCCACAGGGAAACCGTGGCTGTTCAATTCCTTGATCAGAGGCTCAATCTTGCTTTCCGCAGTAAGCATGAACTCCACATTGCTACGAGCAGTGAAACGCATGTGACCATCAGCATGCTTGTCGGCCAGATCGCAAATCAGGCGGATAGTGTAGCCATCCAGTTGACGCGCAGTACCGAACTTGACGGTCCAGACTTCTGCGCCACTGGCAGCACGGTGATACAGAACACCCGGTTTCGGATGCGAATGGAAAACCCACTTGCCATAGTTTTCCCTCAAAGTTGGATGCATGAAGGGCGCAGGATCCGGTACGCCGCACTCATCAGGTGCACGCAATTCAGCCATTATTTATCTCCAGATTATCTAAATTAGCTAATACTAAAACCGTGATTTAAGCAGACTTACGCTCGTTCCACTTAGCAACTTCTTCATCCCAATCGTCTGTACGCACATACGGATTGGCACGCGGGTGGTTAATCATGTTCGGGTCAACGTCGATGCCGACACCTTCAAGGAAATTCACCAGACCGATACGCTCAATCATTTCACCAGTACGCTCATGCTCCAGTGCGTTTTCAGCGAAGAAATCGATCATATTGCGCGACATTTCATTCAGAGCCTCGAAATCGTCATCAGATTCCAGCTTCATGAATGGAACAACCACAGTACCCATGGTGGCACCGATCTTCAGCACGCTCTTGCCGCCGACCAGAATAGTCACACCCTTGTCCTTGCCCGGCAGCAACGCACCTGGCATGACATTCAGGCAGTGCATGCAGCGCACGCAGTCGTGGTTCTCGATCTGCATCACGTGCTGATCGTCAACCGCCACGGTGGAAACGCTATCACTAGAAACGGCATCAGCCTTGTTGCGCAGGGTAATTGCGCGAGTCGGGCACTTGCTGATCACGTCGTTCACCAGCTTGTCCATACCGTGACCTTTCATGTAGTCACGCGCCTGCTGTTCGTTGACCTGAATGTTGTCGCGCCAGGTGCCGATGGTAGCCATGTCGGAACGCTGAATGGAGTTCACGCAATCGTTAGGGCAGCCAGAGAACTTGAACTTGAATTTGTATGGCAATGCCGGGCGATGCATGTCATCAATATTGGCATTGATGATGGTGCGCAACGCCTTGGCTTCGTCGAAGCAAGACATTTCGCAGCGTGCAGCACCTACGCAGGACATGGAGGTACGCAGCGCAGGGCCTGCACCACCCATATCAAAACCCATTGCATTGATCTCTTCCCAGGCAGGCTGGACGTTGGCAGAAGTACAACCCTGCATCATGATGTCGCCGGATTGCCCGTGCAGACCGATCAGGCCGGAACCATACTTGTCCCAGATGTCGGCAAATTTGCGCAGGGTGGCGGTGTCATAGTGCATGCCGGCAGGCGGCTGGATACGCAGGGTATGAAATTCAGCAGCGTCAGGGTACACCGGGTTTTCGTTTTCGTCCTTGAGCTCGGTAAAGCGCGGAATCACGCCACCACCATAGCCGAACACACCCACCGTACCACCTTTCCAGTAGCCTTTTTTGGTCTTGTAGGACGTTTCCAGCTGACCCAACAGGTCAACCATGATGTCTTTTTTAGCGGCTTCGCGCTTCAGACCAGTTACAAAGCTCGGCCATGGGCCACTCTCAAGCTGATCCAGCATCGGCGTATCGTGCATTTTCTTAGCCATAGATATTCTCCAAAAAAAAGTAACGTCCGGCTCGCCGACTTTCCCCGGCAATAGCCATCTCGATATTTAAGTTACAACTTGCGTGTTTCTTTGAAAACTGCGTCGGATCTTCAAACGGCACATACACCGCCGATGAACCTGACTTCCAGCAGATACCTGAATACTACAACCGTTCCAGTCTGATTTCCTATCATTCTTACGGCTACCCCATAATTTGGATGGGAGTACACAGGTACTCCATTTGGGGTATAAAGGCACAATTAATATGGGCTAACACCTTGCAGTATCGAGTGTGGAACCTATATTTCGTTACAATCGTGAAAACCTTATATTCAAAGGACCAGAAAATTTATTATGGATGATTTAATCAGTCTGGACAAATTCCTTTCCACGCCTTACCGTCAGGAAATCGAACTGCAGCAGGTAAACCATGAAGCGGGCTTCAGCACTTTGCGCCTGCGGATCCGCGAGATCAAGCGTTTCACCATTTTTGAGATAGACAGTAAAACCGCACAACACTGGGGAAATGCTTTGCTGGACTGGGCAAAAACACAAGAACAAGGAGCAGCAAAATCGGCTGGTTAAATCACAACCAGGGCTCTCAGGACATTGACGAGTCACTGGTCACCGACGTTCAGTTTGACCTCCAGGGAACGCTTCTGCCTATCGATCATGGCCAGGCCCTATTCACGGAACTGGCACGCTTGCTGCCCTGGCTTGCCGATGAAGAACTCGGCGGCATTCACCCTGTTAATGGGGCGGATACCGGGCACGGCGAACTGATTCTCAACCGGCGCACCAAACTTTTGGTACGAGTGGCATCAGCGCGCGCACCTGAACTGATGACGCTTTCCGGCAAAACTATCCACGTCAGCGGCCATAAGCTCGAAATTGGTGCCGGAAAAGCTCGCCCGCTTTCCCGTCACACGCCCCTGTTCGCGCATTGCGTTGTAACCGGCAGCGAGGATGAGCTGGACTTTGCCAATGATATTATTCGCCTGCTGGATGATTTGAAGATCGACTCCCGCTTCATCTGCGGCAAGCGCCAGAGCATTCAAACGCAGGATGGCAAAGTAAGCGGTTTCAGCCTTATGCTGCATGGCCTGCCGATGGAGCACTCGTTCCTGGTGCAGCAACAGGGACTGGGGAAATACCGCAAAATTGGTTGCGGGATATTTATCCCTCACAAATCCATTACCGCGCTCACCTGAGCGTAATTTTTAACTCAACGACCTTAAACTAAGGAGAAAACTATGGGCTACGTCGTAAACGGCACCGAACTGGAAGTGGATGATGACGGCTTTCTGCTGGAACCTGACTATAGCGATGAAGTAGTCAACGTAATCGCTGAAGCCGAAGGACTCAAGCTGACCGATGAACACTGGACAGTAGTCAATTACATGCGCACCAAATACAAGGAAGAGGGACAGACGCCGAACTTCCGCAATATGTGCAAAGATTTTGATGCCGATCACCCCGGCACCGACTGGAAAAAACACCTCTACACCCTGTTCCCGATGCAGCCGAACCGTCAGTCCGCCAAGGTGGCCGGCCTGCCGAAGCCGTTTGGAAAAGGCGGTTACTAAGAAAAGCAGCAAATCTCCGGGTTCCGGGTTTCGGGTTAAACTACGGAATCCGGAATCAGGAACCCCTTCATGAAATTTTCTACCCTCGTCAGTGCAGCACAACTGGCGCAACATCTGGACGACCCGGACTGGATCGTTTTCGATTGCCGCTTCACCCTGAGCGACCCCGAGTCAGGCCGCCGCGCCCATCAGGCGGGACATATTCCTGGTGCGCGTTATGCTCACCTCAACGACGATCTTTCTTCAGAAGTCACGGCTACCAGTGGCCGCCACCCTTTGCCGGACCCGCAACTACTGGCCCAGAAACTCGGCCAGTGGGGCGTAGACAGCAGCAAGCAGGTCGTGGTTTACGATGACAGTTATGGCTCCATGGCAAGCCGCATGTGGTGGGATTTACGCTGGCTTGGACATGAATCGGTCGCCCTGCTCGACGGTGGCATTCAACGCTGGATTCGCGATGGACACCCGATGACAGCCGAGATGCCGGTGATCACTCCGGCAAAGTTCGATGCACATCCTGACGACAGCATGTGGGTGGACGCGAAATGCATCGAGGACGCACTGCGCAGCGACAAGTGCCTGATCATTGACGCCCGCTCCGAAGAACGTTTTAGCGGCGAACGCGAGGCGCTCGACAAAGTGGCCGGGCACATCCCGGGCAGCGTCAATTACCCATTCGAAGACAATCTCGACATGGGTGGCACCTACATGACGGCGGAAGAGCTGAAGGAAGCCTATCTCGACCTCCTGAACGGAGTCGAGCCAGAGCGCGTCGTACACATGTGCGGTTCAGGCGTCACCGCCTGCCATAACGTGATCGCAATGGAACATGCCGGCTTCAAGGGCGCGCGGCTTTACCCCGGCTCCTGGAGCGAGTGGATCACCGATCCCGGCCGTCCGGTCGAAACTGGAGAATAATCAGGCATGGCAATTCGAGTCAGAACCCAATGGCACACCCGGGGTGCGCCCAAGACCCCATTCCAGGTGGCAACCGTAATCGCATCCCTGATTTTCCGGGTGGCGGAGGAAAAAGCCACCCATATGCAACAGGAAAAATTCGAGATCAATTCCAGTGAACAGGGATTCGCGATGATTGCCGAATACCTTGCTTTCCTCATCCAGTACACCGACCGCTTCGTTTACCCGCGTGTGGATGACGAATATCGCGGCGAACTCATCAATATCATGGTCAGGCGTCTGGCGGAAATCCTCGAAGACAACCAGATCGCCTTCATGGGCCCTTCACCGGACAGTTACCAGAAGCGCTTCATCGACCTGCTGGTCGAGCGCCTGGCTGAATATTCCACCTTTGATTATGAAGACGGGGAACCCAGCTATCCTTGCCGCCGTTTCCTCGGCGGCAAGATTCTCGAACTGATGCCCAAGCGTGATCAATCCTGGACCATCGATCAGGTCGTTGAAATCGAGGTGCCCAACGCCCTGACGCTGGTCAGGAAAGGACTGGACGGCCTTTTCGCGGAAGAATCCGGCACCCTGTAACGACTTATCCTGCAAAGTACGGCGAACTGCAAAGGCGCAAAGACGCGGAGAAATTACAATGCGTTACGAGAACTCCACTATTCACTTTCTGGCCTTGAATTCTTTGCGCTTTCGCGGCTTTGCGGTTAAAGAACTGCGGCTTTAAGGTTGAAACCGCTCACTTTCTCAGTGTTGCGTCGGCTTTCCAGCAGCGAATTCAGCTCGGGGGAAGCGATTGCACGTCAGCTCGGCATATCACGCGGCTCGGTATGGCAAGCTCTACGGGATCTGGGCCAACATGGCATCCAGGTTTTCCGCCTGCCGGGGCGCGGCTATCGACTGGCCGAAGCGGTGCACTGGCTGGACCACGAAAAAGTCCATGCCACACTAAGCGACAATGCCCGCCTGATCCAGCTCGAAGTGCTGGAAATTGCCGACTCCAGCAACTCCATTCTGATGCAGAAAGCCGCCCTCGGCGCCCATCACGGCAGTTGTCTTGCGGTAGAACTTCAAACCCGGGGGCGCGGACGACGCGGACGGATATGGCACACCAGTCTCGGCGGCAGCCTGACTTTCTCCCTGCTTTGGCGTTTCAGCCAGGGCGCAAGTTTCTTGTCCGGCCTCAGCCTCGCAGTAGGAGTGGCTTTGATGCGCGCACTGGAACAGGCCGGCATTCGCGACACTCACCTCAAATGGCCGAATGACGTACTGCATCAACAGCAAAAACTGGCCGGCATTCTGATCGAACTGCAAGGGGACATGCTTGGACCCAGCACGGCCGTGATCGGCATCGGTCTCAACCTGAAACTGACCGGGCAGACCAGAAACAATATTGATCAGGCCGCAACCGACATCGCCACAATCAGCCCCGAACCGCCCAACCGCAATTATCTGCTGGCCCTGATACTGAACCATCTGAGCGACGTGCTGCTGCAATTCGAAAGCGAGGGCTTCGGCAAGCTGCGCGAGGAATGGAGCCGCCACCATTTTTATCAAAACCGGCCCGTGCGTATGCTACTGCCCGACGGCAGCGAATACCACGGCACAGTGAGCGGCGTAGCAAAGGATGGCGCATTACTGGTGCGCGGCGCAGATGGCGAGCGGCGTTTCACCGCCGGCGAGATCAGCATGCGGAGCGACGCATGAACATCCTTGCCGTGGATGCCGGGAATACCCGTATAAAATGGGCCTGGTACGCACATGGCGCACCGCAGGAGCGGGGCTGGACACCGACCGTGCAGCCCCTATTAAAAACACAATGGGCGGAATTGCCCCCCCCGGACAGAATCATCGTTTCGAATGTTGCAAGCCCAGCGACCGAAAACATCATCTCCAGCGCATCCCAACACTGGAACCGCCTCCCGCAGTACATCAAGGCAAAAAAAACCCAGTGCGGCGTAAATAATTCCTACCGTGCGGCAGAACAGCTCGGCAGCGACCGCTGGGCCGCCCTGATCGCAGCGCATCACTTGCACCCCGGCCATGATTTACTGGTAGTCCAGGCCGGCACCGCAGTGACCATTGACACCCTTTCGGCGCAGGGCCTGTTTCGTGGCGGCATGATTCTGCCCGGATTCCGGCTGATGCTGGACGCCCTGACGAACAGCACCGCGGGACTGGCGCGGCAGAGCGGCGAAATCCAAGCCTTCCCCGGCAACACCGCGGACGCCATGATGAGCGGCGCGGCAAACGCCATTGCCGGCGCGGTTGAACGAAGCTTCAGGCAGCTTGTGGAACGTCCGCTGTGTTTGATCAGCGGCGGGGATGCGGATATCCTGCTGCCTTTACTCGACATTCCCGTCCAGAAAGCCGATCAGCTGGTGCTGGAAGGTTTACTCCGGATTGCCCTTGAAACTTGAGAGAAGAGAAGAAATGAACACATTGATTTGCGGCTCGCTGGCCTACGACAGCATTATGGTGTTTCCCGACCAGTTCAAGAACCACATCCTGCCGGAGCAAATCCACATCCTTAACGTCGCCTTCCTGGTACCAGAAATGCGGCGCGAATTCGGCGGCTGCGCCGGTAACATCGCCTACAACCTCAAACTGCTGAACGGCAAGCCGCTGATCATGGCCACCGTGGGAGATGACTTCGAGCCTTATGCCCAGCGCCTGGAAGGCCTGGGTCTGGCACAGACCCACGTGCGCCGCGCCCCCGGTTCCTATACAGCGCAGGCCTTCATCACCACGGATCTGGACGACAACCAGATCACCGCCTTCCACCCCGGTGCGATGAGCTTCTCGCACCAGAACCATGTGCATGATGCCAGCAACGTCGCACTGGGCATCGTCGCTCCGGATGGCCGCGACGGCATGCTGCAGCACGCGCGCGAGTTCCACGAAAAAGGCGTGCCTTTCGTCTTCGATCCGGGCCAGGGCCTGCCCATGTTCAACGGCGAGGAACTGATGCACTTCGTCGGCCTGGCGGATTACGTTGCCCTCAACGACTACGAGGCCAAGCTGTTGCAGGAGCGCACCGGCAAGAGCCTGGAGCAACTGGCGCAAAACGTGCGCGCCCTGATCGTCACGCTGGGCGCCAAAGGCTCGATGATCTACAGCGATGGCAAAGCCCTGGAAATCCCCTGCGTGCAGGCGGAACAGGTCATTGACCCGACCGGCTGCGGCGACGCCTATCGCGCAGGCCTGCTCTACGGCATTGTCAACGGCATGGACTGGCAAACCACCGGGCGCCTGGCGGCACTCATGGGCGCACTCAAGATTGCCAGCCGTGGCGGGCAGAATCACACCCACACACGGGATGAAATCGTCAACCGCTACCGCGAGCAGTTCGGCACGAATCTGGAGTGACCCCACGGCCCACCTCCCGCCTGGTGCGCACGTGGCGGACATTCCGGCTCGCGCTGCTGATTCTGCGCGGGCTGCTGACTGCTGCCATCGCGCTGCCGTGGTGCACGCCGCGCCTGCGCCTTGCACTGACCCGGGAATGGTCGCGCAGCCTTCTGGCGCTGCTGGGGGTACGCCTCACCATCCGCGGCAAATCCATGGATGCGGCCAGCAGCAATGTGATGGCGGTTGCCAATCACGTTTCCTGGCTCGATATTTACCTGCTCAACAGCGCAAGGCCGGTGCGTTTCGTTTCCAAAGCCGAGATTCGCAACTGGCCCGTTTTTGGCTGGTTTGCGGCGAAAACCGGCACGCTTTTTCTGGAACGCGGCAAGCGGCGCGACACTGCGCGCGTCAACGATGCGGTCACTGAAGCGCTGAACAATGGCGATTGCGTGGCGGTTTTCCCCGAAGGAACAACCACGGATGGCACCTGCCTCAAGCCTTTTCTCCCTTCACTGCTGCAGGCGGCAATCAACGCGAAATCGGCATTGCAGCCTGTGGCGCTGCGCTACCTCAACCCGGACGGCAGCATTGATACCAGCCCGGCCTATTTCGGGGATATGTCGATGGCGCAGTCGCTAGGCAACATCCTTTCCCGGCGCGCCATTCATGCCGAGCTGCTGTTCCTCGAGCCCATTTCCTGTAGCGGAAAAACCCGGAGGGAGCTAGCGCGGCAAGCGGAGTTGGCTATTTCCAGCGCTTTGAGCCTGGCAAGCCCGCACAGGACACCTGAAACACCTGGCGGTCTTCCAGCCGCAGCGCAGTAAGCTCCCCGCTCCACAGACAGCCGCTATCGAGCGCGACCAGATTGGGCCGCTGCATCAACCCCAGCGCCGACCAGTGGCCGAATATCACGGTCACATCCCGGTTGGCGCGACCCGGAACATCGAACCATGGCATCAGTTCTGCAGGCTGGCTGCCGACAGGCCCCTTGTGGGAAAAATCGATTTTTCCGTCTGCGGTGCAGAAACGCAAACGGCTCATGGCATTGGTAATCAGGCGCAAACGGTTCTTGCCGCGCAGATCGTCACGCCAGCGGCGCGGCTCGTTGCCGTACATGTGCTCAAGGAAATCGCGGTACTTCTTACCGCGCAATACCGTTTCAACTTCACCCGCCAGCGCCAGGGCCTGCTCCGGCGTCCATTGCGGCAAAAGGCCGGCATGCACCAGGAAATAATCGCCTTCACGGTAAGCCAGCGGCTGCTGACGCAGCCAGTACAGCAGCTCATCCCGGTCGGGTGCCTGCAGCACATCCTGGATAGTATCGCTGCGATGCAGCGGCACAAACCCTTCCGCCACGGCCAGGGTATGCAGATCATGATTGCCCAGCACCGTAACCAGTGCATCGCCCAGACCCATGGCCCAGCGCAGGATGGCGAGAGACCCGGTGCCGCGATTGATCAGATCGCCGACCAGCCAGATTTTGTCCTTCTTCGCATCAAATTCAATGTGCTCAAGCAGCTTCTCAAGCGCGGCGTGGCATCCCTGCAGGTCGCCGATGGCATAAGTGGGCATAAGTCCTGTTTTTTGTTAATGTGTACCGATATTCTACCGGAGGACGCAATGGAAATCGCATGGTGGCACTGGATTGCGGGCGGCTTGCTGCTGATTCTGCTGGAACTGGCCATTCCCTCCTTCTTTATCATCTGGTTCGGACTGGGTGCGCTGCTGGTGGGCATACTCGTGCTGCTGATGCCCCTTTCGCTGGCATCCCAGTTCACCTTGTGGTCCATTGCCTCCGGCGCCATGGTGTTCCTGTGGATGCGCTACTTCAAGAACCCGGACCGCACCAAATCGGGCCTCTCCAAGGAAGCGTTTCTGGGTGAAACCGGAATGATCATCCGCGAGGTCACAGAGCTGCAAAAAGGCCAGATCCGTTTCCAGAAGCCCATCCTGGGCTCGGACACCTGGCCGGTCATATCCGATGAAACCATTCCCGCCGGGGAACGGGCGCGCATCATCGACGTCATGGGACAAACCCTCAAAGTTTCGAAAAAATAGGAGCAGGCAATGGAACTCACCTTTCTGGCATTTGTATTCTTCATCTTCGTCGCCATCACCGTGGGCAAGGGCGTGCGCATCGTGCCGCAGGGCGAAGAATGGGTGGTGGAGCGCCTCGGCAAGTACCACACCACCATGCTGCCCGGCCTGCACATCATCATTCCCTACATCGACCGCGTGGGCTACAAGGTGCCCACCAAGGACCTGATCCTCGACATCCCGCAGCAGGAGGTCATCACCAAGGACAACGCGGTGCTGGTCGTCAACGCCATCGCCTTCGTCAAGGTGACGGATACGCAGAATGCGGTGTACGGCGTCACCAGTTTCGAGTTGGCGATCATCAACATGATTCAGACCACCTTGCGCTCCATCGTCGGCGAAATGGAACTGGACCAGGCGCTGTCATCGCGCGAGCAGATCAAGGTTCGCCTCAAGGAATCCATTTCCGATGACGTGGCGGACTGGGGGCTGACGCTGAAATCGGTGGAAATCCAGGACATCAAGCCTTCACACTCGATGCAGGATTCCATGGAACGTCAGGCTGCGGCAGAACGAGAAAGAAAAGCCACGGTCACCAAGGCAGAAGGCGACAAGCAGGCCGCCATCCTGGAAGCTGATGCACGCCTCGAAGCCGCCAAGCGCGATGCCCAGGCGCAGATCGTGCTGGCACAGGGCGCGGCAGAAGCCATCAAGCGGGTGACCGAATCGATCCCGGACCGGGAATTTCCCGCCTATTACCTGCTGGGCGAGAAATACATCCAGGCCATGCGTGCGCTGGCTTCGTCTCCCAACAGCAAGACCGTGGTGCTGCCTGCGGACATCATGCAGACCGTGCAGAGCATGCTGGGGAAAAAATAGGCTGCCCGCATCCGGTTTCACCCCGGAAACTTCACAAGCCGGGTAAGCGTTCATCTTCGACGCACGGCAAACATGACGCAGCAGGCGCGGCAAGGTAGAATAAGCGTTTGATTAAATAGCAGATTAAGAATGTCCATTAACTGGTTCCCCGGTCACATGGTTTCGGCGCGCAAAAAAGCCGCTGAAACCATGGAGTCAACCGACCTCATCATTGAAGTACTGGATGCCCGCCTGCCCGAGGCGAGCTGCAACCCGCTGATCAAGGAGCTGCGCCTGCACCGCCAGCGCCCCTGCCTGAAAATCCTCAACAAGGCCGATCTGGCAGACCCCGCCGCCACCCAGGCCTGGATCAATTTCTACAACCAGCAAAAAGGCGTCAAGGCCGTCGCGCTGTCCTGCAAGAAACCATCTGACGTGACCAAAGTGCCCGGCCTGTGCCAGGTGCTTGCACCGCATCGCGACTCCAGGATCAAACCCTTGCGCATGATGATCATGGGCATTCCCAACGTCGGCAAATCCACCCTGATGAATGCGCTGCTGAAGCGCCGGGTGGCGGCGGTCGGGGATGAGCCGGCTGTTACCAAAAGCCAGCAGTGCTTCGACCTCAACGACCGGATGACGATCACCGACACGCCGGGACTGATGTGGCCGCGGATCGAGCACGACAGCGACGGCTACATGCTGGCCGCCAGCCACGCCATCGGCCGCAATGCCGTGATCGACGAGGATGTGGCCGAATTTCTCGCCAACATCCTGCTGGCGCGCTATCCCGCCCTGCTGACCGCCCGTTACGGCTGCCCAGTGGAAGGGCTGGATGGCATCGGCGTGATCGAAGCTGTCGCCAAACGGCGCGGCTTCCGCCTCAAGGGCGGCGCACCTGACCTGGAAACAGCCTCGCTCGCTCTGCTCACGGACTATCGTACCGGCGCGCTAGGCCGCATCAGCCTGGAAACACCAGAAACCCGCAGCGCCATGATCAGCGAGCACCAGCTGGCGCAAGAGAAAAAGATAGCTTCGGGCAAGAAATCATCCGCCAGCCCAAGTAGTGAAGACGCCGACGGGCAGTGAAAAGCTCTAACGCTAACGGGGGGCTGGTCTACTCCACCGGGCACGGCAGAATGTGCCCTGCCTGCCGGAATCCCGTTGCCGAGTGCATTTGCAGCAAGAAAAATACCCTGCCCGCATCTGACGGCATCGTGCGCGTTTCCCTGGAAACCAAAGGCCGCAAGGGTAAGGGCGTCACCCTGATCAAGGGGCTCACGCTGGATGCCCTCGCGCTTGCGCAGCTTGGCAAACAGCTCAAGGCCGCATGCGGCTCCGGTGGCACAGTGAAGGACGGCTCGATTGAAGTCCAGGGAGATCACCGCGAGCGGGTAATTGAAGTACTCAGGAAGCAGGGATGGGTCGTCAAACAGGCGGGTGGCCCCTCCTGAGCATCCCCATGCAGGCAGAAAACGGCGGGCGGATTGGCGCTGATGATACAATGCCATCAGGCCTTTTTTTGCCGCCATTAAAATTACTTAAGAGGAGTTTTTATGAAGATTCAATCCATCGCCCTTGCCGGATTCATGGGCATCCTGAGCCTGACGTCATTCAGCGCCGCAGCAGCAGAAGCCGGCCTGAAGACCGTCGCAGCCCTGAACGCCAACAGGGTCGCCCTTGCCGGCCAGACGATCAAAGCCCAGGGCAAGGTGGTAAAGGTCAACAACAACATCATGAACCGTAACTTCGTTCATGTTCAGGACGGCACAGGTGACGCCAACAGTAACAACCTGATCGTCACCAGCAAGCAAACCGCCAATGTCGGCGACCAGGTCACCATTTCTGGCGTAGTCGTGGTTAACAAGGACTTTGGCAGTGGCTACTCTTATCCCCTGCTGATCGAAGAAGCCAGCATTACGCCCAAGAAGTAAGGGCAGCACTCGCATCCAGCAACACTTCGCCGGGAGTGCGCGGCTTTTCCATCTGGCCGCAGGCAACTCCCGGCGCATCACACCCAGCAAACCTATCCTTCGCTTTCATAACTCGACGGCGTGACTCCCGCGCGCGCGAGATACTCGCGCAGATGCTTGATCATCGCCCTGTCGCAGACATTGCTCTGGTGGGGATGGTGAAGGAACTCATCGAAACCGTTGAGGATCACATGGAAACGTGCGCCGTGCGCAGGGGTAATGTCGGCACCCAGATGGCGCAGCAGGGACTCGATTTCACGCCAGTGGATGTTGCCGCTGACCGGGTCGTGGAAGATGGCGCGCAGCAGGCTGCTATGCTTATGGCTCATGGCGAGACTCCTCGTTGAAGGTGCTTCCTGATCGTTTATTATCCCCTCTTGCAGCGGGGTAAGGCAAAGTTGAGCCGCATTTATCCGTTGTGAAATAATGCCCTCCTGTATTTGCTTTCGCTTGACCGTAAACCAAGGCCCCGGAGCCCGATGTCCCAATTCGAACACAATCATTCCAGTAGCGCGCCCCAGCCCGGCCAGACCGATCTGCATTCGATCGGCCGCCTGTTCCCCTACCTGTGGGAGTTTCGCGGGCGGGTATTGCGTTGCGCTGGCCTTATTGATCGGCGCCAAGCTGGCTTCGGTGATGGTGCCGCTGGTATTGAAGGAAATCATCGATGCGCTGGACAAATCGCGCGCCGAACTGGTCCTGCCGCTGGCGCTGATCATCGCTTACGGCCTGCTGCGCTTTGCCAGCACTACCTTTGCCGACCTGCGCGACGTGGTGTTCGGCAAGGTGACGCAGCGCGCCATGCGCCGGGTGAGCATGGCGGTGTTCGAGCATTTGCATGCGCTGTCGCTGCGCTTTCATCTGGAGCGCCAGACCGGCGGCATCACCCGCGACATCGAGCGCGGCACCAAGGCGATTTCCAGCCTGGTGGGATTTTTACTGTTCCGCATCACCCCCACCGTGCTGGAAATCCTGATGGTGGCGGCCATCCTGTTCGTCCAGCTGGACTGGGTGTTCGGGGTGATTACGCTGGTGACGCTGGCGGCATATATCGGCTTCACCATCACCATCACCGACTGGCGCACGCAGTTCGTGCGCCGCGCCAATACGCTGGATTCCGATGCCTATGGCCGCGCCATCGACAGCCTGCTGAACTATGAGACGGTAAAATACTTCGGCAACGAGCGTTACGAAGCCAGGCGCTACGATGCCAGCCTGGCGGAATGGGAGCAGGTGGCCCTGCAATCGCAGCGCTCGCTCGGCCTTCTGAACGCGGCACAGGCCGGGACCATCGCCATCGGCGTCACGCTGATGATATTGCGCGCGGCCAACGGCGTGGTGGAAGGCACGCTCACGCTGGGCGATCTGGTCATGGTCAATGCCTTTTTGTTGCAGATGTTCCAGCCCTTGAGCTTTCTCGGCGTGATGTACCGCCAGATCAAGCAATCCATGACCGATGTGGAACGCATGTTCACCCTGCTGCAACGCCCGAGAGAAGTGGAGGACGCAACGGACGCACACCCGCTGGCCGTGCAGGGCGGCGAGGTGCAGTTCGAGCATGTCGGCTTCGCCTACAATGCCGACCGCCCGATTCTGCATGATCTCAGCTTCACCATTCCGGCCGGAAAAACCGTGGCCGCTGTGGGCGCGAGCGGCGCAGGGAAATCCACGCTGGCACGCCTGCTGTTCCGCTTTTACGACGTAAATAAAGGCAGCATCCGGGTCGACGGCCAAGACATCCGCCAGGTCACCCAGGACAGCCTGCGCGCGGCCATTGGCGTAGTGCCGCAGGACACCGTGCTGTTCAATGACAGTATCTACTACAACATCGCCTATGGCCGCCCCGATGCCGCACGCGACGAAGTGATTGAAGCCGCCCGCGCCGCGCACATTCTCGATTTCATCGAAAGTCTGCCGCAAGGCTGGGACAGCGTGGTCGGCGAGCGCGGCCTGAAGCTCTCCGGCGGTGAAAAACAGCGCGTTGCCATCGCCCGCACCTTGCTGAAAAACCCGGCGATCCTGATTCTGGACGAGGCCACTTCCGCGCTCGACACCAAAACCGAAAAAGCCATCCAGTCCGAGCTGCTGGAAATCGCCCGGAGCCGCACCAGCCTGATCATTGCGCACCGCCTCTCCACCGTGGTCGAAGCCGATGAAATCCTGGTCATGGATGCAGGGCGCATTGCCGAACGTGGACGGCATCCGGAGTTGCTGGCCAAAGACGGCGTGTACGCCCACATGTGGGCGCTGCAACAGCAGACAGACGAAGAAAACCCCTGAACAGGCTCAGAGTGTTGTCAGGCGGGCCAGCCAGTCACCGAACAGGGAGGTGAGCACGGTCACGGCAGGCAGCACATAGAAAAACCCGCGCATCAGGTTGCGCAGCGTGCGATTGGCAGTTTTCAGCTCCATGAAATGATCAACCACCATCCGCCCCTTGAAAGCCATGGTCAGCGCAACAGCAATAGTGACCGCCATGCCCGGTGCGGCGGATTCCCCGAGCCAGGCGCCGCCCAGCGTCAGCGCCACCAGCAGGAGCCAGAGGCGGTCAAGCAATTTTTCGTGCGGCATCATTGCCTCCCTCAGTGCAGTACATACAGGAGTGGAAAAATCACCAGCCAGGCCAGGTCGGTGGCATGCCAGTAGGAGGCAAATGCCTCCAGGCCATCATGGTCCGCTGGAGAATAGGCGCCGCTTCTGGCTCGCACCATCACCCACAGCAACCCCATCATGCCCCAGCCGACATGCACGATATGCGTAAAAGTGAGGTAGTAATAGACGGTGAAAAACAGGTTCTTCCCGCCCGTGATGCCATGGCTGACATTCCACTGGAACTCAAGCGCCTTGATCACCATATAGCCGGAGGCAGCCAGCAGCACCAGGAATAGCCAGCGCAAACAGGCCTGCTGCCGGTTCTGGCGGATTGCATGCACGGACTTGGCCACGAAGTAGCTGCCGGAGATCATCATCACGGTATTGAGTGTGCCGGCCAGCGTACTCAGGCGGGCGGGGCCTTCCCGGAAAGCCTCTGGATAATGGGCTCTGGCAATGAAATACACGCCGAACAGCAAAGCGAATTCGGTCATTTCGCTTAATATTCCGGCCCAGATCCCCTTGTTACCCGGGATGCGGCCGGCAATGGGCTCTGGCGATGGCGCAACTGCGGTCTGCAACACTTGAATCAGCCTCTTGAAAGCGGTATTTCCAATACCTGCCCGTTCACTGTAGCAGGGTTTTGGCAGGGCTGAAATGGCCGCAAAATCCTCCCCGGAAGGCGTGATAAAATAGCCTCCCATTCAGGAGCAGTCTGTTGCATGCTGTCAAAGCTTAATTCTCCACAACGCGAAGCGGTCAAATACCTCGACGGCCCACTGCTGGTACTGGCCGGCGCTGGTAGCGGCAAGACCCGCGTCATCACGCACAAGATCGTCTATCTGATCGAAACCTGCGGCTTCAGCGCCAGTAATATTGCCGCCATCACCTTTACCAACAAGGCGGCGCGGGAGATGCAGGAGCGCGTAGGGAAACTGCTGCAAGGCAAGCCGGCACGCGGCCTGACCGTCACCACCTTTCACTCGCTCGGCCTGCACATCCTGCGCCAGGAAGCCCGGCATCTGGGCTACAAGCCGCGCTTCTCGGTACTTGACTCATCGGACAGCGCGGGCATTCTCAACGACATCCTGAAAACGACGGACAAGAAGGAAATCCGCCGCGCCCAGTCGGTCATTTCCAACTGGAAGAATGCCCAGTTGCCGCCCGCTCTGGCCGCACAGCAGGCGGCAGACGAAACCGAACGCCAGCTGGCTATCGTCTATCAGGCCTACCAGGACACCTTGCAAGCCTATCAAGCGATGGATTTCGACGACCTGATCCGCCTGCCGGTCGAGCTGTTCGAGAAGCATCCGGAAGTGCTGGAAAAATGGCGCGACAAGCTGCGCTACCTCCTTATCGACGAGTATCAGGATACCAATACCTGCCAGTATCAGCTGGTGAAGCAGATCGCCGGCAGCCGCGGCGCCTTTACCGCGGTGGGTGACGACGATCAGGCGATTTACGCCTGGCGCGGTGCCAATGTTGAAAACCTGAAATTACTGCAGGATGATTATCCCCAACTGCAGGTGATCAAGCTGGAACAGAATTACCGCTCCACCGTGCGCATCCTGCGCGCCGCCAACACCCTGATCGCCAACAACCCCAAGTTGTTCGAAAAGAAACTGTGGAGCGAGCTGGGGCACGGCGACCCGATCCAGGTCATGTCGGCGAAGGATGAAGCGCAGGAGGCGGAAAATGTCGTCATGCGCCTGCAGACCCACAAATTCCAGCACCGCACGCGCTTTGCCGATTATGCGATTCTCTACCGCGGCAACCATCAGGCGCGCATTTTCGAACAGCAGCTACGCAACGAAAAAATCCCTTACCTGCTTTCCGGCGGCCAGTCTTTCTTCGACCGCACCGAAATCAAGGACATTATTGCCTACCTGCGCCTGCTGGCCAACAGTGACGACGATCCTGCTTTTATCCGCGCCGTGACCACGCCGAAGCGCGGCATCGGCACCAGTACGCTGGAAAAACTGGGCACTTATGCGGCCGAACGCCATGTCAGCCTGTTCGCAGCCGCTTTCGAAGCCGGCATGGAGCATCAGCTCGGCGCCAAGCAATACCATCCGCTGATGGAGTTCTGCAACTTCATCAACAGCATCTCCCTGCGAGCCGAGCGCGAGCCCTGCTCCACCATCATGGCCGACCTGCTTAACGCCATCGGCTATGAATCCTACCTCTTCGACCAGGAAGAGGCCCGCGCGGCACAGAACAAGTGGAACAACGTGCAGGAATTCGTCGGCTGGATCAGCAAGAAAGGCGAGGAAGACGGCAAGACCGTGATCGAGCTGACCCAGACCATTGCCCTGATCAATATCCTGGACAGCCGTGAGGATCAGGACATTGACGCGGTGCGCCTCTCCACCCTGCATGCTGCGAAGGGCCTGGAATACCCGCATGTCTTTCTGGTCGGCGTGGAGGAAGGCATCCTGCCCCACCGCGAAAGCGTCGACAATGGCCAGATCGAGGAAGAGCGGCGCCTGATGTACGTGGGCATTACCCGTGCACAGAAGGGCCTGACCCTGTCCCACTGCCACAAGCGCAAGCGTGCCGGCGAATGGCAGGGGTGCGAGCCCAGCCGCTTCATCGACGAACTCCACCAGGACGATCTGCGCGGCAGCGGCCGGAGCCAGGCCGACCCGCAGGCACAGAAAGAGGAAGGCTCCGCCCGTCTTGCCCAGATCAGGGCGATGCTGGCGAACGGGGGCAAATAAAAAGGCGCAGCGTTTGCACGCTGCGCCTTTTTAGCGGTCTTTAACCTGCGGACTAGGGCGCAGTGAATTTGGCACCGGCCGAATTAGCCATATACGCCACTGCTCGAGCCAGTTCGGCATCCGACAGATCCGCCGCGCCGCCACGGGCCGGCATGGCGCGAATCCCCTCGATAGCATGTTTCACCAGGGTATCGTAGCCTTGGCCAATACGGCTTGCCCAGTCGCCCTTGTTGCCCTGCTTGGGCGCACCCAGCGCACCGGAAGTGTGGCAAGCAGTACACACAGCATTGAACGCTTCCTCGCCACTCTTTTCAACTTTGGGCGCATTAGCATCCACCACCGTGACCTCGCCTACCGGCTTGATGCGCTCCGCAACAACCTTGGCCTGAGTTTCGTCAGCGTCCTGAACCACATGGGAAGCCTGAATGCCGAGCACCAGTTGAATAATCAGGAAAATCGCAATCAGCGGTGCAACCAGGCCACCTACGGTTGCCATGACAACCTGCGCGGGGGTGGTTTTTGTCATTTCTTCGTGATGCTCGCTCATGATCCAATCCTCAACCTAAGAATTCAAAACCCGAGAATTATACCGACAAAAATCAAAGTTTGTATCGTCCGCGCATCCAATAAATTACTTTTGTTTGCGCCACGCCAATATGGGTTTAGAATATATACCCCTTTTATTCCCAGTCCAGATTGCGGCAACATATTGATCGCAAATGGGTAGCAGGCAGAAATAGTTGCCGACTACACATCATGGGAACCCTTAAATAAACACTCTAATCTATTGATGATTAAACGCTAACCTCATACAATACCATTGGAATTATTACCGCTCTCAACTGGGCGCAGGACCATGATTAAACAACGCACGCTGAAAAACATTATCCAGGCAACCGGGATCGGCCTTCATACGGGCGAAAAGGTCTACCTGACCCTGCGCCCGGCCGCCCCGGACACCGGCATCGTTTTTCGTCGCGTCGATCTGCCACAGCCAGTTGAGATCCAGGCCAGACCAGAAAACGTAGGCGACACGCGGCTTTCCTCTACGCTGGAACAGAGTGGCGCAAAAGTGTCCACGGTAGAGCATTTGATGGCCGCCCTGGCCGGACTCGGCATCGACAACATCTATGTCGACCTGTCCGCCGCCGAAGTGCCGATCATGGATGGCTCTGCCTCCCCCTTCGTGTTCCTGCTGCAATCCGCAGGAATTGAAGAACAGAATTGCGCAAAAAAATATATTCGCATCAAGAAGACTATCGAAGTCCACGACGGGGACAAATGGGTTCGTTTCGAACCCCACAATGGATTCCGGGTGAACTTCACCATTGCCTTCGATCACCCGGTATTCGAAACATCCGGACAGTCCATCACGCTGGACCTGGCGCAGGCATCCTTCGTCAAGGAAATCTCCCGCGCCCGCACCTTCGGCTTCATGCAGGACGTTGAAACCCTGCGCACTCACGGCCTGGCTCTCGGCGGCAGCATGGACAACGCCATCGTGATGGACGAATACCGCGTGCTCAACAGCGACGGGTTGCGTTATGAAGATGAATTCGTCAAACACAAGGTACTTGATGCCATTGGCGATCTCTACATCCTGGGCCACCCGCTGATCGGCGCCTTTACCGCCTACAAATCCGGGCACGCCCTCAATAACCGTCTGCTGCGCGCGCTGCTGGCAGATTCCGAAGCATGGGAATTCGTTTCTTTTGATCAGACTGAGCAGGCGCCTGAGGCCCTGCTGAATTTCTACAGTCAGACCGCTTGATTATCCTCCGTCTTGCCATCTACCTCGCCCTGATCGGGATCGTTTCATCTCTTGTCATCGGACTGCTACTGCGGGACCGGCGTTATTTTCGACTGGCATGGCAGATTTTCAAGTTCTCGCTCGTTCTGCTACTAGTCTTTGCCGCCCTGATCTTCATGGGCCGAGCCGTCCTCTACCGCATGCCGCTTTAGCATGGCCTCAATTGCCTGTTTAAGCGGCGACTCCTCCAGCTCACCAGCCAGCTGACGAAAACTGGCAACACCAGCAGGACCCAGGCGCAGTGTTTTTGGCGGCTTTTCCTGACGTGGGCGAAAGCCAGCTTGCACTCGCACCAGAATTGAAGTAACCTCGAACCCCCTTTTTTGGAATTTTTCCAGCAAAGTCGGCGCAAGCTGCCGGGCCTTGGCAGCAATTGCGCCATTATTTGCATACAACACCAGAACCCGGTCCTGCAAACCACTTATCTTGCACATCTGAGCCAAAGGCGGCGGCGCGAGCTTCTCCCACAACCGCTGCAACTCTGACAAATGTGCGACTCGCGCGGCCAGAGCAGCAAGACTGGTTGCTGAAGTGAAATAGGACTGTAGTTTGCGTACGCTCATGGAGGGTTTTGCCTCGTGAACATTATTTTCGTATCAAATAGTCTGGCCAGGAGCAAAAGCATCACGCTGGGCCACAACCAGGCCATCACGCTTATTCTGGGCTGGATTATTGTGCCTGTCTTCATTGCCCTGGGACTCTATTATTTCATGCTTTCCGGCAACCCGGCCCCGCAGGAAATGAAAACCACCCATGTACAGGAAAATCTCAACACCATGGCAGCCCGCCTGGGCCAGCTCCAGGCTCAGGTCCTGCGTCTGGATGCCGTAGGGGGGAGGCTCGCCAAGCACTTCGGCCTGCCAGAACAGGAATTCGACTTCCGCAAGCAACCGGGCCAGGGCGGCGCAGAAACCCGGGCCCCCCAGTTCCAGCTTGACACGCATCAGCTCGAACATGAACTGGCCCTGTTCGCCCAGCAACTGGAAGAGCGCTCCAGGAGTCTGAGCGTACTTGAAGCCATGACACTGCGCGAACAGGTTGCCAGAAGCACCTCGCCCACCCTGCAACCCGTCTCGGCGGGCTGGTTTTCATCCAACTACGGATGGCGGCTCGATCCCTTCAGTGGCAAAAAAGCCTTTCACGAAGGCGTTGACTTCATGGCAGAGGCCGGCACCCCTGTCACTGCGGCTGCAGGCGGCGTGGTGGTCTACTCTGATTATCACCCCCAGTATGGTAATATGATAGACATTGACCATGGCAATGGCATGGTAAGCCGCTACGCGCACGCTTCGAAGCGAATGGTCAAAGTTGACGACATCGTATTGCAGGGTCAAAAAATTGCTGAAGTTGGCTCTACTGGCCGCTCTACCGGCCCGCACCTGCACTTCGAAGTACTTAAAAATGGCGCACCACAGAATCCAGCGCGTTACCTGAAAACTGCCGGATAACGAATAACAGGAGGCTCAAAGGGAATCCCGCATCCAACCGGATGCCCGAGATTGCCAGAGCCTCCCTCTTTTTGATTGAAGTTTCCATGATTACCAAGCTCGTCAGAAAAATCTTTGGCAGCCGCAATGACCGGCTAGTCAAGCAATACATGCAAACCGTGCGCGCCATCAACGCACTGGAAGCCTCGCTATCCGGCCTCAGCGACGAACAGTTGCGCGCCAAGACGGATGAATTCAAGCGGCGCCACGCCAGCGGAGAATCCCTCGACGACATGCTTCCGGAGGCTTTTGCCGTGGTGCGCGAGGCAAGCACACGTGTACTTGAAATGCGCCACTTTGATGTACAGATGCTCGGCGGCATGGCGCTGCACTATGGAAAAATTTCCGAAATGCGCACCGGCGAGGGCAAAACGCTGGTCGCCACACTGCCCTCTTACCTCAACGCACTATCAGGCAAGGGCGTGCATTTGGTAACGGTCAACGACTACCTGGCACGCCGCGACGCAGAGTGGATGGGCCGCCTGCATGGCTTTCTCGGCCTTTCGGTGGGCATTAACCTGCCGAACATGTCACACGAGGAAAAGCAGCAAGCCTATGCCGCGGACATCACCTACGGCACCAATAACGAATACGGCTTCGATTATCTGCGCGACAACATGGTTTACCAGCCGACGGAGCGCGTGCAGCGCGGTCTGAACTACGCCATCGTGGACGAAGTGGATTCGATCCTGATCGATGAAGCACGTACACCGCTGATCATCTCCGGTCAGGCTGATGACAACATCGACCTCTATTACCGCGTCAACGAGCTGGCGCCAAAACTGGTCAAGCAGGAGCAGGAAGACGGCCCTGGCGACTACAGCGTGGATGAAAAAGCGCATCAGGTCCTGCTCACCGAGGCAGGTCATGAGCGCGCCGAGGAACTGCTGACCGAAGCCGGCCTGCTGCCGCCGGGCAGCAGTCTCTATGACGCAGCCAACATCGCCCTGATGCATCACATGTATGCTGCATTGCGCGCCCACGCCCTGTACCACCTCGACCAGCATTACGTGGTACAGAACAACGAAGTGATTATCGTGGACGAATTCACCGGCCGCCTGATGTCCGGACGCCGCTGGTCGGACGGCCTGCATCAGGCGGTGGAAGCCAAGGAAGGCGCAAAAATCCAGCGCGAGAACCAGACGCTGGCCTCGATCACCTTCCAGAACTACTTCCGCATGTACAACAAACTGTCGGGCATGACCGGCACGGCGGACACCGAAGCTTTCGAATTCCAGCAGATCTACGGCCTGGAAACAGTTGTCATCCCGACCCATCGCGACATGATCCGCGACGATCGCATGGATCAGGTCTTCCGCACTGCAAACGAAAAATACCAGGCCGTCATCAACGACATCAAGGACTGCCAGAAACACGGTCAACCGGTCCTGGTTGGCACCACCTCGATCGAAAGTTCGGAGCTCCTGTCAGGCATGCTGACCAAGGCCAAGCTGACGCATGAAGTGCTGAACGCCAAGCAGCACGCTCGCGAAGCCGAAATCGTTGCTCAGGCCGGACGCCCCGGCGCCATCACCATTGCCACCAACATGGCGGGCCGTGGAACCGACATCGTGCTGGGCGGAAGCATTGAACGCGACCTCCACACCATCCGTAACGACGAAAGCCTGAGCGAAGAAGAAAAAGCCGCGCGAATCACCGCGCGCAAGGCTGAGTGGCAACCCGTTCACGATCAGGTTCTTACCAACGGCGGCCTGCACATCATCGGCACTGAGCGCCACGAATCGCGCCGCGTCGACAACCAGTTGCGTGGCCGCGCCGGGCGCCAGGGTGACGCCGGCTCAAGTCGCTTCTTCCTCTCGCTGGAAGACCCGCTGCTGCGTATCTTTGCCTCGGATCGCGTCGCTTCCATCATGGAACGCCTCAAGATGCCCGAGGGCGAAGCGATCGAGCACCCGTGGGTGACACGTGCCATCGAAAACGCTCAGCGCAAGGTGGAAGCGCGCAACTTCGATATCCGCAAACAGTTGCTGGAATACGATGACGTTTCCAACGACCAGCGCAAGGTTATTTACGCCCAGCGCAACGAACTGCTGGAAACCGAAAACATTTCCGACACCATCCGTGCCATGCGCGAAGACGTGATCAGCCAGACTTTTGGCATCTATATCCCGCATCAGAGTATGGAAGAACAGTGGGACATCCCCGGCCTGGAAAAATCACTGCATGCTGAACTGCAATTACAGCTGCCACTGGCCGAGTGGCTGGAAGAAGATTCAAAACTGAATGAGGAAAGCCTGCTCAGACGTGTCCTGGAAGCGGCGCATAACCAGTACCAGTCCAAGCAGGAACAGGTTGGCACAGAAGTCCTGCACCATTTCGAGCGTGCGGTCATGCTGCAAAGCATGGACACCCACTGGCGCGAACATCTGGCGGCGCTGGATCATCTGCGCCAGGGCATCCACCTGCGCGGCTACGCCCAGAAAAATCCCAAGCAGGAATACAAGCGCGAAGCCTTCGAATTGTTTTCCGCCCTGCTCGAACGCATCAAGTCCGAAGTGACCCAGGTCACGATGACGGTTCAGGTCAAGAGCGAGGAAGATATCGCTGCCGTGGAAGACCAGTTGCCCGCTGCGGATAACGTTCAGTACAACCACGCAACGTATGAAGACACATCCGGCCTGGAAGAAGAAAACGCCGAGCCAGGTGATGATAAACATGAGCCCTTCGTTCGCGATAACGACAAGGTCGGCCGCAACGATCCCTGCCCTTGCGGCTCAGGAAAGAAATACAAACAGTGCCACGGCAAGCTTAGTTAGCGATAAGTGGCGCGGGGCGGCCAAGGCAATAGCCCTGGCCATGTGAGAAGCCGAGACGGCTGACCTTCTCAAGCGTTTGTTCGTTTTCCAGCCCCTCGGCCACCATGAAATAACCGGCCTGCCGAATCATCATCGCCAGGCCCTCCACAATACCGCCCTGCCGCTCATCAGCTTCCTCCAGGCTACGGATCAGTGAAATATCGAACTTCACAATATCCACCGGCATATTGGCCAGATAGCCGAGAGATGAGTAGCCACTGCCAAAATCGTCCAGCGCCACCTTGAAGCCGGTTGCACGCAACAGATTCAGATTGGCCGAAGCCTGCTGCAACTGCGTGATCAGCGCTGTCTCGGTAATTTCCAGCACCAGGGTGTAATCCTTGAGAAAGGGCTCGAATTCCGCCAGTTTTTCTCTGATCCGGGGGTGGATGATAGCCGGGCCTGAAATATTCAGTGACAGCCCGCTACCGGGCGGAATCAGGCCGCTGCGCAAATTCTCCAGAATTTTCCCCATCACGGCGAAATCCATCTCGGCCTCGAGGCGCCGTCCTCCCACTACAGGAAAAATCTCGCTGGGCATAATCAACTCCTGATCGCGTCGAATCCGCACCAGCGCCTCGTAATACTCAATCTTTCGCGTCGCCAGACTGACCACCGGCTGGTAATGCATCTCCAGACATGCGCCCGAAGAAACCGCTTCAAATACTGCGCTGGTCACCTGATTCGAAAGCAGGGCGTTACCATCATGCGCCATATTGTCCGTGTAGCGCGCGATCTTGCCATGGCCCGGGCGCTTGGCGTAGTACATGGCAACATCGGCCTGTTTTTGCAGTGTCACCAGATTTTCTGCCTGATCGCCTTCGGCATGCGCCAGGCCGATACTGATCCGGATCGGCTCCCTGATCCCCAGCCCGGAAAAATCGAACTGATCCACCGCCTCCACGCAACGCTTCGCGACCTCATCGACATGGTGCTCGTCCGCATCCAGGAACATGGTCGCGAACTCGTCCCCTCCCAGGCGATAGAGCCGATCGCCGGAACGCAGGGTGGCCTGCAAGGTCTGAGCAATCGACATCAACACCCGGTCGCCTACATGATGGCCATAGGTATCGTTGATCGGCTTGAAATGATCACAATCAAACAGCATGACCGAGACCGCAACACGGTGTCCCCGGGCAACGGACAGCAGCATTTTCCAGTCCTCGTCAAAGCAGCGCCGGTTCGAAACCCCGGTCAGCGGATCACGATGCGCCATGGTCCACAATTCAGTATTTTTCTGGTCCAGGCTGGCGTGCATGGTTTCCAGCTCGCGCTGATACTCATTGAGGGAGTTCCGGACTTTTTCCAGCTCCTTGACAGACAAGCGGCCCCCAAGAGAGTCGAGCATCTGGCCATCATGCCCGCCCCGCAGGGTATCGATATGCTGCGACAATCTCAGCAACGGCCTGGCCAGCAAAGCGGACAGCGCGGCATAAAATATCCAGGAAAGCAGGAGGACGACGAAGGCAATCTGGTACTGATAGCGGGTCAGAAACGCCAGCAGGGCTGACATTTCCTCATTCGGAAGCACTTTGAACAGGACACGTTCCGTCAGATCGGAATGAATGGTTTCGCCTTCATGAATGGACAGGACGATGCTGGCCGCATCCACGTAACGAAAGTGCTGCGCACTCAGCAATGCAGACCGGAAATCGATTTTAAGTACGGCATAACCAGAAACCTGCCCCCTGATCTCCACATCCTGAATCGGCTGGACAAGATAAATAAAATCACGTCCGCCCTGCCGGGTCACCTCAGTGCGTGCCACACCCTCAACCATCCCGGGCATACCCGGTGGAAGCACGCCAAGAGGGTGGCCCTGACGATTATAAAGCGCCACTGACCTGACGTAATCCGGCACGACACCGCCCTGAAGAACACGATTATTGCGCCAGTATTCGTAGTAGCCCGGATCGCTCAACTGCTGGCGCGTTTCATCCCAGTTTGCCAGCGCACGCCCCGCCTGCTCCAGCTCCCTGGTCAGATACTGCAGCGCCCGTGTAATTTCGGCATGGGCCGCGCGCTGGCTGTTGAGCTCAGCCTGAATCCGGGTGGAATGAATTTTGTCCAGCATCAGCCAGCTGGTAAAACCAAAGAACAGGGTTACCAGAATGATAAATACGATACCGTAGGTTCTGACCGAAAACGGCGAAAACGAAGGGCGAATGAATCGCATTGCTTACCGGGGTTTCTTTTTCAGAATTTCGCCGACCCGGTCGTTGAGCTCAAATTCATGCTCACCGTCAAAGAAATGGCCGGCATTTTCAATCATGGTCACCGGCACACGGCTTTTTACGAGCTGCGCCTGCCAGTCTGGCGAAATCACCTGGTCTTTGGTCCCCAGCACGACATCTACAGGCAGCCTGACTTTGCTCAGAGCGTCCACGATCACATCGCCACGCCAGTCCGCGTAAGAAAGATAGGCGGGCACAGTCGCTGCGTAGTTATTCTTGCAATAAGCCATGGTGAAACGGCGCAGTGGTGGCACCTGACCCGGTTCGACAGGTTTTTCCGCCCGGGATTTGCGATATTGCTCGGCGTCCACGGTAATAGGCGTGATGCCCACCAGGATGGCCCGCTCCACCTGCACACTTGGCGCGCCAACAAGATAAGCCAGTATGTCCTTGCCGCCGGAACTGTGACCAACCAGGACAATCCTTTTATGACCGTGACTGGCCAGCCAGTTAACCCACTGACCGATTTCCTTCAGGTCATCCTGCAAAAAATGCTTGTGGACCGCTTCACACGACAGGCTTTTGTTGCGATGGCTTATGCCCAGAGAAAGCGTTGGCGCCAGAACCGGATAACCGGCATCGGATAGCGCATCCGCAAGACGGCTCATAGGCGGTGAATTGCGCGTCTGCAGGAAACCATGCAACAGCAGGAGGGCAGGGCGCCCTGGTTTGCCAGCCCGGTAATCTGCAACACCCGTCAGATGAGGGGAAAATTTGATTTCGACTGTGTCCGCACGGGCGCTGGCAAAAACCAGAAAAACCGGGAAAAACAGCAAAAAAACTTGTACCCGCATCAAGCGCTTCATTCTTCTGTCCCCCATCTAATCAGATTTTTTCCTATCAAATAGTATAGCGCCGCCCCTGACAACAAAAGCAATATCGTCCATGCGGATGATCATCTAATTCAGGTTAAAATCACGCTACCAGATAAGGAGCCACCATGAATCAAGCTTTCCCGCCTGCAAAAATCGGCCTCGTCACAGTCAGCGACCGGGCCTTTCAGGGCGTGTATGAAGATCAGGGTATTCCCGCCCTGCACACTTGGCTGGAAGCAACGCTTGCCACGCCGTATCTGGCTGTCACGCGCCTGGTGCCGGACGAACAGGCACAAATCGAAGCTGCTTTGAAACAGCTGGTGGACGAAGAAGCCTGCTGCCTGGTACTTACCACCGGCGGCACCGGGCCAGCGCCGCGCGATGTCACACCAGAGGCCACACTGGCCGTGGCGGACCGGGTTCTGGATGGCTTCGGCGAGCAGATGCGTGCCGTGAGCCTGAAATATGTCCCGACAGCCATTCTGTCGCGTCAGGTAGGGGTCATCCGCAAACAGAGCCTGATCCTCAACCTGCCCGGACAGCCCAAGGCGATCAAGGAAACGCTGGATGGCGTTTTTGCTGCCGTGCCTTACTGCATCGACCTGATCGGAGGGCCTTATCTCGAAACGCTGCCTGAAGCGGTTCAGCCTTTCCGCCCCAAATCGGCGCAGCGCCCAAAAGCAGAAAACACCTGATTAGAGCCGATTGAAACAGGCGCTAATGCTTTTTGCATTAAACGACCGTCAGCGTACAATCTAGCGCACAAAACAGGACAAATCCGGGGGTGACATGTTTGACTTCAAGGGGCTGATCAACGCCCTTCTGCGAAAAACCAGTGACGATCCCGTCGGCGATCTGAAATCCGCCACCATCTGGGTACAGGAGTTGCCGCAAAACGATATCCATCAGGCACAGCAGGAGATCGTCAAAGCCTTGGGCGGCCTCAACCGCAACGCCGGTACCTCGCTCAAGGAACGCGTCCGGGTACTGCTCTATCTGGACGACAAAGCCAGCTCCCTGCAGGAAACCCTGTGCCGCGAATACCTTGCCACTTGCGATGATCCGGACAGTCCATCTCGTCAGCGGCTCCCTACCATTCTGCAATTCTGGGAAGAGATGGGCGCAGGCTATGAACAATGCATCCGCACCTTTGCCAAGAATCCTGGCAGCTCGAAAATCCGCGAACAACTCCCTTTGCTGACCGCCAAGGCGCTGCATTTCCACGCCATGCAGGCGAAGTGGAGCCATATTCGCTACCTGCCGGTCGAGGCGCATGTCTGGCGCCGCATGCACCGGCTTTACCTGTTTGCGGAGCAGGAAAAAATTGACCGTGTACCGCTGCGGCTCAATCCACAACAGGACGACACCACTTGCGCCAGCGAATATCTGCAGCCAATGATGCTGCATCTGGCCAGCCCTGCCAGCCTGCGCCCGGCCCAGATCGAAAATATTGACCGGTGGCTCGACAGCTGGGCAAAAAGCCTGGTGATCGAGGCCGATTTCCGCCCTCACCGCCAGATCTATGCCGTGAATCTGGGCGACACAAAACCGGCAAGAAAACTGCGCCGCAATATGCTGGGAGAAAAATACCGCTACTGGGGCATCGAGCTGATGCTGGTATTCATCGCCAAAATCGTGGAGCAACTCAAACAGGGGGAACTGCCGGCCCGCCTCAGACTTGGCGAAGATTGCCGCCTGCCATCCTGTCTCGAACTGATCGAAGAGGTCACCGGGCGCTGGTCAGGCCAGTCCACCACGCGCAAACATGCCCGGATATCGGCTGAAAAACCGCTGCTGGTGATACAGGATTTTGCCAACATCGTGGCGCACCTGAAGGGCAGCAAGAATAGCGGCGTCACGGCGACATTCAGCGTCGAGAACACGAAAACGCAAACCACACTCAAGCCCAGCGGCGAACCCGAGCTGTTCGAGCCCACAGCACAGCAATGGCAGGTAGAAAATGAATCCCTGAGCGGCTACGGCGTCACTTTTACGCGCAACACCAAGGAGCCGCTGAAAATAGGCACGCTGGTAGGTCTCAAGGCGGCCATCGGCAAGGGCTTTGCCATAGGAATCGTGCGTCGCATCAGCAACGAACCACCGCGCAAGGTCAATGCAGGCATCCAGACACTGAGCCAGACTGCGATTGCGGTCGAACTGCATCCTCTGCCCGGCGAGCAGGGCATGTCAGGCCCGGCGATTTATCTCCCGGAACTGCCCAAGCTTGCCCAGGGACGCAGCCTGCTGTCGCCTGCCAGCGCATACCAGCCTTCCCGGTTGGTTCAGCTCAAGGCGCAGGGCAAAACCTATACCATTCGCCTGCACACAGCGGTAGAACATGGTCCGGATTATGTTCAGACAGGCTTTGACGTGGTTGCAAAAGGCTGATGGCGGAAGACGCGCTCGAAATCGCCACCGGCGCCACCCCATCCTGTGCTGTCATCTGGCTGCATGGGCTGGGCGCCGACGGGCACGACTTTGCCCCCATCGTACCCGAACTAGGCTTGCCACCCGCGCTGGCAGTGCGTTTCATCTTCCCGCACGCGCCGCTGCTGCCGGTCACCATCAACAACGGCTATATCATGCCCGCCTGGTATGACGTCAGGAGCCTGGATCTGCGTCAGACCGAGGACGAAAGCGGCATCCGCGCCTCTCAGCAGCGGATAGAAGCCCTGATCCGGCATGAAGAAGCGCGCGGTATTTCTGCCTCACGCATCGTGCTGGCTGGCTTTTCCCAGGGCGGGGCCATCGCACTTCACACTGCCCTGCGCTACCCCGCCACCCTGGCGGGTGTATTGGCGCTTTCCACCTATCTTCCGTTGCCCTTGACCCTGGCTGCCGAAGCCAGCCCGGCCAATACCGGATTGCCGGTTTTCATGGCACATGGCAGCGCAGACAGCGTGATTCCCGTTGCGCAGGGTCTCGCCTCGCGGGGCCAGTTAGAAGAACTTGGCCATGAAGTAGCCTGGCATGAGTATCCGATGGCACATTCCGTGTGCCCTGAGGAAATCACGGCTATCGGGCAGTGGCTGGTTCAGGTTTTAACGGCAGACAAGCAAGCGCCTGCTTCACTGCTCCGGCAGTAATTCCTGCACCGCGGCCAGCACGCGCCCGGCCGGAATCACCTCCAGACATTCGCTGCGCTTGCTGCCGCCGCAACCATCGTTTCCGCATGGCCGGCAAATGTGCTCCGAAGTCAGGGTGCGGTGCGGCACGCGCCACGGGCCCCATTCGAGGTCGCCGCTAGGGCCGAACAGCACAACCACCGGCGTTTGCATCGCCGCCGCGATGTGCATGGGCGCCGAATCGACGCCGACAAACACTTTTGCCATGACCGTCAGTGCCGCCAGTTGTTTCAGGCTCAGCTGGCCGGAGAAATCCACCACCGGCTGTTCGAGCGGCGCCAGCATTTCCCGCACCAAGGCCTGCTCCGCCGCATCCGGCGCCGCTGTAACCACAATCCTGTGGCCCTGGTTTTG
This sequence comes from uncultured Gammaproteobacteria bacterium, assembly GCA_963779055.1. Taxonomy (GTDB): domain Bacteria; phylum Pseudomonadota; class Gammaproteobacteria; order Burkholderiales; family Sulfuricellaceae; genus Sulfurimicrobium. The sequence continues at coordinate 549,676 of CAVZWN010000005.1, forward strand.
CAAAGAGCGCATCAGTTCCGTCATGTGATGAACCGGCCAGCACTTGAACAGCCAGCGCGAAGCCGGGTGGATATGAATAAAATCTTTGCCCGACAGGCCATGCCGGGCCAGCATCTGCTCAACCTCACTGCGTGCCGCCTCGCCCGGCTCAAGAGTGAGCATGCGCTCACTCTCATCCGGAAAAAGACCGATTCTCCGCAAGGCATCGAGATGCATCTCGACCGTGTGGCGGAATCTCCCGGCCGGAACGGGGTAGAAATGACTAAAACTGTTGAGCCAGAAGCGGCCGCGCCCACGCACCTTGCGTGTCACGGCATGCGGCACGCCCAGCAGGCGGGTCAGCCAGGCACCGCGATTATGCTCCGTGAGATGAATGATCAGGTCGTAACGCCGGGCACGCAGGTGCGAGAACAGACGCCATTCCTCGCCGGCCTGGGCAAGGGGGCCGAGTCTTTTCCAGTTCCGGTCGATGGTATGCACTTCCGAGATGGCAGGATGAAACGTCAGCATCTCCGCTGTATCCAGATAAACCAGCGCATCCACCTCGGCCTGGGGGGCGTGGTTTTTCAATGCCGTGAACAGCGGCGAAGTCAGCAGCACATCGCCGTGGTGGCGCAGCTTGATGACCAGAACACGGCCCAGTTGGGACAGATCGATGGCGTCTTTGAGCATGCCGCGAACAATAGCAAAATTTCGCCACTTCCCCAATGGGAGAAATAAATTCGGGACGGCTTCATGGGCATTTTTCCACGAACCACCCCAATCGGCTGGCCGTTGCATGCTGACGCGGGCAGGGTTTATGCTAGAATCGCCGCCACGTTACAGGTGCCCATTCGCCTTCCGGCGAACGGGTTAAACGGGAAACAGGTGAGCCGCTCAAACCGGCAAAGCCTGTGCTGCCCCCGCAACGGTAAGTGAGCGCAAACGTATCAATATGCCACTGTGGCTTAAGCCATGGGAAGGCGGTGCGTTTTTTCACGAGCCCGGAGACCGGCCTGAAGCGGATACGGAAATGCCGCGGGGTGACGGTTAAGCCATAATGGCCTTTACGCCATTCCAGCGGCATTTCCATTGTTTCAACCTGTGGCATGCGGGGACGCTTGCCGAACAATGGAAAAATAAATGAACACCCCTTTCAAGCTTAGCCTGATTTCTCTCGCCATTCTGGCACCTGCGGCATCTGCCGAGGAAATTCCGCTTTACCAGGGTAATGAAATCATCGTTACCGCCACGCGCTTTGCCACGCCAGACGTGGCTGCTCCCTACGCATCGGAAGTGCATACCCGGGACATGATCGAGCAATCCGGCGCACCGGACCTGTTCGACTATCTGTCCAAGCATACTTCTGTGAACATTTTGCCAAGTTATGGAAATCCCTACACACCTAAGATGGATATTCGCGGCTACGGGATTGGTGACGGATATCAGAATATTGTTGTAACCCTGGATGGCCGCCGTCTCAACAACATCGATGGCGTTCCCCAACTGACCGGCGCAATCCCGCTTGCCGACATCGAACGCATCGAAATCACCAGGGGCAGCGGATCGGTCATGTTTGGGGATGGCGCCACCGCCGGCTCCATCCAGATTTACACCCGCCCCCACAAGGGTGTCTCCCTGCAGGCCTCCACCGGAAATGACGGCGCACTGGACGGCACGGTATCAGCAGGCGCAGCAAGCAAACACTTCAGCGTCTCCGCCACCGCAGCTTACGCCAGCCGGGATGGCCACAGCTCGGCGGACAAGACAGGCTACAGGGATGAGTCCAGCAACCAGACCTTGCGCGGCACGCTGGAAGCGCGGCCATCTGACGCCCTGAAACTTTACCTGGATGGCGCCAGCACGCGCATCGACCTACGTTATCCGGCCAATCTGACGCTTGCACAGTTCAATGCCGACCCTGCTCAGAGCGCGGGTAAAACCTATACGCATCAGCAGCTCGAATCGGACCTGTGGCGATTGGGAGGAGAATTTGAACTGGGCAGCGATTTGAAACTGATCGCCAGCCACAGTCAGGAAGACAAGCTGTCCAGGTATTTGCCTTCAAACTGGACGTCTCATTACGACTATTTATCCGATGATCTGGCCGTACACTATCAGGGGCAGGCACTGGATGTAACAGCGGGCGTGCAAGTCTTCGACGGCACCCGCATCAGCTCGGACAATCACACCAGCAAGAAAAATACCGGCTGGTATGTGCAAGGCCAGTACCGGCTTGAGCAGTACACCCTGTCCGCCGGGGCGCGAACCGAGAAAGCCGAATATGCCTACAGCCCCAGCGCGGGGAACAGGCTGCAAGCCGATCATTCTCTCGATGCATGGGATATCGGCATTAACCGCCGGTTTGACGACCGCCTGTCCGTTTTTGCCAATTACAACCAGGCCTTCCAGCTGCCAGATATCGACAGGTTTTTCACGAGTTTCGACCAGTATGGAACCTATATCGGGCCCCAGTTTAACGGGTTCATTTCCCCTGCCGAATCGAGAACGCTGAACCTTGGGATGAATCACGTCACACAGGCCAACCGGCTCAAGCTCACGGTGTTCCGTACCCGCCTTGACAATGAAATCTACTACTTCAGCACGGGTCCATGGTCAGGAGCAAACACCAACCTCGACAAATCCCATAAATACGGCCTGGAACTACAGAACAGTCATCGCTTCAGCACGCAGCTCACGACTACGCTCAACTATACCTATACGCGCGCCATCATTGATAGCGAAAACGAGGGGGGAGGCGCCTACAACGGCAAGGACCTGCCGGGCGTCCCGCGTCACGGCGCCAATCTGGGAATAGCCTATGCGCTCAGCGAAAGATCCAGCTTGAATCTTGCACATGCCTGGCGCAGCTCGGCATATGCGGCAAATGACTTTGCCAATAATTTTTCCCAGAAGCAAGCCCCTTACCAGTCCACCGATATGGCCTATCGCTACAAGCTGAAGAATGTTGAGTATTTTGCAGCCGTGGACAACATCTTCGAGCACAAGAACGGCATGTGGGTCAGCGATAATGTGATCTACCCGGTAAACTTTACCCGTAACTGGCGCATCGGGTTCAAGGCAAATTTCTGAATGTCGCTAATGGCTTGCCGCCCCTCCCGTGCGGGGTGCGGCGCCATACTCAAACTGAAGGAGCCCGTTATGTTATCTCTGGCCACCGTGACACAAGGCGCCATCGCAAGCTTGCGCGGCTCTGCGCAGCGCAACGTGCAGGTTAACCCATGAGCAATGACATCAATGATCGCCACAAAGCCCGCATGGCGCACAAAAAATCCCTGATCGACACGAACATCGCACGCGCCACTGAAGCGCGCGGCCTCCTGATCGTGCTTACCGGCAACGGCAAGGGCAAGAGCTCCTCCGCCTTCGGCATGGTGGCGCGCGCCCTGGGGCATGGCATGAAAGCCGGCGTGGCGCAGTTCATCAAGAGCCGTACCGATACCGGCGAGGAGGCTTTCTTCAGCCGCCAGCCCGGCGTGGAATGGCATGTGCTCGGCGATGGCTTCACCTGGGACACCCAAGACCGCGAGGGCGATATCGCCACCGCCCGGCGTGGCTGGCAGATTGCCGAGCGGATGCTCACCGATCCGTCATTCGATCTGGTGGTACTGGACGAACTCACCTATCTGCTGAGCTACGGCTATCTTGATCAGGATGTCGTGCTGGATGCCATCGCCGCGCGTCCGCCCATGCAGCATGTCGTCGTCACTGGGCGCGGCGCTTCGCCGGAACTGATCGAACTGGCCGATACCGTATCTGAAATTGCCGACCGGAAACACGCTTATCGCGCTGGCGTCATGGCGCAGAAGGGGGTGGATTTATGATCGGAACATGCGTGATTTTTTCCCTTACTACACTGTAAAAGACTATCACGGCGATACTTCCAAGCCGCCAAACTGGCGATCTTCTACCGGGGTTTTCCGGGAAAGGGGGCTAGATGAGCCCCCCTGATAAATAGATTGAAAAAGCGACCATGAATGCAAAAACACTGATGATTCAGGGCTGCACTTCGGATGCCGGCAAGAGCGCGCTGGTGACGGGCATCTGCCGGGTGCTGGCCCGGCGCGGTTGTAAAGTTGCACCGTTCAAGCCACAGAATATGGCGCTCAACAGTGCTGTGACCGTCGATGGCGGTGAGATCGGACGTGCCCAGGCGGTGCAGGCAGAGGCCTGCGGGCTCCTGCCGCATAGCGACATGAATCCTGTACTGCTCAAACCCAACAGCGATATCGGGGCGCAGGTCATCGTCCAGGGCCGCGCTGTCGGCAATCTGGACGCGAGCGACTACCATGGCCACAAACCCAGCCTGCTGGGCAAGGTACTGGAATCTTTCGAACGCCTGCGGCAAGCTTATGATTTTGTCGTAGTGGAAGGCGCAGGCAGCCCGGCAGAAATCAACCTGCGCGACCGTGATATTGCCAACATGGGCTTTGCCGAGGCCGCCGATTGCCCGGTGGTGCTGATTGCCGATATCGACCGCGGCGGCGTTTTCGCCCACCTGGTAGGCACGCTGGAATTGCTTTCCGAATCCGAGCAGGCACGGATCAAAGGCTTCGTCATCAACCGTTTTCGAGGCGACATCCGTCTGCTGCAGAACGGTCTGGACTGGCTGGAGGCGCGCACCGGCAAGCCGGTACTGGGCGTACTGCCCTATCTTCACGATTTGCACCTCGAGGCCGAGGATGCCTTACCCAGGCCTGTGATTCAGCCTTCCGGCAACAAATTCCGTGTAATCGTGCCCCGTCTTCCGCGCATCAGCAATCACACCGATTTCGATCCCCTGCGCCTGCATCCTGACGTAGACATGAAATTCATCGGCATGGACGAAGCCATCCCCGACGCCGACCTGATCATCCTGCCGGGCAGCAAGAACGTCCGCGCCGATCTGGAATGGCTGCGCACCAATGGCTTCGCAACGGCGCTGCTTCGTCACCTGCGTTATGGCGGCAAAGTGATCGGCATCTGCGGCGGATTTCAGATGCTGGGGCGGCAAATCCATGACCCCCTTGGCCTGGAGTCTGAACCAGGTGTAAGCGCTGGTCTTGGTTTGCTGGAAATGGAAACCGAGCTGAAGAAGGATAAGCAATTACGGATTGTGAGTGGCCGACTGGCAATTGCAGAAGTAGCAGTGAAAGGTTACGAAATTCATGCCGGGGTAAGTACCGGTCCCGCTCTTGCCCGGCCGGCAACGAGACTGGAAGAAGGAAACGACGGCGCAATTTCAGCCGATAATCAGATCCTTGGCACCTATGTGCATGGCCTGTTCGACAGCGGGGAGGCATGTGATGCGCTGCTCCGCTGGTCAGGACTGACAGCGCCATCGTTGCTGGACTACCAATCCCTGCGGGTAGCGGGGATTGAACGCATGGCAAATGCAGTGGAAGCTCATCTGAACTGGCCCCAGCTCGAACAGGCTTTTTCATGATCGGGTTACAAGCCGATAAAATCTGTCAAAACACTTTTAGAACGTGGCCTTACCAGTTGACCTAGCTGGATTTTTCAAATTATAGTGTGCGCATGCAAGCGGAACTGAAATCACTGGAAGAGAAAGTCGCGCAAATCGCACGAATGTGTCAGCAGTTGCGCGCCGAAAACATGCATCTGCGCCAGCAACTGGCGACCGCCCAGAACCAGAGCAAACTGCTGGGCGACAAGATCACTGGCGCGCAAAGCCGCCTTGAAGCCCTGATGGAACAGATTCCGGAGTCCGCCGAATGAGCGAAATAAAGGGCCTGGATGTCGCCATCATGGGACGGGAGTTTCGTGTTGCCTGCCCAGAAGACGAGCAGGATGCATTGCTTCAGTCAGTGGATTATCTCGACCGGAAAATGCGCGAGATCCGTGACAGCGGCAAAGTCATCGGGGTGGAACGTATCGCCATCATGGCCGCCCTGAACATCACGCATGAACTGCTGAATACCCACATCGCCGGTTCTTTTGACATCGGCGAGTTCAAGAGTAGAATGAGTTCCATGCAGGCTCAAATCGAGCAGGCAATGACGGAGCAGGATGAACTGTTTTAGCAGGTTGCGAGCAAGATCTTTTTTCGCAGCCAGCTTACCGAGTTGTCCCCTGCGGTGTTCGTCTAGGCTAGATATTCTTTGAACCAATATATAAAGTTTGGTTGTAGCTATTAAGTTTGCTGTTGTGCGCATCCCTTGCGGATGTGCCTGATGCGATCTGGCCGCGACCCTCTTGGACCTCAGGTTCAAGATGATAGCCTGACGGCATGCGCGGGGGGCACTTACCCCCTAACCTGTTATCGTTCTTCCTTCTTTACACCTTGAACAAGTCCCAACTGCGACGCCATCTGCGCCAATTGCGCAACCAGCTTTCGCCTCACCAGCGACGAGCCGCGGCCAATGGCCTGTTGCGGACAGCACTGCGCGAGCGCTTGCTGCTGCGGTTTGACCGCATCGGATTTTACCTGCCCTTCGAAGGAGAGATGGACCTCGTCCCCCTGCTCAACCAGGCCCTGCGTTTGGGAAAATCCTGCTACCTTCCCGTAGTGCCGCGCCGTTTCCAGAAACATCTCTACTTCACGCGGATCACTTCCCGCCCAAGCTGGTATCTCAACCGCTTCGGCATACATGAACACTGGTCACCCCGGCCAGTGCGCGCGAGCAAGCTGGACCTGCTGTTCATGCCACTGGTGGGATTCGATGAAGAAGGATTCCGGCTGGGCATGGGCGGCGGCTTCTACGACACCAGCCTGGCATTTCTCGGTCGCCGGAAAACCTGGCGCAAACCCTACCTGGTTGGAATTGGCTACGAATGCCAGAAAGTAAAACAAGTGCCGCGCGACCCGTGGGATATGCCAATCGATGCGGCACTCACGGAACACCGATTCTACCGCTTTCCACAATCCGGCAAGACCTGACCCCGTTTTTCTACCACAACGCGCCTTGACGCCGTCGGCGTTGCCGCGTCCGCCGCTGGCGGCCAGGGTGACGCCGAAGCCAGAGGTGCCGACGCTGATGCCGATGCTGGCGCTGCTGTTTTTGTTGGCGCTGTGCTGTTCGGCGGTGTGTTTCTGGCGGCCAGGAGTCTGATTTCGTCTTCGGCGTTGAGGGTGAGGTTGTTGCCTGCCTTGAGGGTGCTGCCCTGGACGGTGAGGTCGCTGTCTTTGCCTGCGCCGCTGGCCGTGATGTTGACGTTGCCGCCTGCGGCGATGTTTGAGCCGCGTGCGCTGTCGCTGGTTTGCACCGTATTGCTCCTGGCTCTGGCTGCCGCTGATGCTGATGCTGAGGTTGATGCCGCCCGCCTGTTCGGCGGCGCTGGCGTCGCGGCTGCCGGTCACTTCGCCTTTGTCGTTGGTGACGGGCATTTGCTTGGGTTTGCCGTCGATGGTGCTGCCCTGCCCTGCCTGGATGGTGTCGTAGGCGTTCTTTCCAGCCAGGGCGGCGCTGCCGGCGGCGAGGGCCTGCATGCGGCTGTCAGGAAGATACCGAAGCTCTTTGGACATTGCCATTTCCATTCAATAGCAACGTTGAAACGGTAGGCTGTTCAATGGCGCAGGCGTGGTGGTGATTTTTCCTTCGGCGTCAATCACGAACTTGCGCACTTCAACGCCTTGACAAACGCCGCCGCGAAATTTCATGAAGGTGTCGTAATCCTGGCCTGCTTCTGGGGTGAACATCGTGTATATGGGGCCACAGCGCTCCCATGTGCCGCTGGCGTTTTGTGCTTGCCAATACATTCTAACGGTCAAGGGTTTGTCCGCTGGAATGGCATATTCATGGTACGAAAAAGGCATGTCGTCGGTGCGGGGCATGCCCAGTGTCTTGTTGCGCGACAGAAAAGAAAATCCCCCCGCAGCGGCGTGAATGACCTGATGTTCATTACCGTCGCAGACATCGCCCAGATACAGATAGGCCGATGGGCCATGAAAGACGCGAATTCGGGCTTGTGGTTCTGAGCTGGATATTGGCGGTGCTTGCTCAGTATTGGCGCAGCCGGAAAGCATGCCGCTTATCAGCAAACAGACAATAGAATAAGGCCGGCCGGCATCTACTAATATGGCCGCTACTTTTATCATCGGCACAGGTAGGGGCTTTCGCTTTCCAGTTCCTTGCCCGTTTCCAGCGAAAGGATCGTAACCGCCGCCTTGGGATGCGCCGCGCAGATTCCGTTTCTGGCCGTATAGATATGCTGCCCCTGCACGTAGAAAGTGGTGTTGATGGGTTTTCCCTGCGCATCCACAGCCGTCACGGTGTAATTGCCCGAGGTGGTTGCGCATCCGCCAAGCAGCAACACGCTGCACATCAGCAGCTGGATGGAACTCTCAAGGTTTGCTTGCTTCGTCATGGCCGGCACTCCGGGGGAGGGTTGTTGTAGTCCTTCTTGGTGTCATCGCAGGCTGCGGGGACAAAGGCATGCTTGCGGCAGTACTCGCGATCAGTCTTGAGCTTGCAAGACCAGCTGTTCAAACGGCGCTCGACGCTGCGATCGGGAATTACTGCTCCAGGCTGGCAGGCGGGGAGATGTTTGTAGTTGTATACCGTGCAGTAATCCGAGAACGTGCCCTTCCTCCAATACATGTAACCGGAGTTTTCCATACAAGCGTGGGTCAAGAGGCCATGATTTAACATGTCATCGCTATTCTTGATTCCCAGAGACTTTTCATAGATGAAACGATCAGTCTGCGTCGAGGGACTCCCGCACTCAAGTAGCGCCTTCTTGATGTCGAGTCGCGTAGCGCCATCTTTCGTCCATGATTCCTCAGGCAGTCGTGCTGGCTCACCCATATGCAGATTCCTAGCAACGTATTCACCGCAACTAGCCAGCAACACGCAGGCCAGAGTTATAGCTAAGCGGACTGTGAAATTCATTTGTTCCCTCCAGTAGAAGTATCGCGAACAGAGGGTATCTCGATCGTTATCGGGTTGCCATATTTCGGACAGTCCACACTTGCCGCCCCCGTCCCATAACAACTATGCACGGTCGGTACCGCCCCGAACATTCTTATCCATTCGTTCACCATATTGCTTTCCTCTGGCCGCTTCCCGAAAGTCGCCGGGTTTCCACCGATCAGTCTGCCCACAAAATCGTCTGCATGATTCTGCAACAGGGCCACCGAACGGTTGCCGTTGCTCATGCCATCCAGCATGGTGGCGGCATTTTGCGCGCTGTAGGCCGGCCCAAAAAGCTTGATTTCAGTGTTATTCAAGACGCCGCTTGCCCCTGCTTCGCCGGCGAGCGCTTCCATCGCATTGCCGATGGTCATCGCGCCGCGGCTGTGCCCCACCAGGTTGAGCCCCTCCGCACCATATTGCTCCATCACTCTCTTAATTTCCTGCGTGGCATTCGCCAGATCGCCGATCCCGCCTTCCAGGAATTTCTGATACCCCGCCACCATCAATTCGGAAAGGGCGTTGTCAGCCTGCGGGTAATACACCAGATACACGTCTTGTCCGGGCGGCAATTCGCTCATCTGCACCGCATATTTACCTGCTGCCGCTTCATCATTGAAGATGCCGTTGGCGAAGACGTTCAGCTTGCCACCCGGTTCTGGCTTGAGGGCTTGCTTTTCTATGTCGGAAAGCTCGGCCATCTTCGGCTTGCCGTCTTTGTCGAGGATGACTTTGCCATCTTCCGAGTCACGCTCCACCTTGTACATCCGCGCCTTTTCCAAGAAAGACACGCGGTAGGCCTCGTCGCTGAACTTGATCGCTTCGTTATACGTCGCCACCTTGATCGCCCGCTCGGCCTCCGCCGTGCGTTGCATCCCCTCCACATCCTGCTTCTGTGCGGCACTGTGGGCGTCGGCGGTGTCGCGGTTCAGGCTGGCTACCGTTTCCTCGGCAGTTTTGCCTGTCAGTTGCTGTTGTTTGGCTTCATCGGTGATGATCACCACGCCTTCGGTAATAGCACTGCGGGTTTGCCCGCTTGAACTACCCGATTCGCTGGCATTGTTAAGACCATTGCCAATCACACCCTTGGCCATCCCATATTTGCCTTGGGTAAGCATGTCGGAGCTCAGGTTGATGCCGCTGCTCTCGACACTGGCTTCTGCACGGTTCTGAATGTCACTTGTGGTCAGGGTGCCAATGGTCAGAGTGTTCTTGCCGCCTTGCGCCGCTTTGTCGCTGCTGCTGATCACCGCGCCCTTGAGGTCGGTGTTGCCTTTGACGTTGACATCGAATCCGCCATCGCCAGCCTGGATGCCGGACTGTTCCGCCACGCTCGCAAAGTTGCTGTTGACGTTGCTCTTGCTGGCGCTGATGCTGCCCGATACGCCTGCGCCCACGGTGATGCTGCCGCCGATGCTTTGCTGTTTGCTGGCGTACTGGCTGGTGTCTTGCAGGCTTTCAATGGCGAGGTTGCCGCCGATGTTGGCGGTGACTTGTTGGCCGCTGGCCACTGCGCCTTTGAGGGTGGTGTCGCCGCCGCTGGTCATCGTGAGCTGGTTGCCGGCTTCGACATGGGTGTTGGTGTGGGTCACGTCGCTGCCGTCGGCGTTGCCGCGCCCGCCGCTGGCGGCCAGGGTGACGCCGAAGCCAGAGGTGCCGACGCTGATGCCGATGCTGGCGCTGCTGTTCTTGTTGGTGCTGTGCTGTTCGGCGGTGTTTCTGGCGGCCAGGAGTCTGATTTCGTCTTCGGCGTTGAGGGTGAGGTTGTTGCCTGCCTTGAGGGTGCTGCCCTGGACGGTGAGGTCGCTGTCTTTGCCTGCGCCGCTGGCCGTGATGTTGACGTTGCCGCCTGCGGCGATGTTTGAGCCGCGTGCGCTGTCGCTGGTTTGCACGCTGTTGCTCTGGCTCTGGCTGCCGCCGATGCTGATGCTGAGGTTGATGCCGCCCACCTGTTCGGCGGCGCTGGCGTCGCGGCTGCCGGTCACTTCGCCTTTGTCGTTGCGGATCGGCATCTGGTTCGGCTTGCCGTCGATGGTCTGCCTTGCCCGGCTTTGACCGCGTCGTAGGCGCTCTTGCCGGCCAGGGCGGCGCTGCCTGCGGCCAGGGCCTGCATGCGGGTGTCGCTGGTGTTGCCGGCGGCTTCGCTCATCTGGCTGCACGGTCTGGATGGCGCTGATGACGGGGCTGGTGAGGGCGAGGGTGAGGCCGCTTTGTTTGAACTTGTGTTTCGGTTTCGGCTTGCCGGTGTTCGTGGGCTTCGATGATGTCGATTTTTTGCGCGGCGATGTCGATGTCGCCTTGGGGGCGAGGACGTCGCTGCCGGTCTGGGTGTAGTGCTTGCCGGCCAGGATGTCGACGTCGCCCTCGATGCTGCCGACGGTGGAGGCGCTGGCGCTGGTGCTCACGCCTTTTTGATCGGTGCTTTGCTGCTGGGTGCCGAGGGTGATGCCGATGCCGCCGGAGCTGAAGAGACCGGATTTTTTCTCGTCACGAAAGTGGGTTTCGCGTTGGGTGTTCGCGGCACTGCAAGGGTGATGTTGTTTTGCGCGGCCAGCGTGGTGCCCTGGGTGGAGATGGCATTCGAGCCTTGCAGGGTGAGGTCGCGACCGGCGTTCATGTCTACGGTGTTGCCGCTGAAGGTGCTGCCCTGGGAGGTGGTCTGGTCGAGGGTGTCGCGGGTGGTGATGGTTTTGCTGGAGAAGGCGCTGCTGGTGCCAGTGGCCTGGTGCGCTTCGTCCAGGCTGTAGCGGTTTTTGCCGGCGGTCAGCACGATGTCGTTGCCGGCAACGGCCTGTAGCGAGCCATTCTGGCTGGTGACGCTGGCCGCTTTTGCGGTCAGGTCTTTTCCGGCAAGTAGCTGGATGTCGCCCTGGGTCTGGATGAGGGTGCCGGTTTCCGTCTGGCTGGCGTCCTTGCGATAGTTTTTGTCGTCCCAGACGATATTTTGGCTGCTGCTTTCCGTGACGGTGCCGAGGTTGAGATTGTTGCCGGCTGCGATGAGGGTTTGCCCGCCTGCACCGGCATTGCCGATCTGCGCCGCGTTGAGGTTGATGTCGTTGCCGGCGGATGCGATCAGGGTGGCGCCCGGTGCCGATACATACAGTCCGGCCACCCGGCTGATGTTCGTCCTGAGCGAAGCCGAAGGATTGGTCCGGCTGCCTTGTTCGCCGGTTTGGGTGCGGGTGCTGGAGATGACGTTCAAATCACGCCCGGCGCTGGCAATCAGGCTATTCTCTCCTTGCAGCGTGCCGCCCAGATTGTTGATGTCCTGCCGGGCCGTGACGGCGACATCCGCTGCGCTGATGCGTCCGCCTAGGTTGTTGATGTTCTGCGCGGCTAGGTTGACTACCTGGCGCCCGGCGATGGTGCCTGCGTTGTTCAGGTCGCCTTTGAGGTTGAGGTTGACGGTTTCACCGGAAAGCAGCGCGCCCGCCCCGTTGATGTCGCCCGGCTGGACGCGCACATAGACTTGCGGCACCAGGGCTTGCGTGGTCTGGCCGTTGGGCAGGGTGACGGTTTTTTCTACCAGCCAGACGATGTCGCTGGTCAATGCGGCCACTTGATCTGGCGTGAGTGCAACACCGGGGATGAGGTTCCACTGTTTGGCGACAGTGACGGCATTATTCAGCAGGGCCTGGTATTGGGCTTCGTCATTGGCGTAGTTGTCGAGGAAGCGCCGGCCGGTGAGGCTGGCAATCTGCTCGCGGACGAGTTTCTGCTCGTAGAAGCCGTCGCCCAGACGGGCCTGCGTGGTAGCGGGGTCCAGGTTCAGTTGCTGCAGCATGTAATCGGAACTGAGCCAGGTGCGATAGCTGGCAAAGCGCGGGTCGGTTTCAATCAGGTAGCCTGCACTGGCATCCGGGTTCTGCTGAAACAGGCTGCTTTGCAGCGTCACTTTGAGCGGCGCCGTGTTTCCCTGTGCCAGATTGGCGAGCGACATTGCCAGGAGTTGCGTGCCGGTGCCTGCCGAGACGGTGTTTTGGGCATACACCGTTGGCGTCAGGCTGATTTGCTGTACCGCCGCGGCGGGGTTGTAGCCGGAAGTGCTGGCGCCCTGACTGTCCTGCCCCTTCTCGTGGATGCGGTAATAATGGGTTGCACTGCCTGAATCGGTGCTTACGTGGGTGCCTGCCACCTCGGTGTTGGTCAGCGTGTTGATGGCACCAGTCAGGTTGCCGCCTGCAATGATGCGGCTTTTGTCGTTAAGCACGGTGTTGGCGCTGATCGTCATGTCGCCACCAGCCAGTATCTGCGCCGGGTCGGTTTCGTTGACCTGTGTTTCGGTGATGGTCCGGGTATAGGCGTAGCGGTTGAAGTCATCGTTTGTCCCCGCCGGAGTGATTGCTTGCAGCAGGCCGTCGGTTGCGCCGTTGTTCATGTAGGCAATAGCGCTATCGTAGCGGTTGGGTGAGCCGGATAGCTGATATTCCGTAAAAGGCTGTTGCGATACTTGCTCTTGCTGGGTGCTGAAATGCTCGTTGAGGTTGTTGATCTGCGCTGAGGCAATGTCGAGATTGCCCAGGGATTCTATGGTGGCGCTGGTGTTGTTGATGCTGCCGGCCTGGCCTGTGGCCTGGCGGTTGACATCCAGCGCACCGCCAATGGCCATGTCGCCGGCGCTGAAGATCAGGGCATGCGCATGATTGTTGAGCGTATCGATACCCAGGTCGAGCCGGTTGCGCGCGGCAATCACGGGCGACTGGGCGTTTTCCGCGTCATTGTTGAGCGTGACAGCAGCAATGGAAAGATTGTCGCCATAGATCCGGCCGGTGCCCAGGTTGTTTAATGTTGCTGCCGTGATTTGCGTATCCAGCCCATCGATCACCCCCCGGTTTGTCAGCGCACCTGTGGTACTCAGCACGGTCTGGCTGCCTATGATCTCTCCCAGACTGGCATTGCCGATATTGGCAGCTTGCACATCCATCGTGCCGCCGGCAAGCAGGTGGGACTGGTTTTCCAGATTGCCGGCCACGTGAATAGTGGCGTTGCCATCCGACTGCAAGGTGCCAGTGTGGGTGTAATCGCCGGACAAATCCAGTTGCGCATTGCCATAGGACAGCATTTGCCCGTCACCCGCCAGGCCGGAGGCCGTTACGGCAAGGTTCTGCCCTGCCGCAATCAGGCTGGTCGAGTTGATGGCAATCTGCCCCTGGGCTGTCAGCGCAAGCTGGCCGTTGGCGAGCAGGCTGGCATTGCGGCCGTCGAGATCCCCTTGCAAGGCAGTGACGGTCATGTTGCCGCCAGCGGAGGTCTGGCTGTTCGACAGGTCGACCGTGGCGCTGCTGATGGCAAGATTGCCCCCTGCCAGATTCAGGGTGTTGGCCGCAACCCCCTGCGTGGCCGTCAGCGTCAGGTCTCCGCCGCCATTCAGGCTGCTGTCTTCGTTCAGGCCCGCGGCAAAGATCGAGCCGGCCCCGCTGGTGATGTGCGAATTGGCGCCGTTTGCCAGCAAGCTGGCATTGTTCCTGGCGGCGACGACGCCCTGGTTGTCTATGTCGCCCTGGGTGGTGAGTTGCATGTCGCCCTGGCTGTAGAGGGTGCCCATATTGGCGATACCCTCACGGGCCGCGATTTGCACCGCGCTATTGCCCGAAATGGTGCCGGTGTTTTCCAGGCGGCCATCGGAAGTGACCGTGACTTCTCCCGCGCTGGCGCCGATCTGGCCAGCATTGCGCACCCCCACCCCGGCTTCGGTGCCGACCAGCGTGATTTTCCCGGCGTACATGCCGCCCAGGCTGGCCACGTCGACCGCAAAGGAAGGTGCAGCGCCCGTGCCCGCGATGGGCGCCGCGCTGGTATTGGCGGTATTGACCTGGTTCGCGCCGCTGGTGATTTTGAGGTCGTTCGCCCAGACGGCGGCATTCACCTGAACCGCGCGGGCAATGATGTCGGTGTAGTCGCTGCGGCTGGCATCCAGGCCCGCGCCATCGATGCTCACCGTGCCCCGTTCCACGCGGTAGCCGTCGAGGCTGCCGCCATTCATGATGGGCGTGCCGGTCGTCAAGGTGCTGCGGCTGGCATTGATGAAACCGCAGCCATTGCAACTGATGCCCGCCGGATTGGCGATGACCACCTGTGCACGGTCGCCCGCTACTTCGACATAGCCCTGCAATTGGCTCGGGTTGCTGGAATTGACCTCGTTCAGGATGACTCTGGCCGTGCCTGCGGCGAGCCAGGGATTGCCCTGCACCCAGCCGCCCAGCTGCGTCTGGGCGTTAGTGCGGGCATTGTTCAGAATGGCACCCTGCTGGGTCACGTCGAACTGGCTATAGGTATTGCGCGACACGCCTGCTGCACTGGGCGTCTGAATATTGACCTGGGACACTCCGTTGGCTGTTTGCAGGATGGTCGGCCGCTGGGATGCCGGGGCGCTGCTATCGGCGACGATATTCGCCTGTGCGACGGAGATCAGGAAGACCGGCATGCCCCATGCCAGCAGCGTTGCAAAAGCCAGGGGATTCCAGCGCGCCAGGTTAAGTTGCGAAAAGACTGATCCGCTCGACTGGCCGCACGAAACGCCTCCTTTTCCATGTGCCGATGCTGTTTCAGCCACCACCATCAACAAGCCACGAACCCGGTTGAAAATCACACGGTAAATGTTTTTATTCATTTGCTTCGCCGCCTGTTATGAACTGGTTTTTTGAAAACCGGAAATCCGGGATGCCGAGGCGCATGCTCAACGGCATGCAGCCTTTCCCACTGTGCTTTTTCTTGCGGCATGACAGCCATACCGTGGAAAGTCATGACGCGCAAACCCCTGCTGCTGCCGCGGTGATAAAGGGAACGCATGCTGTGATTTGCAAAGAGATGCTGCGACAGCAGCCGCTTCATGACTTTGGTATGTCCGAACGGCGCGACCCAATCGAGTATCCACATGCGGCCCCCGCTATTCCAGTCCACCTCGGGCATGCAAACCGGGGGGCTGCTCATGTAACGCCGTTCTGCTTCGATGCTCATATTGGCCCAGGACAAATAAAACACCGGCTTTCCAGCTTCTTCCACCAGCACAAACTGCCGCGTTTTGATGGCTGGCAGGAGCAGCGCCTTTAGTGTGTGCAACGGCGCATCGCGATGTGATTCCGATTGCATCCACAACCAGACTGCCGCCCCGAAAACTTCAGCTTCATTGAATGCGCCATCGAACAGCAACGGCGCTTTAACATTCAATGTGTCGAAATTCATCAGGGCTACTCAAAAAGCCAGGTTGAGGCTAAAGCCTGCGGTCGTGGCCGACGTTTTGAAGCCCTCCGGCTTCATGAATGGCTGGCCGACGAAAATGTCGTAGCCCAGTTTCTTGATCGCGCCACGAACACCAATCACGCCGCCAGCAAGCCGGGTACCCAGCAGATACCGGCTGGATGGTCCGGCAAGCTCGCCATAGTCGACGCCGAAATAGAATTCCTGTGTGCCATCACCAACCCCGGCACTCAGATCATTGCGGATCAGCCAGCCCCGTTCAGCCGAGAGGACACTTTCGCCATCGAAACCCCGCACGGTGTATCGGCTCCCGATGGCGAAACGGTCTTGCGGCACCAGCGGCGTATCGTTCCACTGGGCCCGGAACACGCCGTTATAGCGCAGCCGTTGCTGGCCCATTACAAATGGGTGGCTGTATTGCGCTTCTGCAGTAAGCAGGCGCGGTCTGGAGGTGCCTTCCCCGAACGGATCTTCCGGCGCAGGAAGGGAATCGAATGCGCCAGTTCCCTTGCGATAGGCCAGGTTCATATCCAGGGTCGATTTGCCCATAAACTCGCGGTGCGCCACGCCAAGCTCCCACCCCCCCATGCGGCGGCGCTGAACCTGGACTTCGGTATCGTCGATAAAATTCTTCGAGGCGCGTTTCCACCCTCGCAAGGAAAGCGTGGTTTTACGAACGGCATCGCGATACACCAGGCGAGACAGTTTTATTTCGCTGTTCTGATTCTCACCGCTGTAGATGTAGGTCTGATTGATGCCCGCAACCGACTGATAATAGTTATGCTCGCTGGCAGTCAGCCCAAGAAGCCAGTATCCGTAGGGCAGCGAATAATGGACGGTGTAGCCTTTTGTGCCCTTGCGCGCTGAATCGCCTCCTTCGTCAAGGCTGTGATTCTTGCTGATATAAAACAGGTCGTTCAGGGTCCACCAATTGTCATACGATAGGGTGACGCCGCCCTGATATTTTCCGGTAGCCTTGTTACCGGCATCATCAGCAAAAATATTAAGCCGGAATGGAAAATCCTGCTTCCAGCGAATGAGCAGATCGCTCTCCCCAGGCAAGCTGCCTGGTTCAATCTGGATATCGGCTTCCACAGTAGGCACACGTTTGAAGTTTTCCAGCGCCTGTTCAATATCCCGCAGATTGAGGATGTCTCCAGGGTGAGCAGGTACGGCATTCCATTTGCTCGCCCGCCCTGCAGTTTCATCCTCAATCCGAATTGAACGTATGCGCCCTGGAATGAGCGTTAAGGTCAATACGCCGCTTTTAAGGTCTTGTGGAGATGCCAGAACGCGCGTGGTTACAAAACCACGGGAAACAATCGCATCCTGCACCCGCTTCATGACCAGATTAATTCCACTCGCTCCGAGGCAGCGGCCAATTGCCGGATCATCGGGCAGACTGGCGGCATCGAGCGCCCACTGGAATTGCTCAGATGCATCACCAGCCATCGTAAGGTTCTGGATTTTGAAGCATGGAGACTCCCCGTCGGGCAGGCGCTCTTGGCCAGTCTGAGCTTGAGGCCGCTCCAAACGGACATCCGGCACGGATTCTTGCTGCTGACGCAACAGGCGTTCACGCTCTTGCTGAATGAACCACTCCTGACTGGCAGCATTGACAGAAGCGTTGGCTTGCGCCCAAGCTCCAGTAAAGAGGATAAGATTCATGCCGAGCGCGAGTATTGTTCGCGTCAGCGCACTTGTGGGCCAGATGCACGTTCCAGGTTGACGCAAGCGCTTTGCGCTCCACTGAGCAAATGAAATCAGAAACATCCGGACAATAAAAGGATAACAATGTCCGGCATGCTATCGATGGCGACGATTTAAGTCAATGGCATTTAATAATGCTTACGACATACCCCTGGCAATTGCATTGTCAAAAAAAACTGAAAAAAACCGGCATAACACGGACCGTCCAGGACAGCACTGAACGCAAAAAAGGCTGTAAACCTTGTTTTTCTTAGGGTTTACAGCCTTTTTTGGACATGCTTTGAAACATGAACTGGTGCCGGATGTCGGAATCGAACTGACGACCTTCGCATTACAAGTGCGCTGCTCTGCCAACTGAGCTAATCCGGCAATGGGGGTGCATTATAAGGGACCTTGGCCTGCCGGGCAAACCCCTCATGCTTTTAAAGCTTATTTAACCACCTTGAGTGAAGGTTTGCCGCGCTTCGGGGTCGTACTTTCTGGCTGAGGCTCTGAATCGGCGTTAGTTTGATCGGCCTCTGGTGCTTCGTCTTCACGGCCAAAAAAGAGGCCTTGGCCATTCTCCTTGGCATAAATACCGATAACGGCACTTATCGGTACTGAAATCTCCCTTGCTGCGCCACCGAAACGCGCCGAGAAGCCTACCCAGTCGTTATCGACAAGCAAGTCTGGGGTGGCGCTCGCACTGATGTTGAGCACGATCTCGCCTTCCTTGACGAACTCCATCGGGACACGGCAGTTTTTATCCACTGCAACAGCAAGATAGGGCGTCAGGCCGCTGTCTGAGCACCATTCGTAAATGGCCCGGATCAGGTAGGGCTTGGTCGAGATGTTCTGCTCAGCCATGGCTTACTTGCGCATCGCCTTTTCAGACGGGGTCATTGCCTCGATGTATGCGGGGCGGGAGAAAATCCGTTCCGCGTATTTCAGCAATGGAGCCGCCTGCTTGGGCAATTCGATGCCATAGAACTCCAGGCGCCACAGCAAGGGCGCAATGGCCACATCAAGCATGGAAAAGTCATCGCCCAGCATGTATTTCTGCTTGGAAAAAATTGGCGCCAGCTGGGTCAGGTTATCGCGAATCGTGGCACGCGCCTTTTCTGCCGCCTTTGGCGTGCCATTGACGATCGCACCAAGATGAGCAAAAAGTTCCTGCTCAAAGCGGTAAAGGAACAGCCTGGCGCGTGCGCGCATCACCGGGTCCGCAGGCATCAGCTGCGGGTGTGGAAAGCGCTCGTCAATATATTCGTTGATGATGTTCGATTCATGCAGGATCAGGTCGCGTTCAACCAGAACCGGCACCTGGTTATAGGGATTCATGACTGCCAGATCTTCCGGCATGTTTTGCAGGTCAACGTCAATGATCTGGAAATCCATGCCCTTCTCGAACAGCACGATGCGGCAGCGCTGGCTGAAGGGGCAAGTGGTTCCTGAGTAGAGGGTCATCATGAGTTTATGCTACCTCTGGAGATTGGGTTAAATTCAAATTTTGACTTGTATAAAGTCATGGCGCCGGTAACGCTTTTCAAGCGCTCCGGCGCACAGATTTTCTGCCACTCTGGAATGATCAGTGGATGTCTTTCCAGTATTCCTTTTTCAGGTAGTAGGCAACAATGAAGAAGATACCAAGGAAAAGAAGCACGAACACGCCAAGGCGCATGCGCGTCTGCTGCGCTGGCTCACCCATGTATACCAGGTAATTCACCAGGTCCGACATGGCCGCATCGTATTCCGGCGCGGTCATGGTGCCAGCCTTGGCCAATACCAGGTGCTGGGTTTCATGCTCGCCCTGCTTCTCGACGTGCATGCGCTGCTCGCCCTGCATTGCGTACAGCACGTGAGGCATGCCCACCTTGTCGAATACCGTGTTGTTCCACCCGGTAGCACGAGTATCGTCACGGTAGAAGCCACGCAGATAGGAATAGAGCCAGTCCGCGCCGCGGGAACGGGCAATCACGGTCAGGTCCGGCGGAGTGGCGCCGAAGAACTCTTTGGCGTCCTTCTTGCTCATCGCCACGTCCATGGTCTGACCCACTTTCTCGGCGGCAAACATCAGGTTTTCCTTGATCTGCTCATCGTTCAGGCCGATATCCTGCAGGCGGTTGTAACGCATGTAGGAAGCGCTGTGACAGTTGAGACAGTAGTTGACGAAGGTCTTTGCGCCACGCTGTAGAGATGCCTTGTCGTTCAGGTCATAAGGCGCCTTGTCGAGATGCACGCCACTGCTTGCCATCGCTACCGCGGGTGCAGCCAGCACCAGCAGCAACAGTTTCTTGATCGTATTCATGTTAACGAACCCCATTTTATGCGTATCAATTAACCCGTCACCCGTTCTGGAACAGGCTTGGTCTTGTCAATTTTGGTATACCACGGCATCAGGAAGAAAAACGCGAAGTAAATCACGCTCAGGATCTGTGCGTAGATGGTATACAGCGGGGTAGACGGCAACACGCCGAGAATGCCCAGACCTACGAAGCTGATGATAAACAGTGCCAGAGCGATTTTGTAAATCCCGCCGCGGTAACGGATGGACTTGACATTGCCCCTGTCCAGCCAAGGCAGGAAGAACAGAATCATGACTGCGATACCCATGGCAACCACTCCCGGGAACTGTGAACCGAACAGCGGCGGCACGGCGCGCAGGATGGCGTAGAACGGGGTGAAGTACCAGACCGGAGCGATATGTGCAGGGGTCTTGAACGGGTCAGCTGGAACAAAGTTGTTGTATTCCAGGAAATAACCGCCCATGTCAGGCGCGAAGAACACGATTGCCGTGAACACCATCAGGAATACCACTACACCGACAATATCCTTCACCGAGTAGTAGGGGTGGAAGGGAATGCCATCCAGCGGAATGTGGGTAACGGGATCTTTGTTCTTCTTGATCTCGATGCCGTCCGGGTTGTTGGAGCCGACTTCGTGCAGCGCGATGATGTGCGCGGCCACCAAGCCCACCAGTACCAGCGGCACGGCGATGACATGGAAGGCGAAGAAACGGTTCAGAGTGGCATCGCCAATCACGTAGTCACCCCGGATCCATACCGAAATATCTGGGCCGACAAAGGGAATGGCGGTGAACAGATTGATAATCACCTGGGCACCCCAGAATGACATCTGACCCCATGGCAACAGGTAGCCCATGAAAGCTTCGGCCATCAATGCCAGGTAAATCAGCATACCGAAGATCCAGATCAGTTCGCGCGGTTTGCGATAGGAACCGTACATCAGGCCACGCATCATGTGCAGATACACCACGACGAAGAATGCCGAAGCGCCGGTCGAGTGCATGTAGCGGATCAGCCAGCCCCATGACACGTCGCGCATGATGTATTCCACCGAAGCAAAAGCCAGATTGACATCCGGCTTGTAGTGCATGGTGAGGAAAATACCGGTTACGATCTGCAGCACCAGCACCAGCATGGCCAGAGAGCCGAAGAAATACCAGAAGTTGAAGTTTTTCGGTGCGTAATACTCGGAAAGGTGCGCTTTCCAGTTGGAAGTCAGCGGGAAACGCTCATCAATCCAGCCCACCACTTTAGTCAGACTGTTCATTTATTTAGGCTCCCTTGCTGTCATCGCCGATCAAAAGACGGCTGTCACTCAAATACTTATGCTTTGGAATCACCAGGTTGGTCGGCGCTGGCGCTCCAGAGAACACACGCGCTGCCATGTCAAAACGGGAACCGTGGCAGGGACAGAAGAAACCGCCAGCCCAGTCCGGACCCAGATCGGCAGGCGCCATTTCCGGACGGTAGGTCGGTGAACATCCAAGATGGGTACAAATACCGACCGCCACCAGAATCTCGGGTTTGATGGAACGCGTGGCGTTCTGGCAATATTCCGGTTGCTGCGGGGCTTCCGCCTTGGGGTCAACCAGCTTGGCGTCGTTCTTGCTGAGTGCATCCAGCATCGCCTTGGTGCGGTTGACCACCCACACCGGCTTGCCCTGCCATTCAACGTTCAGCATCATGCCCGGCTCGATCTTGCTGATATCCACCTCTACAGGAGCACCAGCAGCCTTGGCACGTTCGCTTGGCAGCATGCTCATGACGAAAGGCACCACAGTGCCCACCGCCGCAACACCACCGACTGCGGTGGTGGCAGCGATCAGAAACCGCCGTTTACTGCGATCCACTTCTATCTTGCTCATATCCACATCCCTGTTCAACGAGACCTAAAAAAATTTCAAAACCCGGATTGTACCGAATTTTCACCGGACATTTCCATCCTTATTTGGGGAAATTAGTCATTTACCGTCATATTGCAGAGCTTCAACACTTGCCAGATCCTCCGGGGTGTTGAGATTGCGGAATGCTCGCGCGGTCTCAAACGATACTGTTACCGTGCGCAGGCCCGACTGCCATTCGCTCACCCTGCGCCCCCCGCGAGCAAGAAAATCCCCAAGCCCCGCGCGCAAATGTGTGTAACCAAGGCAAATTGCCGGTTGTGCCCGCCCCTCGACTCCGGCCACCGCCAACTCGGCCTTGTCAGCCAGCAACGCAGCATACAAGTGCAGCACGAGATCTTCAGGGAGAAACGGTGTATCGCAGGGCACGCTTAACCACAGCGGGTGTCTTGCCTCACCTATCGCCCGGTAGAGCCCGGCCAGCGGCCCCGGAAAACCGGGCATCTCGTCCGGCAGAACGGCATACCCCATCTCTCGGTAACGCTCCAGATTGCGGTTGGCGCTGATCAGCACCTCATCCACCTGGGGCGCAATTCTCTCTACCACCCAGCGCACCAGTGGCTTACCCTGCAGCGAAAGCAGGCCCTTGTCCACCTCACCCATGCGCCGTCCGCGGCCGCCGGCCAGGACGATAGCCGAAACTTTCTCTTCGACGCTCACGATTCCAGCAACGCCTTGATCACCACCCCCGCCAGCATCATTCCGAACAGCGGCGGCATATAGCTGATGGTGCCATTCACCGCCCGCGGACGGCCCGGCCCGTCCACCGGCTGAGGCGGCAGCGGTGCGCGCGGCTGCTCGTCCGAGAACACGGTCAGCACGCCCTTGCGCAGGTTGTAGTGGCGATGCAGACGTTTGCGCATCTGTTTAGCCAGCGGGCACATCTCGGTCTTGCCGATATCTGCGATTTTGATCTTTCCCGGATCAAGCCGGTTACCCGCGCCCATGCTGGAGGCCACGCGCAGGCCGCGCTTTATGCTTTCCCCCACCAGCGCCACCTTGCAGGCAAGGGAATCGATGGCGTCCACGACATAATCGCAGTCCGGTACCAGTTCGTTGACGTTCTCGGTATTGAGAAAAACACGCACGATTTCCAGCTGGCAATTGGGATTGATATCCATGATGCGCGACCGCATCAACTCGCCCTTGGGCTGACCGACAGTTGAAATCAGCGCCGGAAGCTGGCGGTTGATATTGCTGGTTGCCACCACGTCATGATCGAGCAGCGTCAGACGCCCCACGCCGGCGCGTGCCAGCGCTTCGGCGCAGTAGGAGCCTACGCCGCCCAGACCCGCGACGAACACATGCTTCCGGGCGAGCCGGGCCACGCCGTCATCCCCCAGCAGGATGTGTGTACGCTCGAATTGGGGCGGCAGGTCGTTCATGGGTTTTCTCCGGAATGGGTTTCAATGGGTTCGACGTGAATATTGACCGACGTTTGCGCCAGTACGCCCGCGATTTCATCTTCGATGCGGTCACACAGATCGTGGGATGCCCGCACGCTGGTTTCCCCCGGCACCAGCAAATGGAATTCGATAAAGCGCCGCGGCCCGGCCTTGCGGCTGCGCAAGTCATGAAAAGAACTCCCGGGGGGCAGCATGGCGCGGATCGCTGCTTCGATGGAAGCTGTCTCCTGCTCCGGCAGGGCCGCATCCATCAGGCCATTCAGGGAGCGGCGCAACAACTTGATGCCGGTCATCACGATATTGGCGCCGACCAACACGGCCATGAGAGGGTCGAGTACCTGCCACGCCGGGGGCGCGAACATCACCACGCCCAGTCCGCCCAGCACCCCGGCGGAGGTCCAGACATCGGTGAGCAGATGCCGGGCATCCGCCTCCAGGGCAATACTGTCTTTTTCACGCGCCACCTTGAGCAATATGCGCGCCGCCGCCAGGTTCACCAGCGCGGCCAGTCCGGACACCAGCAAACCCGGGCCGAGATGGGACAGTGAGGCGGGGTGGACAAAACGCTCCACAGCAGCATAGATGATCGACACTGCCGCCACCAGGATCAGCGCGCCCTCGACCCCGCTGGAAAAATATTCCGCCTTGTCGTGTCCATAGGCATGCCCGGCATCTGCCGGGCGCGCTGCGATGGTCAGCATCCAGAAAGCCATCAGGCCTGCCGCCAGATTGACCAGCGATTCGAGCGCATCGGAAAACAGGCTCACCGAGCCGGTGAGATACCAGGCGCCGAACTTGAGCGCCAGGGTGACGATAGCCGCCGCGATCGAGAGCAGCGCCATATTCCTGACCGCGCTCATGCCAGTCCTTTTACCACGGCACGGGCATTGGCACTGGTTGCTGCGGCCACAGCCTCAAGCGGGATTCCACGCAACTCCGCCAGTACCTGGGCGATTTTCGGCAAATGCTCGGAACTGTTGCGTCCCTTACCTATCCAGGCCGGCGCCATGTCCGGTGCATCGGTTTCCAGCACGATCGCTTCCAGCGGCAGGGACGCTGCCAGTTCCCGCAGACGGGTAGCGCGAGGATAAGTCATGGCGCCGCCGAAACCCAGCCGGAAACCCAGCTTGATGAATTCATCCGCCTGCTGGCGGCTGCCATTAAAGGCATGGGCGATGCCGCCGCACACCCTGATGCGACGCAGATGCTTGAGTATCTGGTCCTGTGCGCGGCGAATATGCAGCAGCACCGGCAAACCGGCATCCCGCGCAATTTTCAGCTGTTCGGAAAAGTAGAATTCCTGCGCTTCCTGGTCATAATCAGGCACAAAAAAATCGAGCCCGATTTCACCGATGGCCACTATATTTTCACGCGCCAAGGTGGCGCGCAAAACATCAAGATCGTCAGCCTGGGCATGCCCGGCATACATGGGGTGAATGCCCAGTGCCGGATAGCAGCCGGGATAGCGCTTGCAGCAATCCAGCACCGCTGCAAAATTATCTTTCTCCACTGCCGGAATGATCTGCATTCCAACTCCTGCCGCATGCGCGGCGGCCACCACCTGGTCACGATCCGGATCGAATTCGGCAGCATCAAGGTGGCAGTGGGTATCAATCAACATGACAAGGCTTGCAATACACGGGAACGATCACCATTTTGTTGCGATAAACTTTTGCAACAGTGTAGCATCGCCCCATTAGATTCAGGATTCCAGGAAATGCAGACCAGAAAAATCATCCCCATCCACGATGCCGCGCTTGACGACGAGGCTGCCAGCGCCTGCTCAGGCGGCGAGCCCTACGCGCTGATGGTGCTGGGCGACAGCATGCTGCCGGAATTCGAGAATGGCGACATCATCGTGGTCGAACCGGAAGGACTGGCGCAGGATGGCTCGTACGTGGTCGCCTTCCATAAGGAAGAATATACCTTCCGCCAGCTGCTGATTCGTGACGACAAATGGTATCTGGGCGCGCTCAACGACCTCTACCCCACCGAACAAATTTCCGGTCCGGATGCGGTCAAGGGTGTAGTCATCCAGAAAAAGAAACCTGGCAAGCGTAGCACGATGAAGTCCTACATCTAGCAGTCTCCATGGGCCGCCAAGCCGGCCAGCAGCTTGCGCACCGGCGCCGGGATAGCAGCCTCCATTGCGTCCTCGATGGTCAGCCACAAACCTTGCTGCTGACGCGCCCGGGGCTGAACCCGCCTGACATCAATCAGCAGCGGCTGGATATGCAGGCGGAAATGGGTAAACACATGCCGCATGGCCGGCCTGATCTCTGGTTCACCCACTTCGAATCCGAAGCGCGTCTCGCCATGCAGCCGCGCATCTTCCGCGCCATCGCTTTCCGGAAAGCTCCATAACCCCCCCCAGATTCCTGCCGGGGGGCGCTTTTCGAGAAAAACTTCGCCCTGGCGCATGAAAATCAGCATGGTGGTCGCCTTCTCAGGCAGCGCCTTGCGAGGCCGGGACTGGGGAAACTCTGCCTGACGCCCCTGCTGAAGGGCAGCACAGCCCGCATGGACCGGGCAGCTTTTGCAATCCGGCTTGCTGCGCGTGCAGAGGGTGGCCCCCAGATCCATCAATGCCTGGGTATAGATTTCGATTTCAGCCTCGGGAAGCAACGCCTCGGCATGGCGCCAGAGTATGTCCTCAACCCTTTTCTCGCCGGGATAGCCCGCCATCGCCAGATAGCGCGCCAGTACCCGCTTCACATTGCCGTCCAGAATCGCCCGTCGCGCACCGAAGGCAAAGGCGCTGATCGCAGCCGCAGTGGAACGGCCGACACCTGGCAAGGCCAGTACCTGCTCGAACGCGCGCGGGAACTCACCGGCGTGCTTCTCCACCATGATCTGCGCCGCCCGGTGCAGATTGCGCGCCCGCGAGTAGTAGCCCAGACCGCTCCAGTGGGCCAGAACATCATCCTCCTCGGCGGCGGCAAGAGCCGCTATATCCGGGTAGCGGCCCAGAAAACGCTGGTAATAGGGGATGACGCTGGAAACCTGGGTTTGCTGCAGCATGATTTCCGACAGCCACACCGCGTAGGGGTCGCGGCTGCCCTGCCACGGCAGGCCATGGCGGCCATGCAGCTTGTGCCATTGAATCAGGCGACGGGAAAAGTCTGCGGCCACTTAACGGAACAGGCCTTTCAGGCTATCTTTAAGCTTGTCTTCGACGCGGCTTTTGATTTCCTGCTTGGCCGCCTCGCCCACCATGGCATTGAAATCGAGCGCATACTTCGGCGCACTGAACGGGCCGCTGATCCTGACCGGAACAGTCACGCCCTTGAGTGCTTCAAGTTCGCGCCCGCCCTGCCCTTTCAGGGTCCCCACTACCGTTGCCTTGGCAAGATAATTCAGCCTTTCGGAACCAATGTCGATGTCGCCATCCCCCGCCAGGCGCAACAGCGGCGACTTGGCCGCGAGATCATCGTTATGCGCAACGCCGCGCTGTATGTTGAAACTTGCCGTCAACTCGGAAAAATCGGTTTGCTCCTGCGCGCTGGCCGCCTGGACTTTTTCACCCTTCAACGCCCCCATCCGGGACTTGGCCTCGCGCAGGGCGGCGGCGATATTGATCCCCTTCACTGCGCCATCACGCAAGTTCAGCGCAGCTTTACCCTGCAATGATTTCTTCATCGCGCTCACTGTATTGCCATTGGCGGCGACATCCAGGTTGACGCTGCCTCGGCCTTCAAGCACATCCTTGTCGAGCGCATCCTTCAGCAACGGGCCAATACTGATGCCGCTAATATCCTGCTTCGCGGCCACCGACGGTCCCGCTGCATTCAGCGACAGGCTGCCGCTGGCGCTTCCCTGATATAGATTTGCCGCCAGCGGGCTCACTTCCAGCTGGCCGTTTCCCGCCTTGAACTCCAGCCGGACATTGCTTGCTTTCACACCATATAGCTTGAGGCTGCCGGCTTTCACGCTACCGCTCGCATTGAGTGTCTTGAGGGCGGAAAAATCCAGCGGCTTCTCCGGCTGGGTTTCGCTTTCCTTCGACTTGGGCGGCAGATAGCGGTCCACATCGATCCGGTCCACATCCACATCGATCCGCAGATGCGGATTGGAGAAAGGCCTTGCTCCCAGGCTGGCCTTGATGGTGCTGTCGTCGAGACGAGCAATCAGCCTGGCCGACGCATCCTGTTTTTCGATATCCAGTTCAGCCGAGCCGGCAATATCCAGCTTCATGCCGCCCTTGGGCATTTTTCCAGCGCTTGCCGCAAGGTGAGCCTTGATATCGCTCAAGGCAAAGCGTTTGTGCTTCAAATCGCCATGCAGGGGAGAGGACAGTTTGCCCTTGTAGTCACCGCCCTCCTGAACAAGGCTCAGATCGACGTTAAGCATACCGGCCTTGAATGTCTGGCCGTCGCCCGTCAATGCAGGCAGATTGGCCACCAGTCCCATCTCGCCCCTGGCTTGTTTGACCGTAGCTACCAGGTCGATTTTATCCGTTGCCAGCTTTTCCGCCGCCCACTCAATCTTCGGGGCCATCAGCCTGACATCGATATTGTCCGTCCCTTTCAGTCCGGCCACTGCCACGGCCAGATTCTCTGCCAGCAGCGTGCCTGTGTTCTGGTCAAATGCCAGGTCACCCTTGATCCCGGCTGCAAGCTTACGGATATCGGCGGCTTCGCCCATGACTTCAAGATTCATGCCGCGAACTGAAAACCGCTTGGCATCCATATCAAAAGTCAGCTCTGTTGAAATTTTCACATCGGCCTTGATACGCGGCTTATCCCCTTTCAGGCCGAAACCGATCTCCACCTGCGTTGGTCTGGCATTGACCAGACGGCCCGTCTTGAGCTCGAACTGGCTGAGCTCGAACTGGCGCCCGGCCATTTCATCCCTGAAACTCAGTGCACTTTTACTGATTTTCACGCTATCGATGTCGAACTTGACCTGCTCGCTTGCCTCTTCTTTCTTCAGCAGATCGTCGAAATTGGTACTGCCATCCTTATACCGCAGGAGATTGGCGCGCACCCCCTCCACCCGCACCTGATCCACCACCAGCTCTTTCTTCAGCAAGGGCCACCAGGCCAGGTACAGACGGGCACTTTCAATAGCAGCGAACTCCTTGTCAGACTGGAATTCACTGATGGAGGCTTGCCCCAGATCGAACCCCAGCTTGGGGAAAAAGGCCAGCTTGATATCACCGGGCAGCGACAGCGTGCGCTGTTTCTTGTCTTTCACCAACTGGACGATCTGAGGCTTGTAGTCGTTGGGATTGATGAGCAGGGATGCCGCCACCAGCAGCAGCGCAAAGAGAAGCGCCATACCGGCAACTGCGGCGAGGCCATATTTGAGATAGCGGTTCATAGGATTCAGTCCGTAACAAACGTATACAAAAGTCAAGGATGACCATAACGCAGCCACTTTCCAAAGACAAGCATCGCAGCTCCGGCGCACATGAAACATTCGACATCTGATCCTATCTTAATGATCCGCAGACTTCGCTGCGCCCATCTCCCACCCCATGATCACGCCGCGCAGCAACCTAACAATTAACTTTCACTGTTTTATGTATCCCCTTATTTCTAAAGCATATAAATTTTAGTTCACATTTACCTCCTAAGCCTTTGTCGCGTAAGAGAAAACCCGGCTTTTTCCCTTGACCACGCCTGTTTTTTTATCTATAGTGGGAAAAAGTGGTGAAGGGTGGGTTTTTGTGGGAGAACCCGGTCGTAAACCACACATAAAGGGGTGCTATGTTTCGCGGTGTTGCAACATTAAATCTGGACAGCAAGGGAAGATTGGCAGTGCCGTCCAGGCACCGCGATTTTCTTCAGTCCTATTGCGCCGGACGCCTCATTGTCACCGCAGACCCCAGCAAATGCCTGCTGATTTACCCCCTGCCCGACTGGGAACCGATTGAGAAGAAACTCAACAGCCTTTCCAGCTTCAATCCTCAAACCCGTACCCTGCAACGCCTGCTGGTCGGCAACGCCAGCGATGTCGAGCTGGACAGCGCTGGCCGCATCCTGGTGCCTACGCCCTTGCGCCAGTTCGCCAGTCTGGAAAAGAGCGTGGTACTGGTGGGCCAGGGCAACAAATTCGAATTGTGGGATGAAGAACAATGGAACCTGCAGCTCGCTGAAGCGCTGGTGTTCCGCGACGGCGGTATGCCGCCGGAGCTGGAAGGCTTTTCGCTGTGAGCGAAGTCGCGCAGCACGTCACCGTGCTGCTTGAGGAGGCCGTGGATGCATTGAACATCCAGCCTGACGGAATTTATATCGATGGCACCTTCGGGCGCGGCGGGCACAGCCGGCTGATCCTGGAAAGGCTGGGCAAAGATGGAAGGCTGATCGCCCTGGACCGCGATCTGGCGGCAGTAGCAACGGCGCGGGCCATCACGGACCCGCGTTTTCACATCTGCCACAGCAGCTTCGCCGGAATGGGGCAGGCGCTGCAGCAACTGGGTGTCAATAAAGTGGATGGAATCCTGCTGGACCTGGGGGTTTCATCTCCCCAGCTGGATGAGGGGGAGCGTGGTTTCAGTTTCCGTTTCGACGGCCCGCTGGACATGCGCATGGATACGAGCAGGGGGCAAACCGCGGCGGAATGGCTGGCGCAGGTGCCGGAAGATGAACTGAGGGAGGTCATCAAAAGCTATGGTGAAGAACGGTTTGCTAAACAGATTGCAAGAGCGGTTGTTGCGGCGCGAGAGGGAGGGATTCTCGCTACTACACGACAACTTGCCCAGGTCGTGGCAAAGGCGGTACCCCGGCGTGAGCCAGGCCAGGATCCGGCGACGCGCACCTTTCAGGCTATACGGATTTTCATCAATCAGGAACTTGAGGAACTGTCGCTAGTGCTGCCTCAGTGCATGAACCTGCTCGCGCCTCACGGACGGCTGGTGACTATCAGCTTCCACTCGCTGGAAGACCGTATCGTCAAGCGATTCATGCAGGGCGAAGCCAATCGCGACACGCTGCCCTCGCGCCTGCCGGTGCGCGCCAGCGAATTGCCGCAGCCGCGCCTGCATCTGGCCGGCAAGGCACGGCGCCCGTCGGCAGCTGAAGTTGCCGCCAACCCGCGCTGCCGCAGCGCCGTGATGCGGGTAGCCGAGCGCAGCGGAGAGGCATGATGGTCAAGCTCAACCTGTTGCTGCTGATGATTGCAATCGCCTGTGCCATGGGAGTCGTCACCTCCCAGCACAAGGCGCGCAAGCTGTTCGTCGATTTGCAGCAGGAAGAGTCTCTGGCAAAGCAGATGGAAGTGGAATGGGGCCAATTGCAGCTGGAACAAAGCACCTGGGCCATGCACGCGCGGATCGAAAAAATCGCTTCCAGCTATCTGCACATGCACGTGCCCGACCCGGCAAAAATCCAGGTCATCCCGCTTCAGGCGCCGGTGCGTGGAGTAGCGCCATGAACCTTGCCTCCACCACAACACCCCGGGTACGGCTGCCGCTATGGCGTGCATGGCTGGTGGTCACCCTGCTGCTGCTCTGGTTTGTTGCGCTGCTGGTGCGTTCGCTCTATCTGCAGGTCATGAATAACGAATTTCTGGTCCAGAAAGGCGATGCGCGCTACAGCCGGGTCATCGAAATTTCCGCCCACCGCGGCATGATCACCGATCGCCACGGTGAGCCGCTGGCCATCAGCACGCCGGTCGAATCAGTCTGGGCCAGCCCGCAGGACATCGAACTGGGCGCAGAAAAAAAACAGCGCCTGGCAAAACTCCTGGACATGAACAAAACCGAAATCGACAAGCGCCTTGCCGATACCAGCAAGGAATTTGCCTATCTCAAGCGCGGAGTACCGCCGGAACAGGCCGCAAAAATCATGGCGCTGAATATTCCGGGCGTATTTCTGCAACGCGGGTATCGCCGCTACTACCCGGCCGGAGACGTGACGGCGCATATCCTGGGATTTACCGGCATCGATGACAACGGCCAGGAAGGGATAGAACTGACCTACCAGAAGTGGCTTGCCGGACAGGCCGGGAGCCGCCGGGTCATCAAGGATCGGCCCGGACACATCATCGAGGACGTGGAAAGCATCAAAACCCCGCAGGAAGGCCGCAATCTGGCCCTGAGCGTCGACCGCAAGATCCAGTACCTGGCCTTCCGCGAACTGAAAGCGGCGGTAGACGAACACAAGGCCAGAGCCGGTGCCATCGTGGTACTGGATGCCAAAACAGGTGAAATTCTGGCACTTGCCAACCTGCCTTCGTACAACCCCAACAACCGGGTGAAACTGAATCGCAACAGCACCCGCAACCGCAGCATCACCGACATCTTCGAACCCGGCTCGACCATGAAGCCGGTGGCCATCGCGGCCGCGCTGGAAAGCGGCAAGGTCAGACCGGAAAGCAGGGTCGACACCGCGCCCGGACGTCTCTCTATCGGACCGGCCACCATTCGTGACGCGCATCCCCACGGCGTGCTGAGCGTCACCGAAGTGATCCAGAAATCCAGCAACGTGGGCTCGGCCAAGATTGCGCTTTCCCTGCAACCGGAATATCTATGGGGCGTTTTCAATCACATGGGGTTCGGCCAGCCACCGCGCAGCGGCTTCCCCGGCGAGGCCAGCGGCAAGGTTCGCCCCTACCGGACCTGGCGTCCCATTGAGCAGGCCACCATGTCCTACGGTCATGGCATTTCCGTCAGCCTGCTGCAACTGGCCCGCGCCTACACGGTTTTCGCCAGCGATGGCGAATTGAAACCCCTGTCCATGCTCAAGCTGGACGAAATGCCGGCAGGTGAGCGGGTGTTCTCGCCGCAAACCGCACAGAACGTACGCGCCATGCTGGAACTGGCGGTGCAGCCGGGCGGTACCGCACCCAGGGCACGGATCACCGGCTATCGCGCCGCAGGTAAAACCGGGACAGCGCACAAACAGGAAGGCAATGGCTACGCCGCGGACAAATACGTCTCTTCCTTTGTCGGCTTTGCCCCGGCATCCGACCCGCGCCTCATTATCGCCGTCATGATCGACGAGCCCAGCAACGGCCAGTATTACGGCGGTGCTGTCGCCGCCCCGGTATTCAGCAACGTCATGGGCGGCGCACTGCGCATGCTGTCGGTTCCGCTCGATGCGCCAACCACCAACACCCTGCTGCCGGACGATGCCCCGGAAGTGAAGGAAATGGTATGAATACTTCGGTGAGGGGTGAGGCGTCAGGGGTGAGGAATAGCGCGGTGCTTGATTTCATCGCACAAACTGGCGCAAAAAGGCTGATTGCCGATAGCCGCAAGGTGCAGCAGGGTGATGTGTTTGCCGCCTATCCCGGCGACGAATCCGATGGCCGCGACTATATTCCCCAGGCCATCGCGGCAGGCGCACATGCCGTGCTGTGGGACAGCGACAGCTTCGACTGGAACACTGGCTGGGAAGTGCCCAATCTCGGCATTGCCGGTCTGCGCCTGGAGATCGGCGAAATTGCCTCACAGATCTGCGGCGAGCCATCGAAACATCTCTGGACTGTGGGCGTCACCGGCACCAACGGCAAAACTTCCTGCTCGCACTGGATCGCCGGCTGCCTGGCTGCGACTGGCCGAAAAACCGCATTGATCGGCACGCTGGGTAATGGCTTTCCGGATGCGCTGACGCCTTCCGCCAACACCACGCCCGACGCGGTCACGCTGCACGGCCTGCTCAGGGAATATCTGGACCAGGGCGCCAGCGCTGCGGCAATGGAAGTCTCTTCCCATGGTCTGCATCAGGGGCGCGTCAACGGCGTGCATTTCGCCGTGGCACTCCTGACCAACCTGTCGCGCGACCACCTCGACTACCACGGCGACATGGCCAGTTACGCCGCCGCCAAGGCCATGCTGTTCGACTGGCCCGGGCTGCAGTATGCAGTGCTCAATCTGGACGACGCTTTCGGCGTGGAACTGGCGGGCAAGCTGGGATGCAGCGGCGTAAAAGTGGCGGGCTACGGCTTCGAGGGCGAAGCCGAAGGCTGCCATATGCTGGTCCGTGGCCGCAACCTCAGCATGGACGAAAACGGCCTGCGCTTCGAAGTGGCCACGCCATGGGGTAAAGCCAGCATCTCCAGCGCGATGCTGGGGCGCTTCAATGCCTCCAACCTGCTTGGCACGCTGGCCGTGCTGCTGGTGAGCGGCATCGCCCTGGAAGCCGCAGTGGCCGCACTGGGCCAGGTCAAGGCAGTTGCCGGGCGAGTGCAGCAATTCGGCGGCGCGGACAAGCCGCTGGTGGTGGTGGACTACGCCCACACGCCGGATGCACTGGAAAAGGTGTTGCAGACCCTGCGTGAAATCAAGGCCGCAAAGGCCAGCCTGATCTGCGTATTCGGCTGCGGCGGCAACCGCGACAAGGGCAAGCGCCCGCTCATGGGTGCCGTGGCATCCCGGCTGGCGGACAGCAGCATCGTGACCAGCGACAACCCGCGCAATGAAGACCCGCGCGCCATCATGGCGGAAATTACTGACGGCATGGAAGCCAACTTTCATGTCGAGGAAGACCGTGCCGCCGCGATCGACCGCGCTATTCGTCAGGCCCGTCCTGGCGACGTGGTGCTGATCGCAGGCAAGGGCCACGAAGATTATCAGGAGATCAAGGGCGTGAAATTCCCGTTTAACGATGCCGAAGTTGCACAGCGCGCTTTGCAGGGGTATCAGCCATGCTGACCCTGAGCCAGGCCGCCGCAGGCATCCAGGCCAGCGCCCGTGGCAAAGAGGCGAGCTTCGCCAGCGTCACCTCGGACAGCCGCGCCATTACCCCCGGATGCCTGTTCGTCGCGCTCAGGGGCGAGCGCTTCGACGGCCACGAATTTGTCGCCCAGGCCATTCAGAAGGGCGCCGCAGCAGCCATGGTTGACCAGGCCGCGGCGGCACAGCACGCGACTGACTGGCAGGACCTGCCGCTGCTGGTGGTTGCGGATACCCGCCTTGCCCTGGGACAGCTGGCCGCCTTCTGGCGCGGTCAGCAGAACATCAGGCTGGTTGCCGTCACCGGCAGCAACGGCAAGACCACGGTCAAGGAAATGCTCGCCGCCATCCTGCGCGAATCCGCCGGAGCAGGCGCTGTGCTGGCAACCGAGGGCAATCTCAACAACGACATCGGAATGCCCCTGATGCTGCTGAAGCTGCGCGAGCAGCACAAATTTGCAGTGATCGAAATGGGCATGAATCATCCCGGCGAGATCGAATACCTGACCCACATCGCCCGCCCCGACGTGGCCGTCATCAACAACGCCGGGGCCGCGCATCTGGCCGGGCTCGGTAGCGTGGAAGAAGTGGCGCGCGCCAAGGGCGAAATTTTCTCCGGTCTGGCCAGCGATGGCGTGGCCGTCATCAATGCCGACGACGCATTCGAGCCGCTATGGAAAACACTGGCACACAGCCACGCCATCATCGAATTCGGCCTGGACCATCCCGCGCAAGTCAGCGCTGACTGTCAGCTCGGGCCGCTGAATACCGAATTGAAGCTGCATACGCCCAAGGGCGAATTTCAGACTGCCTTGCCGGTGCCGGGGCTGCACAACGTGCGCAACGCCCTTGCGGCAGCGGCAGCAGCAAGCGCACTGGGTATCAGCAATGAGGCGATTGCCTCCGGCCTGCGCAATTTTGCCGGCGTCAAAGGCCGTCTGCAGCGCAAGTCCGGCCTGCATGGCGCAACCCTGATCGACGACACCTACAACGCCAATCCAGCCTCGGTCAGAGCCGCGATTGCCGTACTCGCCAGCATGCCCGGGAAAAAAATCCTGGTACTGGGCGACATGGGAGAGCTCGGCCCCGATGCCAGCGCGATGCACCGCGAACTCGGCTCAGCCGCGAAACAGGCCGGAGTGGACATCCTGCTCTGTCATGGCGACATCTGCCGCGTGACGGCGGCGGAATTCGGCGCCAATGCCTGGTTCTTCGAACGCATCGAGGAATTGCTGGCGGACCTGGAAAACCTGCTGGCGCCGGACGTGACGGTACTGGTCAAGGGCTCCCGTTTCATGCAGATGGAACGGGTCATCAAAAGCTTCGAGGCGAAGGAATAATTATGCTATTAGCACTGGCACAGTGGCTGGCAGAAGACATCCGCGCTTTCAATGTATTCAACTACATCACCCTGCGTGCGGTGCTGGCGATCCTGACTTCGCTGCTGATTTCCTTCATGGTCGGACCAGCCATGATCCGCAGACTGACCGCCTACAAAATCGGCCAGGCAGTTCGCACGGACGGGCCGCAAACCCATCTGGTCAAGAGCGGCACCCCCACCATGGGCGGCGCGCTGATCCTGGTCTCCATCAGCATTTCCACCCTGCTCTGGGCCGACTTGAGAAATCATTATGTGTGGGTGGCCCTGCTCACCACGCTGGGCTTCGGTGCGATCGGCTGGGTCGATGACTATCGCAAGGTCGTACACCGCAACCCCAAGGGACTCTCGGCCAAAACCAAGATGTTCTGGCAGTCGCTGATTGCTATCAGCGTCGCCGCTTATCTGGCCTTCAGCGCCAATTTGCCGGTACAGACCGAAATGATCGTGCCGTTTTTCAAATCCGTTTCCATTCCGCTGGGCGTGACTGGCTTCATGGTGCTGACTTACTTCGTGATCGTCGGCGGCAGCAACGCGGTCAACCTGACCGACGGTCTGGATGGGCTGGCCATCCTGCCAACCGTAATGGTCGGCGGCGCACTGGGCATCTTCGCCTACGTTGCAGGCCACTTCTATTTTGCCCGCTATCTGGGCGTTCCGCATATCCCCGGTTCCGGCGAGCTGATCATCTTCTGTGCCGCACTGGCGGGGGCCGGGCTGGGCTTCCTGTGGTTCAACGCCTATCCGGCCGAAGTGTTCATGGGCGATGTCGGGGCGCTGGCACTGGGCGCGGCTCTCGGCGTGGTGGCGGTGATCGTGCGCCAGGAAATCGTGTTTTTCATCATGGGCGGGGTATTCGTGGTGGAAACCCTGTCGGTCATGATCCAGGTGGCCTCCTTCAAGCTCACGGGCAAGCGGGTATTCCGCATGGCGCCCCTGCACCACCACTATGAGCTCAAGGGATGGAAGGAAACCCAGGTCGTGGTCCGCTTCTGGATCATCACCATGATGCTGGTTCTGGTTGGTCTTTCGACGTTGAAGTTACGGTAATGGGGAATGGGAAATGTGTAATGAGTAAGGTGCCTGAGGGCTTTTCATCACCCATGGCTCATCACTCATTACCCAAATGATCATGAACATCAAGGATAAAAACATACTTGTACTGGGACTGGGCGATACCGGCCTGTCCATGGTGCGCTTCCTGCTGCGCCATGGCGCACGGGTATCGGTCGCCGACAGCCGGGAAGCGCCGCCCCACGCCACCCGTTTGCACGCCGAATTCCCCTCTATTGAGTTGCACACCGGCCCGTTCCAGAATGAAATCTTCCATGCCATAGACCTGATCGCCATCAGCCCCGGCGTCCCCCTTGCCGACCCGCAAGTAGCCGCAGCCATAGCGCGCGGCGTGCCGGTGGCTGGCGATGTAGAGCTATTTGCCCTTGCTCTTGCCCATAACCCATCCCCCGTCACCTCTCACCTGTTAGCCATTACCGGCTCCAATGGCAAAAGCACGGTCACGGAAATGACCGGTGCCATGTGCCGCGCTGCAGGCATGAAAACCATGGTGGCCGGGAATATCGGCCTGCCGGTGCTGGATGCGCTGATTGAAGCGGAACAGGGCGGCATGCCCGATGTATTCGTGCTGGAACTGTCCAGCTTCCAGCTTGAAACTACGACCAGCCTCGACGCATCGGCCGCCACCGTGCTCAACATCAGCGAAGACCACCTCGACCGCTATGCCAGCATGGATCACTACAGCACCGCCAAAACCCGCGTATTTCATGGCACCGGCATCCAGATCCTGAATCGCGAGGATGCGCGCACCATGGCCATGGCCGTGCCCGGAAGAAAAATCGAAACCATCGGCCTGGATGCACCCGTCAATGCGTGCGACTGGGGCATTCTGACTCAGGGCGGCCAGCAATGGCTGGCTCAGGGTACGAAACAATTGATGCGGGTAAGCGAACTGCCGCTGGCAGGCCTGCACAATGCGGCTAATGCGCTGGCCGCGCTGGCCTTGTGCCGCGCCATCGGGCTTCCGTTCGAACCCCTGTTCGCCGCCCTGCGCCAGTTCAAGAACCTGCCGCATCGCGTGGAAAAAGTGGCCGAAATCGATGGCGTCACTTTCTACGACGATTCCAAGGGAACCAACGTCGGCGCAACCGTGGCCGCCCTGACCGGAATGCCATGCAAGGTGGTGCTGATCGCCGGCGGCGACGGCAAAGGGCAGGATTTCAGCCCGCTCGCCCCAGCCGTGGCCCGGCATGCCCGCGCCGTGATCCTGATCGGGCGCGATGGCGCCAGGATCGGCGCTGAACTTGAAAACACCGGTGTGCCATTGCTGCGTGCCGGCAGCATGGAGGAAGCCGTGCAGTTCAGCATCCAGCAGGCGCAAACCGGAGACGCCGTGCTGCTCTCGCCTGCCTGCGCCAGCTTCGACATGTTCCGCAATTACGTGCATCGCGCCGAGTCCTTCATCAGCGCGGTGCAGCAACTGGGCATGGAGGTTGAAAGCTGATGTATTACCCGGCCACCCAGCATGCCCGCGCAGAATACGACCAGCCCCTGCTGTGGTCGGCGCTGCTGCTGCTCGCCTTCGGCCTGATCATGGTGTATTCCGCCTCCATAGCCAGCGCCGGTGCGAGCCGCATGACCGGCTTCAACGAAAGCTATTTTCTGCTGCGTCAGAGCGCCTATCTGGTTGCCGGCCTGATCGCTGGCGCAATCGCTTTTCAGGTACCCCTGCGCGGCTGGCAGCAATTATCGCCGTGGCTGTTCCTGGCTGGCATCGTACTGTTGGTTCTGGTATTGATTCCAGGCGTCGGGCGCGAAGTGAACGGCAGCCAGCGCTGGCTTTCCCTGGGCGTGGCCAATCTGCAGCCGTCGGAATTCATGAAGCTGATCGTGGTGATGTACGCCGCTGACTACACCGTGCGCAAGGCTGCGCTGATGGACAACTTCACCAAGGGCTTCATGCCGATGTTCCTGGTGATGCTGCTGATCGGCGGCCTGCTGCTGCGCGAGCCGGATTTTGGCGCTTTTGCAGTAATCATCTCCATCGCCATGGGCATCCTGTTTCTGGGCGGGCTCAACTGGCGCCTGTTTGCCGGTTTGATCGTGCTGCTGCTGATCGGCTTCCTGCTGCTGATCTGGACCTCGCCCTACCGCATGCAGCGCATCATCGGTTTCATGGACCCCTGGGCCGATCCCTTCGGCAAGGGCTACCAGCTTTCCCATGCGCTGATCGCCTTCGGGCGCGGCGAATGGCTGGGCGTTGGGCTGGGCGGCAGCGTGGAAAAACTGCTCTATCTGCCCGAAGCGCATACCGACTTCCTGCTCGCGGTGATCGCCGAGGAGCTCGGTTTTGCCGGTGTGGCCGTGGTCGTGCTGGGTTTTGCCTGGATCACGGTACGCGCCTTCCTGATCGGACGTGTCGCAGAACAGCAGGAACGTCATTTTCCGGCGCTGGTCGCCCAGGGCATCGGTATCTGGCTGGCGGTGCAGGCCATTATCAACATCGGCGTCAACATGGGCCTGCTACCCACCAAGGGCCTGACCCTGCCCCTGCTGTCCTTCGGCGGCAGCGGCATCGTCGCCAATTGCGTGGCGCTGGCCGTACTGCTGCGCGTGGATTACGAGAACAGGCAGTTAATCAAGGGGTACGCGGTATGAGCCGAACCCTCATGATCATGGCGGGCGGAACAGGCGGACACGTGATGCCGGCGCTTGCCGTCGCCGGGCATTTGCGGAACGAAGGCTGGAACGTGGTATGGCTCGGCACCCGCAACGGCATGGAAGCCACGCTGGTGCCGCAGCATGGCTATGAAATGGCGTGGATCAATTTCTCCGGCCTGCGCGGCAAAGGGCTGCTGCGCCCGGTATTGCTGCCGCTGCAACTATTGCGCGCCTTCTACCAGAGCCTCAGGGCCATCCTGGCCCACCGTCCCGATGTAGTTCTGGGCATGGGCGGCTATCCGGCTTTTCCCGGCGGCATGATGGCGAGCCTGCTGGCCAAGCCTTTGGTCGTGCATGAGCAGAACTCCATCGCCGGCCTGACCAACCGCGTGCTGGCCTGTTTCGCCGACAAGGTGCTGGTGGCTTTCCCCGGCGCGTTCCAGGGCAACAAGGACAAACCCCTGCCCTGCGGCAAGGTCAACACCGAATGGTGCGGCAACCCGGTACGTGCCGAAATAGCTGCCATAAACGAACCTGATGAACGCCTTGCCGGACGGGAAGAACGGCTTGCGGCTGCTGGTGGTGGGCGGCAGCCTGGGCGCAGCGGCATTGAACGAGGTAGTTCCCAAGGCCATGGCCATGATTCCAGCCGCTCAGCGGCCACAGATCGTTCACCAGTCCGGCACCCGGCACATCGATGCGCTGCGCGCCAACTATCAGGCCGCCGGTGTCGAAGCCGACTGCCGCCCCTTCATCGACAACATGGCCGAACAATATGGCTGGGCCGATCTCGTGATCTGCCGTTCCGGCGCCCTGACCGTGGCGGAACTCGCCGCAGCAGGCGTGGCCAGCATCCTGGTGCCCTTCCCCCATGCGGTGGATGACCACCAGACCACCAACGCCCGCTTCCTGAGCGACAGCAACGCAGCAATGCTGGTCCCGCAAAGCGAACTGACGGCGGAAAAACTTGCCGCCCTGCTGCAGGAGTTCACGCGTGAAAAACTGCTGGCCATGGCACAGGCTGCGCGCGCACTGGCAAAACCCGACGCAACACAGCACGTGGCAACAATCTGCAAGGAGCTGGCTCATGCGGCATAAGGTAAAAAATATTCACTTCGTCGGCATGGCCGGCATGAGCAGCGAACAGGGGCCCCGCAAGGCGGGGATGAGAGCGTCCGCGAATGCCGCCGGATGCCGACTTGACCATTCACAGGAATCGCATAATGAAACACAAAGTTAAGCGCATTCATTTTGTCGGCATCGGCGGTTCCGGTATGAGCGGCATCGCGGAAGTCCTGCTGAATCAGGGATTCAAGATCAGCGGCTCCGACCTGTCCGCCAACGCCACCACCCAGCACCTGAAAAAACTCGGCGCCAAGGTTTTCAAGGGGCATGCCGAGGACAACGTCGCCAATGCGGATGTCGTGGTGACATCGACTGCAGTCAAGGAAGACAATCCTGAAGTAATCGCGGCACGCGAGCGCGACATCCCCATCGTGCCGCGCGCCATGATGCTGGCCGAACTGATGCGCTTCAAGCAAGGCATCGCCGTCGCCGGGACCCACGGCAAGACCACCACCACCAGCCTCATCGCCAGCATTCTGGCCGAGGCCGGCATGGACCCCACTTTCGTCATCGGCGGCCGTCTCGAAGCCGCTGGCACCAACGCACGGCTGGGTCTGGGTGATTTCCTGGTCGCCGAGGCAGACGAATCTGACGCCTCCTTCCTGATGCTCAACCCTATCCTGGCGGTGATCACCAATATCGATCATGACCACATGGAAACCTACGGTCACGACTTCAATCGCCTCAAGCAGGCGTTCGTGGATTTCACCCAGCACCTGCCTTTCTACGGCATGGCCGTGGTGTGCGTGGACGATCCGGTGGTGCGCGAGATACTGCCGCGCATCACCAAGCCGGTATGGACCTATGGTCTGTCCGAAGACGCCAAGGTACGGGCCACCAAGGTGAAAGCCAGCAACGGGCAGATGAAATTCACCGTGGTGCGCGTCAACGGCAAAACCTCAAAGCTCGACATCACCCTTAACCTGCCCGGCATGCATTACGTGCTGAACGCGCTGGCGGCGATTGCAGTGGCCACCGAAGTTGGCGCTCCGGATGAAGCCATCGTCAAGGCACTGGCCGAGTTCAAGGGCGTCGGACGACGCTTCGAACGCTATGGCGAAGTCGCGCTCCCTCTCCCCAACCCTCTCCCGCTGGCGGGCGAGGGAGCAAGCGATTCCTATCCCGCCAGCGGGAGAGGGAGCTTTACTCTAATTGATGACTACGGACATCACCCGGTAGAAATGGCCGCCACCGTGGAGGCCGCACGCGGCGCTTTCCCGGGACGGCGCCTGGTGCTGGCTTTCCAGCCCCACCGCTATACCCGCACACGGGATCTGTTCGAGGATTTCGTCAAGGTGCTGTCCAGCGTGGACGCGCTGCTCCTGACCGAGGTTTACCCCGCTGGTGAAGCGCCCATCGTGGCCGCCGACGGGCGCGCTCTGGCGCGTGCAGTGCGGGTAGCTGGCAAGGTAGAGCCCATCTTCGTCGAAGACGTGGGTGGATTTCCGGAAGCCGTTCAGGCCATGGTGCAGGATGGCGACGTCGTACTGGTGATGGGCGCAGGGTCCATCGGCCAGGTAGCAGCAAACCTGGCAATGAGTAATGGGTAAAGGGTGATGGATATGACGCAAGCCCACCTCCACGCAGCCTTACGCGGCAAATTGATGCACGACGAGCCGATGTCGGCTCACGTGAGCTGGCGCGCGGGCGGCCGGGCGGAACGCTGCTACACCCCGGCGGACCTGCAGGATCTGGCGGCTTTCCTCGCCACCTGCGCAGGCCCGGTGTACTTCGCCGGGCTGGGCAGCAACCTGCTGGTGCGCGACGGCGGCCTGCGCGGCACGGTCATTCTGCCGCACGGTACGCTGAACCGGATCAGCGTCACCGAAGAAGGGCTGGTGTATGCGGAAGCCGGGGTCAGCAGCCCGAAAGTGGCCAGCTTCTCAGCACAGAATAATTTTGAAGGCGCAGAGTTCCTGTCCGGCATCCCCGGCACCGTCGGCGGCGCCCTGGCCATGAACGCCGGGTGCTACGGCAGCGAAACCTGGCAATGCGTGGAGCGCGTGCTCACCATCGACCGTAGCGGCACGTTGCGCGAGCGCAAGCCAGCCGACTACGAGATTGGCTACCGGCATGTCGCTTTGCGGGTAATGAGTAATGGGGAAGCGGTAACGGGCACCCCCCATCACCCATCACCCATCACCCATCACCCCGAAGAATGGTTCGTCGCCGCCTGGTTTCGTTTTACCCCCGGCGACGGCAAGGCGGCCAGGCGCAAGGCGAAGGAATGGCTGGCGAAGCGCATGGCGACCCAGCCCCTGACCCTGCCCAATGCAGGTTCGGTATTCCGCAACCCGCCGGGAGATTATGCGGCACGGCTGATCGAGGCCAGCGGCCTGAAAGGACTCACCATCGGCGGGGCGCAGGTATCCGAAAAGCATGCCAACTTCATCGTCAATCTCGGCAATGCCAGTGCGACGGACATCGAGGCTCTGATAAAAACGGTGCAGAAAAAAGTTAAACAGGCGCACGGCGTGGAACTGGTACGCGAAGTAAGAATTATCGGAGACACGAATGATTAACCACGGAGCACACGGAGAGCACGGAGCAAACCCGGAACTTCTCCGTGGCCTCCGTGTGCTCCGTGGTTAATAAACAGATTGAACATTATGCATACAAATAAATTCGGCAAAGTGGCAGTACTGTTTGGCGGCAAGTCCGCCGAGCGCGAGGTATCGCTCAAGAGCGGCGCAGCCGTCCTCAAGGCGCTGCGTTCCAGCGGCGTGGATGCACATGCCTTCGATCCAGCCGAACGCGACCTGCATGAACTGAAAAGTGGCGGATTTAGCCGCGCCTTCATCGCCCTGCACGGCCGCTATGGCGAAGACGGCACGGTTCAGGGCGCGCTGGAACTGATGGGGGTTCCCTACACCGGCAGCGGCGTGCTGGCTTCCGCGCTGGCCATGGACAAATGGCGCACCAAGCTGGTGTGGCGCGCCGCCGGACTGCCTATCCCGGCATTCGAACTGCTCACGGCAGCATCGGATTTCGACGCGGTGGCCAAACAGCTTGGCCTGCCGTTATTCGTCAAGCCCGCCAACGAAGGCTCAAGCGTCGGCATCAGCAAGGTCAAGCATGTGTCCGAACTGCGCGAGGCCTATGAACTGGCTGCCAGATACGACCCGCTGGTCATCGCCGAGCAGTTCCTCGGCGGCGGCGAATTTACCGCAGCCATGCTGGGTGGCGTTGCCTTGCCGGTGATCAAGATCGAACCGGCGACCGAATTCTATGACTACGAAGCCAAGTATTTCCGCGACGACACGCGCTATCTCTGCCCCTGCGGGCTGCCTGCCGCGCAGGAAGCAGAAATGCAGCGCCTGGCACAGCAGGGCTTCGCCGTCATCGGCGGTGCAGGATGGGGCCGGGTGGATTTCCTCATGGACGAAACGGGCAAGCCCTATCTGCTCGAAGCCAACACTTCGCCGGGCATGACCGACCACAGCCTGGTGCCGATGGCGGCGCGTCAGGCGGGGATTTCCTTCGAGCAACTGGTAGTAAAAGTACTGGAGCTGTCCCATGTGGGATAAACCGGCCCTCATGCTGTGGCTGGCAAACCTGCTGTACGCAGTAGCGGCGATCCTGCTGCTGTATGCAGTGCTGTTTCTGGTGGTGCACCTGCCACTGTTTCCGCTGCGCGAGGTAAAAGTGAATGGCGAACTGCAACATGTGACGCGCGAACAGGTGCAGTTCATCGTGACCCGCGCGCTGAAGGGCAATTTCTTCACCCTGGATCTGAACAAGACCCGGCGCACTTTCGAAAAATTGCCCTGGGTGCGCAACGTGAACGTGCGGCGGCGCTGGCCGGACAAGCTGGAAGTGACGCTGGAAGAACATGAAGTGCTGGCGCGCTGGAACAACACGGCGCTGGTCAACACGCAGGGTGAACTGTTTCAGGCCGCATCGGACCAGCAATTGCCCCTGTTCAGCGGCCCTGCCGACAGCGTGCAGGAAGTTGCCAGCCAGTATGAGTTCTTCCGGCAGCAGCTGGCAAAGACCGGGCACAAACCGCAGCAGGTCAGCCTGTCACCGCGCCGCGCCTGGCAGATCAGGCTGGACGACGGGCTGATCGTGGAACTGGGGCGTGAGCACGTGGAGCAAAGACTGGAAAAATTCGTCAAGGTTTACGACCGTTCACTGGGCCGCCTGGGTGAATTGAAGAAGACAGTTGATTACGTGGATCTGCGCTATCCCAATGGTTTTTCGGTGCGCATGGGCGCAAGCGCAACACACAAACCGGCGGGGGCGTAAGGGGAAAGCAATGAGCAGAATCAAGGAACAGAAAACACTGATCGTCGGGCTGGATATCGGCACATCGAAGATCGTCGCCATGGTGGCGGAAATTCGCCCCGACGGTCGGATGGAAGTGATCGGCATCGGTCATCATCCTTCGCGCGGGCTGAAAAAAGGCGTGGTGGTCAACATCGAATCCACCGTCAACGCAATCCAGCGCGCGCTGGAAGAAGCTGAACTGATGGCCGACTGCAAGATCGTCGATGTGTATACCGGCATCGCGGGCAGCCACATCAAGAGCTTCAACTCGCACGGCATGGTGGCGATCAAGGACAAGGAAGTGTCCCAGATGGACGTGGACCGGGTGATCGAAACCGCCAAGGCGGTGAACATCCCGACCGACCAGCAGATCCTGCACATCCTGACCCAGGAATTCATCATCGACGGCCAGGAAGACGTGCGCGAGCCGCTGGGCATGAGCGGCAT
Organism: uncultured Gammaproteobacteria bacterium; assembly: GCA_963779055.1. GTDB lineage: Bacteria > Pseudomonadota > Gammaproteobacteria > Burkholderiales > Sulfuricellaceae > Sulfurimicrobium. The sequence continues at coordinate 594,542 of CAVZWN010000005.1, forward strand.
CCGCCTCGAAGTCAAGGTGCACATCGTCACCGGCGCGGTGTCGGCGGCGCAGAACATCATCAAGTGCATCAAGCGCTGCGGCCTGGAAGTGCGCGACCTGGTCCTGCAACCGCTGGCCTCCAGCATGGCAGTGCTGTCCGAGGACGAAAAAGACCTCGGCGTATGCCTGGTGGATATCGGCGGCGGCACTACCGACATTGCCGTATTCACCGATGGTGCCATCCGCCACACCGCGGTGATCCCGATTGCCGGCGACCAGATTACCAACGATATCGCCATGGCCCTGCGCACGCCCACCAAGGAGGCGGAAGACATCAAGCGCACCCATGGCTGCGCCCTGCGCCAGCTGGCGGATGCCAATCAGATGGTGGAAGTGCCCGGCGTGGGCGAACGTGAAACGCGCCAGCTTTCGCGCCAGACCCTGGCCGAAGTCATCGAGCCGCGCGTGGAAGAGCTTTACTCGCTGGTACAGGCCGAGCTGCGCCGCAGCGGCTTCGAGGATCTGATGTCGTCAGGCATCGTCATCACCGGCGGCAGCTCGGCCATGCAGGGCATGGTCGAGCTGGGCGAGGAAGTATTCCACATGCCGGTGCGGCTGGGCGTGCCCAACTATTCCGGCGGGCTGGCGGAAGTGGTACGAAATCCGCGCTTCGCTACCGGGCTGGGCCTCTTGATGTCGGCACAGGAGCAACATCAGCGCCACCAGATCGCGGCCATGGGAACCACATCGCTGCAGCAGGTTTTCGAGAAGATGAAGAGCTGGTTTCAGGGGAATTTTTAGCAGGAGGCCGTCATTGCGAGCGCAATGACGGTAAGGGGATCAGGGTTTTTTGAGTTTGGTTTGAGTTCTGGATAAACGGTAATTAAAAGGAGGAACAAAATGTTCGAAATTATGGAAGCACCAATGCAGGATGCAGTTATCAAGGTCATCGGCGTGGGCGGCTGCGGCGGCAATGCAGTTGACCACATGATCGTGAGCGGTCTGGAAGGAGTGGAATTCATCTGCGCCAACACCGACGCCCAGGCGCTCAAGCGCAGCCAGGCCAGAACCCAGCTCCAGCTGGGCGCACACATCACCAAGGGACTGGGTGCCGGAGCCAATCCGGAAGTTGGTCGCGCCTCGGCGGAAGAGGACCGCGATCGCATCGCCGAAATGATCCAGGGCGCCAACATGCTCTTCATCACTGCCGGCATGGGCGGCGGCACCGGTACCGGCGCTGCGCCGATCGTCGCCGAAGTAGCGAAGGAACTGGGCATTCTGACCGTAGCGGTGGTCACCAAGCCGTTTGCCTTCGAAGGCAAGCGTTCCAAGGTGGCACAGCTGGGCATGGAAACTCTATCAAAGCACGTCGACTCCCTGATCGTGGTCCCCAACGACAAGCTGATGCAGGTACTGGGCGACGATGTCAGCTTCCAGGATGCGTTCAAGGCCGCCAACGACGTGCTGCATGGCGCCGTTTCCGGCATCGCCGAAGTCATTAACTGCCCCGGCCTGGTCAACGTGGACTTCGCGGACGTCAAAACCGTGATGTCGGAAAACGGCATGGCCATGATGGGTTCCGCCTCCGCCTCCGGCGTGGACCGCGCCCGTCTGGCCGCAGAACGCGCCGTTGCCAGCCCGCTGCTGGAAGACATCGATCTGGCCGGCGCACGTGGCGTGCTGGTCAACATCACCGCCAGCATGTCTCTCAAGATGAAGGAATACTACGAGGTGATGGAAACCATCAAGGAATTCACCGCTGAAGATGCCACCGTGATCGTCGGCACCGTGATCGACGAGAACATGGGTGAAACCCTGCGCGTGACCATGGTCGCCACCGGCCTCGGCGGCCTGGTTGCCCGCCAGCAACACAAGCCGCAACTGGTGGTGCGCAACGGCACAGACAATGCGCCGATGATGGAAGTGGACTATGCCGCGCTGGATCAGCCGGCAGTCATGCGCCGCCGCGAACGTGGCGCACAGCTCGAAGCCATGAAAGCCAACGGGGTCGATTTCCTCGACATCCCGGCCTTCCTGCGCAAACAGGCTGACTAAGCAGCACTCCTGACGTTCCTCCAGAACGGGAAACCGGCCACAAGGCCGGTTTCTTCCTTTGCGCTTTTCTGGCTAAAACCCCCTTCTAGCCGTTATCATTACGGCCCATGTCCTATCCAAACAACATCGTTCTCGTCGGCCTCATGGGCGCAGGCAAAACCACTGTGGGCCGGATGCTGGCCAAACACCTTGGTATGCGCTTTATCGATTCTGACCACGAGATCGAACGCCGCACCGGCGTCAAGATCCCGGTCATCTTTGAATTCGAGGGCGAGGAAGGCTTCCGTAACCGCGAAACTGCCGTCCTGAGCCAGTTGTGCCGGATGGACAATGTCGTGCTCGCCACCGGCGGCGGGGCAGTGTTGCGCGAGCAGAACCGCGAACTCCTCAGGCAAAACAGCACGGTGGTCTACCTGCGGGGACAGGTGCGCGATCTTTACCACCGCACCCGCCACGACAAGAACCGCCCCCTGCTGCAGACTGCCGACCCGCAGGCCAAGCTGCGCGAACTTTTCGCCCAGCGCGACCCGATTTACCGCCAGCTGGCCGACATCATCATGGATACCGGCGACCAGAACATTCACGCGCTGGTACGCCACCTGATACAGAAACTCACCGATAGACAAGACCCGAACATGCAAACCCTGACCGTTGATTTAGGCGCGCGCTCCTACCCCATCCACATCGGCGCGGGGCTGCTGCAACAGGCCCAGCTGATCCTGCCGCACCTGGCGCAGAAGCGCGTGGCGATTGTCACCAACACCACGGTGGCGCCGCTTTATCTGGCGCAGCTGAGCAATACGCTCACCCAGCAGGGTGTCAGCGTGCTGCCCATCATCCTGCCGGATGGCGAAGCCTACAAAAACAGCGAAACCCTGAACCTGATCTACAACGCCCTGCTGGAAAACCGCTGCGAGCGCAAAACTACGCTGATCGCGCTGGGCGGCGGGGTCATCGGCGACCTCACCGGCTATGCGGCGGCAAGCTTCCTGCGCGGGGTGCCCTTCATCCAGGTGCCCACCACGCTGCTGGCCCAGGTGGATTCCTCGGTGGGCGGCAAGACCGGCATCAACCACCCGCTCGGCAAGAACATGATCGGCGCCTTTTACCAGCCGCAAGTGGTGCTCGCCGACACGTCCACCCTCGACACCCTGCCCGCACGCGAGCTGGCGGCTGGCCTTGCCGAGGTCATCAAGTATGGCCTGATCCGCGACCTGCCGTTTCTCGAATGGCTGGAACAGAACATGGACCGCCTGCTGGCCCGCGACAAGGACGCTCTGGCTTACGCCATCCGCCGTTCATGCGAGAACAAGGCCGAAATCGTGGCTGCGGACGAGCGCGAAGGCGGTGTGCGCGCCCTGCTCAACCTCGGCCACACCTTTGGCCACGCCATCGAGGCTGGCATGGGCTATGGCAACTGGCTGCACGGCGAGGCGGTGGCCGGCGGCACGGTGCTGGCAGCCGACCTGTCGCGCCGCATGGGATGGCTCAGCGAAGAAGATGTCGAGCGCATCCGGCGTCTTTTCCAGCATGCCGGACTGCCTGATCATGCCCCCGATCTGGGCGTGGCAGGCTTATCTCGACTACATGGGCCTGGACAAGAAAGTGGAAAGCGGAAAAATCCGCTTTGTCCTGCTGAAGGCGATCGGTGATGCGCTGGTCACGCCCGATGTTGCAGCCGACGCTCTGGCACAGGCGCTGAAGGGGTTTGTGCGCCCGGCCGGGTTGCAGCAGGCAGCGGCCGGCGCGGAAAATTCCTAGCGAGGAAACGCTTCGCTTCTCTCATGACAGGGCCAGACATTTGACGCAACGACGCTGATTTTATCTTCACCAGCCCATTTTTTTATTTTTCCTCTCCGCTGGGGCGGAGTTGATAATGGCATAATCATAGCGTCTGAATGGAAAATCCATCCCCCACATGAAACTCTCCCTGGCGCATTTCTGCCTGATTACTTTCCTGGCGCTGGAATTGGTCAGCAGTGCAGCCATTTATTACCTGTACCAGACCAGCCTGTCTCAATCCTCGCAAGTTCAGGCAATTGCTCCAGCGGATACCCAACACGCACTAAGCTCCGCCATCATTGGACTGGCTCGTAATATGCGGGCTACCGCCGCGCATATTGCGCAGCTCCCCCAAACCGTCAATGCACTCAAGGCCGGCCCGGATAGCGGCTCTCAGGCTCAGCTTGTCAACATTCACGCACTTTATCCGGATGCCCGGATTCAGTGGGCGCTGCCGGACATCAGTGCTGCCGGCAGCTCTCCCATCCCGTCACTTTCAGTCGTTTATTCGCACAGGGCAGAAACCTTCGATAAGAAACTTGTCTCCGCCAGGGCTGCATCTGCGCCCTCCTCTTTTCACCCGGCCGTCACGGAGCCAGTCATTGACCCGCAAAGCAAGGCAATACTGGGTTTTGTCGTAATCGGAAAAAGCGTTCCGGAGATTGTTGCCCTGTTCGATTCACTGCCATTGCAGGGCGCTTATGCAGAATTGCAGCAGGCCAACGGAAACGGCCTTCACGATGTCCTGATGCGGCGCGGCGATGCTCACATGAAGGCCAGCACCTTTCAGGAACTGACCGATTTTCCGGGCACCGCATGGCGGCTAGTGGAGTGGCGCACCCCGGCCCTGCTGGCCCAGCCGGAAGCCTCTCCGCTTCAACACCACCTGGCCGCATGGGCGTTCTTCTCGCTATTTCTGGCGCTTGCCATGGCGGGGCTGAATATCACCTTGCGCAGGATTCTGAAAAACGACATCGAAACCATACTGGTGTTTTTCTCGGATGTCCGTCACTCCCGCCTGCGCAAGACGTATTCCATCCAGCTGAAGGATCTGGAACAAAATTTTGGGCTCATGCACCGCCTGGGCAAACTCATGCTGGGAAAGCACAAGCAAGTGAGCGACACCGCCAGCATCGACCACCTTTCCCAGGTCAACAACCGTCGCAGTTTTGACATCAAGCAGAAAGAACTGCTCAAATCCCTGGCTGAAGGCTGGACCCATAGCCTGCTCATTATCGATATCGATAAATTCAAGCAGGTAAACGACACGTTTGGCCACGATGCCGGAGATGCGCTGATCGTGCAATTTGGAAAAGCGCTCAAAGAGCAATTGCGCTCCAGCGACTTTATTGCCCGCCTGGGTGGAGACGAATTCTGCGTGATTTTTCCCAATACACCCATAAAAAAAGCGTCCGAACTTGCAGACCGTTTGCGCCAGAACATGCCTGCAGAAGTGGAACTGACGCGCGGCATTATGCACAAGCTGCACTGGAGTGGCGGCTTGAGCGAATACAGGAAAGGGGATGACGCAGAAAGCAATGCCTTGTCGCGGGCGGACAATGCCCTGCTCCAGGCCAAGCATGCCGGGCGCAACCAGACCAGACTGGCCGCCTAGTTGTCTGCCTGGCAATGATGCTATTCTCCCCGTTTGCAATGTGCCGCCCTTTCACTCCGGGCGCCGTTGCTGACCAAGCCAGAACCATCCAGAGGTATCCCATATGACGGGTCTTGCACCCTATGCCGCGCATTCGCAGCACAGCCGCGGCCGCGGGTTTTTCGAGCCAGCGCCTGACGGCCGCAGCGAATTCGAGCGCGACCGCGACCGCATCATCCACTCCACCGCCTTCCGCCGCCTGGAATACAAAACCCAGGTATTCGTCAATCACGAGGGCGACCTGTTCCGCACCCGCCTGACCCACAGCATCGAAGTCGCCCAGATCGGACGCACCATTGCGCGCAACCTGCAACTCAACGAAGTGCTGGTCGAAGCCGTTTCCCTGGCTCACGACCTGGGTCACACGCCCTTCGGCCATGCCGGTCAGGACGAACTCAATGCCTGCATGAAGGAACACGGCGGCTTCGAACACAACCTGCAATCGCTGCGGGTGGTCGATTTGCTGGAAGAGCGTTACGCCGATTTCGACGGCCTCAACCTGTGCTTCGAAACCCGCGAGGGCATCCTCAAGCACTGCTCCCTCCCCAACGCCAGAACGCTGGGCGAAGTGGGCGAGCGTTTCCTCCAGGACCAGCGCCCCACGCTGGAAGCCCAGGTTGCCAACCTGGCGGACGAAATTGCCTACAACAACCACGATGTGGACGATGGCCTGCGTTCCGGCCTGATCACGCTCGAACAGCTTTCCAGGACCAGCCTGTTTGCCCGGCACCTGGCGATGGCGCAGGAAAAACACGCCGGCATCGACGGACGGCGGCTGATCCACGAAACGGTACGGCGCATGATCAACACCCTGGTCATGGACCTGATAGCACAAAGCACCAACAACATCCGCACCGCCGCGCCAACCAGCCTGGAAGACATACGCCACGCGCCGCCCCTGATCGCCTTCAGCCCTGAACTGGTGAAAGAGCAGCGCGAACTGAAACAGTTTCTGCGCGAGCACCTCTACCGCCACTACCAGGTGAACCGCATGAGCATGAAAGCGCGCCGCATTGTGCGCGAACTGTTCGGCGCATTCTTCAAGACCCCCTTCCTGCTGCCGCCGCAGTATCAGGAAAAAGCCAGCCTGGACAAGGCCCGCACCATTGCCGACTATATTGCCGGCATGACCGACCGCTACGCCTACCGCGAATACCGGCGCCTGTTCTCGATCGAAGAAATGTAAATGAAGCGTACCCTCGCATCGGCTCTGCTGCTGGTTTCGCTGCCCGTTGCGGGGGCCGAGCAGGTGGTTTGCCATTACACTTATGGCGGCGAAACCCAGGTTCTGGCCTCACATGCAGTAAATTCGCCCTATGCGGTCAAGGGCATCAAGATAGGGTCGTACTTCCAGTTTCGCCTGGTATTCCAGAATGAACCCGCCAACCTGGCCGCCATCAAGATCTACACCTATGTCGACCGGGACGAAGGCCCGGTGCTGATTCACCAGGCCAGCTTCCCCTACCCCGCGCAGAACAACGCGGCAAGCCCCTACGGTTTCAGCGGCTTGCATGCCGTCTATGAACCGGTGCGCGACAGCGAATTGCTGTACTGGTGTGAAATGAACGTCTTTAATGAATAGCCCCAGCCAGCTTCTAAGCCTGGTATTGGCGTGCCTGATATTCATGACATCTCCGGCCTGGGCAGAGCCGGTGCGCCTGATCTTCGCCGGTGACATCATGCTCGACGACGGGCCGGGGAAAGTGATTCAGTCAGGACGCGACCCCCTGGCCCACTTTGCAGCCACGCTGGCCGAGGCCGATTTCGCGGTTGGCAACCTGGAGTGCCCGGTAGCCACCGTCGGCCATCCGCTGGAGAGCAAGATCTTTTCCTTTCGCGCTCATCCCCGCGTGCTGTCGATCCTGAAAGGACGTTTCAATGCCCTGGCCGTCGCCAACAACCACTCTGGCGACTATGGCAAGGAAGCCTTTCTCGAAACCCTGACGCTGCTCGAACAAAACCACCTCCCCTATTTCGGCGGCGGGCGTGATCTCGCTTCCGCCCATGCGCCGCTGTGGATAGTCCGCCAGGGGCTGCGCATCGCCATCCTCGGCTACAACGAGTTCAAACCCCGCTCATTCGAAGCAGGGCCGGACTGGGCGGGCATTGCCTGGAGCGAAGACAGTCAGATCGTCGCCGACATTCGCGCCGCGAGATCGGCAGGCGCTGATCTGGTGATCCCCTTCATGCACTGGGGTTGGGAGCGCGAACTGCAACCCAGCCAACGCCAGCGCCAGTTGGCACGAACGATGATCGATGCGGGCGCGGACATAGTGATTGGCGGCCATCCCCACGTCACCCAGGGGGCGGAATATTACCGGGGGAAGCTGATCGTCTACAGCCTGGGCAACTTCATCTTCGACGGCTTCGACCCGCCCGAGATTCCGGAAACACGCGAAGGCTGGCTCCTGCGCCTGAGCGTGGACCGTGGTGGTCTGATCGAGTGGGATACCATGGCTGCGCGGATGGATCAGGAAGGCACTCCGCATCCGGTTTCCGGGGCGCTGACGCCCTGTGGCAAGGCGGGTGAAACGTCTGTCAGGCTGTGCGAGAACCTATAATTTATTGGCAATTTCCCTGAGCGACATAGTGGCCCCCACACGCTATTGGCCTGCTACTGGATCCATTTAACAACTGGAAACACGTTGCAACTGGTGAATAAGTTGAAGAGCACTAGTTCACGTCTCGATTCGAGAGCATTACGCAGAATGGTTTTGTCCGCTTCGCGGCATGTTTGATTGCCGGGGGCAGCCCGGCGGCTGATTACCTTTCTTGCTTCGCCAAGAAAGGTAATCCAAAGAAGGCGACCCCCATCCACCGCCCCTACGGGGTACCCTGCGCTGCTGTCAAGCCGGGCGGCTGCGCAACTCGCGCTTTGCGCTCAGACAGTGCTCGCCGACTGCCCCCGGCTTGCCTGTGCTGCTCGGCGGTGGATCAAGGGGAGTTTGGCGCAGGTTTTTTGGCCCCGGATTAATTCGCCCATCGTGGCAGGCCACCAATTTCCCCTCTGCGCCGCTTCGGATTGGCAGGCGAATTGGGGGGTGTCGGCTGCGCCCTGTCTGAGCTCCGCAGTAGCCCGCGTTTTGTGCGGGCTGCCAGGGCGAGTTGCGCAGACGCCCAATTCGCCTGTCAAGCCGAAGGAACCCGTAGGGCGGCGCAGCGGGGCGGCATTTCTTTGGTTACTCTTCTTTGGCCGCACAAAGAAAGTAACCCGCTGCCGGGCGGCCCCGGCATCCTAATCAAGCATGCGCGAAGCGCATTCAAAGACAAGCGGGCAATCACCAGTTGACTTCCCAGGCCGTCTTGTAGCCCACCACGCACTCCTCCAGCCCGGCAGGAATTTTCGCCGTATCTGGAGAAACAGCAATCCGCCCCGCCATGATTTCAGCCGCATGCTGCGGGTAGCGCGGCCTGTCGCCCCGGTCTCCGAAGCCTTCCGGGTAGATTGGCTGGTTGGCGGAATCGTACTTGTCCGAGGCGCCCAGGGCATGAAACAGCTCGTGCGTGATAACCACATTGTTCTGCGCATTCTGTTCGTCTCGCGCAAAAGCATGCACCACCCCCACCAGACCCTTGTGCAGGCCGAGTGAGTGTTGCAGCGGCTTGCCGTCTTCTCCCTGGTGATACACCACGAACAGCCGGACCGCACCGAGGCTGGCCCAGAAAGGCGTATGACCGAAAGTGTAGTGACGCAAGCGCAGGCTCCACAGAACAGCAGAGAAAGCTGAACGATGGCCTTCCGGCAGAGAGGGAGGCGGCGTCCTGATTGCCTCGGCCAGCCGGATATTTACTACCGGCAGGTCCTTGCCGCGATAACGTTCGGACTGGCTGGCGATGAAACGACCGATTTCCTGAAAATCAGCCTGTTTCAGGGCGGCGATATATTCATCCGTTTGCGCCGAACCGTCCCCGTTTACCGGGTAAATACTCACTTCAAGTGGCCGCAGCCAGTTGCGTACCACCGCGCTTTCCCAATAGGTTACACCGGAAACGGCAGCAAGAAAGCCCAGCAATAACAGGATGCGGAGGGTGCGGAAAGACATGCGTTTATTCACGGTTCAGTGGGTCAGGCGCCGGGAATCTGCCGGAAGCGCTACTCGCCCAGGTAGGCGTGACGTACCTGCGGATCGTTGAGCAGCGTGGCAGACTCCCCGGACAGGCAGATAGCGCCGCTTTCCATGACATAGGCGCGATGGCTGACTTCCAGCGCCAGCTTGGCGTTCTGCTCCACCAGCAGGATAGTCACACCTTCGGCAGAGACGGCGCGGATGGTTTCGAAGATCTTGTTGACCATCAGCGGCGCCAGTCCCATGCTCGGTTCATCGAGCAGCAGCAGGCGCGGGCGGCTCATCAGGGCGCGGCCGATGGCAAGCATCTGCTGTTCCCCGCCGGAAAGCGTTCCGGCCTGCTGGGTCCTGCGTTCGAGCAGGCGTGGAAAAAGATGGTAATTCTTTTCCAAATCACGCCGTATGGCAGGCGTATCGTTGCGGCTGTAGGCCCCCATGAGCAGGTTTTCTTCCACGCTGAGACGGCCGAAAATTCCCCGACCTTCAGGCACCAGCGCAATGCCTTGCCGCACCAGATCGAACACCGGCATCTGGGCGATAGACTGGCCCTGGTAAAGGATTTTTCCGTGCGCAGGCAGGAGCCGTGCCAATGCCTTGAGCGTTGTGGTCTTTCCCGCGCCGTTGGCGCCGATCAGACAAACCAGCTCGCCGGCAGCGACTTCCAGATCGATGCCCCGGACCGCCTTGATGCCACCGTAGGAAACGTTCAGGCCACGCACTTCGAGCAGGCTCATGCCACGCTCCCGCCCAGGTAGGCCTCGATCACCAGCGGGTCGCGCTGCACTTCGGCAGGCGTGCCCTCGGCAATTTTTTTACCGTAATCCAGCACCGCCACGCGGTCGCACAGGCCCATCACCAGCTTCACATCGTGTTCGATCAGCAGCAGGGTTACACCATCGGCACGGATGGTTTGCAGCAGTTGCTCCAGCGTTGCGGTTTCACTCGCATTCATGCCGGCGGCTGGCTCATCAAGCGCCAGCAGTTTCGGCTCCGTGGCCAGCGCGCGGGCGATTTCCAGGCGGCGTTGGTCGCCATAGGAGAGGTGTTTTGCCAGTGTTTGCGAGTGCTTGGTAATACCGGCGTAGGCAAGCAGTTCATGGGCACGGCGGCGGATTTTCGCTTCTTCTGCGCGTGTTCCGGCGCCGCGCAGGATAGCGCCGAGCACTCCGGCATGGGTGCGCACGTGGCATCCCACCATGACGTTTTCCAGCGTGCTCATATTGCCGAACAGACGGATATTCTGGAAGGTGCGCGCCAGCCCCAGGCGCGTTACCTGGCTGGGTTTCTGGCCGTGAATGGCGTGGCCGTCCAGAGTCACCTCCCCGGCGCTCAGGGCGTACAGGCCAGTCAGCACATTGAACAGGGTGGTCTTCCCCGCGCCGTTGGGACCGATCAGGCCGTAAATCTCGCTCTGCCGGATACTGAAGGAAACCTCGCTCAGTGCGGCCAGTCCGCCGAAGTGCTTGCTCACATTTTCAGCACACAGCAAAGGCTCACTTACTGGCGTCATACAGGGCCTCCTGCTCGTGCTCCAGCACATCTGCTTCGCTGCTGAATTCGCGCTGGCGCGTCTTCGACGGCCACAGCCCGGCGGGGCGGAAAATCATCACCACGATCAGCGCCAGGCCGAAAATCAACATGCGCAGGTCGGACGGGTCCACCACCACGCGCCCGAACAGGGCATCCTGGAGCGGACCGATGTAGCGCAGCGCTTCGGGCAGGATGGTGAGCAGGAGAGCACCCAGGATCACGCCCGGAATATGCCCCATGCCACCCAGCACCACCATGCACAGGATCATGATGGATTCCATCAGATTGAAGCTTTCCGGGCTGACGAAGCCCTGAAAACCGGCGAACAGCCCCCCGGAAATCCCGCCGAAACTGGCGCCCATGGCGAACGCCAGCAGTTTGAGGTTGCGCGTATTGATGCCCATCGCTTCGGCGGCCATCTCGTCTTCGCGGATCGCCACCCAGGCGCGGCCGATGCGCGAATCTTCCAGACGCATCGAAATGAAAATCACCAGCAGGACCAGCGCCAGGAAACAGGTAATAAATGGCGTAGATGCCGGGCACCTGCATGCCGAACAGTGTCGAACGACTGGCTGAGGGAAACCCCGCCGTGCACCGAGCGGGTCGATCAGGCTGATGCCTTGCGGCCCGTTGGTGAGATTGAACGGCGCATTGAGGTTGTTCAGGAAAATGCGGATGATTTCGCCGAAACCCAGCGTCACGATGGCCAGATAGTCCCCGCGCAGCCGCAAGGTCGGCGCGCCCAGCATCACGCCGAACAGTCCGGCGACCAGCGCCCCCAGCGGCAGGACCAGCCAGAACGGCAGATGCAGGCCGAAATGCGGTGGCCAGCCGGGCGTAGAGGTAGGCGCCGACCGCGTAAAACGCGACGTAGCCCAGATCGAGCAGACCGGCGTAGCCGACCACGATATTCAGCCCCAGCGCCAGCATGATGTAGAGCAGCGCCAGATCGAGCAGGCGCACCCAGCCGTTGCCCAGGCCCGCGTCGATCAGAAATGGCAGCAGCGCCAGCAGCAGGCCGAGCGCCAACAAAGGCCGAAGCATTGCCGCGCGGCGGTCCGATTTGCAGCCAGGCTCCAGCTCACGGGCGCGTCCGCCAACGCGTTCACCAAGCAGGCCAGAAGGACGGAACACCAGCACCGCGATCAGCACGAAAAAGGCGAACACATCCTGGTAGTGGCTGCCCAGGAAGCCACCGGTGAGGTCGCCGATATAGCCCGCGCCAATGGTTCGATCAGCCCAGCAGCAGGCCGCCCAGCATGGCGCCGCCCAGGTTGCCGATGCCGCCCAGCACCGCCGCCGAGAAGGCCTTGAGGCCGAGCAGGAAGCCCATGTAGTAGTGCGCCAGGCCGTAGTAGGCGCTCACCATCACGCCCGGCAATCGCAGCCAGCGCCGAGCCGATGACGAAGGTGGACGCGATCACGCGGTTGACATCCACCCCCATCAGGCTGGCCACCTGGCGGCGACTGCGCGGTGGCGCGCATGGCGCGCCCGAGTGCGGGTTTTCTTGCACCACCAGAATCAGCCCCACCATGATCACGCAGCGCCAGCACCAGAATGGCGATCTGAGTGTCGCTGATGGTGCGCCGAGCAATGTCGTGGCGCGCCCTGCGGCAGGATGGGCGGGAACGGAAATGTACTGCTTGCCCCAGATCAGCATGGCGACGTTCTGCAGGATGATCGACACGCCGATGGCGGTGATCAGCGGCGCCAGGCGCGGCGCGTTGCGCGAGCGGACGATAGGCGACGCGCTCGATCAGCAAGCCCAGCGCCATGCAGACCGGAATCGCGACCAGCCAGCCCGCCAGCAGGATCAGCCACGCCGGGCAGGCCAGGGGCGGCCAGCGCCAGTGCGCCGATGACCGCCAGCGCCACCATCGCGCCCATCATGGTGATTTCGCCGTGGGCGAAATTGATGAGCTCGAGAATGCCGTACACCATGGTGTAGCCCAGCGCGACCAGCGCATAGACGCTGCCCAGCACCAGGCCATTGATGAGTTGCTGGAAAAAAATATCCAAGATAAATTACCGGAATGCAGAGGTTTCCCCTGACCTATCTCCCCCGTGACAAGGGGAATGGCGTTGAGCGAGGAGCCAGTCCGGTAAGATAACGCTGGAACAACCCCCCTCAATCCCCCCTTGTCAGGGGGGAAGCAAGCGCATTCAACATGCTGTATATATTCCATTTACTGACCGGCGCCGCCCACCGTTTCAAGCACTTCCCACTGGTTGTTCTTGACCTGGTACAGGGTGATCGCGCCATCCTTGATGTCGCCTTTCGCGTCGAAGCTGATTTGCGGTCACCCCTTCATGCGAAATGCCGGCCAGCACCGGCAGATATTTCGCCGGATCGATGGAATCGGCCTTCTGCATGGCAGCGATCATGACGCTCACCGCGTCGTAGCAATAGGGCGCGTAAAGCTGTATCTGGCCATATTTGGCGGTAAATTTGTCGCTGAAAGGCTTGCCTCCCGGCATCTTGTCCAGCGGCAAGCCTGGCAGGGAACTGTAGGCGCCTTCAGCGCTGCCACCCGACAGCTTGATGAACTCCGGCGTGCTGCCGCCGTCACCCATGAGAAACTTGGCGTTCAGTCCCAGAGTCTTGAACTGTTTGATCATCGGGCCGCCCTGAGCATCCATGCCGCCAAAAAACAGCACATCGGCTTTTTCGGACTTTACCGCGGTCAGGATCGCCATGAAGTCGGTGGATTTGTCCGTAGTGTACTGGCGCGTCACGATCTCCGCGCCTGCCGCCTTCGCCGCCGCCTCGAACTGGTCCGCCAGACCCTGCCCGTATGCCGTGCGGTCATCGATGATGGCGATTTTCTTCGCGCCAAGCCGGGTGACGGCAAAATCACCGAGTACCTTACCCTGCTGCACGTCATTGGGCATTACCCGGAAAGCAGTCCTGAAACCCTGCTCGGTGTATTTGGGGTTGGTTGCAGAGGGAGAAATCTGCACGATGCCCGCATCAGAATAGATTTTCGAGGCGGGGATGGTGGTGCCGGAATTGAGATGGCCGATGATGCCGCTGACTTTCGTGTCCACCATTTTCTGCGCCACGATGGTCGCGGTATTAGGGTCGGTCTGGTCGTCTTCGCTCAGCAGTTCGAACCGGACGGTTTGCCGCCGATCTTGATGCGCCTTGCGTTGGCATCATCAATCGCCATGCGTGTGCCGTTCTCGTTATCCTTGCCCAGATGTGCCTGCGGTCCGGTGAGGGGCTGAATGGCGCCAATCTTCACCACCATTTCCCGTCTGCGGCGGGCTCTGTGTCTTTTTTGCCACAGGCGGCAAGATTGAGCAGCACAGTCGAAAGCAGCACAACCAGCAGGCGCGATTTCAATTTTTTCTCCCTAAAATCATTATTGGCTCGTCAAGCTGCCTATTCTATCGAAATTTCCGAGTTCCAAACAAAAAGCCAACCCGAGGGTTGGCTTTGCACAGACCCGGATGCGCCTGTTTTAGTACTTGCGGGTCAAAATCCAGTGGACCAGGGCCTTGACATCCTCATCCTTGACTGCAGCGTTTGGCGGCATCGGAACTTCACCCCATGCGCCCTTGCCGCCAGCCTTTACCTTGGCGGCCAATTTGGCTTCGGCACCCTTGTCGCCTTTGTACTTGGCAGCAACTTCCTTGTAGCCAGGGCCGACAATTTTCTTGTCCATGCCGTGGCAGCTCATGCAGGCGCTTTTCTGCGCCAGCGCGACCATCGCAGCCTCATCCGCCGCATTAGCGTAACCAGAAACCAGTACAGCGGCCGCAGCGGCCATTCCCAACCAGGTAGCTTTCATAATCGACTCCTCAAAAAACATGGTAAATAATGAATTTACAACAAAACCACAAAATCTGGAGCTGGCTATCTTAAACCAACCTGCTGCCATTGCAAGAATTTTTACACACGCAAGCTGACAGAAACCTGAACGAAAATAGATTCCGAAACATAACTTCCGCGACTACTGCCCCGGCGGTGGCGTTACTCGCAGCACTTCCTCTATGGTGGTGATCCCGCTCGCGACTTTCTGCGCGCCGCTGATCCTGAGCGGCTTCATGCCTTCCTTGTAGGCCTGCTCGCGCAGAGCGGCGACATCACAGGCAGGCTTGACCAGCTTGCGCAAGCCGGCGACATGACCAGGATCTCGTACAAGCCGATGCGCCGAGGTAGCCGGTCATGCGGCATTCCAGACAGCCTTTCGGCGCGCAGGCCGTTGCCGGTGCGGCGGCCTTCCACGGTTTGACCATGGATTCCCAAACCTCGCTGTCGAGTGTTTCGCGCTCCTTGCAGTGCGGACACAGGGTACGCACCAGACGTTGCGCCATCACCCCGAGCAGGGTCGCGTTGATCAGGTAAGGCGGAACACCCAAGTCGAGCAGGCGGGAAATCGCCGAAGGTGCATCATTGGTATGCAGGGTGGACAGCACCAGATGGCCGGTCAGCGCCGCCTGAATCGCCATTTCCGCGGTTTCCAGGTCGCGAATCTCGCCCACCATGATGATGTCCGGATCCTGGCGCATCAGGGTGCGCACGCCGCTGGCGAAATCCAGGCCGATATTGTGCTGCACCTGCATCTGGTTGAGCTGGGGCGCGATCATCTCGATCGGGTCTTCGATCGTGCAGACATTGACTTCCGGTACTGCCAGCTGGCGCAGGGCGGAATACAGCGTGGTGGTCTTGCCCGAACCGGTCGGGCCGGTGACCAGGACAATACCGTTGGGCTGCGCATCATCTGGGTCCAGCGGGCCACATCCTCATCGGTGAAGCCCATTTCCTTGAAGTTCTGCGCGATCACATCGGGGTTGAAGATCCGCATCACCATCTTTTCGC